>CAVUON010000005.1:0-1498533 GCA_963743135.1 uncultured Acidobacteriaceae bacterium
ACCGGCCTTCTGCCCAACATTTGTTGGATTATCCATGCTTAGCTCCTCGCCGATACCTTTTCGATCCCGCGAGACCGGCCACAGCGGTCATGGCACGGGCTCTGGTCATATGCGTCGGAGTCTCCTTCCTTGACGACGTGCTGGTATCAGTCGAAGGCGTGTCCCTGGTTCTGCGCCAAATCAGACACATCCGAAGGCAAACCAGCCCGGTCACCGTCCGGAGCGAGTCAAGGAAAGATCCAGTGTCCCTTTCGGAATCATAAGCCGCGCAACCGCGGAACTCGCTACAGACAGGCCTGCGCAAATGAACATCACGATTCGGAATCCGAATACGAATGCTTCTCCAATCGATTTTGTTAGGGCGGCTCTCGTACCGGAATCAAGCCCCGCGGGCACCTGCAAGCCTGCGAGTTTGATTTCGTCCGCTTGAACTTTATCCAAAATGCCAGTCGGCAGCAAAAGGTGAGCCAGGCTGTGATTTAAGTGTGACCCAAAAGCCTTCAGCATCACAATTCCAAGGACCGCAATCGCAAGGACGCCCGCGACGCGCGCAACAGCATTATTGATTCCAGACGCCGCCCCGACACGATCCTGGCCCACTGAATCCATGACAACCGTGGTGAGAGGAGCCACGGTAATCGCCATGCCAAAACCAAGACCAATCACCGCTGGGAAAAACGACTTCCAGTAGCTCCCGCCTACCGAAGGTATAGCGAATAGAACAAACCCCAACGCAGCAATGAGCGGGCCGATAATCAACGGAGGTCTTGGGCCATAACGCGTCACCAGACCTCCGGACCAGCGAGAAAGAAAGAAGATCAGGGCAATCAGTGGCAGCACAGCGGCACCCGTTGCCGTTGCGGAATACCCCTGGACTTGGATCAGATTCAACGGAAACAAGAAGAAGAAAATCCCAATAGCGGCATAGAGAAACAGCGTGAGTAGGTTGGTGCCACTAAAGCTGGAAGATGCGAATAGCACCAGCGGAACCATCGGTGAAGGCACGCTCGCTTCGACGAACAGGAACAAAATCAGACAGCCGCAGCCCACCATCAAGCTGGCTAGCACCGGAGGATGTCCCCACCCCATGTTCGCCGATTCGATGAACCCGTTAACCAGGCCCGCTAATCCGAGAGTGACAACCAGGGCTCCAAGCCAATCGACATGGCCACCGGGCGCGCTGCGGCTTTCAGGAATATGCCAAAACGAAATGACTATCACCGCCGCCGCAAGCGGGAGATTGATAAAAAACACCCAGTGCCAGGAAGCATGCTGAACCAGCCAGCCGCCGAGAACGGGCCCCACCGCGGTAGTGATCGCCGTAAAGCCAGACCATGTGCCGATCGCGTGACCGCGGCTCTTCTCGTCGAAGGATGTACTGATAATCGCAAGACTGCCGGGTACGAGGAGTGCCGCCCCGACACCTTGAATGCTCCTCGCAATGATCAGCTGATGTATGTTCGACGCAGCCCCGCAACCCGCGGAAGCCACGGCGAAAATCGCCACACCCAGCACGAACATCAAACGGCGGCCAAACAAATCGCCGAGCGAGCCGCCAACAAGAATCAACGCTCCCAGGAACAGGCCGTAAGACTCGACCACCCATTGCACATCTATGACCGTTGCATCAAAGCTGGATTGGAGCGCGGGCAGAGCGACATTGACGACCGTGCTGTCAATGAAGGCCATGCTGGAGCCGATAATGGTCGCGGCGAGTATCCACATTCTCGCTTCTGCCGCACGCGGCGTTGCGACATCCCCTGACCGGATTACGGCTTCGTCGCACGGTGGTCTCATGAACTCTGTGGATGCTACCTAATGTGAAATAGGTTCTGAGAACACGCGACTGAAGCAGCTGATGGCGGAGCTGACGCTGGATAAAACGATGCTGCAGGATGTGCTCAGAAGAAAACTGTGAAGCCCTCTCGCCGCCTGCTGGTGAAGTATCTGGAGCAGACGTATCGGGTGAGCGAACGGTACGCATGTTGAGTTCTGGAACTGGCCCAAGCGACGCATCGCGACGACAGCCACCAGGAGCAACGGATCGAGTTACGGATGCGCATCCGGGAGGTCGCACGGATCAGAGTGCGCTGTGGGTATTGCATGATCCGCGTGCTGTTGAACCGCGAGGGCCGGAAGATCGGCACGTAGAGAAGCTGATATTTGATGAAAAGCTGCGGCCCATTCTTACTTCAAGCCGAAGGCAAAGACCGTGCCCTTCTCTCCCACGTACACATGCCCATTGACCACCGTAGGCACCGTCCAACTGAGCGTGCCCCCGGCAAGGGCGCCCGAATAGAGAAGGTTTGCGACATTTGCAGCGTCATTGGCGCGAAGTGTGCTCGTCCCGGTATCGATCGTCCAGACGATGCCGTTAGTGGTGCCGTTTGCCGAAACAACCGGATCCGCTCCCGGATAACCATAGGCTAATGCGCCTTGCGATACGGGACTGGAGGAGAGCATGCCTGTGCTCGCATTCAGCGTAAACATTTTTAGAACATCGAATTTTCCGCCGAAGTAGACATTTTGTCCCCACATCGCGGGCGCAGTGTAACAAGCATACAAAGTGGTACCCGGGCCGAGCTGGCCAAGCTCATCATCAAGACGCTGGATGATGTTGTCCGATGTTGCGCCCACCTGGCCCAGGTTGTCCCGATTAAGCACATAAATCGGCGTAGGTTTACCGCAAACAATCAACTCGTGCGGGTAAGGGCCGCTCTGGTCCGGAACAACCATCACGTCCCCCGATCCCAGGTCGATATTGGAATCATCATAGGTCGCGAAGTTGTAAGGCGCGAAGTAATCGAGCACCTGCAACCCGGGACTGAACTTAACCGCCGCCTCGCCGAAGTTGACGGAGCCGTCGAAGGTGCCATTCCCCGTGGCGACATAGATATCCCCATTCTCATCGACAGACGGCGCCGCCCCTCCCATCCAGATGCCACCCTCAATACCGGACGGCGTCGTCACCCACGCTGCCTGCTCTCCCAAGGTCTGGGCGTTGAAGGCGAAAAGCAGTCCACTATAGGGTTGCTCATCCTGCATGGACCCAATGCCGATGTAGATTGAGCCATTGGCCAGCAACAGTCCCGGCCGCTGCAGCTTGTGGATCGCCGCCATTTGGGGGTTGGAGATCAGCACCGGCCCACCGAACTTCTCGTTGCCCGTCGTGATGTCGAGCGCATGGAGCCGGTGCGGGAAGTAGGTGGCGTTTTGTTCCGAGGTCTCGCTGACCACATACATGGTGTTCGTGGAAGGATCGATCACCGGGGTACTTAGGACGCCGATCTGCGGTGAGCCGTTAAAACCCACTGTAGATGCAGCCACGGCGGTTGCCCCGGACGGAATCAGGCTGACCTGCCAGAGTTGCGCACCCGTGTCTCCGTCGAACGCATAGACACTATCGTTCCCGGTGGCCACAAAGACCACATTATGCGGCGATCCGTTGATCATCAGTCCGTTCATGTACAGCGGTTGCGCGTTGACCCAGCCGTCCACACTGGCTGTCCAACTTATTCCGAAGGACGACGAGTTGACGTTGGACGGAGTGAGCAGCAGCTCGTCGGTCTGGGCACCGGTGTTACCGCCGCCTCCCTTCCAAGCGGTGTAGTTCACAACATCCACGTTGGCAGCGGCTACTGCGGTGAAAGGGGTGCCGCTGGAAGCAGTCGCAGTAAGAGTGCAGTTCCCGGGCGAGGCAGGTGCCGTAAACAGGCCGGAGCTGGAGATCGAGCCACACGAGGCTGTCCAGGTGGCCGGCTGGCTGGAGGTAAAGGACTGCGTGTTGAGGGCGTGCAGATTGACCGTAGCCGGAGTGAGGGTGATCGGCGAGCTCGTGGTGGCCACGGCGCTTGCCATCTGTCCGCTGCCATCGGTCGCAGTAGCAGCGATGGTGCAGGGGCTGGGCGTGAGCGGGGCTGTATAGGCGCCAGAGCTGGTAACGGAGCCGCAGGAAACAGTCCAGGTGGCACTGGCACTGGCAGTGAACTGCTGCGTGGCGCCCTCGCTCACCGTTGCGCTCGTGGGTGAGATTGTAAAGACACCCGACGGTCCGATGGTGTCGGTCGCGATGGCGGTGTATGCCGTGCCGCTCGCGGCAGTGGCCGTAATCGAACAAATCGCTCCTTGAGTGGCGGACGCAGTAAACAGGCCTGAGTTCGAAATCGTTCCGCAAGAAGCGGCCCAGGTGACGGAGGAGCTGGCAGTGAACTGCTGCGTCGAGTTTTGAGGGGAGACAGCGCTCGGCGGACTGATGGTGATAGGAGAGGTGACGGCCACGGTCGCCGATGCGGCGCTCCCGCCAGCCGTGGGAGTTGCCGTCACGGTACAGGCCTCAGCAGCCAGCGGCGCGGTGTAGAGACCCGCGCTCGAAACTGAGCCGCAGGAAGCAGTCCAGGTGGCACCGGCACTGGCAGTGAACTGCTGCGTGGCGCCCTCGCTCACCGTGGCGCTCGTGGGCGAGACGGTCAGCGGGCCGCCGCTGACCGGCGCGGTAATGTGATCATTGCCAAAGAAGTGGTACTTCGTGCCGCTGGCCGCCGTGGCTTCGATGCTGCAATTGCTTCCCACCGCAGCCGAGGCCGTGAACAGTCCACCGGCGGTGATCGTACCGCAGCCCACACTCCAGCTTGCCGGAGCCGAAGCCGTGAACTGCTGCGTCGAGTTCTGAGGCGTATTCACGGTCAGCGGCGTAATGGTTAAAGGTGAGGTGACGGTCACGGTTGCGGTAGCCGCGCCGCCGCCCGCCGTCGGGGTGGCCGTGACAATACAGACCCTGTTGGACAGCGGCGGTGTGTAGAGCCCTGTGCTCGAGACTGTCCCGCAGGAAGCCGTCCAGGTAGCACTGGCACTGGCAGTGAACTGCTGCGTGGCACCCTCGCTCACCGTGGCGCTCTTGGGTGAGACAGTGAAGGTCGCGGCGGAGACAACGTTGTCATTGGCGGTGGCGGTGTATGCCGTGCCGCTCGCGGCAGTTGCGATAATGGAGCACGCCCCTTGGGTGGCGGGTGCGGTAAACAGGCCGGACCTCGAGATCGAGCCGCACGAGGCGCGCCAGGTGACGGAGGAGCTGGCAGTGAACTGCTGCGTCGAGTTTTGAGGTGTAACGGCGCTCGGCGGAGTGATGCTGATCGGAGAGGTTACGGTCACGGTGGCCGAAGCGGCGCTGCCGCTCCCGGTCGGGGTGGCCGTGACCATGCAGGCCTCGGCAGCCAGGGGCGCTGTGTACAGCCCCTTGCTCGAAACCGAGCCGCAGGAAGCCGCCCAGGTGGCACTGGCACTGGCAGTGAACTGCTGCGTGGCCGCCTCGCTCACCGTGGCCGAAGTGGGCAAGACGGTCAGCGGGCCGCCGCTGACCGGCGCCGTAATGTGATCGTTGCCAAAGAAGTGGTACTTCGTGCCGCTGGCCGCCGTGGCTTCGATGCTGCAATTGCTTCCCACCGCAGCCGAGGCCGTGAACAGTCCACCGGCGGTGATCGTACCGCAGCCCACACTCCAGCTTGCCGGAGCCGAAGCCGTGAACTGCTGCGTCGAGTTCTGAGGCGTATTCACGGTCAGCGGCGTAATGGTTAAAGGTGAGGTGACGGTCACGGTTGCGGTAGCCGCGCCGCCGCCCGCCGTCGGGGTGGCCGTGACAATACAGACCCTGTTGGACAGCGGCGGTGTGTAGAGCCCTGTGCTCGAGACTGTCCCGCAGGAAGCCGTCCAGGTAGCACTGGCACTGGCAGTGAACTGCTGCGTGGCACCCTCGCTCACCGTGGCGCTCTTGGGTGAGATCGTGACGGCTGCGGACGCGGCGCTCGCCAGCGAAAAGACGATAAGAAGAGCGCCGCGGAGGACGGCATTTGCTGACATGATGACTGGCCTCAAGGCAAGAATGCTGGGACCGCGCCCCACTGCGAGCAGCATCGGGACAGGACATCACTTCGCTCGCGCTAACAGGAGAGACCTCTTAAGTACCCAATAGGGGGATGGGCTCACTTGCGGGTGATGAAAACATAGCACAGTTCTCCGTCGTGGAGAACATCCAATTTGCCAAGGGTGCGGACCCGTCCAGGCCCTCAAGAATAGTGCGGCTATAGGAAATGGCCATCAGTATCTTCGGCGCCTGCCGTCGCGGTTCGTAAACCGCGTATTGGAAGCACAGAATCGTTTTGCGTGGAGCATGGGCGCCCAGCGCCATGATCGTCGAGGTCAACCGTGGAGGAATTACCTTTTTACAACTGAGCAAAATCCGCAGGAGAGCATTAGGCTCTGCAATGTTATTTCCCGTCTGGCTGGCAACAGGACCGGATGTACCACGAGCAAAGATTTTGCGGATAGGCGTAATGCTTGTCACCTGCATCGCATCATAACTAATATGACCGGGCGTACTTTTTATTTCTTGAGATGCAGATTCAGAATCTATTCGAATGCGAGGTGGATGAATGAAGAAAACAATTTGGACGGTGGCTTCATTGGGAATGATTACATTGTTGGTCTCGATGGCGCCGGATATTCGTCGCTACCTCAGAATCCGGTTCATGTAATTGCGAGTGGCGCTGCTCGGTGAGTAGTTTCGGTGGATCCCCGGGCGAATCAGAATCGCCCGGCCCAATCATTGGAGCGGCTCTTTCCCCATGTGGATCAGTCCGGTCTTGCCTAAATCGAGTTTGAAGCCCAAGATGGAGCCGTGAATTTTTCCATGCGGCGCTGCATTCCGCATAGGAACGAAAGCGTTCTTACCCATGGGAGCTGCTCGTCGCTCGGATCGCAAATCGTCACCCATTTCGGAAATAGATGTCCTATGGATAACAGCAGGCCTGGGTTGCGACGGGGACACAATCGCGATGACAGCAGCCACGCAGCCCAGCATTGAGGACGTTGTCCTTGGAGCCCTCCCGTGGATTCCCAAGGTGCATTTCCATAATCCCTTTCTCGCTTCCGAGGTTGGGGATGACTTCATGAAGCGCTTCCATCAGGCCGCGGAAGGGAAAACGAACCCTTTCATTCTCGTGCTGGAAGGCTCAGTTCCGAACGAAAGCAACAAGGAGCAAGGCTACTGGGCATCTTTTGGAACGGACAAGACAACTGGTCAGCCCATAACGACATGTGAATGGATTGATAGGTTGGCGCCAAAAGCATGGGCGGTCATTGCTGCCGGAACTTGTGCGACGTACGGGGGAATTCATGCCATGGAAGGCAATCCAACGGGATGTATGGGCTTGCCTGATTACCTTGGCTGGCAGTGGCGCTCGAAAGCTGATATACCAATCGTTTGCGTTCCCGGATGTCCGGTCCAGCCTGACAATTTCATGGAGACGCTCCTTTATTTGCTCCACATGGCAGCCGGACGCGCCCCTATGATCCCGCTCGATGAGGCTCTGCGTCCCACCTGGCTCTTCGGTAATACCGTGCATGAAGGTTGTGATCGCGGCGGCTATTATGAGCAGGCACAATTTGCAGAGGAATATGGATCGCCGCTTTGCATCGTAAAACTCGGGTGCTGGGGACCGGTGGTGCAGTGCAATGTGGGCAAGCGTGGCTGGATGGCGGGCATCGGCGGGTGTCCCAATGTAGGTGGCATCTGCATCGGATGTACGATGCCGGGATTTCCAGATAAGTTTATGCCGTTTATGGATCAGCCACCCGGCTCGCTGCTGTCTTCCGCCGCCGTTCAGACTTACGGGCGGGCCATCCATGCGTTGCGCCGCTTTACGCAGGCATCGCTCAATAAGGAGCCGAGTTGGCGACAAAGGCCTCGCGCTCCGGGCAACCAGAATGACGCCGGGACATCTCTCTGATAGCAAGAGACAAGCAACCGAACATGCGGCGTTTGGAGTATGAGGATGTCTTCGTTTGTGGGAACCGTTGGAAAACGGGGGAGCAGCAAGAAACAGTTCGCTGACGCCGCCGAAGGGCTCCCGGGTATTGCCGAAGCGGAAGCTATCCTTCTCGACCTCGCGCGAGTATTCGGCGACTCGGCCACGAGTCCTGCCTATGTCCCGGGGCATTTCACGGAAAAGGGGCAAGCGCCGGCTGCGGATCCGCAAGTACCAAACCTTGAAGCGAAATATCGCGCTCTGTTAGAGCAAATACCGGCGGTTGTCTTCATGGCTTATCTCGACCGCGGTATCAGCGAAGCATATGTAAGCCCGCAGATTGAAGCTTCCCTTGGCTATTCGCGAGAAGAATGGCTGGAAGATCCAGTTCGCTGGTATCAGCACATTCACCCCGATGACAAGCAACGATGGAGCCTGGAAGCCGCCGAGATGTTTCTCTCGGGCAAGCCGCTGCGATCTTCGTATCGGGTCATCGCGCGCGATGGTCGCGTTATCTGGTTCCATTGCGATGCCCGAATGATGCGGCAAGAAGACGGTCGCCCCTGGTTCATTCACGGGGTCGCATTCGACATCTCAGATATCAAACGTATCGAAGAAGATCTTCAGAAAGAACGCAATTTCGTCTCAGCGATCTTAGACACCGTGGGGGCACTCGTCGTTGTCCTCGATAGCGAAGGGCGCATTCTGCGGTTCAACCCGGCCTGTGAGCTCACAACCGGATATTCGATGGAGGAGGTTCAGGGCAAATATGTTTGGGATTTGTTCCTCCCGCCCGAGGAAACAGACCGCTTCCGGGGCATTTTCGAAGTGATGCGAACGGACCTTCTTCCGCAGGACTATCAGAGCTGCTGGGTTACGCGGCATGGAGATCAGCGACTGATTGCATGGACGAGTACACTTTTGCCGGGCAGTGGCGACACGGCCAATTACATCATTGCCACGGGCATTGACATTACCGAACGAAAGCATTTGGAAAAAGCGATCCTGGATATAAGCGCGAGAGAACAGCGTCGAATTGGGCAGGACCTGCATGATGGCCTTGGCCAGCATCTGACCGGGATCGCGTTTATGGCCAAGGTGCATGAAGCAAAGCTGGCAGAGCAGAAAAGGTCGGAGACAGAAGACGCAGCCAAAATTGTGAAGCTCGTGAATGAAGCGATCTATAAGACACGCGAATTGGCGAGGGGACTGCTTCCGGTAGTTTCTGATTCACAAGGCCTGATGTCGGCATTGCAGCTATGGGCGGCTGAAGTAGAAGACCTCTTTGGAATATCATGCCGCTTTCATTGTGAAACACCCGTCTTGATTCACGACTACACGATGGCCACACATCTTTATCACATCGCTCAGGAGGCGGTGAATAACGCGATCAAGCATGGCGACCCACTGAAGATACTGATCCAGTTGACCGCTGAACAGGGCCGAGGCACCTTGGTAATAAAAGATGACGGCAAGGGTATTACGGAAAATCCCAAAGGTACTCACGGCATGGGGCTGCACATTATGAATTACCGGGCAGGAATGATAGGGGGAGCGCTTGAAATAAAGCGAGACGCAACCCGAGGAACAGTGGTTAGCTGCATCTTTCCGGCGCAGGGTGATACATAGTATGCAAAGGGTGGAGACGGACAGATCGCAAGCTCTACCGAGGGTTAAGAAGAAGACTGTCTTCGTGGTGGATGACCATCCCCTATTGCGTCAAGGGCTGGCGTTATTAATTAACCGGGAACAGGATCTTGCGGTTTGCGGCGAGGCTGAAGAAGCGCAGGCCGCCATGATGGCAATTGCTGGGAAGCAGCCGGACATCCTGATCGCAGACATCTCATTGAATGGTCCGGATGGGCTGGACTTGTTGAAGAGCCTCCGGACGTTATATCCGGACCTTCCCGTGCTGATTCTCTCCATGCATGACGAGTCTATTTATGCAGAGCGCGCGCTGCGGGCCCGCGCCAACGGCTACATCATGAAGCAGGAGGCCACAGAGAAGGTTCTCGTCGCCGTACGGCGTATTCTCGGCGGGGACATCTACCTCAGCGATCGAATGGCTAACAAACTGCTCCATCAATACATCAGCGGCGTTTCAGCAGACATGAAGTCCCAGCTCTCTGCTCTATCCGATCGTGAACTGGAGGTGTTTCGTTTGATCGGCGAAGGCCGCGGCACCCGCCAGATTGCCGAAAAACTACACCTCAGCATAAAGACAGTCGAAACCTACCAGGCCCATATCAAAGAGAAGCTGTCGCTTCGCAGTGGACGAGAGCTTGTTCAGCACGCCATTCAATCAAAAATCAGCGAAAAAGCATCCTGAGCGGGACCGAGGTTCTCGCGAGATCCGCAAAGCGAGCCGCTGTGCCTACCTGGCCGGATGAAGGGACCCCATCAGGGAATCTCTTATAGAACCAAGGGTATTTGGTATGAAGAAAAAATAAGGTCTGTCCTGCTTGTGAGTCGCATTCGGCTTTTGTTGTCATGGTTTGTTTGCTTGCGACGGCGGAGAAATCCCGCCTTCCATCCCCACAAACGAGTTGCATTTCCGAGAGGAGAATCCACCATATGACAGCGGAAGCAGTGCCTTACGGTCGAGTTACACAGAAAAAACCTGCCGTAGCGGAAGTGCACATACTCTGGATCACGGCAGGTCTGGGCTGTGATGGAGATTCGGTATCGATTACCGCGGCAACACAGCCCAGCATTGAAGATGTGCTTCTAGGTGCAATTCCCGGCCTGCCGAAAGTGCACCTGCACAACCCTGTTCTCGCTTACGAGAACGGCGACGATTTTCTCAAGTACTGGTATCTGGCCGAACAAGGGAAGCTTGAGCCCTTTGTTCTTGTTGTCGAGGGTTCCATTCCCAACGAGAAGATCAAGAAAGAGGGCTATTGGGCGGCTCTGGGAACGAATCCCAACACGGGCCAACCGATTACAACCAACGAATGGATTGATCGTCTAACCCCGAAGGCTCTCGCTGTCGTCGCGTGCGGAACCTGTGCCGCCTATGGCGGCATTCACGCAATGGAGGGCAACCCTACAGGATGCATGGGCCTGGCCGACTATCTTGGCTGGGGCTGGAAGTCGAAGGCCGGCCTCCCAATCGTAAATGTTCCGGGATGCCCGGTTCAGCCGGACAATTTCATGGAGACTGTCCTGTACCTGCTGTACCAGGTTGCCGGCCTCGCGCCGATGATCCCGCTCGATGATCAGCTCAGACCCACGTGGCTGTTCGGAAAGACGGTGCATGAAGGTTGCGACCGTGCTGGGTACTACGAGCAAGGCGATTTCGCCACTTCTTACAGCTCTCCCAAGTGCATTGTGAAGCTAGGCTGCTGGGGACCGGTAGTGAACTGTAACGTGCCGAAGCGAGGCTGGATGGCCGGAATCGGAGGCTGTCCCAACGTGGGCGGCATCTGTATCGGCTGCACCATGCCGGGCTTTCCGGATAAATTCATGCCCTTCATGGATGAGCCTCCCGGCGCAAAAATCTCCAGTGCTGCGGTCGGCGCCTATGGCAAAGCTATTCGGGCCCTACGGTCGCTCACCAATTCAACAGTGAACAAAGAGCCCAAGTGGCGGCATCCGCGCGCCGAGCTTACAACCGGCTATCACCCCAGGTCCTACTAACTCACTCAAGGAGCCACCAAGATGGGAACGCTTACTGCTGAACACCAGGAAGATGCCACTAAGTCAAGCCAGTTAGTAGAGATGAACTGGGATCCGATCACCCGAATCGTCGGCAGTCTCGGAATCTTCACGAAGATCGACTTCGGCAAGCGAAAGGTTGCCGAGTGTCACAGCACGTCATCGATCTTCCGTGGTTACAGCATCTTCATGAAGGGAAAAGACCCGAGAGACTCGCACTTCATTACGAGCCGAATCTGCGGCATCTGTGGCGACAATCACGCCACATGCGCCACATACGCACAAAATATGGCGTTTGGAGTAAAACCGCCTCCGATTGCCGAATGGATTGTCAACCTGGGTGAAGCAGCCGAGTACATGTTCGATCACAACATTTTTCAGGACAATCTGGTCGGCGTGGACTTCTGCGAGCAGATGGTGAAGGAGACCAATCCCGGCGTCTGGGAAAAGGCGCAAAAGACCGCCTCGCCGCACGCTGAACTGCATGGCTACCGCAATATCAGCGACATTATGACGGCGCTCAATCCCTTTACTGGAGCTTTCTATCGCGAGGCACTTCAGATGAGCCGGATGACCCGCGAAATGTTCTGCCTGATGGAAGGACGGCACGTGCATCCCTCCACACTTTACCCGGGCGGAGTGGGCACGGTGCCGACAGTCCAGCTCTTTACCGATTACATCGTCAGATTGATGAAATACGTAGAGTTCATGAAGAAGGTCGTGCCGCTACACGACGATCTCTTTGATTTCTTCTACGAAGCCCTCCCCGGTTATGAAGAGGTCGGAAGGCGGCGGATTCTCCTCGGTTGCTGGGGCTCGTTCAATAACCCCGATGTCTGCGACTACACCTACGAGAGGATGACCGATTGGGGCCGCGGCATGTTCGTAACGCCGGGCGTCGTGGTGGACGGCAAGTTGATCACTACAGACTTGGTAGACATCAACTTGAACATCCGCATTTTACTGGGCAGCTCCTACTACGACGACTGGCAGAGTTCAGAGACCTTTGTGAGGAAGGACCCTCTGGGAAATCCTGTAGATCAGCGGCACCCCTGGAACCAGAGCACTTTCCCGAAGCCGCAGAAGCGCGACTTTGCGGGCAAATATACGTGGGTCATGTCTCCCCGGTGGTACGACAAGCGCACGAAAGACTACCTCGCACTCGATACAGGCGGCGGTCCCATTGCGCGCTTCTGGGCGACCGCATTGGCCGGCATTGTGGACATCGGCTACATCAAAGCCACCGGTCACAGCGTGAAGATTTATCTTCCGAAGACGATGTCGCTGCCTGAGGTGGAATTAGAGTGGAAGATTCCCAAGTGGAGCAATGCCATTGAGCGCGATCGTGCGCGCACGTACTTCCAGGCTTATGCTGCTGCGGCCGCTCTTTATTTCGCCGAACAGGCGCTTGCCGAATTGCATGCTGGCAGAACCAAAACCTGGAATGACTTCAAGGTTCCGGAAGAAGCTATAGGATGCGGCTTCCACGAGGCTGTTCGCGGAGTGTTGTCGCATCATGTGGTGATTAAGAATCACAAAATCGCCAACTACCATCCGTATCCTCCAACCCCCTGGAATGCAAACCCACGCGATATCTACGGAACGCCCGGGCCGTACGAGGACGCGGTGCAGAATACGCCGATCTTCGAAGAAAACGGTCCGGAAAACTTCAAGGGTATCGATATCATGCGGACAGTCAGGAGCTTCGATCCGTGCCTGCCTTGCGGCGTGCACATGTATCTGGGGAATGGCAAGGTGCTTGAGACGCATCATTCTCCGATGTTCGGACTACAACCTTAGGTGTGCCTGCAATGTTCATACCTACGAGGTTGTGGGCTGCGAGCGAGCAGTGTGGTGCCTGAGCAGGTGGTGTGCTTCATCGGGGGCTGCGCTCTCGTTCTATAGGTGCTCAGAGAAGGAGTGGCGTGGCTAGCGAAAAGGAATTCCAGGAAAAGATCCGACAGCTCGGCACTCTGGTCGGCGAACTCGACCAGATGCCGGCCGGTAGTTCAAGAGTGCCGGCCCGTGAGTTGGCCCAACTCCTGATGGAAGTCCACGGCACCGGGCTGGAGCGAATGATGGAGATAGTCTTTGAGTCAGTGGAGCAGGGCAACGCTCTCATCAGCAGATTCGGTCAGGATCCAATCGTTCGGAACCTGCTTCTCCTTTATTCCCTCCATCCCGAAGATTTGGAGACCCGTGTCTTGAGGGCGCTCGACAATACAGGGGCGCGCCTGCGTAAATTCGATACCAAAGTGGAACTGCTCAGCATCCAGAATGGAGCGGTTCGACTGCGGCTTCACACTTCCGGCCACGCGTGTGGATCTACCACGAAGAACCTGCAGTCCATCGTGGAAGAAAGTCTGTATGAGCTGGCGCCGGATATGACGTCACTGGAGATTCTCGGATCGGAAGATGAAGGTGCTTCCGGCTTTGTTCCACTGGAGAATCTGTTGAAGCATCCGGCACCTGCGCCGGTATTGGCAATGCACGGCGCGGAAGTGGAAGGTGCCGATTGGGGCCACGTTATTTCTGGGCGGAGAAAGGCTGACCATGCCTGCTGACACATCCACGCCACTGGATCAGGCATTCGCCACCCTCCGCCAATTCGCCCGTTCGCGCCCTCCGGCTGAGCGTTGTGAGTTGTGCAGCGCTGCCTTAGCGCATGAACACTCCCATCTGGTAGAGATTGCGTCACGGCAAATCGTTTGCGCCTGTGAGGCCTGTGCAACGCTCTTTGATGGAATGGCGGGTGGCAAATACCGCCGCGTGTCGAGGTGGGCTCAGTTTCTGGCCGGTTTCCGGATGACGGACGCGCAGTGGGAAAACCTGTTGATCCCCATCAACATGGCCTTCTTCTTTCGCTCGAGCGTGGAAGGCAGAATTGTCACACTCTACCCCAGTCCTGCCGGCGCGGTTGAGTCTCTACTCCCACTCGATGCCTGGAGCGAGATTGTGCAGGAGAATACAGCCCTGAGCCAACTGCAACCCGACATCGAAGCCTTGCTCGTCAACCGGGTAGGGCATGCGCACGATTTATCTGAGGCCGAGTACTATATCGCTCCCATCGATGAGTGTTACAGGCTCGTCGGTCTGATTCGGGCCAACTGGAAGGGGCTTTCCGGAGGCTCTGAGGTTTGGGTGGAAATCGGACGCTTCTTCTCCGAACTGAGGTCGCGAGCCGACGTAGTCAGTGGTGAAGCTCATGCCTGATCTAAGCTTCAGGATCGAGGAAGCGATCGTCGTCCCGTTTGCGATAGCACCTACGCTTGCCTTTAAGCTCCGCATCACGAATGCAAATGCCAGCGAGACCATCCACACAGTTGCATTGCGCTGCCAGATTCAGATTGATGTCACTCGTCGGCGCTATACACCAGAAGAGCAAGCGAGCATGCGCGATCTCTTCGGAGAACCCGAACGCTGGAGCCAGACTCTCCGCAGCCTGTTGTGGACCCATGCCAGCATTGTCGTGCCCAGTTTTCAGGGCAGCACGCTTGTCGATCTTCCTATTCATTGCACCTTCGATTTCAACGTGGCGGCCACGAAGTACTTTGAAGGTTTGACAGCCGGGGAGATACCTCTTCATCTGATGTTCAGTGGCACTGTGTTCTATGCGGATTCAGAGGATGTGTTACAAGTGGCGCCGATTTCATGGGAGCAGGAAGCCAAATTCAAGCTTCCTATTAAAGTGTGGCGCGGCATGATGGATTCCTATTATCCCAACAACGTCTGGCTGAATCTGCGCCGCGACGTCTTTGAGCGCCTGTACCAGTACAAAACGCAACGCGGAATCCCCACCTGGGAGCAGGCCCTGGAGAGCGTGCTGCCCGTTGAAGAGACGGTGAACTCATGAATCTCGATCACGTGGAAAAGATCGCCGAGGCCGTGCTCTACGAGGGCTACATGCTTTATCCCTATCGCGCGTCAGCCGTAAAAAACCAGCAGCGTTGGAATTTCGGGGTGCTCTGCCCCCGATCCTACAGCGAACAGCAAAATGGCACTGAAGCATGGATGATGCAGACGGAATGCCTCCTGCAATGCGACTCATTCACGCGCCTTAGCGTGAAGATTCGATCCCTGCAGATTGTCAATCGTTCGATCGGAAGACTCTCGCATCTTCTGCACGAACTTCCAGAAGGCACAGAGCCAGAATTCGAGGTTGTGGACAAGCTGGAAGTTGGCGGCCAGACTTTTGTGCCCTGGCAGGAGGCGATGGAACGCGAGGTATCCGCACCGTCATTGCTTCCTGCCGCCCTTTTCCTCCATCAGCCCATGCTGTTTACGTTCCCTTCGGGGAGAGAATTTGAGACCCTTCGAGACGAAAATGGTTTGATCGCCGGCGTCATCATTCGCGGGTGGGAGACAGTTTGCGGTTCAGTCGAAATCGGCTCGAAGGCACATCAGGATGACGTAATCAAAGTCACCGTACGTATTCGCAATCTCACTTCTGACGAATCACCGCAACGGCAGAGCCGTGCCGATGCCCTGATGTATTCGCTCGTGTCCGCGCACACCATTCTGACGGTCGAAGACGGCCTGTTTGTGTCGCTGCTCGATCCTCCGGAGAATCTGCGGAGTCTGGTTGCAGAATGCAACAATCTCGGAACCTGGCCGGTCCTGGTTGGTGAAGAGGGAGAGCGGAACACGATGCTGTCGTCACCAATCATTCTCTACGACTACCCGCAAATCGCTCCTGAGAGTCCTGGGAGCCTATTTGACGGAACCGAGATCGACGAGATCCTTTCTCTGCGAATTCTGACGATGACAGAGGAAGAAAAGCAAGAGATGCGGCAATCGGACCAGCGCGCTCGCCAGATCCTTGAACGCACCGAGAGTATGCCGCCGGAGCAGTTCATGAAGCTTCATGGCGCATTGCGGGGACTGCATCCTTTAAACAAGGAGGCGCGATGAACGAATGGGAATGGCAATTGCTTGAGGATAAGGCACTCCTCGACCACCTGATGATCTCCGGCATTGAAGTCAGAACCGGCGATCGTGTGCGTCTTTTTCCCCATAAAGGTGGGGACATTCTGGACCTCGCGCTGCATGGACAGATCGCTACGATTGAGAGCATCGAGCAGGATTATGAAGGCAACGCGCATGTATGTGTCGTCCTCGATAACGACCCGGGACGCGACATGGGACTGCTGCGACAGCCTGGTCACCGCTTTTTCTTTGATTCGTCTGAAGTCGAACCACTTCCTATTGAGGAGCAGCGTCAGAAGGATGCAGTGCAGAAACCCAGCATCCTGATCGCTGGTATAGGCAACATTTTTCTTGGAGATGACGGTTTTGGAGTCGAAGTAGCGCAGCAGCTTTCCAAGTGCGACTTCCCAGCCTCGGTACGCGTGGCGGATTTCGGTATACGAGGTTTCGATCTCGCGTATGCGCTGCAGGACGGTTATGAAACCACCATTCTGATCGACGCTTTTCCGCATGGGCAGGCACCAGGTACGGTTTCTGTGGTTGAGCCGGATATGAACGATCGCGCCGCTTTATTGGCTCAGGTGAACTTCGTAGAACCACACTCCATGAATCCCATGAATGTGCTTCGCATGGCGACCGTCATGCATGGTCCCCTGAAACGCGTTCTGTTGGTAGGGTGTGAGCCGGCCACCTTTGGCGGTGAAGAAGGACAGATGGGTCTGAGCCCCACCGTAGAGGCTGCTGTGCCTGAGGCGGTGAAGGTAGTTGAGAAGCTCCTCGAGAAAGCTCTGGATGAAGATCGGTCGAATATCACGAACTAAAAGCTTGCAAGTGAAAGGAGATGCGCCGTGGCTATGGAATTGGTTGAAACCAGCATGAACGGGAACTCGAGCGACAAGGATACGCTTTATATGCTTAGCGGCTTGGCCTTAATCGTCTTTGGGACGGGATTGATTCTTTCTAATCCATTCGTCCGCCGTTATATGTCTCAACTCGGAGTTGGCAATCTTGCCCACGCGGCCATGCCCGACATCGAGCGATATCTGAAGATGCGGGGGATGTGAGCTCCCCTGTTGCTGCGTGAGTGGAGATGAGCGCATGACCCAAACTTCGACTGCCGCTGTGGAGCCGACTGAAACGGCTACGGATCGCTACATAGTCGATGGCCGATCAAGCCAGTTCACTGTGCGCGCCTTCGCAACTGGACTGCTGGCCGCGATGGGCCATAATCCAACCATCGGGATTCGTGACTTCAGCGGCGAAATGAAGTTCAACCCTGACCAACTCGAAGCCGGCTCGTTTCGGCTCGCGGTCAAGGCGTCTTCGCTGAGCGTGCAGGATGACATAAGCGATAAAGACCGTCGTGAAATCGAACGCCTCATGAATCAGGAAGTTTTGGAGACGGCAAAATTTGCGGAAATCCTCTATGAGGCTCCCGGCATCTCGGTTACAAAGGCGTCGGACATGTTTTTGCTCGGCAACGCTGAATGGAGAGCTGACCCTGCATGGCGTGACGCGGAGTCAGCCAATCACCGCACGTGTCACGTTACTAGGGAGTACGCTGCGGGCGTCTGGTGACTTCACGTTGAGCCAGGCCGACTACAACATAAAACAGGTCTCAGTTGCCGGAGGCGCGCTCAAGTTGAAAGACGAGCTTAAGTTTTCATTCGAGGTCGTGGCTCGGAGGCAAGAATGAAAATGCTTTTTATAGGCATGGAGCAGGCTTCAACGGAGGAAACGCCTTCATGTGTTTAGCTATTCCAGGCAAGATTGTCCAACTAGCTCCCGACCAGGCGCACGTGGGAACAGTGGAAGTGACTGGTGTGCGCCGCAAGGTGGACCTGGGACTGTTGCAGGATGACATGCCGGTGATCGGCGACTGGGTTCTGATTCACGTCGGCTTTGCCATGACCAAGATCAGCGAGCAGGATGCGGAGGAGCAGATGAAGCTTCTGAGAATGCTTGGCGAGGCTGAACTGGCCATGGATGAGGTTCGCGGATATGGTCTTGAAGACGGCGGTAATCATAAAATCGCCGGCGCCGGAGCGGGTTGAGTATTTCGATCCAGTTCTTCCTATGACCGATGTTCCATCCGGGAGAGCCCGCGCTGGAGGTTCCACATGCGATATGTTGACGAATTTCGAGACCCAGAACTCATTACCAAAGCTTCCGACGAGATTCATCGGCTTGCGGATACGGGAAAGCACTATCGCATCATGGAAGTCTGCGGCGGCCATACGCATGCCATTTACCGCTTCGGTCTAAAAGATGTTTTGCCCTCAAATATTGAATTGATCCACGGCCCAGGCTGCCCCGTTTGTGTTTTGCCTATGGGGAGAATCGACGACGGTCTTGCCGTCGCCAGGAATGCCGATGTGGTCTTCGCCGCATTCGGAGACATGATGAGGGTTCCGGGAGCACACGGCAGTCCGCTCGAACACAAAGCGCGGGGAACCGATGTGCGCATCGTCTATTCTCCGGCGGACGCTCTCCAGATTGCGAGAAAGAACCCTGACAAGCACGTCATGTTCTTTGCGATTGGGTTCGAAACGACAGCGCCCTCCACCGCGCTTACATTGATGCGCGCAAAGGCGGAAGGAATCGGGAACTTCTCCGTATTTTGCAATCACGTCACCATTGTTCCGGCCATCCGAGCGATTCTCGATTCCCCTGACATGCGTCTCGATGCCTTTATCGGGCCAGGACATGTCTCCACTGTGATTGGCTGCCGTCCTTATGAATGGATCGCCAGGAACGAGGGCAAACCGGTTGTCACCTCAGGATTCGAACCACTCGATCTGCTCCAATCCATCGTCATGCTCCTGCGGCAGTTGCAGGCGGGAGAAGCGCGAGTGGAGAATCAATACAAACGCGTCGTGCCGTGGGAAGGCAATCGTGCTGCGTTAAAAGCTATGGCCGAGGTATTTCAGCTTCGGCCATATTTTGAATGGCGCGGACTCGGATTTATCTCTCAATCGGCGCTAAAGATCCGCGACGAATATGCCAGGTGGGATGCAGAACAGCGCTTCCCAATTCCAGGCACCCGCGTAACCGATCCCAAGGCGGCACAGTGCGGCGAAGTGCTCAAGGGCGTGCTGAAACCTGCGCAGTGCAAGCTATTTGGTAAGGAATGCACTCCGGAACATCCAATCGGCGCGCTTATGGTTTCCTCAGAGGGTTCATGCGCAGCATATTACAACTACGAACATCGCAAGGCAGCGGCAATGGTGACCAGCATCAGCTCGGTGGCCTGAACGGAAAGTCTGGGGCTGAAAGCGCTCCTTCCGTCGTTCGCTTCCGGGACCCGCAGATCGAAATGGCGCATGGCGCTGGCGGCAAGGCCAGCCGCAGACTCGTAGAAGGCCTTTTTGCTCCGCTGCTGTTTGAGAATTCGGCAGCGCCTCTGGGCGATGCTGCGCATGTCAAAATCGACGGACCCTCCGTTGCGATTACCACTGATAGTTTTGTCGTGAAACCGCTTAAATTCCCCGGTGGTTCCATTGGCGAACTCGCCGTGAATGGAACGATGAATGATCTGGCCGTTTCAGGAGCGAAGGGCCAAGCCATGGTCGTCACTTTTATTCTCGAAGAGGGCTTGCCCACATCCGTGCTTGAGGGCGAAGTCCGCGCTATGGCTGCCGCCCTGTACAAAGCGGGCGTTACCATGGTCGGCGGAGACACAAAAGTAGTCGAGCGCGGCAAAGCCGACGGTATGTATATCACGACTACCGGCATTGGCCGCATGATGCCGCAAGTGACCGTCGACGCGCGATCCGTTCGTCCGGGCGACAAGATTCTCCTGTCCGGACCGATCGGAGACCACGGCATCACTATCCTTCTCGCGCGCGGCGAGCTCGACCTTGAAGCCGACTTGTCCTCAGATACCCGGTGCGTCCTGCCTCTGATAGAAGCAATGGTCGAGGAAGCAGCCCCCGGCATCCGCTGGATGCGCGATCCCACGCGCGGAGGCGTCGCTACCTCTCTGAATGAATTGGCCCGCGACTGCAGGCTTGGGATCGTCTTGTCGGAAGAGGAAATTCCGATGCGCGATGAGGTTCGCGGCGCGTGCGAATTGCTCGGGCTGGACCCGCTGCATATTGCCAATGAAGGCCAATTCCTCGCTGTGGTTGCCCCGGAATATGCCGACGCTGCTCTGAATGCCCTGCATCGAACAGAAGGTGGCGAGGATGCTCTCATCATCGGGAACGTGCAGACAGAACCTGCCTGCGCCGTGCTCGTGACGACGCGATACGGTGGGAGCCGGATTGTGGACATGCTGGTCGGCGATCCTTTGCCGCGAATTTGTTAGGACGGTTGCAATGGAAACGGCTTCCAAGCTGGCAGCACAGATTGAAGAACGTCTGCTCATGCGCAATGAGATCATCGAGAGTTTCTTCTCTCGAGAAGCGAGGCATCTGGCGGAAGCCTGCCGCGAAATGTCGGAACGTTTCCTGCAGGGCGGGCGTCTGCTCGCCTTCGGACGCGGCCCGTACGCTACGGACGCGCAGCATGTTTCGGTCGAATTCGTGCATCCGGTCATCGTAGGCAAGCGTGCTCTTCCCGCGCTTGATCTTTCCATGGCGTTTCAGTCGTGGCTGGATGCAATCCTCCGGTCAGAAGACATCGTGATGGGGTTTGGCCCTCCCGAAGGCGACTCTGAAGTGCTTGCCGCGCTGGCTTCCGCTCATTCCTGCAAAGCGATGACCTTTGCGCTCCCAGGCCCTGAGGGCTCGTACGCATTGGAAGCAGTGACTCAAGATCCATTCATCCATCAGGAAATGGTCGAAATCTTTTATCACACGCTATGGGAAACCGTGCATGTGTTCTTTGAGCACCGCGAGCTTGGGCAAGACGTCGGTCAATCGGAATTCCTCTACCCGTTCCTCGGACACCTGAAGCAGGAAACAGCCGACATCATCGAAGATGTGGCCGCATCGATCCAGATGAAGGTGCATGACGACACCTTGCTGCGGACGCAGTTGGCAAAGGAGCAGGCTGAACAGATTGGCAACACTGCTCTCGCTATCCATCAACGCTTATCGCAAGGTGGGAAGCTGATCATCTTCGGAAATGGCGGATCAGCGACCGATGCCAACGACTGGGCGATGGATTGCGTACAGCCTCCATCTGGCTACCATCCGATTCCGGCAATATCGCTTTCCATGGAGCCAGCCAATATAACAGCGCTGGCCAACGATGTTGGCACTGAGGTTATCTTTCTGCGTCAGATGATTGCTCAGGCACGGCCCGAAGATGTGGCGATAGGCATTTCCACCAGCGGAGGATCGCGCAACATTGTGATGGCGCTTGAAGAAGCGCGCAAGCGCGGTTTGCTGACGGTCGCCCTCCTTGGTTATGACGGCGGAGAAATCTTCCGCCGCAATCTGGCGGAGTTCCCGGTCATTGTTCGCAGCGACTACATCCCGCGCATACAGGAGGTTCAAGCTTCCGCCTATCATGTCATCCGGGAAACTCTGGAGGTACTCGATCGTGGCGAAGCTTGAGCTCTACGGCACTGCAAGCTGCCCCTACACACAGGAATTGCGCGAATGGCTGGAGTGGACCCGCCGCGAGTTTCTGGAGTATGACATCGAGGCCGATCTAGAGGCCCGAAAGCGCATGCACGCATTCGACAGCAGCCTCCGCACCGTTCCGGTTCTCGTTGAGGATGGTAAAGTGATCCAAATCGGCTGGCATGGTCACGGCTGCATCATAGGCGGGGGAGCGTAGTGTCCGCTGCCTGCTCCATTCGCGTGCGCGGAGTCGTACAGGGAGTTGGCTTCCGCCCCTTTGTGTACCGTCTGGCCCAGGCAAACATGCTTACCGGATGGGTGCTCAACGGCGAGCAGGGAGTCGAGATTCATCTGGAAGGCACCGAAGAGGAGTTAGCCGCATTTGTTCAGGAATTACGAAAGAAGCCGCCCGCGGCCGCTCATATTGCAGAAATTGAAATGGAATCCGCCCCATGCGAGGGCTTGAGCGAGTTTACGATTCGTGAAAGCGAGCGGCTCGACCGGCCAACAGTTTGCGTTTCATCGGATCTGCCCATCTGCGACGAGTGCCTCGCGGAACTTTTTGATCCATCCGATCGGCGATACAGCTATCCCTACATCAACTGCACCAATTGTGGACCGCGCTATAGCGTCATCCTCGCATTGCCCTATGATCGGCCCAACACAACGATGCGCCAGTGGCCAATGGATCATTACTGCAGCCATGAGTATCACGACCCCGCAAATCGTCGATTTCATGCGCAGCCTGTTGCCTGCCCTGCCTGTGGTCCGACGTATTCCCTCAACGAAGGGGTCATGGCGATCGTTGGCGAGGGGAAAGCGATTGACGGGGCTGCCCAACTTCTCCGTGAAGGAAAGATCGTTGCGGTCAAAGGGCTGGGGGGCTACCATCTGGCCTGCGACGCGCGAAATCCAGAAGCCACTGCTGGCTTGCGTGAGCGGAAGTTCAGGAAAGAAAAGCCTTTTGCATTGATGGCGAAAAATATTGAAACAGCATGCGACCTGATTCAACTTTCTAAAGATGCTGAAGCACTGCTGAAGTCGATCGCACGGCCCATTGTTCTTGCTTCGGGGAAGCAGGAACTTGCCGGCGTCGCTCCCGGCAACGATGAGCTTGGCGTGATGTTGCCGTATACACCACTGCAGCATCTGCTCTTTGCCGCTGGCGCTCCGGATGTTCTGGTGATGACCAGCGCCAACCGCTCCAGTGAGCCGATCGCTTACGAGGACAAGGATGCGCTGGAACGCCTTTCTGGAATTGCTGATGCTTTCCTTATTGGCGAACGTCCGATCGCGCGCCGCGTAGACGATTCTGTCGTGCGCTCTGGAGCGTTCGGTCCCATGATCCTGCGCCGTTCGCGCGGATACGCTCCCGGAGCAGTTGCAATGCTGCCGATCAGCCGTCCGTTGCTGGCCCTAGGTGCGGACCTGAAGAACACCATCGCTTTAGTCGTTAATGGTCAGGCTTTTGTCAGCCAGCACATCGGAGATTTGGATCACTATCAGGCCTTCCGGGCTTTTGAAGAGACGGTGAGAGACCTGATCTCCATGTACGACGTGCGCTGGGAAGATCTACTGGTAGCGCATGACTGCCACCCGCAGTATGCGTCTACCGTGTATGCGTTAACCTTGCCTGCCGCGAACAGGTACGCCGTACAGCATCATCGGGCACATCTGGCGTCGGTTCTTGCCGAGCGCGGTGAGTGGCAAAGGACCGTCGTTGGAGTCAGCCTTGACGGAACAGGATATGGTGACGATGGGACCATCTGGGGCGGCGAGATTTTTGTCGGAAGCGTGCAGCAAGGCTTCGAACGTGTGGCCCACCTGCGTCAGGCAGCTTTACCCGGAGGTGATGCAGCAGCCCGCTATCCAGTACAGGCTGCTGCCGGATTTCTCTCGCAGATTGACGAATTGCCGGATCTGGCCGCCGCGCCATTCAACTTTGGTCCGCGTTATCAAGGCGCCGTGCAACTCGTACGTCGAGAAATGCGCGCGTTTTCCACTACGTCGATGGGCAGACTCTTTGACGCAGCCGCAGCCCTGCTTGGTTTTGTCAGAGAAACCACTTTTGAAGGACAAGCTGCAATCTGGCTTGAGCAGCTGGCCAGATGCGCGCCAACTGTGGATGCATATCCTTTTCCATTCGCTGGGTACGAACTCGACTTTCGCCCCTTGCTTGAGTGTGTGATCCGTGATCGCATTCGCGGACGCTCGATACACGAGATTGCCCGCGCATTTCAGCGAGGAATCGCCAGAGGGTTGTACGCGTCCATCAAAGTGGTCAGTGAGGAGTGGGGAATTCACACCGTCGTCCTCTCCGGAGGAGTATTCCAGAACGAGTTGTTGCTGGAGGACCTGAAGCCGCTTCTCGATGCCGAAAAGTTTCAGGTGTGGACAAATCACGCGGTCCCGCCGAATGACGGTGGAATCAGCCTCGGGCAGGCAGCGCTTGCCGCATTTCAACAGATTGCCGCCAATGGAACGCCCTATGCATGAGCTTTCCATCGCAATGAGCATCGTAGACATGGCGCTGGAAGAGGCCGAGCGCCGCGACGTGCAGATCGATGCCGTCTACCTGGAGCTTGGGCTACTGTCTGGTGTAGTCGCAGAAGCATTGCTCTTTTCCTATGAGATGGCGTGCAGCGGCACGCGACTGGAAGGCTCACGGCTCGTGATTAAGGAAATTCCCATCGAAGTGTACTGCCCGGCCTGTAAGACGCCAAGAAATTTGAGCTCAATGCAATGGTTCTGCTGTCCTGACTGCGGTACGCCCACCTCAGAAATCATTCACGGAAAAGAATTGGTAATTACTGCTCTGGAGGTACGAGATGAGTGCCGAACCGCGTCTGTTGGAAGTGCGTAAGAACGTCCTGAAGCAAAATGACGTGGTCGCCCGAACGCTGCGCGAGCGTTTCCACGCGCAGGGAACGTTTGTTGTGAGCCTGGTTTCAAGTCCGGGCGCGGGTAAAACGGCATTTTTAGAAAACATTCTTACGCTGCTGCAGCCACAGTATCGCGTAGCTGCATTGGTAGGGGATTTGGCCACCGAGAACGATGCAATCCGTTTGGCGCGCAGTCAGGCGCCGGTGAAGCAAATAACAACCGGAACTCTTTGCCATCTTGAAGCTGCGATGGTCGACCATGCGCTCAGCGGATGGGACATCGGCGAACTCGACTTTCTTTTCATCGAGAATGTGGGCAATCTGGTTTGCCCTTCATCGTATGACCTGGGAGAGAATCTTCGTCTCGTACTGCTTTCAGTTACGGAAGGCGAAGATAAGCCATTGAAATACCCCACCATCTTTAACAGCGCAGATGTAGCAGTGATCACCAAGATAGATCTTGCTGAGGCGGTTGAATTCGATGAGGAATCCCTGAAGGCGAACATTCAAGCCGTGCGGCCGGGAATGCGCCACTTCATGGTTTCAGCAAAGACCAGCGCGGGTCTGCAAGAGATCCTTCAATTTCTTACTGCCAGGCTCGCCGAGTTCCCACAGAAGATGCCGATTTAACATCGATCGCGCTCAGGCGAAAGGCGAAAGCGCATCCGTCCACATGATTGGTAACAATCCGATGACGGAACAAGAGTCTGAACCGGCGGTGGCAAATAAATTACTCCAACGAGATGATTTGGTCAGTCCTCGGCAGGGCCCTGTGCCTTGGCTGGCCCTCAGCCTTGTGTGGCGGGCAAATAAAAAATTACACTTGACATATTCCCATATCGGCATGTAATGTTTGGTCATGGCAAGAGCGAGCACCACTTCGGATGCTTTCAACGCGGTTGCTGAGCCCCGCCGGCGGGAGATTTTGAGCTATCTTGCCGGAGCCGAGCGGCCTGTCGGAGAGATTGTGGCAGCCCTCGGCCTGGAGCAGCCTTCCGTCTCCAAGCACCTGCGCGTGCTGCGCGACGTCGGGCTGGTCCGGATGCGCTGCCATGGCCGTCAAAAGCTATACCGGACCAATGCCGAAGCGATACGCCCTCTTCACGAGTGGGCCGGAACCTTCGAGCGTTACTGGCAGCACCAATTGAACCGCGTGAAGGAACGCGCGGAAGCGATGGTCCGCCAGGGCTCACCAGATTTGAATTCCCCAAACCTGAATCCAGACCCGAACCTTAAGGAGAAATGATGATTGCCACCGAACAGACCCTCGAAAACCTGACCCTTACGATTAACCAGGAAATCCACGTCCAGGCGCCCCTGGCTATAACCTTTGCAGCGTTGCTCGAGCAACTGGGGCCCGGCAACGAGACACCTGACGGCAAGTCGCTAAACATGAAGATCGAACCGTGGCCTGGCGGGAGGTGGTACCGCGACCTGGGCGACGGCAATGGGCACTTCTGGGCCAACGTCCAGGCCATCAAGCGGCCCACGCTGCTTGAATTCGCTGGTCCATTGTTCGCCTCTTTCCCCCTCGTCTCCAACGTGCAATATCGGCTGAGCCAAGTCGATGGTGGAACCTTGATCGCCTTCCGGCACACCGCGCTCGGCTTCGTTTCCGACGAGCACAAGGCAGGCATGGACAAAGGCTGGGCCTCGATGCACGACCGCGTTCGCAGGCAAGCCGAGGCCGGCTCACAACAGCCCGTATCGCGATCAACAAGTCGCAAGTGAGGAGAAGCTCATGTGTCCATTTTGCTTGGCAACCGCAGTACTCATTGCCGCCAGCGTCACGTCTACCGGCGGGCTCGCGGCAGTCGCAATCAAAAAGCTCGGCGCGAAGAATGCCGTAGGCAATCACCCCGCTCCAACCCCATCCGACCTGCCCCAAAAGAGGAGCTGAGCAGGAGAAATCGTCCCGAACTCAAATCAAAGGAGAAATCAAGATGTCAACGACGATGATAGAGAAGCCGACAATAGTCTCGCGAGATGAATGGCTTGCGGCTCGCGAAAAACTACTGGTCAAGGAGAAACAGTTCACGCGCGAGCGCGACGCGTTGGCCGCCGAGCGTCGACGGATGCCTTGGCTGGCCGTGGAGAAGAAGTACGAATTCGACGGGCCCAGGGGCAAAGCGAGCCTGCTCGACCTGTTCGAAGGCCGCCGTCAGCTGGTCGTTTACCGCGCCTTCTTCGAACCCGGCGTATTCGGCTGGCCCGACCATGCGTGCCGGGGTTGCTCCCTGGGAGCCGACCAGGTCTCCCATCTCGCCCATCTGAACGCTCGCGACACGACTCTCGCGTACGCCTCGCGCGCGCCGCAGGCAGATATCGAGCGCTTGAAGACGCGGATGGAGTGGAAGATGCCCTGGTACACCATCACCGACGATTTCGACATCGACTTCGGGGTCGACCAATGGCACGGCCATAACGCGTTCATCCGCGACGGCGACAAGGTGTTCCGCACCTACTTCATCAACACCCGCGGCGACGAAGCAATGGGGACCATCTGGAGCTACCTCGACATTACGGCGCTCGGTCGCCAGGAGGTATGGGAGGATTCGCCCAAAGGCTACCCCCAAACCCCACCGTACAAGTGGTGGAACTGGCACGACGAATACGGCGCCGAGGCCTCGCCTGACCCGAAGTGGGTCGAGGTGTCCGACGCCGGAGAAGCCGCCTTCCGAAAGCGCGACGCAGAGGCGAAAGCATGACCGAGGCCCTGCCCTAGACAATCACTCCGCCCCAAACCCATCCAAGGAGGATCGCAATGGCTAGCACGATAGAAGTAGGACACACAAAAGTCGCCTCTCACGCCGAATGGCTTGCCGCCCGTAGCGAGTTCCTGAAAAAGGAGAAAGAGTTCACCCGCCTGCGCGATGAATTGAGCCGCCAGCGCCGCACTCTGCCCTGGGAAAAGGTAGAGAAGCGGTATGAATTTGATTCAACCACGGGCAAAGTAACGCTGGCCGATCTTTTCGACGGCCGCAGCCAGCTCATTGTTTACCACTTTATGTTCGGTCCAGGCTGGCAGGAGGGCTGCCCAAGCTGTTCTTACTTGGCGGATCATTTCGACGGCCCCGCCATACACCTCGCCAATCGCGATACCACTCTCGCGGTGGTTTCGCGCGCTCCGCTCGCAGAGATCGAAGCCTTCAGGCAGCGCATGGGCTGGAAGTTTCCGTGGGTCTCGTCCTTCGGCAGCGATTTCAATTTCGACTATCACGTTTCCTTCACGCCGGAAGAAAAGGCCAGCGGCAAGGTCTACTACAACTACGTCAAAGACGAGTTCCCCCCAGACGAAGGTCCGGGCGTCAGCGTCTTCGCCAGGGATGTCACGGGCGAAGTCTTTCATACCTATTCCAGCTATGCGCGGGGGCTGGATATTCTGGTCGGCGCGTATAACTTCCTCGATCTCGTCCCCAAGGGCCGCGACGAAGACGGCCTGGCCTTCTCCATGTCCTGGGTCCGCCATCACGACCGCTATGCGGAAGGCTATTTCGTAGACCCAGCCCGAAAATACGAGCAGCCGAAGAGTTCCGCCGGCTCCTGCTGCTCGGGCGAGAGCCACTCGTAGTCCACCATGACAGCCGCATGAACGGCGCGGGAGGCTTACGCAACTTCCGAATAGGAGACCTTCGGGAAATCGATATCGACTTCGGCCGTCCTGTTCAAAGAATGGCGCGTTTTGAATGGAGAATGGCGTAGTATGCATGGCGAGAGGCGTCGGGAAGATCTAACGTAAGGGAATGTTCAACGCGAAAGCATATTCAGCCGCCAGTGCGACATCGCCGCTTGTCCCCACCGTGATCACGCGGCGCGACCCCGGCGAAAACGACGTTCAGATCGAGATTCTGTTCTGCGGAATCTGTCACTCAGACCTCCACTATTCTCGGAATGAGTGGAACGACGTCATGCCCGCTGTTTATCCGGAACATCCGGAGAAGATGACCGGTCGCTAGCTGCGTGCTCGAAGGGTGCCTTCGCGCAAAAGCCCCTTCGAGTCGACATTAATGCTTCATCGCCGTGGAGACAGACGAACATGGAAGTCAAACGCATTGGTTCGCAACCATCGGGTAAAGGGCCGTCAGAGTGGTTCACAGGCACAGTACGAATCGATCAGCCGTTTCAGGCAACCGATCCGGCCCGTGTCGGAGGAGCCAGTGTAACGTTCGAGCCGGGCGCGCGTACCGCATGGCATACACATCCGCTCGGTCAGACTCTCATCGTGACAGCTGGCTGCGGCTGGGCCCAGCGAGAGGGCGGCACGATCGAAGAGATTCGACCCGGTGATGTGGTCTGGTTCTCACCAGGCGAGAAGCACTGGCACGGAGCTACACGGACCACTGGCATGACGCACATCGCGATTGCGGAAAAGCTGGATGGAAAGGCCGTCGACTGGCTGGAGCAGGTGAGCGATGATCAATACCGGATGTGATCTCACTTAAACGGCTTTTCTTTGGCATAGGATGTCCTTGGCAACCTCATTCTGTTCGACTTACCATGTTTGCCCACCTAGGAATATTGCCAGTAGACCAATCCATCTATGCCCGTGCATTCTTCCTGCATATGCGTAATGCCGCGCTCCGGCTTCTTATTCTGATCGACGATACATGCGGCCAAAGTATCGGCAACAACCTCAATGACATTCGCGATTTCGTCAACGCTCGACCGGTAACGACCCGCGTTGATAGTGACCGATGGAATCGACCGCGTTTGCGGCCGAATAGCTACTACGGAATGACTCGATAACTCGATGGGAGAAGATCTATGCGATTACATAAATTCGAATTGATGTGCGTGTTGCTGATTCTTTCGATATGCGTGCACCCCAATGTTTTTGCTCAGGCCGAAGATGTCAACTCGGCGCCAGTTTTGCCCCAACAATATGCGGCAACCGCCGTCGGCCAGGCTGGTGTTGCTGCCGGTAAGACCTTTGGTCTTACCGTATTTATCACGAGATGGACAACCGACCAGGAACTCCAGCCCTATATTGCGACGCTCAGAGAGAGCGGACCGAACGCTCTGGTGAAAGCTCTGAATAAGACGAAGGATGTGGGCCGCCTTTCTCCCACCGGATTCGTCGGTTCCGGCTTTCGTATCGCGCGGTTCAGGCCTACGCCAGGAGGGGGACTCCACATCGTTATGGTGACCGATCGCCCCATCTCCTTTGGTGAGGCCTACAACAGCACACGTTCTAAAGACTACCCGTTCGGGATCGTCGTGCTCAACGTCGACAAGGATGGCAACGGCACCGGGACCCTGGCGCCAATATGCAAGATCAAATTCAACAAAAAAGGTGAACTGGAGATAGAGCACTTTGGCCAGAAGCCGCTGCGACTGACCAACGTGCGGCGCGAAAAGTAACGGATGCAGATTGGCGCGGCTTGGAATGCAAACCGGAAAGAAGCAGCTTGCGGTCGAAGCCACCAACTGAGATCTAGAGATTGATTTGATACAGGAGAAGAAAACGATGCCTTCCCAGGACAATACTCAACGAACAGTTCTTCCTATTCCGGATCAGCCGCGCACCGGCCTGATTACCTATGACGCGAAGGACCCCGACACAAAATTTCCGCCGATTACGCCGTTGCGGCCTCCCAAGGGCGCGCCAAACGTTCTGATCGTTTTGATCGATGATGCGGGTTTCGGCTCTACAAGCGCCTTTGGCGGCCCGTGCAACACGCCGACGGCGGAAGCTCTGGCGGCCGAGGGACTGAAATTCAATCGCTTCCACACAACTGCGCTGTGCTCCCCCACGCGACAGGCGCTGCTCACCGGACGCAACCATCACACGGTTGGAATGGGCGGAATCACGGAAATGGCGACCTCGGCGCCGGGTTACAGTTCCATCCTGCCGAACACCTGCTCGCCGCTCGCGCGCACCCTGAAGCTCAACGGGTACTCAACAGCGCAGTTCGGTAAGTGCCATGAGGTTCCTGTCTGGGAGACCAGCCCCGTCGGTCCCTTTGACGCCTGGCCCACCGGAGGAGGCGGGTTCGAATATTTCTACGGCTTTATCGGCGGCGAGGCGAACCAGTGGTATCCGTCGCTCTATGAGGGAACCACGCCGATTGAGGTCAAGAAGACGCCCGAGGAGGGCTATCACTTAATGGAAGATATGACGGACAAGGCTATCGACTGGGTGGGGCAGCAGAAGGCCCTCTCTCCCGACAAGCCGTTCTTCGTCTACTTCGCGCCCGGCGCGACCCACGCCCCGCATCACGTGCCGAAAGAGTGGGCCGACAAGTACAAAGGCAAGTTCGACCAGGGCTGGGACAAACTGCGCGAAGAGATCTTTGCCCGCCAGAAAGCACTGGGCGTCATTCCGAAGGATTGCCAGCTCACAGCGAGGCACGAGCAAATCCCCGCATGGGATGAAATGCCTGCCGCGCTCAAGCCCGTGCTCTGTCGACAGATGGAGGTTTACGCCGGGTTCATGGAGTACACCGACTACCATGTCGGCCGACTGGTGGATGCGCTGAAGAAGCTCAACCTGTATGAAGAAACGCTGATCTATTACATCATCGGCGACAACGGCGCCTCCGCCGAAGGCACGCTGCAAGGCACGTTCAACGAGCTTCTCGGTCCGAACGGCGGTGCCGCACTGGAGACTCCGGAGTTCCTGATGGCACGGATCGACAAGCTGGGCGGCCCGGACTCGTATAACCATTACGCCGTGGGTTGGGCGCATGCCTTGGATACACCATATCAATGGACCAAGCAGGTGGCCTCGCACTGGGGCGGCACGCGCAACGGCACGGTCGTGCACTGGCCCAAGGGGATCAAGGGGAGAGGCGAAATTCGTTCACAGTTCTGCCACGTGATTGACGTTGCGCCGACGATCCTCGCAGCAGCTGGACTGCCGCAGCCGCAGTTCGTAAACGGAATCCAGCAACACCCGATTGAGGGCGTCAGCATGGCGTATTCGTTCAACGACGCCAATGCGGCCGATCAGCATGAGACGCAGTATTTCGAAATGTTCGGCAACCGTGCCATTTACCACAACGGCTGGACCGCGGTGACGCGGCACAAAACGCCGTGGGTGTTCATGGGCGAGAAGGTCCCGGCATTCGACGATGACGTTTGGGAACTCTACGACACCAATAAGGACTGGAGCCAGGCCAACAACCTGGCCGCGCAGATGCCCGAAAAACTCCACGAGCTCCAGCGCCTGTTCCTGATTGAGGCGACACGGCACAACGTGCTTCCGCTCGATGACCGGCTCGGTGAACGGTTTAACTCGGACATGGCGGGACGGCCGGAGCTGATCAGGGGCAAATCGCAAATTCTATTTGGCAGAATGGGGCGTCTGAGCGAAAACTGCGTCCTCAATCTTAAAAACAAGTCGCACTCGGTGACTGCGGAGATCGTTGTACCTGCAAGCGGGGCCGAGGGCGTCATCATCGCGCAAGGCGGCAACATGGGCGGCTGGAGCCTCTATGCCAAAGGCGGCAAGCTCAAATATTGCTATAACTTCGTCGGCATCCAGCAATCCTACGCCGAATCCAGCAGCCGGCTGCCTCCGGGCCAGCACCAGGTACGTATGGAGTTTGCCTATGATGGTGGCGGCCTCGGCAAAGGCGGCACGGCGTACCTGTATGTGGACGGCAAAAAGGTTGGCGAGGGCAACGTACCCGCCACGACGATCCTTCTGTTCTCCGCCGATGATGGCTGCGATGTCGGGATGGATACGGGAGCTCCAGTGTCGCCGGATTACGGCTCGCGTGGGAACGAATTCAACGGAGTCGTCAAGGGCGTCCAACTCGCCATTGCCGAGGATGCTGTGAGCCTTGATCATCTCGTCTCGCCGGAGGATGCTATGCGGATCGCCATGGCGCGGCAGTAAACAGATCTAGTTGCCGAAAGCCGGTGAGATACGCTGGATAGCATTCCAAACAATCGCGCTTGACGCCAATGCGAGATTACAGGCCGAGCTATTGCGTACTTCCTCGACTGTAATCCGAGATGCCGGCAGGGTAGCGGGCGGGAGTCTGCGATCTCACCATTGGCAAAGTGGCTTTGTCCTGATATACCGACCGCTAGGAGGCGCTGAGACGTGGCGAGAAGACTGGCCTGGAGGTTCCGGTTACGTTTTGACGAACAAGGGGGTTGCGCCCGGAGCAAGGGTTCCAAAGCAAGATGGATGGCAAATCGGCGCATAACGTACGCGTTTGCGGTGATCGGCTGTTGCATTCTGGCCATTCCGGCAAGAGCTCAGCAGCAACAGGAGCCCGAGGATCCAGAAACTGAGAAGCAGATAGGGCTCTGGCTCGATCAGGGAATTTCCACTGGCCTTTCGGCCAATAAATCCTTGGATGTCGAATTCCACGAGCGGTTCGATGAGGGAGCGTCCAACCTGTTCGAGTACTTCGTTCAAGGCGGCGTGGCCTTTCGTCTGCGGCCGTGGTTCACGCTGACACCGATTTATCGTTACCAGCGCTATCCTGGCAATCCCGCCATCGCTTACGAAAACCGGTTGCAGCTCAATCTCACCCTGAGCACATCCCGCGGTCCATGGCGGCCGACCTTCCGCACGCTCATCGAGGGACGTTTTCCCGATGACCGGCCCGCCTCGGCGCGCCTTCGATTTCGCCCGGGTATCGAGTATACCTTACCGCTTCGCACGGCGCGGCAGCCGGTGCTGGTCGTGAATAATGAGTTCTTCATCGTCCCCTGGTACAACCCCTTCGCCAACGGCGGCAGCAGCTATACCCAGAACCGCTTCCAGGTTGGGGTCCGATTTCCCATCTCCGATTCATTTTCTGTTCGCTCCTACTATTTGCTACAGTCCGTTAACCTGCCCACCGGCTGGGACACAAACGAAATTTTCGGTCTCTCGCTCGCATTCAAAACCAGGTGAGAGCTTACGTCAGGCGCAACAGCTTGAACGAGATGCGCTCGCGCCGACACGGGCTATACTACTGTCTGATTTGTGTTTCAAAGCTGTTTCAAAGGGAAGCGGAGAGGCGCGAATGCATCCAGAACGGTTATGAGTGCCGCAACCAAGTCCAAATGATAATGATGGCCGACAATCCCACGATAATTTCTGCCCAGATAAAGCAGACATAATCCCCGAATGCTCCCACAGGCGGAACGCCAGGCTGGACGTTTCGAAGCGCTGGCAAGCCGAAAATCAGTGAGATAGATATCGATAGCGGTACCAGATCGACTTTTGGACCATGTGTCGTTGCCTTGAGCACCATGCCCAGCAGGCTCATGGCGAGACCACCCATCAATGTCATCAGAAGGACAGAGACAGTGATCACATTGTCGGCGCGTCTGATTTTGAGTTCAATGCCAGCGACTTTCAGACTGCTTTCGCGAGAAACACTCCCTTCGAATTTGATTCCCGGAGTTGATGCCGACATAGCGATCGTAAGTGGAACCGTGGTGCTCTGTTGCAAGGCGGTTGCGCCGACTGCAAGATGACCCCGGTGCGCTTTATCTTCATTGTTTTCGGGGATTTCGGCGTTTTCCGGAGGTGTCGCAGTCTGCGGCAGTGTCTTTCGCGCAGGTGTCGTCATCAACAGCCACAACGTCGTCCGGTAGTGATCCAATGGATACCTGTTCAGCTCCCCGTTCAGAGGAAACACTGCTTCGATCCGATTCATCCGCTTGCCTTTGGGAAAGTCGAATTCCTGTTGGCTTCTTACATTGTTAATCAGGAGACTTAGATCAACCGCTGGAGTCACTTCGTCTTGAGCTAGCGCGCCTTGAGGCCGGAGACTTATCTGCGCCGTCAACTCTTGGGTCGACGGGTTGACTCCCGTGACAAGCACGGAGATGACGACGTGGTCGGTTGAATCTGTATCGTCTCGCAGCTGTAGGGAACGTCGCGCACCCTCATTCAGATTGCGGATAAGGATTACACAATAAAACACCAGGATCGAAAGGACCACGAGAGTTCTGAATCTCACGATTTTCTTCCACATGGTGTCCAGGTTCCTTAAAGTGGCGCTCTCGGGTTCCAATTTACGCTGGAAGGCTCATCAGGGTGAGTCCGAAATTGAATGTGCACGCGGCTCTGCGAACAACTGCAGTAAACCGAGCAGGCTGAGACATCTAACCCACTCGAAGAATCTTGAATTCGTTAGCATCCATTCACAACGCGACTCTTTGGAATGGCCGGATGTCCATGTCCTTCTATTCAGTTATCGACGAGGGAGAGATGGAGGTGACTCCCGACCGCTGCGCCCAGGGTGCGTCATTTCTTGGAGCCTGATAAAGCCGGCTGTATGATCGGTAGATCTACAGTGATGGAAGCATGATCTGATAGAGGATTGCTCAGTGCTTCGTTCGCTTCGTTCATGGTGCGCGCAAACGCTGGCGCAAAGCGATAGGAGTCAGCCGCTCCAGGATCGTCTTTCAAATAGCCCTTCACGAATATCCAGTCGAGTCTGAATTTCCCCAATGCTGCGAGGGTTCGGGGCAGGGCAAACGTTGTAACAAATCCCTTGCTGGCGCGCTCGTTTGAATTGCCCAAAGTTCCCTCACGGCCGTTCACCGAGAGTGCCGCATCCCCGCGAAAATCTATCCTGGTTCCGTCATCGAAACGATACTTGTTCAACTCTTTAAAGAGTCCCTGTTCGGGATTTGCCGCCAGTAAAGGAACCCCTGACGCAGTCGGATCGGCTTGGAATTTCGCCGTCTTGAAACCGAAACTGGCAACGTCCATGATGACCCCCACTCCTGTCGCGTACTTGACTCCTTGTGTGGCCCAAAACGCAGGATTGTTCAGTTTTTTCAGCGCCGCCGATTTTATGCTGAGGACTGAGCCGTCCTGCCCCGTCGTATTCATATCCCCGGCGATGATCACTGGATGAGAAATCGGTCGAACCATGTCAAGAATCTCATCCATTTCCTTGACCCTGCCTTTCGGTGTCGTGCGGTTCTCAAGGTGAGTTGCAACGATCGTGACCTGCTGTCCCGGGAGATCAGGCACATCGATCGTCGCAATAAGGTTGGTGCGGCCTTCTACAAACTCGACACCATAGGCCCAATTCATCTTGAGTGCATCGGCGAGATCCTCTGCCACGGCCCGGTAGTCACTCCTCTTCATGCCCCAATCGACCTCATTCAGCACCAGCACCTCTGCTGATTGAAGCACGTCCATCTGTGCATCTAGCACCTCGTCTCTTGTCTTTTCGGCGTTCGTATTGTTGGCCGCCGCGCTGTGTACTTTGGCAAGGAATCCTTGCTTATCGGTCAGCAATAACTTGATCGCATCGAACTCGATTCCCCTCTCGATGTTCCATTCGACGAGGCGCAGGGAGGGCCCCCTGCCGTCGAGATCGGGCCGTATCGGCTTTACCCCGCTGAAATACGCTTCATTGTTGACAAAGGGAGTTGTTAGCAAAGTGTGGAGTTTGGCGGCCAAAGCGGGATCGACCGTTTCCTGCTCGCCGAGAGCCACGAGTTCCTGGTACTTCAACAGCGGCGGTCGTGAGCTACCAATGTAATCCGATCCATGCTCATTCTGTGCGGATGCTTTGGAACAAAAGATCAATGCCAGGAGCAGAACGAGTTGTACCGCGACTGCAACAGCACCTCCACTTGCTGGAAGAAACATGGCTTCGAGATGTGTCCTGGGCGTTCCGCCGAACCTCGTCATGGCGACAGGCTCCTCACATTATTTGGATCTGGCATTGGAGGATACCTGTCGCGGCCCCGGCGCGGCTACTAGGAAAACTTCTAGCCCTTCAGAAGCGCCATCCAGACGGGCCTCACTCGTTCCCTGGGAATTCTCCCAGTTGCGCCGATTGGAAGACAAAGCTTGCCCAGCATGTCGACCAGGTTCGCATGCTGACGGCTCATATATTGCTGAAGGGAACTGGGACCTGCTCGGGAATGCGGGTCCCGCGATGGTTGCGGGGGCTGGATTTGAACCAGCGACCTTTGGGTTATGAGGGCGGTTGTAAACGGATTCCAAAAGACTTAGTGCGGCGCGGATGATACCGAAGCACCTTTTAGAATCTTCAAGATACATACTTGCCCTGCCAACTGCGCTTCGGCTTGCGCCCTCGCCTTCGGGTTTGTATCGCTGTGCCGGCGACATTCAGCTTGGGAAGTCGGCGGCCAATTGAAAACAGGGAACATAGCGATTCCCGGCATCTCCCTCCGCGGCGCGAATGGAGCACAAATGGAGCACACGAACTGGCCATCAGTCGGCGAGGAATTCCTCCATCATCTGAAACGATAGTTGGATCTTTGGCTGTTCGGGCTCCAGGTACGGCCGAATTCCATCATCGAAAAGCGATTGCGTGTCACGCAGGGAATCGTCCGTGAAGATGAGGCCGAACACGTCATGCTCTTTGAAGTAGGCGCGGTGTTTTTTCATCTCCTTCGCAAAATTATCGGCGGCCATTTTGTTGATCTCTTTTTGCGTCAGGCCTTTGATTTTGGCGAGGTAGCCATGCGTTGACCATGGCGACAATTCGAAGCCGATCTTGTTGAGCGTGTACGGATTTATGACCAGAAAATCGAGCCGATATTCGTGTTTCTTTCGCAATCCTGCGTAGCGAAATTCGGGAATCAGGAGCGGAACCAGTTCGGGGTGCGGGCTCGCCCTGACGTAGTCGCAATAATGGCCAGCGATCTCATATTCGTAATGCGACCCCGAACTCCTGACCAGCGTGTCCTGGAAGAAAAGCAGGTATTGCTCGGTATCCGAAAATTTGAACACCTTATTCTTTCCGGGGATTACGAACCCGGTCTCCATAATGTGACCGATGGTCCAGTATCCATATGGAAACGCGCGGATCTCGCTCTTGTCGTTCTCCCATTGTCCGTGCCGGAATCGGGGGGTCACCAGCAAGCCATAACTGGCGTTCTGCTGCCCGATCCAAATCTCGGCGGCCTCAACTAAAGGCCTATTCTTCGACAGTTCATCGAAATGATTGAGATACGACCTTCTGAGAAAGAGTAAAACGTACTTGCGAAAATTCTTGTGCTTTTTGAGGTTCTTCCACAGCCACACCACAGAACCGCCATCATGCGCCGCTGCTTTTTTCAGACCTTCCAGCCAGTGTGAAACGAATTCGTCCTGGCTGTGAATCACGTCGTTTTTCAGATCGAAGAATTCATCGTTCTTGCTCCCGATTGTTGCGTTGAGTGAAGACTCGTCCCTGAGGCCGGTTTCCACGAGAGCCTTCGGGCGTATCTCGCGCAACTTCTCCGTGTACGTTTTGATGATCCGGTTTCGCGCGGTCTTGTTGGGATCTCTTTTCGCCATCTGGCTGTCCTCGGTTTTGAGTTTAGCTTTTTGACGGAAGTGGTGATCGGCTTCCCGGTCCTTCTTCCCTACCGTCCTGGTTCTTTCGTGATCGTACTCGCCGATGCGTTGCGGGTGTTAGTAAGGTTAGAGTCTGTGTTAAGTAGTGTTACGGACGGTGACGACTCCGGCTAACCCCCCGCCCTGCTTTATGAATTTTTGATGTCGCGTACCTGAAACTACGAATTCTGGCACCTGATACTACGAATCCAAGTACCCAAAACGCCGAATTTCTGCACCTGATACTACGAATCCTTCGCCTGGCACCTGATACTACGAATCTCTTGACGCGGCACCTGAAACTACGAATATAGGCGGATGGCACCTAAAACTACGAACCCGGATGATTACTTACTGCCGGCGAAGCACAGCACCGGCGATCTGTTCATCTGCGACGTGGCCGATGCGGTGCTCAAGGATCTCATCCCGCAGATGGAGCATCCCTTCTTTTCGCTCTCCAAAAAGCCGGATCTAAAGATTCGAAAATATGAGCATAACGGCAATTGGCTGGAGATTGTGCCCAGCGTCAAGGGCCTCGCGACCATCTATGACAAGGACGTCCTGATTTACTGCATCTCGCAGATCATGGAAAAACTGAAACGGAAAGAGCCGGTCGGGCCGCGCGTGCGGATTACAAGCCACGAACTGCTCGTCTTCACCAATCGCGGCACCGCAGGGCTACAGTACAAGGCGCTCGTGGAAGCCATCGACCGTCTCGCGGGCACCCGGATCACCACCAACATTCGCACCGGAGACGAAGAGCAGCGAGACAGCTTCGGCCTCATTGACGCGGCGTCCGTCCGCCGGAAACATGGCCGCGACGGCCGGTTGCTCTCGGTCGAAATCGAGCTGTCGGACTGGGTGTTTAACGCAATTCGCGGGGAAGAGGTTCTCACACTGCATCGCGACTACTTCCGCCTCGGCAAGCCGCTTGAGCGCCGGGTTTATGAACTGGCGCGCAAACATTGCGGCCGTCAGACGACCTGGCAGATTTCACTCGAAACCCTCCTGAAAAAGTCAGGCTCGCAAAGCTCGATCAAGCGGTTTCGGCAGCATCTGAAGGAGATCGCCCAGCACGATCATCTCCCGGACTACCGCATGGTGTTCGACGAAGCGGCTGACATGGTGATCTTCTTCAACCGTGAAGGTAAGTGGGTCGAGCGCCCCCTGCCCTCCGACGATGAAACCCTGCCGCCCCTGCCCGACGAAGCCTACGAGGAAGGGCGAAACGCTGCGCCCGGTTATGACGTTCATGCGCTCGAAAACGACTGGCGGGATTTCTGGGAGAGTTCCGGCAGACCGAAGATCGATAACCCGGCCGCGGCCTTCGTTGGGTTCTGCCGGAGCCGGCACAAGCGCGCGCCGATCATGCGGCGCGGACACGGTGAAGAAAACGAAAATCTCCCGGCGCGCCGCCGGAGAGCACATTCTCATTAGAAGCTCGTGGAGCGATTTCGCATGTATTCCGCTGTACCCCCTGCTCCCGCTTCCGGCGCCCTTCTCATTGGCGATTTCTGTGCGCGTAGCGTCGGTTCAAGCGACCGCCCCCTACTCAACCCCCTGTTCCAAATATGTTTTATTGGTACCTGTCTGGTGACTCTTTGGTTCCAATGCAGATATCTGATTGGTGACTATCAGGCATCTATCGGATGACAACAAGACGCCTGATGGATGACAGAAAGATGCCTGACAGATATCTATTAGAACTCCATGAGTTGACTGATGGATACCATCTTGTCATCCGTCAGCTGACTGGTTATCATCCGGCACCCTGATTCGCGACCGCCGTCACCATCCCCATTCCTGCCGCGAGATCCGCATGCCGACAATTGCCTTCGTATCCCCCAAGGGAGGGGCCGGAAAAACCACCTCCGCCTTTCTGTTAGCGACCGCGCTTGCGCGCTTTCAGGAGGTGACGGTCATCGACGCCGACCCGAATCACCCCATCGCGACTTGGGCGAATGGCGGAAATGCTCCGCCGAAACTGGCAGTGGTCGCCGACGCAGACGAGGACACGATCATCGAGCGCATCGAGGATGCGGCATCGAAGACGCCGTTCGTTATCGTCGATCTTGAAGGCACGGCATCGAAGATCGTCGTGTATGCGATTTCGCAGGCGGATCTCGTGATCATTCCGACGCAGGGCTCGCAACTCGATGCCAATGAAGCGGGCAGGGCTATCCGCGCCGTGATGCAGAGCCAGAAGATGACGAAGATTGAAACGCCTTACGCGGTCCTCCTCACGCGCACGAACCCGTCAATCCGCTCGCGTACACAGGCGCATATCAAAAACGGCCTCTCCGCAGCCGGCATTCCGGTGTTCCAGACTGAACTCAACGAGCGTGACGCGTTCCGCGCGGTGTTTTCGTTTCAGCAGACGCTCGACGATCTCAACCCGGATGATGTCGCGAATCTCGACAAGGCGAAGGTCAACGTGTGGGAATTTGTCGAAGAAGTCGTCGAACGTCTGAAAGCGGGGCACGGGGGCAGTAGGAAAGAAGAAGAAACCTCAAGCGTGGCAGGTGCAGCATGAGTGGACGCGTCGATGCTTTTGCGATGCTCAAGGAACCCGCGGCCTTCACGACGAAGCCGAAGCCGGAGGTGCGCGTTGACGAAGCGGCGATCGCCGAGATCGCGCGCAAGGAGAATTTCCCGAGCCGTCAGGCTCCGAAACCGAACGCGCAACCGAAGCGTCAGCAGCGGCGTTATCGCACCGGACGGAATCAGCATATCGGCATCAAAGTGACCGAAGGGACGAAAGAGAAGTTCTACAAAGCGGTTGATGCGCGCGGCATTCCACAAGGCGAATTGCTGCGGCTCGCGCTCGACGCGCTGGAAAGAGCGGAGGAGGGGAGAGCCGCGCGTTCTTAGTGGGTATTGAAATCGTTGTACCGCGCGTTGAGCGCCAATGTGCAATAGATTTCGAGCAGGGCCTGCGCGTTTTGATCGCGCTCCTCGACAAATCGGAAATCCATCGCGCGGATGCGCCTCTTTGCATCGTCGAATGCGGCGCGGAAGACGGGATCGAGCATCAGGTTCTTGCGGCTGTTTTCGTCGTCCTTATAGCTCGCCGTCATTTTGCCGGTGATTTCGCGCGCGAGTTTGAAGGCGAACGCCGCCATGCGGTGTGTCGCGCCGGGATTGCAATGGCGCCCCCAGCGTGAGCGAATCTTGTTCGACCGCCCGACATAGAGATGGGCCTCGCCCTCACTGAAGAGATAGACGCCTTGCTTCGGCACTGCCTTCGGAAATGCGCCGGCACGGCACGGCGTCATGCCGATCAGCTGCTCGAATTTGGGATGCAGGTTTTGAACAAGCTGGGCAAACGTGGGATGCATGGATCACAACACCTGATCGAGAATGTGCGTGAAATAAGAAGGAAACTTCTGAAGCGTTGTCCTCACGGCGTCGGGATTGTCCCGCAGGCGCTCCTGAACTTCGCCGCGGTGTTCGTCCACCAAACCAAGCGCGATGCAAAGTTCGGATACCACGGCGCGGTCCGCGAATCCCAATTCGTAAAGCGCGATGGCCGCGGGCGTCGGAAGGCCGTACTTCAGCATCTTTTGGAGGAGCCCCATCATTTCGATCAGTTGCCCGTCGGGATCGGACCCGGCGAAGCCGATCAGCTCAGCGATCGCCCCGATGAGCAGGGCTCCATCATAGGAAAGACCGTTCTCGAAAATCTCGACGATATGCTCAATCGTGTAATCCCGAAATTTCGTGCCCCAGATGAGCTGGACGTCTGCCGCTCGAAGCATCTGAAAGAGGTCGGCGTAGGATTGCCCCGAAATCCAGGCTTGCGCTCCTATGCGTAAGGCATCGGGCTTGCTGCACTTCTGGAAAGTTTCGTTTGGGATGTGCTTGGCGAGGAGAGGCCAGATGAACTCCAGGAGCATGGTGGGAGCAGGGGCCGCCGCGAGCAGTTCCGCAATGTGCGAGGTCAGCCAGGCCTCAATTTCTTCCGAAGTGAAAATGCCGTAGAGCGTTTTTCCGAACGAACGGCGGCGCTCCGGATCGACGATTTTGTTTTCAATGTTTTCGGCGATAGTCGTGAACAGGCTTTCAATGCGGATTTTGTCGCCATCGCCAGCCAAGTGATAGGCGAGGGTCCCCCGGGCCAAAGCAAGGACGGCGTCGGTGGAGAGAGGCGTCTCACCCGCATCCCAATGCGACATGAGAAAACTTTCGATGGCACCAATTATGTTGAGTTTCCATGCAATCTGCTTGTACATACCTTGCCGGGTAAATTTCTTATCGGCGTGTTCGGTCGAAACCGATTCGGCGAGCTCCGAAAAGGCGTCCTGGCTCTGCAAATACCGTCGTAGAAAATCCATTGCATCAAGCTGCAACGAATATTTCGAGTCATCACTCTTGAAGGGGTCGAAGAACGAGAGCAGGGTGCTGATGCATGGTTCGGATTTGCCGGGGTCGAGAAGCTCCTTAACCTGCCCCCAGCGCCATCTTTCATCTCTGTCGTAGCGTTTGTCATACACATTTGGGTCTGCGAAAAGGATGCTGCCTTCCGTATGCATGCCAGCGCGTCCGGCGCGCCCGATGAGATTGTGGAAGTCGCGCACTTTGATGCGTTCGACTCCTTGATAGACGCTCGTCACAATAAGGTAGCGGATCGGCAGGTTAACGCCTTGCGCTAGAGTCGACGTACAAATCACAAAGCGAATACTTCCCTGACGCATGGCATGTTCGACAGCGAGACGAACGCCGTGGGGGGTGTTGCCATGGTGAGAGAAAATGCCAAGTTCTGCACTCCGGGTAGAAAACGCGTCAGGGCCAACATTGGCCGCAAGCAGATAGACGAGCCGGGCGGTTTCATCGGGATCGGACAAGGACAAGGGAGGGGCGAGCTCGACGTTTCTTTTAAAAACCCCGACGGCTCGGCCGCATAGATTTGCGGCAGTGTCTTTGCGTCCGCAAAATATTGCGACAGCACCATTTTTGACGAGCTTAAGACCGAGGAAAAGCGCGACATCTTTTCCATCGGTCCGCTCGGGAAAAAGTCGTTGCTTTTCTCGCGGTAAGCGGAGAAGTGGCAGTTCTTCGATAACGCGAGGAACGAAGAATTCCTGTGTATCGGGATCGTTTTGAGCCACGAATTCCAACCGCCCCAACGTGTCGAGCCAACTGGCAAAAGCAACCGTCCGAAAGGTCGGGCTCAAGGCTGTACCGGAAACGATCTCGGAGTCAGCGCCGTTAAGCCATTCGCCCACGGCCGCTGCGTTGCTGATCACCGCCGAGATGAGGACCTTTTGGCCGTCCGGTCGAACCATCGACTTCAGGGAGGTCAGAAGCAACTCATAGGTAATACCGCGCGTGCCGGAATCAAATTGATGTCCTTCGTCGAAGATGAGCACGCCGATGCGTTGGGCAAGCTCGGGAGCATGTCGCAGGACGTACACAAACTTTTCGGGCGTGACGACAAGAATCTGCCGGGCTTCTTCTCCGTCTTCGAAGAGGAAGTCTACTTGTGGCACGTCGGTCAGCTCATCCACTGTGACGGGCTCGCCTCGAAAAGCAGCGACAAAGCTGTTCTTGATTTCGTGGCATAGCGCGCGAAACGGAGCGATGATAACCGCAAAAGAGGTGCGATCGGCGAGGAAGGCGCTCCGGATGATCAGTTCTGCGGCGCGGGTCTTTCCGGCGCTCGTCGGCATCTGGACAACCGCCGATCTTCCGCGCAGCACGCCCGATCGGCCCAACAAGTGCTGCGCCGGCCAGAGCTCGCGCATGAAGGTCTGCTTCTGCAGGGCCGTCACCCAGAGGTCGCGCGGGATAGCCGTATATTCGGGAACAGCGTGCCAGCTTGAATTCGCGAACTTCTTTCTCACGACGGAACGCACGATATCCGCAAGGAGCAGCTGCCGCGGCGTCCCGGTAGCGTAAGCGGACTGGCGGAGCGAGTCGCATTGCGCAAGTAGATCGTCGCCGTCCTGACCCTCTGCGAAGTATTGCTGCAGGAGTCCGGAAATAGCGCCGATGGATGCCCCATAAGCTCTGTCCAAACCTGCGATCGGCTGCAACAATTCTCCCTGCAGGAGCCATCGCAACAAATCTTCAAGGCCCTCGCCGCCTAGATCCGTGGTTTGGGGGCCAACCCTGCGGCCGAGCACCAGCGCGCTCCCGGGAAAGTCGCACAGGTAGAAAGAAGCGGCGCCGAGCAGAGTGACATAGGGGTCGAGCGCCTGGTCGAATCGCGCCTCCATATAGGCATCGAAGAAACGGGCGGAGAATTGGAGGTCATTGCGAAGGTCAGCGCCGCTATCGTCTGCAGCGGACCCGCGCGCCGCCAGGTCGCCGAGGATGCCGATGGACAATCGGAACAGACGCGCTGGGTCCTGCGTGACTGTGATGTGGTCGGCCAAAGGCACGTCGTATTCGAACATCTTGGCCTTCGACCGTGTGATGCCGAGCAGGGTATGCGATCTCTGTTCAGGCTTCATGTGCGGCCCTCTGGTAGAGACTGTGAACCAGCGGCATCATGTCGGCGCCCCGTACCGCAATCAAAACCAACCCGTCATGGTTCGGATGGGGCTTAAATCCCGTCGGGCTCTTCGTGCACGGAACTCTCTGACAATCGGCGGCGCGGATTTCCGTGGATTGAAACTGGTCGGACGAATACAGCGCGGCCGCGCCGAAGAGCTGACGGTATGGAAAGTCTACTGGATTCTGAAAGCGCTCGACTTGCTTGGCCTGGTCGGTCTGGCCCTTCTCGAACAAACGCTGCTTGATGTAATTGAGAGATTCGTCGATGCGGATATGGTCTTTTGCAGAGTCGTTGATCGCATCCTGAAGGCGGTTCGTGGTGGAACCTGAGGAGAACTTCGTCTTGGATTCGAAAACAGCGAGGGTGTCCCCGGGCGATACGGCAGCGTGATCAACCATGCGGAAGCCGATGACGTCGCTTCCTTTGGAGGACTCGTCGCGGACGATCTTCGCATTCCAGCGCACGCGCGGAACCCAAAATCCCAAAAGCCACTGCAGATAATCGGCGATCAGTATCTCGCCGAAATCGCCGGCGCGCACGCTTGGCCCCAATGCCGAATTTCTCGACGGAAATTTAATGTCTTCGAGATATTGCTGCCGTGTGCGCGGCGGGCATAAAGCGTCGATGTCGCTGTCGAGGCAATAGTGATTTCGAAAGTGTCTGGCCCATGCAGATAGAGTTCCGTCGTCCGGGAGGTGACGAACCTCCCACACCTCGATGACTTTCCCGTCGGCGGTGGCCAGACGTTCGCCCGTGTCAACCAACCACTCCAGATGGGGCGGCTTGGCATTGGCGGAAGGCGAAGAGCTTGGGGGTGCTGCGGGCGTGGCGAGCGTGTTGGGCACTGACGCCTCTAACTGTGTTTGTGAAGTCTGGATGCATCATAAACGATGCATCCAGTGTTTCGGCAAGAGCTTTGACAGCCCGGCTACGGGCAAGAAACCGCGCGCGCTGGCAGAACTCGCGCAGGCTCTGGCGTCAGTAGATCCACGATTGGGTCGGCATGTTGGCCCAGATGATGATGAGACCCGTCCAAAACTCGTCGCGAGAGACGTGGTTGGTAAGATCTAAAAGCTTAGAAACCTGATCCATCCGGCGCGGGCGTTACATGAGAGGTACGACCCGAGGACATTCACGCGGGGGCAGCTCGAAGAGTACGAGGAGATCTACCAATTGGTCATGCCCCGCTTGCTCTACTGTCTGTGAGTATGAGGTCGGTATTAGCCAAGAAACGCTGAGATTTGGTTCGTTAATCAACGCACAATATGCGGTGATTAAGCAGTCTATTCTCCGCATGATATGCAGAGAATAGACTGGCCTTTCAGCTCGGCACAGCAACGAAGTCTTCTTCCACTTGGGCCGCAAAATCAGGATGAAACCCGAGTTCCATCGAAGCGATGCGCTGCGCGTCCGCGGCGGCGCGGAAGATTTCGCGCTTGTCGTCTTTCAGCGGCTTGATCCAGTTTGCGATGTAGCTCGCGTGATGCGGAATGTCGGTCGGGATGCCAAGCTCGTTCGCCACGAATGCCGAAGCCAGCTCGGCACGGAGTTCTTCCATCGCATAAGCGGATGAGCCAAAGCGGTTCTGAAGATCGCGGTTGAGCCGTGACGGATGGCCGGTCCAGTGGGCCAGTTCATGCAACGCCGTCGCCGCGAATTCTTCCGGACCATTGAATGCGAAATCCGGCGGAAGCTGGATGTGATCTGTGCTCGGCGAGTAGAAAGCGCGATCGCCGCCGATGCGGACCACGGCGCCGCTGTTCCGGAGAATGATCTCCGACGCTTCGGGCCGCGTCCACGGTGCTTCGTCCACGGCGGGAGCCTTATAGGCCGGAACGCCGTCGATCTGCGACGCATGAAACACCGCGTAATGCTTCAAAACGCGAATCATCTTCCTGCCGTCCTCGGCATCATCGTCTTCGACCTCGTAGGGCTTCGTGAAGAAGATCGTGGTCGAGCGCTCGCCCTTCCGGACCTGCCAGTCTTTGCCTTGCGCCTGCTGGTACGTCATCCAGCGCGGGTCGCCGGTCTGGAACGCGCGCATGTCCATGCCGAGGATCAGCACGTTGACGCCGTGATAGCGCTTGCCGGTGACGGGGTTGAAGGGCGCCTGTGGCCCGCCGGCCTTCTCCGGGTCCCACGGGCGGACCCACGGCTTCACGCCGTTCTCAAGTTCCGCAACGATGCGGTTCGCGAATTCCTGCATCGGATCGCGCGCTGCTGCGTCGCCTGGGCGCCGCGTGTGCCTGACTGTTGTCGCTGCTGAAGTCGTCATGTTCTGCCTCTTTCCGTGTGAATTGCCCCCGATGGCGGGGGTGGAAAAGGCATGTCGGCCGACGCAAATGAGCGCGGCTGTCATAGCTTGTTGGGGGGACCGTGACCGCAGGGCAGGGGGGAGCCAAGAAGCGTCATTGACAGCAAGCGGCGGCGGCCAAAGTGGCGTCACCCCGCCGTCTCACGGGGCAGCAGGAAAGAGAGAAATATGGGAAGCGTTGAGTGATACAAACAATGAAAGCGACTGAGGAGAACAAGCATGAAGGCGTTAGGGATTGGACTGGCCGTTCTCGCGTGCATTACAGGCGTGGTCGCGGCGATTTACTGGTATCGGTCAAGCAAGGTTTCGATTGACCCGATCTGGCCCCAAGGGGCTTTCGGGCTTGTGGAGCCTGGAGAGCGGGAAGACTCGCAGGAGGGGTGGATCGCAGGGATGCTCCAGTCAAGTGCGCGCGCGGCTGAACTAAACGCGAAAGCGGCGTCGTGGACCGCCGGGTCGGTGTTACTGGCGGCGGCATCCGGCATTGTGTCAGTTCTGGCTTAGGATTAAAGAATGTGAACAATGGAAACGGCCGGATGATCACACTCTCTGCCTCGCTGACGTTGCGCCCAACCCGTATCGGCTTCCTCGTGAAGCCCGACGACATGGAATCTCTGCGCCGCATCTTCCAGGTATGCACCTGTCTCTGGGGCGGTGTTTACAACCCGATTATTCCCGTAAGCGCGACTTTACCTGACGCGTGGAAAGAGCGGCATCCGCTTCCAGATCCCGATCCGGTTGAAATCGCAAAAGGCTACATTGATTTTTTTGAGCCTGATGTATTCGTAGAGGCTCATGAAGGGTTGGCGAAAGAGATTGGCCTAACAGTCGGCGATCTCGATTTCGGCCGGCCGCGCCTTCTGCCCCTCGACGTGTTCTTCACGAAGGGTGGCCCATACGATCCGGACATTCCGCTGGGCACAAATATGTTCCATCTCTATAAGGACCTTTACGAGCGAGAATTCAAGTTCGTTCCTCGACGTGAACGTTGCGTAGCCCTGATGGCGGCCGAAAACGAGAGTGCGCCGTTCGTTGAATGCTTCTTGGGTGGATTTCCGACTGAGGGACCGCTCGCATCTTTAGCCCAGGCTTATCAGGACGCATTCGATCCGGCTGCGCACGCGCCGACGGCCGAGAACTGGATCAGGGTCGTAAGAGAAGGCTTCCTGTCTCCCTTGCTGCTCACGCGAGAAGGGCTCAAGACCGAGAACAGCGGGTGGGACGAGCCGACGATCTTCGTCGCGGACCCCGCGAGCCCGTGTGATCTCATCGATCTTTGGAACATGCGTCTCTTTCATGGCCGAGTGCTTCCGGTCAATATTTCATGGCTGAAGGAAACCGGCGACTTCTTAAGTGGGTTTCTGAAGGCGAATTATCGTCCATTGCCCGGAAATCCAAATGGCGTGATGATCCACACAACTATTCAGATTGGCCGGTCTATCTCTGAAGAACGCGCGCGGGTCGCAATGCAAGAGGCAAACATCGTTCCGTCCGATCCTTTTCAGTGGGCCTATAAGCTTTGGTACGACGATATCTGGAGGCAGGTGCGAGATGATTTTGTTTCGCGTCCGAAACGCCGATTGGTTTCGGCTGAATCGACAAATCTGGAGATAACGGTGGCAGATGAAGATAGCGAAGTCCGTTGCCGGTTCGCGGGCCTATCACCAGAATTTGCCGATACTTATGGGAACGGAACGGCGCGGTGGGTCAATGTCCTGAAATTCGAGAATTACGGAAAGAATGACACGCTCGCCTTGACATTGCCTTCGTCGTTTACCGGCGACAGTTCACGGCGCATGCGGCTCGGAGAGACAACGCTTATTTCGCGTGAAGGCTTCGTTCTCCCGCAGAAGTTCAAGAATCACGGCGAATATTTTCTGGTCTTCGAGGGCCGCGATGCCGTCATTGAATGGCTAAAACATCAAGGAGTCGAGGCCCAGGTCGCCGAACCTGGCCGGATCGCAGATCAAATCCTTGCGTCCCTCGGCGGGTTCTGGGGGATTCGACTGATCGCGAATCGCGACACGCTGAAACTTCTCGACGAGATGTCGAAGAGCACGACGAAGTACACCGACGGTAAGATCGAGGAATTTCCGGATCGGTCTGTCGAAGTCAAAAGGTGGAAAGACCTCGTCAATCGGTGCGCCAACATGCCGTTTACCGGAAGTCTCAGCCTCGATAGCTTTATCAAAGCCAACATCCTGCGCCTCGGCCTTGTGCTTGAGTGTCCAAATTGCCGCAAGAAGAACTGGTACGGCGTCGACACGCTGAGCGACAAGGTTAAATGCGAGCGCTGCCTCAGGGAGTATCCCTTTCCCCAAGGCAGCCTTCATTTCGAACGCACGCCGTGGCATTACCGCGTCGTGGGTCCTTTCAGCGTGCCCAATTACGCCGAGGGCGCTTACGCTACGGTTCTCGCGCTCAATGCGTTTGCGCGGGACCTGGACAGCGATCATGCGAACGTCACCTACGCCACGAACCTCCATTACAAAATCGGCGAGGACAAGCCGTTCGAGGTCGACTTCACGCTTTGGTATCAGCGCAGGCGAATTCTCGATCTGGAGGAGGAGCCCGCGCTGGTCTTCGGTGAGGCCAAAAGTTTCGCAACGGAGTGTTTTCAGCAAGCAGATGTGGATCGCATGCGGAAGCTGGGCGAGAAGTTTCCCGGAGCTTTTCTGGTATTCGCGACCTTGAAAGATAATCTCAGCGATAATGAAAAGAAGCTGGTGGGAGACCTGGCATTATGGGGCAGGGCTTATCTGAAAGACGGCAGGCCGCATTCGCCGGTCATTGTGCTTACTGGTATTGAGCTATTCTCACGGTGGGATATTCGCGATGCATGGAAGGCGCTCGGCGGACGCCACGCGACATTCATCGAGCCGGCGTACGTCAGACTTAACAATCTCTGGGAATTTGCGCAAATCACGCAACAGCTCTATCTCGACCTGCCGCATCCTCACGCTCATCTGGTGCCGCGCATAGTGACGACTCAACCGCCGATTCCACCACAGCTTCCGGAATTGCCAGCCTCGGGCGCTTAGGTGCGGAGATCGAGAAGCGAGGAGCAGGCCGATGGAGTCCGTAGAACCGGGGGATGACGATGAATTCTCCTACGAGGAATTCATGCGGCGCCCGTCAACGGCGCCCGATGTGGGCGTGGATCTACGAGGGTTCGCAACACGCGAGCAGGCAGAGCTTGTCGGCGTGCAGGTTAACACCCTTATTCAGGTGTCCGGACGGTTTCTAAATCTCAGACGGCTGAAGCAGGTCATAGTTGCGTGGAATTACGACGAAACGCTTGCCGGTCTTGACCGCGGAGCGGCGGTTGCCAGGCCTTTGACGGCTACACGCGACGCCTTGGGCGTGGGGATCGCAATGGCTCCCGCCATCCTCGATGAAGGCGAAGCGCGGTCGGTCATCGTGTTCAATGCGCTCCATATGAGCGTTTTCGCAGAGCCTGAGCGGCTTGATCTTGAAGAGCAGAGAAACGAAATGTTCTACACGATCGTTCACGAATGCGCCCATGTCCATGACTTGGAGATGCGTGAGAAATGCCTGCCCGGAATTGTGCTGAAGCTGCAGCTCGGTCCGCGGGACGGACTTCTGTATAGCCTGATCGATCCTTGCTGGGACGAGTACATCGCCTGCCGCCTGAGCGCGCCTTTCGCGAAGGAGCCTACCTTACGGGGATATGAGGACGTTTTCTGCAAATCGCTCGATGGCGCGAGGTTCAAAGCGGACGCCGCCATACGGCAATATCAAATGCATCGCGATGTCCAGCAACTCCTCGATGAAGCGGCAGGGAGCTACAAAAGACTCCTGACTTATGGGGCTTATCTGATTGGGCATCTTGACGGCCTTGGGCGAGATCTGAACGACGCCGCCCCAGAGGCGATGACGGCGATCGAGCGGAACGAGTGGTTCAAGCCGTTCTTTGAGAGACTGAAGACGGAACTCCGGGCGATGCATGCGGATTACGGTGCCTGGGAGGGAATGGCGGTTTATGAACCATTGAAGCAGCTTGTCTATGAGCTGCTGATGGCAAGCGGGATTGAAATCCAGGCACATCCGAACGGCGGGGCGTATATCAACGTGCCGTTTCGTGCCGGAACTATTCCCTCGCTCGCGGAACAGGCCGATTTTCGACCAACGGAGGGCGACGGCGTCTGACGGTGGGAGCAGGGCGGTTTTCTGCGCTCATCCACGGCCAACGAATCATAGCCAAAGACAAGGCAAGTTTATGCGGGAACATCGAAGCCGGCTAAAATCTGCATTCGCCGGTCGGCAGGTATCTGTTTGGCCAGAGGACAAAGGGCTTCCATGAATTCGGTGACTACATAAGCGCGCTTTCCAGGCAGTTTCAGAACACCGTTTTCTAGAGTGCCGAGCCGATTCTCAGACAAGAGGATCAGAAAAATCTTTTGAACAATGGACAGCGACTGCGCCTCCCGAATGGAACCGTTGCGCTCATGACGAAGCAGATCCCCTAGCTCAGGCGTTGCCAGCGCCGGCCTGCAATCTTTCTGCATGTCGTACACAACGCCTAGAAATCGCCGGCGGTCAGACGGAAGCTCATCTTCCGGAAACGATTGTTCGAGTTCGGCTAGAAGCTCATTCTTTGAAGCAAAATACTCATCTTCCTCTGCTGGCTCGGGCTGATTGTTTCCAATCGCCGCGAGAAGTGCATCAGCAACTTCGACAAGAGCCCTAAGCTGACCGGCAAGCCGAGCTTTTCCCCAAGACAGGGCACGAGACTTATACGAAAGTTCACGGGTGATCGCAGAAGATGCAGCTTGCATTTCGGTCTTAATCTGCACTTCGATGTTCACGGCCGACTCAGCCGGTAACGCGTCTGGATAATCCGCTTTAAGGCGAACGATGACATGCCTGTCGTCATACGGGAAAGACTCGGGCTTGAGTGTCTTTCGAGGCGTGACCTGTACTTTATCGAACGCCTCGAAGATTGCGGTCTCGACCACGCTTATTTTTGACCTATCCGGAATTACGATGGTCGCCGCGACAAGGTCGGTGATCGCCGGGAGCGCAAGCGAAGCCCCATCTCTTTCCAGCTTCATATAAAGGCTCTCAGTGGGCTTTAGGCGCACTCCTCCAAATCGTCCCCCGGCATTATTCGCAATGCCGCGTAACAGCGTCTCTGCCTTGGCTCCGACAGAGAGGAGCAAAGGGCGGAGATTGCTGTAGACCTGTTCGATCTCGGCAGGAACTATCATCAGACGAATTGCTTGAGCAAAAGCTCTTTTCTAACCTGTCTGTTTTGCTGCTTGGTCACACCGGCTCTGACCGCTTGCGAATAGAGCTGTGCATCCGGAGGGGCCTTTCCAGGCTCGCTGCCCGGGACCGCATCAACGGCTGCTGCGAAATCAGCCAGCGCCGCCGTAGTCGCGTCCCAATTCACTGCGGCGGGCGCATCGACCTTGTCGAGCAGCGCGGACCAAAGAGAATAGAAGTCACCACGGTTGCCGAACCTGGTTGTCTTCACGAGTCCGACGAGGCTAGACATGAGCTGCTTGGTCCTCTGAAACCGATCGAGATAAACCGCCGCTTCCGGCAGTTCCTCATCGTAGGCGGCGTAATCGGAATCCAGGTCTTCACCCTCGGTTATACCTTTCATGGTCAGTGAAAAGATGCTGGCCACATACTCAACATCTTTCATGCGCCTGATGTCGGCGTTGCCGAAAAATCCGAGGTCTTTCCAGAACGCGTCATCCGTAAGCTCTTCCATAAGGCTCGCAAATCTTCCTGAGAACCGTGCATGCCTTAGCTCTTGATCGTTAAGCTTCTGAACGTTGCGGTTGAACCTGTCGAAGATTTCAATGACGGCCTCATCCGGGGTTTCCGTGAAAAATTCAAAGGGGAGGAAATAGCTGAAAAAGGCACGCTGCCGCGTCTGGTCTAGTTGGCTAAAATATTTTCCCGCGATGTCGGCTGGACTGAATGACTTGCTGGATACGGGAAAGGTGTCGGCCAAAAACTCCAGAATAGCGGTCAACCGCTGTTTGCCGTCGATCACGTGGTAAAGCGTCGTGCCGTCGGGAGTGACTTCAAGATTGATAAAGAGAGGAGGGACGGGATAGTTCTTGAATATGCTGTCAACGAAATATTGCTGAAATTCCCGGTTCCATACGCTTCGACGCTGGAACCGTGGGGATAAGTTCAAGAGCTTCGCTTTGCTCATATCCCGAACCCATCCGATGGGTTGAGTTGTTGGCCGCCGTTCTTTCACTGACATACAGTCTCCAAAAGGATCAGTCTTTGACAGGGTATCAGCCGCTAGCGCCCGATATATGCTGCCGCGCCAGGAAAGCTTGAATATTCTCTAAGAGTTCCGGGGCGCCTTTTTCGATTGCACATTCCCATACAACGAGCAAGTCCCAGCCCTGGCGCCGGAGGGCTCTTTCTGCCTCTTCATGTCGCTGACGGTTCCTCTCGAATTTAGGCAGCCAATAGTCCTGCCTGATTGCGGGTGATCTGCCCTCGCGGCATTGGTTGTGCTGATGCCAAAAGCATCCATGCACAAAAATGACTTTACGCAAGCCGGGGAAGACCAGGTCTGGCTTGCCGGGGAGGTCTTTGCGATGCAGGCGGAATCGATATCCCCGGCGGTGCAACATGGATCTCAGCAAAATCTCAGGCTTTGTATCCTTGCTGCGAATCCGGCGCATGTTCTCGCTTCGGCGCTTGGGATCAAGCTTGTCCATCAATGCTTAGACGGCAAGATCGAGCGGCAGGTCTGAGATGTCCTTGAGACGGTTGCCCTCGATCATAATTTTGAGCAACTCGACCGTATCATCCTGATCGTGCTCTTTTACGGAGTCGATGAGTTCCGGCAGGGCGAAGTGATAGACACAGTCAACATCGCCGGTGCCAAGGGCTAAAGAAGATAATCGGCCCGGGGTCGGCTCTCCAGTCACTACGACTACGTGAGGGAGCCGGCCTTTCCGGTTTCGAATCAGGTTCAGGGCCTCGGAGCGGGCATTCTGCGCCCGGTCACTCCGCATCGTCCATTTACAAGAGATACTGGCGTGAAGAATAGGCAGACCGCCATTCGACTCGCGCAAGCTTGCATGACGGCTCACAGATTCGTCCACCAGCTCTCGCGGTGTATTGATCCGTGCATCGGATTCCAAATTTCGGATTACGACAATGTCGGGAGCGATAGTGTAATCATTCCCGAGCGCAGTCTTCAACTCAGGATCTTTGGCAGCTGCACGCGCAAGAGCCGCGAGATGCGCATACTGCTCAAAACGGGCGAGGATGGCTTGGTTCCTTGCGGTAATCTGTTCTACCGTCCAAAGTCCCGGACGCAGATGAGAGAGCTGCTTGAATGTTTCGTCGATGAAGCTGCAAACAATCTCCTCGAACTCGCGCCCCGACATCTGACCGGCAAGCCGTTCGCCTTGAATCTCCTCACCGAGCCGGCTCATGATGCCTTTTGCGATTGCGATGCTGGCGCGGCTGCCACTATCCGCATTGGCTGGCACGCCCTTGTCATTGGTGAAGAGAACGCGGCTCAAGAGCGCCGCATGGAAGGTACGACGTGCCGCGGCGAAAAATGCTTTGGAGTCTTTGATCCCTTGCGGTGGCGGCTCCGGTGGCAAAATGGTCATCCGGCCACCTTGCGAAGCCGGACCGCTGTCAAGGCTTCGACGATTTTGCTGGCAACGGCAAAAGCTACAGGAGGGGGAAAGGCATTACCGACCTGCCGGTAGGCGTTGGTTTTCTTCCCCGAAAACTTCCATTCGTCCGGGAATCCCTGAAGCCTTGCAACCATCGGGACAGTGAGACGGGGCATACCGACAAAATCTTTCGCCGGCGCTTCCTCCGCAATAGTGTGGCCATTCACTCCAAGTACAGCCCACGCACTCTTGGCGCGGGTGGGTCCCAAGTCTGGGCCGCCGTGCTTCTTGCTGCCGCCGACAATAGTGGGAGCGATTTCATCTGCTCTTGCCTTCCAGGCTCTAGCGCCTTTCCAGCCATTGGCCGCCATCATTGGATAAAGGCATTCCCCCACGGTCATTGCCGGCACTTTGTGCGGCTGGGGCCAATCGAATTTCTCGGCGTAGCTGTCTTTGATGGCCACAAACACGACACGGGGACGGAGCTGTGGCACGCCGTAATCCGACGCATTCAGAAGCTTCCAATCGGTCTTGTATCCAAGCTTCTTAAGCTTCCCGGCAATGTGGGTGCGGTAATCATCAAAAACCGCGTCCAGTATGCCACGCACGTTCTCAATCATCACCGCGCGAGGGCGGAGCTGGTCGATGATGTCAATGGCGACGGGAAACAGGTTGCGCTCATCGTTCTTCCCGAGCTGTTTGCCGGCTTTGGAGAAGGGCGGGCAGGGGAGTCCGCCTGAAACAATGTCGACGCCCTGGAAAGCAACAGCATCAGTGAATTTGAAAAGATCGCGTTCGAGCACATTCCATTTCGGGCGGTTGAGCAAGAGGGTGGCGCAAGCGTGCGTGTCCAGCTCGATGAGTCCCGCGTGGCAGATTCCAGCCTGTTCAAGGCCCAGAGCTTCCCCGCCGGCTCCGGCGCAGAGCTCTAATGTGGAGAGAACGGATTGCATGTCTGGTTCAGTTTCACCGGCCAATCGGATGGAGCGGGGGCGTTCTTAGGTACAACACGCCAGCCGGTGGAAATCAAGGTACCAATTAAGGTAACGGCGGCTCAATCCGGGATAATCGAAAGTAAAGGACAGCTGTGCGCCATTACAGGCCACGACCGGAGACGCTTCGGTGATGCATATGTGCCGAACCCGCTCGGCATTTTGCCGAAGCACCTCGCAGGGCTGAAGCAGGCGCGCTACAACCCGCTTAGCATTCTCGATCCCTCATCGCCTTCATTCCACGCAACGGCGGACAGCCTATCAAACAACGCTTAGGTGAAAAGCAGCCGGGAAGGGCGGATTGGAGTCTCTGCGACGGGAATTGCAAGGCGCATACATTGCAAGCTAATCTCGTGGACACCGTTTGGGTTCGGCTAATAATGATGGCTGATGACGCGAAGATCGGGACAGATTGGCAGAGCGACGAACTCGATGCGATCGTCGCCGATTATTTTGCCATGCTCAAATCCGAACTTTCCGGGCAACCCTATGTTAAAGCGAAGCATAATAAGGCCCTCATGGCAATTATCGGGCGGACGCACCGTTCAGTGGAGTTCAAGCACCAGAACATCTCGGCCGTCTTGGATGAGTTGGGAATGCCGTGGATTCCCGGATACAAGCCCAAGAGGAATTACCAGAACGCCATCTTCGATGCGATCGACCGTTACCTCAGTGAGCATCCAGAATTGCTTGAGCCGGTCTCGGCCTCGTCAGCAGTGACACATTCGTCGGCGGAGGTGTTTGTCGCGCCGCCGTCGCTCATAGCCGTCCAGGAAAAGATTCCAGAGAGATTGCAGCGCCTTGTCCGGAAATTTGACCCCGTGGAAAGGGACCACAGGAACCGGGCACTTGGACGGGCGGGGGAGGAGTTTGTCTTAGACGTTGAACGCCGGCGATTGAGCGACGCCGCGCGCTCTGACCTAGCGCGAAAAGTCCGATGGATTGCAGCAGAAGAAGGAGATGGCGCGGGATACGACGTGCTGTCGTTCGATCCGACCGGCCGAGAGCGGCTGTTAGAGGTCAAAACCACGAACGGATCGGCGCGGACTCCATTCTTTGTGACCCGCAATGAATGCGCCATTGCTAACGAGCGCCCAGCTGACTGGCGGATTTATCGCGTTCATCTGTTCGCCACAATACCCCGGATCTTTATGATCGCGCCGCCATTGGAACAAGCAGGCAATCTCCAGCCGGAGACATGGCGCATGTCCTTCTAAGAATGACGAAGGCGCTCCAATTGAAAAAAAGGGATGAGTCAAGGAACAAGAGTGGACTGCGAACCAGCTATGCGTCTTTTCGCGTATGTTTCGGCGCTCGGCCAGTCCGGAGAGACGTAGAGTTCCTCATTTTTAGCGGCTCTGGCCTCGGAGACGACAAAGAAAGAGTAGAGACTTGGATCGCTCCGCACATCTTCCCGTGCTGCCTCACACAGTTCCTCCCACAGAAAGTCGTCATAGTCGCTTCCATTAGGGTCGGGAATGTCCTCCGGCGCATAGTTTTTCCTCAATTCGAGAGCTTCCGCAAGAGCTTCGCGGGCTTCTTCGTCAATACTCTTGAATACCTCGCGCGCATACGACCGATCGTAGGTTTTCAAAACCTCAACACGTCGGTCGCCAGTTTTCTGCTCGAAAAATACTTCTTGCTGCGGCAATCGATCGCCCTCCGCATCCTTATTATGTCCCTGGGCTGGCCTGGAGTCCAGACCTGTACCGAGCATTCTTCGACGAATTCACCTGCCGTGCATCGCGCATCTGTATGGAGCCGTTAGGGCTGCGGGTTATCTTTTCATCCTCGTCGCAGATCTTATACCACGCGCGCGAACTGCGTAATCGTCTCGCATACAGGTTCATTTTGCGTGTCGGGGGGGAAGTTTCTAATTGCTTCTTATAAAGAGAAGTCGCATAAGATATCTTATGACAATTTATCTGTTTAACTTCAGTACCTTAGATGCGAAACCAAAATCGTGATTATGTTAAATCGCTGATTGTCAGTGGTCCTCGATCCGCTTCCGTTCTTCCAACTCATCGAGCGCGCGCTGCAGCGTAGCGGCGACATTCGGAAAACCACATTGTTCGGCCCAACGAAGAATAACCCCGATTTGATATTCAATGGGTAGGTTGTCGTTGACGTAGTCGAGGTCTATTGGCGGCTGCGACATGCGCGCATTCTGAGACAGGCTTTCGCGGCGCGCAAGCGCGATTTTGACAGCCAGAAATAGACACCCCTGCTCATGCAGGAAAGGGCACACCCTAAATTGCGGCGTGTCCACGGCTCGCGAAACGGCGGATTGCGCGGGTTTCAGAGCGCCGAAAAATCGACCGCTCTATTTTGCGGGCCGATCATCGGTGAGAGACGCAGGCGTGGCCGTATTTCATCGGCGTGCCTGCTCCCATTGCCGCTGCAGCTCTTCCCATCCTTTGATCGAGAAAGGGCCACAGCTCGGGCCGGGGCCGTCATCGTCCGGGTCGATGTTGCAGGCGTAGTCGATGCGCCCGGCCTTCAGCGCCACTCGCGCGGCCCGGTCCCGGTACGGCGTCAACTCCTTCAGCCGGTCGGCGACGCGCTGGATGTCGGCGTTGTTCGCCGCGTGGCTTTCAGGGTGATCGAAGAAAGGCGTGGTCAGCAGGTCGAGAAGCTCGAAAAGGTCGCCGCGCATCAGTTCGATGGTTTCGTAGGGTGTGCGGCGAGTGAGCGGCCTCGTCAGCGCATGTTCCCACTTGTCGTCTGCACGGCTCGGATACGGCTTTTTCATGCCATCATTTTCGGACAGAGTTTCGGGACGCGCAAGCGCGCGTCTTTAGCGGGTTCGCAAGTCGTCCCGAAATTTACCCTTTAGCGGACGGGGAAATCAAAGAACGATCTGCCATCCACCAATCCAGGCGAGAATCGTAAGTAGTAATAATGCTGGACGAAACAACGCAAGTAATTTGCGATAGGGCTTGTTATTACGTTTGGCCCAACGGAAATAGTGGTATTCCCATGGTCCCGGAATAATGAAGAGTGGTAAGAAGTTAGCAACAACTACCTCTGGAGCTGAAGCCCCCGCTTTTTGGCCAAGTAGCCATATATAGAAAATAAGCGTAACTGCACAATACAGAAGGAAGAGGATCGCGTAATCGGAGAATATGTGCATGGTCAGGCTGTCGAGTTTAAGGTTACGGGAGGGCGTTCTGGCTACCTCCCGAGCTTAGTTTATGAAGGACCACTGTTACAGCCAGTTGCTCCATCAATCATCTCCTGCATTCCTCCTGCAATGTTGGACAAGCCTCCCGCCATTTGTGCTTCTCCATAACCTGTCAGGGCCATGATCTGCACAGTTCCAGGCCCCGGCGGAAAAAATCTTCCAACAAAAAGGGTTCCATAAATCGTCAGGCCCCCTGCAACGAAACTGACGTCTCCACCTATGACCCTTAGGCCGCCATATAAAACCATGTCGGTGGGGTCAACTGCAAGGGGTGGTCCAAGACCAAATGGGAGGGAGGCTGTGCAGGGAAACCCGCCGTCTGGTGCTGGCGGCGGTGGCGGCGGGGCCGGGCAACTTCCTCCCGTAGTCGCCGCTCCCGCTGCCGCAGGGCCACATCCACCCGGACCCGGATCAAGGCCCAACCTGTCGGTGTACTTGAACGGATTTCCGCGAACATACTGGAACGTGTTCATCCCGCCGCCGAGGCCGATGGGGTCACTCTGCACGTACCTTGTCAGCGTCCCCGCATAATCGCGGAAGCCGTTGTGGTTGTTGCCGGTCTCGGGGTCGAAATACTGGCCCGGAAGCCGCAGGCTCTGCGTCGTGAGCGTGCCGCTGAACGACGACGTGTCGCCGAACGGGTTGTACTGCGCGCTCCAGACGACATTCTGGCCGCTGTCGGTGACCGCCTGCGGCGTACCCTGCCGGTCGGTGTGGGTGTAATAGACATTGCCGCTGGTCGGGTCCACCTGCCCTATCGGGCGGCTGTTGCGGCCAGGGTCCATGTAAATGTAGTCCGCCGTCTGGCCGCTGTGCAGATCGTTCTCGGCGAGCAGTTCCTTCGCCGCCTGACCGTATTGATAGGTAATCGGGTAGCCGCTCGACGGCGTTTTCAGAAGCCGCTGTCCGGCGAGGCCGAATTCATAGGTGGCGGACGCGCCGAGCGGGCCGGTTGCCGACGCCATCTGGTTCGCCTGGTTGTAGCCGTAGTTCGTGATCGCCGTGCCGCCGATCTTGAAGTCCGCGATATTGCCGTTGGATGTCGTGTCCACGGTCGTCGTGGTCGCTCCCGTCACCATGCTCGCAAGCTGGTTCGTGCCGGTGTTCTGGCTGAAGGTCGTCGTCGTGCTGTTAATCGTCTGCGTCTGGACGTTGTTCACCGCGTCCCACGTCCAGCCATAGGTGCCGGAGGCGGCTGCCGCTGCGCGCGCAGCGCGCCGGGTTTGGACCTCTCATGCTAAACGCCTATAAGGGTGGCTGTCTTGTGTTGTCTTTTTTAAGTCCGTCTGGAGTTAATTCCGGGTATTCCGTGAACAGCGGCGTCATGATTTCAGCAAATATATAACCCATGACTTTACCCGCAGCCCGCCGGTATTTTTTGAATTCTTCTTCCTCGGAATTGTCCATGACCATCCGGACGGAATCGTCCAGTTGTGTGGTGATGTCGCTCATCACTGCGACGAGCTTGGTTGCTATGTCTTTCTTCATGAGCTACTCCCGTAGTTTAGGAACAATATCGAACTTCTATCAGATAATGATCCCTACATCACGGGATTATGAGACACATCGGGATGCATCCATTTGAATGGGTCTCCACCTCCACCTGGAGCAGAGGGAATTGGTGGCAGAAAGGTCGGAGGATAAGAGGAAGGGAAATATGGACTCCAATCGGGCCAATCGTTGGTACCCATACATTGTTGCAAACACCGCTGAAAATTCACTCCATAGTCATTTGTCGGCAGCGCTAGATCAGAGCACTGTTCTATACAATCGTCGAGGTTAGGCGAGTTGTTATCATTGTTATTGAGAGAGGGTTGTTGGGGGGGATTGTTGGCAGAGGGCATACACATCCCGCCTCCGGTTGTGGCCGCTCCTGCCGCAGGTCCTCCGCCATTACCGCTTGGACACGACCCTCCGTTGTTCGGGTCCAAGCCCAACCTGTCGGTGTACTTGAACGGATTGCCCCGCACATATTGATACGTATTCATCCCGCCGCGGAGGCCGATAGGATCACTTTGTACGTACCTCGTCAGCGTACCCGAATAATCGCGGAAGCCGTTGTGGTTGTTGCCGGTCTCGGGATCGAAGTATTGGCCGGGGAGGCGCAGGCTCTGCGTCGTGAGCGTGCCGCTGAACGATGAGGTATCCCCGAACGGGTTGTACGCCGCGCTCCAGACGACATTGGCGCTGCCGTCGGTGAGCAGTTGCGGCGTTCCCTGCCGGTCGGTGTGGGTGTAATAAACGTTGCCGCTGGTCGGGTCCACCTGCCCTATCGGGCGGCTGTCGCGGCCAGGGTCCATGTAGATGTAGTCCGCCGTCTGCCCACTGTGCAGATCGTTTTCGGCGAGCAGTTCCTTCGCCGCCTGCCCGTACTGATACGTGATCGGGTAACCGCTCGACGGCGTTTTCAGAAGCCGCTGTCCGGCGAGGCCGTATTCATAGGTGGCGGACGACCCGAGGCTGCCGGTCGCCGACGCCATCTGGTTCGCCTGGTTGTAGCCGTAGCTCGTGATCGCCGTGCCGCCGATCTTGAAGTCCGCGATATTGCCGTTGGATGTCGTGTCCACGGTCGTGGTGCTGCCGCCCGTGACGGCGAGGCTTGCCAACTGGTTGCTGCCGCTGTTGAGGCTGGCGGTTGTGACAACGCTGTTGATGGTCTGCGTGGCGAGGTTGGAGTTGGCGTCCCACGTCCAGCCATAAGTGCCGTAGCCGCCCGTGGCGCTCGTGGCCGAGCTTAGCCGGTCGAGCGCATCGTAGGTCAGGGTTTGGCTGTTGGCCGCGTTCACGCTGTCGGTGATCGTGTGCAGACTGTTGCGCGCGTCATAGGCATATCTCAAATTCATGATGTCGGCGCTGACGTAATCCTCCCGCATATAGGTGTTGTAGGCGTTGTCGAAGACGTAATAGCCCGTCACGCCGTTGCCGTAATTGAGCCCGTTCACCGGCCCAAAGGGTTCATAAGTGATGCCGCTGGCGATGGTCGTGGCCGATCCTCCCGGCGGTGTCGCGGCGATGCCGGTAACCCTGCCCATGCTGTTGCGGGTGTAGTCAACGGCGGTGCCCGAAGGATAGGTGATGCTGCTGATGTTGTTGTTGGCGTCGAACGTCGTCGCCGTGCTCAGCGTCCCGACGCTGGTGATGACGCGGCTCTCGTTCGTGATATTGCCGCGCTCGTCGTAAGTCAGCGAGAGACTGCCCGCCTGGTCGGTCGCGCTCGTCAGGCGTCCCTTGCCGTCGCCGTGGCCCGACTGGTCATACGTCTTCGAGATGTTGAGCGTGCTGTCGGACGGGAATGAGATCGTGAGGTTGCGGTCGTCGGCGTCGTAGGTGAGGTTCGCCGTCTGGCCGCCCGCGAACACTTTCTGCCGCAGGTCGCCGTCTTTGCCGTAACGCAGGACGGTCGAGCCGGTGTCGGGGCTGGTGATGCCGATGGCCTCGCCGAACCCGTCGCGGACATAGGACGTGCTGTTGCCGTTCGCGTCCTGCACGTTCGTGAGGCGGTTGTGCGCGTCCCAGGTGAGGGTCGTCGTGCCGCCCGGCGAAGGGTCAACCCGCGTCGCAAGCCGGTTGAGCGCATCGTAGGTAAGGTTCCAGGTGTTGGAGAGCGCATCGGTGACGCTTGTCAGGTTGCTGTTCGGGTCCCAGGTAAAGCTCGTGGTGTTCAAGTCGCCGTCCGAATCCGTGAGCTTGCGTCCGAGCTTGTCGAACGTCGCCGAGCGCGAGTATTGGGTGGCGTTGCCCGCATTCTTGACATTCATCGCCGTCACGTCCCCGAGCGCGTCGAGCGTCAGGTTGATCGAATTGCCGGGAACATCCGTGATGTTCGTCAGCCGGTTCGCGGTGTCGCGGGTAAGAGTGAGCCCCGAGCTGTCTGGCCATTGGATCGCCGTAAGGTTGTTCGCCGGGTCGTGGGTATAGGTCGTGACATAATTCCCGCCGCTCGGGTCCACCGTCACGGTGTTGAGGTTGAGGCGTGTGTCCCAACCGAGCGTCGTCGTCACGCTGTTCGGATCGACGATGGTTTGGGGATAGCCGCCGCCAGTGGACGACGTGATGCTGGTGACGTTGCCGACAGGGTCCGTGATGCTCGTGAGCGCCCCGCTGCTCCAGGTCAGGGTGTATTTGACGGTCGTGTCCGTGCGCGGCAACTGGACGGTCAGCATTTCGCCGGTGCCGTTCCAGGTCCATTGCGTCTCGCGCGTCTGGCCGTTGGTGCTGTAGGGCGTGCTGCCGCTGGTGGTGTCCGTATCCGTCATCGTCGAGGGATTGCCGCTGCCGTCATAGGTAAAGGCGCGCGTGAGCCCCGTCGTCGTGATCGTCGCGGGCAGACGAACCCATGTGCCGTCATAATCGATGGAGGTCGTTCGTGCGACCCCGCTGCCATAGGCTTCCGTGATCGAGGTCGGATTGCCGTAGCTGTTGTTGGTGAAATTCGTCGTGTTGCTGTTCCAGTCGGTGACGCTCGAAGGGAAACCGTTGGCGTCGAAGCTAAACGACTCGCTCGCCGCCGCCGTGTTCGCGGTCGCCGCGCGCGAGATGGAGCCTATTTTCTGGACGCCGTTCAGAATGCTGTAGTTGTAGGTGTCGGTGACGCCATAGGCGTTGCTTACGGTGGTGTCATCGTTGCCAAAACTGAATGACGTACCATTGGCCACATCACCCTGCTGACTGTAGGTGGCTTCACCGGCGGCGTTGTAATACCACTGCACCGCCAAGTTGCCGTTCTCGTCGGTGATGTGATCGATCTCATAGGGCCATCCCGAGTCCAGGGTGTAGGTATAGGTCTGGCTGGTCGCGGGACTCGTGTTGTACGAAACCGAGGTCAGGAGATAACCGGCATTGCCTGAGTAATAACTGCCCGTGCCGTAATAGGTGTAACCGTAGCCGACAACAAGGCTGTCCGGCGTCGAAACGCTTTCAAGCGTGTTGTTCGCGTTGTAAGTGAAGCTAAGGCTGCGGCCATAGGAATCCGTTACCGACTGGAGCAAGGACGGGTAATAGGTGGTGTTGGTGCCCCCAATCTGGACGGGAGCCGAATATGTGCCGCTATAGGTCAGCGACTGCTGATAGCCGTTGCGGGTGGTGATGGTGTTCATCTGCGCCCAGCCCGAGCCGCTGTCGGTGTAGCTTTCCTGCGTGTCGTTATGGTCCTTAAGCGTCCAGGTCGAGCCGGATTGCGTGAGTGTGTAGTCCTGGTCGGTCGGCGGAACCCATGTGCTGCCGCTCAGCGTAAAGGTAATCTGCTGCCCGTCGGGACGTTCGGCGATGACCTGCGTGTAACTGCCGCCGCTCGACGTGAATTGCAGATAGCGGTCGTAGTTCGTGCGCCAGTTCATGGCCGCAGGCCCGGTCTGATTGCCGACCGGAGCCTCCACGCCGTAGCTGCCAAGCGTGTTGGCCAGAGTGTTGACGCCTGTGAACTCAGCCAGGCTGTTGTAGTAGCGGATGAGTTGCAACGGATTCGGCCCCGCCGTCGTGTAATCCACGACATGCAGGAAAACGTTGCCGGTGGCCACATCGACCGGATCGCCTGCGGGGGATGCGCCTGGCCTGTCGCCAGGATTGCCCAGCATCGGTCCGCAAGCCCCTCCGTCGCCGACGGCGTACGCAAGTCCATTGGCGTAGAAGTAATCGGGACATTGGGCTTTCGCCGCGTGGGGTGCGCAGAGCATGGCACCAGCCGCCAGCATTGCCGCCAGCACGGGTTTTCGTGTCGCGCGCTTTGCAGCTTTGACAAGTGCGCTCCCCGCCTTCTTCATCGCCGCGAGGAGCGGCGATTCTTTTTCATCATGCAGCGGTGGTTGGTCGAGGGCGTCGTCGGCATCGCTGTCGTTCAGGGAGAATTCGGGGGGGATGAGATCGTGGGGCATGGGGACCTGTCGCGGAAGTTGATAAAGGAACCATCAAATTCAACCGGAAGGAATCCACGCCTAGCACTCCCGCGCACGCTCGCCAAACGGAAAGAATTCACAGGTAGGTTGTTGCCGGTAATGGGTTATTTGTCGGGCGGCAAGATACGAAGGCGGCGAAAGCTAAGCGTTTTCGATTTCGGAAGGATCGCCGGGCCGCTCCGGCTCGGACTGCGGCGGTTGTTCGCCGATTGGGGCCAAATAGGCGTAGCCGTTAAATCCGCCGATGGGTAACCGGTCGAGGAAAAGATGAATGACCCCGGTGCTCTCCTGCCTGGCGCTGCCGATATCAAGCCAGCGGCCATACTTCTTGCCTTCTCGTTTCAGGGCGAAGGCGGTGTGCGTCGGTGCTTTGCTGTCGGTCATCGGCGGGCTCCTGCGTTAGAGGTGGTGAATGAATTGACTCGGTTCCGAAGCATGAATCTCCTCATCGATCTCGCCGCAACTGATCGTGTCTTGGTGCCACGGGTTCAGCCAATCCAGCGTTTCCGAAAGGAACGCAATGGCGGCATAGGCTGCTTCCGGGAGTGGGACGGCGCGACGGGCGAACTCCGCTGCAGCTCGTTTGAACGCTCCGCGTGTTTCCCCGACGCGCTTGCTTTGTGTCGGCTCCGGAGTATGGCGCGTCAGTGCCGATGCAAGTTTCCGGAATTGTTCCCTGAGTATTCGAGATAAACGAAGGGCCTTCCGGTACTGCTTGGGACTTCGGTCATCGCCGCGAGGTTCCCGAGTTTCGCGGCTCTCAGCGTTCTCGTCCGTGTGTATCGCGCTGTCGCTGTCGCGCGGTCTCCAGGTCCTGTTCCTGCTGCCGCTGTTGCGCCAGCTCGGCGGTGTAGCGGGTGAAGTCGATTACGTCCTCGGCTTCGGCCTCGCGCTTTTCTCTGATGCGTTCGCCTTCGCGCAATTGTTGCGGTGTCGGCGTAGGCGCAAACAGAGATGCGAAGGCATCGCTGGCAACGTCCAGGGTTTTGCCGATGGTTCGCGCGGCGGTGTTAAGTGTGGTCGTCGCGGCCCTGCCGGGAATCTTCGATTTCCGGTCGCGCGTCGTCTCCTTCCCGGCGGCGGCAAAGCGCCGCTTCGCCGATGCCCTCACAGGCTCCGGCATCCGTGTCCGCAGTGTGCTTTCCTTTTTCCTGCTGCCCGCCCTTCCCTGCCGCTGCTCCGGCTCCGCAAATTTCCGCTCAATGGTTTCCTTGTCGATGGCGGCATTGATGACGGCATCCTGCCATTTGCGGTCGTCGCGGTCCCGATCCCATGTCGGCTCGGGCTTGGCCTGTTGCCGCTCCTTCTTTTCCTGCCGCCCCTGCTCCCGGATGAACGTCTGCGCCATCACGGCGGACGGCAGGTCGTCCCGCGACAGATCCGAGAGCCGCGCGCGTATCTTTGAGGCCGTGTCGTCGAGAATGCGCTTGCCGAGCGCATGGAGTCCACCTTCGCGGTCGATGACGACGAAGTCGCGCTTTTCGCCTTTGGCGAGGATCATCCCCTCGTGTTCCAGAGCCGCCTGAAAGCTGGCTCCGCAGTCGGAGCGCTCGTAGTAGGAACGGATGGTGTTGCGGGCTTCATGCGGGCCGAGGCCGAGACGCCTTGCCTGTTCTTCCTCGGCGCGGGTCGGCGCGTATTTGATCCTGTCGGGGCGCCGGCTTGTCACCGGCTGCAGCCCGAATTGCAATTCCAGCTCGCGGCTGATTTTCTTGAGCCGCTGCTTGAAGAAGGGCAGCGGTATCGCGGTCAGCGTGTTTTGATCGATCCGGCTCCAGGCGACATGCATGTGCTCGTCGCCGTTGCGTTCGTAGGTATGGAACGCTATGGCGCGGGGCTGGCCGGTGAGGCCAAGCATCCGCTCGATCCGGTCGGCGGCCTCTTCCCATTGTTGGCGCGTGAGCGTCTCCCCTTCCCGGTTCCGCACCTGCACATGGAAGAAAGGCTGCTCGGCTTTTGTCGCCCTGCTCATGGCGTCGATGCAGCGGAAGGCGTCTTTTATAGTCGTCGCCGCAAAACCGCGCAGCTCCCACAATTCGGCGCGCTGCCCGTCCTGGCTGGTCTCCATATAAGTAGCAAGCCTCGCCCCGTTGTTGTGGGTCGTGCCTTTGGAAATCATAGGCGGTCCTTGCGCCCCAATATCTCCAGAATTCGGGCCAAAGCGGCGCGAACTTCGGCCAGGGCGGCGAAGCATTCCCGCGTCGTGAGGCTGGTGCCTCCGGCGTTCAGGACATGGGCAATCTGATTCAGATTGCTGCCCACCTTGTTCAAGGCCGCCGTCGCGCGTCCGAGCGCCTCGGCGTTCACAGGTGGGCTACGCCGCGCGCGCGGACCGGGGGTTCCAAGGCCGCAGGCGCGGAGAAAGCTCGGGCGGCTGAGCCCGACTTCCCGCGCGCGGCCGTCGATCTTGAAATATTCCTCGTCGTCGCAGGCGACGGGAATCTTGCGCGAGCGCACGCGCTTCTGGCTGCCACTCCGCCTGGCGAGCGGCGGCTGCGTGTTGTCGTTCGCCGTCATGGGCGCACCGCCCATGCGCGAAACGCGACAACGCGGATAAAGCCGAATGGCGCGGAAACGGGCACGGTTTCCGCTGCCGCCTGCGGCACATGGGAGGGGATGCAACGGGGAGGGGCGAAGCCCTGCCCCTTGCCAAGTTGAGCCGCCGAAATTTCCGAAAGGAAATTTCCGGAGGCGTGGCGCGTGTCACACGCGCACAACTTGCTGCCGCTGATATTCGCATCAACCATGAGGCGAATGGAATCGAGAATTTGATTCGCCGCAAATAAAAATGCGCCCGACTCGCATATCGTTCCGCATCCGAATCGCAGCAGGGGCAGCAGGAAGGAAACGGAATTGCGCGAACGAGCAACAATCGAATCCGGCGGCGTTTTGTGCCGGGTGGTCGCCAGGGCTCCGTGTGCTGCTGCATACGCGGCTGCTCTTTCGGCGTCGCGATGTTGTTTGGCAAAAAAAAGGGGCAAGGCGTGATGAGCGCCCTGCCCCGAAATGCGGCGATGACTAAGCTGCTTCTTCGTCCTGTTGTCCGGCGTGCCGGTCGGCGGCGCGGAGTTCGCGGATTTTCGTATCGGCCTGGTCGGCAAGTTTCGACAGCGTGAGCAGGTCGCTCGCGTTGAAGGTGGAAGAGGTCTGATACTTTCCGGCCTCGTCCTTGTAGCTGCGCTCGAAGGTGACGCTGTAGAAGACGCCCTTCGGATTCTGGTTGCGCCAGATCGCGGCGGATACAGGATACAGGCTGAGTTTCGCGGCGGGTTTACGTGTGTCGGACATGATGTTCTCCTTTTGGGTTGAACGGCTGCATGATCGCAACCGATGCAAAGTCCAAAGCGCATCCCACAGGGCGGGAATGTCCAGAGCGCGGAGCGGGATCGCAGTAATTTTGTCTGCGTTATGGGCAGGGACCCGGAACGCAACAAAATTGCGAGAACCCACCTCTGGACAGGCGCGCCGGATGCGCCAGAATTTGCATCGTGGTTGGTTGCGACTATGCAAGCCGGAAAAACAGAAGGCAAGAAATGGCGGACACGGTGACATACGCCGCGATGCACGACAAAGCCCGGCAATTGGCGCAGGAGGCGGTCAGGAAAGTGCGTAGATGAACGTCGGGGCAAGAATGCCGAGGGCGCAAGGCCAATACCGGCAAAGGATGCAACTACGAATATCTGAAAACCGGACCGTGACGGGCACTTTGCGGACAATCGCACCGGGTCATGCGAAAGAACAGACGAAACCGGAAGTCGGTTCCGAGATGCCATGTCCAGATAATATCATGAATGGTCTAATGGCAAATAGGAGATAATAAACGCAGCAGCGATAATCAGTATCAAGGATGAGGAGCGACCTGAGATCGTCGGCCACGTTGGAGACCTGATTTCGGAACGAGCTTTTTTAATTCGTGCACATTTTTTTCCAGGATATAGAAATGATCCGATGTCGTGCATTTGACGACATCCAGCGGTCTGCTTGTCGGTGCTTTATCCTGACTTGCCCAAAGCCACATGGTACGAGGCGATATCCCGATGATCCGTGCGGCATCGGACATCGTCAGGAAGCCGCTCTTGTCCTTCGTTTCACCAAGGGTGACGCGCCCAGCCGGTTTCTGCGACGGCCACTTAACAAAACGGTTCGCAATTCTCTGAATGGATTCTTCGCTGACAAAATATCGATCTACGGGCGCGAGGTAGTAGCTTTGCAGTGGACGCCCGGAGAATTCGGTCTTGTTCTTGATCCAATTGAGTACTGTTTGCCGGGGGGCTTGGGCCAATTGTGCGGCTAGTGGCAGAGGCCGGTAACGGACGCCATCTTTGATGAGAACCTTGTCGTCCTGTTCAACCATTGTCGGGCCATGGGTTTCCACTTCGGGAGGCCCGATGTTAGACGAAGTTCTCTCCTCGGCCAAGCTTTGCAGCAGGACCAATACGTCTGCGAAGGGGGCGGGGCTGATTGCAAATTCGTTGGAAAACAATTGCCCCACTTGCCTGATAAATGCCGCCCTGACCTCGCCGATATGGACGGACCCCACAATGTCGTCCCTTTTCTTTAAGTCGTCGAACACAGGGATACCGGCTGGCTTCATTCTGGTCACGTAGTTGGCAAAATTAGCGCTATCCGTGATGTGTTCGAGGACTTCGCGAATTTTGTCGAGGGTGAAAACATCGAAGAACGCGGACAAACGGCTCTGCTTCTGTGGAGTGGTCAACGCGCTGAACGATTCAGGAGAAATCCTTAGATTCTTCAGAAGCTGTTCTGCTGCCATTCGGGCGAGCTGCTCAGGCCAGGTTTCAGTCCCGATCTCTCCACGCGGCCTGGGCTCAGGCTTTTTCCCCGATCTGATGGCGGCGAGTTCCTGAAGAGATTTTGAAATATCGAAACCAGGCGGCGGCGCGGGAAGAATGGCCGGTTCAGCGTCACTGGCAAGTTCATTCGCATGAATCTGTTGCGGTCGAATTCCTGCGGCCTTGGATTTGTTCGCCGAGGATTTAGTCTTCCGTCGCGTCTGCATTTAATTATCATAATCCGTCCAAATCCCTTGCTAATTGCAAATGATCAGTGGTATTTTTAATTATCGTAAATGGTCGTTGGACCATTACTGCATTATGCTGATTCAACACAAAGCGGATTGGGGAACGCAGAGGCCGAAGTCGGCAGTCTCGGCGGCGGTTGTGCGCGCCTCGCATTCTGTAGGGTTCGAGGTTCCGGTCCGGCTTCCCGAAACAGAAGCCGAAACCCAGCCTAAGAGCAATTGTTTTGTCGCCGAGACGGATCGGGGTTTCTGCCGGAATCCGCACGATCAGGCGGACGGCTTTTACGCGTGAAGGGAGCGTCAGCAATGCACGGCACTGACAAGGTTAAGACAACCAAAATCGCGCACGACAACCGGCAGATGGTGCTGCCGTTCGATTTTCCGCCGCCGAACAATATCGATTCAACCGAGCAGCAGGCCGCACTCTGCCGCTGGGAAGATGACGGCGGGACGGCAGGAAGGGGGAGCGCCGATGGCGAGTGATCACGGCACAAACGGGAATGTACGGCTCGAAGCGCTGCGGCAGCGCGAAGCGGCGCTGAAAGCGGCCATCGCCGCCGAGAAGGTCCGGCAGCAGAAGCGGAAAGAGAAGATGGACGCCCGCGTCTTCGCCATCGTCGGCGAAGCGCTGACGCGTTATGCCGAGCGGTCGCCGGATTTCCGTCTGATGCTCCGGCAGGTTTTGCAATCGGCGGAACTGCGCGACACAGAGCGCGCGTTTCTCGCCGCGAACGGCTGGCTGTAGCTCTCAAAAGGAGGGCGGCATGGCGGTACTGCTCATTCTCGGATTCTTCGCCGCGTGCTTCGCTGCGGCCGGATGGCTTAATCATCACGCAAGGGTCGAACAGCGTAAACGCGTCATTGCCGCTTATCAATTCACGCCCGAGAAGACGCAGGCGGGGGGCGACTTTGCGACCGATGATGAGCTGAAGCGCGGCGGTCTTTTCGGCAAGAAGGGAATCCGCATCGGGTTTTCGCAGAGCGGCAAGGTGCTGCGTTACGGCGGCGCGTCCCATCTGGCCTTAATCGCCCCGGCGAGAAGCGGAAAGCAACTGACCGTACTTACGTCAGCGATCTTGTCGCTCAGCCGCAAATACTCATTGTTGGTCGTCGACAGTAAAGCCGAGCTGTGTGCGATCACGGGCCATTTCCGGAAACGATTCGGCGATGTGTATGTGCTGAACCCGTTCGGAATTCTCGGCAAACATCTCAACGGATTAAAGCAGGCGCGCTACAATCCGCTCTCCATTCTCGATTCGTCGTCCTTATCGTTTCACGCTACTTGCGACAAACTGGCCGAGGCGATCTGCCCGGACGATCTCGCCGGGTCGGAGCGCCACTGGATCATGAGCGCGCGGATGCTGATCTCCGGCGTCATCGCGGCGCTCGCGAAGTTCGGCGCGGCGACTGACAAGAACCTCGTCGCCGTGCGCAACGTGATCACCGGCGCGAACGGCCATTCGGTGTTCGAATTCTGCCGCGAATGCATGTCCCTGCCCGATCCTTATATGCGGCAGAAGCTTGCGCGCTTCGCCGCGGTGGATGCGAAGGAGAGCAAGGAACTCAACAGCATCGTCAGCACGGCCGATACCTGCACGGGCTTTATCGGCAACGAAGCGATCGCCGAAAGCCTGAAGGCGTCGGACTTCAATTTCCGCGATCTCAAGCGCAGGCGCGGGATCACGGTCTATGTGTGCTTGCCGCTTAATAAGCTCGATGTCTGCAGCGCTTATTTCAGGCTGATTATGGCCGCGGCTCTCTCTGACTTGTTGGAGGAAGGAACAAAAGGCCAGGGCGCCCCGGTGCTCGGGATCATTGACGAGATGGCGCAGATCGGACCTCTGAAAGCGCTGACCGACGCCTGGGGCATGTCCGCGGGAGCAGCCAACGTTCAGCTGTGGGCGATTTACCAAAGTGTTGCCCAAATCATGAACCAGTTCGGCAAGAACTGGCAGATGATCATCAGCTGCGGTGTATCCATGTGGTTTCGTGCTGCCGATCAGGCGAGTCGGGAGTACGCGTCGACGCTTGCCGGCGTGACGCAGGTGATGACCGCCAATCGCAGCGTCACGATCGATCCCATGAATGGCGAGCCGCATGTCAGCAACAGCATGGCACTCGCGGTGCGGCCGGTGATTCATCCGCATGAAGTCGGCGCGCTCGCGAGCGATGAAATGTTGGTCTTCTGCGAGAACGTGCGCGGGCCAATCAAGGCGAAGCGGAAGCCCTATCTGCGCGAGTTTCGCGGCAAGTACCGCGACAATCCCTATTTCCAAAAGCCCGGCTTGTGGGGCCGGTTATTCGGGTGAGGAGAAGGTTATGGCCGATTTTTCGAAATACACCCGCAGCTCGATTGAAGACGAGGCAACGCGGGCGCAAATGCCCGAGGCGCATCTGCGGCCCCAGGCGGAGAAGGAACGCGCGCCGGATTATTTCCAGCGTCAGCAGGAGCGCGAGGGGCGCAGCGAATGGAGCGGCGGCAGCATGGGCGGCGGAACGTGGGCCGGAAGGTCAAGGTAGGAAAAATCAGGAGGGATTATGGCATTTCACGGAATTCAGAAGATTGTCGGCAGGCCTCGATTGGTGCGGCGGAGCAGTCCTCCGAAAGCGGTTTCCATCCCCGTTGCGCCGCGCGCGGCAAACGCCGTATCGGCAATTCAGGAAAGCGTGGTGGAACTCCACTGCGTTTGCGCGCTGACGAACAGGGCCTATGTGCTGCAGTACCGCAGGATCGCGGGCGGGAAGCTGCGCTACCTCGCATCGGAAAAGCTCGACGGCACGATCCCGCCGCGAAAGGCCGGGACGGGCGCTTCGGTCTCCGCTGCGCAGGAAGTGCCGATGGGGGACATCGAAGCGATCCGGTTCCCCTGCCCCTGGTGCGGCGACGGTTCGATCAATCTTTGCCGCCCGTGCGGGTCTTTGGTGTGCGGCGGGCGCAAGCGGGGCAAAGAGTTTGTCTGCCGGCCGAGTTGCGGCGCGACATGGATTGGCGTGCCGCTGGAGACCGTCGAGGTCTCGACGCGCCGCACGCCGGACCCCCAATGCAGCGCGTCCCCTGCCCCGGCCGGGAGCGCGCTCGTGCTCTGGCGTGGCGGGGCATTGAAGAAACGCTGAGTCTCGGAATGGCTGAATCGGACTCGGTCGTAAGGAGGAATTATGGCCACGGCAACGGGAGCGAAACCGAAGACATTCAATTACGACCTCTTCCGCAAGCGCGTGCGGCTCTTCGATTCAGACAGGGACGGCGAGCGCGAACTCGCAATTCAGCAGGCCCTGCGTCAATGCACGGAATCGGAACCTCCCCTGCACTTCTGGGAAGCGGCCGGCGCAGCGTTCGGCGGGGCGGATACCGGGGAACGCGAGCGGCTTGAAGAACGCGCGGCGCGGGCGGAAGCCGAAGCCGAGGATGAGCGGCGGAACGCCGCGGAGCAGACAGAAATCAACGACCGGCTGCGCGAGGAAATCGCGCGGCTGTCGGAGGCGCGCGATCCCGACGATCATGCGCGGGGGGAGTGGCCGGACACCTGGCTGCTGCAGCCGGAACCGCTGCTGGCGATGCTCGCGATCGTCCTCGCCTGCGAATGGACCGCGGTGACGCCGCTCGGGCACACATGGCTCGGCCGTTACGCCGCGACCGTGTCCGAGTGGATACACGCGTTCGCCATGGCGCTGTTCGTCGTGCGGAGCTTCGCGGTCTACCGGCGCAAGGGCGGCCGGGAGCTGGCCTTCGACTGGATTGCCTGGGGAAGCGGATGGGTGCTCACCGCGTGGGTGATCGGGCTCACCTATCCGGCCTTCATGCGCTCCTTCTTCTTCCGCCAGATGTTCGTGCCTTATTGCTGGTGGGCGACGATGGGCGTCACCTTCAGGGTGGGCACGTTCTGGATCGTGTTCGCGGCGCTCGCGTTCGTCATCGACCTCATCCTGGGACTGCCGGTCAACCGCTGGGTCGTCGGCCGGATCGCCTGGGCGATCGCGCTCCTGAGGCAGGAGCTTGAGCAATACACCGAGGAATGAAGGGAGGAACCTGTGACCAAACTTGACATGGAACCCCTACCGCTTGATCTGCCGGCCGAATGCTGGAAGGCCGCATCCGAAATCGTACCGCCGGGCAACGCGTTTTCGGAAGAATTTTGGAACGCCGCGGCGCGGCAGATGCTGACTGGCCTGATTCTCCACATGGCGACCACCTGTCCGCTTGAAAAACGGACGGTCGAATCGCTGCTTAAGCTGTGCGAGGGCGGTGTCGCGGCGATCGAGGAGATTCGCGCGAACGCCCGGAGCGGCGCGGTGCGCGCGTGGCTGCACCCGGCGCCCGCCGAGACCAACGATCACTACACCGCCGCGGTCCTTGCGGAATGCGCGGCCAATTTGCATCGCTTCCTGCTTTCGCAACCGCCGGAAACGCGCTAAGCGTGGGACGGCAGGAAAGGAAGGCGCCGATGGACGCGGAACTGGACAGCTTCAAGACGAATATCGATCTCCGGGCCTATGCGGCATCGCAGGGCTACCAGCTCGACCGCAAGGCCAGCTGGCGCGGCACGTCCGTCCTGCGTCATCCCGTGAGCCATGACAAAATCGTCGTCAAGCGCGGCATGGATGGCCATTATGTGTACTTCTCGGTGCGCGACGACCGCGACAATGGCTCGATTATCGATTTCGTGCAGTTCCGGCAGGGGTTGAGCCTCGGCGCGGTGCGGAAAGAATTGCGCTCCTGGATCGGCCAGCCTCCGGTGGCGGTGCCATCGTTCCCTGTGCTCGTCAAAACCGAAAAGGACCGCATAAAGGTCGAGGCCGCATACGCGAAGATGCAGGATGCAACGGACGGCCATCCCTATCTCGAACGGCGGCGCGCCCTGCCCGCTTCTCTCATCGCGGACGAGCGCTTCGCGGGCCGCATTCGCATCGACGACAAGGGCAACGCGGTGTTCCCGCATTTCGACGCCGAAGGCCTCAGCGGGTACGAACTCAAGAATGTCGAATTCACGGGCTTTGCCTCTGGCGGCGCGAAAGCGCTGTGGCTCTCGAACGAGTTTCCCGACGATAAACGGCTGGTGATCACGGAGAGCGCCATCGACGCGCTGAGCCATGCCGTCCTCTTTCCCGATCAGCACGCGCGCTATGCGTCGATCGGAGGCAAGCCCAACCCGCAGCAGCCGGAATTGATCCGCTCGGCATCCGCGCGCATGCCCTCGAACGGTGAAATCATCGCCGCGATGGACGCGGATGCGGACGGGCGGAAGCTGGCGGAGATTGTCAGGAAGGCCGTCGAGATGACTGGCCGCTCCGATCTCCGCTTCCTCGCGCAGGAGCCCGAGGGCTTCAAGGACTGGAACGACCAGTTGCGCGCGAAGCCCCTGCCCTCCCTGCCCTACGCCCTGAAGGAAGCGGCGCCCGGTTAAGGCGGACGACTCTGACGCTGTGCTGTCGCGGATCGCGGTCAGGCGACCCGACTGAGGTGGATATGGCGGTTCAATTCGAATCCGAAGCGTTTGTGACACCGGACGAGGCGGCGGCGTTTCTGCGCTACTCGCCGATCACGGTGAAGCGGCTTGCGCGCGAAGGGAAGATCCCGGCTCATGCTGTCACGAATGGCGTGCGCAGACGCTGGAGATTCCTGATTTCCGAGCTGGCGGCGGCGATGCAGGGAGAGGTATCGTTGAATCATCATCCGCGCCGCTTACAAGGAGGAAGCGGCAAATGAAAACCAAAGAGCGTCAGACGTTCCAGTATGGCTGGATCGTTCGGAAAACCCGCAGCAAAGGCCCGGACGTATGGGTGCTTCGCTGGCGGGAGGGAAATGCAGACAAGTCGCGGACCCTGGGCACGACGCAACAGCTTCGGTCCAAGGCAGAAGCGCAGCGAGCAGCATCCAGGTTCACTGCGGAGATCAACAATTCCATTGAAGTCGCAACCTTCGGTCAACTGGTGAGGCGCTACTTGCAAGAGGCAATTCCAGAACGCCAGTCCACAGCGAGCCCCCTGCGGTCCATGCTGAACGCGCGCATTCTTCCCGAATGGGAGGACGTGCGCGTGGTGGATATGGCGAAGGACCCGATGGCGGTGGAGCAATGGATCAAGGGGTTGCAGACCAGACCGGGAAAGAAAGGCGATAAGCCCCGCGATCTCGCGCCCAGAAGCAAGCTGCATACGCGCGCGGTCATGCACCGGCTGTTCGAGTATGCGATGCGCTGGCGTTATCTGGATTGTCAGCGCAACCCGATGGGCCTGATCGAACTGAAGGGAACGAGCAGGCGGGTGCGGACGATCTGCCTGGTAACGCCCGAGCAGTATTACAAAATCCTTTCTCACCTGGCTCCACACGTCCGGCTTATGGTGATTCTCGCCATGAACACAGGGCTGCGGATCAGCGAGATTCTGGGGCTGAAATGGACGGACATCGACTTCGCGCGCGCCACGTTGAGCATCGAACGCTCGGTCGTGGGAAAGTACGAGGGCGAAACCAAGACGCTGAGTTCGGCGTCCCTGCTGCCTTTGCATGAGGCTCTGATTCAGGAGCTTCGGGCATGGCAGGCACGGGAGAAGAGCGTGAACGGTTGGCTGTTCGGGAATATCGACACGGGCCGCCCGTATCACCGAGTCTCGCTTCAGAAGGATCACCTGATTCCGGCAGGAAGGAAAGCGGACATCCCCAACCTGGGATGGCACAGCTTCCGGCATACCTACCGGGCACGGCTGGGCAGCTCCGGCGCAACGCCCGAGGTGCAGCAGAAGCTCATGCGGCACAGTTCGATTGATATGACGATGAAGTACGGGCAGAACCACATGCTCGACTCGACTCGCCCGGCGAATGCGCGGCTGGTCGAAGAGCTGTTAGCGGCGGGGGCGTTGCATAATGCGCCCCTATTGCGCCCTCAAGTTTCCTAAATGGTTGCGGGGGCTGGATTTGAACCAGCGACCTTTGGGTTATGAGCCCAACGAGCTACCGGGCTGCTCCACCCCGCACTTCCATATTAACAAACAAAAAAAGAGCCGGTCAAATTGCCCGCGTCAACTGCGCTTTGCCTTTCAAAGCAGGCAAAAACCGTCGGTGCCCTCCGTCGCGCCGCCACTGATAAACTGACTGTCAAGCCATGTTTGAAAACCTTTCAGAAAAGCTACAGCGCGCCTTCAAAAATCTTCGCGGCCAGGGCACCGTCAGCGAAGAAAACATCCAGGACGCCTTGCGCGAAATTCGCGTTGCATTGCTTGAGGCCGACGTCAATCTCAACGTCGTGAAGGAATTAGTCGAGCACATCCGCGAGAAAGCGATTGGCCAGGAGGTAATGACCTCTCTTTCGCCCACTGAGCAGGTCATCAAAATCATTCGCGACGAGTTGATCGCTCTCCTGGGCAAAGACACAGCGCGTTTCCAGTTTGCCTCGCGTCCGCCCACCGTCATTCTGATGGCTGGTCTGCAGGGCTCCGGCAAAACTACGACCTCGGGCAAGCTGGCGGCGTGGCTGCAAAAGGGTGGACACCGTCCCATGCTGGTTTCGGTTGACGTTTACCGTCCCGCCGCGCGCGAGCAGCTGAGAGTCGTCGCGAACTCAATCAAAGCGAAAATTTACGAAGGCGACGCGAAAGGCGAAGCCCCGGGAACCGCATTGGTCGAGCGCCTCGCGAAAGAAGCTCGCCGCGAGGCGATCATCAGCGGCTGCGACACTCTAATCGTCGACACGGCGGGACGTCTGCACATCGATGCCGATCTCATGGATGAGATGGCGAAGCTCAAGTCTCTGCTCGCTCCACAGGAAATTCTCTTCATCGCCGACGCCATGACCGGCCAGGACGCCGTGCGTTCCGCCGAAGAGTTCCATAAGCGGCTCGCGCTCACCGGAGTCGTACTCACCAAGATGGACGGCGACGCGCGGGGCGGCGCGGCCCTTTCCATCCGCCACGTCACCGGGCAGCCCGTCAAGTTCATTGGCGTCGGCGAAAAGCCCGATGCATTCGAGCCGTTCCATCCCGACCGTATTGTGAGCCGCATCCTCGGAATGGGCGACATTATGACGCTCATCGAGAAAGCCGAAGAGAACCTCGACCGCAAAAAGTCGGAAGAGTTCGCCAAAAAGGCATTGAGCGGCGATGGCTTCTCGCTGGAGGATTTTCGCGATCAGCTACGTCAGATTCGCAAGCTCGGTTCGCTCCAGAGCATTATGAAGATGCTGCCCTCCGTCGGTCCATTTCAGGGAATGCAGCAGATGGCCGGGCAGGTGGATGAGAAGCAATTCGTCCGCGTCGAGGCCATCATCAATTCAATGACGCAGAAAGAGCGCAATAACCACGAGATCATCTCCGGCACGCGACGCAAGCGCATTGCCAACGGCTCCGGAACAACCGTGCAGGAAGTAAACCAGTTGTTGCGGCAGTACGCCCAGATGCGCAAGATGTTCAAAGGTGCTGGCAAAGGCGGCATGCTGCAGCGCCGCGCCATGGGAATGCTGGGCGGCATGAAGGGCATGAGGTAAAGCGGCTCCCGATGCCACACTTACAGGACCAGCTCGATGAGATCACCGCGAACACGCGGACGCTCGTCCAGCCAGAACGGCTGGCCATCAACGAGCGCGCGGTCGAAGATCTGTTCGCAACGGGAATCGAACAGCGAATTCTACCCGTAGGAGCCAAAGCCCCTGAGTTCGCGCTCTCCGACACATCGGGACGCGTCGTCCGCTCGACTGACCTGCTGGCCTTAGGCCCGGTGATTCTCAACTTCTTCCGCGGCCGCTGGTGTCCCTACTGCATTACGGAATTGGAAGCGTGGCGAGATCTCTATCCCCTTGTGCGCGAACGCGGCGGTCTCCTCGTTTCCATCTCCCCGCAGACCATCCGGCAAAGCGACTTCACGCAGGTCCAGCATGACATCCCCTACGCCCTTCTCAACGACGACGGATGCAAAGTCGCCGAGCAATTCGGCCTCGTCTACACTATCCCCACCTATCACCAGCAGCACTACCGCAATGTTCTGGTAAATCTCCCCTTCGTCAACGGAGATCAGAGCTGGAAGCTCATCCTTCCCGCAACCTACGTGCTCGTCAGCGACGGCACCGTTCTGTTTGCAGAAGCCTACGCCGACTTTCGCGTGCGTCCCGAACCCGAAGAAGTCCTGCGATATCTCCCCGCTGCCACGCGACAAAGCTAGGAACCGCGATGAAGCGCGTCATATCGCTTACCGTTCAAGTGCTCTTGGCAATTGTGGTTCTCACGTATCTCGCCGACTGGGCCACGCTACGTATCAGAATGACGCATGGCACCGCGTACGGCACCGTGCAGGTCGATGAGTATCTCTCCACGCCGCTAAAAGGAAATAAAGACGAGTACGACTACATGGGTTCTATCCCTGAGCCATGCTCGCATTCCATCTTTCCGCATGGAGCGGCTCCGTGTTGGTGGCTCTCAAAGCACACCAGCCGTTGGGAGTGAACGTCTCTACTTCTTCTCTTCGTGATAATCCTGCTCGGTGTTGATATTCCAAATGCCGGCCTTGTCTTCCGAGCCAGAAAGAATGTGATCGACCGATGTCATCGCGGTCAGCATCGAGTGGTCCTGGTTGTTGTACTTATGCATTCCATTGCGGCCTACCAGGTATAGGTTTTCGAATTGATTGACGTACTCGATGATTTCGTCAAAGCGATTGTAAGTTCCAAAGTAGGCCGGATACGTCTTCGGTACGCGCACAACATGCGAATCGCGAACATCCGCCGCCTTGAGTATCCCAATCTTCTCAACTTCGGAAATCGCGAACGCCGCAATCTCATCATTCGACATCTTCCATAACGGATCCGTCTCGTAGCAAAAATATTCCAGCCCAATCCACACCTTATTCGGATCGGCCACCATATAAGGGCTCCAGTTATTGAATATCTGCAGGCGCCCCAGCAAAACATCCGGCTCCTGAATATAAATCCACGTGTCCTTCAGCAGGGAACCATCCGGCTCGGTGACGGAGAGCCGGTCAGCCAGCAGTCCGACCGTTACAAAATCCCGGTAAACCAACCCATCGCTTACTTCAATCACGTTCGCCGGCACTTCACAATCAAGCCCGCGAATCAATTCGCGTATCGGCATCGTGGAAAAGACATAATCGGCCTCAATCGTAGTTTTTTCTCCGGCCTCATCGACTGCTTCAACAGCTGCAATGCAATTGCCCTCCGTGTGCAGCCTCGTTACCCGCCATCCCAGCCTCACTTCGCCGCCCCGTTCGGTAACCAGGTCCGCGACGTGTTCCCATAGCTGCCCCGGCCCGTACTTCGGATACAAAAACTTCTCAATCAGCGATGTCTCGACTCCTTTTTGAAGAACATCGCCGGAGCTGCTCCGGCTGAAAGTCTTCTTCAGAAAATGAAGAATAGCCGTCCGCAGCGAAAGCCCCTTGATCCGCTGCGCGCCCCACTCTGCGCTGATCTCATTGCACGGAACGCCCCACACCTTTTCCGTGTAGGACCTGAAAAACGTGAGGTAAAGTTCAACGCCAAAGTGGTTGATCAGAAAATCTTCCAGCGTCTTTTCCGGTTTGCGAGGCGACAGTCTCGCACGCAGGTAGCCCAGGCCAATTTTGAAGGTGCGCTTCAGGCCAAGCAGTCGCAGCGTTGCAGCATCGAGCGAAAGAGGATAGTCAAAAAAATTCCGCAGGAAATAGATCCGGCTCCTGCGCGGTCTCACCAGCATTACCAGGTCAGAATCGACCGCCGCTGCCGAGACAAAGCGCTCTTTATTTTGATAGCGCACAGCATGTTGCCCCGACCCGTCTTCTCCCCCGGAGATGGGCATCAATGCAGTCCACCAGTCCATCACACGATCCGACTTCGAGAAGAAGCGATGGCCCCCAATATCCATCCGGTTCCCGTTATACCGAATGGTGCGCGAGATGCCGCCGATCTCGTGACTCGCCTCGAGAACAATTGGATGGATATCCGAGCGCCGCACAAATTCAAGCGCTGCCGTAAGACCGGCTGGCCCTGCGCCGATAATCACGGCCGTTTTCGTTGGCTGCGTTACCATGCGCCTCTGTGCAGATAAACGGAAACAGCCTGGCGCCCGGCAATCAACGCGCACAGGTACACCGGCGCATCCATAAGGCCGCCGGGAAAATTTATTGGGAACATATTCCTATATGTTGGGGCCTGATGCCGCTTTCAGCAAGCAAAGAATGCTCGCACGTCGTTACCTGCCCGAAGGGCTCAAGCTGTGAAAATTGGCTGTTCGCGCTCTGCGGCGGACCCATCCCGAGTGAGCATCAACCCGCCTGCCGCCAAGCGGTAGATCTGATTCCGCCACACAATCTCGCGGCTTCCGTAACTCGCAGCCCAATAGAAGAACCCAAGCAGGTCGCGTAGCGGAAACAGCAGAGCCGTACGCAAAAGGTGCCGCTCCTGCACCACCGCCCATCCGACCACCAACGCAACTATCGCGCGCGCCACTACGCTATACGCCAGAAGACCCAGTCCGAGCACGGGATGATGCAACAGCATCGCGGCAAAGCAGGCCAGCAACCCAAAGGGAACGCTGAAGGTAAGCAAAGTTCCGAAGTGCCCTTTCGGCCGCGAGAATCGCGTGGATTTCATCCATCGAATCTGGTGCTTCTGTGAATCCACAAAGTCCGAATTGAGCACCAGATGGTCAATCACATGCGTAGACAGCACAACCGTGTGGCCCTTCGCGGCAATCGCGTTTCCCAGCACGAAGTCATCGGCGCAGTAACGGCCAAGCACGCCGAATCCACCTATCTCACGCACGCAGCTCCGCCGCGCCGCCATCGTAGGACCCAGCGTGAACTGCATCCCCTCCATCAAATCAGCCACTACCACGCCGGCCGTCATTTCAATGGACATGCCCGCCGCCTCAAGCTTCGCCCAAAGCCCGCGCTCCGCCACGCCGCGATACAAACAGGTCACTGCACCGATTTTGCCTTCAGCAAAGGGAGCGACAACCTCGCGAAGATAATTCGGCGTAACGCACACATCGCTATCGCTGATGATGAAGATATCGTGTGCCGCAGCTTTCTCCATCAACTCCAGCGTGCAGACCTTGGCGTTGATCTGCCACGGTTCCCCCGTGAGCACAAACTTCACCGGGACATGCGGATAGCGCGCGGCGACCCGCCGCGCAGCCTCAAACCCGGCGTCGGTCGCCACCCGCGCTCCGAACAATATCTCGAACTCCGGGTAGTCCTGCTCGAAAAAGGTCGCCAGGTGCGCCTCAAGGTCAGGCTCAGCTCCGTGCAATGGCTTGAAGAGAGAAACGGGGGGAAGAAAAGTATGACCAGCCGCGCGCTTGCGGCGAGCGACAAACCACCAGACGCCGGCCATCACTAGTCCGCTCGAAACCGAAGATGTCAGCAGGCCGAAGACGCCGAGCCCGAGCAAAACCTTGATCATATAAATTGACTTGCGCTGTTTGCGCCAGCAGAGTTAAGCGAAATCCCTGATACCAGACTAGCGCAGAGAGGCAAAAGTTGCGCGCCTGACAGCGTGTGCCCGAAAATAGCGAGTCAGCGTCTGTTTTTCGGCGGAACAACCATCGGGCGCTTTAGCGGAACCATCGCCGCACCCTGCTGTCCAAAGCCCTGCTGCATCCGGGTCAGCATCTCCGAGCGGACGTAATCCACAAAGCTCTGCATCTGGCGATTCATCTCTTCCATCCGCTCGCGCATCTGCAGCACAATCGCGATCCCGGCGATATTCACGCCCAGGTCGCGCGCCAGGTTCAAGATGAACTCCAGCCGCTCCAGATCGTCTTCGGTGTAGAGACGAGTATTTCCCTCGGTGCGCGAAGGTTTCAGCAGCCCTTCGCGTTCGTAAAGACGAAGCGTCTGCGGATGAATCCCATACATCTCAGCCACCGCCGAGATCATGTAAGCGCCTTTGGATTTGCGTTTCGTAGGCATAGGTCTAACCCACCGCGCGAAATAGCCGCGGCGCTCCTTCCTGAGTCCGCATCGTGCCAAACCTCACAACTCGCGGGAAAGCTCCGTGCAGTTGTCCCCCTGTGATTCTGTACGGAACGAACGCCTGCACACAGTACCCACTTTGGTGCTCAATCTCGACCATCACGGCATCCGTATAGCCTTCGCTGGATGGTTTGCCCATGGTCACATTCGACGCAGTGGCGGCGCCCAGCAGCAATCCCTTTTTCGCCCGTTCGGCAAGCTGCTGATACAGCAAGTCCAGCAGCATCGCCGGCTCGGGAGGCATATCGTGCTGAGCTACAACCTCGATGGCCAGGTCGCCATCGCAATTCATCCTGTGGCCAAACGGGCCAAACTCGCCATACCGCCGCAGCATCCGCTTCGCATACGACACGCTGGCATTCAGCAATTCATTCGCATCTTCGCGACTTTGTTCGTCGGCGGCCATCAGTTCTTTCGTGCCTCATAAATGCAGTGGTCGTAGTTACGCCAGAAAATAATGCGACTCAGAACAAGGCCGTTTTTTTCCGCTACCCGTCTCGAGGCGATATTTTCGGGCCGGATCATCGAAACCACAAGATTCGCTCCGAGGTCAGAGAATGCGCTATCGATCACCGCTCTCGCGGCCTCCGTAGCAAATCCGTGGTTCCAGAATCCACGATTTACGTGATACCCAACCTCAAGTTCCATCCGGTCCTCAACATCCTGCCAGACGACTCCACAATCGCCAATCAACCTACCGCTCTGCTTTTCCACCAGACCCAATAATCCTGTGCCGGACGAGTAACGTGAAATCTGTCGTTCGATCCATCCCCGCACCTCTTCGCGCGAGAAGGGATGGGGATACCAGCGCATCGTTTCCGCGTCGCCCAGAACTGCAGCTAACGCCAGTTCGTCCTCAAGTGTCATAGGCCGTAGCGAAAGACGGGAAGTCTCAAGCGGCAGCCGCATTACACCTTCGCCCACATAGCCTCGCGAGGATCTTCCGGATTCAGCTTCGCAAATTCCCGCAGAATCTCCTTCGACCGCTCGTCCTGAACCTTAGGCACCACAATCTCGATGGTCACGATCTGATCGCCGCGCTTTCCTTCGTGTGCCGAAGAAGGCACGCCGCGATCCCGCATCCGCAGCTTCTGCCCGCTCTGCGTGCCTTGCGGAATCTTCAACTGCGTACGCCCGTCGATCGTAGGAACTTCAATCTTCGACCCAAGCGCAGCCTCGGCAACGGTCGCCGGAACCGTGACGTGGATATTGTCGCCCTGTCGCGTAAACACTGGATGCGTCCCCGTGCGCATAATCAGGTATAGATCGCCCGCCGGTCCGCCATTCACGCCGGCATTACCTTTGCCCGCCAGCCGAATCCGCTGCCCGTCGCGCGTGCCCGGCTTGATGCGAAACTCGATCTGTTCGGTGCGCGTCACCGTGCCTTCGCCGTTGCAGGTGGGGCACGCATTCTGAACCTTACCCGATCCTTCGCAGCGCGGACACTGAATGTTGAACTTCATCCGTCCGCCCATCTGCGTTACTTGGCCCGACCCATGGCACTCAGGACAGGTCTGCGACCCTCCGCTCGAAGCGGCGCCCTTGCAGGTCGGACATATCTCCTGCCGCTGAATCTGCAACCGCGTCGTGCCGCCGCGAATCGCTGTCCAGAAATCGACATTCACCTGATACTCAAGGTCGGTTCCCGCCTGTGGGCCATGCTGTTCGCGACCGCCCTGGTTGAAGATGCCCGAGAAAATATCGCGAAAGCCGCCCCACCCGGACCCTCCAGGAGGTTGCTGCTGCTGTCCCGACCCTGTCTGATTTGCGAAGTCCGAGAAATCGAAGCCGCCAAAATCAATCGGAACACCTTGTCCACCGCGTCCCGCGCCTGCCGGACCATATCCGCCGCCATACCCGCCACGCGCCGCGGCCTCAGCCTGCGCCGGGTCGATCTGGTCGGAGTAAAAGCCGAGCTGGTCGTAAATCTTGCGCTTCTTCTCGTCGCTCAAAATATCGTTGGCCTCGGAGATTTCCTTGAACTTCTCCTCAGCCTTCTTATCGCCCGGATTCACGTCCGGATGAAATTTGCGCGCAAGTTTGCGAAAGGCCTTGCGAATCTCCTCCGCTGTGGCCGTTTTCTTAACGCCGAGAAGCGCGTAATAGTCTTTGCTCTGGGTTGGTGGCATCTTTCTCTCTAAATCTTTATGCGGTCACTTTTTCTCTTGACCAAAAAATTCGCTGCTTGTTGCGGGTTCGGGAATTGCGCTAAACCTTCTGGCATTCAGGACACCAATAAACTGTCCGGCCGCCCATATCCTGCTTCTTGATTGTCGCACCGCAAACGAAACATGGCCTGGCCTGCCGCCGGTAAACGTAATGAACCTCATCATCCTGAGCAACACCGCGCGCATGCAGCCTGTCTTTCGGCTTCGTCGTTACGATCCGCCGGTCGTCCATCGCTGCCGGCATCAACGCCCTGGCGTCTCTCCAAATTCGCTTCAGCGCGCCGCCTGGGCTACTTCTTTCCCTGGCCGAAAAGGACTCATCCGCGCTCGAAACAGCAGCTCCGCGCGAAAGATATTCCCAACTCCGGCAAAGACACGTTGATCCATCAGCAATAGCCCGATGGCGGTCTTACTCTTCTCAATCAAATCAAAGGCAGCTTCAGGATCGGCATCCTCCCGCAAAGGATCAGCTCCAAGCCGCGCCAGCAGCGACCGCCACTTCGCGCTGTCGAAAATCGAGCAGTCCGTAGCCCCGCGCAGCTCAATCCAATCCGTCTTCGTCCACATGCGCCAGCGCAATGCGCCCTTTTCGGCAGGCAAGGGCATCTTGCCCTCCCAGAAGTCGCCATACATTCCCAGGTGCACATGCACCATCAAATCGCGCCCGAAAACATATCCCAGATGCTTGCCAACGGCCTCCACCGATCGCAACACCCGCCCATCCAAAATCTCAGCATCGGGGAACGCTCCGTTCGGAGAATCCGAGTGCACCTTTTTGCCGGCAAACGCGGCTGCCTGGCGCTCGGCAAACCGATGGACTTCGTTCCCCTCCGGCATCCTTAATTCCAAACCATCTTCACCGCAATCGGCTCCAGCCGCCAGAACAAATCCGGCGCATTCTTCTTCATCTGCGCCAGAAAACTCTCCGCTTCCTCCCGCGTGTCAAACATGATCTTGTCGCAAATCTGCCCGGCCCGAACTTGCTCGCATTTCCAAACCGTATCCGTCATCAAAACTTCTCCACTCATCGAAACTTCTCCACTCCTTAAAACTTCTCCACTCCGTAAAAAGTGAGGGGCACCCGTCAGGACGCCCCTCATAGCAGCGCGATTTTGCCCGCGTTACTTTTTCTCGTCCACGTCCACATATTCCGCGTCGATGACGCCTTCGTCTCTCTTTGCATCTTCCGTCGTTCCGGAAGCTGCCGTCGACCCATCCGTAGGAGCTGCGCTCGGAGCAGCCGCGTTGGCCTTGTACATGGCCTCCGCCAGCTTGTGCGAAGCCGCGGTCAGTTTCTCCCGCGCTGCATTCAGGTCGGCCGCACTCGGCTGGCCTTCCATCGTCTTCTTCGCATCCGCGAGCGCCGTCTCTACATCGAGCTTCTCTGCTCCGGAAACCTTATCGCCGTTATCCTTGAGCATCTTCTCGATGTTGTAGATCAAGCTATCGAGCCCGTTGCGGGCCTCGACCTCCTCGCGCTTCGCCTTGTCTTCCGCCGAGTGGGCATCGGCTTCCTTCGCCATGCGCTCGACTTCTTCCTTGCTCAGACCCGACGACGAGGTAATCGTCACCTTCTGGTCCTTGCCCGTCGCGTTGTCCTTCGCCGTCACGTTCAGGATGCCGTTCGCGTCGATATCGAACGTCACCTCAATCTGCGGCACGCCGCGCGGCGCCGGAGGAATTCCGCCCAGCTTGAACTTCGCCAGCGTGCGGTTCTGCCCCGCCATCGGGCGCTCGCCCTGCAGCACATGAACCTCGACCTCCGTCTGGCTGTCCGCCGCCGTCGAAAACGTCTCCGTCTTCTTGGTGGGGATTGTCGTGTTGCGCGGAATCATCGCCGTCGCCACACCACCCAGCGTTTCAATCGAGAGCGTCAGCGGCGTCACATCCAGCAGCAGAAGATCTTTCACCTCGCCCGCCAGCACGCCCGCCTGCACCGCCGCGCCGATCGCAACCACTTCGTCAGGATTCACGCCCTTGTGCGGCTCCTTGCCGAACAGGTCTTTCACGATCTGCTGAATCCGAGGCATACGTGTCTGACCGCCGACCAGAACCACTTCGTCGATCTTGCTCGCGTCCACGCCTGCATCGGCCATCGCCTTCTTCGAGGGCTCAATCGACCGCTGCAGAATGTCTTCAACCAGCTGCTCCAGCTTCGCCCGCGTCAGCTTCTTCACCAGGTGCTTCGGCCCCGATGCGTCCGCAGTGACGAAAGGCAGATTGATCTCCGTCTCCATCGCCGTCGACAGCTCGATCTTGGCGCGCTCCGCAGCATCCTTCAACCGCTGCAACGCCATCTCGTTGCCCTTCGAGCTAAGGTCAAGACCTTCATCCTTCTTGAACTCCTCGATGAGCCAGTCCACAATGCGCTGGTCGATGTTGTCGCCGCCCAGGTGGGTATCACCGTTCGTCGACTTCACTTCGATCACGCCTTCGCCCACTTCCAGAATGGAAATATCGAACGTGCCGCCGCCAAAGTCATAAACGGCAATCGTCTCTTCCTTCTTCTTGTCCAGACCGTAAGCCAGTGCGGCCGCCGTCGGCTCATTCACAATGCGCTTTACATCAAGGCCCGCAATCTTGCCTGCGTCTTTAGTCGCCTGGCGTTGCGCGTCGTTGAAGTACGCAGGAACCGTGATGACCGCTTCCGTCACAGGGGTCCCGAGATAATCTTCCGCGGCCTTCTTCAGCTTTTGCAGAATCATGGCCGAAATCTCAGGCGGGGTGTAGTCCTTGCCCTGCGCTTCGACAACAATATGGTCGCCCTGCTGCTTCACCTTGTAGGGCACCATCTTCATTTCGTCGTTCACTTCGTTGAAGCGTCGACCCATAAAGCGCTTGATTGAATAAATTGTGTTCAGTGGATTGGTCGTCGCCTGCCGCTTAGCCACCTGGCCTACAAGGCGCTCGCCGCTCTTGGTAAATCCAACCACGGATGGTGTAGTACGCCCACCCTCTTCGTTGGGGATCACCTTGGGCTCGCCGCCTTCCATCACGGCTACGACCGAATTCGTCGTGCCTAAGTCAATTCCGATAATCTTTGCCATTGCCTGGGTGCTCCTGAAATCTGTGTGCGCTTAGAGGGTTATTCCTGAACCAGCTTCGCACTTGAGTGAGTTATTGTCAATCTATCTGATGCTGGAAATTGATAGCGGGATGCAGAACCTCCAATCCTCTGTGCATCCTCCATCGTCCTTCATGTATCCAATTGAAGAATCTAGCCTTCGGGGCAGAATCCACCCAAACGGTTCCCCCTGAAAAACCCTCCTTCAACCACCAAAAGCTCACGAAAATGGCAGACGGCACTGGTCAAGAGGCGCAGAACGCGGGTGTAAACCCTTGGCTTATCGCGGTTTCGGTCATGCTGGCGACCTTCATGGAGGTCCTCGACACCGCCATCGCCTCGGTCGCGCTGCCCTACATCGCCGGTTCGCTCTCCGCCTCCACCGACGAGGCCACCTGGGTCCTCACAAGCTACCTCGTAGCCAACGCCGTCATTCTGCCCGCCAGCAACTGGTTTTCCCTCAAGTTCGGCCGCAAACGCTTCCTCATCACCTGCGTCATCATCTTCACCACCGCGTCCTTCTTCTGCGGAGCCGCACCCTCGCTCGCCTTCATCCTCATCGCCCGTATCGTCCAGGGCGCAGGCGGCGGAGCGCTTCAGCCGCTCTCCCAGTCCATCCTGCTCGAAAGCTTCCCGCCCCAGAAGCGCGGAATGGCCATGGCCGTCTTCGCCTTCGGAGTCGTTGTCGCCCCGGTCGTCGGCCCCACTCTCGGGGGCTGGCTCACCGATTCTTACAGCTGGCGCTACGCCTTCTACATCAACATCCCCGTCGGAGCGCTCGCCGTTTTCATGATCAACCGCTTCATCCACGATCCGCCCTACATCAAGAACGCCAAAGTAGGGAAGTTCGACAACATCGGCTTCGGACTGCTCGCGGTCTGGACCGGCTGCCTCCAGGTCGTCCTCGACAAGGGCCAGGAAGACGACTGGTTCGGGGCCGTATGGATTCGCTGGGCGGCATTCTTCTTCATCCTCGCCTTCACCTGGTTCATCGTTCACTCCTGGCGAAATAAGAACGGCCTCGTCAACCTTCGCACCCTCAAGAACCGGAACTTCGCCATCGGATGCCTGCTCATCATGATGTTTGGCGTCTGCATCTATTCGATGATCACGGTCCTGCCGCTCTTCTATCAGGAGCTGCTCGGCTATACCGCCTTTACCGCCGGCCTGGTCGTGGGACCGCGCGGCATTGGGTCGATCCTTGGCATGCCGATCATCGGTTGGATCACCAATAAAGTCGACGCGCGCTACCTGCTCACCTTCGGCTTCATCCTTTTCGGGATCATGTCGCTTGTGTTCGGCAATGTCGATCTCAACATCGGCCCCACAACGCTGCTGTGGCCCATCATCATTACCGGCTTCGCGCTCAGCTTCGTCTTCGTGCCCATCACCACGCAGGCCTACGGAACCCTCCGCAACGAGCAAATCGGAAACGCCAGCGGCATCTTCAACCTGCTGCGCAACATTGGAGGCTCCGTCGGAATCTCGGTCGCGCAGACTTTACTCGTCCGCCGCTCCGACTTCCACCAGAACCAGATCGTCAACTCCGTGCCGGTGTCAGGCTACTGGTTCGAGCAACGCGCCTCGCAGCTCGCCCAATACCTCGGCAATCGGGCAGGACCCGCCAACGGACTGGGCGCTGCGCAAGGCCAGCTCTACCAGCAGTTGGGCCAGCAATCGCTCCTCTGGGCCTTCGTCGACGTCTTCCGCTGGATGGCCCTGCTGTGTTTCGCCTGCGTCGCGCTGGTCTGGCTCTTCAAAAAAGTCCAGCCCGGACGAAAAGCCCCCGCCGGCGCACATTGAACCGACCATAGCTTCGTCCCAAGTGGTGTCATTCTGAGCGGAGTTTGGCGCATAAGCGCCAAACGCAGTCGAAGGACCTGCTGTTTCTAATGATCCGTATATGACTCGCAATCAGTGAGAGGAGTTACAGCGAGCAAGTCTTTGACGGGAATAATAAACCTGGGTTGTTTTTCGATACGCTTGATGGCTGACGCGAGATGCTCCTGTGTCCAGTCGCCTCCGAGTGGAGGGTCTATAAAAGAGACACCGTCAAAATCAAAATTGATTTTGGATAAAACAAAGCTGGCATTATTTTGGATGTTGAAGACCTGGCGATTCCGTTGTTGCGTTAAGAAGATAGCGAACACCAAGCCATCGGACCGAGCAGGGGCCGCGTAGTTTATGAGGCAAAGGACCTTTTCTCCCGGGTAGGACTTCTCGTCGACAAGGTATCCAAAACTTAGTGCCTTCGCTTTTGAGAATGGAAGAAACTGCTTGACCGCCAAACATTGAACAGCACGAACCAAGAGCAGCGGAGCGCGCTCCTGTGCGCAAATGATCGGATTCAGAAAAATTAATAGTGATAGCGCAAGACACGTACTCTTCACGGTTAGCTCTCGTCTTGTTCCCGCAACTTCGCAATCACCGAGAAGTCCTCAAGCGTAGTCGTATCGCCCTTGATCTCCCCATTAGTAGCCAACTCCCGCAACAGCCGACGCATAATCTTCCCCGAACGAGTCTTAGGCAACTGGTCAGTAAACCGCAGATCATCCGGCCGAGCCAGAGCCCCAATCTCCTTCGCCACCCAAGCCCGCAATTCGTTCTTGAGCGCCTCCGAAGGCTCATGCCCGCTGTCCAGCGTCACAAACGCGGCAATCGCCTGACCCTTCATCTCATCGGGACGCCCGACGACAGCAGCTTCAGCAACCTTAGGATGAGCCACCAAAGCCGACTCCACTTCCATCGTCCCCAGCCGATGCCCGCTCACGTTGATCACATCGTCCACGCGTCCCATCAGCCAGTAGTAGCCGTCCGCGTCGCGTCGCGCCCCATCGCCGGTAAAATACGACCCCGGAATCTCCGACCAGTAAGCCTGCACATACCGCTCCGGATCGCCGTAAATAGTGCGCGCCATCGAAGGCCACGGCTTCCGAATCACCAGCAGCCCGCCGCTGCCCGCCGGAACCGGCTCGCCCGATTTTGTAACTACTTCAGGCACAATACCCGGAAAAGGCCGCGTCGCCGACCCCGGCTTCGCCGGAACCGCGCCCGGCAGCGGAGTAATCATGATCGAGCCCGTCTCCGTCTGCCACCACGTATCCACAATGGGGCAGCGACCCTTGCCGATCACATCGCGATACCACATCCAAGCCTCAGGATTAATCGGTTCGCCCACCGTCCCCAGCAGCCGCAGCGACGCGAGACTGTATTTCTCCACAAACGCATCGCCGCATTTAATAAACGCCCGTATCGCCGTAGGAGCCGTGTAGAAAATCGTGACTTTATGGTCGTCAATGATCTTCCAGAAGCGGTCCCAAGCCGGAAAGTTCGGCGCGCCCTCATACATCAGCGTCGTCACGCCATTCTGCAAAATCCCGTAGACCACGTACGAGTGCCCGGTAACCCATCCAATATCCGCCGAGCACCAGTAAACATCATCGTCCTTCAGATCAAACACCAGCTTGCTCGTCAGATACGTCTGCACCTGGTAACCGCCCGTCGTATGCACCAGGCCTTTCGGTTTTCCCGTGGTCCCCGACGTGTAAAGAATGTAAAGCGGATCCTCCGAATCCAGCTCCTCCGCCGGACAATCCGCCGAAGCCTTCGCCACCAGCTCATGCCACCAGTGGTCGCGTCCCTCCACCATCGTCACCGCCGAACCCGACCGCTTGTACACCACCACGCTCTTCACCGAAAGACACTGCGTCACCGCCTCATCCACCGTAGCCTTCAGCTTCACCTCGCCGCCGCGCCGGTACGAAGTATCCTGCGTAATCACCGCCACGCACTGCGCATCGTTAATGCGATCAACAATCGCATGCGCCGCAAATCCGCCAAAGATCACCGAATGCACCGCGCCAATCCGCGCGCACGCCAGCAGGGCCACCGCCAGCTCCGGAGTCATGCCCATATAGATCGCAACCCGGTCGCCCTTTTTAACCCCCAGCGATTTCAGTGCATTGGCAAACCGGCTTACCTCCGACAGCAATTCACCGTAAGAAAGCCGCCGAACCTCGCCTGGCTCGCCCTCCCACAGAATCGCCGTCTTGTCCCGCTTGCCATTCAGAACATGCCGGTCCAGGCAGTTGTAAGAAAGATTGGTCTTGCCGCCTACAAACCACTTCGCCCATGGCTCCTGCCAGTCCAGAACCTTCGTCCACGGAGCAAACCAGTGCAGCTCCTTCGCTATCCCCGCCCAAAAAGCCTCCGGATCGGCCACCGACCGCGCGTAAAGCTCCTCATAAGCAGCCAGACTGCCCACATGCGCCTTGGCCGCAAACTCCGCCGGAGGAGGAAACACGCGATTTTCGCGAAGAGTAGAGTCCAGATTCGGATCAGTAGAAGCAGAGATAGGAGAAGCCATGCGCGTCAGTTTCCTTGCCTTGAAACAAAAATGTGAGCCCCCAAATAACGAGTCCGGACCCACGCACAACCTTAAAGGCTCAACAGAACCACATGCAAGGACTGGGTCCGTACGAGTCGGCTCCGACGGCCCCGCACAGGACGCGCCAGCCCTGCGGTAGCATCTCTATAGATCACGTCTATCACTCATGCGTATCCCCCGAGCCCGCTGGGCCTACACTCTTTGTCTCGCGCCACTCCTTGCTCTCGGCCAGCAGATCTCTGCGCCTCAGCCGCAGACGGGCGGCATAATCGGCACGGTGATCGATGTGCAGAACGGCGCAATCTCATCAGCCGCTGTCGACCTGATCGGCCCCATTCCAGCCGACCACTCCGCGACCATATCCAATACCGATGGATCGTTTGTCCTCAAAAACCTCCGTCCGGCAGTCTCATATCGCATCACCGTGACCGCAAATGGATTCGCAGAATGGATCTCGCCCGCGCTCGTCCTGAAGCCAGGCCAGCAACTCAACCTCGGCGATATCAAGCTCAGCATCTCAGTAGTCCAGACAACCGTCACCGCCGTAACGATCGAACAGCTCGCCGTGCAGGAGGTTAAGGTCGCGGAAAAGCAGCGCGTCATCGGCATCTTTCCCAACTTCTACGTTGTCTACAATCAGAACCCGGTGCCGCTCACCACAAAGCTCAAGTACGAGCTCGCGCTCAGGGCCACCATCGATCCCGTCAATATCCTCGCAACCGGGGCCTTCGCGGGCTTCAATCAGGCGGCCGACACTCCTGACTATCAGCAGGGTGCCAAGGGCTACGCCCAACGCTTCGGGTCCGCCTACACCGACGGCGTCACCGACATCATGATCGGCGGTGCCATCCTGCCCTCGCTCCTGCATCAGGACCCTCGCTACTTTTACCAGGGAACAGGCACCATCAAGTCTCGCATCTGGCACGCTCTCGCCACCGCCGTCGTCTGCCCGGGAGACAATGGCCATACACAATTCAACTACTCCAGCATAGGCGGCGATCTCGCCTCCGGAGCACTCTCCAACCTCTACTACCCGCCCAGCAATCGCGGCGCCGGCATCCTCTTCTACAACGCTCTTCTCTCCGCTGCCGGCCGCTCAGCCGACTCCCTCGCACAGGAATTCGTTTTTCGCCATTTCACCCCCAGCGCAAAAAAACACAATTAACTATGCTGCGACCGAACTTACAATATCGAGAATCAAGACTTCCGCCGGATGCGATAGCATCGTTCTTATAATAAGTGCTTTATGCGCATCCCCTGCGCCCGCTGGGCATTTACTCTCTGTCTCACTCCACTCCTGGCCCTCGGCCAGCGAGTCTCTGCGCCTCCGCCACAGCCCGCAACCATCTTCGGCACCGTAGTCGACGTTTACAACGCCGCCGTCCCCTCTGCAACCGTAGTAATCGATAGCCCCGCCCCCGCCGATCGCGCAACAGTCAAGTCCAATGACAGCGGGTTCTTCCTCTTCAAGAATCTCCGCCCCGCCGTCCCGTACCACATCACCATCAGCGCCAAAGGCTTCGCCGACTGGACCTCTCCATCTCTCACTCTTCAGCCAGGCCAGCAGCTCGATCTCGCGTCCGTCCGTCTCAAGATCGCCGTCGTTCAGACCACCGTCACCGCCGCCTCCGAAGAGCAGATCGCCGCGCAGGAGGTCAAGGTCGCCGAGCAGCAGCGCGTCATCGGCATCTTTCCCAACTTTTACGTGGTCTACACCCAAAATCCTGTGCCGCTCACCACAAAGCTCAAGTACGAGCTCGCCTTCCGCACCTCCGTTGATCTTGCCCGCTTCGCCGGCGCAGCCACCCTCGCCGCCATGAATCAGGCGGGAGACATCCCCGACTACCCGCAGGGATGGGCAGGATACGGACAGCGTTTCGGCGCCGCCTATACCGATAGCTTTACTGACGTCATAATCGGCGGCGGCATCCTGCCCTCGCTCTTCCATCAGGATCCGCGCTATTTCTACCAGGGTACCGGCTCCAAACGCTCCCGCCTGCTGCACGCCGTCGCCAGCCCTCTGGTCTGTCGCGGAGACAACGGCCGCCGCCAGTTTAATATCTCCAGCGTCGGTGGCGATCTGGCCTCCGGCGCGATCTCCAACCTCTATTACCCGGTCGGCAATCGCGGCCCTGGACTCGTCTTCAACGGCACCCTCATCTCCACCGGCGGCCGAGTCATCGCCGCTATCGCGCAGGAGTTCCTTTTCCGCAGCGTCACCCCCAGCGCAAAAAAACATCCCTAGCTCACTCAGGTGCGCCACCCGACTGGACTACGATAAGAAATCATTTCAATACAGGATCCGAAGAAGCAGCCGTTGAACCGGCCAACCGTGGCACTGGAATGGGCCAATGTGGTTTCAACATGGAAGGTCAAGGGGGAGGTAGGTAGTGCCAGCCCTGACCCGTTCGTTTAGCGTTATTTCCATTCCCACATTTTGGAAACTGTGTTGCCCGAGGCATCGACGTCGTATTCGAAGGCTCCGCAGGCGTTGTTGAGCCGAGCAAGTTTCTTGGACGCCGTTTTGAAGTACAGCATGCCGCGGTAGCTGATCGCGCCACCGGATCCGAACTTGCCCACGCCCGATCCCTTCCAGGTGATTGCCTCGCCGTCCTGCGTCAAGTTCAGTCCTTGGCCTTCGCCATATAGTGAGCCATCGGCACCAATAGTCGATGTATAGGTGCCCATGCCGGTGACGGGAACACCGAAGAGGTGCCCGCTGTCCTCGAACGACACTTCTGCAGTTGGGGGATCCGTCGAAGTGACGCGTCTCACCAGCCTCCTCCCTTTGGTTTCGCCGATCTGTTCTCCAATCATGAATAAACCTCCTCTTTCACCGGGATCTTAAGGCCGTTCCCGGGGTGGCCAATTATACTCACCAGGCGTTATATGTGATTTCAGGTCCGGCGGTCGCCGGATCTGAGTGTCTCGGCTGTGAAATCGGGCAGTCCCAGGTCTCGCTTTTGAAACCTGAAACTGCCTCGTCAGCGCGCCCATCATGAAGCGATGGGCCGCTAATAGCTGCTGGCGTCAAACGGAGAGGTCAGCCACGGTGAAAAGGCCACTTTCGGTCCCGACACAGTGCTGCATCCTTTTCCACCTGGGCCTGCTGGACAATTCCACCAGTTATAAGTTGCGTTCACGTTGCCCTTGCCAAGATTGTCGACGCCGATTCCGGTGGTGTCGAAGTTATTGAGGTGTGCGCTGACCTGACCGGTCGGCGCCTTGAATGCAACATCGATTGCTTCATCATCAAAGACGTTCTGAGAGATGACGGTCCCAAATACCGGCGCCACACTGTAAACGTTGATTCCGGTTGGACCTGAAGTCGCCGCGTCTTCTGTGTCTGCTGCGTTGCCCGAGATATGGTTGCCGACAATAATGTTGTCGTTGAGATTGATTGCGGGCGCCGGAGCGGGGGCCGCTGCATGGTTGTGCAGCGTGACACCCGGCAAGCCGTTATCGAGAATATCGTTGTCGATAACCACATTGGCCGCCGCCGTAGTCCCGGGGAAGGGAGCGAAAATTCCCACCCCTGCACCAGCACCTGGAACCTGGTAGCCATTGTGCTGGGAGACATTGTGCGCAATGGTATTGCGGTATACGCCAAAGGACACTTTTGCCGACGGTATTACCGTGGTGGCGGGGCCGTGTGACGCCATCGTGATGCCGCAGTCAAAAGGATTGTCGTGGAACCTGTTGCCGCTGATGAGATTATCTCGACTGGGGCCGGTTTCGTCGCTGATGAGAATTCCGCCTGAGTTAAAGTCGCTTTCGTTGCCGACTACGGAGGCGTCAGCCGCCGCCATGAGATGAATGCCTTCGCCGCAGTCGTCGCCTTCGTTGGTTTCAAAAGCGGGGATGCCGGGGCATGTGGAGCCTGCAATATCGAGCGACTTATTGTTATCGAAAACATGGTTGCCGATGATCACGACGTCGGATGCATTGACGACGAGGATGCCTTCGAATTTGGCGTTCTCGATCTTGAAGCCTGATATGAGCACATTGGTTACTCCTGGATTAGGAGCTGCCCACATGCCGTTGATGAAAATGCCATTGGACTTGCCCGCAGCGTCGATCGTGGGTTGCACGCTATTGAGTGCGACAAGGGAAAGTGATTTGGTGATAGTTACCTGCTCCTTATAGGTGCCTGGCGCCACCTTAATTGTGTCGCCGGCGGCCGCGGCTGCGACGGCGGCGCTGATCGTGGATTTACAGCCGGACGTTCCTCCGGGGTTGACGCAGAGCGTAGCAGCCGAAGCCAGGCCGAAAGCACCACACCAGAAGAGCAGTGTGAGTACGACCAGTAAGGGAGAGGCGTGGCCATGGATTTTTCCATGACGAATAGATCGCATGTCGTGGGACATTGATTCCTCCGATTGAGCGTTCGCACTTGGTCTTTGAGCGAACTGTTGTATGGGATTTCCGTGGGGGATTTCGCGAGCGCGATGATCTTAAGCCTGCCAACATGGGTTTGCAAGCACGAGCCGCGCTATTCTTTCGCGGCTCAGAGAACGGCCTCATGAAAAACAGGAACTCTCCCAGGAAAAGAAGGTGCCATAATGGAATGTTGCCCGGGGCTCCCGCGTGAAGTCAGGATCATCGCACATCGCGCCGTTCTTGATCGCTTCGACAGTTCTGATCTTCCTAAGCTCTGCCCAGTCACAACAACCCTCTCTCGGCCAAAGAACCGGACAATCTCCCACTACTCCTGACGCGCAATCCAGCAACAGGCAATATTGAATCGGAGCAACAGATTCCCTTCGGCGTAGACTCCGGCTCCGGCCTCAAAAAGCCGCTTTACCAGGCGGAGTCCCTCGTTATCGCTCCCTGAAAAGAAAAACCGAGTGCCAGGTCTCGCGTTTGAGACTGGGAACAATTCGCAGGTTGCGCACAAGTCCCAACCAAAAAATGTGGCGCTTTTTGATAGCCGGGGAATGAAAGTGCGTGATAAATTCCCTCTGAACGATCAGTCCGTCCGGACAGGTTTTTGCCTCTCATGCCGTCAAGCACGGCGTCTTAAGGAGGATCCCCATGCCCAACCAGGTCGTGAACTACGACGGAAGCATAACCAGCTCTCCCCGGCAACTCGTCTATCCGCAAACGGTCGAAGAAATCCAGGCGATCCTGCGCGACTCCGCCACCTATCCGAGCCCCGTCCGGGCCATGGGAAGCTACCACTCTCTCACTCCCTGCGCTTCATCCGACGGCACCATCGTCAACATGTCACGAATGGCCCGGATCGTCGCAATCGACAGCACGAATCTGACCCTCACTGCCCAGGCCGGTGTCCAGATCATCCAGGCTTCCCAGGCGCTCCGCGCTCAAAATCTGCAGATGATGCTGAATATTGAAATCGGCAACATGACGCTCGGTTCCGCCTGCTGCTGTCACAGCAAAGACGCTCTCGACGGCATCGAATTCGGTCAGGTCAGCTCCTATGTCACCCAGATCAAGTGGGTCACGCCGTCCGGGGATCTCGCCGAAGCTTCTGAAGCAAGTAATCCCGACCTCCTGCGTACGATGCGGTCGAGCTACGGTCTCTGCGGCATCGTCTATGAAGTCACGTTGCGCATAAAGCCCATCGAGGCGCTTCACTTCACCTATCTGCCGCGCCCGGTAGATGAACTCACGCAAGAGGAAGTAGACAATCTCCTCGATACCTCTGAAGGGCTCATTTGCTGGACAGTAGGTAGAACAGCGATCTTCCAGCAGCGTCATCGCATCGCCGCTCCCGGAATTCTGGCTTCGCTCCAGGCCTCGATTCGCCGCACGCTCTGGAACTACGAAGGGGCCCACATCGGTCGGCTCATTGATCGATTCGCTTCCGACAAGAGCCTTCGCGATGCCCTCCAGCAGGGCGACTTCGATGCCGAAAACCTGCTCTACTCAACCCTCCATCTTTTCGGCGGCATCACCCTGCTCGCTCCCGACAAGACCATCGATTATCACAGCACGCCTGACTCCGCGAAATATGCCTTCACATTCTGGGCATTTCCACGCTCTCAATGGCTACCCACTTTGCGTGCCTACCTCGACTTCGCCGATCAGCACTTCAAAGCCACGGGCTTTCGCTGCAACATGCCCCTCGGTGCCTACCATATTCGCCGCGATACGAATTCGCTCCTGTCCTATACGGCGGATGAGGAAATCTTCTCCATCGATCCTATTCACGCCAGTACGGACAACAGCGCCTGGCACGACTTTCTCCGGCAATTCAACGACTTCGCCTATCAGCGCAAAGGCCTCCCTTTGCTGAATCAGAGTCCCTTCATTGAGCGAAAACATGTCGAAGCCGCCTACGGCCAGCGCTGGCTCCAGTTCTCCGCAGCGGTCCGGGCCGCCGACCCGGGCGGACGAATGTTAAATCCGTTCTTCGCGGATCTCATCTCGCCGCCAATTCCGTAGGGCCCGCGGCAGGAATCTCACCGAAACACAGGCCAACCCACATGAAAGCCTGCTCACCGGACTATGACCGAACACGCAGACAAGCCATCCGCGCACATTGAGCTTCTCCCCGCCACCCGGGAGCAACAGCCCATCCTCGCGAACCTGCTTGAGCTGTATATGTACGACTTCAGCGAGTTCCACCATGCAGAGATAGGCGAGGATGGCAAATTCGACTACAAACACCTTGCGCTTTATTGGAGCCACCCCGGCCGGCATCCGTTCCTCATCAGGATCGATGGGAAATTGGCTGGGTTGGTATTCGTGAAGCGAGGGTCGGATGTCTCTGGCAATGAAACAGTCTGGGACATGGCCGAGTTCTTCGTGCTCCGCCGATACTGGAGACAGGGAATTGGAACGAAAGTAGCGCACGAAGTATGGAGACATTTCCCCGGACGATGGGAAGTTCGAGTCATGCAGTCGAACGTTTCGGCGCACCACTTTTGGGCGCGAACCATCTCGAAATTTACAGGTGAGGCAACCGCTCCTGTCCGCGTCGAGAAAGCTGGCGAGTGCTGGCAATTTTTCTCATTTGAATCCAGGCATATCGAGTAACCGGGCCACAAGGAGGAACGCGCGATGAAACTGGTTGTACTGGGAGCTACAGGGGGCACGGGGCTGGAGATCGTTCGGCAAGCAATTGAACACCGTCATGAAGTGACGGCATTTGTTCGTTCGACGGAGCGTCTCAAGCCATTTCGCGATCGCATCACCGTCAGGCAAGGCGACCTGCTCCAGAGCACCGAGCTTGAAAGTGTTATCAGGGACCACGATGCGGTTCTTTCGGCCTTCGGTCCTCGGTTGCCAATTGCGAATGCTGACGCGGATCTCCTGCATCGATTCGCAGTTGCCCTTACTGGCGCTATGCGTCAAGCCCAGGTAAGGCGCGTCGTAGTCGAGTCATCGGCCTTCCTTTTCAAAGACTCCATCGTGCCGCCAGCGTATCTCTTCGGCCGTTTGTTCTTTCCGGGTGTGAGCGTCGATGCATCTGCGATGGAGCATGTTTTCAAAGAAAGCGAACTTGACTGGACCTTCGTCCGCCCGCCAAGACTTACAAACAAACGCTTCACAGGAAAGTATCGCGTGCGAGTGGGTCACCTGCCTCGTTTCGGGTTCTCTATTTCGCGCGCCGATGTGGCCCATTGTTTCATCAAGACAGTCGAAAATCCTGCCACCATAAGAAAGGCCTTGGGGGCCAGCAATTGACATCGACTCAGATATAAATGACCCGCCACCGGCGCGTCCGACGAGCAACGGAGCCGGAGAATGCAATCCTCCACAAATCATTCACACCGGAGTGTGGTCATCGGATCGACAGATAGCGCCCTGCGCGCCGGCACAAGGCAGGCGATCACCGCAACGACGAGCAGCAGAAACGAAACACTCAACACAATCAGCGGATGATTCGTGGTATTTCCCACCCAGCCGGAGATGACGCGATTCAGGCCCAGGCTCAACGCAAGCCCGGCAACGACGCCAAGCCCAACGCTCACCCACACCGTAGCCATCACAACTCTGAGGACATGAGAGCGGGTCGCGCCCAGAGCCATGCGAATGCCGAACTCATTGGTTCGCTGGGCCACGGAGTAGGAAACAACACTGTACAGTCCGACCGCGGATAGAAAGAGCGCCAGGATCGAGAATCCGGCGAAGAGGCCGGAGATCAGCCTTCCCCTTGCCCACACTGGTTCATCCCTGATCCATGTTTCGAGGTCGGCGATCTTGTTATAGGTCTGCTGGTCGGGATTGACCGCTGCGATCTGCTTTCGGATGCTGTGGCGAATCAATTCCGGCGCGACGCGGGTACGGACAAGAAATTGTGTGCCCATCCATACCTGCGTGCTGTACGGGGCAAAGATGGCCGGCTGGACCGGCTTATCGAGTCCGTCGTTCAGGGAATCGGCAACGACGCCGATCACCTGCAACCAGCCATCGGCGCCAGGAGCGGTCAAAACGCCCGGCTGCCTGCTCTTGACGAGTGGCAGTTTGATGGAATGTCCCACGATGTCGCCGTTCGGATAGTAGCGCCGAGCGAGGGCCTGATTGACCAGGACGAACGAAGCACCGTGCGCGACTTCGGCGGGACTCCACATGCGCCCGTCGAGGAGCGGCGTCTGCAACGTGCGGAAGTAATCAGGGTCGACAAGGTTGATCCTGGCGGTCTGCGCTTCCGGCGATGGGGCCGGTTTTCCCAGCAATTCGAAGCGCTGTTGAAAACCGCTGCTGGGAGGCGTGGCGTCGCCTGCGATGGAAGCAGAGACAACATTTGGCAAGGCGCCAATGCTGGCGCGCAGCTGCTCGAAATAACTCACCCGCGCTTGCCACGTCGTATACGTGTTGTCATGCAGCACAATGCCGACGGAGACGACATTGTGCGGATTGTAGCCAAGCGGCACGCGCAGTATGCGGACGAAGCCGTCGATGGCTGCGCCCGCCGCCGTCAACAGCAGCAGCGTCAGCGCAATTTGTGCGGCCACCAGCGTGCCATGCAGGCGTCGGCCGCGCACGCTGCCCGTGGTCCTGTTTGTGCTGGACTGCATGACCTGGCTGATCTCCGGCTTCGCCATCTGCAAAGCAGGCAACAGGCCGAACAGCACAGCGGTCAGCACGGCCAATGCTGCGCTGAAAAGCAGCACCGGCACATTGATGCGAATGGCCACATCGGGCGGGAACATGTTGTGCGGCAGCCACGCCACGATCAGGCGCAGCAGCTGGTAGGCCAGCACGATGCCGAAGGCCGTCCCGCTGAGCGCAAGCAGAAGCGATTCCGTCAGCAATTGGCGCACAAGCCTGAAGCTGCTGGCTCCCACCGCGGAGCGCACAGCAAACTCATGTTGGCGCGCCGTGCCGCGAGCCAGCAGCAGGATCGAGACATTGCTGCAGCCAATGGCCAGCAGCATGCCGACCGCCGCAAACAGGAGATACAGCGTGCCGCCGATATTCCGGGTGGTCTCCCAGGTGAGCGGGTGGATGTCGGCCTTGAATTTCGGGGGGTACGAGCCCGGCTGCTCTTTGGCGAAACGTTCCAGCAGCGGTTGCAGTTCAGCATCGGCGGCGGCGATGCTAACCCCGGGACGCAGTTTGACGACAACGCCGCCTCCCTGAGGGTTGCCGATTTCCTGCGGCAGATACACGTCGGCGCCCCAGCCCCATGTGAAGTTGGGGCGCGTCACTCCGATGATGGTGTACTGCTTGTGATTTAGCTCCAGGGTCTTGCCGATGACGGCGGGATCGCTGTTGAAGTGACGCTGCCAGAAGCGGTAATGCAGCATCACTACCGGTTGAGGTTCCTGTCCGTCCGGAGAATCGGACGGCCCGAGATTGCGGCCGAGCAACGCCGGGACCCCCAGAGTCGGAAATGTCTCTCCAATTCCGAAGAACGCGATGACATCCTCGGGAATGTCGCGTCCTGTGACGATCAGGTTTTGCGGGTTCCACGTGGCAAGACCCTCGAAGGCGTGGATCTTGCGCAGTTCACGCAACTGCGGGCCTGAGAATCCGGCGTCCCCGGTGTCCCCGCGCGAATCGCTGATGCTGAGGTTAGCCAGGCGGTCGACGTTTGCATACGGAAACGGATGCAACAGCACGCCGTAAATCACGCTGAAGACGGAAACGGTTGCGCCGATGCCCAGTGCCAGAGAGAGGATCGCCGTCAGAGCGAATCCTGGATTTCGGATGATCTGCCGCAGTGAGTAACGGAAATCCTGAAGGAAAGTCTGCACAACTCGTCCCCCGTGAAATGGAATGTTAACCATGATCGCATGCGATTGTTGCTCTGGCCAGGTCGCTCAGCTGCTTCAGCCATTTTCCGCAATCGCGGAGTCAGATCGTCTCAACGGTTCCTACTCGCAAAGTACAGATACCTCAGCAGGCGCTTTTCGCGCGTCAAGATATGTACACAGGACAAGAACCGTTGCAGCCCCTCAAAGTCGACATTGCCTTCCGCTGCGACCAGTTCCTCTTTCCTCTTCTCCCGTGCATGATGCCACTGCTTCGCGATCCGTGCGGCGCTCTCAGTTGTGTCGGTTACGCGGATCTTGCGAAACCCTGCTCGCTCAATGAGCCGTTCGTTCTCTCCGGGCGGACTGTACACGTAAAAGCCGATCGAGCTACGCGTGGCGATTTCTTCGTGAGAAAGCAATCCGCCGACTACCAGAGCATCACTGAACAACATCCGTCCGCCGGGCTTCAGTATGCGAAACATCTCCTCCAACACCTCGCCGCGTCCTGGGAGATGGCACAAAACATCATTCGCGAACACAGCATCAAACGTGTTGTCGTCGAAGGGGAGCTTCTTCGAAGCGTCACACTGCTCAAAATGCACCCGTGACGCGAGACCTCTTGCCAGCGCAAGTTGGTTCGCATTGCGAACTCCGGGTGCATTGACCTCTAGCCCCACCAAGCGGCAGCCCACCGTGTCCGCAAGATGCAACGCATATCCCCCGGAACCGCACCCCACCTCCAGCGCAGACGAGTTGGCTCTCAATTCGAGAAGTTGAGGGATTTCATTGGATTCTTCCGTTGTAACCCAGCTCGTTTGGCCGAAATCCTCGCCGTAGGTCTCGGTGCGCACCTGTCGGTACGTATCCGACTCATAATTTGCATACGCGCTATCGTAGAGATCCACTTTCTGTGACACGCCAGAGGTCCTCCTCGGTCCGCTTTTGTTGCGACATAACCGCTAAAGATCGAGAACGACGTCCGGATGTTCTCGATCTTTGTTTTCGCGCTGAGCCTTTCGAGGCACGGAGCAGCAGATCAGGATCTCCCCTTGGCCCCGGTCGGCTAGCGGTTCGTCCAGATAATCCACCGCGCCACGAACGATCCGGGTCTTGCACGTCCCGCAGATGCCCGATCGGCAGCCGAAAGCGGGAGCGAGTCCAGCCTCTTCCGCAAGCTCGAGCAACGTCCCATCTTCACGGGACCATGCCGTCTCGATCCCAGACCGGGCAAATTTTACGTGGATCGCACTCGGGCTCCGGTCCTCGGACGGTTTTCTTGGCAACTCCGGCTTGAGCACCGTTCCTGGACCGAAGGATTCGTAGTGAATTTGCTCGGGACGAACGCCAGTTCCAGTCAGTCCGGAATACAGCGAATTCATGAACTCAGAGGGGCCGCACAAGTAGAAATCGTAGTCTCCGGGAGGCAAAAGCGCGGTCACAAGGGTGATATCAACGCGGCCCTTGCTGTTATAGGTAACGCCGATCTCGTCCTCGGGCGACGGATCGCTGAAGCAGGTGTGCATGCTAAGCGTCGGGTGCTCGGCCGCGAGTTCCTGAATACGCTTGCCAAATGCGCGGACCCGGCCGTTTTGCGCGCCATGAATAAAGTGGATCGGCCGGTACGTGCCGGTACGGCGGCCCTCTTCGACGATGTGCTCGGCGATGGCCATCATGGGAGTGATCCCAACCCCGCCTGAGACAAGCACAACCGCTCGGTTGCTGCTCCGGTCAAGAACGAACTTGCCACGCGGCATCAACGCATGGAGGCGAAAGCCGGCCTTCGCATTCTCGTGCATGAACTGAGAGACAAGCGCGGCTCCCTCACCGCGCCTGATCGACAACCGGTAGAAGTCCGGGTTGTAACAGGTCGAGATTGTATAAGTCCGCAAAGCGGGCTCCGTGCGACCAGGGATCGTCACCCGGATAGGCAGGAACTGGCCTGGCTCCCAGCGATATAGCGGCTCACCGTCGACGCGACGGAGATAAAAGGAGCTGATGATCTCGCTCTCCTTTTCAACCTTGGCAACCTCCAGCTCCACGTAGGAGTTGCGCTCGCTTTCCGCAGCGATGGAAGCGGTTGGAGCTGCGCTGATCGTAGTCGAAACCGGGAGCGAGCTGGCAGCTGGCAATATGTCCAGTGCCCCTGAGCTCGGGGACAAAGCGCGGACGATGAGCTTTTGGAAATGGATGCACAGGTGCTCACTGTTGGTTAGGAACCTGCCCCGATCTGGAATGCCACCCACGAGCCCGTGCTGCACGGAATTGGTGAGAACATCGTCTTCGTAACCAACTTGTTTGTTGAAGGCGATCAGATCCTGAGCGAACTGCTCCGACACGCCCGGCCCAAAATATTGCTCAGAGAATCCCTTGGCCTTGTTCGGTCCGTCAGGGACCCACACGTCAATGGAAAGGTTGGGAAATCCGGGATTGACGTTGATCGTGACATTAGGCCATAACAAGTGATATTGAGCCTGCGCTATCTCGCCGCGCGCATCATAGATTTCGATGGCAGTTTTGCCTTCGAGCGCCGACTGGCGCACCTGGCCCAACTGACTGGCGAACCAGCCATGCATGGTGAGGTTATAGTTTTCCTGCTTAACATCGATCGCGGCACTGAACCCGGGATGTGCCACGGCGCAGTGGTAGCACTCGAGATAGTTTTCGAGCATCGTCTTCCAGTTCGCCTCGGCGGTCCACGCCTCCCGGCTGTATAGCTCGAGACTTTCCAGGTGGATGCCGCTTCCCGCGATGATCTTGAGCAGATCGCCGAAGTATGACGCAAGAGACTTTGCCCGGGAGTCAAGATTGACAAAGACGAACGGCCCCAGAGCCTCCACTCGAAGCGGCAGGAGTGGATAGTCTTCCAGCCGGAAGTTGGGCTCAGCAGCCGAGCGCGGCGCACCCTTCAGGCAACCGGTGAGATCGTAAGTCCAGGCGTGATATCCGCATTGCATCATCTTCGAGTTTCCGCGGCCCTTCATGACTTCATGCCTGCGATGGCGGCATACATTGACGAAGCCCGCCAACCCTGTTTCGTTGCGGATTACGACAACAGGCACTTCGCCCGTATAGCCGGTGATGTAGTCGCCCGGATTCGCCAGTTCCTTTGCCGGGCCGATGTAGCTCCAGCTCTTCCTGAAGACCCTTTCGATCTCACGCGCCGTGATGGCGGGGTCCGTGTACCAGTGTGCTGGAAGCGATTCGCCGCGATCAAGCGCTGCGAGCAAGCTATCGGGAGTCTCGATGGATTGGCTTGGAATGGGCTGGATCATAGCATTTACCTCCGTGACTTACTCCTTTCTGGAATTCCTTTTGCGATACGCGCCTGGCGCTCTCTCTGGTTATCCACCGGGTGCCGCTGCAACCATCCTTCGGGGCGGTCCCGCCTTAATGAGAAAGGGAATAAACAGCAGCAGGATTGCGCTGGCGCATAACAAAACACCCCAAAAGTTGAGCAATCGGGCGGCGGCGGAAGCGAGCGTTGCGGTGGCCAACATTCCTATCGAGTAAAAGATGTTGTACACCGCGTACACCGCCGAGTAGCAAGACATCCCGGATCGATCGACAACGTTTCCGAGTTCCGCCGACGCCGGGTTAAGCATGAATGCGTACGAGATATTGACCAGAGATAACGTGACGCCGACGAGGATTACTCCCCTGAACAGCGCCAGAAAGGGAAGCGTGGTCGCCATCGCGATCGTCCCGAGCACGATCACTTTTTGGATAGGCATCCGTTCCGAGACGCGGCCTACAAGTGGCGCGCTCAATCCGTACACCGAGGTCGAGACAGTAAAGATGATCCCGATTGCCATCGATGTTGCGGCATATCGTGCCAGCCGTACAGGCAAGAGCGGTTCGATCAGCCCCACAGAAAACGCGGCGAGAGCGATAGCCACAGCAGGGACCATCAGCGATTTGTTGAGCATCAAAGCACGAAAATTGACCAGTTCATTCGGTTGTGTGCCGCCTGCTGGAACAAAAAGAGCGATCAGAGCTGCCGCGATTACAAATGCGATCCCGGTGATGAGAAACGGCAGCCTATAGCCGCCGGCATGATAAAGCAATCCGCCGGCGATCGGCCCAATCACTGAACCGAACGTGCCGCCGGTGAATGCATAACCCAGCATCTCCACCCGCTTTTCGACATAATTCGTCGCGATGAGTGCAAGGCCCGAGGTCCAGAGCGCGGCCGAGGCGGCGCCCTGGAAGAACTTGCCGAGCAGCAACAGCGAGAGGTTCGACGCCACGCCCAAAAGCGATATTGCGCAAACGGCCAATGCCGCGCCACACAACATGGTTGACCGGCCGCCGATGCGATCACCCAGGTACCCGAACACTGGAGTGACCAGCAGGACGCTGATCGCATATACACCGTAAAGCAACGCAAGGTGTCCTTCGCCGTTCAACCCGGCGGGAAAATAGGCCACCAAAGGGAAGAGGAGCCCATAGAGGAAATAGTCGAGGAACAGAGAAAATGCGATGACGGCGACCAAAGCTCGAGAATGACTGCTCAGGGCGTCCCTTGCACGATCTCGAAGTATTTGAGCCACGACTTCCATCACCAGTAGAAGAGAATTTCGTCCGGAATCTTTTGCGTTAGCTCGACCTCGTTTGCGATCGTGCACGGCAGAGCACGAGTCGCCGCGGATCTCTGCGCCGGAGAACCAGGGGAACTATGCCGGACTCCGCTAAGGAACCAATTCCGAACAATCACTGCTACGGTCCGGATCTCTCTCGCCGGCCTCGCTTGCAACGCAATCTATGCTTCGACCCGTCCTGCGAAGTGCTGTGCGGGAAATACCGCAGCCCCGCGGAGGACAGCAGTCTAATCCTTCCCACCATCAACAGCCAAGCTCTTCAATGTGCAGGCGGAAATCATCGGGGTGGTTGGCCACGCGAAGCAGTGGGGTCCTGGCACCGACCCGAAATCGGCGATCGAGGTACAGTTCTACTGCGCCTTCATGCAGCTTCCGGAAAAGCTCATCCCGCTGGTGGCCGACGTCGTGGCCGTGGGAGCTGCGCACGCCGGGCGACCCTGCTGCTGCCGTAATGGGCCCCGTGCGCCGCACGCGATAGACATGCAAATGCCGAATCTCGCACTGAACACGCAGACGGCCTCTGCCGGTGGCGCGACCGCGGACCTCTGCTCAAACGTTACAGTTGCAGCTCCGAAGGTTGACAAGTCGTGATGGGCTGCTCTATAAGGTGGGCGCGTGATCTTACGGACGTCCCCAGGAGGTTTCACGATGCACAACACAGCCCACAACACAAATATAGCTTGGCGCCCTCTGCGCAGATTTGCCTCAGCAGCAGCACTGTTGCTGATTTCATTCGCAGCGGCGCACGGACAGTCGAAGACGCTGCCGGCCAACGCTCGTTTCTTTATCCCCAAGCCGCCCAGCGGAGCCGTGCAGCAGGTGGAGAGCCTGTTGAAGCAGGGCCAGTTGAAGAACGCTCTGCTGATTACCGCCATGGAGACGGTCCCGCAGGCGGTGTGGCTCACTAGCGGCACGCCTTCCGAGGTGAGCGCCACCGTGGCATCGACTCTCCGGGAAGCGACTTTCGAGCGAGCGGTACCGGTGCTGGTGCTCTACAACATTCCTGGCCGCGATTGCGGCAGCTACTCGGCGGGCGGCGCGGAGAACACCGCGGATTATGAGACGTGGATTGATGCCATTGCAGCGGCGATCGGCAGTCAGAAAGTGGTCATCATACTCGAGCCGGATGCTCTGGCTGACCTTCCCAGCGATTGCGGATACGATCCCACGCAGGTGAACATCCCGCAGGCTACGGCCGATCGCTATACGCAGATCAACTATGCAGTCACTACGCTGGAAGCCGGACCGCAGACGCTGGTCTACCTGGATGCGGGCAATAGTCACTGGCAGGCGGTGCCGATTATGACGCAACGGCTCATCCAGGCCGGCGTTCAGCAGGCGCAGGGATTTTTCACGAACGTATCGAACTACAATCTGAACAACTACGAAACGACCTATGACACCTGGGTCTCTGACTGCATCGCGTTTGGGATGGACCCGGAGCAGGGCGGCTGGCGGCTGGGGAACTATTCGTATTGCGCCAGCCAGTACTACTCGCCTCTCGGGACGGTCGATCCGGACAACATTGCGACCTGGGTCTACACCGACGAGTGGTATCAGCAGAACATGGGAACAGCCGTACCCACGACACATTTCGTGATCGACGCCAGCCGCAACGGTCAGGGACCGCTCGACGCCAGTATCTACGCGAATGCGCCGTATAACCAGCCGGCCTCGGTCGTCCAGACCCTCACCAATGGGAGCTGGTGCAACCCTCCGGCACGCGGGCTGGGAACTCATCCTACGGCAAACACGGGCGTCTCGCTGCTCGACGCTTATCTTTGGGTGAAGACGCCAGGCGAGTCGGATGGCACGTGTGACGCCGCCGGAGGAGCGCGGGCCTGGGACTACGCGGACTACACGCAGTCGGGATGGCCAACGAGCGCCGCCGGCCAGGCGGTCTTCGACCCACTATGGGGCCTCGATGATCCGATCGCGGGAGCCTGGTTTCCACAGCAGGCTCTGGATCTGGCGCAGAGGGCCAAACCCGCATTGCTGCCTTGAGGGGTAAACCAAACGCGCGCAGGAGTGGCGGCGCTGTCGCTCCCCAGTGGCCCCAAGGATAATAATGCCTCACTGGCAGTCCGCGGACCTCTGCTTCTACGCCAGAAATTTCTGCTCGCAAATAAGCGAGGGACCATACAACGCCGGGAGGTTCGATACGTTGTCGTCCTGGACCTCAGCCGCTTTGCCCGCAACAACCAGGACCAGGCGCGGACGATTGCTGAGCTGCGGCGCATCGGCGTATTCCTCCGCTCCACTTTTGTCATTAGTGATAACGACGAACCAACAACGCGCAGTTTGCGGACCGTGGAGCTCTGGTGTGGGCGACTACACCGTTTGTCGTTAGATTTTCTTGATGAGGCAATCCATTTTCAGGGTTGTTGCGGGAGCTGTGATGCGTCCCAGCCTCCCCCAAGAGCCTTGACCAGCAGTACGCTGGCTTCGAAACGTCGTTGCATGATGTCAATATCGTTGCGCTGGTTTTGAAGCAGGGCCGTCTGCCAGGTAATGACCTGGAGATAGGTATCGACGCCACCCTCGTAACGCGTATCGAAGAGGTCGAGCGATTGTTGTGCCGAGGCGGTAGCGTCCTGCTGCTGGCGCGCCTCGATCTCGAGGTTATGCAGCGCGTTCAGGTTGTCCTCAACCTGCTGGAATGCGGTGAGCGTGGTCTGGCGATAGGCGGCAACGGTGCCATCGTACTGCGCGATGGCGATGTCGGAGGTGGCGCGCCGGCGGCCATGGTCATAGATCGTCTCAGATAGCGTGGAGCCGACCGCGAAAAAGCTGCTCGGCCACGAAAACCAGTTGATCGCGGATGTGCCCGCGAAGCCGGCCACTGCAGATAGCGAGAGAGTCGGATAGTAGGCTGTACGGGCAATGCCAATCTCCTCGTTGGCCGCGGCCATGCTGCGTTCACTTGAGGCAATATCAGGGCGGCGCTCCAGCAACTGTGACGGAAGCATACCTGGAATTGCCGGAATGGTAGGCGCGGCGACAGTGATTGGGTCCGGGGGCAGAGTGAACACTGCCGGCGGCTCGCCGATTAGGACGGCGATTGCGTGTTCGTACATGGCGCGCTGAATGTCGACATCCGTGGCCTGGACCTGCGCCGCCTGAAGTTGCGTGCGCGCCTGGGTCACGTCGGAAAGCGGGGATGCACCGCCGTTATAGCGGTCCTCCGTAAGCTGCAGAGCGCTTTGATAGGCCTTCACCGTGTCGTCGAGGAGTCTGCGCTGGGCGTCAGACGAGCGTAGATCGAAATAGTCGACCGCCAGCTCGGCATGCAACGAAAGCCGCGAAGTCTCCAGGTCGGCAGCCGAGGCCTGTGCCTGTTCGCGCGCCTGCGCGACGGTGCGGCGGATGCGCCCCCACAGGTCGATCTCGTAGTCGAGGTCGAATGGAAGAACGAAGTCGCCTTCGCCGTTGTTGGATCCTGAGATGTTCAGGTATGGCTGATTGTTGGAGTCTCGGATGGCACCGACGCCAGGTGTGGCCCCGATCGTTGGTGCCTCAGACGCCCGCTTGAAGCGGACGGCCGCGCGTGCGGCGCGAAAGTTCGCCTCCGCCTCTTGCAGTGTTTGGTTGGCCGGATCGATCTGTGTTTCGAGTGTGTTGAGCTGAGGATCATCGAAGAGTGTCCACCAGTCGCCCTTCAATTGCGCATCGCCGGGCTGCGCCACCTCCCATCCGACTTCGGACTTGAAGTTCTCGGGCAGCGGCTCCTTGAATGATGGCGCGATTGGAGTTGCGGGGCGCACGTACTGCGGTCCGACGAGGCAGCCCGAGACCGCAAGTCCAAGCCCCGCTACGAGCAGAAGGGTGGCCGCGCGCCTGGTACGGACCCCGATCATGACTGGCCTCCCGCAGTCGCTGTCCGCGGATGCACCTGGATGCCGCTGGCCAGCGAATCAGACGGATCAAGGATGACTTCGTCGGCAGCCGTAAGGCCCGAAGTGATCTCTACGGAATTGCCGAAGTCGTGGCCGATGGTTACCGGCACGAGCTGGACGCGGTCGCCGCGGACGACACCGACGCGAAGACCCTCGGCGCGGAACAACAGCGTGTTCGAGGGAATCGTAACCGTGTTTCCAATCGCGGGCAGATGGAAGTGGACGAAGACGTAGGCTCCGGGGCGCAGCACGCCCTTTGAGTTGTCGACATCCACCTCGACGTTGAGGGTGCGCGTGGAGTGGTCGATTGCGTCCGCGTTGCGCACGATGGTGCCGGGAATCTTCTGGTCGGGATTCGAATCCTGCGTTAGCGTCGCGTGGTCGCCGTCATGAATTGCATCGGAGTCGACCTCGGGGACTGCGACATAGACGCGCAGCTTGCCGGTCGCATCCATGTGAAACAACTCGCGCGGATTGGCCGACCCCGATCCGGCGTCGATAAGGTCGCCTATGTCTGTGTTGCGCGCGGTAATGATGCCATCAAAGGGGGCAACGATGCGTTCGTAGCTCTGCAGTTGTTCGAGGCGGCGCACGTTGGCCCTGCTGGCGTCGACCGCGGCCTGCGCTGCGATATAATTCGCGCGGGTCTGGTCGGCTTCCTGCTGCGAGACGGCATGCTTCGCAAGGAGGGCCTGCCAACGATTGCTCGTAACTCCAGCCAACTGCGCATTGGCCTGCATGCGCTCCAGCTCGGCGCGCGACTGGTCCAGTTGCTGGTCAATCTCAGGCGTTTCGATCTCGGCCAGAAGGTCTCCCTTACGCACCTGTGAGCCGATGTCGAAGTACCACTTCTTCAGGTAGCCGTTGGTGCGCGAGTAGATGGGCGTGTCGGTAAAGGCCTGTACGTTGCCGGGGAGTGCGAGATCGTCGGCCTTCGATCCCTCCACGGGATGCACCACGTTGACTGACAGGATGGTGGCCTCTTCCGTCGTGATAGCGAGGTGCTTCTCGCTGGCGGAGCGCAGGTGAAGTCCGTAGGCAATCGCCAACAGCAGAACAATCCCCACAACCACGACGGCCGCGTGCAGGCCGACAGGGTTTTCAGTTGGCGAATCCGCGTGAGGCGCAGCCGTATGCGCGGGAACCACGTCCGCGCTGGCCGTCTGCTCTTCCTGTTTCGGCGTTTTATCGTCGACGGTGCCGGTGCTCATGCGTATTCCTCCGCTGGGCGTTTCTTCTGCCGCGCCTGCTCGCTCTTTTCCGATCCGTGAATCAGCGCAAAAACGCTGGGAACGAAGAGCAGGGTGGCGAGAGTGGCGCAAAGCAATCCGCCGATGACTGCACGGCCCAGCGGCGCGTTCTGTTCGCCTCCGTCGCCCAGTCCAAGCGCCATCGGCACCATGCCGATGATCATGGCCAGCGCGGTCATGATGACAGGGCGGAAGCGCGTGGTGCCCGCCTCAACAGCTGCGCGAATTGCGTTGCCGTGCTCGTCGAGGCGAATCTTGGCGAACGAAACAACCAGGATGCTGTTTGCCGTAGCCACGCCCATGCACATGATTGCGCCCATCAGCGCGGGCACGCTTAATGTAGTGCGCGTGAGAAAGAGAAACAGCACAATCCCGGCCAGGGCTGCTGGCAGCGCCGTAATGATGATGAATGGATCGACCCAGCTTTGGAAGTTAACGACGATCAGCAGATAGACCAGCACGATGGAGAAGACCAGCCCTCCGAGCAGCCCCGCGTACGAGCTGCGCATCGTCTCCACCTGCCCTCTCAGCGTGACGAAGGTGCCTCGCGGCAGCAACCGGGCGTCGGCGTTGATAATCTTCGTCACCTGGCGCGCTACAGCACCCAGGTCGCGGTCCTGAACATTGGCGTAAATGTCCACCACCGGGCGGATGTTGTACTGGTTCACGACCTCCATCTCATGCCCGCGGCTGATGCCCGCGAGGTCGTTCAGGATCTCGGGGTTCGCCGGTGTACCTGCCGCCGACGTACTCGGCGTTGCACGATTGATGGGAATGTTCATAAGATCCTGCATTGTGTCCATCTTGTACTGCGGCGTCTGCGCCACAATGTCGTAGGCCACCATGTTGTTCCAGTTGAGAAAGAACATGGGCGTCACCTGGAAGCTACCGCTCAGCGTGTTGAGCACGCTGGTGGAGACGTCCTGCTCTGTGTATCCGCCTTGAGCGGCCTTGGTGCGCTCCACGTTTACCTGAAGCGTTGGATAGTCGAAGGGCTGCTGAATGCGAAGGTCGACGATGCCGGGAACCTGGCGCAACTGGCCGAGCATCTTGTCGGCCTGGGCCACACTGGCGTACGCATCGTTGCCTTCAAACTGCACGTCGATAGGCGCCGGCTCTCCAAAATTAAGAATCTGCGTGGTAATGTCGGCCGGGAGCGTATAAAACGTCTCTTCGGGGAAGATGCGCGGCAGGTTCCTGCGCAGGGCGCGCACATAGTCGGCGGTCGGCCGATGCTTCGGCTTGAGTGTTACCAGAATGTCGCCGTCTCCCGCGCCAAGCGTTCCGTCGGTCAAGTGCTGCGTATTCATGCCGCTATAAGGCAGGCCGATGTTGTCGAGGATGTTGTCGATCTCTGACGGCGAAATCTCCCTGCGAATCTCGTCCTCCACCAGGTCGAACAGCCGCGCCGTTTCTTCGATGCGCATCCCCGCCGGGGCGCGAACGTGCAGGATGAACTGGCCGCTGTCGGTGCTCGGGAAGAAGTCCTCGCCCAGAAAAGGCAGCAGGGCGAAGGTCACGATGCACAGGCCGAGGAACGTGGGGATGAACGCACGCCGGTGCATAACCAAGCCTTGAAGCAGCGAGTGATACCTGCTCCGGACACGTTCGAAGCTCCGCTCAAAACCTCGTTGAAAGCGCGCGAATAATCCTTTGGCGCCGGCGCCATGCTCCTTGGCCCGCAGCAGATATACGGCCAGCGTAGGCACCAGGGTCCGGCTCAGCAGATAACTGGCCAGCATCGCAAAAACCACCGCCTCCGCGAGCGGCACAAAAAGATAGCGCGCCACTCCTCCGAGGAAGAACATGGGCAGGAAGACAATGCAGATACAGAGTGTCGAGACCAGTGCCGGCACAGAGATCTGCGATGCTCCCTCAAGAATGGCCTCGCGCAGGGGATGGCCTTGCTCAAGGAAGCGCTCAATGTTCTCGATAGTGACCGTAGCGTCATCAACCAGAATGCCCACGGCCAGCGCCAGGCCGCCGAGCGTCATGGTGTTGATCGTCTCGCCGATCAGGCCGAGAACAATGATGGACGAAAGGATCGACAGTGGAATGGAGACCGCGATGATCAGCGTGGACCGCCAGCTTCCCAGGAAAATCAGAATCATGACCGCGGTAAGCCCGGCGGCGATAATCGCCTCGCGGATGACGCCCTCGACGGCTGCGCGCACGAAGGTACTCTGGTCCGACAGAGGCGTCATCTTCAGTTGCAGCGGCACTGTGCTCGCCACGCGCGGCAGGATCGTACGAATTCCCTTGACGACGCTGAGCGTCGAGGCATTGCCGCTCTTCAGGATCGAGATCAGCACGCCGCGGCGGCCGTCCAGGCGCACCACGTTGGTCTGCACCTGAAAGCCGTCGCTGACGCTGGCAACATCGCGGAGATAGATGGTCGTGCCGTTGACTTGTTTGAGCGGGATATTCGCCAGTGCTTCCACCGTGCGCGGCGAGCCGTTTGTCCTCACGTCATATTCAGACTGGCCGATCTTGATGGTGCCCGAAGGCATGACCACACTCTGCTGCGCCAGTGCATTCAGCACGTCGGCCGGAGCGATGCCTTTGGATTGCATAGCAACCTGATCCATGTTGACGCTGATCTGCCGCTGCTTCCCGCCGTAGGGCGACGGCACCACCGCGCCCGGTACGGTGATGAGCTGCGTGCGGATGTAGTTGGTTGCGTAGTCGTTCAATTGCGTCTCGGAAAGCCCGTCGCCCGAAATACCAAGTTGCAGAACGGGCACGCTCGATGCCGAGAAATCGATGATCTCCGGAGGCAGCGTGCCCGGCGGAAGCTGGCGCAGCATGAACTGCGACGCGGCGGTCACCTGCGCGTTCGCGGTGGCCAGCGACGCCCCCGGTTGAAGAAATACTTTGACGACGGCCGTTCCGTTGTAGGTCGTCGACTCAATGTGCTGGATGTTGTCGACCAGGCTGGTGAGGGCCTTTTCATAAGGCGTGGTCAAGCGCCCTGTGAGTTCCTCGGGATTCATGCCGGTATACGTCCAGCCGACGGAGACAACAGGAATGTTGATGTTGGGAAAGATGTCGGTGGGCGTGCGCAAGATCACCACCGGCGCGGCGATGAGAATCAACACCGCAAGAACGACAAATGTATACGGTCGGTTAAGAGCAACTTTGACGATCCACATACAGTCCTTTTGCGCTCCATGCTGCCGCGATCGCGGCGCCGCTGGCCTTCATCGGCTTTGCGACACGATTGGCTTGCTCTAAGCAGTTCTTGAGCACGATTCATGCCATTTGCTTTCTCTTTTAGAATCACCAGCTATCGGCACACAACGGTGCCGCCTTGAAAGCTGATGTCAGATGTCCGACAGGGGGTGACGAATCGGGTTTACGGAGATCAATCACATCTGATTGCATGGGCACCAACGCAACTTGTCTAGGAATTGCCCGTCTTTTCAGATGAGAGTCTCGGCTGGGATTGCGTCAAGGATCGTCAAGGAGGTTGCTGTTCGTGCGAAATCGACCTTTCACGCTTGCATATGGAGTTATGCTCATGATTGGAACGGCTGGCCCTGCCGTAGCCCAGGACAATGGGGTACAGCAGCCCTCAGCGCGCCGGCAGCTTCAACAAATCCATACGCCGCAATCGATCGACCAGGAACTCGCCCGCCTGACGAAAGATCTGGAGTTGACAGCTGAACAGCAGCAGCAGGTTCGGCTTCTACTTGAGGAGCACCACGATAGTATCCAGGCGCTGCTCGATAAGAATCCGACAGCTTCGCGGCAGGAGCTCGGTCCGCAGATTCACGCGATCAGCGACGAAACACACCGCAAGATTCATGCTTTGCTTACCGATCACCAGAGAGAATTGGAGAAGGCAATGCAGCAACGCGAGCATAATGGTCAGGAAAACAGGCGATCTTCTGCGCCTGCGGCTACGCGGTAGCACTAACGGCGCAAGCATTCACGCATCCGCGCACGATGAACTGCACTTACGGTGGACACAAGCGGCGGTAGCAGCGGTCAGCAGACGCCGAACGGCAGAGGCAATCATTGCAAGCGGCTGTGCAAGGCTCACACAAACGTCCACGCATGATGGCGAGCAGTCGATCTGGTCACGGCACAGGAGCATGATTGGAACATCTGGGCGAATCGCCCGCAAGGTTCGGGCCACGTCAAAGCCGGCAATCTGGTCATGAAGCACGACGGCAGCAACTGAACGCATGAGGAACAGCAGTGCGATCCCTTGTGAAGAACTGTCGGTGCTCACAACCTTATAGCCGGTGATTTTGAGTGCGCCTAATACCGAATCGTTGCTGATCGCCTTGTCCGATATGTAGAGAATTCTGTCGAGCGACATCGTGACTCCACCTTCGACTTCGACGAAGCACGCGAGCTTCCACATCGTCCGATCACACGCGAGTGATAGGATCGACTGCAAAATCGGCTGTCTACAAGACGTCGGAGCACGGAGCGGAGGAGGAAGACCACTACTGCGCGCGTGGACCCATTGACAGCTCTGTCAGACTTCCGACACCAATCCTCATCTCGCTACCTCTCAGCGACTCCATAACTTCAGCATTGGCAGCAACATCTGGGACACAGTGTCAATCTGTATGCTTGGCAACGCGATTGCAATGTATTGAAGTGATCGATCACTAGTCCTCTGCAGCGAGCGACGGGCTCGTCGTTGATTGACTACATAAACACACGAAGGAGAAATAAATGAAATACACGGCAATCGTCGCACTGATGCTGATGACTCCGGCGGCTCTATTGGCAGCGCCGAAAAACTCCAAACACGTGACGTTTTCTGAAACTCTCACGATTAATGGAACCCAGGTACCCGCGGGAGAGTATCGTGTCGAATGGCAAGGGACCGGTACATCAGTGGAAGCCAGCATACTTCGGGGAGAAAAAGTGCTTGTAAGTTCGCCAGCCACGCTCGTCATTGGTAAAACCAATCTCGACGACGCCTTTGAAGCGACTGATGGAGCGAATAACTCACACATTCTCAATGCAATCGATTGGTCAAACCTTTCATTGCACTTTGATCAGGGAAACGCCAGCTCCACAAACAAGAGCTCAGTAAGCACCGCTGAGTGAATTGAGAGCGAAAGCGCGGCGTTATCCCGCGCTTTCGCTTTCGCGACTTACACCTTAATAACTGGGACCAGGCGGTATCACAATTGTGATCATCGATATTGATGGCCCCGCGAACTTGGGCCACTTGAGAGGATGATTCATTTTCCGACCACCAACCATCAGGTTTAGTTCTTAGCCTGGTACAAAAGCTTTGTTCCCGACACTTTCCGCTGGGTGCTGTTTCCCGCGTTCGTCTCAGTCGGCCAACAGTTGCGGCACATTTCGACTCCGAACCGGCAGGAAACCACTCGGCTTGATCACCGCCAGGAATCGAAACGAAGCTAGTGCTTTGAAGTCATGGCGGATGCGCGCATTGTCCGCCTCCAGTTCTAACTCTGCGATGCGGTCAACAATCAGCTGCTTGTTACGTGGCGACATGGGGAATACTCCTGAGCGTCGGTATAGCGTTTTGTTTTTGGCGTGAGACAGTAGTGCTCATATTGGGGCAAGGAGCCTTCATTTCTCCCCGCCCCCCACGCATGGCGCATTTAGTTGCCCCTCTGCTGATCGAGTTCGACTTGATGTTCCTCTTCGACACGAGGCCGGCGCACTACGGTCACGCCATCTTTGTTGAGCAGAAAGAGTGTGCCAGTATCGGATTTGACGAGTCGTTGCATCACTGCAGGAATGGTCGCTAGCAGCCCGGGTTGAGACTGATCCGATGTATCGACCACCTTGCAGTTCCGCGGGTCGTCGAATGGATGCATCGTGACTTCATTGGATGTAACCAACAAAGCCGTCTGCCCCAGCGCCTCCGAAGTGTCCGCGTTCTCCAATGCGGATGAGTTCACCAGCACGGGGTGCTTGTAATGTTTGAAGCTAAGCAAAGCGACTCCCGAGCCGTTCCGATACCGAATGAGTATGCCTTCGTCTCCGACCGACCTCACAAAGTTAAACGCTGAATTTGTAGGAATCGTAGTTTGCGCGACACGCTGAATCCGGGCGGGATCAGTCACGTCTAACGCGGTGAGTTGCTGCCCGTTTTGCGATTCGATATAGAGAAGGGTTCCTCCATCGTTCGTATCGTGCAGATACATCGCTTCGGCATCAACCTGAGCTAACACCGGAAGGCTTGCAGGCGACTCCACGATGATCGTCTTCGAGTGCGGTCTGACAACAGCGTGCGCGGTTGCCCCGGCGATTGCCAGGGTTGTTGTAACGAGAAATGTTGTGAAGTTAGTTTTCATTGGTATTTCTCCTCTCTGGCTGCTAGTGTCCGGCGAGTCCACGGTATATGTCCAAGTAGAAATCGTTATCTCCTATAAGTACTCAGTCCGTGACATTGGTTCTATGTAACGATCGATGCCTGCATTAAATCGCCGATTGGAAGTTGATGCCGATAACGTGAGGCGGCGAGTTCGCGGTATAGAAACAAACCTGCTTTGCTACCTTTATTAGCTCTACTTATATGCGATAACAATTTGGAAATTCCCAATGCCCTTCATGTGCTCTACGGTTGGATCATGAAGCTGCAAAAAACCATTGCGATTATCGGTGGAGGGGTCAGCGGAGCGCTCACGGCATATCATCTGATTCGCCGCGGAGCACAAGCGAAAGTGATTCTGATTGATCCCTGTGCAAACCCTGGACTCGGCCTGGCTTACTCAACGCCAAGCTACCGGCACCTACTGAATGTGCCAGCTGGAAAAATCAGCGCGCTGCCGGATCAACCCAAGCATTTTCTCGATTGGCTGCAAAAGAAATACGACGCAAGGATGACGGAGACAGATTTCGCTCCTCGTGCTGTCTTCGGCCGTTACGTTCAGTCTCTCCTAAAGACTGTTCCCAACCTCGATCATCGCCAGACGGCGGTGTTGGACTGCCATGTAGCCGGTGAACAGGCGACACTCGATCTCTCCGATGGTACGCAGATTGTGGCCGATGCCGTCGTGCTCGCTACGGGCAACTTCGATCCCGCACCTTTGCGGGGCGTGGCAGAAGAAACGGTATCGAATGGCACCTATTGCCACTCCGCATGGGAGGGCTCGACGTATGCGAATCTTGCCCCCGACGCTCCCGTTGCATTGATTGGCTCAGGGCTGACTGCCGTCGATGTGCTGCTGCGGCTCCGGGAAGTCGGACATCGAGGCCAGATCATTGCCATTTCGCGCCATGGTATTTTTCCGCACCGTCACGCGAACTACCTCCCATTAAGAAATCCTGCGGTCGCAGGAACACCGCCGACCAAAGTACGTGAACTGCTGCGTGCTGTGCATCACGCCATCAGAGCAGGTGCCGAGTGGCGCGCGGTGATTGACAGCTTACGAGGAAGAACCAACGAGCTGTGGATGTCGCTTCCACTCAACGAACAGCGGCGATTCCGTCGCCACCTGCAGCGCCGATGGGAGGTAGTCCGGCATCGGATGGCGCCCCCGATTGCAGATCAGGTAGAGGCAGAGCTGGAAGCCGGTACTCTGACCAAGCACCGCGGAAGTCTTCGTGCCGTCCTTCCGTCTCTAAATGGAGCACGGGTTCAGTTCCGAACCAATCTTGGAGAAGTCAAAGAAGTCATCGTGGCACGCGTCATCAACTGCACCGGCCCCAATATGAACTATCGCCGGGTAGGCTCCCCACTGCTCAACAGTCTTTTCGCGCAGGGCTTAATCGTTGCCGGGCCGCACGGTTCCGCCTTGTGGACTAGCGAGAGTGGCGCTCTACGCGATCAGGATGGCAGCTTTTCCAAGGTGCTCTTTCATGTGGGGCCTGGTCGACAAGGCACGTTGCTCGAATCGATTGCGGTTCCGGAACTGCGTCACCAGGCAGCGGATTTAGCCGAATTGCTGGCTCGAGAGTTCGCTTCCCATGAGCAGGACGTGACTAGCAACAATGCCCTGGCAGATACGCTTCTAACAACGGGCGTCGCGGTCGGGTTATGAACCGGCGAGCTAGGATGCTCCTCGCCACCGGGGATTTACTGTGGGCGTTGGCTCTGGGGCTTGCCAGCAGCCTTGCATGTGTAGGTGTGCGGCTCTTCTTCCGTCTGCTGCAATGGCTCATCACTGGCCACTCCGGTCTGCTCTCGCACGCTGCGCAGAGCCTGCCGCCTTGGTATCGAGTTATCACTCCAGCATTTGGCGCAGTCGCTGCTATGGCGGTGATATGGGCCGCACGTCGCTTTGCAAAATCAGGCGAGTTTGAGGAATATGTCGAAGCAGCGCGGCTGAATGGCGGGCGCATAGCGTTTCTGCCCACATTGTGGAGAACTGTTTCTTCTGCATGTTCAGTAGCTACGGGCGCTGCTATCGGGCGTGAAGGATCGATGATTCAGTTCGCGACGGCAGCAACCTCGTGGTTGGGAGAGCGCGTTGCTCTCTCCCGTATTCCCTTGTCCACTCAAGTAGCGTGTGGCGCCGCCGCAGCCGTCGCTACTGTATATCAAGCTCCAATCGCGGGCGTATTCTTTGCTGCTGAAATTGTTTTGGACAGAATTATGATGCGCACAATTCCTTTGCTTCTGATCTCGGCGCTGACAGGCGGCCTGACCGGAGCTTGGCTGCTGGGGAAAGGGCCACTCTTTGCGGTTCATATGGATCCCGGAATTCACTTCGGGACAGATCGCTCGACCGCTTTTGCCTTGCTGCTGCCCGTGTTGATGGGATTGCTGGGACCCGCCTATTACCGGCTCATTCACAGTCTGCGGAGCACCTCCAAATGGCCGCTGCCACTTCTATGGAGCGGCGTCCTGGTGGGCTTGCTGTCGCTCAGGAGCACATTGGTTTGGGGAAACGGCGACGCGGCGCTGCTTCAGATCACGCAATCATCGCCGGCCGTATTGACCTTGCTTTCCATCCTTGTTCTCAGGCTCTGCGCAACCACGTTCTGTGTAGGCACAGGCACCGTAGGGGGAGTGTTTACACCTACCGTTTTCGCAGGCGGCGCCATCGGCTATTTAGCGGCGCACCTGCTCCATATGCCAAATCCGGCTCTCTTTACAATCCTGAGCATGGGATGTCTACTTGCTTCGGTAACGCATGCACCACTCATGGCAAGTTTCATGGCGGTGGAGTTGACGGGGCAATGGTCACTCTTACCTTACGTTCTGCTGGCTAGTGTCATTGCCTGGGCAATTGCGCGCATGATCTCTCCGCATTCGCTTTATGCGATTGCTACGCCTGAACCTGCAGGCGAGATCGTTGGAAGCGGTCTGCCTGCTGCGGGCCTGTATAGTCAACGCGAGCGAACAACCGTCATGGAAACCGTCGGAGCCAGCGAGTAGCACGGTTGAGCGGCATTTTCATATCGAAATGCCCAGGTTCCTTAATGCGTTCGGGGAGAAAAGATGGAGAATTTCAGGCTCAAAGTATTTCGCTCAGTTGCGCATCACCTTAACTTCAGCCGAGCCGCCGAAGAGTTGCTGCTCACCCAACCTGCGGTGACTCAGCAGATCAAAGCGCTGGAAGAAGAATGTGGCGTCCCCCTTTTTGATCGCAGTGGGGGCCATATTACGCTGACTCCCGGCGGTGAAGCCCTTCTGCCTTATGCGGAGAAGTTGAAGATTGTCTCAGATGAAGCATTGGCAGCAGTGGCCAGTGCTTCGGGCAGAAATGCGGGGCCGCTGGCGATCGGAGCTTCGCAGACGATCGGACAATATCTATTGCCCAACCTTGTGGCGTTTTTTCTTCGAGAAAATCCACGTGTCACGGTCACCGCAATGAGCGGCAACAGCGATGAAATGCTCGAAGCTCTTATCTCTCGCCGTATTCAGCTTGCACTGATTGAGGGGCCGGCACTTCGAAAAGACATCCATGTCGAACCATTCATGGAAGATCATATGGTCCTGGTAGTGCCCGCGAGCCATGAATGGGCGGACAACGAAATCAATGTCTCCATGTTGAAGGATGCACCACTCTTGATGAGAGAGTTCGGTTCCGGATCACGCCGGATCGTGGAAAATGCCTTAACACGGGCGGGCATCAAGAAGAAGGAACTCAATACTAGGATGGAGTTGGATTCGACCGAGGGGCTCCTCAGCGCCGTCGAAGCGGGGCTCGGCGTCACCTTCGTTTCCCGCTGGACCGTACGCAACCAACTTGCACTCGGAACGTTGAAATTAGCCCGAGTGCGCGGCCTCAAACTGTCCCGTATGTTTTCTATCGTCTATCCCGCTGGTCCCGAACCTACTGGAAATGCTGGAGTCTTTCGCATGTTTCTTCTGGCAAGAGGCATGGATTTCATGCCGCGAGTCACCGGGAGAGTGGCAACACGGTCCGTTGTCGTATGATCGATCAAGGTCAGTAGTAGTAGGTTTGTCTCTTGACATTTCTCTTATAGGACGTGGCCGTAAAGTCGGCTTTTCGGACAAGTGGCTTCTTGCTGCCGCCAGCGAGAAAAGGCCTTTCGCGAGAGGGCTGCGATGCCTGGCAGCGCTCCACCATAGCATGTCCAATTAGCTTCCTAAAGCGATGGAGACGGATCAGCCCTTATCCCATGCTGAGTGACTGGGTTTTTGCCAGTTCGCATGCGCGAGGAAAGCAGCCCTATTGGCCGATCAATTTAATGAAGCTCTACATTAGGCCGGCTGCCCGAGAAGCCGGCATCCACAAGAACATCGCGTGGCACACTTTCCGCACACATCGGCACATTGCTGAAAGGACGACGGAGAGCATGTGAAGACCTTTCAGGAGCTCTTACGCCATGCGAACAGCCGGATCACGTTGGATGTTTAGACCCAAGCAGTGAGCTCAACGAGGCGCGCGGCAGAGAGGAAGGTTGTCCGAATGACGGTGCCGGGACGACGGCGCTCAAACCCGCGACTCTGCGGTGACAGATTTGGGTGGTGAGACCAGGATAGGAAGAAGCACCGATAACGCCATGATGCATGCGATCACATGGAGACCGCTCGTATACGATCCACTGCGCTGCCGCAACTGCGCAATGAGAAGCGGGCCGAACGCGCTTGCGAAACCCCATGCCGTAATCATCAGGCCGTAGATAGGGCCTACATTCTTCGATCCGAAATAGTCGGCTGCGAACGCCGGCATCGTGCCGAAGCCGCCTCCATAGCACATGAGGATAATGAACGACACCACAGTGAGTATCGAGACTGAGACGATATTGGGGGAAATCCAAAAAAGAAGAACCTGAATCAGGAACATCATCGCGAAAGTCCAACGACGCGTGATCGCGTCCGAAATCCAGGCCCAGAAGATTCGGCCTACGGAGTTGCCGATGCTTGCAATGCCCACCATGCCTGCTGCTGTTATAGCGCTCGCTTTGGCGATCTCCTGAAAATTGGCGATTCCTGCGAAATAAGAGAGATGCCGGCTGAGGTGTTCAGAAACAGCAGCGTCCACAGAGCCCACCATTGCCACTTTTTCAAAGCGTCGCGGAGGGTATAGTCGCGAGTCGATCGCTGCGCGCTCAGGGAGGCGCTTGGGGTCCAGTTCGGCAGCTTCCAGCCTTCCGGCGGGCTCTGCATGAAATAACCGGCGGCCATCGTGATAATGAGATAGGCGATGCCGAGATAGGCAAACGTATGCAGGACGCCGACGGCCGCAATCAGACGAACAGCAACCGGCGCAGTGACCAACGCTCCGGCGCCAAAACCGCCCACGGCGATACCGGTGATGAGGCCCCTTCTGTCGGGAAACCACTTGACCAGCACGGCTACCGGGACGATATATCCGAACCCAAGTCCGATTCCTCCGATTAATCCATAGCTCAGATAAAGCCACCATAGTTTGTTGGCAGAGAAACTTGCCAGAAAGACGCCGAGGCCATACAGGAACCCGCCCGTAAGCGCCACGACCCGGGGTCCTTTCTTGTTCAGCCAGAGACCGCCGAAGAAACAGGCGAACCCCACTACGAAAACGCAGATTGTAAAGGTCAGGGTCACCTGGGAAATTGACCAGTGAAACTGTTTGGCCAGGGGAACACGGAAAACGCTCCATGCATAGACAGCTCCCAAAGCCATTTGCATCACGAATCCTGCTAGCGCAATTGCCCAGCGATTTATGTTTTTTTCGCTTCTATCATTCGCAGCTCCCACGCAACTTGATTTGATTGCCCAGATTCTCAAGGAAGCGATATATGAGGGCGATACTTCTGCGCAGTTCCTTGTGGCGGAATTGACTGAGAAGCGAGAAAAGCCCTGGCGGCTCGATGACCTGCTTCTCGTAGCATCCGAGCGTTCCGCCTGCTGCCAGGGCGACACATTGGAGTACTTCAGGATTGATGGCCCCAAGCATCTTGCCGAGAATAATGGCGTTGCGAATCGCGCGAACGGATTCATCCGACTTGGTAGCATCGACCGCGGTTTCAACCAATTTGTCGCTCGCACTCAGCGCACCGCGTAACAGTTCGAAGACGCCGTGGTCGTGTAGCTGCTGCAGCAACTCATACGAGTCGAGCAAGGCCTCGGCGTGCTCAACTGGAGCCTGTTCTAACCGCTTGCGCAACTCTTCGCGCGGATCGCGGGGCGGTAACTCAAGAGGGATTGGTCGGGCCATTTTTCTTCTCCTTGCTGGCGAGCGTGGGCTAATGGGTCTGGATCTGAACCAGTTGGTCGCCGGGTTGCCGATAATCCTTACGATTCCACTTCCGTTCCACTTCGACGCCATGTTGCGGTGTCGGATGTCCGAAGCGGAAGTTCGTGCGCGGCAGCGGATTTTCGCCGGTGTCCCCCAACACACGAAGCTGCACGGAGGTCTCCTTATAGGCGGGAGTGTCGGTTGCCTTGTCCGTATGGCTGCTGGTGAGACGGTTGACTGGTTCTTCGACGGAGTTCATTGGCATATACAGTTCTTTTCCGTGCACTCGCGTCGTAACAACGGCCTGCGCGCGCACCTTGCCGTAGCGGGATGTTAGCTGCACCCAGCTGCCATCCTGGATTCCTCTATCCTCGGCAAGCTCGGGCGAAACTTCTATAAACACGCACGGAGTCTTTTCGCGAATGCCCTCGACGCGATAGGTCAGGTTGCCTTCATGGAAATGTTCGAGGAGGCGGCCGTTATTCAAATGCAGGTCGTATTCGGCATCCTGCAGATCGGATGGCTCCGACCAGGGAACAGGGAAAAACGTTGCCTTGCCGTCAGGAAAGTTGAACTCACTCGTATACAGCAAAGGTTGATCGCTACCATCCTTAGCCACGGGCCACTGCAGTGTCTTGTACCCTTCGAGGCGATCGTAAGTTACGCCGGCCATCAACGGTGTGAGAGAAGCGATCTCGTCGTAGATCTGGGATGGATGTTCGTAGTTCCACCCTGCACCGAGCCTATTGGCGACATCCTGGATGATCCGCCAGTCGGGACGGCTATCCCCAAAAGGTTCCAACACCTGGTAGAGGCGTTGGATGCGCCTTTCGGTACTGGTGAAGGTACCTTCCTTCTCCAAACTCGGGCTGGCCGGTAGAATCACGTCTGCAAAGCGGCAGGTCTCACTGAAGAAGATTTCCTGCATGACAAAGAAGTCGAGCTTCGAGAGGGCGTCGCTCACATAATTCGCGTTGGAATCGACCAGGCTCATCTCCTCGCCGAATACATACATCGCCTTGAGCTTGCCTTCGTGAATGGCGTCGATCATCAAGTGGTTATCGAGCCCGGGCTTCGGCGGCAACGAAACGTTCCAAGCCTTCTCAAACTTGCTGCGAATTGCGGGATCGTCCACCCTCTGATATCCCGTGAAGTAATTCGGCATCGCTCCATGATCGCTTGCGCCCTGCACATTGTTGTGTCCGCGCAAGGGATATGCGCCTGTTCCGGGCTTCATGTAATTTCCGGTTGCGAGCAGGAGGTTGGAGATAGCGGTTGAGGTGTCGGACCCCATGGTGTGCTGCGTTACGCCCATTGCCCAGAGGATGCAAACGCCATCGGCTTCCACGATCATGTGAGCTACCTTGGTCAGCATTTCAACCGGCAATCCACATCTCTGGCTGGCCATCTCGAGGGTGAAGGGTTCCAGGCTTTTCCTGAATTCTTCGGCGCCGTTGACCCATCTATCGATGAATGCCTGGTCTGCGAGTCCGCTATCCAGAATGTACCGGGTAATCGCCAAAAGCCAGACAAGGTCGCTGCCGGGCCGCGGGTGCAGAAACACATCCGCTCGTCGAGCCATCTCGTTCTCGCGTAGATCGGAGACAATTAACTTTTGGCCGTGCAACTTGTGTGCGCGTTTGACGCGCGTAGCCAGCACCGGATGGCTCTCGGCAGTATTGCTGCCGATAATGAGCACCAAGTCCGCCTTCTCAATGTCGGAGATCGAACCGGAGTCGCCGCCATAGCCAACTGTTCGGAAAAGTCCCATGGTTGCCGGTGCCTGACAGTAACGAGAGCAGTTATCCATGTTGTTGGTGCCAATGACCGCGCGAGCCAGCTTCTGCATGAGATAGCTCTCTTCATTTGTGCATTTTGATGAAGAGATGAAGGCCAGCGAGTCGGGTCCGGTGGCTGCCTTGATTTCAGCAAATCTTCGCGCAACGAGGGTAAGAGCTTCGTCCCAGGAAGCTTCGCGGAAGCTGTCTCCTTCGCGGATGAGAGGCTTGGTGAGACGGTCGGGACTATTCACATAATCCCAGCCAAACTTGCCCTTGATGCAGGTCGAAACGCCATTGGCCGCGCCGCGCGCGGGTTCCACCTTTAGAATTTGACGGCCCTTGGTCCAGATATCGAAGCTGCAACCGACTCCGCAGTAGGTGCAGACGGTCTTGGTGCGCTTGATGCGCGACTCACGCATGGCCGCTTCCATTTCGGAAAGCTGAAGAATGGAACCATCGCCGATTTCAGGCTCTATTCCCTTCACCACATCGATCATGCCGTCGAGCGCCGGCTTGGACAGGGACGTGAAGTAACCCGCCTCGCCCAGCATGTGTTTTTCCATCAGCGCATTACAGGGGCACACGGTGACGCAGTGCCCGCACGAGACACAGCTCGATTCGCCTATTGGCGCTCCTCCGTCCCACAATACGCGGGGATGGGGGTCCTCCCAATTGATGCTTAGCGTTTCATTCACCTCGAGGTTCTGGCAGGCCTCAACGCAGCGTCCGCAGAGGATACATTGATCAGGATCGTAGCGGTAGAAGGGATTGGACATATCCACTTCGTAGGGCTTGCGCTTGTAGGGGATTTCCTGATGTTCGACGTGGAGGAGACGAGTGGTGTTGTGCACGGTACAGTTGCCGTTGTTGTTGTCGCACACTGTGCAGTAGAGCAGATGATTGCCGAGGATGCGGTCAAAGGCTTCGCGTTGCGCCGCGTCCGTACGCGGCGAGGAGGTAACCACGTTCATGCCATCCGCGGCTATAGTGCCGCAGGCTCTTAGCAGCTTGCCTTCGACCTCCACCATGCACGTATCGCAGGTTTGGATCGGTCCAAGCTGCGGGTGATAGCAAACCTGTGGTACTTCGATCTCGCAACGGTTGATCAGGTCGATCAGGCGCTCTCCAGGCTGAATTGCCTGTGGCCTGCCGTCAATGGTGACTGTCATATGCTGTCCACCCTCCGCGATTGATTTTCGATGGTAGTCCGTGGGGTAAGGATGCGTAAAGCTCTTTGGCGACATACTTCGCAGTTGTAGTTTTCAGGTCGCATAGAATGAGCTAAATGCCGAGTTGTTCGAGGCCGAAACCAACGGTGGAGGCGACTATGCCTTCGACCGCGCCTGCGGTCGTCATGCCAAAAGCGTTCTTCTCCTGACGTGCCGCCCGACCCGGTGTCGGTTCTGATGTTGTGACTAGCAGTTTCAGGTCCACTAGATTAGACGGCTGACCTCCCGGCTATAAGACGGCTTCGGGCTCGGGTATGACCGGTCGTGACGCCTATCCGTCATTGAATGTCGAAGTTCTGACAGTAGTCGGAATCATCCAGCGAGCAACTCACACTTCCTCGCTGATTCTGAATCGATCCGGGGTGGCAAGTTACGTGCAACGCATAGCTGTGGGTCGATCGCCGCCCAGGCCGCGAAACGACCGCCAGACAACGAGGAGATAACATCACCGACATGCCAGTAACAAAACTCAATAGACTCAATGCCAAAGTTGGATTCATCGGCCTTGGACTCATGGGAAGCCGGCTCACGCGACGGTTATATTCAGCGGGCTGGAAAGTTCAAGCATGGAACCGTAGCCCAAAGCCGGCAGACGCGCTGAGAAGAGAGGGGATAACGATTGCAGCATCAGTTGCTGATCTCGCCGCTGGATGCGATGTGATCCTTTCTTCATTGGCCAGTGATGCGGCTGTTCGCTCTGTCTATTTCGACAAGGGCGGCGTCTTTTCTGCAGTAGAGCCGGGAACCATTGTTCTGGAAATGAGCACCATCTCGCCCGAACTCTCCCGCCTGCTACATCGAAAGGCCTGCATACAAGGTATCAACTTCCTCGATGTGGCTATCTCCGGATCAACGCCCGCGGTCGAGGCGGGGACGATCACCCTGCTTGTCGGCGGTGACAAAGAGACCTTCGAGCAATGCACACCCATTTACGAGTCCATTGCCAGGCAGTCGTTCTTGATTGGACCTGGGTCTTCAGGCATTCAAATGAAATTAGTCGTCAATCTTCTCCTCGGCCTCGACATGCAGGCAATCGCAGAAGCCGTTTCGCTCGGAGAGCATCTTCAGATCGATCGGAATGTTCTGCTGAATGTTCTATCCAAAACGGCAGTGATCGCTCCGGCGATCGTCGGGAAGCTTCAGAAGATCAAGGACGGTGACTACTCTCCGGAATTCCCGCTGCGGCTTATGAGCAAAGACATGGATCTGGTCATGAATGCCGCGAGGATGTCTGGTGCTGATTTGCCTGCGGCCTCTGTCGCCCAATCCGTACTCGCCTCCAATGTTCCCGGAAGTGGCGATCTGGACCTGTCCGCCATAACCCCGTTTGTCATCGGTCAAGGAACGAAGGCCGAGGTCTAGCTGGCATCGGCGACCCGGCAGCCTTCGCTCTCTACTGCGCACCGACAGCGTCGTGTGCTACGCTGCCTCCTCTCGGGCGGCTTTCCAAAGGTCAATCTCCCTCTTGCGCATAGCGATCAACACCAGCTCGGATAGTACGACCGCAGCCGTGACCGCGGGCTGACACTGATGTCGATATTCTGCCTCGGCCTTGAGGGGAATATCAGCTTACTCGATGCAATCAAATGTCATTTCGAGACGCTTATGAGACTGGTTCTAGTAGAATTCTGGCCTATCGGGCCGCCGCACTGGAACCCTGGCTGCAGGCTCGGACATCAAAAATAGCGTTCGGCTGCCGCACTGGAACCCTGGTTGCAGGCTCGGACATCAAAGACAGCGTTCGGCTTGCGATTCGAAGGTTCGAGCGTTAACTCAGGAGTTAGTCATTACCCTACCGGGAAAATCCTTTGGGACGAGCCTATTCGCCGTGACACCATCGCAAAATTCGCACAGAGTTTGGCGTGCAGTCGCTCAATGTCTTGCCGGCAGTATTGCTCTCGCATTATCGGTTAGCGACAAGGGCGTGGCGCGACCCGCTCAACTGGCGCATCGGATATTTGATGTCTTCGTTATTGCTAAACCTCATGGCAGCGGCGCAGGGCTTCGGATCAACCGCTCGATCCTTGAATCGCATAATGGCCGCTTGCGGGCTGCCGACAGCGCTCCGCGGGGCGCTGGCTTTTATCTCAATCTGCCCGGAAGCGTCGAGGAACGCGGATGACGCCTCCAAGTGCTCCGACCGTATTCGTCATTGATGACGATGCCGGCGTGCGCGCGTCCATCCAGGGCCTCCTGAAGGCGGCGGGCTTACAGTCCGAATCCTTTGGGACGGCGGAAGAGTTTTTGCGTAACAAGGAACCGGATGGGCCAAGTTGTCTTGTTTTGGATGTGTCCCTTCCTGGAGTCAGCGGTCTGGAGCTGCAGCGGAAGCTGGCAGACGCCGGCGTGCACATTCCCATCATCTTCATTACTGGCTATGGTGATATCCCGATGACGGTGAAGGCCATCAAATCCGGTGCAGTGGAGTTCCTGACCAAGCCCTTCGCAGACCAGGATTTATTGAATGCGATTCAGCAGGCCTTCGATCGCGACCGCGTCACGCGCCACCAGCAGGGTGAGCTTGCCGAATTGCGAAAGCGTTATGAGTCGCTGACCGTGCGCGAGCGTCAGGTCATGGGACTGGTGGTTTCCGGCATGCTCAACAAACAAGTCGCTTTTGAGCTCGGGACCAGCGAGATCACCGTGAAGATCCAACGTGGGCATGTGATGGCGAAGATGCAGGCGGACTCACTCGCCGAACTAGTCAGGATGGCGGCCAGGCTTGATCTTCCGGTGAGGGGGAAGTAGTTTAATGCCGCGGCTGCCGAACAATGTCGACCTCGCGAAACCTGGTAACAGATGCGAAGGCTGGATTGTGATCGGCGGTTCTTTGTAGCGAAGGAGACTTCGATCATGGACTATCCGGGCAGGATGAAGTGGACCGCTGAGCCAGTATCGTCTGTGGCATTGCGCTATGGATTAGCTTTGATCTCGGTCGCAGCCGCTCTTGGCTTGGCGCGTGCCTTCCTATACTTCCATCTGCCCCAACCTTTCGCTGCATTTGCGCTTTCTGCGATCGCTATTACCTTTTGGTATGCCGGCACCGCGCCTGGCATTCTTGCCGCGGTGCTGTCATCGCTTGTCCGCGACTATTCCTTCGAACCCCACACCAGCACCGAATCCCGCATTCTGTATGACCTCGTGTTTCTGGTCTTTGCACTACTCATGACCCGGGTTGCGCGGGCGCGAAATGAGCTTGAACTAAGAGTCGCGGAGCGAACGGCGGAGCTGACTCGATCAAATGACAACCTGAAACGTGAGATTGCCGAGCGCGCCCAGGCCGAATATCTGATTAGCCAGGTCTTCGAGAGCTCTCCTGATTGCGTAGCTCTTGTCGGAACGGACTACAGGTACAAACGAGTCAACCCGGTGTATGAACGGAGTTGGGGGATGCCGGCCAAACGAATCGTCGGGATGCATGTGGCCGACCTTTGGGGTATCGAGGTGTTCGAACATAAGGACAAGCCGTTCCTGGACCTTTGCTTCGCGGGAGCAAATGGCGGCTTCGCGGATTGGTTCGACAACGCACTCGGCCGCCGATACCTTGCCGTGAGTTATTCGCCTCTCCGGTCCGATTCCCAGCGAGTGGAGGCGGCGCTTGTCATCAGCCGTGACCTTACAGAACACACCTTGGCGTCAGAAGAGCTTCGTCAGGCGCAAGCGGATCTCGCTCACGCCAGCCGGTTGACCACCATGGGAGAGCTGACCGCCTCTCTCGCGCACGAAGTGAATCAGCCGATTGCCGCCGCTGTGACCGGCGCCAGCACCTGCGTACGGTGGCTTACGCGGGAGGATCCCGATCTGGGAGAGGCGCGTGAGGCTGCATTGGGGGTGGTTCGAAATGCAAGGCGTGCGGCAGACATTATCAACCGCATCCGTTCGATCTTGAAGAAAGGTGAATTAAAACGGCAATTGGTCGACATCAATGAAGTCATTCGAGAGATCATCGTCCTGCTCCGTAATGAAGCACATAGGTACTCGATTTCGATCCTTATCGACCTTGATGCGAATCTTCCCAAGGTCATGGCAGACTCCGTCCAGGTGCAGCAGGTCATGATGAACCTCATCATGAACGGCATTGATGCTATGAAGAATGTCGATCGGACCCGTGAACTCTCGATCAGGTCGCAGAGTGCGGGCGACCAGCAGCTAATGATATCGGTCAGCGATAACGGTGTGGGGCTGCCGCAGCAGACGAACCAGATATTCGATGCCTTCTTTACCACCAAACCTCACGGCATTGGCATGGGACTCCGGATCAGCCGCTCCATCGTCGAATCGCATGGCGGACGTTTGTGGGCGACCGACAACTCTCCGCGCGGCGCTAGCTTCTACTTCACCCTGCCCGCCGCAGTCGGGACTGGCAAGGACGCCCCAATGCATACCAACGTATGATTGCGCCGCCTTTATCAAAGGCGCATAGTTTCTATTATGAGTGCTCGTAGTGAGAACAAATTCGTAGCGATCGTCGACGATGACGACTCGATGCGCGGCACGTTGCAGGGCCTGCTGAAGGCGGTTGGATTCTCATCGCGGGCGTTCGAGTCAGCTGAGGCATTCCTTGGGTCGGGCCATCAGCGGGAGACTGCCTGTCTGATTGCGGATATTCGCATGCCGGGAATGTCCGGTCTGGAGTTGCAGGCCAGGTTGAACGCTGAGCATTGCCCGATTCCGACGATCTTTATCACGGCACACGGCGATGAAGAAATGCGGTTTCAGGCACTGAGGGCAGGCGCCGTGGAGTTCCTGCCGAAACCCTTCGACGATGAAGTTCTTCTCGAAAGTGTTCGGGCAGCTCTCGACCGCTGAGTCGAGAAGGAAGGTACACGATGAGCAGTAGATTTACCGTGACGCCGTCCGAAGATTTTGATATCCGGGATCAAGGTTCTCGCCCGCGCAAATTCGAGCAACTCATTGGCGACAGTCCTGCGCTGGAAGCGGTGCTCGAAGGGGTCAAACGAGTGGCGCCAACAAGCTCCACTGTATTGATCCAGGGTGAAACCGGCACCGGCAAGGAACTGATCGCACGCGCGATCCACAATATCAGCCCGCGGTGCGGACGTCCGTTCGTCAAGCTGAACTGCGCCGCCATCCCACTGGATCTGCTGGAAAGCGAGCTTTTTGGCCACGAAAAGGGCGCGTTCACCGGAGCCATAGCGCAGAAGCTTGGCCGCTTCGAACTGGCCGATAAAGGTACCCTCTTCCTGGACGAGGTCGGCGATATTCCGCCGTCACTACAGCCCAAACTGCTGCGCATACTGCAGGAACAGGAGTTCGAACGCCTGGGAAGCAGCCGGACTCACCAGGTGGATGTCCGGCTCGTAGCTGCCACCCATCGCGACCTGGCGGAGATGGTGAGAAATGGCCAATTTCGCAGTGACCTCTACTTTCGCCTTAATGTGTTTCCTGTCCTGTTGCCGCCGTTGCGAGAGCGCCGCGAGGACATTCCAGCCCTGGTGACGCATTTTGTCGAGATTCTTGGCCGGCGGGTAGGCCGGCAGATCGACCATGTTCCCGCGGAAACAATGTTGGCCCTCAGTTCGTACGACTGGCCGGGCAACATCCGTGAACTGCAGAATTTGATCGAGCGCGCTGTGATCCTGTCCGTCGATGGCGTACTTCCGAATCCTTTGCTGACGGCCGGAACACAGCGCATCAGCGTCTTCTCGGCTCCAGCTACTCTGATAGATTCCGAACGCGCCCTGATTCTACGCACGCTGGAAACAACCGGCTGGGTGATCGGAGGACGGGATGGCGCAGCCGCCAGACTTGGCCTGAAGCGCACTACGCTGATCTACAAGATGCAGAGACACGGGATCTCCCGGCCTTCTCTCGAGAGCAACGCTGAAATGACCGAGTCGCCAGCGCAGACGCCGGGCTCGCTGCCGCAGTGGCAGTAGCCGCAGATCGTAAATTGTTTCACGAAGCGTAACTAGGGCCTGTTAACACTATTACGGCGAGCAGCGTTGCGCGCGAAAATCGGGTCAGGCAAGGCCGAGTCCACAGCGCATGGCGGGACCATGTGCAAGGACGAGAACGAAGTATGGCCCGATTTTCGCCGCAACCCGAAGGGACGGGGCCAATTTCCCCGTCTTCGTTGTCGCTCGTCGCTCGAAGGTTCCAACATTTGTCGCTCCTCGCTCCTGGAAGCCAGGAAAATTGGCTCCCGTCGCTGTCGCCCTAATAGTGTTAACAGGCCCTGGTGAACGTGCAAGTTGGCACGGCCGAATTACTGCTCTTGTCACTCATCAACCGAAAGGATGGTTACAAGGCTGCGCTTACCTTATGGGCATCGAGGTCAATTCGAAAGCTCCGGCCAGGTATACTTTCCAACTTGAGTGCGTTCCCAGCCAGGGCCAGCGGCTGCAAGGAGTCTCACAGCCACCTCGCGGGCCATCACAACCTCCTGCCGCGAGCATCTGAGAAGACTCTGGCAATCTTCGACTGACTGTCCTTCGAGAACCGACATGACGAAGACAAATCGTTCGAAAGCGCAGAGTGAAACAATGACCGCAAAGGGATTGCTTGTTCCTGAGTTTGTCGGCCATTTAGCGCTGACGAAGTACCCTTGACATTCCTCCGAAGCTGGCCTGATCATCCGGATGGCATGCTTGACAATCGCCAGCCGGGCCGAGGAACGCGCCCACTCCATGAACACGCCGATTCGCTCGACACACTCTCCTAACCCACCGACAAAACATTGTTCAGCTTTGTCCTTGTCTGCGGTCAGGAGGAATGCGAGCAGGTACAGACTCTGCATTTCTTCATCGAAGATCTTGCAGTAATCGGCTGCGGTTGCGTATGTCGTAACTCTTTCGTCTACTGCCGGCGCTTGTGCCAACATAATTCACCTCTTCGTTCTTGATTTCTGCGGAAGGCGCTCATTTTGGATCAACCATGTTCCAACACAACAAAACAATGATCCCAGCGCACGATTCACGCCACGGCCTGACTTCGGCGTGCGTAGCGTGAATACGTCTTGGCCTTCTCAGTGCGACGAAGTCGCCGCACGTTGCCGGTTTCCTGCGCCCCAGCTATCGGGTTCACTTCACTAAAGCGCACCAACACATCGTTCATCGTTTCCTCTATGCGTGTATTTGGCCGGTGGAATTTGCGTGTTGCCTTCGCGGCAAGCTTGACAAGTAAGAATCGATTTGGAACATATGCCATTGCGGCAAATACCCGTTCAGATCGCATCGTGTTCTCCATAGGTATCGAAGATTGATCCACCTCTTCGATGGCTTTATTGGTCTTAGAGCATTTGCAGTGCCAGAAACGGTGAAGGCGCGATGTAGTCCGGACGAGGTCCGCCAGGCCAACCGCACAGGAGTCCATCTCATTGAAGCTCGATATGGTCCCAGTCGGCATTGACGCGCTCTTCATGCACGAACCACCACTACTTTGTGAAGATACCTTGCTCCCCGTCGTAACGCTGTTGCCTGCTTCTGGCTTGCTTCGCAGCTTCGTTGGCGATGCGGTTTAACTTTTCCTGCACGTCTTTCTTCGCGTCGGTGGCGTCGTCTTGGAGTTTCAATGTATCTGTGCGATTAGTTTCGTTGGTCATTGTGATTCCCTCCTTTACTAACCTGAAAGCAATCGCTATGCCACAGCTGGTTCAGGAGAGAAGCCAGAGCAGCGCACTGAATCAAAGCGCGTTATTCCCACAAACGCCGAAAGAGAGGAGAGGAGAATCAGAGGTGTCAGCCAGTATTTTGACAGATGCTGCCCGCCCTCGACACCTCCAGATTTAGATAGCGCCCCGCTTCAACACGTCTAACCAGACCCTTTTGATCCTTTGTTTCAAGGACGTTCCCGCAAAGGCTGCCTGGACCTGCCCCATTCGTCATTATCTGTCAATCCTTCGACAGTAATTTGCAAGACTCGGACCCGTTTGCGCCTGATCGCTGGTGATTCTAAAAGAGCCTCCGAATGGCGTAAATCGTGCAATAAACGGGCAAAGGCTGGACCGCTCTCGTCCAGAGTGGCTGGATACCGTAAATGTCCCCGTTCAAGGAAATGTTGATCTGATCATGGATTTCACTGATCCCGTCATCCGGGGCGTGTCGCTCTTCCACTGTCATCTGCTGAGCCATGAGGACAAAGGCATGATCGCCAAAATTCTCTTTAAGTAAGAGATCTGGGTGCTAAGTGTGAAGTCCTCAAATGCCGCGCAACATCTAATGAGCGAAGAGATTGCACCGAGCGCGTGGAAAGGAGAACATCATCCATCATGAAAGCTCCCCCTTTTATCGGCCTCTTGCACACAACTGACGATCTCATTTTGCAGACGCCTGTCGAGAGGGTCGCGGGGCAGGCATCCCGGCAGGTACTGGATAGTCTTGCGATTGAAGAGCCTCTTGAGATCCAACTCACCTATGGGCCATCCAACTCGCGGCAGACACGATCGATCTCTGTCACGATGCGCACTCCAGGCAATGACTTCGAACTTGCAGCCGGCTTTCTCATGACCGAGGGAGTAGTCCGAGACGCAAACGACATTGAGCAAATTACGTACGCAGGACACTCCTTCAGTGAAGACAAACTATCTCCTCACGTGATGGATTCGCTCAAGCTCGGTTCCAAACAGAACATCGTTCGAGTGGATCTGGCAGCGGACGTCACGATGAATCTAGGAAGCCTTCAACGCAACTTCTATACAACTTCAAGTTGCGGCATCTGTGGCAAAGCGTCTCTCCTTGCCTTGCGCACGGTCTGCCCGCCGCGTGCGACGAACAACTTTAAAGTGGACGCGCGGCTGCTCTATCGTCTCCCTGAACGCCTCCGCGCATTTCAGGGAGTGTTTGATCGCACAGGTGGATTGCACGGTGCAGGGCTCTTCGACTCAGCCGGGAATCTATTGGCGCTTCGTGAAGACGTAGGACGCCACAACGCGGTGGATAAGCTTATCGGCTCTGAATTCCTTGCGGACCGCACACCCTTGCGGGATCGTCTGCTTTTGCTGTCTGGTCGCGCCAGCTTTGAACTTCTGCAGAAAGCACTGATGGGCGGATTTCCAATGGTCGCGGCAGTTGGAGCTCCATCGAGCCTCGCGGTACAGGTTGCGAAGGAGTTCGACATCACTCTCGTAGGGTTCCTGCGAGAGGATCATTTTAATATCTACCACGGCAGCGAGCACATAGATGGATATACATCGGCAGCACCGGGAGTGAGGAATGAAGCTGCGAATTAAGGGAGATTCCTTGCGTCTAAGGGTATCGCGCTCGGAAGTTGCAAGACTTCTGGCGGGAGACTGTCTGGAAGAGACAATTCACTTCGCGCCGGAGGCTGGCGCCAAATTCACCTATGCCTTGCAACAGGAGCCGTCGGTTAGTCGACCGACCGTTCAATACACTGTGAACAAAGTGACGATTCTAATCCCTGCCGACCAGGCGAACGAGTGGGGCATCACCGATCAGGTCGGGATCGCCGAAAATATCAGTCTAGGAGACCGCGGGTCGCTCGCGCTCCTGATTGAGAAGGATTTTGCCTGCCTCGATCGAAGCGAAGAAGACAAGGAAGACACCTTCCCGAACCCAAACGCCGGCATAAAATGTTAGCCCCAGGCGATGGGCCCGCTGTTTCTGTCGCAACCCTTTCGAGTCAACGATTCGGAATCGGTCCTCTTCCCGTTTGCGCATCGATAACAGTTGTGGGCCAACTCCCACGCGACAATAGTCAGTCAAACAATAAGCAATCCGCTGGGAGGACTTATCGCTGTGTCGTCTGATCGAAACAGATCGCTCGAAGGATACTTTTGTGCGTAGTGCCATCATTCACCTGCTAATCAGCGACATCATAGCAACGCTCGGCGCTGCTGCTATCACTCTCTATGCTTTTCGGCGCAGGGACCGCGAGAGATCCTTGCTCTGGTTTGGTCTGTTTTCCATACTCTACGCGATTGTCCTTACTGTCAGGAATTCTGTTTTTCAGGAGGCGTTTGGACAACCGCAGGCGATCGGACTTGCCGTTGAACACCTCATCAGCCTGGCAACGGTTGTTCCCGGGCTGTTACTTTTTGAGGATTTCTACGCACGAGGATGGCGCGCGTCACTTCGATGGCTAATTGGAATTTATTGCGCGGTGACAGCCGCAGCGGCGATGGATATCGGGCATCACCACCTCTTAAAGCTGATTCCTCCGCCTGGAACCGCCCTGGTTATCATGGTGCCACTTGTGTTGGTCGTGGGATATCTCGCCGGATATAAGCCGCCGCCCTTGCCGCACAGACGAATCCTGTTTGCAGGGATGATCGCGTTCTTCTGCGCGTTTTCGACTGATCGTCTGCTCCATACGCAAGTCGGAGATTGGCATACCGGTGTTGAACCGTACGGGTTTCTGGCGCTGGTAATCTGTCTTTGGTATGTCACCGCCCAGCGCATAATCGCAGACGATAGGAGACTCATTTCGCTGAATGACGAAATGCGTGCGGCCACAAGGATTCAGAAGACCATTCTTCCTCGCGAAATTCCTTCCCTCGAAAATGCCAACATTGCTGTGCGTTACGCACCTATGGCCGACGTCGCAGGCGACCTCTACGATTTTTTGCCGGTTCAGCCGTGCTGCATTGGTGTGTTGGTAGCGGATGTCATCGGGCATGGAGTCCCTGCCGCGCTTGTCGCATCCATGGTCAAAGTGGCTGTCTCGACGCAATGTGGGAACGGTGGTGGGCCCGCCAGTATCATCGCCGGGCTAAACACCATACTCTGCCAGGAGGCTCATGAACAATATGTAACTGCAACGTATTTATACCTCGACACCGCAAATCGAATCGGCCGACATGCGGCCGGCGCACATCCACCGCCGTTGTTGTGGCGCCGCAGAACTCAGTCCTTGGAGAAGCTGGGAGAATCTGGGCTTCTGCTCGGCGTACGGCCAGATGAGTCATACGACGAAAGCGAGTTTCACTTCGAGGCGGGGGACAGACTCTTGCTATATACGGATGGTCTCACTGAGGCGGAGAATGCATCGGGAGAATCATTCGGAGAGGCCGCATTACCAACCTTTATCAACGAAAAGCGGGACTATGGAACAGAGCAATTTGTCGAACTGTTGCTAAGAGAGGCTCTTGCCTGGTCGGGCGACGGACCGAGGAAGGGGCAGGAAGACGATATCACTATCGTGGTTATAGATATGAAAGGCCCTGAAACCAATCATGACGCTGGCGGTAGGCCTCTCTCGCTGGCTTCGTGAGCGTTCGCAGCAATTGAAATTTGTGGAGGGGCGTTCACTCCGGCACTCGGTCGTCGCAATTCGCATTGTGTAGGAGAGGCTCTAGTTAGTTCATCTTGAATCGATAGGTGAGCTGCAGCCAGGAGATCGTCAGGGGAGCAGCGTGACCATTTTGAGTCATGATCTGCCCCGGAAAGAAATGGCCGACACCAGCCTGGACGACGAAGTACTTGTGATACACGTACTTGGCCGACGCATCGAATCCTGTGCCAATATCATCACTCGTAAAGCCGGCTGACGGAGCTTTCACAAAGAGTGCCCCGGCACCGTTATACAGACCGTCATATTTTGTCGTGGCACGCAGGGATTCTGCCTGGAACAGTAGCGTCAGCTGCGGGTATGGGTTTAAATCCGTATTCAGGCGATATTGCGTTATGTTTTGAAAACCAAACAAATCGACAAGTCCAAAGGCATTGTGGTTGCTTGGATACTGCTGATCGAATGTACCGATTTGTTTGGGATTGCGGCGGGTATTACCCGTTGCATAGTCATACTCCCCCAGCAGGTGTGGCTTCCAGGGCAGCGATGCAGCCAGGTATCCGGCTTTTACCAGGAGAGACCCCGCATGGATCGAATCATTTGAGTAGCTGCCACGTTGCAATGTACCTGTTACGTCGTAGTCGATATTCCAGCCCGGAAAGCCTTGGACACGCAGGCCCGGGGTCACTTCAGTCTCCGTCCCATAAATGTTCTGCTGACTCAGCACGCGAGGCATCGCTTTCACCAGCACAAACGGTTCCACACTAGTCCGCGGAACCCAGGTATTAATGGATCCGTACACGCCATGGTAATTCAGGCCTCCCGCATGCATATCGAGACTCGTGGGATATATATTCACGACCGAGGCGCTGAACAGGTCCACGCGGTTCTTATCCCCGATGCGCGCGTCGAAGCCATCGAAGCTGCGACTCGTCTGGGTCCAATCGCTGATACCAATCACGCGCTCATTTCCAAAAATGAGCAGTTGTCTTCCAGCGAAGAATTTCACCGGTTTGTAGTGAAGCTCCACATAGGCCTGGCGAAAGTCGAAGTTGTCCCGCATGTTGGCGGCGGTGTACTTGAGTGGAAGTCCTAAGGCATGAAGATCGTGGAACTGGACATAGGTCGACAGCCACGAGGCTGGCCGTATTTCCATGCCTCCCCGAACCCGCTCAAGTTCGTAGAATTTGTCTTGTCCAGGAAGGAGATTGATCGCCGTCTGATCCTCGGTGCGCGAACGGAGTTCGCCATCCAGCGTCATCCAGGACGGCAACTTGTCCTCCGTCAAGGGTTGCGTCTGGCCGCGTAACTGCGGGTAGTCCTTATATTGGTCAAATGTTTTTGGGTAGTTGTGCGGATATTGATATTGCGCGAACGCCGCCGGAGCGGCAAGAAGAGCAGCAAATAATGCCACGGGGAAGCCCCAACGTTGCCTCGTCTGCTTGATCATTTCTGCTTTCGACTCCTTACTGAGGGTAGGCCCTCACTAAATCCAGGCTTTGGCGCCCAATGCCAGATCTACGGTTATCGCGTAGGTGCAGTACATCAGCCAGACACCAGTAATGACTTGGAACAGCGCCGTGACGCGGCCACCCAAGTTCCACGAGAACAAGCGAGTTGGAATCTCCGTGGCATAGATCAAGGTCAGGCCGACAAAGATGATCATCACGGGGATGTCTCCCGCACGCCGGAAAACGTCAACGCCAAGAATGCTGAGAAACAGGAATGCTATGGCCATCCAGCCATCCAGCTGCGCGCTGGAATCGATATATCGCCGGTGGGCCATCGCAAACCAGTGAATGCCGTAAGCCGTAAAAGCGAGGCCAGCCATGTACAGCGGAGCCGAATTCCTGAAGACCTCGAACCAGGTCAATCCGGTCAACAGGTAGATGCCGGTGAGGAACTGCATGAAGCCCGGCATCCAAAAACCCCATAACCCCAGGGATCGGTTGACCTCGGGACTGGTCTTAGGAAACCCAAACAAGGCCTGCCCGCCCCAGATAAAGTAGCCGGTACCCAAACCAAAAAACCCAATAGCGATCGGCACGAAGGGAGAACTTGCAAACGTGAATGCTTGCGGTGTCATTTTGTGAGCCCTCTTTTGAGAGTTGTGCATTAACACTTTGTAGATAACTGCGGTGCGGAATGACTACTATGAATCCTTCAGCACCGCCATAAGATGAACGGCTATCCTGCGATCACTCCTTGGTTTTCTGCCGGGATCTTCTTGATGGTTACCTCGTCGATGTTCAAGTGCGAAGTCACCATTTCCGGAGGAAGGTGTCTGATCCAGTTGTTCATGGAGAAGTCGATGTATTGGTCGGTCTTGAACATTTCGAGAAAGACCAGATCTGTATCGCCTGTATTCTCGATGTAGTGACCGGCAACCGGTGGCACGTAGCCAACATCGTTGGCGTTGAAGTCCATTGTGCGGGCCCTCCCCGGGGGCATAAATACGGTCATGCGCCCCTTGCCCGCAACGTAAAACTGCCACTCGGAGGCATTTGGATGCCAGTGCAACTCGCGCATGCCTCCCGGCTTAACGGTGACCAGTGCGGAGGCTACGTTCTTTGAGGCTGGGAAGTTGTGGGAGTCTACGACACGGACTTCTCCCCCGGCTGTTTTCTTTGTCGGAGCCATCGTCGCCATCTTGAAGGTGTATCGGATGGGAGACTCTACACTCGTCCCGCCAACGGCTGCCCTGTCCTGCGCCAGCGTTCCAGGAAGGTTGGCAGGGAAAATATAGAGTTGATCTGTAGGCAACTTTGCGATAGCGGTCCGATCAAGATTGGAGTTCTTTGTCAATATCTCAGGCGGTGTATGTGCGACCCACTCGGAGATGAGGAAAGTGCCGTCTTCCGAGAACATGCCTTCATCAAAAACAAGCAGGAACTCGCAGCCGTCATCCGGCCCCAGACCTTGAATGGAATGCGGAAATCCGCGAGGGAAATACCAGAGGTCGCCCTTGCTCACATCGTCGATGAACATCGTTCCATCGGGGTTCAGGACGGTGACGCGAGCATTGCCATAGAGCATAATGGCCCATTCATCTGCCGTGTGCCAATGCAATTCGCGGAAGCTGCCACGGGTAAGCCGCATGTTGACCCCAGTGATCTCTGTCGAAGAAGGCAGTTCGCGTTGCGTCACCTGGTGCGTCCAGCCACCTTCCTCCACGCGCTTCCTTGCGAGGTCAAAGGAATACCAAATGGGGCCGATGTCTCCATAATCCGTCGGAGGAGGTGTGTTGGTGTTCGGGTTCTCGGCCAGAAGAGGCTTGTTCTCCTGCCCCGGATCGCTCGAAGACTGATCACTTTCAGCCTTACGAACGTCATCGCGCTGTTGTGCGTTTGCCGTCAATCCAACGAACGCCGCCGCGGCGAGGGCGGCAGTACTGGCCCCCAGGAAACTCCGTCGTGACGGGCTCTCCACGAGCTCGATCTTTTTCTTTTGATCAGTCATTGTCCTCTCTCCAATGTCTAATTCGGCAAATCGCCAGCGCCAGCGAATGCACCCTTTCTTAAGGAGCAATTGGAGAGCCAAAAGCTATGGGTTTCTTTCAGCAGAAGAACGTCCTTGTAACCGATGCCTTTGTCAGCACTTCACAACCTCGACCGGTTGATATACAGTGCGTCGGTCGGCCGGGTCTGCGAAGGAGTCCACATTCGCACCTGTCAACATACCGACTAAGTAAGAAATGTTTTGACACACAGCGCCGCGCGCGAGGAAGTTGGTTCGCCATGATGGCTCATCCCCACATGCGACCGACGTGTAACTGAAGCATCGAATAAGCAGGAGAAGACACGTGAGAAGAAGAACTGGAATCCTATCACTAGCGCTACTTGCAATCGGCTTAAGTGCCTACGGCCAAAATCAGTCGACTACAAAGACAAATGAGGCTACGAGCCAGTCCGCTGTACAGAAACAGGGCCGAGGCGCCGGCGGCGAGATCGGAAGTGGAAGCGGTGACATCGGGAAAGGCGCGGGTAAAGGTGCAGGCAATCTCGCTGAGGGCACCGGTAAGGGCGCCGCAGATCTGGTTACTCTTCATCCTGTCGATGCTGCCGGAGCAGTTGGAAAAGGTGGAGCATCTGCAGGCAAGAACGTCGCTGTTGATACAGCAAAAGGGACGGGGAAGATCGTCAAAGGTACCGGCAAGGCGATCAGAAAGATCTTCTAGCTATCCAAATACGTTGTACGTTAGCTGTGATTCGCAACGGTCGGCGCGTGGCACCATGAATACCAGTTGGAAGAAGTGCCTGCATGCCGGTCGGATTGATGTTCTTGCGGAGTACAGTCGCCTGGCTACGCAGCCTTATGCGCGGTGACTTCGCTGGGCAAGGTGAACTGAAAGGTTGCACCCGGCCCGGAGTTGGAGGTCGCCCACAAATGGCCGCCATGCGATTCGATGATGGACCTGCTGATAGGCAACCCCATGCCGGTTCCCTGAGGTTTGGTGGAGAAGAAGGCATTGAAGATTTGCTTCGTCTTTTCTGGCTCTAGTCCCACGCCCGTATCGCTGACCGAGATCAGGAGTTGACGATTTTCGTCTTGCTGCGACTTGATCGTAAGTTCACTTCCAGTGCCCATGTCCTTCATGGCTTCCATCCCGTTGAGCATGAGGTTCATTAATACCTGTTGCAATTGCACACGGTCCGCCATGATCTTGGGAAGATCGTTCCCAAATTCGCCACGAATCGAAATCGAACACCGACCCGCCTCACTGCGTAGCAGGACAATCATTTCTCGAATGAGCTCATTTACATCGACTAACTCGTGCTGCAAAGCGCCCTTCTTGAACAACGAGCTGATTCTGCTAATGATGTCCGCCGCGCGCGTTGCGTCTTTCACTATCCTTGACGCAGCTTCGGATGCCTCTGCCAAGTCAGGCTCATCGCGACGAAGCCATCGCAGGCAAGTCTTAGCGTCTGTTACTGCTGCGGAAATCGGCTGCTTGATCTCGTGTGCAAGCGAGGCAGTCAGCTCTCCCAATGTGGTCACCCTGTTTATATGAGCAAGGTCCGCCTGGGCCTGCCGTAATCTTTCGCGCTCTTCCTCGGCGCGTTTGCGCTCCGTCACGTCGAACTGTGTACCCACGACCTCAATAAGGTCCCCGCTCGCGCTGAAGACTGGATGGCCTAACCCCTGGATGTGCTTGACTGTTCCGTCAGGCAGCACAATCCTGAACTCGACAGCGTAGTCTGTTTTTCCGCTCACCGACTCCTGGACGCAGTCCATCACCCGGTCGTGATCCTCCGGATGGATCCGTTGAAACACGGTTTCGCGGTCCGGAAGACCCTGTTGCGGATCGAAGCCCCAGATCTGGAAGTTTTCCTCCGACCAGTAGACAGCCTTTTGACCGTTGAAAGCCCAGCTGCCGGTGTGGCTCAGTCTCTGCGCTTCCGCCAGATAAGCTTCGCTTCGCCGTAGCTGTCCGAGCGTCAGCTTGCGTTCAATGGCGATGCCTGCCAGGTGGGTAGCCAGTTCCAGCGCCCGGGTTTCAGCCGCACTCGGACTGCGCGGTTCGCGGTAATACATGGCAAACGAACCCAGCGGCTTGCCGGAATGAGCGAGGATGGGAGTGGACCAGCAGGCGCGGAGACCATAGGGCTCGGCCACGCTTCGGTATGCTTCCCAGAGTGGATCCTCGAGAATGTCGGTGACGATAACAGGTTCTCTGCGAAACATAGCCGTGCCGCACGATCCCGCCTTCGGTCCGATGCAAAGCCCATCGATAGCCTCCGAATAGGACTCGGGAAGGCTGGGAGCGGCGCCGTGCCGCGCGTGCTGTCCGTCGTCATCAAGCAGCAGGACTGAGCAAAGCAAACCGGCAAATTGGGCTTCCACCACGCGCACCAGGTTCTCTAGAATTTCCTCCAGCGGAGCATCGCGCGCTATCATCTCGAAAATGCGGCTCTCCCCCTCACGCAACGCCTCCGCTCGCTTGCGTTCCGTGATGTCAATCGAGCTACCCACGAATTCCACCAGTTCCCCTGCTGCACTCATAACAGGATGGCCAACCGTGTGAATGTATCTGACGAAGCCGGATGGAAGTTGAATGCGGAATTCTATTTCGTAATCCGACTTTTCACCAACGGCTCGTTCGATTGTTGTTTCGTATATAGCTCGATCCTCCGGATGGATACGCTGCAACCGCTCCTCCCAGGTCGGCGCACCTGTTTCCGGATCAAAGCCGTATATCCGATACCATTCCTCAGACAGATGCAGGACGTCTCGTCCCGCAACCCGCCAGACCCAACTGCCCGCATGCGTGAGCCTCTGCGCTTCCGCCAGATAACCTTCGCTCCGCCTCAGCGATTCCTCCGCTCGCTTGCTCTCGGTGATATCGGTGACCGCACCCACGAATTCAAAATTGCCCGATTCATGGTTTGTTGAGGGATGACCTACAACTCGAACGTGCTTCACCGCACCATTGGGCATGAGCAACCGATGTTCGATATCAAAAGCCTGCCGGTCCCGTGATACTCGTTCCATCATTTGCTGGACCAGGGCCATGTCCTGCGGATGCGTTCGCCGCAATATGGCTTGTACGGTGGGTTTCTTTGCCCGGTCGTATTCAAAAATTCGAAACGTTTCATCTGACCAGACGATGTGCCCGCTGGAAACGCTCCAACCGAAACTGCCGGTGTGGCTCACTCTCTGTGCTTCCGCTAAATAGGCCTCACTCCGCAGCAGCGCCTCCTCGGCGCGCTGACGTTGGAGTACTTCCTTGGTCAGCTCGCTATTGAGCGATGTCAGTTGACTGGTCCGTTCTCTGACACGTTGTTCAAGCTCCTCATTCAGGCGTTTAATTTCAGCCTTCGCTTGTTTGTGCCCGGCGGTCTCGATAACGTCCCAATTCCCGCGCCGATTGGTTACTGCGAACTGATGTGTTCGCACTACGTCCAGGATTTCAGCAGCTCCGCACGCGGCGAGCGGGTAGGTACACAGGACCGCAAGACGCTGGTTGGCGACGGCCTGATTAAGTGACTCTTCGTATTCACAGAAGTCCTTCCAGTCCTTCTTTTCAAGCCAGGCAGTATCGCCGGTCACCCTTACACCGGCGTAACCTCTGGCCGATGCGCGCGCGAGTTTCTCGTTCCAACCGCCAATGACTCGGTAAAGATCAAACGTTCCATCCTGCAAATACCAGTCGCGAGCAGCGACAATCTCTATGCTGCGGTCAGCGCAGTATCGATCGAAGTCCGGTAGGGCTCGGTGCAATGCACGCTTTGCGTCTTCCACGGTGAGAGGCTCGGCAACGACCCACAGGCAGAACTCCTGATTCTCCAATCCAGCCTTGCAGTAGGAAACCGTTATTTCGAGGAGGTCCGCCGTCGTTTCGTAGAAGAGGCAAAAGTGCGTACCCCACGGCATGTCGCCGACGACGTCAACTCCGGTCTTCCGCAACTCGGTGGCCATCGCGTTGACCCTTCAATCTCAATTGAAGCACTGCTTATAATGCAGATGCAATAGCGGAGGGTAGTGTCCTGATAGTGCGTTGTTCCGCTTAAGTGCAATTTGTGGATGGGCGAAAAGGCGGTCGATATCTCTTTGACAATCCTTGAGGGAGCAATCGCAATAGCTGGACTGACACTGGTGTACTCTGCTTTTCTGGTGGCCAGAGCTCACGCTCTGTCGTGCCGGGCGATCGATCTGCCCCACCCGAACCTTACCGATTTCTGAGAGGTTTTCCGGGTGCGCGTGGACGGGCTCAAGCCGAAGACGACGTACTACTACAGCGTTGGATCGATGGGTGGCAACGGCAGGGTCGATCCCGTCAACAGCGCGGTCTATCACTTCACGACGCCCTGATTTTCGCAGAAAAGGCCATATTGCTATCCGTCGCCCGCAATATGGCCCTTTCTCCGTCCAGGGATTTCGGGAGGCTTCCTTCGAGCAATTTTGAGATGTCCGATGCCGACCGGGCGACAGCTGGATTCGGGCGACAGCTGGATTCTGGATTATGGAGAGGTTGCTAGCCAGCCTTCTAGCCTGCAAAATATATTCACAGCCTTGACCTTGACATTTCTTTTCAAGCGATCTTAGGATTGCTTTGCACGTTCGATAGACCTTATTATCCCCGGTTGTTTTCGAGTCACACTTCCTCCTCTCCTTCCTCAATGAGTGACTCATTCGCTCCCTGCTTTTGTTCAGGAGATAGCGACATGGTTCCGAGCGTTACTTCCCTTTTCGGGTAAGTATTAGAAGAATTCGCGAAAGCGTCGCAGCGACCGCGTGGCCTGGGCGAGCCGTTCGTCCTACCCGAACCCCAACGAAGTGAACAGGGGTTCCTCCATGAAACAGACTAGATTGCTAGCACTAGCCGCGGCCTGTGCGACTGTTGGGGCTGTCATGTCCTTCTCCCATCAGGTCGTACACGGACAAACTGAAGCCGTCACGGCTCCGCCGGTTTACAACCCCTACCCTCCGGGGATTCTCCCATCCAACTTAAATTCCGAGATCGCGAGAGTTCTGCGGGAGATAGGTGTCATCGAGAATGAAGCGATCAAGCAATGGAAGGCATTGCCGCCTCCCACTGTTGCCGGAAACCCGCCGATCCTGCAGAACTCCGGCCAGGCATCAGTCGAAATACTGGGCAAGCTGATGAATTTCGACAAGACCATGTCACCCTTTGAAAATCAGGCTTGCGCATCCTGCCACATGCCCTACGCGGCCTTCAGCGGGCCGATTCCGTCAGTCAATCTGACCATGATCGCGTATCCCGGAACGGTTCACTTCCGGGCGGCCAAGCGGACAGCACAGAGATACACGTATGCCAGCTACTTTCCTCCTCTGCAGTACGACGCGGTGCAGGGCCTTTTCTTTGGCGGTAATTTCTGGGATTCGCGCGCAACCGGTTATTTGATCAGGAGTCCCGACGCCGAGCAGTCACAATTTCCTCCTGTCGATCCTGACGAGATGGGCAACTCGGATACGGCCTGCATCGCGTATAAACTTTCGCTCTCTCCGTACAAATCTCTCTTCGAGACGGTGTGGGGCGCCGGCTCGTTGGACATCACGTGGCCTTCCGATACGGCGCGGATCTGCGCTACTCCCAACGGAGCTGCGTCATTGGAAGGCAACGCTCAACCCCTCTATCTGAGCCCCGGTGACCGCAACCGCGCGAATTCGGACTACGATCACTGGGCACAGTCCCTGAATGCCTACGAGCACAGCCTCGCCGTCAGTCCTTTCACCTCGAAATTCGACGCTTATCTGGCCGGCGCCTACACGTTGACGGCAAAAGAGAAGGCCGGATACGAACTGTTCAACGGCAAAGGAAACTGCAATTCATGCCACCTGGACGGCAGATCGACCGCGCCGACCCCTCCACCTCCTGAAGGGAAGGCTCCAGACGGCGTAGACACGGGTGCAACCGCGCAGGTCACACCGTATTTCACCTGCTTCGGCTCGGCGAACGAGGGACTGCCCAAGAATCCGAGGGTCGCGTTCTATTACGAGACCACGCCGGATTCTTACGGCTACACGGTCAATGTAGCGGGCTATTCGTACACCGATTATGGGCTCGGGACCTTCCTCAGAAGCGGCTACGCCTCGGCCCCCAGTCCAAACTCAAGCTGGAGGCAGTATGCGTCAACTGTCGACGGCCAGATGCAGGTGATGACGGCTCGCAATGCGGGGTTTGCACCGAAAAGCTGCCCCACCACAGAAGCTCCAGGCCCATACTTCCAGAAGGAGTTCTTCCACAACGGATATATCAAGAGCCTGAAACAACTCGTCCACTTTTACAACACGCGGGACCTGTACCGGATGGCCGTGTCGTCCGGCAACTGCCCTGCGGGAACAACGGAGAAAGTCAACTGCTGGCCTGAGCCCGAGGTAACTCAAAATATCGACATGACCACCGGCAACCTGGGCTTGACAGATACCGAGGAGAACGAGATCGTCGCCTTCCTGCAAACGCTCAGTGACGGTTACACAACTCCTTACCCCGACGTCAACACCTATACGGGAGCCTGCATGACCGGCGGCAACGCTTCCACCCAGGGGAATTCGACGATCATTTCCGCCGATGTACTCAGGCGGCTAATGGAACAAATGCCGCAGCAGCAATAGGACCAATCCTTGCCGGGACGGGGTACATGGAGGCGACTCCATGCGCCCTGTCTCGCTTCTTCCAAGGAAGATCCATCCCCTCGAGGTCAATCCATGAACAGTCTGCACATGCGTAAGTTCCTTCCGTCGTCCGTGATCGCGGCTGTGGCCGTGCTGCTCTGCTATGCGATCTGCTCTCAATCTGTTTCGCAGGCCCAGGTACTTGGTCCGGCCCCGTTCGCGGCGAGTGTCCAGATCACGGCGGGACCGGAGATCGAGTCGATCAAAGACGGACTGGCAATTATCCGATGGACCAGCAATAACCCCGGAGGCTCGAATGAGCACTTCGGTGTCGTGCACTACGGAACCGATCCGGCTCATCTGACTCTGACTGCGAAGTCGCATATCGAGTTGAACCAGAATCATCCTGAAACGGTTTTCCGGGTGCGCGTGGACGGGCTCAAGCCGAAGACGACGTACTACTACAGCGTTGGATCGATGGGTGGCAACGGCAGGGTTGATCCCCTCAAAAGCGGGGTCTATCACTTCACGACGCCCTGATTTTCGGAGGACAGGCCATTTTTTTCATCGGATGACTTGGTTCATGTCCAACAGCGAGTGACAGTTCGAGATTGGAGGGACAAATGAGCGACCAACGCGAAGAACAACGACCCCTGACAACAACCGATGCCGGCAGCCCCGCACCGTGCGACGATAGCTCGCTTACGGTCGGCGCTGGCGGCCCCGTGCTGATGCAGGATACCTACCTGATCGAGAAGCTGGCGCACTTCGTCCGCGAGCGCATCCCCGATCGCGTGTACCACGTCAAGGGCGGCGGCGCCTTCGGCTACTTCGAGGTGACCGCCGACGTCACCCAGTGGACCAAGGCCGCCTTCCTCAACAAAGTTGGCAAGCGCACGCCGTTGTTCCTGCGCTTTTCGATCGTGGCCGCCGACGAAGGCGCCCCCGACACGGACCGCGACGTGCGCGGCGTCGCCATCAAGTTCTACACCGAGGAGGGCAACTACGACATGGTCGGCAACAACACGCCGGTCTTCTTCGTTCGCGACCCGATGAAGTTCCCCGACTTTATCCACTCGCAGTTGCGTCTGCCCGACACCGGCATGCGCAGCAACAACATGCAGTGGGACTTCTGGACCCTCTCGCCCGAGTCGGCCCACCAGGTAACCTACCTGATGAGCGACCGGGGCACGCCGCGCACCTGGCGCAACATGAACGCCTACTCCAGCAGCACTTATATGTGGGAGAACGCCGCGGGCAAGAAGTTCTGGGTCAAGTACCACTTCAAGGCCGAGCAGGGCGTCCAGAACTTCACCGACGCCGAGGCCAGGGCCATGTTCGTCGAGGACCTCGACTTCCACCGGCGCGACCTGTGGGATGCGATCGCCCGCAAGGACTACCCGGCCTGGCGCCTCGAGATGCAGATCATGCCGTTCGAGGATGCGGCCAACTATCGGTTCAACCCTTTCGACATAACTAAGGTCTGGCCGCACAAGGACTACCCGCTGATCCCCATCGGCCGGATGGTGCTCGACCGCAATCCCGATAACTTCTTCGCCCAGGTCACGCAGGTCGCGTTTGACGTGGCAAACTTCGTCCCGGGCATCGGGCCCAGCCCGGACCGGATGGTGCTGGCGCGAATGTTCGCCTACGGCGACTCGGCCCGCTATCGCGACGGCCCAAACTATGAGCAACTGCCGGTCAACCGGCCGATCAACGAGGTGCACAACTACAACAAGGACGGCCCGATGCGATACCACCACAGTGGGAACCAGCCGGTCTACGCGCCGAACAGTTACGGTGGCCCGCGGGCCGACCCTAAGCGTTACAGCGATCCGAGCTGGTCTGTGGAAGCCGCCGAGATCATGCGCACGGCTTACTTGGCGCACAAGGACGACAACGACTTCATCCAGCCCGGCACGCTCTACCGCCATGTGATGTCGCCGACCGAGCGGGACCATCTGGTCGAAAACATCGTCTGGAATCTGAAGCAGGGGGTGGAGCGCTTCATCCAGGAGCGCGCGGTGAAAAGTTACTGGCACCCGGTCGACCCCGACCTGGGAACGCGGGTAGCCAAAGGCCTCGGCTTAACAGTCACGGCTGAGTCAACTGTTGTCGGCAAGCCTGGATAATTCGCGAAGCTAAAGACACGGGAATCCCAAGGGCGAGTGTCTTAAGCGAGCCAATAACCTCTCGTATTCAGGACGAAGCTGTTGCGCGGTCCAGCGAATAACGGGACGATATTGCTCGGGCAATCTGTTCCGGAAGGTGAGCGCTAAGCAACGTCCCTGCCCGCGCCTTCGTCCGTTATTCGATTTCCCAAGGAGAGTCCAATGCCTATCAACAGCCTCAATTTCCGCCTCCCCAAGCACATCATTCCCGTGCCCACTCCAGAGGAGAAGCACCAGAAGCTGGCGCCCGGGGTTCCCGACAGCAAGCTGACGCGCGAGGCCTCCGGTCTGCTCTACCAGTTCAGCACACCGCTGCTCATCAACCACTCGCACCGTGTCTTCTTCTGGGCCAATGAGCTGGGCCGTCAGACCAGCCAGCCGTATGATGCGGAACTGCTGTTTGTCTGCGCGGCGTTTCATGATCTGGGCCTGCTGAAAACCTTCCGCAGTGAAGGCGACCGCTTCGAAGTGGACAGCGCCAATGCAGTGCGCCAGTTCCTGGAGCATCACGGGGTTCCGCACACCAGCATCCAGACGGCGTGGGACGCGATCTCGCTGCACACGACGCCGGGCATCGCGGCCTACAAGCCGATTGAAGTCGAGCTGCTGTACAACGGAGTTGGCCTGGATGTGCTGGGCATCGGCTATGGGGGACTCGACCCGAAGCTGCGCGACAAGGTGGTTGCCCAGTTCCCGCGCGTGGACTTCCATCGCCAGATCGCTCAGGCGTTCCAGGATGGCTTCGGCTACAAGCCGCAGACCACCGAAGGCACCTGCAATGAAGACATCTGCTCGCACTTTATTCGTAACTACAAGCGGAGCAATTTCTACGAGCAGATTCAGAACTCGGCGTTCCCGAACTCGTAGGGTGGTGGAGCCGATGTCTCGGAAGCGAGACAGGAGGCGCCGGGTGCTTCGAAGAGCAACATGCAGCCTGCCTGGCATTTCCGTACCGCGAAGTTGAACCGGCAAAGTAGAGCTCAAAGCCCGACAATTCTCAGTCGGGAGTCGAGCATTTTGGCTGGCTCGCGGCGTTTGTGGGTTTCGACATACCGGCTTCCAGCGCAATGACGCAAAAAAGGCTGGGATGGCGCCCAGCGGGTCCGGGGCTGCTCTCCGATCTCGACCGTATGCGGTACTTCGAAGCCTGAACAGACTGCGCACCAGTGGCGCTAAGGCGCTGCTGCGTTGCGCGCAGGGCTCGCGCGGTGAGAAGGTAACTTGCTGGCCACCTCCCGAGTACCCGGCCACCCTGAACACGACCCAGCTGGGCAATCTGGGCTTAACCAGCGATCAAGAAGATGACATCGTTGCTTTCCTCAAAACCCTGACGGATGGCTTTGTCACCTCGTCGACTACCTATGCAAGGCCAAATCTCCACGGTAGACCACAACAATAGTGCTCGGCATCCAGAACGGTTGCAGGCAGGGCGAACCAGCTTCCATGGTTCGCCCTGCTTTTGTCTGGATCTCGCAAGTCATCCGGTTTTGTAGGATAGACTCTGGGCCAACTAACGCAAGATGGGATCCCCATCCAAATACGAGATCAGCGGAGATGTCTCCGTCCTGCCGCGGAGCACTGGGCGACGGTACGAAGCGGTGCTTCGCCTCAGCGAAGCCCTGTCCGCGTGCCGCGAACCCGAGGACCTGACGAAGATCCTCTCTGACCAGTTGCGTGAACTCCTGGAGTTCCTGCAGTTCTACATCATTGTCTACAAAGAGAACTCCACGGAAGTCGAATGGGCGGTGGTGGGCCGGGAGAAGAACCTCATGGCGGCCTATGCGGATGTACCAGTTCAACAGCGACCATCGTGGCAGGCATACACTACCCAGGAGCCGTTCCATATTCACGACTGGAACACGGATGAAAGAGTACCGGCACGCCTCAAGGAAGGAATTGCCGCTCAAGGGCTCGACGTCGGCCCACTGGTTTTTGTTCCCCTCACTACGCCGCATCGTCGCCTGGGCGCGTTGGGCATGTCCGGACCTCCTGGAGCCGCCTACACCAGCGATGACATCGCCTTTTTGCGACTCATCGGTCGAGTAGTCGCCTTCGCGATCGACGATAATTTCAATCTTCGCCAGGCGGAGGCTGCTCGCGCGGAATTACAGCGTCAGAATGAAAAGCTGCAACGCAGCGAACGAGAACTGCGCGATGTTATCGAGACTATTCCATCGATGGCGTGGTCAGCCGCTGCAGACGGCGCGGCTGAATTCTTCAATCAACGCTGGCTGGATTATGCCGGGCTTACGGCGGATCAGGCACAGGGTTGGGGCTGGACAGCCGCCGTCCACCCAGACGATTTAAGCGGGCTGGTGGAGTATTGGCAAGGGATGTTGGCATCTGGCAAGCCGGGTGAGATCGAAGGGCGTCTGCGCCGTTTCGACGGAGTATACCGTTGGTTTTTTTTCCGCGCGACTCCGGCATTTGACGACAGCGGAAAAGTTGTCAAATGGTACGGAACGAATACCGATATTGAGCTACGAAAAAAAGCTGAGCAGATTCTCGCCGTCCAGAACACTCGACTTCAACTACTTCTGAAGCTTACCAACCAGATCACTTCAAATCTGGAGCTTCGGGAAGTGCTGCGCGCAATCTCTGCCAGTATTCGGGAACTCATGCATTGTGATTTAGTGCACATCTCGTTGCCTGATGCAGCATCAGGAAAATTCCGGGTGCACGCATTGGATTTCCCGGAAAGCCGAGGCTTCGTTAAGGAAGAACTGCTCATCACTCCCGTGGGTGTTGCCAAACGGGCTCTTGAAAGCCTGGAGCCGGTGGTTAGAAGTACAGCCAACCGCGAAGATTTTCCTCCTGATTATTACGAGTTGCTGCTCGCTGAGGGGGTCAAGAGTCAATGTGTCATACCTCTCGTGAACCAGGGTCGAGCCGTCGGAGTCCTGGCAATTGCTCGGACCACAGAAAATCTGTTCACGCCTGAGGAGGTCGACTTCCTCAAAGATGCTTCCGGGCAAATAACCATTGCCATCGAGAATTGCCTCGCGTATCGCGAGGTCTCCGAACTCAAGGAGAAACTGGCTCAGGAAAAGCTCTATCTCGAATCAGAAATCCGGGGCGACATGGAGTTCGGACAAATCGTGGGGAACAGTCCGGCGCTTAAGCGCGTTCTTCAATTGGTCGGAACCGTTGCGCCCAGTGATTCAACAGTCTTGCTGCTCGGTGAAACAGGAACCGGCAAAGAGTTGATTGCCCGCGCGATTCACGATGGCAGCCGCCGGAAGGAGCGCACCTTTGTGAAGGTGAACTGTGCTGCCATTCCGACCGGTCTCCTGGAGAGCGAGTTGTTTGGTCATGAAAAGGGAGCCTTCACGGGAGCGATCATTCAAAAGATCGGCCGGCTGGAACTTGCTGATCAAGGCACCCTGTTCCTGGACGAAGTAGGCGACATTCCGCTTGAAATCCAACCCAAGCTATTGCGGGCATTGCAGGAGCGCGAATTCGAACGGCTCGGAAGCACGCGCACCCGTAAAGTGAACGTTCGGCTCATCGCCGCGACCAATCGCGATCTTGAAAAAATGGTTGCTGCGCACGAATTCCGAAGCGATCTGTACTACCGGCTGAACGTGTTTCCGATCCGAATACCGCCGCTGCGAGAGCGCAAGGAAGACATTCCTCTGCTCGTGAGCTATTTCGTTGAGAAATTCGCCAAACAGATGCAGAAGAGGATCGACAGTATTCCCGCGGCTGTGATGAAGGGCCTGAAGTCATGGGAGTGGCCTGGAAACATTCGCGAACTGGAGAACCTCGTCGAACGCGCGGTGATTCTCACGCGCGGTAGGTCACTGGAGGCTCCGTTATCGGAGCTACGCAAGGTGAAAGTCGATGACGGTGAGCGCATCCCGGCAGATCAAGACAACATTGCCCGCATAGTGAAAGAGACCATAAAAGCACTACATACCAACAGCACTGTCGCCGATCAGGATACGAAGAAACAGCGCGACGCGATCGTGCGCGCGCTCACTGTATCGAAGGGGCGCGTGGGCGGTACCGATGGAGCCGCCGCGCGCATGGGCCTCAACCGCACTACTCTCCTCGCCCGCATAAAAAAACTCGGCATCGATCCCCGGGACTACTCCTGATCCGGGCAGCATAAGTGTCAAAGCTCCATTGACAGTCTCAACTCCCGGCCGCCAACTCCTATTCCGCACTGAAAACACGAGTACTTACTGCGCCGAGCGTTTGGCATCCGCCTTGCCTCCTTACCCCTCAGGGACAGGTGCGCATGTTGAAGATCTCGCTTGTCGACGGCCAACGCGAACGCAGGTTGATCGTGGAGGGCACACTCGTGACCTCATGGGCCAGTGAACTCGCAATCGCTTGTGAAAAAGCAAGAGAGGATCTTGAGGGCCGCGAACTCGTCGTTGACCTGAGAGGCCTTACGCGAATCGGTCCGGAGGGAGAGCGCGTGCTCTTGCAATTGATGAAGAACAAGACCAGGCTCCAATGCGGTGTCTTTGTGAGAGAGCTTCTGAGACAACTTGTTCGCAGCACTGAGCTGAACGCGCTGGATGCTCTGAATGACGCGGACTCAGAAGGCTCAATGTAATCGCAACCCGACAGGGCTGGAGCGACTGTCAACGTCTCGGTAACAGCTTTGACACCTTCATCCTGGTCCCAATGCTCCGTATGCGTCGCCACCCTATTTTCAATCGCTTGCCGGAATCCAGGAGTTGGCACGCGTATTGCATTTCAGCCAGGGCGGGTGAACCGCCGACAACCATGGGAGGTAGAAATGAGCACCACAACCGAGACGACTCTTCACAGTCCTGATCTCGCAAACCACGCTGCGTCGAAACCAGGCGCAGTACCTAATCACGTAGGCGCCAGGAGGCTCGCGGGCAAAATCGCGATCATCACTGGCGGCTCCACGGGTATGGGCCTGGCCACAGCAAAGCGCTTCGTACTAGAAGGCGTGGATCATGTGTTCATCACTGGCCGTCGCAAGGACACACTGGAGGTGGCAGTTGCTGAAATCGGCGAGAAGGCGACAGGTATCCCTGGCGATGTCGGCAGCCTGGACGACCTCGATCGCCTGTATGAATCAGTCGACGGCTATGGTCGAAAAATTGACGTAGTCTTCGCGAACGCCGGGATTTCACAGCACGCGTCCTTAGGAACTGTCGACGAGAAATTCTTCGACCTTCACTTCGATGCGAACGTGAAGGGACTGTTTTTCACGGTTCAGAAAGCGCTTCCCCTCTTAAAGGATGGCGCGTCGATCATCCTGAACGCGTCGATCGCAACCATCAAGGGCTTTCCCGGTATTAGCGTCTATAGCGCCACCAAGGCAGCTGTCCGGTCCTTCGCACGCACTTGGACGAATGAACTCCGCGAGCGCCATATCCGCGTGAACGCGATTAGCCCGGGCCATATCGATACACCGATATTCGAAAGCTGGCAAAAGGGCGAGGCGCTCACCCGGATGAAAGAAGAGCTCGCAAAGAACGTTCCGCTGGGCCGGCTCGGAGATCCGGACGAAATCGCTAAGGCTGTCGCATTTCTCGCGTCGGACGAAGCGAGTTACATCTCGGGCATTGAACTCTTTGTCGATGGCGGCGTAGCGCAAATCTAATCTGCCGCGTATCTCTATTCCAGTTCCATCCTGAGTCTTCCGAGACCATAGGACGGTTGCGGAAGATTCAAGCTCAACAGACAAAACAGAGAGGGGACGTTCTATGCAAACACTTCAAGCTGACTACCTCACCGCCTATCGCTACGTAAAGCTGACGCGAGACACCAACGGTGTGCTGATTGTTCAACTCCACACCAACGGCGGACCGTGCGTTATGACCGCACAAACTCACACGGAGTTCGTCGAGGCCTTCTACCGCATTGCGCAGGATCGAGCGAACAAGATCGTAATCCTGACGGGCGCAGGCGGGGAGTTCATTACTGATGTTGAGTGGTCATCTTTCGGCGACGTCGCCGATCCCGGCGTTTGGAGCCAGGTTCACGACGAAGGCGTTCAGGCTTTGGAAAACATAGCCAACATACGTGTGCCGGTCATCGCGGCTATCGAGGGACGCGCCCATGTGCACTCAGATTACGCGCTACTTGCCAGTGTTATTGTGGCGGCGGAGGGTGCGACGTTTCAGGATGTGGCGCACTTCTCCGCTGGCGTTGCACCCGGTGACGGAATCTTTACCACATGGAGTTATCGCGCCGGAGCAGGACGAGCCGAGGCGTTCCTCCTGAACCCACAGCCACTGCCGGCGCGTACCGCACAGGAATGGGGAGTCGTGGCTGAGGTTGTGCCGAACGGTAAGGCTCTCTCCCGGGCACGCGAATTGGCCGCGCTCTACTTGAAGGCCCCCGAGGTAACTCGGCGCAATACACGAGTGCACTTCATTCAACCCTTAAAAGAGCGCATCGTGCGGGAAGTTGGCTACGGACTATCGCTCGAAGGAGCGTCTGCAGCCGACCTTGTGAAGTCGATGCAAGCCAAAACCGAACGTAAGTCTTCGACAGCAAAAGTCGCATGAGCACGAAGAATTCATCCGGCCGGGTGGCGTGGTGTACCGCGTGACCGGCCGGAGAAATTCGGTATTTACCGATCACGGTGCAGGAACTTCTCTGAGGGAACCGGCATGAACAACACAAAGAACATTTCATCGGTCCAGACATCCAAACAGCCGCAGGTGGAAGACTTTGATCTGCTAATCCTCGGTGGCGGCACCGGGTCAACGATCGCTGCGTGGACGTTTGCTGCAGAAGGAAAGCGTGTCGCGGCCATCGACCGCAAATACATCGGCGGATCGTGTCCAAACATCGCGTGCCTTCCCAGCAAGAACATCATCCACAGTGCCAAAGTCGCGTCGTATTTCCGCCACAGCAAGGAGTTTGGCATCGCGCACAACGGCTTCACGATTGATATGTCAGGCGTCCGCGAGCGCAAACGCAAGATGGTACGCGGCTTGAACGAGATGTATTTGAGCAATTACGAGAAGACAGGCGCCGAGTTCATTCTGGGAACGGGGCGATTCATAGCTCCCAAAACTGTGGAGGTCGTCCTCGCCGACGGGACCATCCGTCGACTCCGCGGCACGAACGTGATCGTCAGCACCGGCACGCGGGCCAGGCTGGAAGCGATTCCTGGTCTCGCTGAGGCACAACCGCTGACGCATATTGAGGCGCTGGAACTCGACCAGATTCCCGAACACTTGATTGTCATTGGCAGCGGCTATGTCGGAGTAGAGTTTGCGCAGGCGATGCGCCGTTTCGGCAGCCGTGTGACGGTGATCGGTCGCAGACAGCGCTTGATGCCCCAGGAAGACGAAGACGTGGGTGAAGCTCTTCGCAGTCTCCTCGAAGACGAGGGCATAGACGTTCTTCTGAATACGCGGATCAAGCGCGTGTCGGGAACATCGGGAAACTCGGTGAGCGTCGTCATCGAGCAAAATGGAGTCGAGAAGTCCCTCGACGGCAGCCACGTGCTGGTGGCCGCAGGGCGCACTCCGAATACCGAGGGACTCGGCCTGGAGTTGGCCGGCGTGGAACTGACCGACCGCGGATATATCAAGGTCAACGACCGACTGCAGACGACGGCGCCTGGTGTTTGGGCGATCGGTGAGGTCGCAGGCAGCCCACAATTCACACACATCAGTGCGGATGATTTTCGAGTCGTGCATGACAACCTCAATGGAGTTCACCATGTAACCGCCGGGAGGCAGGTTCCTTATTGTCTATTCACGGACCCCGAGTTGGCACGCATTGGCCTCAATGAGAACGAAGCCAGAGCGCGGGGCGTTCCGTATCGCTTGTTCAAAGTTCCCATGGAATCAGATCTGCGGGCACGTACGCTCTCGGAGACGCGAGGGTTTCTAAAGGCACTCGTCGAAGCTGACAGTGATCGTATCCTCGGCTTCACGGCTTTCGGCGTCGGAGCCGGGGAGATTATGTCCGCGGTCCAGATTGCGATGAAAGCAGGACTACCCTACACGGGGCTGCGCGATGCCATCCTGACCCACCCCACATTGGTCGAAGGGCTTGTATCGCTGTTCTCATCCGTGCCTGTCAATCCAAACCCGGCCCCAGGATCGTCGGCAGTCCACGAACTGCTCGTCGGTAAGTGACATCTGATATGAGCCGTCTAGCTTCGTCTGCATCTAGCGCGTCTATGGCTTTCCGCTGCACTTGACCTGAAGTGCTCCGCAGCTCGGGGCCATGACTCCCTTTCAGCGACCCGGTACCTCGAAGCCTGAACAGACTGCGCACCAGTGGCGCTAAGGCGCTGCTGGTGCGCGGTTGCCAGGCGGACTCCAACCGCGGCTTTACCCGCTCATGCAAAAAGCCAGTTCGGAAACTATAAGTCGGCATTGCTACTGGAATGTCGTGATTGTCGGCACCAATCGGGCTATCCTTGGCTTGCCCACGTAAGACCGGATTTAGAGACGCTCGATTAGAGACTGCGAAGGGCTGTCATAAAGTTTTCGATCTTGCGGGTCGACGAGATTTTACCGGATTTGAGGTTGCGCTCAATGCATAATCCGGAGAAGAAGGACAGCACCATCTCCGCAATTGCGGAAGGAGCCATCCTGGGCTTTTCCGCCTCGATGTTCGCGGCGAGAAGACGCTGCAATAGCGCTCGATTCTCCATCACGACCCCATAGGCCTCATCCGGAAGGATGGCGAACTCCCGCATAGAGTTGACGGAAAAGCACCCCTGTTGTTTCCCCTTGTTGAGAGGACCGTTCTTGAGAAAAGTCTCGACGTTGTTCCAGCCAAGAGGCTCTTTGGTGAGAAGCCCCCGCTTCGCCTGGCTCTCAAGGTAATGCCGAAGGCACGCCACAAACAGATCTTCCTTGTCTCGGAACTCGGTGTATAGCCCTGACTTGTTCACGCCTGTGGCCCGTTCGAGTTCCTGGAGGCTCGTGTCCGCGAACCCATGCTTCCAGAAGACAGGCATCGCCTTCTCCAACACTTCCTCTCGGCTAAAGCTCTTCGGGCGTCCCATGAACATATTATCCGCTAAAGAACCAACCAGTTCAATATCTCTGCATCCTCGCCACGCCTTTAACATCGTATACAGCTGAATGGTTCAGAACCCGGTCCGAGAGTTTCGAGGAAGATTTCAGCGGATTAGGGGATCGTTTACAGAGAGTCAAAGGAGATTTTATGTCTAAGTTAGCCAATAAAGTGGCACTCGTAACCGGCGGTTCCCGGGGCATTGGCGCAGCGATCGCAACGCGTCTGGCCGCCGATGGAGCAAGCGTGGCTATCACATACGCGAAGGACGCCGCCTCGGCTTCCGCCGTGGTCAAAGCGATCGAAAACGATGGTGGAAAGGCTGTCGCGATCCAGGCGGACGCCGCCGACGTCAAAGCGGTCAAGGCTGCAGTCGAAAAGGCCGTGGCGACCTTTGGCCGGCTGGATGTGCTTGTGAACAATGCCGGCACAGCCATTCCGAAACCGTTCGAGGACACCACGCTGGAAGAGATGGATCACATGATCGACCTCAACCTCCGCGGCGTATTCGCCACGACGCAGACGGCGCTGAAGCACATGAACGACGGTGGCCGCATCATCACGATCGGTTCGTGCGTGGGTGAGCGTGTCATGACGCCCGGGCTCGTGGCGTACTCGGCCACGAAGGGTGCCGTCAAGATGTTCGCACAGGGTCTGTCCAGGGAGGTCGGGAGCCGGGGCATCACAGTCAACAACGTTCAGCCGGGTCCAATCGACACGGATTTGAATCCAGCCGCCGGAGAATGGGCCGTGCCTCAGAAGGCCGCCACAGCGCTCAACCGCTATGGGCTTGTTCACGAGGTCGCCGCATTGGTGGCGTTCGTCGCCGGTCCGGAGTCCTCGTACATTACCGGGGCGAATCTGACTGTCGATGGCGGGACGAATGCTTGAAACAGTGCACACACTCAGTCCATGGGCCTGAAGAAAGATGTATCCGTGTGGAACCTGATTGAGAGCCGACGAACGAACGGAGTCGATTCTCCTTCGACTCCAGGTGCTGCACTCGCTAACTGAAAGGAGATAGAGAAGACAATGACTACACTTCAAAACAAGACTGCGCTTGTGACGGGCGCATCAAGAGGAATCGGCCGCGCGACGGCCGTGGCCCTTGCTGAGGCCGGGGCGCACGTCCTGGTTCACTTTGGCCGCTCCAAACGGGAAGCGGAATCTCTCGTGGCCGGGATCAAAACGAAAGGCGGCCGCGCAGATGCAATCTCGGCGGACCTGGGAACTCCGGACGGCGCGTCGCTCCTTGCCAAACAAGTGCGCTCCATCGTCGGCGATCGATTGGATGTTCTTGTGCTCAACGCGGGAATCAGCAAATCGGCACGCATCGCGGATTACACGGTAGAGGATTTTGACAACCTCTTTGCGACAAACGTCCGAGGTCCGTTCTTCCTGGTACAGCAATTCCTGCCCATACTCGGAGACGGCTCGAACATCATTGTGATCTCTTCGATGGGCGCGCATGTCGTAGTTGGAAAGCCCGGCTTGGAGACCCCTTCGATTCTTGCCTACGCCTCGACCAAAGGCGCACTTGAGACTCTAGTCAAGAACTGGGCCGCCATTCTCGGGCCGAGCGGCATACGCGTAAACGCTGTTGCTCCAGGCGTCATCGACACGGATATGTCGAACTTTACGAAGACGGAAACGGGACGCGAGGTCGCGCTGGGAATGCAGGCGTTGAAGCGAATCGGCAAACCCGAGGATGTTGCCGACGTAGTCGCTTTTATGGCATCCGATGCCGCGCGCTGGATCACAGGTGCCAGTATTCCCGTCGATGGCGGTTCGAAGCTGTAACTGGCAACGTGAGGAGTGCAATGGATACCAGGTCGAGTGAAGGCAAGGAGATCAGAATTCCTGGCCCTGATCCCTCTTTAATGCTGGCCATCACCTCATACGGCTTTTCGTATGTCCAAACGGCATATTCCGATTTCGTTCCGCCGATGGGAATGCTGTAGTACGTACAATCTGGCATTTTATCCCTCGCGGGTCGATGCAATCGAAGTGGTGTCCTAAGCACGTTCAGTCCATCTATCAGGCCAGCAACCAAGAGCAAGTGCGAGTGAGGAGAACTACATCCCATGTCCGAAAGTAAGAAGCTTCAAGGAAAAGTAGCAGTCATTACCGGTGGCACAACCGGGATAGGGTTGGCCGCAGCAAAGCTCTTCGTGAAAGAGGGTGCCTACGTCTTCATCACTGGCCGTCGTCAGAAAGAACTCGACGAGGCCGTAAAGGCGATCGGCAGCAACGTCACTGGCGTTCAGGGAGACGTCGCCAAATTGGCCGACCTCGATCGTCTTTATGAGACTGTCAAAGCAAAAGGAAAACTTGACATTGTTTTCGCCAACGCAGGCGTTGCAGAATTTTCCCCTCTCGACAAAATCACTGAGGAACATTTCGACAAGCTTTTCAACATCAACGTCAAGGGAACGCTGTTCACTGTGCAGAAAGCCTTGCCGCTGCTGAACGATGGTGGCTCAATTATCCTCACCGGCTCTGTCGCCGGGGTCAAAGGTTCTCCGGGATTCGGGGTCTACGGCGCGACGAAGGCCGCCCTCCGCTCTTTCGTCCGAACCTGGACCTCAGATCTCAAGGACCGCCATATTCGCTCAAACGTTGTTAGCCCGGGTCCAACCGATACTCCAATTTTGGATGGGCAACCTGCAGACGCCATTGCACGAATTGTCTCCACCATTCCGATGGGACGTATGGGGGAATCCGATGAAATTGCCAAGGCGGCGTTGTTTCTGGCTTCGGACGACTCCAGTTTCGTCACAGGTATCGAACTGTTCGTTGACGGCGGCAAAGGACAAATCTGATCGAGAACCGCTGTGCTGCCTCGCTACTTGAGCGAGTTCCATGAACCTGCTCATAACAAAAAACGCCCAACGTCGATTTGTGAAAGAGGGAAACAATGAGCGATTTGAGTGCGGAGAAAAATAAGGCGATCGTACTGGAAGCATTCGATACCCTGTTCAATAAACGCGATTACACGGCGGCGGAACGGTTCTGGTCTCCCAACTACATCCAACACAGCGCCCATATCGAGCCGGGACGAGACGGACTCTTCAACCTCATCAAGGCCGCACCGCCGTCGCTCAAGTATGAGCCTGGGGTGATTCTTGCAGAAGGTGACTACGTCATCGTTCATGGCCGATTCTCCAACATCGGACTGCCGGTGAACTGGATCGCAGCGGACGTCGTTCGCTTGAAGGATGGGATTTTGGTCGAACATTGGGATGTCATTCAGGACGAGGCTACCGAGCAACAGTCCAAGAGCGGGAATCCGATGTTCGGCGACTCGTTCCCGAAGTAAACACGAGCGAAACGTCACTCAACAACCTTTTCTCATCACATTAAACAATTGAAAATGGCCGGCTTGGTCGAAATCGCTCGTAAGGGCAAGTGCGCGACCCCCATACTCCAACGCGATATACTCCAAGCTTTCGTCGATCGCCTCTCCACGATTTGACCATCTTCAATACGTGCGATTCTTCAGACGCTCTGCCACCGTCTTCAGTATCTCGCGCGAAAGCGACTCATCCGATACGGCGCGGGCCAGCGACATCGCTCCGACCAGCGCGCTGAAAGTCAAGATCGCTCTCGACCTTGCCGCGCGCTTGTCCTTGCCTGGCAGTAACCCGACAATCAACTCAAGGTCACTCCTGACTTGTTCAGAGGTAAGCGCACGGGTCCGCTTATCGCTGCGCGCGATCTCCGGCGCCAGCGCGCTGAACGCACAGCCCTTACCCGGATTCTTGCGGTGCGCGTCGCTCAGATAGTCGTCGATCAGCTCTGAGCGAGATACTGATGGGCCGCCAGATGCTACGGCGGCATCCACTCGACGCTGCCAATCGCCAAATGCAGAGCTAACCGCTTCCGCGACCAACTCGTCACGCGAATCGAAGTGCTTGTAGAAGCCGCCCACCGTCAGGCCAGCTTCCTTCATCAGTTCTGCTATCCCGAACCCGGCAAGGCCCTTTTCCCGGAATCTCCTTGAAGCAATGGCAACGATGCGCTTATGAGTTCTCGCCTTTTGGGCGTTTGAATAGCCCATGTAACCCTCCTCGAAAATAATCTGCGACCAAATCAGGATTACGAATCTAATTCTGTATGTGGATTATAACAATAATCCACATGGCGCTTGCCCGGCGGCGGCTAGCTCAACCAATTCGTGACCTTCACGTGGTCTCGATCGACATTAACAATCTCCGGTTGCGGCTAGCGGCGCATGCCAGGAGTGACATGGGAAAAGGGAGAACCAATATGCGTGCAATGAGAGCGGAACAATTTAGTGGATATGAAGCGTTGAAGCTCGTAGAGCTTCCAAAACCAACGGCCTCGGACGGCAGAGTATTGCTACGAATCACGGCAGCTGGCGTCACGCCGCTCGACTATACGATTCTCTCAGGCAAATTTCACACCACGAAGGTGCCGCTAGTCCTGGGCAACGAAGGAGCAGGCGTGGTCGAGGCGGGAGGCGGAACGGATTTTCCTGTCGGCTCACGCGTGATGTTCTGGGGTGCCTATGGCGCTTTTGAGGACGGAACTTACAGTGAGTGGATTGCTGCACGGAAGGAAGACCTTTGCCCGATACCTGACGACGTCGATGACGTGAGCGCAGCGGGAATTCCGGTCGCGTATCTCACCGCGCAGGTGGCTCTTACCCTCGCTGGTTTTCGTGCAGGGAAAACCGTCCTGGCACCGGCGATCGGCGGATCGGTCGGCAACGCGGTGACGCAATTGGCGCGTGCTCTAGGAGCAAAACACGCCATCTCGAGCACGACCAACCATGCGAAAGCCGGGCAGGCGAAGGCGCTCGGATTCAACGAGGTCATCGATACTTCCTTGGAAAAGTTGGGCGACGGCGTGCGTCGTATCACGGACGGTTACGGCGCGGACATTGTCATCGACGGGATTGGTGGTGAAGTCTTGAGCGAGGCGCTCAAAGCGCTCGCGTTGGGAGGAAGCCTCACAACACTGGGGTATTCCGCAAGCCGAAAGACAACCATTGACGTGACAGATCTCATCGTGCCACAAGCCAGCATCCGGAGTCTCAATATGTTCCGTCAGCCGCAGGCGACCGTTGCTGACGCTTGGAACGTTATTGTCTCTCTGCTTCAATCCGGTGCAATCAAACCGATCGTGGCTAAGACCTTCCCTCTGGCCGAAGCGGCGGATGCTCTGCGTTATCTTGTTGAGGGTCGCCCCTTCGGGAGGGTCGTTCTCACAATCTGACGACCCTTGCTCAGAAGGAGAGGGATAATCATGCCGCGGCCCAGACCTTCACGTTACGGTGAAAACATCTTTCCCAAGATGCATGAACCTGCTTGCGAGACTCTGGTCGCTTCAGCAACGGATCAATGCCGTGGCGAGCGACCCTCCCCCGGATCTGTTTTGAGCGAAATGCCGCTCTTTTCGAGTGTTTGCCCCAGTACCCTGTCTAACTGGGCCGCGGCCTTCAGCCACGCTGCCTTGGCTATGACCTCCGTGGTCTGCGCCTGAGCGAGATAAGTCTGCTGTTCAATGACTGCGAGGTTGGTCGTGTAACCTGCCTGGAAGCTTTCCTGAGCCGCGGCGAGAAGTTTCGCCTGCAACTCTCGCGCTTTTGTGGCGGCATCGGCGGCGCTTTTGGCGGCGTTGAGGGCCGTAATCGCGTTCTGCACCTCAGCAGCTACCTGCGACTCCAGTTTCGTCACTCCCATCCGCTGCTGCCTTAACAGCGCCTTGTCTGCTCCAAGATTCGCCTCCGCCACGCGGTTTTGCACCGGCAGGAAGAACTGGACCCCAGCCTCATACAACGTCGAGGAGCGGTTGCCTCCGGTCGGAACCGGGTCGGTAGGCGCATTGCCCGTCAAGGGGTCCCCACCGATCGCGGTCAATCCGGGGATCACGACCCCTCGGCTCTCATAGCTTCCATAGAGATCGATCTCAGGCTTCGTGGCATTGGCGGCGCTCGCGACCTGCCGCTCGCCGTTGGTCAGCTGCAAGCGCGCCTGTTGAACGTCGGGGCGCCTCTCCCACGCGCCCTTGATCAGCTCGGGAAGCGGCGCCGGCGGCTCGGCCTCTGGAGGCAAGAGCGGGTCGGTCGCCACGATTTCGGGCGTCCTCCCCGGGGTGCTCGTGAGCGACTGCGGATCGAGCAGCGTTCGCAGAATTACCTGCTGCTGGTCTCGTAGAGAAATCGCCTGGGTGAGCAGCAGTTGGTTGCTCGTCACGAGCGACTGCGCCCGTGCTACCTCAATGGGTGGCAGGCGTCCTACGTTCAGCTGCTCCTGGTCGTTATGCAACAGCAACTCGGCCGCGTTCAGCGCCTGATCCTGTACTTTCACCGAATCCTGCAAACTCACCAGATCGATGTACAGGTTTTCTACTCCGGCAATCGTGCTGATCATCTGCTGCTCCAGCACCGCCGCGGAGATCTTCTTGTTCGTCTTCGCAATGGCGATATAACGGGTGTTGTTCGCCTGGCCGGCCCCGCGCAAGAGCGGTTGCGCGATGAGAGCATAGGCGTTCGGGTGGGAGAACGGAACGGCGCTGGAGCGACCCGAGTAGAAGCTCTGCACGAAGTCGTTGACGCCCAGCTGAATCGTGGTCCCCGGGCTGAAGCCCTTAGTCAGGAGAGTGTCGCCAAGGGTATTGTCGGTTACCACCGTATCGGCCTCCGTCACCGTACCGGGGGGAAGCGTGAGGAGCGAGACTGCCGGGTTCCGCCGCACCCACCCGTACCGGCCCAGCAGCTGCGCGTCGAAGCCAGGGACCGGTGATCCACCCGAATACGGGGTCTGACTGAGTGATAAGGAGTGTGACCCCTCCAGCACGCGGCTTGTATTGTAGGACGAGGACACTGTCGAAGTGATCGGGTCCACGCTTAACGGCGAGAGACCGGGAGAAGAGAAGCTGAGCAGCGGCACTGCCACAGGAGCTTCGCCAGCCGGCGTATCTGCCACGTTGTAGTTAATTGAACGCGGCACTCCGCCGCCCTTTGCCAACGGAACGCTCTGGTCCGCAATCGTTTGGTCCACCCTTTCGATCTCGATGTCAAGGTTGTTTTTGATCGCCATGTCGATGGCCTGATGCAGGCTTAAGTAGAGCCGTCCGTCCTGCGGGCCCACTGGCCCTGGCGCGTTCCCCGGGTTCTGCTTCAGCGAGGGCGAAGGTGCGGGTGCGTTCGCGAGAGCTGTGGCAGCAAGCCGTGTCTGCGGGGCCTGTTGCGCGGCCGCTACATACACAAGCATGCAGCTCACCATGAAACCGCTAAAGACCAGCCAGGAACTACGCCGCACTGCGGAGTGCGGGGAAACAAGCTCGATCGAGCACGCTCCCTTTGCGGCGCAGGGCTCTGTTCTATTGATCCTGTCCACCCTGGTTGCCACTCTTCCCTCCTGCGCCGGGATCTGTAATGCCGCCCTGCTGGCCGACGGGAGCGGGCCGCGTATTCACGCGGGCACCCTGCTTCAGGGCGTCATTGGGGTTCACCACGACGAGATCGCCGTCCTCGAGTCCAGCGGTGACGTATACCTGGGTTCCCAGGTCTCGTCCTACATTCACGGGCCGCATCTGGACGATATTGTTCTCCACCACCGGCACAAACTGACCGCGCGCCAGAGTAAGCAGGCTGTCGCCGGAGATCAGGACGCCTGGGTTCGGGGCCCGGTAATGCATCTGTGCGGAAGCGAACATGCCAGGCCGCAACCGGTGCCTGGGATCGCTGACCTGTAACTCAGCGAGCAGCGTCCGGCTCTGTTGGCTGAGAGAATCGCTGCTACGAACCACCTTGCCCTTGAATGTCTCGCCCGGCAACTCGGCAAAGGTGAGGTCCACCGGCTGGCCGGTCTGCACGAAAGGCGCATCCTGCTCCGGCACGGAGACAAACACCTCCAGGCTGCCGAGGTCCACGACATCAAACAATTCGCCGCCCTGCGCGCCACCCGTGGGCGGCCCGCCCGTGGAACCGTTGGGGACAGCCATCAGACCCTGTGCGGCTCCCGAAGCCGAAACCAGATTGCCGACCTCGACGTTGCGCGCCGTAATCGTGCCGTTGATCGGCGAGCGAACCTGCTCGAAGTCAGCCAGTGCCTGCGCATGAGCCAACGCCTCCTGCGCTCCCTTCACCGCACTCTCCATCGCCTCCAGGTTCGATTGCGCCGACTCAACGGCCGCTCGCGCCGTATCGTCGTCCTGCCCGGAAAGAATGCCGTGGAGCACCAGCGTGTGCACCCGGGCATAGGTCGCCTGTTGCAGCCGCAGTGTGGATTGCGCGGTCAGCACATTTGCTTCGCTTTGCTGCACAGCTGCCCGCTGCTGCGCGACGGAGGCGTCCAGGTCCGGAGCCGAGATTACCGCCAACAACTGCCCCTTGTGTACCGTATCCCCCAGGTCCACGTAACGGGCCTTCAAATAGCCCGGGGCGCGCGCATAAATGTGCGCACTGCGGAGTGGGGTCAGGGTGCCCGGCAAGGTCAGCTCCTGCTCCGAACTCGCGATGTGTACGGTCTGCACCTCTACGATCGGCAATGCGTTCTTCTCTTGTTGAGCCCTGGCGTTAACTTCCTTGTTGCGCTTGTAGTGGGGCAGCCATCCCAGCAGCAGGGCCAGGGCCAGCACCACGAGCGCCATCAGAATCCATAACATCCGCCGGCCGTGAGCTTCGCCGTGTGTTGCGCCGTCTGCGCTCATTGGGGCGCTCCTTCGACCTCGTCTGCCAGGCGCTTCTCCCAGTTCACCGGAGCCTGCTTACTCATCAGCGAGTACATCACCGGCACAATAAACAGCGTTCCCACCGTTGCGAACAGCAGCCCCCCGATAACCGCCCGTCCGATGGGCGCGTTCTGCTCGCCGCCCTCGCCCAGCGACAGCGCCATCGGGAGCATGCCGATGATCATCGCCAGGGCCGTCATGCATACTGGTCGCAGCCGGGTCGAGCCCGCGATCAGTGCCGCCTGCTTTGAATCCTTGCTGTCCGTGCCCTGGCCGCGCGATTCGTTGGCGAAGCTGACCACCAGGATGCTGTTGGCGGTTGCTACGCCAATGGTCATAAGCGCCCCCATCAGCGAGGGCACGTTGAACGTTGTCTGCGTCAGGAACAGCATCCATACAATGCCCGCGAAGGCTCCCGGCAGCGCCATCAGAATGATGAACGGGATGGTCCATGACTGGAAGTTCATCGCCATCAGCAGGTACACAAACACCACTGCCGCGGCAATCCCAACCTCCAGGTTCGCAAAGGAGGTGTTCATCGTCAGCACCTGACCGCTCAGAACAATCTCCACTCCTGGCGGGAGGTGTTGGGAATTCTTCCTGATAATCTTCTGCACATCGCTGGCCACCCCGCCGAGGTCGCGTTGCGCCACATTCGCGAATACGTCCATGATGGGCAACGCGTTGTAATGCGAAACGGTCAGCGGAGAAACCTGCCGCTCAGTCTCCGACACATTTCGTAACAGCTGGTCGCCGGCACCGGGCATTGGCGCCGAAACGGCCGTCTGCTCCAGCGTGTCGAGGTTGTGCAGGCGGTACTGCGGCACCTGCACGATCACCGGGTATTCGACCCCAGTCTTCGGGTCGAGCCAGAAGTTCGGCGCAACCTGCCCGCTGCCCGAGAGCGACAGCAGCACGTTGTCGGAGACGTCCCTTGCCGTGAGCCCGAGCTCCTGCGCCTTGAGCCGGTCCACGTTGATATTCAGTTTGGGCGCATTGACCTCCTGCTGCATGAAAACGTCCACCGCACCCGGAATATCCTTGATCTGCTCTTGCAGCATTGTGGCGATTCGCGCTGTCGACGCTGCGTCTTTTCCGCGCACCTGCACATCGATCGGCGCAGGCAGCCCGAAGTTCAGCGTTTGATTCGTGATGTCGGCAGGTTCGAAGAAAAACGTATCCTCGGGAAACTTCTGCGCCAAGTCCTGCCGCAGAACCTGCATCCATTCCTGCGTCGGCCGGTGCCTGGCCGCGAGCAGCACCAGCACGTCCCCATCTCCATTGCTCGTTGTATCGCTCGCCGAGTAGGCCAGGTTCACGCCCCCCGGCGGGAGCCCGATGTTGTTCACCACCATCTGCAGCTGCTCCGGCGGGATTACCCGCCGAATCTCCTGATTGACCCGCTTGAACACCTCCATTGCCGTTTCGATCCGCGTGCCCGCCGGCGGCCTGACGTGAAACTCCATCTGCCCGGAATCCACGTAGGGGAAGAAGTCCCGGCCGACCACCGGAATCAAGGCCAGCGAACCGAGGCACATCACCGCGAACGCGACCAGCGTCGTGGTAGCGTGCCCGAGCGCCCACTCCAATCCGCGGTTGTACTTCTCCGCAAACCAGTCGAACCCATGTTCAAACCTCTGGTGAAACCGCCAGATGAAGCTTCGACTCAGCGGCGACTCCTTCTCCTGCCCCTGATAGAGCGGCACCTCCTTCGGCAGAAGGAAGTGCATCATCGTGGGTACCAGCGTTCGCGACAACCCGTATGACGCCACCAGCGCCAGGACCACACTCAGCGCCAGTGGTGTGAAGATGTACTTCGCCGATCCGGAGAGCAGCGTCACCGGCACAAACACGATGCAGATCGACATGGTCGAGATCAGAGCCGGCATCGCTACCTGCTCCGCGCTGTCGAGGATCGCTCTCGCCAGTGGCTTCTTCTCTCCAACGCCGAGATTGCGGTGCGTGTTTTCGATCTCCACCGTCGCATCATCGACCAGCATGCCCACCGCAAGAGCCAGCCCTCCCAGCGACATGATATTGATCGTCTCGCCGAGCGCCGAAGACACCGCGATGGCGAACAATACCGCAAGCGGAATGGATACGCTCACAATCAGCGTGCTTCGCCAACTGCCCAGGAACACCAGCACCATCATGGCGGTGAGAAACGCGGCCGTCACCGCCTCCTGCACCACATCCCGGATCGATGCCCGCACCAGCACCGATTGATCGAAGATCGGCGTCAGCGTGAGCGCGCTCGGTAACCCGGCCTTGATGCGCGGAAGCGCCGCTTTCACCTCATCCACGATGGTCAGTGTTGAAGAAGCGCCGCTCTTGATGACGGTCAACAGCGCCGATGCCTGCCCGTTCTCGCTCACATAGCTTGTCTGAGGCTGGTATCCGTTATGGATCCAGGCCACATCCTTCATCTGAACTAGCGCGCCATTCACCGTCCGGATCGGCAGGGCGTTCAGCTCCGCGATCGTGCCCGGGCTGCTGTTGGTTCCCACCACATACTCCCGGTCGCCCATCTTCTCCGTGCCCGAGGGCGTGACCAGATTCTGGTTGTTCAGCGCGGCTGAAAGATCTGAGGCGGTCAGGCGATTGGCCGCCAGCTGCAACGGCTCCACGTCCACCATGATGGCTCGCTGCTCCCCGCCATACGGCAGCGGCACCGCGGCGCCCTTGATCGTCGCCAGCTGCCCGCGAATAAAGTTCTGTCCCAGGTCATAGAGCTCGGTTTGCGAAAGCCCCTTTCCGCCCAGGCTCACCTGCACGATAGGAACGCTGGACGCGTCGTACTTCAGCACATACGGCGGAAGGATCCCCGGCGGCATCAGGCGCAACAGCGATTGGGCAAGCGCGGTGACCTGCGCAATCGCAAGATCCACCTGCACACCCGGTTGGAAATGGATCTTGATAACTCCGACGCCGTTGTACGACTGCGATTCCGTGTATTGAATGTTGTTAACCGTGGTTGGAAGCGCCCGTTCACATACCGCGACGACGCGCTTGGACATGTCATCCGCATCCATGCCGCTATACATCCAGATAACGCTCACGATGGGAATATCAATGTCCGGCAAAATGTCGGTCGGCGTCTTCAGGATGGAGGCGATGCCGAAGATCCCGATCAACACCGCGACAATGACGAAGGTATAAGGCCTCTGCAGCGCAAAGCGAACAATCCACATAAGCACTCTCCCCGTTTGCCGTCCTGGAGCAGGCTATGTCTGCCCGCTCCTGAAGAGTCAATCTGCGTCTGTCGACTCACATCTCTTTGTGAGACCCTCACCCGAGCGACTCTCGCATAAGTGCTGGCGTCTTGTCGTTCGGTAGCTCATCGATTTCCCGATCTGTGAGGCTTGTGTTCCCTTGACGATGAGGTTTGGCAAGTGGCGGATCGACTGGTTAAGAGAGATGTCGAGGAGCTCCGTGCGGCGAACATCTCCAGAAACACCAGATCATCATCCCCTGTGTTCTCGATGGCGCGGCGCAACGATCGGGACAAGCCCGATTCCTTACGTGGAAGTTCATAATACGCGCATTATCGACAAGCATAAAGACGGTCATGCGGGCGCCAGGCGAGCACGCTCTGCAGCAACGCCTCTGCGAATGTTTCCGCCGAAAGGTTCTGCTTGAGTGCAAAAAGATTAGGCAACATTGCGTCGCCAAAACTCTCGCCCTTTCCGTTCTCAGCCTCGGTGAGTCCGTCGCTGTAAATGCGATTGGCATAGCGAAGCGTTTGCCGGTTGGCCGCATCAAAAGGGGAGTAATATTCGCACGGAAATATTCCCTCGGCGACTAAAGTCGCATTCTCTTTGTCGCCGATTTCGACGCGGCCGAAGCCGCGCCCTTTCAAAGCAGATCGAAGCCGTATTACCGATCGAATGAGAAAAGAGCATAAGCATGAGCATGGAGTATGTGAATCTGGGGAAGACAGGGCTGAAGGTCTCGCGTATCTGTCTGGGGTGCATGTCGTACGGCGAGGTGCCGACGGTGATCCGGCCTGGTAGCCACGAGTGGGCCTTGAACGAGGAGCAGAGCCGGCCGTTCTTCAAACAGGCGTTGGATTTGGGCATCAACTTCTGGGACACGGCGAATGTGTACTCGCTGGGGTCGAGCGAGGAGTTGGTGGGCAGGTTTTTGAAGGCGAATACGAAGCGCGAGAACATGGTAATCGCGACCAAGCTGAACGGCGTGATGCGCGACGATCCGAACGGCAAGGGGCTCTCGCGCAAGGAGATCTTCTTCGAGCTGGACCAGAGCTTGCAGCGCTTGCAGACGGACTATGTGGACTTGTACCAGATTCATCGCTGGGACTACGAGACGCCGATCGAGGAGACGCTGGAGGCGCTGCACGATGTGGTGAAATCAGGGAAGGTACGGTACATCGGAGCGTCATCGATGTATGCGTGGCAATTTGCCAAGGCGTTGTATACGGCTGACCTGCATGGATGGACGCGGTTCGTCTCGATGCAGAACCATTACAACCTGATCTATCGCGAAGAGGAGCGGGAGATGATGAAGCTGTGTGCTGCGGAAGGGATTGGGGTGATTCCGTGGAGCCCGCTGGCGCGCGGGAAGCTGACACGGCCGTGGGCTGCTGAGGCAACCAGGCGGTCGGAGACGGACCAGTTCAGCAAGGCAATCTACTCGAAGACGGAGGAGGCCGACAAGAAGGTGGTCGACCGGCTGGGCGAGGTGGCAGAGAGGCGCGGGATTCCGCGAGCGACGCTGGCGCTGGCTTGGGTGCTGAGCAAGCCGGTGATTACGTCGCCGATCGTGGGCGCGACGAAACCGAACCATCTTACGGATGCTGTGGCGGCGTTGCGGGTGAAGCTGGCTGCTGAGGAAATCGCTTCGCTTGAGGAGCCGTATGTGGCGCATCCGGTGGTGGGGTTCAGCTAGGAGCGGCTAAGAGAACAGTGGATGTGAGCGTGCAATCCTTCATTTCCCAGTGGGATGGACGAGCTGCCGGCGAACAGGTCCTCAAGCGGTCGGACGAACTTTCACGCCGCCGGCTCGACGTCGAAACTTCCCGTTGGTCGGGGACCCGGAAGTTGGTGGCTCATTCTCAGTTGTTACCAAATCGCCAATGCGCGTTTCCAAGGACCGCCGTCCTGGAAAAGTGCTTCGCCCTGTTACCACGAAGAGAGATTCAACTTCAGAGTGGCCCGCGATCCTCCCAGACTCGCAATGCTCATAATCCCACACAGTTCGCCTCCGTTGAGCGAATCCTACTTAGCTGGACAGAATATTTCCACGCCTCAAGAAGAGAACGGGCGTAGGCTGAATTTATTAGGAGGAGCGACATGATTCTCGTCGTGGGTGCTACCGGCATGTTAGGGAGCGAGATTTGCCAGAGGCTCGCTCAACGAGGCGAAACCGTGAGAGCGCTCGTTCGTACGACGAGTTCAACGGAAAAGGTCGAATTGCTGCGAAGATCCAATATCGAAGTATGCATCGGCGACCTGAAAGACCCCGCCTCGCTGGCTGCTGCCTGTCGCGGCGTGAATGAGATCATTTCGACTGCGTCCTCGACCTTCTCCCGGCAGGCGGGAGACTCGATTGAATCCGTCGACGATGTGGGGCAACTTCACCTCGTAGAAGCAGCCAGGGTGACTGCCGTCAGCCGGTTTGTCTTTGTTTCATTTCGCCGTCCCGCCGGCATCTCGTTCCCGCTGGGAAACGCGAAAGCGCACGTTGAGAATGCGCTCAGGGATTTGAACTTTACTGTCATTCAGGCTAGCTGGTTCATGGAAGTATGGCTGAGGCCGGCGCTTGGATTCGATTATGTCAATGCGGCGGCGCGCATCTACGGACCCGGCACCAGCCCGGTGAGTTGGGTCTCTTTCCGGGATGTTGCCGAAATCTGCATTCTGGCTCTGCGCCGTCCGACAGCCAATCGCAGGACCATCGAATTTGGCGGTCCCGATGCGCTAAGTCCACTCGAGGTCGTCGCGCGGTTCGAAAAAATCGGCGGCAAGCCCTTCAAGATCGAACATATTCCCGAGGAGGCACTGCGCGTCCAGTTTGACGAAGCAACTGATCCGATGCAGAAGAGCTTCGCCGCCTTGATGTTGGGCTATGCATCTGGAGATGCGATCAACATGACGCCTGTCCAGGAGGAGTTCGGGGTCAAACTCACCAGCGTCGATCAATTCGCCCATACTGTTTTGGAGCACACAGCGGCGGCTTGAGGTCCCTGAATATGCCGAATCCGTATTGTCAGTGACTCGATAGTTGTCGGGCATCTTCTCGATTCTTGCCAAATCGCCATTTCGTTAACTAAGCTTTCGAGCACAGGCCGGGTGCCTCTATATCCCAAGTCTCTCGCCTAAGACTCTGGAAGGGTTCGAGACGAAGCCACAAAAACCAACTAAAAGGTTTGTCAATCCCCATCACCCCAAAACCGTCGCAAATCATTCATTCCAAAACCAAAAATGAAACAAGAAATTCGCAAGTCAATTCTGCGAATTTAGTAAAATAGAAGCAGAGCCAGAAAGTTTGGAAAAAGGGACCGCCTAGCGTCTACCCCAAAGTCCAGCTGGCCCTCCGCATCGGAGCGTCCGCAACAGAGAGTCGAAGCAGAGCTAATCCCCCCAGAAATTCGTCAGCAAACCCCCTTCCAGGTCTAAACTCGCCCGAGTTCAACAATTTGTTTGAAAAGTTCATCGAATCAATGAACTAGCGCAAAGGCAGAATCAAGAAAGTTCAATAGAATCAATGAGCTAGCCCAACCGCGCCTTTATGAAAACTCAATGAAGTGAATCATTTACAACAGAATCGAGCAAAAAAGTGAGGGGGAGGGCCAAACCGGCTCCACCCCAGCGCCTGCCCCCCATAAATTTCCATGAAAGATCAGAAGAATCAATCAATTAGGTGAAGACCTGAATCAAGAAAGTCCAATGCAATCAATGAACTAGCGCAACCGCGCCTTTATGAAAACTGAACAGAATGAATGATTTACGAGGAAGTGGACACAAAAATGGAGGGGGAGGGGCAGCCCTGACACCACCACAACCGAACCCAAGGTAAACTCACTTGGGAAGAACGGAGCAAACTCCAACGTGGCAGAACTCAAGACACCCGGCGACGGGGCAAACAAACAGCGAACCCTCGCCGTAATTCCGGCCCGTCTCGCCTCCACTCGCCTGCCGCGAAAAGTCCTGCGCGAAATTGCCGGAGAGCCCATGCTCGCCCGGGTCTACCGCGCCGCGCGCGCCTGTCCGTTACTCGATCAGGTGCTCATCGCAACCGACTCGGACGAAGTTCTCGCCTTCGCCCAGCAGCACGGTCTGCCCGCCGTCTTCACGCCCGCCGATTGTGCCAGCGGAACCGATCGCGTCCACGCCGTAGCCCAATCCATCCCTGCGGATATCTACGTCAATATCCAGGGCGACGAGCCCATGCTGCGCCCCGAGCACATAGCCTCGCTTCTCGAGCCTTTCAGCCGCGCCGAAGTCGCAGTAGCAACGCTGGCCACGCCCTGCACTGGAGACCAAATCGATAATCCGAACGCAGTGAAAGTAGTAACCGCCGCCAACGGACGCGCGCTCTACTTTTCCCGAGCCACCATCCCCTGCGACCGCGACCAGCAGGGAAGCGTCGCCTATCGCAAGCACCTCGGAATCTACGCCTACCGCCGGGCCGCTCTGCAGCAGTTTCCAAATCTCGCGCCCAGCGCCCTTGAAGCCGCGGAAAAACTCGAGCAGCTACGCTTCCTAGAAAACGGAATCGACATTTACGTAACCGAAACGCCCTACGACACCATCGGAGTAGACACCGAAGAAGACCTGCAACGAGTAGAAAAAATCCTGAAGGGAAGCGAAGTCAGTCCTTCAGCGGTGCCCTGATATCCGGTCCGAACCAAAGGGAGGGCCACGCGAAGCAGTTGCCGGACGGCTAGCCCGGCTCCGTCATGCGCACAGGATCGAGGATTCTGGAGATGTCTGCTTCGCTCAAAAGCTTCTTTTTGCGCACCAGAGAAATAATCGATTCGCCCGACGCAACGGACTCCTTCACAATCTCCGCCGCCTTCGCGTAGCCGATGTAAGGATTCAGCGCAGTAGCCAGCGCAACCGTGCTCTGCGCATAAAAATTGCAGCGCTCCACGTTCGCCGTAATGCCCTGAACGCAGCGTTCATCGAACACGCGCAGCATGTTGGCAAGAATCGTAATACTCTGAAGAACGTTGTGAGCCATCGCCGGCATCATCACGTTCAACTCAAGCTGTCCGGCCTGCACCGCATACGCAACCGCCGTATCGTTGCCGATCACCTGAAAGCTCACCATCGCCGCAAGCTCCGGCATAACGGGATTGATCTTCCCCGGCATGATCGACGACCCGGGCTGAAGGCTCGGCAAAAAAATCTCCGCCAGTCCCGTATTCGGGCCCGAAGAAAGCAGCCGTAAGTCATTGGAAATACGTATGATTTCCAGCGCGATCCCGCGCAGCGCAGCGCTCACCTCGCCCATGCACGCATTCGACTGCATCGCCCAGCGCATGTCCTCAGCGGGAATGAGCCGCTGGCCGGAAATGCGAGCCAGATTCGCAATCGCCTTCACCCGATAGTCAGGATGCGTATTGATTCCGGTGCCGACAGCCGATCCGCCAAGGCCAAGCTCGCGCAGCGAGTCAGCAGCCAGAGCCAGAAACCGCTGACCCTTTTTGATGGCCAACCCGTAAGCCGCAAACTCCTGCCCCAGCCGGATCGGAACCGCATCCTGCATATGCGTCCGCCCGGACTTCATCACGCCATCGAATTCCTTAGCCTTCGCCGCAAAGGAAGCGGCGACAGCATCGAGCGCGGGATGCAGCGTCTCCAGATTCAGCAGCGCAGCCAGCCGCATCGCAGTAGGGAAAACATCATTGGTAGACTGCCCGTAGTTCACATGGTCGTTGGGATGAACGCGCGCATACTCGCCCAGCGCGCCACCAATCAGCTCGTTCGCGCGATTGGCGACAACCTCGTTCGCATTCATGTGGAATGAGACGCCCGCTCCAGCCTGAAAAACGTCGACAACAAACTCCGCGTCCCACTTGCCGTCGATCACTTCCCGCGCCGCGGCAAGAACCGCATCCGCTCGTTGCGCGTCAATGAGCCCCAGCTCCCGATTCGCCTCCGCTGCCGCATACTTCACCATTGCAATGGCGCGAATCAACAGAGAATGCGCGCGCGAGCCCGAGATGGGATAGTTCTCAACCGCACGCGCCGTCTGCGCGCCGTAGTAGGCCCGGACAGGCACCTCGACAAAGCCGAGCGAATCTTTCTCCTTGCGTGTTTCGGCCATGCTGAAACCTCAAGCTAGGATGGGAACGCCAGCAATCCTTGACTGAATCTTCGCCTGCCACTCCTTCGGTCCGGTCTCATGCACCGAAACCCCAGCCGAATCCACCGCAACCGTCACCGGCATGTCCTGAACGGTAAATTCGTAGATCGCTTCCATACCCAGGTCTTCAAACGCCACCACGCGCGATCCCTTGATCGCCTTCGAAACCAGATAAGCCGCACCGCCCACTGCCATCAGGTAAACAGCGCGATGATCGCGAATCGCTTCAATCGCAGCAGGCCCGCGCTCCGCTTTGCCCACCATGCCCAGAAGCCCCGTCTGCTCCAGCATTTGCCGCGTGAACTTATCCATGCGGGTCGCCGTTGTGGGACCCGCTGGACCAACCACCTCTTCGCCCACAGGATCAACCGGCCCAACGTAGTAAATAAATCGATCGGTAAAGTCCACCGGTAGCGTTTCATCGCGCTTCAACATGTCCGTCATGCGCTTATGCGCGGCATCGCGACCCGTAAGCAGCTTGCCGTTCAGCAACAGAACCTCACCCGGCTTCCACGTCGCCACTTCTTCGCGCGTCACGATGTCGAGATTCACGCGCCGCGCCGTAGAAACGTCATAGGTAATCGAAGGCCAGTCCGAGAGCGAAGGAGGATCCAGCGCCACCGGTCCCGAACCATCCAGCACAAAATGAGCGTGGCGTGTTGCTGCGCAGTTGGGAATCATCGCCACCGGTAGATTCGCCGCATGCGTCGGATAATCCAGGATTTTCACGTCGAGAACAGTGGTAAGCCCACCCAGTCCCTGCGCGCCAATACCCAGCTCGTTCACCTTGCGGTAAATCTCAACCCGCATCTCTTCGAGTTTGTTGGCAGGACCGCGCGCAATCACGTCCTGAATATCAATCGGCTCCATCAGAGCCTCTTTAGCCATCAGCATGGCTTTTTCGGCTGTTCCCCCAATGCCGATCCCCAGCATTCCCGGCGGACACCACCCTGCTCCCATTGTCGGAACCGTTTTCAGGACCCATTCCACAACCGAGTCCGAAGGATCCAGCATCACGAACTTCGATTTCGCCTCCGAGCCGCCGCCCTTGGCCGCAACCGTAACCTCAACCATCCCGCCGCGCACCAGCTGCACATTCACAACCGCCGGAGTATTGTCGCGAGTATTTCTGCGAGCTCCGGCGGGGTCCGCCAGTATCGATGCGCGCAGCTTGTTGTCGGGATGCAAATAGGCCTTCCGCACGCCCTCATTCACCATCTCTTCAACCGTTAGATCGGCGTCCCATCGAACGTCCATGCCTATCTTCAGAAATACAGTCACAATGCCGGTATCCTGGCAGATCGGGCGATGGCCCTCCGCGCACATACGCGAGTTCACAAGGATCTGCGCCATCGCATCGCGCGCCGCAGGGGATTCTTCCATCTCATACGCGCGAGCCAGATTCCGGATGTAGTCCGCCGGATGATAGTAGCTGATGTACTGCAGCGCGTCCGCCACGCTCTGAATCAAGTCGTTCTGCCTGATGGTAGCCATGTGTCTCAATTATAGGAGTATACGAGCCGGACGGCGGCAGATCATGGGCATAAGCGATTGCCGTCTCAAATCGTCTAATCTAGACAGATGAGCAGCGAGGGAAGAGACTCAGAAGGCTTTGACGTTCTGGTGATCGGCGCAGGCCCAACCGGAATGGCGTGCACCATCGAAGCACAGCGCGCTGGTTTTCGCAGCGCATTGGTGGATAAGGGCTGCCTTTGCAATTCCATCTTTCACTATCCCTCGCACATGACATTCTTCACCACGCCTGAACTGCTCGAAATCGGCGACATTCCTTTTCCAAGCCCGAATTCGAAGCCGGTCCGCAATGAGGCTTTGGAGTATTACCGCAAAGTAGCCGAGCACTATGCCCTCGACGCGCGCCTCTACCGGCAGGTCGAATCCATCGCCGGCAGCGACGGCAATTTTGAAGTTCTCGCCAAAGACAAATTCGGCCGGACAGAAACCTATCGCACGAAAAAGGTAATCGTCGCCACTGGATATTACGATCTTCCCAACTACCTCAACATTCCCGGCGAAGAACTGCCAAAGGTCCATCACTATTACGACGATCCGCACCCGTACTACGATCTCGACGTAGTTGTCATCGGCGGAAAGAACTCAGCCGCCATCGCGGCGCTTGAGCTATGGCGTCACGGAGCTCGCGTAACGCTTGTGCATCGCGGCCCCGCCCTTCACAGGCATGTGAAGTATTGGATTATGCCCGACATTGAAAACCGTATTAAACACGGCGAAATCGCCGCGCACTTCAACAGCCGCGTAACAGAAATCGGCACCGATACCGTTACGCTGGGAACGCCGGAAGGGCCACAAACCATCCCTAACGATACCGTTTTCGCACTTACCGGATATCATCCGGATTTTGATTTCCTGACCGCACTCGGGGTTCGTTTCGAGGGCCAGGACCGTTTGCCGATTTGCGATGCCGATTGTCTTGAAAGCAACGTTCCCGGAATTTACCTCGCGGGCGTAATTGTGGCGGGCTCCCGCACAAACGAGATTTTTATCGAAAACGGCCGCTTTCATGGGCGGCAGATTGCGGAAGATCTGAAGCGCAAGCTGCCCGCGGCAAAAGAGCCTGAAATCGCAGCGTGTTGAACGGAGCGCTCGTATTGTCTAGTCGAAATGGCTCGGTATGCTGTCGTTGAAACCTCGCACTATCCGCAGTCAGCTAATGAGCGGTCTGATCTTCTTTGAGATCTTGGTGCTGGCCGTCGTTTCCCTCGTGCTCGTGCGCGAACAGCGTAAGGAATTGCAGACTCGTACCTACCGCCGGCTCGAATACCAGGCGTCGCTCGTCGCCATTCAGGGCAGCGCCGCGATGGCGGCCAATCAATACAGCACGCTCGATCACATCCTCGCAGCGATGCGCGATGCCCCCAGCATTCGTTCCGTTCAAATCACGGACTTGCAGGGCCGCACGTTGTTCAGCAGTGAAACAGGCATGCAGGGCAAACTCACGCTCTCATCCCGCGAGCGAACCTATCTGCGTGAGCTGAGCAAGCCCGTCATATTTTCCATCGACGAGAAAACGCGCGAAGCGGTTGCGCCCATCCGCGTAGGCGGAGCCATGAAGGCACTCGTGTGGATTTATCCGGACGATACGATGGATCGCCTCCAGCTTAGGAGACTGCTCGCCGTCACGATGTTGTCGGCCCTCGTCGGCGCGATGGGCTGCACCATTTTCGCAATTATCATGGCCAGATCGATTGCAAAACCGATCGGTATCCTGATGCGGGCCACGCGCCAGCTTATCCGCGACCCCGAAGATATCGCCTCTTTCCCGCTGCCTGTCACAGCGGCAAATGAAGCCGCCGATCTGACTACGGCCTTTAACCTGATGGTCGCCTCGATTCAAGAGCAGCGTTCCGGCCTGAATGATACCCTCGCGCTTCTGGATTCGATGTTGGCCAACGCCCCGATCGGATTCGCATTTTTCGATCGCCGGCTCCGCTTTGTGCGCGTGAATCAGTTTCTCGCGAACATGAATGATTTGCCGGTAAGCCGCCACCTCGGGCGCTCCGTGGATGAGATATTCCCCGGCTACGCTGCGAAGCTGGTCGCCGATAGTATTCAAGCCGTCTTCGAGCACGGTCATACTGTGCAAAACCTGGAACTGTCAGGAGAACCGGACGCCGAGTCGGCCGCAACGCGAAGCTGGCTTACAAACGTGTATCCCGTTCGCACGGAGAATCATAGCGTGCGCTGGGTCGGACTGATCGTAGTTGAGACCACTGAGCGCCGCCGCGCTGAAGATGCTTTGCGCCGCACAGAGAAGCTTGCCGCCGCCGGCCGTCTCGCGGCATCCATCGCACATGAGATCAATAATCCGCTGGAGGCGGTAACCAATTTACTCTTTCTCATTCGACAGGCGCCCCTGGATGACGAAGTTGCTCGGTATGCCAACCAGGCTGCGCATGAAGTCGCCCGCGTCTCGGAGATCACGCAGCAGACGCTGCGTTTCTACCGGCAATCGACGCTGCCGGTCATGTCCAACGTTTGCGAGCTGGTCGATTCCGTGCTCACGTTGCACCAGGGACGAATGGCTGCCTTGCGGGTCGAAGTCTGCCGACGCTACGCGCACGACGTGCAGCTTTTCTGTTTCGCGGGGGAGTTGCGGCAGCTCTTCGCCAACCTGATCGGCAATGCGATCGATGCAATGACACCAGGCGGAGGCCGTTTGTCGTTGCGTGTTCGTTATGCGCGGTCGCTGATTCGTCCCGAAGAGACAGGAATACGCATTACTGTTGCAGATACTGGATCGGGGATGACCACAGAAGTGCAGCGCCATATCTTCGAACCATTTTTCACGACCAAAGAGGCGACAGGAACCGGCCTCGGTCTCTGGGTAAGCGCCGAAATTATCAGCAAGCATGACGGGTGTATTCGCGTCCGAAGTCGGGCTCGTGCAGAAAACGGCAATGCCGCCGGAGCTGTCTTTACAGTCTTCTTCCCCTCACGGTTCGAGCCGTCGGCGGTCTGAAATTCTCGCTCCGGTTATTTTCTTAAGCGCGCAACTGGACGCAGCGTGCAAGCCCACATACTTGGATCGAGTCACATGAAAGCGGTGCAGCTTCATGTAACGTACGCGCACGCCCCCAATGGTCGCGGGCATGGCTCGCGGAGCGATATCCGGATCGACGAGCACCAGTAACGCCGGGTCGTGGGGACTGTCCAGGCTCTGTGCCACACCAACGCCAAAAAGTGACGGATCTTTCAACAATCGCGGGGCATATTCCTGCTCGACCGCCGCCGCTCCAGCCAGAATACTAGGGGAAAGATTAATGCCATCCGGGGTCGCCGGGGCTGCGGGCGCGGCATTGCGAGCCAGCGTTGCCGCATCGGTGACGATCACCTGTGTTCGTAATCCATTCACTGTCTGTGGCACGCTCACATAGCTCTTCGCCTTATCGGTATACACAACCACAACGGCTTCTCCTGGACTGTCCAGGCTTCTGCCGCTTCCCACTCCCAGGATTCCGCTCTCCGGGTTGACCAGGGATGCGCCGGCCGTCTCTGCTGCGTATTCCGCCCGAGCTTTTGCAGCCGCGGAAACCGGAACGCTGTTGTCAGTTGGCTTTGTGTCGTAGCGAATGCACGCCACCGGGTGCGGCGTCGCGGTTCCGACAATACTCATGCTGCTACCTGTCTGCGTGCCAAGCTCGTGCAGCACCTCGCCAATGGGGTTGGCAATGCTGAGTCCATGTCCGTTGCCATCCGTCCCCCCGGCAAAGAACAGGCCCACCGGCTCCGCATTCGCGGCATTCACAACCAATGCGCCCGAGTCGCCGCTGTCCGAGAATCTGTCTCCCGCAATGCCAATCTGGTTCGTGAATGTCTTCGTGTAGTAAGGCTGAGTCTCAGCACAATCCTTGAAGTAATCGACCTTCACGCTCAGGTCAACGGCGGCAACGGTCGAGCACGTAAGCCCTGTTGTGCGCCCGCTTTTTGCAAGTTTCAAGCCGTTCAGGTTGCTTGCATTCAAAACTTCGCCGACGCCGCCCATCGGAGGAGACGCGCCAAGCGACTCGTTTGTCCCGGTGAGGCTGACGGGAGCTGCCAATTGCAGAATGCTGCCGGCGGGATCGACCGCGCCCGGCGCAACCGACGCCAGTGCCGCATCTACGTCGCTTTGCGGAGTGGCCAGGGGGACCGCATATTTCAGCGCGCCAACGGGACGCAGCGTCGATCCGGCATGGCTCAATGGAACGCAGCCATCGTCGATCATTCCGGGCTGATCGATCGTGTCTCCGGCTCTCCCCTGATCGGATTCCGCAAGCACATGATTGTTACTGAGGATGTACTGACCCTTTTTGCCATCCTCTACCAGAGCACCGAGCGTTCCGCCACAGCAATCCGCGATATAGGACTCGCCGGCTGCATCCTGATACGTGTCATAGTCGTTGTCGTTGCCGCCCGAAGCGCCCAGAGCAATGGCTCCAGTCTGCACTGCCTGATTGGTCACCGGGCTGCTGTTGACGCCATCATCGTTGAGCAGAATCTTCAGCGGTGCGGTCGTCGCTGACCCATCGACGGTCGCTTTCAGATAAACAATGGCTTTCGGCGATGAGGAAGGCGCAGTGTAACTGACCTTGCATGTCGTGTACTGATCAAGGCTGCGCTGACAGGTTGCATCGCTCAGGGTGCCCTTGTCGGCGCCGTTGGTCACATCGCCTGATAAGGTCCAATGCACTGTTCCCGAATTCACCTCCGCAATCTCAGCCGTCGCCTCCAGCGTCGCTCCGGCTGTCAGAGCGGCATTCTCCGGCAGCAGCGGTTGGACAAAACCCGGCGTAACGCTCACAACAGCACTTGCGGTCTGCGAAGGAGCATTCTCGAGGTGGGCGGCTATTTGAATGCGAATCGTGTCCTGCGAAAGCGCAGAAGGAGCCGTATACAATCCAGTCGCGTCAATATGCCCTTCACCCAGCGAAGAAGCATTCTCGCCACCCGTAACCGACCACTCCACGGGAGCAGTCACCCCCGACGGCATCTGTGCCGAGAATCGAATCTGACCGTTAGAACTGGTCGCCGAAGAAGATGCCGCAATCGAAAACGCGCCGTTCGCACTCGAACTGTCGTATTGGCCTACGCCGCATCCCGCAAGAAGCACGAGGAGCGCCGGAAGCGCAAACACGAAATATCGATGAGAACGCGAAATCATAGAAAACTATAGGCCTTTCCATTCATGCCTTGAGGCTCTTATATTAGACCTTTTTGCTTAGACTCAGACACGCCGAGACGGCGCCCACACGAGTCCAATCCGCTCAATTCAGGAAATGACCTTTCGCAAGAATCCCTTGAGACCAATGCCGCCCAATACCGCGAGCGAAACCAGCAACGCAAAAACGACCACCAGCGAAGGCATATGGGGAACCCCCGGAGTGAGTGCGGCTCGCAAGCCTTCGCTCATATAGACGATTGGATTCACAAGTACCGCGATCTGCAGCCAGCGCACATTGCCCAGAACCGCCCACGGGTAGTACACGCAGCCCAGAAACGTAATCGGCACCACTACAATCGAAAACACCAGCCCAATCTGCTGTGGCCGCACATTTGAGCCAATCGCAAGCCCCAGCGCGCCGGCCACGAGGCTGGCCAGAACAAGCGTGGCAATTAGCATCGGCCAGCTCGCCACATGGGCATACACAGGCGTTGCCGGGACCCAGACTGCCAGCGGCAACACCAGCAGTGCCGCCAGAATGCTCTGGATTGCACTGAAGCAGACCTTCTCTATGGCCACCGCCGCAACTGGTAGCGGGCACATCACCCGATCGTCGATCTCCCGTGTAATGCCAAACTCCTGCGAAAGCGGGAGAGCGACTGCGGCAATCCCGCTGAACATGATCGCGACCGCCATTAACCCCGGCAATAGGATCGTGGCAAAATTTGCGCCGCCCACTGCGCCCATCTGCCCAATGCGCGGGAACAGATACGTGAACACAAAAAGAAACAGCAACGGCTGCATTACGATGCGGACAATAAACGGCCCAATCTCGCGACGCAGAACGCGCAGGTCGCGCAGCATCAGTCCAGCAAATGCGCTGGAGTAGGAAACGCTCCTCTGTTTGCGAATTACAGATGCGCTACTCACGCAAATCTCTCCCCGTCAGCCGTATGAAAACCGTCTCCAGGCTGGGCTCGTTGATCGATATGTCCCGCACTCCATAGCTCTGAGCGGCCTGCACAAGTTCAGGCAGCAGCCCATCTATCCCTTGCGCGAACAGTCGTAGCCCTCCGTCGATTGGTTCCACGGTCCGAATTTGCGGCAGCGACCGTAACGTCGCGGCGAGTGGTTGCGTCGACTCGTTCGACCGCAATGCCAGTTCAATCATCGTGTTCGCACCCAGCGTTGTTTTCAGCCATTCGGGAGAATCCAGAGCCAGCACCTTGCCGTGGTCGATAATGGCCACGCGATCGCAAAGCTCGTCTGCCTCTTCCATGTAGTGCGTAGTCAATACTACGGTGATCCCCTCGGCGCGCAATCCGCGTACCGCATCCCACATTGCAATCCGGCTCTGTGGATCAAGACCCGCACTCGGCTCGTCGAGAAAAAGCACAGCCGGACGGTGCGCGATCGCGCGTGCAATTTGTACTCGCTGTTGCAAACCGCCGGAAAGCTGAGAAGGAAAACTCTTCGCCCGTTCCAGCAGCAGAAACTGCTTTAGCAGCGCATTTGCGCGCTCGCTCGATTCCGTTCCGCTAAAGCCGAAGTACTTGCAATGAAAATAGAGGTTCTCGAAGATCGTCAGTGAGCGGTCCAGCGTGTTGAACTGCGGTACGACGCCTATATTTCTCCGCGTGTGCGCGGGATGAGCAACCACATCCACTCCCGCAATCAGGACGCGGCCCGCAGTGGGCAGCGTGCGCGTAGTGCAAATGCCGATTGTTGTCGTCTTGCCCGCGCCGTTCGGCCCCAGCAAGCCAAACAACTCGCCCGGTTCGACTGCCAGGTCAATTCCGTCAACCGCCGTCACGCTCTGCTGCTTGTCGCGGTAGATTTTGGTGAGGCCGGTAATTTCAACAATCACAAACGCGGAACCAATCTGGCAAAGAAATGAAGTACCTGCTTTGATTATACGAAGGCGGTATCGGGGCGATTCCCCAAAATAAAAAGAGCGCACGAATGCGCTCCTTTTAACAAGTATTTACTGAATATTTACCGAAAAACCTAGGCTGCGTTCGACTTTCTTTCTCGCGCCGGCACCAACTTGGGACTACCCGCGCTTGACGCCATAACCCGCACTTCACCCGCGTGCATGGCATGCATGCGACGTACTTCGCGCGCATTCAACGGACGCATCGTAACGGGTGAGTAGTACATTTGTTTGCCGCAATCGAGGCAGACTTTGTAAGTCTCCTGTTGCAAAGTGAAGGGGCGCGTCAGGTGTTCATGGCTGCAACCCAGAATAATTTCATAGAAGAAATTGAAGATGATCCGCAGCAGATTCATAAAATTGGCCCCCGTCCTTTGTTGCATCGAGATCGTAATATCGAGCAGTGAAACCGGCGAGCAGAGTTGCAATTCAGCCAATCACTAAGATGCACAATCACAAAAAAGGTGGCGCGGGTTAGAAAAATTTATCGGGCACCACGAATTCCGAAGCGCGAAGCGCGAAGCTCGATTAACTCATGCAAGTCATTCATCCGGTGGCGGTTGCCTGCTAAATCGTAGCGATCGGCGGCGGGGTATAGCCAAATTCACTATCCAGCGCACCCGCAACAATCAGCACCGCCTCGTCCGAAAATGGCCGCCCCGCAATTTGCACACCGATCGGTAAACCCTCCCGGGAACGTCCCACCGGAACAACCGCAGCCGGAGACGCCATCAGATTAAACCACTGCGTATAACGCATTGCATCCAGATACTTGACAGTCCTTCCATCGATCTTCCATTCGCGCGCGCCGTGCCGGAACGCCGGTGTCGCGCAAACTGGCGTCAACAGCAGGGGACAGTTCTGCATCTCTGCCAGCAACCTGTCGCGCACAACATCGCATTCGGCCCACGCTGCAAGCAGGGACTCAGCGGACAGAGGCGTGGCAGCGCGCGCGATGGAAAGAAACTCCTGAAAGACCGGGCTTAATCCTTCTTCGCGTCCGCGAATCGCAGGAGCATAAAACATCGCGCCGCATTGCACAAAAAATTTCCACCACAGTTTCCGCGCTGCTTCCAGCGACTCAGGACGAAACCGCCTCACAGCAAATCCGCGCCGCTCCAGCGCAGCAGCCGCATCTCGAACTGCCTGCCTGGTCTCCTCCGTTACCGGAATGATCCCGTCATCCTCAAACCACCCTATCGGAATGCGTTTTGCATCTTCGAGCGAGACCTCGCGAAACTCCACCGGCGCACTGACCGCGTCAATCTCATCCTGCCCCGACAAAATACGAAACAGCAGCGCAACATCGGAAATCTTTCGCGCCATCGGTCCAATCGCGCCAAGAATCGAGAATGGCCCAACACAAGGTGGAAGATGACCACGCCCCGGCACACGTCCTGGTGTGGGTTTTAATGAACAGATACCGCAAAAATGAGCAGGCTCGCGCACGGATCCGCCGCTGTCGCTACCCAGTCCGCCGGCGGAAAGTCCGGCCGCAATCGCAGCCGCCTCGCCCCCGCTCGATCCACCGGCCGAGAACTCCAGATTCCACGGATTCGCCGTTCTGCCATATAGCAGGTTGTCCGTCTCGTAAGCCATCAGAAATTCCGGACAGTTTGTCGTGCCCAGCAAAGTTGCGCCCGCAGATCGAAGCCGCGCAACTACTTCCGCATCGTCATCCGGAACAAAACCGCGATTGAGCACGCTGCCGATCTCGCATTTGTAGCCCTTGACTGAGATCGAAGACTTTACCGTAACCGGCAAGCCCGCGAGCGGTCCGCGCTGTTGCTGCCGTGCCTGTGCGCGAACCCGCTCAGCGTCGAAGTCCACAAGCGCATTCAACACTGGATTTAGCCGTTCGATCCGTCGAATGTGTTCCTCGGCTAATTCGAGTGGCGAAACCGCGCCCTGTCCGAGGAGGGCAAGCTGTTCGACGGCTGAAAGAAGTGCAACGCTCACGGTTTCAGGTGTACAGGCTCATAGTCGAATTGAAACCGCTGCGTCCGGCTGCCGGATTCAAAGCGATCATCCCAATCAAGGCGGTAATCGAGCGACTTCGCGTCGTCCGGATAATGCTCGCTCGCCGGATACGGATACGTGCTCATTCCATGGAAGGGCATCTGCGCCACAGTAAAGGGCAGCGCTTCATAAAAATCCATGTCCTTCACAAATCCATTCGCGTAGAAGAAATAATCTCGCTTCCAGTGGGCAGGTAGCGCGGGTAGAGCCGCCCCACTGAACTCCGCATCGATCTCCTCTCCGCTCCCAAAGATCACGTAGTGATTGTCGATGGTCTTTAGAAGAGGAGTCACATTGCCGTAGTGCGTATAGCTGCCGCGCTGCCACTGGAAAGGCCCGGTAGCGCTGATCCGTTCATAGTTATAGGTGAGGTCTCCCGGCGTCGCGCCCTCCACCTGCTGCGGATAGCCGCGAAACGCCAGCCGTGCCCTAGCCAGCGGCATCTCAATCTGTCGCACGTTCGCAGCTTCGCTCGGACCGTTATCAACCAGCGCCTGATCCCAGTAAATCTGCAAATTGGTCGTCAGGCGAATCTTGCGCGCGCCCGCAGGCAGCTTGCCCGTTAAATCCACCACAATCGTGCGCGGCAGCCCTGCCGGAAATCCCATGTCGTTAATGATTCGCTTCCAGCTTCCATCCGGCATCTGCGCTTCAACATAAGGAGGAACCGGCTGCAGGCCAGCCTGCCACGCCGCATACATCGAGCTTGCGCTGAAGTATTCGATATACCCGTGCATCAGCAATCGCAGCGGATTCTGCCGCGTCCACGCGCCCAGGTCCAGCGTAAGCGAGTGCATGTTCGCATACCCCGCATAGCTCAGGTTGGTGAAGTCGCGCACATATTGGTGATCGCGCTTCGCCAGCACCGCCCGAACATCACGGCCTTTGTCATCCCATGCCCCCACGGGCGGATGCGCCGAAGGCGAAATCACCACTGTCTTGCCCGAAGCAAACGGAGCCTCGCTCAGAAACCTCTCGTCCGGGTAAACCTCAGTTCCATCCGGATGATCGATAGCGACCAGCCGAACCTGATCGATAAAATTGATCTCCTCCATCGGTTCTCCAAAGCGCAGACTGTACAGCCCGTTGCGCGCCTTCAGGTCAGCACCATCCACCTTAATCCATTCATCCGGATCGGCCTCATTCGTGGCCGCAGGCGAGACCCAATGTCCGACCACCGCCGCGCCGATTACATCGGAGATGAATTTGTACCGCGTCCCATCCCATGCAAACAGCACGGGACACGAGCTGCCCCTGCGATCCAGCTCTTTCAACGCAACAAGTTTATTCGGATCTAAATCAATCTCATCCTGAGGTACGCCCGTTGGCCACAACAACCGCACCACGTCAACATGGTCCGTCTGTCCAAGACCTGCAATGATCTCGCCCGCATTTTGCCCCAGATAGCCCGAGGCTCCGGCAACCTCAAACTTCTGCCACAGTCCGTCTGCGAAAACCTCGACCTTCGTGCCGATCGCCGTCTTGTTATCCGCCAGCCCGGTCAGGTCAATGCGAATGGAATGGTTCTTGCTTCCACCAATGTTGAGCAACACCACTGGGGGGGCGCCAACCTGCGTTACTATCAGATCCGCTGCGCCGTCGCCATCCACATCGGCAGCAATCAACGACCGTGGGTCTTTCAATGTCAGCTTGTCTGCACCCACCGCCGCGCTCACATCCTCAAAGCCCTGTGCGCCGCGATTCCGCAACACGCGTAACTCCGCGCCATTGTTGGTCTCGACTAATACCGCGAGATCAATCCAGCCGTCGTTATCGATGTCGATAGGCGTCAATCCCCAGGCTGCTTTCACGCCAGCCAAAGGCAGCAAAACACGCTCAAATTTCGCGCCGTCGACGTCGCGCCAAAGGCTCACCCCCGGAGCGCCCGCGTGCGTCACCGCAACGTCCATCCATCCGTCTTTATTGAAGTCGAAGACAGAAACGCCGCGCGAAGCCGCCAGCCCCGCATCCGTATATAACGGAACCGCCTTGAATGCGCCCTCCCGCCGATTCTCATAAATGATCGGAGCGGCCGCCGAACCGGCAACGACAAAGTCCACAGCACGATCGTTATTAATATCCGAAAGCGTAACTGCCGTCGTCGAGTCCATCCCCGCAAGCCCCGTCGGTCCCGTCCATTCGGTAAAAGTAGAGTTGCCATTGTTCCGCCAAAGCACATTCGCGCCGTGCCCTGTAGAAGAACCGGTGACGAACAAATCCACATCGCCGTCATGATCGAAGTCAATAAAAGTCAATCCCCACGGATGGTTCAGAGGCTCAATCCCAACGGCCTTCGTAACATCAGCGAACTTTCCGCCGCCAAGATTGTGAAACAGAATGACCCGATCGCTCATAGCGACGGCCAGGTCCGGCAATCCGTCCGCATCATAATCACCGACCGCGCAGGCCACGCCTTTGCCGCTCGCGTTTAAACCGGTCTGCTCTGCGGAAAGCTCTTCAAACTTCCCGCCAACATTTCTGTAAGCATGGATCGCCGATGCGCCGTCGCCCATCACAATCAGGTCTTTGCTCGACGCGCTCTCGATGCCCAGAATGCACGCCCCGCCACCAGCAGCGCCACCCGGCAGCAGTTGCGCCTCAAACTTTACCGGAATCATCGCGCCCACCGCTGTTGGCGGCGCAATCATATCCTCAACTTTCGCGTAGCGCCCCTGTTCGCCGTACGCCGCGCTTAAAGGCGACGAAACTTTGGTCTGCACGAGTTCCTGAAAGCGCTTCAAATGCTCATGCGAAGCATCGACCTGCCCCATCCGCTGCAGCGCCCGCGCCAGTCCAAACTGTGCCGAAGCATGAAGGGGATTCAACCGCAGCGCCGTCTCATATTCTTCCTTTGCATGGGGATAATCATTCAAACTCAGATAAAACGAACCCAGAAAATAATGCGCGTCTGCGTCCGTGGGATCGATCTTCACCACGCGCTGCATATCGTCAATCGCGAGCTTTGGATTACCCGCGTCAAGATGCGTCAGCCCCAATGCATACCATGCACGCGCGTTGTCAGGATCGATAGCCGCGGCCTGCTTCAATGCAATCTCAGCTTCCGGCAATTTCTGCAGATAGAGCAGGGCAATGCCCTCATTCAGCACCGGAATAGCCCCCGAAGGGTCCGCCTTGTGCGCAGCCTCAAACTTTGCCAGAGCTTTTTCTGTAAGCTGCTGGTTCATCAGCGCAACGCCAACATTGTTTAACCGTCCGGCCTCTAGCGCCGTCTTTGAAGTTTCGGCAGTCGCATGAAGAACCAAGAAAAACGCGCCCAGCGCCAAAGTCACGTTAGCAAAATAGATTGATTGTGAAGACCAGTGGCTTGCTGCCCGTTTGTGCAGATGTGTGGATATCATTGCTGCGCCTGATTATAGAAGACCCAAGGCTCTACAATCGAAAGGATGAACGTGCTCCAGCAACGCGCATCAGCGAACCTCAGCGGTGCATTTTCGACGGAATCGATAACGGTTCCCAGCGGGGCCGTCAAGCAAAAGCGCGTCCTCATTACCGGCGCAGGAGGCTCCATCGGATCGGCTCTTGCGCATGCCGTAGCAATCCACAAACCCGCGCAGATCCTGCTTCTGGAAGCCTCCGAACAGGCACTCTATCAAATCGACCGCGATTTGGCCGTGCCGCACAAGCCCATCCTGGCCAGCGTCTGCGATCCATCCGCGCTTGAAGAAATCTTCGACCGCGACAAGCCTCAAATCGTCTTTCACGCCGCCGCCTTCAAACACGTGCCGCTTATGGAGCTTCATCCATTTGAAGCCCTGCAAAACAATACAGTGGGGACTTTCATTCTCACGCACACGGCTATCCGCCATGGCTCCGAACAAGTCATCGTCGTCTCGACCGACAAAGCCGTCGATCCCGCCAGCATCATGGGCGCTTCAAAACGCATTGCGGAACTCACCGCCGTTGCCCTTCAGTCGTCCGCAACAAGAATAAAAGCCGTCCGCCTCGGCAACGTGTACGCCTCACAGGGCAGCGCGGTGCTGTTGTTTCAGGAGCAAATTGCCCAGAACAAGCCGGTAACCGTCACCCATCCCGACGCAACCCGGTACTTCATTACCGTAGAAGAAGCCGCAGCGCTCCTGCTCTACGCCCTCAACGAAGGGCTGTCCAGTTCCATCCTTGTTCCCGAAATGAAAGACCCAGTTCGCATCGACGAAATAGCAAAGAGCTTAATCGAGCAAGCCGGATCGCAATCGCAGATCGTCTACACGGGCTTGCGGCCCGGGGAAAAACTTCACGAGCAACTTCTCTCCGCCAACGAATCGTTTCTGCAGGGAGCATCAGCTCCGCTCCGCCCCATTCGCAGCGAAACCATCTCAGTAGCAGAAGCGGAAGAAGCCATCGGAGAACTGCAGAAAGCCGTTCAGGAGAGAAATCTGAGTCAACTTCTTCGCATCGTCGTGAGGCTCGTTCCCAGCTACGAGCCGAGTGAAACCCTCCTCGAACACCAAGCCTGCGCAGAGTGCAGAGTATGAAGCGCACCATAGCCGTAGTCACTAGCTCCCGCGCCGATTACAGCCATCTCTACTGGCCCCTCAAAGATCTCGCCGTGCATCCTGAAACAGACCTCAAGCTTATCGTCATGGGCTCGCACCTCGCCCCAACCTTTGGAGCGACCGCACAGGAAATCGAGTGTGATGAAATTCCCATAGCAGCCCGCGTCGAATGTCTCCTGAACTCTGACTCCGACGTCGGCATGGCCAAAACCATCGGCATAGCCGCGCTCGGCCTCGCAGACGTTCTCGGCCGCATGCGCCCCGATCTGCTGCTCCTTATCGCCGACCGATACGAAATGCTTGCGCCCGCATCGGTAGCGCTCGCCCTTCGTATCCCCATCGCGCACATCGAAGGTGGAGAGATCAGCGAAGGCGCCATCGACGACGCTGTCCGTAACGCGCTCACCAAAATGAGCCACATCCACTTCACGTCAACCAATCTCGCGCGCCAGCGCGTTATCGCGATGGGAGAAGAACCCTGGCGCGTCCACCGCGCCGGAGCGCCTTCGCTCGATCATCTCCGCCGCAGCCAACTCCTCACGCGAAAAGAAGCCGAGCAACGTCTCCAACTCGATCTAAGCCAGCCCACAGTCCTCATCGCCTACCATCCCGTGACCATCCGCCGCGAAACCACGGAAGAGGTGGACGCGCTTTTCGCGGCCCTCAGCAGCACCAGCGGACAAATTCTTTTCTGCTACCCCAACGCCGACGCCGGCAGCCATCACATCATCGAGCGCACCCGCACCTTTCTCGCAAGTCGTAACAATGGAAAAATCTTCGCCAATCTCGACCCCATCACCTACTGGAGCCTTCTCCGCAATGTCGAAATGCTTGTAGGAAACTCCAGCAGCGGCATCATGGAAACCGCGTCGTTTGCGCTGCCAACAGTCAACATCGGCCTGCGTCAAAAGGGAAGGGAACGCGCCCGCAACGTGCTCGATGCCGCGCCTGAAGCTGCGGAAATCCGCGACAAAATCAATCAGGCACGCAGCGAAACCTTCCGCCAATCGTTGGTCGGAATGGAAAACCCCTACGGCAACGGCCACGCCTCGGAAAAAATTGTCGAAATCCTCACAACCATCCCGCTCACCCAAGACCTCCTGATCAAGCAAGCCCAATGAACATTCCGCTCTCCGCGCCCGACATTACCGAGGCTGAGATCGACGCCGTAACCGCCGTCCTGCGCACCAGCCGCCTAAGTCTCGGTCCAAAACTTGAAGAATTCGAGCACGCCATGGCGCAATACATCGGAGTGCCGCACGCCATCGCCGTAAGCTCTGGTACCGCCGGGCTCCATCTCTGCGTTCGCGCCCTCAACATCGGCGAGGGCGACGAGGTGATCGTGCCCTCCTTCACCTTCATCGCCGCTGCCAACGCAATCCGTTACGAGCGCGCAACGCCTGTCTTCGTGGACATCGAACCCACGACCCTTAACCTCGACCCTCCAAAAATTGAAGCGGGCATCACCCCACGAACTCGAGCCATTCTCGTCGTTCACACCTTCGGCGTCCCCGCCAACATGCCGGCAATTGTGGAAATTGCAGAACGCCATCATCTCCTCGTCATTGAAGATGCCTGCGAAGCCATCGGTGCCGAACATCATGGCCGTCGCGTAGGCAGTTTTGGAGATGCCGCCGTCCTCGCCTTCTACCCCAACAAGCAGATCACCACCGGGGAAGGCGGAATGATCGTCACCCGTGACCCAGGGCTGGCGAAACGAATGCGTGCCCTGCGTAACCAGGGCCGCCACGAAACCGACGGTTGGCTCCAACACTCCGAACTCGGCTACAACTATCGCCTGTCAGAGATCAATTGCGCGCTGGGCATCGAACAATTGAAGAGAATTGAAAGCATTCTCGCCATGCGAGCCAGCGTCGCGCGCGGTTATCAGCAGCGCCTGCAAAAAGAGGCTCTGATTCTGCCGCCCCTTGACCTCGCCCACGCCCGCATCAGTTGGTTCGTCTACGTAATCCGGCTGCGGCCCGGATTCCAACAGGCGCATCGCGACGCCATGCTTCAATCCCTGATCAGCCACGGCATAGGATGCACCCGCTACTTTGCGCCCATTCATCTTCAACCGGCCTACGCCGCATGGAGGAACACGAGCCTGCCGGTGACCGAATCGGAAGCCGCGCGAACGATTGCATTGCCCTTCTTCAACGCCCTCACAAGCGAACAGTTAGATCGAGTCTGCGCGGCTGTCTCACAGGAGTTGCGCCGTTTTCAGAAATAAAGTCAGCGCCGCTGAATCAGAGCGTCGAGTGAGAACAATCCGGCGCCAAAAATAAACACAATCAATGCGGCAAAGAGAAACGTAAAAGGATCGGCCCCATAAAATCTTCCCGGATCGCTCAGAATCGAGTGCAGGGCAACTCGGTCAACGGTCAAATACGCCACGAACATATTGATCGCCAGCACAAGTCCGGTGATATGGCTCGCCAGGCCCACGATTAGGAGGATGCCGCCGGCAAGTTGCACGCACGCCTCAATCGGAGCCACCAGTCCTGGATGAGGAATTCCCAGGCTGCTAAAGAAGCCGATCACCCGATGGAGATGATGCAATTTTCCCCATCCGGTCTGCATAAATTGCCATCCCCAATAGAGCCGCGCGGCGAGAAGGAACGGCGACTGCAGCAGCCCGGCGCCGCGTGCAAAGAGCGAGTAAAGGCGCACAGGACCAGAGGTGCGGATCGAGCTCATAAGATATTGTCCTTAATTAATTGGGTGTTTGCCGCGTAATCCACCCCAGCGTGACCCACGAGGCAAAGGCTTGATGAAGAAATGATTCGCGCTCTTCTTCGGCCAGGGAACTGTTTTCGAATGCCAGCTCAATTGCCCGACCCAGAGAGTCACCTGCAAGCAGCGCTTGCAGCAGCCGGAAATCCTCGCGCTGTAGCCGCTTGTAATAAACGGAATTCTCATGCCGGTGGATGGCAAGGAAAATCTTTTCTGGCTCCAGCATGGCCACCCGTCGGACATGCTTCGTCTTTCGCGAGGCGCTGGCATTGTTGCTTGACGCGTCACTGCTTCCGCTTTCATTGCGCAGCTCTATCAGCAGGTCGTCTACCGGGTAATGAAGTTCCAGAACCCGCAAATGCGGCTGCAACCGGAGCCGCGAGTCGTCATCGATTGCCGCAAGATCGTCTGCATCCAGCAGCTCCTCTTTGGCAGAGTCGAAGGCTTCGATATGCGCCCATTCCAGCCGAACCATATCCATCGCGAGTTGACGGCGAGGCTCAATATATTCTTGATGGCCAGTCAGCCAATTCTCAAGCCGTGAGCCAAGATTGCGTAGCGTAAACGACTCCGACGGACACTCCGTCAAATAATCGCGCATCAGGGTTTCAAACTTGGCAGTGCCAATAATCGCCTTCAGCCCGGGGAAATCCTCTTCAAACGAAGAGTAAAGGCGGAACCAGTATTGCCGGTTATAAATCTCCAGCCGCTCAAAGGAATTCAGGCGGTCATTCGGCGCAATAAGGGCATTCGCTTCGCGCTCATTGGAGACGCCGTCTCGCCGCCGGCGGGGCATCGTCTCACTCCGCGTCAGCGGATGCAGGATTGCGGCGGCCATGCGCCTCTGCAACTCCAGTAGCTCGCTCATCGCGCTGCTCCTGCAAGTTCCGCGGCGGGCGCAGAGACCGTCTTAGCGCGCGCTGCCTCCAGGAAGCGGTTCGCCTTCAGCGCTTCTGCATGAACATCCTCAAAGCTCGGAATGTTGTCGTCCCATTCCAGCAGAGTAGCTGTCGGCCCCGTGCGTTCAATCGCGCGCGCGTAGAGCTCCCACACCGGCTCCAGCACCGGATGGTCATGCGTATCGAGAATGTATTTCTCGAACTTCGAGTGGCCGGCAATATGGATCTGCGCCACGCGCTCCGCAGGCACGGCATTTACATAGATGAAGGGGTCAAAGCTATGGTTCTGCGATGAAACATAAATGTTATTCACGTCCAGCAGAATCCCGCAGTCCGCCCGCTCCACCACCTCGTTTAGAAATTCCCACTCCGTCATCTCTGAGACGTGAAACTCCGCGTAGCTCGAAACATTTTCAACGACTACCGGAATCTCAAGGAAATCCTGCACGTGGCGAATGCGGTCTGCCGTAATCTTCACCGCTTCCCATGTGTAAGGCATAGGCAGCAGATCATGCGTATAGCGCCCGTCTACCGAACCCCAGCACAAATGGTCGCTCAACCACGGTGTGCTGGTTCTTTGCACCAGCCGCTTCAACCGCCGCAGATGCTCCGGGTCTGGATCGCTCGCCGAGCCAAAGTACATTGAGACGCCGTGCTGCACTACGTTGTATTGATCCAGAATTTTGTCCAGAACTTCCAGTGGCCGCCCACCGTCGATCATGTAGTTTTCCGAGATGATCTCGAACCAATCCACAACCGGCTTGCGCGTAAGAATGTGCTGATAGTGCGGAATGCGAAGTCCGATTCCCACCCCGTAATCGGTAAATCCATTGAAGCGATTCGCTGGCATCTGGGAGGATCTCCACGGCGCGAGTTGTAAGGGCCAGCATCTCTGCCGGCCCCCAGTGATCTGCGAGGCAACTGCGGAAAAAGTAACTAGCCAGGCATCTTGGAGCCGTCAGTAGCGCAGCCCCCTTTGCCCTTGCAGCTATTCTTGCCCTTGCAGCCATTGTCGCTGCTCTTGCAGCCGCCCTGACCCTTGCAATCGTTTTGTCCTTTACAGGAGTGTTTTGCGACGTCACTGCTCAGAGCCGAGCTGCCGAACGACGCGTTGCCCACCTGCACCACGGGACTCGTGGCACTGGTAGTGGCGGCCTGCATTGCTGTAGCGCCACTCATCAGACCGGAGACGGCCGCAGCGACCATCAGGGACTTCATCGAGTTCTTCATATTTGTCATTCCTCCATTTGTCAGGCCAAGACTCGACGCAAATCCGCCGGTGGGGGCCTGGCTGTTCTGTTGTGACAGCCCAGCGCCGATAAGGTTACAGCATTCGCAACACACTTTTGTGGAGATTTTGCGCCTTTATTTTCTCATCAAAACGATAAATCCAAAGGGACAATACTCTTCGTTATAACTGTGCAATTACGCCCGGAAGATCAAAAGTTTGACCCCCGCCCGCGCCGTTCGTATCATAGAGATCGATCCTCTTCAAATCAGGCGGCGTAGCTCAGATGGTTAGAGCGACGGACTCATAACCCGTAGGTCGGCAGTTCGATTCTGCCCGCCGCCACCAGTAATCGTTCCGCGATCGCGCATTGGAGTATCATCAAGCTAACCAGTGCTCCCCACGAGCGGTCTCTATATCTATGTCTAAAAGCTTTACGCGCGCTGTCTTTGGCATTTCCATCACCCTTGTCGCCGTAGTATTCCTCGGCGGATTCGTCTCCGGCACATCCTCTCAAACGCAGAGTGACGGTGCCTACCGGCAAATGGGTGTCTATGAAGAGGTTCTTCACAAGATCCAAAGCGATTACGTCACCGAGCCAAATATCACTGACGTAACGACGGGCGCGCTCCACGGCCTCCTCGAGTCGCTCGACGCTAATTCCAGCTATCTCACTCCCGCCGAATTCACGGCGTATAAAGCTCATGAAAACGAAGGTACCGCGCAGGTTGGTCTGGATGTTTCCAAGCGATTCGGCTACGCAACTGTCGTCGCCGTCGTACCTGGAAGCCCGGCAGACCGCGAAGCGCACATAAGCGATGGGGACATGATCGAGTCCATCGGCGGCAAGACTACCCGCCAGATGTCTCTCGCTATGATTCGCCTGCTGCTGGAAGGCAAGCCTGGCACCAATGTTAATTTTGGTCTCATTCGTCCTGGAGGCAAGCCGGAACCTGAGCAGATTAACCTGGCCCGCACCCAGGTTGCGCCTCCCGCGATGGCCGAGCAGCAGTATGAAAACTCCACCATCCTCTATCTGAAACCGGGCATTCTCAGCCGCGAGCGGGTTGATCAAATCGAAGACCGCCTGCGTGCTATGCCAAAGAACGGCAACACCAAGGTCCTGCTTGACCTGCGCGACGTTGCGGACGGCGACCCGGCGCAGGGCATCCGCCTCGCCAATGCCTTTCTTCAGTCCGGAACCATCGCGTCGATCGAGGGTCAGACAGTTACAAAACAAACCTTCACTGCCGAGCCCTCGCGTTTCGTCACAAAAGGCCCGCTCGTCGTCCTCGTAAACAACGGCACAGCCGGAGCCGCGGAGATCGTTGCCGCTGCCATCCTCGATAACAAGCGTGGCGATCTGGTTGGCAGCCGGACCTTCGGTGAAGGTGTGGTGCAGAAGACCATTACACTACCCGACGGAGCCGCCCTGATTCTGTCGGTAGCCAAGTACGAAACTCCTTCCGGCAGCAAAATTCAGGACAAGGCGGTCACGCCCAACATCGTCGTCAATGAAACCATCGATCAGTTCCTGGCCGAGGAAGATGAAACCGCGCGGCCCGTACCCCATCCCGACGACCAGCTCAACAAAGCTCTCGATATTCTGAAGCAGAAGAGCGCGTAGAGGGCTGCCCTTGAACGCGCGCGGCCCGTGGGCGCCTCCCCCGGATACATTATCCAGGAACGAGAAGCCCGCACCTCGTTCCCGTGTCTCTCGCTCGTCTTCCTCATTTCGTCCCCGCACCGGCGGTAGAAAGGTTGCGGGCAGCGTAGCTCTGGCATTTCTGGCGCTGCTTGCCATCGCCTTCGGCTCCCTTAGCGGACTCATGCTGGTCTATTCCGTCAATTTGCCGCAGATTCAGGATTTAGAGCGCTATCAACCCATCGCGACAACCGAACTCTACGATGTTCACGGACGTGCCTTCGGATCCTTTGCCCTACAACGCCGGATCGACGTCAATTACAACGACTTTTCTCCTCTGCTGCGCCAGGCCGTAATCTCCATTGAGGATAAAAACTTCGAAAGCCACTGGGGCGTCAATCTCTTTCGTGTCGCTGGAGCCGCCTATCACGATCTGAGATCGAAGGGCCGCGCGCAGGGAGCCTCCACCCTCACCATGCAACTGGCGCGCAACCTGTTTCTCTCCGACGAACGCACTGTAAGCCGCAAGCTCCAGGAAATCTTTCTCTCGCTGCAAATCGAGCACGCCTTCACCAAGCAGCAGATATTCACCCTCTATGGCAATCAGATCTACCTCGGCCACGGCGTCTACGGCTTTGAGGCGGGAGCGGAATACTACTTCTCCAAGCACGCCAATAATCTAAGCCTTCCCGAAGCCGCGTTGCTCGCCGGCCTGCCCAAAGGCCCGTCGGAATTCTCGCCCATCCTGAATCCAGACCGCGCCTTTCGCCGCCGCAACACCGTCATCGATGCCATGCTCGAAGACGGAGTCATCACTGCTGCGCAGGCAGACTCCGCCCGCACTGCGCCGCTCGGTCTTCATATCGAGCCTCCGCCGAACAGCGTGGCTCCTTGGTTTGTCGAAGAAGTGCGTCGTGAGCTCGACCGCGAATACGGTTCGGACCGCGTGCATGAGGCTGGACTGAAGGTCTACACCACGCTTGACCTCGATCTGCAGGAGGCCGGAAACCGCGCCGTTGAAGATGGCCTGGCCGCCTACGAACGCCGCCGCGGATGGCGTGGGCGACTGCTGAACGTTATTGCCGGAGGTATCGGCCTCGAGGATTTCAAGCATCCCGACTGGACGCAGCCCGCCACTCCCGGCACGTATATCCATGCGCTGGTCATGAACGTGCTGCCTTATCAGGTCACGGCGCGAATCGGTCAGCAGCAGTTATTACTCACCCCCGCGGATTGGGCTTGGACAGGCTTCAAGACCGCGGACGAGTTTCTGCGCGTCGGCGACATCATCTACGTCCAGCTTACCGATCAGAGCGGCAGCCTCCTGCGTGCCAGGCTCGAAGAGGACACCGGAGCCGAAGGCTCGCTGCTGGCCATGGACAATGCCACAGGCGACGTGCTCGCCCTCGTCGGAGGCCGCGACTTCAATCTCTCGCAATTTGACCGAGCCACGCAGTCCGAGCGCCAGACAGGCTCGTCGTTCAAGCCCTACGTCTACACCGCAGCAATCGAAGCTGGAGCAAGACCAGACGAAACAGTTCTCGACGCTCCCGCAACTTTCGGCTCCTGGACGCCGCACGATTACGAGCCCAATTATCTAGGCAGCATAACCCTCACCAAGGCCTTCGCCGACTCGCGCAACATCCCCGCCGTACGGCTGGCTGAACGCGTCGGCATTAGCCGGGTCATCGCCACCGCTCATCGCTTCGGCATCACTTCGAACATCCCTCCTTTTCTGCCCGTCGCCCTTGGCTCGGTAGAAGTTACCCTCGAACAGCAGGTTGACGCCTACTCCGTCTTTCCCAACGACGGAATCCGCGTCGCACCCCGCCTGGTGCGCCGCGTCACAACATCGGACGGCCTGCCCCTGAACGAGGCCGCATCTGAAGTCAACGAAGTCATCAGCACGAAGACCGCACGCACCATGATGGGCATGTTCCAGGAGGTCATGCACAGCGGCACTGCCGCTGCAGCAGCCAGTCTCAACCATCCTTTAGGCGGCAAGACCGGAACCACCAGCGATTTCACCGACGCATGGTTCGTGGGTTTCTCGCCTTCCATCACCTGCGGTGTGTGGACCGGGTACGATAATCGCCAGTCGCTCGGAGATAAGGAAAGCGGAGCTCGCGTGGCGTTGCCCATCTGGGTGGACTTCATGAAAACCGCCATCGCCAACAAACCTGACGAAAAATTTCCCGGCGAGAACAACCAGCTCGTCGCCGCCGCGCGGCCGGCAGGAAGCAACCCGTCCCACTAATCGCCGCAAAACTTGCTACGCTTGAAGTATGAAGCGAGTCATCCTTTACAGCCAGCCCGGATGTCCCCCCTGCTACGCGGCCAAACAATTTCTAACCGCGCGCAACATTCCCTTCGAGTACAAGGACGTTCAGGGCAACCCCGCGGCGCTGCGCGAACTGGTAAAGCTAAACAGCCGCTCCACTCCAACCATCGTGGTCGATGAGGAAGTCATGATCGGCTTCGACCCCGAACGTCTGGAATCCATGCTGAAGTAATTACAACGAGAACAAATCCACGACCAACGGGAGTGGCGGTAAACGCAAACATCATGATGGCGCCGAAGGCGCGTCTGCCCGTGCGGCAGGCACCTGCCAAAGCTCAACACGGTTCCCCTCCGGGTCGGTAAACCACCCAAATCTTCCATACTCGTAATCCTCGCGCTTCGCATCGACCGCCACGCCCGCCGCTGCCAGCCGGTCCAGAACCGCATCCAGATCATCCACCTGAAAATTCAGCATCGCTTGTTGCGTCGCGGGAAAATAGTCTGAAGACCGCGGAAAAAATGAGACCACAACGTAAGCTCGCTGCTCGCCTGCCGGGAATAAAAAGCATCCATTTGCACTCGAGACACCGAGATGTTCTTCATACCACGCGTAGAGTTTCGCAGGGTCATCGGCCCGAAGAAACGTCCCGCCCAATCCAGTCACCTTCGCCATAATTATTCACCCCCACTTACATCCGGCACAAACGCATAGCTCACAAACGCGACTTGCGTGCTATCCGGAGACCACGACGGAACATTGATCGTACCCTGTCCGCCAAATAACTTCGCCAGCAGGCTGATCTTCCCATCGGCTAGCGACATCAACTGCAGTGTCACATCCTGCCCCGGAGGATGTCCCGTCACCTCCGGCCCATACGCCAGAATTACCATCCACTTTCCATCCGGCGAGATGTGCGCGAACCAGTCGTTTGTCGTCTCGTGGATGACGTGCTCCTGCTGCGATCCGTCCGCCAGCATGCGCCATATCTGCATGTGACCGGTGCGCTCGGAGTTGAAGTAAATGTACTTCCCGTCAGGCGAATAATTCGGCCCATCATCTAGGCCCTTCGCCGTAGTCAGCCGCGTCTCTTCGCCGCCCGCCGCAGGAATGGTGTAAACATCGAATTCCCCGTTGCGCTCCCCGCAAAACGCAATTGTCTTCCCATCCGGAGACCATCCATGCGCATACGAGGGAGCATTCGCCGTCAACTTCTGCGGCTGTCCTCCTGCTATCGGAAGCGTGTAGATTCTCGACCCGCCCGGTTCAGTGTTGTCCGAGATCGCAACCCGCGTCCCATCCGGCGAAAGAACATGATCGTTGTTTATCTTGTTCAGGCCGCCCGTATCAATCAACACCGCAGCCTCGCCCTTCGCGCCGATCCGCTCCAGCCTATCGCCCTCGTTCACCAGAAAGCCAGAATTATCGCGCAGCCAGTTCGGAGCCTCAAAGTGTGCCGCAGCCACATACACCACGCGACGGTCGGTCGAAGCAATCGGAACCACCTCAAGCGTGCTGTAGAGCGTGCCATGAGCGGTCGCGTCCGCCCCCGCATCCGTTCCCGTCTGGCTCACGGCAAGATGCACCTGCGAAAACGCCGCAGTCTCAATCACATCCTTGTCATGCGAGCAGACCCCCAGCCCAACGTAAACCGCGCCCTGCATGGACAGCTTCATCGACGCGCCCGAATACAACCATTTCCCATCCGCGCCCGCATACCACACGTAGAAGTAGTCGCCGCGCTTCGCAATCCGCACCTTCTGCGGACCCGACACATTCAGCTCAATCTCCCGCGTCACATCGCTGGTCGCGTTGCGGTATTGCAGGGAAGTCAGCCCGTTCCCATGTCGCGCCACATCCACATACGCCGAATCCGGGTCAAGGCTCTGCCGGATCATCAGCATCGCCTTCTTGTGCGGGTTGCCGCCGCCATTCGCAAAATCGATCTGCGCACTCAGCGAAATATCGCCCTCCACCTTCTTCCACACAAATTGCAGATCATCCGACGTGGACCAGGTATTATCCCCGCTGCCGTTGATCGTGTACGTTCCCTTCGCCGCATCAAAATGCGTCGATCCCGCATGCAGAACCGTCCCAATGTCCTGCGCCGCAGTGAACTGGCCGAGGGATTCGTTTGAGGATTGCGCGCTGCTCACCAGCGCAGCCGGGAAGAGAAGAGCAGAAACAAATACGAGAGCGGTTCGGCGGTTCAGCAAGGGCGCATCTCCAGGACGAAATAGAAAACGCCCCGATTATAGCGAAGCTGCGCGAATTAGCAGAAATCGAAACTCAGCTTGTCGCCCGACTCCATTCCCCACAGAAACACAACCTTGCCATCGAGGTTGTCAACGGAAATCTGTGAAGTAGAGGAATCACCCGCCTCACAAACCAGCGGCGCACAAAGCAGAAAGCAGCAGAGAACCCGGCGAGCAAAAATCATCCATCACAGACTCGCATGCCAACTCGAAATTTGCGAGAGAATTATTCCCTCCGCATCTCACCCTTCGTGGAGTAAACCCATGCGCTCAGCCGAACGCGATTTCCTGCTCTTTCTCCTCGCGGCCTCCGCAGGCTCTGCTGATGGATGGAGTTACTTAGGTCTCGGCCACGCCTTCGTCGCCAACATGACCGGAAACACCGTCCTCACAGGCATCGCGGTCTTCCAGAAGGGCGGAGATGTGTTTCATCCGCTTCTCTCGCTCTGCTGCTATGCAACGGGCGCTGCGCTCGCCTCGTTTTTCACGCGAAAGGTGCGCCAGGGCGTCGTATGGGCAAAAGCAATCACGTTCACCCTGTTGCTGGAGGCTATCCTCATGGCCTGCGCTGCAGCAGGATGGGTCGCAGTCCAACGGCATTTCGGCTCAAACGCAGTCTCCCAGCCATACCTCACACTTCTTCTGGGGTGCGTTGCGCTGGCCATCGGCCTCCAAAGCGGAGCCATGCTTCAGCTCAAAATTCCAGGAATCGTCACCACCTACATCACCGGTACTTGGACCATCTTGGTGAGTGGCCTGGTGCAGCTCGCCACGCAGGAAAAGCGGGAATCTCCCAAGCAGAAGGAGCGTTTCGAAGAACGGCTCCTCATGCAGGCCGGAGTTCTCGTTATTTACTTCCTCTCTGCCGTGCTCACAGGATGGCTCTTTCGACACATGCCTCTCGCTGTAGGTGCTCTTTCGGCGACATCTGTCCTGGCGGTCGCTATTTACGCCGCCGCTCGCACCAGGAACGCCGATATAAACGGCTGATCGCGCCCGGCAAGCACCCACGCAGAAAGCATTTTGCGCCAGTGACTTTTCCCGGTATGCTGACCAGCAATGAGCATACCGGCCATCGCCACACAGGGACTAACCCGCCGTTTCGGTAGCTTCACGGCAGTTGACGATGTCTCCTTTCAGGTAGCGCCGGGGCAGTTCTTCGGTTTCCTCGGACCAAACGGGGCAGGCAAATCGACCACCATCAAGATGCTTACTGGCCTGCTTGAACCCACTGCAGGACGCATGGAGATCCTCGGCCAGACCTTCACCGCCAGCGCGCTCGACCTCAAGCGCCAGATCGGCGTAGTCCCCGAAAACATGGCGCTGCTCAACCGCCTCACCGCATCGGAGTATCTGCGCTTCGTAGGCCGCATGTACGGGCTCGGCCGCGAGACAACCAATCTCCGCACCCAGGAGCTGCTCGACTTCATGCAGTTGGCCAGCGAGCCGAAGAAGCTCATTGCAGACTTCTCCCACGGCATGCAGAAGAAGCTGGCACTGGCCGCCGCCGTCATCCATGGCCCCAAAGTGCTTTTTCTCGACGAGCCATTCGAAGGCGTAGACGCCATCGCCTCCGGCACTCTCAAGACGATGCTCCAGGGCATGATCCATCGCGGAGCGACCATTTTCCTCACCTCGCACGTGCTCGAAATCGTCGAGCGGCTTTGCAGCCATGTGGCCATCATTCATAAGGGAAAGCTCGTAGCCAACGGCTCGCTCGAAGAGCTGCGGGCTGGAGTAGCATCCACGCTTCCCGGCGCGGAACGCGAAGAAAAGCTGACGCTCGAAGAGATATTCCTCAACACCGTAGGCGCCGAAGGAACCGAAGCAGCGCAGGAGCTGTCATGGCTGAGCTAGCCGTGAGCGAAAGGGCGCAGGTGAGCGTACAGGCTCAATACGGCGCCGTCGCTCAAATGCGTTGGCGAATGCTGGTGAATTCACTGCGAACCCGTCGCGGAGGCTTCGAGATCGGCGCGCGCATCGTCACGCAGTCGTTTTTCGCCCTGATCGGCCTGGCAATTGGTCTTGGCCTGGGATTCGCCGCATGGCAGATCGCGTCGCACGATTCGCTGCGCACGCTTGCCGTTTTGTTCTGGCCGGTGCTTATCGTGTGGCAGTTTGTTCCGCTCGCCGTGGCATCCTTTCAGGAGAATGTCGATCTAAGCCTCTTCCTGCGCTTTCCGATCAACTTCAGCTCGTATGTGCTCTTCTACATTTTGTTTGGGCTGTTTGATGTAGGATCGCTGGTCGGCGGCATCGCCCTGCTCGGCACATGGGTAGGCGCATCTCTCGCGCAGCCGGGCCTGATCGTCTGGATCACGCTGGTGCTCGCTCTCTTTGCAGCCTTCAACATCTTCCTTACGCGTGCGATCTTCGCCTGGATTGATCGCTGGCTGGCCCAACGCAGGACCCGCGAAGTATTGGGAGCCGTCTTCCTCTTCCTGATGCTCGGCGCGCAGTTCCTGAACCCGGCGTTTTATCAGCATCGCGGACGCGAGTTTGGGATCAGCCACGCCACCTTGATGCGAGACCTGAAAGTCGCCAGGCGCGTGCAGAATGTGTTGCCGCCAGGCCTTGCTGCGAACGCCATCAGCAGCGTCCACACTGGAAGGCCGCTTGCAGCCGGAGAAGATTTATTCTTCCTCGCTCTCTACGGAGTCGCAGCCGGAGCCGCGCTCGGAATCAGACTCCGCGCCGAGTACTGCGGAGAAAGCCTGGGCGAGGCGCCATCCCCCACGGCAAAGAACGCGCGCGCGAGCAGCCGTAGAAATCTCCTCGAAGGCTCAGGTCCCGTGGCCGCTGTGATTGAAAAGGAGATCCGCTATCTCATGCGCAGCGGAGTGATGCTCTACGGCTTTCTTGCCCCGCTTATTATTGTCTTCCTGTTCAGCGGCGGATCGCATGCCGGCCACGCCCCCGCCTTTGCCGGGCAGTACGCTCTGCCGCTGGGCGTCGCCTACAGCTTCCTGGGCCTCACACGATTCATCTACAACAACCTCGGGGGAGAAGGTGCGGGCATCCAACTCTATTTCCTCTCGCCTACCCCCTTTCGCAAGGTCATGCTGGCCAAGAATATTGTGCATACCATAATTTTTCTGGTTGAACTGGCGCTGGTATGCGTCATTGTTGCCTTCCGCGCTGGGATGCCCGGGCCCGAAATGCTGGCCGTAACTCTGTGCTGGCTGCTCTTCGCTGTGCCCGCGCAGTTGGCGATCGGCAACGTGCTCTCGATCACCATGGCGTATCGTCTGAGCATGACCCGCATGAGCCGCCAACAGGGAGGAACCGGCAACAGTCTTATAAGTCTCTTGATCGAGTTGCTTGTTTTCGCCGTAGGCGCCGCGGTTTATCTTTTGCTCAATCGCGCCGGCCACGCTGGATTGGCCGCGCCCGTCCTGCTCGTTTTTGCCGCCGGATCGATCCTGCTATGGCTGCGCGTTCTGTCCAACGCTGGAACTATGGTCGAAGCAAGAAGGGAAGCCCTGATCGCCGCCCTCTATCGGGCAGCATAGCTTTTAAACGGAAACGTGCTGCGAAAACGACAGAATATTTCCATCTGGATCTTTGAACCAGGCAACTTTGTCTCCCGTCGGGAATGTAGCAATGCCGTCCCGGTCCTGACCCATGTTGGGATAGCGCTCGAAGATCACGCCTTTTCGCGCAAACTCGCCAACTGCCGCCCCAATGTCCCCTACCTCCCAGCCCAGAACAGTATTTTGAGCAGGTGTAAAGTCCGGCATCTTGCCGATGCGGAGCATCGTGCCATACGCGTCGAAAACAAGAGCGAATCCGTCATCGCGAAGGAACGTAAACCCAAGAGTGTCGCGATAAAACCGGATACAGGCGTCAACGTTCTTCGTGAGAAGAAACGTGACAACGCGATCGAGACGCATGGCGAATCTCCTTGAATGAAACGGTAGTGAAGCGAGAATACTCTCCGGAGGCGCAATTGTGTGAGCGCCAAAGGTGTACGATCAGCGTCGCGAGCGAATATGTCGGGAATTCTGCCTCAAAAGAATGAACACGTGGTACCCCGCACCGGCTGGCCACTCAAGATGGTCCAGCAGAGATTTCTTCTGCTTTTTATTTTCCTGCTGGCGTCGCTCCTGTTGTATCCCTACGCGGAAAACACCGCTTTTGGCTACTTCGCCTTCAGGATCGCCGGAAGCGCCGCAATCCTGCTTAGCGTGTATGCCGCCAGTTATCGGCGCAGTCTGGTCGTATGGGGCTGGGGCCTTTTGCTGGCAATTCCGGCGCTCGTGCACTATCTCCGTATACTTCGCCTCGACGCCAGCCTGTTCTCGTTGATCAATATAAATCTCAGTTTCGCCTTCGATCTCTTCATCGTTATCGTCATGTTCCGCCGCGTCTTTGCAAATGAGAAACCCGACGCCGAAACGGTATTTGGTGCGCTCTGCATTTACATGTTTGTAGGGTTGAGTTTCACCAGCGTCTATGAACTGGTGTACCGGTTACAGCCGCACGCCTTTTACCTTGATCCAGCCATGAACACCCATACCGTTCTTAACCGCTTCGACTTCATCTACTACAGCTTTGGAACGATGACAGCCCTTGGAGCGTCTGGCATAACTGCCGTCTCTAATCAGGCTCGCTCACTCACTATCATCGAAGCCATGCTCGGCATCTTTTACCTGGCGGTCGTGATTGCGAGGCTCGTAAGTTCATATCGCATCCATTTCCCGCCCCGAGCAGATTGATATGAGCCTCGTTCTTAAGGCCGCCGGGGAGAAATTCTAAGCAGAGGCTTGCAGAAACATAGCTTCTGACCCTTGGAGTTGTAACCCTTGTTTCATCGCAACCGATTGATTGTGAAGGGAACAGGGCTCTCCTATTTGAGTTGAGATTTATTGACTCTGGCCATGAATTCCCGTATTCTAAAGTCCTTGTGCAGTCCACGTCTGCCCGTGCCTCTTGTCGGGATGTGGCCGTGGAAACCCACCGGGTTGAAGTCTGCGCCAGCCTCACGCGAACAGCAGTTTGTAAGCAGCGGGGAATTCTGGAATCCGCGCAAATGTTGCGCGTGGGCAATTGCGTTTTTAAAGGTCGCGTTTTTGGCGCGAGTGGTTTGAGGAGAAGGAAAAAGAGCGATGTCGACATATATTCCGAGCGCGCATGAAATTGACCGCAAATGGTTCGTTGTAGACGCCAGTGGCAAGACCCTGGGCCGTCTCGCCACCGAAGCGGCAAGCGTTCTCGCTGGCAAGAGAAATCCAAAGTACGTGCCCTACATCGACATGGGCGATCATGTCGTGGTCATCAACGCCGAAAAGATTCGTTTGACCGGGCTCAAGAGCCAGCAGAAGGTCTATCGCCGCTATACCGGTTTCCCCGGTGGTCTGCGTGAAGAGTCCTTCACCCGCCTGCTAGAGCGTAAGCCGGAAAAGATCGTCGAAGAGGCGATCAAGGGTATGCTTCCCAAGACCAAGATGGGCCGCAAGATGGCCTCCAAGCTCAATGTTTACCGCGGCGACAAGCATCCTCACGCCGCCCAGAAGCCGGTGGCTCTGGAAATCAACGCTTAAAAAGTTTTAAGAGAGTTAATACAGATTTTTGGGAAAGACCAGGATAACGATGGCTAAAAAGGTTCAGGAAAACTAATGGCAGATATAGTCCAGTATTACGGAACGGGACGGCGCAAGTCGGCAATTGCCCGCGTGTTTCTGCGCCCCGGCAGCGGAAATTTTCAGGTCAACGGCAAGGGTCTGGAGACGTATTTCGTCACCGAGCAGCAGCGTGTTTCGGCAAAGCGCTCGCTCGTGCTCACCGAGCTCACCGGCTCCTTTGACGTGGTTACCACCGTCCAGGGCGGCGGCGTAAGCGCGCAGGCTGATGCGGTAAAGATGGGCATCGCTCGCGCACTGCTTGAGTTCAACGCCGAGCTGCGCAAGACGCTCAAGACTGAAGGACTGCTCACCCGCGATGCGCGCGGCAAGGAGCGCAAGAAGTACGGACAGAAGGGCGCCCGCAAGAGATTCCAATTCTCGAAGCGTTAATTCGCTTCCCATCCTTCGGCCTCATAGTTGGGGCCGAAGGATGGAGCAAGGCACAGGTTTAGGTAGTTCAATTTTCCCAAGAGGGAATCAATTCCGGCACCGAAACCGCCGGGATGCAATCCACAGAGGAGGCTGTTTGGCCACGATCACAATGAAGGAGCTGCTCGAAGCTGGAGTTCACTTCGGGCATCAAACGAAGCGCTGGGATCCGCGGATGAAGGAATACATCTTCGGCGAGCGCAACGGTATTTACATCATCGACCTGCAAAAAACCCTGAAGATGTTCAAGGAAGCCAGCAAGTTCGTTACGGACCTGACGGCGTCGGGGAAAGTCATCCTGTTCGTCGGCACCAAGCGCCAGGCGCAGGATGCGATTGCGGAAGAAGCGACCCGGTGTGGCATGTTCTACATCAACCAGCGCTGGCTGGGTGGACTGCTGACCAACTGGATCACGGTGCAAAAGTCGGTGAAGCGCCTTCAGGAACTCGATGACATGGCCACGGATGGCCGCTATGACCTTCTGACCAAGAAGGAAGTCATCAAGCTCGAGCGTGAGCGTAAGCATCTCCAGGCCAATCTGGCCGGCATCAAGAACATGCGCCGTCTGCCGGACGCCCTGTTCATCGTCGATTCGAACAACGAAGCCATCGCCGTCAAGGAAGCCCGCAAGCTGGGCATCCCGGTCGTCGCCGTCGTCGACACGAACTGCGATCCCACAGTTGTTGATCACGTCATCCCGGGCAACGACGACGCTCTGCGCGCCATCCGCCTCTTCACCTCCAAGATCTCTGATTCGGTGATCGAGGGTGTGCAGATGGCTGGCGACAAGCAATCGGCTGAAATCGCCGGCGTGACCGCCGACATTCAGGCGGGCGCGGAAGAGGGGAGCACCGAATTAGCAACGGATGACCAGGCCGGAGACGGCGATGTGGTCGATCTCGAAGCGGCGCTCGGCGGCGGAATCCGCAAGGCTCCGGCGATAGTAGCTGCGCTGGAAGAAGCCGAGGCGGCCGAAAGCAGCCTATAAGGGCCAGCTTTTAAGACTTGCGCGGCAAAAAAGCTGCTGAGAGTTAAAGGAAGCGTGGCTGCGTTCCATAAACGGCCACGCTTTCCTTGTGTTTGAGGTGTGTCCTGAGGACACTGAAAAGATTGGAGAAGGAAATGTCTGCTGTAACTGAGAAGATCGATGCAAAGCTCGTAAAACAACTCCGCGACAGCTCGGGCGCGCCAATGGGTGACTGCCTCAAGGCGCTGCAGGAGTCGAAGGGTGACCTCGAACAGGCCTTTGTCGTCCTGCGCAAGCGTGGCATGGCGTCGGCCGCCAAGAAGGCGTCGCGCACCACGAACGAGGGCGCCGTCGGGACCTACATCCACGCCGGAGGTAAAATCGGCGTGCTGCTCGAGGTTAATTGCGAGAGCGATTTCGTCGCCCGCACCGCCGACTTCCAGGAATTGCTCAAGGATGTAGCCATGCACATCGCCGCAACTGATCCGCGCTACATCCGCAAGGAAGACGTAACGACCGAAGATCTCGAGCGCGAGAAAGAAATCTATCGCGCCCAGGCCGCTCAGACCGGCAAGCCGGCTCCTGTGATTGAAAAGATCGTCGAAGGCAAGATGGGCAAGTTCTACGAGGAGGTCTGCCTGCTCGAGCAGCCCTTCATCAAGGAACAGACCGTCACCATCAAGGACCTCATCGGCACCAAGGTAGGCAAGCTCGGCGAGAACATCTCCATCCGCCGCTTCGCCCGCTTCAAAGTCGGCGATCCCAACTGGACGGTAGCGCAGGTAAAGACTTCAGACGAAGCGCAGGCTTAGTTTGCGGAATGAAAAAGCCCGGCGATCAAGCCGGGCTTTTTTGTGCTGTGTGAGAGGATTTGCGCCGTAACAACGACTCGTGAAAAATGACCCAAGCCGCACGGTTATTTGGCGGGCTGAACAGCAGATGGATTCCAGGTATCCCGCTTGCGGCCAGGCTCAACTTTGGGCTTCGGTTTCGGCTGCTTCTTAGCTTCCTTTTTTCCCTTGTCTTTGCTTCCCATGCGCCTAGTTTATAGCAGCGCCGCGCTTTGTCCAGAGCCGCCCAATCAGTTTCCGCCTGGATGCCCACTTCCGCGACCAAAAGGAGCGGCCATAAGGAAAAATTCAGGATGGCGCCGAAGGCGCGTGTGCCTGGACGGCCAGTCCCCGTGCGATACTCCAAGAGGAATGTATAAACGTGTCGTACTCAAGCTTTCAGGGGAAGCGCTCGCCGCCGGAAAGGGCTTTGGCGTCGACGTAGCCCGCGTTCATGAAATCGCAGGCGAAATCGCCGAAGTCAGCGAACAGGGCGTCGAAGTGGCGATCGTCGTGGGCGGAGGCAATTTTTTTCGCGGCGTCGCCGAGCAGGCTAGGGCCATGGACCGCGTGTCCGCCGACAATATGGGTATGCTGGCCACGGTCATCAATGCACTGGCTATTCAGGATGCCATCGAGAAGCGTGGCTTACACTGCCGCGTTATGTCCGCCATTGAGATGAACCAGGTCGCCGAGCCGTATATTCGCCGCCGCGCCATCCGGCATCTCGAAAAAGGCCGCGTCGTAATCTTCGCCGCAGGCATCGGCAATCCCTATTTTTCAACCGACACTGCCGCCTCGCTGCGCGCAATGGAAATCAAAGCGGACGTTCTGCTCAAAGCCACCAAGGTCGAGGGAATCTACGACGCCGACCCGGTCATCGAAAAAGATGCCGTGAAATTTGAGCAGATTACCTACATGGAAATTCTGCGGCTGGGGTTAAAGGTAATGGACACTACGGCAGTGAGCCTCTGCAAAGACAACAACCTACCCATGATCATCTTCAACTTGAATCAGCCAGGAAATATTCGCCGCGTCATTGCGGGCGAAAAGGTCGGCTCGCTGGTTACGGCCTGAAGACACAATCCGAGGAATCTGTCTGAGCGCCAGCCCCCAACTCGAATTAGCTCCTGTCCCCGAGGTCGTGCCCGCGCCTGGTCCAGCGCCGCCGCGGAAGAAAAAAGAGATGCTGCCCGCGCTTACCGGCCTGCGCTGCTTCGCCGCGCTGAACATCGTTTTCTTCCACTTTTCAAATCCAAAGTGGTTTGGGCCGTTCGCGCCGATCGTCGATAACGGCTACACCTCGGTCAGCTTCTTCCTGTTGATGTCCGGCTACATCCTCGCCTACAACTACTCCGATCGCGCGGCAAAAGGTCAGCTCAAATCGCGCGATTTCTGGATCGCCCGCCTTTCGCGCCTCTATCCCGTATATTTTCTCGCGCTGCTTCTCTCCTTAGGCATGTTGATGGATGAGTGGCACGCTCGCAGCCACGCGCAATTCGCCTGGGGAGTCGTGCTCACGCCACTCTTGCTCCAGGGCTGGCACCCCATGCTCGCGGCCTTCTGGAACACGCCAGCATGGACTATGTGCACCGAAGCTTTTTTCTACTTGATCTTCCCGGCCGTAGTGCTCTGGAAGCGCCCCAGGCGAATATGGCCTCTGGTTGGCCTGTTGCTGGGCTTGTGGTTATTAGGCATGGTCTTGCCCGGTCTCTACATGTGGTTTCACCCCGACGGCGACCTGCACCCCGGCCGCTATACCGATGGCTTCTGGATTCGCGCACTCAAATTCACTCCGCCGCCTCACGTTCCATCGTTTCTCTTCGGTATTGCCCTCGCGGATCTCGACGCGATGATTCCCCGAGCGGCACGCAAAAGACTCTTGTTCGGGCTGCTCGGAATGTGCGGCCTTTACACCGTTCTTTACTTCGGCGACAAAATGCCGTATCCCATGATGCACGACGGCCTGCTCATGCCTCTGTTTGGTCTGGCAATTCTGGGACTAGCGGGGCACAACCTGATCGCGCGCTTTTTTGGGTTCTATCCCTTCGCGGTAGTGGGACAGGCCAGCTATTGCCTGTACATTCTGCACTTTAACCTGTGGAACTTGATCCATCAGTCGCATATTCTCAATCGTATCCATCTGGCGCAATTCGATCCGTGGTTAAGCTATTTCCTGCTCATCGCCGCCGCCATGCTGGCCATGGTTGCAGTCGAACGGCCCTGCCAGCGGTGGATTCGAAGCCTCATCAAGCCGTAAGCCGCAGTTCGAGTACTGAAACGTTTCGCCAAAGAACACTACCGCGATTTCGCAGGTTGGGTCGAAGCCCTCATCACGTTGCAGTTGGTCTAGCAGTCGGTCCGAGTCTAGTCCGGGATGCCCGCAGCGAACCAAGCTTGAGATCCCGCCGCATTGCGGATAAGGAGCACAGGCGTGTCGCAGGGATTCGGCGGTGCCGGCGACAGAACATCGTCAATGGTGAAATCTCCATTAGCCTCGAGAGTTACGCCAGTCTGGCTTGAACTGGAGGCACTAGCGCTGGCCGCGGGTCCGCAAAAGAGTGTGGCAAAAACGTTCAGCCCAGCGCTCGTTCCGATGCCATTGCCGCCACCCAAAAGCAGACCGCGTCCACGAACATGGATTCGCCCATCGGTACTCACATCCGCATCGAGGCCCGCGATGACCCAAATCTGTCCGGCTGGGGAGATACCCCGTACGATGTTCGCGGTAGCTGTCGTAACTGGCGGCGTTGTCGTGCTGACGACGACATTGGAGACAGGAATCGCCCCAATGCCGCCTTTGAATTTCACGAGAGAGTTTTCTCCCACACCGGCTGCCGGGGTCGACAGAGGGATGAGAAGAACGAACAATAGCCCGAGACCTGACATGTGTTTCATGGCACTCTCCTCAGAGGAGACCTGACAGGAAGTTCCGATTGGCCTCCGGGTAACAAAGTATACGCTTCTCGCGCACTCAATGGCTCGAATCTAGTCCCAGAACTGGAGCAGATTCTGGGACCTGATCAAACAGGGACCAAGCCCCTTGTTAATCCATACGGAACGCTGCTTTGTTTGCTCGATCGCTAAATTCAGGCCACCTCGCAACCGGACGAGCCACCGGCTCAAATTCCACCTCAATCGCGTCGCCGGCAACCTTCACCCGCACTTCCCGGAGCGAAGGAACAATCCAGTCAGCGACGCTCAAACTTTCCATCGAGTGCGAAAAAAGCGTAGCCAGAACCTTGCAGCCGGCGGCATGTCCGGCGTTGGCGCCTGAGGCCGCATCTTCAATCACAAGGCACTCCTCCGGACGCAGCCCGAGCGCTTCAGCCCCCAATAGATAAGGCTCAGGATCGGGCTTGCCCTTGCTCACTTTATCCGCCGTGATCATCTGTTCCGGCAGAGGGATCCCGCCATGTTGCATCCGGCTTCGCGCCAGGCGGTCGGTGGCCGAAGTCACCACAGTCCAGCGGTTTGCCGGAAGCGCCTCAAGAATCCGTTGAACTCCTTCCAGAATTTCCACACCCTCGTTGTCATTTACCTCCATCTCCTCAAGATCCAGGAGTTCTTCCTCGTCATTAAGGTCGGGACGCAAGAAACGAACGGTCTCAATCGCGCGGCGGCCATGCGCAATTCGGATAGCCAGCGTCGGGTCAATTCCATGATCCTCGGCCCACTTTGTCCAGCTACGCTCGACCGAACCAATCGAGCTGATAAGCACGCCATCCATGTCAAAGAGAATGCCGCGAACAGAAATCTTCATATTTTCAGATTAACAGCGGAAGCAGCCGCCGCTCGCGGCTTGCAACGGGAGGAGTGAAGCGGTAAAAGAAAAACGGAGCAGCTTGGGTAGCTGCCCCGCCTTGATGTTCGAACACAGTTACAACTTTGCGAAAAACTGCTTCATCCGGTCCAGGCCCTCTTCCACATCGTTATGCGAAACCGCATACGACAGCCGGATATGCTGCTTCGTTCCAAACGCCTCACCCGGAACCGTGACCACGTGCGCTTCATTGAGCAGACGCGAAGCCAATTCCATCGCCGTCTGAGCTCCCGGCTTGCCGAGGTATGCCCCCACATTGGGATACACATAGAACGCGCCTTCCGGCTTCGTGCAGGTTACGCCCGGAATCTCAGTCAGACGGCCCAGAATACGGTCACGAAGCTTCAGATAGTCAGCCCGCATCTCAGCCACGCACTCCTGCGATCCATTCAGCGCAGCCACAGCGGCCTTCTGCACAAACGACGCAGTAGACGACGTGGACTGGCTCTGCAGCTTGCTCATCGCGGCAATAATAGGCTTGGGCCCCAGTGCGTAACCCGCGCGCCAGCCGGTCATAGCATAGGTCTTCGACAGCGACCCAAGCACAACAACATGCTCCTTCGCATCTGTAAACGATCCGCCGCTCACCAGCGCGCCCGTGTATTGCAGGTAGACGTAGCACTCATCGAGCAGCAGATAGATCCCGCGCTCATGCGCCAGCCGGACAATGCGTTCCAGATCCGCAGGCGAAACAACCGATCCCGCCGGATTCGACGGCGAATTCAGAATAATTGCCTTCGTGCGCGGCGTAATTGCCCCCTCAATCGCGTCGGCAGTAATGCGGAAGTTTTCCGCCTCGCTCGTCTCGAGATAAACAACTTTGCCGCCCGCATACTGAATGATGTCTTTGAACGAAACCCAGTAGGGAACCGGCAGAATCACCTCATTGCCGTGATCGACGAGCACCTGAATGGCATTGAATAGCGCCAGCTTCCCGCCGGTCGTAAAGACCGCCTCATCCGGCGCGTAGTCGGAACCAAAATCACACGCGTGGCGTTCCACAATCGCCTTGCGAACCTCGGGGATGCCGGCGACCACGGTGTACCGCGTGAAGTTCGAGTTGATCGCCTCAATCGCCGCGTCTTTTATATGGCGCGGAGTGGCGAAGTGCGGCTCGCCCGCACCGAAATCGACCAGCTTCGCGCCCTGAGCGCGCAGCTTTGCCGCTTCGGCGGTTACAGCCATGGTTGCCGACACTTCAATGCGTCCAATGCGGTCGGAGAAGATACTGGTGGCAGTCGTTGCTGTCATGGTTCTTCTATTTTTTCAGATTTTTGTTCTCAGCGCGTAGAAATCTGGACGCGGGCAGAATTCTAAAGCGGATGCTGTCGTCCATGCTGCCGCAACCGGTCAATTACAAATTTAGGCACCAGTCCCTCAACCGATCCGCCCAGCTCAAACACTTCCTTAACCAGCCGCGAGCTGACAAAAGAGTACTTGCCATCCGGCATCAGAAAAATCGTCTCCAGCTCAGGAGCCAGCCGTCGATTCATCAAAGCCATCTGCAGCTCATATTCGTAATCGCTGATAGCGCGAATTCCGCGCAGCACAGCCTGAGCCTGCTGCTCGCGTGCAAAATCCACCAGCAACCCATCGAAGGTGGCTATCGAGACATTCCCCAACCCCCCAACACCTTCGGTAAGCATCTCCACCCGCTGCTCCACGGTAAAAAGAGGGTCCTTGGAAGAATTGAGAAGGATCGCGACCACCAGGTGATCGAAAATCTTCGACCCGCGAGCGATCAGGTCCAGATGACCATTCGTCACAGGATCAAAGCTGCCGGGATAGATTACTTTTACAGTATTCACGCCAGCCGAATTCTATCAGCGAACGGCAATAAATGCCTTTCTCATGCTTTTAGAAAATTGTGCCGTCTAGACCAGCGATAAATTGGATTCCTGGGATGGTGAGCCGATGAAGGTGCCCGTCATTCGTCAGGAAAATATCTGCCTTCATCTCCGCGGCAGTAGCCAGATGGATAGCGTCTGGGGATTTCACTGGAAAGTTCGCTCGTATCTCGGCATAGATTTCTGCGGTCCTGGCTCGAAAGGGAACTAGTTCTACTTCGTCGCCATTCAACGCCGTTTTCATCTTTTCGCCTAAATTGGCGTCCCCGCCTTTGATAGACCCAACCAATGCTTCGCCGAGTGTTAGCGTGCTCGTGCAGAGCGTGTCTCTGCGTTCCAACATACGTTGGTAAATGCGGTGAACTTTTGAGCCGAACACGGGATGGTCTTCAACCAGATAGACAAAGACCATCGTGTCCCAATATATCCGGCTCAAGGTTTTCTCCGCGGAAGGGGTGCAGTGGTGCTATTCCATCTCTGCCGCTCTTCCTTGAGAAATTTCTCTCCTCCGCCAAGCCTGGCAAACACATCTTTTCCCACACCCTGAAGAGAGAGTAATAAGCTGGGTTTCTTCTTTGGAGGATTTGCGGCTTTGTTCAAACGGTAGGTGTATACGGTTGTCGTGCTTAGACCCGAAGGCGGCCCATGCTTTTCGACAAGTTCGAGATCATTCTCCTCCAGAAAACGCTTTGAAGCGAGCGTCTGACATACCGAGGGAACCCGGTTATTCCAATGAAGAGCTTTGTGAACGTCTCCGGCGCGAATCCGAACGAGCGTAGTCCCTGACTTTGAGGCTGGTTCAAGGTATGACTGCCTGACATGCTGAATCACTTGATCGCTGTAAGTCATATACAAATCCCCAAAAACAAGCATACATAAACATACATACATATTCAAGCAGACAGAAAAAGCCGCGCTGCCGCGGCTTTTCCCTACTGTCGTCTCGCCGCCGGTTTTACCGCTTCCTGAGCCACCACCGCGCCATTTGCCGGAACGGCGGGAACCTCAGGTGCTACTGCGGCCTGACCAATACCAAGTTTCTGCCGAAGCTGCGTATCGATGCGCGCAAAAACGTCCTTATGTTCCTTGAGAAAAGTCCGGACATTCTCCCGTCCCTGCCCGATGCGTTCGCCGCTGTAGCTGTACCACGCGCCGCTCTTCTCAACGATATTCTGCGTTACCGCCAGGTCGAGCACATCGCCCTCGCGCGAGATTCCTTCGCCATACAGAATGTCGAACTCGGCTTCGCGGAAGGGCGCGGCCACCTTGTTTTTGACGATCTTTGTGCGAGTGCGCGAGCCGACTACAACGTCGCCTTCTTTGACCGCGGCAATGCGCCGGATATCGATGCGCACTGAGGAGTAGAACTTCAGCGCGCGTCCGCCAGTCGTCGTTTCGGGGTTCCCGAACATCACGCCGATCTTCTCGCGAATCTGGTTGATGAATATCAGGCAGGTCCGCGACTTTGAGACCGTTCCGGTCAGCTTGCGCAGCGCCTGCGACATCAAGCGCGCCTGCAGGCCCATGTGCGAGTCGCCCATTTCGCCATCGAGCTCTGCCTTCGGAACCAGCGCGGCAACTGAATCGACCACCAGCACGTCAATTGCTCCCGACCGCACCAGCGCCTCGGTAATCTCCAGCGCCTGCTCACCGTAATCCGGCTGCGACACCAGGAGGTTGTCCACGTCTACACCCAGCTTCTTCGCATATGCCGGATCCAGAGCGTGCTCGGCATCTACAAAGGCCGCCAAACCACCGGCCTTCTGTGCTTCAGCAATAATCTGGAGCGTGATCGTGGTCTTGCCCGAGGATTCCGGTCCGAAAATTTCGATAACGCGGCCCCGCGGCACGCCGCCTACCCCCAGCGCGGCGTCAAACGAGATTGATCCAGTTGAGATGGTTGCAATGGGCACCACATCTTTGCTGCCCAGGCGCATAATGGAGCCCTTGCCAAACTGCTTCTCGATCTGCGAAAGCGCCAGTTCTACGGCGCGCAAACGATCATCTGCCACGAATATTCTCCAGTCGGTCGACGCACTCCAAGCCGTAACCACGCGTGCTGTCCGGGTTGGGCGGTGCGGTTTGAGTGAATCTTAGCACTAAATCCCTGGGGGCGAAGAAAAATCAAAAACCAAAGTAATGTGGAAATTTCGTCAACCCTGATCTCCATGCCGCAAAAACTTCAAATTGCGTCGTTGGTAAAGTGGTAGTCGTCGAAAATTGGCATGGCGCGCACGCCACAATTTGGAAACCAGAGGGAACGAAATGCGCCTCAAGATGGTCACCGTCCCAATTCTGTCTCTCCTCGTGATTCCCGCATTGGCGCAAATGGGTGATCCCTCGGTTGGCTCGACGAAAATTCCCAATCAGGAATTGGATCCAACCCGAGGCATCCGGGCCCCGGTGCTGGAGTCGACCCTGCATGCGCCATTGCCCGAACAGTACATCTGGACGAAAGAAGATGCCGTGCCTGAAAATGCCGTCGCTGAAAGCGGATGGTCTGGCGGCTCCGGAAAGGACCTCGCTGCCCACTATTTCCGGCGGACATTCGAACTCAAATCCGTCCCGGATCACGCCACTTTGTATGTCGCCGGACCCCGCTCCGCGAATATCTTCGTGAACGGACAGCAAGTCGGCAGCTACCAGCTCAATCTCGACTTCCCCATGGGCATCCGCGTATTTGCCTGCGATGTAACGCCCGCTCTGCGCTCAGGAAAGAACGTGCTCGCAATTGAAGCCGTCCGCGGCCCCGACATCGGCAGCGGAGCCGACAGCCGTCTCAGCATCCAGCAGACACACGGCGAAGTGCTCGCCGTAAAGATCCTGCCCGCGGTGCAGGGAATTGCCGCTCCCCCTTTGCTGATCAGTGACGCGCAGTGGAAGGCTTCCATGCATGCCGCCCCCGGATGGCAGAGCGCAGGGTTCGACGATCAAAGCTGGCATAACGCGGACACTCTCGGCGGCATTGAGGGTTCAATGGAATTCTTTCAGTGGAATGCCGACGCCGGCATGTACGCTTGGCCGGGCTACGATGGCATTTCGCCCTTCCTGGCGCAGTACCATCTCGCTCCCGTGAAGGTCAGCAACGTTTACTTCGGACTTGGAAAGCTGACCAGCGTCGACTCTCTGACCGAAACCGGATCGGCCAGCCCGGAATTCACCGCCGAACTGCCCGCCGCTTCCGTTAATCTGCACGACGCTCCTCAGGTCCTCCTCGATTTCGGGCGCGAAGTTGTCGGCCGTCTCGAGCTTCAATCTGACTCCGGCGAAGCAGCGGACGCGACCGTGCAATATGGCGAGTCCGAATCGGAAGCTTTCAAACAGCCGTACCTCGGAGTCGATCCGCTCCACATCGCGCCACACGCAACCGGCTACGGCCCAAAGAGCGCCTTCCGTTATGCGCTCGTTCGCTTCACAGGCGGCAAGAACATCCGCTACAAGTCGATCCAGCTGGACGGCATCGATTATCCAGTCACCTACAAAGGATATTTCTCCTCATCCGACCCGGCATTAAATCAAATGTGGACCATCGGAGCCTATACCGCCCGCCTCTGCATGCAGGACGATATCTGGGACGCGCCCAAGCGGGACCGCGGTCGCTGGATGGGCGATCTCGACGTCAGCGGAAGCACCATCGAGGACGCCTTCGACGACCATTTCCTCATGGAGGAAACGCTGGACCGGCTCCTCGGCGCCGAGCCCATCCGCAAAGACGTGAACGGAATCCCCGGCTACTCAGCCTTCTGGATCATTGGCGAAGCCGAATACTACCGGCACACCGACTCGATCAAACAGCTGGAGTCCATCCACACCCGCCTGGTGCAGCTGCTGCACTATATGGAGACCGAACTCGACCAGCGCAACCTCTTCGCCAACGAACACCACGTCTGGCCCTTCGTTGACTGGTCGCCCGAACTCAGCGAAGACACTCCCGAATCCCGCCGGGCCACGCAATTCGAGTTCTACGCCGCCTTCCGCGACGGCGCGTGGCTCCTGCGCCAGATGAACGACACCGCCAACGCCGGTCTGTTTGAGCAGCGGGCCGCCGCCATCAAGGCAGCCGCACAAAAGTACCTTCTCGATCCATCTGGCTCGTTCGGCACCCGTTGGCAAACGAATGCCTACGCCGTACTGTCCGGCGTCGCCGACCCCTCACAGTATCCCGCTATCTGGCAGAACGCGCTCTCAAGTGTAGGACACGTTCAATACAACGCGCTTATCATCACGCCCTATTACAACTACTACGTCATCAGCGCAATGGCGAAAATGGGCCATCGAGCTGAGGCGCTCAACTGGATTAGGCAATACTGGGGCGGGATGGTGAACGAAGGAGCCACATCATTCTGGGAAGGCTACGATCCCTCCTGGTACAAGGGTTCTGATTTCCATGCCTCGCTGCAGGCCGATGAGATGTCTGGCTATACCGTCAGCCTCGCCCACGGGTGGTCAAGTGGAATTACACCGTGGCTCATGGAGGAAATCCTCGGCATACACGCACGCGCCGCCGGTTTTTCCCAGGTGGATATCCGCCCCGATCTTATCGACCTTCAGTGGGCCAAAGGTGCGGAGCCGACTCCTCATGGCATGCTCGGGGTCGCGATTCGCAAGAACAACGGCGACATCATCACTATCGATCTGCCTTTGGGAATCAACGCCCGCGTTTCTGTCCCAATGCCATCCCCAACCGCTCAGGTGTTGGTCAACGGCACACCCCAACCGAGCACGCCAGATGAAAACGGCAGACGCGCCATCGTCACACTGAATAAGGCAGGGCACTACGAGATTCAAAGCCGCTGAGCTTTGGCAATACACCGCCGCCTCATACAGCGAGACACTTCCTTCCCGACCAACGGGAGGGCCGCAAATGCCGGTGCAGGGAAGGCGTGAAGCGCGTGTGCCCGTGTGGCCAACACCTACCGCTTCAGCAAATCCACCGGCTCCCGCACGTCCGTCACACGAAAGTACCCAGCCAGCGCCGGATGCTGCCTCCGCACCGCCTCATACATCTCCCAGGCGATCTTCCGGTACGAAAAATGTCCCTGCGGAGCCGAACGCAGCTCCGAGATATAAAGCGCTTCCGCAAAATCCATCTTGAACAGCGCCCGGATGCGCGTGCCCAGCGGCAGAGCATACTGCGCCGATTCGGGATGGCTCATTGCCAGCTTCGCATACACATCTTGAGCCGATGCCATCGCCTGCCCGTAGCGCGTCTCCAGTCCGGCCTCCTGCAAACCTTCCGGAACATCAAAGCCATGCCGATTCGTGAACCCTTGCAGTACCTGGACGCAGCGCCTGTGCCGGTGCATGTCGCGGAAGCCCCCGATATCCATCAGAATATCGAACCGCAGAGCCTGTCCCGCCGAGAACTCCCGCAGCAGCTCGTCATGCCTGCCGCGATGCCGCACCCCCAGCGCGATGATCTCGTTCCGCCGAGCCTCGCTCAGGTCGTCCACGATCCGGCGAATTTGCCGGTAAGGATGATGGCTCGCGCCATACAGCAGCGTTGTCGCCAGCTCGATTTCCAGCGTCTCGTCGCCGCCAATCAAATCTACCGCGGGCGCAGCCTCAATTGGTTCGCCTTCCAGCAACTCCGCCGCTGTCTGGCGCAGTTCGCGCCGGGTGGCCATCGCGTACTCATTTGGAGCGGCATACTTCACCAGCGTGGGAGCGGTCTTCACCTCGCGCGTAAGCAGCAAAGCCGCGCGTTCGCCTAGCGCCGGATCCAGCGCCGCAATCTCCAGCTGCAGCTTCGCCAGCTCCTCGCCCTGGACATTCCACGCCGCGTTGCTCGCCGCCGTGCGCAGCGTCTCGCCAAGCTGCCGAATTTCGGCAAACTCGCTCGAAAGCAGCCGCGACACCTGAGTTTCGAGCGTGCGCGCATTCACAATCTGGCCCAGCGAAGTGTTGGTCGCCAGCGGAAGCAGATACCGCGCCACATCGAAGGCCCGCGCCTTCAACGTGCGTTCCCAGGTCTCAGGCTTCATCTCGTCCGGCCTTGGAACGCGCCCCTTCAGCGATTCCAGCACCGCCTCGGCGATCTCGTGATACGCCACAAACGAAGCATCCACGCTTTCCCGGAAAATCCCCGCCGCACCCGTATCCCCACCGAAGTCCGGCAGGTACCAGCCGCTCTTGCGAAAGTTCTGGTAGCGCGTCGAGCGTTCCTGCCCATCCCACCGCTGCTCGTCTACGAGTACAATCGCTGCGAGCAGCGAAAGCCGCTCAATGGCGAATGCCAGGTGGGCCAGGTCGGCAATGGACCGATGCCCATACTGGAAATAAAATGTGTTCAGAAACTGCTCCGCGCGCTGGCTGCTGATCTCCTTCAGCGAGTCCCTCATCGACAGTGCAGAGCGTGAATATTTTGCCATGGCGTAGGCCAGCACTTCGGGGTCGGCGCCGTGAACAGCAAAAACTTCCGTCTTGTTTTGAGGCGTCTCGGCTGGTTCAATGGCGGAGGCTGCTTCTCTTTCGGGCATGGGCTACAGCATACGGTATCAAGGCCTCTGGAAATTTTGACCGGCTACGTCAATCTCGGTCGTGACTTGCAACCCGACGCGGCTGCCCGTCGTCCTTTATTTCAAAAACCGATCCTGATGAACGACATTCTTTCCACCACCGGGCACCGGCCTTGGCCTCTGCCTTCCGCGCACTGGACCATGACTCAGCGATGGAACGATCTTCTCTTCGCGCACTGGCCCGTTCCTTCCGCGCAGATCGCGTCGCTGCTGCCCCCCGGTCTCTGCGTCGATACCTTCGACGGATCCGCCTGGGTAGGCGTAGTTCCATTCTGGATGGACCAGATTCACAGGCGCGGACTCCCTGCCATCCCCGGCGCAAACCGGTTCCCGGAACTTAATCTCCGCACCTACGTCCATGAGCCCCACTCGAATCTTTCCGGCGTTTACTTCTTCTCTCTCGATGCCGGCAATCCGCTGGCTGTGATGGCGGCCCGTGCGTTCTACAAGCTGCCCTATTACTGGGCAAAGATGCGCATCGAGCACACAGGCGACCGCGATTTTCTCTACACCAGCGAACGCCGTTTCGCCAAACAGCCCATCCGCTTCCGGGCTCGCTATCACAGCCTCGGGCAGGCCGCCGACAAACATGGGCTGGAGCAATTTCTAACTGAGCGGTATGCGCTCTACAGCGCTGGACGCGACGGAGCACTCTTCAAGGGAAACATTCACCATTTGCCCTGGCCGCTTGAGCGCGCCGAGGCCGAATTCGAGATCAACGAGCTGCCGGCAGCGCACGGAATCACATTGCCCGACACCGCTCCGATTCTGCATTACAGCCGTGAGTTGGTCGTCTACGTGTGGGCGCTCGAACCGCTGGCGAATCCACTCCTCAACGCAGCCCGAACACCAATCCCCGTGCCCAAACCGCTGTAGCAACCCGAGCGCCCTGAGCCCTGTGCCCTGTGCCCTGAGCCCTGAGCCCTGAGCCCTGTTTTTACAGATTTCCCCGGTCCGCCTGCTCGCGCTCGATCGCTTCAAACAGCGCCTTGAAGTTCCCCTTGCCGAAGCTGCGGCTGCCTTTGCGCTGAATAATCTCGTAAAACAGCGTAGGCCGGTCTTCCACGGGACGCGTAAAGATCTGCAGCATGTAGCCCTCATCGTCGCGATCCACCAGAATGCCCAGCTTCTCCAGTTCCTGAACCGGCTCATCGATCTTGCCGACGCGCCCCTCAAGCTCCGAGTAGTAGCTATGTGGAACCTTCAGGAACCCGACGCCCTGCTCCTGCAATTTTCCAACGGTGGCGAGAATATCATCCGTAGCCAGAGCCATGTGCTGCACGCCGGGACCATGGTAAAACTCCAGATATTCCTCGATCTGCGACTTCCTGCGGCCCTCCGCCGGTTCATTGATCGGAAACTTCACCCGCCCATTGCCGTTCGCCATCACCTTCGACATCAGTGCCGAATACTCCGTTGAAATGTCCTTGTCGTCAAAGTGCTGGTACAGCGAAAAGCCCATCACGTTTGCGTAAAAGTCCACCCAGCGATTCATCTCGTTCCAGCCAACATTGCCCACCATGTGGTCTACATGGAGCAGCCCTACCGGACGCGCCAGCCTGTCCTCGGCCTCCGCGCGATAGCCCGGCAGAAATGTCCCGCGGTAATTCGATCGCTCGACGAAGGTATGAATCGTATCGCCATACGCGGCAATTGAAGCGAGCTTAACCGTTCCTTGTTCGTCCTTCAGTTCATAAGGCTCATGAACGCTGCGCGCGCCGCGCTTGGTCGTCTCCTTCCATGCCAGCGTCGCATCGTCTACCCACAGTGCCACATCGCGTACACCGTCTCCGTGCCGATGCACATGCGCCGCAATCTCCCCATCGGGCCTCAGCGGAGTCGTCAATACAAACCGAATCTTCCCCTGTTGCAGAACATACGAGGCCCTGTCGCGCAGACCTGTCTCTGGCCCGGCGTATGCCACCAGGCTCATGCCAAATGACAAGCGATAGAAGTAAGCCGCCTGGCGCGCATTGCCAACATAAAACTCAACGTAATCGGTGCCGTTCAGCGGCAAAAAGTCTTTCTCGTTCGCAACTTCAGGGTGTAGCAGGGTAGCCATAGAAAAACACTCCAGATTCTTCGACGCTCTTTATCGCCAGAATGTTTCCAGAACTCGCCTGGCCGACCCATTACGATATACCCGCGCCAGAGGACTTGGGAAGCGGTGTCCGAGCAGGGAATTTAGAGAGTAAAAGGCGGATGCGGGAAGGGAATTTCTTCAGGTGTTCGCGATTGACGGATTACTGGGAAACCACCAGCGCGGATGTGCTGGCGATATTCAGCGATTGGCTTTTCACGAACGGGATATTCAGCGGGAACTTATAGATTACCTGCACCTGCACCTGATTTCCCGGAGCTTTACAAGCAAGAGTCGTGCCGCAGGCTGCCCATGTCGCGGGCTGCGTCCCGCTTGCGCTCAGCCAGGTTGTGTTTACCGTCATATAGTTGGTGTTGATACCCGGAAAGCCGAGACCTTCCACAAAGGTCTGAATCTCGGTTGGCGTTGCATCAGGGCAGTCCGGCATACCCGTACCACTGCATTTATTCCCGCGGACGCTCGCATAGCGGGAGCCTTCCCGCGCAGCATAGGAAACATAATGGTAGGCGTAGAGCGCGGCGAACATCTGAAAGCTGCCGATCAGCAGGGCAAGCATGATGGAGGCCGCGAACGCAGTCTCAACAATAGCTGAACCTTGTTCACCGCCAACTTGTCGCCGCCTGCGCATCGCTCTATCCTCCCGTCCGCGTGATCTCTTCAAGTGACTCAGTTGCCCAGAATCTTCTGGACTGCATTGCCATGCAAAGTATACGTGGTGGGCAACCCCGGAGCATGGATGAGCGGATTGAGGGTAGCCGTGGTTGCTACCGTCAGGACATGCTCAATGGTTGAACCCGTGCAGTCCCCAACTGCGCAGGTTGAAGCATTGCCGTTGGCGCAGATGCAGGAAATCGTCGGAGCGGGGCTCATGGTAAGTGTTGCCCCCATTAATGTGAGATCAGACGCGTCGTCCGTGGCTGCGGTCGTCATTCCAGGTATGTCCTTGGCCGCTCCGGTGGTCTGCGCGCCATATTGAACCGCGGCCTTGGCTGCATTGGACACCTCAATAGCGGCAAAAGCCACCCTTGCCAGCTCAGCCCCTCCCAGCAACACCAGCACCAGAATCGGCAGCGTAAGTGCCGTTTCCACCAGTGACTGGCCGGCATCGCCTTCGCGTTTTGCTTTCATCCATCCGAAGTGCCTGAACATGTTGCTGATCATATTCCTCTTCTCCTATTCCACCAGCGAAACTACCCGGAGCGGGGTCGTGAGTGGGTTCGCGGCGTTATAGCTGGGAAGGCTAACCACGCCGGACAGAACGGAGAGGTTAGCGGCCACGATGCCTGTGGCTGTGACGCCCCCGCCGTGATCGTGCAAAGACAACTGCACGTTCGGCGCATAGATATATCCGCTGAGAGTTTGATTGCTGCTTCCGAACTGGATCGTGAGCACGTTGGCGCCCGTCGGGGTGTAGCTAGTATTTCCTGGGGGCACCAGAACCGCGATCCCATTGTTCCACTGGCCCAACGTCGTGGGAGCCGTAATATTCAAATTAGAGTTGGTGTCCTGAAGGAATGTGCCGCCATTTATGTCCATCGTCCCGTTGTTTATGGTCGTGTTGCCACCGACGCCGGCAGCTACCACGCCATTCTCGAAGACAAACGTCGCTCCGCTTCCAAGCCCAGTTAGCGTGGCGCCGCTGACATTCACGTTTGAGGCAGAGAAGCATACAACGGAACCAGAAGCGAAGCTAGTCGTTGATGTGTACGTTGCGGTCGAAATGGTTTGGGTGCAGCCGGAGGGCACAGTCGGTTCCCCGCCTGAGACGGTAGTGCCAAAGGGATTGCTCTCGGCAGGAGAGCTGTAATTCGTAGTCGTGCCCTGGGCGGTGCCGTTGCCGTCGGGCGCAGACGCGACCACGTCGATGTAGCTGGCGGTGACCGTGTTGCCATTTCCGGTAACCTTTATACCGGCGTTGTCATAGATGCCGCAGGTCGGCCCCCCGTTGGGGCCCTCTATGGTACCGCTGCCTTTGATGATTAAGTCATCGCCGGTAGTGCCATCGAGATAGACGCAGCCGTTAGCAGCCCCGGGAGCCCCACCTACCGTCCTTGCCGACACGTTCATGGAGCCAATGTTGAAAAGCTTCATGAAGAATGTGGGATTCGGAGTGGTGACAATCGCCTCAACATAGCCCGTGCTCTGGTGATATCCGCTCGTCGGGGGGGTGTTGATCGTAACCACAGCTCCATTGACCCCATTCGTCACACCGTTCGCAGTCGCGGCTGCCTGTCCGGCAGCAGACGCGGATGCTCCGTAGCTTATGTTTAGAGCCCCTGCGGTGGCGGCCGCGTCGGCTGCAATCTGCAGGTTTCGTCTGGTGTGGAACAGCATGCCCACATCCGTTGAGAGTGCCAGGAAGCCCAGAAGCGCCGTCATCGACAGCGCAGTCAGCACCAGCATTTGACCGCTTTCATCACGTAGGAATTTCATAGATACTCCTGATTCGTAATCTGGCCCGGCTGCTACTCTTGGAAAAGGGTAAAAGTCTATGCAGCCTCTATGCTCCGCAGATGTCTCAATTGGGTACACAAGTCAGAATGAAAAACGGGATGACCAGGTCTCCCTAAATGTGCCGTTCACCGACCCAAACCTTTATAGATAGCAGCAATATAAAGACTTCCAGCGTTGGGCGCAGCAATCCGACACGTAACATAATTACAAATAAATGGAGCTATGCTCTTATAGCTAAGACTATCTTCTCACGCAAGTACACTTTAGTAACCTTATGGATGTTACTGGCGCCATCTAACCGACAGCCAGTCGTCCGGGGGGCCAGGCCGGACCGTGTGCCGACGTGTTGCCGGGTTGACATGGCCAACCCACAGGTGCAATCCTCAAGAGTTTTGCCGGAGCCGAATCATGAACCCCCAAGCCGCCCAACTCTCCGTCGCTGAGCCGTTTCTGATTGAACAGAACTGGGCCGCCTACACCCCCGAGCAGCACGCCGTCTGGGCCGAACTGGTCCGCCGCCGCATGCCCCAGCTCGCTGAGCATGCCTGCTCCGAATACCTCGACGGATTCCACCAGATCGGCCTCCGCGAAGACATCATCCCCAACCTCGCCGAGGTTAACAAGCGCCTGGGCCCGCGCACCCGCTGGAACGCCACCCCGGTCAGCGGATTCCTTCCGCCCGACGCATTCTTCGAGATGCTCGCCGCCCGCAAATTTCCCACCACCACCTACCTCCGCGGCCGCGATTCGCTCGAATACACCCCTGAGCCCGACATCTTCCACGACGTCTTCGGACACGTCCCCATGCACGCCCATCCCGTGTTTGCCGACTTCCTCGCGCGCTACGGCCGCGTCTGCGCCACGCTCACCGACACCCCCGCGGATAAAGAAAAGCTCGAAAAGATGGGACGCCTCTTCTGGTTCACCGTTGAATTCGGGGTGATACGGCAGAAAGGCGAAATCAAGCTCTACGGCAGCGGACTCATCTCCTCGCACGGCGAGGCCACCCACGTTATCGAAGGTCCGAAGACCGGCCACGGCCCTGAGATTCGAGAATTCAACCTCGACCAGGTCCTGAACCAGCAGTTTTTAGTCTCCGAGATGCAAAAAGTTCTCTACGCCGTCGAATCCTTCGACCAGATTTACGAAGGCACCCAGCAGGCCGAAGAAAAGCTCCGCTAAGAAAGCCGGAACAGGGGAACAAGACCGTTCTAAACACGGCACTCCGCACGAATTGTTCGCGATTCTTTAACAATCCATGATGCACAATGCAATCTGGAGAGAAAATTGCCCCGCATTCATTTTCAGCAGCAACTGGCCGTCCTGAAGGACAAGCTCCTGGCCATGGCGGCCCTCGCCCAGCAGGCTATGGAGTCGGCGGTCGAGGCCTACCTCCAGCGCGACGCCGCCCTTTGCCAGTACGTGCGCGAGAATGAAACCGCCATCAACGCCGCCCATCTCGACGTCGACGAGATGGCCTACGACCTCCTCGCCAAAGAGCAGCCTATGGCAATCGACCTGCGCTTCATCCTCGCCGTCATCAAGATCAACGGCGACCTTGAGCGCATCGGCGACCAGGCCATGAGCATCGCCATTCGCACCCTTACCCTGATCGACGACACGGCCATTGACCTGCCCGTGGACATCAAGAAAATGGGAGAGTACGCCGCCCGGATGATCCGGACCTCCATTCAGGCCCTGCTCGACGGGGACGCCCAGTTGGCCGAATCCATTCTCGACATGGATGACGAAATCGACGGCATGAACTATGTCGCCCACGCCAAGCTGATTGAAGTTATCCAGGCTCGCTCCGACGTCGCCGCCCAGGCCCTCCAGGCCATCATCATCTCCCGCAACCTGGAGCGCATTGCCGACCACGCCACCAACATCGCCACCGACGTCATCTTCTGGGTCCGAGGAGCCGACGTTCGCCACCAACTAAGCGCCGCCGACAGCTGAGGCACTTGCTGACAGGTTTTCATGCAACCGTGCCTTGACGCCACTTCGCATTCACTGGTTCACCACGCTATGACGCTCACCCAACACGGCTCATTGGGAGGTGATTGCACGATGGCCCAGAAGTTTGACCCGGATTTGAGCGATACGTCGTCAAGCAGTTGCGCAAGCGTCATTTGCCCTGGAGGTATCGAGATCGGATCGTTGTGAGTTTTAAACTCCCAGCCGCCCATTAGATTCCGTGGAGAGCAACGATTGAGTGTCATCCATTGCTTCATCTGCGGTAGTTCTCCGATATCCTCCCATATCTCCCTCCTGGTCTTGAGGTCAGCTCCCGGATATGGGATCACAATGGAGCCTATGCTGGGCACCGACCTACCGGACACATGGATAACACCGTCGTCACTTTCCTTCCACGTATAGCCCGGCGCCTTTGCGACGAGCATGTTGAGCAAATCTCCAACGGTCCCACCAGGAAAATCGAGGACTATCGTGGACTCCTTGCGAAAATCTATAACTGCCTCGAGTCCAATGGGGATCTGCGTCTTTTGCGCGATTTCGTTAAGTACGCTGTAAACCGAATACTGCTCTATGTGGCACGCCGAAATTTGTTTGCCGGAGGATGCCCCGACTGATTTCCCCCCCCTGTCTGACAGATACTAAACAGGCACCCGATCTGAACGAGAACGGCAATCAATAGGCAATTTAGCAATTTGCTCATGTAGCACCTCTTAGGGACATGTCTGCGTAGGCTGTGAGCATTGACTTGGATTCGAGGTAACATCTGTGATAACCACGTCAGTTGCGCCGTATTTTAAGCAATTGACCCGTATTGGGTTGGGATTGCCTTGCACTGTAATCGACTGCTTATTTACGATGCATGCGTTTGAGGGAAGTGTGGAGGTTCCAATCAACGCCAGACCGTCCTCAAACTGTCCGCCCGCGTTGGTAGAGCTGTTTCCGGAATGTGCGTTTGGGCTTGCATTTGCGACGACGATGGTGGTTACAACCTCGCTTGTCGTGAGCGCTAGCTTTATGTCGTCGCCGTGCTGGTCCAACACTTGATAGATTACGCACCGCTGATAGCCATACATGTTGTTCATGCTTTCAGTACCATCGCAGGAGGTCCAAGTCTGCTTCGTATATACTGATTTGACGTTTTCGATAATCGCCGCAGAAGTTGGCACCTGGACATTACCAGTCCCGCTGGGATTAAGCTGAGGTTGAGCTGCAACGAAACAGGCGCCAGTCGGGCCATTCCACGCATAGTCGAGTCCGTTGAAAGGCGTGTAGAAAGAAGAGCTTCCTCCGGCTAATCCTTTCATCGTTGAGGTTGATCCGTTGATCGTCATGGACAAAATACTCGGAGAGTTTACATCCCAGCTACTTGGGTTAATTTGGAATGTCCCGGCTAACTGGCCTGAACAAGTATCAGTGATCTGGGCTTGCGCGATAATACCCGCAAAGAGTCCGTCGATGTATACCGCCGCTGAGGTTGGATCGAGCGCAGCATCCGTTGTCGAGCTCGGACATTGGCAACTATTACAACTGAAACTCGCGCTTAAGCCTGACGCGGCATCGCCGACCACGCCACCAACATCGCCGCCGACGTCATCTTCTGGGTCCGCGGAGCCGACGTTCGCCACCAGCTCAGCGCCGCCGACAGCTGAGCCTTTACACTAGCTCTATATGGCTGGATTGGTTCTCGATGGCAAGGCATACGCAAAGGAGCTTGAAGCGGAGCTTTTTTTCAGGGTTCAAAAGCTAAAACAGAAATCCGGGACCGAAGACCCGCCCATCCTCGCCACAATTCTCGTGGGGGCCGACCCCGCGTCCGCAACCTACGTCCGCATGAAGGGCAATGCCTGCCGCCGCGTCGGCATGGAGTCGCTCAGCATTGCGCTTCCCGAAGAGACAACCACTCAGCAGCTTCTGGCGCAGATCGACGAACTGAACGCCAACCCCCGGGTCCGCGGCATTCTGCTTCAGCATCCCGTTCCCAAACAGATTGAAGAGCGCGAGTGCTTCGACCGCATCGCAATAGAGAAAGATGTAGATGGAGTCACCAGCCACGGCTTCGGACGCATGGCAATGGGCGAGGCCGCCTATGGATCCGCCACACCTGCGGGAATCATGCGCCTGCTCCGCCGGTACGGAATCGAAATCAAGGGCAAAGAGGCCGTCGTTGTAGGCCGCAGCCCTATTCTGGGAAAGCCCATGGCCATGATGCTCCTCGCCGCCAACGCCACGGTCACCATCTGCCACTCGCGCACAAAAAACCTTGGCGAGGTCGTCCATCGCGCCGAGATACTGGTGGGTGCGGTAGGCCGTCCCGAATTCATCAAAGCCGACTGGATTCGCGACGGAGCCGTGGTCGTGGACGCCGGCTATCATCCCGGCGGCGTGGGCGACATAGAACTGGCGCCGGTCATCGACCGCTGCGCCGCCTACACGCCGGTACCCGGCGGAGTCGGCCCCATGACCATCGCAACCCTCATTGCGCAAACCGTGGAAGCTGCAGAGAACGCCGCCAGGTAGCCGTTTTTCATAGGACGGTAGAAGCACTCAAAGTCTGGTGGCGCCGGGAACCGCAAAAGGCTGCCGCGCTCGAACGCCTGCACTCCCGGACGATGCTTCACAAAAGGACACCACCGGAATGTGCTCCATTCCGGCCGCGCCAATGGTGAGTACCGTTCAACTCAAATGCCGGACGGCATCCCAAACGTAAAGGCCGAGGATGCAGGCGGAAAGAAGACAGGTAGCCCCTATCGCGGCGCGAACATACGGTTGGATTCTCTGCACTCTCGCCAGGAGGGCGGACTGTTCTTGTGCCTGATGATTGCCGGCGTCATCGAGAAAGATTTGATCTTCTTCATACCGGGTGAGGGTTCCGCGATATCCGAGCAAGATGAGCAGGATCACAGCAACTCCGGCCCACACGATCCACAGAACGGGCATATAGCCCATACAGCACCTCCGGGTTCGGATTTGAGCCGGCTCCTGATACCGAGGGGTCCGGATCTGCCGGGCTCGGGGGTAGGAGGGGCCGTCCGGTAACATGATAGCGCCGTCTATCAGCAATTGCACAGGGGATTTTTTCATAGGGCGCAACTCGTTTGGCAACCCCCGGCGAATGAAATGATTCCATCCCATCAGTGTCACCCAGGAGAAAGATTCAATGACCCGCTCTGACAAGCTCTGGAAAGAATTGACTTCCTTCGGTATCGCCGCACTCGCAACCTGCCTCGCGTTGCTTTGGCTTTCAGGCTGCAGTAACAAGCAGTCCGACCAGCAGGTGCAGCAGCAGGCCGCGAAGACAACCGAACAGGTCAAGACCGGAGCGCGGCAGGCTGCCGCCGACGCCAAAGTCGCCGCCGCCAACGCCGAGCGCAAAGTAAATGACATTGCAGCCGGCGTCAGGCAGGGTCTGCACAGCGACAGCTCGCCCGATAGTGCCGGCTCCAACGCGATTGATATCAACGCCGCCAGCCAGGCGCGCTTGACCACGCTTCCCGGCATTACTCCCAGCCGCGCACGGCGGATCGTGAACAACCGCCCCTACGCCGAACCCCATGAGTTGGTATCCAAAGGAGTTCTTACTCAAGCGGAATACGCCCGGATCTCCGGGCAGATCGTCGCCAGGAATGACTGAACCGAAATTCGCCCGGCTACCATCTAAGACATTGTGCCTTGTGTTCGCCGTCCCACCAGCGATACACTAAAGGCAGCAATTTTTCAGGTTTCAGGAGACGATCAGATGGCTACCGCAGCACCAGAAATCGCCGAAGTTAAGTCGACGCCACTCACTCTCACCGACCCGGCCGTAGCCAAGGTCCGCGAGATCATGGCGACGCAGGACCCGCTGCCCGCGGGCCTTCGCATTGGCGTAGTTGGCGGAGGCTGTTCCGGCTTCCAGTACTCCATGTCGTTTGAGAACGCCGCCGGAATGATGGATAAGGTTATGAACTTCGACGGCCTCAAGGTATTCGTCGATGCCACTTCAATGATGTATCTCAGCGGATGCGTCGTCGACTACGTGGAGACCCTCGAAGCCGCGGGCTTCAAATTTGAAAATGCGGCCGTAAAGAGCACCTGCGGATGCGGCTCTTCTTTCAGCGTCTAAGCCGGCGCACCAATCGGTTCAGAAATGGCCCTGTTCGCGGGGCCATTTTTATTGCTGCGGCTGTTCAGGGATTGAGCCTGTAGGAGGGGTCGTAGGCGTGCTCGAAGTGCCTCCGAATCCGGTACCGCTGCTTCCCGAGTCAGACCCGAATCCTCCACCGCTGCCCGTGCCCGTGGTCGAACCGATTCCCGTTCCCGTGCCGGCTCCCGTGCCCGTTCCTGTGCCGGTTCCATTCACGTTCTGCGTCGAACCGCCGAAGACGCTTCCCGCCTGCATCTGGTCTTCCAGCGGATTGTAGACAAACTCCCATTCGTTGTAGTGCTTTTGCTTCTTGTAAATGAGCAGCGAGGCCTTGGGGTTGGGGATGCCGACGCCCACGATCGGTCCCCCGCCAAGAACTGGGCCCGAACTCGTGCCGTTGGCACTCGATCCAAACCCGGTGGAACCCGTTCCGCCGATCCCGCTTCCCGCAGTCCCGCTTCCCGCGGTTCCGCTCGCCCCCGCTTCGGTTCCTGTAGATGGCCCTGAGCCCGCGTCTGTGCTGGACGCGCCGACGGTTGATCCTGAATCATCGGTAGTAGAAGTGGCTCCGGTGTCAGGCGAGCCAAACGTAGACGACCCCGACGACGTCGAGCCGAATCCAGATGAGCCCGACGTCGAGCCGAATCCAGATGAGCCGGAATTAGACGAGCCGAACCCGGAGGACCCGGACGACGTCGAGCCGAATCCAGATGAACCGGAGTTAGATGAGCCAAATGGTGAAGTACCCGTAGCTGATCCCCCAGCTACTCCGCCAACCGGCGTGCCGACATTGGCGGGACCGCTCAGCCCCGTCAGCGGCTGACCAAAGAAACCCATTGGGGGAACTTTGGCCTGTCCCATGTAAATCAGTCTCCAGTCATTCTTACCCGTTATCGGGTCGGTGTAGCGCTTGCGCAGGAAGCGGACCTGATTCGTGTTCATCAATTGATCGATGGAGGAGGGATAAGCGCCGAATTTTTTGTAATACAGTTTGATCGCGCGCTTGTACTGATCGCCGCGATGCACCAGCTCAATCTCTCTCTCGCGCTGAATGGAAATGGCAACCTTCGGCGCGGCAACCGCCAGCGCGATGAGCAATAACACCATCAGGAACAGGACCATCAGAAGAATGAATCCTTCCTCCCGTCCCGTGTCAGGGACTGCGTGGCGAACGGATTGGCGCAAAATCGGCATCAGTTCTGAATCAAAGGCAACGTCTGCGTGTCGTTGTAGGGAAGGTCCTCGACCTGAATAGAAAACGGCGCAATCTGCACAACTTTATAGCGATGGTCCACCACGTCGCCCTCTGACGCGATGAACACATCATCCCCGTGGAGAAGGAAGACCTTTCGCGCACCACCGCCATGGGCCTCATACCCGAAAAATTTCAGATCGATCGGTGGCGGAGGCGGCGGTCCCTGAGCCGCTGCGATCTCCTGAGCGTCGGGACGAGCCGGTCCCTGCGGCTTCTCGATCACAGGAGTGGAGGACATGGAAAAAATATTCCGACCCTTGCCCGCATACTCCAGAGATTCGGCCGCGGCCATCCACTCGGGATGCAGCGTCGGATCAAGGTTCATCATCGATCCTGAAACTTTCGCTGCTTCATGCGCGGCAGGCGCGGACGGTGTCTGCGCCATCTCGGGCGGCATCGGCGGCGGCGGCGTCCCGGAACCGAAGATCTGAAAGACCATCCGCAGCACGAGAAACAAGACGACTACTCCAAGAACGCCGGCAACGGCGACTTTCCATCTAGCCTCGGTTCCGATCTTGAGCGCCATCAGCGAGCCTCCTGCTGCGCCGCTACTGTCTCGGCCTGGGCGCCAGTATCGTCCGCCGGGGGCCGATCGTTCGCGCCGGCCTGCAGATAAGTCGAAAGCCGCAGACGCAGATTCACCATCCCACCCTGCTGGCCAGTGAACGTAAGCCCGTCGATGATAAAGAAGACGTGATTCTTGTCCCGCTCCAGATCATTGATAAAGTGCATCATCGGCGTGTAGTCGCCACTCAGTCCCGCGTCAATGCGAACTTCTGTAAGGCCATCAATGGCTGGTGAAGGTGTGTAGCGCGTGTTCGAAAGTCGAACCTGATTTTTCACCTCGGCTGCGCCCAGCTCCTGGGCAATGGTGGAGTAGTTTGGCGCAATGCGCGTTTGATAAAACTGCGTCCCTTCATCGCGTGACTGATCAACCTTTTGCGGCAATCCCTGCACCTGCGCCAGCTGCGCACGCAGCTGCGCGTATCGCATCTGCTGCTCCTGATAGCTCTCCGAGTCAACCGCGCCCGCGGCATGAATCGCCAGCGCCGCTTTAACGGCGAGAACGAGCACCAGAACAGCCAAGGCCGCGGCGCCTGCCAGATGCAGATTCAAAATCGTTAGCCAGCGACGAAGGTCCTTCATTGCGCCTCCGGCTTCTGCTGCGCGGCAACAGCAGATCGGTTCCTGCTGGTCCTGTGGCCGGCTTTGGTTGCAGCTTTCGGTTCTTCTTGCTTTTTCTCCGCGACCGACTTTTCCTCGGCGGTCTTTTCTTCAGAAGTAACGGGTCGGTAATCCGCCAGGATGTCAAAGATCACGGCAGTAGAAGCCGAGACCGGTTCTAAGCCGCTATTTTGGTTCGAAGTCTGCGCCAGCGTCTCACCCACAAGGCGGGTCGAAGCGAAGTGCCGCGACTTTTCAAGGTTCTGCACCAGAGCAATCGCCCGGTCGCGCGCGCCGTTCACCCGCAGATGAATCACAACCTCGCCGTTCTTCATAATTGCAGGATCGAGGCTGAGCACCTGCACGCCTTCTGGCAGCACCGTCTCAAGATCGGTCATCGTAGCTGTCCATGAAAACGCCTTGCGGCGGAAAAGACTGTTCAGATAGCTCGATTGCGTCAGCGCCGCGGCATTCTGCGGCTGCCGCATGAGCGCCTGGTAGCTCTGCTGCTGCCGCTGGAGATTACCCACATTGTTCTGAATAGCGTGTACGCGCGCCGTCGCGACCTGCGCCTTCTTCTGTTCTGATTTCAGCAGAAGAAACAGCGGAACCGCCAGCAGAATAAGGATCAGGATGACCATGCGCAGGCGATTGAGCACCGAACGCAGATCGACGTAAGGCTGGCTTGCGAGATTGAGGGTGATCTTCATCAGCTTGCCAGCGCCCCCACCACTCCTGCCGCTAATCCCTTCGGCATGGCGCTGACTGCTCCTGTCGCCGAAACCGGCACAAGATCGCGCACCCGAAGGCCGTTTCCTATCTCCGGTCCGAGCATGGCGGCGAATTCCTCCGCGCCTCCCGGACCCGCATAGTAAAGGGTGTCAGGCAACGCGTGCAGCGTGTCTTCAAAGTATGCAGAGGCCACCGAAACTACCTGCGCCAGTTCCTCACGTCGCAACGCGTCGCTGGCCGGAAGCTCCAGCGTGCGGTGCAGCAGCAGCTCATCGCCATTGGTGATTGCGGTAGTAAGAGAAAGTCCATTGCGATTGACCACAAGCGCAGCCTCGCCCGAACCAAGCGCGGCCAGTGAAGCCAGCATCGAAGGCAGAATCACGCCCGGCTCATACCCGGCGGCTCGAACGGCACTCTCATACTCGGCACGAATGACGGCCGGCATCACCGTTACCAGTACGCGCGTTTGATCTTGTTGCTGGCTCATCACCTGATAGCTCACCGCGGCGTCATCCACGTCAAATGGAGTCAGTTTGCGCAACCGGAAGCGCACGATCGGCAGCGCCTCCTGGGCTTTCGAGGGGAGCGAATCGAAATCGAGAATCAGCACGCGCACCGCCGCGTCCGGAACCACCAGCGTAAGCTGCTTTTCCCGCGGACCCACCTCATCGAGAGCGTTGCGAAGCGCCGCGATTACCAGCGACGCATCGGCAAAATTAGGCTCTGCCAGGTCGGGCTTCACGGCGCCTGCCGCAACAGGCACGAAGGCCATCACTGCCTGCGCGCTATTCGAGTGGCGCGCCGCCAGAACGCCCCCCGGCGTGATTTCGCACGCCAGCCTGGGGCGCAGGCTGATGCTCGGAGAAAAGAAGCGAAGAGGAAGTTCCACTAGCGCGAAGCCTCGATAAATGTGACCTTGTTGATCTCTTTCAGCGTCGTCAATCCCCGCCGCACGCGGTCAATCGCCGACTCGCGGAGAAACTGCATCCCCTCCTGCTGCGCCAGTTTGCGAACCTCGGAGCTTGGCTTCTTCTCAAGAATAATTTCACGAATCGGATCCGTCAGGTCCAGCAGTTCGTGGATCGCTGTGCGGCCCCGGTAGCCTGTGCCTCCGCACTCGATGCAGCCCGTACCCTCGCGAAAATTGAAGGTGCGCCATTCCGCCGGATCGAGTCCACTCGCGAGAAGCATCTCGTCGTCGTAATGTACCGTATGCACGCAGTCTTCGCAGATCGTACGCACCAGACGCTGCGCCAGAATGCAGTTCAACGCGGAAACAAAGTTGTAAGCCTCCACGCCCATGTTGAGGAAGCGTCCCAGGACGTCCACAACGTTGTTCGCATGGACCGTCGTAAAAACAAGGTGGCCGGTCAACGCGGAGTTGATGGCAATCTGCGCCGTCTCCTGATCGCGAATTTCGCCGACAAGAATCTTGTCCGGATCGTGACGCAGAATCGAACGCAGCCCGCGCGCGAACGTCAGCCCCTTCTTCTCATTCACCGGAATCTGTGTAATGCCGCGAATCTGATATTCCACCGGATCTTCAATCGTGATGATTTTGTCCTCATCGCTCTTGATCTCATTCAGCGCCGCGTAAAGTGTAGTCGTCTTACCCGATCCCGTCGGCCCGGTCACCAGCACCATCCCATAAGGCTCGCGGATGTAGCGGCGGAATCGCCTTAGATCGTCTTCATGGAATCCCACCACGTCCAGCGTCAGATTGTGGAACTTCTCGCTCATCGATTCTTTATCGAGCACGCGAAGCACGGCGTTCTCCCCGTGAACCGTAGGCATGATGGATACGCGGAAGTCGATCAGCCGCCCCTTGTAGCGCACGCGGAAGCGTCCGTCCTGCGGAACGCGGCGCTCCGCAATATCCAGCTCGCTCATTACCTTGATGCGGGACAGAATTGTCGAATGATGCTCGCGCGCAATCGCCGCCATCGCCAGTTGCAGCACGCCGTCGATGCGATACTTCACCACCAGCGAATCGTCATTCGTCTCGATATGAATATCGGAGGCGCGGCGCTCGAGCGCGGTAAAGATAGTCGTGTCCACCAGCCGGATGATCGGGCTGATGTCTTCTTCCGACGTGAGCTTTTCGATCGAGATGTTCTCATCCGCATTGTCTTCCGAGGAAATAACATCAAACGTCAACCCCTCGGACGCTTCATCCAGGACACGCTGCGACTGTTCCGTCTTCTTCAGCAGATCGGTAATCTGTGTAAGCGTCGCCACGCGCGTCGAAATGCGCTGCCCTAGCAGCCCGGCAATCTCGTCCATCACCATCAGGCGGCTCGGATCGCTCACAGCAATCACCAGCCGGTCCTCATGCTGCTCCAGCGGAACAAAGTTGTAGCGGAACATCATGTCCACCGGCACGCTCTTGAACAGCTCATGCTCGATGCGGAAGTTCTTAAGATCGACAAACTCCGAACGATAGCGCCGGGCCAGCGCCTGCGCGCGTTCCGTCTCGTCCTGCTCTGTCGGCAATGTCAGTACCGGTGCCTCTGCCATAAACTCCTACCTCAATCCCACTTCCCGCTACCATGCCGCTACCCCAATCTCTTGCCCCACGACCAACGGGAGTGGCCACGCGAAGCAATTGCCTGGACGGCCAGTCCTCAGCGGAAGTTGCTTGCGTTGGCCATTGAAAACAGTGGAAGGTACAACGCAATCAAAATAACCACCACCATGCCGCCCATCACAATCAGAATCGCGGGCTCAATCAGCGACATCGCAGCCGTTAACGCCGTCTGCACGTCCTCTTCAAAAAACTCCGCGACCGAGTTCAGCATCTGCGGCAAAGCGCCGGTCGATTCGCCAACTTCGATCATCTCCACCGACAGCGCCGGAAACACCTTCGTGCCCTCCAGACTCGCAGAAAGCCCTTGACCCTCGCGTACGCTGACCACAGAAGAAAAGACGGCCTGTGAGATGCGTCTGCTCGAAATCGAGCGCGCTGCCGTTTCAAGGGATGGAACCAGCGGAAGTCCTCCGCTGAGCAGCGTGGAAAGCGTTCGTGAAAACAAGGCCACTTGATACTTCAGCCAGATAGTTCCAAATACAGGCAGCTTGATGCGAATTCTGTCGATGCGGTCTGCTCCCGCTTCGGTTTTGCTCCACCGATAGAGCAGATAAACAAGGATAGCCAGCGCCGGAAGCACATAAAGAACATATTTCTGAGCAACATTTCCCACCACCAGCAGAGCCAGTGTAAGCGCGGGCAGCTTGCTGCCGATCTGGTCGTACAGCTGCGCGAAACGCGGCACCACGAACGAAATCAGAAAAATGAACAGCCCAAAAACCAGCGTAATCAACACCGCCGGATAGATCAGCGAAGCCGTCAGTTTCTTGCGAAAGGTCAGCGCAATGCGCTGGAACGACAGAAACCGTCCCAGAACCTCTTCCAGATTGCCGCTTCGCTCGCCAGCCAGCAGCGTCGTTGTATAAATCACCGGAAAACCGCCCTGCGCCTCAAACGCCGATGAGATCGACTCGCCAGTGCGAACGCGCGCAGCCACATTCTGGAGCTGCCCCGCAAAGTTGGCGTTTTTCTGGCTCTTGGCCAGCATTTCGAGCGAACCCAATATCGGTAGTCCCGCGCGAACCAGCGTCAGGAACTGCTGATTGAAGATGATGAAAGTCTCAAGCTTGGTCTTGCGCTGGCTGCCCGTCAGTCCCCGCGGTTTGACCGAGTAAATGTAGTAGCCGGCCTGAGAAAAACGATGGCGCAACTCCTCGGCCGAAGCGGCATTATGCACCTGCTCCTGAACACGACCGCGCTCGTCGGCCAGCTTGATTACAAATTCCGCCATTGGACGCTACTTTAAGGGTACCAGTTCCCGCACACAATAGACGCAAGCGCAGCGCAGTCCGTTCAAACAGCGGAATTCAAAGGGAGATCTACTTCTTCGGCAGCTTATCCGGGTCCAGCTTGGCAATTCGCCCCTTCGGTCCCACCACCCAAGGCAGGCTCAAAGCGTTCCAGTTTCCGCTGTCGACGGGGATCCACGTCTTCCCGTCGTCGTAGCTCACGTCCGAGCCATTCGTTCCAACCGCAATCCAGGCTTTTGCGTCAGCATCCCACGCCACAGCCGACCGGTATCCATGCGGAGGCTTTTCCGCTATCGTCCAGTGCACACCATCTATCGCCCAGGCTGCCGTACCAGCGGATTCGTTAGGCTTTGCATAATCACCGCCAACAGCGACGACGGTATATCCATATCCAGGTATGGAGCCTTCATGAAAACCCAGCGAGAAGATACCTGCTGCATCGCCTTGCGCGTTTAGCGGTGTCGAAGTCCGGGTCCACCGCTCACTCATCTTTACCGGTGTTCCAGGCTTCGATGAGAAATCAACGGTTCCTGTGTGCGACTGAGCATAAATATCGGCACCGCCCGTGCCGAAAAGTACCGGCTCTCGCGAGCCAGCCAGAAGGGAAGAGTTGCTGGCGGCAAATGCGCCCATAACGCCGTCGCCGGCCTCAAGTCCCGCTGCTCCAGATCTTTTCCATGTCTTGCCAGCGTCATCGGTGGAGAGAAATACGAAGCGACCCCCTACGGGATCGCCTAAAAGAGAGCCTTTTTCCTGATTTTGAAACACCATCGCGTCCCAAAATCCATCCTTATCAGGGTTTGTGAAAAGCAAAGTCCAGTGTGAACACCCATCCGTAGTCTTATAGATCCGCGAAAGATCCCCCGGCCCCGACGACATCGCCACCGCCGTGTTCGCGTCCCAAGCCCAGATGCCCCGAAAATCCAGCTTCTCAGCGCCCGGAGGCATGGCGCAGCTCTGCCACATATAGCCGCTGTCTTCTGTGCGCAATACCGTACCATCCGTACCGCTGGCCCACGCCACTCCGCCGCCCACTGCATGAATTCCGCGCAATCCCGCCGTCGTCCCGCTCGACTGCATCACCCACGGCCCCGATCTCACATCCTGCGCCTCAAGCAAAAGCGCGCCTGCAACGAGAATCACCAGCGCAGCAATGCTCACGCGCACCCGACCCTGATTCGTCATTGTGGAAATAGTATCCCGACCAACGGGAGGGTCACAAAAACTAGCATGAGAATGGCGCGAAGCGCGTATGCCCGGACGGCGAGTCCCGCGAAGCGCGTGTCGCCGGACGCGAAGTCCCGCGTGTGCCCGTGCGGCCAGCACCTACACCGGAGGCATACCATCTACTACCCGCACGCCTGCCGCAGGCATAAACACAAAATCCGAGTCAGGAGCCGCCACGTTCGGCTTCTCGTCAGAAAAAACGAAGGTGTTGCGAATCCCGTCCGTCTCCTCGACCTGCATCGATTGGATCACGCCCGCCGCCGTCGCCGTAACGCTGAAGGCGGCCACGCGCTTCTCCATCCCCCGCGGAACTCCGGTAAGCGTGTACGCCCCATCGGCAGCAGGAGCAATCGCAAGGCCGGTCAACTCCTTCGCCAGCTTCGTATGCCCTAGCAACAGTCGCAGAGGTGAGCGCAAATCATCGAGTTGTTTGATCGGAACCCGCTGCGCCGTGGTATCTCCCGGCGAGTAGAAATACCCGTTATGGCCGTCGAGGACAAAGAGCTTTCCCACAGGCTTCGAGTAGGTCCAGCGCATCCGGTTTGGTTTTTTCAGCAGCAGCACTCCGGCCTCGCGGCGGTCCATGCCCATGCCCTCGTATTCCTGCGTGAAATCAACTTCAAGAGACCGCAGCGAGTTGTAATGCTGATCGATCCGCGCGGCCACGGCATCGGCGGATAGCGCCTGTGCGCGCGCGACACCCGAAAGCAGGATCAAAACAATACCGGGAGCCAGCAAAATCAACGCCAGCGCGCGCCCCTTGCTTCCGCGCCCCGTGCTTCTTGGATAGGAAGTCTTCACTGCAAAGCGGTGATGCAGTTCGTGCCGCCCGCCGGATCGGACTTAATCTCACCTGTCAGATCGATGCAAAAACCTCTGTGACCCGTTTTGCCCACAGCCTGAGGCACGGCAACCGCCTCATAGCTGGTATACATGTCCTGATTATTGACCGTTGCCTTGGTGCAGTTGACGATGTTGAACGTGTACCCCGCCTTTTGTCCCGACGCCAGATCATGCTGGAGCAGTTGCGCGCCCTGCGGATTCGGCGCCCCGGCCGAGGCATCCCCGCCCAGGGCCGTCAGCGAACACGCGTAACCGTTCGCCGGATAGTTCGTCTGGTACTGGATCTGCGCTTCGTAGATCGCATGAAGCGACTGAATCGCCGAAGTCTCATTGGCCTGGCTCTTCAGGTTCAGCATGTTCGGAATCGCGATCAGCATGAGGATGAGCATGATGGAGATCACGATCAGAAGCTCCATCAAAGTAAAACCCGCTTCCCGCTGTGGGTGCTTCCGTCTGCGAACAAGAGAGAACAATATCGATTTCATTCTTGAGTTCCAATCCCCGGCGTCAGCCGCCAAACGCAATCCTAAAGGATGAAGACGCAGGAAACCAGCGCCACGCTCGAAACACACCCTAATACCGCCGCAGCACTCCCAACACCCGCCCTTGGATCGCTACCTGAGCCGCCGGAACATAAATCGGGTCCATCTCGGCGTTGGAAGGTTGCAGCCGCACCACCGCGCCTTCCAAGTAATAACGCTTCAAAGTGGTCTCCGAGCCGCGCACCAGAGCGACGACGATGTCTCCTTCACGAGCGGCCGGTGTGCGCTCGACCAAAACATAATCGCCATCCACGATGTGTTCGTCGCGCATCGACTCCCCCCGCACCTGCAGGGCGAAAGCGTCGCGATTGCCAATAATGTCGCCCAGCGAAATGGTCTCCGAGGTCTCCATTGCCTCCAAAGGCAGCCCCGCTGCGATGCGGCCTGCAAGCGGCAAACGCTCGCTCGGCCTGGCTTTCGGGCGCGCAGGAAGCACATCAATCGAGCGGCTGCGGTTATGCTCTCTCTGCAGCAGCCCTTTGTTGTGAAGATTGGTGATGTGCTTATGCACCGTCGCCAGCGAACGCAAGCCCAGCCCATGAGCAATCTCTTCATAAGAAGGTGAGTAGCCGTTGCGTTGCGTAAAGCTCGAAATAAAATCGAGCACCTCTTTTTGACGGCGGGTAATAGCCATGCGCGAATTATAGCGAATAAAAAGCGAACCGCGCGCAGTTTCTTTTTGTGAGACGAATGTCGACATTCCCATTTCGGGACTTCGGAGCAGGCTATTCCCACTCCCGAACTGCCCGCGGTTTTCTTCGCCTTTCGTTCTTGTGTCCGGTTCCCGTACAGGAGATGGTTGCTTCACGAACATTGGGAACAGCTCGCAATTGGTGGGCTGCGGAGAGCAAATGCGGTTTCTGGTAGCGGAAGACAATCAGGCGCTGGGAATGTTTTTGAGGCGCGGGCTGGAGGCGGACGGTCATGAAGTACGGCTGGCTGGCGACGGCCAGGCGGCCGTGGATAACTTTCTTGAGGAAACACCCGATCTCGCCATTCTCGACCTGAACATGCCGCGCCTGGATGGCACCGAGGTGCTGCGCTTTCTTCGTTCCGTAACCGAGGATCTTCCGGTGCTGATTCTTACCGCCCGCAATGAAATGGAGACACGCCTCAAGTGTCTTGACCTGGGCGCGGACGATTGCATGTTGAAGCCGTTTTCGCTGGCCGAGCTGCGCGCCCGCATCCGAGCGCTTCTGCGCCGCCGGCGCGATGGCAGCCTGCTGCTGCGGCATGGATCTCTCGAGGTAAGCCGCGTGGAACGCACGGTGAGCTGCGAGGGCCATCCGGTTACGCTGACCGTGAAGGAATTTGCGCTGCTCGAATATCTGCTGCTCAACCGCGGCCGCGCCGTATCGCGCGCCACGCTGCTCGAGCAGGTGTGGAAGATGCAGCCGGCGGACAACACAAATGTAGTGGACGTGTATGTGAACTACCTGCGGCGCAAGCTGCATAACGCGGCAAACGCGCCGCTGATTCAGACCGTGCGCGGCAAAGGATACGCAATCGGCCTGCGCGCCTGAATAACCGCGGTAAACGCAAAGACTGCAATTGATCAAAAGACTGTAACTGATCAAAGGAGAACACGATGGCAACCCCAGACCTCAGGCCAACTCAACCAGCGGCGCGAACCGCAGTTCTCGCCAGCGCCGATCTTTCCTTTCGCCAGCGCGTGCGCGACGCTCTGACCGGCCTGCGATGGCAGGTGCGCGAAGCCGCCGGAGGCGCCGAAGCCCTCGCCCATCTCGATGCCGCCCCGGCCGAAACGGTCATTCTCGACTCGTGGCTGCCCGATCTGGAGATTCAGGAGTTCATCACTGAATTCGAGAAACTGCATCCGGGCATCGACCTGGTTACGGTCGGCGACACGCCGACGCGGCGCAATGTCACACGCAGTCCGCGCCGCAATGAGATTCTCTTCGCGCTGCGCCGCGGCCAGGACGCCGACGGACCCGGGGACGGGCCCGCGGATGGCGCTGCGTGGACCAGTGCGCCTGAGATCGCACGCCGCCGCAACATACGCGTCCGACCAATGGTGCTCGATCTACCGGTAGACGAGCAGATACTTGAGTCCAGCGAAGCTTCAGGAAAGGCGACGGTCGCAGCCCGCAGGCTCGCAACCGCTTCAGCGTATGCGTTGAATGCATCCTGCCGCCTGCCGGAGTTCATCGGCGATCATCCCGCCATGCTGCGGGTAAGCCGCCGCATCCGCCTGGTCGCGCCGCATTGCACGCCCGTTCTGGTGCAAGGCCCCACCGGAACCGGCAAGGAACTGGTGGCGCGCGCCTTGCACCGCCTCAGCCCACGGTCCTCGCGGCCCTTCGTCGCCCTCAACTGTGCTGCCATTCCTGAGACGCTGCTCGAGGCAGAGCTCTTCGGACACACCCGCGGCGCCTTCACCGGAGCAGTGCAGGGCAGGGTTGGAAGAATCGAAGCCGCGCAGAGCGGAACGCTCTTCCTCGACGAAATAGGAGAGATGCCGCTCGCCCTGCAATCGAAGCTCCTGCGCTTCGTGGAGAGTGGAGAGCTTCAGCGCGTGGGCGAGAACGAGCCGGTGAAGGTGGATGCGCGCATCATCGCGGCAACCCACCGCCCGCTGGCACAACTCGCGTCTGAGGGAACCTTCCGGGCCGATCTTTACTACCGGCTCGCGGTCTTCCTCATTTACACTCCGCCCCTCGCGGATCATGAAGAGGATCTGCCTCGCCTGGTCGAACACTTTCTTGCGCGTCTCGGTGAGCGCGGTCCGGCCAGGAGCATCAGTCCGGATGCGATGCGGTTGCTCGCCGCGCATAAGTGGCCCGGCAACATCCGCGAACTGGAGCATGTACTCGAGCGCGCCTCGATTCTGGCCGAAGATCGTCCGGAGATAGCGGCGGAAGAGATTGAATTCGGCGATTGTGCCGCGGCTTTCTAAGAGTTTTCTAACGTGGCATTCGGCCAATTGGTTCACCTCCTGCAATGAGTGAAGAAAAGAACCGCAGCAAGCGTCTCGCAGAAACTGCGGGAAAGGAAGAAGCGATGAACATTACCACGCCACTGAGCGACGAACTCACCAGGTATCTCGATCTCTCCGGGCTGGAACTGAAGCTGACCGCGCAGAACATGGCCAACGTCGACGTTCCCGGCTACAGGACCGTAGGCTTCGATTTTGCCGACGAGATGGAGCGGTCGATCGGCGAGGGGCTGGCCAGCCGGAAGAGCGATGCCAAATCAGTCCGGCCGGGCTCCGGTGTCTCGGTAGTGAAAGTGGACGGCCTCGTTGAGCGGCCCGACGGCAACAACGTGTCGATGGACCGCGAAGGCATGAAGATAGCGGAAGCCCAGTTGCAGTTTCGCACCGGCGAAGAACTGCTGAAAAATGAGTTCACGCGCGTCATGGACGCGATTCACGCGGATAAGTAAGGGGAGAGAAATGAATCTGTTCGGATTGATGGAAGTGAGCGGATCAGCCCTGCAGGCCGAGCGCATGCGCGCCGAGGTGGTCGCCTCAAACATGGCGAACGCCGAAACCACGCGCACGCCGGAGGGCGGCCCTTATCGCCGTCAGCAGGTGGTCTTTCAGTCCGAAGCCTCCGATCAGGGAGTCTTCGCCAATCATCTGCTCTCGGAAAGCAACGGTGACGTAGGCGGCGTGAAAGTGTCTGCCGTGGTCTCAGACAAAACTCCCGGGCTGCGGCGCTATGATCCGCAACATCCCGATGCGGACAAGGACGGATACGTCGAGTATCCGGATATCAACCCGCTGACCGAGATGGTCGACATGATGAGCGCAACCCGCGCCTACGGTCTGAACAGCTCGGCAGTACAGGCGACCAAGGGCATGATCGATGCGTCGCTCGACATTCTGAAGTAATTGCAGCAAGGAGAAAGTTTCATGCAGACAGCTTCGATTTCCAACGCAATCGCAGGCGCAACCGGAGACGACCTTTTTTCCCAGACCGCAGCCCAGACCGCAGCCCAAACCGGAGCGCAGACCGGAGCCGCGGCAACCGGTGGAGCGCCCTTCGCCGGATTGCTCACGAACGCCATCGGTTCGGTGCAGAATCTTGAGGACCAGGCTGCGAGCTCCGTCCAGGGACTGATGACCGGCCAGGGTGTGGACGTGCATCAGGCCATGATCGCCACGCAGAAGGCCGACATGTCCTTTGAGATGGCGCTCGCGGTGCGCAGCAAGGCGGTCGCCGCCTATCAGCAGGTTATGCAGATGCAGTTTTGAATCTGCCGCGGTACAGAATTTTTGAGCGGATCGCTTACGGGAAAACGAATCAATGGACGGAAATCAGCAATTGACAACCGCCGCGGGCGGCCAGAGTCTGGAACAGCGCGCGATGGCGTTTGCCTCGGACATCGCGGCGCGGTTCCGGCAGCTCGACCCGGCAAGGAAGAAATGGCTTGGCAGCGCCACGGTATTTCTGCTGCTTTGCGCGCTCGGGCTCGGCTGGTATGCCACGCGCACTGACTGGCGCACGCTCTACGCCGGGCTCGACTCTGAAGACGCGCGCGAAATGGCCGCGGAGCTGACGGCGGCCAACATTCCCTTCGACGTTTCTCCTGACGGCACCGCCCTCCGCGTTTCCTCCGACACTCTCGACAAGGCGCGTCTGGTGACGACGGCCAAGGGTGGCCCGCGCAGCGGACGCATGGGGTTTGAGCTTTTCGACAAGCCGAACTGGGTGGGCTCGGAGTTCGATGAAAAGGTGAACTACCAGCGCGCTCTTGAGGGCGAACTCGAACACACCATCGACACATTGTCCGATGTCGAAAGCTCGCGCGTGCATCTGGTCATGCCGCATGACTCGCTTTTCAGTGACGAGCAGCGCGACGCCAAGGCCTCCGTGGTGCTGACGCTGCGGCGGCGGACCCTCTCCGACGAAGAGGCTGCCTCCATTCGCAACCTTGTAGCCAGCGCCGTGGACGATCTGCATCCGGAGAACGTGACCCTGGTTGATTCTTCAGGCCGGCAGCTGGGCATGAAAACAGGAAGCGCGCAGGATGACGCGCACGAGCAGGAACTGGCGGCCAAACTGATTGAAACGCTGGAGCCTGTGGCCGGCGAAGGCAATGTCCGAGCATCGGTCAACGTAGACTACGATACCTCCACAGCCGATGAAGTAGACGAGACCTACGATCCCAGCAATGTGGTCACGCTCTCCATGCAGCGCACTGAACAGACGGCAGGCGGCCCGCCAGCGGTCGCCGGAGTTCCCGGCACCGCCAGCAACGCGCCCAACACCAAGCCGCCGGTCTATCCCACATCAACGCTCGAAATGCAGAGCGAGAAACAGGAGAGCGGAACCTACGGAGCGTCGAAAAAGGTGCGCCACACCACGCAGGGCGCGGGCAAGGTGCGCCGTATTACCGCCGCCGTGCTGATCAACCAGCGCATGGTCGCAAACGGCAAGCAGGTAAGCTGGCAGCCGCGCAGCCCCGAGGAGATGAAGCGCCTCAGCGAATTGGCCGAGGCCGTAATCGGCTATGACGCAACGCGCGGAGACACGGTCAGCGTCGAAGACCTTCCGTTCGACGATCAAACTTCACCGCAACCGCCGTTGAGCCAGCGTATGCTTAACGCCGCCTCTAATTTTGCGCCCCTGCTCAAGTACGGAACCATTCTCCTGGCCATGCTCGCGCTCCTGATTTTTGTCGTGCGCCCCATCATGGCTGCTGTGCATCCCGGTGTAACGCACGCGCTGCAGGCGCCCGCGGAATCGGCAACCTTGGCGGCCGGAATCGAGGCGCCTCCCACCGCTGAGCAGCTTGCCTCGGACAAACAGAAACAGCACATGCAGATGGTCTTCGACCAGGTGACCGATCACCTGCGGCGCGAGCCGGCGCAGAGCACGCGCCTGTTGCAGAGCTGGATTCACACCGAATAACGACGGAAACCATGAGCACACAGCCCAATTTGCCGCCCTCGACATCGCCAGCCAATCCGCCCGCTGCTTCTACCAGCCTCACGCCGCCGCCCAATGCCGCCGCGCAAGACCGGCTGCACTCGCTCACTTCGGGGCTGCCCGGAGTGCGCAAAGCCGCCATTCTCATGGTTGCTGTCGGCGACGAGCTGGGTAAGAAGATCATTCAGAATCTGCCCGAGGCCGATGTGCAGCGCGTCACCGAGGAGCTGGCGGAGCTGAGGAATATCTCGCCCAACCTTTCCTTCGAGGTGGTCGAAGAGTTCTACGAGATGCTGGAGACCCAGCAGTTCATGATGCACGGGGGCCTCGAGTACGCGACTCGCCTGCTGATCGACTCCTTCGGCAAGCAGCGGGCGGAAGACTTGCTGGCGCTGGTCAAGCGCGCGCAGGAGGCCAGCCACGGCAACCTGTCCATGTTGCAGCGCGTGGATCCCTCGCAGCTGGGAAAATTTCTCGACGGTGAGCACGCGCAGACGGTCGCGCTGGTTCTCGCGCACCTCGACCCGCGCCGCGCCGCGCAGGTACTCGACAGCCTGGCGCCGGAACATCGTGTGGATGCGATTCGGAGGCTAGCGGCCATGCGGCAATTCTCGCCGGAGATGGCGCAGAAGGTCGCCGTCATTCTGCACAAGAGACTGGAAACCGTCGGCGACACCAGCCGCAAGGCCTATTCGGGCTTCAAGGCGGTTGCCGATCTGCTCAACCGGCAGGACGCCGAGCAGGCCAAGAAGATTCTTGAGCAGATTGAAGACACCGATCCGGAGATGGCTCTGAATATCCGCAATCTGATGTTCACCTTTGAAGATCTGGTGACCATCCCGGCCGCCAGCATGCGCGAAATCATGTCGGCGATCGACAAGCGTCAACTGGCGCTGGCGCTGCGCGGAGCCAAAGACGACCTGAAGGCGCACGTCTTCCGCGCCATGAGCTCCCGCGCAGTGGACATGCTGAAGGATGACATGGAAGTGCTCGGGCCGGTACGCACCAGAGAAGTGGCAGCTGCGCAACAGGAGATTCTCAACCTGGCGCGACGGCTGGAGTCGGAAGGCAAGGTCATCCTCAAGCTGGAACAGGGCGACGACTTGATCATGTAGAGCCAAACAAAGATTGGCCGAAACAAAGAAACAGTAAAGCGCAGCACGCGCAGGGACAAAAGATGCTCGAACAGACACAGGCTAAAATCGCTTCCGCGATTATTCATCGCATGGAGTACCGCGCCATCGTGGCCGCAGGTCTCGCGCCATCCGACTCTGCTGAAGGCCCGGGCGGAGCGGCGGTCTCTGCAGACCCTCAGGCGCTGCAGGGGCGCATCTGCGAACTTGAGGCTGAACTCGAAGAACGCTCGCGCAGCTTCGAGGTAGAAATTCAGGCGGCGCGTATCGAAGCCCGCGAGTCGGGCAGAAACAGTGAACGCGGGGAGCACTCGACGCGCGTTTCGGCCGCGGCTCAGGCATTGACTGCGGCGCTCAAAGAGTTCACCGGGAGCCGGGATCGCTATCTGGCGCAGGTAGAGCAGGAGGTGGTACGGCTGGCGCTGGCCATCGCCGCGCGTGTGCTGCATCGTGAGACCCTGATGGATCCGCTCCTGCTTGCAGGAGCCGTGCGCGTGGCGCTTGGCCAACTCGCCGATACGACCGAAGTCCGCCTCAAGGTTCCGGCATCGGAGCACGAGATGTGGCGCGAGATGCTGCGCCTGATGCCGAACCTTCCGTTACACCCCGAAGTGATTGCCGAGGATACGCTGGCCGCCGGCGAATGCCTGCTCGAAACGCATCTGGGCAGCGTCGATCTCGGAGTACGCAGCCAGTTGGCCGAGATCGAGCGCGGCTTCTTTGACCTACTCGAGCAACGCGAGCAGTCCAGCGCAACCGAATCTCCCGCGCGGGACCAGATGCGATAGAGATGGAACTTCTCAGCACTTATTTCTCGCGCCTCAAACAGCGGCCCGCCTGGCGCTGGCGCGGACGCGTGCTCGAAGCCCTGGGCCAGACCATCGAGTCGGCGGGTCCGCTGAGCTCGGTAGGCGAGTGCTGCGAGATCGTCGATGGAGCGGGCGCGCGGCACCTGGTGGAAGTGATCGGCTTTCACGGGACCAACGTGATCTCGATGCCGGTCGAATCCTCCGAAGGCATCCGTTACGGCGATGCGGTCGAAGGCCTCGGCATCATGCCGCACCTCGAAGTCGGTGACGCCCTTATCGGCAGAGTCTTGAATGCTCTCGGCCAGCCCATGGATGGCGGGTGCCGTCCAGCGCTGCGCGCTGCTGTTCCGCTCGAAGGCGCGGCCCCGCAACCGCTCGATCGCGCACCTATCCGCATCCCGCTCGGCACCGGCATCCGCGCCATCGACGGCCTTCTTACCGTAGGACGCGGACAGAGAGTGGGAATCTTCGGCGGATCGGGCGTAGGCAAGAGCACGCTGATCGGCATGATGACGCGCAACAGCGAGGCGGAGGTTATAGTCGTCGGCCTGGTCGGCGAACGCGGACGCGAAGTGGGAGAGTTTCTCGAAGAAAGTTTAGGCGAGGAGGGACGGCGCCGATCGGTAGTGCTCGTCTCGACTTCTGACCAGTCGCCCTTGCTGCGCATGCGCGCGGCGCTGGCTGCAACCAGTGTGGCCGAGTATTTTGCCGCGCAGGGCAAGCACGTTTTGCTGGTGCTCGACTCGCTCACGCGCTTCGCCATGGCCGCGCGCGAGGTTGGCCTCGCCGCGGGCGAGCCACCCACGGCCAAGGGATACACGCCCTCGGTCTTCAATCGCCTCGCGCGGCTGATCGAGCGCGCCGGGCAGTTTCGTAGGGGCAGCATCACCGCCTTTTACACCGTGCTGATGGAGGGCGACGATCAGCAGGACCCCTTGGTGGACGCGGTGCGCTCCTTTCTTGACGGACACGTACTCCTCTCCCGTGCACTCGCCTCCGAGGGGTGGTATCCACCCATTCAGATTCTCGATTCCATCAGCCGCCTCATGCCCTCCGTCGTTACGCCCGAGCATAAGCAGGCCGCATCTGCTGTGCGCCGCATGCTGGCCGTCTATGCGCGCTCCGAAGATCTGGTTCGCATCGGAGCCTACAAGCCGGGGACCGATACCGATCTCGACCGCGCCCTGCGCTCGCGCCAGGCACTGCGCTCCTACCTTGAGCAGGACTCCCGCGAAGAGGTTTCGCTTTCGTCCAGCGTCACCCGGCTGACCGCGCTGGCCGCGGGGTTGTGAGATGGCCGCTGCCCTCGCACGCCTGTTGAAGCTCCGCACGCTGCTCGAAGAATCGAGCCGCATGGAACTGGAGCGCCGGGCCGCGCTCGCCGCCCGCATTGACCGCGCGCAACTGCGCGAGCGCGAGAGTATTCGCGAGAGTCGGGAACAGGCGCTCATAAAGATATGTGAAGACGGCCCCGCGCACGAGCAGGCAGAGCAAAGAACCACGGAATGGATGAATGCGGAATCAGCCGCATGGCGCGATCGGCAACTGGAGCCGCTGGCGCAGGCCTCGGCGCGCAAAGTTGCGCTCGGCCGCGAGGAGTTTTTCGAGCGCCGCAAGGAGCGGCAGCAGGTGGAAAGCGTCCTCGATGCGGAAAAGGCGCGCCTGAGAGAAGAGCAGGAGCGTCGGACACAGCGCGAACTTGACGACTGGTTCGGCATGAAGCAGGCGCGGCAACACAGCAGAGCCAGAGAAATGAACCGGAATCCTGAGAAAGCTCTTACCTGGTCGCCCCCAAAGGCCGCCGATTCTGGCCGCAAACCTGCATAGTCTCCAGCGAGGAAAAGAAACATGCCCCTTGCCGCGCACATAACGGCGCTTCCGGCCTCGGCTTCACCAGCGTTGCTCGAACGGGCCGGCGCACCTGTGAGTGCAACCGCTTCTACGCAGAAATTTAGCGAGCTGTTTCGCGAACAGACCGGGGCGCTCCCGGTCGCGTTTCCAGCCCCGTCTCCAAAACCCGCAGTAACAACAGCAAAGAGCAACGAAACAAATGCCGCGCCAGAGCCCAGCCACAAGACGGAAGCCTCGTCGCTCACGGAACAGGCGCTAACCGAGCAAGCGGAGTCTGCGTCTGCCACCGCGATCACCCCAGTTTCATCCCAGGCTTCATCGCAAATCCCTTCGCAGAGCCAATCGCCCTCGGCTGCAAACACTGTGGGCAACGCAGTCCAAACTCTCGCAGAGGCGTCGGAGGTGAGCCTTTCCTCATTAGCGGCAGAATCGAAAGACACAGCCTCCCTGTCTCAAAGGACGACAATCGGTTCTCCACACAAGGCGAGTGAAAATAGTCAGGTCAGCAAGCCGCGCAATAAAGAAAGCGAAACTCCGCTTGCTGCCACCGGGCAGCTCGTTGCGCAATCTGTTCTTCCCGTTATCTCTTCTCAAATCCCTCCACGTGCCGCGCAATCCACGACCGCCTCATCGGCTTTGGGACAGACCTCCGCGGCGACGAACGGAAATCGCGGAACCAGCGCCGTTAACATGGCGAAGCCAACAGAAGAAAGAGATGCCGAAGCCGGTTCGAGTGTTCCACCTCAGAGCGGATCCGCGGAAGACCACTCAGCCGTACCGCTGGCGCAGGGGACGCAGCAGGTCACCGGGAACCAGACCCCATCCTCGGCTTCGTCAGTTGCCGGGGCTGCCACTCAACAATCAGCACATACTGCGGCGGACGGTAGTGCTTCGTCCAAAGAATCACCCTCGTCGGCGTTGCCGCACAGCTCCGTCGCCCAGCAGAATGCGCACGCCCCAGCAGAGCAGACGGCTGGCGGAGCAACTGCGGCCTCTTCCGCAACTCCTGCCGAAGCGCACTCGATCGACGCCGGATCTCTTTCACCCTCGCCGTCGAGGATGGAGCAACCATCCGGGGCCGCGCCGTCCGCATCCACAAATCCTCCCGCAAATGTTGCGACAAGTCTTTATGAAAAGATCGATCAGGGCGCAGCCCCGGTGGTGCTCCACTCTGGAGCGCAGCACGTCGCGGTCGGCGTTCGCGACCCGGACTTAGGGTGGATCGAAATCAAGACGCAGAACACAGCCGGGCAGCTTGCCGCGACCCTGGTCACAACCTCCAGCCAGACTCACGCCACTCTTGCGGCGCAGCTACCGGCAATGACGCAGTACCTGCACGAGCGCGACGTAAGGGTCGGCACGCTCGCCGTGCAACAGCAGATGCCGGGAGGAAATTCGGGCAGCGGTCCAGGGAACGGATCAGGCAACAGCGGATCGGGCGCGCAAAATCCCAATCATCCCAATTCAGGCAGTCAGGGCGCGGCAGCGCAACACACCGGCGTCTCACCCGGATTTCTCACTTCAGGATTGCTACAGCCGGGAATCGAGGACGCAGGCTCCTCTCTCCGGCCCGTCTCCTACATCAGCATCCGTGCCTGAGTCGGCAGGGAACTCTAAACCATAGCAGCAGTCAGAAAGGAAACCATGCAGATTTCAAACAATCCCACCGCAGCCCCGCCCTTTCAGGCGCTGCCGGCCACTGCATCCGGAGTCACAGCGAACGCCGCAACCTCAGGTTCGCAGTCGTCGTCCAACTCCGCCACCTCGACGGCCACCATCACGGCCAACGATTTTCTTCAATTGCTGGTGACCGAACTCCAGAATCAGGACCCGACGGCCAACACCGATCCCAACGAATATGTCGACCAGCTCGTCCAGGTCAACAGCCTCCAGCAGCAGATTCAGATGAACCAGACCATGGACGGTGGACCCACGCTGACCGGCTCAAGCAACGGCATGTTGCAGGAGCTGGCGCAGATCAACCAGACGCTCGACGGCGTGACGGCTTCGACCAGCGCGCCGCAAAGCACGTCCGCGACAGGAAACGTAACACCGGCGTCGGCTCAGGCGAAAACTCCGGTCACGGCAGCCGTCGGCAATCTCAGTTCGACCTCAAATGCGAAGTCGCAGGCCGCTGCGGAAACCGTAGCGGACGCGCTCGCTAGTCCGAACCATTCGGCCGGAACCGGGCAGACTCCGTCCAGTCAGAGCCAGGCCTTCGAGCAGTTTGCCGCGCGCCTCAAAGCGAACGCGGAACGGAAGTAGAAATCAAATGCAGTCAAACGCACGCACTTAAAAACGCACTACCCAAGGAGAGTTTATGTCCTCGTTTTCCATTCCACTGACCGGGCTTGAGTCGTCTACGACGGCGCTCAACAGCATTGCCAACAACCTTGCCAACATGAACACCACCGCCTTCAAGAGCCAGGACGTGAGCTTCAGCGATCTGTTCTACCAGCAGATCGGCGAGTCCGGCTCCGGCAATCCGCTCGAAGTGGGAGCAGGCACGCAGGTGGCGTCGACTTCGACCGATTTCACCGAAGGCAGCATCAACTCCACCGGCAACCAGGACGATATGGCCATCGGCGGCACCACCGGAGCCGGCTTCTTCGTCGTGCAGGACGGCAACACCACCGAATACACGCGCGACGGCAGCTTCACGGTAAGCGCCACCGGCAATTTGACGACAGCTGGCGGCCTGAACGTGATGGGCTATCCGGTGGTCAATGGAGCCGTGGACACCAATGCGCCGCTGGCGCCGATCCAGCTCCCGGTGAACCAGTCGGAGCAGCCGGCGGCCACGCAGAATATGTCGATTACCGCCAACCTGGATTCCTCGGCAGCGGTGGGAACAACCGTGCCCGCCCAGGTCAAGTTGTATGATTCGCTGGGCAATCCGCAGGAGGCGACGGTGGCCTTCACCAACGCCGGAGGCGGCACCTGGAACTACAGTATCGCGGTTCCCGCAGGAGCCGCGACCGGAGGAACCGGGCTGACCGGCACGCTTACCTTCGACGCGAACGGCAACCTCACCACCACCCCAACCACTCTGCCGATCAGCTTTACCGGACTCTCCGACGGCGCGAACAATATGAACTTCAACTGGAACCTGGCGAACGCCAGCGGGCAGCCGACCATCAGCCAGTTCTCCGGAAATGGCTCGGGATCCGATGTGACTGCGACCAACCAGGACGGCTATGCCAGCGGCGAGTATTCGGGCTTTACCGTCTCCTCCGCCGGGGTGATCTCGGCCACGTTCAGCAACGGCCTGTCGTCTCCCGTGGGCCAGGTAGCGCTGGCGAACGTGATCAATCCCGAAGGCCTGAGCGTCGAGGGAGGCAATCTCTATCAGACAACGCTGGCCTCCGGAACCGCGAGTGTGGGCGTGGCCGGAACCGGCGGCCTGGGCACGATTCAGGACGAGGCGCTGGAGGCGTCGAACGTGAACATCTCGACCGAATTCTCCAACCTCATCATCGCGCAGCAGGCCTACGAGGCCAGCTCCAAAGCCATCACCACCTTCGATACCGTCTCGCAGGACACCATCAACATGATTCACTAATCCAGCCACGCCGGAGGGCAACGCAAAGCCCTCCGGCTGCTGATTCTTAATTTTCTCTAATCTTCTCTGTCCCAATTCCGGTCATCGAACTGCACCGTTCCGGGCATCATGCCCGACGAAGCCACATCCTCTCTCTCTCCCGGCAACGCAACCGAAGGAGCCAGCTCCGTGCACACGGGCTCTGCGCTTCTGGTGCAAGGCGATGCCCCGGGTGGCATCAAAGACCTATCCCACCCAGCCACGAAGCCCCTGGCCGAAGGATCGCCGCTTGCCGGTCTCCCCATGCAGTTGGATGTGACCATCCCCATCCCCTCCTTCCGCGTTCAGGATCTGCTCGCGCTCGAAAAGGGCGCGGTTCTTGAGAGCCGCTGGCCACACGCCGAAGACGTGCCGGTATGGTGCGGAGGCGTGCAACTGGTGTGGACCGAATTTGAAGTTGTCGACCAAAAGCTGGCAGTGCGCGTTACGCGCCTCGGCTAAAGAACAGGAACGGGAAGAAGAAAATGTCCGCAAAAACCATGGCTGCACAACTGCCGAACTTCGCCGGAGACTCGCCGCTGGCGCAGCATCTCCGGAAGGCTGTTCGCGGGCTGTTCAAAAGATTTGTGTCCTCCACCGACGCTGCCGAGCGCGCCCTCGCAGTCGAAGAGCGGGTAACGATCGGGCCTAAAAAATCTCTGCTGGTCGTGCGCTGTCACGGTCAGCGTTTTCTTGTTGCCACGGCCGGCGATACCATCGGGCCGCTGGTGAAAATTTCCTCTCCCAGGGCGGTTCGCCGCTCCCGCAAAGAGCGTGAAGCATGAGCGTTCTGCTTGCAATGAAGGCGGCCAGCCTGCTTCCGCTGCCGGGTCTCGATGCCCATGCGCTGAGCAACAACTCCATTCCGTGGACCATTGTCTTCACCCTCACGCTGCTCACGCTGCTCCCCGCCATCGTCCTGTCGATGACGCCGATGGTGCGCCTGCTGGTTGTCTTTCATTTCCTGCGTCAGGCGCTCGGCACGCAGACCGCGCCCAGCAATCAGGTGCTGATGGGCCTCGGCCTGATGATGACCTGGTTTCTCATGCAGCCCGTGCTGCTCGACGTGCAGCATCAGGCGGTCGAACCTTTTCAGCAGGGTAAGATCTCCGGATGGGAGGCCATCGAGCGAGGCTCCGATCCGCCGCGCCTTTACATGCTGCGCTACGCGCGCGAAAAAGATCTCGCGCTGTTTACGTCGGCAGCGCTCGTCGGGCGTCCGGCAAAACCCCAGGACCTGCCGCTGCGCGTTGTGGTGCCGGCCTACATGCTGTCGGAGCTCAAGGCCGGCTTCGAGATCGGAGCGGTTCTCTTTCTTCCATTTCTGCTGGTGGACATGGTCGTCGCCTCCATCACCACCTCGATCGGCATGTACCAGTTGCCACCGGTCGTCATCTCAACGCCACTCAAGATACTGCTCTTTGTCATGGCCGACGGCTGGCACTTGCTGGCCGGCTCGCTGCTCAAGAGTTTTTAGAAAGTTTTCCAACCGATTTAAAAAGCTTTGAACGAAAAGAGGTGTATGGGAACCGATCAGGCCGTTGAACTCATGCGAAATCTGCTGCGCGAGGCGCTCCTCGTAAGCGCGCCGGTGTTGATCGCCGCCAGCCTCACCAGCTTTGCGCTTAGCCTCTTTCAAACGCTGACCTCCCTCCAGGAGCAGACGCTGACTGCCGTGCCGCGCCTCCTGATCGTCGTCACGCTGACGATGGTCGCGCTGCCCTGGTTCGCGCGGCGGCTGGTCGAATACACCGTGCAGCTCTTCACCGATTTTCACCGCTATCTGGGATAACCGATGCCGACCGCGCCGCTTCTCAAAAACCTCGACTGGCCGCGCTTTCTCTCCGCGATGGTGCTGGTCATCGTGCGCCTCAGCGGCCTCATGGTCTTCGCGCCGGTATTCTCCTCCGACGCCATCCCGGCGCGCGTCAAAGTGGTCTTCGTGCTCGCCGTATCCTTTCTGCTCGCTCCGGTGGTTTCCGCTCTTCCTTTGGCGCACGCCGACCTGGGAGTCATGCCGGTGCTGGGCGAGCTGGCCGTGGGCCTTGTCTTCGGACTGGGACTCAGCCTGCTGAATGAAATTCTGCTCTTTACCGGTCAACTGCTTGGCTTCCAGTTCAGCTTCTCGCTGGTCAACCTGCTCGACCCCAACTCGCAGATTCAGACGCCGCTGCTGGGGCAGATGTTCACCCTGCTGGGAACGCTGGTCGTGCTCGGAGCGGGGCTGCACCGCACCATGCTGCTCGCTTTTCTGCGCAGCTTCCGCGACGCACCCGTAGGCGATCTCTTCTTCAATGCGCATGCCGGACTCGCGCTGGTTACCGCAATGAGCGGAGTCTTCTTCGCCAGCCTGCAACTGGCCGCGCCGGTCATGGCTGCGACTCTGCTGGTTGAAGTCGTCATCTCGGTGGTGGGCAAGCTCTCGCCGCAGTTGCCGGTCATGATGATCGCGGTTCCGGCCAAGACCATGCTCGGGTACGTCGTGCTGATCGGCTCGCTCGCGCTCTGGCCGCGCTTTCTCGAATCGCGTTTTTCTCTCCTGCTCGATGGAGTCGAGCAAGTGCTGCGGCATGCGGTGACGATACGATGAGCGACGACCGCACAGAAAAAGCCACTCCGCGAAAGCGGCAGCAGGCGGCGGAGAAGGGAGATCGCGTCCGCAGCCGCGAGCTGGTCGGCGCTTCGGGAACCATCGCCGGAGTTCTCGCGCTGGGCCAGCTTACGGAAAAGTGGTCTGGCGGCTGGGCTGCTCTGTATCAAACCTTCCTCGACCTCGGCATGCCGAACGCGTGGACAGACGACCGTGCGGCGCAGACTATGCTCGCCATTCGTCACGGGATGGTCATTCTGCTCTCCCCGCTGCTCCTGCTCTTCGCTCTTGTTACCGGAGCAACGCTGCTGGTCGGCATCGCGCAGGGCGGTGGCGTGCAATTTCAGGCCGAGGCGCTGCAGCCGAAGTGGGAGCGCATCAATCCCGCCACCAATCTCAAGAATCTCTTCTCGCTGCGCGGCCTCACCCGTTTGGCGAAATCTCTCATACCCGCAGCCATCCTGCTCGCGCTTGCCATTCGCAAAGTGCAGAATCAGGCCCTCATCCCTCCCCTGAGCGTCGAGCGGCTGCCCAGCATGTTCTCGACCGTCTACGGCATTCTGCTCGATACCTCCTGCGTTCTATTCGCATGGTCGGCGGTCGATTATCTGGTCGAGTGGCGAAGCTGGGAGAGCCGCCTCAAGATGTCGCGCCAGGAGATGCGCGAGGAGTACAAGCAGACCGAAGGCAATCCGCAGATTCGCGGCAAAATTCGCTCTCTGCGCCGCCAGATGCGCCGCCGCCAGAGAAAAGCCGATGTAAGCCGCGCCTCCGTTGTCATCACCAATCCAACCCACTATGCCGTCGCCCTGAGTTTCGACTTTGACACTATGGAGCCGCCCCGGGTGCTGGCCAAAGGGCGCGACCTGCTGGCCGAGCAGATCAAGAGCGACGCGCGCTGGGCCGGCGTTCCCATCATCGAAAATCCGCCGCTCGCCCGCTCTCTCTATCGCTACGTCGAGGAGGGACGAGCCATCCCTTTCGATCTTTATTCCGCAGTCGCCGCCATCCTCGCCTACCTCTACCGGCAGCAGGTCGAGGAGCGAGTCAAGCGTGAGCAGGCACGGCAGAAGGCAGCGACCCCGCCTGCCGCAGCCGCGCCCACTTCGCGCAAGGAGAAGTCGTGACCCCAACCACCCCGCTTTCGCCTACCGCCGCGGCAGCAAACGCAGCACCCATCGGCCCGATCCGCGCCGCAAGAACACTCGGAGCAGCACAAGGAGAAGCTATGAGCACCACCACTACCTCGGCACCCGCGGGCGCAGCGAAGACAACGCAAAAGACCGCCTACGCTCCTTCCTCCGCCGGACGAGGTTCCGGCCTGATGAGCCGCTTCAAAGAGCTGGCCCTGCCGATCGGCGCCATCAGCATCATCTTCGTGATGCTGGTACCTGTCCCCGCTTTCCTCATGGACATGTTGCTGGCCTGTTCGATGGCCGCTTCGGTGCTGGTCTTTCTCTCCGCTGTACAGGTGCGCAAAGCCGTCGATTTCTCCGTCTTTCCCACGCTGCTGCTTCTGCTCACTCTCTTCCGTCTCTCGCTCAACATCGCCTCCAGCCGCCGCATTCTGCTCCACGGCAGCGAAGGCACGGCGGCGGCAGGCAATGTCATCGAGGCCTTCGGACAGTTTGTAGTCGGCGGCAACTACGTCGTCGGATTCGTGCTCTTTCTCGCCCTTATCGCCATCCAGTTTCTGGTCGTAAGCCACGGAGCCGTGCGCACCGCCGAGGTCACCGCGCGCTTCACCCTCGATGCGCTCCCCGGGAAGCAGATGGCCATCGACGCCGACATGAATGCCGGCCTCATCGACGAGGCCACGGCGCGCAGCCGCCGTCAGGCCATCGCGCAGGAGGCGGAATTCTACGGCGCAATGGACGGCGCGGCGCGCTTCAGTCAGCGCGACTCGCTCGCCACCATCCTCATCACCGCCATCAACATCATCGCCGGACTGCTCATCGGAACCATCCAGCAGGGCGTCGCGCTCAGCGAGGCGGTCCGTACCTACACCATCCTCACCGTAGGCGACGGTCTGGTCACCATGATCCCGTCGCTGCTGGTCTCGGTCGCCGGAGGCATCGTGCTCACCCGCGCCTCCTCCGCCGGAGCCCTGAGCACGGAGTTAGGCGCGCAGCTCTTTCGCAAGGGAACCACGCTCTACGTCGCCAGCGGCGTGATGGCCGCATTGTGTCTCGTTCCCGGTCTTCCGAAGATCGTCTTTCTCCTGTTCGCCGTTGCACTGGCGTGGCTGGGAAAACGGATGAGCAAAGCCGCGCCCGCCTCTGTCCCAACCTCCGAGGCAGGGCAGAAAGCCGCCGACAAGACACAGGTGGAAAATCTCGCCGGGCTGCTCAAGATGGACGACCTCAGCCTCGAAATCGGCTTCCAGTTAATCCCGCTGGTCGATGAAAAACAGGGAGGCCAGATGCTTGCCCGTGTCCGCACGCTGCGCCGTCATCTGGCCGGCGAGCTGGGCTTCCTCGTGCCGCCCATTCACATCTCTGACAACCTGCGCCTCAAGCCGCGCGAGTACGTCTTCTCCGTGCGCGGCCTCGAGATCGGGCGCTGGCAGACCGAGGGCAATGCGCTTCTGGCAGTGAGCGCCGAGGCCACGACTCACCCTTTGCCCGGCAAGGAGACGCGCGAGCCGGCCTTCGGCGTCGCCGCGCGCTGGATCGCGCCCGCGCTCGAAGATCAGGCCATGGCCGCCGGCTACTCAGTCGTCGACACCGTCACCGCGATCAGTACCCACATCGCCGAAATGATTCGCCAGCACGCCTACGAGCTGTTGAGCCGCGCCGAGACCAAACGGCTGCTTGATTCGATGAACGACACCCATCCCAAGCTGGTCGAAGAGCTGGTGCCCAAGCTGCTCACGCTCGGGGAAGTCCAGCGCGTCCTGCAGCAGTTGCTGCGCGAGCAGGTTTCGATCCGCGACCTGGGCACCATCCTCGAAGCTCTGGTCGAAACCGCCGCCAACACCAAGAGCCTGCCGCAGCTGGTCGAAGCCGCTCGCCAGAGCCTGGGACGCCGCGTGCTGCAGCCGCTGCTCGATACCGACGGAAGCCTGCGCGTGTGGATGCTCGACCCCGCAATCGAAGAAGAGATCGTGACCACATTTCAACTCGACAATCCCGCGCGCCTGCTGAACGACGGGCGGCCGCAGTCTGCGCCGCTGCTGCGCCGCCTCACCGATTCTTTGAAGCAGCTAATGGGGCCGCATGCCGCTTCGGCCTCTCCCGTGCTTCTCTGTCAGAGTCCGGCGCGCTATCACCTGCGTCGATGGCTTGAACCCATCCTTCCCCGGGTCACAGTCATCGCGCCATCAGAGATTCCTCCGGACATTCATCTTCGCCCGGCGGGCGTGGTTCGTTGAGTGGGCGAAAAAGTTCGGGACGAGATGCCGGGAATTCGGGACGAGATGCCGGGAAAAGGATCGGGAAAGGGAACCACAGATATGCAGAACATGGAATTTCGCCGCGAAGAAACACCCAAACGGGAAACGATCGAAGTGCCTTGCGCCGCGCCACCGTGCGCGCTTCCGGAGACAGCGGCGACGGCGAGCGCGGTCTACGCAAGAGCGGAAAGGAATGGAGAGATGACGCCCGAGCAGGAGCGATTGATGATCGAACATCTTCCCACGGTGCGCTATCTCGCGCGCCGCATCCACGAGCGTCTGCCGCAGCATGTCGAGATCGACGATCTGGTCTCTGCCGGGGTGCTGGGGCTGATCGACGCCTTCCGCAAGTTTGATCCGGAGAAGAAAGTTCAGTTCCGCAGCTACGCGCAGTTCCGCATTCGCGGCGCGATTCTCGACAGCCTCCGCACGCTTGACTGGAGTCCGCGCGACCTGCGCCGCAAAGGCCGGGCGATCGAAGAGGCTATCCGCGCGCTGACTGTGCGCATGGGACGCGCGCCTTCAGAGCCGGAGATCGCGGCCGAAATGGAGATGGGCCTCGGCGAATATCAGCAGTTGCTGGGCGAGTTGAAAGGTCTCGAGATTGGAAGCCTGCACGTCGAGCGTTCCGAGGATTCAGGTGAAGAGGAGCTGGCCTACATCCCCAACAAGCCTGAAGAAGATCCGCTCTTCTGTTGCCTCAAAAGCGAGATGCAGACCCGTCTCGCCGATGCCGTCGATCAGCTGCCGGAACGGGAGCGGCTGGTGATGACGCTCTACTACTACGAGGAGATGACCATGAAGGAGATCGGCCTCACGCTGGGCGTGGTCGAGTCGCGCGTCTCGCAGATTCACGCCTCGGCGGTTCTTCATCTGCGTTCGCTGCTCGCCTCCTCGGCGCCTGAGAATCGGGTCGAAGATCCCCGTCAGGGTAAGAAGAAACGCTGAGAGAAACCATGGAAAAGACACTCAAGCAGGACGAAATCGACGCGCTTTTTCAGGCGGCCCGCGCTAAAAAGAATGCCGCCGCGACCGACGGCCGCGTCAGGGTGCAGCCCTACAGCTTCGCCCGCGCCGGCCAGATCAGCAACGAGCAGATGCGGGCCATCAGCCTGCTGAACGATATCTTCGCGCGCAACCTCACGCACAATCTCGGAGCGTGGCTGCGCAGCAGCTTTGAAGTCAACCTGGTCTCCGCCGAGCAGATGCCCTTCAGCGAGTTTATGCATCGCATTCCCGAGCTGGCCTATGTCTGCTCAGTGCGCCTGGAGCCGTTGCGCGCCATCTCCGTTATGCAGATGGACCTCGCGCCCGCGCCAGCCATGATCGACCTGCTGCTCGGCGGCGAGGGCGCTTCAGGCGAGCTGCGCGAGCTGACCGATATCGAAGAGTCGATCCTGTCCAGTGTCGCCGAGGCCATCTGCCGCGAACTCAGCGCTGCCTGGCAGCAGGTGGGGCTCAGCTTTCATTTCGAGCAGCGTCAGATGCACACCCAGATTGCGCGCCTGATGCCGGTGTCCGAGAAGACGCTCTGCCTGAGCTTTGAAATTCGCATGCCAGGAGCCAGCGGTCTGCTCAATCTTGCCTTTCCCGCCGTCGTCTCGAACACCATCCTTCACCGGCTGGTGGGCGACTGGACGCGCCAGCGGCGGCATGCTCCGGAGACGCGGCAAAGGATTCTCGACCGGGCCGGAAAAGCAAAGGTCGGAGCCGCACTGCAGCTGGCCCCAACCCGCATCCCTGCGCGCGAGATCGAGGCCCTTCAGGCAGGATCAGTACTCCGTCTCAACATGTCTGCGCACCAGGCCGCGGAGCTGCGCGTCGCCGGAGTTCCACTCTTCGCCGCCTCGCCCGTAAGCTGCGGCGAGCACCGCGGAGCGCATCTCGGTGCGGCCCTGCAATAGACGTTGGCTCGCGCCTTGCGAAGAGAACACGCGGAAAGAACATAGCGAAGAAAGAAAACGGCAGCCAGGAACGGCGCATGAAAAGGCCGAAAGGGAAAACAGAGGATGAAATCATTTCTTACCGCATGGCTCGCTGAAGCCCCCAAAGTTCTCGGGCGCGAGCTCTCAGCTTCGCTCGAATTGCTTCCCTCCGCGCGTCTGCCCGAGCCCGAGGCAGCCGTAAGCCTGAGCGTCACCGTCAGCGGTCCAGCCAACGGACGTTTTCTCGTCATCGCCGATCGCGCTGCGCTGCATGAGTTGTTTGTCGCAGCCCGTGTCACCGCCGGCGACGCTGACGAACCGCGCGACCGCGAGCTCTGGCGCGGGATCCTTCAACAGACGGCAGAACAAATCGCAGCCCAAATCACAGCCCAGACCGCTGCAACCGCGGCGCAATCGGTCGATGGCGCTCGCGCCGCAGCTCTCTCCGTCTCCGTTGAAGACGCGTCGTGGACGCTGGGCCTTCCCTCGGCCGCCTATGAGCTGCGCTTCGGCGACACCGTCATGCTGCTGGCATTTGCTGACGAGGTAAAGATCTCCGAAGCCGACGCTCCAAAAGCCGCACGCACATCGGCCCAGACGTCTACCACCGCGGCCTATTCGAGTCCTGCTACTGGAGCAAAGGTCTCGCCGGGGGGCATCGACCTCCTGCTCGATGTGGAGCTCGAAACATCGCTTCGCTTCGGCTCCCGCGAGATGCCGCTCAATGAGCTGCTGGAGCTGGGAGCGGGCGATGTGGTCGAACTCGATCGCCACGTCTCCGATCCCGTCGATCTGCTGGTGGGCGACAAGATTGTCGCGCGCGGCGAAGTGGTGCTTATCAACGGCAGCTTCGGCTTGCGCGTGCTCGAAGTGGCCGAACCGAAAAAATGCCTGGAGAGTATCCGATGCCTGTTCTAGCCACGCAAACCGCTCCTCCATCCGCAGAACCTTCCCGCGCGCGCCGCAACGGGCGGGCTTTTCCAGCGTGCGCCAATCCCCGCTGCGGAAGCGGGTGGCTGCATCTGTGGCGCAGGCGGCGCGTTCCCGTCGTCGAAGGCGGCTGGTTATGCAGCCCGGCCTGCACCCGCGCGCGCATCGAGGAGCTTCTCCGGCGCGAACAGGCCGGGGCGCATCCTGCGGCCGCGCACCGTCATCGCGTACCCATCGGGCTCGTCCTCCTGACGCAAGGCTGGATCACGCACGAGCAACTCAAGCAGGCACTCGAGGCGCAGCGCAACGGCTCCGGGATGAGGCTCGGTGAGTGGCTGGTCGCGCATCATGGGCTGGACGAGACACGCCTGACCCAGGCGCTGGGTCTGCAGTGGAGTTGCCCTGTTTTCTCGTTTGAAAAGCACGGCAGCGGCCTTCCGGTAACGGTCGTGCCCCGGCTCCTTCCCGAGAGCTTCGGCTTTGTACCCCTGCGGCTCACCCCCTCCGGCATTCTCTATCTGGCCTTCGAGGACCGCATCGATCACAGCCTGGCGCTGGCGCTCGAACGCATGACCGGCCTGAGAGTCGAGAGCGGCCTGTTAAGCGCGCCCGAATTTCATAAGGCGCAGGAAGGGCTCCAGCAGGGCCGCTTCGCGCGCGCCCGCCTGATCGAGGCGGGAAACCTCGATCTGCTCGCCGAGGCCTTCACGCGCCACGTCGAGAAAGAAAAGCCGGTGGAGGCACGGCTGGTGCGCGTCCACGATCTCTTCTGGCTCCGTCTATGGCATCAGGCCGAGGACGGAAACCCGGATCCGACGCAAAGCCAGGGAGTCGAAGACGTAGTCGGCGCGGTGACGCAATTCGCATAGGCACCCTATCCAAAACGGGTGAAAGGACAAAATGCCCTAAGCCCCGACCAAAGGGAGGACCAAGCGCCATAAATCGGAAGGGCGCGAAGCGCGTGCGCCAGGACGGCAGTCCTACAGTTCCTCCGCTACGCGCCGATAAGTCCAGTACTGCGAGGAAATCTGCAATGTGTGAAATTTCTGCCCTGATCGTCGACGACTCTTCCGTCATGCGCAAGATCGTGGAACGGGCGCTGCGCCAGGCGGGCTTGACGATCACCAATGTGTTCGAGGCTTCGAGTGGAGTCGATGCGCTGGAGGTACTGCGCCGGCATCGCGTCGATCTGATCCTGTCCGACATCAACATGCCCAACATGGACGGTCTCGAATTTCTGCGCCAGTTGCGCGCGCAAAACCTCGCCCCCGACGTTCCGGTCGTCATGATTACCACCGAAAGCAGCGAAGACCATGTGCGCGAGGCCATCCTGGCCGGAGCTCAGGGCTATATCCGCAAGCCCTTCACCGCCGAGCAGGTCAAGGAGCGGGTGTTGCCGCTGGTCGAAGCGTAGAGATTTTCAAGAGAGATTCTTGAGCAGCAACCCACACCCAGGAGAACGGCTTATGGCGTCAGCAGCAAAAGAGATTGACCCGGTCAGCGTCTACGGACACTGCGTGGACGAGGCGGTCGAGGAAGTTTTCAGCCTCATGATGGGGATGTCGTGCGCGCCTGTCGAAGATTGCCCGGTCGACCAGCCGGAGACCATCTCAGCGGTCATCGGCCTCGCCGGAGCGATGAGCGGGACCTGCGTGCTTCGCAGCGGTGAGCGGACAGCCATGAGCATGGCCGGCGCGCTGACCGGGATCGCAATGGAATCGCTCGACGACACCGTCAAGGACGCCATCGGCGAGATCTGCAACATGGTCGCCGGAGCCTGGAAGGGGAAACTCCCGGCTCTCGCCTCCGGCTGCATGTTGTCAACGCCGACTGTAGTCACCGGAAGCAACTATCAGCTACACACCCAGCGGCCCGAGTTCCGCATCGAGCGCTACTACCGTTTCGAGACGCTGACCTTCGTCGTCACACTCGTCTGCGAGTCGATGCAATAGACTCGGCCCCGAGCCTGTTGCCACGGAAGTGTTAGCAGGCCCTAATCTTCGTCCTGGCTTTTGGCCCTCCTGTTGCTCCTTCTATCGCCAGAAGGAGACAAGACAGTGAGTAGCGGCTTATATGCGGCATTTTCCGGCTGGCTGGCGCGCTCCGAGGCGCTCGACTCGGCGGCCAGCAATCTCGCCAACGCGGGAACTCAGGGATTTCGCGCCGAGCGCGAATACTTTCGCTCAGCCATCATGGGTCCGGACGCTCAGGGCGATCAGCTCGACCGCACCGTAAACAACTTCGGAGTGCTCGGCGGCAACCAGCTTGATCTCGGCCAGGGAGCGCTCACCACCACCGGCAATCCTCTCGACGTGGCCATCGAAGGCCAGGGCTTCTTCGCCGTTCAGGGAAAAAATGGCATTCGCTACACCCGCGACGGCAGCTTCCAGCGTGCCCGCGACGGATCGCTTATCACCTCGCAGGGCGAGCCGGTACTGAACGCGCAGAACCAGCCTATCCGTATACCTACGGGCGACATCACCATCGGCTCCGACGGCGTCATCTCGGTCGATGGAGCCGTCGCCGGCAACCTCGGCGTCTTCACCTTCGCCTCAGCGAACTCCATCACGCCGGAAGGCACCAACCGCTACGCTCCCGTCAATGGTGCCAAGCCTCAGGTTGCAACCGGGGCGTCGCTTCATCAGGGCGCGCTCGAAGGCTCCAATCAGGATGTGATTCAGGGCACGATGCAGCTCATCCTCGCGCAGCGCCAGGCGGAGATGATGCAGAAGGCTCTCACTATCTTCGACACTGATTTCGACAAAACGGCCAGCGAGCAGCTGCCAAAAGTTTAGTCACGCTTTTTAAGGAGAAGCACCCATGATCCGAGCACTTTACACGGCCGCCAGCGGCATGAGCGCGCAGCAGTTGAACCTCGACACCATCGCCAACAATCTCGCCAACTCCTCGACCGTCGGTTTCCGCCAGCGCGTCCTGCAGTTTCAGGACATGATCTACCAGAACCTCGTCACGCCGGGAGCGGCCGAGAGCCAGCAGACGGTCTCCGCCGGATTGCAGATCGGCCTCGGCACCAAGTCCGCGGCCAGCGAAATCATCATGACCCAGGGCGACATGAACCAGACCAACAATCCCACCGACCTCGCGATTCAGGGCAGCGGATTCTTCCAGGTGCAGCGCCCCGATGGCACCACCGCTTACACTCGCGCCGGGAATTTCTTTCTCAACAATCAAGGGACCCTGGTTGACGCGCAGGGCGACCAGCTCATACCTGCCATCACCGTTCCGCAGAACGCGACCGCCATCACCGTCACCCAATATGGAGTGGTGAACGCCACGCTTCCCGGACAGCAGAATCCGCAGCAGCTGGGCCAGATTCAACTGGCGACCTTCGCCAATCCCGGAGGCCTCGACAGCGTCGGCTCGAACCTCTACACCGCGACGCTCTCCTCCGGCGACGCCGTGCTCGGGAATCCCGGCGGCACCGAAGGGCTGGGCACGCTGCAGCAGGGCTATCTCGAAAACTCCAACGTCGATGTGGTCGGAGCCTTCGTTCAAATGGTGCTCGCGCAGCGCGCCTACGAGAGCAACTCCAAGGTGATCAGCGCCGCCAACGATATGTATAGCGAAGTTAACAATATGGTGAAGTAACCATGCGCCCGCTCGCCATTCCCGTTTTTGCATTCGCCCTCGCCGCTCTTTCCGCGCGTGCTTCGGTCTGCAATGCTTCGGCTGCGGCAAAGCCCCACGTGCAGACATCAAAGCCGCAATGGATTCTCGACCACTACGTCTACGACGCGTCACTCCATCAGGACTGGGCAGTCCTCGTGGACTGCAGCCATCCAGCCTCTCCGGCCAGAATGACACCCGCGCAGAACACCCAAAGCCGGGAACACAGGAACCGCGCCCAGTCAGCAGCGCCCGTCCGCTTTCAGGTAAGCGTCAAGACCGGAACCACAGTCGATGTCTTGAATGCCGCTGATGATCCGGCCAGCTTTCACCTCGCGGGAACGGCGCTGGAGACTGCATTCGTTGGCCAGCCCATCCGCGTGCGCCTTGGCGCAAGCGGCAATATGGTGCGCGCGCTGGTGCGCGGGCCGCATTCGGTCGAACTGGCCGCCGCGGCAAAACCCTCATGGGGAGAGCAATGAAATATTTTCTCGCAACGAAAAATGTCGTCGCGCTGGCAGCCTGCCTGCTGGCCATCGCATTCTTCGCCTCCTCCGCGCAGGGAGCATCGAAGAAAAAAGCCACTGCGCCCAAGGCCAGCCCGCCCGACGCGGCGCTCAACGCCTACATCGCGCGCGTGCATGCCGAAAATGCAGCCGAAGTGCGCACACCTGGCTCCCTCTGGGTCGATGACGGCCTGCTCACCCGCCTGAACACCGATGTAAAAGCCACGCACATCCACGATCCGATCTCGGTCGTGGTGGTCGAAGCTCTCTCCGCCTCAACTGACGGAACGGTGAAGAATTCGCGCGCCTCCAATGCCAGCTCGCAAATCTCGGCGCTTCTCGGCAAGCTTTCTGCTGGAAATGCCCTCAATAACTTGCTCAATCAAACTTCAAGTTCAGGTTTAAGTGCGCAGGGCCAGAGCGTCACCGATTCCAGCCTCACCACCACGCTCGGCGGCGAAGTCGAGGACGTTCTTCCCAACGGCATGCTGGTGATTCAAGCCGTTCGTCAGGTTTCCTTCAATCAGCAGACGGAACTCATCCGTCTGCGCGGGCTCGTCCGGCCCGCCGACATCAACGCGCAGAACCAGGTGCTTTCGACCACCATCACCAGCCTCGAGCTTGAGGTTGTAGGCAAGGGCATCATCAACGACTACACCTACCGCCAGAACGCGGTGGTCCGCTTTATCGAAAAGCTGCTGGTCTTCTAAGGATTCCCGTGACTCGATTTGTTTCCAGCCTCGTCTCGCTCGCCATCCTCGCAACGGTTCTCCCGCTGCGTGCCGACACGCCGTCGTCCGAACTCTCCCGCATCAAGGACGTGGCGACCGTCGAAGGCATACGCGACAACCAGCTCATCGGCTACGGAATCGTCGTCGGTCTGCGCGGCACGGGAGACAGTTCGCAGACCGTCTTTCCTTATCAAACGCTGGTCTCGACGCTCGAACGCATGGGCGTCAACCTGCCCCAGGGTCAGGCGACCTCATCGCTGCAGGTTCGGAACATGGCGGCCGTCTTCATTGCCGCCACGCTGCCGCCCTTCGCGCGGCCCGGCAACAAAATCGACGTCACCGTCTCCTCTGCCGGAGACGCGCGCAGCATCGAAGGCGGCCTCCTGCTGATGACCCCGCTCTACGGGCCCGACGGCCAGATCTACGCCCAGGCGCAGGGCCCTCTCATCCTCGGCGGCTATTCGGTGCAAAGCAACGGCAGCAGCAAGTCGGTCAACCATCCCACCACGGGCCGCATTCCCGACGGTGGAATCGTCGAGCGCGCCGTACTGCTCGACCTTGCACACCTGCGCCCGCTTTCACTCCTGCTCAACGATCCCGACTTCCGCACTGCGGAGCTGGTGGCCGCGTCCGTCAACAAAACCCTCGGCAGCAATGTAGCCCACGCCGTCGACAGCCGCCGCATCGAAATCACCACCACGCCGGACGAGGACATTCCCGAGCTGCTCGCGCGCGTCGAGGCCATCGAAGTCCAGGTGTTCCCTCGCGCCCGGGTCGTCGTGAACGAACGAACGGGAACCATCGTCATCGGCGGCCAGGTGCGATTGCAGCCTGTCTCAATCCTTCACGGTGGTCTCGTGGTCGACGTCATCAGCCAGACCCAGGTCTCGCAGCCCAACGCCTTTGGCCAGGGCACCACGCAGGTCGTGCAGCAAACCACGATTCAGGCACAGGACAAGCCGGCCAATCGCATCGAACTGCGCGAAGGCGCGACGGTGGACGATCTGGTGCAGAGCCTCCAGCAGATCGGAGCCACGGCCCGCGACATCATCTCCATCCTGCAAGCCATGAAAGAGGCCGGCGCACTCGAAGCCGACCTGGAAGTCATGTAAGGCAACCGGAGGAAACAGAATGAACATAGCCAGTCTTCAAAGCCCGCTCACCCCGCAGGCTCCCATGAGCGCCGACAATCCAAAGCTGAAGTCGGCAGCCCACGAATTCGAGGCCAGCCTGATGCAGGAGTTTCTGAAGCCTCTGCAACACGATTCGCTCTTCTCGCCGGACAAGTCAGACGGCTCCAGCAGTGACTCCGACGACGACCAGGGAAGCTCCGGAGCCCTCATGAGCTTCGGCTCTGAAGCTATGGCGAAGGCCATCTCCGAGCGCGGAGGCTTCGGTATCGCCACCAAAATACTGGATCATTTCAAGACAGAAAGCAAAACCGCAAATCCCGCAAATTCGGTGAATTCTAAGTAATTTCTAACGATTGCGCAGTTTCCGAAAACTAAAGTGCTCGCTTTTTTGGCCGATGGACTCAAGTGAGGAGAACGGTAAGGCATGAACATAAGCAACGATTTTCAAAGTTTGCAGCCCATCCCCGGCGAGACGCAGGTTTCCGGGGTTGAAAAGGCGTCCAACATTTCGAGCGCCGCCCCGGCTTCGGCAGGCGGTGATGAAGCGCATCTGAGCAGCGCGGCCAGCCTTGCCAGCCACGCGGCTTCTCTGCCCGACGTCCGCATGGAAAAGGTGCAGTCCGTTCAGGCAGCGATTGCAGGTGGCGGCTACAACGTCAGCGCCTCCGACGTCGCTCAGTCTCTGATGGGCCACATGCTCAGCAACAAGGAATAAGCAAGGAAAACTGAAATTACCGGAGCAACGATGGAACAGGGCATAAAGGCAACGGCACAAATCCCGGCAGACCATTTTCTCGATCAGGCCATCACCGCGCTAACCGCCGCAGATGCCTCCGCTCTTCGGCAATTAGAGGGCGCGGCTCACACAGTCGCCCCGCCGTGCAACCGCGCCGAGTACGTGGCCAGGCGCGCAGTTTTGGCCGCGCTGCTCAATGCCACCGCGCGCAACCTGCGCTTCCTCCACCGCGTCGCCGGAAAGCAATCGTCCGGCTTCTACGCGCCCGGCCCACGATAAAAACAAGGCAAAACCCGCAAAGGACTCCTCCTCCAATGGCGACGTTAAATACAGCTTTCAACATTGCAACCGGCGCACTCAATGCCGATCAGGCGGCGCTCACCGTCGTCTCCAACAACGTTGCCAACGCAAACACCACGGGCTACACGCGCGAAGTGGCCAGCTGGCAGGAGAATGATCCGGTCACCATCAACGGTCAGAGCTACGGGGAGGGCGTAACCATGACCGGACCGGTTTCGCAGCGCGACCTGGCGCTCGAGCAGGCATTGCAGCAGCAGGGGCAGGTAGCCAGCGCATCAAGCGCGCGCCTGACTGCGCTTCAGCAGGTGCAGACTATCTTCAACCAAGTCACGACGGCGAACTCCGGCAGCTCAACCAGCGCCACCAACGGCATCGAGCAGGACATGTCGCAGTTCTTCGATTCGCTTTCTTCGCTTGAATCCAGCCCCGCCGATACCGCCCTGCGCCAGCAGGTGCTCACCAGCGCGACCAATCTCGCCGGCGATTTCCAGACCGCCTCCTCGCAACTCAGTACGCAGCAGACCTCGCTCGACCAGCAGACCGGCAGCCTGGTCACGCAGGTCAACTCGCTCACGCAGTCGCTCGCCGGGCTCAATCAGCAGATCCAGTCCGCCAGCCCTAACTCTGACGCGGGAACGCTGGAAGACCAGCGCCAGCAGGACCTCCAGCAGCTTTCGCAGCTCGTCGGCATCCATCAGATCCAGACCGAGAACAACGGCCTTGAAATCACCACCTCCAACGGAGCTCTCCTCGTCTCAGGCAATCAATCGTTCTCGCTTTCGACCGCCTCAGTAAGCGGCTCGCTCCAGGTCTACGATTCGCAAGGCAACGACATCACCACCAGCCTCACCTCCGGCGGAGGTCAGATCGGGGGCCTGCTCACTGTGCGCGATCAGGACATTCCGCAGATGCAGAGTGCGCTCGACACGATGGCCTTCGATCTCGGCTCTCAGATCAATACGCAAAATCAAGCTGGCTCGGACGCCAACGGCAATCCCGGCGTCGCCATCTTCAACCTGCCCGCAGGCGCAACGGGAGCCGCAGCCCAAATCTCCGTCGCCATTACCGATCCCTCGCAGATCGCCGCCGCTGCCAGCGGAGCCGGCTCCTCGGACGACACCAATCTGCTCGCGATGGCCAGCCTGCAAAATCAGGGCATCGTCGCCGGCGACACGCCTTCGAATTACTATTCCGATTTCGTTACTACCGTCGGAAGCCTGGTCTCCGGCGTCTCTACGCAAAATGCCGCGCAGCAGGCTTCGGTCTCGCAATTGCAGAACCAGATCGGCTCGCTGTCCTCCGTCAATCTCAACGAAGAGGCCTCGTCGCTTGAAACCTTCGAGCAGTCCTACCAGTCGGCCTCGAAGGTCTTCACCATCCTCGACGAGGTGATGACAGCCGCTCTCAACCTCGGCGTTGAAACCACCTACACCGGCTAGCACGAAACCACAGGAAAAAACCATGCGCGTGAATCCCGATTACGTGACCAATCTCGTAGGCTCGCTCGACCAGGTGACTGCCAGCGAGCAGACTCTAACCAATGAGCTTTCGACCGGCGTCAGAGTCAACTCCCTGAGCGACGACCCGGCCGCAGCAGGCGAGAATGTTCTGCTCACCACCCAGTTGAACGCCGACGACACCTTCTCGCAGACAGCAAGCTCCACCGAAAGCCTTCTCCAGGTCGGCGACTCTGCGCTCGGCAACGTGGTCACCCAGCTTACCTCAGCAATCTCGCTCGCCACCCAGGCCAACAACGGAACCCTGAATCCGAGCAACGAACAATCCATCGCCACGCAGCTCACCGGCATCCGCGACGAGGTGATGTCGCTGGCCAACTCCTCCTACATGGGCCAATACATCTTCGCCGGAAGTCAGGGTGGCGCCCCACCTTTCAGCATCGACACTACTACCTCGCCTGCCACTGTCACCTACAGCGGCGATAACGACGTCAGCTACGTCCAGACGCCATCCGGGCAGCAGATTCAAACCAACGTGCCCGGCGACCAGATTTTTACCGCCGCCGGAGCCAATGTACTCGGCACGCTCAACAATCTCATCGCCGACTTCGCGAGCGGTACCCCCTCCGCATCCTCTGTCTCCGATCTCACCAGTCTGAATACCGCGCTCAATTACGTGAGCCAGCAGCGCGTCGTCCTCGACGACTCCATCAGCCGCCTCACCGCGGCCGGCAACTACAACACCAGCGAATCGACGCAGTTGCAGTCCGCGCAGGACACTCTGCTCCAGACCGACACCGCCCAGGTAGCCAGTCAGCTCAGCTCAGCGGAGACTCAGCAGTCCGCCCTCACTCAGGTCATCGCTGCCATCGACCAGCAGGGCACCCTTTTCAACGATTTGCAATAAGACGGCCCTGGCCATTAGGGATTCAAACTCAGGCTGGCGTTGACGCCGCTCTGCCCCAGCCTCAAAACCCACGACCAGCGGGAGTGGCCACGCGAAACCGGGGTCCCCATCGCGCGCGACGTTCGCGGGATGGGGTGGTAAGCGGCTGCCAGGACGGCGAGTCCTGCTACTTTTGCACTCCTCCGGCATCTATAGTTAGGTAGACTGTTTCGAGTGGATTCCGGCAAACCAACGCCGTGAACCGTGAACTCAGGCAGGGAATTCAAGGAGGAATATGGCAGGACAGGGAGTGATTGAGGTAAATGATGCAACCTTCGACCAGGAGGTATTGCAGTCCGATCAGCCCGTTCTGGTCGATTTCTGGGCGGCATGGTGCGGCCCCTGCAAAGCGCTGGGCCCCATTGTTGATGAGGTCGCAACCGAGTACAACGGCAGGCTCAAAGTCACCAAAATGGACGTGGACCGCAATCAGGCCACGCCCGGACGCTACGGAATCCGCGGCATCCCCGCGCTGCTGTTCTTCAAGGGGGGCAAGGTCGCCGATCAGATCGTCGGCTATGTTCCGAAGGACACCATCGAAAAGAGCATCGCGCGCATTGTAGACGCAGCTGAAGTTGCTCCCGCGAACAAGTAGTCATCGTAAAGCTGATCTTCAGTCTGGACACACAGGGGCCGCTCCTATGCGGCCTCTTTTCCATTGCGCGAAGAGAATTAATTCATTTGCCGAGTTTTGCCGATACAAAGGGAAAGCCGTTCCGAGGTAAATGGCCGTGGAAAATCAGCCCGCATCAGTCGCGCAATCGACTACACAAACATCCGCTATGAATGCGCCGCAGGCGAACCGCCGCCGTTATCCCCGCTACGCCTGCGAAGGCCACGCCGAGGTGTATCTTCCCCACGGAGGGCTGCTGCTCCGCGGCAAGATTTTGGATTTGAGTCTCTCCGGATGCTTCATCGAGACGTCTGCCATCAATCTGGAACGGGGAACGCACGTGGAGATTTGTTTCACCACTCGCCAGCTTCAGTTCCGCATTGCAGGCAACATCGCAGTGTTGCACCGGAAGCGAGGCGCAGGCATTGCCTTCCAGAGCCTGAGTCCGCGGAATGCCCGGCAGATTGCCGACCTGGTCCATGAGTTAAAGGAGCTTGCGGCCATGGCCTGAAGATGCATAGTTTTTCCAAAAACAAAGGCCCGCATTTTATGCGGGCCTTTGCGTTGACGCAGGAAACTCTACGATCCGTTTCCTGAGGTTGCCTGTACATGCTCGCCCGGATGGTTCCCGTGCGGGACCGCTGCCGCGCAGGTTGGTTGTCCAGCCGTCGGATAGGGAGAATTCTCGGTTCCTGTAAGAGCGCCGTTGTTGATATTCAGCTTGTAGCCCGTCACTGAAGAGTCCAGGAAGTTCGAGGTATAGAGGAAGGTTCCGAATGCCGGGTCCACCAGAACGCAGGTGGGTCCGGTCTTGGTGCCGTAGGTGCCTGAGCCCGCCAGCGCTGAAGGCGTCCCCGTTCCCTGATCGATCTGGTAGGCGCTGATGTCGTTCGAGTTGTAATTTGCCACGTAGATAAACATGCCGTTGGGGTTGATCGTGATCGCGTCCGGGTAAACGTCGGTCTTGAACGGCCCGTTCGTCAGGGGAGTCAGTGTGCCGGTTGCCGCTATCGTATACGCATAAAGCTGATTCGAGGCCGCATCAGTCACATACAGGAAACGGCCCGTGGGATCGCTTGCGCTGGCCGAGGGCTTCACGCCCGCATAAGGCAGCGGGGTAGTTGCGGAATATACCGGAGTCAAAACGCCCCCGCCGCTGGGCACGCAGGTTCCCGGCACGATGGGGAAAGAGAATCCTGAGATGGTGCCTTGCTGAGCGGCTGCAATCGGATTGTTGGTATTTGCGTTGGCCACATAGACGAAGTCAAGGGTCGTGCCGCTGCCAGCCGTTCCAGAGCAGCCTTGTGGTGTCGTAACGTTGATAGTGCTCGGGGCGAATTCCACCGGCCAGTAGGGCAAGCTGCCATTGGCCACATTGGTGCCCAGGCTGCCATCCGAATTGATCGGGAAGACCACCAGAGCTCCGGGTCCCGGATTCGCGTCGCTGTAAGTGGCCTGATAGGTATCGAGCACAAAAAGCAGCGTACCGGTGGAGTTGATAGCGATGGCGTTGGGCTCGGTGCCCGGTGTCTGATATGTGTGCTGCGGATACAGCTTGGCGTCGGTGCCGATGGCGAACTCGACCACGGTATTGTCGTCGTGATTTACCACATACAGGTCCGCGCCGTTGGGAGAAGTCACTTCGGCTACCGGGTTGCGTCCGCCCGAAGGATAAGGCGAGTCCTGAATCTGAGTTATCGCTCCTGATTCCTGATCCACGCGGTAAACGCTGATCTGGCCCGGATTATTCTTGGAGGCAGTCACATATAGATAATCAATAGTATTGCTTTGACCACATGAGGTAATTCCAAGTGCTATGCCGATAGAGACTGCAGCGGTCAAGAGAGCCTGACCCGTTTTGCTGAACTTCATGCGCTTCCTTCGTCCTGGCCAGTGGCACAGGCTGCGATTTTTGGGGATCGCTCCCGCTTGAATTGTAAAAGCTTGTGCCGCTTTAAGCTACAGGGACCCGCGAACGGTATGCCCCTCCAGCGTCACACAGCACAGCGGTCTCAGAGTTCAGGACCAGATTGAATTCTGTGCCCTGAGCCCTGATCCCTGTGCCTTGTCTTAGTCTGTATGCCCGCTGGCTACGCACCAGGTCGGATGGCCGATCGTAGGATAACTGGTCTGGTTACGCATGTTGGTCAGCACGCCGGAGTTCGGATCGAGGACATGGCCCGTCACCGTATTGGTGTTGTAATCCGCAGTGTAAAGGTACTGGTTCGAGGGGTCTTCAAGAATGCACTGTGGTCCTGATCCGGTGCCGAAAGGCGCGCCCCCCACAGCCGCCAGTACGCCGTTCGCAGCGATGGTGTAGGCGCTGATATCGCTGCTGGGCTGCCCAATGCCCGAAGACGGCCCGGCATTGGCGACATACAGGAATTTCGATTTGCTGTCGGATGTTAGCTGGATAGGATTCCCGGATACCGACTGTGAATTGCTCGTAGGACTGCCGTTAACCGCCTGCAGCAGGCCATTCGTGCCTACCGTGTAGTAGAAAATGTTATCGCCAACCGGATCGAGGATATAGATAAAGCTCTGTGCAGCCGTGCTGCCGATGGCGCTGATGCTCGCAGCTCCCGTAACAAACTCGGTATTCTGCGTCGTGGTGAGCTGCCCGTTGGACGAGTTGTAGGAGTATGGGTAGACAGTGTTCTTGTTCCCGGTCAACGGATCGGAAGAGTCGGCAGTCAGCACATACGCGCCCGTCACCTTGAAATCCACGGGGCCGCAGCCTACCGGAAAGTAAGTGAGCTGTCCGCCGCTCGGGTTCTGCAGCTGATTGTTGGTAATCAGCGAAAGCCGGCCGGTATTGCCGTCCACCGAGAAGGCTGTGATATCGCCTGTCGGATGATAGATGCCGGAGGAGTCCTGGCACGCCAACCCAGCCTGCGGCGTATTCGAGCCGAGAGTGTATCCCCCTCCGCTGATCGGTTGCGAAGGCGCATAGTCATCCAGAACGTAAAGAAAGGAGCCGGTCGTGCTGAATGCAATGCGAATCGTACCAAAGCCCTGGCTTTGGTAGCTCTGCTGGAAAGCCAGCACGCCGTTGCCGCCGATCGAATAGACCGAGATGTTCGCTCCCGAGTAGGTGAAGTTTCCGCTCGCGTCAGGCGTGGTCGCCTGACCTGCGTTCAGCACATACAAGTAGCGTCCGGTCGTGGAGACGATAGCGCGAATAGGATTGGTCCCGCTCGAACCGAAGGGCGAGCCGGGAATTCCCGAAAGGTTCCCAGTGTTGTTGGCAATTTTGAAAGCGCCAATTTGGTTGTACTGTCCGCCGGTCACGTAAAAATACGCAACAGTGTAGTCATTTGCACAGGATGTAAGGCCAAAACCGAGACCGAGGGATACAAACAGGGCCAGAAGAATCTGGCCGGATTTCTTGAACTTCATGCGCTTCCTTCATCCTGGCACGGGTCGCGGCCAGGGACTGGATCGGGAATTCACTCCCGCTTTGCATTGTAAAAGGTGGAGAGGGTTTCCGCTATAGGGCGACGAGAACTGTACAACAAACAGGGCGCCGAGCACCGCGCGCAGGGCAAAAAAAAGCGAATCGCAACCAACCATTACCTTCGGAACTTCAGGAAAGCAACGATTCCGTGCATACTCAGCAGGAAGTGTCCGAACGATGGCAAATTCATATCGCGATTTGGTGGGATGGCAACGCGCAGTGGACTTATCTGTGGAAATCTATAGATTCACCAGCGACTTTCCCCGCGAAGAGATATACGGGATCACCGCGCAGATGCGCAGATCTGCAGTTTCCATAGCCAGCAATATCGCTGAAGGATACGGGCGCAATTCCAGAAACGAGTACAGGCATTTCCTGGGCGTTGCCCGCGGTTCGATCCTCGAATTACAAACACGACTCGCCATCGCAAGAAAGCTCGGGTTCGGAAAACCCGAGCTTCTCGAAAAAACAGAAAACTTATCGGAAGAAACAGGAAAAATCATCTGGGCCATCATCAAGAAGCTTGACTGCGGATCACCACGGCCTCAGCCTTCAACTGAGCCCTGAGCCCTGAGCCCTGAGCCCTGAGCCCTGAGCCCTGAGCCCTGAGCCCTGAGCCCTGAGCCCTGAGCCCTGAGCCCTGAGCCCTGAGCCCTGAGCCCCGAGCCCCGAGCCCCGAGCCCCGAGCCCCGAGCCCCGAGCCCCGAGCCCTGAGCCCTGAGCCCTGAGCCCCTGAGCCCTGAGCCCTGAATTACCAGACCACGCAGGGATCATCCGGCATCATAGGCTGTCCCTTCTTGCAGCCGAAAGCCTTGCCGAAGGCGTCGAAGTTCTGCACCGCTCCATTCGCGCGAAATTGCCCCGGAGAGTGTGGATCCACTCGCGCCGCCACACGCGCATATTGTTCGCGCCTGTTCTCGCACCACACCTGCGCGAACGAGATAAAGTAGCGCTGGTCCGGCGTGTATCCGTCGATCTTCTTCGTCGCCGCATCGTCGCCTTCGCTCGCCAGCACGCTCTGCAGCGCCTGGTACGCGATGCGCAGTCCCCCGTTGTCCGCAGTGTTTTCACCCAGCGTCAGCTTCCCGTTCAGCTTCTGTCCCGGAACCGGCTCGAAGTTGCCGTACTCCTTCACTTCGCACCCGGTGCGCTCGTCAAACGCGGACTTATCCGCCGGCGTCCACCAGTTCTGCACATTGCCGTGCGCATCGTACTTGCTGCCCTGATCATCGAAGCCATGCGTCATCTCGTGGCCGATCACCACCCCGATCGCTCCGAAGTTGACCGCCGGATCCTTGTTGTAGTCGTAGAAGGGCGGCTGCAGAATTCCGGCTGGGAAGTTGATGTCGTTGTTGCTCGGATCGTAGTACGCATTGACCGTCGGCGGTGTCATGCCCCACTCTTTTTCATCCACAGGCTTGCCGATCTTATGCAGATCATAAGCCGTCTGGAAATCCGCAGCGCGATGGATGTTGCCCAGCAGGTCGTCACGCTTCACCTCCAGCGTCGAGTAGTCACGCCATTTCTCCGGATAGCCAATCTTCTGGCGGAACGCCGCAAGCTTCTCCTCGGCCTTTGCCTTCGTCGCCGGAGTCATCCACGCCAGGTTCTGAATGTCCTCATTCAAAGATTTCTCCAGAGCCGCCACCAGCTTCTCCATGTTTGCCTTGGCCTCTGGCGGGAAGTTCTCCTTCACCCAGTCCTGCCCCACGGCCTCGCCCATCGCATGATCCGTCAACGTGGTGCAGCGCTTCCATCGCGCCGTCTGCTCGACCTGGCCCATCAACGTCTTGTTGAAGAATCCGAAGTTCAGGTCGACATAGCTGCTCGACAGCCAGGGAGCCGCGGTGTTCAACGCGTGAAAGCGAAGATAGCTCTTGATGTTGTCCAGGCTCTCCCCGTCCACAACCGCGTTCATCGCCTTGAAGAAATCCGGCGTCGCGATATTCACCTTCTCGATCGCGGGCGCCGGAGTGCCTTTCAGATACGCGCTCCAGTCAAAGTCCGGAGCCAGCGTCTTTAGATCCGATACCGGCATCAAGTGGTAAACCTTATCGGGATCGCGCATATCCACCCGCGGCATTGACCCCTGCGCCAGTGCCGTCTCAATCTTCAACACCGCGTCCGCTTCGCTCGCCGCCTTATCGTCGTTGTCGCCGGCAAGCTTGAACATCGCTGTAACGTAGTCCTTATATTGCGCGCGAATCTTGGTCATACGCGCATCGTCCGAAAGATAGTAGTCGCGATCCGGCAGTGAGAGCCCTCCCTGGTAGAGTCCTCCGATCTGCTGCGTCGCATCCTTCTCGTCCTGCTCCGATTCAAACCTGAGGAAGGTGGAAGTCCCATCGTTCACACCCAGGGATGCCACCAGCGCCGCAAGGTTCTGCTTGTTCGAAAGCCCATCAATCTTCGCCAAAACCGGCAGCACCGGCTTTTCGCCAAGCTGATCGGCAAGATCGCTGTTCATGCACGCGGCGTAAAAATCGCCGTACTTGCGCTGCAGCGGAGTCGTCGGATTATCGGCGGCCTTCTTCAAATCCACATAAAGTAGATAACGGTCGCGCTCGCCCAGTTCATTGAAGCGTCCCCAGCGAACCTGGTCGGCGGGAATCGGATTGTCCTTGCGCCAGTTCCCGCATGCGTAAGCGTAGAAGTCGGTGCAGGGATCAACGCTCTTGTCGATCGCATTCACGTCAAAGCTCTGCGGAGCCTTCGGCGCCACAGGTGTCGTATCGGAAGGTTTGGCTGCCGTTTGCGCGAACGCAACACCGCCGCAAAAAAGAAGGGCACAGGAGATGCGGGCTATATGCATGTTTTTCCCTCGAAGGTCGCTGGCGCCGTGTGGGCCGGGCCATAATCATGGGCGTGACAACGTGCGCGCGCTCACAGGAAAAGGTAGCACGGGACGGTGGTATTTCGTCAGCTGCCGGAGTTGAACCGGCCCAAATCGGGCCTCACTCTGCGTTGATGGTCTAATAGGCCATGCCCGTTCTCGTACGCCGCAACTTCCGCAGGAATCTCGCCTTCGCCGTGTGCCTGGCCCTGAGCGTAGCCGGAGATGGCTGCAAAGCGCAGACTCCGCCGCCGCAGGCGCAACAGACCATATCCGCGTCCGATGCCGCCGCCATTTCCGCGCGCCTCCAGTCAATCGCCGCTGCCGGAAAGCTGGCCGGCCTGCGCTGGCCCGACTTTTCCGACTACCGCGCGCATTTCCAGAACGTATATCAAACATCGAACTTCGCACCCGTCTGGCTCAATAATGGCCAGCCCACTCCGCAGGCGCTCGCCGTCATTCAGGCGCTCGAGGCCAGCCCGCAAAAGGGTCTGAACCCTGACGACTATGACGCCTCGCTTTGGCCCGGTCGCCTCAACGCCCTCAAAAACTCCGCCAGTCCGGATACGCAGGCGAGCTTCGATGCCGCTCTCACCGTCGGAGCCATGCGCTACATCTCTGACTTGCACATAGGCCGTGTCGACCCGAAGCATTTCAAATTCGGCATCGAGATCGAGCAGAATAAATACAACCTGCCCCAGTTCGTAACGCAGGATGTCATCCATGCCTCCGATATCCAGGCCGTTCTCGCCGACGTAGAGCCTCCTTACCCCGGTTACAAGAGAACGGAAATCGCCCTCCAGCATTACCTGCAACTAGCCGCCAAAGGAGACGGGCCTCCGGTTCCCGATGTGCCGAAGACGATCACACCCGGCGATTCCTACGCGGGAGACAGCCAACTGGCCCAGCGCCTGCAACTGCTCGGCGACCTTCCTTCATCAATCGGCATAAGCCCGGATTCGCGCTACGCCGGCCCACTGGTCGACGCGGTCAAACTCTTTCAGGCGCGCCACGGCCTCGATCCCGACGGCAAGCTGGGCAAAGGCACCATCCGGCAATTGAACCTGCCGCTCTCCATGCGCGTCCGCCAGTTGCAGGACGCACTGGAGCGTTGGCGCTGGCTGCCTCCCGCATTTCCGCAGCCGCCCGTCGTGGTGAATGTGCCTGAGTTTGTGTTGCGCGTATTTACCAGCGATCACAAGGTCGCGTTGCGCATGAACGTAGTGGTGGGCAAGGCCCTCCGCACTCAAACGCCGGTGTTCGCCAAGGACATGCGGTACATCGTCTTCCGTCCTTACTGGAACGTCCCATCCAGCATCCTGCGTGGCGAGATCGTTCCGTCCATCGAGAAGAACAGAAACTACATTGCCAGTAAGAATTTTGAAGTCACTGATCTTAGCGGAAAGGTCGTCACTGACGGGCCCATTAGCGATGCGGTGCTCGCGCAATTGCGCGCCGGCCGGCTCGCAGTCCGTCAAAAGCCCGGACCGAACAATTCCCTCGGCCTCGTGAAGTTCATCTTTCCCAACGAGCACAGCGTTTACCTGCACAGCACGCCGGCGCAGCAGTTGTTTTCGCAGTCCCGCCGAGACTTCAGCCACGGATGCATTCGAGTACAGAAGCCCGCTGATCTGGCCGCGTATCTCCTCCGCAACCAGCCGCCGTGGACGCTCGAAAAAGTGCAGGCCGCCATGCAGTCAGGCCCCGACAATCAGCAGGTAAACCTTGCCACTCCCGTTCCCGTGCTCATCCTCTATGTCACCGCAGTGGTAGAAGAAGACGGCTCAGTGCACTTCTTCGATGACATCTATGGGCACGACAAATCGCTCGAAGCGGTGCTCGCAAAAGGGCAACCCTACCCGCGTTAGGACTCGCATTCAGTGGAGTGCGCTTGGCCGCGACCAAATTCCACGACCAACGGGAGTGGCCACGCGAAGCAGTTGCCTGGACGGCCAGTCCTACCAGCGGCGAACGGGACCTACGTCAACATGTACGAAGTTCGATTCCTGGTAATAACCCACTCCGCCGCGATGCAGAGACAGCGCCGCATCGCGCACCTCCGCGGTCGGCACTCCGGGAACGCGAATGTCGATGGCCTTGGCTTCCATATGCTGGCTGTGCAGCGCAACGCCGTGTCCGTGCTCGCGCAGGTAGTTATTGCTCCAAGGAGTGCGGTAGCCGCACACGATGTCGATCTCCCCATCGGGACGGCCCAGTCTCGCCATCAGATCGTGCAGAAGGTCGAATTCCTTCACGTCGTAGTCTTTTTCATCTCCGGTGCGATGATCCCGCAAAAAGTGGTCCAGCTCCCCCACAGCATCCGGCAGATAGCGGTCGCCGATGCGATACACCACATCAATATGCTCGCCCGTATGCAGGTGATAGAGCCGAAGCCTGTATTGTTCCGGATTTGTCGTCGCGGCAGCGGCAACGGCGGATAGAGCGCCCGCGAAGAGCGCAAAAGCAGCAGCCCCCGCGATTATTGTTCTCTTAAACATTGCTCTTTAAGTATAAATGCTGGTCGAGGACTCGCCTCGCGCCCGCAAGGTCAAGGAAATGTCCTCGCGACGGGCTATAGGCTCTAAAAAACCTTCAAATGGATCGTCAGATACTTTTTCGGATCTTTCCGAACCGCCGCAATCAGATCCGTCGTACCAGTGATCAACTGATCCGTGTGGTTATAAAGCGTAGGATCCTTCAGCAACTTGCCCACCGTGCCTTGGCCGCTGTCCACCTGCGTCAAGACTGAGTTAAGCTTCGTCACCGTATCTTTCAGCTTATCGGCGAACTGCTGATCGTGGGTCATCATGCCAATCGCGCCCTTGCCCGAATTGACCTGAGCCAGAATCTCGTTCAGGTTCTGCGTCGACTGGCGAAGATTGTTATACAGAGCGTCGTCTTTCAGCAGCTTGCCCACCGACCCGTGCCCTTTGTCCAGTTCATCGGCAATGTGCTCCAGCTTACCCACCGTGTCATTCGCCCGGTTGTACAGCGTATCGTCCGACACCAGCTTGCCAATCGATCCCTTGCCGTTGGTCACCGCATCTACCAGCCCCTGCAACTGGTTCAGTATAAGCAACGCCTTGTTATAAAGCGTCGGATCGTTAATAAGCTGCCCAATCGAGCCTTTGCCGCTGTTCAGCGCATCCACCAGGTTGTCTACTTTGCCCAGGATCGTATTCAACTGCTCGATGGTCCCCTGGCTTGACTTGATCACATCTGACAGGTTCGGAGTCTCAGTGGTCTGCAACTCGCCGCCGTCCTTGATCGGGCTCCCCGTGGCGAATTTGCTGTCGATATCCACCACTGTATCGCCGAGCACGCCAATCGTGTTCAGACTTGACTTGGAGTCGCTCTTAAGCGCCGACTCAAATTTCTTGCTGATCTTCATCGTCACTTCAACTGGGGTAAGCTGACGCGCCTGTACAATCTTGATCGACTTCACGGTGCCAATCGTGACTCCCTCAAGGTTCACCGGAGCGCCCACCTTCAGGCCCACCGAGTTCTCAAAATAAGATTTCACGGTAATTTTGCCCGTGAAGAAACCGCCCGTGGTCCCCGACATCAGGAACACCAGCGCGGTCAGGGCCACCAGGGCCACCAGGACCAGCACGCCGACTTTCAATTGGGACCATTGAACTTGTTGCTGGCTAGGCAAAAGCTTCCTCGGGCGAAAATCCGGGTGGATTGAAAACCGGGTCTGACAGTGAGAATACCAAACGAACCATGGGAAGTCCCATCAACCACCGCTTGGATGCGCCGGCATCAAAAGCCGTTGCAGAAAGATAACTGCAAACTGCTCCCAACTCGCACCCTGTGCCCTGTGCCCTGAGCCCTGTGCCCTGTCCCGCTAATCCTCCAAATGCACCGTCGCCAGCGCCGTCGTTTTGCCGTGCGTAATCGACAAGGAAACCCGCCGAACCCCAAGCCGCTCAGCCATCTCCAGAGCACGTCCCGAAAAGTGCAGCGTTGGCCGCTCTCCCCGCGCGCGCCGAACCTCGATTTCGGTCCAGGTAATCCCGCGCTGAATGCCGGTGCCAAGCGCCTTCGCTCCGGCCTCCTTCGCCGCAAAGCGCGCGGCAAAACTCTCGGCGGAGTTCTTTTTGCGCTGGCAGTAAGCAATCTCCCCGGCAGTAAAGACACGGCTCAGGAAACGCATCCCGTACCGCTCAATTGAAGCAGCGATCCGCTCGATCTCGACTACATCGATTCCCGTACCAACCAGCATGATGGCAACTTAAATGATTTTTGCCGGATCTGAAACCCAGACAGCAGATTCTTCCTACGCCCTTTACGCCTGAGACCGGCCGAATGCGCACTTCTCGAACGACTGGATCGCTTCTTTCATATAGTATTGGTTTTTCCGGCGCCCGATGGCTACCTGAAAAACTGGTACAGGGAGATTTTCAGAATAGCTGCCGGAAAGGGCTCAAACTCCATGGTGGATTCCAGTAAGCTCCAGCGCAAGCTTGAGCTGGTTGTTGAGACCGGCTTGCTGCTGACCAGGACTCTCGACCTGCAATCGATCGTGCAATCGGCTTCTGACGCGGGTTTACAGCTCTGTGGCGCCCAGTTTGGTGCCTTCTTCTATAACGTCGTGAACGCGGAAGGCGAAAGCCGTCGCCTCTACGCTCTCTCCGGAGTCGGTTGCGAAAAATTTGCCAATTTTCCCATGCCTCGGAACACCCTGGTCTTTGGTCCCACGTTTGAAGGCATGGCCACCGTACGCTCCGGGGACATTACAAAAGACCCGAGGTACGGCCGCAATTCTCCATACCACGGCATTCCCGAAGGGCATCTTCCCGTCCGCAGCTACCTGGCCATTCCCGTTAGGGCTCAAAACGGCGACGTTCTGGGAGGCCTGTTCTACGGTCACGAGCAGGCCTACGTTTTTGACCAGAACTCCGAAAATCTCGTGGCTATGGTCGCAGCGCAGGCAGCCATCGCAATCGAAAATACGAAACTCCGTGAGCAACTGACGATCAAGGTCATAGATTTGCAAAAAGCCGAGATGCGCCATAAAGAAGCTGCGAAGGGGCTCGGGGAGCTGGCCGCCATCGTTGAGTCTTCCGATGATGCGATTGTCGGCAAAGACCTCAACGGAATAATTACGAGTTGGAACAGCGCCGCCACCCGCATACTTGGATATTCCAGCGAAGAGATGATCGGCACTTCGATCCTCAGGCTCATTCCGAAGGAGCTGCACCCGGACGAAAGAACTATCCTCGCAAAAATTCAAAACGGCGAACGAATCGGCCATTTCGAAACCGTTCGCCTGACCAAGAAAGGCGAACGTCTCGACGTCTCGCTGACCATTTCTCCCGTAAGAGACGATTCCGGGAAGATCGTGGGCGCATCGAAAATTCTCCGTGACATCTCAATGAGGAAAGAGATGGAGAAGTCGATCCTCCAGTCAGAAAAGATTGCTGCGACGGGGAGAATGGCGGCAACCATCGCGCATGAGATCAACAATCCCTTGGAGGCAGTAGTGAACCTGCTGTTCCTGGCGCAGCAGACTGCCACGGACCCGACACAAATCGAGTACCTGAACGCAGCGGAGAGCGAGGTGGCCCGCGTATCGCATCTCGCAAAGCAGACTCTTGGCTATTACCGGGAACATGCGTCAGCGGTAAAGGCTTCGTTGTGCGATCTGGCGGCCAACGCGGTCAAAGTCTATCAGCGAAAATGCGAAACCCTCGGTATACGAATTGAGACGCAACTCCAATCGTCCCGCCTGGTCGTAATGCATAAGGGAGAGATGATGCAGGTCATCTCAAATCTCATCGCCAATGCGATCTATGCCATGCCTTCGGGCGGCGTTCTCTCGATTGCCGTCAATGACGCGCAGGATGGCGTAATGCTTTCCATCACGGACACCGGAGTCGGCATTCCGGCAGAGGTGATGCCGAGGATATTTGAAGCGTTCTTCACTACGGGCAATACCATCGGAACTGGTATCGGCCTGTTTGTAGCCAGAAAATTCGTGGAAGGGCACGGAGGGAAGATCGACGTTCAAAGCAGCATCGAACCCGAGTCGCACGGCACAAAGATCAGTATCTTCCTGCCGCTGCAGAGTCCCTATTCCCGCACCTGAAACCTTCAGGTGGGCTGACTTGGTTCAGGAAGCCTGAAAGAGGGTTCGCGGTCTATCTTTGGAGTCGAACTCCCCCATGAATGCCGCCGAAAGGGTCATACAGCATGAATCATGCGTTCGTTTTGTAATCGGGCGATCTAGCGGCGCCAACGAGAGTATCCCCACCCGCCACCACCGAGTAAGAACAGCACTACGAGAACAATCAATACGGTTTCCATGTTGTAACCTCATTATTTGTAAGAGAAAGCTGGAGCGGCCCTTGGAGCGGTCAACCTGACTTCCTCACTAAACATCCTAGAATCGGCAAAGACAGATGTCTGATCAAAGCGGACCACTCCGAGACAAAAGCGATAAGTAAGCTCGGCGCGTGGCCCGAAGCTAACCAGGCCCATTCATCCGGCGCAGCGTGCGCCCTCACCACCGCCGCCCGGCCATCCGGCGCGTGTTCGAATTACAATGCTTTTCCATCGAGAGCCTCCCGAGTACACTGAGGGACGAGAGGCACAATGCTACCTGCAGACACATCGAGCAATCCAAATCACTCGGGTATGACCTGGATACCCGGCGGGGCATTCGGAATGGGTTCCGAAGACTTCTATCCCGAAGAGCGGCCTGTCCACGAAGTCAGCGTGGACGGCTTCTGGATGGATTGCCACGAGGTCACCAACGAACAGTTCGCGCAGTTCGTGGACGCGACGGGGTACATCACGGTCGCCGAACGCCCGATTAACGCCGCGGACTTTCCGGGCGCCCCTCCCGAGAATCTCGTGCCCGGCTCCTTGCTGTTTCGCAAGACCACAGGGCCGGTCGATTTAGACAATTACTTCAACTGGTGGACCTGGGCGCCCGGAACCTGTTGGCGTCATCCGCTCGGCCCGGCATCCTCGCTCGAAGGACGCTCGCAATACCCCGTGGTTCACGTTGCCTACGAGGACGCCGAGACTTTCGCAAAATGGGCGGGCAAAGAACTGCCGACCGAAGCGGAGTGGGAATTTGCAGCTCGCGGTGGCCTCGAAGGGAAAAATTTCACCTGGGGCGACGACGATTCTCCGGCCGACAAGCCGATGGCCAACAGTTGGCAGGGAGAGTTTCCCTGGCAAAACCTGCTCCACGACGGCTACGAAGAGGCTGCACCCGTAGGATCCTTCCCGCCGAACGGTTACGGTTTATATGACATGGCGGGGAACGTATGGGAGTGGACCTGCGACTGGTTTGTCCAGCGCCACGCGGACGAAATAGTGAAGGCCTGCTGCGGCCCGGCAGAGAACCCGCGCATTCTCTCGCCGGACAAGAGTTACGATCCCGCTCAGGCGCAGTTCCGGATTCCGCGCAGGGTGGTCAAAGGCGGCTCGCATCTGTGCGCGCCCAACTACTGCCTGCGTTACCGCCCGGCGGCGCGCCAGCCGCAAATGATCGACACCAGCATGAACCACCTCGGCTTCCGCTGCATCGCACGCAATCCAATCTAGCCAGTCAACGATGATAACATGCTACTTAGCGCCTCCATTGGACAAACCTATAGCTTTCAGATACAGTGAAAGTAGAGCTGGTTACAACACCTCCTCCTCAGTCAGGTTCCCTGAACTAAGTCAGCCCATCTGAAGTCCTCTCTCTCTTCTTAGCTAACAAATAGCCTCTTAAGGAGGACTTATGTTTGCACGCAATGTCACTATTCATCTGAAATCCAACATGCTTTCTGAGTACGGCCACGTATTTGAGAGCCAGATTCTTCCTTTACTGCGCAAACAAACGGGCTTTAAGGACGAAATCTCGTTCGCCAGTTCCAACGGTGTGGATGTAACGGCAATCAGTCTGTGGGACACCAAAAGGGACGCAGAAACTTACAACACCAATACGTACCCCGAAGTGGTGAAGATCTGCTCAAAAGTAGTTGATGGAACCCCTAAGGTTCAGACGTATGAGGTCTTCAACTCAACCTTCCATAAGATCTCGGCTCCCGTACCCGTACACGCATAAGAACCACTGAGCATGTTCGAAGGGGAGGCGGTCAACTCCGCCTCCTTAGCTCTTTAGGAAATCGGGTATGCAATGCCTTCAACCGCAATTCTGCACGAAGCTCAGATACTCCACAGCGTGAGTGACCGTCTTGACCTGCTGGCCGGAGAACACGAAGAACATCCTCTCCTTTCAGAAGCGCTCATCACCATTTCCGGACACGTTCGTCACACCGCAACGTTGCTTCAGGTGCTGGTTGTTACGAAAATGGACCCGCTCTCCGAACCCGGACAAGCGAACGCATGATTGGCGCGCCGCCTCTGCTCGCACTTATCTGAGTTTGGCCATCTTCTTTGGTGGATTCCGTCGAGTGTCCACAATACGCGGCTTCTCCGCGTTCTGCTCAGGCAATTCATCGTGCAGAACCACGTTCAGCAGCGTCTTGTGCACCTGAATCCGCCCGTTGTATTCAATCAAGCCTAATTTGCGAAAGCGATTCATGAAGAAGCTGACGCGGGACCGCGTGGTCCCGATCATTTCCGCGAGTGTTTCCTGCGTAATCGGCGGAATGAGCGTTTCCGGCTCGCCCGGTTTGCCAAATTCCGCCATCAACAGGAGAATCCGCGCCAGACGCTTTTCGCTGGAGTTGAAGAGCTGATCGACAAGATCAGCCTGCGTTCGCATACTGCGGGTCAGCAGAAACTTCAGGAATAAGTCGGAGAACTCATGCTCCTGGTGCATCACGCGGACCATCTCTTCCCGCTCTATCTTCAGCGCCGTGCATGCGGTAATGGCAGTGGCAGTGGCCAGGCGCCACCCGCCCACGCTTGCTAGTGATTCCTCTCCAACGAAATCGCCAACCGAGAGAAGCGTTATCGTCGCTTCTTTCCCGTTCTTTGCAACGACGGTAAGTTTCGCGCGGCCTTTTTGCAGATAGAAAATCGAGTCGGCAGGATTGCCTTGGGAAAAGAAGGCATCTTTGGGACTAAGTTGAACGATTTTTCGTCCCAATCCAGCTTTCGCCAGAAACGCGACGGCGTCAAAAGAAGCGACCACTAATTCAGCCATTTGAATGGACCCGTACCGGAACGCAGTTGACGGCGACCCGCTACACACCCGGCTTGAATTGAAGAACAGGGGAGTCTCGTAAAAATTATACGCTCCAGATGAATCTCGCCCGCTCTTCCTGCTCTGCCGGGCTGGATTATATCTGTCAAATCCGGCCCAGCAGAAGAAGAACAACGAGAACGATGAGAACCAGGCCCAGACCACCGCTAGGGAAATATCCCCAGCTGCGGCTGTGGTTCCACCGGGGAAGCACGCCCGCAATAAGCACCAACACAAACACGATCAGGATGATTCCGAGCATACTGTCCTCTCAGGCTGCGTCGGCCGGAAGACCCTTTGACCTGGACCACGTGCTCATCAGATTGAGGGTCTTCCGTACTCCGTTACGAAGTACATTTGCAGGCGCACGTTCTACCAGACTCGCACCAGTAGAAGAAACAATCTGCTCTGTTTTGCTCACTTTCATCGATTTGCGCGAAAGCTCAACTCACCGCCCTCAGCGCCAACGAGCTTGATTCGGCAAACTAACGGAATCCAGCGGTCATCGCCGCTTGCCCGTGCCACGGCCTGCAAGTAGTTGATCGTGATCTTCAAATTGAGTCGGCCGCCCGAGAAATGAAAAGCCGCGGCATCGAACTTCGGCGGCCCGAAATCACCCTTCGCATCATTCGACGCCCCGAGCTCCCTGGCGCGGGATTCCCATAAAATTTGTGTCGCAGGCAGAGGGTCAATTTACAGGTTGGCAACAATCTGGGAGCTGAATGCGTGGTCTAATTGGGAACGTTAGCCACCTCTTTCAAAAGGAGAGCATATGCCCACGATCAAAACCAAAGACGGCGTCGAGATCTTCTACAAGGACTGGGGCTCAGGCCAGCCCATTGTGTTCAGCCACGGCTGGCCATTGTCAGCCGATGATTGGGACAATCAGATGTTGTTCTTCCTCCATCATGGCTATCGCGTGATCGCGCATGACCGCCGCGGCCATGGCCGCTCCACCCAGACCGCCGACGGCCACGATATGGACCATTACGCCGATGACTTGGCCGCTCTTACCGCTCATCTCGACCTGAAAAACGCCATCCATGTCGGCCATTCGACCGGCGGCGGTGAAGTGACGCGCTATCTCGGTCGGCACGGCGAAAGCCGGGTGGCCAGGGCCGCGCTGATCAGCGCGGTGCCCCCGCTGATGGTGAAGACGCCGGCCAACCCGCTCGGCCAACCCAAGGCAGCGTTTGATGGTCTGCAGGCGCAACTCGCCGCCAACCGTTCCCAGTTCTATCGCGACCTGCCAGCCGGGCCTTTCTACGGCTTCAACCGGCCCGGCGTGAAATCCTCAGAGGCGATCATTCAAAACTGGTGGCGTCAGGGCATGATGGGGGCGCCAAGGCACATTATGACGGCATCGTAGCCTTTTCCCAGACCGATTTCACCGCAGATCTCAACAAGATCACCGTTCCCGTGTTGGTCATGCACAGCGAGGACGACCAGATCGTTCCCTATGTCGCCGCCGGGCCGCTGTCTGCGAAGTTGTTGAAGAACGGAACCCTGAAAACCTACAAGGACCTCCCGCACGGCATGATCACGACGCAGGCGGACACAATCAATGCCGACCTGTTGGCGTTCCTCAAGGGCTAAGGATATGGCTGCCCGTCAATAAGTGACGGACAGCCACAACCGCCGGACGCCGGCTGCCCCATCGTCTCGCGCACTTGATTTAACTAAAAATGACGCCCTCGATCGCCGGACCCCATCTGAAGCCGACCCTGCGTCCTGAACTAGCCGTGAGACAGTTAAACCCAACCACTCCGCAATCCGATCAATCCAGTGTGATCCACACAAAGGATCAACCTGACGCAGACGGTTTGGGAGGCGCGAAGCGCACCCGCCCGGACGGCCAGTCCTGCCTGGACGACGAGTCCCCCGAAGGATGGAGCCTGAAACTCACCGTCCTCATCGCCGCCCGACTCGCGGAGTGTGAAATGCGCGAATCGGAGGCTTAAGCCCCATTTCCGAAACAATGCCTTCGCCACAAACCCGATGGCTTCGTCTCAAAACGATCTCGCCGGCCGGCCCGCCGGAGGTATCATTGGGATTCGCAACGTTCCATTGAAGACGCCCCCGGCTTCAGGAAGGGATTCCCTTTGTTCTCGTCCACCGTCTTCTGGCTCTCCTTCGCAGGATCGCTCACACTCATCCTCGGCTTCATCCTCTACCGGCGAGACATCGCCTCCGCCCGCGGCCTCGACCGGCTCGTCGTCCTCGGCCCCGTTTTCGTCGCTGCGCCCCTTGCCACCTTCGGCGCGGAGCATCTCAGGGCCGGCCGTCTCATGGCAGGCATGGTCCCGCACTGGATACCCTGGCATGTCTTCTGGATCTACTTCGTCGGCCTGGCCCTCATCGCCGCCGCCCTCAGCTTCACCTTCCGCCGGTGTCTGCTCTGGTCCGCGTCCCTGTTGGCCATTCTCTTTCTGATCTTTGTCTCCACAATGGACCTGCCGGGCATGATCGCACAACCGAACCGGATCAACTGGGTGCTCCTCTTCCGCGAAACCTCATTCGCCTGTGGCGCGCTCGCTCTCACCGGAACCCTGCTCCGGCAAAAATCCGCTCAGCTCTCAAAAATACTCATCGTCGTCGCCCGCATCCTCATCGGAGTCACGCTGGTTCTCTACGGAGTCCAGCACTTCCTCCATCCCGAGTGTGTGATCGGAGTCCCGCTCGAAAAAATCACCCCCGCCTGGATTCCCATCCACGCCTTCTGGGCCGACATCGTCGGAGCCATCCTCCTCGTCGCCGGCATCGCCCTGCTCATCAACAGGCGATCCCGCTTCGCCGCAGCCGTCGTCGGCCTCGTCCTCACCGCGCTCGTGCTGTTCTTCTACTGCCCCATCCTCGCCACCGACCGGGGAACCGACCAGCTCGTCGAAGGCATCAACTACGTCTTCGACACCCTCCTCTACGCAGGAACCGTATTACTCCTGGCCGCAGCCCTGCCGCGAACCAATGCACAGCGCCCCCGCCTCAACCTGCATGACGACAATTGAAATGATCGTTCAGGCAGCATAAACCCAGTAGACCAATATCCAGATCGACGACAATCCTGAAGCCGAATGACGCCAAGCGCGTTTTTCAGGACTAGCCGTTCAGGCATAGCGAAGCGGCGGAGCAGACGAAAGTCTTTCGGCTTTATAACCGCGCCCGCTCCAGTTCAAGACTGAGTTCTTCGATCTGCTGCTCGGCAGTGGGTATGCCGATGCGCCCATCCGCCTGGCGGCACATCTCACCCCCACAGTCTGGACCTCAAAACCACCAATACCCTCAACCGTGCGTATGCTCCGACAGATGCACTCAAACGACCGGGTTGTTGTCGTGAGGGCCGTCAGCCGCTTCCGTGCGATCTCCAGACTCAACTGGGTCGCATGTCGCGCCGTTGGCAGGCAATGTGAAACAAAATCTCGCGCCTCGCGGAGGGTTGTCAGCAGCCCACAAGCGACCCCCGTGCGATTCAACAATGGAGCGACTGATCCGCAGTCCCATGCCCGTGCCGTGCGTCTTGGTGGTAAAGAACGCACTAAAGATCTTGTCCCCCTTCCCCGGTGGAAGCCCCATGCCGGTATCGCTGACCGAGATCAACACCTGATCGTTCTCGCTGCGCTGCGATTCGATGATGAGTTCGTGGGTCCCATCCACATCCTTCATCGCATCGATGCTGTTCATCATCAGGTTCATGAGCACCTGTTGCAGTTGCACGCGATCTCCCGTGACCCGAGGTATGTCTGCAGCCAGTTTCGTCCGAACGAAAACGGCGAATTGCGTTGCCTCGCTATGCAGGAGAAGTGTCATCTCTCGAACAATCTCGTTTGGATCGACCAACTCCCGTTGCAGCGTACCCTTCTTAAAAAGCAGGCGGACGCGGTTGACGATCTCGCCCGCACGCCTTCCGTCTTGTACGATTCTCGCCGCGGCCGCGCGCGCCTCCTCCAGATCGGGTTGCTCGCGGGACAGCCAGCGCAAGCAGGTATTGGCGTCCATGACGGCTGCCGTAATCGGTTGATTGACCTCATGCGCTAGGGAGGCAGTCAGCTCTCCCATGCTGCTCACCCGGCTGGCACGTGTGAGATCCGCCTGCGCCTGCCGCAGCGCCTCCTCCGCTTGCTCCCGCTCCGCGCGCGCTTCCCCTCGAAGTTCAATAATCCGTAGCGCTGTGGCCCAGCCAAAGAAGGCGGCGGTGAACAGGGTAACGAATCCTGTGACGATTGCGGTCAAGATGATGCGACGTTCTGCGATCTCAATATTTAATGCAGCTTGCGTGCGCTGTTCTTCGACGTCGCGGGCTACGTCTTTGACGAGCTGCGAGCTAAGGTATTCAAGCCGCTGAACTTGATCGTCGGTTCGACTGCGTACGTCCGCCCACTGTCCCGAAGCCGCTAACGCCCTGATCGCATCCAAATGAGACAGTAGGGTGCTCTCGATTGTTTCGATCGTTGGAAGCACTGTTTCGTCTACCTTGACCGCGGAAGGCAAATGACGGAACGCTGCCTCAGTGCGTTGAGTCTCATCGAGTACACCGCTCCTGAGTGCTTCCGATACTGCGATGAGTTGATCCTGGTCCTCGGATCGCGCCGCATGGCTTAGCCTTTCGTAAAACGAGAAAAGATCTCCATGGACGCGCAAGACCTGGATCAGTTCTCCGTCGACTCCCTTCAGGAGTTCAACTTGCGAACGAACCTCGCGCAACTGCCAAAGCAGAACGCCATCGCAAACGACCATTATTCCAATCAGAAGGGCAAAGCAGAGCGCCAGGTGACGACCGATTTTGAATCGGTAAAGAACGGGATTAGTGCTCGCCTGCCTCATCCAGCCACTCCAGAAGTGTTAGCGAACGGGTCATACAGCACTCTACTTCAAGGAATCGTGCGCTGACGCACTCGTTGAAGCGGCAGCCGGCCGCGCGCCGGAGACCTTGCCTAAGCTCTTCTGCTTTGGAACGCGGTTCCGGCTCGGCGGTCCTGTTTTGAAACCGGTGATCCGCACCAATTCCCGTTCCAACCATGCCGCAGCCTCTGGCGCCCTGCTTTGGCCCAGCAAAACAGAGTGCACTGCCTGAATATAAGCTCGCGAAACTTCTTCGTATTTTTCTCCTGCAACTGTAGAGGGTCGAGCGACTACGCCGCTCACCGGTTGTTGCCCGGTTCCGGCCGAACTTCGTTTTACTCGCAAGATCGCGGTCGGATCATACAACTCCGGCCAGTTCCGTGACTCGTAGTCCGCGCGCGCTTCTTCGATCTCGACCTCCCGATGGATCAAAAATCGGATCAGCTGCAGCGCCTCAGCACTGTGCCTTGACGATCGCGAAAGCCCGAGTCCAAAACCGCCCAACGTCGCCGCTTGCGCATTCTTTCCCGCGGGAATGCTCGTGATTGCGATCGTGTCTCGAACCGACGGAATGTCGCGGACGCTGAGAAGATAAGACCGCGCCCACCCACGATAAAAAGCGGACGTTCCCTTGTGGTAAAAGTCGTTCGTGGCATCCCATTCCTGGAGAGAGGTCACGAACGGGGGCGAGATCCAGCCTATCCAATGGGCTGCGCGTTGCCAGCTGCGGATGGCAGCAGGATTATTCACGCTGATGGTGCCGTCGGCTTCGATGATTCGCCCCCCACCTTCAGAGACCTGCCATTCCAGGGCGTTACAGGTCAAGCCTTCGCCGGCCGCACCTGGCCATAGAAATCCCCAAAAATCTTTTTGGCCTCTGGCGCGCTCGCCCTTCTGGATCTTGGCGGCCATTTGCTCGAGTTCGTCCCACGTACGAGGCGGCGCCGCGTACCCATACCGTCGGAGCAAATCCCTTCGGTAAAATAGGACTCCGATATCGGAATGATAAGGCACGGCGACTAGTCTCCCCTTGACCGTGTAACTGGCGGCGACATCGGCGTTGATCGAAGAGAGTTCCGTCGCCAAATACGGCTTCAGGTCCATCAATTCTTCGCTCAAAACTCCGGGCCAGATCACATCGACACCCGACACGTCCGGAGTGGAGCTTCCCTGTCGGAGTAGCTTCCGGACCAGGTCTAACTGGTCTAACGTGGTCTCCGGGGTCGGCAGATGCCTGACACCAATTCCCGTCTCCTGCGTGAAATCCTTCAATCTGTCGTCTGCGACGACAGTATGTTCGGTCAGGTCGTGCGACCACTCTGGGTCGACGAACGTGACCGTCACGGATTCCTTAGTTAGTGAATGCTCTCCATGAAGAATCAAAGAGAAGAGGAGAATGCACACGATCCTGGCAGTCTTCGTCGAACGCGGCCATGAGACTTTACAAATACCGATCGTGAGGCCCATTCGACAACCCCCAAAAAGGTGTCTGATTATATCGCAGGCACCTCCTTGGTGCATCGGTGTACTCTCTGCCCGGCGCAGGCCGCAGCCGATGAGCACCGCTAGTATCGCCCGATTCCGTTGTGCTCGAAGATCCACTCCGGCAGAGACGCCGAGAAGGAGTCTTCCTTGCTCGGCAGACAGCCCGTTGCCCACTCATACGCCGAGACACTTGGCGACTTTCACCCGGCGTATGCCCGCGGCCATGTCAGGACTCAGAAGACCACAATCCGCAGCTTCATACGCCAATCGCCGTACCGCTGCCAGTCTGAAATTGATTAGCCGATTAGTACTGATATGTCCATGTCCTAGTGCTGTATCTGGAGCGCCCCCAGACAACAGTGCGCAGTTGCATGTTCTCAGGGCGGGCGCTTCGGATACAGCGACATGAAGGAAGCCGCCCTCATGGAAGGCTATGTACTTTGAATGGGCTGAGCGAGGTGTAGACGGCTTATGGAAGTCGGGGTAAGAGTATGATCCGCCGCTTTGAGGGCCGCATGGAACGGCAGAGCGTCGCAGTGAGGAGTCAGGCAGTGGCTGAGGAGACTGCGGGCAGAGGGTTCCGGAGCCGATGAGACAAGGGATGTGCTTGCGTGCCGGAACACGAGGGAAGGCCGAGGATGCGGATAGAGGTTCAAGCGGCACACCGGTCAGGTTGAGGTGGAGAGCGGAGCAGAAGTTGGGCGGCGGAGAGTCGTTCGACGACATGCATGGTTCCACCGCAGACCGGACACGTCCATAGCGAGTCAGACTGGTCGGTGGACGATGATGCTGCTGAAGGTGTCGTGTTTGCTGAACCGTTGAGCAGTTGAAAGCAGAGCGGCAACAGTGTTGCGCGGTTCCGGTTGGAGAGGAAGCCGAAGTTGCGGATGCGGACGAAGCCGCGTGGCAACAAATGGAGCAGGAACCGGCGCAGGAACTCCTCGACAGCCAGAGTCATGAGCCTCTTTTTGTTGCGGTGGGCGGAGTCGCGCCAGCGGAAGGTGACGTTGCCGTCGGAGACAGCGACCAGTCTGCTGTTGGAGATGGCGACGCGATGGGTGTAAGCGCCGAGATAGCGCAGCACGTGTTCCGGTCCTCCGAAGGGCCGCTTGGAGTAGACCACCCAATCGTGGCGGAACAGCACTCGCAGCCAGGCAGCGAAGGCGCGCGGATGTGCCAGAGGCAAGAGGTTGCCGTGGAACTGAAGCGCACCTTGATGGAAGGCGCTGCGCAGCCCGGCCACGAACTTGCCGCGGAAGACGCGGCTGAGCACGCGGATGGGCAGAAAGAAGGAATGCCGGGCGGAGATCCAGCTGGAGTGATCCGGCGCGAGGCCGCCGGCAGCAACTACGCAGTGGACATGCGGATGAAACTGCAAGCGCTGGTTCCAGCTGTGGAGCACGCTGAAGAAACCGATCTCGGCTCCAAGATGTCGAGGGTCGCGAGCAATCTCAAGCAGCGACTCGGCACTGGCGTGAAAGAGCAGGTTGTAGATCAGCCGCTTGTTCTGCAACGCGAGCGGAACCAGTTCCCGCGGCAGAGTAAAGACGGCATGCACATAGCGGGTAGGCAGCAGTTCCCGTTCCCGCGCCTTGAGCCAGCACATGCGCGCGTTGCCCTGGCATCGTGGGCAATGGCGATTTCTACACGAGTTGTACGAGATGGTGGTCGTATGTCCGCAGCCAGTACAGCGATCGCGATGTCCACCCAGCGCGGCGGTGCGGCAGCGCACGATGGCCAGCAGCACTTTTCGGTGTTGCCAGTTGATCCACTTGCGACTGTGTTCGATAAAGGACTGTCCCGAACAGCGAACGATGTCGGCCATCTCCAGCAGAGGCCGGCTCATGAGCTGTGCTTGTGTCCTCCTTGTCGAGAGAACGTGAGGGCATCGAGCGGGCTGGCAGTTGCGCTGAGATGACGTTGGGACAGATGTAGGTAGACCGTAGTTACTTCGAGGTCGCGGTGTCCGAGCAGTATCTGGATGGTGCGCAGGTCGGCGCCGGCTTCGAGCAGATGTGTGGCGAAGCAGTGACGTAGAGTGTGCGGATGAATGTGCCTATGCGTGAGGCCGGCGCGTTCGGCGGCGTACTGGCAGGCATCCCAGAGGACCTTGGTGGTGACAGGACGACTCGAAGTATGCCAGCGGTTACCGGGAAAGAGCCACTCCGTCGGCTTGCGCCGGAGGCTGCGCCAGTAGATGCGCAACGCATCGAGCAGCTTCGGGCTGAGCATGACATCGCGGTCCTTGGCTCCCTTGCCTCCCCGGATATGAACCACCATCCGCTCGCTGTCGATGTCTCTGACCTTCAGGTGGGCCGCTTCCGCGCGGCGGGCGCCGGTGGCATAAAGCGTCATCAGCAGGATGCGGTGAAAGGGGCTTTCCGCGGCGTCGATCAGACGCGCAACCTCCTCCTGGCTGAGTACCTGGGGAAGGTGACGAACCTTCTTCGGATAGGGCGTCTCGGCGATGCTCCAGCTGCGCTTCAACACGTGGATATAGAAGAAGCGCAAGGCAGCCAATCGCAGGATTACGGTGTTCGGGCTGAACTTGAACGTAGTGAACAGAGCTGCCTGATACTTGCGAATCTCCTCAGGGCCAAGCTGATCGGGCCGGCGATGAAAGTGCTGGCTGAAATGCTCGACGCCATGAAGGTATGAGCGGATGGTGGTGTCGGCGAAGTTGCGACGCCGCAACTCCTCAAGCATGAGCTGACGTAGTTGGTTCACAGAGAATCCTCCTTCTCTGCGCACCAAACTACCCGACGGCCTCAAATGTCGGTCCAGGAACACGCGCATGCGTCCGCCGCAAAGCGGCTTCGTTCATGTCGGCACACAAGAAGTAATCCGCGGAACTAATTTCAAATGGGTTCCAGGTCGCTCCCGGTGACGGGCAATCCGAAAGTCGGATTACCAGCCAGTCCCCAGTCCCACCCCGATACACCCTAACCTCAACCCTCTCCCGATCCGATCAATCCAATGTGACCCACGCAAAGGATCAATATGGCGCAGACGGTTTGGGTGGCGCGAAGCGCGACCGCCTGGACGGCGAGTCCTGGTCCCTCAAGCTCACCGCCCTCAGCGCCGACCAGCCCGACCGTCTCGTCCGCTACCTCACCGGAGCCCTCCTCGCCTGCGGCGGATGGGTGCTCACCCGCACCACCCAGGGAAACCAGGCCGCCGAGCTCGACTTCGAGTTCGCCCGCGCCTCCTGCGTCGAGATCTACGCCGTCCTCATCGCCGCCGGACTCGAACTCAGCCGCGACTCCCACCTCCAGATGACCGAACTCTGCCACTGCACCAAAAACCTCATCGAAAGCAAAGCCTTCGACATCGCCCGCGCCGACCTCGTCGTCTACAACAACAACAACGCAAAACAGGCCCGCGCCGAATACGAACCAGCCCTCGTCGGCTGACTGCGCCCACCAAACGAGACGGCTGCCATTGCAGCACTTGCCTTTATCCGTCCAACCGGCTAACTGTCGCCAACGCCGCCGCCAAATTCGCCCCCAAGCGTCGTGCAACTATGCAACTAAACGCCGCGGCTCTGCATCTCTGTCCGCCATACAGGCCCTCGCATCCCCAGCGAGAAGTGGCAATGGCCGCTCGATGACCCTCCTACCCGCCTGAGGGGAGAAAACCCATGTCTACATTTTCGCTACCCACCCGTGCGCTTCGCGCGTCCGCATGCCTTGTGTTCTCAACCGCCTTAATCCTCTGCCTGGCCCTCACCTGCCACGCACAAAACAGCGCCGTCAGCTTCACCGCCGCCCAGCCCGTCGCGCTTCCGCAAGTCAATGCCGGAAATATAGGCGATGAGACGACGCCTTACCCTGCCTGCAGCGGCCTCTACGCCGGCAAATTCCACCACACCTCCAAAGCGGATTTCCTCGCGACCTGCCTTATCGATAGCCCATTTGGAGCCATCGGTCCCTTCACTTCAGCGCTGCTCAATCAGGGAAACGGCACCTATGATCTGGTCGATGACTCAGCTGCGGATTCCGAAGCCGCTATCGTCCTTGCGGTCGACCTGAACGGTGACGGGTACAGCGATCTGATCCTCAATTCGCTCAATAATCCCCAGGTAGGCGTCCAGTTAAGCAATGGAGACGGCACCTTCAAGGCGCCCGTCTACTACAACGCACCCGGGGGTTGCGCCGCCGTCGCCGGCGACTTCGAGGACAACGGAAGGATGGATATCGCCTGCCTCGGCAGCAACACTCTTACCATCTTCCTCAACGATGGGACCGGTAAGCTCACACAGTCTGCGAGCTACACACTCACCCCTCCGAGCGGCGGCTCCGCTACCATCCTCGTCGCTGGTGACCTCAACGCAGACCACAAGACCGATCTCGCCGTCGTCTTTAGCACCACCAGCGGAGCCGGAACCGTCACCCCATACATCTCCCAGGGCAACGGCCAATTCACCAAAGGAGGTTCCTACAGCGTCGGACCCAGTCCCGTTTTTTCAGCCGCCATCGGCAACTTCGACACCAGTTCCGCTTACGGCGACATTGCCGTATCCAATGCAACCGGCGTCACCGTCCTGCTTGGCAGCAGCAGTGGCGCCTTCTCAACTTCGAAATCCACGCCTTATCCGTCTCCCCTCGGCGGAGGCTTAGGCAGATTCGGCACAGGCGGATCTATGGTGACCGCCGACTTCGACAAGGACGGAAATCTTGACCTTGCATTCCCCACCGGCGGACCCGTCCCCGTCGTGATCGTCTTCTGGGGAGCAGGAAATGGTACGTTTCCCAGCTACTCTGCCGAGAGCATTCCTATCTCCCCCGTCGCTCTCGTCTCCACGGACATCAATGACGACGGCCGTCAGGACTTCGCTGTCGCCGGGCAAGACGGAAGCGTCAACCTTCTTTACAACCTCGGAGGCCGCACCTTCCGCGCCGCTCCAAACACCCACTCGCCAAACGCCACCGGCATAGTCGCGGCAGACTTCAACGGCGATGGCAAGAAAGACATCGCTGTGGTCAATACACCCTCCTGCGCGGCTCCCTGCGACGGCACCGTAACCGTCTTTCCCGGCGAGGGCAACTACTTCAATCCCGGGAAGGCCTACACCATCGGCATGCACGGCTCAGCGATTGCGGCTGGAGACATCAATGGTGACGGCGTCCTCGACCTCGTCGTCACCAACGGCACCGCCGGAGACAGCGCCGACACCAGCATCCTGCTCGGCATTAAAGGAGGCGGCTTCGAGCCGGCTCACAACATCAAGCTCGGCGCTCTCAGCAACGACGCCTTCCTCGTTGATATGAACGGCGACGGCAAGCTCGACCTCGTCGAAGACAGCGGCGTCGCCTTCGGCGATGGCAAGGGCGACTTCGGCAGCCTGATTCCATTCCCCGGCGGATTCGCCGCCACTTCCATCGCCGTCGCCGACTTCAACGGAGATGGTCACCCTGACGTGATCGCAGTCTCCAGTCAGGGAGCCAACGTGCTCATCAATAACGGCAAGGGAGATTTCACCGCCACTCCACTCCCCTTGAACGAGTACGGTCTGCCCGGCGCAGTAAACGCCGTCACTGCCGGTCCGCTGAAGAGCGGCGGAGTCAACGATATCGTTTTCGCCGGCATTGACGGCTCCGATGGGGATGTCGGTGACGAAACCGGGATCTTCGCCTTCGTCGTCCTCAATGACGGCAAGGGCAATTTCACCCCGGCGAACGATATCGGTATCGGTCCCGAGCTTGGCTTGGAGTTTTATTTTAACTCGATGGCGGTCACCATCGCCGACTTCAACCACGACGGCTACCCCGACATCGGATTCTCCGTCGCGAGCGAGTTCTTCGTTTCCACCGGCCCGGACTTCAACGGTAGCACTCCGTTTGCCGAATCCAGTGGTCCATTCAACACCCCCCACGCATATTTCGCCACAGCCGACTTCAATAATGACGGCTGGCCCGACGTGGTCTTCACCAGCTCTTACGGCGTCTCGCGCCTCTACAACGTCCCTGTGCCGACCGTTACACCCGGCTCACTTAGCTGGACTGCGGCTGGCACGCAAAAAGTTACCATCAAAAACACGACGAAAACCGCCCAGTCGATCCAGGCCGGGATTTTCTTGATCGAGACAGCCCCGCTTGGAGGCGCATCCCCATTCAAAATCACCTCCAACACCTGTTCCAGCTCGCTCGCCGCGGGAGCCTCCTGCACCGTCAGCGTGGAAAATTCCGGTACTACTATCGCCATTGGCGCACTCTACATCAGCGCCAACGGCGCCTTCATCGACGAAGTCGGGCTCGGCGTGAATTGAAGGCATAACAATACCCGCACCTGCGCCGCATGACTCAAAGCCAACCCGCTTGAGTCATCCGGCGCAGCGCGCATTCTCATGAACCGCCGCACGCTTCTTGCTGGCGTGCGGTTCTTTCATCGCACCACCCATGACCGGGCGAAAAAGCCCTGTCAACCCCCAAAAGCCGAGATTCCCCGCAAACCCCTCATTCCAGAGATCAAAATAAGCCGCAGAAGCGCAGATGAATTTCCCGAATTCGCTAAACTGGATATAGGGGATTTTTCAGAAGAAGCGTGTCGTCGCATCGCGCCTGAACAAAGAGCTCGCGACAAAATGGCATTGGTCCGAAGAGGGAAGTTCAACGCAACTCTTTTGTTTCCTGATTGAAGCGAATAAGCTATTCAGGATCAAATAGATTCAATGGCGCAAGGGCCAAAAGTTTTCAATTTCTAGAGCGTAGCTTTAAGCTCTCTGTTTTCTGTAACTTGCCTAGGAATTGATTTTCTCAAAGCTCTTCATTTTCAATGACATGGAGAAAACGCGCAAAAATTAAATGGGGACAGGCTGTCACGCCTCGACCAGCCCATAACGCCGCTGCCAGGCCTCTTTCAACCGGCTCCGGACGCGCTGCTTTTCCAGATCCGTTCCCTCCGGTGTCTCAACGAACTTGGCCGACTCTTCCTTAGCCAGTTCCAGCAGAGCCCGGTCGCGCAGCAGGCTGGCAACGCGAAAGTCGGGAAGCCCGGCCTGCCGGGTGCCGAAAAATTCGCCCGGCCCGCGAAGCTGAAGGTCCAGCTCGGCCAGCTCGAAGCCGTTTTGGGTCCGGACCATCGCCGCCAGCCGCTCCTCGGCGGCCGGAGAAATCCGTCCGCCGGTCATCAGGATGCAATAGGACTTCGCCGCGCCCCGCCCCACGCGGCCGCGAAGCTGGTGCAGTTGCGAAAGCCCGAACCGCTCCGCGTGCTCGATCACCATAACGCTCGCATTCGGAACATCCACGCCCACCTCAATGACGGTCGTGGCGATCAAAACATCGATCTCGCCTCGCTGAAAACGCCGCATGATGACCTCCTTGTCATCCGCCCCCAGCCGCCCATGCAGCAGCCCAAGCCTGAGCCCCTTCAGATCACCCGACCGCAGAGTCTCATACATCTCCGTGGCCGACTTCAGCGTCGGCTTCTCAAACAGCCGTATCTCTTTTGTTTTATATGAACTACCTTTTTTCTTTTTGCCCTTTCCACTCACAAGCTCCACGCCTTCCGCTTCCGGCGGAGCGAAATCCAACTCCGGCTGATCGTCCTTCGCGCCCTCGATCACCGGGTAAACCACATAAGCCTGATGACCCTTCTTCACCTCGTCCCGAACCAGCTTCCAAACGTCCTCCGCCCGCTCATCCGGAACCTGCTTCGTAATCACGGGAGTTCGTCCCGGAGGCAGCTCGTCTAAGACACTCAAATCGAGATCCCCATAGATCGAAAGCGCCAAAGTCCGCGGAATCGGAGTGGCCGTCATCACCAGAGTGTCCGGCTCGCACGCGTTCGGCTTCTTCATCAGCCGAAACCGCTGCAGCACTCCGAACCGATGCTGCTCGTCCACCACCACCAGCCCAAGGTTGCCGAACTCCACCTTCTCCTCAATCAGAGCATGCGTTCCGATCACCAGATCAGCCTCGCCATGAAAGATGCGCCGCCGCGCCAGCTTCTTCTGCGCGTCATCGAGCGAGCCGGTAAGCAGCGTAATCCGGTATCGCCGCGAAGATCGCTCCAGCAGCTTCTTCGCAGCCAGATAGTGCTGCGTCGCCAGGATCTCCGTAGGAGCCATCAGCGCAGCCTGGTAGCCGTTCTCGATCACCACCAGCATCGCCTGCAGGGCAACAATCGTTTTGCCGGATCCAACATCGCCCTGCAGCAACCGCCGCATCGGCGAAGGCTTCCGCATATCGCCAACAATCTCGCCGAGCGCCGTCTTCTGCGCCTTCGTCGGATGAAAGGGAAGCACCTGCCGAATCGCCTCGCGAACCTTGTCATTCGTCTCAAAGGCAAAGCCCGCGCGCTGCTGCAGCCGGCGACGCTTCAGTTCCAGCCCGCATTCAAGGTAGAAAAGCTCTTCGAAGATCAGCCGCCGATGCGCAGCCGTGCCCGAAGCCTGAAGCTGCGCCATCGGCGTGCCGGCAACAGGGAAGTGAACGCCGCGCAAAGCCTCTTCGCGTCCCGGCAGGCCAAGCCGCGCCAGCATCGCCGCAGGCAGAGTCTCAGGAATTTGCCCGCGCAGCTCTTCCAGCAGGTTGTAAACAATCCGCCGAATCCATCGCGATGCCAGACGGCTGCCGCTCAGCGACTCATAAACAGGAGTAATCCGCCCAACCTCCAGCAGATGCGTTTCGTCGTCAGAGTCATCCGGCAGAATCTCAAACTGCGGCTGGATCATCTTGAAATTCCGCGTCGAGCGCGAAGGCTCAACCTTGCCGTAAAGCGCAACCATCTGACCGGGTTTGAACTTCCCCTCCAGATAGGTGCCGTGAAACCACATGCACTTCATCACAGAAAGATTCTGCCCGACCGTCATCTCAAAAATCGGCATGGAGCGCGTCCGCAACAGAGCCGAGCCGCGCACTTCAGCGATTACGCTGGCCATCTCGCCGGGTTTCAAATCGCTCAGCGCGCGCGGGTTCAGCCGGTCTTCGTAGCGGAACGGAAGATGAAACAAAAGGTCTTCGACGGTCGCAATGCGCTTTTCAGCGAGCGTCTTCGCGATCTGCGGACCAATGCCCTTGACGAACTGAACGGGAGTATCAAGCTGAACCACATTGCGATGCTAGCAGGTGCTCGCCCTACGGGCAGAGCCTGCCCTGAGCGAAGTCGAAGGGCGCTTCGGCGCCATCCCGGTGCCGCCTCAGGTGGCCACTCCCGTTGGTCGTGGAATTAAGACCTGAACGCCGATCGCTGAACGCTGCACCCTGCTTTGAAACGCCTGATAGACTTTTGAGGAATCTGGAGAAAAGTGGAAATGCCCTCCGTTGTAGAGCCAGTCGTAGCATTAGATCGAATCTCAAAGGCCTACGAAAACAAAATTGCAGTCAAAGATCTCAGCCTGCAGATCGACGCCGGAACCATGTTCGGCCTGCTCGGTCCCAATGGTTCAGGCAAAACTTCGACCATTCGCATGATGATCGGAATCACCATGCCGGATTCAGGCTCAGTGACTATGTTTGGCAAGCCCTATGCGCGCGAGAGCCTCCGGCGCGTCGGCTATCTGCCCGAAGAACGCGGCCTGTACAAAAAGATGAAGGTCATGGAGCAGCTCGTTTTCATGGGCCAGTTGCGCGGTCTCGACCCAGCGGTGGCTAGCCGCCGCGCGCACGAGTGGTGTGAGCGATTGCAGATTCTCGATGCCGCGCAGAAGAAAACCGAAGAGCTATCCAAGGGAATGCAGCAGAAGATCCAGTTCATCGCCACGCTGCTCCACGATCCCGAACTCGTCGTCATGGACGAGCCATTCTCCGGCCTCGACCCCGTAAACGCCGCGCTGCTTCAGGACACGCTGATCGAATTGAAAAAAGCCGGGAGGGCAATCCTCTTTTCAACGCACCGCATGGATCAGGTAGAAAAGCTGTGCGATGCCATCTGTCTCATCAATCAGGGGCACGCCGTTCTCTCTGGAGGCATGCGCGAGGTAAAGTCGCGCTACGAGCGCGACCGCGTGATCATAAACTTTGAAGGCGATGCCTCGTTTCTGCAGCATCCCGCCGTCAAGAGCTTTAAAAATTACGGGGGACAGGCCGAAATTCAGTTGAACCCGCACGCTGACGCGCAGGACCTGCTGCGGGCAGCAATTGAGAAGGCATCGGTTTACAGATTCGAGCTGATGGAGCCTTCGCTTGAGGAAATCTTTATTCGCACCGTGGGAGAACAGATCGATGCATAGCATTTGGTTAATCGCCCGGCGCGAATACCTTGAGCAGATTCGTGGCAAGGCCTTCAAGATTACAACCATTCTCATTCCCGCTGTGTTCATCGGCATCGTGGCTGTGATGGTCCTGCCCTCAATGTATTGGGGCACCGGCAAGCACATCGTCGTCGCCGCACAAAATCCGGCGCTGGCCGCGCGTCTGCGCGATCAGCTCACCGCTGACAAAGACGCAAAAATGACCGTCGATACATTAGCCCCCGCCAGCGCCGCCGACCGTGAAATGCTCCACGCAGAGATGGACCGCAAACAGATCGACGGCTTCGTGTGGGTCGATAGTTTCTCGAACGGAAACGAGCAGGTCACCTATGTATCGCGCTCCGCCGGAGACTTCACCACCCAGGACCAGTTGGACTCCGCCATCAACCACGCTCTTGTCGAACAACGGCTTGTAAAGCAGGGCATTCCCGGCTCCGACGTCGCCGCGCTCACAGGAAAAGTGGACATCAGCACCATGCTCTACCGCAACGGAAAGGAATCGCCCTCAAGCGCCCTGAGCACGCTCTTTTTCGGAGAGGCAATGGCCTTTCTGCTCACCTTCACAGTCGTGATGTACGGCATGAACGTAGGGCGCTCGGTGATTCAGGAAAAGACCTCGCGCATCTTTGAAGTCATGCTCGCCACCGTGAAGGCCAGTGATATGCTCGCCGGAAAGCTCATCGGAATTGGAGCCGTCGGCCTGACTCAGATTGCGATCTGGATTGTACTGGGCGCCGTCCTGCTCAGCTCCGCGTTCGCCGAAAAATGGATGGCCGGCACCGCGAAGCCCCAGGTCTCCATTTCGGAAGTGGTGTTGCTCTGCGTTTACTTCGTCCTGGGATACGCGCTTTACAGCACATTCTTCGCCGGACTGGCTGCAACCTGCGACACCGAACAGGAGTTGCAGCAATATGCGCCGCTCGCCGCCGTGCCCGTCTGGTTCAGCTTCGGAATGTTCGTGTTCATCATGGGTAATCCGAATTCGATCTGGTCGATTCTTATCTCCATGTTCCCTCCCTGCGCGCCGATTACCATGGCCTTCAGGTTTACGGCGCAGTTTCCACCCGCATGGCAGATCGCGTTATCGCTCGCGTTGATGGTGGTATCGGTATACGCAGTGCTGTGGCTCTCCTCGCGCATCTATCGCGTGGGCATCCTCATGTACGGCAAGCGCGCCACTCTGCCCGAGATGCTCCGCTGGCTGCGGTACAGCTAAGGCCGTGAACGGCAGAGGTTTTTCTATCGGTCAGCGCATCGCGCTTTGGATCGTGCCACGCCTGACCACGCTGACGCTCGCTGCGATTGGCGCAACCCTGCGTTTTGAGGTCGTTGCCGAAGACGGCGCAAAACCGGAAACCCCTCCTGCCAAAGGAATCTTCTGTTTCTGGCATCGCTGCACGCTGCCCTGCGGATGGTATTTCCGGAACTTCCGGTGCTCAATTCTCATCAGCCGGAGCTTCGATGGAGAGCTCATCGCACGCACACTCGGGCTGCTCGGCTACAACAGCGTGCGCGGATCAAGCTCGCGTGGCGGAGCCGCAGGACTTCTCGCCTTGCAGGATGTCCTCGAAAACGGATTGCCCGTCGTCTTTACAGCCGACGGCCCACGCGGCCCGATCTACCAGACCAAGATCGGTCCCGTAAAACTGGCGCAGATGACGGGCGAGTCCATGGGCACCTTCTATCTGCTGCCTGAACGCGCGTGGGTGTTGAAGTCGTGGGATCAGTTTTTGATTCCCAAACCGTTTTCGCGCGTAGCCGTCAGCTGGGCACGGTCTGTCGCTGCTCCATCAAGAGAAGCAGACGCGGAAGCGCTCGAAGCTGCGAGACTGGAATTAAATAATGCGCTGGAGCGGGCCCGCTTGCAGGCAGAAGCATACTTCATAAGGTAGGGTCGCAATTGCTGGTATCCGACTTCAATTACGAGCTGCCCGGAGAGTTGATTGCGCAGCAGCCGCCTGCGGAGCGTTCCGGCGCGCGCATGCTCACACTCAACCGCGCAACCGGAGAATGCCACGACCGCATGTTTCGGGACTTTCCGGACATGCTGAATGACGGCGACTTGCTCGTGCTGAACGACAGTCGCGTAATTCCAGCTCGTCTCTTCGCCCGCCGCGAAAAATCACACGGACGCACTCCGAAGGAAATCGGCAAATCGCCAACCGGCCGCATTCAGATTTTCTTGACAGAGCAGAAAAGCGAATGGGAGTGGGACGCGCTCGTCCGTCCCGGCAGAAAAGTGCTGACGGGAGAAACCCTCATCTTTGAAAAGCCCGGCGGCGAAGAAAAGCTCCGCGCCGAGGTCACAACGCACGGCGAATTCGGCGAGCGCACGCTGCGCTTTGAGCCTGTGGATGATTTCTTCGGCGCAATCGAATCCATCGGCCACATTCCGCTGCCGCCCTACATTCACCGCGAAGATGCGGATACTGATCGCGAGCGGTACCAGACCGTATTCGCGCACCAGCGAGGCTCAGTGGCCGCTCCCACCGCGGGGCTGCACTTCACGCCGGAGATTCTCGACCGAATCCGCGCCCGTGGAGTTCGAGTCGCTTACCTTACCCTCCACGTCGGGTTAGGAACATTTCAACCCGTCCGCGTCGAGCGCGTCGAGGACATTCATCTGCACACGGAGCACTACACATTGCCGGCGGAAACAGCAACCGAATTGAATGCGGCATTGCGAGAAGGTCGCCGTGTCATCGCAGCGGGAACTACCACGGTCAGAACACTGGAGCACTGCGCACTCCAGGGAGAATTCGCGCCGCACACCGGCAACACGAATATTTTCATAGCACCCGGCTTCAGGTTCCGCGCCGTAAAGGCGCTATTGACCAATTTTCATCTGCCGCAATCGACGCTGCTCATGCTGGTAAGCGCATTCGGTAGCCGGCAGAACGTGCTCGCCGCCTATCGCCACGCGGTCGCGGATCGATACAGATTTTTCTCCTATGGCGACTGCATGTTTCTCTCCTAGTGCATTGAGGCAGTAGACTCGATTCGATGCCTTCAACCGCGACCAAGCCGCCTGTTTTCCTGCTCGATTCCATGTCCTTCATCTTCCGCGCGTATCACGCCATGCAGCGGCAGAGGCCCATGTCCACGCGCACCGGAGTACCGACCGCCGCGACCTACGTCTTCGTAAACATGATCAACAAGCTGCGACGGGACTTCCAGCCGGAATTATTCGCCGCGGTCTTCGACGTAAGCGCTCCGGTATTTCGTGACGAACGCGCGCGGACCATGACTACCATCCGCAAGTTCAACATCAAAACACAGACCTTCGATGAGGTCGACTACGGCGGCTACAAGGCCAATCGCGCCGAGATGCCGCCGGATCTCGTGCAGCAGTTGCCCTATATTCGCCGCGCGCTGGAGGCCTTTCACATTCCCATCCTGCAGGCCGAGGGCTTCGAGGCGGACGATGTCATCGGCACGCTGGCGGCGCAGGCGGCGAAGGCGGGGCATCCGGTCTATGTCGTCTCCAACGACAAGGACATGCTGCAACTCGTAACGGATCAGGTGAAGGTACTGAATCCCGCGAAAGACAATCTGGTTCTTGACCGCGATAAAGTCACCGAAACCTTAGGTGTGCCGCCGGAAAAAGTGATCGACGTAATGGCTCTCCGCGGCGACTCCATCGACAACATTCCCGGAGCGCCCGGCATCGGCGACAAAGGCTCTGTCGAACTGATCCAGCAATTTGGAAGCCTCGACGCCGCGCTCGACCGCGCCAGCGAAGTAAAGCGCAAGACCTACCGCGAATCGCTCGAAAACAATCGCGACAACATTCTGTTGAGCAAAGAACTCGTGACAATTCACTGCGCAGTTCCGCTCGAGCTCGATCTCGAAGCAATGCGTACCCAGCCGCCCGATGCCAACGCCTGCCGCACCCTCTTTACCGAGCTAGAGTTCACGACGCTGCTCAAAGAGCTGGCCCCCACGGAAGAGAAGCGCACCGCGCAATACGTGAACGAGCCGACCGTAGAGGAGGCTAAAGAGTTTATCCGCCAGGCACGAACGAACGGCTTCGCGCTGGCAGTTCCGTCGTCGGAACTGGAGGCGGTATCCGAGCAGGTAAGTGAGCAGGAGTCGGAATCGCTCGAAGAACGCGAGCCGGAGCTGAAATCCATGTCGCTGCTCGATCTGATGGACGCTGCAGAACAGGCCCACACGCCGGAGCGGTCCGCGAGCGTATACAAAATCGCCGTAGCCGGCAATCCGGAAAAGATCCTGCTCTTGCCACTCGAAGAAATCCGCGCGTTGCTCGAAGACGAAACTGTGCCCAAGCGGGTGCATGACCTCAAGGGAACCCTGCGCGTCCTCGAATTACGCGGCATCACGCTGCGAGGCGCGCACGACGACCTGATGCTTTACTCCTACCTCATCAACCCCACGCACGCGTCGCACCGATTGAGCGACGTGGCCGCGCGTTTTAGCAAGTACCCGCTCAAGGAAACTGGAGACCGGCTTCTACTCGAATCGGCGCACGCCATCGAATCGCTGGCGCCAGTACTGCGTGAAGACGTGAAGACGCTGGAGGCAACCAAAGTGTACGAGACCATCGACCTGCCTCTGGTTCCCGTGCTGCTGCGCATGGAAATGGTTGGCGTCCGCATAGACTCTGCCGTGCTGAATGCAATGTCTGAAAAGCTGGCGTCGGAGATGCAGCGCGTTGGTGAAGAGATTTACGCCTGCTGTGGTCATCGCTTCAACATCAACTCGCCGAAGCAGCTCGGCGACGTGCTCTTCAATAAGATGGGTCTGCCGAAGCCCATGAAATACGGCAAGGGCAAAGTCGTCTCAACTGCGCAGGATGTACTGGAAGAGTTGGCCGCGCATCACGACGCTCCGCGCATGGTTCTCGAGTATCGACAGCTTGCCAAGCTGAAGTCGAACTATGTGGATTCGCTGCCGCTGCTTGCCGACTCCGAAGGCCGTGTCCACACCACCTTCAACCAGGTAGGCACGGCAACCGGACGCCTGTCATCCACAAATCCGAATCTGCAGAACATTCCTATTCGCACTGAGCTTGGACGCGAGATTCGCGCTGCCTTCATCGCCGCGCCCGGCCACCAGCTTCTTTCGGCGGACTACTCGCAGATCGAGCTGCGCCTGATGGCGCATTTCTCCGCCGATCCGCTTCTGACGAATGCCTATGCTACCGGGCAGGACATTCACACGCTCACCGCATCCGAAGTCTTCGGCGTCCCGCCTGAAAACATGAGCAAGGAAACGCGCAACCGTGCCAAAGCCGTGAACTTCGGTATCGTATACGGCATTTCTCCCTTCGGCCTGGCGCAGCAGCTAGGCATTGACCAGCATGAGGCGCGGCTTTACATCGAAACCTATTTCGAGCGATATAAGGGAGTCCGCGCATTTATCGATCGACTGCTTGAAGAGACGCGCCGCGAGCAGAAGGTAAGAACCATGTTCGGGCGCGTGCGGCCCATCCCTGATATTCAGAGCCGCAATGCCAATCTCCGCGGCTTTGCCGAGCGCACGGCGGTGAATACTCCGCTGCAGGGAACAGCCGCCGACCTGATCAAACTGGCTATGATCCGGATCGAAAAGCTCCTCGAAGCAAAAAAACTCAAGACCCGCATGACGCTCCAGGTTCATGACGAACTACTTTTCGATGTTCCGGATTCAGAGGTGGCTGAAGTTCGCGAGTTGGTGCAGCATGAGATGGAGAGCGTGGTCGAGTTGAGTGTGCCGCTGGTCGCCGATGTAGGAGTGGGGGCAAATTGGAGAGATCTCGAGTAACGAAGCCCTGCACATTCCAGCAGAGAAGAAGTGCTTATTTGCGGTCGGGAAGCAGCTTCCATATTTCCGGATCTTCGTTTCCAAGCACCCAGGAGCAGAACCCCTCCAGCCCGCGCTCCTGCGCAAGCTTATAGCGGTCTTCAAAGGTGCGTGTGTCGGTGTAAAAGACCCATTCGCGCATCTGATCGCGATAAATGTAAAACCATGCAGTGTGGTCGACAGGGTCCCATTGCGGAGTTCCTTTGTACTCCTGCGCCAGCAGCATGGCGTCGGGCTCGCTGATATAGTTTGCGGTCGCATTCGGCCTCTCCTCATCTTTAACCAGCGGATTGCCCGCGAACCAATGGTAGCCATACAAAGGAATGCCAAGCGACAGTTTCTGCGGCGGCACAAACTGCAGCGCGTAGTCAAGGTTATCAACCGTCCATTGCCAGCCTGCTACCGGACCCGGCGTAGTCCAGCGCGTGTGCTGGTCATAGGTCATCAGGCAGATCAGATCGACGGACTGCGCAAGCGCCTTCAGATCGTAGGCTCCGCGCCAGTCGGCATATATCCACCGCGCAAAGGCGCCCGCGCCGGGGTAGCCGGGAGCATTGGGCACGGTAGCGATGCTGAGTTGCAATCCTGCGGCATGCATCGCGTCGGCGGATTCTTTCACCAGGGCGGACAGCGCATCGCGGTCCGTCCACGAGATATCTTCAAAATCGAACTGAATGCCCGAGTAGCCGTGCAGTTTCGCTTGCTGCAGAAGCGAAGCAAGCATCACTTTCTGTGCGATGGGGCTGAGAAGCAGCGTATGAAAAGCAGCCTTGCCTGCGCTGGTAATAATCGGCATAACTGGCAGATGCTGTTGCTGCGCCACCTCCATCACTTCTGGATTGGGTCCGCCGGAGACGAGGCCATTCGCGTCGACGGAATACCAGGTAGGCACGAGAATGCCAATCTTAGCCGAGTGAGCAAGAAAAGACCGCACCGAATCGGGGTTGTCAGTCATGTAAAAGAGCGCGACAGGGCGGTTCTGCGCATGCCCGAAAACAGCCGCGCCAACGAAGACGCTTAAACCCAATAAAACTCTGAGGCGATATCCCACGCGCAATTTCATGGCAGTCCCGGTGCTGAATTTTGCTCAGCACATTTATACCGTACTAAAGCTGCTTCGATGGTCGCAGCAATCCGGGTTGCCGCCCTGCGCATTGACCGAATCCAGGTTCAGGGATCAGAGGCCGCAGTCCAAGCTAAGCCCCCAGCGCATCACGGATCGCGCCGGCGATTGCGTCCGCATGACGGCGCATGATCTCTTCCGATTCCGCCTCGATCATTACGCGCGCGAGCGGCTCCGTTCCGGAATACCGTATGACAACCCGGCCATTACTCTTCAATTCTTCTTCAGCGTCGCGAATGCTGGCCGCGACCGATGCAATCGCATCGAGCGGCTTCTTCTCCTTTACGCGAACATTGACGATGACTTGCGGAAATACCTTCAGGTCTGAGACAAGCTCGTGAAGCGCCTTTCCGGAACGACGAATTACGTCGAGCACGACCAATGCGGTCAGCACTCCATCGCCAGTGGTTGCGAGATGCGGAAAAAGGACGTGTCCCGATTGCTCCCCGCCGATGGATGCGGAATTCGCCTGCATCATTTCGAGAACGTATTTATCGCCTACGGGAGCGCGCAACATCTTGATGGCGTCGTGCCGCAGCGCCGCTTCCAGCCCCATGTTAGACATGGTTGTGGCGACCACAAGGTTGCCGTGGAGAAGGTTGCGCCTTTTCAGGTCGCGCGCTGCAAGCAGAAGGACGGCATCGCCGTTGACGACGTTGCCATTGGCATCCGCAAAAAGCGCGCGGTCGGCGTCTCCGTCGAACGTGATGCCGATATCGGCATGATGCGCTTTAGTTTCTGCGGCGACAATCTCTGGATGCAGCGCTCCACATTCGGCATTAATGTTGCGGCCGTTTGGATGAACATGCGTGAAATGGACCTTACCGCCAAGCCGAGAGAACAATTCCGGAGCAATGGCTGATGCTGCTCCGTTGGCGCAGTCGAGAACAAGCTTCAGCCCGTCCAGTTCGAGATTCGGCACCGCAGTCAGGAGGAAGGCTTCATAATCAGCGCGGAATTTTTCGTTGACGGATGGCGCGGAAAGCATTGCCGCATCGGGTGCGGCAACGGATTCAAGCTGGCGGAAAATTTCTTCTTCAATACGGAGTTCGATTGCATCGGGTAGCTTGTAGCCGTCCCGGCCGAAGATCTTGATGCCATTGTCGTGCCAGGGATTGTGCGAAGCCGAGATAACTACGCCGGCCGTGAAGCCAAGTTTGCGCGCCAGGTAAGCGATGGCGGGCGTGGTGATGACGCCTGCGCTTTGAACGGTAGCGCCCGCGTCTGACAATCCGGCCGAGAGAGCTGCCGCGATCCAGTTTCCGGACTCGCGAGTATCCATTCCGAGAATAACGGATGGTTGCGCTGCGTTCGTCCTGAGCTGATGCGCGAGTGCGAGGCCTATCGCATAAATTGTCTTGGCATCCAGCGGTGGCTCACCTGCCACGGCGCGAATTCCATCAGTTCCAAAGAGTGTTCTCATGCTTCCTTATTCCAGCGTGGTTTTCGTTACACGACTCTCAACGATCCCGTTGGCCAGCCGGGTGGAAAGAAGTTGCCCGGGAGTGGCGTTTGCGGCGCTTTTCAACAAGGCGCCTGTTTCGTCGTAGACGAGCGCGTATCCGCGGTTGAGCACGGCCAGTGGCGACAGCGAGATCAGTTGCCGTTCGAGCGATTGAAGGCTTGTGCGGCGGTTGCTATTCAAGAGCGTTTGCGAGCGCGTCAATCTGGATGAAAGATTTTCCAGCCGTTCGCGCAGGAACCCGATGCGCTGCGCTCCGTCATTCCGCTGAATGGCCGAGGAGAAGGCTTGCAGGCGTTGCGTCTTCTCATGCGAAAGTGCGCGCCACGCCGCTTCCATCCGGAAACACAGTTCGTCGATCCGCTGCTGCCTCCGGTTAAAGTTGTCTCCGGCACGCGCCAGCACCGCGTCAATAGAAACTTGTGAGAACCGTTCACGCGCCTGCATTACGACGTAGCGCGTCGCCCGATGAAGGCGTTGCAGAAGCTGCTCCAGATATTCTCCGATCCTGTTCTGTGCGGTCGTAATAAGTTCCGCCGCTGCCGAGGGCGTTGGAGCGCGCAGGTCGGCGACGAAGTCGGCGATGGTGAAGTCAGTCTCATGGCCGACGGCGGAGACGATGGGCAGCTCCGAGTCCGCAATCGCGCGGGCCAGGGACTCCGTGTTGAAGGGAGCGAGATCTTCGAGCGAGCCTCCGCCGCGCGCGATTACGATGAGATCGACTTCGCGCGTTTCGTTGAAATATGCGATGCCTTTTGCGATCTCAGCGGCTGCGGCATCGCCCTGAACCAGCGCCGGGTACAACAGTATGTCGAGCGCGGCGTGGCGGCGGTTTACTACCGTTATGAAGTCGCGAATGACTGCCCCGGAAGGCGACGTTACGATGCCCACGCAACGCGGAAAAGCGGGAAGAGTTTTTTTGCGCTCCGCCTCGAAAAGCCCTTCCTGCTGGAGCCGGCGCTTAACCTGCTCAAAGGCAAGTTGCAGAGAGCCTGCTCCCATCGGTTCAAGATGTTCGGCGACGATCTGTACTTGTCCCCGCTGTTCGTAGAGGGACAGCTTTCCACGCAACAGGACATACAGCCCGTTTTCCGGTCGAAAGCGCAGGAGCGAGGCCTGACGGCGAAATAGAACTGCGGAGAGCTGGCCGGATTCGTCCTTGAGCGTGAAGTAAATGTGACCGGAGGCGGCTGGCCGAAGATCGCAGACTTCTCCCTCGATCCAGAGATCGGAGAATTCGCGCTCTATATCGGCGCGCAATTCCCCCACCAGCTCGCTCACTTTCCAGACGCGGCGTTGCGGCGACTGGGTCGCTTCAAAGCTGAAGCCCAGCTGGCCTGCTGCGGTCAACGATTTCTCCGGACTCTCCACAATTTCCCAGTCTACATGCAGTTAGCGGCGGAAATGCGAGAGGAGGTAAAGGATGAGCGTCAGCAAAAGGCTGAGTAGAATCGACGTTCCGAGCGGGAAATAAACGGAAACATTCTTGCGGCGCCAGGCAAAATCGCCGGGCAGGTGTCCAAAGGAGATGCCCAGGCGTCCGAGCAGATAAACGACGCCGCCTGCGAGCAGGAGCAGCAGGCCGAGTTTGACAAGCAGACGGGCGAGTCCGAACATCTCTCCCAGATTACGCCCGAGTACGCAGATCGCGGTTGACGTACATGCCCCGCTCCTGTTTTGCTGCAATAGAAGAGGAGTCCCCACGTGCATATCGTTTTATTCTGCGCCGGAATTGCCTGCATCTTCACTGCGTTGCTGGATTCCTTCCAGACGGTGATTCTGCCGCGTCGCGCAATGGGACGCTTTCGTATCACGCGCATTTTCTACATCCTCACCTGGTGGCCGTGGTCCCATATTGCGAGCTGCATTCGCGGCGCGCGCAGACGGGAGACGGCTTTCAGCTACTATGGTCCGCTATCCCTGCTGCTGCTCATCGTGATCTGGGCCGCATTGCTTGTGCTCGGCTTTGCTCTGATCCTGTTCTCGCTGCGCTTGCCTTTCAACGACCCATTGCATTTCCAAGCCAACTTTGCTTCCGATGTTTATTTGAGCGGCACTACGATTTTCACGCTGGGGATTGGCGACATCACCCCGCATTCGACCGCTGCGCGCTTTCTAATCGTGCTGGAATCGGGCATGGGACTCGGGTTTCTCGCTATGGTCATTAGCTACTTTCCCGTTCTCTACGGTGCTTTTTCGCGGCGCGAGGTTACGATCTCTTTGCTCGACGCGCGCGCCGGATCGCCGCCCACAGCTGCTGAGTTGATGCGGCGGCACACATTCGAGGGCGGCAGCGATGCGCTGAACCTGCTGCTGGTAGAGTGGGAGCGCTGGTCGGCGGAATTGCTGGAGAGCCATATCTCCTATCCGCTGCTTTGCTACTTTCGCTCGCAGCATTCCAACCAAAGCTGGCTGGCGGCTCTGACGGCGGTCCTCGACGCTTGCGCTTTGATGATTGCCGGCGTTCAGGACCACGCCGCGCGCCAGGCGCAATTGACTTTTGCGATGGCGCGTCATGCGATGGTTGATCTTGCGCAGGTGTTTTCCCAGACACCGGTTACCAACAGCGAAGACCGTCTGCCGCCGGAACGTTTTGAAGTGCTTTATCAGGGGCTTTGCGAATCGGGCATTCGCATTTGCCGCGATGCCGATTCGATGGAGCGTCTCAAAAAAATGCGGATGCTCTACGAGGGGTACGCGGTTGCGTTAAGCCGCTACTTCCGTATGCCGTTGCCGCCCTGGGTGGCTGAGTTTCCGCACAAGGACAACTGGCTCTCGGTGGCGCGTGTGCGAAAGGCTACCGAGGCTGTTTCCATGGAAGACAGCCGTCGCTCAAAGCTGGCCGAAGCCCTCGTCGATGATAGAGAACATCATTTGTTTTAAGGAATTTTGACCTGAACCGGTTGACTGAACTGCACGAACAATCAAATTCAGACACCTTTTCGCATGCTTAGCTTGATGCCGCGCTCGAAGGGGATGAGGTTGGATTGCCGCGTCAAGCGACGGGCCTTCGTCTTATCCAACACGGATAGCCGGCAGAGCGACCAGAACCATACGAAAGATACCAGGTACAACGCAGAAACTAACTCAATTGTCAGCCACACACAGATGCTCCAAAAAGTATTCAATCGCACTCGGGGAAGCGGATCCTATGTTATCCCAGTTCCTTTTTGCGTTAAAGAGAATTCATAAAATATTTTTATGTGGTTAATTTTCAATAAAATGAGGGGGCGGATGCCCCCTCATTTCTGCCTTCGGAGTAGCGATTGACTATGCGGTAACAGGATCGAGTACCCGCGACCAGTGGCGGCTTTGCCGCGCGGCGTGGGCTTTCTTGTGGTACGCGTATCCGGCGATAAGCGGCAGCGCCAGCGTGGCTTCGCTGTAGACCATTTGCTCGAAGGTGGTGTCCACCTTGCCCCATGAACTGGCTTCCTTGAGGGTGCTTGAAGACAATGCGCCATCGCGAACATCGGCGACGGTGATCTGTATCGCGTACTTGTGCATGGGCGCTTCTGAGCCGAGAATGTCGGCGGCTACTACGATGTCCTGTGCGAAGTTCTTGGGCACGCCGCCACCGATCATCAGCAGTCCGGTGGTGGGGTTGGCGATTTTCAACTGCGTTAACTCATAGAAGTCCTTCACTGAGTCGATCGAGACCTTTGGCTTGTCCTGGCGGGCGTGCTGGTGGGCCACGAGCCCGAAGCCGGCGGAGCAGTCGCTGAAGGCCGGACAGAAGATGGGCACGTCGTTCTGATAGGCCGCATAGACGATGGAGTCCGCGCCGCCTTTCGCGGGCGTTTTGCCTTCCTGCTCGAGATACGCGCCCATGGCGCGGATGAACTCGCGGGAGCTGTAGGGGCGGGGGTCGAGGGAGTTGGCGATCTTCTCAGTGGTCTCGTCGCAAAGCCGCAATTCTTCTTCATCAATGAGCGTGTCATAGATGCGGTCGATCATCAGTTCGCGGAGGGTTGCATCTTCGGTGCCCTGCTTGAGCAGGTCGTCGGCGATGTAGTGTTTAAAGCCGAGCGCTTCGAAGAAGTCCTGATCGACGATATTTGCTCCGGTCGATACCACGGCATCCACCATGTGGTTGCGAATGAGATCCACGAAGACCTGCTTGAGTCCGGCGCTGATGAGGGAGCCGGCGAGGCACAGGATGACGCCGCACTCCTGATCGCGCAACATGCGCTCGTAGATCGACGCGGCCCGGGCGAGGTCACGGGAGCTGTAGGCCATATGCTGCATGGCGTCGACGAGGGCAACGACATTGTGCTGCTTGATGTCGATGTGCTGAATGGGCTGCTTGAGAAGTTCCTGTTTCGTAGGCATATCTCCTTCAGGATACCAATGATTTCCTGCGCTTCTGCAGGGGAATATGTGAATTTTCGGACACGCACGGGAGCGCTGCGCACGTGCGTTTATACTCGCGGGATGAACAGAAACCTGTCTGTCTGCCTGCGTCGTGCTGCGGTCTTTACCTTGCTGCCACTGCTTGCCGTGCCTCCCTCTTTTGGGTGGGGAGATACGGGGCACAAGATGATCAATCGGCTGGGTGTGGAGAGTCTGCCGTCGGATGTTCCGGCGTTTCTGCGCGCGCCCGGAGCGATCGACGAGATCGAGTATCTTGGGCCGGAACCTGATCGCTGGCGGTCACTGGGCGAGCCGGAGCTGAATGCGGCGCAGGCTCCGGACCACTTTATCGACCTTGAATACGCGGACATGATCGGCCCGCTGCCGCGTCGCCGGTACGATTACATTGCCGCGCTGACTGCGGCGGAGATTACGCATCCGGATATTGCGCGCGAGCTGCAGCCGGATAAGGTTGGCTTTCAGCCTTACATCACGAGCGAAACCTGGGAGCGGCTGAAGTCGGCGATGCGCAACTATCGCGAGCTCACCGCGCAGCATGCGGACACGAAGCCGGTTGAGGCCGCGATCCTGTTCTACGCAGGATGGATGGGCCATTATGTGGCCGATGGATCACAGCCGCTGCATGTGACGCGGGACTACGATGGCTGGGTTGAGAAAGACAATCCCAACGGCTACACGACGCAGCACGGGATCCACTCAAAGTTCGAGACTACGTTCGTCTCCGCGAATTTAACGGCGGCGGATGTGCGTCCTTTGATGACTCCGGTGCATCCGGTGAGCGATGAGTGGGACGCGTATCTGGCCTATCTGCGCCACACCGGATCGCTTACGGAGCGCTTGTACCAGCTTGACAAAGAGCATGGCTTCGATGGCGCAGGCACTCCGGCAGGGAAGCAGTTTACGGCGGAGCGGCTGGCTGCGGGGGCGAGCATGCTTCGCGATCTGATTTACTCGGCGTGGATTGCGAGCGCGCAGCCCGTGCCGCAGTGGCATGGCAAGTGAGCGATCAGCGTTCGGGCCATCAGGGTTCGGCGATCAGCGGCCAGGCCATCTCCACGACCAACGGGAGTGGCCACGCATAGCCAGCGCCAGGATGGCGCCGAAGGCGCGTGTGCCCGTGCGGTCAGCACCTAGCCGCCGATGTGAACCATGCTGCGTGAGGGTTTCAGGAAGTCGGGCTCGCCGATGTGGTGGCGGGCCTCTTTTTTTGCTATCGTGCGCTGGATGAAGGCGACGAGGTCGGCGTCAGTGCCTCCACGCCGCATGACTCCGTAGAGGTCGTGGTCGGACTGCGAGAAGAGGCAGGTGCGGATTTTTCCGTCGGACGTGAGGCGGACGCGGCTGCACTGGCCGCAGAAGGCCTGCGAGACGGGCGCGATGATGCCGATCTCTCCTATGCCGTCGTCGAAGGTGTAGCGGACGGCGGTTTCGCTGAGTGTGTTCGGCTGCATGCGAACTACGGGGCGAAAGGTTTCAAGCTGCGCGATGACTTCGCGGATGGGGACGACGGTTTGCGGCGTCCAGGTGCGGTCTTCTTCGAGCGGCATGAATTCGATGAAGCGGACGATGACGCTTTCTTCGCGCGCGAACTTTGCGAAGAGCGGAATCTGATCGTCGTTGAAGCCGCGCAGCAGCACGCAGTTGACCTTGATGGGTCCGAGGCCGGCGCGCTGGGCGGCGCGGATGCCGCGCAACACATGATCGAAGCTGCGGGGGACGCGGGTGATGCGCTCGAAGGTCGCGGCGTCGACGGCGTCCATGCTCACGGTGATGCGGCTGAGGCCAGCTTCTTTCAACTGGGCCGCCTGAGCTTCGAGGAGATGGCCGTTAGTGGTGACGGCCAGGTCGAGTTTTTCCCCGGCGCTGGTTCTCAGCTTTGCCAGCTCGCGGACGAGGTCGATGAGTCCTTTGCGAAGCAGGGGTTCGCCGCCGGTGAGGCGAACTTTTTCGATTCCCAGGCCGACGAAGACGCGCACCAGTCGAAGGTAGTCGGCGATGGGCAACTCGGCGTACTGGGCTCCCTCATTGCCGGTGCGGCAGTAGACGCAGCGGTAGTTACAGCGGTCGGTGATGGAGACGCGCAGATCGGTAATGGCGCGTCCGTGACTGTCGCGCAATGCGCTTTCGCCGGCCGTGGCCAGACCGTTCTGCGGTGCTTCCGCGATATTGGACTGGGATGACATGTCGCTGTAACTAGTCTATTGGATGCGCCGGGGCAGTGTCAGCTTCAGGGACTGGCCGTCCAGGCAGACGCGCTTCGCGCCATCTTTGAACGCTCTAAGGGACTGCGCGTCCATCGACACGCGCTTCGGGTAGTGGGTCAGTTTGAATCCATAGGCTCCGAATGGCCGACGATCCGGGCGGAGTCCGCGAGTTGACCTTTAGCGGGCCTGGATGAGTGACTCGGCCTGTACGCAACTTTCCAGTTCGGATCAGCAACCCGACCAGCCGTTGCCCAGCTATCGCATACTGTGAGTCCGAGTCTCAGAAATGATTGTTTGCACCAGCACCCGGATGAGCAAAACGCAGTGGGGCGTTATGAGACGATCACCGGCGTATTCTGAGCTCCTGCGATCCACCACCGATCGGCTCGCTTCACCAAAACATAGAGCGCGAGTTCCTGGACAATTGAGTTCTGGGACGGTATCAGTGGCCGGCCATGCTCGTCGAGACCGATGCGCCTCACGGTTGCGCATGCGATGTCCGCACGAATGAATCCGAGCGCTTCAAGGGTGAAGCGCGAGCTCGATCCATACTGTCGCGAATTGGCTGCCAGCCGCCGGTGAATCGAATTCAACAGATCCAACCCGAGGACAAGTTGTCCTTTTGGGCTGCCCCAGACCACATCTTCGCCTATGACACTATCAAACAGGTCGCCGTCCGACGTATTGACGGCGCGTTCCAGGGTTGCGAACACAGCAAGTATGGCATCGCGATCCTCGGGGCCGTATGGTCGAAAGAAAGCGGGCGCTTGCGGCAGTGTGCGTTTCGGTTCACGTACTTCAATCTGTATCATGGCTGTCTCCTCAGGCCGGTTGAGAATAGGGCGCAATGGAACGCGCGTTGCGCAACGCGATTGCCCACCACTTCAATCGCGCAAGGAGAGCGTCCATATTTCGGCGAGCCCTCTCGGGGTTCCGAAGCACACCCGATTCGTCGAATTGCTCCCACGCTCCGGGGAAGCTGACGGAATCACGGATGGTCACAGCGTGCAATTCAGCAAACACCAGGCGCAACTGCTCTACCGCTCGCAACCCGCCTGAGACTCCGCCATAGGACACAAAGGCAACAGGCTTGGCCTGCCATTCGGCGTTGACCGAATCGATCAACTCCTTCAGAGGCGCCGGATAGCCAGGGTTATATTCCGGGGTCACGACAACAAACGCATCTGCCTGCCCCAGCGCCTGCTGCAGAGACTGCCATGCCCGGCCCCCAATATCGTCGGACTGCGCGGCAGGGTCGATGACCTCAACCAGGAATTGTCCGTTGGCCGCAATTCGCTCCACGGTCCACCTGACGACGGTGTCACAAAACCTCCCCGGGCGAGTGCTCCCAAAGATCACCGCGACTCTGATCTGCTCACTCATGCTTCCTCCCGAGCCCTTTATAGGAAAAGCTCTATCCTGACCGTACTACCTCAAGTAAACTTGAGGTCAAGAGGGAATGATGGAAAATCTCGAGCCGAAACGCATTTCCCTGGAACTCTCAGTCGGCGAGGTTGCCAAGCGCAGCGGAGTCGCGGTTTCCACCCTGCACTTTTACGAAGCAGAGGGATTGATTAGCAGCTGGCGCAACCAGGGAAACCAGCGCCGCTATGCTCGCGAAGTGCTTCGGCGCGTGGCCGTGATCAAGGTCGCTCAGCGGTCGGGCATTCCGTTAGCTTCAATCCGCAGGGCGCTTGAGGCGCTGCCGAACAAGCGCACACCGACCGCAGACGACTGGAGAAAGCTGTCGAAGCTGTGGAAGGAAGATTTGAATGATCGTATCGAGCGCCTGACCCGGCTTCGCGATCAACTCGACGGCTGTATCGGGTGCGGCTGCCTGACGCTGGGAGTTTGCCCGCTGCGCAATCCGTGGGACGAACTGTCAAAACAGGGTCCGGGACCCCGCTTGCTTGATCCTTAAGATGAGGAGATTACACGACGCACATGTGAGCGAAGCTAAGTTTGTCGGCCTCCAATGCCTCCAGGAGTACAAAATCGCCAATGCGCTCAATGAGAATAGAATTAGCCCCACTAAGTTGCCTTGTGGGAAGCGATCCCGGTTATTCCCGGAGGACCGGCAATCCGGAAACTGTGGATTCAAACTGACCCATTGCCGCGCTTCGCGCCAAGTCGACTTTTTTTCACCATAGATCAGGGTTGATTTCCGGAGGTTGGTTGGCGAAGGCTATTCTGGCTTCTTCTTTGAGATTGATGGGTTTGTAGGTTGGGTCGAATTCGTGGTTGATTGACGCTGCTTTTGTTTCTTCCAGCGGTTCTTCTTTTCCGAACCTTCTTTCCCAGATTTCATTGGCGATCTGCTTGTTTTTCTCTACCTGCTCCATGGTGGCTTTGTAGCGTTTCTGGCCTTCGAGCTCGATTTTGTCGGTGGTGAAGGGTTCATGGGGCGGCGGTTCGAGGCCTTCTCGGATGGCGGCTGCGGCTCGGGCGGCGTACTGAGCTTCGTATTTCCTGATGTGGTCTCCGTAGAGGTAGTCGATGACGTTGAGCTCTTTGTTGGCCGGGTCGCGGGTCAGTTCTTTGTTGTACAGCTTCTGCGCGGACGCAGTTCTGAAGACAGGGTTCAGCGCGAGTGCAGGGTACAGCGATCGGCGTTCAGCGTTCAGGGCGGCTGGTTCGGTTTCGTGCTCTCCCACGGGTTCTTCCTGATCGCTGATCGCTGAACGCTGATCGCTGCTTTCGAGATCGCCGAACGCTGAACGCTGATCGCTGTTTTCAACACACATGCCGCACTGGCAGTTCTGGTGATGCTGTTCGGCGGGCGCGTTTCTGTATTGTTCGGCGCACTTCTGGCAGGGGCATCCTTTGTGGTGGAGGGGTGGGTTTTCTCCTTCTTCTAACGCCTCGCGGGGTGGGGCGATTTCTTCTCCGTCGGGGGTGAGGATCACGCGCTGCACGGCGTTCTCTTTGCTTTCACCAGCCAGCGGAGTCCGGCCCAGATTATGCTCACAGGATTTCAGCAGCCGGTTCATCGTGTTGGCCGTGCGGTTGTCGATGCTCTTGTCATTGAGCGCCTGCAGCACCATGAAAAGGTTGAGCTGGATCGCGGCCCGGTCTTCCGGAAACACAAACGGAATCGGTTTATGAATTCCGTAGGGATCGGGCGCGGGTTTGCACTGGGCGACAGCGGTCTTGAGTGCTGCATGATGGCGGCAGAAGAGCGTGCCTTTCACGGCGGACTGATTGCAAATTACCCCGGCGGGCAGAATATGCCGGCAAAGCTGAATCATGGTTTTCCTTTCGCGGGAGCGGGCCTCGAATCCCGCACCAAAAGCAAAAGGCACAGCCTCAAGCCGCGCCTCTACTCTGAATTTCATCTCTCTATCTTTTAGAATACCAATTTAGGGCATAATTATATGCATATCTAAGTCTAATAATATGTATGACTTACAAAATTAAAGACTTGACATGTCGAGTCACCCTACGGCGCTGCGTGCCAGTTCATGTCGACGCTTATGGGGATCTCGTTCCTTATGGGCACGGTGAGGAACGATGGCCGATCGATTTTGAAGTCGGAGCAGGTTGCCGGGATGGAGCCGGATATTCGCACCTCGGTGCCCTGGGCGGTGCGCTTGAATGGCACATGGTTATAGTGGGCGTTCTGGCCGGCGAACTGGACGTCAAGATCGGCATAGATCGTAGTGGATGAGGCTACCGCTTCGGGGAACGCGGCGCGCACGATGACCATGGGAAACTGCGCGCCGCGCGTGGCTTCGAGCATGTGAAGATCGCGGTTGCTGTCTCCGGAATCGAAGGACCTGACGGGCACGGCGATGAGGAAATTGCATTGTCCGTCGTGGCAGACGCCTTTGCCTTTTGCGGCGTGACTGACGCCGTTGACCTCGTGCACGGGATGAGACATGTGATAGGTGAGGGTGGACTGGTCGAGAACCCATTGGGTGTCGGCTTGCGCAAACATGGGGAGTGCGACAAGCAGAAAGGCGATCAGGGTTTTCTTGCTCATGGGGCTCCTAGAACTTGATGTGAATGGGCCACGATACGGAGATGATGGCAGCTCCATACGCTGCAGCCGTCACGTACGCAACCGTGCCATGCGCCGATGCAATGCCATGCACCTTTTCCCCGGAGTTCTCCTGTTTGTAGGCCATGATTCCGAGGATGGGAGTGAGGATCATGCCGGGACCGTGTATCCATTCGAGGTCCCTGTGCAGGCGGATGGCTCCTTTGGGTTTAACGCCGGAAACCTTCGGCGCGAAGATCGAATAATAAGCCGTCGTCCAATACAGGCCGGTAGTCAGGCCGCCTATAGCGATATGGAAATCGAGATTCGCCGACGTCGGCTCGGTAATTGGCTCCCCGTTTTTGCCCTTGGACTTGGCCTGGGGTCCGGTGATGAGCGCTGCCGCCATGGGAATTGCGGTGATCAGGCCGAGGGTTTGATGCACCTTGAGCATATGGGTGCGCTTGGCGAGCATCGCCTGCTCCTTTGCGCTGCCCTGGGTCTGGGTGGTTGAGATTCCGAGATCCTGAAGGGAAGGCTCGTTGGTGGCGGGCGGCGGTTGCTGGGTGGTGGTCTTGGGCTGAGTCTGCTGCGGAGGCGTTGCCTGGTTCTGCGGGTCGTTTGGAATGGGAGCCGCGGGTAGATCGGCGTCAGACAAAGATGGAGAGGGGCTGGATGTTGCGATTTCTGTATTGCCCGCGGATGCCGCTGCTGAGTTGGGAGTGGTTTGCGCAAAGGACCAGACGGGAAAGAGGAGCATGCTCGAACAAGCACATGCGAAGACTTTGAGACATATTGTTTTCACAACTCTCACTTGCTCCCCGAACCAGAAATTTCCGTTTCTCCCAGACAGCCGTGTTGATCCCGCTGGATGCAGGGGCCGTTACGAGCGCGGGTTAGTCTTAATGATTAAAGACTACATCGGATTTCCGATTCTTTGGTGGAGAAAATGCGGTGTTTGCGAGGTGTGCGGGTTTGTCTGGTCGTGGGTGATTTTTCTTTCGGGTGGGCGGGATTTTGAGCTAGACTCGGCGGGATGGTTAGACGATTGCTTTCTTTTTTTCTGCTTGGTTTTTTGGGGTTGGTTCGGGTTTCGGGGCAGACTCCCGGTCAAGCTGCGGTTCAAACGGCAACTCCGGCTGTTGCGGCTGCTGCGGTTATGCCGAAGAAGCCCGAGGCGCTGATGCTGTTGGGTTGGCGGGTGAATGGGGTTGAGGGCGTCGATAAGCCGCGGCATCTCAAGGCGACGTATCAGACGTTCGATGCGGATGGGAAACCGACGGGCTCGGGAACGTATGAAGAGTGGTGGGCTAGTCCGGAGAAGTGGAAGTGGAGCTACTCGAGTGCTGGCTTTAATCAAGCCCGCTATCGGAACGGGGACAAGACATCAATTACCGGAGATCCGGCGTGGGTTCCATTTCAGGATCGAGTTGCGGTCGGGTTCTTGCGTCGTCCTTTAGCGGGTAAGGAAGAGATTGAACATTTGTTCCTCACTTCGGCTGACAGGAGAATGGGCGCAGTTCCTCTACATTGCGTTCTTGTATCGAGCGTAGCTCCCGAGTTGGTTGCTTCTGAGGATTGGGGCGGTAACCCCATGCTGCCTTTGCGGGAGTCTTTCCGGGGGTGGGGAGTTCCTACCACATGTTTCAACCCTGATTCCGCCGTCGCAAGAGTGGAGCTATTCGAGAACGGACTGTCGTCTTTATTTGATGACGTGGTGGAGGTAGATGGGCAGTACGTCGCGAAGGATATCTGGATCAGAAACGGGACTGTCCCGGTTGAGCACCTGACCGTAACGATGCTCGAGGTTCCTGCAAGGCTCGATGAGTCTGATTTTGCAGTTCCCGCCGATGCCAGAGCAGAAGAAAAATACAGCGGCGGACGCCGTATTGCGGGAAAGACTCTGACTTATCCGCCATTGGCGAGAACTCAAAAGATAAAGGGCATGGTAATGATCAGGGTAAAAATCACGAAGACAGGAGATATTGCTGATCCTGAGGTTATCAGCGGCCCCAAAGAGTTGCGTTCGAGCACATTGGAGGCGGTGAAGACATGGAAGTACGAGCCCTATCGGCTGAACGGCCAGCCGGTTGAGGTGAGCAGGGTTGTGAGTGTGATCTACCTGCTGGGGCGGTGATGACGGCACCTGCGGTTAGACGCTGGCTTCTTCCAGGTCTGCTTGGACTGGCGGGGACGATTCAGGCTGCGGGACAAGCGGCTCCAGCGAGCGAAGTGGTTGCTCCGGGTATGCCGAGGGATCCGAATGCGCTGATGCGGCTGGCAGCGCGGGTGAAGGGGTTGGTGGGCGCGGATATGAAGCCGTGGCATTTGAAGGCGGCTTATCAGACGTTTGACTGGTTGGGGGGACCGCAGGATCAGGGGACGTTCGAGGAGTGGTGGGCCGGGCCGGAAAGATACAAGATTAGCTATTCGAGCGGCGGGTTTAATCAGGTTCAGTACACGAGCGGCGAAAAGACCTCGATGACCGGAGATGTGCAGTGGCCTCCTTTGGCAGAGGCCATGGTCGAGCAGTATCTGGTCCATCCGCTGCTGCCCACGAGCATAGAAGGGACCCAGAAGTATGTTGCCGACGATGTGAAGATTGGCGCCCTCACTCTGAAGTGCCTTCGGGTAGTTGTGCCGCCACAATATTCGTCCGGGTCCGCGTACTGCATAGACACCAAAATTCCGGTAATCCGAGTCGAAGTGCCATATGACGGCGTGGCAGCGTTCTTCAATGACACCGTGAGTGCGGACGGTCGATATGTGGCGAAGCGGATTCGGGTGCAGAGAAATGGAAAGCCGCTCCTGAATGTTGACCTGACTGTGCTGGAGTTCCCGCCCAAGATTGAAGATGCGGACTTTGCGGCCCCTGCCTCGGCGACCGCTGCGCCCGAGAGGAATGTAGATGTATCGGCAAGCGTGATTGCGGGGAGCCGAATTTCAGGAATCGCGCCTGAGTATCCGGCGTTGGCGAGGAATGCGCGGGTCGAAGGGACGGTTGTGCTACGGGCAATCATTACCAGGGAAGGAAAGGTCGATGATCTCAGGGTGCTCAGCGGTCCGCCGATGCTTCAGGAGGCGGCGCTGGATTCGGTGACTACGTGGCGATATAGGCCGTATTTGCTGAATGGGGTGCCGGTGACTGTGGAAACTGAGGTCAATGTGGTGTTTACGCTTAAACGATGACCTGGGTGTTTTTGTCAGTGATTTGCCTGTTCGGTTGACGGTTTTATCAGTTAGACTCGGCGGGATGGTTAGACGACTGTTTCCTTTTTTGGTTTTTGCTTTTGTGGCTTTGGTTCAGGGTTTGGTGCAGACTTCGGGCCAGGCTGCGACTCAAACGGCAACTGCGGCTGTTGCGGCTGCTGCGGTTATGCCGAAGAAGCCTGATGCGCTAATGCTGCTGGGTTGGAAGGTGAACGGGGTTGAGGGCGTCGATAAGCCGTGGCATCTGAAGGCGGCGTATCAGACGTTCGATGCGGATGGGAAACCGACGCGCTCGGGAACGTTTGAAGAGTGGAGGGCTAGTCCGGAGAAGTGGAAGTGGAGCTTTTCAGGGACGGGATTCAATCAGGCGCTGTATCGGAACGGGGACAAGACATCAATGACCGGAGACTCGGGTTGGGCTCCATTTCAGGATAGAGTCGCGGTCGACTTCTTGCTTCGCCCTTTAGCAGGTAAGGAAGAGCTTGAATATTTGTTCTTCACTCCGGCGGACAGGAAAATAGGCGCAGTTCCTCTCCATTGCGTTCTTGTATCGAGCGTAGCTCCCCAATTGACCGCTTCTGAGGATTTCGGCGGTAACCCTATGCTTGCTTTGCGGGAATCTTTTCGGGGTTGGGGAGTACCTACCACATGTTTCAATCCTGATTCCGCAGCCGCAAGAGTGGAGCTATTCGCGAACGGAGTCTCGGCTTTACTTGATGACGTGGTGCAGGTGGATGGGCAGTACGTCGCGAAGGATATCTGGATCAGAAACGGGACTGTCCCGGTTGAGCACCTGACCGTAACGACGCTCGAGGTTCCTGCGAAGTTTGATGAGTCTGATTTTGCAGTTCCGGCCGATGCCACGATACGGGGAAAATACAGAGGCGGATACCGTACAGCATGGAAGGCTCCGACTTATCCACCATTAGCGAGAACTCAAAAAATAGAGGGCCTGGTAATGATCAGGGCAAAAATTACGAAGACGGGAGATATTGCTGATCCTGAGGTTATCAGCGGCCCAAAAGAGTTGCGTTCGAGCGCGCCGGAGGCGGTGAAGACATGGAAGTACGAGCCCTATCGGCTGAACGGCCAGCCGGTTGAGATGAGTAGCAATGTGAGTGTGCTCTATGCGCTGGGGCGGTGATGACGGCACCTGCGGTTAGACGCTGGCTTCTTCCTGGCCTGCTTGGACTGGCGGGAGCGATTCAGGCTGTGGGGCAGGCGGCTCCAGCGAGCGCAGTTGTTGATCCCGGGATGCCAAGGGATCCGAATGCGGCGATGCTGCTGGCGGCGCGGGTGAATGGGTTGGCGGGTGCGGGTATGAAGCCGTGGCATTTGAAGGCCAACTACCAGACGTTTGACGCCGATGGGAAGCCGAAGGATCAGGGGACGTTTGAGGAGTGGTGGGCTGGACCGGAGAAGTACAAGTTGAGTTATTCGAGCGCGGGGCTTAATCAGGTTCGATACGAGACGGGCGCGGCGTTGCTGATGACTGGGGACGGCAAGGCGCCTTCTCTGGCGGAAGCGATGGTGGAGAATCTCCTGGTGCGCCCAATGCCCGGGGCAAGCGAGATTAAAGCCGAAACATATGTTGCCCATGATGCAAAGGATGGTCCTGTAGTTTTGACCTGCCTTCGAGGAGGCAGCAAGAGCGATATCATTCCCGCCTATTGCTTCGAGAAGAACTCACCGGCACTTCGCCTAGAGGTTCTGCGGGATGGCAACATGGTGTTCTTTAATGGCGTTGTCCCGATGAACGGCCAATATTTGGCGAAGCAAATCGACGTCAAGTTTGCAAATCTGGCGGTGTTGAATGTGCAGGTAACCGCGCTGGAGCCTCTTGCCAAGGTGAATGATGCAGCATTTGTGCCTCCGGCGGGAGCAGTGAGAGCATCGCTGCCGCCGCTGTTTGATCCTCCTGGCGGCATGCACTTGATTTCGAGTGGGAAGGAGCCTAAGGCTCCGGCCATCGCTTTGGCTGCCCACGTCTATGGAACGGTTATCCTTGCGGTTACTATTTCGACGTCCGGGAGTGTGAGCGATGTCAGAGTGATCAGCGGTCCTGCGATCTTGCGGCAGGCTGCTATTGACTCGGTGAAGACGTACCAGTTTGTACCATTTAAGGTGAAGGGTCAGGCGACCGAAGTAGAAATATTAGTTCGCTCTGAATTTCGAAGAGATTAGAGGATGCGTGTCCATCAGCGTCAAACTGCTCCGGTGATGCGGAAGGCGGAGGCGTGTTTGGTTGGGGCTTCGTGTTGGGGGATGGTGATGGTGAGTCCGTTGGGTTTTTTGTGGCTGGGGGAGAGACAGCAGGTCCCTTCGCTTTGCTCGGGATGACATCGGTTGGGGAGTCGGGTGGATGGGCTAGAATCGGGGGGATGTTTCTTAAGCAGTATTATCTGGGGTGTCTGGCGCATGCTTCTTACCTGATTGCTGATGAAGCGAGCGGGTGCGCGGTTGTGGTTGATCCGCAGCGGGACATTCAGCAGTACCTGACCGATGCTGAGGAGTTGGGCGTGCAGATTCGTCATGTGTTTCTGACGCATTTTCATGCGGACTTTATTGCCGGGCATCTGGAGTTGCGGGACCGCTGCGGCGCGGATATCCGGCTGGGGGCGCGGGCGCAGGCGGAATACAAATTTGTTGCGATGAAAGATGGCGATGTGATGGAGTTTCCGGGGCTGCGTTTGCAGATTCTGGAGACTCCGGGGCATACGATCGAGTCGATTTCGATTCTGGTGTTCGACCTTGCGAAGAGTAGCGAGAAGCCGTATGCGGTGCTGACGGGGGACACGCTGTTCATCGGGGACGTGGGGCGGCCTGATCTGCGCGCGTCGCTGGGCTGGACGGCTGAGGAGTTGAGCGGCCATCTTTATGCTTCGCTGCATGACAAGCTGCTGCCGCTTCCGGATGAGACGCTGGTTTATCCGGCGCACGGGGCGGGGTCGCTGTGCGGCAAGCATCTTTCTTCGGACACGGTGTCGACGCTGGGCGAGCAGCGGAGGTTTAACTATGCTCTGCAGCCGATGACGAAGGCGGAATTCACGCGGCTGGTGACGGCGGACCAGCCGGAGGCTCCGGCGTACTTTACTTACGACGCGATTTTGAACACGCGGGAGCGGGCGACGCTGGATAAGACGCTGGAGCAGGTGTTGCGTCCGGTCGAGTTAGAGGAAGTCCTGGCGATGGGCGATGCGGGCGCGCAGGTGCTGGATGTACGCGACGCGGCGGAGTATGCGAAAGTGCATCTGGCGGGGAGCATCAATATTGGGCTGGGCGGCCAGTATGCTACGTGGGCGGGGACGGTTCTGGATCCGGCGCGGCCCATTGTGATTATTGCCGAGCCGGGACGCGCGCAGGAGGCCGCTTTGCGGCTGGGACGGATTGGCTTTGATGGCGTAAGGGGATATTTGAGGGATGGGATGGAAGCGCTGGCGGAGCGGCAGGATCTGGTGTCGCCGACGGAGCGGGTGAGCGCGTTGATGCTGGCGGAGGAGTTGGAGTCGGTTAGTCCGCCGCTGGTGATTGATATTCGCGGGGCGGGCGAGTGGAGCGCGAATCACCTTAGCGGCAGCATCAATCTGCCGCTGGGTCAACTGCAGAAACGTATTGGGGAGGTTCCGCGGGACCGTAAGATCGCGGTTCACTGTGCGGGCGGTTACCGGTCGTCGATCGCGGTGAGCATTCTTGGCCAGCACGGCATCACGAATGTGATTGAGCTGGCGGGAGGCATCGCGGCGTGGGAGGCGGCGAAGTTTCCGGTGGTTACGGGGCGGGTTTAGACGGTCAACTCGGTGCCTCGGGATTCTTTTCCGAAGGAAACTACTAAGGCGAGGAAGCAGGTTACGAGCAGGACGGTGACGGCGAGGACGGGTCCGAAGCCTCCGAAGCGTTCGGCGGCTTTGGCCTGAATGACGGAATTGCCGGAGGTAATGAGGTTTCCCAGCTGATAGGCGAGTCCGGGGAAGGTGGCTCGCACGGGGCCGGGAGACAGCTCGGTGAGCCAGGCGGGAATGACTCCCCATGCTCCCTGCACCATGAACTGCATGAGGAAGGCTCCGATGGCGAGGGGAATGAGGGAGTGGGAGAGCGCGTACAGAGGAATGATTGGCAAGGTGAGGAGCGTGGCGGCGAGGATGGCTCGCTTGCGCCCGATGCGCTCGGAGAGGGTTCCGAAGAAGATTCCGCCGAACAGTGCGCCGAGGGTATAGATGATGGCGACGGAGCCGGTGAGCTGCACGGAGAAGTGATGGCCGTGCTGAAGGAAGGTTGGGTAGACGTCCTGGGTTCCGTGGGAGAAGGCGTTGAAGCCGGTCATGAGCAGGATGAGGTAGAGGAAGCGGGGGGCGTACTTTCGGATTCCGGCAATGAGGGCGGTTTTTTTCTGAGTCTGGGTAAGGCTGACGGCGGCTCGCCTGGTTTCCTGCGCGGTTCTCCAGACGGGGGATTCTTCGACTTTCAATCCTATATAGACGACGAGCAGGGCGGGGACGGAGCCTACGGCGAACATGCCGCGCCAGCCGATGGTGTGTCCCAGCCAGTGCATGTGCTGGAAGTGCGGAAAGAGCAGGGCGTAAATCGCTGCGGCGGCGAGATAGCCTACGGCGTAGCCCTCCTGCAATACGCCTGAGAAAAAGCCGCGGCGTTCGGTGGGCAGGGTTTCAAAGGCGAGGGCCGCGCCTACTCCCCATTCGCCGCCCATGGCGATTCCGAACAAGGCGCGCAGCCAGAGCAGCGTGTGGAGTGAGCCGGCGAAGGCGCAGGACAGCTCAAGGACCGAATAACAGGCGATGTTGAGCATGAGCGCGGGACGGCGGCCATAGCGGTCGGCGAGCGCTCCGAAGAGAAATGCGCCTACGGGACGGAAGGCGAGGGTGAGGAACAGGGCTTCAAAGACGGCCGCGGTTCTGACGTGGAAATCGGCGGCGATGGCCGAGACACAGAAGACGAGGATGAAGAAGTCGAAGGAGTCGAGGGACCAGCCGAGGAAGGCGGCGGCAAAGGCGTGACGCTGACGCGGGGTGAGGCCGCGGAGCTGACGGATCATAGCAGCCTCTAGGCTTCGGGAGGTTTAATGATTTCTTTGGCCTTCTTGTCGAGCTGGTGATGCAGGCAGTAGAGCGCGAGTTCGAGGCGGTCTGAGACGCCGAGCTTTTCGTAGATTTTGCGCAGGTAGTTCTTGATGACCTGCTCGGTGGTTCCGACCTGGTAGGCGATCTCCTTATTACGCTTGCCCTGGGTGATGTAAGCGATGATGGCCAGCTCCTTGGGCGAGAGGCGAGGCTGCAATTTGGGATCGGTGAGGGCGACGGCCTGGGCGCGATAGGCCTCGATGACCCAGCTGACAGACTGGTTGTCGATCCAGGTTTCGCCGGCGGCGATTTTACGGACGCATCTGATGAGCAGATCGGGCGCGATGGAACGGGGAATGATGCCGCGCACGCCTTTGCGGTAGAGCTCGACGGTATGAGCCTCGTCGGTGTTGGCGGTCTGCACGATTACCTTAATGTGCGGCATGAGGCTGAGGAGATCGGGAATCGCGTCTATGGTTCCGGAGAGGAGATTGCCTTCGAGGACCAGGACTTCGGCGGGAACGTTTTGGACGGTGCTGACTAAATCGCTGATCTTTTCGATCTGGGCCACGATGTGGAGATCGGGTTCGGAGGAGAAGATCTTGGCCATGCCGACGCGGTAGATGGCCTGCGAATCGGCAATGATGACACGAATGGGTTCACTGCCGGACGCTCGACCATTGGGGCCTGCATCAGGAGCTGGTTGTTCGTCGGCCAACGGCCATTTGGTCTCGGACTCGCTCATTCCTCTTTTACGCTGTCTCCGTCTGTCTGGAAGCGATATTCTTCGATGATGGCCGCGGCGTGTGCCGTGGCTCCATCCTTATAGGCGCGCACGACGCGGCCTTTGCAGTGAATTGCCGCGGTTTCCGCCGGACCGATCATTCCTTCGGCGATCTCGATCAGGAAATCCACTTCGGTGCCGGGCGCAATGAAGTCATTCAACCGGAAGATGACGCCGTTTGCGGAAATGTTTTCGGTCATCGCTTCGTAGAGCCTGTCGGAGGCCATCAGATGGACGGGCAGCGACAGCGGGAAGCGGACAGCGGAGCGTTCTTCGAGGTTGCCCGGATCAAGCCGGGGCTCGTGAGAGTTTTCGTCCATGTTGTTGGGGTTCCTCAACGATAGAAACATTGTACGAATAGACCCGGAAAAACGTACATCAAGTGTGACACCGCCAAATTACCAAAGTCTACATTGCTGGTTCAATGGAGGCCCGGAAATGAGTGCGGAAGTTCGAACAAGTGTAGCAGGAGTCCTGCGGTGCTTTCCGGGCGGTAAGCGGAAATCTGCGATTGGGGGCCTTCGGGCTTGCGGAAAGAGCAATTTGCGGGTTTCCGGGATTATCTGGTTCGCGGCTTGCGCGCAATGCTACAGTACAGCGCATGAGCGAGAGCCAGCGGGACGCCGGACTGGTGCGCGCAATCGGGCCCTTTGGTCTGGCAGCGAATATCGTGAACGTGATCATCGGCGCGGGGATTTTCGCCGTGCCGGGGGCGCTCGCTGCCTGCATCGGCCCCTATGCTCCGCTGGCGTTTGTGGTCTGCGCGATTGCGGTTGGGTCGGTGGCGGTGTGTTTCGCCGAAGGCGGGAGCCGAATTCCGACGAGCGGCGGGGCTTACGGCTATGTCGAAGCTGCATTTGGTCCACTCACCGGCTACGTTGCCGGAACGCTGCTGTGGCTGGGCGATGTGCTGGCCTGCGGCGGTGTCGCGGCGGCCCTGGCCGATGCAGCCGTGAGCCTTTTGCCGCCGCAGTTCAAGGCGCCAATCCATGCGGCGGTCATTGTCGGTGTTATCGGGGGCATCGCGCTGGTCAACGTTGGCGGGGTCACTCGCGGCACGCGGCTGGTGAATCTGGCAACGATCGTGAAACTGGTTCCGCTGGTGATTTTTGTCGCCGCCGGGGCGTGGGCGATTCATGGGGCGAATTTTGTGCAGACGGTAGCTCCGACGACGCGGGGTCTGGGTCGAGCGATGCTGCTTGCCATGTTCGTGGTTACGGGGATGGAGTGTTCGCTGAGTGTGAGCGGCGAAGTGGCGCAGCCGTCGCGCACGATTCCGCGCGCGCTGGCGATGGCGATCGGTTCGGTGGTGGTGTTGTACGTCGCGATTCAGATCACGGCGCAGGGGATACTGGGTGCTTCGCTGGCGCAGTCCACGGTTCCGCTGGCGGATGCGATGGCGCGGATAAGTCCGACGCTGCGTGTGCTGATGCTGGCCGCCGCCGCGGTGTCGATGCTGGGATGGATCTCGAGCGATATTCTGGCCACGCCGCGTATTCTCTTCGCTTTCGCGCGCGACGGGATGCTTCCGCGGGTGCTGGGACGCGTGCATGCGCGCAGCCATGCGCCCCATGTTGCGATTCTGTGCTATGCAGTGCTGGCCATGGTGCTGGCATTGACCGGGACTTTCGCGGAGCTTGCGGTGCTTGCAACGCTTGCTACCGCGGTGCTGTATATGGCGGGCAGCGCCGCGGCGTGGCGGCTTGCACGCAAAGGCGTGGCCGAGGCGGGAGCGCCGCTGAACTTCCGGTGGCTGGGAACGGCGATGGTGGTGGGCATCGCAAGCATGCTGGCTATGATTGCTCTTGCATCCCGCGCGGAAATTGTGGGCCTGATCGTGGTTGTGAGCGCGAGCGTCATCGTTTATCTAGCGCAGGCGCGCTATCGGGCAAGGAAGAACGCGGTTGAAACTCCTACCCACTCCTGATTGCGGTTGCGATTCATACTCGCGGGGCGGCCTGGTTGTACCGTGCCTCGCGGCGCGGAGGGAAAAGGACAGGCGGCCCCTTCCAAAGGGGGCAATGCGGGGAGGATAATAAGAACGCTTTCTACCCCAGCACGCGAAAACCGCGCGTGGCGGGGCCCCGGAATTCTGTGAGGAGAGAGATGCGAACCAATCTGTTGATGGTTGTTGGGTTGTCGATGGGAGTAACGATGTGTGCGGTCACGCACGGGCAGGCGGCGGCGAACGTAGATGCTGCCAAGGCGGCCGGTCCTTCAGCCATGAGCGGAGTGGGGAATCAGGCGAACTTCGACCAGCTGCAGGAACACCAGCGCGGCGGCATGACATTTATGGGGAAAATCGCAATGCAGGACGCGATGTTTCCGTGGGATCCGATTCCGGTGATCGTGACCTGCAACGGAGTGGTGCGCTACCGGACAGAGGCGGACGCGAAGGGCGGATTCGCGATTCAGGGTGATGCCTCGCCATCGGAACTAACGCCGGTCAAGAACAATCCGCACCAGGTGGCGGCTTCGCAGCTGGTGGGTTGCGATGTGCAAGCGTCGGTTCCGGGGTTCAAGTCGAGCGTGGTCCGGATTGTGAACGGGAACATCATGGATAACCCGGATGTCGGCACGATTACGCTGCGCCCGGACAGCGATGCGGCGGGGTCGGCGGCGAGCGCAACGACCACCACGGCGTCTCCCGAAGCGATGAAAAGGTTCAATAAGGCGCGGGCGGAGTGGCTGGACAAGAACATTGACGGCGCGGAACGCGATCTGCAAAAGGCAGTGCAGATCGATCCCAAGTTTGCCGATGCGTGGTATCAGCTTGGAAAGCTGCAGCAGATAAAGAACAGTCAGGACGCGCTGAACTCCTACGAGAAGGCGGTTGCGGCGGATCCGAAGTTTGTTTCTCCTTATCAGCGCATCGCCGAGCAGGCCGCACTGCAGAAGAAATGGCAGGATGTGGCCAACGCAACGGCGCAGGCTCTGAAGCTGGACCCGGCAGGCACGCCGCAGATCTGGTATTTCGACGCGGTGGGGAATTACAACCTGGGCAAAACGGATGAGGCGGAGGCGAGCGCGCGGAAGTCGCTGGCGATGGATCCGCAGCATCTGGCGCCGAACACGGAGCAGCTGCTGGCGGTTATTCTGGCGGGCAAGGGCGAATATGCCGAGGCACTGAAGCACCTGCAGAACAGCCTGACCTACGTGAAGCCGGGACCGAATGCGGACTTGATCAAGCAGCAGATTGCGCAGCTTGAAAAGGCCTTGCCTGCGGGCGGCTCGAATTAAATTCAAGCCGATTGCGCAACATTATGCATAGCTGAACGCGGTTGCGCCGGGCCTGGTGGAGGGCTGCATGAAACCCCTTCTATCGTTCCTTGCCGCTTGCCTGGTTTTGCCGGTGGCGGCGTGGGCGGCGGATACGTCTCCAGCGACTGCGGCGGACCGAGCGGCAGCGGTCGAGGGCAACAATGCCTTCGCGGTTGCGCTTTACGGTGACTTGCGGAACCAACCCGGCAATCTCTTCTTTTCACCCGAGAGTATTTCGACTGCGCTGGCCATGGCCTATGCGGGGGCGCGTGGCGACACCGCAACGGAGATGGCGAAGACCCTGCATTTCACGCTGCCTCCGGAGCGGCTGCATCCGGCGATGGGTTCGCTGCTGAACGATCTCAACGCCGCGCACCAGGGATACCAGCTTCGGGTAGCCAATGCTCTGTGGGCGCAGCAGGGCGACAAGTTTCGCGATGATTTCCTGCTGCTCATCAAGGACGATTATGGCGCGGGGTTCCAGGAAGTGGATTTCAAGGACGCGAGTGCGGCGGCGGGGCTGACGATTAACCAATGGGTGGAGCAGAAAACCGACGACAAGATCAAAGACCTGATCAAGCCGGGCGCACTCGATTCGAGGACGAGGCTGGTGCTGACGAACGCCATCTATTTCAAGGGCGACTGGGAGACGCAATTCGACAAGGCGCAGACCAAGGTTGAGGATTTTCATTTGTCTCCGGGGCAGACGATTCAGGCGACGTTGATGCATCGCGACGGACACTTCAATTATTTCAACGGCGGAACGTTTCAGGCCCTGGAGGTTCCTTACAAGAGCGGGGAATTGTCGATGATAATTTTCCTGCCGAACGAAGTAAGCGGGCTGTCTGCGTTAGAACAATCGCTCACTGCGTCGAACGTGCAGCAATGGCTTCGCGAATTAGCTTCGGTTCCCAAAGTTATTGTGACGATTCCGAAGTTCGAGATGACGCAGGAATTTGCTCTGGACGGTGTGCTGTCTGCGATGGGAATGCCACAGGCATTTGCAGGGAGCGCCGCGGATTTTTCAGGGATGACGAGCAATCGCGACTTCTTTATTTCGGCAGTGATCCATAAGGCTTATATCGATGTGAATGAGGAAGGCACGGAGGCAGCGGCGGCGACGGGAGTGACCTTCAGGGCTACGGCTATGCGCGTGCCGGAGCCGTCGCCGGTGTTCCGCGCGGACCATCCTTTTGTGTTTTTGATTCGTGACACTCGTTCGGGCGGCATTTTGTTTTTGGGGCGCGTGGTTGATCCGGTGAAGTAAGCAGGTTCGAAATCGATTTGCCTGCACAGGATGTGTTTGAAATTGCAATTGCCAAGGGTGGTTTTGCGGACTAGTCTGCCTTGAGTGCGGAGACTGCCGATGCGTGTGATGAAGTCATTTGGCTTGTCGGGGTTGTCTGCCGTTTGCTGCTGCGCGGCTTTAGCCGTCGGTCAATCGCAGCAAAACGCCGCGCAACAGCGCGTAACCCATGTGGCGGATGGCGGGACGAGCGAGGTGCTGGAGAGCATTGAGATCCCTTCGATTGCACATGCGCCCTTTTATGCCACGCTCGATACGGAATGGGAGCGGCCACTGGCGGGCGGAGGCTCATACACGTTCCAGAATGAGCGGCACATTGCGCGGGACAACGCCGGACGGGTGTATGAGGAGCGGTGGTACCTGGTTCCCAAGAACGGCAAAATTCAAACGAAAATGTACTACACACAAATTTTCGATTCAGTCGCGCACGATGCTTATTCGTGCGGCGTTGTTGAGAAGGTATGCACCTTGAGATCGTACGATGCGCCGGCAGAGGTTGATTTTGCCGCCGATACCAACGGGAGCGGAGTGTTGCCGGACGGATGGGGATTTGTAACGCATGAAGACCTGGGGAAGCGGACCGTGGCGGGCGTGGAGACGACAGGCGTGCGCGAGACGGACACCATCAATCCGTGGATGGCGGGGAACGACCGGCCGATGAGCATTGTGCGCGAGTACTGGCACTCGGCGGCGTTGAACATGAACCTGCTGTCGACGCTGACCGATCCGCGAATCGGCACGCAGAGGTTCACGATCACGGAAATCAGCACGTCGGAGCCGGATGCGAAGTTGTTTCTGCCTCCGGCGGGATACAAGGTTGTGGATCAGCGGAGCTATGCGCCGCCGGCGCAGTAGAGCTTGCGCGAATTGCGCAGGCAGTGGGTGCGAGCAGTTTCCGAGACGAAACACGCCGGGGACGTCAGGGAAGTTCTGACTTCAGATTGAGATTCCGCACCAGCCGGTGAAGATATTTTGGATGAATGCCGAGCAGCCGCGCTGCCTCGGGGAAACTTCCTTTTGCTTCTCGCAGCGAACTGACGACCAGCTCTTTTTTTGTTTCGTTGAGCACATCGTGGTATCGCGCGCAAGGAAGTTCGGCGGACTGCTCTTCCAGTATGCCGTTGGGCAGATCTTCAGGCAGGAGTTCCTCGGTGAGTCCCAGCACGATGGCGTGCTCGATTGCGTTCTCGAGTTCGCGGACATTGCCCGGCCAGCTATAACTCGTCAGCAACGCGCGCGCCTCGCGAGAAATGCCCTTGAACGGCCGCTTGCTTTTCTCTGCGTACTTCGCCGCGAAATATAAGGCGAGCAGAGGAATGTCGTCGCGGTGCTCGCGCAGAGGCGGCACCATGGTCGAGACCACGTTGAGCCGGTAATACAAGTCCTGGCGAAAGTCACCGGATTTGATGGCCTGTTCAAGATTCTTGTTGGTGGCCGCAAGCACGCGGGCCTTGAATGGGATGGAGCGAGTTCCGCCCACTCGCTCGAACTCCCTTTGCTGCAGCACTCGCAACAGCTTGGCCTGCATGGGCGGCGGCAGCTCGCCAATTTCGTCGAGAAACAGGGTTCCGTCGTCGACCGCCTCCAGCTTTCCCTTCTTCATGCCAGCGGCGCCGGTGAATGCGCCTTTCTCGTATCCGAATAGTTCGCTTTCGAACAGCGCTTCCGGAATTGCGGCGCAGTTGATTGCGACGAAGGGGCGATCAGGCCGTGCACCGTGCTGATGGATGGCGCGCGCAACAACTTCTTTGCCGGTGCCGCTCTCTCCACGAATGAGCACGGTGGAATCGCTTTGTGCGACTCGCGAAATGAATTCCTCGACCTGCCGGATCTGCCGGCTTTCACCGACGAGTTTGCCGGATGGATGGAGTTCCTGTTTCAGTTGCAGGTTTTCTGACCGCAGCGCATCGAGGGCGAGTATGTTTTCCAGAGTGACCGCTGCGATGCGCGAGACCGAGTCCAGGAAGTGAATGTGATCTTCCTGAAAGGGCGGAGCAGGCGGAAGAGAAGTGAGGTAGATGACGCCGATTGTCCTTTCGATGGCGACGAGCGGGACGCAGAGTACGTTCGGCGTTTCGCTCGAGCCTGAGGCCCCGCCGGCGAAGACGGCTGAACGCTCCCAGACGGCGCGGTGAACCAGCTCACGCTGGATCTCGATCTGAGGCTCAACGTCGGGATTGCGGTGCCAGGTGGAGATGGTGTGCGGCTCATCATCAAGATCGGTAAGAAGAACGACGGCACCCTGTTCGGCGGGCACAACTTCGAAGATAAGGCGCAGGAGTTCGCGTTGCAGGAGCACAGTGTCGCGGATGGAATTGATGACGTTGCTGATTCTGAACAGAGCGGCGAGGTCGCGCGCCATGCGTCCGACCTCAGCGCCGAGGACGGCCGGGTGTGCCGCCCCAATGGTTTGGAGTGTGGAAACGGAAGTCCCATCAATCATGCGTATTCGGGAATGATCCGTTGTTTCGCCTTCGTGAATGAGAAATACGAGTTCGGATGTTCCGACGCGAATGGTATCTCCGTGCGCGACCGCTTTGCGTCTCACCGGAATTCCATTTACAAAGGTGCCGTTGTGGCTGTCGAGATCGACGACCTCGTAGTGCTCGCCTACCTGCTCGATGGCGCAATGTCTTCGCGAGACACTGGCGTCGGCGAGGCAGAACTGGTTCGAATTGTCGCGACCGATCGCAAGACGGTCATCGACCAGCTGTCGCACAGTCCCTGTCAGGGAACCCGAGATGGCCAGGAGACGCGGCTGCATCTGAGCCTCCGGTGCGTCAAAGTGTAACTGAGTCGAAAAAGAATCGCAGCTAATTCGGAATATCGGTTCGCTGGGGAACCGAACGGATACCGACGGGTAGCGGATCGGATACCAATCAGCCGGGTGCGACGGGCGCCCGTTGCGTCGCAATTGTGTGCAGCGACTGTATCTCATTACAAATATTGAAGAGCGCGGAAGGGAACCCAATCCCAATGACGCGCAGCCACTTTGGCGAAGCGCTTGCAATATCTCCGAGTGTAAGAACAAGCCTCCGAAGAAAAAATTCCCCGGAGCCGAATGAGGGACCTGAAGAACGGACCTCGAAAAGGAGTTCGTCATGAAACGCATAGCCGCAATCGCTCTTTTCGTCGCCGCCATCTTCATCGGTGTCGGCAGTGCATCGGCGCAAGAAGATCACGTAGCCAATGCGACCATTCCGTTCAATTTCTCCGTCAGCAAAAGCGTGCTGCCTGCCGGAAATTACTCGATTGGTTTAGATAGCACAATGCCTAACGTGCTTATCATCACCGACAGGGAGAAGGGCGTCCACGCACTGGCCATGGGCGTAACCGATCCAAGCGAAGCGGGAAGTGCCGCCACGCTGGTATTCCACAAGTATGGCGACCGGTACTTCCTGAGCGATATTCTCTATTCAGATCGGTCGAGCATGGTTCACTTCCCCACCACGGGTGCGGAGAAGAGAGTCCGGGCGCAATCCGAGGAGGCAGGACTCCGCGTCAATGACAACGTTATGCTCGCTCTCAAGTAGTCATGCAGCACTTGACGTGAATCGACCCGGGGACAACCGTCCCTGGGTTCTTTCTGTCCAGAGAAATATCCGCTCCCGGCGAGCTATTCCGAACGCAGTGCTTCCACCGCGTTCACTCGCGCCGCGCGCGCTGCGGGCACAGCCGACGCGATCACTGCTGCGGCCAGAATGACGAAGGCCGACACAACAAAAGACAGCATCCCGGGCAGATGTACCCCGGTTACGAACCTGCTGATGCCGCGCGCTAAGGCAATGCCGAATACCGCACCCGCGCCCACGCCGATCCCGGCAATCGTCAGGCCCTGCAACAGCACATCGGTCAGAATGTTCCGCGGCTGCGCGCCGAGTGCCATCCGAATGCCGAACTCGCGCGTGCGCCCGCTCACGGAGAATGCCAGCACACCCGCTACGCCCACCACGGAAATCAGGAGTGCCACCGCGGCGAATCCACCGAATACAACCGCATTCAGCCGGTCCGGAGTGAGTACCTCGGCGCGAATGTCCTTAAGGGTACTTGCCCGCTCCACCGGTTCTTCCGCTGAAATCTCGTGAATCGTGCGCGTGATGGCCGGAGCCAGCGTGTAGGGATCCTGCTCCGTGCGCACAAAGAGGCGCCCCTGCCATCCCTCCTGATCGGTGGGTTGATACACGGTCATGGCCGGCGACGGGATGATGTTCTCGTCATCAAGATCGGGCACCACGCCGACGATCCGCCGCGGCTCGGTGGCGATGCCGGTGAACTTCATTACCGGGTCCGTCCACCGCAAATCGCGGTTCAGCGCTTCCTGTCCGGGAAACAGCGTTTGCGCCAAGCTCTGGCTTATGATCACCACGCGCTCGGAGCCGTTCTTGTCCGTGTCCCTGAAATCGCGTCCCTCCAGGATCGGCAACCCCAGTGTTTCGAAATATCCGGGCGATACCGACCGGAACTTGGCGCGCCAGTCGTCCAGCCCGTTCTTCCGCGCCGCTCCCTGTGCCGCAAACGCGAAGCTGATATCCAGGGCCTGGTCGTCGCGCCATGGAACGCTGAATCCTGTTGATACGTGGGCCACTCCGGGCAGTGCACTTACGCGGCGCTGCACCTCGTGGTAAAAGTCCTGGACCTGCTCCGGCGTTCGCCCATACGACATTACCGGTAAATTCACGGCCAGAACGCGCGCGGTGTCAAACGGTGGCTGTGTCTCTTCGAGCGTATACAGCGTTCGCATGAGCACAGCCGCTCCTGTCAGCAACAGGAACGAGGCTGTAATCTGCATGACTGCGAAAATGCGCAGCCGCCGGTTGCTGCCTCCCGTAACCCGCGCTCCGCCACTGGTAAGCCCCGCGCCCAGCGGCGAGTTTCCCGAGGGCAGCCTTGGAATCAGTGCGAGAAACACCGCCGCCGTCAGCGCCAGCGCAATGCCAAACCACACCAGGCTGAAGTCGAGTTTGAGCCCATCGGCACGCACCGAGAACCGCGCTGCGTATCGCCCCAGGACTGCCACCATAGGCCACGCGAGCATCAGCGCCGCCAGCACCCCGCTTCCGCACAGCACCAGACTTTCCGCCAGCAGCGAACGCCGCAGCGCCGCTGTCCCGGCTCCCAGCGCTGAGCGCACGGCCATCTCCGATTCTCGGCGAACCGTTCGCGCAAGCACCAGATTGGCTACATTGGAGCACGCAATTACAAATAGCAGTCCCGAAGCCGCAAACAGCACCCACAAAACCGTGTTGGCGCGCGAATTGATCTGGTCGTGCATCCGCGTCACGCTAATTCCGTAGTGGTCCGCGGGTTTGTAAACCTCGGGATGCGCGGCCATGATCGCCGCGTATCGGGTGCGAAGCTCCGATCGTGCCGCCTCGAGAGTCGCTCCCGGTGCAAGCCGCGCGAAAACCTCAGTCATGCGGTGCTCACGGCCGGTCACCATGGTGGCTGACAGGTGGTGAGGGCTGGTCACCACGTTGGCGATAATCTCGGTTGCCACGGGATATGGCACCGATGGTTCGAGAACCCCCACGATGGTCGCCATGCGCGCGCCGCTGTAGCTTTCCAGGCGCACAGTCTTTCCAATCACGCTGGGGTCTGAGTTAAGCGACCCGGTCCAGAATCGATACGTCAGCACGATCGCGCCCGCCGCATTGGGCCCATCGTCGGACGGCGTCAGCAGGCGCCCGAGCACCGGGCGGAGCCCCATCACCTCGAAGTAATGGCCGTCCACCACCCCGGCGGGAATCTCGCGCGGTGTGCCGAGCCCGACGATCGTGAAGTCGATTTCCGAAAAGGTTCCCAGCTCCGTGATCGTCTTGAGCCCCTTGCCCAGGTCATCTATCTCAGGTATTGAGAACGTCGCGTTTTCGTTGCCGATCCCCGGAGCGCTCTGTCGCAAGTAGAGCAGGCGGTCTTCGTCCCGGTTCACGAGCGGACGCAGCAGCACGGCGCGCACCACGCTGAAGATGGCAGCGTTGGCGCCGATACCCAGAGCCAGCGTCAGGGCGACGGTGATCCACAGCGTACGAACGCGCCACAGCGATCGCATTGCAATCTTCAAATCACGAAGGAATGACATAGCGGACCTCCACGAGCTGCCCCGCAGTTTCTCCAGCCATCGTACCGCTGAATGGACATCCGCTCTGCCTGCATTTCCTGGCGGTGGTGCCCTGTTTTCTGGTAGCTGCCGGGACGGCTTGACAATGTACGTTGATATCAACATAGTGGAACTGATGTCAAGGGCCTCGTCAGTTCCTTTTGAAACTACGCTGCGGGTTCGCGACTGCTGTCTCTGTCTTCATGTGCAGCGGGCGGCGCGGGCGCTGGCTCGCCGCTTCGATGAGGCGCTGCGCCCCATCGGGCTGACCAACGGCCAGTTTTCCCTCATGATGTCGCTCAATCGCCCCGAGCCGCCGGGCATGGGATCCGTCGCAACTCTGCTCGCCATGGATCGCACTACCCTCACCGCCGCACTCAAACCGCTGGAGCGGCGCGGCCTGGTCACGGTGGACAAAAATCCGTCCGACCGACGTGGCCGGAGGCTGAGCCTTACCCCGGATGGCAAGACTCTGCTCGCTTCAGCGGTGCCGGTGTGGGAGCGTGCCCACCGCGACGTTGAAGCGCTGCTCACGGACGTCGATCCGGATCGCCTCCGGAGCAGCCTGCGCGAGCTCTCCTGATTGTTCCACTGGGCCTGGTGGTAAGAGCCGGATGGGCGACGTTAACAAGGATCGCGCATACGACCAGACCGCATTGTCGCTGCAAGTGTCTCGAAGACCTTGTTCGATTTGCGGACTGTGCGTGAAGCCTCTGCGGCCTGCATGCGCCCTGAACAAATACGGCTCAAGCAGCGCCAGGTTTATGCTATTCTCCACCCGTGCCAACCGCTACGCCGGTCCGCAATACGGAAACTCCCCGGCACGCCGCGATCGTCCGCGTGACGCACTGGATCACCGTCATCTGCTTCTTTGCTCTGCTCATCACGGGCGGTGAGATCGTGATCTCTCATCCGCGGTTCTATTGGGGTGAAACGGGCAATGTGACGACTCGTCCGCTGTTCACGATCCCGATCCCCTCATCGAGGGACACGGTTCCGACGGGCTACGACTACGTGATGCCCGACCAGAACGGCTGGAGCCGGTATCTTCATTTTCAGGCAGCATGGGTTGTGGTGCTGACGGGCCTGGTCTATGCGGTCTGGGGCCTTTGGAAAGGCCACTTCTGGAAAAACCTGTTTCCCGCGCCGGGCGACAGGACGTGGCGGGCGTATTGGCGTGAAATCGCGAAATATCTTCGCCGCGCGCCGCCGGAGGAAGCGGAAGCGCGCTCCTACAACGTCCTGCAGCGGACCGCGTATCTGACCGTGATCTTCGTCCTGTTTCCGCTGGTGATCTGGACTGGCCTTGCGATGTCTCCCTCGTTCACCTCCGCGTTTCCGGCGAGCGTTATCCTGCTGGGAGGGCGGCAATCGGCGCGCACGCTTCATTTCTTCGTCTCCTGGTTTCTCGTGCTCTTTCTTGTTGTCCACGTTACGATGGTTGTGCTCGCGGGATTCAGGAGCCGTATGCGGGCTATGATTACCGGCCGTGCCGCCGTACCAGAGGAGCGCACATGAGCCACATCTCACGCCGCAAGCTCATCACCACCGGCGTTGCCGCAACGGCGGGCGCGGCGGGTCTTGCCGTGGCCACGCGCATGGCAGAGCATTATGGACTGATCCCGCCCGACCATTGCGGAATCTACGGCGCCGGCGAAACGCTGACCTACGCCGCACAACGGCTTCTGACGAGGCACTCGATGGCGCGGGAGTTTCCGCGCAGCATGATTTCAAAGACGCCATTCGCCAACGAAACCGCGCCTCCCAGGGATGATTTCAAGCGGCATCAGGCCACCGGGTTCGCGGACTGGAGGCTTACGGTTGACGGAATGGTCGCCGAGCCCGTATCGCTTTCGCTTTCGGACCTCCGGAGTCTTCCCGTCCGCAGCCAAATCACGGAGGTGGCGTGCGAGGAGGGCTGGTCCTATGTTGCGGAGTGGATTGGAACGCCGCTGAGTGAGGTTCTGAACGCCGTCGGAGTCCTGCCGCAGACGCGCTATATTGTGTACCGCTCCATCCAACACGACTGGTGGGAAAGCATCGATATGGCCGATGCTCTCCATCCCCAGACTTTCCTGACCACTGGGATGAATGACGGCGATCTTCCGGTGTCGTTCGGCGGCCCGCTCCGCTTGCGCGTGCCTCGCCAGCTTGGCTACAAGAGCGTGAAGTACATCACGCGTCTGACGGCGACTGACTCAATGAAGGGCTTCGGCAAGGGGCTGGGTTCTGCGTCGCCGGAAGCTGGTTATGCGTGGTACGCGGGCATCTGAGGCGTCCTCTTTTTTATATCGCTCCCAACCATGGACGCACCCTGAAGGTTTGCCGCGAACATCCTGGCGGGAGCGCGATGCAGTAGAAGTTGCAAGTATGCGAAGGCGCGGGCTGGACGGCCCGATTTCGCAGAATCCTTTGCGAGACCAGGTTTTTGTCAGGCAGTTTTGGAGTAGAATTCCGCTCTCTGAAGGATTTCTCCATGTTCGCTATTTCTGCCGTAGATGCTGTTTCTCCCGCCATTCAACGAACCAGAACATTCCTCTTCCGGCCGTTCCAGTTGGGTACCTATCTGAAGCTGTGCCTGGTTGCGGTCATTACAGAGGGCTTCGGGGGGAATTTCCATTTATCGGGCTCCGGTGGTCACTCGTCGCACTACCCATCCCACGTCCATTCGCCGGTCGTACTTACGACCGGATTGATCACGGCGCTGGTGGCGACTTTGGTGGTCTTGATCGCGCTAAGCTGCGTTCTGTATTACCTGATCACGCGGCTGCGGTTTGCGTACTTTCATTGCCTGATCCACAACACGAAGGAGATTCGGCCGGGCTGGCACCTCTATAGCGCACAGGCGACGCGCTTCTTCTGGCTGAACCTGGTGGTGGGATTCTGTTTTCTGCTGCTGGTGGCACTGATTGCGCTGCCGTTCGTGGGAGGTTTTTGGAGACTGTTTCGGCACACGCCAGCGGGCCGCCATCCCGATGTTGGATCGATTTTGTCTCTCGTGCTGCCGCTGATTCCAATCATTCTTCTGCTGGTACTTACCGCAATTGCAGCCGACCTGATTCTTCGCGATTTGATGCTGCCGCACTTCGCGCTGGAGAATGCGACGGCCGGCGAGGCCTGGAGCGCGGTGTGGACGCGCATCAAGGCTGAAACAGGTTCATTCTTCGTTTACGGTGTGCTGCGGGTCGTCCTGCCGATCGTCGGGCTGATGGGGCTCTTCGTCGTGCTGATCCTTCCGGCAATTCTGTTTATTGCAACTATTGCCGCCGTCGAGGTCGGGATCCATGTGGCCTTCTCCCATGCGACAAGCGCAGCAGCCGTGATCGGAATTTTTCTCGGGGTTTTGGTTGGCATCGCTGCATTCTGTGTTGCGCTGTTGGTCGGAATCGGGTTCGGTGGGCCTCTGAGCACGGCGATACGGGAGTACGCGCTGCTGTTCTACGGCGGCCGCTACCAGCCGCTGGGCGACATACTCTCGCCGCCGCCGAATGCCGGCGTGAACGCACCGGGGATTGCCTGAGTATTGCCCCTCTGATGATGAACCAGCCTTTACCGCGATGTTTTATTTCGGCTCGGTAGGTGGCCACCGGAAGTTTCGCAATCGGCACGCAAAGGTTCGCGATCACCGAGATCAGCAGGTCGGAGCCGGACGCGCGGCTGTTTCTGCCTCCGGCGGGATGCAAGGCTGCGGATCAGTGGGGTTATGCGCCGCCTATGCAGTAGAAGGCGATATCTGAGCGATCATCAGTGACCATCGCGAAACAGAATATTCCAAACGCTGCTCTACTCTTTGTCTCTTCAGTCCGCAGAGCCGGCAGGGGCCGAGCGATCAATCATTTGACTGCGCGCCGTGGTTGGGGGTAGGCTTCGGGTCCAAAGCTGGCAGCGCTCCTTTCGCAGCTGCAATCTGGACGCGCACGATCAATTCAAATCTGGAGTGCTCCCATGCGAACTCTTGCGATCGTTCGGGACGCCTTGCGTCTCTCTTCTGCAACCCAATCCATCCTGACAAAGCTTCTTGCCGTTTGCATTCTTCTAGCCCTCCCACCGGGGTCAACACACGCGCAGCTTTCGCATCGATTCGCGCCTACGGTTCCAACCACGTATCCGACCGGTGGCGCAAATCCCGATGTGATAGCGCTGACGGATATGAACGGAGACGGACATCCTGATCTGGTGGTCGCTACTACTCATGGGTCCACCATTACCATCTCTTACCTTCCCGGAAACGGGACAGGCACTTTCGGAGCACCGAAAACAGCGATTACCCTTCCGGCCACGGATACATATCCCGTTGCGACCGGAGACTTCAATCACGACGGCCATCTCGATCTGGTGGTCATGACCAGCAGTAACCAGGTCGTGCTGCTGCTCGGCGACGGCTACGGTACCTTTCACGCTCAACCCGCGGTCAGCTGCCCCGGATGCAGCAGCTTTCAGGTCGGCACCGGGGACTTTAACCGGGACGGGGAACTAGACCTCGTATTCTCCACAAGCAGCAATACGCTGGTTGTTCTACTTGGCATAGGAAATGGGAAGTTCAAAGCTCCGGTCGTGAGCAGCGGCTTCACAGACGTAGAAGGAGGACTGGTAGTCGGCGACTTCAATCGCGATGGGCTTCTGGATGTTGTGACTTCTGATGGATACGGGGATTTCGAAACCGCTATCGGGAATGGCAACGGCAGCTTCCATGTCGGGCCGTCATTCAGTGCTGGAATCGTAGAGAGCAGCGGGCTCAGAGCTGCCGATTTTCGCGAGGATGGGAAGCTGGACCTGGTATGGACAGACTACCTTGACAACGTTTTGGATGGTGACCCAAATACCGTCCTCTGGGTTGCGAGAGGGAACGGAGATGGAAGCTTTGAATATCCACCACTCGACGTCACGCCTGGGATCTTCACAGATCAGGCGCTGATAGGAGACTTCAACGGAGACGGAAGGCCCGACATTCTGGCCATAAATACCATGAGCGTTTCTATCAGTGTTTTGCTTAGCAACAGCACAGGAGGTTTCGAGCTTCCTCTCAACTTCAGAACTCCTGTCGTGAACGCAGCGTTCGTGGGGGATGCAAATGGAGACGGGAAAAGCGATGTGGTGCTCTCTTTGAACAGCGGAGCCGGGGTTCTGCTGGCACAAAGCGGAGGCAGCTTCCACGCCGCGCACTCACTTGAACTCTTCTCAGCTCCCGTGGCCCCGCCTTCAGCTCCCGTCGACGTGAATCACGACGGCATCCCGGATATCCTGATGATCACGAACGAGGACTCTGATTATCGGGACGGAGATTTCTCGCAAGGTATTCTCCCAGTGCTGAGCAGCAAAGGGGTGGCCCTCAGCACACTAGGCAACTATGCTGGGGACCTTCATGATGTCATTTTCATAGGAGGGGGAGACTTTAACCGCGACGGCAATGTGGATATTGCCAGCATAGGTAATTTTTTCGGCCCTCCTAACATGATCGACGTGGACCTTAACAACGGAAAGGGCGGCTTTAGTCCGCTTAACTTTAACTTCCCTTCCACGGATGCATCGATTCTGGCGGTTGGTGATTTCAATCATGACGGCTACGCGGATCTGGCTCTTCTGGTGGGCGACACTGTGCAGGTTGAACTGGGTAAGGGCAACAGTAACTTTGGCTCGCCGGTAAGCTACGCCGTCGGAAGCGATCCGGTTGCCGTCGCTGTGCGGGACGTGAACGGAGATGGAAAGCAAGACCTGGTGGTGGTGAACCAGGGCAGTGGCACGGTGAGCGTGCTGCTCGGCACCGGCACCGGCACGTTTGCCGCGCAGAAGGTATACGCGGTGGGCGAGAAGCCGGTCGCAGTTGCATTCGAGGACTTCAACCGGGATGGGAAAGTCGATTTGGCGGTGGCAGATGAGAACGAGGTAGCAGTTCTGCTGGGTGAGGGGAACGGAAGTTTTGGGGCCGCGAAGGATTATGCTGCGGCCACAGGTCTGCTTTCAATCGCTGCTGCAGATCTGCGCCAGAACGGGCTTGCGGATATCCTCGCGGGTGCAGGCAATGGGAACCTGATTTTGTTGAGCGGGCTCGGAAATGGCACGTTCGCGCCGGCGCAGCAATACGCCGCAGGAGGAGCCTGGTTCATTGATGTCGCCGACTTCAACGGCGACGGCGCGCCGGATGTGGTGGTACCGGGCCCCCAGTATAGCTTTGCAGTCAGCGTACTTTACAACGAGGGAGGAACGCGGGTCACGCTCACAAGCAGTGCTACGACGATCGTCGCGGGAGAAAGCGTGAAACTCACCGCTAAGGTTGCGGCTACTGTCCAGGGCGCGGGGTCTCCGACGGGCACGGTCGAGTTTTACGACGGCTCAAAGGCTATCGGGGTCGAAACCATAAGCCAGGGAACAGCAACACTCACAACTTCAAAACTTAGCCAGGGAGCGCATTCCATCAAGGCCTTCTACTCTGGGAACGCAATTTTCAATACCCGGGAGTTCCCGACAATAACCATCACTGTCAAGCCGTAACGACGCTCTTGTTTCAAATTGCCGGTGAAGAGCCTTCGTCGGCAACACGTCGAATATCGAAAAAGTCGACCTGCCGTGATTTGCTTCGCTTTCAGGTGTGTTACACGCTAGAAATCGACGTGCATGCGGAGACCGGGGACCCATACCGGGCCTCGGTCGCGGTTGTAGCCGGGGTTGTCGATGTGGCTTAGCTGGATGGCACCGAAGAGTCCGGTGTGGATGTGCACGTTGTAGTAGCTCTCGACTATATTTTCGCGGCCGTAGTTGAGGCGGCCGTCGCCGAGCAGGAAGCCTAAGCCTCCGTAAGCGAGATAGTTCTGGTGATCTTTTTTGATGGCGTTCGAGACGAAGGCTGCGCCGAATTTGTCGTTGGGCCGGTTCCACTGCGATCCGTTGTAGTCGCCGCCGAAGAGGACGGTTTGATCGTCCTCGGTGTAGGCGAAGGATTCGTGCTGGCCCTCGTTCCATCCGAAGCGGGAGAAGACGCGCAGGCTGTTGGTGACGTCCTGCTCGTTGTTCCATCCGAAGCCGTATTTCACTGCGCCGAATTTTTCGGTGCTGGTGATTTCGGGCGTGGGGTCGGTGCCGTTGAGATAGAGGTTGACCGATTGGCGGTAGTCGCCCATGTGCGCGTGGTTGACGTAGCTGAGAATGCGGGTGACGCCCTGATGTCCAGGGATGAAGGAGTTGCGCAGCTCGAATTCCATGTTCTGGCCCGAGGCGCGGCTGAAGGCCCAGTCGAGATCGATGCCGTTGGCGACGGTGGGCATGGCGAAGATACCGTAGCGGGCGCTCCAGTCGCGGTCGTCGTACTCGATGATGCCGCCGACGGAGTAGCCGCGGGTGTCGGCGGCATAGTCCCATGCTCCGTTGTTGTCGATGGTCCAGTTGGTGAACTGGAGATGGCTGTCGCTGCCGACGGGGTTCACGTCGAAGATGTCGGGGAGGCTCATTTTTCCGGCGCGGAACTCAAAGCGGCGTACCGGCACCTGCGTGGCGAGGCTGAGATAGGTGCGATCGGACTCGGTCATCTCGTTGGTGAGGCCGATGGTCTGGTGGATTTCGCCCCGCGCGAGGTAGGGAATGGGGCTGAGAGTGGTGTTGCGCACGACGTCGAGGTTGGTGATTCCGGCCAGGCCGAGGGCCTGGCTAAGGCCACGACCCCCGGCGGATTCGACGTCGACAAGGAAATCGGTGTTGTAGCGCAGGTTGCGGTGCGGCTGGAAGCCGGTGTAGATGGTTCCGACCAGCGAGGCTTTGTATTCGCCCTGGCCGTGGAGGCTATTGGTTCCCTCATAGGGTGAGTGAAAGTTGGGGTGCGCCTGGGCGATGATGTTGGCCTGTCCGGCGATGTACCACCGCGTATGGTCGGGGTGAGGGAAGACGTTCAGGTTATTGCCGGTGGTTTGCGGAGACGAAGTGGCCTGGTGCGGTGCCTTGCGCTGAGGCGCGAAATTTGCGAGCTGCCGGGCCAGAGCGATTTGTGGCTGCGGGGCTTCGGGCAACTGGGCGCACGACTGGTCGGAGCGCGACTGGGCGGCGGAGGCCAGAGCGAGCACGAGGCACGGGATGGCGGCGAGGCGCGGCAACTGAGATTCGTCTCCCTGGATGATGTTCGGTCCGGTGAGCGCGACCGCCTTAGCTTGGATGATCGTTGTTTGAGATTGCAGGGCGGTTACAATTCAGCTCTTGCTCTTTTGTACCATATCCCCCTACCATATACTCAAGGCGGAAGTATGACTCAGACGGCGAAAGAGAAACAGAAGCTGGTGGCGCGGATTCGCAGGATTCGCGGGCAGGTGGACGCGATCGAGCGGTCGCTCTCGACCACAGACGATTGCGCGGATGTGCTGATGCTGCTGGCGAATGTGCGCGGAGGCATAAACAGTTTGATGGGCGAGGTGCTGGAGGACCATATCCGACACCATATGACGGGGTCGGAGAAAAGCGCGGTTCCGGTTACGGAGCTGGCGGAGGATTTGATTGATCTGGTGAGGGCTTATTTGAAATAGGACCGGCCGCGCGTACGGATGAGGCTTGGCGCTTTCGCTACGTGCGTTTATTTTGATGCCTCGATCTCAATTGCGAAGAACCTTGAAGCGCAGGTGGGTCGTATCGTCAGTAGCAAGCGAGCTAATTGCGAGCAGGCGAATTGCGCCGCCCTCGAAGCTCCGGAAGAGTCGCACACCATCGCCCAGCAGAATCGGTGCAACGTGCAAGTACAATTCGTCGACGAGACCTGCGCTCAAGGCCTGCTGTGCAACGCTGGCCCCTGCGATTCCGACCTCCTTGCCATTCGCCAGAGCCTCCGCCGTGGTGACGGCTGACTTTATGCCATCCGTCACAAAAACGAGCTGCGACTTGCCCTTCGGCACGACCGTTGGCGGGTTGTGAGTCAAAATGACTACGGGAATTCCGTTGACCGGGTGAGTGCCGTTCCATCCGTTCGCGATTTCATACGTTCGACGGCCTGTGAGCATTACGCCCACTTGCTGAAACATTTCGGCTACGACCTCTCGATTGGCGTCTTTCGGCTTGAACATGGTGCCTTTGTACGAGGTATCGCCACTGAAATACCAGTTAAAGATGGAATCGCCACCTCGCCTGCCGAGCGGATACTCAGGGCCATCGTCCGGTCCAGCTATGAAGCCGTCCAACGACATGGAAAGACTAATTACTACCTTGGCCATCGCGACAACCTCCTATTGCTGACGGTCTTTTTATCAAATCAATGCATGATTCAGTGATCTGGTCCGACGCGTCATTGGTTTTTCAGACACCTTGACAGCATAGCGATCTGCGCGGAGACTGGTGGCTCCTTTTTCCCTGATTTTGAAAGCGAGGTAGCGAGCATGCTGCGTTTGGCGTGGGTGGCGGTGATTGGAGTGATTTGCGGCGCGGCGTATGCGCAGGTTCCGGCGGCGCTGCAGCCGTTTGTGAAGGTGGATGCTCCGGTTGTGGTGCTGGAAAACGTGCGCGTGATTGATGGGACGGGCGCTCCGGCGAAAGAGAATCAGATGGTGGTTCTGGATCATGGGAAAATTGCGTTAGTTGCGACGCAGACCGGGGATCAGCTGATGCCGACGGGCGCGAAGGTGATTGATCTGAACGGCAAGACGATTTATCCGGGACTTGTGGGCATGCATGAGCACTTGTTTTATCCGCTGCCCGATGGCGGCCCGGGGTTGCTGCGGATTTACGGCGAGATGGCAGACAGCGCGCCGAGGCTTTACTTAGCCGGCGGAGTGACGGCGGCGCGAACGGCGGGGAGCGTGGAGCCTTATACGGATATTTCGGTGAAGCAGGCGATTGATGCAGGGGAGATTCCGGGGCCGAAGTTGTTTTTGACTAGCCCTTACCTTGAAGGCTCGCCGTCGCTTGGGCCGCAACTGCATACGCTGACCGGGCCGGACGATGCGGCGCGGACGGTGAACTACTGGGCGGCGGAGGGGATGACTTCGTTCAAGGCGTACATGCACATTACTCCCGAGGAGTTGAAGGCGGCGGTGGATGCGGCGCATTCGCATGGGCTGAAGATCACAGGGCACCTGTGCGCGGTGGGGTTCAAGGAGGCGGCGGCGCTGGGGATCGACAACCTGGAGCACGGGCTGCTGGTGGATACGGAGTTTGATCCCGCGAAGAAGGAGGGCGTGTGCCCGGATACGCGGGGCGCGGAGACGGCGATGGCGAAGATGGATGTGGAAGGGCCGGAGATTCAGGAGACGATCAAGGATCTGGTGGCGCACCACGTGGCGGTGACTTCGACGCTGGCGATCTTCGAGACGTTCGTGCCGAATCGGCCTGCGATGAGCGGGGAGATGCGGGTGAGGGAGTCTCTGCTGCCGGATGCGTGGGGAGCGTATGTGACGACGCGCGCGGTGATTGCTGAGCGTAACCAGCCGGTGTGGGGCGCGCTGCTGAAGATGGAGATGCAGTTCGAGCGCGACTTTGTGAAACAGGGCGGGCTGCTGATGGCGGGTTGCGATCCGACGGGGTATGGCGGAGTGCTGCCGGGATTCGGCGATCAGCGGAATCTTGAGTTGCTGGTTGAGGCGGGGTTTACTCCGGAAGAGGCGATCCACATTGCTACGGAGAATGGCGCGAAGTGGCTGGGAGAAGACCAGCACTTTGGGACGATTGCGGCGCGGAAAGATGCTGATCTGGTGGTGGTGAATGGGAATCCAGCGAAGACGATTGCGGATGTGGAGAAGGTGGAGATCGTGTTTCGCGATGGGGTTGGTTATGACCCGCAGAAGCTGGTTGAGTCGGTTCGGGGGTTGACTGGGTTGCGGTGAGTTTTACCAGATGCGGCGGATGTTGAATGTGTCGAGCCTGGCGTCTTTGCTGAGCACGGGAATGTCTTCCGCAAGTGCCTGTGCGGCGATCATGCGATCGAATGGGTCTCGGTGATCGCCGGTGAGGCGACCGGCGCGGAGCGCGGTAGGGATGTCCAAGGGCAGGAGTATGTAGCCTGCGATTTCCATGACTTCGAGGAATTCTTTTTCAAACTTTTCCGCGCCGGGAAGCTTGCCGATGCGTACCTTAGTGGCAATCTCCCAGGCAGAGGCCGCGGATACGAGGATCGTATTGGCCTGGTCGTTTATCGTGCGTGATGCCTTGACACTGAGGGAAGCGGGGGCAAGCGTAGCCCACAGGAGAGTATGAGTGTCGAGCAGAACCTTCACTCACCCTCTCCTTCCCATAGCCTTAATTCTTCTTCGGGCAGAGGCTCCCAGAAGGCTTTGGTGAGCTTGAAGCCGGGTGTTTTAAGCGCTCCGAGGCGCTTTTTGCGGGCGGGATGAATGGCTTCTATGCGGGCGACTGGAGTTTTGCCGCGTCCGGAGGTGATGACCACGGTTTCTCCCTTTTGGGCCTTCTTTACGAGGTCGGAGAGGTTGGTTTTGGCTTCGAAGATGGTGGCGGTGATCATGGTTCGCTCTCAAAGCTGCTAAGTTATGTTAGCTAGGATTGGGGGTGTCGTCAAGATGTCATTAGCGGAGGGATTTGAGGGATTCGTTCAGGGAGTCTTTTAGTTGTTGCTGGGTTGGATCGTCTAGTTTCTGGTTGTTGGTGGTCAGGTAGAAGACGTCTATTGCCATTTCGCCTTCGGTGTCGATGAGGGCCACCTCTATGTTGCAGTTGTGCTGGGCGAAGGCCAGCGCTATCGCGCGTAAGAGGCCCGGCGTGTCCTGCGCCACTACCTGCAATAACGTGCTGTGCGAGGACGAGTCGTTGTCGAACTCTATGCGCGTTTCTACTTCTACTTTGGCCTGATTGCGGCGGCTGGAGTGGCTGCGGGATTTCAGGAGCTTTTCTACCGGGGTTTTTTGCGCGGCTACGTCGCGGACGCTCTGCAGGAATCGTTCTATCTCAGATGGGTTGAGGGCGAGGGTCTGGAACTGGTCGCTGAACTGGAAAGTGTCGACGATGACTCCGGCGTCGTTCGAGAAGGCGTCGGCTTTTACGATGTTCATGCCCCAGGCGGAGAGGACTCCGGCTATGTCGGCGAAGAGATAGGGCCGGTCGGCGGTGATGAGGGTGATCTCGTTCAACTGACGCAGGACGCGAAAGGAGATCTGGATGGGATCTTCGGCGAGGTGGATCGCCATTTTGAAGTGGCTGCGAATCTGGTCGGGCAGGCGGGTCTGGAGATAGCGCTGAGGGAGTCCTTCGAGGAAGGTTTTGAGCTCTGCCACGTGGTCGGGAACGAGGGCGGTGATGCGGTTGAGGATGGCCGGATCGTTCTGGACGTGGTAGCGGACCTCATCGACGCTGCGGTCGATGAAGTTGGAGGCGCTCATGTAGAGCTGCCAGAGATTTTCGGCTTTCCATGGGGTGAGCGCGTCGGGAGCTACGGCCTTGATGTCGGCGTAGGTCATGAGGGTGAGCATTTTGAGTTGCTGCGGCGAGCTCACTTTTTCGGCGAAGGTGCGGACGGTTTCATGCGCGAAGATGTCGCGGCGGAGCGCGGCGGACATGTCGAGATGCTGGCGGATGATGCGGCGGACGATTTCGCGTTCCTCGGAATCGAACTCGAGGCGCGCGAAGAGGCTCTCAGATAATTCGACGCTTTGCTGGGCGTGATCGCCGGTGCGGCGCGCCTTGCCGGTATCGTGCATGAGCAGCGCGAGCAGAAGCAGGTCGAGGCGGTCGATTTCGGGCAGGAGCCCGGCGAGACGCTTTTCCCACTCGTGATGCGGCTGGCGGAGGGCGTGGATGTTATCGATGACGAGGAAGGTGTGCTCGTCGACAGTGTAGCGATGGTAGGAGTCGCGGATTACGAGCGAGTCAATGCCGTGGAATTCGGGGATGAGCAGCTCGAGGATTCCGAGCGCGTGCATGGTGCGCAGAGCATGGGCGGCGTAGGGGCCGAGCAGAACTTCGCGCAGGCAGTTCCATAGATACGGGCCTTCGGGCATTTGCACGGCGAGCACGGGAAGGTTGTCGACGATGCGGTCTTCAGCGTTCTGGCTGAGCTTGTAGCCGTGGGTGGCGATGATGCCGAAGATGCGCAGGATGGCGTCGCCGTCGATGCCGGTGGAGGTTTCGGAGAGGACGAGACGGCCTTGCTCGAGGAAGAAATCGGTTCCGGGAACAGGCGTGCGCTTGCGGCGGAATTGTTTGTAGAACGAACGGCGGGGCGGCGGGAGGGAATCGATCAATAACGCGGCGCGGCGGTAGATGGTGCGCGCCTGGCGGTAGTAGGTGCGCATCCAGTAGGCGGGGTCGGCGGAGCCGAGAGTTTCGAGGCCGATGCTGAGGGAGGCGGCTTCGTCCTGCGCGTGCCAGTCAAGGGTGTTGTTGTCCCGCTTATAACGGTAGTGGAGAAAACATCGGGCGGCGGCGAGGAAATCGAAGGCGTACTCGCGCTCGCCGTGGGTTCCGTAGAGAGAATTGCCGGCGGGTTTAGGCCAGGTCTTTTTCTCCTGAAGGGACGTGAGCAGCGCGAGCCATTGCGCGAGATGGTAGTCGCGGAGGCCGCCGGGACACTCCTTGATGTTGGGTTCGAGGTGAAAGATGGTGTTGCCGTACTTTGCGTGGCGGGCGCGTGCGATCTCGGCGAGGTTTTGCACGATGACATCCCAGTCGCGCAGGGCGAGGACGGGGAGGAGATCATTTTCGAGGCGGCTGTAGAGGGCGGTGTCTCCGGCGAGGAAGCGGCGGTCAAGCAGAGAGATGGTGAACTCGAGGTTGGCGGGATCGACCTTGTCGCATTCCTTGAGGGTGCGCGTGGCGGGGCTGGCGCGGAGGCCGGTGTCCCACATGGCCTGAGTTACGGCGCGGATTGTTTGATGGAAGTCGCGTTCGATGGAGTCGTTGGAGCAGAGGTAGAGCACGTCAACGTCAGAGTAAGGGAAGAGTTCGCGGCGCCCGAAGCCTCCGGTGGCGACCAGTGTTATATTGCTGCGCTCGCCGGCTCCGACGAGGCTTGTCCAGATTTTGCGAACGACGGTATCGACGATGGAGGCGCGTCGTCGGATAGCCGCGGAGCCGTCACCGTTGCGCTCGAAGGTCTGACGCAGGTCAGCGCTTTCCCGTTCGTACAGGTCGCGGAACTGCGGCGGAGAGGTAGAGAACGCGTTCATGTGGGCTCAGGACTGGCCGTCGAGGCAACTGCGCTTCGCGCGAGGCAGGGCAGCTGTCTTTCGCAGCCTGTGAAGCAGCATTCGAGAAAAGACTTGCCAGTCAGTTCCAAAGATAGACCTCTATTATGAACGCCGGAATGCCGGCGGCCTTGCTGAGCGATGCAACCTACCTGGACGATCCCGTCCGACTGAAAGGCCCGCTGGGGGCGATCAGAGAGCGGAGCCGCCGCGTTCGTCGTTGCGGATGCGGATGGCGTCATCGATCTTCGAGAGGAAGATCTTGCCGTCTCCGATTTTCCCGGTGCGGGCGGAGGCAAGAATAGCCTGCACGGCTTTTTCGGCCAGCTCGTCGGGAACGACCATCTCAAGTTTTACCTTGGGGAGAAGATCGACAGTGTACTCGCGCCCCCGGTAGAACTCGGTATGGCCTTTCTGCCGGCCGTGTCCGCGGGCTTCAAGAATGGTCATACCTTCGATGCCCACCTCGAGGAGCGCGTCCTTGACGGCGTCGAGCTTGGACGGTTGGATTATTGCTTCAATTTTCTGCATATCTTAATAGTTCCCGGAAAAAAAAGAGTATCAGGTTTGAGGAGATTAAGAACCAAATTCATAGCCTTCTTCGCCGTGCTGGGTGTAGTCGAGGCCTTCGATTTCATGTTCGCGGGTGACGCGCAGGCCGATGGCCATGTCGACGAGCTTTAGGAGGACTGTGGTTCCGATGATGGAGATGGTCCAGGCGATGGCGATTCCGACGAGCTGGTTGAAGAGCTGGTGCCAGTTGCCCTGGATTACGCCGGAGGGCAGAGTTGCGCCGGTCTTCGCGTCTTTGAAGATGGGGTTGATGGCGCTGGAGGCGAAGACTCCGGTGAGAATGGCGCCGATGGTTCCGCCGGCTCCGTGAACGCCGAAGGCATCGAGGGAGTCGTCGTATCCAAACCATGACTTGACCTTGACGACCATGAAGTAGCAGAAGGCTCCGGCGATTACGCCGATGGCGAGGGCGGACATGGGCTGCACGAAGCCGGCGGCGGGAGTGATGGCGACGAGGCCGGCGACGGCTCCGGAGATGATGCCGAGGGCGCTGGGTTTGCCGCTGCGAATCCACTCGGCGGCGGCCCAGCTCAGGGCTGCGGCTGCGGCGGCGAAGTGAGTGTTGACGAAGGCGCTGGTGGCGAGGGGTCCGGAGCCGAGCGCGCTGCCGGCGTTGAAACCGAACCAGCCGAACCAGAGGAGACAGGCTCCGACAAAGCTGAGAACGACGGAGTGGGGCGGCATGGCCTCGCGCGGATAGCCGATGCGCTTGCCGAGGTAGAGGGCGCAGACCAGGGCGGAGACTCCGGAGGTGACGTGAACGACGGTTCCGCCGGCGAAGTCGAGGCAGGGGAAGCGTCCACCGAGTGAGGCGTTGAGCAGGCCGCCCTTGCCCCAGACCATGTGCGCCATGGGTGAGTAGACGAAGATGGACCAGAGAGTGAGAAAGAGGGCCATGGCGCTGAACTTCATGCGTTCGGCGAAGGCTCCGGTGATGAGCGCCGGGGTGATGATGGCGAACATCAACTGATAGATCATGAATGTCTGGAGCGGGATGGTGGCGGAGTAGTCGGGATCGGGCGCGAGGCCGACTCCGCGCAGGAAGAGATGGTGGAGGCCTCCGATGAAGGCGGTGCCGGAGTCAAAGGCGAGGCTGTAGGTGCCCAGCGCCCAGACGACGGTGATGATGGCCATCATGGCCATGCTCTGCATGAGGATGGAGAGCACGTTCTTGCGGCGGACGAGGCCGCCATAGAAGAGCGCGAGGCCGGGGCCGGTCATGAGCAGGACGAGGGCCGCGCTGACGAGCATCCAGGAGTTGTCAGCCGAGGATTGGGCCTGGGCCACCTGAGCTTGCAGGCGACTGATGGCGTCGGCGGTGTTGGCGGTGGTTTGGGCGAGTGCGAGGGAGCCTGGAAAGAGTGTGAAGAGAAGCAGAAATCTCACAGAACGAGGGCGCATATAACTCTTCACTTTAACAAAGCGGATCGAGGCTTGCGCTCCTTAGAAATTCTGTTCGCACCTGTTTGCCGGTGGTAGTCTCGCTGACATGAAAGAACTTGGGCTGGTACTGCTCGTTGTGCTGCCTGTTTTCCCCTCCGCTTTTTCACAAACCTCGTCCTCAACCCTTGCCGCCTCTGCGCCAGCAGCAACTGCTCCAGCGTCCGTGTCCGCGACGGCTGCGCCCGCTGCTGCTTTGGGTGCTGCGCAGGTGATCACGCTGGGCAATTCCATGGTTGCGCTCGCTGGGCCATGGAAGTTCCAGCCGGGCGACTCGCCGTGGGTGAACGGCTCGCCGGAGTGGGCACAGGCCGGCTTTGACGATTCGCACTGGACCATGATGGACCTTGCGCCTAAGACCGGTTCCGTCAATTTGCAACTTGGCACCGCGGGCTACGTGCCCGGATGGACGAAGCGGGGATATCCCGACCTGAGCAGCTACGCATGGTATCGCCTGCGGGTGAAGGTGACGGATCCGGGACAACGGCTGTGGCTCAAGATGCCTAACGATTTTGACGACGCCTTTCAGGTCTACGCCAACGGGCAATTCATGGGGCAGTTCGGAGGTTTCTCCGCAAACCACGTCGCGCTCTACTCCGCCGAGCCCGTCTCTCTCAAGTTGCCCGCGCCGGGGCCGGACGGGAAAATCGACCTCGCAGTGCGGTTTTACATGTCCCCCACCACGCGATTCATGAGCCCCGATGCGGGCGGCATGCACGGACCTCCGTCGGTGGGACTGTCCTCCACCGTGCGTCTGCTGCAATATGCGGAAAAGGAAGGGCTGCTGCGTAGCCAGTTCGGCAATTTCCTGGAGGCATTTCTCTTCCTGCTGATTGCGCCGCTGGCGCTGTGGGCGTGGTTCTACAACCGGCAGGAGCGCGCGTGGCTGTGGCTCTTTCTCGCGCTGGTGTGGGATAGTATCGCCATTCTCTCGGCGGCGCTCGCATCCGTGACGACTGTGATGAGCCAACCGGCCAGCGTCCTGATAGGCGCCATTATGCTGCCTTTTTGGACCATGTTCTGGTGGAACTGGTTCGGGCTGCGCGAAAAGCGCTGGATTCCACTCGCCGCATGGCTGCTGGTGGCGGGGGAAACGCTGGCCACGTTCTGCGCCCAATCGCCATTGCTCGGCCTGAACTTTGTGCCGATGCCCGCGCTGCACTGGTTCAGCGTGGCATCGGTTTGCTGCAACGCAGCCATCAGCGTGCTGCAACTCGTCATCCTGGTAGAAGGCTTTCGCCGCCACCGGACCGAGGCGCTGCTCGCGGCGTTGCCCATCCTGTTGGGTTTGTTCAACTCCCTATCAGGCTTTCTTCTGGTCGAATTCCATATCCCCAATCTGTTCTTCCCTTTCGGCCTTGGTATTTATCTCGCCAACATCGTCATAATCCTGATGGTTCTGATCGTCTGCATACTGGCGCTGCGGCGTTTCGTGCGCACGCAGGTGCGCGACTCGGTGGCCCGGCAGAGCATCAAGAAAGATCTGGAGCAGGCGCAGCAGTTGCAGCAGCGAGTCCTCATTCCCGAGGCCATCAACTCGCCGCATTTTACGGTCGAAACCGAATACCGTCCCGCGCAGACCGTCGGCGGCGATTTTTTCCAGACACTTGCCCGGCCCGACGGCACCCTGCTCGTCGTCATCGGAGACGTCTCCGGCAAAGGCGTAAGCGCGGCCATGCTGGTCGCCGTGCTTGTGGGCGCAATTCGCAACCAGTCCGAATACAACTCCGATCCCGCCGCCATGCTCACCATGCTCAACCATCGCATGCTGGGGCGATCCGGCGGACACTTCGCCACCTGCCTCGCAGCCGAAATCAGCCCCGGCGGCAAAATGCGCATCGCGAATGCCGGACACATCCCGCCCTATCTCAACGGCAAGGAAATGGAGCTCGAAGGCTCGCTGCCGCTGGGCATCGTGGCCGAGAGCGAGTATCCCGCGCAGACCTTCACCCTCAAGCCCGGCGACCGTCTGACGTTCCTGACCGACGGGGTGGTCGAAGCGACCAACCCGGCGAAGGAACTGTTTGGATTCGAGCGCACGCGCGAGATCAGCGACCAGCCCGTAACCGCCATCGCGCAACAGGCGCAGAACTTCGGACAGGAGGACGACATTACCGTGCTGGGTGTGGAGTATGCCATGGCGTAGCGGCGTAATTGGGGCTTGGGGCAAGGGATCGCAAAAGATAAAGATGATGTTGAGAGAGGCGGTTCCCACCCTTACCGGAAAATGCGCGTCAAGGATGGTGCACCCCGTGGGCAGATGCGAGGCGTTATAGTTGAGGTATGAGTGAGACGGCGAAGGACCGGTATTTTTTTGGGGCGCTGGAGAGCAGCGCGCAGAATCGCGAGAAGCTCAAAGAAGTGAGTTACGGCTATGAGCAGCCGGAGGGGATTTTTCTGACTTCGCTGGATGCGGCGATTAACTGGGTGCGCAAGAGTTCGATTTGGCCGATGACGTTTGGGCTGGCGTGCTGCGCGATCGAGATGATGTCGATGGGGGCTTCGCGGTTCGATGTGGCGCGGTTTGGGGCGGAGGTGTTTCGGCCGTCGCCGCGGCAGTCGGATTTGATGATAATTGCCGGGCGGGTTTCGCAGAAGATGGCTCCGGTGATCCGGCGGCTGTATGACCAGATGCCGGAGCCGAAGTGGGTGATTTCGATGGGCGCGTGCGCGACCTCGGGTGGAGTGTTCAACAACTACGCGCTGCTGCAGGGTGTGAACCAGATTATTCCGGTGGACGTATATGTTCCGGGCTGTCCGCCGCGGCCGGAGCAACTCTTGTACGCGATTACGCTGCTGCAAGAGAAGATTCAACACGAACGGGGCAGCCTGAAGAGGGTTTTGAATCTGCAGTAAGGCATTGATATCTGGATGCCTGGATTTTTGTGAGCTCGATGCCGCCTTCGTTTCCATGAAATGAAGGCGGTTTTTAGTCTGCTAGCGGGCGGATATAGTAGTTATCGATTAGATACCTAGAAGTTTTGCGGTATCCAGCCAACTCGTTGAAGAATTTATACTCTGGTGAAGGAATTGTGCTCTAGGGCACGTAAAAGTGTGGTACCTTGGTGTTCGTTAGTTTTCGGGCGATCTGTGCCCGGTTTATATAGTTCCGGCTTAATTTCCATAAGCTGTACGGTCCAATTTGCAGGACTTTCAAAAGGTTGCGGAGGATATACGCATGACGTCTCATTGGTTCAAATCTTTAAACCGGATTCTGCTGGCCGGCTGCGTTGTAGGAGTTTGCGCGTCGGGCATGTATGGGCAGAGTTCTTCGTCCTTACCGGCCGCTCCCGGAGAGCCGCCCCTTTCCCGGGTAGATATTTTTGCCGGATACTCCTATGCTGCGCCCAAGGCCACGGTTAACACCCCACTTGGGAACGGTGCGTACTTTCCGGACACTCCGTCAGATCTTGACGCCGGGGCGCTTTTCAGCGGTGCGTACTTCTTCAACAAATATGTTGGCGGCCAGGTCGAGGTGGGTCTCCACAGCGGCGGAGCTGTTAATGACAAGTTTGGGACTGGGCAGGCCGGCATAATCTTCCGTTTCCCGGTTGAAGGCATGGTGCCTTTTGTTCATGGCCTGGCTGGCGCGGCCCGATTCCAAGGACCGCAGAGCAGTTTTCCTCCTCCCGGAATCGATCATGCCTTTACCTGGGGCCCGGCATTGACCGCGGGCGGCGGACTTGACTATGACCTGCCCTGGTTCAACGGGCACCTCGGTCTGCGCCTCTTCCAGGCCGATTACGAGTACATCCATATTAACTACGGCCCGCAGAACTTCACGGGTGGACGAATGAATGCCAACACGGCTCGCCTGAGCACCGGGCTGGTCTTCAAGTTCGGCAACATCGTTCCACCTCCTCCGGTTGCCTATGCGTGCTCGGCGAGCCCTGCGACTGTTTATCCGGGCGAGCCAATTACGATTACCGGAACGGCGACGAACCTGAACCCGAAGAAAACAGCGACGTATAGCTGGACGGGCGAAGGCGCGACCGGAACGAGCGCGACAGTAACGATTGAGACGGGCAGCACCGCGCCGGGTAGCTACACGGTGACGGGGCATGTGACCGAAGGCGCGAAGCCCGGCCAGTCGGCGGACTGCACCGCGCAGTACACGGTGAAGCAGTTCGAGCCTCCGACGGTCAGCTGCGTTGCGAATCCCACCGACGTGCATCCGGGCGACAGCTCGACGATCACGGCGACGGGAGTCAGCCCGCAGAATCGTCCATTGACGTACAGCTATCAGGCATCAGCGGGATCGATCAGCGGGACGAGCTCGACGGCGACCTTGTCGACGACGGGTGCACCTTCCGGAGCGATCACGGTAACCTGCAACGTGTCGGATGACAAGGGCCAGACGGCCTCGGCTACGACGACGGTAAATGTGGCGGCACCGCCTCCACCGCCGACGCCGAAGACGCAGACGCTGTGCTCGATCCAGTTCGACCATGACGTGAAGCGTCCGACGCGCGTAGACAACGATGCGAAGGGCTGCCTGGATGACGTGGCGTTGAACGCGCAGCGTTCTTCCGATGCGACTCTGGTGGTTGTGGGTAACTCCGCACCGGTTCCTGAGGCGCATGGAAAGCGTCGTCACCCTGCGATGTCCGCGGCAGATATGGCTGCGCAGCGCGCGGTGAACACGAAGGCCTACCTGGTGACAGAGAAGGGCATTGACGCGAGCCGCATTTCGGTGCGGACGGGCAATGCGGGCACCAACGAGGTTGAAGACTACCTCGTGCCGTCCGGAGCAAACTTCGACAACGACGTGCCTGGCACGACGGCGGTCGATGAATCTACGGTCAAGGCGCAGACGCGGAAGCCTCTGGGTACCAAGCCCACTCCTCATCACCATCATCAGGCTGCTCCGGCTGCCACACCGCCTCCGGCCAGCAACCAGTAGCCAGCGTGCTGGATTAACAGAAAGGCCGTCCGGGATCCCCGGGCGGCCTTTCCTTTTGCGACAGGTATCCGCATTGTTATCCACAACCGCAAACCGGACGGCTTATTATCAAGTGAGCAGGTAAATTCGGCGGATCTGAAATCAAACTATGAATCGAAAATTGTTTTTGTCCCTCCTTCTTGGCGTGGCGACGCTGGTCACTCTCCATCCGGCTGCGGCCAAGGCAGCTTCTTCGCGGTGGATTTCGGTAGGACCCGAAGGAGGCAATGCGCGCGCATTTGCTTCCAGCCCCGCCGATCCTAACCTTGTCTATCTGGGCACGACCAACAGCTGGATCTACCAGTCGGTGAATAACGGCGCGACGTGGACGCGCCTGGCGCAGCTTGGCGACGTCGATGATCTTGTTGTGGATAATCTTCTGGTCGACGAGGCCGATCCGAAGACGCTGTATGCGGGGGTGTGGCAGCTCGACCGGTCGAACGGCGGTGTGTACATCAGCCACGATGGCGGCGTGACCTGGGAATCGAGCCCGGAGATGCAGGGCAAGTCGGTGCGGGCGCTTACGCAGGCTCCGTCGAATTCGAAAATTCTGGTGGCGGGAGCCATCGAAGGCGTATTTCGCAGCGAAGATGGCGGCGTGCACTGGAAGCAGATCAGCCCGCAGGGCAGCGGCGAGATTCATAAGGTGGAATCGATCGCGATTGACCCAACCGATCCGCGCACCATCTACGCGGGAACGTGGCATCTGCCGTGGAAGACGACCGATGGCGGCACGACCTGGCGCAACATCAAGGAAGGGCTTATCGACGATTCGGACGTATTTTCGATCATCCTCGATCCGCAGTTTCCGAGCCAGGTATATCTGAGCGCCTGTTCGGGGATTTACAAGAGCGAGACGGGCGGAGAGCAGTTCCACAAGGTGCAGGGCATTCCTTCGACGGCTCGGCGCACGCGCGTGCTGATGCAGGACCCGGTGAATCGGCAGATCGTTTATGCGGGAACGACGGAGGGCCTGTACAAGACCCTGGACGGGGGCACGAAGTGGACGCGCATGACGGGGCCGGACGTGATTATCAATGACGTTCACGTGGATCCGAAGAACACGCAGCAGGTTCTGCTGGCCACGGACCGCAGCGGCGTGCTGGCGAGCAATGATGCAGGGGCGAGCTTTGCTTCGTCGAACAACGGCATTTCCGAGCGGCAGGTAACCGCGCTGCTGCCGGACGCGAAGCATCCGGAGACGATGTATGCCGGGGTAGTGAACGACAAGAGCTACGGCGGCGTTTTCGTGACCGCAGATGGCGGCAAGAGCTGGATACAACGCAGCAGCGGTCTGGATGGACGCGATGTTTTCAGCCTGGCGCAGACGGATGACGGAACGATCTTCGCGGGGACCAATCATGGCCTGTTCCGGTGGAACGGGCATGAGTGGGAGCCGGACGGCAAGGTCGTGAACGTGAAGGAAAAGACCGTGTACGTGGTGCGGCACGGCAAGAAGGTGAAGAAGACGGTCACAGAGGACTCGAAGGAGTTGGCGATCGATACGCAGGTCAGCGACCTTTCGCTGAATGGTCCGGTGTGGTTCGTAGCCACGGCGGACGGCGTGTATCGCAGCGCGACGCAAGGCGCGACGTGGACCGGCCCGGTGCTGCCTGAAACTTACTATCGCTTCGTCGATGCGCACGGTCCCGTGGTTTTTGCCGCACGGCACGCGGACCTGCGCCTTTCACAGGACGGTGGAATGAACTGGAGTCCCGTAGCGCTGCCTTCCAAGCTGACTTCAGTGGCCGCATTGACCACGACGCCGAGCGGCGTTTTGTGGGTGGGCGGACGGGAAGGCGCGTTCTACAGCGAGGATCGCGGACAGACGTGGAAGGAGCTGGCGCTGCCGGTCAGTGCTATCGACAATATCGACTACGATCCCGGCCTGGGACGCGTGGTGATTACTTCGAGAGACTCGGATATGGTCTTCGCCATCAACTCCGACGACAAGACGTGGAAGTGGTGGAACGCAGGCTGGAGGATCCGCATGGTCCATTCGATGGATGGCCACCTGGTGGGCGCATCGCTCTATAACGGAGTGGTTGTGCAGCCGGAGCCGGACGGCATTGCCGCAGCAGAAGAAGCGAAAAAATAACCGTGGTTCGCATTCGCCTGGCGACGCGCGAGGATATGGAAAGTCTCTTCGCGCTCGACCAGGCATGTTTTCGTCCGGGCATTGCGTACTCGCTCGCCGAGCTGCGTTATTTTCTTTTCCACCCACGCTCGATTTCACTAGTTGCTGAAGAAGAGAGCGATCTTGCCGGGTTCGCCATCGCGAAGATTTCCGCTGTGAGCGGCAAGCGCTTTGGGCATATTGTGACGATCGATGTTGTTCCGGCGCGGCGCAAACAGGGAGTGGGACGCAAGTTGATGAACGCGCTGATCGAGGCCTGCCGCGCGGAAGGGGCGCTTTCGATGCGGCTGGAAGTGGCTGTCGATAATGACGGCGCGCTCGAGTTTTACCGGCTGCTGGGATTTACCGAGACGGGGCGAATTCGCGCCTTCTATATGGGAAAGCTGGATGCACTGAGGATGGAGAAGGACTGGCCGTCAAGCCACACGTCCTTCGCGCGATCCTGAGCCGGGTCTGGAATTAACGGCGATTGAGGGCAAAAGTATGTTGGTGCGAGACGGCGTTACTTACGAGTTCCATCACCTCGACGTTCCAACGCAGGAGACAAAACCCGGCGAGCGCTTCAGCGCTTCGCCTGGGATGCACACCAGCGACAGCGACTGCGGCCTGGCGCGTGTGCAATGGCACCGCTTTGACGCAGAGAGCCCTCTCGATCCGCTGATTCGCTCCGTACCGCATCCAGCGTTCAAGGTGAGTAATCTGGATCTTGCGATTGCCGGGCGCAAATTATTGCTCGACCCATACGAGCCGATCGAAGGCTACCGCGTTGCGATTGTCGAGGATGGTGGAATCCCGGTTGAACTGATCGAAACGCAATTGTGTGACGAGGAGATATGGGGCCGGGCGGCTCGCGGGGAACACGCTTCTATTTATTAATGGCGGCCACTGCTGCCAGAAGCGATGTTCGCTTGTCGAGCGTGAGCGGGCCTGTGGCCTGCCAGAGGACTTTCCCCTGTTTGTTCACCAGCACGATCGCGATCTGGTGCTCGTTGGGAATCTGCAGGTTGCGGCGGAAATTCTCTTTATCGACGTAGAGCGGCATGATCCAGGGCCAGGTTTCCGGATCACTTTCATCGCTGCGCATGGAGGAGTTTTCCCACCAGCGAAAGACGATGTTTTCGCGGCTGGAGACGGGCATTCGATACCACTGGAAGTTGAAGTTGGTGTGCTGCAGGGCCTGGGCGAGCGTCATCCACGTATCGATCTGCGTTTGCTGTTCAGGCTGGAAGGAGATGAGCAGAAGGTCGAGCTGTCCGGCAAAATCGGCGGGGAGGTTAAGCTTTGCCCGGTCGAGATTGTAGGAAGTGAGGGCCGGAAAAACGGCAGGCTTCGAGGCCCCGCCATTTTGAGCAGCGTGGGCGATGGGCAGAAGAAGGGCGCAGAGCGCAAGATTCGCTAAAAGCTTTGTGCAAGAAGGCAATGAAGAAATCCTGGGAGCTGCATTACAAGCATGAAGTGTTCTTGACGAATGGTATCAGTGAGTACGTATCTTCGCAGCTCAAAAGTTCCCATGTTTTTTGAGAGACGGGGTGGATTATCATAAAGAGTGATTCGCGGAGTGAAGTTTATGCCAGAGCCAAGGCCGTTTTTTACCGATGATGAGCGGCTGCAGCCGATCGCCACGAAGGTGCTCGATGGAGAGCGCCTGACGTTCGAGGACGGGGTTGCGCTGTACGGGTCGGCGGATATTCTGGCGGTGGGATGGCTGGCGAACTATGTTCGCGAAAAGATGCATGGCGATGTCGCGTACTTCAATGTGAATCGCCACATTAATCCTACGAATGTTTGCGTGGCGGCATGCCGGCTTTGCGCCTTTGGACGCAAGAAGGGCGGCGAGGGATCGTACACGATGGCTCTGGAGCAGGCGTGGGAGACGGCGGCCTCAGGCTACAGCGAGGCGGTGACAGAGTTTCACATTGTCGGCGGCCTGCATCCGGATTTGCCGTTTGAATATTTTCTGGATTTGATCAGCGGATTGAAGGAACGGTTTCCGAAGGTTCATATCAAAGCGTTCACGATGGTGGAGATTGCGTTTCTGGCGCGGCGTGCGAAGCTGTCGATTCCAGAGACGCTGGAGAAGCTGAAGGACGCGGGCGTGGATTCGATGCCGGGCGGCGGCGCGGAGATTTTTGCGGATCGGGTGCGGCATATCATCTGCGATCACAAGATTGACGGCCAGGAGTGGCTGGACACGGCGCGCATGGTGCATCAGGCCGGGTTGAAGTCGAATGCGACGATGCTTTACGGGCACATTGAGAATGACGAAGACCGCGTGGATCATCTGCTGAAACTGCGCGAGCTGCAGGACGAGACGCATGGGTTCCAGACCTTTATTCCGCTGGCGTTTCATCCGGACCATACGGCTCTGGAACATTTGCCGAAGACTACGGGGCTGACGGACATTCGGCAGATTGCGGTGGGGCGTTTGCTGCTGGATAATTTTCCGCACATCAAGGCGTACTGGCAGATGATGACGGCGAAGATCGCGCAGATTTCGCTGCGGTTTGGCGCTGACGATATCGACGGGACCGTGATTGAAGAGAAGATTTATCACGACGCCGGCGCGACGACTCCGCAGGGCATGCGGCGCGAGGAGTTGATGCGGCTGATTACGAAGGCGGGACGAGTTCCGGTGGAGCGGGACACGCTTTACCGCTCGGTGATGCGTTCGGAAGATACCTTTACGGTTTCTGTTTAGTTCTTCTTCATCTGTTTTCAAAGACCTGACGTTCAGGTTCCATCGACTTGTGAAGGATTCTTACAATCAGGATGCGTTCCGCCGTTTTGCGGTAGAAGATCACATGGCTACCTTGTTCCATTCGATACAAGCTTCGCGGATACCAGTCGCATAGACGACCCATCGCAGGCGTGTCCGCGAGGAGCCGACAACAATTCCGTATCTCGGTACTGTATCGGTCTGCCTGCGGCTCACCCCATGTATTGAAGGTGTATGCGACGATTCCCGCCAAGTCCAGCTCTGCTCGTTGCGATAAACGATATTGAGCCAGGATCAATCTCCTATCGGGGGAAGACCAAATTTGGCGCGCACACGATCGAAGCTGCCTGGCTTGGCGACGCCGCTTGCTTCTCCTTCTCGAATCGCAGCTCGCAGAGAGGTGAGTTTAGCTTCATACTCCCGCTCGTCGCGTTCCAGGGTCCGCAAGGCTGCGCGCACTACCTCGCTGGCGTTTTCATAACGGCCGCTTTTGATTTTTGCGACAACGAAATGATCTAATTCCGGGGTGAGATTTACGTTTCGTGTGGGCATAAAATTCCTTGAACTTAATATAATATTGAATTGGCAATCTTTGCTAATCGCCTTCATCGTGATACGCTCTGCGGGTCTGCTGTAACTAGGGGTGGCGGCTGGTCTGCTGTCACGGGGGGTGTTCCCTGGGTCTTCCTGGCGTGGCGTTTGCGGACTTCGCGGGCGGCGACCCATATCAACGATATGAAGGTGACGGCGATGAGGACGGCGGCGGTCCAGCCCTGGAGCTGCGCGACCTCTCCATAGAGCAGCCCGAGGCCGATGAAGACGAAGAAGAGATGCGCGCAAAAGACCTGCAGAGAGGCTTTGCCGAGCGTGAGAAGCGGTTCGCGTGAGACGATTTTGATCACGTACCTGCGCAGGAAATAAAAGACGATGGTGAAGCACATGAGGTTGACGACACGGAGCCAGCCGATTTGCCATTTGTCCAGCTTGAGGCCAAGCGCTTGAGGCGTGAGGTGAGGACCGAGCCAGCTAAAGCGCACTCCGATGAAGAAGAGGCAGGTGACGAAGCAGACGCCCCCGACCCAGCGCGGAACTTTTCTGAGAGGGAATGTTCCGTGAGCGAGCTCTGCGCCGAGCCAGAGGCCGACGGTCCACACTGCCTGCCAGGCGAAGAGGTTGAAGGCTCCGGTTTCCTGAAGCGGGATGCGAAGGTGTGTGATGTGTTCGACGAAGCCATAAACTACGTCACGCAGGCCGAACTGTGCGCCCAGCCAGACGAGTCCGCTGGCGGCAAGAACTTTTTTCCAACCGAAGCGCACGGCGATGGAAAGCACGATGGGCGTGAAGACGAGGAAGATAACGTACATCGGCAGGATGTCGAGCAACGGCGGGCAATAGAGCAGCAGCACGGAGCCGACGATGGCAGTTGCGGGGTGGGCGAGATAGAAATCAAAAAGATTGGTGAGCGCTGCCTTGTGCGTGTGCGCGGCGTAGGTGGCGGCGACGCTGAAGGCCAGGAAGAGCATGATGAGGTGATAGCCGTAAATCTTCAACGAGCGCTTGAAGAGCTTGAGGTGCACACCCGCTTCGTTCTCGGCCATGTCGCGGATGTAGATGCGACCGACGAGCAGCGCGGACATGAAGACGAATCCTTCGGCTGACGACAGGAAGCCGATGGGCTGGTTGACGAAGTCGCTGAAGCGGGTAGGGAGATGCGTGAGCGTCATCCAGACGAGGAACAGTCCGCGAAGGGCGTCCAGCTCGGGACGTCGCTCGAGTTTGGGCAAATGAATAGACATGGACTTCAATATTCATTAGACGCGGGACTGGCCGTCCAGGGACTCATCGTCCGGGGATGCGCGCCTTCGGCGCCATTCTTGTGCCATCTTTTGCGGCCCTCCCGCTGGTCAGGGACTTAATTGTATGCCTTCCGACGACTGGCGAAGCCGGGTCGGGGCGCCTTAGTATGCGGGGATTCCGGTGACGCTCTGGCCGATGATTAGTGTGTGGATATCGTGTGTGCCCTCATAGGTTTTTACCGATTCGAGGTTCATCATGTGGCGCATGACCGGGTAGTCGTCGGTGATGCCGTTGCCGCCGAGGATGTCGCGGGCGAGGCGGGCACATTCGAGCGCCATCCAGACATTGTTGCGCTTGGCCATAGAGATGTGTTCGAAGCTGACTTTGCCTTCGTCCTTGAGGCGGCCGACCTGGAGAGCAAGGAGCTGCGCCTTGGTGATTTCGGAGATCATCCAGGCGAGTTTTTCCTGGACGAGCTGGTGGCTCGCTATTGGCTCGTCGCGGAACTGCTTGCGGAGGAGGGAATATTGCAGCGCGGTGTCATAGCAGGACATGGCTGCGCCGATGGCTCCCCAACTGATGCCGTAGCGGGCCTGGTTGAGGCACATGAGCGGAGACTTGAGGCCGCCGGTTCCGGGCAGGAGGTTTTTTGCCGGGATGTGGACGTCCTGCAGCGAGAGGCCAGATGTTACTGAGGCGCGGAGGGACCATTTGCCGTGGACGTCGTAGGAGGAGAAGCCCGGGCGGTCTTTCTCTACCAAAAAGCCGCGGACGCGATCATCTTCCTCGGCTAATTTGGCCCAGATGACGGCGACGTCGGCGATGGAGCCGGAGGTGATCCACATTTTTTCGCCGTTGAGGATGTATTCGTCTCCGGATTTCATTGCGCGGGTGCGCATGCCTCCGGGATTGGAGCCGAAGTCGGGTTCGGTGAGGCCGAAGCAGCCTAGTTTTTCTCCAGTGGCGAGTTGGGGGAGCCAGTAGTCTTTCTGCTCGTCGGAGCCGAAGGTGAAGATGGGGTACATGACGAGCGCGGACTGGACGCTGACGAAGCTGCGGACGCCGGAGTCTCCGCGCTCGAACTCCTGCATGACGAGGCCGTACTCGACGTTGGACATGCCGGCGCAACCGTAGCCGTGGAGGTTGGCTCCGAAGAAGCCGAGCTGGCCCATTTGCGGGACGAGTTCGCGGGGAAAGCGACCTTCGCGGTTGCACTCTTCGATGATGGGGATGAGGTTGTCTTCGATGAACTGGCGCGCGGTGTCGCGAGCGAGGCGCTCTTCGTCGGTGAGAAGGCTGTCGAAGCCGATGAAATCGACTCCCTTAAATTTGAAGGCCATTCGTTGCTCGCTCCCTTGCTGAAAACCAAACTCATTAGGGTAGCAGAGAACAGAGACGTGCCATTTCTGAGGGTTCCCAGTCATCGGGATTTGCGAGACGGGTCAATTTTCGAATTGCCCGTTACTCAGGAACAATTCCGGGAATCGCCGATCATCGATTGAGGTTCAATTCTCCAAGCCGCGAGAAAACGCCGACAACTACACGATCGCATCGGCTGGCTGTGAATGGAAACGCATCTTTTCCACTTCCCCCGACACGCTCTTTTTTTTGCTTAGGAGGGCTTCGGGATCGGAAGCTTCGGGCGTGGCGAAGGAACGATGAGACTTTCAGGTTCAATAGGCTGGAGGCAATCCCATGCGGCGGATGATTGACCTGTATCGCTCGTCGGAGTGGAGAAAGTCGTAAGCCGGATCTTCCTGTACATCCTCCACCAATTGCGGCGCGTGTTGCCGATAAGCCTCCTCGAGCTGGTTCAGTGTCTCCTCACGCATACCCAGTTGCGCATATTGCAGCGACAGATCTACCGGTGAAACGTAGTGTTGCAACGACTGCTTTTTCAGATTCGCCAAGTTCCACAAAACCGCGGCGCGGTATCCGCCATGCGCAAATGCCCTCCGAATGCTGGCGGCATCGGCCTGGTCGCCGCTCGCGATAAGACTATCCTCCCACGCCTTTGCGGCTTCAGCCGACATCCCTTTGCATCGGTAGACGGCCGCCAGAATACCTAAAGTGGTCGGGTCATGCGGATTTGACTCAAGGCGCTGGCGGTCCTCAACGAGAGCCGCATCGTATTGCCGATTCGCCCAGTAAATGTAAGCCAGCCCCCACGGGCGCACGAACGGGTCAAGCTCCATGGCCTTCTTCTCTGACGCGATCGCTTCCCCGGGACGGCTCAGTACTGACAGCATCTTGGCGCGGAGATGGTAGGCGTCGGCGAACCTTGGGTCAAGATCGATTGCGCGCACACATTCCCGGTCGGCTCGCACCAGGTCCCATTGACTGATAAACATTGCAGCACAAAGGGTGGCGCGGGCCTGGGGAAGCGTGTCGTCCAGATCAACCGCTTTGTGCGCTGCGGCTTCGAACGGTGTGCGCGCCAACCGCGGGTCCATTGCGCCGGTGATCAGGCCCATGCCGTAATAATCCGCCACGCCGGTCCAGGCCAGCGCGTAATCCGGCTGTAATTCGGTCGCTTTCCTGAAGTATTTGCCCGCCTCCTCGTTGGAGCCCGAGTACCAGAGATATCTCCCATGAAGATAGGCATCGTGCGCGTCGGGATTGACGTAGCGGGCCGCCGTCCTTTGAAGCACCGAGCTATTGGTTCGCTTCGCGATGGCCATCGCGGCCTCGTCGGGCAGCGAGACCAGGTCGTTCGCGTTGCGGTCGTAACTCTCCGCCCATAGGTGGGTATCGCTTGGGGCCTGAATCAACTGCAGCGTCATGTGCGCTTTGTCGGCTGATCGCTCGACGGAACCCTCCACCACGCCGTCCACTCCGAGCTCCTGCGCAATCTCGCGCAGCGGGCGATGCACTCCCTTGTATTGCATCACCGACGTCCGCGAGACAATACGCAGGGTCGAATCCTTTACCAGCATTGTGGTCAACTCGTCCGTCATGCCGTCGGCAAAGTAATTCTGACTGGGATCGCCGGAGAGGTTGTCCAGCGGAAGGACGGCCAGGGAGTGAATCTCCGCTTTGACGGCGCGGCCTTTCAGGCTGCGCGACGCAAAGACTGCACCGGCGACAAGGATAACCAGAAGAACGGCCGCTCCAACCGCCGCTGGCCAGAGGCGATGACGGGCCGTGAAGGAAGGCTCGACAGCTTTTGTTGTTGATGACTCGAGTGCCGTCGAAACGGGAGCAGGAGTGATTGACGTTTGCCCGTGGCCCGGGGCGCTCCCTTCCTCAGCTGACAGCTTGTGGCCGTTTTCACTGGAGGACGGGCGAACCTCTTCGATGGCTCCCACGAACCGGTAGCCCTTTCCCATTACCGTTTGTACGAAGCGGGGCTGGTCAGAGTCGTCGCGCAGAATGTAGCGGATTTTGCGGATTGCGGTATTGATGCCGTGCTCGGTGTCTACGTAGACTTCTCCGCCCCACAGCCGCTCGGCGATTTCATCCCGGGTGACAAGATCACCCTTCCTCGACGCCAAAAGGATGAGCAGCTCCATTGGCATTTTTTCCAGCTTCAGGGCACGGCCGGCGCGGCACAACTCGAACCGGTCACGATCCAGCTTGTACTCGCCGAACTGGAAAACCCCCATCGCCACTGGAGTTCACCCGCAGCCGAAGTATAGCAGCCGCGTCATCTCATTTATTTCAGGCAGGATACGGCTTCACCTAAGTTTCACCCAGAGTTTACCGCCTCTCCATTGAGCTTGATCCCGGTTCGGATGTTAGCTCGGTGCTGCGCTGGCGATGCCGGCACAAGGAGAAATCAAATGAAAACGAGTTACAGAACGTTGATCCTCGCGTTCGTTGGACTGATGTCCGCCCTCCTGCTTGGGCTCAATGCCAACGCCGAGTGCGGCTACTATCACCCATCATCTTTGTCCTACGACAGCGGGCACTCTCGGATGATTCAACCCCGTCTACTCAAAGCCGGGCTCGTCCTGGCTGCAGACGACGATAAGGACCAACCTACGATGGTCGGTCTCTGGAAGCAACATTGGTATTCCAAAGGCAGTGAAGGAATCCCTGACGGTACCGAAGTGGAGGCGGGCTACACCGAATGGCACAGCGACGGGACGGAGATCGGCATATCCGGCATGCGCCCGCCAATGACCGGCGATGTCTGCGTCGGTGTGTGGGAAAAGGTTGGACCGCGGTGCTACAAGTTGAACCACATTGGCATGTCTTACGACAGCTCGGGCCTTAATCTGGTTGGCCCGGCGATTATCCGGCAGAACCTCACCCTGAACTCCAAGGGAGATGAATTCTCCGGCACGTTCACCATCGACCAGTATGACGAATCCGGCAACATACTGGCTCATGTCCAGGGGACCATCTCTGGAACCAGAGTTACGATAAATACCGGCTTCCAGAAAGTTGAGTAACGAAAATTTGTCCTCCGACTTCGGCCTTTGCTCCGGGTATGAAAGTCCGGGGTTGAGGCCGTCCTTTTTTTGCGTCAAGGTATTAGACGTTCAGGCGGTTTGCGGCGCCGACTCGTCCGTACCAGAGGCCTGAGTCTTTGATGGTGCGTTTCTGGCTGCGGAAGTCTATATAGGTTAGTCCGTAGCGCTGGGAGTAGCCATCGGCCCACTCGAAATTATCGACCAGGCTCCAGGCGTGATAGGCGCGGACGTTGGCTCCGTTGGCGATGGCGCGAGCCAGCTCGGCGAGGATCTGGCGGTGGAAAGAGATGCGGCGGGTGTCGGGGACGCGGCCTGATTCGTCGGGGCTGTCGAGATAGCAGCATCCGTTTTCGCTGATCTCGATGATGGGGTGGTTGTACTCGCGCGAAATCTGTGTGACGAGGTCGTACATTCCGCTGGGCCAGATTTCGAGACCGGCTTCGGTGAGCGGGCCTTCGGTGGGCATCTCGACGTGAATTTGCGTGAGGGGATCGCGGGCGGCTGATCCTCCTTCGCCTTCGGTTTCGGTGCCGAAGTGGCCTGATCCGGTGGCCGCTTTGCAGGTGGTTTCGGCAGCCGAGACGATGCGGCGGGTGTAGTAGTGGAAGCCGATCCAGTCGAGCGGGGCCTTCATGATTTTGTCGTCGCCGGGTTTGTAGCCCATGGCTTGATATGGCATTTCGCCGACGAAGGCCTTTGGGTATTCACCGTACATCGTGGGGTTGAGAAAGTAGAGATTGTTCATGGCGTTGTAGCGCGCGGTTGCGGCGATGTCGGCTTCACTATTGGTTTTTGGGTATGCGGGCGCCATGCCGTAAGCGCTGCCTACTGTGGCCTTGGAGGACGCGGCCTTGATGGCTCGGAAGGCTTCGCCCTGCGCGAGGTTGACGGTGTGCGCGGCTTTGAGGAATTCGTCGAAGCCGGTTTTCTGCGGCGGAAAGACTCCGATGCCGTATCCGTAATAGGTGAAGGTCCAGGGCATGTTGAAGGGAGCCCAGGTGGTGATTCGGTCGCCGAGATGTTTTGCGAGGATTCCGGCGTAGTCGGCGTAGTACGCGGCGAGATCGCGGTTGGGCCAGCCTCCGCGGTCTTCGAGTGCCTGCGGGAGATCCCAGTGATAGATGGTGCAGAAGGGGCGAATGTTCGCTTCGAGCAAGGTATCAACGAGGCGGCTGTAGTGATCGATGCCCTTTTGATTGACGGGTCCGGTGCCTGTAGGTTGAATGCGCGCCCATGAGGTGGAGAAGCGGTAGCTTTTCTGATTGAGGCGCTTGAGGATGGCGATGTCTTCTTTGTAGCGGTGGTACTGGTCGCAGGAGACATCGCCGATTGCTGCTCCTTTGACTTTGCCTACGGTGTGCGCGAAGCGGTCCCAATTGGATTCACCTTTGCCGTCGAGGTTCCATGCACCTTCGACCTGATATGCGGCGGAGGCCATGCCCCAGAGGAAGTTGTCGGGGAAGCGGGCGGCGTCGATCTGGGCGGCGGGGACTGCTCCGGGAATGTTCTCCTGCGCGGGAGGCGGTTGCGGGGCGGGGAGGGCGCCGGCGGTGAGATCGCGGCCAGAGAGGAGGGCTGCACTGGCGGTGACGAGGGAGGTTTTGACGAAGTTTCGGCGATTCATCGGGCCTGGTGCTCCTTCGGTTGGTGAAGGTAGCACCGTGGAATGGCTTAGTCAAACGTTTTAGCTTGGCAGGATTGCCGGCGCTATGTTTTTATTCATCCTGCACGATGGTGCCTTGGTGGTAGAGGATCTTCCAGCCTTCGGGCGTGCTTCGCCAGACGGTGGCGCGGCGGGTGAGGCGGGTTTGTTCTGGAGGAGGGTGTAGGTGAGGAGATAGGTGTCGTCTGAAAGTTTGCGGCAGTGAAAGTCTTTTGTTTCCCAGATGTCATCGGGCGGCGCGGAGTGGCGCTTTTCGAGTTCGTTGAGGATGTGCTGTCTTGAATAGCGGCGGCCGGAGGCTCCGGTTTCCCGGAAATCTTCGGTGGTCATTCTTTCGAAGTCGGCGCGGGATGTGCCGAATTCGGGGCGGTGGAATATGGGCTCGCGGCTGGAGAGTGCGGCGAGGACTTCGGCTAACTCGGGCGGTGTGGTGAGTTTGGGTTCCATTTGGAATATTTCTCGTTAAGAAGCGGGATTAGCAAGCGGTCATGCGTGGAAGTCTACGGCATTTCTCCGTGAAAGCTATAGATCGCGTGTTTTGTCAGCATCTCCCCGAGCGGGAACTGCTTTCCCGATAAGATTGAGGGAAGCTGGCGATACCTTTCTGAAAGACGGCACCGATGAACGATGAACGGGTGGCGAAGGAAATTGATATTGAGCCTATACGCGAGGCTTTGATCAACTGCGGGTTTTTCTTCGTAGTCTTTCTGACAGCTGTTGCGCTGAACGGCGTTTTTCCTGACTTGACTGCGCTGACTTGCACGCTGGTTCTTCTGCCTTATCTCATCATTCTTGGCTTCATCCTGTTTCGCAGGAGCGCCGGGCAACCGTGGTTCCCGGTGGGCAGCGCGGGGACGGCGCTATCCCGTAACGTCCTGATATGGGCGTTTCTTATTTTGACTGCTTTTATTTTCGCCTACAACAATGGGCTGGTTAGACCGCTGACGCTCGCGGGGGCATTGAACCACTTTGGGAGGATCGTGGAAGAGCCGCTGGCGGAGGAGTTTGTGTTTCGCGGGGCACTCCTGACTTCGCTCAACAGGACGCGGTTAAGCGCGATATCGATCTCACATGTCCAGATGAGCGTTATTGTTGGCGCGGTCATCTTCAGTACCATGCACTGCCTGCTTTTTCTGGCGTCCGGGATCGCATTTTCCGACGCGCTGGTTTCCAGCGTGATTGCGTTGATTGCGAGCGTGGTGTTTGGCGTGATCTATTTGCGAACGCAAAACGTCTGGTACGGCGTGTTCCTGCACATGCTTCTCAACTTCGGCCAGTGGAGCTGACGACTTCTCGATGTGGCGTGGGTCACAGCCTGAATAGCGACAGCCTTGCCGATAGAATTGAGGGATGCTGGAAGTCGTGAATCCTATTGCCGCTGCTGCAATTCGTTTGATTGTGTTTGATCTGGATGGGACGCTGATTGATTCTCGGCGCGACCTGGCTACCGCGGTGAATGCGATGCTGGCGCAGCTTGATCATCCTCCGCTGCCGGAAGAGGTGATTGCGGAGTATGTGGGCGACGGCGCGGGGATGCTGGTGCGGCGAGCGCTGGGCGATCCGGCGGACGAGCGGCTGGTTGAGGACGCGCTGCGGCGTTTTCTGGAGTCGTATCGAGCGCACATGCTGGACCACACCTATGTTTATCCGGGAGTGTTTGCTGCGCTGGATGCTTTGAGGCTGATTCACCCCAACACGCAAAGACCGCGTGCTGGGGACCCCGGTTCGCCGGACGGCACGCCGCGCAAATTTGCCGTGCTGACGAATAAGCCGGTGAGGCCTTCGCGGATTATTTGCGACGCGCTTGGGTTGAGCAAGTATTTTTTCCAGATTTATGGCGGGAACAGCTTTGGGACGAAGAAGCCCGATGCGGAGGGATTGAAGGCGCTGATTCGCGAGGCGGGCGTTGCGCCGGGCGAGACTTTGATGATTGGCGATTCGGTGGTGGATATTTTGACGGCGCGGAATGCAGGTACTTTTGTAATCGGTTGCAAATTTGGGCTGTCGTCGCATACAGTGGAGACAATACCTTCCGATTGTCTGGTCGATGCGCCATCGGAGTGGGCAATGGCTTTGGGAGCCACTGTCCAACAATAGAAAAATACAATCGACTGCCGGCTTCAGCTTGATTTGGCCGGTTTCTTCCTTGAGGCCTGGCAAGACGCATACGGAGCTGTTTGTTTTGCCGTTGGAATGCACGTTTTGCTGCTTTGCATCTCGTGGTTTCCTTGAGCGGCAATGGACAGGAACGGGCGCGATGCGTCCCCAACATCTTTAGAGGAACCTGCCTTGTTCCGTTCGCATTTTGCTGTGGGTCGTTCTTTTTCTGTCCTGGCGTTCTCTGGTTCAGTTTTCGCCTCTCTGATTTTGTCCTCCCCCATTGCGCCGGCGCAGAACGCTGCTTCGCCCGTTCATGCCGCGGCTGTGTCTTCGGTGACGGCTGCTGCTGTGTCCAATGCGCCGGCTGCTGCTGGGCCCGCCGCAATCAGCGGTACGGTGACCGACACTACCGGAGCGGTTATTCCGGGCGCACATGTTGCGCTTACCACGGCGGCGGGAGCTACGGTTGCTCAAGCAACCACGGATGCGACGGGAGGGTTTCGGCTTGCTCCGACGGCGGCGGGGAGCTACTCGCTGATTGTGAGCCTGGCGGGATTTCAGCCGTTGACGGAGGCGGTGACTGCGGGAACGGCTCCGGCTGCGCCGCTGAGTATTGCGCTGTCGGTAGCTACGTCGGTGCAGCAGGTTACGGTGAGTGCCGCGTCGAGCATTGATCTTACGGATCCAGCAAACAATGGCGACACATCGGTGATGACGTCGAGCGACCTGAAAGACCTTCCGATATTTGACAACGATTTTGTAACCGCTATGGGCAGCTTTCTGGACGCGGGAGATTCCGGCACGGCGGGCTCGGGGCTGATGGTGGATGGCGTTGAGGCCAATCGCGCGATGGTTTCGCCAAGCGCGGTGCAGGAAGTGATGATCAACCAGGACGCCTACTCGGCGCAGTACTATCGCCCGGGGCGGGGACAGATCGACATTATTACCAAGCAGGCGGCGACCGCTTTTCATGGCGAGTTCAATTTTCTTTTTCGCGATTCGGGGATGAACGCGCAGCAGAAGTTTTCGCCGAGCAAACCGTTTGAACAGCGTCGTATTTATGAGGGCGACCTGACGGGGCCGGTTCTGCATTCAAAGAACACGATGTTCCTGTTCTCCTTCAACCGACAGGAGGAAGACCTGGACGCGGTTGTGAATGCGACGGTGGCGCCGACGCCGGACAATCCGATGGGAATTTATAACGTCAACGTGCCGGCGCCTACGCGTGATACGGAGTTTTCGCTGAAGGTGGGGCACCAGATCAGCGACAAGCAGAATGCGTCGGTGATGTATGCCTTTCAGGACGCAACGAATCGCAATGAAGGCGTAGGCAACCAGACGCTGCCGGAGGCGGGTTACAACACGGAGGCGCGCGAAGACGACCTGGTCCTCCACGACAACTACATTGTTTCGGCTACGAAACTGAATGAGGCGGCGATTGTGCTGGAGCGGAGCTACGATCCCATCTCGGATGTGCAGGAAGGGCCGCAGATTAACGTCAACGGCAACTACGTTGGGGGGAGCGCACAGAACGATCAGGTGGCGACAGAGTACAACCTGCGCGCGAACGAGATGATGACGTGGACGGTGGGTCCGCACACGCTGAAGTTCGGGATCAACCTGCCGCACTTCAGCCGTCGTGTGTTCGAGGACAACACGGATCGCGACGGATCGTACACGTTCAGCCCGGACTATGCTCCGGACGGAACGGTGATCACGACGGCTATTCAGAATCAGCAGGCGGGGAATCCTTCGGGCTATTCGCTGAAGCAGGGGCAGAGCCGGTTTGTGTATCGCCAGGACGAAGTAGGCGGCTTTGTGCAGGACCAGATCAAGCTGAAACCGTGGTTCTCGGTTACGCCGGGGCTGCGGTATGACTGGCAGAATTTTCTGAGCAGCGACGTGAATAATTTTTCTCCGCGCGTGTCGTTCGCGTGGGTGTGGGACCAGGCGAGCCAACTGGTGCTGCGCGGCGGCGGCGGCGTTTACTATGACCGCACAGGCAGCGGGCCGCTTCTCGATCTGGCGCGGTACGGGAGCGCGAAGCTGCGGTTGCTGCAGGTGTCGGCGAATCAGCAGCCGCTCTGCTATCCGGTGAGCGAATGTTTGGATGTGAACGGTCTGCCTCCGACGCTGGACGTGCTGGCTCCGAATATCCGCACGCCATATTCGATTCAGTATGGGCTTTCGCTGGACCGCAGCGTCGGCGAGAAGGGAACGGTGTCGATTGGCGGACGGATGAATCGCGGCGTTGATCTTTACCGCTCGGTGGACATCAATGCTCCGCTGCCGCCGGACTACGCGGAGCGGCCTGATGCGGCGGTGTCGCAGGAGCGGCAGATTCAGTCGGAGGGGACGCAGATTGGGTCGGCGCTGGACGTGAATTATCGCGGGCGCTTCAACAAACGATTCACCGGCTTCGCCTGGTACACGTGGAGCCACTACGCGAACAACACGGATGGGTTCTGGTGGTTCCCGGAGAACCAGCAGGATCCGAATGCGGAGTGGGGACCGGCAAGCTGGCAGGAGCGCAATCACTTCGGTTTTTACGGAGCGATCAATCCCAAGCACCTGCTGAATCTGGGTGTGGGCGTGTTTGCCAACAGCGGAAAGCCCTACAGCATTCTGACGGGCGACGATAACTATGGAACCAATCTCTTCAATGCGCGTCCGGATGGCGTGGCGCGCAACTCGGAGATTGGGCCTGATTACGCCGACCTCGACCTGCGCTGGGGGTACGACTTCAAGCTGCATGCAAAGGAGACGGACGAGAGTCCGACGATCGGGCTTTCGGTCGCGTCGTTCGATGTGCTGAATCATGCGAACGGGTCTTATGTGGACAACACGGAGGGCAGTCCGGACTTCGGGCAGGTGACGAGCGCGGAGCCTCCGCGGCGCATGCAACTCGGGATGCGGTTCGGCTTCTAGGCTAAGATTTTCTCGATGAGAGAATTTCGTAGAGGTCTCAACGCAACATGACGAAGCGACACAAGATTCGCGAGGCGAGACTCATTGAGATCGAGAACGAGTTCCGACCGCTTCTTGTTTCCTGTCTTCAGGAATGCGCTCAGGGCCGATATGGGTTGTTCGGCCAGAATGATCATCTCGACCCTGAAGGAAGATATGGGGGATGGCCAGAAGCGAAGCGGTTGAAGGATTTGGCCCAGGAGATCCAATCGATCCGGCTGGAGTTCGGTCAGGTTGACGAAAGCTGCGAGCGGTTTCTCCAACTCTGTTCGCTGCGAGGTCCCAATGTTTCCGGCGAACCCAAATTGGCTGCTGAATTTCTGGCCGCCATCGGCCAAAACTGATTGTCCCATTAGTTGAATCAGATACTGGTGCACTTTGATCGAATTGAAATCTTAGGCAAGATGGAAATGTCGTTTATCTCAAAAATCTAATTTTTGATGCCTGACAAAAATGCCTGTTGGACGCGGTTGAAGGTGCGTCCGCGAAGGACTGCGGCTACTATCGTGCGCGTGGCGCGCGCGTCACTGAGGCGCACGTAGCGGCAGGGTACGTTAGTGTCGATGGCCATTTCCGGCACGAGCGAGACGCCTACGCCGGCGGCGACCATTCCGAGCAGGCTGCTGAACTGGCCGCTCTCAAAAGCTATGCGCGGGGTGATGCGCGCGCGAGTGCAGGCGGCGACGCTGAGGTCGCGGAAGCAGTGGCCGTCGCGCAACATGACGAAGGGTTCGCCGCGAAGGTCTTTGAGAGCGAGCGATTTTGCGGCAGCGCGGGGATGGTCTTTGGGCAGCACGGCGAAGAGCGGCTCGGTGCGGAGCGGGAACAGTTCAAACTCCTTGTGGCGCAGCGGCAGAGCGAGGACGGCCAAGTCGATAGAGAGGTTGCGCAGGCTTTCGATGAGTACCGGGGTGGTCTCTTCGACGATGCGGAGCTTTGCCTCAGGATATTTTTTGGCGAAGGCGGCGGTGTAGCGCGGCATGAGGTACGGCGCGATGGTGGGAATGACGCCGGCGGCGACGCTGCCTCGGACATCGGTTCGCTTGTCTTCAACGCCGATGCGGGCGGCTTCCATTTGATGCAGGATGGAGCGGGCGTGGGGCAGGAAGGCGCGTCCCGCCTCAGTGAGCCGGATGCTGCGGCCGAGCCGATCGAAAAGCTTGGCGCCGAGGTCTTCTTCAAGCTTGAGCACCTGCTGGGAGAGCGAAGGCTGCGCGACGTGGCAGCGCTCGGCGGCGCGGCTGAAGCTGCCGGTTTCAGCGATGGCGCAGACGTAACGGAGCTGGTTGAATTCCATAGAGATTACCTATGCTCCAGATGCGATCTATGTATTGGAGCAATGTGTCTCCATGATGCTACATTGCTGGTGTCGAGACAAACGCGGACATCTGCGTTGTGAGATTTCGAGTAACCGGTGACGGGTGCGATCCGTCACACAAATTAGAGGAGAGATATGGCAGACGAGAGAGAAACGTCAACCGAAACCAAGTGCCCGTTCCATCACACCGCCGGCGAAGGTACGTCGAACCAGGACTGGTGGCCGAACCAGTTGAACCTGAGGATCCTGAACCAGCATTCGCCCCTGTCCGACCCGATGGACAAGGGCTTTCACTATGCCGAGGCGTTCAAGAGTCTTGACCTGGCGGCGGTGAAGAAGGATCTGCTGGCGGTGATGACCACCTCGCAGGACTGGTGGCCGGCGGACTTCGGTCACTATGGGCCTTTATTTATCCGCATGGCCTGGCACAGCGCCGGCACCTACCGCATCGGTGACGGCCGCGGGGGCGCGGGTTCCGGCCAGCAGCGCTTTGCGCCGCTGAACAGCTGGCCGGACAACGTGAGCCTGGACAAGGCTCGCCGGCTGATCTGGCCGGTCAAGCAGAAGTACGGCAATAAAATTTCCTGGGCCGATCTGATCATCCTTACCGGCAACGTCGCGCTGGAGTCGATGGGTTTCAAGACTTTCGGTTTTGGCGGCGGGCGCGAGGACGTCTGGGAGCCGGATGGGGATGTCTACTGGGGGACCGAGACCACGTGGCTGGGCGGCGACAAGCGCTATGGCAAGAAGGGAAAGCCCGACGAAGAGGGTGTGCTGGTGGCGGATGAAGAACTGCATGGCAGCGAGAAAGATCGTACCGGCGGCGGCGCCAAGGAGCGCAATCTTGAGAATCCGCTTGGCGCAGTGCAGATGGGCTTGATATATGTGAATCCGGAAGGCCCGGATGGCTACCCGGACCCTGTTGCCGCGGCCCACGATATCCGCGAGACCTTTGCGCGCATGGCGATGAATGACGAGGAAACCGTCGCGCTGATTGCGGGCGGCCACACCTTCGGCAAGACCCACGGCGCGGGGCCTTCATCCAATGTTGGGCCTGAGCCCGAAGGGGCAAGCATCGAGGAGCAGGGCCTCGGCTGGCGGAACAGCTTTGGCACGGGCAAGGGCGGCGATGCAATCACCAGCGGGCTGGAGGTGATCTGGACGACCATGCCGACGAAGTGGAGCAATCAGTTCTTCGAGCACCTGTTCCGCTACGAATGGGAGCTGACCAAGAGCCCGGCCGGCGCGAACCAATGGAAGCCAAAGAACGGCGCGGGCGCCGATACCGTACCTGATCCGCACGACCCGTCCAAGCGCCGCACGCCTTCCATGCTGACGACGGATATCGCGCTGCGCGTGGACCCTATTTATGAAAGGATTTCGAGGCGCTTCCACGAGCATCCCGACCAGCTCGCCGATGCGTTCGCCCGTGCGTGGTTCAAGCTGACGCACCGCGATATGGGTCCGCGCGCGAGGTACCTCGGCCCCGAAGTGCCTGCTGAAGAACTGCTCTGGCAGGACCCGATTCCCGCGGTCGATCACACGTTGATTGATGAGAAGGATGTTGCCGCTCTGAAGGGCAAGATCCTGGCTTCGGGCCTGCCGGTTTCGCAACTGGTTTCGACCGCCTGGGCTTCGGCGTCCACCTTCCGCGGCTCGGATAAGCGCGGCGGCGCGAACGGCGCGCGCATTCGCCTGGCTCCGCAGAAGGATTGGGCAGCGAACCAGCCGGATCAACTGGCGAAGGTGCTGAAGACGCTCGAAGGCATCCAGAGCGAATTCAACGGCAAGCAGTCCGGCGGCAAGAAGGTTTCGCTCGCGGACCTGATCGTGCTGGCGGGTTGCGCAGGCGTGGAGCAGGCGGCGAAGAATGCCGGCCATAGCGTGACGGTTCCGTTCTCGCCGGGACGCACGGATGCTTCGCAGGCGCAGACCGATGTGGACTCCTTCGCGGTGCTCGAGCCGATCGCGGACGGATTTCACAACTACCTCAAGGGCAAATACAGCGTACCGGCGGAGGCGTTGCTGGTCGATAAGGCGCAATTGCTGACGCTGACCGCGCCTGAGCTGACGGTGCTTGTTGGCGGCCTGCGGGTTCTGAATACCAACGTCGGACAGACCAAGCATGGCGTCTTCACCAAACGGCCTGAGGCGCTGACCAACGACTTCTTCCTCAACCTACTGGATATGGGGACGGAGTGGAAGGCGGTCTCGAAAGCTGAGGACGTGTTTGAAGGGCGCGATCGCAAAACGGGTGAACTGAAGTGGACCGGCACGCGGGTTGATCTCATCTTCGGTTCAAATTCCCAGCTCCGGGCCGTGGCCGAAGTCTACGGAAGCTCGGACGCGCAGGAGAAGTTTGTGCATGACTTTGTAGCGGCCTGGAACAAGGTGATGAACCTTGATCGTTTCGACCTTGGTATTGCGAAAGGGCTAGGCACCAGCGTGAAGGCAGAAGAGCTGGTGGGCGCGAAGTAACTGAAGCAAAGTGAGCCCGCGTTCCTCAAAGGAATGCGGGCTTCTTTGTGCCTGCGCGGCCATGTATTACGGGTGGCCGTACAAACATCCCCCCTAGTGTGGCTCTTAAAGGAGATTTGTGCGCGTTCTGCGTGCGTTCGCTGATGCTGGCGAACGGATAAGGCCCGGCTGCTGTTCCTCCTCTCCCTTATCTCTTAAGATCAATCTGTGGACTTTCAATTAGTGAGTGACTATCAGCCGCGGGGCGATCAGGCTACGGCGATTCCGGAGCTGGTGCAGGGCGTTCATGCGGGCGAGAAGCATCAGGTTCTGCTGGGCGTTACCGGGTCGGGCAAGACGTTTACGATGGCCAAGATCATTGAGGAACTGAACCGGCCCGCTCTGATTCTGGCGCATAACAAGACGCTGGCGGCGCAGCTTTATCACGAGTTCAAGCAGTTTTTTCCGGGCAATGCGGTCGAGTATTTTGTGTCGTACTACGACTACTACCAGCCTGAGGCTTATATCCCGGCGGGCGATCTTTACATTGAAAAAGAAGCGACGATTAATGAGGAGCTGGACAAGCTGCGGCTGTCGGCTACGCGGTCGCTGTTTGAGCGGCGGGACGCGATTATTGTTTCTTCCGTGTCGTGTATCTATGGCCTGGGATCGCCGGAGGCGTATTACGGGATGCTGCTGCTGCTTGAGAAGGGGCAGAAGATTCGCCGCGAGGACATTACGAAGCGTTTGGTTGAAATTCTGTATGAGCGCAACGATGGGGATTTTCGGCGCGGCACGTTTCGCGTGCGCGGCGATGTGATCGAGGTGTATCCGACGTATGACGAGAATGCGTACCGGATTGAGCTGTTCGGGGATGAGATTGATTCGCTGGCGCAGATCGATCCGCTGTTCGGAACGGTGAAGGAGAAGTATGCGCGGCTACCGATTTATCCGAAGAGCCATTATGTGGTGCAGCCGGAGCGGAAGCGCACGGCGATGGATTCGATTCTGGAAGAGCTGGACTGGTGGGAGAAGGATCTGGAGTCGCAGGGACGGCTGGTGGAGTCGCAGAGGATTCATCAGCGGACGCGGTTTGATCTGGAGATGATCAAGTCGGTGGGGTATTGCCACGGGATTGAGAACTACTCGCGGCATTTTTCGGGGCGGTTGCCGGGTGAACCTCCGCCGACGCTGCTGGACTATTTCCCGCGCGACTTTCTGGTGTTCATTGATGAGTCGCACGCGACGGTTCCGCAACTGCATGGGATGTGGCACGGAGACCGCTCGCGCAAGCAGAACCTGGTGGACTACGGGTTTCGGCTGCCTTCGGCTACGGATAATCGTCCGCTGAAGTTTGAGGAGTTCGAGGCGCGGGTGAACCAGACGATTTATGTTTCGGCGACGCCGGGGCCGTATGAGCTGACGAAATCGGCGGGCGTGGTGGTGGAGCAGATTATCCGGCCGACGGGGCTGATTGATCCTGAGGTGGAGATTCGGCCGATTCGCGGGCAGATTGATGATTTGCTGGCGGAGATTCGCGATCGCGCGGCGAAGAACGAACGCGTGCTGGTGACGACGCTGACAAAGCGCATGGCGGAGGACCTTTCGGGCTACTACTCGGAAGTGGGAGTGAGGTGCCGGTACATGCACTCGGAGATTGAGACGCTGGAGCGCGTGAAGTTGCTGCGCGATTTGCGCAAGGGCGAGTATGACGTGCTGATTGGCATCAACCTGCTGCGCGAGGGGCTGGATCTGCCGGAGGTATCGCTGGTGGCGATTCTGGATGCGGACAAGGAAGGATTCTTGCGGTCGTCGGGGTCGCTGATTCAGACGATTGGGCGCGCGGCGCGGCATGTGCGAGGGCGCGCGATTCTGTACGCCGATAGGATGACCGATTCGATGAAGCAGGCGATTGGCGAAACGAACAGGCGGCGCGAGGTGCAGCACGCTTACAACGAAGAAAACGGGATTACGCCGACGTCGATTATTCGCCCGACGGACATGTCGCTGGCGCGGATTTTGAAGGCGGACTATGCGGATCTTACGGATGAGGCGGATTCCGCGCCGGACTTCAAGTCACAGCTGGATCTGGATGCGCATATTGTGAATCTTGAGTCGGACATGCGGGAGGCGGCGCGGAAGTTTGAGTTTGAGAAGGCTGCTCGGCTGCGGGACAAGATCAAGGAGCTTCGGACCAAGGAGTTTTTGTTCAGCTGACGGGAAATGCAATGGAGCGCCGTCGGAGGCCGGACTAGCTGCGGGACCGGATTAAGGAGCCGGCTTTTGATATTCGGTCTGGGCTCGCCGGATCGCGCTGACCAGATCGGCCAGGCGAGCTTTATCGACGTCGCTGACCGCGATTATTTCGAGATCGTCAGTGTTGAAGCCCATCACATGAAATCCTGAGTGTTCTGCCTGGAACTCATTTGCTATCGTCGCGCCGGTTTTTTCCCGGACGAAGACAGACACTCGATGCCTCCCAATGCTGTAGAGCAGCTGGGCGACAGGCCGGTTGTAAAGATAATTCAGGTTTGCTCCATCCAACGTTGTGTCTCCCGGCAGGTTTTGCGGCAGGTTAAAGCTGAACGGTATCTTCCCTTGGAACCACGGTTTCACGGTATGTCTGTCGCTGGAGAGGACCTGCGGGGGTAAGCTGGCTGCAAGCGTGGCGACGTGTTGATCGAAGACTTCGGTGACCAGAGCAGCCCGTTCGGCTGAGACAATCCTGGCTCGTTGGTTCGCGCGCTGAACAAGCAACCCGCTCAGGGAAAGAATGAGAATCGCCGCCGCGGCGGCCCAGCCAAGCGATCCAAATCGCCAAGCGGCCCGCGGCGCTGACGCACGCGCGGTTCGGAATTCCGCTTTCGCCGCCTGCGGATTTGCCTGCGATATGAGGCTTGCCAGCCGCTGCTGAAAATGCGGCGGTGGCGTATACCGCTCTCCAGCCTTTGCCGTGGCCGTCTTTAGCAGGCTTTGGAAGAGGGCGTTTGAGGTACATGCCGGGCACTCCGTAAGGTGTTCACTTGCGCGGGCGAGTTGATCCGCGGACAGCTCCCCGTCGGCAAGACCATTAAGGATAGACAAAGAGAGATGGTCAGTCATGCTCCGAACCCCCTTCCGAGCGTGGTGTTACTTTGCAGGTCCCGGCGAAGAGCGGCGCGCGCGCGTGCGACGCGGGACATGACGGTGCCGATTGGGATCTCGAGGACGATGGCAATCTCTTTGTACTTCATCTCTTCGACGTCGCAAAGCAGAATCACCTCAAGCAGCGGCGCAGGCAGCTTCTCCATAGCGGCGCGCAACACGGCCTTGTCTCCAAGACGGATCAGACTTATTTCCGGAGTCTCGCGGTCAATCGCGCCCTCCGGATGCAGCGCAGTACTTGATCCATAAGGGTCTTCCAACTCGTCTTCGAGGGCGACCGTGCGCATGACCCCGAGGCCGCTGCGAGAGGTCAGAAAGCTGTTTCTCAGAATGCGGAAGATCCAAGCCCTGAAGTTGGTTCCCGGCTCGAACGTGGCAAACCCGCGAAGTGCTTTTAGAAATGTCTCCTGCACCAGATCCTCCGCGTCGGCAGGGTTTCGAGAGAGCCAGAAGGCGACGTTGTAGAGCGAGGGAAGCAAGGGGAGCGCGAGATCCTCAAACGCAGAGGTTTGGGGGCCGCTCTCGCGAACCGCGCGCTTCCATGGCAACAGCGACATCTACGGGAGCTATCCCTTTCCCTCCACAGATGAGAACCGGCGTCCGGCGAAATTATTCCGCATTGCAAGGAATAAATTGCACACTGCGCCGTTTGCATACACGAGGAGGATTCACCAAATGAAAGACCCGTATAACCGTACACCCGAGCAGCAGGCGCTTCAACCGGAAGAGGTTGCCGAAGCATCCCAGCCTGAGGTGGTCGGAAGCGATGGAATCGACCGCCGTAACTTTCTCAGTTGCATGGCGTGGGTGGGCACCGGTCTTCTATGGACCATGTCCGGCGGCGTGCCCACCTCCAAACTCTTCGCTGCTGCCACCGGCGCAGCGGGCGGACGAGAGTCACACAGCAAGGCGTCGGGAGGTTTCAGCTTCGTCCAGATCAGCGACAGCCACATCGGCTTCAACAAGGCCGCGAACAAGGATGTGGCTGGAACGCTGAAGCTGGCGCTCGACAAGATCAACGCACTTCCTGTTACGCCGGACCTGCTCTTGCACACCGGCGATATAAGCCACTCGTCCAAGCCTGCTGAGTTCGACACAGCACAGCAGCTCATCCAAAGTGTCAAAGCCGGCCAGACCTTTTATGTCCCGGGCGAACACGACACCGCAACCGACGACGGCGCTCTTTATCGCGAACGGTTCGGCAAGGGGACCCTGGGCAGCGGCTGGTACAGCTTTACCCATAAGGGCGTGCACTTCGTCGGGCTGAATAACAGTTTGCAGATCGATGCGATGGGCAAGCTGGGCCCCGAGCAGCTCGCATGGCTGAAGGCAGATCTGGGTTCGCTGTCGTCTTCGACGCCGATTGTGGTCTTTGCCCATATTCCGCTGTGGATGGTTTACCCGGAATGGGGATGGGGCACACAGGACAGTGCAGAGGCGCTTACGTACCTGAAGCGCTTCGGCTCGGTGACGGTGCTGAACGGGCACATCCACCAGGTTGTGCAGAAGGTGGAAGGCAACGTTGCCTTCCATACCGCGATGTCGACCGCTTTTCCCCAGCCGCAGCCGGGCAAAGCGCCAGCTCCCGGACCGATGGTTGTTCCCGCAGGAAAACTTGAGAGCGTTCTCGGCGTCACGAACGTGAGGTACATCGGGAGACACAGTCCGCTGGCGATCGTCGATTCCTCGCTGTCGGAAACGGTATGAGACGTCTTCGCGCCGTATCCATTGGCTGCGCAATCGCACTGGGGGCGTCGCTCCCGATGGCCCGCGTTCACCCCTTTGGTGATGCGGGCCTATATGCTGCGAAGGGTACGCGGTCGATCATGACGAACTCGTCCGTACCAGTCGAGGTTCGTGCGACTCTGGCTGCAAAGTGCGCAGACTGCCATTCGATGCAGACGCGCGCGCCGTTTTATGGCCGGCTTGCGCCGATATCGTGGCTTATGGAGCGCGACATCGTCAAAGGCCGACGGTACCTGAATCTCTCTCTGTGGGACACGTACTCCGCGGATCAGCAACAGACCCTCAAGGCAAAGATCGTACGCGAGACGAAAGCGCACGAGATGCCGCTGCTGCAATATCAAGTGATTCACAGGAACACTCGCATCACGGATGCCGACATACGGACCTTCGTTAAGTGGTCAGCCGAAACATCGATTGTTCAAGCCGGCTCTGCCGGAGGGCCGATCCTCGAGGGTGACGCCGTCCGGGGAAGAGCTGTCTTCGAGAAACGCTGCACCGGATGCCATTCGATGACGCAGGATCGCGAGGGACCGCGACTGGAGGGAGTCTTTGGGCGCGCCTCGGGGACCGTAGCCGGGTTCGCTTATTCACCGGCGCTGAAGAAAGCACATCTCGTCTGGGACGAAGCTTCGCTAGAGCAGTGGCTGACTGACCCCGACACCCTGGTTCCCGACAACAATATGGGTTTCCATGTGGCAAAACCGCAGGAGCGATTGGATCTCATCAGCTTTTTGAAACAGGAATCAGGCAAATAGAGCGTCCCGCACTTTTCGTGCACTTGCCATTGACCCGGTAATAGCGGGCAATCCGGGCAAAACTTTGTGGATTTATATAACGTCGCGCGCGGGTTCGGGGATCGGAGAGGTTTTGAGGGTGCGTGCGGAGGCGGTGAGGCGGAGGCTGACGACGGTGATGTCGTCGTCCTGGCCGTGAGTGATGGCGGTTTGCGCGATGGCCTCGGGCGGGAGAGATGAAATTTTTGCAAGCTGGTCGAAGCCGAGGAGCTGGCCGGCGGCGTTGCGGGCTTCGAGGACTCCGTCGGTGACGAACGTGAGATGGTCGGAGGGGTCGAGCTGAATGGTGTTCACTTCATATTCAGTGCCGGGAATGATGCCGAGCGGGAGGGAGCCGGGCAGGTCGAGGGCGACTCCGTTCCGGTAGGGCGGGATGTGTCCGGCGTTGGCGATGAGCATGACGCCACCGGGCCGGATGTGCGCGGCGATGCAGGTGGCGAAGTGGCCTCCGGCGCGGCCGACGAGGCGGTCGTTGAGCGTGTGGAGGATGGCGGCGGGATCGAAGGTTTGGTCGGCGCCGGTGCGGATGGCTCCGACGAGAACTGCGACGAGCATGGCGGCGGCGATGCCTTTGCCGGAGACATCGCCGACGACGATGAGCAGCGAGCCGTCGGTGTGCGAGATGACCTGGAAGAAGTCTCCGCCGACGGTACGGGCGGGATAATACGCGGTTTCGACGGTGAAGTGGGATGAGGTGACGGGCTCGGGGACGAGGACGTGCTGTTGCAGCTCGCGTGCCTGCTCGAGTTCCTGCTCGACGGCCTGTCGTTCGAGGCGCTGCGAGACTTGCGAGTTGAGAAAGCGGCGTGCGACGAGGGCTCCGATGACCAGGACGAGCAGGAGCATAGCCACATCTTTAACGCCGATCTGGATTCCGAAGAGAAATATGGATGTCCGGATGCGGAACCATGAGAGCATCTCGACGTCGAAGAGGCTTATAGCGAGCAGGATAATGGGCGGCAGGGCAACGAGAGCTCCGATGCGGTCTTTTCGCGCGCCCTGAAGCAGCGAGATAAAGAGAACGACTCCAAGAGCTATGGTGCAGACGGTACTGATTTCCAGGAAAAACAGACTGCGGGCTGCGGAATTGTGCGCCGGGAGCCATGCAAAGGCTTGCGCCACAGTGATTACCGCTGTCAGGACGATCATCAAGAGATCGAGGCGGCGATCCGGCTCGAGCTGGAACCATTTTCGCCAAAACACGATCCAGCCGAGGAAGCTGAGAATCTTGACGGTCTGGAACAAGAAGTTTGCGGCGTCCTGGGTGAGCGCGTAGGAGTTAAAGGCGACAACCACGATCGCGACTGTGGCAGCGGAGGTGATAAGGCCGAGGGTGAGCCAGAGATACGTTGAGCTGGGACGGTCGAGGAGCCAGATTCGAAATGCCGCAGCGGCCGAAATCAGCATCAGGAAGGTGACAAAGACCGGCACAACGAGGGTGAGCACGCGGCCAGTGATCTCCTGGCCTTGAATGGATTCGATCTGAGAGCGCAGGCCCAGAATTGGCGCCTGATGCATGCCTCCGCTATCTCCGGTGCTCCCGGAGACGAGGACCGTAGGCTCCAAATAAAAGCGGATGGCGAGGAGGATGTTGCCGTATTCGTCAGGCGCAGGCAGCGCGAACACGAGGGGCCGCGAGCGGTAGGAGATCACGCCGCTGGGAGTGAAGTGGCCGAACTCTCCGACATACTGGCCGTTGGCAAAGACCTGGTAGGAGTCGTCGGTGTGGGGGGGCATCTTGATCCACAGGGGCGCGGGCGAGTTGTCGATATGTACTCGGAGGCGGTACCAGGCGAATCCGGCGAGATGGGGGTAGCCGCGCGCGCTCCAGCCGGTGAGGTATCCAGGATTTCCGTAGTAGGCGTCGATTTCGCCGGGTTTGGCGTGGAGGTCCATGTTGGCCCATGATGCGTCGTCAAATGCGGGGCTGGCCCAGAGCAGGCTGCCGTCCTGCTGCTTTGGTGAGTCGCCGGGGGCGAACTTCCATGGGCCGGAGAGCGAGATGGATGAATCCGCGAGGCGGACTTGAGTGAGAGCGGGGTTGGGGACGGTAGCGGGCTGCGCCGCCGCGATGATGCATGCCAGTCCCAGCACTGCAGGCAGAAGAAGTCGAGCTTTCCGCATTGGCTGTAGACTAGCACGCGGGCTTGCGCTGGACGAAGGGAAGCTAGACGCCATTCCCGGAATTGCGCTGTCTACTCTAGTTCATCTTCATGCCGGGCATCGCGGAGTGGTCCATGTTGTCGTGTCCCTTGTCGTCGTCATCCGTGGACCAGATTTTCTTTGGGTCAGTTTCGTACGGGTAGACGTGGACCATCCATCCGAATATATGAGGATAGAATTTGCCGCCTGCCGCCTCACACGCTTCGCTGGTGGTGATGGAACCCATCAGGCCGAATTTCGCGTCGGGTCCAAAATATGCGGTCTTCTGTCCCGCCGGGGCCCGGCAGAAATTGATGTGCTGATGCCAGCGCGCGATGCTGAGTGGAATCCGGTCGTTCAGATCGTCTTCGCTGGCATTAACCCGATCTGTGTACATTGCGCCTACGAGTGTATAGCCACCGTCCGCGGTTTTCTTATAGAGCAACGAGGTCGGCTTGAGCGGATCGAAGTGCATTCGCGCCTCGAGTCCGTACTCAGCCTTCGTGAAGTGGTATTGGGGTTGCGGGACATTCGGGAGAAAGATCTGATAGCCGTCGGCCAAGGCCTTACGGTAATCCTGGTAGGGAGCCATCGCGGCCTTTGCGTCGGCGACGATTGCGTCAGCCTTCTGCTGGTCGCCGGCCTGTAACGGTCTGAGGGAAGTCATGTACATGTGTCCGGACATGTGGGCCATTCCGCCCTTTGACATGCCGGCCGAGGGCACACTCTGCGGTTTGGCCTGGAGAGTGTCCTGAGCCAATACAGATGCGGCTTTGCCGAGAGAAACGATGATGAGGCAGAGGAGCGCGGCTGACCAGGCTCTTGAGCCGAACCGGGAACTCAGTGAAAGTTGGCACATACAATCAATGCACCTCGCGGTACTTTGTTTCGGGCCCGATTATTTTTGCGACCTCGGGCAGCCGTACAGCCTCCCGAGGTCGTTGCTCAGTGGATGCGGATGTCCCCGGAGCCGGTTTCCACTCGCACGACCGGGCCGCCGCCGTTGATGTCTCCGGTAACGTGATGCTTATCTGTGCTGCCGTGGGTGGTCATGGGAGGATCGCTGTGGACGTCGCCGGAACCGGTGCTGGCGTCGAGCGTGAAGCGGGCCTGGCTTCCAGTATTGAGGGTGATGCTACCGGAGCCAGTCTCGAGCTTCCAGCCGTCGCCGGGTTGGCCGCCGATCTCGATATCTCCGGAGCCGGTTTCGGCGTAGAGTCCGCCGGTTACGCCCTGAAGGTGAATGGTTCCGCTGCCGGTTTCGGCTTTAACGTAATGAGCGTTGCTCATTTGAGCGCGAATGTCCCCTGACCCCGTATTGAGCGCGACGTCTCCGGACAGGTCGTTGGCTTCGATGTTTCCCGAGCCGGTACCAGCTTTGAGCGGGCCGCCGAGGTTGGAGATGTTGAGATCGCCGGAGCCGGAGTTTGCTTCGAGCGTGGTTCCGCGGGGCGCGGTGATTACGTAGTCGATGGAGATGTTCTGGTAGTGGGTGTTCTTGCCAACCTCGATGCTGCTTCCGTTCTGGACGATGGGAGGATTATCGGTGACCTCGCGTACGCGCTGGTCGGCGGACGATCCGCTGAACAAGCCGTAGCCGGAGTGGACGTGCCCGATGATGTGGACGGAGCCGTCAGGGCCGGGGGTGATGTGGATGTATCCGGAGCCGGTGCCGACGTTGAGGTTCACTGCTCCGTTTACCGGGAGCGTCTTGTCGAAGGTGCCCTCGGATGCGAGCAAAGCGGCGGGGGTGATTGCGAGCGCGAGGATTGCTGCCCATCGAAGATTCATGATGTTGCCTCCAAGTCTGACTACGCATGAACGAGAAAAGCGGTTCCGGCGGATGCAAATTTTATTTGGCACTTTTTGGTAAGTCATTGATTTATCTAATTTTTCGGAACGCGATTGCAGCCTAAGCTATTGATTCCCGGGGGCTTCTGGGTAAGCTTCTGAATTGACGATAGATCGCTGAAAAATGCCCTTAAAACTTTGATTCTGCATGAGAAGTTAGCAGGTTATTGAGGGCAAAGGGAGAACTGATGCCGTGTATTGAATAGTTGATACCCAGGTTGACTACGCATGAGTGCTCCTCTACAGATGAAAAAAGGACCGCAGCGGCGGTCCCTTATACATTTCGGTCTAACTCTATTTTATCAGAGCGGAAGAATTCACATGCATTTGGGTGCGACTTACTTCGAGTTTGAAATGAAGGAGTTGGCGGAAATTTTCGGGTTGGGGGGTTGACAGGTTTGGAGCAGGACAAAACGTCGCTCGTCCGGCGCCCCCGCGCAGGGAAAGGCGAATTGTGTAGGCCTCTCCCCACTCAAGCAAACCCAGCTTGAGTGGGCCACCGGCCCAAGAACTTCGAGCGCTTAGCTCCGCTTTCGTGGTCCTAACTTTTGGGAAGCCGTTTTCTTCGCCTGCTTTTTGAACGACGACTTCGCTGTGCCCATTCCAAGCACTCGCTTCACAAGCTTCTTCGCAACTTTCTTTCGGCGCGCAGGCTTGGATGAAGGCCGCGATGGCGAAGTCGCAATCCTTCTCGGCATGCTCTTCGAGAGGGGATTGCCCTTGTAGTTCCCCGGAATCACCTCGACAACCTGCATCTTCTCTTTGCACATTGGGCAATTGAACGGGCCGCTGAGCGGTGCGACCTTATTGATGAAGAGAACAGATACTTGCTGTACTATCCCGAACGCCTTGCATTTGTCATTCTTGCACTTCACACTTTTGACCATGGAGGCCCCCAAATTCTGCGCTTTCTGTGAGATAGGTCACCCCTTATAGGGTGATTTTGAGGCGGACTCCTTCCATAGGTGATTCGTTAGTTCGAGCCCCCAGTTTCTAATCCTCGCCTCAGAGACAGCTGCCTCCTCAGCCACGTTCCAAGTTACATGTGATTCATCGCCGACCGTGCGACGTTCGGAAAAGTTTTGATCGAGTGCGATGGTGATGGTCGCCGACATTTTGTGCCGCATCGACAGAAATACAACGCACCAACGCTCGAACATTGCATCTTCGACAAAGACGAGGGCATCCAACGCATCCTGTTCTTTCCAAAATTGAAGCTTGCCGACGGAATCACTTCCTAGCTCCATCGCTTTAATTGCCTTCTCGCTGAGCTTGCTGCGTCTACGCATCCAAATTCTAAAGCGACATTCTGTTCTTCCTTCAGTGTTCCACTTGGCTATGGGATTGAAAACATGATTTTTGCCGATGAGCAACTCATTCAGTTCACTCCTTTTGCAAGTGAGCATCAATTCTTCGCCGCAGCCGTCACCATCACACTCAGATCGCAGGAATGTCTGCTCTATTTCCAAGTGCAAATTAAACCAATCAAGCATTTTCTCCTCCCAGTTCAATCTACACAGGTAGCCTTCTTTTGGACTTCAACTTCATTGCGACTCAGGTTCAGCTAGAACCTATTTTGCGCTCTCGCTTGCTTTATACATCCGAACTATGGATATGCTCCTTCAACCGCGGATGCGGGGATTGATTACTAGGTAGAGGACGTCGGTGGCGAGGTTTACGAGGACGTAGGTGAGTCCGATGGCGAGGATGCAGCCCTGGAGGAGGGGGTAGTCGCGGTTGGAGATGGCGTCGAGGGTGAGGCGGCCTATTCCAGGCCAGCTGAAGATTTTTTCGGTGACGATGGCTCCGGCGAGGAGCGCTCCGAACTGGAGGCCGATGAGGGTGATGACGGGGATGAGGGCATTGCGCAAGGCGTGCTTGTAGATGACGGTGCGCTCGGGCAGACCCTTAGCGCGAGCGGTGCGGATGTAGTCCTGGCCCAGCTCTTCGAGCATGGCGGTGCGGACCATGCGGGTGAGGATGGCGGCGAGCGCGCTGCCCATGGTGATGGCGGGGAGGATGAGGTGGGTGATGCCTCCGGCTCCGCTGACGGGGAGCCAGCCGAGCTTGATGGAGACGAGCACGATGAGGATGGGTCCGAGCGCGAAGCCGGGGAAGGACAGGCCGAGGAGGCTGACGAAGCTGAGAGTGCGATCCTGCCAGCGGTCCCGGTGAAGCGCGGACGCGATTCCGGCGGGGATGGATAGAAGGATTGCGATGATGAGCGCGGCGATGGTGAGCTCGACGGTGTAGGGGTAGCGGGTGAGGACGAGATGCGTGATCGAATCGTTGAGGCGGAGCGAGTTGCCGAGGTTGCCGTGGAGGACTCCGTTCCAGTAGTGGAGATATTGGTGGCTGAGCGGTTGATCGAGTCCGTAGGCGTGACGCAGGGCAGTGATGTCGGCGGGGCGCGCGCCTTCTCCGAGCATTTGCTGGACGGGGTCGCCGGGGACGAGATGAATCAATAGAAAAACGATGGAAACGACGAGCCATACGACGGGCACGGTGTAGATGAGCCGAAAGAGGAGCGCGCGGACGGCGCGGGGCAGGCGCATTAAGGGCATTTTCGGAATTACGTGCCCATTTTACAAGTTGCAGGGTCACCGCTGCTCCACCCCACGGACAAAGACCTGTCCGTGGGGACCCCGTCCTGCTGGTCGCGTGGACTTTGTGTTTGTGGCCTCAGGATGCAGCATTTCCGAAAATGCTTTAACCGGCGTTCTCCAGCAGGGGCTGCGTTTTTTCCTGTTCGGCGTTGGTTTCAACGCGGACGCGGCTGATGCGGTTGCCGCTCATTTCGAGGATGGTGAAGCGGCGGCCTTCGTACTCGAGGGATTCTCCGCCGTGGGGGATGCGGCCGAGGCGGGCGAGCAGGAAGCCGGCGAGGGTTTCGGCTCCGCCTTCGCGGGGAAGGCTCCAGCGCATCTGGGTTTCGAGATCGCGGAGGTTGACGCTGCCGTCGAGGACGAGTCCTCCGGTGGCGGTGGTGAGAACTTTTTTGGCGGCGATGTCGAACTCGTCTTCGACCTCACCGATCAATTGCTCGATGGCGTCTTCCACGGTGACGAGTCCGACGGTGGTTCCGAATTCGTCGACGACGATGGCGAGATGACGGCGGCGCTCCTGGAACTCGTGCAGGAGGTCGAGCACGGGTTTGGTTTCGGGCACGACGAGGACTTCGCGCATGACCTGCTTAAGACGCAGTTCGACGAAAGGCGCGCCGCTGAAGCGTGTTTTGGCCGAGGCGCGGAAGTGCATGAGGCGGGAGATGTCCTTGGAGTAGACGAGGCCAATGATGAATTCGGGGCCCTGCGCGGGGTCGTAGACGGGGATGCGGGAGTGCTGCTCCTCGACGATGCGGGCGCTGGCGTCCTCGATGAGCATGTCGAATGGCAGCGAAAAGATGCGCTGGCGCGGGGTCATGATCTGGCGCGTGGGAATTTCGTTGGCCTCGATGGCGCGGTGGATGAGGGCCTCTTGAAATTCGGGAAGCATGCCGGTGCGGCGAGCGGCGGTGGCCATGAGCTTCAGCTCTTCGGGTGAGTAGACGGAGCCCTCGTGCGTGAGCGGCGTGTGGAAGAGATGCAGCACGGCCTGCGCGGAGCGGTTCATGAGGCGAATCGCCGGCCGCGTGAGGCGGATGAAGACGTCCATGGGTCCGGCGATGGCTACGGCGACTTGTTCGGACTTGCGGATGGCGAGGGCCTTGGGGACGAGCTCGCCGAGCAGCACCTGGAAATAAGTGATGAAGGCGAAGGCCACAGGGACGGCGACGAGATGCGCGTAGACATGCGAGTGGGGAAGATCGCCGAGCCAGACTTCAAATACGTCGGCGACAACCGGCTCGCCGATCCAGCCGAGGGCGAGACTGCAAAGGGTGACGCCGAGTTGGACGGCGGGGAGGAAGTCGTCGAGATGCTCCTGAAGATGGCGAACGAGGCGGGCTCCGGGACGGCGCTGCGCGATCATCTGCTCGACGCGGGTCTGGCGCACGCTGACGAGGGCGAGTTCGGCGGCGACGAAGAAGCCGTTGCCCAGGATCAGAACGACAATCGAGACGCCGCGGAAGAGCAGGAATTCAAACATTTAATACAGGGTACAGGGCTCAGGGCTCAGGACACAGGAAAGTAATCAGCGACCAGCGATCAGGAAACTGAGAGAGATGGAATGTGTTGAGTTCGCTTCCCTTCGCGAACTACTTTGCATTGATTTATTTCCGCGCATGCCTTTGCCTTTCTGAGCCCTGAGCCCTGAGCCCTGAGCCCTGAGCCCTGAGCCCTGAGCCCTGAGCTACGGGAGCTTGCAGCAGTCTTCTTTTGCCGGCGGTTCTTTGTTGCTGGCGTCCAACTCTACTTTCCAGGAGCCGTCGGGCTGTTTCTTCCAGACGGTCATGTAGCGGCCAGTGGTGATGATGGGTGTGCCGTCGCGGTCCTTTGCGCGGCCTTCGTAGTGTCCCCAGGTGAAGCCCATGTCTCCGGCGGGGCTCATGCGGCCGCCTTCGGGCGTCCAGGTGAGCTGATACTGATCGGGGGTCCAGGTGGTGCCGGCGGCGATGGCGGCCTGGCCTATTACGGGCGCCTGGCCGTTGGAGAGCGTGACGGCGTCACGGGCGAACCATTTTGCGAAGGCGGCTCCGCCTCCCTGGGCGGTGTCGTGCGCGAACTTCGCTTCGAGGCTGTAGAGGAAGGCGACTTCGGGCGTAAGTCCGGGGTTGGTGAGGGGATTGTCGGCGGGGGCGGCCCTGGAGAGCGGGTCGAGGGGCAGCTGCGCACGGGCGCCGCTGCAAAATGCCAGCAGGCAAAAGAGGGCGATGGCGAAAGTTCGGCGCATGGCGTGCGGATTCTCCGGCTGCCGCGGTTCTGGCAAAAGTTTTGCGGCGCAAGATAATGCTAGCAGCGCGCGGGCGCGGTCTGCATCCTATGAAATGTGCAGGATGCGCGGAGGCTGGGTTACGGACAGCGCGGCTTGATATACTGTGACAGCTAAAAAAGAGATTTCCGCGAAGAATGGCCCCGGATTCGGGGTCATTTTTAGTAGCCGTAAAGATTCGTGATCACCCCGGTTCCTTTCATCATGGGCAATTTACTCGATACCGTTCACTCACCCGCCGATATTAAAAACTTATCCGTTTCCCAATTGGAGACGCTGGCGCAGGAGATTCGCGAGCGGCTGATTCTTACGCTGTCGAAGACGGGCGGCCATCTGGGTCCGAACCTTGGGGTGGTGGAACTGACGCTGGCTCTGCACTATGTTTTCGATACTCCCGAGGACAAGTTTGTGTTTGACGTGAGCCATCAGGCCTATGTTCACAAGCTGTTGACGGGACGGAGGGAGCGGTTCGAGACGATTCGCCAGCCGGGCGGGCTGAACGGCTTTATGCTGCGCACGGAGAGCGAGCATGACGTTTATGGCGCCGGGCACGCGGGGACGGCTCTCTCGGCCGCGCTGGGAATGGCGGTGGCGCGCGATCTGGCGGGCGGCAAGGAGAATGTGATTGCGCTGGCGGGCGATGCGGCGTTTACGAACGGCATTTCCTTTGAGGCGCTGAACAATATCTCTGACAGGACGAAGCGGCTGATTGTGGTGCTCAACGACAATGAGTGGTCGATTGACCGCAATGTGGGCGCGATTGCGAAGTATCTGCACAAGATTGTGACCAACGAGCGGGTGAGCCATCTGCATGACAGCGCGGCTCGGCTGCTGGAGCGGTTTGGCGGCAAGACCGCCGCGAATGTGGTGAAGCGCGCCGAAGAAGCGGCGAAGGGCATGCTGTGGCCTTCGGTGTTTTTTGAGGAGTTTGGGCTTACCTACTACGGGCCGCTGGATGGGCACAACGTGGGGCTGCTGATCGAGACGTTCAAGTTTCTGAAGCAGCAGGACAGGCCGGTGTTGCTGCATGCGATTACGCAGAAGGGACGCGGCTTTCAGCCTGCTCTGGATAAGCAGAAGAAGTTTCATGGGCTGGGGCCGTATCACCCGGAGACGGGCGAGACGAATGCTTCAGGACAGCGGACGTATTCGGAGGTATTTGCGGACACGCTGGTGAAGCTGGCGAACGACAATGAGAAGCTGGTGGCGATTACGGGCGCGATGCCGAATGGGACGGCGCTGGATATGTTCCGGCCGCATCATCCCACGAAATATTTTGATGTGGGGATTGCCGAGGAGCATGCGGTGATCTTTGCGGCGGGCATGGCGACGCGCGGCTACAAGCCGTTTTGCGCGATCTACTCGACCTTTTTGCAGCGGGCGTTCGATCCGATTGTGCATGACGTGTGTTTGCAGAATCTGCCGGTGGTGTTCTGCATGGATCGCGGCGGATTGAGCGGCGACGATGGGGCGACGCATCACGGGCTGTTCGACATCAGCTATCTGCGCGGCATTCCGAATATCGTTCACATGGATCCGACGAACGAAGACGAACTGGCGGACATGCTGTACACGGCGATGCTGCATGAGGGGCCGTCGGCGGTGCGGTATCCGAGGGGAACGGGGCCGGGCGTGACGGTGAAGGCGCGGCCGGTTGCTATTCCAATCGGCAAGGGGCAGGTGATACGCGACGGCGACGATATTGCCGGCGGTATTGCGATTTGGGGGCTGGGCGCGTTGCTGCCGCTGGCGGTCGAGCTTGCGGACCGGCTGGAAGAGCAGGGGTTCTCGGCGGCGGTGATCAATCCGCGGTTTGTGAAGCCACTGGACCGGGAGCTGCTGGCGGCGTATGCCAAAAAGGTAACTGTGATGGTTACATTTGAAGACAGCGTGCTGATGGGCGGTTTCGGCAGCGCGGTTCTGGAAGCGCTGAGCGAGATGCAGATGGATGTTCCGGTGGTCCGCATTGGCTGGCCCGATCATTTTGTTGAGCATGGCAAGGTGGACCAGCTGCGCGCGGCCAATGGCGTGAGCGTGGAAGCTGCGCTGGAAAAGCTTGCCCCCTATTTGAAACGAGACTGGCCTTCCAGGCATACGCGTTTGACACCCCAGCACGCGAAAACCGCGCTTGCTGGGGGCCCCGGTTCGCGCCATCCTTGAGCTGACTTCTGTGGCCACTCCCGTCGGTCGTGGGTAGGGGCTCCAGCGAAAGCCCAGCCTCGCACGCAGTTTGCCTTCATTAGCTGTTGCTCAGTTTGCAGCCATTCTTACCAGTCGTTTTGCGGAAACAATGCGCTATCCTTCGGTGTCCAAAGAGATACGGTCGGGAGGATTTGTGAAACGAACGATTTTCTGCCTTCTCATAGCGTCGTGCATTTCAGCCGGCGCACAGCAAAACCAAACCAGCGGCACAGCTCTCACGATTTACAACAGCGATCTCGCAGTTGTGCGGACTTCGGTTGATCTTGACCTGAAGGCGGGGTCGAATGAAGTCACGACGACCAAGGTTACGAGCCAGCTGGAGCCGGATTCGGTTGTGCTGCGCGATCCTTCAGAGCGGAACGCAGTACAAATTGTTGAGCAGAACTACGACGCCGCGATTGCGACGCAGTCGTGGATGCTCCAGAAATACGAGGGACAGACGATTGATTTTCAGGTGGTGCGCGGGGATAAGGTGGACACGGTGCAGGGAAAGATTCTGCGCGCGGATGCGAACGGGAATGAGCCGCTGATTGAGGTCGACGGCAAGATGCAGTTCCAGTTGCCGGGGCTGCCGCAGTTTCCCGCGTCGACTGACGGATTGCTGCTGAAGCCGACGTTGCGCTGGGAGATTTATTCGAAGGATTCAGCACATTTCCCGGCTGAGTTGAGCTACCTGACGCATGGGTTTAACTGGAACGCCACGTATAACGTGGTGGCGGGGACTGCTTCAGCGGCAGTGTCGGGCACGGAGGCAATGGATGTGGTGGGATGGGTAACGATCAGCAACAATAGCGGTACGGATTTTACGGATGCGCGGGTGAAGCTGATGGCGGGAAACGTGGCGGTGGTTCAGCGAATCGAGATGATGGGTAGAGCGGTCGGTGGGGTTGCGATGGCGAGTGCTGCGCCGCCGGGGGTTACGCAAAAATCCTTCGATGACTTTCATCTTTATGACCTGAATCGAGTGGTGACGCTGAAGGACCGCGAGACGAAGCAGATTGAATTTCTGCGTGCAACCGACGTACCGGTAAAGCGCACGTACGTTTATGACGGCGTGGAGAACCTTCCGACGAACTGGTCTTACAACAGTGCGTGGACGGACCAGAATTATGGTCTGTCTAATACACAACACGTGCGTGTGTTGCAGGAGTTTGTGAACAGCAAGCAAAACCACCTGGGCATGCCGCTCCCCGCGGGGCTGATACGTTTTTACCGGCGCGATACTGACGGACAGATGGAGTTTGTGGGCGAAAACAATATTGACCATACTCCGGAGGACGGCAAGGTTCAGCTCTCAACGGGAACGGCGTTTGATGTGACGGGCGAGCGCAAGAGGACGGCATTCCACGTGGATTCCAGCGAGCGGACGATTGACGAGTCGTACACGATCACGGTGAAGAATGCCAAAGACAAGCCGGTGGATGTGGAGGTGCTCGAACATCTGTTCCGGGCGGCGAACTGGGATATTGTCGAGAAAAGCTCGAATTTCGAGAAGAAGGACAGCTCAACCGTGGCTTTTCCGATTGCCGTTCCCGCGCACGGCCAACAAGAGGTGAGCTACACGGTTCATTATTCCTGGTAGCACATAATGCGAGAGAAAAGGCGGACCGGAGAGGGGTCCGACTGAAACGTCACAGTGGACAAGGCGCAGCATTTATCCTGTAGCTGTACCCACGATGTCTACCGACACGCACGCCGCGCGACGCGCGCCTATCTCGAACTATGACCGATGGCTGGTGGTGATTGGCGGTTTCAAGCTGATCGAGGCGGCGCTGTTTGTCCTGCTGGGAGTCGGCGTGATCCGCATGCTGCACAAAGACCTGGTGGATGAGGTCGCTCGTCTGCTTGCGGCCCTGCAGTTCGATTCGGAGGGGCGGCTTACGAGCCTGTTTCTGGATAAGGTCGCGCTGATCAATCCACATCGCCTGAAGTTGATCGGCGCGGCAGTCTTTGCCCACGCGGCGCTGGATATTCTGGAGGGTGTTGGGCTGATTCTGCGGAAAATATGGGCAGAGTTTGTGACGCTCGGTGTTTCGATTTTGTTCCTGCCGCTGGAGTTTTTTGAGATTGCGCGGCATGTGACGTGGGTCAGAGTCGGCATTACCGTCGTGAACGTGGCGGTTGTGATTTACCTGATTTTCCATGTGCAGATGCGGCTTCGGGAGTGGCGCCGGCATCGCGGATGACTCTGAAAAGGGGATTGTCGCAAAAGTTTCGCCTACCCTGAGTTTTGTAATCTGGCAAGAGGATGAGAACCAAATAAGTAAACACAATATGTAGTGGGTTATCGCCTAAGGATCCCCTAGGGGACGACTTTTTCTTGCTTTTTTCCGTTTCTTCCTGATTTCTCAAACATTTAAGGCCGGATTTCGGCGTTTTTCCACTTGGACGCAGCGATTTGCTGCGCTAGGATGTGGATGAAAGTGGTCGAAAGTGGAGAGAACCTAGTGACTCTCAACCAAGATTTGCCGATAGAGAGGGCAGACGGCGGTTTGAGAGGCGGTTTCGACCGGAGCAGAAAACAATGTTTCGCGGCAATCACCCAACCCGAGTGGATGAGAAAGGGCGGCTCAAGCTGCCGGCGGATTTCAAGCGCCGGATCGACGAGAGCTATAACGGCCGTTTCTACATCACGAGCAAGGATGGGCGGGTCGCGGAGATTTACCCGATGCAGGAGTGGGAAAAGGTTGAACAGAAGCTTGCAGCGATTCCCAATTTTGATCCTGCGAAGAGAAAGCTGATGGACCGGTTGAACTATTTCGGTCAGGAAGCGGAGATGGACGGGCAGGGCCGGCTGCTGTTGCCGCAGATTCTGCGCGAGAAGGCCAACGTGGTGGGAGACGTGGTGGTGTTCGGGAAGCAGACGTACCTTGAGGTCGCGAACCGCGAGGCGTTTGTCGAGAACATGAACGCGAATCCGCTGACTGCGGAAGACGAGCAGGCGCTGGCAGGGTTTGGACTTTAAGAAAACCCCTCAGGGGGAGCACATGATCGAGCATGAGCGGCATGTGCCAGTTCTTTTACAACAAGCGATCCGATTCCTGAATGTGCGCCCGGGCGGCGTTTATGTTGACGCGACGCTGGGGCTAGCGGGTCATTCGAGCGCGATTGCACGACTGCTGGGACCGCGGGGCAGATTGATCTGCTTTGACCGCGATCCGCAGGCAATGGCGCGGGCGAAGGAGAGGCTGGAGGAGCTGGGTGCGGCGATGCCGGAAATGATTTTTCACGATGTTGAATTTTCGCAAGCCGCGGAGCTTTTACAGCCGGGAAGTATAGACGGTCTGCTGGCCGATTTCGGAGCGAGTTCGATGCACTTCGACGAGGCACAGAGAGGATTCAGTTTTCAGGCGGACGGACCTTTGGATATGCGGATGAATCCGCGCCAGGGGCTGACCGCCGCACAGGTGGTAAACCAGTTCGGCGAAAAGGAACTCGCCGACCTGATTTACGAATTCGGAGAGGAAAGGAGGTCGCGGAGAATCGCCAGAGCCATTGTCAGGGCCCGGCCGATTACGACGACGGCGGAACTTGCCAGAGTGGTAGCGGCTGCGGCCCCGGCGATGAAATCGAAGGGTGCTCGGCATACGATTCATCCGGCGACGCGGACTTTTCAGGCTCTTCGAATTTACGTAAATGCCGAGTTGGACGAGATTGATGCGCTGCTGAAGGCGGCTCCGGGGTTGTTGAAGCCCGGCGGAAGGCTGGTGGTGATCAGCTTCCACTCTCTCGAAGACCGGCGTGCCAAGGATGCATTGCGCGAAGGGGCGCAGCAGGGAATTTATGAAGTGCTTACGCGGAAGCCGGTGACGGCGGAGGCGGAGGAGACGGATCGCAATCCGCGGGCACGCAGCGCGAAGCTGCGGGCGGCGGAGAGGAAAGCAGAGATTTAGCCATTGGGGATTAGGGATCAGCGAAGGCAGCTGATCACCAATGGTTGTACCAAGAGCATCGGGCCGGGGTCGTCCTGCCGCACTACATGGCGAAAGACGATACCTCGTACGATTCTCCCTCCTAAATATCAGCGGCCCAGGCCCGGTCGTTCGAAGGGGGAGTGGAAGTTCGGGAACAGATGTGAGCAGTTTGGAGACGAGATTATGGCGACACAGGCAATTGCAGCGCAGACCGGTTTTGAGTATGGGCGGAAAAATATCGACCGGCTTCTGGATCGCAATCAGGCGTTGATGGCGGCGCAGCAGCGCGCGCGCCGCGGCCCCACGCCTGAGGTGCTGTTCGCGAAGCGGTTCGATAATTCGCGGCTGGTGAAGGCCGCCGATCCCCAGCGCTTCAAAGAGATGCGCACGTTTGCCTGCGCGATGGCGCTGCTGTTTGGCCTGATCATGATGTATGGATGGCAGCACCTGAGCTCGCTTGAGTACGGGTATCACATTGAATCAGAGAAGGCGGCTCTGCAACAGCTTGAGGAACAGAACCGGCAGCTTCGGCTGACGGAAGCGCAGCTGGGCGATCCGGGACGGATCGATCAACTGGCGCGTCAGCTTGGGCTCGCGATTCCGGCACCGGGACAGGTGGTTCGTCCGGATGCGAGCGTCGATCCCAGTGCTCCGGTGCTTGCGGAGGCGCATCCCCTGCTGCCTTCTATCCGGTAATATTTGTTTAAGGGAGGGAGCCGGTCGCAGCAGTGAAGCGTCTATCGTTCTCTCCTTCTTCTTCTTCTTCCCATTCTGTTTCTGAGCCGGGCGTGGTTACGCCGATGCGCCGCGGGCGCGTGTTCCTGGTGATGGCCCTGCTGGTTTTCTGGGTCGTGGTGATCTGCGGGCGTCTGGTCTGGATCCAGCTAATTCGCCATCATTACTACGTAGAACAGGCTGCGCACGAACAGGAGCATAGCTTCGAGGTGGCTCCGCGACGCGGCATTTTGTATGACCGCGACCTGCATGAGCTGGCGATGACGGTGCAGGTGGATTCGATATATGCGGTGCCGTCGGAGATAGGCGCGCAGAGGCCGGAGACGGCGGCGGCGCTGGCGAAGATCGTCCATACCGATCCGACAGATAACTTCACGACGGAAAAGCAGATTCTGGCGCGCCTGAACGACTCGCGCAACTTTGCGTGGATTGCGCGCAAGCAGGATCCGGCGATCATCAGCAAGGTGAAGGCGCTGAACCTGAAAGGCATTTATTTCCAGAAAGAATTCAAGCGCTTTTATCCGGATAACCAGATTGCCGCTCAGGTTTTGGGTTACGTGGGCATCGACGATAACGGATTGGGCGGCCTTGAAGAGGAATTCAACGACGATTTGCACGGCACGCCGGGACGGATGCTGACGGCGCTCGATGCTCGACGGCATGTGCTGGGAAGCACGGAGCGCGATCCGCTGCCGGGCGAGAACCTGGTGCTGACCATTGACGAGAATATCCAGTTCATGGCCGAGCGGGCGCTGGACCGCAACATGGAGCGGACGCACGCGCTGAACGGCACGGTGATTGTGCAGGATCCGCACACGGGACAGATTCTGGCGCTGGCGATGCGGCCTACGTTTAATCCGAATGATTTTCGCCATGCGAATTCGAGCCTGCTGCGCGATCACGCGGTGAGCGATGTGTACGAGCCGGGATCGACGTTCAAGCTGGTGGCTTATTCGGCGGCGCTGGAAGAGCATGTGACGACGCCGGACGCGATGATCGATACGCAGGGCGGCCAGATTAATGTTGCGGGACGGATTGTGCATGATGACCGCGATGCGATCAATTACGAGAGCCGCTTTCATAATGTGCTTTCGACGACGCAGGCGCTGGAGCAGTCGAGCGACGTGGCCGCGATCAAGCTGGCTGAGCGCATGGGGCCGGATCGCTTTTACCAATACATTCACTCCTTTGGATTCGGCGAGCGCACGGGAATTGAACTGCCTGCGGAGACGCGCGGGCTATTGAAGCCGCCGCGGCGATGGAATCCGACGACGATTGGATCGATACCGATGGGTCAGGAGATCGGCGTGACGCCGCTGCAACTGATAACCATGGCGTCGACGATTGCAAATGGGGGCATGTATCTGCCGCCGCACATTCTGTTGCAGAGCTCCGGCGAGGCGGAGAACGGGCAACTGGTGGCGGCGGCATTCCATCCGGAGCACGATATTCCCAATCCGCTGCCGGACGGCGCGCATCGCGTGATCTCGACGCTGACTTCGGCGGAGATGCGGAAGATGATGGAAGGCGTGGTGGAGCACGGAACCGGAATTCCGGCGCAGCTCAACGGCTACAGCGCGGCGGGCAAGACGGGAACGGCGGAGAAGATCGATCCGCTGACGCATACGTACTCGAAGACGAAGTATGTGGCGTCGTTTGTAGGATTCGCGCCGGTGAATGATCCGGCGATCGCGATTGTGGTGGTGATGGATTCGCCCTCGTATCAGTTTCACTATGGAACGTCGGCCAGTGCGCCGGTTTTTCATGAGCTGGCGCAGCAGATATTGGAGTATCTGGGCGTGCCGCACGATGAGGATGTGAAATCTACGACAGAGATGGCGAGTCTCGAAAGCCATCCGGTGGTGGGAGAAGAGCCAGCGCAGCATCTGGACGATCTGGATTCGCTGTTTGATGAGGTGAACCATCTGCCGGCGGACGATCCGCTGCGCGCGGCGGTGGCGGCTCCTGCCCTGCTGCCGGTATCGAAAACGGATGCGTGCGCTCGTTTGGATGCGGATGCGGCTTCGGTTGGCGATTCTAAGGCGCCTTCATCGCAGGGTGCTGCGGCTTCGGATTTGCCGAGCGGGAATGCGGCCGCGGTGAGTTCTGCGCAAGGTTCTTCTTCTTCTTCTTCTTCCGGAGCTGAAAATAGTGCGCCTAAGGGCTCGGTTGTGGTTGGGTCGGGGAAGGGTATTGCGGTGCCGTCTTTGCTGGGGCAGCCGGTGCGGACGGTGATCGAACAGGCTGGCGCGGTTGGGCTTGGGGTGCAGGTGGTCGGCTCCGGCATTGCGCGCCAGCAGGTTCCGGCGGCAGGGACGGTGGTTCCGGCGGGGACCGAGATTGTGGTTCAGTTCGGGCGTTGAGTGCTGGCCGCACGGCTGTACGCGCTCCGCGCCATTTTGGGCTAGCTTTGTGGCCCTCTCTCTGGTCGGGATGACAATATCGTGAGCGTACATGGAAAATACCAACAGATATAGTAAGTCTCACTTGCTATGCGCGTTGACGAGGTTCTACGACAGGTTGAGTGTGTGCGCCGCGCGGGCGGGAGCGCCGAAGTTACGGGCGTTGAGTATGACTCGCGCCGCGTTGCACCGGGCTGCCTGTTTTTGGCCATGCGAGGCGAGTCTACAGACGGAAACCGGTACATTGCGCGGGCTGTAGAGGCGGGCGCTGTTGCGGTGATTACGGATTCAGCGCAAGCGTTCGATGAAACTGCGCTGCGATTTCCTCAGATTTCATTGGCTGAAGTCAGGCATGGACGCAGGGCGCTGGCCGTAGCCGCCGCGAAATTCTTTTCTCATCCCGAACATTTACTGGCGTTGAGCGGAGTAACCGGAACCAACGGCAAAACGACGACGGCTTTTCTGCTGGACGCGATGTTGAATCATGCGGGCCGCGAAACGGTGCTGGTGGGGACGATTGAATACCACGTGGCGGGGGCGGTGCGCTCGTCGCCGCATACGACGCCGGAGTCGCGCGATCTGCTGGCGCTGTTTCGTGAAGGCGTAGACGCGGGGGCGACGGAGGGGGTGATGGAGGTTTCGTCGCATGGGCTGGAGCAGGGCCGTGTGTACGGCCTGGGCTTCGATACGGCGATATTTACAAACCTCACCCGCGACCATCTGGATTTTCACGGCACGATGGAGAACTACTTTGCGGCCAAGCGAAAGCTCTTTGACGGAAGCATGTTGAGGGCGCCGCGCGTGGCGGTTTTGAATATCGATGATGCTTACGGAACGGAACTGGCGCTGGCGGCGCGGGAGGCCGGCAGCGAGATTTTTTCCTATGGGTTGGGATCGGGCGAGTTTCGCGCCAGCGACGTGGCGATGACAGCGAGCGGGATGCGGTTTGTTTTGGAGACGCCCGCAGGATCTGTCGAGATCCGCACGCGGCTTACCGGGAAGGTGAATGTCTATAACCTGCTGGCGGCGTGCGCGGCGGCGTATGCAAGGGATCTGTCGCTTGATGCGATCCAGAGCGGCGTGGCGTCACTCGAGTGCGTACCGGGACGCTTTGAGACAGTCGATGCGGGACAGCCTTTTACAGTGGTGGTGGATTACGCGCACACCGACGACGCGCTGCGCAACCTGACGGCGTTGGCTCGCGAATTTGTGAACGGGACGGACGGACGCGTGATTACGCTGTTCGGATGCGGCGGGGATCGCGACCGGACGAAGCGTCCGCTGATGGGGCGCGCGGCGGGCGAAGGAAGCGACCTGGTTTTTCTGACATCGGACAATCCGCGCAGCGAGGAGCCGGGGACAATTCTGCGGGATGTGGTGCCGGGACTTGACGCGACGGGCACACGGTATATTCTCGAAGCGAACCGTGAACATGCGATTGGGATGGCTCTGAAACAGGCGCGGCGGGGAGATATTGTCCTGCTGGCGGGCAAGGGCCATGAGAAGACGCAGACGCTGAAGAGCGGTACGGTTCCGTTTGACGATGTTGCAGTGGCCTTGGACGCGTTGCGGGAGTTGCAGCGTGCGGGAGAGGGCGCATGAAACTCGACTTGCGACAGATCGCGCACTGGAGCAGCGCCGAGTTTGAAGGCGCGGGCGCCGATGGCCTTGCGGCTACGGGCTACTCCATCGATTCGCGCACGATCGCCGCTGGTGAGTTGTTTTTCGCCGTGAAGGGCGAACACTTTGACGGACAAGATTTTGTGGCGGCTGCGATCGCGCGGGGCGCGGTGGCGGCGGTGGTTTCGCGGAGAAGCCTTACCTCGGCGCGGATTGCGGCGGGAAGTCATCCACTGCTGATTGTGGAAGACACTTTGAAGGCGCTGCAGCAGCTGGCGGCGGCGGTGCGGAGGCACTGGGGCAAGCGGGTGATCGGCATCACCGGGTCGGCGGGGAAGACTACGACCAAGGACGCCGTGGCCACAGTTCTGTCCGCAAAATTTTCCGTTTTGAAGTCGCAGGGGAATCTCAATAATGAATATGGCCTGCCGCTGCAATTGCTGAAGCTGGAGATGACCCACGATGTGGCCGTAATTGAGATGGGCATGTCACATGCGGGAGAGATTGCGGCGCTGGCGCACATTGCGGCTCCCGACTGGGGCGTGGTGACCAATGTGGGCAGTGCTCACGTGCAGAACTTTGACGGCGGCATTGCCGAAATCGCGCGCGCAAAGTATGAGCTGGTAGCGGCGTTGTCCGCGCATGGCGTGGCGTTCTTGAACTGCGATGACGCTTATGTCTCGCAGTTCGGGCGAGATTTTCGCGGAAAGACCATTTATTACGGGCGCGGACCGTGTGCCGATCCGCGCGCGCAGGGGATTGTCTCGCTGGGCGTGGAGGGACAGGACATGGAGGTGCTGGCCGGGGCGCACCACGCAAGGCTGCATCTGCATCTGCTGGGCGAGCATAACGTGGCGAACGCGCTGGCGGCCATTGCGGTGGGGGTGGAAGCCGGGATTCCCCTTGAAACCTGCTGCAGGGCGCTTGCTGAGTTGCGGCCGGAAGACAAGCGCGGACAGATTCTAACGATCGGCGGCGCCACGGTGATCAATGATTGCTACAACTCCAATCCAGAGGCGCTCAGGGCGATGATTGGCACGCTGGCCGCGATGCCGGTGGGAAAAAAGGGACGCCGGATTCTGGTGGCGGGCGCGATGCTGGAACTGGGTCCGGAGTCAGATAAGCTGCATGCGGCGTGCGGACGGGACGCGGCGGAGGCGGGAATCGACTTGATTGCCGGGGTGAGCGGGGACGCGAGATATCTGGCGGAAGCTGCCAGCGGCGCGGGCGCGGAGTCGCTGTTCTTCGAGACTCCGGAGGAGGCTGGGCTGTGGCTGCGCGGGGCGGTGCGGGAGGGAGATGTGGTGTTGCTGAAGGCCTCGCGGGGGGTGCGGCTGGAGCGGGCGCTGGAGGCTTGGCGCGGAGTTTGAGGCTCGGAGGGAAACTGGCTGGCCGCTTCGGAAAAAAGCGAGTAGCCTTGCATCTGCAAAGCGGGCCTTTTCATCATAGGTTGTGGATTCATGAGTTTGAAGCCGCCGGGCAAACGATATAAGGAGGAGTTTTGACGATGAGGACGATGAAACGCAGTCTGGTTCCACTTGTAGTTGCTGCTCTCATGCTGGCCGGGCCCGCGATGGTTACACCGAGTGCTTTGCTTTTCAGCCAGTCCACGGCCACGGATAACAATCTTCGCGCGGAGATCATCAATAAGACGTTGAAAAAGTCGCAGTTCAAGAATATTCAGGTGGCTGTCAATAATGGAGTGGTGAAGCTGACGGGCACGGTGAATGTTTTCGCTGATAAGGAGCAGGCCGATACGCGGGTGCATCGCACGAAGGGCGTTGTTGCGGTCGATAACGAGATTCAGGTTGCCGGGCCGGAGATTTCCGATGCGCAGCTTCAGCAGAAGCTGGTGAAGGCGATTCAATATGACCGCGCGGGATACGGCACGCTTCCGTTCAACGCGATCAGCGTGCAGGTGCAGAATGGCGCGGTCAGGCTGGCGGGTCACGCTTATGGCCCGGTCGACGCGGATTCAGCGGTGGCGATCGCGTCGTATATGAAGGGCGTGAAAGACGTGATCAACGATATTCAGATTGATCCGGTATCGCCGATGGACGATCGGATTCGGCGAGCGGTGTATCGTGCGGTGTACGGTTTCGCGGCGCTGAACAAGTATGCAATCGATCCGGCGCAGCCGATTCGCATTTCGGTGCAGAACGGCAACGTGACGCTTTTTGGCGTTGTGAATTCGCAGGCGGACAAGAATATGGCGGGAATCCGAGCCAATGGCGTTTCGGGCGTGTTCAAGGTCACAAATGACTTACAGGTTGCGGGTCAGGCTCCAGAGAAATAGGGACTGCGCGTCCAGCGATACGCGCCTTCCCACCCCAGCACGCGGACAGCGCGCGTGCCGGGGTGGGAAGGCGCCATCCTGGTGTTGAGTTTTGTGGCCACTCCCTTTGGTCGTGGATCGAAGATCCGGTTCCCGACCAACGGGAGGGCCGGTCCTCCAGTCCTTTGGATAGACTGAAGGTATGGGTTTCTTCCGCAGCATGGGCACTACGCTTGAAATGATCAAGTGGGAGCACTCGATCTTTGCGCTGCCCTTTGCGCTTACCGGCGCGATGCTGGCTGCAGGCGGCCTTCCGCATGCGATGCAGGTTGTGTGGATTATTGTCTGCATGGTGAGCGCGCGGTCGGCGGCGATGGCTTTTAACCGCTGGGCCGATGCTTCGCTCGACAGCGAGAATCCGCGCACCCGGTCGCGGGCCATTCCGGCGGGACTGCTTTCACGCAGATTTGTTGGCGGATTCACGCTGGCGATGGCGGCGGTTTTTGTGCTGGCGTCGGCGGAGCTGAATCGGCTTACGCTGCTGCTGTCTCCCGTCGCGCTGGCGGTGATCTTCTCTTACTCGTATACGAAACGGTTTACGCGCTGGTCGCACCTGGCGCTGGGGCTGGCGCTGGGAATTGCTCCCGCGGCGGCGTGGATTGCGGTGCGGGGGGCGCTGGACCCGCGCATTCTGATTCTGACGCTGGCGGTGATGTTCTGGGTGGCGGGCTTCGATCTGCTTTATGCGTGTCAGGATGCCGCGCATGACCGCGCTCACGGTTTGTTCAGCGTGCCTGCGACGTTCGGGATTGCGGCGGCCTTCTGGATTGCGCGCCTGCTGCATGTTTTGATGCTGGCGCTGTTGCTATGGCTGGTGAAAAGCTTTGGGCTGGGGCATTTCGCACTGGCGGGGGTTGCGATTGTCGCGGCGCTGCTGCTGTATGAGCACCTGATTGTTTCTCCAGGCGACCTGCGGAGATTGAACGCCGCTTTCTTCACGATGAACGGTGTGATCTCGATCGTGTTTTTCGGGTTTGTGGCGGTCGACCTGCTGCTTCGCCTGCAATAAAAGCGCGCGTCAAAAAAAGAGGCCCGCAATAAATTCGCGGGCCTTTGCAGTTAAGTCGGGCGCTAAAAGCACCTCTCCGGTAGTGATAACCCTTGCCTGAATTGCCAGAAGAGGTCTATTCCGGAGGATCGTTAAGGTCCTGAGGGAAGAGGCCGCCTGTGGGAGCTGGCATCGCTACCCAAGTACCGGAGAAATGCTTCATGCGGAGCGGCGGTGTTTTGCGCGCTCAAGCTCGCTTTGCTCTTTGCTCGTCGATCTTTTCGTTGACGCGATTCTTAGCGTCCTGCACTTTGTCTGACAAATTTTCCCTCGCCTCGTTGGCGCGCATTTCGCTTTCGCGCTTGCGGTCGGCAGCAGCATCGTTGACCGCTTCCTTGGCGTTGCCCCACGTCTCTTTGGCAGCGCCCTTGACCTGGTCGGCTACTCCACGGTTGGCCATGCCCTGATCTCCGACCGCTTCGCCAACCTTCTGCTTCACCTTGCCCGTTACCTGCTCTGTTTTACCGCTTATCTCATCCTTGTTCATATTTTTTACCCCTTGATCCGGTTTGTCGTGCGTTGTGTCCGCATGCCCGTTCGCTGCGGCTGGGTTAAACGCTTCTTCGACCGCTGATCAACTGAATGACCAGCACTACTAGAGCCAACACCAGCAAGATGTGGATGTAGGCGCCGATGGCGTGGAAGCTAACCAGACCCACCAGCCACAGCACCAAAAGAATTACAAAAATCGTCCAGAGCATTGTTCGTTCTCCTCGTTTGTGTCTACCTGCACCGTCTACGGTGTGATAAGGTGCGTCGAGTTTGATTGGGGTTGCCGTACAATCGGAATTTTGAGGAACGACACACGTTAATGCGCATTGCCATTCAGGGAGAGCCGGGATCGTTCAGTCATGAAGCCGCACTGAAAGTTGCACCTGAGGCAACCATTTTTCCGTGCGCGGTATCGCCGGAAGTTTTTGCGGCGGTCGTTGAAGGCCGCGTGGATGCGGCGGTGATTCCGATTGAAAATTCACTTGCGGGGCCGGTGGCGGAACACTACGATCTGCTGCTGGCGCACGATGTCGCAATTGAGAGCGAATCGCTGCTGCGGATTCGCCACAACCTGATTGCGCTGCCCGGCGCTTCGATTGAACAGATTGAGCGCGTGTCCTCGCATCCGGTGGCGCTGGCGCAGTGCCGGCTTTTTCTTGCGCGGCATCCGCGCATGGAGGCGGTTCCGTTTTACGATACGGCGGGCAGCGTGAAGCAATTAATGGAACAGCGCGATGCGCACGCGGCAGGCATTGCCAGCGCGCAGGCGGCGCTGCACTACGGCGGAGAGATTCTGGCAGCGGATATCGAGGATAATCCGGAGAACTACACGCGCTTTTTTCTGATCCGGAAGCGGAGCATGGTGCGGGTTGATCCCAGGCCGGATAAGGTGAGCCTGGCGTTCACGGTTGAGAACCGTCCGGGAACGCTGGTGGCGGCGCTGGAGGTTTTTGCCAGCCAGGGGACGAATTTGACGAGGATCGAATCGCGGCCGGTACACGGGCGACCCTGGCAGTACGTGTTTTTTGCCGACTACCAGCTTACTTCTCCCGAGGTGGCGGATGCCGCGATCGAACTGCTGGCGGGGCACTGTTCGATGGTCAAGGAACTAGGGCGTTATCGTTCCGCCTAGGACTGGCCGTCCCGCTCGATGGCTATTTTGGGAAAGAAGATTAGATTTTCAACTTACTCCCGACCCTGCCGATGAAGTTTGCGTGGGGAACTGGGACTGCGCCGGGCGCGTACTTGCATCTTAGGAATAGAGGCCGGTTGCGGCAGTCGTTCCCCACCCATTTTGAGTTAAGTTGTTGAATGCGAGCATCCGGCGGGCCTGAGTTGCGTTTTCTGCGACCGAATCGAACCCTGAAGAGTCTAATAGCTAATTATTTGATAGAAAGGGACTCATGGCCAGCGACTTTTTAAGTGTCATCCATCCCAGTGATCGTAACCAGCGCGAAGAACGCTCCGAAGATAAGGCTCTGCCTATTCTTCCCGTTCGCGATACCGTTTTGTTTCCCCATGCTGTTTTGCCCTTGACCGTAGGGCGTGAAAGTTCGATCCAGCTGATCCAGTCGATCGGCGACGAAAAGAGCGTTGTTGTGGTCGCGCAGCGCGACGCGCGCATGGATGCGCCCCAGCCCAGCGATCTTTATGCTTACGGCACCCTGGCGACGATTCACAAGGTCGTCAAGATGCCGAATCAGAGCCTTTTTGTGTTTACGGAAGGCACGGAGCGGGTGAAGCTGGGGACGTTTTCACAGATTGAACCGTTCATGACGGCTTCGGTCGAGGTAGTTCCCGAGATTCATCCGGCGAAGGGGTCGGAGCTTGAGGCGCTGCAGCGCAATGTGCTCTCGGCGTTTCAGCAGATCGTGACTGCATCGCCCACGTTGTCGGACGAATTGCAGACGATTGCGATGAATATCGACGAGCCGGGCCGGTTGGTGGACTTCATTGCCTCGTCTTTACCGTTCCTGGCGACGACGGATAAGCAGGAGTTGCTGGAGACTCCGGACATTACTGCCCGGTTGGAGCGGGTGAACAAGCATCTGGCGAAAGAGCTCGAGGTGCAGCAGCTCCGCAACAAGATTCAGTCCGAGGTGCAGGACCAGGTGCAACAGTCGCAGCGCGACTACTATCTGCGCGAGCAGATGAAGGCCATTCAGAAAGAGCTTGGCGACGCGGACGAAGGCCAGAAGGACATCGAGGAGCTTCGCAAGAAGATTGAGGCTGCCGGGATGCCGGAGGAGACGCTGAAGGAGGCGCTGAAGGAGCTGAACCGGCTCTCGCGGATGTCTCCCATGGCGGCGGATTACTCGCTGACGCGGAACTATATTGAGTGGTTGGCGGTGCTGCCGTGGTCGAAGTCTTCGGGCAGCGCGGTGGATATTGCGAAGGCAAAGCAGATTCTGGATGAGGACCACTACGACCTGAAAAAGGTGAAGGACCGGATTCTGGATTATCTTTCGGTACGCCGTTTGAAGCCGGACATGAAGGGACCGATTCTGTGCTTTGTGGGGCCTCCGGGCGTGGGCAAGACTTCGCTGGGGCGCAGCATTGCGCGTGCGCTCGATCGCAAGTTCCAGCGCATCTCGCTGGGCGGGATGCATGACGAAGCCGAGATCCGGGGGCATCGCCGGACGTATATCGGCGCGTTGCCGGGGCAGATTATTCAGAACCTGCGCCGTGCGGGAGCGAACGATCCGGTTTTCATGCTGGATGAGATCGATAAGCTGGGACGCGACTTCAGGGGCGACCCGTCTTCAGCCCTTTTAGAGACGCTAGATCCGGAGCAGAACAACACCTTCCGGGACAACTATCTGGACCAGCCGTTCGATTTGTCGAAGGTGCTGTTCATCTGCACGGCGAACCAGCTTGACCCGATTCCTCCGCCGCTGTTGGATCGCATGGAGATCATCGAGCTGCAGGGGTATACGGAAGAGGAAAAGATTCATATCGCATTCCGGTATCTGATTCCGCGGCAGATCAAGGAGAACGGCATCGCGGCGGACAACATTGAGTTTCCGCAGGAGTCGGTCGCCTATATGGTGCGGCACTACACGCGCGAGGCGGGCGTTCGCAGGCTGGAGCAGCTGCTGGGAACAGTGTGCCGCAAGCAGGCGCGGCGCATTGCGGAAGGAAACACGGGCAAGCTGACGGTGACGCGGGAGATTGTGCAGGAGTTTCTGGGCGGCATCAAGGTCCGCGTGGACACCGAAATTGCGGAGCGCACGAAACGTTCCGGCGTGGCGGTGGGGCTGGCCTGGACTCCGGCGGGCGGCGATGTGTTGTTTATCGAAGCCAACCGGATGAAGGGCAAGGGCGGCTTTACGATGACGGGGCAGATCGGCGAGGTGATGCAGGAGTCAATGCAGGCCGCGCTGACCTGGGTTCGCTCGAATGCCAAGTCGCTGAACCTGGAAGAGGACTTCACGAAGGACGTGGACATTCACATTCACGTTCCGGCGGGGGCGATTCCGAAGGATGGGCCTTCAGCGGGCGTGACCATGGCTACGGCGCTGGTTTCGCTGATGACGGACAGGCCGGTGCGTCCGCTGACGGCGATGACGGGCGAGATTACGCTAAGCGGCAATGTGCTGCCCGTGGGCGGCATCAAGGAGAAGTTCCTGGCGGCGAAACGGGCAGGCGTGAAAGACGTGATTCTGCCGGCGGAGAACCGGCAGAATGTGGAAGAAGACCTGACTCCGGACCAGACGGACGGCGTGACTATCCACTACGCGACCCGCATTGAGGACGTGCTGGCGATTGCGCTGCCTCGGACTGTGTCCGAGGAAAAGCAGGATGAGCAGGTGCGGGAAGAAGTGCTGCAGCACGCGGGCGCCTGACATTGGCGAGCGCCTGACATTCCCTATTGAAGGGCTGGGATCCCGGGTTCGCACTGCGCGCCCGGGATTTTCTTTATACCTCCGATGCGGCCGGTACCACCGCGAGCACGGCGCGTTTTCGCATCGGCTGCGGATTCCAGTAGGTTAGTGAGCGCCATATCCACTCGAACGGCCCGAACTGGAAGCGGTCGAGCCACCAGGGCGAGATGATCAATTGCGCTGCCCAGATTGCCAGCACGATTCCGAACTGTTCTATGCGGCTCACCTTGCCGAAGAGCCCCAGTCCCCAGCCGTAGAAGAGGAATGTGCAGACGATTGTGTGAGTGAGGTAATTGGTGAAGGCCATGCGGCCCACCGCTGCCAAGCGCCGCCGCGCACCGGGTAGCCATCCTTTCCGGCAGATGAGCATCACCAGTCCAATCCAAAAGAGGCATACCAGCAGGCTTGCCCAGTAGTTGTACTGGAAGTCCAGGAAGAAGGCTTTTCGCATCTCCCAGTGATCGGCGAATTCCCTGTGGACGCCGAAGGCGATGATGGGAAGTCCCACCAGAAGCCCCAGCGCGATGAACCATCCATAGATGCGCGCGGGCAGCTTTGCGCTGAAGACGCCGAGCTTGAATAGTCCCATGCCTACCAGCATTAATCCGTAGGCGCGCCAGAAGGCGAGGAAGATATTTCCCTGAAGCTGCATGCCCACGTTCTGCACGACGCGGTCTTTTTCTTCGACCAGCCAGCCGCTGCGGTAAGTTGCCAGCTCTTTATTGACCGCTGCCGGCGACGGAGCCCACATGTGCTCGCGCATCTGGTCGACCGACTTCTTCGGCCAGTAAGGCATTGATTCGTAGCTCCCGACAGCGAGCACCGTAGCTACAGATGTGAATAAGAGTCCAGAGATGATGAGCGTGCGGGGCTTCCACTTACGCGAGAGATAAGCCACCATTCCACCGAGGGAATATGTAAAGAGAATGTCGCCGGGCCATAAGAGATAACCATGCAGGCAGCCGAAGAGGGCCAGCCAGCCCATGCGCCGATAGTGCAGCGGTCCCGCTCGCCGTCCGGACGCCTCGATGCGGCTGGTCATCAGCAAAATACCCGCGCCAAACAGCATCGAGAAGATAGACATGAACTTCAGGTCGGCGAAGAGCATGCAGACGTACCACACTGCATAGTTCAGCCCATGAAGATCGCCATATGTCGTGGGATTCATATAGGCGGCGCCGATCATTGAGAAATCCTGAATGTTCATCGTCAAGATGCCCAGCAGCGCGACGCCGCGCATTACGTCGATCGACTGGATACGCTCCTTTACGGTCACCGGTCCGACAGAGACGGTTGGGGCAAGCGTGCTCATACAAATCCTCCAAAGTGGCGCAGCCTGAGATTTGCGCCGTGCGCTCGATGCACAATAACTGCAAAAACCCTGGAATGGCTGCATCTTAGTCCTTTTGGAATTGCCGCGGTACTGACATACGTCAGCGGAACTGGCACGAGGGGTGTCCGGGCCACTGCTGTAAACCTTCCCTGCCGGGGTGCGTCCATTGAATGAGTATTTTTAAAGAAACATGCTCGTCGAACCGGCGGAATGTCGAGGGAGACCCGATGCCGGAGCGGATCGACGGGCAGCCGTTTTTGTGAACGCTGATGCTGACCATTGGCCACTCTACACTGCCCATCGAAACATTTCTGGCCATCTTGCGAGACAACAAGGTGCGCGTGCTGGCCGATATTCGCACGGTGCCTAAATCGCGGCATAATCCGCAGTTTGCGCAGGAGAATCTTGCACCGGCGCTGGCGGCGGCCGGTATTGAATACCGCTGGCACCGCGACCTGGGCGGATTGCGCCATGCGCGTAAGGACTCGATCAATACCGGCTGGCGCAACGCGAGCTTTCGCGGTTATGCCGACTACATGCAGACGCCGGAGTTTGCTGCGGCTCTTGATGAGCTGCTGAAGGCTGCGCCGCACGCGCATACCACTCTGATGTGCGCCGAGGCGGTGCCGTGGCGGTGCCATCGTTCGCTGGTGGGCGATGCGCTTACGGTACGCGGCATTGCGGTGGAAGACATCACCTACGCCGCACAGGGAAAGAGCCGTCGCCAGCCGCACAAGTTGACTCCATTTGCGCGGGTGGAGGGCGAACGGCTGTGGTATCCGGCGGAGGACGATCTGTTTGCCGGGGTGCAGGCAGCCGGGTAGCAGAAACACTCTTTCAGCAAGCGCGTCTAACAGAGCGGGTATTCTGAAGTGCTGGCCGCATGGGCAACTGCTTTGCGTGGCCACTCCCGTTGGTCGTGGACGCAGGCAAACGGGTAGAGGAAACACTCTTTCAGCAAGTACGTCTAATAGACCGGGTATTCTGAAGTGCTGGCCGCACGGGCAACTGCTTTGCGTGGCCACTCCCGTTGGTCGTGGGCGCAGGCAAACGGATAGAGGAAACACTCTTTCAGCAAGTACGTCTAACAGAGCGGGTATTCTGAAAGAAATATGCGCGTCCGTATCCTTGTCTTCGGGGTTCTCAAAGACCTTATTCCCGAATCTTCCGCAACGCTTGAGCTGCCTGATGGGGCTTGTGTGGGCGATTTACTTGATCACTATTGCGAGTCTTTCGCGGAGCGCGATGGGCTTTGGAAATCAGTGGCGGTTGCGGTCAATCGCGAGTACGTTTCTGCGGATCATGTCCTGGCGGAGGGCGACGAGGTTGCTCTGTTGCCGCCGGTGAGCGGTGGTGGCCGGGAAATGGTTGCGCTTACGCGCGCGCGCATCGAGACAGAGGCGATTGTTGCCGGACTCAAGCGCGGGGAAGATGGGGCTGTCGTGGTTTTTGACGGCATAGTGCGCGATAATACGCGCGGACGGCGAACTCTGTATCTGGTTTATGAGGCGTATGAGGAGATGGCGTTGGCGCAGATGCGCGCGCTGGCGGTAAAGGCTGCGGAGGATTTCAGTATTCGCGATGTCGCCCTCGTTCATCGGCTGGGCCAGCTTGACGTTGGCGAGACCAGCGTATTGATTGCGGTTGCGGCAGCACATCGCGGAGCAGCTTTTGATGCGTGCCGCTGGCTTATCGATACGTTGAAGAAGACGGTGCCCATCTGGAAGAAAGAACATTTCGAAGATGGAGCGGTCTGGGCGGATGGCGAGCCGTTTCCGCCGGAGATTTCTGCTTGAGACAGCTTTGGATTTCTGCTTTGCTGCTGCTGGCGGCCCCGCAGACGATGCGGGCGCAGACGGCTCCTCCGATTCGGGTGAATGTTCGGCTGGTGAATGTATTTGTGAACGTGACGGATGCGAATGGCGCGCCGGTGGGCGGGTTAACGCAGCAGGATTTTGCCTTGTGTGAGGACGGTAATGCGCAGAAGATCGCCTATTTTGAGCGCGACACGGATGTGCCGCTGTCGATTGTTCTGGCCATTGATACCAGCGGCAGCGTGCGTAAAGATATTCCGGTAGAAAAAGCGGCGGCGCGCGATTTTGTCCACTCGATGCTGAGAACGGGCGACCGGCTTGATCTGATGGACTTCAACTCCGATGTGCGCGAGGTGGTTCCGTTCACGGCGAATATGCGGCGTATTGATGCGGGATTGGACGATCTTGATTTTGGTCCGGCGACGGCGCTTTACAACGCGATTTACCTGGCTTCGCAGAGTCTTGCTCCGCACCATGGGCGCAAGGTGCTGGTGCTGATTTCCGATGGCGGCAACACGAAGAACGGGGTCGATTATCCGCAGGCCCTGGAGGCGGCGCGGCGCGGCGAGGTGATGGTCTACAGCATTATCGACCTGCCCATTCTTGCCGATGCGGGGCGCGACACGGACGGCGAGCATGCCATGATTACGATGTCGCAGGAGACCGGCGGCAAATACTACTATGCGAATGCGGGCGATCTGGAGGAGGCGTTCCGAAAGGTGTCTGAAGACCTGCGGACGCAGTATTTGCTGGGCTACTATCCCGATTCGAAGAGGCGGAGTGCGCAGTTTCGCAGCATTTCCGTGACGCTTACGCATCCAACCCAGACAGACGGGCCATACACGGTGCAGAATCGCACGGGATATTATCCGGACGCAGCGCAATAAGATTTTTCGGCATCGAATGTTCTTGAGCGTTTGAGGGCGTTCGACGCGGTGGGCGGCGCTGCTGCCGATAGAATGAATTTATGTCTTTGACGAACAAATCGCGGCGGCGGCAGAAGGCTCCTCCGGCAGGTGAAACCGGGCAGGAGGCGCTTTACCTGCGCTATCTGAGTGAAAAGCAGATTCCGGTGTGCGTGAAGCTGCGCGACGGAGAAAACCTGACGGGCTGGATTGAGTACTTTGACGACCGCATGATTCGGCTGACGCGCGAAGGCAAGCCGAATCTGTTCATTTACAAGCATCAGATTCGCACGATCTCCGAGCAGGGGCGGCGGCGCAATCCCCGGAAGCCCGTTGAAGTCGACGCGGCTCCCTCTGGAGATTTGGGGTGAGCGCGCCGGATACGCTGACCTTTGCGACTCCCGCGTCAAAAATCGCTCTGGAAGCCGGTGCGCTGCTGCGCGACTTTTACCGCAAAGGCGTTGCGACGGAGTACAAGAGCGACGTGGACCTGGTGACGGAGGCGGATCGCGCGTCAGAGAAGCTGATTGTCGAACGGCTGCACGCGCTTTTCCCCGAGCACGGAATTTACGGCGAAGAGGGAACGCGGTCGCATCTGGAGAGCGAATACCGGTGGTACATTGATCCGCTGGACGGCACGACGAACTTTGCGCATGGATTTCCTGTGTTCTGCGTGTCTATGGGTTTAGAGCGGGCGGGTTTAGAGCGGGCGGGTTTAGAGCGGCGCAGGGCTTCGCTGGCTGCTTCCGAGGATGGAGAAGTGGTTGCGGCGGTGCTTTATGATCCGCTGCGGGATGAACTGTTCACGGCCGAAAAGGGCAAGGGCGCGTATCTGAATAGGGCGCGCATTCATGTCTCGCGCACGCGGGAGCTGGCCGAGGCGCTGGTGGCGACGGGATTTCCCAGCCGCAAGCGGCATGACAATCCAAACATTCACTTCTATCAGCAATTCACGCTTCGCTCGCATGGGGTGCGGCGCGCGGGGTCTGCCGCGCTCGATCTTGCGTATACGGCGTGCGGGCGCATCGATGCGTACTGGGAGTTCAACCTGAATCCGTGGGACACGGCGGCGGGCGCGCTGCTTGTGACCGAAGCGGGCGGAACGATGAGCCGCTATGACGGGAGCGCCTTTCGGCTGGACAGCAAAGAAGTGCTGGCGACGAATGGTTTGCTGCGCGAGGAGATGCTGGGACTCTTCCGCGAGATGTTTGCCGGACGCGAGCTTGAGCCGATTCCTACTCCTGCGGAGTTTGCCGCGCTGAGAGAGCGCGCGCTCATGAATAAAGAAAAATGAATCAGGAAATCCGACCCATGAAGAGAAGAATAACTTTAGGGCTGCTTCGCCGGCCTGCGCTCTGTGTGCTGCTTTGCCTGGTGTCGAATTTCGCGCTGGCCGCCGATGGTTATCGCGTGCTGCGTGCTTATCCGCACGATGCGCAGGCATTTACGCAGGGGCTGGTTTATCTGGACGGGCATCTTTACGAGAGCACCGGGCTGAATGGGCAGTCGACGCTGCGCGAGGATGATCTTGAGACGGGGCGGGTGCTGAAGGAGGTGAGCGTGCCTTCGCAATACTTTGCGGAAGGGCTTACCAACTGGGGCAGTACGCTGATTCAGCTTACGTGGAAGGCGCACGTGGCTTTTGTTTATGACCGGGCGAGCTTTCGCCTGCTGCGTACGCTCCATTATCCGTGGGAAGGATGGGGACTGACTCAGGATGGGAAGCACCTGATTTTGAGCGATGGGAGCGAGACGCTTCACTTTCTCAATCCGGAGACCATGGCGGAGGTGAAGAGCGTTCGCGTGACGTATCTTGGCGAGCAGGTGAAGGCGTTGAATGAGCTTGAGTATATTCATGGTGAAATTTATGCCAATGTCTGGATGACAGATAAGATTGCGCGAATTTCTCCGGAGACGGGCAAAGTTGTGGGGTGGATCGACCTCAGCGGGATTCTGCCGGAGATTGAAATTCGCAGCTCGGACGCGGTGCTGAACGGGATTGCGTATGATGCGGCGCACAATCGTGTTTTTGTTACGGGGAAGCTTTGGCCGCGAGTGTTCGAGATTCAGGTGGTTCCCAAGGGTGGGAAAAAGTAGTCAGGCTTGCGGTAGAAACAAAGAAGCGCAGGCCCGGCCTGCGCTTCTTTGTGGTGCAGGATTAATTTGCCTGGAGCCGCAGCACTTGAATGGAGTAGGACGGAATGGCGTAGGTGAATTGTCCGGAGACTCCATCGAAGCGGGATTCGATGGGGATGATGTTCTTTGGGTGGTCGATGGAGTTGGTTGCGGCGAGCGTTTTTGCGCTCAGGGTGACTACATCAGCGACTTTGGCTACGCTTTTCGCGCCGTCGAGCATGATGGATACGGGCTGCGGGTCGGAGCTGGTGTTGACGAGTTTTATGTAGAGGGTGTGGTTCTGTGACTGGCGCGTGACGGAGTAAAAGAGCTTTGGATCGGTGCCCGTCTCTTCCGTTTCGAGAATCTGGTCGCCGTGATATGTACCGAACATTACCTGGGCGTAGTAGCTGGGTGAGCCGTAGCTTTCGAGCGCGTTGTAGCCGATGAGGTTGGTTCCCCATTGCGATGCGCCTTGATTGATGTTGACGAAGAGCGGCGCATAGCTGGACATGATGACGACGTCACTGTTGCGCTCCATGCCGGTCATCCATGCGGCGTCGCCGAGCGCGGCTCCGAAGTTGGGCGTGGGGTTGCCTTCGATTGTGGCCCATTCGCCTACGAATATCTTTGGTCCGCTGCGGTCGGTTTTGTCGTAGTGATGCACGTCGGCGTAGAACTCCTGCGCGCTGCGGTAGTAGTGATCGTCGATGACATCGGGTTTGACGCTGGTGACGGGCATGGTGGCGATGAGCTGGAGATCGGGATATTTGGCCTTGATGGATTTGTAGAACTGCGCGAAACGCTCGTTGTATGTCTTCGATTTGTCGAACTGATCTTCGTTGCCGATTTCGACATACTTCAGGGCAAAGGGTTGGGGATGGCCGTCTTTGGCGCGCTCTGCGCCCCATCTGGTTGAGGTGTCTCCGGTGACGTACTGGATCTCATCGAGCGCGTCGTTGACGTAGGGAGCTAGGTCGGGACCGGGAGTGACGTGCTCGCCCTGCAGCGAATAGCCCGCGTAGACGGCAAGCAGCGGCTGCATGTGCAAGTCTTCGCACCAGTCGAGGAATTCGAGCAGGCCCATGCCGTCGGAGGAGCGATAGCCCCAGGGGCTGAGGTGCGTGGGGCGGTCAACGCGCGGGCCGATGGTGTTCTTCCATTCAAAACGCTCGCTGATGCTGTTGCCTTCGAGGTAATTGCCTCCGGGAAAGCGCAGGAAGGCGGGGTGCATGGCGGCGAGCTTTTCCATCAAGTCGATACGGTTGCCGTTGGGGCGGTCGTGAAAGGTCGGCGGGAAGAGCGAGACGAGGCTGAACCAGAGGGTTCCGGGGCGGCCGGTGGTGATCTCAAGCCGGTAGAGGGATGAGGCCGGGTCGGAGCCGGTGGTCAGCGTGAAGCGGTACTGCTTCCAGACGGCGCCGATGGCCGGAATGTCAGAGTGGGCGGCTTCGAGGCCGGTGTTGTTGTTTACGAGCGCGATGTGGATGGGACTGGTTTCTGAGCCGGCTTTGGCGTACAACGAACCCTGGTAAGTGGTGGAGGGGCGCACTGGAATGCCCCAGTAGCCTGCGTTGGCGATGCCCGCGCGGGCGGTCTCGGTGGCGCGATCGATGGTGAGCTTGAGGCTGTACGGAAGCGCAGCGCTGGGACCGGTGGTTTTGTCCGAAGCGAACGAGGCTTTGGAGTCGCCGCGCTCGATCAGGGACCAGTGCTCGATGGATGGACCCCAGGAGTCATTCGGATGGACTGCGCCGTTGCGGATGAGCTCGGCGTAGAGTCCGCCGTCGTAGGAGTAATTGATCTCCTCGGTCATGAGGCCGTGAAGCATTGGGCTGGCCTCTGCTTTGACCTGATCGAGGTGAACTTCAAGTGTGACGGGCGGGGCGGTTTGGGCGGTTGCCGCCGATGCGAGTGCGATGGTTGCAGCTGCGAAAAGGGAAAATTTCCGGCCAAACTTGAAGCGCATGGATGCTCCTGATTGATTTTTCAATGAGGTTTTGCGGGCAAAACGCGATCTCTTTGAGTAAACGTTGCTCGCAATGTCGTGTCCAGTCCTCTTTTTGCGGTTTCTTTTTGCTCGTGGCGGTTTTTGTTTTTCGATTTCTGGCGGCGGCTTGTCCGGCGCGCAATCGCGGTACAATTATCTTGGTAAAACCACACGAAACCTAAAGAGGATTTTGTCATGGCATACGTTATTGCTGAACCCTGTATAGGCACCAAGGACATGGCCTGTGTCGACGCCTGTCCGGTGGACTGCATTCACCCCAAGAAAGACGAGTCCAGCAATAGCGAGCAGGTGCAGCTCTTCATCGATCCGGTGGAGTGCATCGATTGCGGCGCGTGCGTTCCCGTGTGCCCGGTCTCGGCGATCTTTGCCGCTGACGACCTGCCGGAGAAATGGGCTGAGTATACGGAGAAGAACGCTACGTTCTTTGGGCGGTAGTTTCTTTGGTGCTTCGCGACGCGCAGCCTGAGGGCTGCGCGTTTTGCATTTTCGGCTTCGGTCTTAATTTTTGCAGTCAAGGACGGCTCTATGGCATTCGACTCGCCCACTCCTCGCACGCGCGTCGTTCGCCTGCCCAAGCGCGGAGATTATTCGCAGAAGACTATCTACGAGATTCTTGATGCGGCCTTTCTTTGCCATGCGGGGTTTGTGGTGGATGGCCAGCCGTATGTGATTCCGACGGGGTATGGCCGTTCGGGCGATACGCTGTATCTGCATGGCTCCGCGGCGAGCCGGATGCTGCGGACGCTGGCGGAAGGTGTTGATGTATGTGTGACGGTTACGGTGCTGGATGGGCTGGTACTGGCGCGGTCGGCGTTTCACCATTCGATGAATTACCGCTCGGTGGTGATACTGGGGAAGGCTTTGCCGGTTGAAGGGGATGAGGAGAAGAAGGCGGCGCTGCGCGTCATCTCCGAACAGATTATTGCGGGACGGTGGGATGATGTGCGCAAGCCGACGGCGCAGGAGTTGAAGGCGACTACGGTGCTGGTGCTGCCGATTACGGAGGCTTCGGCGAAAGTGCGGACGGGGCCGCCGGTGGATGATGAGGAAGACTACGCGCTGAATGTGTGGGCGGGCGTGCTGCCGCTCCATATTCAGGCTGGAGAAGCGGTGCCCGATTCGCGGCTTGCTCCAGGAGCGAAGGTTCCAGCGTATCTGATGAGATAGCGGGAGGAATCGGCCGCGGTTTCGATTGCCTGAGAGAGCCGGAGACCATGCGAACGATAAGCCGGTCTCATCCGCTTCCTTGATTTCTTGCCGCAGGCTGGACTCATCGCTGATTGCGTTTTACGATTAAGCCGCCACGGTGCAAAAATATGAAAATCACTTCAGGAAAGGTTGTAATCATGTTGGAATACAGAGCGGCCCGGGTTCTATTGTTCTCTGTTCTTGCGACTACCCTCTTCGCCGGCGCGCAAGCTACCTGCGCGGCTCAGGCCAATGAAAGCCGTCCAACGCGCGTGATCCAGCTGGTGAACGTTACCGCCAACCTCGAGAAGACGATTGACGCGAAAAAGAACAAGGCAGGCGACCCGGTTACTGCCAAGTCGACCGTCGCAACGACGCTCGGCGACGGCACCCCGGTTCCTGCTGGTTCTGTCCTCATGGGTCAGATCAACTCCATAATTCCATCCGTGAAGAAGGGTGACTCGATTCTGGTTTTTACCTTCGATAAGCTTGCGATCAAGAACGGCAAAGAGATTCCGATTAAGGCGGTCGTTGTCCTGGTTTCGAGCTTTGGATCAACTTTTGGGGAGGAGCAAGCGAATAACGATCCTGATGCAAATCGCCCCGCGGCAGCCTCAGTGGGCACTCCTGGCGCAGCGGGGGGAGTGATAGCCCATCCGACCGGTGACTCGACCGGCCTTCATCCTATTTCCGGGCTCACGCTGTCCGGCTCGGTCAATGACGTCACCTCGGGGACACTTACGCAGGCGCATAAGAATATTCACCTTACGAACAGCACTCAATTGATAGTTTCAGTAGCCGCTCTTCCTTAATCCGAGCGATTGCAGACAAAACGCCCCGGATCGATGAGCTGGACATCAATCCGGGGCGTTTTGTTGCGGGTGCCAGTCCTAGAACTGGTTCCAGAGGAACTGGTTGTAGACCTCGTGGTGGAACTGCACTTCGGAGGGCTTGACTAAAGTGCCGAGCAGGCGCGGGCAGCGGTCAGCCGAAGCCTGTTTCAGATCGGCATAGCGCGCCTTCACGTCTTCGCCGAGCAACTTCGTGGCCCAAGTCGAATCGCGGAAGTTTTCAAGAGCCGTGTAGATATTGTCCGGCAGATACCGCTCGGCCTGTCGCAGGTTGTGTACCTTGGCTGTCTCGCCCTCGATTCCTGACCGGAAGATTGAATACAGAACAAGGTATGGATTCGAGTCCGGAGCCACGGCGCGCACTTCAATGCGGGACGATCTTTCATTGCCGATCGGAATGCGCACCATTGCACCGCGATTGACGGCTGAGGCATTGAGCTGGTTTGGAGCCTCATAGTGCGGATCGAGTCGGCGGTAGGCGTTGACGCTCGAGTTCAGCAGCAGGCACATATCGTTGCCGTGGGTAAGAACGCGATCGACGAACTCCCACGCGAAGCTCGCGAGTTTTTCTTCGCCCTTGGGATCCCAGAAGATGTTCTTGCCTTCTTTGCTGATGGAGACGTTGGTGTGCATGCCGCTGCCGTTGACGCCGACGACGGGCTTGGGCAGGAAGCTGGCGGTCATGCCCATATTGGTGGCCACCTGGCGGCAGATGAGCTTGTAGAGCTGAATCTGGTCGGCGGCGGCGACGACTTCTCCGTATCCGTAGTTGATCTCAAACTGCGAGGGCGCGACTTCGGGGTGGTCCTTCTCGTTCTCGAAGCCCATGGCGCGCTGCACTTCGGCAGTGGTGTCGATGAAGGTGCGCAGGGGGTCGCCGGGCAGCGAGTGGTAATAGCCGCCGGTGTTGACGTATTCGAACCGTCCTGTTTCGGGGAAGCGACGCTCGGCGTCGAGTCCGGCGAAGAGAAAGCCTTCGATTTCGTTGGCGGCGTTGAGGGTGTAGCCATGCTTCTCATGCAGGCCGTGCGCGTAGCTCTTGAGGACGCCGCGCATGTCGCCGGAATAACCGCTGCCGTTCTTGTCGATGACTTCGCCGAAGACGAGCACCTTGCCGGGGCCGAAGTAATCGGCGGGAGCGAAGTAGAAGGCGCCCCAGTCGATGCCGAGGCGCAGGTCGCTCTCGCGCTGGGCGGTGAAGCCGCGGATGGAAGAGCCGTCGAAGGTGAGGTTGTCGTAGCTGCCGATCAGGAACTTCTTGTCATAGTCGAGCATGTGCAGGCGGCCTTCGAGGTCGCTGAAGAAGACGGTGACGGCCTTGATGCCCTTCTGGTCGGTCAGATATTTGAGTCGCTCTTCCTGGATTTTGCCAGGATCGACGCGCTTGCGGCGCTGGTCCTTGGCTTTCAGGTTCAGCTCTTCCAGCTGTTCATAGGACAACGACAAAAAATTGCGAAGTTCAGTTGACATGGATCTCCTCAGAGTGATTTTCGGAAAAACGCAGCCATCTCCACGATTGCGCAGCGGATGATGGAAACGCTGCGGCTTAAAGCTCAGAAAATCGAGGGGGTGATCTCGCTAAGATAAGACTAATCTTGCGGGGGCTGGTACGGAATACTATTAAAAAAAATGATTGTGTAAATTCACGTTGCTTATGGAGCGGTGGCTGCGCGAGGCGCAAAACCGTTGTTTGAGGGCAGGTTGTACCCTTGATTTGTGGTTGAAGCGTTGATTCTTCGCACGTGGCCGGTCCACGAAGCCGACCAGATCGTCTCGTTTTTTACGCGGGACCAAGGCAAGCTTAAGGGCATTGCCAAATCGTCGGCCAAGTCGCGCAAACGGTTTGGCGGGGCGCTGGAGCCGATGACCTATGTGCTGGCCAGCTATGCGGAAAAGCCTCGCCAGGAGCTGGTGCGGCTGGATGCGTGCGAGATTCTGACTTCTCCGCTGTCAGAGCCTGTGGATTATGGCCGGGCCGCCGCGCTGGCGTTTGTGGCCGAGGTTCTGGAACAGACGCTGCAGGACCGCGACCCTCAGGATGCGGTTTTTCGACTGACTCTGGCGGTTCTGGAGCAGACGCGCGCGGAGCGGATCTGGCTGCCGGTGACGTATTTCGGATTATGGGTGATCCGGCTGATGGGATGGATGCCGGAGATTGCGCGCTGTACGATGTGCGGCCGGCTTTTTGCGGGCGAACCGGCGTATTTTGAGAGCGAGCGCGACGGGCTGGTTTGCGCGGAACACCGGCATCCGGCGGCCCGTGCGCTTTCGCCTGAATCGCTGGAGGTGGCGGGGCGCATCTTTCGCGAGCCGATTGCTGCGCTGGCCGCGGAAGAGTGGCCGCGGAACCGGGCTGCCGATCTGCGGCGATTTGCGACTCAGGCGCTGGAGCGGCATCTTGAGCGGAGGCTGCGTTCCGTGCAAGCGTTGAGCCAGATCTCGCACTGAGAGGAGAGAAGCAGTGGGCCTTAAGAAATACAAATTCAAAGCGAAGATAGAGCCGGCCGGCGTGGGCGGTAGTTTTGTTTTCTTTCCTTATGACACGCAAACGGAGTTCGGTACGCGAGGGAAGGTTCCGATAAAGGCCACGATGGACGGCATACCGTACACCGGCTCGCTTATGAAGTATGGATTTCCGCTGCATACGTTGCATGTGCCGAAGGCTATCCGGGAACAGGCGAGCAAAGGGTTGGGAGAGATCCTCGATGTTGTGGTCTGGAAGGACGGATGAGAGCGAATCCTTAAAGTACCGGTTGAGCTTGAGAGGGTAATGAAGAAAGAAGGCCTGCTGCCGTTCTTCGAGTCGCTCAGCTATACGCACCGCAAGGAGTATTGCCGGTGGGTTTCGGAAGCCAAGAAAGAGGAGACGCGCGCGAAGCGGCTGGAGAAGGCGGTTGTAATGCTGCGGGATAAGGTGAAGACGCCGGGGTAGGATACGTTTTGCGGTGATGATCCCCCCGGCGCGCGCCGCTACCTCATCATCTACTGGAGAATACGAATTCGTTTCCGTCGGGATCTTTGAATTTGGCCATGGTTCCCCAGACTTCCTTTTTTGGCTCGGCTGCCAGTTCGACTCCTTTTGATTTGAGCAGCGCGGCAGTGGCGAAGACATCGTCGCACCAGAAGGTCATGGGCTGATGGCCGCCGATGCGGTTTTCCTGCCCGGGAGGGGTGAACAGGGCAAGGCCTACGTCGGAGCCGGGAATGCGGAGTTCGATCCACCGCTGGTGCTCGGAGAAGGGCTGGTCGGTTGCGACTTTGAAACCCATTTTTGTGGTGTAGAACTCCAAAGAAACATCCTGATTGCGAACCGGGATGCTGACGATCTTTATGCCTCGAATCATTGCGTCCTCCAGTTAGAACACCTCAGAACATATCCCGGGTTTTCGCGGGACGCAATCAGGTAGTAGATGCTATATTATCGGCTGGTATAGCTATGCTGAAGTTCCACGATTATGTGGTGGACGTATTGATGCGAGATCTGGTGGGCCATGATCGGAGGCCGGTGTGTTTTCTGGTGTATCTATGGCTCGCCGCAGAACAGCAGCGCCGCGGTCGGCCGGTCCAAATCAGTTATCAGGAGCTTGCGGAAACGATTGGCGTGTCGAAGAGCTCGGCGCAGTCGGCGGTTGGATGGCTGGCGCGGAGAAAACTGCTTGGCGTGAGTAAAGAGACTGTGACAGCAACGCCCAAATATTCAGTGCTGGCTCCATGGGAACCAGAGGAATATAGAAAATTGCGCGTGGGGCAGAATTCCAGGCGGTAAGGTAAAGCTATGAATCAACTGTGGGGATTCGTGGGGTTTTTCATCGGGTGTGGCGTGGCTATTCCGATGACGTATTTGTGGACTGTGCATCGTCGGCGGTTGAACGCATTTGAGGAGAGGCTGAAGTCGGAAAAAGCCGAGTCCTTTCAGCAAGGAAAGGATGCCGCTATTCAGGGATTGAGTTTCGAGCAGACGGTCTGCAATTCGCGGCGGGGAATCATTCGGAAACGCATTTACCGGGTTGTTTCAGAGCGGGCGCTGCTAAATGGCATTCCGATTACACCTTTCTACGAATACGAGGTGCAGATTGATGAGAGCCTGGACCCTAAGGAGCTTGGTTATGCTGCGGACGCGGTTCGAGTGAGCATGGGGCTTCCCGCGCTGTCGGAACTGGGGCTGAAGGCGCTGTCGGAAAAGGGCGCGAAGAAACTCATTTAGAATCGGACACAGCGCTCAATCCAACGGAAATCAAAACAAAGTGCCCGCTACGATTACGACCTCGACTCCTTTTGCCAAAGCTGCGCCGCTCGCCTTTCAGGAACTGCTGTTTCGACTGCAGAGCTTTTGGGCGGAGCGCGGTTGCGTGCTGCAACAGCCCTATGATGTGGAAGTGGGCGCGGGAACCATGTCTCCCGATACGTTTTTGCGGGTGCTGGGACCGAAGCCGATCAGGATTGCCTACGCGCAGCCGTCGCGGCGTCCGGCGGACGGACGGTATGGCGAGAATCCCAACCGGCTCTACAAGCACACGCAGTTTCAGGTGATTCTGAAGCCGCCGCCTTCAGATATTCAGGAGATTTATCTTGCTTCACTTGAGGCGATCGGGATTGATCTGGCAGAGCATGACATCAAGTTTGAGGAAGATAACTGGGAGTGGCCAGTTGGTTCTGCGTGGGGTGTGGGCTGGCAGGTGATGCTGGACGGTTTGGAGATTGCCCAGTTCACCTACTTTCAGCAATGCGGGGGATTCGATCTCGATCCGATTTGCGGGGAGATCACCTACGGGCTGGAGCGCATTGCGGCATTTCTGCAGGATGTGGATTCGATCTACGACATTGTGTGGGCGCGCGATCTGAAGACGGGACGCGCTGTGACCTATGGAGAGATTCGGCTGGAAGAGGAGCTGCAGTTTTCGGTCTACAACTTTGAGGCTGCCGAGGTAGACAAGCTTTGGGAGCATTTGCGGCTTTATGAGGCAGAGTGCAAGGACCTGCTGGCGAGTTACAACGAAAGCTTTTCCGCGACGGCCGAGAAGCAAGCCGAGCGGCACGAGAAGATTCATGACCGGCTGGTGCATGACGGCGAGGTAGTGGCAACCGAAGACGTTCACGTGCAGCAGAGGCGGTTTCCGGTGCTGGCAGCGTATGACCTCTGCCTGAAGTGTTCACACCTGTTCAATTTGCTGGATGCGCGCGGCGCCATTTCAGTCACGGAGCGGGTGGGAGTGATGGCGCGCATTCGCAATCTGGTGGTGGGTGTGGCCAAGGCCTACGTGGCGCAGCAGGGAACGGAAAATTAAAGACACGAATATGCCCGATTTTTTGCTTGAAGTAGGACTTGAGGAAATTCCAGCACGCATGATTGCTGCGGCGCAGGCGGAGCTAGCTCGGCGGGTGGAGGAGCTGCTTAGCCGCGAGCGGTTGCTGGGGGCGAAACATGAGATTCACAGCTACTCTACGCCCCGGCGCCTGGCTGTTCTTGTGAAGGGAGTCTCCGCAGAACAAGCCGATATTGAAGAGCAACTCACAGGTCCTTCCTGGAGTGTTGCTTTCAAGAATGGTGAGGCTACTTCGGCGGCTCATGCGTTCGCAAAAAAGGCCGGCGTGGAGGTTGGTGCGCTCAAGAAAGTGACCACGCCGAAGGGTGAGTATGTGTCGGCTACGGCGCATCGCAAGGGGCAGGCGGTCTCTGAGATTTTGACGGAGCAATTGCCGAAGGAACTTGCGGCGATTTACTGGCCGAAGAATATGTACTGGCGCGCGGGAAAGACGGAGCGGTTTGTGCGTCCGGTGAAGTGGCTGCTGGCGTTGCTCGACCATGCGATTGTCCCGGTGGAGTTTGCCGGAGTTCACGCTTCGAATCTGACATATGGGCACAGGATTCTTCATGGAGACGGTGCACTCACCGTCGAGCACGCGGAGGATTACCTGGGGATTCTTGAAGCCGCGCATGTGACTGCCGATGTGGAGTTGCGGCGGCATCGCATTCGCAAGGGGCTGGATGCGGCGACTCGGTCGGTTCCGGGGGCGCGCTGGCGCGAAGACGAGGCGCTGGTGGATACGGTGACGCACCTGACGGAATGGGCTACGGTTCTGCTGGGCAGCTTTGAGCCGGGATATTTGACTTTGCCGGAAGAGGTTCTGGTGACGGTGATGCGCGATCATCAGAAATATTTTGCGGTCGAAGATGCGCAGGGTAAGCTGGCTCCTTATTTTCTGACGGTGCTGAATACTCGGCCTGCGGAGCGCGCGGATGAGGTGATTCGCCACGGCAATGAGCGGGTGCTGCGGGCGCGGTTCAACGATGCGAGATTTTTCTGGGATTTTGATCAGAGAATTCCGCTGGAGAACCGTGTTGAGATGCTGCGGTCGGTTACTTTCCAGAAGGATTTGGGGAGTTACTGGGATAAGACGGAGGCGAATCTACGCGTGGCCGGGCATTTGGCTGAACTTGTCGGCGAGCGTGGGATGAATCTTGATAAGGCTGCGCTGCTAACTGCGGTTCGGCTGGCCAAGGCGGACCTTACTGCGGAATTGGTGAAGGAGTTCACCGAACTTCAGGGAATTGTTGGGGGACTTTACGCGCGCGCGCAGGGGTTGGGCGAAAAAGTCGCGGTAGCCATTTATTGCCAATATTCACCGTCATCCACTGAAGATGACATACCAGACACCATTGAAGGACAGCTCCTCGGCCTAGCCGATCGCCTCACAACGATCATTAATATGTTTGAACTTGGTTTAGCGCCAAGCGGTTCTAAAGACCCGTTTGCTCTAAGGAGGGCAGCGAATGGTATTGTCAAAATTCTCGCGGAGTCAAGCGTGCCTGTGCGAATTCAAGATTTGGTTTTCTTGAGTTCTTCAAGCGTTGCGAGGATTAGACGGGCTTCAGTCGAGCAGAAGGAAAATGTATTGGAGGAAGTCCGTGAGCTGATTAAAGATCGTGTCGAATTCTACCTACGCGAGGTTCGCGGGTTTGCTTACGACGTGGTGAACGCTGTGCTGGCGGCTGGCTTCGACGATGTTCGCGATTCGATTGCTCGCGCGGAAGCGTTGAGCGAGGTTCGCGGGTCGGAGGATTTTGCGGCCATTTCAGCGGCATTCAAGCGGATGACGAATATTGTGCGGCAGGCAAGGGAAAAGGGTCAGTTAGTTGGCGAAGCAGTAAGCGATGCGCTATTTTCCGATCCTGCCGAGCGTAGGCTCTATGACCAAGCGAACAGTCTCTCTGAACAAGTTAAAGTTTTTCTAGCTTTGGATCCCAGTCGCTATCGAGAGGCACTAGAGCTGGTCGCTACGCTTCGTCCTCACGTTGATCTCTTTTTCGACAAGGTGATGGTGATGGTGGATGATGCGGCGGTGCGGCAGAATCGTCTGGCTCTGATTGCGATGGTTCTGGGTAGCTTTTCGTCGATTGCGGATTTTTCGGAGATTGTGACCAGCTAAGCTGCCATGGAATTCCGCGAACAGGTTCCGCTGGCTCCGTATACCACCTTCAAGATTGGTGGACCGGCGCGCTGGTTTGCGGAAGCTGTAACCGAATCTGACATTCTGCAGGCGGTGGATTTTGCGCGGTTGCGCGATTTGCCGCTTTTTGTTTTGGGCGGCGGCAGCAATCTGCTGGTTGCCGATGAGGGTTTTGCGGGGCTTGTTGTACGTGTTGGCCTTTGCGGGATTGAACAGCAGGATGACGTATTCCAGGTTGCTGCGGGTGAGGATTGGGATGGGTTTGTCGCGCTTGTGGTTGAGCGGGAGTATGCGGGTGTTGAATGTCTAGCGGGGATTCCGGGTACGGTGGGCGGGACGCCGATTCAGAATGTTGGTGCCTATGGGCAGGAAGTCTCGGAGACCGTTGCGCGGGTGCGGGTGCTCAACCTTGGCTCGCTGAAGTTTGAGGAGTTCACGAATCAGGCTTGCGGGTTTTCTTATCGGCGGAGCGTTTTCAATACTGCGGAGCGCGGGAAGTACATCGTTACGCGTGTGACCTACGAATTGCGAAAGAACGGCGCAGCGCGGGTTTCCTATGCTGACTTAAAGCGTTACTTTAAGGATTGTTCTGCGCCCTCGCTGCACGAGGTGAGCGCTGCGGTGCGGGAAATTCGAAGCGGTAAAGGAATGTTTCTTGTTCCGGGCGATCCTGACTGCCGGAGCGCGGGCAGTTTTTTCAAGAATCCCATTGTTGCGGCGGAGCACTATGCGCGTATTGCGGCGCAGGAGGCGAGCGAGGTCCCGCACTATCCGGCGGCGGATGGCGCGGTGAAGATTCCTGCAGCGTGGCTGCTGGAGCGGGCGGGTTTTCACAAGGGCTATGCGCTTGGGGCGGCGGGGATTTCGAGCCGGCACACGCTTGCCTTGATCAATCGAGGCAACGCGAGGGCCGCGGATATTTTTGCCTTGCGCGACAGGATCATCGCGGAGGTTGCGGCGAGATTTGGTATCGGGCTGGAGCCTGAACCTGTCCTACTCAGGTGACTCCGAATTTCTCTCTTTCTGCCGGGCCATCAGCGGTAATACAAACAGGATTGCGAGAAGCGTAGTGACCATTCCGCCGACGACTACGCGCGCGAGAGGCTGCTGGGTTTGCGAGCCGATCTCGGTGGCGATTGCGGCCGGTAACAGTCCGAAGCCCGCGGCCATGCAGGCCATAACCACGGGACGCATTTCGTCAAGGCAGCCTTTTTCGAGGCCGCGCACGGGACCTTCCTCGCGCTGGGCTCTCCGGATTCCTGCGAGAAAGACGACGGCGCAGAGCGTTGCCACGCCTGTGAGCGAGGTGAAGCCGACGGCTGCGGAGATGCTGAAGGATGTACGCGTGAGAAAGAGCGTGACTATGCCTCCGATGGCCGCGAAGGGCAGCGTGGCAAGGATGATGAAGGCGTCTTTCCAGGTGCGGAACTGGATGTAGAGCAGCACGAGGATGATGGCCAGGCTTACAGGGATGATGAGCGCGAGACGCTGCTGCTCCTTGCGGAGGCTGTCGAACTCGCCGGCCCAGGTGTAGTTGTAGCCGGTGGGGAGTTTTACCTTGTCCGTCAATTGCTGCTGCAAATCCTGAATAGCGGAGGCGAGGTCGCGTCCGCGCACGCTGAACTTGATGGGGATGTAGCGGCGTCCACCTTCGTGATAGATCATGAAGGCTCCGTTGCGGAGGGCGACGGTGGCGATGGCGCTGAGAGGAACCTGATTGCCTTCGGGAGTGGGGACGAGGATTCTTTCGATGTCCTCGGGCGTGTCGCGGAATTGCGGAGAGTAGCGTACGGAGAAGTCGAAGCGGCGGTCGCCGTCGATGATCTGCGTGACGGGCGCGCCGCCTACTGCGGCCTGCACGATGTTGTTGACGTCCTGCGGCTGGAGACCGAAGCGCGCGGCTTTGGTGCGGTCGATGGAGACGAGCAGGCTGGGTTGCCCGGTGACGTCGAAGACTCCGACGTCGGTGATACCGGGAACTTTCTGCATGATGCCCTGAATCTGGTTGGCGATGCGGGTGAGCTGGTCGAAGTCATTACCGAAAAGCTTGAGCGAATTTTCGCCCTTTACGCCGGACATGGCCTCTTCAACGTTGTCCTGAATGTTCTGCGAGAAGTTGAAGTCGATGCCGGGAAATTGCTGGAAGCTTTTCTGCATGGCCGCAATGAGCTGGTCTTTGTTTTCATGAAACTGTGGACGCCACTGGGATGCGGGTTTGAGGTCGGCGAGAAACTCTGAGTTGTTGAAGGTGCTTACGTCGGTGCCGTCGTCGGGGCGGCCCATCTGCGAGACGACCTGGGTAACCTCGGGGTAGGAGCGCAGCGTGGCGCGAATCTGGTCGGTGATTTGTTCCGATTGCTGGAAGGAGATGTCCTGCTGCATGGTGGCGCGAATCCACAGATTGCCCTCTTCGAGTGCGGGCATGAATTCGCCGCCGACGAACTGGAAGAGAATGATGGCTCCGAGGAGAGATGCGAGGGCGATGGCCCAGGTGAGTTTGCTGAAGCGGAGTGCTCGCACGAGCAGACGGTCGTAGTGTTTGCGGAAGAAGCGGCTCAGCCATGTGTCAGTCGCTTCCTTTTTAATTTGCTTCGGCACGGCGAACGATCCGAGCACAGGAGCGAAGACCAGCGCGAAGATGAGCGCGCCGGTGAGCGCGAATCCGTAGGTGACGGACATGGGAGCGAAGATTTTTCCGGGCACGCCCTGCATGGTGAAGAGCGGCAGGAAGGCGACGAGGATGATGAAGGTGGCGAAGAGAACGGGACGGGCCGCGTCGCCTACACCTTCCATGATCAGCTCGCCTACGTCTTCGCCTTCGACCCGTCGCGAGATTTTTCGATAGACGCTTTCGAGCACGACGATGGAGGCGTCAACCAGGATTCCGAAGTCGATTGCTCCGATGGAAATGAGGTTGGCGGAGTGATCGGTGAGCACCATCATGGCGAAGGCGAAGAGCACGGCGAAGGGAATGGTGATGGCGGCGATGGCGGTGATGCGCAGGTCGCCCAGCATGGCGAGCAGGACCAGCGTGACCAGGATGAGGCCGAAGATGATGATGTGCCGCACCGTTCGGGTGGTGGTGTCGATGAGCCTGGTGCGGTCGTAGATGGTGCTGATGTGCATGCCGGGCGGCAGCAGGTTCCCGGTATTGAGGGCATGAATTTTCGTCTTCAGGCCAGCGAGCGCAGGCAGCGATTCGCCGCCTTTTTGCAGCAGGACGATGCCTTCGACGATGTCGGGATTCTCGTTGCGCCCGACTTTACCGAGGCGCGGCTGATGGCCTTCGCGGACCGTTGCGACGTCGCTTAATAAAACGGGGGTTCCGTTGCGCTCGGCGACGACGATGTTGTTCATGTCGGTGAGCGTGTGGAGCAGACCGATGCCGCGCACGTTGACGCTCTGGCTGCCGATGGTCATGTAGTTGCCGCCGGCGTTTGCGTTGCTGGCGGCGACGGCGTTGACGACCTGGGTCATGGTGACGCCCATGGCGAGAAGCTTGTTCGGATCGACTTCGGCCTGGTACTGGCGCGTGGTTCCTCCGAAGGTGGCAACGTCGATGATGCCGGGGACCTGCTTGAGTTCACGCACCACGAGCCAGTCCTGCGTGGCCTTTAGTTCGTTGAGCGAGTAGCCGGGGCCGGTGAGCTGATAGCGATAGATTTCGCCGATGGGCGACTCGGGCGAGAGCTGCGGTTGCAGGTTGCTGGGCAGGTTGACTTCCTGCAGGCGGTTGAGCGCCTCCTGGCGGTCGATGAAGTAGTCACTGTCGAAGGCGAAATAGAGCTTTACGTCGCTGAGGCCGAAGATGCTGATGGAGCGGATCTGGTCGAGCCTGGGCGTGCCGTTCAGGCCGGTTTCAAGCGGGACGGTGACCTGCTGCTCCATCTCTTCGGCAGACCAGGAGGGATTCTGCGTGATGAATTCGACCATCGGCGGTGACGGGTCGGGGTAGGCTTCGATATCGAGGCGTGTGAAGGCGAAGATGCCGATGGCCAACGACGCGAGAAAGATGATCAGGACGACGTTGCGGAAGCGGAGAAGCGTGCGAATGAAGGACTGCATGATTAGTCCTGTGCCTCGCGCAGCAGCTCTGCGCCGGTGGAAACGACCCGGTCTCCGTCCTGCAGGCCCTGTGTTACTTCGTCGGTGGAGTCGTGGGTTTCGCCGAGAGTGACATCGCGGCGGACGGGCTTGTTGTTTGCGTCCATCACGAAGACGAAGGTGGCGTTACCGTTGCGGATGACGGCGGTGGAGGGCACGACGACGGCATTGCCTCTTTGATTTGTAACCGCGATGGTTGCGTACATGTCCGGTTTTAGTTTGTGGCCGGGATTGGGCAGCACGACGCGGACTTTGAGCGTGAGCGAAGTGGGATCGACGGAGTCGGAGATGTTATCGATGACGCCGTGAAGGACCACTCCGGGATAGCCGGTGACGGCGACTTCGGCGGGCTGGCCGGTTTTCACGGAGCCGAGATCGCGTGGATACAGGTCGCCTACGACCCAGACGGAATCGATGTCTGCGATGGTGGCGATGGCGTTGGCGTTGTCGAGCGAACGCTGCAGCTCGCCCGTGGCGGTGCCGACGTCGAGGACTACTCCGGAGATGGGGGAGCGAAGCGGGATGGTGTCTGATGTTGAGTTGACGTCAAAGCCGAGGATGGTGAGAGCCTGGCGGGCGCGTTCCAGCTCGGAGTGGTCGGCGTCGTCGAGCGCCTTAAGGTCGTCATAGTCGCGCTGCGCCATTACCTGGTGCTGCAGGAGCTCCTTGCCGCGTTGCAGCTGCAGGTCGGCGCGGGCGGCTTCAATCTTCGCCTTCTCGTAGTCGGAGCGGGCCTGGGCGGCGTCGCTGCTCTGCAATATGCCGATCTGCTGGCCTTTGCCGACTTCCTGGCCGGGCAGCACCTTGAGCGCTACGACGCGTCCGCTGATGGGCGGGTAGATGTGAACGACCTCGGTCGGGTTCGCCATGATCCGCGCCGACAGCACGAGCTGATTGCTCACCGCCTGCCGGTGCACGGTTGTGGTCTCGACGGTGTTCTGCGCAGGGGTGTTTTCGGCAGAAGGCGCGGGCTGCTGTTGCTTGCAGGCGGTGGCGAGAAGAAGCAGCGCGGTTGGAACGGCTACGGCAAGTTGGCGCCGGGATTTGTTTCGCGGATGGGAAAAGATCATGGGAGAATCTCCGTGGCGGCGGCGAAGCTGAGTTGATGAATACTGAGCCAGACCTGCTGGTCGGCGTTGAGCGCGTCGAGGTTGGTCTGCCGGTAGTCGCGCAGCGCGTCGAGATAATCGAGCAGCGTTGTGCCGCCGTGGCGGTAGCTGAACTCCAGGTTGTCGCGCACGTGCGTGGCTTCGGTGAGGTAGTGTCCGTGGTAGCGCCTGGACTGACTCACCGCGGTCTGATAGCCGGCCCATGCCTGATCGACGTCATTCACCACCTGATTTCTTGCGGCTATCACGGCGAAGCGGCTGGACTGCGCCTCGTAGCGGGTGCGCTCCTTTTCGCCCTGATTGCGATCGAAGAGGCGCAGCGGAATCGAAACCTGGAAGCCGGCGGAGTTGTAGGTCGCGGTGCGATCGTATTCGCCGCCGATGGTGGGATCGGTGGTGCCGTCGGCGTCAGCCATTTTTATGTTTGCGTCGGCCAGCCGGACTGACTGCAGGGCCGCCTGATAGTCGGGCCGCGCCGCGAGCGCTTCCTGCTCCAATTGCGGAAGAGTCACGGTGAAGTCGGGAGGATTCAGGGTTCCGGTGATGTCGAAGCTGACGGTCGGCTTTTGAATGCCGAGCAGCAACTGAAGCTGATCGCTGGCCTGGGTGAGGTTGAGCTGGGCATTGTCATAGTCGGATTCGAACTCAGCCTGTTGCAGGTCGATGCGCTCAAAGTCCGTCGCGCTGATGTCTCCCGCATTGAGCCGCACTCTGGTGAGATTGACGGTATTGCGATACCCGGTGAGGTTGTCGTCGGCAATTTTGAGCGCGGCCTTGGCGGTGAGCATGTTGGTGAACGCGTCCTTGACTTGCAGGATGGTCTGCCGCTCCGTGTCCAGGTACTGGCTTTCAGTCACGTCAGTGGTTGCGTGGGCGACGTCGAGACGCCAGCGCCGCTTTTGTCCACGCTCGAAGAGGCGGGAGACATTTCCGGCGTAGGAGTACGGGCTGGCCGGATTGTTCGCGGGCAAGGTGATATCGGAGCCGGAGAGCGTGAAGTTCGGGTTTTGCCGCAGGCCGGCGGTAATTTCACTGGCCTTTGTTGCGGAGACGTGCTGCTGGGCCGAAATGAGGCTGGGGTTCTTTGCGCGCGCCATGTCGATGGCCTGTTGCAGGGTCAAGGGCGCGGACGGGGTCTGCGCGAAAGACGACGCCGCTGCGGCGGACAGCAAGACGAGCGGGAAGCAGAAGCTTCGGAATCGAATACGTTTCATAGGAAGCACATCCAAACGAGCGGGCACATGGCGTCAGTTGCATCGTGACCGATTCGTGCGTAAAAAGTTCGTAAAAACCACAGCAAAAGGGGGATCGCAGAGCGCAAACCGGAAAACGGGATCGCACAAAGGAATTTGGGCGGTTTAGACGGCCGGCGGAGGGCGAGAGCCGAGAATGCGCAGGTATCCCGCGCTGGGCGTTTCTTTTTCTGCCGGGAACGACAGCCAGGCGAGTGCCGCAGGCTGGGGAGACGAATCCAGGGGAACCAATCCCGTTATCACAACGGAGACGGCGTGCAGGGAAAAGTCGGCAATCGTCTGGAAGTCGCTGCGCCGCGACAGATGTTCGGACTCCGCAGGCATGGTGCAGGCCTGGAGGTCGTCAGTGAGCGAAACCACGGGAAGCAGAACGACGATGAGCAGAGCCAGCGCGATCAGCTGGATGCCAATGCTGGAGCGCATGGAATCGTCCACCCAGCGGTTCCGGCGCAGAAGCCAGAAACCGAGGATCAGCGACGAAAGCGCCAGCCACAGGAGATTGAAAAACAATTCCACTCTTGTGGGAATTGTAATTGATTCGATACTAACGACGATGGAATCTGATTTTTTGCATCGCGCCGAAACCGGGCATTTAGCAAATATTCAACTTATCTTGCGCGGCACTACGGTGTGCGCATCTGGCACTGATGGCGATAAACAATTTTTGCCCATGACCTCAGCCCCCGTTCGGATTGGTGGCCGAGCGAATCCATCATCCATTCGCGGACGGGGACGTGAAAGCCGGTCTTCTTTCGGCGAAGGATACGTTCGGGGAGAGGTTTGGCGGGCGTCTTTGCCATATCCAGCTTGCCGGGAGGGCAGCTTGAACGCATTAGCGGCGCAAGCTGCGAGAGGAGGGCGAAGTCGACGAAAGGGGTTCTGATTTCGAGGGAGTGCGCCATCCCTGCCCAATCTGCGTCTCTCAGAAGCTGGTTGCGCATATAGCGGGTGCTTTCGAGAAAGCAAATCTGAACGCGCAACGGGAGCTTCCGGATTCGATCCAGCTCTTTTGTTTCGAACTCGGACTCGGCGAGCGCCTCGAGCCCGGCCACGGCCAACTCCGGCTCCATTACTTCGGGGAGTTCCCAAGGCATGAACAGTGCCCGGCGCAGCAGATAGGCGCTCTCCAGGGCACTTCCATACTCGACGATGCCGGCATACTTAGGAGAAGTGATGTGCTTTATCCATGGCGAACTCCACCGGCGCAGGAGTGCGCCGAATTCAGGCGTCGCCGGAATTGTTCGCATTGCATTCACGAGCGCCGGAATCCGCTTAAAGCTCGAATAGCCGCCGAACATCTCATCTCCTCCGACTCCTGAAAGGGCTACTTTAAAGCCGGCTTCGCGCGCCATTCTGGCGATGAAGTAGGTATTGATTCCGTCGACCGAAGGCTGATCCATCGCGTCGAGAAAATGCTGGCTCTCATTCACGAAGTCGCTCTTGCCGATGATCTGGAGCTGGTGGGCGATTCCATAATGGCGAGCAATCTGCGCGGCCTCGCGTGTTTCGTCATCTGCTGTTCCGACTTGAGTGTCGAAGCCGAGGGTGAGGCAATTGAGCGATGCGGTGGGAAAGGCGGCGGCTGCCAGGGCGAGAATTGTCGAGGAATCCAGCCCGGCGGAGAGAAAGACTGAGACTGGAACGTCGGAGAGAAAATGGGAACGCACGCTGTCGGATAAAGCATCGTGGAGCGGAACGGGAGGGGCAAGTTCCGCGCTGTCGGCTAACGCGCAGGTGATTGAAGCAAACTCGATTTCCTTTGCATCCCGTCCGCGCTGGAGCCAGAGAGAGTGTCCGCTGCGCAGGGAGCGAATTCCTTTGTAGAGCGTATACGGTTCAGGAACGTTTCCCCACAAGAAATACCCAGCGTGTCCCGCTGGTTCGGGAGCGAGATCGATTCCCGGGATGAGCAGCAGAGTCTTGACCTGAGAGCCGAACCAGATTCCGTTCGGGATGTTTGCCAGATACAGAGGTTTAATGCCATAAGGATCGCGAGCCAGAAAGAGCCCTTGGCGGCGTTCATCCCAGATGGCTAAGGCAAACATGCCGCGCAGTAGCCGGGGCGTTTCAGCGCCAAACTTCTCGTAGAGCGCGAGGATCACTTCCGTATCCGACGTACCGCGATACGGATAGTCAGGGACAAGCCTTCGCAGATGATCCTTGTTATAGATCTCACCGTTGAAGATGATGGTGAGATTTCGATCATGCGAGTGCATGGGCTGGGCACCGTGTTCGCTCAAGTCCTGAATGGACAGGCGGCGATGCAGCAGGAGAAGACGCGACTCCGCTTGTTCCCAGGCTCCCGATTCGTCAGGCCCGCGATTTTTCAAAGAGTCGAGAACTCGGCGCGCAAGATCCGGGGGGATGCGACATCCATTATGCGTCGAGAAGAGCCCAGCGATTCCACACATCGGCTTCCATTCCCGTACTTGCCGATCTTAACGTGAAGCCTAACGGCCTTCTAATTTACCCAAGATTGGCAGAAGAAGAGTCTGCGGTCAACAAGTCAATGAGATGCGGCGTGATCGCGCTGCGTCCAATCTCAAGCAATCCCAGCGAAACTGGGAGAGTAAAACGACGCGGGCCTGCGCTGCCGGGGTTGAAATAGAGAACGCCCTTGCTCCGGTCGATCCTGGGTTGATGCGAATGCCCGCTGATCACGAGAGAAATTCCAGCCCCTGCCGGATCGAGGTCGAGCTCCGCCAGATTGTGCAACATATAGAGGCTATAGCCGCCGAAGTCGACGAGCTCGGTTGCCGGAAGACGCGCGCAGGTTCCAGAGGAGTCGATGTTGCCGCGGATCGCGGTGAGCGGAGCAATTGCGCGCAGGTCGTCAAGAATTGCTGGATCGCCCACGTCACCGGCGTGGAGAATGTGATCTACGCCGCGCAGTGCGGCAAGCGCCTCGGGGCGCAGCAAGCCATGCGTGTCAGAAATGACTCCAATCAGCATTGCCTATAGTCCGATGCTCATGCGGGTGCGCGGATCGAGATAATCGCGCAGTGCATCGCCGATGAAGTTGAACGACAGCACGCACAGCATGACTGCGATGGCGGGGAACACCACCAGATGTGGAGCGTCGAACAGGTGCGAGCGCGCGTCGTTGAGCATTGAGCCCCAGCTTGCGGTGGGCGGCGGGACGCCCAGGCCGAGAAAACTGAGGGTGGCCTCGGCGAGCACCGCGCCGGCCATGCCGATGGCCGACTGCACGATCAATGGCTGCACGATGTTGGGAAGGATGTGGCGGACGAAGATGCGGAGATCACTTGCGCCGAGGGCGCGCGCCGCTTCCACAAATTCGCGCTCGCGCACAGCCAGCACCTGGCCGCGCACGAGACGGGCGTAACCGACCCAGCCGCCGATGGAGAGAGCCAGGATGAGATTGAGCAGCCCTGGGCCCAGGAAAGCGACAAATGCAATGGCGAGAAGAATGCCGGGAAGCGCCATGAAGGCATTCATAGCGAAGATATTCAGCACGGTATCGACGGCTCCGCCGTAATATCCGGCGATTCCGCCGAGCACGATACCGAGCGAGAGCGAGCAAGCCACCACCGAAAACGCGACCGTAAGCGACAGCCGCGCTCCGAAGATGATGCGCGCCAGAATATCGCGGCCCAACTCATCAGTGCCAAACCAGTGGGCGGCGCTGGGGGGAGCGAGGCGGTGCAGGAGGTCAATTGCTGCCGGATTTGCCGGCGCCAACAAGGGAGCCAGGAGTGCCGTGGCAGTAAACAGCGCGATCAACAGGACGCCCGATGCGGCCAGCGGCTGCGAAACCATGCGTCGTGTGAGGGAGTTACGCATTTCACCTGTTACTGTAACCGCTCACGTTGAATAAAATCCCGTGAAATGAAATCTTCGAATGGAATATGCTTACAGAACAGCTTCTATACTAGAAAAAAAAGACACACAGGGACCCCCCATTTTGCGCCTACTCTTTATAGGTCTGAATTACACGCCGGAATTGACCGGCGTCGGCAAATACTCCGGAGAGATGATGGAGTGGCTTGCGGCCCGGGGCCACGAAGTTCGCGTGGTCACTGCGCCCCCCTACTACCCCGCGTGGCGGGTGAGCGACGGACATTCGCAGTGGCGGTATCGCCGGGAAATTTCTCCTGCAGGAGCGGTGATCTATCGCTGCCCTCTGTGGGTTCCAACGAATCCGAGGGGCCTAAGCCGGATTGTGCATCTTTTCACGTTCGCGATCAGTACTCTGCCCGTGATGCTGGCCAACGCCGCCTGGCGGCCGGACCTGGTACTCGCGGTTGAACCCGCCTTTGCCTGTGCGCCCGTAGCCTTGCTGACCGCGCGCCTGTGTGGAGCGCCCGCATGGCTGCACGTTCAGGATTTTGAGGTTGATGCGGCCTTCGATCTGGGACTGCTTCCGTCGGGAGGACTACTCCAGGAATTTGCCCAAGCCTGCGAGCGGCTTCTGCGGCGCGGCTTCTCACGGTTCTCCACAATATCTCCGGGCATGGTGGTGCGGTTATCGCAAAAGGGTATCGAGCCTTCGCAAACGACACTTTTTCCGAACTGGGTGGATGTTGATGCCATCCGGCCTCAGGACGGTGACAGCTCGCTTCGCACGCAACTGGGCATTGCCCCCGATCGGACCGTTCTGCTTTATTCCGGAAACATGGGTATGAAGCAAGGGCTGGAGATTTTGCCTAAGCTCGCAAGCAAGCTACGCGGGCACGAGAACCTGCATTTTGTCTTTTGCGGTGACGGCGCCTACCGCCCTAAGCTGGAACGTGCGGTGAGGGGTTTCGAGAATGTAACGTTTCTTCCTTTGCAGCCGCTGGAGCGCCTGAATGAATTGTTGAATGCCGCGGATATCCATTTGCTGCCGCAAAGGGCTGGCGCTGCCGACCTGGTGATGCCGTCGAAACTGACGGGAATGCTCGCCAGCGGGCGGCCGGTGATTGCCACTGCCGCTCCAGGCACGCAGGTAGCGAGCGCAGTCGAGGGGCATGGCATTGCAGTCGAGCCGGGCGATTTGCAGGCGCTTGCAAACGCCGCTGTCGTGCTGGCGGACAATCCTGAGCTGCGCCGGAGTCTGGGCTACGCCGCAAGGATGTTCGCCGAACGGGAGCTTGCACGCGAATCAGTGCTGCTGCGCTTCGAATCCTCGATTGAGCGCATGTTCGACGGCACTGCAGATACAGCTGTTGCTGAAAATAGTGCGCTCTAGTGTGTTTCCGATCAAGCTATCTCGCGCCAGGGCTCCGGCCTTTGCCGATGAAAGGCGCGAGTCTACGGTGATCGGCGAAATACCCTAAAATAGACAAATCGCACACTGCAATTTCAACTTCAACCTTCCAGGAGTGAATCTGTTTGAAGAAAGCCCTCATCACGGGAATTACCGGTCAGGACGGATCCTATCTCGCTGAATTTCTTCTCAAGAAAGGTTATGAAGTTCACGGCATTAAACGGCCGGCTTCGCTTTTCAATACCAAGAGAATCGACCATCTTTACGAAGACCCGCATGTTGAGACGCGCCATCTCATCCTGCACTACGGGGACATGACTGACTCCGGCTCGCTGCTGCATATCGTGCAAAAAGTTCGGCCGGACGAAATCTACAACCTGGCGGCGCAGAGCCATGTGAAGGTTTCCTTTGAAGAACCGGAGTACACGGCGAATACCGACGCTCTGGGCACATTGCGTTTGCTTGAGGCTATCCGCATCTGCGGACTGGAGCAGCATACGCGCTTCTATCAGGCGTCCACGTCGGAGCTTTACGGGCTGGTGCAAGAGATACCGCAGCGCGAATCGACGCCATTCTATCCCCGCTCGCCATACGCGGTCGCCAAGCTTTACGCCTACTGGATCACGATCAACTATCGCGAGGCGTACGGTATTTACGCCTGCAACGGAATTCTGTTCAATCACGAATCGCCGATGCGCGGCGAAACGTTTGTGACGCGCAAGATTACGCGCGCCCTTTCGCGAATCCGTGCTGGACTTGAAAAGACGCTCTATCTCGGAAATCTGGATGCTTTGCGCGACTGGGGTCACGCGCGCGATTACGTTGAGATTCAATGGCGCATGTTGCAACAGAAAGAGGCGAAGGACTACGTGATTGCCACCGGCGAGCAGTACAGCGTGCGCGACTTTGTGAATGCGACCGCTGAGTTGTTGGGGTTCGACCTGCGATGGGAGGGGGAGGGTCTGGAAGAAAAGGCTCGCGACGAAAACGGCAATGTCATTGTCGCGGTCGATGCGAACTATTTCCGTCCGACCGAGGTGCAAACGCTTATGGGCGACGCCTCCAAGGCGGTGCGGGAGTTAGGATGGTCGCCACGAACCAGCTTTCAAGAATTGGTTCAAGAGATGGTCGATGCCGATCTTAGCGCTGCAGAGCGCGATGCGCTGGTGAAGAAGCACGGCTATACCGCGTACAACTTTCACGAATAATCGGGAAAGATATGTCGATGGACAAAGGCAGCAAAATTTTCGTCGCCGGCCATCGCGGCCTTGCAGGCGGCGCGATCCGACGCGAGCTTGAGCGGCAAGGTTACACCAATCTTCTGCTGAGGACGCGGGCGGAGCTGGACCTTACGCGCGCTCAGGACGTGGAAGAATTCTTTGAGCGGGAGCGGCCGGAGTATGTGATTCTGGCGGCGGCAAAGGTTGGAGGCATTCTGGCCAACAGCGCCATGCCCGCGGACTTCATTCGGGACAATCTTGCGATTCAGTCCAGTGTTCTGAATGCCGCGCAATCGAGTGGCGTGCGGCGTTTGCTGTTTCTCGGTTCGAGCTGCATCTATCCGCGCCTGTGTCCGCAGCCGATTCGAGAGGAGTATCTGCTGACCGGGCCGCTTGAGATTACCAACCGCGCGTATGCTTTGGCCAAGATTGCGGGCATCGAGATGTGCTGGGCCTTCAACCGGCAGTATGGGACGAAATTTGTTGCGGTAATGCCAACCAATCTTTACGGGCCCGGCGAAAATCTGGACCTTGGGACTTCTCATGTGCTGGCGGCGCTGCTGCGCAAGGCTATCGAAGCCAAAGCCGCGGGCGAACGCAAGATTGCAGTGTGGGGAAGCGGCACTCCACGCCGCGAATTTCTTTATGTCGCAGACCTGGCGCAAGCCTGCGTGTTTCTCATGAACCTGCCGGATGCGCAATTCAATTCTTTGCTGAGGGACGACGAGCCGCCACTGTTGAATATTGGAACGGGCGAAGATCTCACCATTCGCGATCTGGCGGAGTTAATCTGCCGAACGGTTGGTTTCGATGGCGAACTGGTGTTCGATCCTACGAAGCCGGACGGGACGCCGCGCAAACTGCTTGACGTGAGCCGGGTTCACGCTCTGGGCTGGAAGGCGCAGACCACGCTGGAGCAGGGAATTCGGGAAGCGGCGAAAGATTTTGAAGAGCGGCTTCGGGCCTGAATCAGGACCGCTTCAGGAGCTGGAAATAACGGCGCGCATGGTCGGCGTCCTGCAGAATTTGTTCCTTCAATGCAGCCGGGGAAGCGAATTGCTTTTCAGAGCGGATGCGCGAGAGGAAGCATAGCTCAAGCGGCGTCTCCGGCGTGAGGCCGATTTCCCGAAAATTCAGCAGATGCGATTCGATGGCGTAGGCGTTGTCTCCGAAGGTTGGACGATGGCCGGCATTCGTTACGGCATCGAAAACTTCGTCGCCGATTTTCATGCGTGTGACGTATACGCCGCTGGCCGGCACGAGTTCGTCGTAGGGTGCCAAGTTGATGGTGGGAACGGTGAGACGTGTCCCGATACCGCGATCCCTGACCGGCGTTGAGCGGATGGAAAAAGATCGTCCGAGCAAGGCGCGGCTGGTCGCCATGTCTCCCGCGGCGATCGAGCGGCGCACGTGGGAGCTGGAAACCTGAATGCCGCGCACATAGAGCGCCGGCTGAGCGACAACTCCAAAGCCAAGTTCACGCCCAAGCTGCGCCAGCTCCGCCGGTCCGGCACTGGCATTGTGTCCGAAGCGAAAATTGTCGCCCTCGTGGACCTCGGCGGCATGAAGCGAATTGAGCAGTATGTTCCGCGCGAACTCCAGAGCGGAAAGCTGGGAGAATTCGGGCGTAAAGGGAATCACCATCGTCGCATCGATGCCGGTTGCGGTAAGCAGGTCGAGCTTCTGCGCGAGTGGAGTAATCAGCTTCGGGGCCTGCTCGGGGCGCAGGACGCGCACGGGGTGCGGATCGAAGGTGACGGCGACGGATTTTGCTCCGAGCTGCGCCGCCCGCTGGCGAACCTGGCTAAGAATGGCCTGATGGCCGCGATGCACGCCGTCGAAGTTGCCGATGGCCAGCACGGTGCGGCTGAGCGATGGCGGAAGCGCGTCGAGTGAGCGAAAGATCTGCATAGGCTAAAACTCGATGGGGATGCGCAGGCCGTCATAGGCGAGGCGCACGTGGGCGGGCAGTTGGGCTTCGGTCTTCGCGTGGTCCAGTTCGTGCGCGATGTGCGTGAAAAAGGCGCGGCGCGGCTGCACACGCTCGATCCAGTTGAGAGCCTGCTCTACGTTGTTGTGGCTGGGGTGGTGGTGCCAGCGCAGCGCGTCGATGATGAGCACATCAAGATTTGCGAGCAGAGGCAGGCTGCTGTCCGGGATCGCGTTCATATCGGTGAGATAGGCTGCGGAGCCGAAGCGATAAGCGGCGACGGTGATGTCCCCGTGCAGAACAGGCACGCGCTGGAATTGCAGGCCGCCTATCTCGACTGATTCCTGGCCGTTCAGAGGCCGCAGCTCTACGCGCGCTCGCGTGGGGTATTTCGCATTCGGGGAAAAAGTGTATTGGAAGATGCGATGCATCACTGCGGCGGTCGCGTCGTCGGCGTAGAGCGGAAGGCCATTCGGATGCTGGAAGCTGAGAGGGCGCAGATCGTCCATGCCTAGGATGTGATCGGCGTGCGGGTGCGTGTAGAGGACGGCGTCGATGTGCCGGATGTGCTCGCGGAGCGCCTGCCCGCGGAAGTCCGGTCCGGTGTCGATGATGATCGTGTGTTCGTCCCACTGCACGGCAATCGAGGGACGGCTGCGCATGTTGCGCGGGTCGGTATTGCGCGGGTCGGCTGGAGCGCAGACTTCGCAATCGCAGCCGAGCGTGGGAACACCCATCGACGTGCCGCTTCCGAGAATGATGATTTCAGCCTTCATGCGCAGGGATACTATTTTTTCCCCTGCGGTGGGCGTCGTGCCTGCTGCGCGATGGCGTTGGTGACTTCGAGGAACATCATGCGCACTTCAAAGAGCGCGTTCTGGAGCAGGCGCTGCTCTTTTTCCGACAGGTTGCCCCTGGTTTTCTCCTGCAGCACGCCGAGCATGTCGATGCTTTGGCGCGCGCCGAGAATATCGATGCGTGCTTTTTGGCCTGGTTCGGTGGCGGCGCCCAGGGCGACGACGGCGGAGAGGTAAATGGACTGGATTACGAACTCGAAGGTGACGGCGGGAGGTGCGTCGGCTCCCGGATTGGTTGCGCGGAGCATGGTGTCAATGTGATCGGACGATTGCTGGTAGGCATTATGCGCGGCTGCTTCGTCCTGCGCGCTGACTTCGGGGGGAGTGTCCGGGTCCTCTACGGCCGCGGCTTCCGTTGCAGCTTTCTCGGGCGCAGGGGGTTCATTCTGCGGAGGCGGAGTTGTGACGAGACGCGGTCCCGGTGGGGGTTCGGCAGCAGGGTTGGGTTTGGCAGCTTCTTCCGGCGCCTGCGTTTGGCCGGATTCGTCGCGCAGATCGCCTTCCAGCGTGAATTTGCGGCGGTCGGTGACGGTAAATACAGGTGGTTTCTCTGTCATGATTTTCCTTATTTGCCTAGTCTTTCTAAATTACCGTGGGTGGACCGTCGAGCACCGTAGCGCGGCCCTGACTGTGAGTGAGCGGTAGGTTGCGCTCGGCGGCTTCCGTGCGGAGAATGCCCAGCGCCAGCGTGCCCCTAAACGCGGGCAACGAATAATGCGCCAGACTGGTGAGTTGACCAACGGGATTGCGCTCCGCACCTTCGGCATTCAGTTCGATGCTTTGACCGGGCTCCAGGGCGGAAGGCGCGTTCTCGATTGAAAATTGCCGTAACGTGCGATGCACGGTGGTGCGGGAACGGATGCGCTCGACGATTTCCTGCCCGAGATAGCAGCCTTTGTTGAAGTTGAGCGCACGAGTCTGCCTGGTTTCCTGGGCGAGAGTGCGATCCTGAAAATCGATGCCGTACAGAGGCGTTGCTTCGAGGACGCGCAGGGCTTCGGTGGCCGCAATGCCGCAGGGGGCGGCTCCGGCGTTCTGGAGGGAGGTCCAGATTTCATCGAGCGCGGTTACGGGCAGCCATATTTCAAAGCGCGGAAGCACCGGGCTGTGGGCGTGAACCAGCGTGATTTCCGTTCCGTTGATGCTGTTTGTGGCGAATGCGCCCTCCGGCGGCAGTGTAAGGCCGAACGTGGCGAGAATCTCCGGCGCGCGGGGTCCGGCGATGCCAATTGTGGTCCGCGATGCGTCTAATATCTGAAGCTCGACGTCGTCCATGATGATGAAGTGGTCGAGGTGTGCGAAGAGGCGGGCGATCTGCGAGCGATCAGTTTGAAGAAGAAGCGATTCGGCGGTTCGGTAGACGTTGGCATCACCTTGTATGCGTCCCTGCGCGTTGAGCAGAAAGTTATAGTTCCAGCTGCCTTCCGCAAGCGTCTGAATGGTGTTGGTGACCATTCCGTTCAGCCAGCGAAGGCGATCGCCTCCGGTAATCTGAAGGTAGGCTTGGTATCCGAGATCGTAGATGCCGGCGGTCGTGACAAGGCTGGTAAGTTCCTGATTCGAATCGGAGAAAAACCGTGGGGTGAGCGCGCCCTGATAGGCGACAGGGGCGGACGCCGATGCGCGCAGAGACGCGAGGGGCGTTTCGGTCAGGGGTTCCGCGACGATTTGGGTTGGGGTGCTCATGGCAAAGGTTCTATGAAAATTATAGTCTCGCAAGTGAAGGGAAACGAATGAGGATACCGGGAACGCGCCGCCTTGCAGGATTGCTGGCGATTGCAGCGATTACAGCAGGGCTGGCGTTCGGCCAGACATCGACGCAGAGCACGCCTCCGGCACAGGCCCCCGCGCAGGCGGGCCAGCCCGCGATACGCATGACGCCTGAGCAGGCTAAAGAGCTTTTTGCCTCGGTCGATACGATTATGCGATTTGCTTCTGATGACTCGAAGCTGCCTATCAAGAGCAAGGTAAAGCGGCGGCTGACGACGCGGGATGCGGTTGAGAAATATCTCCAAGACAAGATGAAGGACGACAAAGACGCGCGGCGCATGGAGCGGTCGGAGATCGTGCTGAAGAAATTCGGCATGCTGGACGAGGATTTTCATCTGCAGCCATTCCTGGTGAGTTTGCTGAAGGAGCAGATTGCGGGTTACTACGACAGCAAGACCAAGACCGTTAATATGCTGGACTGGATCGCGCCCGATGCCCAGAAGCCGGTGCTGGCGCATGAGCTGACGCACGCGCTCCAGGACCAGCATGTGAATCTGGACAAGTGGGAAGACCAGAGCAGCGATGACCTTTCGCACAATGTTGCCGAGGATAACCGGCACATCTCGACGGACGAGCAAGACACGGCGCGTGAGGCGGTGGTCGAAGGTCAGGCCATGGCCGTGCTGGTGGATTACGAACTGAAGCCAGCGGGGCGGACCATTCTGTCGAATCCCGACGCGGTGAAGAAGATGGCCGACGAGCAGGGTGCCGACGCCAGCTCGCCAGTGTTGTCGCGCGCGCCGCTCGTGCTGCAGGAGTCGCTGCTGTTCCCCTATCGCGAGGGGCTGAAGTTTGAAGTGGATATGCTGCAGGACAAGGGCGCGCCGGGCGCATTTGCGGGCGTGCTGGACAGGCCGCCGGCGACCAGCTACGAGATCATGAATCCGCATGCGTATGAGCGCGAAGCGAAGATTCCGCTGCTGACTATGCCGGACGTTCACGGGCTGCTCGATGCGGATTATGCTCCTTACGATGTTGGCGTGATGGGGCAGCTCGACGTGCGGATGCTGGCCGAACTGTTCGGCGGCCAGCAGATGGCCGCGTTGATTACGCCCGCATGGGATGGCGGAATTTACTACGTGGTGCAGAAGAAATCGGCACCCGATAAGAACGCTACTTCTTCGATCGCGCTGCTCTATCTTTCGCAGTGGAAGTCGCCGGAAGCCGCAGCGGCCTTTGCCAAGATGTATGCCGGGGAACTGGGACAGCAATATTCCGGTGTTGTACGCGATACGGATGCGGAGACTGATCCAAGCGAGCAGATTTACAAGACAAATGAAGGCCCGGTGATGATTTCAACGCAGGGGAATCTGGTTTTTGTGAGCGAGAGCTTCGACCTGTCGCTGGCGCGCAAGCTACAATTTCTGATGATCGGCGCGCAGGACGGAGCGCGCCAGAATGTGAGTACCGCCCGGCTGCAGCCCACGGCCAACCTTACCGGCGGGCTGGTGGATTTCCTGGCGAACTGCGGAATGATGCGCGCGGCGCTGCATTTATACTGAGGATTCGCCTATACCCGGACGCGGAGCTAAGTTTGCAACAAGCAGAAATTGGAATCATCGGGGGCAGCGGTCTGTATGCCATGCCCGGACTCACAGCCGTGCGCGAAGAGCGCGTGGAAACACCCTTTGGCGACCCCAGCGATGCATTTGTGCTGGGCGAACTCGAGGGGCGTAAGGTCGCGTTTCTTGCGCGGCATGGGCGGGGACACAGGCTTTTACCCTCAGAGCTGAACTTTCGCGCCAACATTTACGCGATGAAGAAGCTGGGAGTCGAACGCATCATCTCCGTCTCCGCAGTCGGATCGCTCAAAGAAGAGCACAAGCCTACTGACTTCGTAATTCCCGATCAATTCATTGACCGCACATTTCATCGTGTCTCGACATTTTTCGGCGATGGGCTGGTCGCGCATGTGGGGTTTGGTGATCCGGTGTGCGCGACTGTCGGCAAAGCGATCGCCGAGGGTTGCGCGCGCGAAGGCGTGGTTGGCAAAGCGGGAGGCACCTACGTCTGCATGGAGGGTCCGCAGTTCTCCACGCGGGCGGAATCGAACCTCTACCGAAGCTGGGGCGCGGATGTGATCGGCATGACAAATCTGCAGGAGGCAAAACTGGCGCGCGAGGCGGAGATTTGCTACGCGACCATGGCCATGGTGACCGATTATGACTGCTGGCGCGAAGGCCACGACGACGTAACCGTGGATCAGATCGTCGCTGTTCTCCATCAGAACGCGGCCAACGCCTGCAAGGTGGTGAGAGCGGCCGTTGCCGCCATGCCGCGTGAACGCAACTGCGCTTGCGCTGCAGCGTTGAAATTTGCAATGCTCACCGATCCTGCGGTGATTCCCGCTGAGACGCGCAAGAAACTGGATCTGCTCGTCGGAAAATATCTTAACGAAGGCACAAAGGTATAACGAATGTCGATTCTGGTCGTAGGAAGCGTTGCGTTTGACACGATTGAAACTCCCTCAGGCCGCGCTGAACGCTGCGTGGGCGGTGCCGCGACGCACTTTGCACTGGCCGCCAGCTACTTCACCGATGTGCGGATTATCGCGGTGGTCGGCGAGGACTTTACCGCCGAGCATGAAGTCATTTTGACGAAGCGCGGCATCGATACGCGCGGCATTGAGCACACGTCGGGCAAGAGTTTTTTCTGGAGCGGGTCGTATCTCAGAAATCTGAACGAAGCGCAGACCCTCAACACCGAGCTGAATGTCTTTCAGAGCTTTTCACCCAAGATTCCGGCGGAATATCAGGACTCCGAGTATCTTTTTCTGGCGAATATCGATCCTGTTCTTCAAACCGATGTGCGCAGCAAGATGCCGCGCGTAAAGCTGGTGTGCGGCGACACGATGAATTACTGGATTAACGACCACGCGGAGAACCTGGGGCGCGTGCTCAAGGGGCTGGATGGTCTGCTGATCAATGACACCGAAGCGAAGCTGCTGGCGCATGAGGGGAACCTGGTTGTTGCCGCTGAGAAGATTCTTGCGATGGGGCCGAAGAGCCTTGTTGTTAAGCACGGCGAGTATGGCGCGACGGCGTTTTTCAGCGAGCGATCTTTTCCCGGCCAGAACAGCAGGGTGTTTCAGCCATTCCGCGCTCCGGCGCTGCCGCTGGCGGAGGTGGTCGATCCTACGGGTGCGGGCGATTCGTTTGCGGGAGGTTTTTTCGGATACATCGCTTCGCAGCAGGATCTGACTCCGGCGGTCTTCAAGAAAGCGATGTTCTACGGGGGCGTGATGGGATCGTTTGCCGTGGAACGATTCGGCATTGGGCGTTTGCAGCAGCTCGATCCTAAGGAAATTGAGGAACGGTTTGCGCTCTTCCGCGAACTCTCGCACCTTGAGTAAGAAAGGGAGTAAGGCAGACAAGGCGGCTGCCGATACGGAGCGGCTCGCGCTGCGCGGCGAAACGTTTGCTGTTGCGTGGAGCGCGCTGCTGGCTTCACTATTTGCGCTTTCTTTCTGCTTCTCGCACAATTTGCTGCTGCTGTCGGGCGATGCGGTCGCGCACCTGAACATTGCGCGCCGTCTGATCGACTCCGCAAATCCCGGACTGAGCCAGCTCGGTTCGGTCTGGCTTCCGCTGCCGCATCTGCTCATCGTGCCGTTTGTAGCCCGCATGTCGTGGTGGCAGTCGGGCCTGGCGGGGGCCTTTCCATCTATAGGCGCGTATGTGTTCGGCGCGGCTGGAATCTACCGCCTCGCACGAGTGTGGCTTAAACCGCAGCCCGCGCTGATCGCGGCGCTTTTCTTTGCGCTCAACCCCGGACTGCTCTACATGCAGACGACGGCCATGAACGAGCCGCTGTGCGTTGCGGAGATGATTTGGGCGGTCATTTTTCTGGTTGAGTATCTCCGGGCGCTCGATGGTGAAGAAACAGCGCGTGCAGGAAAGCTGCTGATTGCCTGCGGACTTGTGCTGGTGGGCGCGGTATACACACGCTACGACGGATGGATATTCGCATCGTTCGCGTGGGTCATCGCTCTTGTCCCGCTGCTGCGCCAAAGCGGGCGATGGAAGACGAGGGCTGGGGGAGCGTTCGTTCTTTTCACAACTATGCTGGCGGTCGCACCTCTGCTGTGGATGGGTTATTGCCAGCGGCAGTTCGGCGACCCTCTGGATTTTATGCGCGGCCCATACTCGGCGCGGGCGATTGATATCCGCACAAGCACGCCGGGATCGCCGCACTATCCGGGTTGGCACAGCATGAGTGTGGCCGCGCTGTATTTCCTGAAAGCCGCCGAGCTGGGCGCGATTTGGAAAAATCTGGCGAACATCCTGCTGCTGCTGTCGATTGCAGGAACGGTTATCGCCGTTGTCCGCTTCAGATCGAAGCATATTCTGCCAGCGCTGCTGCTGTGGGTTCCGCTTCCGTTCTACGCCTATTCGGTTGCCTACGGATCGGTTCCTATCTTCATTCCGCCGTGGTGGCCGCATTCGTTTTACAACACGCGTTACGGCATGGAGATGCTTCCGGTGTTCGCACTCTCGCTGGCTTTTCTCGCTGCGTGGGCCGCGCAGATGGTCGCAAAACGATGGGCAGGTCTGCAGCGGTGGACGATCGGTGCGATCGGATTGCTGATTCTTGGGAACAGTTATGTGCTGCTGCGGGCCACGCCGCTAGTGCTGCAGGAGTTCATTGCCAACTCCCGCTCGCGGATTCCGTTTGAGGCCGCGTATGCACGGGGGCTTGAGACACTTCCGGCGGGCAGCACAATCCTCGCGTATGTCTCAGACCACCCCGGGGCCTACGAGCGCGCCGGGGTCGCATTCAAGCGCACCATCAATGAGTCGGATTATTACCGGTGGAAGCCTGCATTGAAAGACCCGGCCAGGTCGGCAGATTATGTCATTACCACGGATGGCGACGCGGTGGCCAAGGCCGTCGCGGAGCATCCGGAGGGACTTACGCTGATCAACGTCGTGTGCTCGACTGGTCAACCCTGCGTGCGCATTTACAGTTCGAATCGCCATGTGGCGAGTGGTAGCATGGCCCCCAGATGATTCTCGTTTTCCAAAACAGCGGACACATGCTGACCTTCAGCCGCATCCAGCAATGGATTGTGACCGGAGGCGCGGCCTGGCGCCTGCTGTTGGCGGCTGTCCTCGGTGGCGCGATCGGGATTGATCGCGAATATCACCACAAGGCGTCCGGCGTTCGGACCAATCTGCTGATTTGCTTCGGCGCGGCGCTATTTACGTTTTTGTCTCCCATCATTGCGGGCGAGGGAAGCGGGAACAAAGGCCAGATTGCTTCAAATATCGTGCAAGGCATCGGCTTTCTGGGCGCGGGGCTCATTCTGCACAACCGCGACCGGGTGAGCGGCCTTACCAGCGCGGCTACGGTGTGGGCGGTGGCGTCAATCGGAATGGCATGCGGTGCGGGACTTTATGTTCCGGCTTTGTACTGCACGGTGCTCGTGCTCGTTGTGCTTGAGATTGTTGGGATTCTGGAGACTAAAGGCAATCTCAAGTCATATACCGTGCTCTATGAGGCCCGCGGCGCGGACGCTGTGGGAATTACCAGAGCGATTCTGAAAGCGATGGACCGGGAAAACCACCGTCTCGATCAGATTGAAAATCAGCCAATCGAAGAGCTGCAACGCCTGCAGTTTTCCGTGACGGCGACACGAAAATGCCACACTCGACTGCGGACGGCGATAGACGCATCGCCGGAGATCGAAAGGCTTCTTACCTTCCACGATACGGAGGATGAATGACCGGTTTTGCGAAGGCCCATGCCTGCGGCAATGATTTTCTGATTGTCGAAGGAACGGCCGATGCGGCGCTGGCTATCAAGCTTTGCGCGCGCAATACCAGCGTGGGCGCGGATGGCGTGGAGTTTTTTGAATGGACGGGGGAACGCTCGGGCAGCATTCGCCTGGTTAATGCGGATGGTTCTGTGGCAGAAATCTCCGGCAATGGAACACGCTGCGTGGCCGCATGGATGGCGTATCGCAGGCAGCTCAAAGCGGGAGATGTGGTCGAGATCGAAACCGATGCCGGGCCGCGCGAATGCCGCGTGGTGAGGGCTGACGGCCATCGTTTCGAGTTTGCGCAGGGAATGGGCGTGCCCGTGATTCAAGACAAGCGGGTGAAATTGACGGATGGGACCGAAGTCGCAGGAGTCGCGGTGTCGACCGGCAATCCGCATTTTGTAATTTTTGTCGAAGGCCCGCAATTCACGGCTCACAACCGTAACTGGCAGCAGCTTGGCCGCGAGATTTGTTTTCATCCTGACTTTCCGGAGCAGACGAATGTTGAATTTGTACACGTCATAGATACAAATTCGATTGAGATTCGCATTTTCGAGCGCGGCGTGGGGCCGACGACGTCATCGGGCACCGGAACCTGCGCGACCGCGACCGCTTCCATTGCGCGGCGCGGGGTGAATCGTCATCTTGTGGTGAGTGCGCCGGGCGGTGAACAGTGCGTGGATTGGGCTGGAGACGGCGCGGAGATCACGCTGACCGGCCCGGCGGAACTGATCGCGAGCGGAGAGGCGTGGTGAAACCCGCAGCCGTCGCCAAAGGCGCGCGCGTGGCGGTCATTGCTCCGGCCAGCAACGCGAAGCCGGAGCGCATTGAGCAGGGATTGGCAGCTCTGCGTGCGCATGGCTTCGACGCTGTGGCGGGACAGCATGCGCTGGGCAAAGAGCCGCCCTATTTTTCCGGGACAGCGGGTGAGCGGCTTGCAGATTTGCACGCTGCGTTTGCCGATCCTGAAATCAAAGCCATTTTCGCGACGCGCGGCGGATATGGGTCGAACTATCTGCTCGAAGATTTAGATTTGGATATTGTTCGAGCTAATCCCAAGCCGTTCTTTGCTTACAGCGATCTCACCACGGTCCAGACGTGGTTTCTCGACAAGACCGGGTTGCCGGCCTTCCACGGTCCCATGGTCGCGGCGGATTTCTGCCGCGAGGGCGGAGTTCACGAAGCCAGTTTTCGGGCTGCACTCAGCGGTGGTCTGGTCCAGGCCGGTTCGGCGGAAGGTCTGCGGATTCTGAAGCCGGGACGCGCTGAAGGCATTGTTTATGGAGGGTGCCTGAGCATCCTTACCGCGTCACTGGGTACGCGCTTTGCGCCGCAGACCGAGGGCAAACTGTTGTTTCTTGAAGACGTGGGCGCGAAGCCTTATCAGATTGACCGGATGCTTCGGCAGATGGTGCTTGCGGGGAAGTTTGACGGCGTGACTGGTTTTATTTTTGGAGAGATGCTGGAGTGCGCTTCGCCCGGGACCGGTCATGATCTTCTGGAGACGGTGATCCTTCGCGTTCTCGACTGGTTCGACGGACCGATTGGCATCGGTCTGCGCTCGGGCCACGTTTCGCGCGGCAATGTGACCTTGCCTATGGGTGTTCGCGCGGAAATGATTCTCGAAGACGAGCCGGTACTTGGATATCTGGAACCGGTGGTGCAAGTTTAGGGGCTATGCAAGGGAAAAAACACATTCACCTCATTGGAATCTGCGGCACGGCGATGGCGTCACTGGCCGGGCTGCTTCAGCTTAAAGGCCATCGCGTGACTGGGTCGGACCAGGCTGCATATCCGCCCATGTCCGACCTGTTGCAACGCCTGAACATTCCTGTGGCCGAGCCGTTTTCCGAAAAAAATCTCGAGCCGCGGCCTGACCTTGTGATTGTGGGCAACGCAATGTCGCGCGGCAATGTTGAGCTGGAATACGTGCTCGACCAGCGCATTCCGTTTGCTTCGCTTGCGCAGGTTATTCATGAGGAGTTTGTGATTGGGCGCGAATCACTCGTTGTTGCCGGAACGCACGGCAAAACTACGACGACGAGTATGCTTGCGTGGATTTACGAGGTCGCCTCGCGCAAAGACCCCGCACTGGCACCGTCGTTTCTTATCGGAGGCGTTGCGGAAAACTTCGGGACCAGCTTTCAGCTGCGGGACGCAGGGCCGATGATTCTTGAAGGCGACGAGTACGACACAGCTTTCTTCGACAAGGGTCCGAAGTTCATGCACTACTTTCCCGACGCGCTGATCCTGACGCATGTCGAGTTCGACCACGCCGATATCTATCGCGATCTGGACGCGGTGAAGACGGCTTTCAAACGGCTTGTGAATCTTGTGCCGCGGCGTGGGCGCATCGTGGCCTTTGATGGCGCGTCGAATGTGGACGAGTGCGTCAGCCGCGCATTCTGCAAGGTGGAACGCTACGGATTTCATCCCGCTTCGCAGTGGCAGATTCAGAATCTGACGCACGAAGGCTCGCAAAGCCAATGGAAGGTGCAGCATGAAGGCCAGCGGTGGGCGAAGTTCACACTTGCGATGCCGGGCGCGCACAACGCACTCAACGCGACTGCCGCAGCCGCGCTCGCTTTTGGACAAGGCGTTCCACTCGATGCCATTACTGAAGCGCTGGCGACGTTCCAGAGCGTCAAGCGCCGCCTGGAAGTGCGGGCCGAGGTTGACGGCGTCACCATTATTGATGACTTCGCGCATCATCCGACTGCGATTCGCGAAACGCTGAAGGCGCTGCGCGAGGCATATCCCGGTGCGCGCCTGTGGGCGGTGCTGGAGCCGCGCTCCAACACGCTGCGCCGCAATGTTTTTGAGCGCGAGCTTATCGAGAGCTTGTTATTGGCCGATGAAGTTGTGCTTGCCGGGGTATTCAAACTGGAAAGCATTCCCGCAGACGAGCGGCTGCATCCTGAAGCCGTAGTGAGTGCGCTCCAGAGGGAAGGCCGCAACGCGGTATTGCTGGAAGACGCAGATTCCATCGTTGAGAGCATTGCGCCCCAGTTGCAGGCGGGAGATGTGGTGGCCATTTTGTCGAACGGAGGCTTCGGTGGAATTTATGAGAAGCTGCCGGAGCGGCTGCGGCAGATCTCCGTCGCGGCGCGAGGCTGAATGTTCGCTGCGCTGACGCTGCTTGTTGTCTATCTTGCGCTCGGAATTCCGGTTGCGATCTTCGGAATCCCCTGGACGATTGTCACAGGAGATATTTCGCTCGTCTACCGTTGCGCTATGGCCATTATGCGGGTCGGGCTGCGGGCTGCGCGCATCCGCGTGGGAGTTGAGTGGTGCGCGCCGCTTGATCCGGCGAGGAAATATCTGTTTTTTTCCAATCATCTTTCGAACCTTGATGCGCCGGTGCTGCTGCCGCTGCTGCCGGGACGGACATCGGTTTTCATCAAGCGGTCGCTGATGAAGATTCCTGTGCTGGGATACGGGATGAAGCTGGCTAACTTTATTCCTGTCGAACGGAATGGCCGCCTGGAGAGCGCGAAGCAAAGTGTAGAGGCTGCAACGAGTGTTCTGGCCGCGGGCGTACACGTCACGTCGTTCGTTGAAGGCACGCGGTCTCCGGACGGACAACTGCTGCCCTTCAAAAAGGGGCCGTTCTATCTGGCGATGGAAAGCGGCGCTGCTGTTGTTCCTGTAACGATTCGGGGCACGGAAAGGCTCATGCGGAAGGGAAGCCTGAAAGTTCACCCCGGCCTGGTAAGAGTGATCTTCCACGCGCCTGTCGAACCTAAGAACTATGCGACGCGCGAAGAGTTGATGGCTGCTGTGCGTGCGGCGATCCAGACGGGATTGGAGAGCTAATTTTTTCAAAATAGCCGTTGACAGGCAGGAGTCTTATGGGTTGTAATTCACCACATGGTTAATTAACCATGTGGTGAATTACATGGAAGACTATTTAAGTACGACGTTTGCGGCGTTGGCCGATCCGACTCGGCGGGCGATCCTGGCGCGGTTGTCGCTGGGGGAAACGTCGGTCACGGAGCTGGCGGCTCCGTTTGAGATGAGCATGCCGGCGATATCCAAGCACCTGAAGGTGCTGGAGCGCGCGGGGTTAATTTCGCGAGGACGCGAAGCGCAATGGAGGCCATGCCGGCTGGAGGCCGCTCCACTGAAGGACGCGACGGGATGGCTGGAGGAGTACCGGCGGTTCTGGGAGGAAAGCTTCGACCGGCTGGAGGTCTATCTGCGCGAAGTGCAGGCGAAGAAGGCTCATGAACAAAAAGGCCGCGGTGGAGGAAAGCGGCGTAGGAAGGTCTGATGCCGGCGTGCGGGCGGATAAATGCGGGAACAAAAAGAGACTGACGAGGAGACGAAAACAATGGCAGAGATGGCGATTCAGGCAGATCGTGTGGTGGTTCTGGAACGGGAGTTCGATGCTCCGCGGGAGCTGGTGTTTGCGGCGTGGACAGATCCTGAGAGGCTGGCGCGGTGGTGGGGACCGAAGATGTTTTCTAACCCGGTGTGCCGAGTGGATGCGCGCGCGGGCGGCGAAATCTATGTGGATATGAAGGGGCCGGATGGAACCGTGTACCCGATGTCCGGCCGCTTCGTTGAGGTGACGAGTCCGAAGCGATTGGTGTTCACGACGGAGGCGCTGGATGCGGCGGGGAAAGCGATGTTCCGGATGCTGCATACGGTTGAGTTTCGCGAAAAGGGAATGAAAACCGCGATTCGAGTTGAATCGGGGCCGACGATGACCACGCCGGAAGCAGAAAAGTATCTGGGCGGGCATGAGGCTGGTTACAGACAGAGCCTGGACAAACTCGACGAACTGCTGCACGGAGGACGACAGATTGTGGCCACGCGGGTGTTCGATGCTCCGCGGGAGCTGGTCTACAACATGTTTATCGATGCGGAGCATATTTCGAACTGGTGGGGTCCGCGCGGGTTTTCGACGACAACCAGCAAGATGGATGTGCGGCCGGGAGGCGAGTGGATTCATGTGATGCATGGGCCGGACGGGCGGGATTATCCGAACCGCGTTGTGTATGTGGACGTGAGGCCGCCGGAGCTGCTCGTGTATGACCATATTTCAGAGCCTTTCTTCCGTGCGACGACGAGTTTCATTGACAGGCATGGAAAGACAGAGGTGAGGTTTGCAACAGAGTTCGAGACAGCGGCGTTCCGCGACAAGGTAGTGAAAGAATTCGGAGCAGAGCAGGGTCACTTGGATACGCTGGCGCGGCTGGATGAGGAGCTTGGCAAGCTCGTGCAGAGCCATTAGGCCCTTGCGAGTTCAGGGTCGAGGCAGCGAGAGAAGAAATTGCAGGGCCATGGTGTTTACCGTGGCCCGGTGCTGATGCGGCTTCTGTGAATCCAGTGTGCATTCTAGGGGTGGGAGAAGACCTGACGGTCGTGGTGCGCTCAACGATAGTTGACGCGCGCTATTGGGCGGCGTAGGATTTGGCGCACTCGGGCCATTTTTTCAATCCCATCAGGACTGCGAGCACCCCATGCGAGCAACTCTGCGATTCAGGAAGCCTAGCCACCCTCCCGTTAGAACCCTTCTGTGCGAGCCGCCGGCGCCCACAACTTCAACCAGAACTGCCGCGCGCAAGCCGGGCGTACTCCTCTGCCTTCTCTCGACGCTGCTCTTCAGTTTCACGGCAGCTCTGGCCCATGCGCAGGAATACACCTCCATCGTTGTCTTTGGCGATTCGCTCTCGGACACCGGCAATGTCGCGCATCTCACGGAAGACAAGTACGGGGTGCGAATTCCGGGACCCTACGCCGACTACACGGATGGCCGCTTCACGGACGGCGCCGATACGTTGCCCGCTGCACAAAATTACTTCGGTGTCTGGATCGAGCAGTTCGCAGCGACGCTGCCGTCCAAGCCCGTTATTAAAGACTCGCTCGACGGTGGAACTGACTACGCCTACGGCTTCGCCACCACTGGGAATGGTACCGCAGAATTCACTTTTGGCCCGTCGGATTCGCTATTCGTGAATGTCAACAATATCGGCCAGCAGATTACTGACTATCTCGCAACCCACCCAAAGATCAACGACAAGACCCTGTTCGTGGTTTGGGGTGGCGCTATCGATGTTCTCTATGCCACTTCATCGGACGAGGTCATCAAGGCGGCCATCAATCAGGCAATCAACATCCAGCGCCTCATCGATGCCGGAGCCACCCAGTTCATCATCCCTGACCTCCCTCCGCTTGGTCTGGTTCCCCGGCTCAACGGCTCTCCCGCGACGTCGATTCCGGCGACAAAAGCAAGCGCGCTCTATAACCAGGTCCTGGCCGGAGGCCTCGCTATCCTGCGCGACTTCAACCCCGGCAGGCGCCTCCATCTTTTCCAGCTCGACGTCTTTGCTCTCTTCAATGACATCCTCGCCTCGCCCTCCAAATACGCCCTGGTAAACGTTAGCGACAGCTCTCAGGGCATCCCGGTCGACCCGGACACCTATCTGTTCTGGGATGACCTTCACCCGACAACGCGCGGCCATAATATCCTCGCCGTTACCGCCGCCAAGGTTATCCGTTTGCGCGAGTGCTGGGCGAGTTCTGTATCGGACGAGAGAAAGCTGCCGGGTTTCGACGGAATTGGAGCTGGCACGCGGCCAGAACGAGATTGTGACTTTGTTGCGGCTGGCGGGGTTCCGAAAGAGTAAGACGATCGCTGCTATGACGAATCCGAGCTCATCCTGTCGCAATCGCCTATCGCTTGTGTAGCCATGTCTTCGACAATTTCGCGGCATCGTGTCGATTATCCCAGCCACCCTCTACTTGCATAGCTAAACCGCTTGTGCTACAAAATGAATATTCAAGTTTGCTCTTTGGAGCGAGCCTGAATCTTATGAAGAGTGGCTGAGGGACGGGCCCTGTGACGCCACGACAACCGGCTTAGGCAATCTAAGACATCGGTGTCAACTCTCTCCTGGTAACGGGGAACATGAGATTCGGGGTGCAACGTAACATCGCATCTCGCCAAACCCAGTTTTTGTAGTGCCGCAGGTCCGTAACACGTAGTAGAGTTCGTCACGCACGCCCGTGTATTTGTACCCCGACGCCCCTCGTTGAATTGAGGGTCCGAATGGCTGTTGCTTACGAATTGCGTTGTCGTGAATGCGGGAAGACGTATCCAAACGCCCCGCTGTCTATCTGCGAAGCTTGTTTTTCTCCGCTCGAGGTCCAGTGCGACCTTGACGCCGCCCGCCGCAGCTTTACGCGCGAGGCCATTTCGAAGGGTCCTTCGAGCATGTGGCGCTATCAGGCTCTGCTGCCGGTGCCGGACGACTATGTTGCCCCCACTCCCGCCGGATGGACGCCTCTGCTTAAAGCGCCGCGGCTGGCGCAGCGCATTGGCGCGAAGAACCTTTACCTGAAGAACGACGCGGTGTGCATGCCCACGCTGAGCTTCAAGGACCGCGTGGTTTCGGTTGCGCTGGCGAATGCGCAGATCTTTGGGTTCGATACGGTTGGTTGTTCTTCGACGGGCAACCTTGCGAATGCCGTGGCTGCGCAGGCGGCGCGCCTGGGACTCAAGACTTACATTCTGGTGCCTGCCGATCTGGAGCCGGCAAAAATTCTCAACACGCAGGTTTATGGAGCGAAGCTGATTCGCATTGACGGGAACTATGACCATGTGAACCGGCTGTGCTCGCAGATTGCTGACCGATTCAACTGGGGTTTCGTGAACGTGAACCTGCGCCCTTACTATGCGGAGGGGTCGAAGACGGTGGGCTTTGAGATTGCCGAGCAGCTTGGATGGCGCTTGCCGGACAATGTGGTTGTGCCGATGGCGGGAGGCTCGCTGATCACCAAGATTCGCAAGGCCTTTCGCGAGTTGGTCGCGCTCGGGCTGGTTGAGGACAAGGAAGTTCGCTTCTTTGGCGCCCAGGCTACGGGGTGCTCGCCGATCTCGACGGCTGTCAAGGCGGGAACCGAGGACATTGAGCCGCAGCGTCCTTCGACCATCGCACGCTCGCTGGCGATTGGGAATCCTGCAGACGGCAGCTATGCGGCGCGCTGCATTCGCGAGAGCGGCGGCTGGGCCGAGGACGTTTCGGACGTGGAGATTGTGTCGGCGATCCAGGAACTCGCGGAGACGGAAGGCATTTTCACGGAGACCGCCGGCGGAGTTACAACTGCGGTCACGGCGCGGCTGTATGCGCATGGGCGCATACAGCCTGACGAGCTGACCGTGAGTTGCATTACGGGCAACGGCCTGAAGACCACTGACGCGCTTACCGGAGCTTATGACGAGGAGCGCGCTATCCGCCCGCGGCTGGCCGATTTTGAGGCCTACGTGGAAGAACAGAATGAAGATCGTGAACTCGCACTTGGAGGCGCTAATGTCCGTTAAAGTTCTGCTGCCGAACGCATTTCAGAAACACACCGAGGGCACGCGCGAAATTGAGTCCGCCGCGCACAATCTGCCGGAGCTGATCACTGAGATCGAGACCAGCTTTCCGGCGCTGCGTCCGCACCTGCGAGACGAGCAGGGCCATGTGCGGCGATTTATCAATTTCTATGTGAACGATGAAGACATCCGCTTTCTTGGGAACGAAAAGTATACGTTCAAGGATGGCGACGAGGTGCTGGTGATTCCATCGATCGCCGGGGGCTGCTGTTCGTGCTGCTCTTATTGCGGGCAGGAAGGGTGCTCCTGCTGTTTGTGAGAGTTCAACGGGTGTGCATGTCAGATGGGTACGACTAGCGCACGATCAGCGCAACAGCCGCTGCGGCGATAGTAAGTTTCACGAGCCAGCCGAGGGTGTGTGCTGTGGCAATTGCGGGGCTTACTTTCATGAAGAGGGTGTTCGCAACTGTCAATGGCAAGGAAGCAATGATCCAAACCGCCAGGGCCAGAGTGAACGACGCGCCAAATGTGTGGAGATGCAGCCATCCACAGGTGATCGCAAAGGCGAAGCAGGTAAGAAAAGGAAGCAGGCTTGCCCAGATGACGGCTTTTGTTTCGCCCTGACCTGAAAATCGCCAGATCTCCGGGTGCCGATCGTATCGCTTGTAGAGCCAATCGGAGCCCATGAACAGCCAGTCGGTGATCGAGGTTACGATCCCGCCAGCAAGCGCCGCCAATACGATTCGAGCCCAGGACATATTGTTGGGCGCAAGATAGCACACCAACAAGGTCGACACCAGCGATTTGCCCGCAACAATTGACACGGTCAAACTCAGAGAGTAATTAACCGGACATGAAGATTCTTGTTCGTAGACTCGGTTGCCTTCCGCTCTTCGTTCTTCTGGCGGCTTGCGGCGGAACGATGGCACCGGCGAGTAGCGGCAATTCCTCCGGCGGCGGCACGGTCAAGCAGGAAACGCTTGTCTGGAGCGACGAATTCAATGGCGCGACTGCGCCGAGCGCGCCCAATACGCAGAACTGGACTTACGACACCGGCGCCGGAGGCTGGGGTAACGGCGAGCTTGAAACCTACTGCGCTTACGGATCGACGACTGCGCCCTGCGTTGCGAAGAATCCCAATGCCTATGTCGGCACGGATGGCTATCTTCACATCGTGGCGCGCAATCCTTCGAGCGGGGTTTACACTTCGGCGCGACTGAAAAGCCAGGGATTGCAGAGCTTCCAGTATGGGCGCGTTGAAGCCAGCATAAAGATGCCGAAGGGCCAGGGCTTTTGGCCGGCGTTCTGGATGCTGGGCGACGACATTAACAGTGCTCCGTGGCCGGCTTGCGGCGAGATGGACATTATGGAAAGTGTTGGCAATCAACCTTCGACCAATTACGGGTCCATTCACGGTACAGGGTTTACGGGAACGGCGGTTGGTACGGCCTATCCGCTGGCCAACAATGCAAAGTTCGGCGACGCTTTCCACACCTTCGGTATCCTGTGGTCGCCGAAGCTGATTAAGTTCTATGTGGACAGTCCGACGAACGTGTATGCCACGTATACGCCGTCGAGCCTGCCGCAGGGCGGTGTCTGGCCGTTCGACGCGGGAAAGTTCTTCTTTATCCTGAACGACGCTGTCGGCGGAGCGTGGCCCGGATCGCCCAACAGCACGACGGTCTTTCCGCAGGAGATGCTGGTCGACTACGTGCGTGTCTACGCAGAACCCGCGTCCTAAGAGGGCCTGAGGGGCCGCTAACGCCGGAATAAGCGCGAATTTATCGCTTGACTCTGTTCTCCGCGGTGTGGAGACTCAATGCCGCAGTCACAGGAGGCAGAATGTTTATCATCTGGTGGATTATCGTCGGCCTGATCGCAGGGTGGATCACTGGCAAGCTCATGAGCGGCGGTGGCTATGGCGCGCTCATGGATATCGTCATCGGAATTATTGGAGCCGTCATTGGTGGCTTCATCATGCGCTCGCTTGGCTTCGCAGGCTCGGGCGGAATGATTTACACCATAATCGTCGCCGTGATTGGCGCGGTGATTTTAACTCTCATCCTACGGCTGTTTACAAGAGGACGAGCCTGAATCCTGGGTTCAATGGGAGCGAGCTGGCTTTACCCGCGCCATTTCTGGCTGAGGGGAAAGACCAGCTCCGCTACCGAGGCAACCGCGTTGCCGTCGGTGCTGGCGGGCTGGAACTTCCAACTCTTCACTGTTTCCAAAATGACCTGGTCCAGGCCGTTGCCCAATCCCTGCACCAGCTTTTCATCCAGCACGTCGCCCCGGGCGCTCACATTCACATCAACCACGACATTCCGGCTGGCGGAAGGAAGCAGCGAGAGGTCGGCGATGTGCGGACTGGGCGAAAAGACTGGAAAAGCGGGAGTCGTGTCCTCCGACCCGGAGCCTGTTCCAGTGGCCGCGCTTGCGCTCTGCGCCACCTGTGAAGCGGGCGCGGGAATAGCTTCAGGCTGTGGCAATTTCACAGCGTGATGGAGTGCTATTTTTTTCGGAGGTGTTCGTTCCAGATGCGCGGGAGCGGTGCTGGCCGTCCCCTGCCAGTAGAGAACGGTATGCGTTCCACCCTGCGTTTGCATGGGCCGCACCTTGAACGTCTGACGCCCGGCGATAAGTAACAGGGCGAGCACCAGCACATGCGTGGCCATTGAAGACCATGTTCCGACGCTCGGCAGGGTATGGCGTTTACGCAAGTCAAAGCCTCTGTTCAATTGTAATTTGCCTACCTTCCGCTCGATCCAAACCCGCGCGCGCCACGGTTGCTCACTGATAGTTCTTCGACTACCGTGACCTCTAATTGGGTGCGCGCTTCGAACGGAGATATCTGCGCGATCTTGTCGCCCTTGCGGATAGTAACGCTTACGTTTGAGCGGTCCAAGAAAACTTCAGTTACCGATCCGTGTGCGTCGCGAATGGTTCGCACCGAGTAGCAGGGCTGATTTACATTGACCAGGCACACAAGTATTTCGCCGCGATATCCGGCGTCGATGCGTCCTCCGGCATAGGTTACGCCCTTAGCGGCCATCGACGAGCGGTCGCCGAGGACGAAGCCCCAGCCGGAAGGGCCTTCGACGGCAATTCCGGTATGTACTTTTGTGGGAATGCCCGGTTCGAGAATTACATCTTCGACTGAATAGAGATCGAAGCCCAGGTCGCTGCCTGCGTATGCAACGGTAGGAGCCTGGGCTTCGGGATGGAGCAGTTTGACTTTCAGCATCGTATCGATTGTATCGAGTTACTTTGCTGAAGCCTCTTTCTTCTGTTTCGCCCAGCGGCGCTTCTGCGCTGCGGCGATACGCTGGCGCGCTTCGGGGCTGAGAACCCGCTTGGCGCGAGGCTTGCCGCTGCTGGGGATACCTGAAGCGAGCTTGCTTCCACCTGAGCTTTGCAGCAGTTTCCGTACCTGCTGGAGTTTACTTATTTCTTCATCAATTGCTGCGAGAATCTGTTCACGGCTCATTCTTTAAAGTCCTTTGTTCGTGCGCGTTATTTGGAAGGTCCAACCCGAGGGAAACCACTAACTTATCTTACCAACCTATGAACGCCCGAGCAGAGGGGTCGAATTCATAATCGATGCACTTATAAGTAACAAAAGCACTTCTGTTTGCGCAAGCGGGATGCGATTGAAGGCTTGAGTATTTCGGTGTGGAGAGCGGGAAAATTGATAGCAACTGCTGGGTATCGCGAGGGGGTCCTCGGTTTCCAGAAAGCAAAGAAGGCATCCGATTGGATGCCTTCTTTACGGTTCGGGTACAGATTTTGGTTACGGGAGGTAATAGCGGAGCGAGGTCCAGAATCCATTGTCTGTGCCTTTTGCTCCGCCGCCGGGATTGGTGATGCCACCTGCTCCTGACCAGAGATTGCGCTCAAAGTAGCTGTACTGCAGGCCCTGACGGAGGCGTCCCTTCGGACCGTCATAGATGTTGTACCAGTAGCCGGTGCTGAACTCCTGGACGTCTTTATTATTGCCTCCGCAATTGCTCGGGTTGGCCGGGGCGAATGATCCTCCGGGGATCGGCTCAGTGTTGCAGCCGCTCATGTTGGTGAGGGGGTCACCGTAGCCTACCTTACCGAAGTAGCGCCGATAGATGTAGTCTCCGCCGTAGTTGAAGTAGAGGTTGAGACGCTTGGTGGGGTTAGCTTCCACGGTGCTGAGAGCCGAGAAGCCGCGAAGAGGAGCAATCTGAGCGTCGGGACGGAGCGTGATATCGGCAATCTGTGAATCGCCGTAACGCCCGACACCCATTCCGTAGAGGCCTTTCAGGCCGAGTGTCAGCTTCTTCTGGAGAAGCGCTACCCGTCCGCTGGCACCGATGCCACCGCCGGTGGTTGAATCGTTGTAGGCTCCGGCAGAGTTCGTTAGGTTGGGATAGATTCGATCGCGGAAGAAGCTAGCAATACCGAAGAGTTCATAATGTTGGAATCCCGGTCTCGGGTCCCAAGCCACTTTTGCGATCATGTCCGGAGCGAGGTTAAAGGAGTAATTCGACGCGGAGTCGTAGAGACCGCCGCCAACACCTGCCGAACCAATGAGGAGGTTCGTGGGCAGATTGGAGCCGGCCGGATTCAGGGTTTCAGGATTTTCCACCGAAGCGCCCACAAAGAAGTTATCGGGCAATGCCTTGGTTACGCGGAAGCCGTACTGGCGCTCCCACACAAAGCCGGCGGTATACTGCGGATCGATAACGCTGGGGAGGATTTCCGTGCCGTTCTCCAAGCCGCGCGTCGTTTCCGCAGCGAGTGACCACATCTGGCCGCCAGTGAAGCTCCAGCCATTGTTCAGCGCGGCCTGAGCCCAAATCTGGCGCTGGCGCACAACGTAGCTGTTGCTCTGGTTGTTATTGGAGGTAATGCCGGTACCCAGCCAATCCATTTCGTAGTACCCAGTCATCGTCATGCTGTTCGTCTTGCCGGTAGCCTTGATGGCGATTCGCGACTGACGGCCAGAGCCGTAGAACTCGCTCAACTGAGCGGCGTTGCTATTCTGGAGCGGAACGCCGGTGAATGGGGTGTTGATGCCTCCGCCGGTAGCGGCGCTGCGCCAAACGGTGGCGGCTTCAATAAAGCTGCCTTTCGGCGAGATGGTAATGCCCTTGTAGTAGATATCGTCCGGATGCTCCACCTGACTCTTGAGCTTTGTCTGTTGTGTCTGAACACTGGCTACCGCAGCATTGGTATTCGTCTTGAGGTCGGCGACCGCGGTCTGTAGAGTGCTTACGGATTGGTTGCTGGTGTCAATGGCCTGCTGCTGGGTTTGCGCGGCCTGTTGCGCCTGCTGTGCTGCTGCCTGCGCCGAGGCTGCTGCCTGCTGCGCCTGCTGGAGCTCGGAGTCGCGTGAGGAAAGCTGCTGCTTCAGCGCGTCGATCTGCGAGCGCTGGGCGTTCATGTCGTTGCGAAGTTCTTCGAGCTGAGACTGAACCGAAGGCTGTTTGGGAGCAGCCCGGTGCGTCTTTCGCGCTGTAGTCTTCGTTGTGGTTGTGCTGGCGGTATCCGCTGTTGTCTGTGCATTTCCGGCGCCCAGCGCCGAAATCAGCACCAGACCTGCAAGCGCTTTCCAGTTCTTCGTCATTTTGCCTCTCATTATGAAAGTTGCCATCTATCAAATCCCGAGATCGGGGGGTAAACGATTGCAAGCGAGCGTATCCAAGGCGGTGCAGGCAGAAAGTCCGCATTTGTGCCGTGTCCGATGGGAACGCGGCCAGAAACGTTCGTTTCAATCTATGGAGAGGGTCGCAGCGAAATGTGAAAATTCTGCGAATGTCCGATGAATAAGCGGAGAAACTCGGTGCGCGGGGCTTATTTGCGTTACAGGAGTGTTACAAAGTGGCAGGTCTGGGCGGCGGCTCCCGAGAAAATGCGGGGCGCGGGCTATCGCCGGACGATCATTGCGGCTACGTAAGCTGCGCCGAATCCATTGTCGATGTTCACGACGCAGACATTCGGGGAGCAGGAGTTGAGCATTCCCAGCAGTGCGGCCACGCCTCCGAAAGCGGCGCCGTAACCTACGCTCGTCGGTACGGCAATCACGGGGGCGGCGACCAGGCCGCCGACTACGCTTGGTAGCGCGCCTTCCATTCCGGCGCAAACGATTACGGCACGAGCTTTGGAGAGAACATCGCCCTGAGAGAGGATGCGGTGCAGCCCGGCTACGCCCACATCGACGACACGGTCGACTTCGAGTCCGAGGTATTCGGCCGTCACCGCCGCTTCCTCGGCTACGGGCAAGTCGCTGGTTCCGGCGCAAACGACGGCGATGCGTCCGCTTGCGGCGATTGGAGAAGCGGGCGGAAGGCCGATGATGCGGGCCTGGGAATGGTATCTGGCGTTTGGGATAAGCGTGTGGACCGCTTCATAGGCCTCCGCGCCGGCGCGCGTGGCGATGACGCTGGTGCCGGCCTGGGCCATGCGCGCAAAAATCTCCGCCACCTGCTCCGCAGACTTGCCGGCCGCGTAGATGACCTCGGGAAGGCCGAGCCGCAGGCTGCGGTGGTGGTCGATCTTGGCAAAGCCGGTGTCCTCATAGGGCAGCCGGGCAAGCTGCGCCAGCGCGGCTGCGGGAGAAGTTTCTCCGCGCTGGATGCCTTCGAGCAGTTGGAGAATGGTCTCGCGCGTCATGAGCCGGCCTGCGGCATTGCGGGGGTTTTTGTGAGGGAAAGCATTGTCATCGTTGGTCTGATCGTAACCCGCCGTGCGCTCCCGGTGCGAATCTGTGTTTTCACGCATTTCGCTCCGTGCGTCTGAGACGGTAAAGTACTAGAGATGGCTGTTTTCGAGCTGCGCCAACCGCTGACGGCAGAAGAACGAATGGAAAAGCGCAAGCTGATGGTGCGAGACTCGATTGCTCTGTTCAGCCTGTTTGTAATTACGGTGGTTCTGGCCGCTCTCACCTATTTTCTGTTCAATTCCTTCTCGCGGCACCGCGACGTTCTGGCGCGCCGCTGGCAGGCCAACGGCGAACGAGCCCTGAGCAGCGGACACCCTGAGCAGGCAGTCCAAGCGCTGCGTTCGGCGCTCGAATATGCGCCCGACCGGCGCGACATCGAGATCGAACTGGCCTCTGCACTGGCTGCTGCCGGGCAAAATCGCGAAGCGACTGCTTACTTCAATTCATTATTGGAAACGCAGCCGGGAAATGGGCTGATACATCTTCAGTTGGCGCGATTGGCGGCGCGGGAGGGCAACGCGACGCTGGCTGAGGAGCACTATCAACGCGCTCTTGATGGAACCTGGCAGGGAGATGGCTATCTCAGGCGGCTTTCTGTGCGCATGGAACTGGCCGGCTATCTGATCAGCAGGAAAAACTATGGGCAGGCGGTAACTGAGTTGAGAACCGCATCCGGAAACGCGCCTAACGTGTCGGGGGCGCAGATCGCAATTGCCGGACTCATGGAGCAGGCACAGGATCCGACGGATGCGCTCGAAATTTATCGCGAGCAGATGCGGCACAGGGATGCGCCTCTTGCGGCGTTTGAGGGCGCAGGCCGGACGGCGTTTGCGCTAGGCCGCATCGCGTTGGCCCGCGAGGCGCTGGCGCGCGCCGTCGAGCACCCGGAATTCGCCGCGCAGAGCGAAGCCACCCGGGACGCTATTCTGCACATGCTTGAGAATTCTGTCCGTATTTTGCAGCTTTACCCTGATCCGTACATCAGTGTGCGGGCACGGGCGACCCGCATCCTAAACGATGCGAATATCGCGCGCGCACGGCTCGCCTCGTGCTTCGCCAATACTAACGCTGCCGGAGAGCTGGCCGATCTCCAGGGACAGTGGCAGCAGGTTCCGGCGAGCCTTACAGTTCGCGCTTTGGAACAAGACCCACAGTTGGAGCAGACAACGATGAGCCTGGTGTACGACACCGAAGAGCAGACGGCCCAGCTTTGCGGGGCGCCCACCGGAGACGACGCGCTGCTGCTGAAGATTGCACAGGCACCCCTGGCGGTGCAGCAGCAATGATCGGACGAACGGTAAGAAGTCTTCTCGGCATCGGAGATAACGCGACGGCACCAGCGGCGACCACAGTGGACACTGCGAAGCTGGCGCCAACGCGCGACGAACGGCTCTTTCTGGTTCTGTCGATTTTCATTGGCGTTATCTCAGGACTGCTGGTTGTCTGTTTCCGCGTGGCCATCGAGTGGATCAAAATTCTTACCCTGGGGTCTGCGCCGCACGCGGGGCAGTATCGGCTTCTGCTGGTGCCCACGCTGGCAGGATTGTTCGTCGCGGCACTGGTGCAGTGGTTCTTCCCCGCCGCGCGCGGCAGCGGAGTGAACCAGACGAAGGCGGCGCTTTACATTTACAACGGCTACATCTCCTTCAAGACCGTCATTGGAAAATTCATCACGTCAGCGCTGGCCATCGGAGCGGGGCACTCGCTCGGGCCGGAGGACCCTTCCTTGCAGATCGGTGCGGGCGTGGCCTCCATCATTGCGCGGAAACTTGGGCTGTCGCGGCAGAGGCTTCGCCTCTTCGCTCCAATAGGAGCGGCTGCGGGGCTTGCGGCCGCCTTCAATGCTCCGATCTCCGCTATCCTTTTTGTGATCGAGGAAGTCATCGGGCAATGGAGCGCGGCTGTACTCGGATCCATCGTGCTCTCCGCAATCTCCAGCGTAGTTGTGGCGCGCCACTTCTGGGGACGGGAGCCGATGTTCCGCATTCCAATCGTCACCTTGCGGGATAATCGCGAGCTTTTTGCGTATGCCGTTCTCGGCGTGTTCGGCGGTTTGTTCGCGGTTGTCTTTGCCCGCGCGCTGGGCTATCTGCGTCCACGGCTGCGCGCGCTTCCTCGCTGGACGCACTATTACCAACCTGCGCTGGCGGGGCTGCTCGTGGGATTGATCGGCTTCGTTGGCTTTCCCCAAGTTATGGGACCGGGTTACGAAGTCATGGATCAAGCCATGCACGGGCAGTTTGTGTGGCAATTCCTGCTGGCGCTTGCCGCCCTTAAACTGCTGGCGACGACGCTGTCGTTTTCGAGCGGAACACCGGGGGGAATGTTTGCGCCAACTCTCTTTATTGGAGCCATGCTGGGCGCGGGAGTGGGTTCGTTTGAAAAAATCTTCTTCCCGCACCTCACGGGAACAGTTGGCTCGTACGCACTGGTTGGAATGGGAGTTCTTTTCGCGGGCTTTTTGCGCGCCCCACTGACATCCGTTTTCATGGTGCTCGAGGTCAGCGGCAATTACTCCATCATTCTGCCTGTCATTCTGGCCAATGCCATTGCGTATCTGGTCTCGCGCATTCTTCAGCCCGTCCCTATCTTTGAAGTCTTCACGCATCAGGACGGACTCGAGCTGCCATCGATGGAGGAGCAGCGGGAGGAGACGCCATTACACATTGAAGACGCTCTGCAGCCGCTCACTGTGCCGGTGGTACAAGGCGGCGACACCATTGCAACGGTGTCCGCCGCGGCAGACGAGGCTCGCGTGTCAGCTTTTCTGGTGCGGCTACCGGATGGTTCGTGGTACGCAATGACCGTTGATGAGCTGACGGGAGCAGCGGCCGCACTTACCCCCGAGACTCCCGTGGAGCGCGCCGTGAAAACAGACCGGGTACCGGCGCTCTTTCCTGATTTGCCGCTGGACACCGCTCTGCCGTACTTTCCGCGCTGGCCGCTTCTGCCGATATTCAACCGCGCCACCCGTGGAAAGCTGGAGGGTCTCATCACTCTGAACGGTATTCTGAAACGCTATCAGTCCGATTGAGACTTGCTTTGCGGGCGACTCCCCAATAGCCTGAACATGGATTGAATAACCTTTATTCCGGCCTTCCCAAAAAATGCTGACGCTTTATCAAAGGCTCGTGCTGGGCTGCCTGCTGCTGATTGCCGTGGTCACGGGCGTCAGTATGCTGGTGCGCGACTCGTTCGTTGAGCTGGCAGCTCTTGACGCGCGGCGCCAGACCGCGGATCTGGCGCTGTCGTCGCTGGCTGCTGTGCGCGCCTCGCTGGCTCGCGAAGAATTGACCGCCGCGCAGTTGAACGGGAGCGCCCAGTCCGACCGGCAGTTTTCCGCACGGGCGCGAGAGACGCAGACCCGGCTCGATGCGGCTGCGACTGCCGTAAACGGCTTCGACTCCACAATTCCGGTCGTGGCCTTGCAGGCCGAGCACGCAAGGATCATCGCGCAGTCCCGTGAGGGCTCTGAATCGCTCGCAGCTCAGCTAGAGCGGATGGATACGGAGGTGGAGCGAGACTTCGCCACTTTGAGGACTCGCCATGACGCCGTAGCCGCAAACCTGGACAATCGCCAGCAATGGCTGCGCGCGCGGCTGATCAGCGCGTGCGGAGCGAGTATCGCCATAGCGATCGTAATCGCTGCACTCATGGTTTTTTGGGTCATCTTGCCTATCCGGCAGACGGCGCGCGTGGCGCGGCGCATCGGGCAGAACGACCTGCAACAGCGCGTTGAATGGCGGCACAAGGACGACCTGGGAGCCATTGCCACCGAATTGAACCGCCTGTTGCTGCGCCTGCGCGAGTTGCGCGAGACAGAATCCGGGCGTCTCCAAATGGAGCACCAACTGAGCGATGCTGTTGTGCAGTCGATCTTTGAACCGGTTATCGTAACCGATGCAAAAGGGCGCGTGCTCAAGCTAAACCAGGCGGCGACGGAGCTGCTGGGTTCCGGCTCATCTGACCGCATGATTCTTACCAGCACGCCAGGCGGGGAAAAGATTCTGAACGCTGTGCGCATGGCTGTATCCATGCAGCACGCGGCAGCGGGTGAAGGCGAGGCCGCGCTGTTGCCCATGCAGATCGGCAAGGCGCAGCGCAGCTACCGGGTGCGAACGACTCCCATGCGCGACAGCGAGGGTAAGCTGCTGGGCGCGGTCACCGTACTAGAAGATGTAACCGAACTCCAGGCGGTGGACCGCTTCAAGACGCGTTTTCTCTCCGTGGCGTCGCAGAAGCTGCGCGACCCGCTGGAGCGACTGCGCCTCGCACTCTACGCCCTGTCCCGCGGACATGCCGGCGATTTGCGGCCGCTGCAGGCCGATCTGGTAGGGGGCGCCGAGCAGGAGGTCGAGCAGATGACCGACCTGATGGCCGACCTGATCGAGGTAGGCGAACTTGAAAGCGGACGCCGCACGATGAAGCTCGAGCGTATTCGCCCTATCGACGCATTGCGCGAAGCGGCGACGCGGCATAAAGACGAGGCACGTGCGAAGAAAGTGGATTTGAACGTCCGCGCCTTTGAAGATCTCGCCTACGTCGAAGCAGACCGTCGCGCTCTCCGCAGCATTCTGGACAACCTGTTGAGCAATGCGCTTCGTTACACTCCACAGGGCGGAGCCGTTCTGATTGAAGCGACGGAGATCAAAGACGGCGTCCAGTTTCTTGTGCGCGACACAGGACGCGGAATAGAAGCCGAGCGGCTCGCCCAGATATTCGGACGATTTTCAGGGAGTTCCGGCGAAGGCAAAGCGGCCGGCACGGGGCTTGGACTGGCGCTGGTGCGAAGGCTGACGGAGTCGCTGGGCGGCCAGGTCTCAGTTGAAAGCAGGCTGGGGCAGGGTACAACCTTCAGCTTTACGCTGCCGACTGCCCTCGTCGTGACCGGGCGTCACCCCGTGGAGATTGGATGAGGATGGAGCTCACCTCTGATGAGCCTGCTCGCGCAAAGCTGCGTGTTTATATCGGCGCCGCGCCAGGAGTAGGCAAGACATGTCGCATGTTGGAACAGGCGCATGCGCTGCGCCAGCAAGGCATGGATGTTGTGATCGGGCTGGTCGACACGCATGGCCGCGCCGAGACGGCCGCGCTCATCCGGGATCTTGAAATTATTCCACTGAAGGCCGTTCCGTACCGCAGCGTCACTCTTTACGAAATGGACCTCGACGCGATTCTCGCTCGTCGACCGCAGACCTGTGTCGTGGATGAACTGGCGCATACGAATGTTCCCGGATCACGCAACAGGAAGCGCTATGAGGATGTGATTGAGCTGCTGGACGCGGGCATTAATGTTATGACGGCGGTCAACATTCAGCATCTTGAGACACTGAATGACGCGGTCTCCCGTTCTGCGAATACACGGATCCGCGAGACGATTCCAGACAGTTTTCTCAGGCGCGCGGACGAAGTTGTGAATGTCGATATTCCGATCGACGAGCTGCGGACGCGGCTTCGCGAAGGGAAAATCTATTCGCCGGAAAAAATTGAGCAGGCGCTTGCGAATTTTTTTCGCAAGGGCAACCTGACCATGCTGCGCGAGCTCGCTCTTCGTACGACAGCCGAGCAGGTGAGCACTGCCGCATCCGAGTATCGCGTGAGCCAGGGGCTGGAGCAGGCGCCGATTCCGGAAAAAGTGATGGTTTGTCTCTCTTCGCGGCCCGGAGCTGCCCGTTTGCTACGCGCTGGGGCACGCATTGCAAGCCGGCTTGCGACGAACTGGTACGCGGTTCACGCGGAGACGCCGGACAGCGACCGCCGCCATGGCGATGCGGAAAGCAAAGCGCGCCTGGAAGAATCCAAGCGCATGGCTCGCGAACTCGGTGCGCATGTTGTGACGCTCAAAGGGAAGAATGCCGCCGATCTGCTGATCCAATTTGCGCAGAAAGAGAACATCTCGCACGTCGTGTTCGGGCAATCCGCGCGCTCGCGTTTCGATATTCTGCTACGCGGCTCCATCATCAATCGTTTTCTTGCCGAGATGCGCGACACTACGGTCCAGGTGGTTCCCATGAGCCGGGATAAGAGCCATAAAGAAAACCAGTGAGCCGCGATTCTTTTATGACGCGCGGCCCAATTTCTGCCGAAGGGCGGCTGGGATTTCCGCAATAGCCGTATCTTCGCTTGATGACGCACCGCGGGTTACCAGTTCGACCTTGCCTTCGGCAACTTTTTTCCCCACGTTGATTCGGTAAGGAATGCCGATAAGGTCGGCGTCTTTGAATTTCACGCCTGCGCGCTCCTCGCGATCGTCGAGCAGCACGTCGAAACCGGCGGCCTCAAGCGATTCGGCGATCTGCGTTCCGGCGGTGAGCAGATTTTGATCAGCGACGTTGGTGATGGTGACGACTACGTCAAATGGAGCGATGGAGGGAGGCAGCCAGAAGCCGTTGGCGTCGTTGCTTTGCTCGATGGATGCGGTCAGGATGCGCTCGATGCCGATGCCGTAGCTGCCCATGATGGGGGTGACTTCTTTCCCGTTGGGATCGAGGACGCGCGCGCCCATGCTTTCGGTGTATTTGTAGCCGAGCTTGAAGATGTGTCCTACCTCGACGGCTTTGGCGACCTTCAATGGAGAGCCACAGGTCGGGCAGGGTTCGCCTTCGGCGACGTTACGGATGTCGGCGGCGATGGTCCAAGTGAAGTCGCGGCCGGGGGTGACGTTGCGGTAGTGGTAGTCGAGTCTGTTGGCTCCGGCGACGAGGTTCTGGCGGTTTTCGAGGCCGGGATCGAGGATGACGTGAATTCCCCTAGGGTTTTGATCATCGCTCCATAGCTTTTTGGCGACGTTCAGACCTATAGGTCCTAGATATCCTGCCGGTGCTTTGAAATATTGATCTAATTCTTCAGGTCCCATCATGCGGATATCGCTGGCACCGAGAACGTGGAGCAGTTTGGTTTCATTCACTTCATGGTCGCCGCGAAGAAAAACAACAGCAGGCCATGCAGCTGGTTGATCTTTTGCCTTTGATGGCTTATATGAAGCCATGTACGCGACTGTCTTGATGTCCTGCGAGGCGTCGATCTTGAAGAACTCAGTGACGTCGGCGATGGCGGCCTTGCCGGGTGTGTGAACCAACTCGGGTTTGCCGTCGCCGGTGGACGCGAGGTCATTGACGGGCGCAAGGCGCGAGGTTGCCTTCTCCATGTTGGCGGCGTAGCCGCATTGCGCGCAGCTGTCGATGAGGTCTTCTCCGGCGTCGGTATAGACCATGAACTCCTGCGACTGCGTGCCGCCCATGGCTCCGGAGTCGGCATCGACGGCGACGAAACTGAGTCCGCAGCGGGTGAAGATGGAGCGGTAGACCTGGTCGTGGAGGTCAAAGCTCTTGTCGAGGCCGGCGGCGTCGAGGTCGAAGGAGTAGCTGTCCTTCATGATGAATTGCCGCACGCGGAGCAGGCCCGATTTTGGGCGCGGCTCGTCGCGGAATTTGGTCTGAATCTGATACCAGATCTGCGGAAGCTGTTTGTAGCTGCGCAGTTCTTTGCGGGCGATGTCGGTCATGACCTCTTCGTGGGTAAAGCCGAGGCAGAGCCATGCGCCTTTGCGGTCCTGAAGGCGGAACATGTTTTGGCCGATGGCTGTCCAGCGCCCGCTCTGCTCCCATATTTCTGAAGGCATGATGCCCGGCAGCAGAAACTCCTGCCCGATCTTGTCCATCTCCTGGCGCACGATGCCTATGATCTTGTTGATCGAGCGCTGGCCGAGAAACAGATAGGAGTAGATGCCGGCGCCGAGCTGGCGGATGTATGCGGAGCGGAGGAGGAACTTGTGGCTTGCGACTTCGGCGTCTGCCGGAGCCTCGCGAAGAGTAGGGATGAAAAGGCTGGACCAACGATGCATTGCGTGCGTAGTTCTTTCCTGCCCGCGATTAGAACGCGTGCGATGGGTTTAGGTGCAAAAGTTAATTCTAACGGAATGATGGTGATGCCGGTATAAGGTTGATTGAGGCTTGACTCATGGTCGTACTTGAGGAAATCACGCTCATCAACGCGCCGATTGAAAGATGCTTCGATTTGTCGCGAAGTATTGATCTACATCTTCTGAGCACGGCAACCACTGGCGAGCGAGTCATTGCGGGTGTGACTTCGGGCTTGATAGGACTTGGCGAAAACGTAACCTGGCGAGCGAAACACTTCGGCGTTTGGCAGGAGTTCACGAGCGAGATTACAGCCCTTGATCGCCCGAAGTCTTTTCAAGACAAGATGATTCGCGGGGCATTTCGCTCATTTGAGCATGATCATTTGTTCGCTGAGACTGAGGACGGTACAACCGAGATGCAGGATGTTCTTCGGTTTACCGCTCCAGTGCCGTTGCTGAGTCGAATTGCCGAGTTACTATTACGGCCTTACATGGGCGGGTTTCTCCGCGAACGCAACCAGGTGATCAAGAAAGCTGCTGAGAGCGAGGATTGGCGGCGGTTTGTTTGATCGGGGCGAGATGAGTATCCCGACACCTGCCCACACGAGCCGGCACCGGGCTTGAATGGGCACCGGGGGTGATCGATCCCATGTCTCTTCGAGACATGGGGCACCCGGCAGCGGTTCCCTCGATCCAGAGCTTGATATTTAATTAACAAAAATTTATTCCACGAAAAGGAGGGGGCTAAGTCTATAAAGGCATCATGCTCCGGCGTATGGTAGTCCTGCTACTTTTCCTGGCGGCGGTCGCTGCACCTCCCGCCTTCGCAGCGAATAGTCCTGTTCTTCAGGTCTTCCGGCAATGGGTGCAGGCCTTCAACTCCGGCGATGCCAAGAAGATCTCCGCGTTCTGGCACGAATATGGAGGGAATGCGCCGGATGACCGCGTCTCCGGCGACCTGCGCCTGCGGGAGATGACCGGAGGGATGACGATCTTCAAGATCGAGGAGGATACCGGGACACACTTGGTGGCGCTCATGAAGGAGGGGCGCGGCAGCTATTCTGAATCGGCGCTGGATCTGGCGAGCACACATCCTCCGGTGATCGCACATTTTTCTGGCCACCCTGTTCCGCCGCCGGAGGACTTGAGTGATGCGGCCGCCAGCGATGAGGACCTGGCAAAGAAGGTGCGCGAGCATGTGGCGGGAATGCATGGCGAGGACGCCTTCTCGGGAGCGATCCTCATCGCGCATCAGGGGAATGTGGTACTCGACCAGGCCTCGGGCATGGCCGATTCCGCGATGCAGATTAAAAATACGCCGGAGACCCAGTTCTGCATCGGTTCCATGAACAAGATGTTCACGGCGGTCGCGATACTTCAGCTCTTGGAACAGGGCAAACTCGCGCTCGACAAGCCGATTGCTGCCTACTGGCCGGATTATCCCAACCACGATCTTGCCGAGCGGGTGACGATTCGCGAACTGCTGAGCCATACGGGCGGCACAGGCGATATTTTTACTCCTGAATACGAAGCGCATCGCCTCGACACGCGCACGCTTGCGGGCTATGTGAAGCTTTTTGGAAGCCGGCCGGTCCGCTTCGACCCCGGAACCCGCATGGAGTACTCGAACTACGGGTTTATCCTGCTGGGGCGAATCATCGAAATCGTGAGCGGCGAGTCTTATAACAACTATGTCCGTGAACATATCTTTCTCCCGGCGGGCATGCTTAACACCAATTCCCGTCCAGGGAGCGAGGCGATTGCTGGCCGCGCGACGGGCTACATGCGCGGGCCGGGAGGACTGGTGCCGAACACGGCGACTTTGCCTTGGAGCGGTACGTCGGCTGGAGGCGGATATTCGACGGTACACGATCTGTTTCTGTTTGCGGAAGCACTCCAGCAGGGAAAACTGCTGAACCCAGCTCTGTTGGCTGAGGCAACACGCGGGGCTGCGAGCCATCCGGATTACGGGCTGGGGTTTTACGCATTGCGAGGCGGAGCCTACGGCCACGGGGGCGGAGGGCCGGGTATCAATGGCGAGATGCACATTCTGCCACGAAGCGGTTATGTGCTAGTGGTGCTTGCGAACCGTGATCCCGGGATGGCCACCGATATGGTGAACTACATCACTTCCATTCTTCCTGAGGAGCGGCATGACGTCGGAAGCAGGCTTCAGGGAAGCTCTGATTAAGCTCGCGTTTTGAAAGAGACGGGCTTCAGCCCGTCCGTAAATGCCGCAAAATGAATGCGGCTTTAGCCGCTTAGGGACTGCTTAGGACTTAATCAGAGCTTCCTTAGGTGTTCTTTCTCTGGAGTTCACGACGAAGCTGTGATTTGGAGACTTTCTGCCGAGCGACCGGCAGGCTCCTGCCCAAAAGCCCCGGCAGATTTGTCGGTTTATTGAGTTTCGGTTGAATTTTAATCCACGACCAACGGAAGTGGTCACGCGAAGCGTTTGCCCGCAACGGCGAGTTACGCCGTGCGAAACTTCTTCGCCGCAATGAATCCCAGCACCGCGAAAAGCACCAGGACGACCAGTTGGGTGATCTTGAATGGCGGCTCAGTTTGCGTAGGCGCAAGGGCCTTCAGCGACGGCACCTTCAGAAAGAGCTGCACCACTAAGACGAAGACATTCAGATAGAGCGCGACTACGGCGGTAATCACGTAGGTGAGCCGCCATCCACCAGCGAGCTGGCGGCGGTAGCGCGCAATCCATGCCAGCGTCAGTGCGATGAGTGAGATGAATCCCACTATGTGGGACGGCAGCAATTTGTGTACGGGGAAGAAGTAGCCGGTCACGCTGGTGGCGATCGTTGTTACCAGAAAGATGCGGGTCCAGCCATCCAGCCGTTTCGAGGAGAGCATCCCGAACAAAACAACCAGCCCGGAGGCGATCCCGATCAGGCTGAGCGCGACGTGAAAAATTGTAAAAGCAGTCAGGATCATCAATTTCACCTTTCAAACGGTTCAATGACTCACTGCTGACACCGAATTCCGCGGAGTTTACGCGGGCCACAAACATAGCACGGTTGGCAAGGTTTTTCTAGCGACGTCTGCGGGAGTTGTTACTCCCACTCGATTGTGCCGGGCGGCTTGGAGGTGATGTCGTAGACCACGCGGTTGATGCCTACGACTTCGTTTACGATCCGGCTGGAGATGGTTTTTAGAACCTCGTAGGGCAGCGGGACCCAGTCGGCGGTCATTCCGTCTTCGGAGTGCACGGCGCGAATGGCGCAGGTGTAGGCGTAGGTGCGCTGGTCGCCCATTACACCGACGCTCTTGACAGGGAGCAAGACGGCGAAGGATTGCCATATCTGTTGATAGAGGCCGGCGTTTTTGATTTCAGAGACGACGATGTCGTCGGCTTCCTGCAGGAGAGCTACGCGCTCGGGAGTGATTTCGCCGAGGATACGAACGGCGAGTCCGGGGCCGGGAAACGGCTGGCGTTCGAGGATGTCAGAAGGCATTCCGAGGTCGCGGCCGATGCGGCGGACTTCATCCTTGAAGAGATCGCGGAGGGGTTCGACGAGCTTGAGTTTCATCGCGTCCGGCAGGCCGCCGACGTTGTGGTGGCTCTTGATGGTTTGTGACGGACCCTTTACGGAGGATGACTCGATTACGTCGGGGTAGAGCGTGCCCTGTACCAGCCACGCTACTTCGGAGTTCAGGCTGCCCGACTCTTGCAGGATGCGGTGGGCTTCGTCGTCGAAGACGGCGATGAATTCGTTGCCGATAATTTTGCGTTTCGTTTCTGGATCGGTTACCCCGGCCAGTTTTGCAAGAAAGCGGGCACTTGCGTCCACGGCGATGAGGTTCAGGCCGAGCTTGTTGCGGAGATTCTCCTGCACCTTGAAAAATTCGTTCTTGCGGAGCACCCCGTTGTCCACAAACACGCAGGTGAGCCGGTCGCCGATGGCGCGACGCACCAGAACAGCGGCGACTGAGGAGTCGACTCCGCCGGAAAGCGCGCAGATGGCATGGCCATCGCCAATCTTCGCGCGGATTGCAGCGACGGTTGATTGGATGAAGTGTTCCGGTGTCCAGTCGGGCTTCGCATCGCAGATATTGAAGATGAAATTGCGAAGCAGCGCTGTGCCCTGCCTGGTGTGATGCACCTCTGGGTGAAACTGCACGGCCCAGATGCGGCGGTCGGGATTGGCGATTCCGGCGACGGCGTTCGAGGTCTTCGCGGTGAGATGAAAGCCCGGCGCAAGCTCGATGGCTTCGTCTCCGTGAGACATCCATACATTCAGCGGTCCCGGGATCTCCGCGAATAAGGCCGAGTCTGTATCGACTACGGAGACCTCGGCGTGGCCATATTCACGCTTGGTGGCGGAGCGTACCTTGCCTCCAAGATGATGCGTGATGAAGTGCAAGCCGTAACAGATGCCGAGGACGGGAAGGCCGAGCCCGAGGATGGCGGGATCAACGTTGGGTGCGTCGGCGTCATAGATGGAACAGGGGCCGCCGGAGAGAATGATGCCGATCGGCTTTTGCTCGCGAATCTGGTCGATGGGGGCGGTGCAGGGAAGCACGACCGAGAAGACGTTCTGCTCACGGATGCGGCGGGCGATGAGCTGGGTGTACTGCGAGCCGAAGTCGAGGATGACGATCGAGGAAGTGTCCACGCTACATTTTACTTTGAGGCTGCAAGTTTTTGAGTTGCATTGAGGTTTCGAGGTTGAAATGCCCGCCAAAGCTGGATGAATGCAGCCAGGCGGGCAACCTGGAAGAAATCTGAAGCGATGCAGTACAGAATTGTGCCCACTGCCCACCAGGCATAGAGAGATGCGCCCTGCACCTCGGCCTCGAAGGGCAGCGGCATCGCGGACCAGACCATTGCCAGGACCATCAGCGCGAGTTTAATGATGCCCATGATGAGGTTGATCTCGACCAGCTTGCCCTTCAGTGGGCCAAGCCGCAGGCTGCGTGCGAGACTTGACACGATTCCGCGATCTTCAAGCAACACCAGTAAAGGCGCAATGGAGAAGACCCAGCTCACCAGCGCCCACAGAGTGGAGATTCCCAGCGACAGGCCGACGACGAGGGCGCAGTAGCCGATGATATTCGGCGAATCGCCCCAAAGAGTGGCTCCCGCGGCCCAGTGAATGGACGCGAACCAAAGGACGACGCTTCCGGCCAGAAAGATGACGCGCAACAGTTGCAGGGTGGTCAATGCGGCCCAGCGCCGGGGCAGGGATCGGTCATACCGGCAGAGCACCGCGTTGCGTCCGATACCGGATACAACGGCCCACCCAATAATTGCTGCCGGGACAAGCCACAACAGGAGATGAAGAATGGGCGGCGCGAGCATCGCGTAGACATTGGACAGCACGACGGCGGCGCGCATCGGGTCAGCAATCGAGACGTCATTGATGCCTGTGCTCGCCAATTGACCGGCGATGCTCGCATAGATGCGCCAGGCTTCCCATGCGAGGACCGCCATGAGCGGAATGCCGAAGAGCCAGCGCCACATTATTTCCAACGCCAGAAGGGAGGGCCGCCGCCAGCACTCGCCGAGAATGTGAATGAACGATTGTGTGCCGCGTACCTGCATCGGGCTATTTCACCACGATGTTGACGAGCTTGCCGGGAACGATGATCGCCTTCACGATTTCTTTCCCGGCGGTCCCGGCTTGAATTTTCTCGTCGGCCAGCGCGGCGTCGCGTAGCGCGTCCTGATCGGCGTCGGCGGCGACTCGAATTACGGTGCGCAGCCGGCCGTTGATCTGGACGGGAATCTCGAGCTCGTCTTCGCGCGCCAGTGCCTCGTCGAATTTGGGCCACGGAGCGCGCAGGAGGTTTCCCTCGCCGCCGATCTGCTCCCATAGCTCGCAGGACAGGTAAGGCGCGAAGGGTGCGAGCAGCAGAACCAGATCGCGCAGGATTCCGGACAGCACCGCATCCGGTACTTCGCCCGCAGCGATGGCCGGCTCGGCGGCTGTGAGGGCGTTCACCAGTTCCATGATTGCCGCTATGCAGGTGTTGAAGTGCCAGCGTCCACCGAAGTCTTCGGTGATTTTGCGAATCGTCTGATGCAGTTTTCGCTGAAGGGCCTGCGATGTGACGGTGCTCTGCGATACCGCAGTCGAACCTTGTACGCGTTGGGCGTGGCGGGTTACAAAGCGATAGACGCGGCCAAGAAAACGGCTGACTCCAGCGACGCCGTCCTCCTGCCAATCCAGATCGCGATCCGGCGGAGCCGCAAACAACGAATAGGCGCGTGTCGCGTCGGCTCCGTAGCGGGCGATCATATCGTCGGGCGAGACTACATTGCCTTTCGACTTCGACATCTTCGCGCCGTTTCTGATGACCATGCCCTGGGTGAAGAGCCGCGCCGCAGGCTCGTCGTTCTTGATGAGACCCATGTCGCGCATCACCTTCGTCCAGAAGCGCGAATAAATGAGGTGAAGAATTGCGTGCTCCACGCCGCCGATGTATTGGTCGATTGGGAACCAATATGCGACCGCGTCGGTATTAAAGGGAGCCGTGCTGTCTCTCGCGCTGGTGTAGCGGTAGAAATACCAGGACGAATCGACGAACGTATCCATCGTGTCAGTTTCGCGCCGCGCGGGGCCTCCGCACTTCGGGCAGATCGCATTGACGAACTCGGGCATACGCGCCAGGGGCGAGCCGCCGGTCTGCGTGATCTCGATATTTTCCGGCAATAGCACCGGAAGCTGATCGTCGGGCACGGGAACGATGCCGTCTTTCTCGCAATAGAGCATTGGAATTGGCGTGCCCCAGTAACGCTGACGGCTGATTCCCCAGTCCTTCAGGCGATATGTGACCGTAGCCTTGCCGAACCCGTGCTCTTCGGCAAACGCAGCCATCTTGTGCTGCGCTTCTACGTTGCCGAGCGTACTGAATTCGCCAGAGTTGATCAGCAGGCTGTCCTCGCCGGTGTAAGGCAGCATCGATTCGTCTTCGCCGGTTGCCGCGTCTTCGGTGCGGCGCGGAAGGATGACGATGCGAATCTCCAGCCCGTATTTTTTTGCGAATTCATAATCTCGCTCGTCGTGGGCGGGCACGGACATAATGGCTCCGGTGCCATAGTCAAGCAGGATGTAATTGGCAACCCAGATCGGCAGCCGCTCGTTGTTGAAAGGATTGACGGCAAAGTGGCCGGTGAAGACACCATGTTTCTCGATCGCGCCGACGTCACCGGCCTCACGCGCCTTTTTCTGTTGTTGCAGCAGAGCGGCGACCTCATCGGCCAGCTTCGTATTCGAGGCGGCGAACTCCTTTGTCAGCGGATGCTCGGGTGCAAGCTGGATGCTGGTCGCACCAAAGATGGTGTCGATGCGCGTGGTGAACACTGCGATTTTGTGGCTCAGTGTGGCCACATCTTCAACCGCGGGCAGCACCGTGGTTCCAGCGTGACGCCACGGATGCTCATCGGCGCGGCTCGCGTCTTCCACGGCGAACTCCACTTCCGCGCCTTCGCTGCGTCCAATCCAGTTGCGCTGCATGGTGCGGACTTTCTCGGGCCAGCCGTCCAGCTTGCTTAGATCGTCGAGCAATTCCTGCGCGTAATTGGTGATGCGCAGGAACCACTGCTCAAGATCGCGCTGCTCCACCAGCGTGTCCTCGTGACGCCAGCAGCGTCCGTCGATGACCTGCTCGTTGGCGAGGACGGTACAGCATTCGGGACACCAGTTGACCTTGCTCTTTTTGCGGTAGGCCAGGCCGCGCTCGAACATGCGAGTGAAAAACCACTGATTCCAGCGATAAAACTCGGGCAGGCAGGTAGTGATTTCATTTCGCCAGTCATAGGCCAGGCCCAGGCGATTCATCTGCCCCTTCATCGCTGCGATGTTCTGGATGGTCCACTCGCGCGGCGGCGTATTGTTTTTGAGGGCCGCATTTTCGGCGGGAAGCCCGAAGGCGTCCCAGCCCATTGGGTGCAGCACGTTGCATCCCTGCATCCACATATAGCGGGCGAGCGCATCGCCGATGGCGTAGTTGCGCACGTGGCCCATGTGGAGCTGGCCGGACGGATATGGCAGCATCTCCAGCACATAGTATTTTGGCTTGCCGCTTGAGGCGGGCTCCGCGCCATAGAGTTCCGGCTGCGCGGCCCAGCGCTCCCTCCAGCGCGGTTCGATCTTGGACGGCGTGTAGCGCGGCTCATGCGATGAGGGTGAAGATGCCTCCGCAGAGGCTGCTGAAGCAGCCGAAACGCTCTTTTTGCTTGTGGACATATCAGATTCGATTGTAAAGGACTGGCCGTCCAGGCACTCGCGCTTTGCGCCCCCGGTATCGGCTGTCTCGGCGCTTCGTTCGGGTGCGGGCGGGGAGTTGCAACATGGTAGGATGGGTGCCGTTGACGGCTGGTCGCGCGAGAGTATCTGAAAGCTCGGTTCTGCGCCGACCCCGCGCTGGAGGTTGCTTCTGATGAAACGTTCGCTGTTGCTGGCCCTCATCTTCACTGCATCCGGCCTTGCACCGTCCTTCGCGCAGCAGTTTCAATATCCGTTCCAGAATCCAAATCTTCCCGCTGAGAAACGCATCGACAATATTCTCTCGCTCATGACGATTGATGAAAAAATCGACTGCCTGGGCGTGCCGACGGGCGTGCCGCGCCTGGGTATTCCCAGCTATGGAGGGTCCGAGGGGATCCACGGAGTGGTGCAGCGCGGCAACGCAAATCGTCATCTTTCAGCCATCACCACTACGCAGTTTCCGCAGCCTCCCGGGATGGGCGAAACCTGGGATCCTGCCCTGGTGCGTCGGGCTGCCGGGGTCGAGGGCTACGAAGCGCGCTTTATCACGCAGACAAAAAAATATGATCGTCAGATTCTGATGCTGTGGGGTCCGCAGTCTGATCTTGCCCGCGACCCTCGCTGGGGACGTAGCGAAGAGGTTTACGGCGAAGATCCGTTTTTCAACGGAACGATGGTTGTGTCTTTCATTCAAGGTTTGCAGGGAGACAATCCGAAGTATTGGCAGGCAGCCGCGCTGCTCAAACACTTCCTTGCAAACAGCAATGAGAATGGCCGCACAGGTTCGACTTCCAATTTCGATGAGCGGCTTTTCTGGGAGTATTACTCGGTTCCATTCCGGATGGGGTTTCTTGAGGGCGGAGCGAAGGCGGTGATGGCCTCCTACAACGCATGGAACGGCACGCCCATGGCGATCAATCCTATCTTGCGCAGCATTGTGATCGATGAGTGGGGCGTGGATGTGATTTCCAGCGACGGTGGCGCTGTGAAAGACCTGGTTACCCAGCACAAGCGATTTGCCACGCAGCAGGAGGCCGTTGTCGCCTGCCTCAAGGCGGGTATCAACCAATTTCTGGATCAATATAAGGACCAGACCAAAGCCGCTTTGAAGGATGGCTCGATTACGGAATCCGAAATCGATGCGCTGCTGCGGCCGAAGTTCCGCATCACTCTTCGTCTTGGCCTGCTCGATCCGCCGGAGATGGTGCCGTATTCCTCTATTAAAGATTCGCCGGAGCCGTGGAACACAGACAAAGATCGCGATGTTTCGAAGAAGATGGCGCTGGAGTCGGTTGTGCTTCTGAAAAACGCGCGGGGATTTCTTCCGTTGCAGAAGGAATCTTTGAAGTCCATCGCCGTCATCGGGCCGCTGGCCAACGCAGTTCACTGGGACTGGTACGGGGGCACACCGCCTTACGCCATCACGCCGCTTGAGGGAATCAAGGCGGAAGCTGGGCCCGGGGTTACCGTGAACTACGCGGCCGACAACACGGACGAGGCTGCGGTGAAGGCCGCGCGTGCGTCCGACGTGGCGATTGTGGTGGTTGGCAATGATCCAACGTGCGGGCCGAATATGGAACATGCGTGGCGGCCTGACGCATCCACTGTCCCATGCCCGGTGCCGAGTGAAGGCCGCGAAGGGCGCGACCGGGAAAGCATTACGCTCGAACAGGAAGAGTTGGTTAAGCAGGTTTACGCGGCGAATCCGAAGACGGTGACGATTCTGGTTTCCAGCTTTCCCTATGCCATCAACTGGTCGCAGGCCAATGTTCCCGCCATTCTGCACATGGCGCACGCTTCTCAAGATGAAGGGACCGCGCTCGCGCAGGTTCTTTTCGGGGCTTACAACCCTGGCGGTCATCTGGTGACGACCTGGCCGGCTTCGCTCGACCAGGAGCCGCCCATGATGGACTACAACATCCGCGACGGCCGCACCTACATGTACTTCAAGGGCAAGCCGCTCTATCCCTTTGGATACGGTTTGAGCTATACCAGTTTCCGCTACTCCAACATCAAGGCCAGCGCGCCGCATCTGACCAAAGACGGAGCTATCACCGTCAACGTTGATGTGACGAATACGGGCAACCGCGAGGGCGATGCGGTCGTTCAACTTTATGTGCAGCATTTGAAGTCGAAGGTCGAGCGTCCGCGCGAGGAGCTGGAAGGCTTTGAGCGCGTGACCCTGCAGCCGAACGAAACCAAGACCGTGCAGATTCCGCTCAAGGCTGCGCAACTGGCTTACTGGGATGAAAAAGCAAGAGACTTCACAGTTGAAACCGAACCGGTCAAGCTGATGATCGGCGATTCATCCGCCGATATCAAGTTGGCAACAACTGTCCCCGTTTCTTAGCGGTTTTCGATGCGAACATTGCGTGCGATCTCGTATTTCTGTGGGGAGTTGTTGCCTGACCGCGCAACTCTGCAGGCCGTCCGTCCATCTCACATTGTGATTCGGCCACAAAGCCGACGCTTTGCGCAGGAGAATCGCGGTGGACATGGCTGCAGGAAAATTGCTCGGAATTTTTGCACTGCCCGTAGGCCTTGTGCTGCTTCTTGGCGCATGTTCGGGCGCCGCGAGGCAGAATACTCCTGCTGCTCCTGTTCCGACCAAAGAGACAAAGCCCGCTCCTGCAACACCAATCGATGCGAAGAAGATCGAACTTGGCGGCTCAACCTGGAAGCCGCAATGGGACATGATTGTCGAGGACGCGCTGCCACCCTCCATGCTTTCGCGACAGGTACCGCGGGATGTGCGGCGCTACTGTCCGCGGTTTTATGTGATGTCGGACGTCGATAAGCGTGCTTTCTGGGCTTATTTCTTTCAGGCGCTTGCCGGCGCTGAGGCTGGTTTGAATCCCACATCGCACGTTTTACACACTCCGCCCGCCCTCGATGTGCGGGATGAAGTAAGTCACGCGACAGTTCGCAGCGAAGGGTTATTGCAACTAACCTATGAGGACGAAAAGCGTTATGGCTGTGACTTTGACTGGGAAGTCGACCGGAAGCTGAGTCCCAGCGATCCGGCCAGGACCATTCTTCAGCCTGAGAATAATCTGGGCTGCGGAGTCAAAATTCTGACACGCCAGATCATCGACAACCGTGAGCCTTTGTTTTCGCGTCTGTCCTATTGGTCAACACTGCAGCCGGGAACCATAAGCTTTCGGGTGTTTGCGAAGCAGATGACGAATCCGCCGCTGGCCTGCGGCTTTGTAGATAAAGCAAACCTACAGGCCAAGAACCGGCTGATGCGTAAGCCTGATGGAGCGGCGCACTAATTTACAGGTTGCTTTCGTTTGTTCGGTTTCTTGCCGGCCATGGTCCGCATGGTCTGGACATTCTTCAGCTCGTCCCCGTCTTCGTCCACCGGAGTTTCGGCAATGAATGCGCAATGAGCGAAGCGCGCGTCGTTCAGCAGGCGCCGGAACGGCTCTAGTCCCATCGTTCCTGCCCCGATGTGCTGGTGGCGGTCAAGCTTTGAGCCGCGCGCGGCCTTCGCGTCGTTCATGTGCCACACTCGCACGGTGTCGAATCCGATGCTGTCTTCGATCAGTCGCACCGTCTCTTCGTAGCCAGCCGCCGAAACCAGGTCATAACCGGCCACGTGGCAGTGGCAGGTGTCGAGACATGCCCCGACCGGGACGACCGGCTGGAGGCGTGCGATCAGTTCGGCGACCTGTTCAAAGCTGCCGCCGAGTGAAAACTCCGCGCCGGCGGTGTTTTCGATCAGGATGCGAAAATCGCAGTCGTCGAAGGCAAGGCCGTCGGTTGCAGCGCCAATTGACTCCGCTGCCAGCCGCAGTCCGTCTTCGCGCGTGAGCCCGCGCCACGAGCCGGGATGCAGCACAAGATACTCCGCGCCGAGCGCGAGCGCCCGCTCTACCTCGCCTCGAAAGGCGGCAATCGATTTATCGCGAACCTCGCTTGACTGGCTGCAAAGGTTCACCAGGTAACTCGTGTGAATCACCAGCGGCCAGCAATCGTGGGTCTGCCGCAATTCCCGCATTTGCGCGCAGTGCTCGGCGGAAATCCGCGCCGGACGCCACATGCGTGGGCTGGACGAGAAAATCTGGAAGGTATTCGCGCCAATGGCGTGGGCGCGTTCGGCGGCCCTGAAGACGCCGCCGGAGGTGGAAAGGTGAATGCCAATTCGCGGGGTTTCGCGAGTGCTCAAGGGATGCTCCTCACGATTCAGTGTAGAGTTACGCTTGACTTAAGGGCCACTCAGCATTGAACCTCAGCATTGAAGACAGTTCTGAGAGAAAATTTTACAAATGCAGACCGTACTTACAGCCGACCGGCTGATTGCCGGAGAGCAAACGATTGAGAATCCCGTAGTCGTCATCGAAGACGGCATCCTCGCCAGTGTCGGCCGCCGTGCGGAAACAGAAATTCCGGAAGGACGGCGTCTGGACTTTGCTGGATGCACTCTCGTCCCCGCCTTCTTTGACATACATATTCACGGCAGCGCGGGCCACGACGTGATGGAGGCAACACCCGAAGCATTCACGACCATCGGGCGCTTTCTTGCGCGACACGGAGTCGGAGCGTACTTGCCTACAACTGTAAGCGCACCGATCGATTCGACGCTGAAGTCTCTGGACGGTATGGCGAAGTTGATCGGAAGCCGTGACTACGGCGCTCGCCCGCTCGGCGTTCATATTGAAGGACCGTTTCTGTCGCCACACAAAAAGGGAGCGCACCCGGCCGGCCTGCTGCGGACGCCGTCTGTCGAGCTATTTGATCGCATGTGGGAGGCTTCGGCGGGGACGATCCGACTGATGACGATCGCGCCTGAGTTACCGAACGCGCCGGAAGTAATCGCCCGTGCCACGAGCCTTGGCGTGCGCGTCAGCATGGGTCACAGCGACGCCGATGCGGCCGCTGCGAAGGGCGGCGTGCGGGCCGGCGCCGTGAGCGCGACTCACACGTTCAATGCTATGCGGAGTTTTGATCATCGCGCGGCGGGGCTGCTGGGTGAAGTGCTGACTAACCAAGCTCTTTTCGCTGAAATCATCAGCGACGGTTTGCACGTTGATCCGGCCGCCGTGAGAATCTACTGGAAATGTAAAGGTCCTGACCGCGCCATGCTGATTACGGACGCCATGGCCGCGGCTGGAATGCCCGACGGCAATTACAAGCTGGGCGAGCTTGATGTGCGCGTTAAAAACGGCGTCTGCCTGGTGGGTGAAAACACGCTTGCGGGAAGCACACTGACGCTGGATCGCGGTGTCAGGAACTTTGCGGCGTTCACCGGCGCACCTATTGAGGAAGTGGCACGCCTGGTTAGCCGAAACCCCGCGCGGATGACGGGCCTGGAGACCGAAGTCAGTTCGCTCGGGGTAGGCAGCGCGGCGGATATTACGGTGCTTTCGGCGAAGAATGAGGTTGTCGAGACATTCCTGCGGGGACAGCCGGCAGGGAAGTAAGCAGCCTCAATTCCTGGTTACGAAATCGGCATTGCTGTGTCCGCCGTCGCCCGAATTATGGCCTGGCCTCGTAGACGATGTTGAAGGGCGTTTCCGTTGCTCTACGGAAGCGGGTGAATCCGGCTGACGTGACCACTTCCCGAATCCGCGCTTCACCTGCCTGCGCACCCAGGCACAGCGCCACTTCCTGAGACCGTGAACAAGGGGTGCACAGCAGCGTTGAAAAGCCATAATAGACCCGCCCGAGGGGATTCAGGTTGTCCGTCATCTGATCGTTCGCAAATGGTTCGACGATCATCCATGCGCCGTCTTTGGCCAGCGATTGCCGGACGTGCTTTGCAGCCCCGACTGGATCGCCCATGTCGTGCAGGCAGTCGAAAACGGTTATGAAGTCGTAGTCCTTTCCCGGAAAATCTTTTGCTTTGGACACGGTGAACGTGACTCGATCTGAAAGACCTTCACGGCTGGCCGACTCGCGAGCGCCTTCAATCGACTTGTCATGGTAGTCGAACCCGACGAATTGAGACTTGGGAAACGCCTTCGCCATCAGCCGTGTCGAAGCGCCTTTTCCGCACCCTATATCGGCCACCTTCGCTCCCGCTTCGAGTTTTTCCTTCACGCCGTTGAGCGCGGGAATCCACGCGCTGACAAGGTTGGCGGCATAGCCGGGACGGAAAAACTTCTCGCATCCGTGAAAGACGCCGTCAACGTGTTCACCCCAGCCCATTCCGGCGCCGGTGCGAAAGCACTCGGTAATGCGCGGGACGGCGGCCAGCGATGCCAGAGCCAGTTCAAACGCTCCGGGCAGATACGCGGGGCTGTCTTCGTTGGCCAGCGTGAAGGCCTGTTCAGTATCGAGGCTGAATTTCTTTGTCTTTTCATCGTAGGTGATATAGCCTCCCGCGGCTTGCGACGCCAGCCATTCACGTAAATATCGTTCGTCTGTTCCGGTCTTTTTGGCGAGTTCTGCAGAACTCATTGGACCTTCGGCCAGCGCCTTGTAAAGTCCAAGATTCTCTCCGATAACGACCATTCCGGTGTGGACGGCGGCGCCCAGATCGGTCACGAACCGTCCCAGAAAAGCATTCAATTTGTCCATGTCAGGCATGGCAGCCGTTGCTGTGCTCATTGCGATATGACTCCTTAAATTATTTGGTGGAGGTGCCTTCAGGTCTGGGCAGTCGAGCGCGGGATTTAGAGCGAGAAACTTGCAAGGCACACTAGTGGAGGGGATTTTGCGCCCCAGCCGGTGCCGAAGTCAAGATCGGGGACGTTGCATGAGCGGACCGGAAAGCGGGCCGGGCGTCCGGCAGAATGGATCTCTTTATGCGAGGTACTTTTCCAGTGGGCCCCAGTAGTGTCCCTGCCAACCCTCTGCGAGTTCCTGCGCCCGCCCCTTTGGAAAGCCTTTATGGTCGAACACAAGTTTGGTTCCTGAGTCCTGTTCGAACAGTTGAAACTGGGCAATCGAATAGACGCCATCTTGCCATGTGACCACACGCCAAGCCTGCACTAGGCGGACGGCGGGGACCAACTCGATCTGTCGCCCGATGATGTGGCCTCCGAAGAGCGTAAACGCGCCGCCCGCTTCACTGGAGATTGATGTGGGCGTGCTTCCAGCGGCCATGACCATTTGCGCCGCTTCACCAAGACGTTCGATTTGATCAAATTGCTTCGTGTTGGTCAGTGCTGCATAAACCCGCTCGCGGCTGGCTTTAAATACCCGCTCCTGATGGATGGCTTCGCCGGTATTGGAAATTTCTCCCTCGGGAGCGGCCCACGCTTCGGTCATGTCAAATGCCAGACTGGCAATCGCGGCGGCACTCCCGGTGATGATCTGCCTTCGGCTGGCCAAAAACAAAGGGCGGCTGGTTGTATGCTGCATCGTTTCCTCCATGCTGGGTTGCAGTGCGCCCGGGCCGCAAAGGCGTGAAGGTGAATGCGGAGGCACGAACACGAGGGCCTGTTCCTGGAGGCCGATCGCGCGGCTACCATGAAACGCCGGTTGTCGGCGAAATGCAACAGAGCCGCGACGGAGACGCTTTACTTCACCGTAATGTGCGGCGATTTGATCGCCTGTCGTGCTCGCCAGAGCGCGCCCTCGAGCGGATCGACGGCCTCGGGAAGAATCTCCACCGCGGGCAGGATGCGCCGGATGGTTTCGATCATGCTTTCGCGCACGAACGCTACCTTGTCAAGAATGCTGCCTGTGAATGCGATGGCGGGGATCGGTTGTTCCGGTTCGATCCGGCGCACGTGGCGAAAGGCTTCGGCGGCGTCTTCGCCCAGCAGGCGTCCGCCGCGTTCCAGAACTTCCAGCGCTACTCGGTCGCCTTCTTCGGCACACTCCACAACGATGCGGGCGAGCAGGGAGAAATCCGGACCGGGCCTCTCATTTGCGATGTTGACGACTTCTTCCAGAGGCTCGTTCCAGAACTTTACAACGCGATCGAGAATTCGCGTGGGCTGTCCAAAGTCCTTTGCGCGAAAGGCCGCGCGCAGCGCCCGGTGGCCGATCCAGTAGCCTGATGCCTGATCGCCGAGCGTCGGTCCCCACCCTCCCACTGTGAGAAGTTTGCCCGTGCTGGTGCGGCCCAGTGTGTTGGAGCCGGTTCCCGCCATGGCCAGCACGCCAGCGCCGCCGGGGAAGGCCGCATCGAGTGCAATCTCCTCGTCGCCGCACACGTCAATCGCGCCGCCTGCGCAGCGGGAGATGATTTGCCGCATCCATTTATCGGTCTGCGGCAGCCGCAGGCCTGCCGTGCCTACGCACGATGCGGCAATCTGCCGCATGTCAACACCACTCTGCCGGGCCACGTCCGCGAGCAGCGCAGCGAGGTTCTCCTGAGCCTGCTCCAGGCTGACGCGCAGCGGCTTGATGCTGCCACCGGCTGCGCGTACCAGAATATGAGTGTCGTCACCCAATGCGGCTGCTGTCTTTGTGCCGCCTGCGTCAAGGCCGAGGAAAAATGCCATCGTCTACTGCGCCGCCTTGCCGCGCAACGCAATCGAGAGCACGTTCGGGCTGCCATCGACCTTCGGGCTATTCAGGTCGAGAATTTTCACGATCATGGGAAACACGTTTACGTTCTCGAAGGGCTTCAGCTTTGTTCCGGAGCGAATGTCGGGCCCCTCGGCAAAAAATATCGCGCGCATCGAAGTCATCTCAAAGGGATTGTAGCCGTGCTCCCCGATTGGCGTGAAACCCGCAGGCTTTCCGGCGGCGGGCGAGTGGGCGCGAATAAGAAACGGGCCCTGGGGCACGATTACCGGGTCGCCTTCGCGCGGATTGTCGTTGAAGTGCAGTTCTGCCGGAACATTCGCGCGGCGATAGACCATGAATCCAGCATGCGCCGCCTTCAATTTCTGATAGGCATGGTCGGCGTCGGCTTCCGTGTTGGGATAAAGGAGGGATCCGACGGTTGTGAAGTTGTCGAGGTTCGCGTATTTGTCCAGTGTGATCCAGTCGCCCTCGACTCGCGCCATTCCATGATCGGCCACCACGATCAGGTCAATGGGCAGATGCAAGGCGTTCAACTTTTCCTCAAGCTGTCCTATCAATGCATCCACATGATGCACGGCCTCTCGCACCTGCACGCTGTCGGGGCCATGCAGATGGCCTTGATGGTCCACGTCGGGGTAGTACAGGGTGATGAAGTGCGGGCGCTGCTCCGGCGGCAGCTTGAGCCACGCGATCACCTGGTCGATACGCTGGTCGTCGGGATAATTTTCGCTGTAGTGCAGGTAAAAGGAAGGGCGTTCCCCGGCAATCTTTGCTTCCGACCCCGGCCAGAAGAAGCAAGCTGTGCGCATGCCCTGCTTCTCGGCCAGCGACCAAAGCGGAACGCCTCCGTACCACGAGCCGTCTGTGACGGTCCGTGCGTCATGCAGGGAAAAGGTTTCTTTGCGCGTGGGATCGTAGAACGAGTTGGCAACAATGCCGTGGTGTTCGGGATAGAGCCCCGTCACCAGCGTGTAGTGATTTGGAAAGGTGAGCGAAGGGTAGGCGGGAATCATGCCTTCGGGCGCGCTGGCACCACGAGCGCCGATGGCGAGCAGGTGCCTGGCGTCATACTTCTTCGGATAGTCGTAGCGAAAACCGTCGAGCGAAACCAGCACCACATAATGCTTGTCGAGCTGCGCGGCGGCGTTTGGTCCGTTGTCGACGGCGATAACCGGCGTAACGTCCTGGGCTCGAAGTGCGGGGAACCACGTCGCCAGACCGGTAAGGAGAGCGGCGAGAAGAGCGATCCGGCGAAGCATGCGAGACATGAGAGATCCTTTTCCGGCAGCAGCGGTGCGATCTGGCTCAGCGAATCAGAAATGCCCACGCGGCGATCAACACGCCCGCCGCGCCGAACACCATTCCCAAATACCAGTAGGCTCGCAGCCGCGTAAGCAAGGTGATGGACGTGATAACCAGGCCGATCTCGAGCAGAGCTTCACCCAAATCGAAGCGGTTAGCGTGGCGTTCCGATTTGCGAACTTCGGCCTCAAGCTCCGTGGCTTTGGCCTCCTCGTCTTTGAGGTCGTCGTCCCATTTCGCCAGGTGAGTCTTGTAGGCGTCTGTGATCTTTTTCGCGCTGTCGGGGTCGCGCAAGGGCAGCGCACTCAGGAGGTCGACCGTCAACCCCGTGTTGTATTGGCGAATCTTTTTCGCCTGATAGAGGTTCCACTGGTCGCTGGCCCGCGCCTGCTCGAGCACGGCCTCAGTATGCGTGCGATGGCCGATCACGGTAGTCACCGCGACCAGCACCGCCAGCACGCTCATGGTGAAGCTCACGGGACGCAGGCTGTTTTCCCGCGCCCTTTCGCTTTGTTCCTCTAATTCCTGAACTTCATCAGGTTCCATATATTTGTTCGACCCACCACAGTGTAAGGGTCAAGAGTCGGCAGCGTCGAGAATTCATATTATTTCTTCTTAGACAGAGCCTCAATCTCTGAGCCGGCCAGAAGAAACGCGCCAACACCGTACACATAGCTGGAAGTAGGCGAGTAGACTCCGGGAGCGGCTCCGATGGGTTGAATGCAGCCCAGGCGGCCATCGTCATACACGTGCTCGAGCAATCCCTGCCAGCCCCTGGTGACTACAGGAAGGTAGGTCGCGCGGTCGAGCATGCCATGATTGACGCCCCACGCCATTGCATAGATAAAAAAGGCCGATCCTGAGACTTCGGGCAGCGGATACGCCTGAGCGTCAAGCAGGCCGGGACGCCAAAGGCCGTCCCTGCCCTGGAGTGAGGCCACGCGTTGGGCCATCTGGCGGAACTGGTCAATGTATTTCGGGCGGCTCGGATAATCGGCCGGCATCGCGTCCAGTACGCGCGCCAGACCGGCCATTACCCAGCCGTTGCCGCGGGACCAGAAGAGTTTTTCGCCGTTGGCTTCGTGTTTTGTGAGATAGGTGGCGTCGCGGGAGTAGAGATGCTGCTGCGGGTCATACAGCAGAGTGGAGGTGATCCACCATTCGCGGTCCATGTAGTTGAGGTACGCCAAATCGCCGGTGGCGCTGAAAAGCCGCGCCCAGACTGGAGGAGCCATGAAGAGCGCATCGCACCACCACCAGACCGGCTTGGCGGGGTTGTCTGGCTGCGTCATCAGGGCATTGAACTGTTCTTGAGTAGGAACAAACATGTGCGGCTCGCGGTAATCGCGATAAAGAGCGAGGTAGGTCTGCGCTATTGCCTGATCGTCGGCATGGGCCTTGCGCGGACCCGGCGTCCACGCAAAGTGGTTGCCCATGTCCAGCATCGCCGCCTCGTAGCGAGGCTCGGGCAACGCTCTGGCTGCGGCCATGTATCCGGCATAGAGCGCCGCAAAGGTCCAGTCGCGGCTGAAGTAGAGCTGGGCGCGCGCGAGTTCCCAGTCGCCCACTTTGCGCATGGCCGCGGCAACGGCGGGACGCCGGAGCTCGGGAGACAGATGCGCCAGAGGAGGCGTGTGATCCAGAGAGTCGCCCACTCCTGCATTTGAGGAGGGACCGGGAGGCGGAGTGGTTTGGCTGTTCAAGCCGGATGAGCAAAGAAAGAGGAGGATGGCAATGGAAACGAAGAATCCGGAACGCATGAATCTCCTGAAAAATGCGATAACTTCGGCAACGCCATGATATACGGCAGACGGGCCCCGGCGGACTGTTTCGGCGAGTGCGTTAGTCTGGCAAATGGAGCGATTGAGGCGAGCGTGATACGAAGAAATCTGAATTTGAGGGGGACGTGGACCAAGCTTAAGCGCGGCGTTGCTTTGTCCGTGCCGGGACTGTTGCTCCTTTGGGGCGCGTCATTCTGCCGGGCTGCGGCGCAAACTGAATCGGCTTCTACAGCCAGCATCGGACAAGGGAAGACGGTGATGGTGGACGCATGGTTCAACAGCCAGCAGCGGATGAATGCGGCCGGGCAGAAAGTCTACTTCCATTACAAGTGGGACGACACGAGCGAGACCGGGTTCTCGCTTCTCGGGCAGATCTTTCATCGCTACGGTGCAAAGACCGATACGCTGTACACGGCTCCGACGGTGAAGAAATTGAATGCGGCGCAGATTTACATCATCGCGTCGCCTGATATACCTGCGAAAAATCCGCATCCGCACTATGTGCAGCCGCGGGACGCGCAGCAGGTAGCGAAATGGGTGAAGCAGGGAGGGGTGCTGGTTCTAATGGAGAACGACCCGGCCAATGCGGACATCGATCATTTGAACCTGCTTGCCCAGTACTTTGGGATTCATTTCAATGACGTGCTTAGCCATCACGTGATTGGACATCAGATTGAAAGCGGACGAATTCCAGTGAGCGGAGAGGGTCCGGTGTTTCATCATCCGCACACGCTTTACATGAAAGACACTTGTACGCTCTCAGTCGAGAGACCCGCTGTTCCGCTGCTGACGGACAAGGGACAGATCGTTATGGCAAGCGCGAAGTACGGCAAGGGAACTGTGTTTGCCGTCGTCGATCCCTGGCTCTACAACGAGTACACAAATGGCCGTAATCTTCCGGCGCAGTATGACAATTACGCGGCGGGGGAAGAGTGGGCGCGCTGGCTGCTTGAGCAGGCGCCGGATTACAGCGGGAACTAATAGAGTTTTACCTCAGGAGGTATATGAAGACGTATCTGATGGCTGACCCTGTGCGCTATCCTCGCATGACGACGGCGGAGATTCGGGAGACTTTCCTTGTTGATTCGCTCTATGCGCCGGGGGAGTTGCGCGTGGTTTATCTCGATCTCGACCGGGCGGTGGTCGGGATGGCCGCGCCACTGGCCCATCCTGTCTCGCTGACGTCCGATCCGGCTCTGCGCGCGAATTATTTCACGGAGCGACGCGAGCTGGGCGCTCTGAACATCGGCGGCAGCGGATCGATCCAGGTCGATGGCGAGACTTACGTGCTCGAGAATCTGGATTGCCTTTATATCGGGCGCGGCAATGCTGAGATTTCGTTTACTTCGAATGACCCAGGTTCGCCCGCTATTTTCTATCTTCTGAGCTATCCGGCGCACGCCGCTTATCCCACGAAGTTAATCCGCAAGGCGGAGGCGATTCCGACGGAGCTGGGCAGCGCGGAGACATGCAACCGCCGCACGGTATGTAAGTACATCTTTCTCGACGGGGCCAGGAGCTGCCAGTTGGTCATGGGAGTTACGCACCTTGAACCGGGAAGCGTATGGAACACGATGCCCGCGCATACGCACATGCGCCGCTCGGAGATCTATATGTATTTCAATGTGGCAGACGACGCCCGCGTCTTTCACATGATGGGGCCAGCGGATGAGACGCGCCATATTGTGATGAAGAATCGCGAGGTGGCCGTGTCGCCCGGCTGGTCGATCCATTCAGGCGTGGCCACGCGCTCCTACAGCTTTTGCTGGGGAATGGGCGGCGAAAATCAGGATTACGCGGACATGGATCCCGTTCTGATAGAAAGCCTGCGCTGAATTAATTGGATTTGGTTCAATCCCCCATGGAGGGATCAATGAAATTTATATTTGGTTTCATCCTTGCGCTGCTGGCTGTTCCAGCGTTCGCACAAACGACGAAGGAGAGCGATGTCTTCACTGCAAAAGACATGAAGACCAAGCTGGCTCTTCTGGAAGAGGCGTCAAAGGCATCCGGCAGCGGCGGCGCAAAGCTCGGCGACTACGGGAACCATTCGATCGCGCTCTCGGTGCGTAGCAGCAGCGGCGGAGCCGAGGTCCATGCGCACTACGATGATATTTTTCTGGTTACGCAAGGGAAAGCGGCACTCATCACCGGAGGCACGGTTGTTGATGCGAAAACCGGCGCGGACGGCGAAACGAAGGGAACCAAAGTGCAGGGTGGGAAGGTTCAAACGATTGCAGTTGGTGACGTGGTTCACATTCCGGCTGGAACGCCGCATCAATTGATCATCGCGCCGGGAGCGACATACAGCTCCGTTGTGATCAAGGTGAAGGAATAGAGGATCGGTTGCCGGGCTCTGGTATCAGCGTGACATCCAGCCGCCATCGACTACCAGCACTTCGCCCGTGATGTAATCGCTCGCGGAAGATGACAGGAACACCGCTGCCCCGGCAAGGTCGGTGGGATCGCCCCAGCGCCCGGCGGGGATTCGTTCTATGATCTGTCGATTGCGCGTCTCATCCTGCTGCAGTGCCGACGTATTTCCGGTGCGAAAGTATCCCGGTGCGATGGCATTCACCTGCACGTTGCGCGCGGCCCATTCGTTGGCGAGCGCCTTGGTAAGCTGCGCGACTCCGCCCTTCGACGCGGCATAAGCGGCGACGCGAATTCCGCCTTGAAAGGACAGCAGGGATGCGATATTCAGAATTTTGCCGCTGCGCCGCTCCAGCATCGGCTTCGCTGCAAGCTGGCAGAGGTGGAAAACGCTGTTCAGATTAACCTGCAACACTGACATCCAGGCCTGCAAGTCATAGTCTTCCGCAGCCTGGCGGTAGATCATTCCGGCATTATTCACGAGAATATCGGGCGCGCCCATTGCGCTTGAAACAGCGTGGTAGAGACTCTCTGCGCCGTCCGGAGTGCTCAGGTCGGCGGAAAAGTTCTGCGATCGGCCTCCTGTTTCGCGGATGCGGGCGCTGGTTTCATCGGCTGGTCTGCGGTTTCCGTGGCAGGCGACTGCAGCTCCAGCCTCTGCCAGCGCAATGGCGATGGCGGCACCAAGACCGCTCGCCGCGCCTGTTACCAAGGCGAGCTTGCCGTCCAGCCGGAATCGGTCGAGTATGGTCATTTCTCGCGCGAAGCCTGAATGATATCGAGATAGGCGCGGGCGGTTTTGGTGATGGACTCCGGTTTGCCCTCGGCAATTGCGGCTGTGTTCACCAGGTCTGAGCCGACGCCGAGCGCACATGCTCCGGCCTTTAGAAATTCAGCCGCGGTTTGCAGCGTTACTCCGCCGGTCGGAATCAGTTTCAGATCGGGGAAGGGGGCGCGCAACGCCTTGAGATAGCTCGCTCCGCCCATTGCGGAGCAGGGAAAGACTTTCACATAATCGGCGCCAGCTCTCCATGCGGTGATGACTTCGGTCGGTGTCAGCGCGCCGGGAATGGAAACCTTGCCGAGCTGTTTGGTCTTCGCGATCACATCCGGATGCAGGCTTGGGCTGACGACAAACTCCGCGCCAGCATCGATGGTGGCTTCGGCCTGCGCCGCGTCGGTGACGGTTCCGGAACCGAGTAGAAGGCTATCGCCGTGACGCTGCTTCAGCTCGCGCAGCAGTCGCAGCGCGTTTGGAACCGTCATTGTCACTTCGACGACGGTGACGCCTCCAGCCATCATCGCATCGACCAGGGAGTGGCCTTCTTCGACGGAGCGAGCGCGCAGAACGGGGATGAGTCCGATTTGCTCGAGGGTTTGTTTAGTTAGCAACGATGATTCTGCTGCTTTCATTAACGCTCAATTCTGGCGGAGCTGCCCTTCATGACCCGCTCCACTTCGGCCTGCGTTGCCATACTGGTGTCGCCTGCGGTGGTCATGGCGAGGGCGCCGTGCGCTACGCCGCAGCGCAGGGCCCACTCGACGGGGTTACCGGAGAGGAGTCCGTAGATTAGGCCGGACGCGAAGGAATCTCCGCCGCCGACGCGGTCGAGAATGTCAATGTCTTGCTGCGCGACGTGCACGATCTCATCCTGATAAAGCGCGATTGCGCCCCACGCGTTCCGGATGGCGGTGTGTGCTGTGCGGAGGGTGGTCGCAATCATGCGAACGTTAGGATATGCAGCGGCGACCTCACGCAACATTTTCTCGTAGCTGGCAATGGGCAGTTCATGAAAGTTTTCGCCGACGCCTTCGAGTGAGACGCCGAGCATTGCCGAGAAGTCCTCTTCGTTGCCGAGGAGCAAGTCAACCTTGCGCACCAGCTCTCGATTGACCTCCTGAGCCTTTATCTTCCCGCCGATGCTCTTCCAGAGGGAGTCGCGATAGTTCAGGTCGAACGAGACTGGGGTTCCATGCTTGCGCGCTGAATCCATGGCCTCGACGGCTACTTCAGGCGTCGATGCGGAGAGCGCGGCGAAGATTCCTCCGGTATGGAACCAGCGCGATCCGTTCTCCGACCCGAAGATTCCGTCCCAGTCGAAGTCGCCGCGCTTTACCTGCGAAATTGCTGTGTGTCCACGGTCGGAACATCCGGCGGCGGCCCGCAATCCGAAGCCGCGCTCTGTGAAATTCAGGCCATTGCGAACGGTGCGGCCAACGCCGTCGTAGGGAACCCAGCGAATCAGCGACGGATCGACGCCGCCCTGCAGGATCAGGTCCTCGGCTAAACGTCCCACGGCGTTGTCGGCGAACGCAGTTACGATTCCGGTGTGGAGTCCGAAGCAGCGCCGGAGGCCGCGGGCTACGTTATATTCGCCGCCTCCTTCCCAGACGTTGAAGTGCCGCGTGGTGTGAATCCGGCCTTCGCCCGGATCGAGCCGCAGCATGACTTCGCCCAGACTGAGGCTGTCCCAGCGGCACTTGCCGGCCTTGTGAACGATTGGGTTCATTTCTGGAGTGCTTCCTTGGGTTTGGGGAGGGTTTCGTGCAGCAGGGAGGGCGAGAACCGCATAGAGAACATCGTAAATCAATGAGTTCTATTGTGGGCGCAGCAGGGTCGCTGGCACGATGAAGTGCGACCGAAGCCCACGATAGTCGATTTTCTATGCGAGATCGGGCGGTATGCCGAGTTGCTTGAGAACGTCGACCGGAAACCAGTACGAGACGCGGCCTGGACTTAGACCATCAGTGACGCCTGTGCAATTCAGCATTCCGCAGGCAGCCGCGACGCAGAGATAATCTTTGCGATTCGTCTGCCGGAGTCGGACGTGACTACTCCGTTCTCAGCGTCTCGACGAGATCTACTGCGGCAGCGCGCCGCGCGGGAAGATAGCTGCTTAGCAGTGCAACTCCGGTCAGGACGAACGGCACCGTGATATAGGTAAACGGATCCAGCGGGCTGATGCCGTAGAGCAGGGAACTCATCAGCTGCATCAGCAGCGCCGCTGCGCACACTCCGATCCCCACACCGGCGCCTGTCATCACCAGTGCCGATCGCACAAACATCCAGCTTAGCTTGCTCCTTTGCGCGCCCAGCGCCAGCCGGATTCCAATTTCGCGCGTTCGCTGCGAAACAGTGTACGAGACGACTCCGTAGATGCCGATAATGCTGAGAGCGAGCGCCATTACGCCGGCAATGATCAACATGACCAGCGTAAAGGACGTGCGCGCCAGCGACTGCCCATAGATCTCCTGCATGGTGCGCACCGATGCCAGGGGCAGGTTCGCGTTGACTGACCAGACTGCCTGCTGCATCTGGCTGAGAAAACCTCCAGTACCGGCACGGCTGCTGTGAATGACATAAGTGACATACCGGAGGCCGTCCATTATGGGCGGGTCTGCATACCGGTCGTAGAAGATGGCGGGCCAGTAGATGATGGCCGGGGCCTTCTCATCGACTCCGTGGACGCGAACGTCTTCGACAACGCCGATGACCTCCTGCCACGGCGAGCCTTGATACTTTCGGACGCGTTTGCCGATGGCCGCGGAGGGCGAACCCCACGACTCGCGTGCAAAATTTTCCGAGACGATGACCCTCGGTCTGAGGTTGTAGAGATCAGTCCAGGTGAAGTCGCGGCCCGCCGTGAGGCGCGTTCCCATCGTATGGAAGTATCCAGGCGAAACATAGTTGTAGAGCCGCAGCGGCGGTTCTCCGCTTTCGTAGATCTTGCCCTCGACGCCAATCTCGTCCCAATTAGGGTCATTTCCGTCCATCGGGACCGCCGCGGCAAAGCCGATGGAGGAGACTCCGGGGATGGCGGCGAGCTGATCGGCGATGGTGTTCTGGGTGCGTGCGACCAGGTGCGGGTCAGCGATGAGTGAATCGGGAATCGAGATGCTCATGGTCTCGACACGCTCGGCGTCAGCAAAGCCTGGCTCGACGTTGCGCAGAGCGATGAAGGTTCGGATCATGAGCAGCGCGCTGATCAGCAGCACGAGCGCCATGGCCACCTGGGCGACCACTAGCACGTTGCGCGAGCGTTGATGCGTGCGGTCGGCGCTGGCGGTACGGCTCACGCCGCCCATGGCCAGAGCAGTCCGCGAACGTGCGTACTTGAACGCCGGAATAGAGCCGAAGAACAATCCGGAGAAAACCGCAAGCAGCAGCGTGAAGCCGAGCGAGCGCGCGTCGAGAGCAATCTCGCTCATGCGGGGCAAATTGGCGGGGCCGGTGGAAATCAGAATTCGCAGTCCGGCCTCGGCAACGGCGATGGCGAGCACGCCGCCGAGGACGCCGAGGGAAACGCTCTCGAGCAGCAGCTCGCGAGCGATGCGCGCCCGCCCTGCGCCCAGCGCGGACCGGATGGAAAGCTCTTGCTGGCGCGATTCCGCGCGGACCATTAGCAGATTCGCAATGTTGGCGCAGGCGATCAGCATGACGACGCCGACAGTCGCCAGGACGAGCCACAAGACGCTGCCGATGTTGCCGATGACCTGCTGTTTCAGCGAATGGAAATTCGGCGAGATCCGCCAGATTTTGTAGTAGTGCGGGTTGGTGCCGGGACCGTTCGACCAGGAATCCATCCAGACCGGGAGCAGGCGTGCGATGTCGGCGTCAGCCTCAGCCAGCGAAATCCCCGGCTTCAGGCGGCCAATGCCGTCGTATCCAAACCCGGCCAGTTTCTCATTCACCGGATCCAGAGCCAGCGGTGCAAGGAGATCGAAGTCACGATCGACCAGCCGGAACCCGCGCGGCATCACACCGACGATCTCTCGCGGCTGCGCATCCACTTGCAGAGTGCGGCCGATCGCACTGCGGTCTCCGCCAAAATGGCGCTGCCAGTAGCCGTAGCTCAGCATCACGGTCTTTGCGCCGCGCGGATCCTGGTCCGCCGCAGAGAGCCAGCGGCCGGCAACGGGCGGAACTTCCAGCGTCTGCAGCACTCCGTCACTCACCAGCGCCGCGCGCACCTGCTCGGGCTGAGCCTGGCCGGTGACGTTGGCCGTGCCTGTCGTCCATATCCCCATCGATTCGAATGTGCGGTTGTGCTCGGAGAAGGTGAAATACATGGACGCGGACAGTTGAAGGCCGCTGGAAAAGTTGGCCAGGCCGCCGGCGCCCGGAGCATTCAGCCACAGAGACACCAGCCGGTCTGAGTCCGGATAAGGCAGCGGCCGCAAAAGAACACGATTGACCACGCTGAAGACCGCAGTATTGGCGCCGATCCCGATTGCGAGCGTCAGAAGAACGGTCACCGTAAATCCAGGCGACTTTCCCAGACGCCGAAAGACGAGCCTGAGATCGGTGAGCACGGATTCCAGCGCAGCCCATTGCCAGACTTCACGCCCGCGCTCCTGAATCAGAGTCACGTTGCCGAATTCACGCCGCGCCGCCTGCTCGGCCTCTTTGCGCGGCATGCCGTCCTCCATCAATTCCTCGGTTCTCTCATCGATGTGTTCCTGGATGGAGACGGAAAGATCGTCGTAGCGACGGCTGCGTCCGAAGAGCCGATTGAGAGTCCGCATGCCCGACCTCCTACGCTTTGGCTGTCGCCAGTACGCGCGTGATTCCGGAGAACATTCTTTCAAAGCTGACCACTTCCTGCTCCAGATGCCCTATGCCCGCGTGAGTCAGCCGGTAGATTCGGGTGGGACGGCCCTTGGCGGACATACCCGTCTCCGATTCGAGCCACCCCTCCCGCAGCATCCGTTGCAGAGCGGGGTACAGCGATCCTTCCTCCACCTGGAGCAGATCGCCCGATACCTGCTTTATGTGTTTCATCAGGGCATATCCATGCATCGGCTTAAGGCGCAGGGATTGCAGGATCATGATCTCGAGGGCGCCGGGGAAAAGGTCGCGGTGTTCGGGATTCTTCGCCATGGATGTAATTATGATATAAAATACCTATTTTTACAATAGTAATGCTAAATCATGCGATACGCGTTCTCTATCTTGCCGCGTGGTCCCTATTTCATAGCTCACTGGCTGCCGAGCGCCAACAGAACAATCGCTCCTGCTAAGCTCACAAGCCCTGATCCCAGCGAGAATACGGCGTCACGAGGCGCGTGTTTCCATTCACCAGTTAAGATTCCCGATAACGTTGCTGTCAGTATCATGAAAATCTGCAACAAGCCCCATCCAACGGACGTTCCGAAGGCGCCAAGGTAGATTGCACTCATTCCGTACAGCGCAAAGGCTCCCATCCACAGCGCCCCCATCAGAGAAGACCAGAAAAGGTCAGCAGTCGCAGAGCGAAACAAAGGCCAGGTCTGTTTTTTTGAAATTAGATACAGGCTGTAAGCAATGTTTGGAACAAAACCACCCGCGAGCGCGACAGGCCAGATAGCATAGGCTGCATGCGTGTCTGAATTTCCCATTCGAAGAGCCTGTTGTGCTATGTCTTGTCCAAAGGCGAAGGAATAGTTCAGCATGGGCGCCATAACGCCGCAGAGGATGGCGAGAAATATCGCCGCTCGATAGCCTCGATGGGCTGGAATTGTGCGGGAGGGGCTGTCGGCGACGCTCTCTCGAAGCCTGCCGCCGTGCGCCGTCAAAACGATTCCAAGAGCCATCACCGCCACTCCGCCTACAATCAACCCTATAGAATGTCGGCTCGCCATTGCGCGCTGCTGTACGAACAACGGGACGAGCGTTCCCAATGCCGCGCTTAGTCCGACGATGATGGCATAAGCGATGCCCAACCCCAGACGGTCCACGGAAAGGCCAAACAGAATCTGCGCGACGCCCCAGCCGGCTCCCAGAAGCACGGGAACCGCGAGCTGTTGCGGAGAGAGAGCACCATATATCTGAACGAGATGTTGAACCAGCACGAAAGCGAGGGCCCAGGGCACTATGACGAGCGAGGTGATACTGAAGACCAGCCACGCATTCTCCCATTTCCACGCGCGAAGAAATTTGAGAGGAAGCATGCAATTGCCGGCCATCAATCCGGCGATCATGGTGACTGCAATTCCTGTTGCCAGAGACGGGTCCACTCAGCAACTCTCGATCGTGACCTTCAACTCGGAGGATGCGCCTGGGTCCTGGGGTGTTTCGTAGCGACCGCCCCTGACTTGCGCGGGATGGACGAAATGGCTGCCCAGATGTGGAATGTGTTCGAGGAACAACGCCTCATGTCCGAGTGCAATGTGATTGAACAGTGCAAGATGTTGATGCACCTGTCCCATGTCGCCGACGTGGGGCACAATGGGGAATCCCATGGTCTTTGCGAGCAGACTGACAGTGAGGAATTCGGATACTCCGGCCAGTCTGGTGCAGTCCGCCTGCACATAGTGCAGGGCGCCGGATTGCAGAAAGTTTTTGAACATAACGCGATTTGGAATATGCTCGCCCGCAGCAATTCTTAACGGAGCGATTTCATGCGCCAAAGCCACATGGGCATGAATGTCGTCCGGATGCGTGGGCTCTTCAATCCATAGCGGACGAAATGCGGCCAGTGCGCGGCACATGCGCATAGCAGAAGGAAGGTTCCAATGCTGGTTTGCGTCGAACATGACTGTGCAGGAGTCGCCCACATATCGGCGAAGCATCTCCGCGCGGCGCAGATCGCGCTTCTCGTCAGCCGATCCAACTTTGAGCTTGAACGCCGTGAATCCCTGGTCGATTGCGCGTGCGGTCGATTCTCGCACTTTGTCATCGTCGTAAGCCATCCACCCCACGGACGTGTCATACCCTGGATAGCCGCTCGTGAGAAGAGACTCGCGTTGGACGCGGCTTGAAAGCTGGCTGCGCAGTAACTGGAGGGCGTCGCCGGCGCTCAATACGTCTTCGAGGTAGCTGAGGTCGAGGAGGCGCACAACTCCTTCTGGTGTGAGGTCAAGCAATAGCTTCCATAGCGGGACGCCGCGGTTCTTGGCCCATAGGTCGAAACAGGCATTGGTGATGGACTCCAGCGCAAGGTGAACCACACCTTTGTGAGGCCCGAGCCAGCGCAGGGATGGATCATCGGCCATTTGCCGGGAAACCGAGCCAAACTCCGTCATGAGATCTTCGATCGGCCTCCCGAGCAGCGGTTTCGCGAGCAACTCGATTGCGTCGCAAACCAGGCGGTTTCCTTCGCCGAGCGTAAGAGCAATCCCCGTCCCGCAAACGTTGTTTTGGCTTTTGAGCAGCGTTGTGGCGAAACAGTATTGAGGATTGGTATGGGCGGCGTCCGACCCAGCCCCCGATGGCAAAGAAAACCGCGCGTCATACGTCGAAAGAGAAGCAATGTTATAGTCCGGCATCGTTGTCCGTTCTGGTTACAGCCTCTAGCCAAGCTCTGCTCCGCCATCACGGGCAGAATGCGGCCAGAGATGAATTGAGACCTCGATGATCAAATACCCAACAAAATTACTGGGCCGCGGAGGTATGCAATCTGGCAGAGTGCCACGAGCCGCTCTTCCGGTTGGTTGAAGGCCTGCGCGAGCCGGGAGGAAGAACGGCGGAGAAGATGTACGGAGCGCCCGGATGGGTGGCGCACGTCTCGACGAATGCTTGGGGATTTACCGCTCCGGGCGGAGGGCTCGGCTGGGGCCTGTTTGTAACGGGCGGCGTGTGGATCGCCTCGCAGATGTGGCGACACTACCAATTTACGCAGGATGCCGGGTTTCTTCGGCAGCGCGCCTATCCGGTCCTGAAAGACGCCGCGGAGTTCTACCTGGCGTATATGGTGACGCACCCGAGGTATGGCTGGCTGGTGACGGGGCCCTCGGAGTCGCCGGAAAACTGGTTTCTTACGCCGGAGGGCAAGACGTGCAGCGTGTCGATGGGGCCGACCTGCGACAGCGTTCTGGTCTATGCGCTATTCAGCGCGTGCATGGAGGCTTCGATGATTCTCGGGATCGATCCAGAGTTTCGCAGCCGGCTTGAAGCGGCACGCGCAAAACTGCCGCCGCTGCAGATTGGCAGGCATGGCCAGCTTCAGGAATGGCTTGAGGATTTTGCGGAGGCGCAGCCGAACCACCGGCATACCTCGCACTTGATCGCCCTATATCCCGACAATCAGATTTCGCCCTACAAAACGCCGGCCCTTGCTGAGGCCGCCCGTGTAACCATCGAACGCCGCATCAACCACCCGGACTGGGAAGACACCGAATGGACCCGCGCCAACTTTATGAACTACTATGCGCGGCTTCTGGACGGAAACGCAGCCCATCTCCACGCGCAGGCCTTCGAGTAGCTATATCGCACTTCTGGGAAGTGCTGGTAAGAGTTCAGGGGCCGTCCATGAAAATTGACTTTCAGCCCCGAAATCGTATCAGGATTAGTGTGTTCCCCCCACTCTAGGCGCGCAAGGCTCCAGCGCCATACTTCTTAGCAGCCTTCCTCTCGCCTGGGATTGCGGGATGCGGAGTGCCTCCGATTGCTTCAGAGAGTCGGAGGCTGGCTTGCCGCAATGCTGCGTGAACGTTCTTGGTCGTCGTCGACTCCTCAATTCTGGCCAGATAAGGCACGGTCAGCGCTGCCACTGCACTGCCACGCTCGTCCAGTACAGGGTATGTGATGTTGATTACACCGCGTATCTCATAGCTGTCGCGTTCTTCGTAGCCCTGCTCTTGTATCTTCCGCAGATGATCGTTGAGATCTCGGGGAGCCCGTTTTTGTGTAAGCTGTTGCCAGCTTTCGATAGCCCGTTCACGGGCATCCAGAGGCAAATGTGCGAGGATGACGTGGCCTGTAGCAGCGTGCATGAGATCGACCACCGCTCCCGCCTTGACGTAGAAACCGGGGCTGATAGGCGAATCGGCCTGCGCCACGATCACAACCTGTCCCGCCTCCAGCACGCCCAGGTGGCAGGACTGATGGATGACATGAACTACTTCCTGCATAACAGGTAGTGCTTCGGAGACAAGGCGTTTTGCCGGGGGATATTCCAGCGACATGCGGAACATCTTAAGCGTCAGCCGGAAGCGGTCATTGTCGTCAACACGCGCAATGTATCCGCGCACTTCAAGACAAAGAAGCATACGGAATATTTCAGAAACTGTACGGTTCAGGCGCCGCGCGACGTCACTCTTGGTCAGCCCCGTAGGCTCCTGTGTAAACAGTTCAAGAATATCCAGCCCTTTTTCCAGAGCGGGAGTGGGATAGTGTCGCTTACCTGTCTTCAATGGACGTCCTGACGTGTTTGGTTTTTATTAGCAGAAATTGTAAGCCCGAATTGCGCGACAGGACAGAGTAGTTTTGTGCCAGTCAAAACACCGTTTAGCTTATAAAACCATTGGGCATTTTTTCTAGTTTCTAGGCTATTTTTATTAACAAAATATAGTTTTTACTTATAGAAGATCAAACATGCTGGACTGTGGAAGGCAGCAAGAAATTGGTCGCGGCAAATGGATCGTCTATTGTCCGCCTGCGAATGGGTAAAATGCGGCGGACGCGCCCACCCATTCCTGATCGCGGTTATGGTCTACGCCCATCATCTTGCCGCGTCCCAGCCGCACCAGAGAGATCACGGGCTCCAAATTTCCGCTATCCGGCCACAGATACAGGATGCGCACCTCAGGCTGCGTCGCCCCGAATGGTGTATCCACCACCTGCTCAAAGTGCACCCTCTGCTGCAAAAGAAATTCATGGCGCTGCTGTTTCGGAATCGCCGCAAGGGTCTCGTCCGAGGGGGCGAATTCAATTCCCTTTCCCGCAAACGAAAATAGAGGCTTCAAAATCCATTGTTCGCGGTCTTCCGGCAGCTTGTCATCGCCCTTCCCGGCCAGCCAGTCATCAAGAAAGACCGCCGATGGAACGGCAGGATGATCCAGGTAGGGGATGGAAAATTTGCTGATATGGAAGTACCAGTTCGGGTGTCCGGCCCATTCCAGGTCGAACGGTTCGCGGTAGTCGAAGGGCAGCTCGATCTGCTTGCGTATCAGCTCGTCGACGATGGCCCGGTTATAGATGCGCCGGATCGGGACGAGTTTTTTGCCTTTGCGGTAAGAGAGACGGATCGGCTTACCGTGGCGGACCTCGGGCACCAGTTCCGTGATATCAACGATTTCAATGCCGAGACGCCCGGCGGTGAGCAGGAAATCGGGCAGTGTCTTCTGCTTCCTGGGTTCGACTTCGGTCAGCACGACATTCTCCGGATCGTGCCCGTGCACGATGACGCGCTCCATCAGCTTCCAGAAGCTCGTTTCGCTATGGCCTCCGAGCAAATAACCGAGCGAACCATCGAGCTGATAGGTTGAGCGATAGAGTTCTGAAAGCACGATCTGGAAAGCAAACACCGATGGGAAGGCCTGCAGTTCCACCAGCTTCGGCGTCAGCCTTCCGTTACGGTCACGCACCAGCCCAAAATCGGCGGTCATGAAATGCGGATGCGGCGTCTCATCCGCCGCACAATACTTCTCAGGAATCATCGCGCGCGAGGCTTGCAAATAGCTCTTGTCTTCGACGAGACGGCGCGTTAATTCCCCGCCGATTGCCGCGATCTCATCGAGCATTTCTTTTGGAAAGAAGCACGGCGTCTCAGCTATGCGGAATTCGACGTGCGTGCCTGCACGCGCATCGAGGCTATGCAGCATATTGCGGTATGCTTCCGGGCGATACCGGCGGTTGAAGTCGTGGCGAAAGGATGCAATCACGGTATGGAGTCCCGGGCAACAGAGTACCGCAAATGGTCGGCGAATATCGTCTGGCGATTACGGGTCTACAAGGAACTTCCCGTCGCGCATGATCTGTTCTTCGTCTGCCCAGATGTTGAACCGCAGACCTACAACATCGATGTGCGTAGTCGAAGTCCACGGTGCACCCGTATGTTCGCCATAGGGGTTGCCGAATGCAATGTGGATGCCGGGAAATTTCTCGTCCTGCAGAATATTGCCGATCACATGCTCAATACCCAAATTCGTGCCGATAGCAAACTCGCCTACGCGGTCGGAGTTCTCATCCGTGTGCGTATAAGCCCAGAAATCGCCACGCAGCTGCTGGTTGTCTGAATGACAATCGACGATGCGGTTGCCCTTGATCTCAATGGTCAACGGCGTAGACGCAAGCAGACCGTAGCGGAAACAGAGATAGTCGCCAACAACACCATCGACGACGAAAGTGCCATTGACTTCGCCGGGAGTGGTGAATATTTCACCGCCGGGTAGATTGCCCCACTTCTCACGTGAAATGAGACCGGAGGTTTTGAGCCACTTGTAATTCGGGTTCAATTCGGCACGAATATCAGTGCCAGCAGACGTGGTGGCGCGGACGTAGCTGGCGCGCCGCACTTTTTCGATGACCTTCTGGCTGAGGCGATCAACGAGTTGGAAATCGGCGCGCATGCCTTCGCACATAATCTGCGGAGTGATATTGACCATGTGCGCGTGGCGCATGCGACGACGATTAACGACTTCGGTCATCTGCATACGCGAACGCAGCTCATTCTGCTGCACCTGCACGGCAAAAATGCTGACGTCCGACGTCTCCATGTCTTCAAGAACGACAGCCGGCATATTCTTGAGCGGACGGGAGGCGAAGTCCTCAAGCGTGAAAGCATTCCAGTTGCAGCCATTTGCTACCAGCTCGGCGGCAATGGCCGCGGCGATCGGAGCAGTTTCACGATCGGTTATCAGGGTGACTTTTTCTTTTTGCTCGATGCGCAGGCAAGTAAAAACAGCAGCGTGCGCTCCTGGCGCGAACTCTTGAGGAAAGGGCGTGTCAAGCAGCGCCTGGACTTGCGGTGTTGCGGAATAAGTCATTCTCGATATGGCTACCTTCTGGCTATAGCTCTAGGGTATCGAAAAATGGCTGCAAATGGGTATCTATCTCTAGCCGTCGAACAGGCCGACCTGCGTCTCTTCCGACATGTAATCGACTACTGCATTGAGATCATTGGTTTCCTCGAACTTGCGCAGCTGGCGGTCAGCCCCCGTTCCCATCTCCAGAATTTGGCGGATGTAAGCGATCGGTTCGTGGCTGTCAAGCTCGTCGACAACTTCGGCAATGAAATCCAGATATTCGAGAATCAGTTCGCGCTCCGGCACTTCTATCTCTTTGCCGAAATCGATGAGCTTGCCATCGAGTCCGTAGCGCACGGCTCGCCACTTATTTTCCATGATGAGGGCACGGGAATAATGGCGAAAGTCCTGATTGCGTTCGTGCAAACGGTAAAGCGTTACCGCTGTGGCCTGAATGAGCGCCGCAATGGCCAGGGTTTCTTCGGCGCGCATGGGCAGATCGCAGATCCGCACTTCGACAGTATTGAAGAAAGGATGGGGGCGGACGTCCCACCAGATTTTCTTGGCGTTGTCGAGACAATTGGTCTTGATAAGCAGGTTGACGAACGCTTCATACTGGGCAAAGCTGTCAAAACGGTCGGGAATATTGGTGCGCGGAAACTTGTCGAAAACCTTCGAGCGATAACTCTTGAGGCCAGTCTTCATGCCACGCCAGAAGGGTGAATTTGTAGAAAGAGCCAGAATGTGCGGAAGAAAATAGTGCATGGAATTCATGATGCGGATCGCGACTTCCCGGTCTTCCACGCCAATATGCACATGCAGTCCAAAGATCAGGTTCGCGCGCGCCACAAGCTGCAGATCCTCCACCACCTGCGCATAGCGGGGATCGGGGTAAATCTCCTGCGTGCGCCAGTCGGCAAAGGGGTGCGTAGCCCCTGCCACCAGCAATAAATCGTGCTCACGCGCAAGAGAGATCATGTGCCGCCGCAAATCGAATAGATCATTACGCGCTTCTTTCATGTTTTTACAGATGCACGTGCCAACTTCGATGACCGACTGGTGCATCTCCGCCTTAACGCGCTCCGCCAGCCGGCGCTGGCCTTTGGCAAGCATCTCCGTCGATAAGTGCGAGCGCAGGTCACGCGTCACAGGATCGACGGTCTGGTATTCCTCTTCAATGCCAATCGTGAATGAAGGCCGCATGAGATTGGCCGTCCAAGTGTTTACGAAACGCCTGGCACGGCATTGCTCCTTTAAAGGTCAAAACTGCTGGTGGAAAGTGTAGGCCCTTTTTCATCAAAACGGGACTATCGTGAAATCAAGCTCCTCGGCAGTCAGCCCGTCTTTTCAGATTTCGATTTCTTCGCGGATTTGCCCTTGGCCGGGATCTTCTTCTTTGCAGCACGCTCGCTCGCAGCGCCGAGAAAGGCTCCCCAGTGGAACTCCTGTATGGCGGGAGCCGACTTCGCTTTCTTTACGGCCAGTGCGGCAACCGTGTCGACGATCCAGTCAAAGTTCTTCTGCCCGACCGAGTGCAGGTCCGCATCGGGCGCTGGATTCATGAAGTCAATGGCGTAGGGCACGCCGTCTTCCACGGCAAATTCGACCGTGTTCAAGTCGTAGCCAAGCGCCTTGCACAATGCCAGCGCGTCTTTTTCTACACGATCGATCAGCTTTTTGTCGTACTCGGGCGGGTCGAGCACATAACGCTGCGCATGCGGACGGCGAGGATCATACGGCATGATGTGGACTTTTTCCTGCCCGACAACATAGCAACGGAAGTACTCATTGAACTTCACCGCGCGCTGCAGGGTCATGCAAAGGTCGCGGCTCTGGTCATAAGCGCGAAAAAACTCCTCAGGATTATGCACATGATGCACATCGCGCCAGCCGCCGCCGTCGACCGGCTTCAGAAATGAGGGAAATCCGACATACTCGAATATCTCGTCCCAGTTCAGTGGAAATTCGAGGTTACGCATGGAACGCTCAGTTGTTCCGGGCGGCAGGTGCTTATGCGGAAGGATCACCGTCGGCGGCACGGCCACACCCAGCTTTGCGGCCAGCGAGTAATTGAAGAACTTGTCGTCAGCCGACCACCAAAACGGATTGTTGATGATGGCCGTGCCATTAAGAAGCGCATGCTTCAGAAACGCGCGGTAGAACGGAATATCATGCGAGATGCGGTCAACAATGACCGCATAGGCGGGCGCCTTGTCCAGCCGGATGCCGCCGATATGCACGAACTCCGCGCTGATGCCGTCGAGTTTCATGGAATTGATGCGCTCCACCAGTGCACCGGGGAAAGTATTTTCCATGCCGAAGAGAACGCCGATTTTTTTCACGTCTGCAGCCTCTTGATCAAGATGCGATACCCGCCGTCAGCGCAGTTCCCGGCGGCTTCACTTGCGCTTCCACAATACACCCGTTGGCAACAGGTTTTCGCTAATTTGCCAATTTGCTGACTCCCGCAATCTCAGAGATACTCGTTCATCATGCGCGCCCAGGTCGGCCAGTCGTGACTGTTCCACGAGTCCCAGATATAGAGCTGGTGCGGGATACCCTTTTCACCCATGAGGCGCGAAAGATACTGATTCGAGCCGAGACATTGGTCATCCCAGCCTGTGGCCAGTAAATACGTATTGTGCCTGTAGCGGTCGAAATACCATGGGTCAGACAATTTCGGAACGTAGTGCGTGGGTGTGTGGAAGTAGACGTCATTGTCATAATAGCCGTGCAGGAAGCTGGTCTGGTCAAAGGCGCCACTCATTGAGAGGAAACCGGTGAAGCGGTCGGGGTGGCGCAGCGCGAGGTTGACGGCATGGTATCCGCCAAAGCTGCAGCCCAGGGCAATGAGGTTCGGGTCGCCGTTCTTCAGGTGGACCAGGGGCAGTACTTCATCCATCACATAGTTCTCGTATTGCGCGTGACGGGCGATGCGCCATTGAGGAGAAACATTGCGGTTGTACCAACTCTCCGCATCGACGCTGTCTAGGCAATAGAGCTGCAACTGGCCGTTTTCTATCTTGTGCCAGAGGGCATTAATCATTCCGCGATCCTCAAACTCGTAAAAGCGCCCCTGGGATGAGGGAAACACAATGGCCTGCACGCCCGAGTGTCCGAAGACCAGCAATTCCATGTCGCGCCCGAGGCGAGACGACCACCATTTGTGATATTCGCGGTTCATGATTTCGTTCTCATTCCTGCTACTCTGGAGCGTAACAGGCGGCGTGGTCACGCATCACAAAGAGGAGCGCACCGCGACCGCCAATGAAGAAACGTAGAGGAAACAGCAGCGAGTTGGCAACAGAGATTCCAGATATTCCTGCGAACGATCAAGTCCTCGATCTTCCGGCGCTTCCTGCCCGCGTCAAGGTACATCCCCAATTTCACAGTCGCTTTCTGGAACATGACCGCGACATCTCCGTCTACGTGCCTCCAGGGTACGAGGAAGAGCCGCATCGTGACTTCCCAGTGCTTTACCTGCACGATGGACAGAACCTTTTCGATCCGCGCACGTCCTTTGTTCGTGGACAGACCTGGCGCGTGGCGGAGACTGCCGATGTGGTCATCGAGGCGCGAGAAGTCGAACCGCTCGTCATCGTAGGCATCGCCAATTCCGGCGAGCAGCGGCTCGCGGAGTACACGCCCGTCCGCGACAGAAAGCTGGGCGGCGGCGAAGCGGGCAAATATGGAAGACTCATCACAGAGGAGCTGATGCCTTTTATCAGATCGAACTACCGCACGCTCGAAGGGCCGGCGCATACCGGTTTGGGAGGGTCTTCACTCGGCGGATTAGCGACGCTCTACCTTGGTCTGAAGTATTCTAAGATTTTCGGTCGGCTTGCCGCGCTTTCGCCCTCCATCTGGTGGGGTAAGAAAAACATCATCGGTTACGTAAATGAAGCGAGGCCAGCGTGCAGGCCGCGCATCTGGCTGGACATTGGCGACGCGGAAGGACCTCGCGCTCTTGCGGATGCCGATCTGCTGGAACGTCGGCTCAAGGCACGTGGCTGGCGGACCAACATCGACCTACACTATGAGCACATTGCCGGAGGCACGCACGACGAAGCGGCTTGGGCGGAACGAGTCGGCCCGATGCTGCGGTTTCTCTACCCTGCCGTGAGGCGAGAGAATCTGGAGTAAGCGCGAGATGGAGCGCAATCCAACCATGGGTGGTTGCTACAATTTTCACCGTTCCTTTCACTGACGGGGAAAGCTCTCCGGCCAGCTCAAGAGTTTGCTGCAAAAAGAGTTGGAGCGGCTGCGGCGATCCGCAGGCTTGTCGTAACAGGCCAGCGCAACCAGCTCCAACAGCACAATGCTGCCGGTCCGAAATCCTGCAAGTGTTCAGCGAACTGCATGCGTTCAGTGAAGGAGCCGCAGTGCTTTGCCCTTGTGCATGGCGATATGATCGGTCTTATCGCTCTTGATCTCGTACTGCGGATCATCCTTGCTCGCGTGATGGACGTAGCCTTTGTAGTTCAGGTCCGTCGTATGCACCCGCACGATATGGCCACTGACCCGGCCAGCTTCGGAGTTCCAGGCTACATGATCACCGACTTTGAATGCCTGCGCCATGAACTTATGGTATTGCATCTCATGGGCATGATGCTGCCGTGATTGCGTCGAGATGCGAGAGCATCTTTCCGCGACTGGCAGACTGGAAGTCAGGTACTACAAAGAGGCTCCTTCGATGCAGGAGTACGACCTCTATATCAATCCGCAAAAGCCAACTCTAGGTCTCTATGTGCGCACGGGCGCGGGTCTCCCCGATCTTGCCGACCCCAGGCAAGGGGTTTTTGAGAGCACGCTGGCCGGGAACGAGTTATCCAGCGAGCTCGTGCAAAGGATCAACGTCCATGGTCATGCCTTCCAGGAACTGGACTGATTCGTAAATCGCGTCAGCACACCCGCAAGCAATTCATTTCATCGGTTGGGCACGCTACGGTTGAACCGAACGGTTGACGGTGCCGCCGAATTGGCGTGCTGCGAACGGCTCATTGGATTCTCCATGGAGTTCCGCAAGGCGCGCCAGCAGCGGGGCAAGTGGCGGGCAATGAGTCTTCGTGCGTATGAGATGACCGGATCAGTCCCGTGAAACGATAGGACCCTATCAGGGCCGCCCGGCCAAAGATGAGTGAAAAATCGCCAATGCACTCGTCGAGGGTCAGCGAACCTCTCAACCACGAGTGCGTTCTAGATGGCGTTTGATACTGGCACATCAGAGGTTCACGCAACGTGTGATGGTCCTTTTGGCCGGTACGACCGGTTTGCGCCGGTCCGAACTGATCGCGCTCACGTGGCGAGATGTTTGCTTCGTCAACCTTCATATCGAAGTGAACAAGTCATGTGTTCGTGCTCAGATCGGCGAGACGAAGACGGTTGCTAGCGCCAAGCCCGTTTCTTTGCATCCAGTGGTTGGGAGGCGCTTCAAGAATGGCAACGGACAACCCCATACGCTGACGGTAGCGACTTCCTCTTTCCTTCAATACGGAATAACGGCGCGATCCCGGTTTGGCCGGATGTGATTCTTCAGAAAATCATCCGTCCTGCGGCTCAGCGTGCCGGGATTACCGGCAAGGTTGTGGGATGGCATACCTTTCGTCATTCGCTGGGCACGAACCTGTGGTTTCTGGGAGTCGATGTAAAGACAGCTCAGGAGCTGCTTCGCCACGCCAACGCCAAAATCACCCTTGACCTCTACACTCAGGCAACCTCTTCCCAGAAGCGGGAAGCGAGCGCCAAGGTGGTAGAAATGCTGCTCCCGATGGGACTCGGGCAAAATACTCAGCACCCTTGAAAACGGAAAAAGGTAGCAGTCGGCTTTGCAGGTGATTGATTTTCCATGGTCTATGGTGGGCGCAGCAGGGATCGAACCTACGACTTCCACCGTGTGAAGGTGGCACTCTACCGCTGAGTTATGCGCCCCGGGGCGGGAACTTTTTCAGAGTATCACTCTTGTTCCGGGGCTGCCAGTCGGCGGTCTTCGGCTTGTGACGGGATTTCCCGGATACAATCTTTTTACCTGCTCAATGGCCCATCGTGAACCAGATTCGTCCCCCGACTCGCACGCGTCGTTTCAAGCATCTGAGGGGAAATCCAGCGACGAAAACGACCTGCTGGAACCGCAACCAGATGAGGAAAACGGGGTTGAAGAAGACATGGCTACCGTTGCTCTTGATCGGCCACTTTCTGGTGCTTCGCAGTCCGGGACCGTCAGTCGCAGGACGGCGGGGGACTGGGGCGTCATGACGGACGCGGAGATCATGCTCCGCGTGCGGGAGGGCGATGACGCCGGATACGACATCCTGATCCGGAAGTATCATAAGCCGATCATCAACTTCATGTTCCGCATGGTGCATAACCAGGCGGTGGCGGAGGAGCTGGCGCAGGAGGTCTTTCTGAGGGTTTACCGGTCGCGGCAGACGTACCGGGCGGAGGCCAAGTTTACGACGTGGCTCTACCGGATTGCGACCAACCTGGGCGTGAATCATGCGCGGGACACGAAGTATGAGCGGACGGCGCAGAGCGTCTATCTCGACCAGCCCGATCCGGAGACGGGAACGACTCCCGATGTGGCGGATATGACGGCTTCGGTTGAGGAGAGCCTGGTTCGGGATGAGCGGATGGCAGCGATTCGCAAGCATGTGATGGCGTTGCCGGAGCGGCAGCGGACTGCCGTGCTGATGCACAAGTATCAGGATATGGATTATAAGCAGATCGGCGAGGTGCTGAAACTGAGCGAGTCGGCTACGAAGTCGCTGCTTTTCAGGGCTTACCAGACGCTGCGGGAACGCTTGAAGGATTTTGTTTAAGGTATTGAGAAACAGGGGAATTTTATGAGCTGCCGGAAATTTGAAACCGAGTTCAAGAATCTGCTGCCCGATCTGCTTCTGGATCGTGAGCGGGTTCCGGCTGCGGTGCGCGCCCATGTGGACGAGTGCGCAGATTGCAGCAAGGAACTGGCGTCTCTTGAAGCGACCATGCTGGCGCTGGACGGCTGGGAGGGTACGGAGCCTTCGCCGTTTTTTGATGCCCGGATGGCGGCGCGGATGCGCGCGGAGCGCGAGGCTCCGCCGGCGGGATTTCTTGAGCGGATGCGCGCGCGGCTGGTGTTTGGTTCGAACTTGCATTTGCGTCCGCTGGCTGCGGGAGCTTTGGCTTTGCTGCTGTTGATTGGCGGCGGAACTTACGCTGGTTTTGAGGGGCTGGGGCACTCGACGGCTCCGGTGGCGGCCTCGGCTACGGTTAAGGATTTGCAGTCTTTGGATGAGAACGCGCAGGTGTTTCAACAGATGAATTCGTTGGATGAGCCGGATGATAATTCGGCCAGCCAGGGGAGCAATTAGTTTTGATGTTTCCGGTGAGATATTTCATGTAAGTTTATGAAATGTAACACCTTATTTTGAAGTTACCGGACAGGTTCCGGCCTTGGAAGACGAAGAGTATGAAAATGCGCGCAGGGAAAATTTCGACCGGCCCCGCCTGGCGGCTGACGCGCGCTGCTTGGTTTGCGTTGCTGCTTTGTTTCTCGGCCACCTGCTGGGCCGGCGCTCATGCGTCCGGCACTCGGGGGGCCTTCCACGGACCCCAGTCTCATGAGCAGCACGCGCCCAGTCCGCGTGAGGTTGGACCGCGTGAGGCCGCGCCGCGCCGCGGACCGGGTCCTGCTCAGGGTGCGGGTGCGCGCCCGGGTCAACAGCATCTTCCCGCGTGGTGGCAGGCTCATCGCGGACTTCCTCCGCAGCAGCAGGCGGATGCGCTGCGTCGCGAACCGGGGTTCCGGAATTTGCCGCCTGGGCAGCAGCAGCGGCTGATTGACCGGCTGCACTCCTTCAATCAACGGCCTCCAGAGCAGCAGCAGCGGATGCTGGACCGAATGGAGGCGTTCGAACGGCTTTCTCCTGAGCGCCGACAGGAGGTGCGGGGAGCCTCGCAGGCTTTGAGCCAGATGCCTCCGGGTCGCCAACAAATGATGCGACACGCTTTTCAGCAGCTTCGCGGGATGCCTCCCGAGGAGCGGCAGCGGATGCTGAACTCGAGCTACGGCGCGCAATTTAGTCCGCAGGAGCGGACGGTTCTTGGGAATCTGCTTTCAATCGAGCCTTACCAGCCGCATGTGATTCAGCCTTATTTCGGGCGGTAATTCCGAACCTTTGGGCCGCTGGATTCCATGGTCTTTCAACCAACGGCCGGACTTCCATTGCAGAGATGCTGGGCACTCATAGCGAAGGGCAACCATTGGATCTACTCTGGCGGCTCGATGGGCTGGCATATAGCAGGCCAACAGGATTACCAACACGATCAACAATGGAACGATGGCGAAGATCAACGGATCGGTTGCGCTCAGTCCGTATAGAAGACTTGCCAAGATACGTCTCAGGAAGAGCGAGGCGAGCATTCCTGCGGCCACTCCGGCAAGAGCCAGCCTGGCCCCCTGGCTCAGAATTAGATATAGGACATCTTTGGAGCGGGCGCCCAGCGCGATGCGAATGCCGATCTCCTTCGTGCGCTGTGAAACTGAATAGGCCATTACGGCGTAGACCCCGATCGCGGCCAACGCAAGCGCTAACCCGGAAAACATGCCAAGCAGCGACAGATTGAAGCGACGCAAAGATCCAGCATCCGACCCCATGGAATCCATGGTCTTCTCGTCGTACACAGGCACACTCTTATCGACATCCGCCACTGCGGCGCGAATCGAATGGCGAAGATCGCTCTCGCCAAGGGTGCTTCGCATGGCGATGCCCATATTCGCTTCCAACAGTTGCAGAATTGTGCCGGGAATCATCGGCTTTCACCTTGCTTGGTATTCAGACGATTCTCGAGCGCGATTTGCTGAACGACGCGAGCAATAAAAACGCCGGGCGGACCTCCCGGATCGTTTCAATGGCTTCGGGGCCCCCAGGGCGGTGATCGCTAATGATATTCCGGACCTGCTTTCGGTTTCTTTAAGGGGGTGCGGCGAAGCCGTTGAGGGATGCGGATAGCGGCTTTGCTGTTATTGCGCCAGTCGATAAAGGTCCACACCGCCGTTGTAATTCGGCACATAGATTTGGCCTCCGTCAATTACGGGAGGATCAAACTTATTGAACAGAAACTGAACGCCCCAGCGTTGCGAATCCCACAGAACCTTTAATGACCCATCCGCAGCGAGATGCACAGCGTCATAGACGAGCAGGCGGCCGTTCACGACCTGAGCATTGGCATCACCGTAGGGGATCGTGCAGACGAGGATCGCCGAGTTTGGATCGGCTCCATTGCTCGATCCGGAACAAAATCCGCCCGGCATTCCTCCGGGAGGATTCCCTCGCACGTCCGCACTCGCATACTCGTCGCTTTGCGCAACATATCTCAGACTTCCCGTCGAACTGACGGCCCATTTATGCAGTTGCGCATTTTCGCCCCAGGCAAAGATCGTCCATGATTGCAGCACCGGATCAAAGAACTGCACGGGTGTCATGTGGAGATGTGCCGAATCGCCCCACGGAAGGAAGTTCAACGTTTGAGGATCTGCGGGACAAGGATCCACCGGCCCCGGACTCATGGTCAGCCAGACAGGAGGCGCAGCAAGCTTTGCGCAATTCGCTTTCGCGTTCGCGAGGTCTGCGACCGTCGTTCCGCCGAGGCTCGCGGTTTTGATGGGATACGCGATTCCGTCTTTTCCGGCTGCGACGCAAACGCCGATCGAAAAAATGCAGGCCGGTCCTGCCGATCCCCAGTCTTCGTCCGACCAATTGCCTGAGGCCATCAGCGGGTAAACAAGGAGAACGGGGGTGCCCCGGTCGCTGATCATCGGCACCAGCTTCGCATTCTTCAACGGAATGCTCATCCCACCGCCAACCGGCTTAACTGCTTCGGAGGGTGTGCTGACGCCCGCGAGTTTGACGGCCGGCGCAGCGGCGTGCCCGGATCTGACGAGGTCAGTCCACGGCGTCCAATGGTCTACCACCTGCAGGCTCGCCGGGACTCCCCCTGAAGGAGGCGTGTACTTCAATTTAAGGAATGACTCACCCCACTGGCTCACACCGTCGAAGTCCCCATTTCCTGTGATGAGGTAGAGGTAGCCCTGCGCATCTGCGGCTGGGCCTTGTCCAGCCATCCACACGCCAGCGCCCTCGCCTGCTGTCAGGGCCAGCATTGCACTCACCGTGTTGCTGGCCACATCGAAGGCAAAGCAATAGCCGGAGGCTATACCCGCTTCCGTCTCGTTGATCGTGCCCGAGCACCCGAATACTGTCTTGACACCGCCGACGTTTGTTTCGACAAGAGACGATCTCTGTTTGCGCATCGCCGCATTGAAGTCTTGTGCTCCGCTCTTTCCCTGGATCATTACCGGAGGCACTATCTGCGTTCCATCCGCCACGTTGAGGACGAACATGAAATAGCGCGCCGTTTGCGGATTGCCAGTCTTGTCGGGCGAAACCCAGCAGACCTGATACAGGCGCTGGGCATCCGGGTCGATTACACCCGTGGACAGGCATCCCCAATGATCATTGATGGCGTGCATGTCGATGTTCGCGGACCCGGTGACCGGCATCGAGAGGGTTACCTGCCAAATGCCGGAGCCGTCATGGGCATCGACTCCCCGCACTACGTTAGCCATCGAGGGAAGCACCATCACATCGCGAGTTCCGAGCGCGGTCTTCACGTTGGGCAAGATGAGCGGCTGCGCTTCCATACCCCGCGCATCGCCGATAACCGGAATAATGGTCGCTCGAACAATCCCCTTCGAGGCAACTGACGCTTGCGTGAGTTGAGTCTCATGCGAATTCCAACCGCTTCTTGCGTTATTCGCGGAGCGGGTAAGCCACGGCACCATGGTTGACTGGGCCATGCAGTTTTCGGTAATCGCAAGAAGAGGCACGCAGGCGAGCAGGCCTAGATGAAAGAGTTTCATGTGATCCTCCGTTATGCAGAGTCAGGATGGTGCACCAGTGTAGGTCACGGCCAGGTGAAACTCGATTCCGGCGTCCGGCAATCCGGAACCCTTCAACGACACAGTCTGCCAGCCAGTGGCCGGTACTTCACCAGTCGAATGACTCGGCTCCGCACCAATCCGGTGCTCTGCAATGACAGCACCGTTCGCGGTGCTTACTGCCGCCGACAAGGCGGCATTGGCCGGTAGAGTCGCAGAAAGCTCCAGCGAAACCTTCGTGCCCTTCGCGCAGTACAAGCGCTCCGGTAACTTCTGCGGTCCATTTCGGGCCGGCATTACGTCCAGGTCGATTGCTCCATAACAGGTCTGCATGGTTCGGCGTGTCTGGCGAGGGTAAGGTCCGTTGACGCCGCTAGGCGCAAAACAGAGATAGGATTGACCGCCTGAATAGGCGTTCGATGGGATGGTAAAGGTTGCATTCCCGCTTCCATCTGTCCAGATATCCGAATGATGACCGGTGTAGTCATGGAGCCGACGGTTGGGGCCGAAAGGTGTCGAGCAGGTGATGGTGCGCGGCGTGAGCACGTTGAAGTTCAGCGCCGTTAACAGTCCGCCGCTCCAGCCTTGAGATCCGCCGTTACCATCGCGTGAAGCTACGTGGACGTCCCGGTCGACCCAGCGCACCTGATAATCACCCCACGCGAACATCCGATTGATCCAGCAGAGATTGTCGATCAAGGGCTGGAGACCGTATGAACCGGGCCATAACTCACCCGAGAAGTAGTCCTTCCCGTACACCAATGCCAGACGCAGAGGGAGCGCCAGCATATACGCATAGGCCAGGCCTTTGTTGAAAACAACCTGCTGTCCCGGACTTGTATCCGTGTCGGGATTGTCAACGAATCCTACAGACAGTCCTGAATTCCACTGCCAGTACCCTGCGCCTCCGTCATCGAACTGCGTCGCGTCAAATCCGTTGCACGCAGCCTGAATACGCCAGTGCAACATAAAATCCTCGACCGCCGATCGTCCGCTCATAGGAGGGCTCGTCGCCCACCAATTAAGGTTGGCCGGGTTTCCATCGAAGTATTCGCTGTAGAACGGGATGTCCGGAAGCGCATCCATGATGCGACGGACCGATGGGGCATGCGTTCCCTTCGTGTCGTCAAAGCGGAATCCTATTGCCCCGGTGCGGGCCCGTGCCCAGACAAGATAGTCCTTTGCGTCCGTCTCGGTAACATGCGCGGGATTGCAGTTTTGGTAGCTGAGCTCACGGCCAAACGGATAATCGTCCGCCGGCACCGGCACGTCATCTTCCTTGCAAAACGGTGGTATAGGGTCATCTTGTTTCATGCCGCCCCTGAACCAGCCAGGAGTGGTCTGACCTCGTCCGTTCATCGTCTTTCCGTCGGCGCCTGGATAGCGAAAGACGCCGGGGCCTCCATTCTCCCCGCTCATCTGATGCAACACAAGATCGCCGTAAGTTTGACAGCCGCGCGCATTCAGCGCGGCGATGGCAGCCGTGAGGCTCTCGAGAGAGCCATAACGCGTTCCGTTGAGATTTCTACGCTGGAACACGCCATATCCGTCACACCCTGATCCAGCTCCACCTTGCGCCAGCGACCAGGGAGGCAACTGAACGAAGTCGAAGGTCGAGCCAATCGCGGCCGCCTCGCTTCGCAGCAGATCCCAAAGCCAGGGTTTCCCGGGATCGGTTGATGGCGCCGGCACCGTGATTTTGTTCCCCGAGGCATCCGTAAACCTTCCCCACGCAATGAGACCAACTGCCATGTGGTACCTCCGCCGCGAATCGTCGGCTCTAGGACAGGCCTGTGCTGTTACTGGTCCCGGACAAGCATCCCACTTCCGTCTGCGTGTCACGATCTGCGTGTTGGGTCTCCAGAATAGCGCGGATCGATGCGGACGGCTGTGAATTCAGAGAATAGCCTCTGATGTTTCAGGATTAGCCCTTCACGAATCGAAACTCCGAATCGGGGCTGTCCGCGATCTGGCGGGAGGAGATGCGCGAATCGCTGATCACTGCCGGGGCAGTGCGCGGCTGGGCGAGACGGATACAGCTGACAATGTGCTGAAGCTATTACGCGGCTGACGGGCCACGGCGAAAAAAGCACTGGCGGCGGGACTGGACCCGATACTACTGTGACGCGGCATCGGCGGCTGTGTTGCCGTCGGCTGGCGGTTGCGGCACCTCGAAGCTGAGGCTGTTGGATTCGACTACTGCACTCTTCGCGGGATTCCATGGATAGGTTTCGCGAGTGACGTAAACCTGATACACGCCGGGTTGGGTTATGTCGTAGAAATTGCCGAGAGGCACATCTTCCGCATATATGTCTCCGGGTTCGATCTCGTTCAGAGTTTCGTTCCCCGGGCAGTTGACGGCTGCCCGGGCTTTTTGGAGCCTTCGCATTTCATCGTTTTGCCGGAGTTGCTCGCCGTTGCGAGTGACGGAAAAATTGTACATGCCCATAAACGGCCAGCACTTGGCTTCCCTGATTGCGCTATCGGAGGTATTTTCCATCTCCACGCGGATCATAGTTGGGGGAGTTTCTTCGGGGTCTTCCTGCGAAATGTTCAGGTCGAATCGGGGCTTAGGTTCTTGAACCGCCTGCTCATTTGACGCGGCAGATGGCTGGGGCACAACGATATTGATGGTGTTCGAGGTGACCAGCGTGCTGTAGGCGGGGTTCAGAGGAAGAGATTGCCGTGTGACGGTGACCTGGTATGTGCCGGGTCGGCTTATGTCGTAATAGTCGCTGACGTCCAAGGTGGTGATCAAGGTTTCTCCGGGCTTGAGCGCGAATGGCCGCTGGACTGTAGGATAGCGGTCCACCTTTCGATAATTTTCTAGCGCCCGCATGGCGTCGGTTTCGGGAACAGGAAGACCGTCGCGCAGAACGGTCATGTTGTACATGTTCTTCGCTTCCGGATGAAACTGGTCAACAAACACTCCCTGTGGCGTGGTCGTTAGGGTCACGAGAAGGCGGTACAGGGACGGGTTGATGAGCGCTGCGGTTTTATCTTCTTCGATAGAGATTGAGAATGTGGACGCGGGTTTTTGGGATTCAGGCACAGAGAGCGTATTTGAGGAGACCCGCGCGGCTGTTCCAGGCACAGATGGGGCAATGATTGCTCTGGTTGTATACGTCGGTGATTGTATGACGACCGAGTTCGCGTTTGTGGAGGCTTGAGGTGAAGGTTGCGGATTGTTGCTGTCAGGTTCGGAGCTGTCGGCGGGAAGTACAGTGATAGTTATGGTGTTCGACTTTACTAAGGGGCTCTTGGAATCAAACGCAGTATGGCGTTCAACCTGAATCGTATACTCACCCGGACGGCTGAAATCATAAATGGCGCTAATCAGCCCACCTGCGTTACTACCGGTTTCTCCCGGTTTGAGGAGGCAAGGCCAGATGCTGCTGGTTGGGCCGACGTGAGGATGCTTGTTTGCTTTCTGAGGCACTTCCTGATCGTTTTCGTATAGAACATCGTATTTATAATTCCTGTCCAGCCCATTACTCGGTGCTCCAGTGCAATCAACCTCATGAGCGGAAGTATTTGTCATCGCGATCCTGATTTCAATCTGAGAACCAGCAATTACCTGCGGCTTGACTGCGCTGAGGGTAAGGGTGAACGGCTGCTGCGGCCCCTTCGGGTACGCAGTAACGGTAACTCCGAGCATGACCAATCCGAACAGAATCCGCATCAATTCATCCATTTTCCGGAGACTGCGTTTGTGGTTTTACTGCTGCGCGGGCGGTGAGGCGTCCGCTGGGAGCACGTTGACGGTGATGGTGTTGGACTTGACGATTTCGCTTTTGGGATCTGAAGAAATGTGTCGTGAGACCTCGATCGAATATTTGCCCGGACGGCTGAAATCAAAGAGGCGGCTGACCATTCCTCCAGAAGGGCTTGAGGTCTCCCCCGGTTTAATAATGCATGGTGCAGGCCGAGTCTCCTCGCCCATTTCTGGATGTTTTCTTACGATTATCGGCGCAGTCTGGCCACTTTCATCAAGGACGTGATAATCGTAGGCTCGGTCTACCCCATTACTCCACCAGCCGGGGCAGTCTATTTGGTGATCTGACATATTGGTCATTACGATTTTAATGAAGACAGGAACGCCCGCCCTCACCTCAGGTTTCTCCGCTCTGATCGTGATTGAAAATGGCTGCGGCGATGTTTGCGGGTATGCAGTTACAGTGAGACAAAGCATCAAGAATCCAAATAGAATTCGCATAAATCCTCCATTTCCCTTGTTAGGGGTTACACGTCTCGGTGGACACCATGGTCCATGCAGGGTATCCGTTGTTCGGTTGGGTGCCGCTACTGCTGATAAATGAACCGACGACTCCTGGTGTTCCGCTCGTTGTGGCAGTCCACTTTCCAGATGAATTCTGCTGAGCTGATCCTGAGAAGTCCCATGTTTGGTACCCAATCGGAACAGGGATGGAGTTTGCCACGTTTGAAGTCCACATCAAGAACATCGTTGCGTTGAAGGAGCGAGTTGCAGTGTATCCATTCTGCAAAGGATCCCCAGGCGCGTCTAAAGCTTGAGGCGGGTTAGTATTAGGTATAATCCCAGAGTAAGGATATCCCCCGTCAATTCCTTGATCGTGCGTGCAGGTTATTGTATTCGTTGCAGTTAGTGTTCGAGTGTCGCTGTTGATTAGCTGCACATAAGAATAGGTTCCCCCAGATGGAGCACCTGATGGTTTGAAAGAGATACCCCAGGTGCCTCCGGGGTTTGCCACACAGCTAGTTCCTGTTATATTTCCGTAAACCAAGAATGGTCCGGCACTGCCTCCGCCGCACGGCGTGAGAGTGTCGATTGTGAGCTTGTTGTACGCGTTGCTGGACATTTTTCCGCCTCCGCTAATGTTGAATTTTGCGGTCGCGTTCGGGCTGCATGCGTTTCCAAAACCCGGGATGTTGACGCAGTATTGGTAGGTTACTCCGAGGGAGTTGCCCTTCGTCGAAGCATATACCCAGTATGTGTTCAGGGAGGATTGTGTCAAGTCCGTTGGAGTGATTGTCGATGAGGTATTTGTTGCCGCGTAGGCGCCGATGTTTGTTCCACCTACCGTCCATGTGTTTTGGGTGACAGCAATGCCGGTAGGGAGGGTTGTCGGGTCGATCGTCAAATTGATCTGTTGGCCGATAACGGCGGATTGGGTGGGCGGATTGGCGCCGCTGATAGTGTTATTGTTCCATTGGATTGCGGGGACCGGCAGGACCGAAGCCGTTGTTGTTGCGGGTAGCCAGCCGCCGTTTAAGTTGGTATTCGCCACCGAGATGCTGGCGGTGCCTGGAGGGTCCGTAGCCAGCGGAACCACAGTAGCGGTCATCTGGGATGAGCTCACAATGTTCAGGCTGGATACTTCTACGTCGTCACTCCCCGCAGTTACTGAGAGCTGAGTCTGGGGGCAATTATTCGCGTTGCCCGGCGCAATAAAGTTACTTCCGTTGATGGTAATTGAGGTGGTTTCTCCCGCGAAAAAGGCGGTAGGTTGTACCGAGGTGATGGTTGGGTGACTGGAATGGCGCAGGGCGTGATTTGAATGGCCGGAGGGGCGAAAGTGAGCGTGCTATAGCCGAAGCAGTATAGTGCCCAGCCATCATTTTCTGTGGGCGCATTGGCGGCGACAGTAGCCGTGAATGTGATCTGGGTTGGGCTGACGTATGCCAGGGGTTGGACACTGTAACGTATGGGGCTTCTATGTTGCTGTCCCCCATATCGTAATAATATGCAGTCGACACGTAAGTATACGGCACACCGACGTCGACAAATTGGCCCTGAGGGTTTGTTACGGTGACGTTGTAGGTTTGTCCGGGGGCCCAGTACTGCGGCGATAAGGTTGCGATGGGGCCTTGTCCTGGCGGCGCACCGTAGCATTGCGCGTGGCAGAATGTGGCGAATAGTGGCAAGAAGAGCAAAGTGACATATAGAGTTGACCTTAAAATTGCCCAGCCAAATGCATTCCAGAGCTTGCGCATGCGTGCCGTCCTTTCGCTGGACAGGTTTCCGGAATTCGATCACGGCCACCTATCCTTTGAATGGGGCGAAGTATAGGTCTTATTATCCCGATTAAACGGAAAAGTTTTGCATATATAGAGAGTAGTTATTACCTATAAGTAGTTAGAGTCATTGTTGTCTAGTTATTGGCTTATTGATCTGGGTGCAGCGAACTCGCCGGGATCACGTTACAGCGAGCGCGGTGATACTCGGTTACTCCCGGCGGAGGTCGATCATGGAGTCTACCTTTGCAGAGTGGCGGGCTGGGACCCGGGTTGCTATTACGGTTACGGCTAAGAGAAACCCGGGGGCGCGGGATCGATTGGGCTAGAATTCCGGCATGCACGAGGATCGATTCGCCGACTTCCTGAGTTGGGGACACGGCGGGGAGAATGTCTATTCCCGGGCGGGTTTGGTTGATCCTCGAACCTCTGTTTAGTTTTCTATCGCTGGGGTACCCGCGTCCGACGGGTTAATGTTGCGAGAGCGAGAGCACGTTTCCATCAGGATCGCGGAACCATGCTATCCGGGCGCCACCGGGCGATGTCCAGATGCCGAGATCATTCTGGGTGAGGCCGGAGTAGCGCTGAAACGAGACTCCCCGGGCAGCGAGAGTTCTTACTTCCTCTTCGATGTTTTGCACGCGCCAGCCGAGAATGGTGAACGGGGCGGGCGTGAACTCATTGATCTTAGTGATTCGGATTACGGTTTGGCGAGACTCTACAACCAGCGCGAACTGGTCGTCGCTTATGACTCGCAAACCCAGAACACCTTCGTAGAAGGCACGCGCCGGCACCGCATCTTTGGTTGGGATAAAACCCATCACATCGCCTTCAGATAGCATGATTTTCCTTTCGGAGCTGCCGGTCGTCCGATGACCGGCAACATGATCGTATGCTTTGTGAAGGCGCGCATCTTTCGATATTGTGACAATTTATGCCGGAAAAGCGTCACGGGTGGGGCCTAAGTGTTCCTCGGCATTTTCGCATGGCGCACCACGCCGCTTTGCACCGGATTATCTTGCGTATTCGTGGGATTCAGTCGCGGCCGCGGACCTTTGAGAGCAGCCTGAGGATCTCGAGGTAGAGCCAGACGAGCGTGACCATTAGGCCGAACGCTCCATACCACTCCATATATTTGGGGGCGCGGGCCTGGACTCCGGTCTCGATGAAGTCGAAGTCGAGGATGAGGTTGAGGGCGGCCACGATGACGATGACGACGCTAAAGCCTATGCCGATGGCTCCGGAGCCGTTGATCGCGCCGAAGTGAAATCCGAAGAAGCCGAGGACGATTTCCGCGATGTAGAAGAGGGCGATGGCTCCGGTGGCGGCGACGATGCCGAGGCGGAGCTTTTGCGTGACGGGAATGAGATGGGAGCGGTAGGCGAGCAGCAGGACGAACATGGTTCCGAAGGTGAGGGCGACGGACTCCATGGCGATTCCGGGATAGCGCACCTCAAAGACGGCGGAGATGCTGCCGAGGGCGAGGCCTTCGAGCAGGGCATAGATGGGCGCGGTGAAGGGAGCCCATGTCCTTTTGAAGATGGTGGCGAGAGCGAAGATGAAGCCGCCGATGAGGCCGGTCCAGAGCAGCGGGAGGACGGCAGCGGCGGAGTGGGTCTGCATGAATGTGTGCCACGCGAAGGCGGCTGTGGCGGCGGCACAGAGCAGAAGGATTCCGGTTTTGTTCACGGTGCCGTTAAGGGTCATGGCTTCGTCGAGGGCTACCGGCTGGCCCTGGAAGATTTTTGAATTCAAGGCGGGATTTGAAGTTTTCATTAGTGCCATGGTCGTTCTCCTTGCTGGTTCTATTCTATCGCCCGCATTATTTTAGGCTTCGCGCGATCAGGGCTCCGCGGTTACGAGGGGAAGCTCGATGAAGCTGGCTTGATCGGGTGAGTGGTAGATGCGCTCCGTGGCTTTTTTGTAGTCGGAGGATTGGGCGAAGAAGATGTTGGGCACGTAGGTTTGCGGGTTGCGGTCGTAGAGAGGGAACCAGCTGGACTGCACCTGCACCATGATGCGGTGTCCGGGCAGGAAGACGTGGTTTGCCGTAGGCAACGCGAATTTGTAGAGCAGCGGAGTGTCAGGTGTGATGGCCCGGGGCTGGGAGAGGCTTTCGCGATAGCGTCCCCGGAAGATATCCATGGCGATGGCGAGCTGATAGCCGCCGAGTTCGGGCTGTCCGGCGACTTCGTCGGGATACACGTCGATGAGCTTGACGACCCAATCGCTGTCGGTTCCGGAGGTTGAGGCGATGAGGTGGACGATGGGCTCTCCGCTGATTTTTACGGGATCGGTGAGGACCGCGGTTTTATAGGTGAGGACATCGGTGCGTCCGGAGAACCCGCGCTGATCGTCGACGAGCCAGCGTACCCAGGAGAGATTAGGCGTGTAGCCGATGGGTTGGTTGGGGCGCGCGCGGAAGGGAACAGGCTTGGCAGGATCGGAGATGTATTCGTCGAAGGAGTTCGTGGTTGGGGCGGTGAAGGCGAGCTCTCCGTTGGATTGCAGATAGAGTGGTGTGGGCTTTGGGGTGCAGCCGTCTTTGACTTTGGAGGAGCAGCCGGAGGGCCAGGTTTCGAGCTGCTCCCAGCGATCGGTGCCGGTTTCAAATGCGTTGACGGGCGCGAGGTTGAGCGGGGGCGCGTTGTCCTGTAGATAGTGGGCCAGGAAAGGCGCGAGGAGGTGCTCGCGGAAGTAGAGGCCAGTGTCGCTGTTGAAGTTGATTGCGCCGAGGGACGAGGCGTTCTCGATCTCCTGCCCGTGGTGCCAGGGGCCGAGGACGAGATAGAGATCGTGGTCGGTATCCTTTGGCTGCAGCGCCTTGTAGACGGCGATGGCTCCGTAGATGTCTTCCTGATCCCAGAGGCTGGCCACGATCATTGTGGGCACGGTGAAGGGCTGCGCGGCGAGAACGCGGTCGACGGCCTGATCGCTCCAGAAACTGTCGTATGCGGGATGCGCGATGATCTTGTTCCAGAAGCCGATTTGATCCATGTTGCGCTGCTTGCCGAGTTCTCCGGCGGATACGGCGTTCATGTACGTGTCGTAGTCGTCGTAATTGCTGGTGAGCCAGAGGTCGGAGTTGTCGCGGGTGGCGGTCTGCTCGTAGATGTAGGGCATGCCCTGCTCGCGGAAGGCTCCGTTGTGGAACCAGTCGTCACCGCGCCAGCCGTCAACCATGGGGTTCATGGGGACGACGCACTTGAGGGCAGGGTGCGGATGGACAAGCGGCATGAGGGAGAGGAATCCGTCATAGGAGATGCCGAGTACGCCTACTTTTCCATTGGACTCGGGGATGTTCTTTACGAGCCAGTCGATGGTGTCGTAAGTGTCGGTTGATTCATCGACGGGAGTGGGGTTCAGCGGGCCGTGGATGGGGCGGTTCATTACATAGTCGCCCTCGCTGCCGTACTTGCCGCGAATGTCTTGCACGACGCGAATGTATCCGCCCTGAACGATGGTTTCGACCGCGTTGTCGTATCCCCAGAGGGCTGTGCCGAGGTGCTGACTGGGCGCGTTGCTGGTGAGCGCGGTTGCATTGTACGGCGTGCGGGTGAGCAGGATGCCGGCGTGCTTGGCTCCTTTGGGAACGAGGATGACGGTGTGCAGGCGGACGCCGTCGCGCATGGGGATCATTACATCGCGGCGCTCGAAGTCCATGCCGTAGGTTGGCGGGTGGAAGTTTTGTGGCGTCTCGCTGGGGTAGTTGGGATATTGCGGCTTAGTTTGTGCGTGCGCGATTGCGGTGATGAGCAAAAACGGAAACAGCGCTATCGCGGAAGGTAAGAGCCAACGTGCGGTCTTCTCCATGGGTAGAACCTTTCTGGAATCAGCGGGACGTCTCGATCATAGTAGCGCGGGGAGAACGAGTTTAGTCCGAGGGCGACCATCAGCGGACTCCGCTTATGGTGTAGAGGTCGAAGAGGTTGAGGTGGTAGTGGTAGGCGTAGCTTTTTCCGTCGGGCGTGAGCATTAGATTTTCGGTCTGCAGGCCTGCGATGGGCGGCGTGGAAATTTCGCTCCACGCGCTGCGCGCTCCGGTTCGTGGATCGAGTTTATCGACATGGACCGTCATGATGCCCGGTTTCTGCGGGGGCGCGACGTAGAGGCGATTATCGGCGGCCCAGCCCACGGGGTTATCGCCCGGCCGGAGGCCCTTGACGGGGATGGGCGGGCCGCCGTCGATGGGCACAAGAAGCGACAGCGCGGTGTTCTGCAGGCTTCCAGCGAGGAGCCACTTGCCGTCCGGTGAAACCTGCCAACCGACGATGTTTTCGGGCGTGATGGGCCGTGGGCTGCCGCCACTGACGTCCTGCATCCATGCGCGCGGAGGATGTCCGGCCTGCTGGGCGATGTAGATGACGTGCTTGCCGTCGGGAAAGAAGCCGCCGGCGATGATTACCGGGGCGAGGCTGGGAGGCGAGAGACGGCGTGGTTCGCCGGGACCCACGGGCAGCAGCCAGATCTGGTTGATCGGCTCGGTGAGCTTCTGGGAGAGCGCCCAGTTTTTGTCGGGCGAGAGCGCGAGCCCGTAGCCTTCGCCGATGGGGATGGCGGGCGAGCCGTCTGTGCCGCGCACGTACACGGTGTAGTTCTTCGATTCAGCGCCCTCCTCTTCGAACAAGATCATCTTGCCGTCGTTGCTGATGCCGCGGAGTTCGCCGTAGTCGAGCCAGGAGAGATCGCGCTGCGCAGTTCCGTTTGAGCCGACAATTCCGTGGCGGACGATGCCTTGCTCGGCGAGAAGCTGCCCGTTGGCGGCGATGTCGCGGAGAAAGAGGCGACCGGGAACGGAGAAGACCTCGCGGGTCTTTCCGGAAACAGACACGGCGTGGATCCGTCCGGTCTCGAGCGGAGAGGTAAACCAGACTTCATTACCGGAGGGCGTCCAGGCCAGGCCCTCCGCGCTCTCATAGAGCAGGCTGGTGGCGACTTTTCTTCCGTCGGTGCGCAAAATGACGGCGGTCCCGCGATCGTCGCTGGGGTCACTGTGAGTGATAAAGGCGAGGTAGCGTCCGTCAGGCGAAAACCGCAGACTGGTGATGGCTTGATCGCTATAGAGCACTTTGCCGATGGGGTATTCGACCTGGCAGAGAGGTTTGTCGGGCAGATAGCGCACGATGGCCAGCGAAGAGTCGCTGGGGTTGTAGTCAGCGGATTGGACGTTTTCGATTTCGGGTTTGGGAGCGCCGCCGCCGTTGGAGACTCGCGCAAGGGTTCCGGGAGCGAGATAGCTGAATAGCGGCGCTTTGGGAGCGAGCGCCACGGCGATCTCGCCCTGTTTTGAGACGGCGAGGAGGCGCGCATTGTCGACGCCGAACGGATGTCCGCCGGACCCATCAACCGAAGCGATGTAGATCGCGGGATCCGCTCCCTCCCAGGCGGCGGTGTAGAGGACGCTCCGGCCGTCAGACATGAAGCGGGCGTCGGTGATGGCTCCGCGACGGTACGTCAGTTGATGGAACTGGGCAGCGGAGACAGGACGCCGCGCCGCGATCAGCCATGCGGCGAGGCCCGCGGCGAGGGCCAGTGCGGCTACCGCGGCGGCGAGCGGCCATTTCCGGTTTAGTTTTGCTTTTGCGGCGGGTTGACCTGCGGAGGGCGTGAGGTTGGAGGCGGATTCTAGATCGAAGCCGAGATCGCGGGCGGACTGGAAGCGCTGGTCGGGAGATTTTTCGAGGCAGTGGCGGACGGTGCGATCGAGCGCGGGAGGGATCTGGCTTCCGGATTCAATTAACTCGGGTGGATCTTCGTTGAGGATGGCCGTCATGGTCTCTGCCGTAGTGTCGCGTTTGAAGGCGCGCGCGCCGGTGAGCATCTCGTAGAGGACGGCGCCGAAGCTGAAGATGTCGGTGCGGCAGTCGACGGCGGCCCCGCGGACCTGCTCGGGCGACATGTAGCCGGCTGTGCCCATGACGGTTCCGGCGTCGGTGGCTGGTCCGGCCACGCGGATGGTCTCGTCGGTGAGCGGAGCGGAACGTTCCGTTCGGGCTACGGTCTTCGCGAGGCCGAAGTCGAGGATCTTAACCTGGCCGTCGCGGGTGATGAAGATGTTGTCGGGCTTGAGATCGCGATGGGCAATGTCTTTGCAATGGGCGGCGGCGAGGCCGTTGGCGATCTGGATGGCGTAGTTGACGGATTTGCGGTGGGAAGGGACGCCGTGCTCGAGGAATTCGCGGAGGCTTTCGCCCTGGAGCAGCTCGGTGACGAGAAAGTGCATGCCGTTGTGCTGGCCGATGTCGTGGACGCCGAGGATGTTGGGATGGCTGAGGGCTGCGACAGCTCGCGCCTCCTGCTCGAAGCGGCGAAGACGGTCGGGGTCTGCGGCGATGGACGCGGGGAGAATTTTGACTGCGACTTCGCGTCCGAGACGGGTGTCGCGCGCTTTGTAGACTTCGCCCATGCCGCCCGCGCCGATGAGGGCGACGATCTCGTAGGGTCCTAGACGTGCGCCGGGAGCGATGGTCATGGAGTGGAGAAATTATAAGGGATTGAAGGCGTCGGAGATTTGTGTAGTCGTCCCTTTAGCAGGAATAATCAGGAACACAGGCCATACCTGAACGGCTTTCTTGTCAATTGGGGTGCGCTCCTGTCAATGTAGATTCTTCAAATTTGTTCAGTGCGCTTTTGTCCAAAGACACCGGCATGTCCGTCTATCTATTTGAGGGAGTAGACTTGTACGCGCTCGGAGGATGCTCATGCTCTACCGCAGAGGTTTCGTTGTTTCGGTGATGCTTGTTTGCTGTCTATTTGCGAACGGCAAAGACAAGAAGAAGGCCTTGCTTCCGGTTGATGTTCTTCAGGCGCAAACGGTTCTGGTGATGGTCGATCAAGACGCTGGAGTTGACATACAAGATCCGAATGCCAACCGCATTGCCCGGGAAAACGTGGAGCAGGCTCTTGTGAAATGGGGACGGCTGAAGCCGTTGCCCGGCGGTTCGACTGCGGATCTGATTATTGTTATTCGCAAGGGCAACGGCAAGGCGGCGCAACCTACGATCGGCGGTACGCCCGTAAACCAAACCCCTCCGGTGATCGGGCAGTCGACCGGTTCGACGACGCAGATTGGTGGCCGGGCGGGGAATGCGCCGCCCTGCGATGTGTCTGACCCACGATGCGGTGGCTCGGATAGTGAATCTCCACTCAACGCTGGACCTAGCCTTTCAGGTCCTCACCCGCAGATGGATGTGGGTTCAACACAAGACATGTTTGCTGTTTATCGCGGTGGCCCCGATCCGCTCGACGCTCCAGCCGTGTGGCGCTATACCGCGAAGGGCGCACTGGATGCTCCGGATGTTCCGGCGGTCGAGGCATTCCGAAAGCTGGTTGCAGAATCGGAGAAGCAACTCGCCAATAAGCCATAATCTGCAGATGCGTGTCGTGCCGCGCGTCACATGCCGTCGTAGTTGGGGCCTCCTCCGCCCTCTGGTGGTGCCCGGTCGATGACCTGATTGGGGTCCGATTCTAAGTCTTGTCTCACGGGCGAGGCGCTGATGGACGCAGTGATCGTAAATTTTTGCGTGTGCGTTCGCTTCCTGTCCCATGTCTTCGACCTGGGCACCTCGGCTTCGTGGTTGAACATAGTTTTGTGGTCTCTCACCCTTGTCGCCAAAAGCGCGTCAAAGATGGGGCTCGCGCGACCTTTATCGCATCAGCTCGATGACTCCGGCCTGGCCCGCGACGAGAGCCAGGTTGGCCATGTTCAGAAAGAGTCCGTGCTCTACGACACCAATTATGGAGTCTATCTGCTCCGCAATCTTCTCCGGGCTTTCCATTCTCATGCCCGAACACTCCAATAGCAGATTGCCTTCATCAGTAATGTATTGGGAACCGTCAACATTCGTGCGGATTGTGACCTCGGGAAATCCAAGCTTGCGAAGCTCGCGGCTGACCAATGGGGCGGCCATCTGAATCACTTCGACGGGCAGGGGAGCGGCACCAAGCATCTCGACGACTTTGGACTCATCTGCCACGATGACGAAGCGCTTCGACGCGCTGGCGACGATTTTCTCGCGAAGGAGCTTCCCTCCTCCTCCTTTAATAAGTGCCAGTCCGGGCGCGATCTCGTCCGCGCCGTCCACGGTCAGGTCCAGTTGAGGGCACTCCTCGAATGTGACAAACGGGATGCCATAGCTGCGGCCAAGAGATTCGCTGTCAGGAGAGCTGGCGATGGCGCGGACTTTCAAGCCATGGTCACGAACCTGCTCGCCAAGCAGCCGCACCCACAGCGAGGCTGTCGATCCCGATCCAAGCCCGAGGGTCATACCGGGTCGAACCAAATTGAGAGCCCGCCGGGCAGCCTTGAATTTCAACTCTTCCTGCTCACTCGTCATGCTCTACTCCCGCAGTTATCACATGCCGTCGTAGTTGGGCCCTCCTCCGCCTTCTGGTGGTACCCAGTCGATGATTTGATAGGGATCCATGATGTCGCAGGTTTTACAGTGGACGCAGTTGGCGAAGTTGATTTGTAGTTGTTTGTCTTTGCTGTCGGAGGTCTCGACCATTTCGTAGACGGCGGCTGGGCAGAAGTATTGGCAGGGGTTTCCGAACTCTCTTGCGCAGCGCGTGGCGCAGATGTTGAGGTCGCGGACTACGAGATGCGTGGGCTGGTCGTCGTCGTGGCGCGTTCCTGAATGGTAGACGTCTGTGAGGCGGTCGAAGGTTAGTTTGCCATCACCTTTGGCGTTGAAGAGCATGGGCTCGCGGCCTCCGCTGTGGATGCTCAGGGCATCCTGATGCTTCATGCGGAGGTAGCCCGCTTGATTTTTCGAGTCGGGGCCGAGGTTGGCTCCGTGCATGAGTGTTTGCAGACCGGCGCGGATAAGTCCGTCGTAGAGTCCGTGCTCGAAGGCCTGATGGAAGTTGCGGACGGGGTAGAGCTCGTCCTTGATCCAGCTGGCGTCTACGGCGGTTTTGTATTGGCTGAGGGCAGAGGCGGAGGTGTCTCCGGTGAGGAGGGCGTTGAAGGCGGTTTCGGCGGCTAGCATTCCGCTCTTGATGGCGAGGTGAATGCCTTTGAGGCGCTGCGCGTTGAGAAAGCTGGCGGAGTCGCCGAGGAGGAGCCAGCCGTTGCCGTAGATACGGGGCGTCGTGAGCCAGCCTCCGTAGGGAAGGGTCTTGGCTCCGTAGCGAACCATCTTGCCTCCGTCGAGGAGACGGCGCGCGAATGGATGCTGCTTGAAGGACTGGAAGACGTGGTGCGGGTCGGTGCGCGGATCTTCGTAGTCGAGTCCGGTGACATAGCCTACGGATGCAAGCTTATCGGTAACGCCGTAGATCCAGGCTCCGCCGTACTCTTTGGTAGTGAGCGGGTAGCCCATGGTGTAGAGGACTTCGCCTTTGGCGACGCGGCCCGCGGGAAGCTCCCACAGCTCTTTTATGCCGAGGCCGTAGGTTTGGGCGTGGTTGGGATCTTCGAGGCCGAGAGTGTCGATGAGCTGCTTGGCGCAGTTGCCGCGCGGGCCTTCGGCGAAAATGGTGATTTTGGCGCCGAGGTCGTAGCCGGGCTCGAAGTTGGCCTTGGGCTCGCCGTCTTTGCCGACTCCTTTGTCGTCGGTGCGGACGCCTGTGACATGATCGCCGTCCATGAGGAGTTCGGAGCCTGCGAATCCGGTGAAGACGGTGATTCCGGTGTCTTCTACTTTCTGGCCGAGCCACTTTACGAATTTGTTGAGAGAGATGACGTAGTTTCCGTGGTCGCGCAGCGGGGGCGGGACGATGGGGAACTTGCGGGCTTTGCTTTTGCTGAGGAACCAGACGGATTCTTTGGTGACTTCGGCGTCGAGAGGGGCTTCGCTTTCGAATCCGGGGAGGAGTTCGCGCATGGAGCGCGGATCGAGGAGCGCTCCGGAGAGGCAGTGCTGGCCGATTTCGCGGGCCTTTTCGAGCACGTAGATATTTTCTTTCGTGAGCGGAGCTTCGGGGTGTGATTCGTTGTGCTGATCGATGAGCTGGGAGAGGCGCAGGGCGCAGGCCATTCCGGCTGGCCCTCCGCCGATGATGACTACGTCGGCTTCCATCTGGGGACGGTCAATGTCGGGGATGGGATGACGGAAATGAATGCTCATAGTGGACTGGCCATTCTACAGGACTGCGCGTCCAGCGGGACTGGCCGTCCAGGCGTACTGCTTCGCGTGGCCACTCCCGTTGGTCGTGGGACTTGCTGTTCACCGTTTCCCGCGATACGCGCTTCGCCCAAAGCCCCCATCTCAAAATCGAGGCGTGAGTCAATCGATGCATGCGATACATGGCGTAATTGATCTAAATGCCGACATCCGGGCATGAGTGCCCGGATGTCGGATTAATTGAATGGATTGTTTTAGTGGCCGCCGTGGCCGTCATCGTGACCGCCCTGTGTGTGGCCGCGTCCATCGCGCATTTCATTTCCCTGGAAGTGTTCCACGTGACCAGCAGGCCTTGAGGGTTCGGCCCTTTCGCCGCGGTGCGGCAATGGGCCTTTGTATCCATTGTGCGGATCGAAATGGTTATTCACATGGCCGTAAAAGTCGCTTCGGCCGTGATACCAGGGACCAGTGCCGATGAAGACGCCATTGGTAAACCAATTTGGCCCGTAGTACCCGTAAGGAGCGCAGTCATAGGGGGCGTAGTCGAAGTAGCCGTAAGGACATACAGGCGCAACTCCAATGTTGACGCTGACCTGTGCCTCGGATTTGGGGGCGGTTACTGTTAAGCACACACCAGCAACAGCAGCAATCGCAAGATATTTCAATCTGTTCATAAGTTCTCCTTGGGTTTTAGCGGGGCAGTTGTCTACCGTGCTCCGCGTTCTTTGCTTTCACGACTCGGACGATTCCGACTTCGAGCACTACGGATACTTAAGATGCCGAGAGTCGCCGGGGCGAAGGGAAAGAGGACGATCAGGAGCGAACAGTCTTCCATCTCGGTTGGATTTTTTGGGGAATTTCAGGCAACCAAACGGAGCGATAAGGGTCGCGTTTGCGTGGAATTAATGTTGAGGATAACGGAACCGAGGCAGCGATTTCGTTTTCAGGAATTTCTCATTGTGGTGTGATCGGCGGTTCAGGTTTTTCCGGCGGGTTGCGGGCGATGAAGACTGCGGCGACTTTGTCTTCGAACACAAGCACAAAATGTGGGTCCAATTGGAGGAGCTGGGTCAGCGGGGCGCTCGCCGGTCCAATCACCAGCTTCGCGGAAGTGAGGTCAGGATCGGAGGCCCAGCCGGGTCCCCCGTCCCATGTTGCGAAGGATCGCTCGATGCGCTGATCGCCGATGAGGTCATTCCGACCATCAATGCTAACCGGCATGCGAAGCTGCCAGATCAGGTATCCTCCCCAGTCGAGGTTGTTGTAGAGCGGGCCGTTGAAGCCCTCGTCCTTCGCGACTTCGACCGCGCGGACGGGCATGGTTTGAGCGAGGATCGCGCGCAAGTGCGGGTTGTCAGTGTGCAGGACGATGGTGCCGAGGAATAGCAGCAGGCCGATGACGACAGCGACGAGCGGCGCAGCGAATGCTGCAAGAGGACGCCGGACTTTTTCGTGGCCGCCTATGCGCTGAGCGAGAATGGCGGCGGCGGCGATGACCATGACCCACATGTCTCGCCCAGAACGGAAGGACACGACGGCGGCGAATATCAATAGCGCGGTCTCAAACAGGGGAAAGCGGCGGCGCCATGCCAGCGCACCAGCGGCGGCGAGGGCGAGGAAGAGCATGCAGTAGTCGGCCAGGGCGCGGAATTCAAGGGCATGGAATTCGGTGATGAGTGACAAGATGCCGGGCTGAGTCGCTGCGCGAAATCCGATTTCGTATATCTTCCACCCATAGGGATTGGCAAGCGTGGCGAGGATGCAGGCGAGAAAGACTCCGCCGATCCATGCTGGCGCCAGCCGGGTGCGGGCCGAGGTAAACCAGCGGGCGAGGATGGCTTCACCGAGGGCGAGGCCCATGACCAGCAGGCCGTCAAAGAATTGAATATGCACGTTGGCCCAGAGCGCGAAGAGCGGCGGCAGCCAGAGCAGCTCGCGCGGCATTCCGGTTTCGGGGCCTGTCTTTCGTGCGTGCATGAGAATGTCGAGTTCCAGCACGAAGAACAGGATGGTGAAGAGCCAGGAGCGCGGCGTGTAGAGGTGGGTAAGGCTCAACGTGGCCACAAGAGTCAGAAGCGCGCCAATGGAAAAATCAGGCTGAAGACGCCGGAGGAGATGATAGATGGCGGCGGCGATGGCCAGAACCATTCCGGTGGAGTAGGCGACTATTCCGACGAGGCCTAGCCGCTGAAAGCATTTGAATACGAGCAGCTCGTAGAGCCAGCTATAGGCTGCCCACGGCTTGCCTGCGCCGAAGCGGGTGAAGGGGTCGGTGTGAGGGACGCCGTGGTGCTGAAGTATCCATTGGCCGGTGCGCAGATGCCACCAGATATCGGCATCGCCGACGATCGCCATTCTTAAGCAGAAGAGCGCGGGGACGGCAATCAATATTGCGAGAATGATAGCTTCGGCAAATTGTTCGCTTCGGGCGACGCGCGGGTTGGGTGAGGCAGCGTCTCCTGTTTGCAGGGATGCAGGGTCTTGCCCGGTTTGAGTGATGGGCATTTCTTCTGATGTGTTCATCGGGGTATTGATTGCTCACCAGCTTACTACAGCGGGTGAGTGTCCCACGATGAAATTCATGGCTCAACCCGCATCTCTAGAGCGAGATGTGTGACGCGCGCACGCGCTAAGTCGTGAGAGGCTTGCCGATTTCCCAGTGATGTCCGAAGGGGTCGGCGATGCGGCCCATTCGCCAGCGATAGGGTTGGTCGGCGACGGGCCAGACTATGGTGGCTCCCGCGGCTACGGCCTTGTTGAAGACGGTGTCGGGGTCGTCGACGGTGAGGATGACGCGCAGGGTGCTTCCGTGGAGCGATTCGGGGCTGAAATTCTGGTTCTCAAGGGATTCTCGGCGAGCCAGAATTCCGCTCCGTCTATGGCCAGCTGCGCGACCACTGATCCGCTGTCGGCGGGGGTACTGAATATCTCGGTCGCGCCGAAGGCTGATTTGTAGAATTCGATGGTCCTGGCTCCGTTGCGGACATTGAGTAAGGGAGCGAGGGTGGTTTTTGCTGGAGGGGGCACTGGGATTTCCTCTGGATGAGGATACTGCTTGCGCGGCGGTTCAGGGTCCATGGGCAATCGGCGCGGGGTAGCCTGGAAGCCCGGAGGGTGTTAACCAGGCTGGGGCTGGGTCTTCTTTCCCGGTACGTATGGTACAATCGACCGACCCATCCTAAAAAGGACATGCAGATTGCGATGAAAAAGATCGACTATTACGAATTTCTCCAGATCAGCCCCAATGCGGAGGAAGAGACGATCCATCGCGTTTATCGATTTCTCGCGGCCCGCTTTCATCCGGACAACCCGGCGTCTGGTAATTCTGAAATGTTCTCCATGTTGACGACAGCTTATGAGGTGTTGTCGAACCCGGCGCGGCGCGCCCAGTACGATGCGTCACGCGAAAAAGAACTGCCCCACGCGGTCCCTCTATCGTACTCGATTGATTTTATGGATCAGATGGAGGGCGAGATGAACCGGCGTCTGGCGGTTCTGGCGGTCCTATATTTCAAGCGCCGCGCAAATCCAAATGCCCCGGAAGTTTCACTTGCCGAGATTGAATTGCGCATGGGGTTTCCGCGCGATTATCTGGATTTCACAACCTGGTATCTACGGAAAAAGGGATATATCACGCGGGCGGACAACTCGGATTTCACGCTGACGGCTCAGGGCGTGGACTTCGTGGAAACGCAACGCGTGAACATCCCAATTCTGAATAAATTATTGACCCCAGGCACGGAGCCCTCTGCCGCAGATTCAACGCAGGCGATCGAGGGAGTCGGTGCTTTCCCGAATTCCGTCATTGTGCTTCCGGACGTGGCGCGTCCGCCGGAACGGCGCTTAGGTTCGGGAGACCGCCGCGCAAATCCGCGGGATCGGCGCTCAAATAACCCGGATCGGCGCGCGAATCCCGTTGAGCGGCGCTCAAAGGCAACGGATCGCCGCTCGAAAGATTAGTTGCGGTGGGAACAAGCCTTAGCCATCCGGGGTGACGACCCAGATCCCAGTGGGGATTGCTTCGGACATTACCGCCTTCTCAGAAGATTGTTGCAACCACCCTATACTGATTGGTGTCAGAAATCTTCGTCGAGGAATGGCTGAGAGCGTGGTCCGGGCGAACCTGCGCCTTGTTGCTGATGAGAGGCTTACTGGAATTTCCATTTGAGGAGGATACAGCGGCGTGAGGGAACTGCGGTCGGGATGATTCCAAAAATCCGGGCGTGGGAGCCCGGAAGATGGAGTGTTCGCGCTGACTCTTTTAGCTCTTTTTCTCGGTTACGTTGCCGTGCCCATCGTGTGTTTCATTGCCCTTGAAGTTGGCGGGGGTTGCGTGCGATGCCTGGGCTTTCTCGCCCTTTTTTGGCATAGGTCCCTTGTAGCCGTGCTGCGGGTCGTAGCGGTTATTTACGTTGCCGTTGAATTTGGCAGGGCCGTGATACCACTGGCCAGCGCCGATGAATACGCCGCCGTTGAACCATTCCGGGCCATAGTAGCCAGTTGGCGCGCAGTTATATGGAGCGTAGTCATAGTAACCATAGGGACATGCGGGGGCAGCTACGATGGTGACGCTTACCTGGGCCTGTGTTTTGGAAGGGGTTGCTGCAAAGCAAAGTCCAGCAACAGCGGCTATTGCCAAAAATTTAAATCCGTTCATTGATTCTCCTAACTCTCGCTGGGGTGGTTTTGGACCTACCCCTACTTCTTGACTGTAGTTAGTTGGATCGTCCATGTCTGAGCTATATAGACCATAAGTCGGGAATTGTTAATTAAAGGTATCTGATCCTGTGATGGGGCCCATATCTCAGAAGCGGGGGGTGCACCACCGGCAGTGTGGCGCTACTTCAGCGGCGTCGATGAGAGTGGCATTACCGTCCCCATGATATTGGAGGTGCGGCTCCTCTCAAATAGCGCTCTTGGCTCGGCGATCTGAGACATGAGGGATTGAGCACCTGGGCTGAAGGGCAAGGTCTCTACGAGTTTTTGTGCATTGTCTAAATGCTGAAGGGCGGAGGCAAACTCACCTATTCCGGCTTCGGATTGTCCCCACATTATCTCGGTATTTACGTGGGTACTGACCTTTGTGAACATGTCATAGCCCGGATATTTTGCGAATATATTCAAGGCTTCCTGATATTTGATACGGCCAGCCTGTGGTTCTCCGGTAATGAAGCTGAGATTTGCGGTCATCCGGACCGGACCTATCTCGTCGTTGAAATTGGTTGCACTTTCGATAGCCAGCTTGAGAAACGCCTTGGCCTCAGCGAGATTGTAGGAGTTCTGCTGGGCGAGCGCTATCTCGGAGTATTCGGTTGCGGAGACCATGTTCTTGGGCAGCTTCGTCACAATCTCAGCGGCTTGCCTTACAAGGAGCGAATTTTCCTGGTTATAGATTCGACTTACACCTGCAACGGCAGCCTGGTCGGCCATGTATCGCTTGTTTGCGTCAAGAACCTCTCGGGGTATCGCGGTGAGTCTCTGCAGAATTCCCCGCAATTCCTGACGCAAAGACTGGATATCCTGGGCTCGGGTTCTGCGGTACGAGACAAACGTGGTGCCGAATGAGAAGACGAGTGCGATCACGGATATTATGGTGGCAGAGTTCCCAGCCATGTTGCTATCCATCACTGCAGATGATTGGTCAAGGCTTAGCTTTGACCGGGAAATCATAGCAGATCCGGTTACGGATCGGACTTTTGCTGAGAAATTGTTGTGATTGCGGCCCAAGTATCGTAAACGAGACGCGTGGCATACGCGGCTAGCCCAGAACCCAACCCATAACACTTAGTCGTTCATGAACCGGATGCACCAAGTTCGTTCGCACAGCGGATATTCTGTCGTTTAAAGGAATGGATAGCACTTCTCTCGCGATCACCTCGAAAGATCGTACGAGCGGCTCGATGCTGATTTTGGGAGGATCATGTTCATAGGCGATTGCAACAACGGCCTTTTGCTCCTCGCATGAGTAGGACTGAAGTTTAAGGCAATCGCCGAGTAGGCTCGTGTTGCCGCCATATGGATGGAGCAGATTAACAGACCAATTTTCGGCCGACTTTCCGTTGTCACCAAAGGGTCGGGCAATCTTTATCTCCAATGCCCAATACCCAGTGATCAGAAGATCAGGAGTCCGCTTTGTTTTGACGCACTGACTGTACCGAGGAGAGCAGTTCAAATGTTCGGCGACTAGCTTAACCAGTTGTGGTTGGCCGTAAGGTCCGATTCCGGGCCGAAAACCCTTGAATGGAATCTTTGTGGAATCGATAAGCTTCAACGCATCGGCAATATCAGTGACGACATCAAAAAGGTTCATACGCAGAGACTGCCGTCAATTGGCCGCTTTGGCTTTTTTGATTTCTTCGGTTACTGCGGGGACTATGTCGAAGAGGTTTCCTACTACTCCTACGTCGGCGATTTCGAAGATGGGGGCTTCAGGGTCTTTGTTGATGGCTACTATGGTTTTTGATCCCTTCATGCCTACTATGTGCTGGATGGCTCCGCTGATTCCTAACGCGAAATAGAGCTTGGGGGCTACGGTCTGACCGGAGCTTCCTATCTGGCGCTCGAGCGGGAGCCAGCCGTTGTCGCAGATGGGGCGCGAGGCGGCTACTTCTCCTCCTAAGACTTTGGCGAGGTCTTCGGCGAGGGCCAGGTTCTTCTGCTCCTTGATGCCTCGGCCTACGGCTACGATGACCTCGGTCTGGGAGAGATCGACGGCCTGTTTTGCTTCCTGAAAGACTTCGTGCGGCGTGACTCTTGGTGTGATCTCTTTTGCGGCTACGGTTTCGACTTGTGCTGTGCCGGGTTCTGCTTGGGCTTGATTCCCCTCGACGGGGTCCGGTCTGAATGCTCCTATTTGTAATGTGGCGAGCCAGGGGGCTTCGCCCTGGAACGATACGTCGGCGGCGAATTTGCCCTGGAACATCTGGCGGGTGAAGAGGAGCTTTCCGTTCTCGTGCTTGTAGCCGATGCTGTCGGAGATGAGGGTGCGGTCGAGGGCGAGCGCGAGGCGCGGGGCGAAGTCGCGCACCTGATAGGTGTGCGGGAAGAGCACGAGCCGGGGCTGCTTTTCCGCGATGAAATGCTTGAGGGCTTCGACGTAGGCGTCCGATGTATAGGCGGCGAGCGAGGGGCCTTCGAGCGCGTAGACTTTGGCGACGGCTTTCTGCGCGAGTTCCTGCGTGAGCGAGGCGACGTTGCTGCCGGGGAGGACGACTTCTATCTGCCAGCCGGTTTGCTTTGCGATTTGCTGGGCGGCGGCGATGGTTTCATACGAGACGCGGTTGAGTTTGCCTTCGCGCTGCTCGGCGACTACGAGGATGGTTTCTGCCATTGTTGTTCCAAAGATCAGGCAGGGCCGAAGCCCTGCCGGTGAAGTGGATACTTACGGGTTCGTGCTTCAATCGTTAGTCGACAAAATCCAGCGAGCCTCGCTTGAGATGGCTTCCGTAGAGGAAGAAGACGACGGCGAGGACGGCGGTGAGGATGTTGTAGTAGAGCATGGGATGCACCCAGCCGGGCGAATAGGTCGCGTCCTGTCCTGACCAGACGGTAAGCAGCACGGCGAAGAACAGGAACTGGCCAGCGAGCACCTGGCAGGTGAGTCCCCAGCGGCGGCGGTTGTCCAGCTTCTCAACCTGGTCGGGCGTGAGGTTGCGCTCTTCGGCGGGGATGTTGAGATTGGCCATGGTGCGAACTTCTCCTTCGGGATTTTGAGAACTTTGCGGGCGGGAAAACCGTCCCGGTTATCCATTAAATCACGCGCGCTTCATTTTTGAGATATTCGACAAGCTTCTTTGCGGTCTCGGCGGGCGATCCCTGGATCATTTCGGTCTTTTTCTGTTTCTCGGGAACGTAAAGGCGCTCGATCTGTTGCTGGTTCTTGCTTAGTTTTGGCTCGACCTCGGCCCACTCGACTTTGCGGACGGGCTTGGTCTTGGCCTGCTTGATGCCGATGAGTGTTGCGTAGCGAAGCTTGTTGATGCCGCTCTGGGTGGTGAGCACAGCAGGAAGCTTCATGTCGATGTACTGGTAGTGTCCGGCCTCGAGCTCGCGCTTGAGATGCAGGCCGTCGGCGGTCTTCTCGATGCCGATGATGATGGTTGCGTGCGGGATGCCGAGGATTTCGGCGAGGAGGACTCCGGTCTGCGCGCAGCCGTAGTCGTCGGACTGTAGGCCGGTGACGATGAGGTCGAAGTTTTCTTCCCGGACGGCAGCAGCGATGGCCCGCGCAGTGTTGGCGGAGTCGAGGCGCGTGAATTTGTCGTCTTCTAAATGGATTGCGCGGTCGGCTCCCTTGGCGAGGGCTTCGCGCAGAACCTGCGAGGCTCGCGCGGGACCGGCGGTGAGGACAACGACCTCTCCCTGATGCTGGGTCTTTTGGCGGAGAGCCTCTTCGAGGGCGTAGGCGTCGGGCTCGTTGACCTCGTAGGAGACGTCTTCGCGAATCCATTTGCCATCTTCGCTGAGCTTGAGCGGCGCGTCCTTTTGCGGAACCTGCTTGATGCAGACAAGAATCTTCATAGGGAACGGGTCAGTATAGCTGAAAAACAGGTATCAGGGCGCAGGGCACAGCAAAGAGCCCCGCTAAGGAATCCTTCAGGGAATTTGCGACATCCACCCATATGCGTGTGGAAGGAGATTGAAATGCCAATGATTCGAGCCTGTCAGCATTGCGGTGCCAAAAATCGGGTTCCAGCTTCTCATCTTGCCGATACGGGGCGTTGCGGAGCGTGCAAACAACCGCTTGCGCCGGTAAATGAGCCGATTGCGGCGGATGCTGCGCTTTTTGACGATGTGGTGCAGACGGCGCGCGTGCCTGTGCTGGTGGATTTCTGGGCAGAGTGGTGCGGGCCGTGCAAAATGGCGGCTCCGAATGTGGCGCGGACGGCGGCGGACATGGCAGGCAAAGCGATTGTGCTGAAGGTGGACACGGAGCAGCATCCGCAGCTTGCGGCGCGGTATGACGTGCGCGGAATCCCTAACTTTGCAGTTTTTGCGAAGGGCAAACTGGTGCAGCAGCAGGCGGGGCTGGTGTCGCACGAGCAGATGGAAGCGTGGCTGGATGCGGCGCGAAATGGTTCTGTCGGGTGATTCGAGGCTCGACGCACACTGTATCCCTTACAGTTCTTTGCAAACCTGAAAATCCAGACGCGCCGCACGGGTGACGGGTGCGAATACCCGATACCTGGTTCGCGCTGCCATTTCCTGTGTGGACGCGTGCGGACTCGGTGAACCTGCCCGCTCATTCTGAGAGGGCATCTTAAGGTTTCCTTCTCATTTGTTTTTGACGCAAATTTCACCTGCGCGCAACCTGTGCCTTCGTCACCCCTTGATACGGTCGCTTATCAGGAGGTAGCTATGAGACGAATCTTTTTGTCTCTTACACTGCTGGCCACAATTGTGGGGATCAGCGCCGTCGCCGAAGATAGCGATCATGACTGGGATCGCGGCCAGATCCGCCATGTGATGCTGATCAGCGTGGATGGAATGCACGCCGTTGATTTTGTGAACTGCTCTCACGGCATTGCGGGTGTCAACAACGGCGAGCCATACTGTCCGGCGCTGGCCGCACTTGGCTCCACTGGGGTCAACTATGTGGCTGCCAGCACTTCGAAACCCTCGGATTCTTTCCCGGGACTCATGACCATTGTTACCGGGGCCACTCCGCGGACGATGGGCGTTTACTACGACGTCTCGTATGACCGTTCACTCGATCCGCCTGCAGTGACCACGGGCAACGGTGTCGCCGCAGGCAAATGCACGGCGAACACCACGGCCACCGGCTCGACGACCGAGTTCGATGAGGGGATCGACATCGATCAGACCAAACTGAATGGCGGAGCTCCGGGGGCCAGCCTTACCGATGGCGGAATTGCCTCTATCGAAAAAGGGCGCCTTGACCGCGATCCCAAGGCCGGCTGTGCGCCGATCTATCCGTGGAATTTCGTTCGAACTAACACGATTTTCGGAGTTATCCATGCGGCCGGCGGTTACACTGCCTGGTCGGATAAACATCCTTCCTACTCTTCCGTTGCCGGCCCGGGCGGCAACTCGCTGGACGATTACTACTCGCCGGAAATTAACTCGGCGGTTGTGCCACTGCCGGGCGTTACGACTCCTTCCGGCATCAGCTGCTCAACGATTCCTGACAGCTCCAATATGAGTGCGTGGACGAACAGTTTCCAGAATATCCAGTGCTACGACACGCTCAAGGTGAACGCCATTCTGAAGCAGATCGAAGGCAAGACCCATGACGGCAAGGCCGCCCGCGTTCCAACCATTTTCGGAATGAACTTCCAGGCGGTGAGCGTTGGGCAGAAGCTTATCGAACCCAGCGCTGGGACCGGCGGCTATGTGGATGCAGCCGGTACGCCGACTGCTTCGCTGTTGAGCGAGATTGAATTTGTTGACGACGCAATCGGAGAGATGGTCCAGGAGCTGAAGGACCGCGACCTTTACGAGTCGACCCTGATCGTTATTACAGCAAAGCACGGACAGTCGCCGATCGATCCCAACCGTTACTTTCCGATTCCAGGACATAGCGGGGACAACGGCGAAACGCCCGCGACCCTGATCGCGAACCTGCTGCCCTCCTCAGAGTCGCCGCTCAACCCCACCGGCATCGGGGCCACCGAGGACGATGTCTCACTTTTGTGGCTGGCGAACTCGGCGAACACGGCCGCTGCTGTTTCGACTCTTGAAGCGAATGCCGCCAAGGCGGGCATCGGGCAGATTTACTACGGTCCGACGCTTGCTTTGAACTACAACATGCCGGGCCTGCCTCCAAACGGTGATCCGCGCACGCCCGACATCATCGTGACTCCGAACGTCGGCGTCACGTATACCGGGAGCACCGCCAAACTCTCTGAGCATGGGGGCTTTTCGCATGACGATACCAACGTCATCCTGCTGCTGTCCAACCCGGCGTTCAAGCCGCACACGGTTTACTCCGGCGTCGGCACGAGGCAGGTTGCGCCCACAATTCTGAGCGCTCTGGGCCTGAATCCGAACAGTCTGGACGGAGTGCGGCTGGAAGGCACACCCGTGCTGCCCGCGGTGAACTTCAACATCAATAATCACTAGTATGGGTTACCCAGAAGGGCGCGGACGTCTCTCAAGAGATTTCCGCGCCTTTTCTATGTTTGGGATGATGAAGGGCTTGATGAGGGGGCCGCGCCGGACGGGAGTCTTTTGAGATGGCTGCAGCGTCTACGCTGCAGTGTATGGCTTATGGCTTTTGATGCCGGTGGGGGAATCAATGTCGATCGGTCCACGTTTTGGAATGCTGCTTCCGCTGCTGCTGTGTGCTGTCGCCGGATTCGCGCAGCAGAACGCTCCTGCGGTTCGGCCTGACCCGGCTACCAGGATTTATCTGGATGTGGTCGTTACGCCGAAGGACGGCGCGCCTGTTGCCGAGCTTGGGCGGCAGGACTTTACGGTTTTTGATAACAAGGCTCCGCAGGTGATTACTTCATTCCAGGCGCTTGGAGGCGACTCGGCTCCGGTTGAGGTCATTGTGGTGGTCGATGCCGTCAACACCGGTTATCAGACTATTGCCTTCGAGCGCGGACAGATTGACAAGTTTCTGCGCGCGAATGGGGGGCATCTGGCGTACCCCACCGCGCTGGCCATCGTTACGGACACGGGCACGCAAATGCAGAACAACTTCTCGCAAGACGGCAATTCGGTGAGTGCGGCCCTCGACCAGTTTGCTATTGGATTGCGCGAGCTTCGGCGTTCCTCCGGCATTTACGGTGCGGACGAACGAATCCAGATTTCCATTCAGGCGCTTCGCCTGCTGGCGACGCGGGAGGCGACGCGGCCGGGACGCAAGATCGTGCTCTGGATTTCACCGGGCTGGCCTCTGCTGACCAACCCCCACATCGATCTAGGGATGAACGAGCAGCGAAGGATTTTCAAGACCATCGTCAGCCTATCGACCGAGCTGCGACAGTCGCGCATCACCCTTTACAGCGTCGACCCGCTGGGCGCTGCGGATGCTGCCAGTGAACGCCTCTTCTATTACAAAGATTTCGTGAAGGGTATTCGCAAACCCAGCCAGGTGGACCTTGCGGACCTGTCCCTGCAGGTGCTTGCCACTCAGACGGGCGGCCTTGCAGTCAACTCCAGCAACGACGTTGCTGCGCTGCTGCAGAAATGCATGATGGACATTCATGCGTACTATGAGCTGTCCTTCGATCCAGCGCCCGGCGAGAACGACGAATACCACTCGATCGACGTTCGGGTCGCAAAACCGGGCCTGATTGCGCGGACTCGCTCGGGGTATTATTCGGAGCCTTGAGAGAACGCCTTCGGTGGCCGCTCCCACCCCATCCAGCAAAGACCGCTCGCCCGGGGCTCCCGGTCCTTCGCGGCGGGCGGCGCTGCCTGGCGGATGGGTCTGAGCCGGAATATGTGTCAGGCGGCCATCTGCCCTGAGATGGTTCGGTAGAGTGCCCCTGTTCGCCGCGCTGCGCGGAGTCAGGCGGACTGCAGGAAGGATACGGACTGGATGCCTGCTACCTCGAAGCGCTTTCGGCAGCGGATGTTTTTGCAGGCGACCATGTCGTCTGTGCGGACCATGTAGGACTGGGCTTTGGCGAAGCGGGCACGGTCGCGCTCGTCGGCGTTGCGGGGCACCCCGGCTTTCTTGCGGCGAACGAGCCAGCCTAGCTGGTACTCACCGGATTGGCCGCAGTGGGGGCAGGTAAGTGTGTGGTTCCGCTGCTCGGGCCGCTCGTCGAAAAAATCCCGTTCTTCCATCTGCTGTTCCCCCTGATCGTGTCTGCGTCTTACAGTGGTTCTGTCTATCCTTTTTAAGATTGTATGGATAGTGGGGGCGGACGGGAAGGGATGACGAAAAAACGTGCGAAGAAGAAGACGTTCTCGGCGGTGAAGGCGGTGAAAGCCAATGCGCGGGAGCGTGTAGGCCAGCCGAAGCCGGAGCGTGTGATCGAAGAGAAGCCGCGCGCGGACAAGCGCGACGCGAAGTATAAGGCTACGCTGGAAGATTTGCTGGATCGAGAGAGCCAATAGCCGTTGGCTGCAACGGGGTAGCGATGAGCGCGGAGGTGCTGCACATGATTCGGGGTGGGACAGCGGCGAAGACTCGGGCGGCGGCATGAAGTTTCTGGCCATCGCGATTCTTTCGGTTCATCTGCTTTGGATTCTGGCGGTGATCTTTGGCGCGTTCTTTACGCGGGGGCGTCCGGTATGGAGCGCGCTGCATATTTTGTGTCTGATCTGGGGAATCGTGGCGGAGGTGGGTCCGTGGCCTTGTCCTTTAACGCTTGCGGAGCAGCATTTTGAGGCACGGGCGGGGATGCAGGCGTATCACGGAAGTTTTCTGCTGCACTATCTGGACAAGATCATCTATCCCAATATGCCGTGGTGGCTGGTAGGCAGCATGGGCGTGACGGTGTGCGCTGTCAATCTTGGGGTATATCTCTGGCGGTTTCGCGCGGCGCGAGGCTTGCGCGGGACGGCGCGTTTTGCCGGGTAAGGGGGGTGGTTTACAATTCACAACTCCCAGTCAGCCTGCATCTTTCCTCTGCATAACTCAACAGAACACTTTGATTTCTCACTGATAATTCTGTCTGCTGCGAAGACGGCAAGTATCACAGTCGGGCTGCCGGTCGTGATCGCTAGGCATTAAGTCAAACGTTTTACTAGAGTGTTTCGCTCATGTTATAGTGTGTGCTTTCCAATGAGAACATATATTTGATGAACAATTGCGCAGCACGCAGCGGCGGTATTTGTGAGCAGCAGAGAGGCAATCGCAACTTTGCCTCGAGGGTTGTGATTTTGGGCCTGCTTCAGTGTTTCTTCCTGGCTCTGCCCCAGTGGGCGCAGCAAACAGCGCCTCCGGCGGTTTCCGGATGGGGCGGTGTGGTGCGTAATGCCTCCGGCCAGCCGATTGCCGGAGCGACGGTCAAACTTTCCGGGCAAGAGGGTGTCCGCACGATTATGACGGGGCCGGATGGAAGTTTCAGCTTTCTGAATCTCGCGCCGGGCCACTACGCGCTCACTGTAGACTCGCCGGATAAAGCGGCCACGGCTGCGTTATCGATTGAGATTCCGGGTCCCACCGCGCTGCTTACGGTTACGCAGCAGAACGCCATTGCGATCAGCGCCGTTCCCCCTGCTCAAGGTACGGCTGCGAAGGCTACGAGCGGCGGCGAAGAGCTCTCCAGCCGGGCCGTCAGCGAACTGCCTCTCAATGGCCGCGACTTCAGCACGCTTCTGTTGCTTGCCGCAGGAACCATGACGGATGTGAACGGCGCGACCAACTTTACCGAGCAGTTCGCGATCAATGGCCAGCGCGGGGTAGAGGCGGTTTTTGCCATGGATGGCGCCGATATCAGTGATCCGGAGATGGGGGGAGCGGCATTCAGCAATTTCAACGTCGATGCCATCCAGGAGATCCAATCCAGCTCCGGATGGATGCCGGCGGAGATCGGAAGGGGCGCAGCCGGATTCACCGACATCATCACACGCTCCGGCAAAAGCGGCTTCCACGGATCGTTTTTCGAGTTCGTCCGCAACTCGGCCTTCGATGCGCGCAACTATTTCGACTATCCCTCCCTTGCTGAACCAGGCCGTATCCCGCCCTTCCATCGCAATGAGTTTGGATTCACGAATGGCGGCCCAGTCGTCCTGCCTCATCTGTATGACGGACGCGGGAAGACCTTTTACTTCGGCCAGTACCAGGGTTTCCGGCAGGTTCTCGGGACTACGCAGGTTCTCCCCATGCCCACCCTGGCTGAACGCGCCGGGTCCGACACGGTGACCTACCCCGATGGCAGCACGGATACGCTGACCGTTCCCGTCAATCCGCAGATTGCCGCTGTGCTGGCACGCTATCCGGTTCCCAACAATCCAACCGGAGCCTATGGGCCGCGCACGTATGCCGTTCCCTCCAAAGTGGTCACGAACGCCGATCAGTTTTCAATTCGCCTCGACCAGAAACTCGGCGAAAAAGGCCAGTTCCTCGCCCGCTTCAATTACGACAATCTCACTGGTCCGACGACCAATCCCGATCAGACCACCATCGATCCGAGCTTTGGAGTGCAGTACGTGGACCGGCAGCGCAACGTGGTCTTCACCTATACCCGCACGGCATCGCCGCATTTCCAGTGGATGTCGTCGCTGAGTGTCACGCGCACAACGCCGTCGTTTCCCACACCGAACCACACCGATCCGGCGCTGAAGTTTGTCGATGGCCTCTTTGAAGGGTTTAATACCGCCGCGGGATCGGTGATGTCCGCATACGGCAATCTTTTTCAGGGCCAGCAAAACTTTAGCTGGACGAGGGGCCATCACGCCCTTAATTTCGGGGCAGAGGCCCGGCTGAATCGTGACACCACCTACTTCGGCATCAGCCCGAATGGCGAATATGACTTTGGCGGCGGCACGGTCTACTCGCCTATTTTCATTCCTTCAGAGAGCGGCACGCACGATATCGAGCCGGGCGATCCTCTGCCGGATACCCTGAGTAGCCTGTTGACCGGCTATCCGTACAGCTACACGGTGGCCGTTGCGCCGCCTTACTTTTCAAACGGAGCGCACATCGGTCCTGCCGCGATCAATCGGAATGATTTCGATTTTTATGTCCAGGACACCTGGAAGATCTCCGACCGCTTTGCGCTCGATTACGGATTACGGTATGAGTACTATTCGCCGATCACGGAACGCGCGCGCCGCACGTCCAGCTTTCTCCAGATAAATCCGCCATCGGGAATCGATCAGCAGTACGTCATCAATCCGCAGCCCGGCTACCAGTCCGGGTGGAACGGCTGGGGTCCGCGCGTTCAGCTTGACTGGCGCGCTCCGAGCCAGGTGTATGTCCATGTTGGCGGAGCCATCACAGTGATACCGCCCAATATCTGGCAGGACAACTTCCTAACAGGCTCGACGCCGTTCGTCGTGTATCCGCGCATCAACGCGGCCCAAAATGCGGAGGTTCCCTACGGCTTCCAGATCACTCCGTCCGAACTGCCACTTACGTATACGCCGTCAGGGCAGAACATTTTTGCCAGCGGCGATCCGAAAAAGGTTCCCGCGAATACGGTGATGGACGTCAATCGCTATCAAAATGATTTGGCGGCTCTTGCGCCCGGTCATCAGTTATCGCTGCTCAATCTCAGCGCCATCGACCGGCGCTTCGGCAACGGCTTTCTTCAGACCTGGACGCTCGGCCTGGAGCGGCAGATTGGCGGCCTTACCGCGGACGCGGCATATGTTGGCACCGCGGCCTTTCGGCTGCCTCGCACTTCCTTTCCGAACGGCTTTCCGGGCGCGGGGCCGGGCTTTGCGCCCTACACGAATTTCGATGACTCGGGAGCGGTCACCGGAGGCTTTGGGTTCGAGTCGGTGATTACGGATACATCGCACTCCTCATATAACGCCTTGCAGACCTCGCTCTCCGGCACAGTTGGGCACGGCGGCCCAGGCATCCAGGCGGGATATACCTGGTCTAAGGCTCTCGACGACACAAGCGCTGTGTCCGGCGGCACCGGTTCCACGGGAGCCGTGGCCCTGCCCATGCCCCAGGATCCGTTCAATACTCATTTGGAAAAAGGGGCGTCTAATTTCGATGTTGCACATGCTTTCGCCCTGAGCGCCGGACAGGACCTGCACCTTCAGGACGTGAGTTTTCTCTCCCCTGTCAGCAAGACGATTACTGCAGGGTGGGAGGTGCTCAGCATCTCCACGATCACCAGCGGCTCTCCGTTCACGGTTTATTCAGGAATTCAGCAGACTGGCGCGGGGACCGACGGTACCGACCGGCCAGATCAGATTGCAACGCCGCATTTATCGACGGCCCACAGCTCATCCCGGCCACGCGACGACTACTTTGGACGAGGAACCGCGAACAGTTCTTTCTTTTCAATTCCTATCGGCGTTCCGGGCGGCACCGGCCCCAATGTGGGCGTCTTCGGCACGCTGGGGCGCAACACGTTTTTTGGTCCCGCGTACTACGATTTCGACTACGCGCTCCTCAAGAGCACGCCCTTCGGCCATCGCGCGAGCGGAATGGAGAGGGCGGCTCTTCAGTTCCGCGCCGAGTTTTTTAATCTCTTCAACATCGTCAACATGGGCCTTCCCTCCAATACCATCAAAGGCTCGGGCTTTGGCATCATCAGCAAAACAGCGGGGACCTCGCGGCAGATTCAGTTTTCTCTCAAGCTGGTTTACTAACCTAGCGGAGGGCGACGGCTCACGCAGGGGGCGTCGTGGGTTATCCGAAAAGCGCCCCTCAATTGCCGATTTATCGGTGGAGATGAGCTTTTCCGCGTATGCTGGTAGGAGCGGCGCTTTGCGAATTATACGGGCGCTCCGGGGCTCCCCGCCCTTTTTCGGTCCTCCTCGTTGTTTGAGTCTGGCCTTTGAAACGCTTCACACGAAACGAGGACAAGATGCGCTCAGAACTGGTTTATTCGGCAGGGATTCAGATTTCGAATCGTTTTTTGCTCTCCACTGTGGCGATGAACGCGGTGCGTAAGCTGCATATCAGCTCGACGCGGGTGGAAGACACGACGAACCTGGTGTTTACGGAGGTCGCGAACGGCAATTATGTGCAGGTGAAGATGCCGGAGATCAAGGTGATGCCTGCGATCGATCCTTTGTTGATGCCGATTGCGGTTTAGGCTGATTTTCGGTCATTAAAATTCTGTGAATGGCGGCCCTTTTGTGGCCGCCATTTTTATTGCAAAGGGACACTATACTGAGGCCATGAGCCAGCATTTGCTGAACATGATTCGGAGAGGGCAGGCGGCGGAGATTGCCGCACTGGTGGCGGAGACTCCGGCGGCGGCGCGCTCGCGGGATGCGCAGGGCGTTTCAGTGTTGATGTGGTCAATTTATACGCGGCAGCCGGAGATTACGGGTAGCCTGCGTGCGCTGGCCGGGGAACTGGATGTGTTTGAGGCGGCGGCGCTGGGGGATTGCGGGCGTCTGCATGCGATTCTGGCGGCAGATGCGTTGCAGGCGCGGGCGATGTCGCCGGACGGGTGGGCTCCGCTGCATTTGGCGGCAGGGTTTGCCTCTCCGGACGCGGTGCGGCTGCTGTTGGAGCATGGCGCTCATGCGCATCAAATCTCGCGTAATCCACAGCGGAACCAGGCGCTGCATGCGGCGATTGCGCTGGGGGATTCCGTTGAGACGATCCTTTTGCTGCTGGAGGCGGGCGCGGACGTGAACGCGACGCAGGCGGGAGGGTTTACTCCGCTGCACCAGGCGGCGGCGGCGGGGAAGCTGGATGTGGTGGCGTTGCTGCTCGAGAACGGAGCGCGCCGCGATGCGGCGTGCGATCAAGGGAAAAAGCCCGGGGATTATGCCCGGGAGCGGGGCCATGCCGCGGTGGTGGAATTGCTGGGATAGCGGCGCCGTTCCTTCGCCTGCCCGAGGCATATTAAGATTGAAGTCTGTTGTTTGCGGCGGGTGGATTTTTCCTGAATTACCCTTTCTGCAACAATCCGGGCCACTGAATCGTCCATAGAAATATCTCGGAGAAGAGTCACAGCCAAAATTGCGGCCCTTGCGCCGGTTACGGATTGATTCAGTTGATAAAAGCAACCGGCGTCCTGCAAGCAACCGCCAGTCAGATCAAGAATTCATAAAGTCCACGCAGCCTGCACAGCAGGTTTGCGGGATCGGTGCAAGAAGACACGATGGAACAAAAACCGCCAACGCCTCCTACTCCTCCCGATCATCAATTGACAGCCACCACGACTTCTCCGGCGCCTCCGGAGAGAAAGAAGCATCGCCAGTGGCTGTGGATCGTGATTCTGCTGCTTATTTTTGCGGCGATCTTTTATTTCATCCTGCGGAAGAGCAACAGCGCAAAGCCTGCCGCGGTGGGAGGACGCCGTGCCTTTAGCGGTACGGTGACGCTGACGGTGGCTACGGCGAAGCAGGGAGACATCGGCGTTTATCTGAACGCGATTGGAACGGTTACGCCGGTATATACCGCGACCATCTACAACCAGGTTGCAGGCGTGATTACGGCGGTGCATTACCGCGAAGGGCAAATGGTGCGGAAGGGCGAGCCGCTGGTGGATATCGATCCGCGGCAGTTCCAGGCCAATGTGGACACAGCGACCGGCAATCTGGAGCGCGATACCAATGTGCTGGCGCAGGCGCAGATGGACCTGACGCGCTACCAGGCGGCGTGGGCGAAGAACGCAATCGCGAAACAGATACTGGATGACCAGGAAAAGACGGTACTGCAGGATGTGGGACTGGTGAAGTCGGATCAGGGCACGCTGGATTTCGATAAGGTTCAGCTTGCGTATGCCCACATTGTCGCTCCGTTTACGGGCCGGGTTGGACTGCGTCTGGTCGATCCGGGGAATCTGGTGCAGTCGAGCGGCAGCACTCCGCTGGTGGTGGTTACGCAGATCGAACCGATCACAGTGATTTTCACGCTGTCCCAGGACAATCTTGAGCAGGTGCTGGCGCAGACGCGGCATGGCAACACGCTTTCGGTGGAGGCGTGGGACCGCACGCAGGAGAGCAAGATTGGCACAGGGAAACTGACGGCCCTCGACAACCAGATTGACACGACAACGGGCACGCTGAAGCTGCGCGCGATGTTCGACAACAAGCAGGACACGCTCTTCCCGAACCAGTTTGTGAACACGCGGTTGCTGGTGGAAACAGAGCACAACATGACGTTGATTCCAACGGGTTCAATCCAGCACAACGGCGATGAAGCCTTTGTTTACCTGATCGAGAACGGCAAGAAACCCAACGAGAAGATTGCGAAGATCCAGGATGTGAAGCCGGGAACTGCAAATGAAGGGCTCACCGCCGTCACCGGGATCAAACCGGGAGACATGGTGGCGACGAGCAGCTTTGAAAAGCTGGTCAACGGCTCAACAGTCACTCTTTCCAAGACGGCACCGGTACCGTCCGGTGCAAACGAGAGCAATACCCCGTGAGTCCGTCCCGCCCATTTATTCTGCGGCCGGTTGCAACTTCACTGCTGATGGCCGCTATTCTGCTGGTGGGCATTGTTGCGTTTACGCAACTGCCCGTCTCGGCTTTACCTGAGGTGGATTACCCGACGATTCAGGTGCTCACGTTTTATCCGGGCGCAAGCCCGAGGGTGATGGCCACGACGGTTACGGCTCCGCTGGAGCGGCAGTTCGGCGAGATGCAGGGTCTGAGCCAGATGACCTCGACGAGCTCAGGCGGCACGTCAGTGATCGTGCTGCAATTCGACCTGGCGCTGAATATCGACGTCGCCGAGGAAGAGGTGCAATCGGCGATCAACGCCGGGCAGAGCTATCTGCCGTCGGTGCTGCCGTCGCCTCCGGTGTACAGCAAGACGAACCCGGCGGATGCTCCGGTGCTGACGCTGGCAATTACGTCGAAGACCATGCCGCTGCCGCAAGTGGAAGACCTGGTGGACACGCGGCTGGCGCCGAAGATTTCGCAGTTGAGCGGCGTGGGATTGGTGAGCATCAGCGGCGGACAGAAGCCGGCGGTGCGAATCCAGGTAAATCCTTCATCGCTGGCCTCATATGGATTGAACCTTGAGGATGTGCGCACGGCACTCGCCCAAACGAGCGTGAACGCGGCCAAAGGCACCTTTGATGGGCCGCACCAGGCTTACGAGATCGATGCCAACGATCAGCTGGAGACGACCGGCCAATACGAGAATGTGGTGATTGCGTACCGCAACGGCGCTCCAGTTTTCCTGAGAAACGTGGCGAACGTTGTCAACGGCGTGGAAAACAGCACGCAGGCGGCGTGGATGAACCAGTCGCCGGCGGTGATCCTGAACGTACAGCGACAGCCGGGCGCGAATACGATCACCGTGGTCAAGAGCATCAAGAAATTGCTGCCGCAACTCCAGGCAAACCTGCCGGCGAGCATCGATGTAACGACGCTCACCGATCTCACCACATCGATCCAGGCTTCAGTCGACGACGTGGAGTTTGAGCTGATGCTGACTGTCGCGCTGGTGGTGATGGTCATCTTCCTTTTTTTGCGGAATTTATACGCGACCATCATTCCGAGCGTGGCGGTGCCGTTGTCGCTTGTGGGCACCTTTGCGGTGATGTATGCGCTGGGCTATAGCCTGGACAATCTTTCGCTGATGGCGCTGACGATTTCGACGGGCTTTGTTGTCGATGATGCGATCGTGATGATCGAAAACATTTCACGCTATCTCGAGGCGGGCGACTCTCCCCTGCAGGCAGCGCTGAAGGGTGCGGAGCAGATCGGGTTCACGATTCTGTCTCTGACGGTTTCGCTGATTGCGGTGCTGATTCCGCTGCTGTTCATGGGCGATGTGGTGGGGCGGCTGTTCCGCGAATTTGCGGTCACGCTGGCAGTGACGATCGTGATTTCCGCCGTGGTTTCGCTGACGCTGACGCCGATGATGTGCTCGCGCATCCTGAGGCATAATCCCGAAGCCCAGCAGGGAAAGTTTTATCAGGCGTCGGAGCGAGCCTTTGAGCGGATGATTGCGTTTTATGGTCGGACGCTGAAGTGGGTGCTGCAATACCAGGGGATTACGCTGCTGGTTGCGCTGGCAACGCTGGTGCTTACGGTGATTCTGTACATCATCATCCCCAAGGGATTTTTCCCGGTGCAGGATACGGGTGTGATTCAGGGCATCTCGCAGGCTCCGCAATCGATTTCCTTTGATGCGATGAAGCAGAAGCAGCAGCAGCTGGCGAAAGTGATTCTGGCCGATCCGGCGGTCGAGAGCCTCTCGTCGTTCATCGGCGCGGACGGCACGAATACGACACTGAACAGCGGACGATTCTCGATCAACCTGAAGGCGCTCAACGTGAGGAAGATCAGCGCGTCGGATGTGATCCGCAGACTGACCAAAAGCCTGACGAAGGTCGACGGCATTAAGCTCTACATGCAGCCGGTGCAGAACATTACGGTGGACGACCGCGTGAGCCGCACGCAATACCAATACACGCTGGAAGATCCGAACCAAGATGAACTGAACGAGTGGACGGGGAAATTTGTGGCGAAGCTCCAGAAGCTGCCGGAGCTTGCGGACGTAGCGACCGATCAGCAGACGGGCGCGAGGGCCGTGTCGCTGATGATCGACCGCGTGACGGCGTCGCGGCTGGGGATTGCTCCGTCGACGGTGGACAACACGCTCTACGACGCCTATGGGCAACGCCAGATCAGTACGATGTACACGCAGCTCAACCAGTATCACGTGATTCTGGAGGCGATGCCGAAGTTTCAGAGGGACCCGAATCAACTGACAAAGCTCTACATCCAGTCGGGCGCGTCGAATGGGACGAGCGGGCCGGGCGCTTCGACTTCGTTCGCAGCTTCGGGATCGTCCTCGGCCGGCTCAAATGCGACTACGAGCAGCGTGAAATACACGCCTTCGGCGGACACACTTGTGGCTCCGCCGGGGATTCTGGCGCCGACGAGCACCACGTCGAATGCGGCCAGCGCTACGACCGGGGCGAACGCGGTGCCGCTGAGCGCCTTCAGCCATTTCGACACGACGACCGAAGCGCTTTCGATCAATCACCAAGGCCAGTTCCCGTCGGTTACTGTCTCTTTCAACCTGGCGCCCAATGCGGCGCTGGGGAGCGCGATTACGGCCATCGACAAGACCGCCTCAGGCATGCACTTTCCGGCTAGCCTGCAGGCGGATTTTCAGGGAACAGCGGCGTCGTTCAAGAACTCTCTCTCGAATGAGGCGCTGCTGATTCTGGCCGCTCTGGTCACCGTGTACATTGTGCTGGGCGTGCTGTATGAGAGCTTCATACACCCCGTCACGATTCTTTCGACGCTACCTTCGGCGGGGGTGGGCGCGCTGTTGGCGCTGATGATGTTCGGGCAAGCCCTGAGCGTGGTGGCGATTATCGGGATTATTCTGCTCATCGGCATTGTGAAGAAGAACGGCATTATGATCGTGGATTTTGCGCTGGAGGCGGAGCGCGAGCGCGGGATGAATTCGACCGACGCGATCTATGAAGCCAGCCTGCTACGCTTCCGCCCGATCATGATGACGACGATGGCCGCGCTGCTGGCGGGCATCCCGCTGGCCTTTGGGACGGGCATCGGCTCGGAACTGCGGCGACCGCTGGGCATTGCCATGGTGGGTGGGCTGCTGTTGAGCCAGATTCTGACCTTGTATACGACGCCGGTGATTTACATCTTCTTCGACCAGCTGGCGAAGCGCGTGTCAGGCAAGAAGGCCGAGGGTAACATCCTTCATCCGGAACCGGCCAAGGAGCAGGCGTGAATATCTCCGCGCCTTTTATCCGCCGGCCAGTGGCGACCACGCTGCTGACCGCGGCTATTGCTATTGCCGGCGCGATCGGCTTTACGGTGCTGCCGGTTTCGCCGCTGCCGCAGGTGGATTTTCCGACGATCTCAGTGCAGGCCGGCCTGCCGGGCGGCAGTGCGGAGATCATGGCGTCGTCCGTGGCCACGCCGCTGGAGCGGCAGTTGAGCAACATCGCGGGCGTGACGGAAATGACTTCGTCGAGTTCGCTGGGCAGCACACGGATTACCCTGCAATTCGATCTAAGCCGCAATATCGACGGCGCGGCGCGTGATGTGGAGGCTGCGATCAATGCGGCGCGGACCTATCTGCCCGCGAATCTGCCGGGGAATCCGAGCTATCGCAAGCTGAATCCGGCGGACGCGCCGATCATGATTATCGGGCTCACGTCGAATGTTTACAGCCGCGCCAAAATGTACGACGAAGCCTCGACGGTGATGGAGCAGAAGCTGTCGCAGATCGCCGGAGTGGGGCAGGTGGTTGTCGGCGGCGGCGCGCTACCTTCGGTGCGAGTGGAGGTGAATCCCACGCAGCTGAACAGCTACGGGCTTACGCTGTCGAATATTCAGTCGATACTGAGCACGCAGAACTCGGACCAGGCGCGGGGCTTTCTGGCGAACGGCAGCATGACCGAAGACATTGTGTCTAATGGCCAAATCTCTCACGCCGCCGATTATGCTCCGCTGATTATCGGATACAAGAATGGCGCCGCAGTGCGGCTCCGCGACGTGGCAGATGTCATCGATTCGACGCAGGATGTTCGCAACGCGGGCTACCTGAATGGCAAGCCGTCGATTGTGCTGATCATCTTCCGGCAGCCGGGCGCAAACATCATTCAAACCGTCGACCGCATCCGCAGCCAGCTTCCTTTTCTGAAGGCGACGATTCCACAGGCAATGGATATGACGGTGGTGATGGACCGTACCACGACGATTCGGGCCTCGGTGGACAATGTCGAGCGGACACTGATCATCGCCATCGTACTGGTGATTCTGGTTGTTTTCCTGTTTCTTCGCAGCCCGCGCTCTACACTGATTCCGACGGTTGCTGTTCCCGTGTCGCTGATTGGCACGTTTGCAGTGATGTACATGCTGGGCTTCAGCCTGGACAACCTGTCGCTGATGGCGCTCACGATCTCCACCGGATTTGTAGTGGATGACGCAATTGTGGTGATGGAGAACATCACGCGTCATCTGGAAGCAGGCATGACACCGATGGCGGCGGCGCTGAAGGGCGCGGAAGAGATCAGCTTTACGGTGTTCTCGATCAGCATGTCGCTGGTGGCGGTGTTCATTCCGATTCTGCTGATGGGCGGGATTGTGGGCAGGCTGTTCCGCGAATTTGCGATTACACTTTCGACGGCCATTCTGGTGTCGATGGTTATTTCGATTACCACCACTCCGATGATGTGCGCACACTTGCTGAAAGCGCATAACACGGAAAAGCACGGACGGGTGTACCGGATCAGCGAGAAGTTCTTTGACGGCATGCTGAACGGATACCGGCGCAGCCTGGAGTGGGTGCTGGAGAATCCGGGGTTGACGCTGGTGACGCTGATTATGGTGATTGCGTTGAACGTGGTGCTTATCATCAAAATTCCCAAAGGGTTCTTCCCGCAGCAGGATACGGGCGCGCTGGTGGGCGGCGTGCAAGGGCCGCAGGACGCGTCGTTCGACGTGATGAACAATTCGATTCAGAAACTGGTAGGAGTGGTGAAGGCCGACCCAGCGGTTGCTAATGTGGTTGGCTATGTGGGCTCAGGCAACGGCGGGTTCATGTATGTGGCGCTTAAGCCGCTCGAGGAACGCAAGATCGGAGCGGCAGAGATTATCAACCGGCTTCGGCCCAAGCTGAACCGGATGCCGGTGGCGTCCGTGTTTTTGCAGGCGGCGCAGGACCTGCGTATTGGCGGCAGAAGCAGCAATGCGCTCTACCAGTACACGGTGCAGGCGGACAACGTTACCGATCTTTTCCACTGGGGTCCGATTCTGCTGGCGCAGATGAAGAAGCTGCCGGGATTGCAGGACGTGAATACCGACCAGCAAAACGGCGGCCTGAGCGAATATCTCAACTACGACCGCACGACGGCGGCGCGGCTGGGAGTGACGGCGCAGTCGCTGGACTCGGCACTCTACTCGGCGTTTGGGCAGTCCGAAGTTTCGATCATCTATACGCAACTGAACCAGTACTATGTGGTGCTTGAGGTGGCTCCGCAGTACTGGCGTTCGCCCGCTGGATTGCAGAACATTTATCTGCAGACGGGCAACGGGCCGATTCCGCTGTCGGCGATGACCACAGCGACGTCTACGACCACGCCACTGGACATAAATCACACCGGGCTCTTTCCTTCGGTCACGATTTCGTTCAACCTGGCGCCGGGCGTGTCGTTGAGCCAGGCGACGAAGGAAGTTGCGGACATGCAGAACCGGCTGGGCACGCCTTCGACGATCCACGGATTTTTTGCGGGCACGTTGCAGGCGTACCAGGATTCGCTGGCTTCGGAGAAATACCTGATCGTGACTGCACTGCTGGCGGTTTATATCGTGCTGGGGATTCTGTATGAGAGCCTGGTGCATCCGCTAACGATTCTGTCGACGCTGCCCTCGGCCAGCGTAGGCGCGGTGCTGGCTCTGCTGCTGTTCAAAGTGGACCTCAACGTTATTTCGATTATCGGCATTATTCTGCTCATCGGCATTGTGAAGAAGAACGCGATCATGATGATCGACTTTGCGCTGATGGCGGAGCGGGAGCAGGGGATGAGCACTCGCGACGCTATCTTCGAGGCGTGCATGCTGCGCTTCCGCCCGATTTTGATGACGACGATGTCGGCGCTGTTCGGCGCACTGCCGCTGGCCTTCGGAACCGGGACAGGGTCGGAGCTGCGGCGTCCGCTGGGCATCACAATTGTGGGCGGATTGATTATGAGCCAGATGCTGACGCTGTATACGACTCCGGTGGTTTACCTGTATCTAGACGAACTGCGCCTGCGGGTGATGGGGAAGCATCACGATACGTTTAATCCCGACCTGAACGAGGCTTCGGTATGAGTTCTGAATGGAAGCTGGCTATGAGACGAGATAAAAATAAACGGGCGAGTGCTCGGGCTGGAGCGGCGGCTGTTTGCGCGGGGCTGTGCGTCATGATGGCCGGATGTTTGCCGGGACCGAAGTATCGCGCGCCGAGTGCTCCGGCGTCGACGGCTCCTGCTTATAAAGAGTCGACGGTGCATTTTACGGACGCTCCAGGCTGGAAGGTGGCTGCTCCGCAGGACGCGATGCTGCGCGGGAAATGGTGGGAGATATTTCAGGAGCCGGAACTGAATTCGCTGGAAGATCAGCTGAACATAAATAACCAGAACATCAAGGTATCTTTTGAGAACTATATGGCGGCGCGCGCGCTGATTCGGGAAGCGCGGGCGCAGTACTGGCCCACGGTGACGACGAGTCCGTCGTGGTCGCGGGCTAAATCGTCGGGCAATCTGAGGAATTCTTCGACCGCGAATACCGGGAGCGAAAGCACGGAATGGAGTTTCCCGTTCGACGTTTCATGGACGCCGGACTTTTTCGGCAAGATTCGCAACGAGGTGCGCTCGGCAGAGTACGGTGCCCAGGTGAGCGCGGCGGACCTGGCGAACGAACAGCTTCTGGAGCAGGCCAGCTTGGCGGAATACTACTTTGAGCTGCGCGGGCAGGATGCGCTGCAGAAAATCTTGAATGACACGGTGGACGCGGACCGGAAATCGCTGGAGCTGACGCAAACACTCTACGATACGGGCGTGGACGACTACATCTCCGTGGTCGGGGCGCAGACTACGCTGAAGAGCGCGGAGGCCGCGGCGCTGAACGTGGGCGTGTCGCGCGCGCAGTTCGAACACGCCATCGCCATGTTGATTGGCAAGCCGGCTACGGACTTCTCGCTTGCGGTCAAACCGGAGTTGACGGAGCCGCCTGCGATTCCGGTAGGTGTTCCATCGCAGTTGCTGGAGCGCAGACCGGATATTGCGGGGACCGAGCGGACTGTGGCGGAGGCGAATGCGACGATCGGGATTGGATACGGCGCGTTTTTCCCGGACGTGACGCTTTCCGCAGTGGGCGGTTTTGAGGCGTCGAGCTTTGCGCACTGGTTTGACTGGCCGAGCCGCTTCTGGTCGATTGGCCCATCACTTTCACAGACACTTTTTAATGGCGGGCTGTATCGCGCCCAGCTGCAACAGTACACGGCGACCTACAATGCCGATGTGGCGACCTACCGGCAGACGGTGCTGACGGCTTTCCAGCAGGTTGAAGATTATCTGGCGGCTACTCGGATTCTTTCGCAGCAGGCGTTGAAGCAGAAGGAAGCGGTGGACTCGGCCCAGACCTTTCTGAAGCTGGAGACGGGGCGGTATGAGACGGGGATCGATCCGTATATCGACGTGATGACGGCGCAGACGACGCTGCTGTCGGACCAGCAGTCGCTGGCTACGCTGCACGTCGAGGAGATGACCGCGTCGATCCAGTTGATCCAGGCGCTGGGCGGCGGATGGGATAGCACGCAGCTTCCAACTCCGAAACAGGTTTCGGTTAAGCCTGCGAAGGGCGCTTACACGCTTCAGTACTAGGACTGGCCGTCCAGGCACTTTGCTTCGCCTGGTCGCTCCCGTTGGTCGTGGCGTTTAGCGTCCAAGTGTATGCGTCACGCGTGGATAACGATTGTGGACTCCTACCACCGATTATTTCATTACATACAACAAAGGATACGGAAAACAGAGCGGTTCTTTGGCTCAGGCAGGTGCGCTGGTTTGGATGCGGTAGGCGGCGGCGTGAGCGTCGCGATGGAACATGCTTACTGTTTCGAGCGAGTAGTTAGCCAGGTCTTTGCCGACGAGGCTGAGCTTGTTGAGGATTTCGGGCGGGATGGTGATGATGTGGCATCCGGCGTTGTCGGCCTGAAAGATGTTGAGCAGCTCGCGGGGACTGGCCCATAACAATTCGGCGCGGGGACGGGTACGGAGAAGCTGGTGCGCCTGCTTCATGACGGGGACCGGGTCGATGCCAGTGTCGGCGATGCGACCGGCGAAGACGGAGACGATGGCCGGGGTTGCGGGATCCAGCGCGGCGGCGACGCGCTCGATCTGGTGGAGCGTGAGGATGGCGGTGACGTTGACGGTAACTCCGGCGCGGGAGAGCCGCTGTATGAGTGGGCCCATAAAGACGCCTTGCTGGTTGGTGACGGGGATTTTTACGTTGACGTTCGGCCCCCAGGAAGCGATGGCGCGGGCCTGAGCTTCCATGCTTTCTTCGTCGTCGGCGAAGACTTCGAGCGAGACGGGGCGGTCGGGGACGAGGCGAAGCAGGTTACGCGCGAAGGCCTCGTAGTCAAGGATGCCGGCCTTGCGCATCAGCGTTGGATTGGTGGTGAAGCCCTTGATCCAGGGATTTTTGCATATGGTCAGGATGCTGGCTAGGTCGGCTCCGTCGGCGAAGAGTTTGACGCGGAGGTCTTCAATGCTGGGCCTTGTGATGCTGGGCATGGCTGGCTCCTGATTATTGTTGGGTGGAGGAGTTGGACTGGGGTATGAGCGTATCCGGATCGGCGCGCGCAGATTCGCGCCACCACTGGCGCGCTACCAGCAATAGAAAGTGCGTGTTGCCGATTATGCGTGGGGGACGACCATTACTGCTTCAGCCTCGCAGTGGTATCGCACGGCTACGCAGATTGGGGCTGCTGTTTTGAATCTCGGGTTGTGCGCGTGGATGATTCCGCGGTGGTCATGGCAGGGCGCGGCGGCGGCTAGTTTACTTACGGATGGTATGCTGGCGGTTTTTAGTTTTGCGGTGTTGTGGTGGATTCGCAGAAGTAGCGATCAGCGATCAGCGGTCAGCGTTCAGGAATTACTCGTTTCGGAAAAGGTTTGATCCGCATCTTCAGGCTGTTTAAAAATGCATCGACGCTCGATGTAGTACATCGCCACCGCAACAAGAACAAACAATATATCAAGAGTTGATATATCCCCTGCCCGCGAATGGAATAATGTGTTTGTCAGCCATTTCGGCAGCGACCAATAAATGTCGGTTGCAACTCGCATCAGGCCGAGAAGAATCATTAGAAACTCCAGGTGAATCGCAAGAACTATCCACAGAGGCCTCGCGTTCTTCTGCGTGAAAATCTGGCCACCTTTTTTTGGACGGTGCATCAACTAGGACGTAGGCGGAATACATCGCTCCGGTGAAGATATATCTTACCCATGAGAAGTATTGAAGTGGGTCGTCCATATTCAGTTGCCCGTCTCTTCCGAGTATTGCTGAAGCAGAAGCGTGTGATTGATCGTACACCCTCATTTGTGGCTGGTTTGGAGAAATGCAGGTCCTTCGACTGCGCTTGGCGCTGATCGCGCCAAACTTCGCTCAGGATGACATCAGATACAAGGCTCAGTATGGCAAATTCTTGCGGTGGTCATTTTGTGACGGTCAGGGTTCGACGTTGAGCTGTCGTATCAGGAAGGCGTAGTCGAAGGCGATTTCTTTGAGGTAGTCGTAGCGGCCTGAGGCTCCTCCGTGGCCTGCGGTCATGTTGGTGTGGAGAAGGAGCGGGTTTTTGTCGGTCTTTAGGCGGCGTAGTTTGGCTACATATTTGGCCGGTTCCCAGTACATGACCTGGCTGTCGTAGAGCGAGGTTTTTACTAACATGGCCGGGTAGGATTTTGCTTCTAAATTGTCGTAGGGCGAGTAGCCGAGCATGTAGTCGAAGGCTTCGGGCTGGTTGGGGTCGCCCCACTCTTCATATTCGGGGACGGTGAGGGGAAGCGCGGCGTCGAGCATAGTGTTGATGACGTCTACGAACGGAACATGCGACACTACGGCGCGGAAGAGGCTGGGTTCGAGATTGACGACTGCGCCCATGAGCAGTCCCCCGGCGCTGCCGCCTTCGATGGCAACCCGGGTGGGGTCTCCGTAGCCCTGGTTCAGCAGATGGTGAGTCACGGCGATGAAGTCGGTGAAGGTGTTGCGTTTGTGCATGAGGCGTCCGGCGTCGTGCCAGGGCTTGCCCATGTCTCCGCCGCCGCGGATGTGGGCGTAGGCGAGGACGAAGCCGCGGTCGAGCAAGCTTAGGCGATTGCTGTTGAACGCGATGGGTAACGAGTAGCCATAGGAGCCGTATCCGTAGACGAAGAGCGGGTTCTTGCCGCGCTGGAATTTGTCTTTGCGGTAGACGAGCGAGATCGGGATTTCTACTCCGTCTTTAGCTTTGGCGGAGAGGCGCTCGGAGGTGTAGAGCGATTTGTCAAAGCCGCCCGGCACTTCGAGCTGTTTGAGCAATTTAGATTCGCGGGTGGTTATGTCGTACTCGAAGATGGAGCCGGGTGTTACGAGCGATTGATAGCCGTAGCGGTATTTTGTGGTGTCGAAGATGCGGTTCGTGTGGGGGTGCGCGCTGTAGACGGGTTCGGGGAAGGCGATTTCACTCGACTCGCCCGATTCGGCGCCTTGGCCGGTGAAGGGGACTACGCGCAGGTGCTGGAGTCCGTCGCGGCGCTCACAAGCTACGTAGAACGCGGCGAAGAAGTCGACGTCTTCGAGCATGACGTCGGCGCGGTGGGGAAGGATTTCTTTCCAATTGGCGCTTGAGGATGCGGCTATGGGCGCGGTGACGAGGCGGAAGTTGCGTCCGGTGTCGTTGACGCGGATGTAGAGAAGTCCGTTGCGGTGGCCGGCGTAGTATTCGATGTTGTCGCGGCGCGGCTCGATGAGCTGCCACTCGCCGGCGGGTGTGTCGGCGCGGAGAAAACGCTCCTCGGTGGTGGTGTGGCTTGCGCATTCGAGGATCAGGTACTGGCCGTCGCGAGTGCGGCCTGCTCCTATATTGAAGCGCTCGTCGGTTTCTTCGTAGAGGAGCGCGTCTTCGGAGTGCGGTGCCCCAAGCGTGTGCCGGTAGAAGCGGTAATGGCGCTTTTGGATTTCGTCTTCGATGGTGTAGAAGAGGGTGCGATTGTCGGCGGCCCAGGTGACTGATCCGGTACGTTCGACTTTTTCGGGCAAGAGCTGGCCTGTGCGGAGGTCCTTGACCTGAAGGGTGTACTGGCGGAAGCCGGTGTTGTCGATGGAGTACGCCAGCAGGGTCCCGTCGTCGGAGACGGTGAGCGCCTGCACGGCCATGTAGGGCTGGTCTTTAGCTAGTTCGTTGACGTCGAGAACGACTTCTTCCGGCGCGGATTCGTCTATTGCTTCGGTTGGGTCTTTAATGATTCCTGGCTTGCGGCAGTAGATGGGATATTGCGATCCCTGCTCGGTGCGCGAGTAGTACCAGAAATTGCCTTCGCGAAAGGGGACGGAGACGTCCGTCTCCTTGATATGGCTGACCATTTCGTCGTAGAGGGTCTTGCGAAGAGACTCGTCGGGCGCGGTGACGGCGTCTGTGTAGGCGTTCTCGGCTTCGAGGTAGGCGGTGACTTCGGGGTTCTCGCGCTCGCGCAGCCAGGCGTAGTCGTCGGCGAGGGTGCGGGAATGGATTTCTGTTTCTACAGGATGAATTGGCGCGATGGGCGGAGCCGGCTCGGTGTTCATAGGCATATGTTCAGGATAAAGGGACTGCGCGTCCAGCGGTACGCGCTTCGCGCAATAGCGTTCGCACGGCAATGAACAGCAAGAAGGTGCCCCCTTATCAGAAGACGATTTCAGCTAACCAGGCAATTTCCCGTAAGCGCCATGACTTCGTGGGAATCGGTTTTTCGGTGACTAACGTTGACACCTTAAAAAACTCAAGCTGCGCATTTGAGACGCTACAATTCTGGCGAGCCGGTGTGCGCTCCGCGGAGGAGATGGAGGATGGTTCTGAAGCCGCAGTTTCGATTGAAGCCCGGCGCTTTGCTGCTGGCGGTTGATTTTGCCGGGACTCTGGTTTTTGCCGTGGAAGGCGCGATGGCTGCGGCTAAGGGGCATCTGGACCTGCTGGGTGCGATGGTTCTGGCGTTTGTTACGGCGCTGGGCGGCGGCACGATTCGCGATGTGCTGATCGGGGCAATTCCGCCGAATTCGATTCGCGACTGGCGTTATGGGGCGATTGCTTTTGCGGGAGCTGGCGCCGTGTTTCTGTTCGAGTCGCCGGTAAAGCATATTCCCGCGTCGTTGATGCTGGTTTTGGACGCGGCGGGATTGAGCCTGTTCGCGATGGCCGGAGCGGAAAAGGCGCTGGAGTTTGGGATTCATCCTTTTATTGCAATCCTGATGGGCGGTGTTACGGGGGTGGGAGGCGGCACGATTCGCGATGTGCTGCTGGCGCAGGTCCCCACGGTTCTGCGGGCTGATGTGTGCGCGACGGCGGCGCTGGCGGGAGCGGCGGTGGTGGTCGCAGGCCGAAGACTGAAACTGCCGAAGACGGCGGTCGCCGTGGCTGGGGATTGTGATCTGTTTTCTGCTGCGAATGATCAGCGTGTGGCGGCATTGGAATCTGCCTGTTCTGGGAATGCGTTAAGCGGTGCCGCGAGGCAGAAATGGTTGTTCAGTTTTGGCCTGCGATTTCATATCCTGAGGCTGGCATTGAGGCAACTTCCGGGATAAAGTGGCAATCCGCCTTAAGGTAGGCAGGACGAGGAAAATTGCACACGTCAACGGATCAAGGAGAGTTCCCCGATGATTTCAAAGCAGATTTCGCAAAGAATTTTGATGTTTTCCGGAGTGGCGCTGTTGAGCGGCGCTGCGGCGTTTGCGCAGCAGCAGCCGATGGGATCGGCTTCGCCTTCGAATCCGACAGCCCCGACAAATAACAACCCGGGTATGAGCACTCCAGGTATGAGCACTCCAGACCAGATGCAGCAGCAGGAGAACACTGCCGAGGGGTCGATGCTGGACAAGGCCTTTGTCAGCAAGGCGCTGGAAGGCGGCATGGCCCAGGTCGAGCTGGGCAAACTGGCAGCGGAGAAGGGCTCAGGCGCGGACGTAAGGCAGTTTGGGCAGAAGATGGTGGATGACCACACGCAAATGGGAAACCAGATGAAGCTTGTGGCCCAGCAGATCGGTGTGAAAGCCCCCAAAGGTCTCTCAAAGAAGGACCAGCAACTAGTAGCGAAGCTGGGGACGCTATCGGGCACGCAGTTCGACGACGCCTATATCGCGGCCATGGTCAAGGATCACAAGAATGACGCTGCAGATTTCAGGCAAGAGGCCGGAAATACGCAAAATCCAACCGTGAAGCAGGCTGCGCAGGTGGGGGGCCAAGTGATCGATGGGCATCTCCAGATGATCGAGCAGATTGCCAAAGCCCACGACGTTAAGAGCTAGGCGCTCGCCGCACGGCCTTCTGCTTCCACCCGGCACGTGAGACTCGCGCGTGCCGGGGACTCGGTTCTCGTGGCCACTACGTTGGTCTCGGGGACTAGTTTTGGGTGGGTGGCCTAGATCACGCGATTCCTTTGAGGCTGAAAGCGCTGCTGCTGGCGCAGCATAGGACCATCGGATAGTGCTTTGGAGAAAAGGAGTCGATTGCCTTTAGATCTACGGTGTCGCCCCACAACAATTTAGAAAGTAGCCGCACGCGGCGATTCCTCAGCTTGTTGTGGCTCTCCGGAGAGTAGAACTCGTCATATCCGAACTGCCGCAGGAGCTCAACAGTTTCCGTTGTGCCAGTCTGAACTTCACTGGCAAGCTGTTCGATCAGAATCATCGGATGGAAGCGTTTGATTGTCGATTTCAGACCCTTGATCACGGAACGCTCAAAACCTTCCACATCGATTTTGATGAGCGAAACCGGGAGCATGCTGCGATGAGAGAGCACCGAATCGCCGGCTTCCACCTCGACCTCGAATATGTGTTCTGCCTGTTCGCGCAGCACGTCGGACATTTTGCTCGCCGGATCAACGACGCCAGACCGTCCTGCCTCGTTGAGGTGCTCCGCGAACATTAGCTTGCCGCTGCTTTCGCCCAGCGCCCTCTGGATGGGCGTGATGTTGGAATATCCCGAGTGCCTGATGTTGAAGGAGAGCAGCTCAAAAGTCTTCGGAGACGCCTCGATCGCACACACCTGACCAAAGCGCTGTGCGAAGTAGAGCGAGTGATTGCCAATGTTCGCGCCCACATCTACGACCGTTGTCTCCCTGAATACGCTGGAGAAGCGATCGAGGCGCGAGAAGACGATGTCGAGCAGCACCCTTTCGAATCGACCGAACATTATTATCTCGGACGTAATGCAGTCGAAGGCAAAGCCCGCCACGTTAGGATAAGCTGCCGCATTTTCGTTTCGCCGGCGGCCGAGTAACTTTCGAAGGATAAAGTAGTCGTCGAAAAAGGTCCTACGAAAGTCGCGGGGGGAAATGCGCATACATATCTTCCTTAACGGTGTCGGATTGCTTCCGGACCTCCTGGGTAGCCGAGTTCATCCACCGACCGCCGATAGTCTGCGCTGCCGCGCCTGATTTTCCAAACTGTAGGTGGTCATTGAGGCTCCTGAAAGCTCGTTTTAGATTAAACCAGTGGCGTCAATAAACCCATCCCCTGAGCAGCAAACCGCGTCATACGGTGGTCATCCGCTGGTCGCGGAAACACCGCTGCACTGCCTCTCGTTGAGGACGAACAGAGTAGCACAGCAAAATCAGAGGTCAAATCTGTAGCGGGGCTGCGGCTATACCAGTCGCGCGAACTTTTGTCTCCGCGTTTCCCATTCTTCGGTCGAGAAGAGAGTCGGGCCTACCTGGATCAGGCGCGGGAGCATATTGAAGACGGAGATTCGGCTCCACGGTTTGCCTGCGCGGGTGCGGAAGCCTTTCTCATTCAGATCGCTGACGACGTTGGAAAGCGGAAAGTCCTGCACGAGCAGTTCCATCATCAGGACGAGAGCCTGATGTTCGCGCGGGTCGACCTCGAGACGCATGCAGTCATCGGAGATGCGCAGGCCGTAAGGGATTTCTTCGTCGTACGCGCCGTCGGAGACCGGGGCATCGCCGGGGAGCTCACGCCGCCATTCGATTGAAACAAGCTGCCAGCCGGTGGCCGTGCGCTGCTGCATGATTTCGGGACTGAATGGTCCTGAGATTACATCGCGAATCCGTTCAAAATGCGCCATGGCGTGCCTCTTTCGGCTTCTGGGGTATCAGCATACTCCTGCGATGGAATCGTGTGTTGTCAAAAAAACGTAGAGAAAGTGTCCAGACGCAGAAACGCGGGGAAGACGTGCGGTTTTTGTCTTTTCTGTAGAATTACGGCGATGCCTCGAATATCAATCCGGCGCGGATGGCTGGCGCTGCTGCTTTGTTTGTTCTCAGTCGCGGCGGTGTGCCAGCCGGTCAAGAGCCTGCCCAAGCCTACCGACTATGTCAGCGACTTTGCTCATGTACTGTCGCCGGAGACGATTCAGCAACTCGGTCTGGTTTGCGGACAGGTGGACCACGAGGCGCACGCTCAGATTGCGGTGGTGACGGTCCAGACGCTGGACGATGTTCCGGTGGAGGACTACGCGGTTCAGCTTTATCAGGCGTGGGGGCTGGGCGCAAAGGGTGGCCAGGATCAGGATCGGGGTGTGCTGATTCTGGTGGCGGTGAACGACCGCAAGCGATTCATTTCGACGGGGTATGGGCTGGAGGGAATTCTGCCGGACGCCAGGGTGGGCGAGATTGGCCGCGCCATGGTTCCCATGCTGCGGAATAATGATTTTGATGGTGCGATGACGCTGGCCGTGGGGCAGATTTCGCAGATCATTGCGGCGGACGCGGGCGTTAAGCTGTCTCCGTTGCAGGGCCAGCAATCTGCCCCGCAACAGGTGCATATCGGACTGGGGCAGATGATCTTTTTCGGGATCGTTGTCCTGCTCATCATTCTTTTTCTGGCGCGCTTTGGCGGATCGGGGCTGATCGGCTTTCTGCTAGGAATGTTTTTTGGCGGTGGATGGCGCGGCGGCGGTGGAGGCGGCGGTTTCGGCGGTGGTGATGGTGGCGGAGGCGGCGACGGTTTTGGCGGTTTCGGCGGCGGAGGCACCGGCGGCGGCGGGGCCGGCGGCAGTTGGTAAGATTGAGCTACGTTAAGGGAGATTGCGAACGATGATGCGTCGTGGGCTGTGGATTTTTGTTGGTGTTGTAGTGGTTCTGGTTCTGGCTCTGGTGATGATTTTTGGCAGCTATGTGAGCGCCAGGAACGAGATGGTGGCCAAACAGGTTGCCGTCCAGACACAGTGGTCGAACGTGCAGACGCAGTTGCAGCGGCGCGCCGATCTGATTCCAAACCTGGTGGCGACGGTGAAGGGCTATGCGACCCACGAAGAGACGGTGTTTGCCGATATCGCGAATGCCCGGGCTGGTCTGCTGAACGCGCACGATCCCAAAGCGGAGATCCAGGCGAACGGGCAGCTTGACTCGGCGATCGGGCGGTTGCTGGCGTTGTCCGAGGCGTATCCGGATTTGAAGGCGAACCAGAACTTTCTGGCGCTTCAGGACCAACTGGAAGGTACGGAGAACCGGATTGCCGTAGAGCGGCGGCGGTATAACGAGTCGCTGCGCGACTACAACACCTTTATCCGGCAGTTCCCGAACAACATTTGGGCCGGGATGGCGGGGTTTCAGCCGAACAATGCTTACTTTGAAGCCAGTGCGGCTTCGCAGAACGCGCCTACGGTTAAGTTCTAGGGACTGCGTGTCCAGCGACACGCGCTTCCCATCCCAGCACGCGAAAACCACACGTGCCCGGGGCCCGGTTTCGCGCCATCCTGAAGCTGTCTCCGGTGGCCACTCTCCTTGGTCGTGGATCCAGTCGTCGGAACGCACTCTGGTTTCGATTGTTTTCATCTAAGAAAGCAAAAAGGCTGCCCGGATGAGGCAGCCTTTCTTTTACAACAAATTTTATTAGCTGCGAGTGTAAGAGGCGATGGCGCTGGCCTCGTCGTCCTTGACGTCGAATACGGTGTAGAGCTTGGTGATCTGAAGCAGGTCGTGAACCTTTTTGGTGAGGTTCAGCAGCTTGAGTTCACCGCCCTGATTGCGGACAGTGGTGTAGGCGCTTACCAGCTCACCGATGCCGGAGCTGTCGATGTAGTTTACGTCGGCAAGGTTCAGCAGAATGTGCTTCGATCCCTTGGACAACAAATCGCGGACGGCGTCGCGCAACTGCACACTGCCTTCACCAAGAGTGATGCGTCCGCTGAGATCCAGAATAGTTACGCCGTCTACCTGACGGGTGGTTACTTTCATGCTCACTGAAGTTCCTCCTTAGCTACCTGTTTGAGCGGTCCCCAGATGTTTTATAAGCGTGAGCTCGGTTCCGGGATGCAATTGCTTGAAGTGTACCTCATCCATGAACGAGCGAATGAGAAAGATGCCGCGGCCGGAGCCGCGCAGAAGGTTTTCCGGAGCAAGGGGGTCGGGAAGAGTTGCAGGATCGAGCCCTTTGCCCTGGTCGGCGATGCGGATGACGAGCGAGTCGCCGGTGTTCTCAAAAGATGCGGTGATGCGCTTGTCCGGATCGTACGAGTTGCCGTGCAGGACGGCATTAACGGCAGCTTCGCGCACGGCCATGGTGATTTTGAACAATTCATCTTCGTCGATGCCAGCCTTTTTGGCCAGTTGCTCGGCGGTCTGTTCCACCTTATTCACGCTGTCCAGCGAGGACTCGAGCGTATAGGTGATGCGGCTTGCCTGTTGTCCGGCCAAATGCTCTTCCTCGCGCTGCGGCATGACGTGTTTGAATCTTACAATGTTGCGAAAACGTTTAAGCCTGTACGACGCAGTTTGCTTGCTGGAGAAAACAATGTCAAGCGTTGGGTGGGCCGGAAACGCCGAATGAGGGCCGTTTTAGGATAGACTTCAGCGGGGAACCAGACTCAGGATGCGGGATCTACACGCCATTTCGCCGACGCTGACTACGATGTTGGGCACGCCTGTGACCGATGCCCAGGGGCGGCTGCGCGGGCGCGTGAAAGACCTGGCTGTGGGCACTGGAGCGGATGCGGGGAAAGTTGCAGGGCTGGTACTGAAGACGCGCAAAGGCTCGGAACTGGTTCCGGCCTCCGGCTTGCGGCCGACTCCCAGCGGCACGCTGGAGCTGCGCGGTGAAGTCGAGTTGCAGACGCTGCGCGGCGGTGAGGATTACATTTTTCTGCGACAAGATCTGCTGGATCGCCAGATTATTGATGTTCACGGACGAAAAGTGGTCCGCGTGAACGATGTGGATCTGCAGTGGTTCAAGCAGGACGACATCGAAGACCTGCGCGTGCGGGAAGTGGAAGTGGGATTGCGCGGTGCAGTGCGGCGGATGCTGCAGGGGACGCTGCCGGCGGGCGCTCTGGACGCGGTTGTGAAAAGGTTCCCGGCGCGGGTGATTCCGTGGGAATTCGTGGACATGATCGAGGTGGATCCGGCGCGGCGGGTGAAGCTGAAGATCGAACACGAGCGGCTGGCGCAACTGCATCCTTCAGATATTGCCGACATTCTAGAAGACCTGGCTCCCGCGGAGCGCGAAGCGATTCTGACGACGCTGGATGAGGAGGTCGCGGCTGAGGCTTTGGAGGAGGTCGAGCCGAAGCTGCAGAAGTCGATGATGGAGTCGCTGGACTCGGAAACGGCGGCGGGAATTGTCGAAGAAATGGATCCGTCGGCGGCGGCCGATCTGCTGGCGGAACTGCCGAATTCGCGATCGGAAGCGATTCTGGGGGAGATGAATCCCGAAGAGCGGCAGGAGGTGGAAGAGCTGCTGGTCTTCCGCGAAGACTCTGCCGCGGGGCGCATGACGACGGAGTATGTCGCGGTGGCGAAAACGGCCACGGTGGCGGACGCGGTTCATGCGCTGCGCGAGTTCGACGGGGATATCGAAACGATTACGGAAATTTATTTGATCGATGAGAAGGAAGTGCTGGAAGGAGTAGTTCCGCTGGCGCGGCTGGTGCTGGCGAAGGCGGAGACGCGGCTGGACGCGTTGGCCGAGGCGCGGTTCATTTCCTGCCCAGTCGATGCGCATGAACATCAGGTGGCGGAGTTATTCGATAAATACAACCTGCGTGCTTTGCCGGTGCTTGATGAGCAGGGAAAGCTGGTGGGCGTGGTTGAGGCCGATCATGTGATCGCATTCCTGCGAGAGGGTAGATGAGCGGCGTCTCTGATATGTTCGCGTAGGAGCCGCTGGCTGATTCGATTGCATGCTCAAGAGCTGGAAAACCCGGATTCTGCTGTTCCTTGCCGTGCTTGGGCCGGGATTTATTACTGCGAATGTGGACAACGATCCCAATGGGATCTTTACCTACTCGCAGGCCGGTGCGCAGTATGGCTATGCGCTGCTCTGGACAATTATTCCGATTACGATTGCGCTGATCGTGGTGCAGGAGATGTGCGCGCGCATGGGGGTGGTGACGGGCAAGGGCCTGAGCGACCTGATCCGCGAAGAGTTTGGGCTGCGCGTCACGGTGATCGTGATGTTTCTGCTGGTGCTGGTGAACTTCGGCAACGTGATCGGCGAATTTGCGGGCGCGGCCAGCAGCCTGGGGTTGTTTCATCTGAGTAAGTACATTTCGGTGCCCATTGTTTCCGTGCTGGTCTGGCTGCTGGCGGTGCGGGGCGATTATAAGAATGTCGAAAAGATCTTTCTGGTCGCTTCGGTTTTTTATATTGCCTACATCATCGCCGGGGTGCTTTCACAGCCGAGTTGGCACACGGCGATGGTGGCGACGATCAAGCTGCCTGCGCGCAGTGTGTGGAAAGACAGCGGATATCTCTTTATGGTGATGAGCGTGATCGGCACGACGATTGCGCCGTGGATGCAGTTTTACCTGCAATCCTCGATTGTGGAGAAGGGCGTCCGCGTGAAGGATTATGCTGCTTCGCGGCTGGATGTCATCGTTGGGTCGATTTTTACGGACGTAGTTGCGTGGTTCATTATTGTTGCCTGTGCGGCCACGCTGTATGCGCATGGACTGGGATCGATTCAGGACGCTTCGGACGCGGCTTTGGCCATGAAACCGCTGGCCGGATCGTATGCCTTTCTGCTGTTCGCGTTCGGGTTGTTCAACGCCTCGTTCTTTGCGGCGTCAGTGTTGCCGCTATCGACGGCTTATGTGGTTTGCGAGGGCCTCGGTGTGGAATCGGGCGTGGACAAAAAGTTCAAGGAAGCGCCGTTCTTCTATTGGCTTTATACGGCTCTGATCGCGGGCGGCGCGGCTGTCGTGCTGATTCCGAATTTTCCGCTGATCAAATGGGCGATTGAATCGCAGGCTCTCAACGGGATTCTGCTGCCGATTGTGATTGTGCTGATGCTGTTGCTGATTAACCGCAAGGATTTGATGGGGAAGCACACGAACTCGCTCTGGTTCAATACCATAGCATGGTTGACGGCGATCGTTGTCAGCATTCTTTCGGTGATGCTGATGGTGCAGCAGTACCGGTCGTAGATGGCTTTATATGGCTGATTAAATTCTGTTCATGCGATAGAGACGAGCCTGAACTGAGGTATACTTAAGTTACGCTCGTACACGAGTGGGTCTAACACCGCACGTAATGCTCTTAGCACTGCCTGCCGCTACACCTTCCTCGAAATTTTCAAGCGAATACCAACACCAAAGGAATACCCATCATGGAACAGGGCATTGTTAAGTGGTTCAACGACGCTAAGGGCTTCGGTTTTATCACCCGCGACAGCAACAACGAGGACATCTTCGTTCACTTTTCGGCGATCAACGCCAACGGCTTCCGCAGCCTTCAGGAAGCGCAGCGTGTGCAGTTCAACGTCGTAAAGGGACCCAAGGGCCTGCAGGCTGAGAACGTTCAGCCGGTCTAGTTTGCAGCAGTTTACCGAACGGGAGAGCCGGATGGCTCTCCCGTTTTGCTTTGCCCATGGCTGTACTCGGGTGGACACCGCAGTCCATTTCCGGACAGGTTGGCTTTTGACGCCCTCGATCAAAATTCCATTTTTTCTTGTAGTTGGGACAGCCGCGAGAATGGGCCTTTGCGTGCCTGAAATTCCCCTCAGGTGCTGCCCATGCATACGCTGTTTCAAGACCTGCGGTTCACTCTACGCCAGTTACGCAAGAATCTCGGTTTTACGCTCACCGCGGTTCTTACGCTAGCGCTCGGCATTGGAGCTACTACCAGCATCTTCAGCCTGGTGAATGCCGTCCTGCTTCGTCCCTTACCGTTTCCGCAGCCAGATCGGCTGATGTCGCTCCAGCACGAGGACCAAGTGGCTGGAACCGTTAGCCCCACCAGCCTGAGTTACCCCGATTTCTTCGACTGGCGCGCGCGTGAGCGCTCGTTCAGCGCGATGGCTTCGTATCGCGATGGGAACTTTACGCTAACGAACGCAGGTGATGCTCAGAACCTTGATGGCGAGATTGTTTCGGCGGAGTTCTTCCGCGTGCTTGGCATTCATCCCGCGCTGGGCCGCGACTTTGCGCCTGTGGACGAGAAGCCTGGCCAGCATGTTGTGATTCTGAGCCATCAGTTCTGGCAATCGATGTTCGGCTCCCGTCCGGATATTGCGGGCCAGACCATCACGCTCAATGGTTCAAGCTATACCGTTGCGGGAGTGATGCCGGATGGATTTGCTTTCCCGATAGAGAATCCAGCGCCTGAGCTTTGGGTCACGCTTGCTGCGGATGCCGTCGACCCCGAAGGTGACAAACCTGCAACGCAGCAGCGCGGCTTTGACGCACTCACCGTTATTGGACGCCTCAAACCGGGCGTGACGGTCGAGCAGGCGCGCGCGGAGATGAGCCTGATCGACCGTAACCTGGCCGCGCAATAACAGGAATCGAACAAGCAGTTCTTCTCTGCACACGTTGAGCCGGAGTTGGAAGCGATCGTTGGGGATTCCCGTCCGGCGCTGCGCATCCTCTTTTCTGCCGTCTGCTTTCTGCTGCTGATTGCCTGCGCCAATGTCGCGGGGCTGCTGCTGGCGCGCGCCTCCCGCCGTCACGCGGAGATTGCCCTTCGCGCGGCGCTGGGAGCAACTCGCGGTGAAATCATCCGACAGATTCTGGTCGAATCCGTTGTGCTCTCGATGTTCGGCGGCATGCTCGGCCTGATTTTTTCTACGCTTTTTCTCAAGGCGATGCTGAGCTTTATTCCGCAGAATCTGCCGCGGCTCGACACCATCCCTGTCGATGCCGCCGTTCTGGCCTTCACCATCGCCGCCTCGGCGCTCACCGGGCTGCTCTTCGGAGTGCTGCCCGCGTGGCGCATGTCGAAGCTTGAACCATCGCTGGCTCTCCGAGAGGGGATGCGAAGCGTCACCAGCGCGCGCGGACAGCACCGCCTGCATAGCGCGCTGGTTGTGACAGAAACCGCGCTTGGCCTGATCCTGCTGATTGGCGCAGGACTCTTCATCCGCAGCTTCGTGCGCGTGCTTTCGGTGAATCCCGGCTTTGACCATCGCAATATTCTTATTGGCAGGCTGGAATACCCTGACAGCAAGGATTTTTCCGCGAAGGTCGTGCAATTCTACGATCAGCTTCTCCCGCGAATTGCCGGCCTTCCCGGCGTGAGATCAGCCGCCGCAGGCTGGCCGATTCCGTTTTCCGACAGCGATATCTCGATTTCCTTTGATGCCGAGGGTCATCTTACCTCGCCCGGAGACAAACCAGAGGCCAGAACGGCCGTTGTCACTCCGAATTTCTTTAACGTGCTGCGCATCCCAATTCTTCGCGGCCGTGACTTTGCACCAACGGACGCCGGAAGCGCGCCGCTCGTCGCCATTGTGAACCAAAGCTTTGCGCGGAAATACTTTCCCGGAGAAGACGCGCTGGGGAAGCACATCACTGCCGGCCTCAACGACGGGGTTCATGGCAAGGGCCCGCGCGAAATAGTCGGTATCGCGGGCGACGTGAAGCAGCACAGCCTGACCAAAGACGCACCGCCAATGTTTTACCTGCCCTTCGCTCAGACTATCGTCACGTCGCCCTATCTGGTTGTTCGCACCGCAGGCGATCCCGTCAGTGTTATCGCACCGTTGCGCGCGCAAGTCAGTTCCATCGACCGTAGTGTTTCCCTTTTCCGTGTCCACACACTTGATGACATGCTCTCTGACGCTGCTTCGCAGCCGCGCTTCTCGATGTTGCTGCTTACTTCATTTGCGGCGATGGCCCTGCTGCTGGCCGCTGTGGGGCTCTATGCGGTGCTGTCATATATGGTTGCGCAGCGCACGAGCGAAATGGGGTTGCGGCTGGCTCTGGGGGCGCAACGCGGTGATGTGCTGCGACTTGTTCTTGAAAGGGGGCTGGCGCTCGCCGGGATCGGCATTGGTGCTGGACTGGCGACGTCTGCAGCGCTCACTCGATTTGTATCCAGTCTGCTCTATGGAGTCCATACTCTGGATTGGCCGACTTATCTTCTCGTGACTGCGCTATTCCTGTTCATTTCACTGGCGGCGTGCGCGGTTCCTGCGATGCGCGCGGCCAATGTGGATCCCGGCAGTACGCTGCGGGAGCAGTAGGCGCGAGCGGGAACTTCGCAGCAAAAATCCTTTACACTCGACTCGTGCAATATTCTTCGGACGGCGTTCGTCTTTTCTATGCGGTGCAGGGTGAGGGGCCGGCGGTTGTGCTGCTGCATCCTACGCCCTGCGATCATCGTTTCTGGCTTGGAGCAGCGGAATCTCTTGCTGCGAGATACCGGGTCATCGCGCCTGATCTGCGGGGACATGGGCAGTCGGAGGCCGGGGGCGGGCCGATCACAATCGAGCAGATTGGCGCGGATCTTGTGCGGCTACTGGATGAGCTTGAGATTCAGCAGGCGCTGTTTGCGGGCTGCTCGATTGGCGGGTATACGCTGTATGAGCTTTGGAGGAAGGCTCCGGCGCGGGTTCTGGCGCTCGCCTTCTGCTGTGCGAAGCCGCAGGAAGATACCGGCACCGGGCGGTTGCAGCGCGAGGAATTGATAGCTAAGATTCGCGAGCGCGGGACGGGCCAATTTATTGAAACCACGCTGGAAAACCTCATCGGACCGACGGCTCACAAGCGGCATCCGGAGCGCGTGGCCGAGGTGCGGGAGATGATGCAGACATTGAGTCCGGCGGCGGTAATCGCTGTGCAGCAAGGGCTGGCGGCTCGACCCGACTCGGTGGAGACGGCGCGCGGGATTCGCGTACCGGCGTTTGTACTGGCTGGCGGCGAAGACCCGGTCTCTACTCCGGGGGACATGAAGCTGCTGGCGGAGACGATTCGTAACGGCGGATATGGTGCCGAGTACACGGAGCTGCGCGACGCCGGACATTTCGCTCCGTGGGAGCAGCCGCAAATGGTGGGGCGATTGCTACGGCGTTTTTTTGACTCTGTGGTCGAGTAGTTATTGCTTGAGCATATTTTTTGCGAGGAAGAGCACGTTGGCGGGGCGCTCCGCCAGGCGACGCATAAAGTAGGGATACCACTCTGAGCCGAAGGGGACGTAGACGCGAACGTTGTAGCCTTCGGCGACGAGGGCCTTCTGCAAATCGCGGCGCACGCCGAAGAGCATCTGGAACTCGAAGCTGCTTTTGTTAACGTGGCGTTCCTGCACGAAGCGTTTGGCGGCTGCGATCATGGCTTCGTCATGTGTGGCGATGCCGTGATAGATGCTGCCGGCGAGCAGAGTCTTGGTGAGGCATACGAAGTTTGCGTCGACCTCGGATTTTTCGGGCCAGGCTACGCTGGCCGGCTCTTTGTAGGCACCTTTGCAGAGACGAATGCGGATGCCATGGCCCGTCAGGGCGGCGATATCGGCGGCGCTGCGATGGAGATAGGCCTGAATGACAATGCCGACGTGGCCGCGGTTGGCGGGTTTGGCGTGCAGCGCCTCAACCAGATCGATGGTGGCCTGGGTGTATTCGCTGCCCTCCATATCGATGCGCACGAAGCTGTCGACAGCGACGGCGTGATCGACCAGCTCGGAGACGATTTCACCGGCGAGGTCATGACCGAGGTCCATGCCCATCTGCGTGAGCTTGACGCTTACGTTGGCCTTGAGCTTTCGTTCAGATATTGCGTCGAGGAGGCGGTGGTAAATTTCCGCCGAACGCCGCGCCTGCCCGGGCGTGCTGACGTTTTCGCCGAGGCTGTCCAGGGTGGAGGCTATGCCCTGATTCTGCAGGGACTGGGCGGCGCGGAGAACGTCTTCGACCTCCATGCCGGCAACGAAGCGGGAGGACATGCGGCGGCCAAGCGCGGATTGCTCGGAGAAGTGACGTAGCGGCTGGTTGCGGGAGAGAGAGATGAAGGCGGAGCGAAGAATGGACATGGATTCTGTTTCAAGCCGAACTGCCTATTCTCGCATAGAGGCTCCTGTTGCGGGCATTCTATGGGAAAGAAACTCAAGGAGAAATAAAGAAACTCAGGATGGGGGCGCACGCATCTTAACTGGGAGGTAACAAAGACGTGATACGCTGCGCCTAGGCTGGAGAAATCAATGGTGAATAATTGCGCAAATCCAAAATGCGCGAAACCGCTCCATTACCTGCGCGAGGGCCGAGTTTTTGTCTTCGACGCGGAGACGAGCGATGGCGCGGAGTCGAGGCATCGCATGGAGCACTACTGGTTGTGCGGAGTGTGCTCGCAGACGATGCTTCTGGAGAAGACAGGCGACGGTGTTCGGATAGTGATCAAGCCCGTCCTGCGTATGGGGCAGACGACTCAGCAAGTAAGCCGCCGGATTGCTTCCTGAGATTCTACCCTTCAAATGAAAAGAGCGTCCTTTGCGGGCGCTCTTTTCATTTGTCTAAGGTACTTGCGGGATACATTTCTCGACGGACTTTCTGTAAGCTCCGGTGAGAGCGTTCCAGCGGATGAATATTAATTCTTCGAGCATCTTCAGGCCGTCTTTCAAATAACTGATGCGCGAACGCTCATCGTGGCCCCAGGTTACCGGCACTTCGCGCACGGTATAACCCTGCTTCAGGGCGATGAAGAGGATTTCCGGGTCGAATCCCCAGCGCTCGATGCGCTGGAGCTGAAAAACGGTTTGTGCAGCCTCGCGGGTGAAAGCCTTGAATCCGCACTGCGTGTCAGCGAAGGGCAACCGCATGATCATTCGAGTAACGAAGTTGAAGCAGCGGCCGAAAAACTGGCGGTAGAGCGGCTGCTGAATGGTCTGGCGTCCGCGCTCCAGCCAGCGCGAGCCGATGGCCACGTCGGCACCTCTTCGAATGGCATTGAAGAGGCGATGCGCCTCCTGCATGGGAGAGGAGAGATCGGCGTCAGTAAACATAACAATTTCGCCGTTGGCGTGCAGCATGCCATTGCGAACGCTGTAGCCTTTGCCCCGGTTGGCCCCGTTGGGAAGAAGATGGACGATAGGGTATTGCGCGGCAACCGCTTTCACGATAGCCGGGGTGCCATCGATTGATCCATCGTCGACTACGATGATTTCGGCGCTCCACGCATTTTCCTGGACGCAGCGGACCACTTCAGCGAGTGTGGCTCCGATGCGCGCCTCTTCGTTGTAGGCGGGAATTACGATGCTGTAGTCGACTTTCACTTTGTGCGCGAGCTGTTTTGAGCGATATCTTCTCGTATCATATCGTTATCTTGGTGGCCAGAAAAGCGTTCCGGGCGTCGTTTTTCGCTTTTTGGGCACGATATCCAGAATTTCCCGCATCTACTATTGTAAAAAAGGGTTACCCTGAGTCTGGAGCACGTTTGACTATGACAAAAGCAGAACTGGTTGAGGAAGTCACGCAGATTGGCGATCTTACCCGGCGCGACGGCGAAGTGATTGTCGACACCATTTTCGATGCCGTGATCGGGGCTCTGAAGGCCGGCGACAAGATCGAGATTCGTGGATTCGGAAGCTTCCGAATCCGTCAACGCAAACCCCGCATCGGACGCAATCCGAAGACCGGCGCGAAGGTGGATGTTCCGGCGAAACGTGTTCCTTACTTCAAGCCCAGCAAAGAACTGCGCGATCTTGTGAATCCGGGCGAAACAGCGTAATCCTCATTGGCATGTATGTTGCTCGCCATGTTCCGCCGTTCGGCATCGAGCGTGGCGTTGTCGCTACCGGATCCCGATGACGGAGAGCATCCTGCCGGTGAATCCCTGGCTGGCGCGGTAGGAAAAATAGCGGTCTGTGCGGCAACTGGTGCAATCGCCGAACACAGAGATCGCGTCGGCCTTCAGGCCAGCGTCCAGCAGCTGGCGGCGGTTCGCTTCGACAAGATCGAGATGCAGGCTGGGGCCGGTGTTGCTGTGACCCGGCGCACGCGCGGTGAGAAACAGCAACGGATATTTTTCTCTAATCGGGTCGGAATCGTACACATCGCAAAATAGATCCTGGGCGTAAGCGAACTGCGATAGGAATTCGCTGCGCACCTCCTCGCCCACCGCGTAGCAGCACTGGCCGATGCCCGGACCGATGGCGGCAACGAGATCACGCGGGTTGCTGCCGAATTCAAGTCTCATGCGGCCTACGCCGTTTTCGACGATCCGCTTCAGGGTTCCCCTCCAGCCGGCATGGAATGCGGCTACAGCGCGCTTTTTGCGGTCGGCGATCAGGATGGGAATGCAGTCGGCGGTCTGAATGGCCAGCAGCAGGCGGGGTTCGGCGGTCATCATTCCGTCGGCCTTCCAGCCAGCCTCCTCTCCGGCATCCTTAGCGGTGACGCGCCGGATCAGCGAAGAGTGAATCTGGCGGAGGGTGGCCATCGAAAACGCTGGGGAACCGGTGACTTCGCGGAGGAAGCGGTTGCGGTTTTCGAGAACGTTTTCTCTGGAGTCGGCGGGGGTGAAGCCCAGGTTCAGTTCCCCTGCGCGCTGGCCCGGGTTGAAAGCGCCGGAGTTGCCGCCAGTGCGTGTGCTGAAGCCGCTGACAAGCCAGTCGATTTCGGCGAGGAGCGGGGAACGGAGGACTTCGAGCTGGTTTTTTGAGACTCGCGTCTTGACGGGGCGCGCCGGACTAAGCTGCCGGGGGTGCTTTGCCTGACGCTCGAACCCTGCGGCCATGAGCTTTCGACCGCCGTGACTGAGGCCGACGGTCGCCAGAAGCCGGTCGATTTCCTGAATGGCGCCTTCAATTGTGGCAGGAGATTGGGGAGAGAGGCGCATACGTTATTTTAAGGCACGGGATTCAGCAGAGGATGAATGCGGAGGGAGGAGCAAGTGGGTCCGCTTTCCAGCGGACCCGCTCAAGAGGCATTTGGGTGGAAGGGATATCCAAGAGAGTCGATTTTGAAGAGTGTCTGCAAAAAAGAGCAGACATACGAACAGAGAGATTCACAGCGAAGGTGGGCTGATGTAGCCTGTAGTTGCCTCTACGAATGATCAGTAAGATGCAATCCCGGTTCCAACGGGATGCCTGTTTTCCACAACCCCGTGAGATTTTCTTAAGAGACGGCCCGAGCTGAGGTCCATTTTTGGACATGTTGGGGCTCTGGTACTCTAAGATTTCATCCTGACAGCGACCAAGACTTTATTCTGGCAGATTCGATTTAGTCGACGGCGGAACTGCATCGCGTCTAACCCCCTCAAGGACAGCAATGTTTTCACAAAGCACAACTGTACCGCGAGCGATTCCTCAACGGAACGCTTCGGATTCTGTCATCGCCAGCTGGATTCTGGTGATCGCGACACTTTGGTGTGTTTGCTGGTTCGTACACGCCTGGCACTACTGGGAAGACGATGCCTATATTCACCTGGAATTTGCGCGCAATATCGTCGAAGGCCACGGATATTCTTTCAATGGCTTGCTCGTGAACGGAGATACCTCTCCGCTCTGGGTGCTACTACTGGCCGCAATGCACTCTGTGGTCCCGAACTGGCTGGTGGCGGGAAAGATTCTGACGGCGCTAGGGGCGATATTTGCCGTGGCGGGAACATATTTTTTCGCCAAACACCTGACAAAAAACCTGGACAACAACAAAACATTTGCAGCGGCGATGGTGCTGCTGTTGGTCACGAATCCATACTTCTGCTACTGGAGTTTCTCCGGCATGGAAGCTCTGACGGCAACGGGGCTGGCCTTTTGGGGAGCGCTGGTGGCGGTGAGAGAAACTCCGACCTGGGCGAGCTTTTTTGCAGGATGCTTTCTGGCGGGCGTGGCGCCCGTTCTTAGACCCGAAATGCTGGTATTCACAGGGCTAGTGTGCCTGCTGCTGCTTTGGCAGTGGCTGCGGCTTCCGGGGGACACTTTTTCAGGGACGAAGATGCTGGCACTCCTGGCGGGATTAATCCTTGTTGCAGCTCCGCTGGCAGCGTGGTCGGCGTATGCGCTCCATGCTTTCGGACACATCGTTCCCAACACCAATGCAGCTAAACGCGCGGGTCCGGGCCAATCGGTGGTCAAGCGCCTGCTTAATGTGTACGGTCTTGGATTTCCTCTGATTCTTGCCGAAATTGCCGGGCTGGCGATATTCGCGGCGGTGCGACCGGCAGCTATTAAAAAAGATTCCGGTGAAAGAAACCTGTTGGGAATTCTGCCTGCAGCAACCTGGATTTTCGTCGTCTGGTCCCTGGTTGCCACAGTTTTCTACATTGTGGATCACACCTATGTGCAAACGCGCTATATCTTTGTGACGGCCCCTGAGTTGATGCTTGCGATGCTGGTGTTCAATTACCAGCGTCTTCCCCGGCTGGCGTATCGAGTGAGCCTTGCGGGAGCACTCCTCGCGGCAGTGGTTGTGAGCGTCATAGCAACGTGGCCACTTGTTCGTAACAAAGGAGTTGAAGACCAGAAAATAGCAGAAATGGCGGCCTTTGTTCATAACGACTTGCCCCCGACGGATGCACTCGCCATTTATTCGATCGGTGAGATGGCCTTCGATTCACAGCATCCGCTGATCGACACGGGGGGAATTACGCGACCGGACTTGATTCGATACTTGAACGACCATCACGGGAAGACCGTGGAGTGGGCGCAAGCGCAGGGTGCAAAATATTACGACTCATACGAACAACCGGCGCCAGGTGCAGTCCTGGTTTTTTCGGTGACCGTTCCGAATATCGGTTGGTCGCTCCATCACCGCTCGTATTCGCGGATCAATACGCTTCGGATATGGAAGCTGCCCACATCACCCGAAGCCGTAACTTCTTCGAAGTTATAGCCGCAATTTCTTTGAAGCACGAACGAAGCTGTCCAAGCTGGGTGGTATTTCAATACCACTTTGTAGCTTACGGATGCCTATTTGTGGCAGGTCCGTCTTCGTCAAGTCGATTGATCTTGTTCAGTAGAGCTTTATAGCTGACACGGAGACGGCGGGCGGCTTCCCGCCGGTTCCACTGGGTTTCGACGAGCATCTCGAGAATCGCTCGGCGCTCGGCCTGCCATGCGGCTTTGTGGCCGATTTCGAGCAGGGAAGGCCTTAGACTCGTCTGGGGTTGGATGTCTGGCGCAGAAGAGGAAGCCCCTGCGGCTTGTGCGGACGCCTCCGCGATGCGAAGGGAAATCTCCCGCACGATCTGGGTTGCGTTGCCGACGATTACGTAACGCTTGCAAATATTTTCAAGCTCGCGGATATTGCCGGGCCACGCGTATTGCATAAGCGCCTGCATCGCGGCGGGGTCGAAGGGATCAACGGTTCGGGCATAGAGCGCGGCATACCTCTCGATGAAGTGCTGAATGAGTATGGGAATCTCATTGCGGCGTTCGCGCAGGGGTGGGATATGCACGGTGACGACGTTGATGCGATAGAAGAGGTCTTCGCGAAAGAGGCCTGCGGTGACCCGCTCTTCGAGGGATTTGTTGGTGGCGCAGATGACGCGCACGTCGACGGCGGTATCGCGTTTTGAGCCTAGACGGGCAAACTCTCCATCCTGAAGGACGTGGAGAAGCTTGGCCTGAAGAGCGGGATGCATCTCCGCGATTTCGTCGAGAAAAAGAGTTCCTCCATTGGCCAGCTCGAACTTGCCGGGCTTGGAGCGCTGGGCGCCGGTGAAGGCTCCGGCTTCGTAGCCGAAGAGCTCGCTTTCGAGCAGGTCGTGGGGAATGGCGGCACAGTTGACCTTCACGAAAGGGTTCCGGCTGCGGTGGGAGCGGGAAAAGACGAGGCGAGCGGCAATTTCTTTGCCGACGCCGCTCTCTCCACGAATGAGTACGGTAGCGCTGGTGGTGGCGACCTTCTCGATGGTCTCGCGCACCTCGATCATGTGGGGCGAGGCGTTGAAGAGCTGCGGAAGTCCAGGAGTTGGCTCTGGAGCGGGCGGTGGGACGGTCACTTCGCCGGTTAACGCGGCGTCGTCGCTGGGAAGCGCGTCAAGGAACTGGGAGAGCCGGGCGGGAAGAACCTGCTCGACGAGCGGGAGAGTGAGCAACTCGCGTGCTCCGAGCTTTGCTGCTGCGAAAGCCAGCGCAGGGCTAGGAGGAGAGACGACCACGACGGGGAGTTCGGGAAAGAACTGGCGCAGGCTGGCAAGCGGAGCTTCGTTTTCATCCAATTCGAAGAAAATGAGGTCGGGATGGCCGGATCGGATGGTGGAGGGCAGATCGATGCCGCAGTTGAGTTCAGCGACGTCACCACGGCCGCGGAGGTATCCACGGAGAGCATTGGCGGCCATTTCGTTTTCGATGGCCAGCAATGCCCTAATCTGCTTTCGACCAGGCATATTGATGATGAGATGATTTTAGCCGAGGTAAGGAGAATTTTGCTGCGAATTTATGCGGATCAGCTTGTCGGTGTGATGGAGGGCGCGGTCGAAAGCCAGCGGAAAAGGCATGTTGCGGTAATCGCGCCCAGGAGCTGAGCGAGAATGAAACCTGTCACATCTCCGGGGCGAATTCCAGAGAAGGTGTTCGTCGCCGCGCGGGCGAGAGTGACCACGGGATTCGCAAAGGACGTGGAGGAAGTAAACCAATATGCGGCGGTAATATAGCTGCCTATGGCGATGGGAAGAAGCGACGGACTGCTTCGGTTGCAGCCCCATATCGTCGTCATCAGGCCGAAGGTTGCGATGAACTCGCTGAATATCTGCGCGCTTCCGCTTCGAACATGCGTTGAGGCGAAAAACAATGGCTCACCGAACATCAAGTGCGTGACGGCCACACCTGCGAACGCCCCACAAATCTGCATGAGCATGTACACCGGAACTTCGCGCCACGGGAGCCCACCGTGGAGTGCGTCGGCGAGGGTTACGGCTGGATTGAAATGCGCTCCAGACAGGGGGAGGAAGGCGAGAATCAGCGCAACCAGTGCGGCTCCGGTTGCGATCGAGTTGGCTAACAGGACGATGGCGAGATTGCCACCCGCCATGCGCTCCCCCATGATGCCGGAGCCAACGATCGCTGTCAGCAGAAACATTGTGCCTGTGAACTCGGACACCATTCTCCGCCTGAGCGTCGGTTTCATCGACGCCCGATCTGCTTCAGCTCGTTCTGGAGGGTCATGGTTTCGAGCGTGGCCAGCGGGAGCTCGAGAAACAGGGAGATTCTGCGGTCGAGCGTCGAAAATGCACTGCGGAAGGCGCGTTCAACTTCCAGCGGCAGACCTTTTACTGCCGCAGGATCGGGTACTCCCCAATGGGCGGTCATTGGATGCCCCGGCCAGACTGGGCAAACCTCATTCGCGGCGTTGTCGCAGACAGTGAAGATGAAGTGCATCTCCGGAGCTCCAGCCTCGGCGAATTCGTCCCAGGATTTGCTGCGGAGTCCTTCTGTCGAAATCCTCGCTGTCTGGAGTTGCTTGAGAGCCTCGGGATGTACAGTTCCAGACGGATGGCTGCCTGCGCTGAAGGCGGTGAAATCAAGCCTGCCTTTCGTGTTGAGGATTGCCTCAGCCATGATCGAGCGAGCGGAGTTTCCAGTGCAGAGGAACAGAACGTTGTAGCGGTTGTGTCTCATGGCTGCCTTAGCATATTTCGCTGGCGGGTTTTGTTGCCCGGATAAAGGCGCTCATGAACTTGCCGTCTACCTGAGGGGCGATCTGGTCTACGTCGATTCCGGCTTCGGTCAGGAATTGCCGGGCATCCTCAATGTTGTAAACGCGGACTGGCTCGAGAGATATGTCCGCGAATCCGGCGGCTTCGAGTTTGGTGCGATACTCTGACTCTTCGAGCGCGCCGGCGATGCAGCCGACCCAGAGCAACATGCTTTGGCGGACCTGCTCGTGAACTTTGCCGCGCACCACTACGTCGGAGACGGCAAAGCGGCCGCCCGGCTTGAGCACACGGAAGGCCTCGGCCAGAACGCGATCCTTGTTGGCGGAGAGATTAATGACGCAGTTTGAGATGACAACATCGACGGCGTTGTCGGGCAAGGGAATATCTTCGATTGTACCTTTGAGAAATTCGACGTTTTCGAGGCCCGACTGCTTCTGGTTCTCGCGGGCCAGCGCCAGCATCTCGTCGGTCATGTCGAGGCCGTAGGCTTTGCCGGCTGGTCCTACGCGCCGGGCGGAGAGCAGCACGTCGATTCCGCCGCCTGATCCCAGGTCGAGCACGGTTTGACCGGGCTGCAGGTCAATCAACGCGGTGGGATTGCCGCAACCGAGCGAGGCGAGGACCGCGTTTTCTGGAAGCGTGTTTTTTTCCTCGTCGGCATACAGATTCTTTGTGATCGGGTCGCAGCAACCGAGCGCGGGATCACAGCAGGCGGCCTTGCCGCCCTCAAGCACCTGCCGCGCGACAGAGCCATATTTGTTTTGAACCAGAGTATTGATGTCCATTGGCAGGGCCTCACATTCGCTAAGACGAATATATTTATTCCGGATATATCCGTCAATGCATATATGATGATTTTATGAGCAAACATTCCAAAACGTTCAACCTGGCGAGACTTTTTGCGGCGCTTGCCGATCCGACGCGGCTGCGGTTGTTGAACCTGATGGCCGGGCGCGAGGTATGTGTTTGCTATTTCGTGGCAATTTTGCAGCAGCCCCAGCCCAAGATTTCGAGACATCTTGCGTATTTGCGGAGCGCCGGAATTGTCAGCGCGCGGCGCGAAGGGAAGTGGATGCATTACAGGATCCGGCGACCTGAAAACAACGGGGCGGATTCTATCCTGGACGCAGTGCTGCTCTCTTTAGCGGAGAACAAGGAGATGCAGGCGGATCTGACCAGGTTGAAGCGCGCGTGTTGTGAGACGCAGAAATCTGCCGTGATGGAGAGCGCACCCTTTCCGATTTCAGTTCCGTGAGGCGCCTTTATCACCTGAGGCTGAGCAGCGCGGAGCCGTGCGGCGGAAGCGTTATGGAGAGCGAGGACTGTGCGCCGAGGTATTTTCTTTGCCATAGATCGCGGACTCGGTAGAGGGTTTTATCGAGGCCGAATTGGCTTCCGAGTTTATTCCAGGGCTGGGAGGCGATGGTGGCGGGCGCGTCGCTTCGATTGAAGATGGCCAGGATGACATCGGACCCTTCGCGTGCGGTCCAGATTACGATGGCGCTGGCCTGTGTATCGCCTCCGGGCGCGGTTTCGATAGGGTGGTTTTCTGTCGAGCGCTGATCTACGGCGAGAACTTCGGGATTCGTGAGCAGCGCTTCGGTTGCGGCGTCCAGGCGTGTGAGGTTTGCTCCGAGGATGAGCGGCGAGTGAGCGATGGACCATAGAGTGATGAGGGTGCGGACTTCGTCGTGCGTGAAGCGCGACTGGCGCGGCGAACCCCAGCCGGGATGCGGGCCGAGGTAGCCGATGGGCAGCATGTCGGCATCGGGCCAGTGGCCCGGGTCAGCCCACGGTGACCATTTGGCGAGAATCCGGAACTGAGTTTTAATTGTTGCCGGGAACCCGTTTTTGTCCTGCGGGGCGGACCAGATATCCCAGAAGTCGTCGGAGATGCGCCATTGCTGCGCGTACTGGCGGACATTTGCGGCGTCTTCGAGCGGGGTCGGGCCGGGAGAAAGGCTCAGGACGATGGGTCGGCCAGTCTTTTTGAGAGCGGTGCTCACCATGCGGATTTCATCGGCTTTGTACGGCGAGGAGATGCAGTCCACTTTGAGAAAGTCGACGCCCCAGCTTGCGTAGAGACGGGCGATGGAGTCGTAGTAGGCCTGAGCGGCGGCGTTGTTTTTGAGGCCATAGTTGTCGGAGTTCCAGCGGCATACGTCGGAGCGGTTGGCGGCGTCGGCGGCGTGAAAGGTCGAGCCAGCGATGGGGAGATTCTTTTCGACGGCTTCGCGGGGAATTCCGCGGATGATGTGAATGCCGAACTTGAGGCCGAGGGAATGGACGTAGTCGGCCAGCGGTTTGAAGCTCTGCTGGGCACCGGCGGAGGGGAAGCGGTTGGCAGCGGGCAGGTAGCGTCCTTCGGCGGAGAGAGTGTAGCCAGGATTGGCGGAGCTGTCGGGGTTCGCGAGATACCACCCCTCATCAACGACGACGTATTGCCAGCCGTAGGGCTCGAGATGCTGGTGCAGCCAGTTGACGTTGGCTTTGAACTGGGCTTCGGTGATGGTGGGGCCGTAGGCGTCCCAGCTGTTCCAACCCATGGGCGGCGTCGGTGCGAGTGGCGCGCTGGACTGCGCGGCTGCGGCTATGGAACATGCTACAAGAAGACAGAGCGACAGATGGCAGCGGTTCAAACTGATTTACCTCGCGAACAAACGGGATCAGTTTAACTGAAGCGCCGAATTTTGAGAGCGGCATGGCGGCGCGATTACGGCTTGCTGGGCGCGTCTGCCTGCACCGCATCCTGCTGCGCCGCCTGGCGGGCAATTTTCTCTCTGTGTTTTTTGACGTAATGGTGGGCGATATCGGGCCAGAATTCGATGACTTCCGCTCCGAGGATTCCGTATCCTGTGACGGAGGCGGAGTGCTCGAAAGTGGGCCCGACGCCGCGCTGCGACGGCGGGTAATAGAGGTTGGCAATGGCTCCCCCGATGATGTTGCCCATTACGTTGGCGTAGTTCGGTCCCCATGTTCCGTTGTCGCGCTTGCACCAGAAGGAGCTTCCCGCAGCCCACAAACTGCGACTGGTGAAGCTGCCTGTTCCTTGGCGATAGTAGCGCGGATCTTCATGCCACCAGCTGGTGAGGATGGCGTTGCCCCAGAGGTTTCCGTCGAAGGTATCTGTGTATCCGGCGCCAAACCGCTTGGCATAGCCTTCGATGCCGCCTTTGAATTCGGGAGGGCTGTCTTCGGCCTGGCCGATTCCGGCGCTGACTGCAGCTAGCCCAAAGGTCCAGGGGTCGGTGGTGCTCTTGAAGAAGAGCTGGAACTTCTGGCCGGATGTGAGGGGAAGGGCATCCTGATTGTTGGTCATATTAAAGGTGGGCATGACGCCGAGGATGCGCTGCTTCTCTTCCGCATGAAGCTGATCCTGCGAGGATTGAGAAGAAGCCGCGGGCGGCGCGTCAGGCGTGGCCGCGGTCTGTTGCTGCGTCGAAGGTGCAGAGGCCTGTCGCGCCGCCGGGTTGTCCGGCAAGTCATTCCATGCGACGAAGGGCTGCGCGGTTCCCATGTTGACGGCGAAGGTTGACGCCAGGAATACGCCTGCCAAATACCAGTTACGAGCCAATCAGCTACCTCAATCCTAAGAACCTATTGACTCTATGCTACGCATGTACAGACGCATTTCTGGTCTGAAAGTCTCTGGCCGGGAATTCATAGACACAAATTCGGTTGACGAGTTGGATTCCAGGAAAGAATACGGGAGGATCCAGCTCGTCCTTAACAGCGTATGTTGCGTGGAAGCGTAATTCTTTAATCGTACTTGATTCGGTTGGCGCGGAGGTTCTTTTTGAGGGAATTGTGACGGCGGGCTGTGCTAATATCGACCAGCATTTAAGCGGAGCATGTTCTCTTATGTCCAGCGGCAATCTCTACGGTGACGCGGGTGAGTTGCAGGCGTCTGCTGCCAGACCGCAACCGCATTTCGACCTTCGACCCCTTTCGACGGGCGAGGTGCTGGATCGGACCTTTCACCTTTATCGTTCGCGGTTTGCACTGTTTGCCGGACTGGCCCTCCTTCCGGCGGGGGTAGGCGTGGTCACGAGTGCGATGCGGCTGCTGTATGCGGCGCACCAGGAGACGCATCTCCACGCGGGCGCGGCGCTTTACCGTGTCCAGGTTTTTACAGGCATACTTTCGCTGGCGTCGGTGCTGATTTCCCTGGTACTTAATGGCATTACCCAGGCCGCGACCACCTGGGCGGTTTCCGCCGTTTATCTGGGCGAGGATGCTTCGATCAAGGCTGCGTACGGGGTCGGTTTCAGGAACTGGTTTCGCTACACACTGATTGTGCTGCGGCAGGTGTGGGCTTCGCTGTGGCTGCCAACTATTTTGATTGTGGCGGCTGTGCTGGTTCCGATTATGGCCAAACGCCACGGCGGTGGTTTTGTCTGGCTGACGATTCTTCTTTTTTCGCTGGCCTTCTTCTCGACGATTTATGGCCTGTGGGCGTATATCCGGATTTCGCTATCGGTTCCAGCGGCGGTGGTCGAGTCGCTCGGCGTTCGCGCCGCAGTACGGAGGAGCGCGCAGCTTCTGGCGAGCCGCAAGATACGAGTCCTTTTGCTGCTGATGCTTTTGATTGCGCTTTATATAGTGGCTGGAGTGATACAGTCGCCTCTGCTGATCCTGGCAGTTCGCGCGCGGGGCGCGCAGGCGTTTGTGACTCAGGCGATCAGCCTGGCGGTGACCTTTGTGGCGGGAACGCTGATCGGGCCGATAAGCGCAATTGCCATCTGCCTGTTCTACTTTGACGAACGTGTACGCCGCGAAGGCTTCGATATTGAGTGGATGATGAAGAAGCTTGCTCCTGCGGCAACCGGAAGCCCGCAGTTGCCTTCGCGAATGCAGGAAAATCCCGTCGAACCTGTCTGAGCATTTCCCATGCGCCGAAGTTCGCTCTTCGTTCCCGCTCTCGTCCTGATATTAACGCTGCTTGCGCCGCTTCAGGCGATCGCGCTGGAGCACACGTCCCTCGATGAATACCGCGTGCACCTTGAAAAATTGCGTGTTCTTGTTCAGAACTGCGAGGCACAGGCTTTGGCTTGCAATGCGTCCGCGGTGGGGAAAGATGAGCAAGTGAATTTGCATGGCCTGGGTGTAGGCGCGAACGCCGATTCATTTGAGGCGAACTATGATTGGCTGCGCGATGCACTGAAGTCCGCGAAGAATGCCGGGGATAAGAATCGCGGCAATGAATTGCAATCGGCGCGTGTGCGGCTTGACGAGGCTATCCGCGAGGTTTCCGGAGGGAGTTCGACGCAGGCTGATTTTGGTGTGGCGCGCCAACATGCGGATGCCATTCTTGGGCATCCGGAATTCGCGACGGTGCAAGAAGATTCGATCTGGGAGCTGATGCTGGCGCGGTTTGCTCTGTGGCTGGATAGTTTGTTCAATAATGTCGCGAAGTTTGGGAAGCGGTCGCCCTGGATTGGCCCGGTGATGGAGTGGGGGCTGATCGGGATCGCATTGGTCGGTCTGACTCTGTGGGCGATGCGCGCGTTGCAGCGGCAGAGACTGGCGGTGCGCGTGGAAGCGGCGCGTCAACTTGAGCCGTTGGAAGAGGCGGCACGCAACTGGCGTGCTCTGGCCGAGGAACAGGCGGCGCACGGCGACTGGCGCGAGGCGGTGCATTGCCTTTATTGGGCAAGCATTGCAGTTCTGGAGGGCCGGCGATTGTGGAGTCCCAATCGTTCGCGGACGCCGCGCGAATATGTGCGGCTGCTGGAAACCGGATCGACGCGCTGGACGCTTTTACGACAGCAGACGCAGGGTTTCGAGCGCATCTGGTATGGATTGAACGAGGCCGCACAGCGTGACTACCAGCGCGCCCTTGAATTGCACGAAGGACTGAGGGCGACGTGAACAGGCGATTGAGCGGCGACACGCGGCTGATTCTATGGGTTTGCCTTGGCGTTCTAGTTGTGATTGTTGTGGGCGCATTTTTTGCGCCTGCGCGCGAGGACACCGATCCGGTTCCGAGCACATGGAATAGTGGTTCACAAGGATCGAAGGCTGCGTATCTACTGCTGGGACAGCTTGGCTATGCAACGGCGCGATGGGATGAGCCAGCGGCAAATCTGAGTGAAACGGATGCCGCGCATACCACTCTGGTTCTTGCAGAGACGGAGCTACCTGATATCAGTAAGGAAAAGCCGGGCATTGCGGCGTTTCTGACTCGAGGCGGTCGCGTGGTTGCGACAGGCGCATTGAGCGGGCTGATGCTGCCGGAGTCGCATATTGGGGCGGCGGGTCACGTCTACACTGCGCTCTGTTATACAACGCCGCAATCGCTGAGTCCGCTGGGACGCGCGGGACAGATTGCGATGTCGGTCCCGGTTCGCTGGAAGGCGAGCGATGCGCGCGTGGACCAGGCGTGCGGCGAGGATGCAGTGGTGGTGCATTATCCGGTAGAAGATGGCGAGGTTGTGTGGTGGAGTTCGGCGGTCCCTTTGAGCAATCGCGGGCTGAGAGACGATGCGGACCTGCGGCTGCTGTTGGCCAGCATTGGAGCGCCCGGGCGCACGGTTCTGTTCGATGAATATATTCACGGAGCGCGTGAGGGCCTGTGGGACACGACGAGCGGGACACCGGTGAAAGCTCTGTGCTGGCAGCTTGCCGCAGTTGCGCTGCTGCTGGTATTGAGCTTTGGGCGGCGCAATGGACCGCTGCGCGCGCTGGCGAGATCTCCGCGCACTTCACCGCTGGAGTTTGCTGAATCAATGGGCGCGCTTTACGAGAAAGCGGGCGCGGCCGATGTTGCCACAGGCGCGGCGGAGCGGCGACTGATGGATTTTCTGCGCCGCGAGGGCGGCATTCCGCAGGAGACGCTGCGGGGGGCACCCGACGTTATTGCAGCAGCGGTGAGGGCGCGATTTTTCTATAAGACACCAGAGTTTGCCGCCGATTTGAAGGCCGCACGTGATGCGGAATTCAATCACCTGAGCGCGAAGGGCGCGCTGGAGGCGGTGCGGCGTATCGACCGGCATATCGCCAACTTGACAGCGCTCATGACAGACTCACATTCAGCACAATTGAACGGAGAGAAGCGTGACTGAGGAGATACAAACAACTGCTGAAACGGGAGCTGCCGCGGCACTTTTTGCGCGAGGCCGCGCTGAACTGGGCAAGGTTATTTCCGGCCAACTGGAATTGATCGATCAGGCGCTGTTGACGCTGCTTTGCGGCGGACACGCACTCATTGAAGGCGTGCCGGGTGTGGCCAAGACGCTCACGGTGAAGACGCTGGCGCGCTTTCTCTCGCTCGACTTCAGGCGAGTGCAGGGTACTCCGGACATGATGCCGGCGGACATTCTGGGAACCAGTGTCTTCTCATTGAAGACGAACGAATTTGCGTTTCATCGGGGGCCGGTGTTTACCCAGTTCCTGCTGGCCGATGAGATTAACAGAATGCCTCCGCGCACGCAGGCCGCACTGCTGGAGAGCATGGAAGAGCGGCAAGTGACGATGGACGGCGAGCGGCATGTTCTGGATGACTACTTCACGGTCTTCGCTACGCAGAATCCGCTGGAGTTCGAGGGAACGTATCCACTGCCCGAGGCGCAGCTTGACCGCTTTCTATTGAAGATTCATGTGGGGTATCCTTCGGCGGATGAAGAGCGCGTGGTGCTGGAGCGGCATCACGCAACGCTGGAGGCCGCGCGCCTGGAACAGACTCCGATTTGGCCAGTGGGCTTGGCGGAACTTGCGGGGGCGCGGGACCAGGTTCGCCGTGTGCGGGTTGAACCGGCGATCTTCGATTACTTGCTGGCAGTCGTGCGGCGCACGCGCGAGTGGCCGGCGATTTCTCTGGGTGCAAGTCCGCGAGCGGCCGCCGGACTCCTGATCGTCGCGAAGGGTTACGCGGCCAAAGAGGGCCGGGATTATCTGATTCCGGACGATGTCAAAGAGGCTGCGCTGCCGTGCCTGCGTCACCGGCTGATTCTGAAACCTGAAGTGGAGCTTGAGGGTTTTGATCCCGATCGCGTGATTCGCGATGTGCTGGCTGCGACTCCTCTGCCGAAATGATTCAGACGCTCATTCCCTCGCCGGTGAAGGCCCGCGCTGAGGCGCGAGGGTTTGGCTACGCGCTGACGCCGCGCGCCCTGCTGCTGCTGGCGGCGGGATGCCTGCTGACAGGGCCGGGATTTTTCCATCCGCACTGGATGTGGGTGCTGGTGGCGTGGGACGCGCTGGTGGTTTTGCTCACAGTGTTCGACGCGGCGCTGCTTCCTGCGGCGTCGGCGATCACAGTGGAACGACGCTTTGTGAGTTCCGCGGTGCTGGGCGAGACGACCGAGATTGAGATTGAGGTTACGCAGGAGTCCAATCAGATTCTTCAAGTGAAGATGGCCGATGCGCTGCATCCGGCGCTGGCTTCTATGCCGCTTACCGGTGAGGTGCGCGCATTTCCTCGGGATGCGGTGCGGCTCGCGATGCAGTGCGTTCCGAATATGCGCGGTGATTTTGAGCTGGGCAAGGTTTTTCTGCGCTATCGCGGGGCGCTGAAGCTGGCGGAACGCTGGGCTTCGGCTGATCTTGAGCAGGAGATTCGCGTTTATCCGCCGATGGAGCGTTCGCCGGAGGATACGCAACTGTATCTGTTACGAATTCGCCAGATTGCGCTGCAGAAGCGCCGGTTGCGGCTGCGGGGATTGGGGCGAGAGTTTGAAAGCCTGCGCGAATACCAGCGGGGCGACGAGGTTCGCAACATTGCATGGCCAGCGACGGCGCGGCGCGGCAAGCTGATTACTCGCGAATTTACGACGGAACGCAGCCAGCAGGTATGGATTGTGCTGGACGCGGGACGGCTTTCGCGCACGGCGTTTGAGTTGCGACGCGGACTTGCCGCCCAGGGGACTGCGCGTCCGGCGACACGCGCCTTCCCGCCCCACCATGCGAAGACCGCGCGTGCCGGGGACCCCGGTTTCGGCGCAGGGCTTGCCGTCCAGGCACATGCCGTCCGCGCATCCGTGGGTTCAGACGAAGATTTTCTGGTTACGATCACGCAGCTTGACCAATCTTCGGGCGCGGCGGTCGCGCTGGCGCAGGCGGTGATGCAGGCTGGAGATAAGGCGGGCTTGCTGGTGTACGGACAGAAGGTTCAGCAGCAGCTTTTGCCTGCATCGGGAACGGGGCATCTGCGCCAGTTTGTCGATGCGCTGTCGCAGGCACGGGCTGAAGCCGGGGAGGCAAATCATTTGAGCGCCGCTGCACGGCTGAAGCACTTGCAGCGCAGGCGCGGGCTCATTCTGTGGATTACGGAACTGGCTGACAGCGCGCGCCGGCCCGAGGTGGTGGATGCGGTGCTCGATCTTGCGCGGCGGCACTTGGTTCTCCTGGTTGTGCTGGGGCACCCGGAACTGGACGCGATGGCCACGCAGCAGCCGGAAAATGTGGGTGACATGTTTGTGGCGACGGCAGCGATGGAGATTCTGGAACGGAGACGCGCATTGCTGGCGCGGCTCCGCGCACAGGGCGTGCTTGTGGTGGAGACGACTCCGGGTAGTGTAAAGGCAGACGCGATCAATCAGTATCTTGAGGTGAAGGCGCGCGGGGTGTTGTAGCTGTGGACCGGCTTGTTAGCTTCCCTTAAGCGCTTTGGTTACAGTCTCTACGTTAGGGTTGGCGCGGTTCAGGTATTCGCTTACGCGCTGGCGCTCTTCGGGGGTGAGCGTGGGCACGAGCGACATAATGCGGCGCAGCGTGGTGGATACATCGTCAACGTAATTCATCATGCGGATGGCTTCGCCGGAGAGCGGCATACTTTTTAATCCCTCGGTTCTCTGAATCTTCTCTTATTTTCCTCGACGCGGAGGCGCAAGTAAAGCGCGCATCGTGGTCAACGGTTTCCGGCTCTCCGGCATCGAAGAGATTGTGTCTTCCGCAAGCGTTCCTCCTATGGATCAAGAGCCCCTTCAAGATTGCATTGACCGGATGCTCCATGCGGAGGCGCGCGCCCCTCGCTCGACATACCGCTTGCAACTCCATGCCGGGTTTGGTTTTGCCGATGCTGAGGCCGTTCTGCCTTATTTGCGAAGGCTGGGCATTGGCGATTACTACGTGTCTCCCGTGTTTGAAGCACGTCCGGGCTCGATGCACGGTTACGACGTGACACGGCATGATCGGGTAAATCCTGAACTCGGCGGCGAGGCCGGGTTTGCGCGTATTGCGCAGGCGCTGAAGGATAACGGGATGGGCCTGCTGCTGGATATTGTTCCTAATCACATGGGAGTGGGGAATGATTCTGTCTGGTGGCAGGATGTTCTGGAGAATGGGCGCGCGTCGAAGTACGCGGAATTCTTCGACATTGACTGGGATCCGCTGAAGGCGGATATGCAAGGCAAGCTGCTGCTTCCGATTCTTGGCAATCAGTATGGCGAAGAGCTGGAGAGCAAGCACATTCAGATCGCGATTGAGGATGGCGTTGCGAAGGTCCGGTATTACGACCACTCGATGCCGCTTTCTCCGCGCTCTCTTCCGATGATTTTTTCTGAGGATCAGATGGCGGAGCTGCCGGAGGGCTTTCGCGATTTGCTGCGCGAGCTGTCGCATATTCCGCCAAACGACACGGCGGACAGCGGGCTGGCAACGCAGCGGCGACGTCAGCTTGAAGAGATCAAGCCGCGCATTCGTGAGGCGCTGAAGCAGCCGGGCAATGAGGCGGCAATTGCCGCGGCGCTTGAGAGAGTAAACGGAACGGCGGGAGACGCGCGCAGCTTCGACCGACTGCATGAAGACCTGGAGGCGCAGGCTTATCGCCTGGCGTTCTGGCGCGTATCGGGCGAGGAGATCAACTACCGGCGATTCTTCGATGTGAACGATCTGGTAGGGCTGCGGATGGAAAATCCGGAGGTATTTGCGGCTACGCACTGTTTGATTCGCAGAATGCTTGCGGAGAAGCAGGTGACGGGGCTTCGGGTAGATCACTGCGACGGGATGTTCAATCCGCGGCAGTATTTGATTCGCCTGCAACTGCTGTATATCGCGAGCCAATGCAGAGGTGCAATGGCGAGCGGCGCGCTGGCTCCGAGCGGGATTGAAAGCGAGATTCGCGCAGCTGTGCATGGCTATGACTGGAGCGGAGTGCGAGGGCCGCTGTATGTGGTGGTGGAGAAGATTCTGGAGCCGCGGGAGGCGTTGCCGCGTGAGTGGCCGGTACGGGGCACGTCGGGATACGACTTTGTCCACTTTGCGAACCAGGTTTTTATTCAGCAGGAAAACAGAAAGCGCTTTAACGATCTCTACACGTCGGTGATCGGCCGAACATCAGACCCGGAAGAGATTATCTATCGCGCAAAGCTACAGGTGATGCAGAATGCGCTTTCGAGCGAGACATATGTGCTGACGAATCTGCTGAGCCAGCTGGGGTCTGCGGACCGGAGAGCGCGGGACTTTACGGATAATCTGCTCGACGCGGCGATTCGCGAGACGATTGCGTGTTTTCCGGTGTACCGCACCTATATCGACGACCGCGGCCACTATACTCAGCGCGACCGCTCTGTTATTCATCATGCGATTGTGCGCGCAAAGCACCGAAGCCCGGATGTGGATGCATCGGCATTCGATTTCCTTGAGAATACGCTGCTACTGCATGAACGCGGCGGGAATGAAGTGAATGAACGGGAGCTCTACTTTGCGCTGAAGTTTCAGCAGCTAACCGGGCCGGTGATGGCCAAGGGCGTGGAAGATACGGCCTTCTACACCTATAACCGGTTCATCTCTTCGAATGAGGTGGGCAGCTCAATGCAGTCATTTGGTCTTTCGGTTGAGACGTTCCATGCGAGCAATTTGGAAAGGCTCGAGAATTCTCCGGATGCGATGCTGGCTACGTCGACACATGATACGAAGCGCAGCGAAGATGTGCGCAACCGGCTGAATGTGATTTCAGAGATGAAGATGCTATGGCCGTCGTTCATCAGACGGGCGCAGCGCTTGAATGCGCGCTTCAAACTGACGCTTGAGGATGGCCGCGTGGCTCCAGATGCGAATGAGGAGTATTTGATCTATCAGACGATAGCCGGAGCGTGGCCCTGGAAGATGGAGTCAATTGAAGACCGGAAGGAGTTTCTAGAGCGGCTGCAGCAATATATGACCAAGGCGCTGAGCGAGGCCAAGGTCAATCTGAGCTGGGTGAGTCCGAACGAAAAATATGTTGCGGCGGTGCATGCTTTTGTTGCCGGGGTGCTTATGCCGAACGAGGACGGCAAAGAGCGGCGATTTTTTTCCGCGCTCCAGTTGCTGCTGCCTGCGCTCAAAGTTTTCGGGGCGGTGAATTCGCTGGCGCAGGTTGTTCTGAAGATTGCTTCGCCGGGCGTGCCGGATTTTTATCAGGGAAGCGAGATGTGGGACTTAAGCCTCGTCGATCCTGACAACCGGCGTCCCGTAAACTATGCGTTGCGTGCGGAGGCGCTGGCGGCGATGCTGCGCCAGACTGATATTGGCGGGGCGGCGGCGGTGTGCCGGGATGCGGTGGGCGCGCTGGCCGATGGTCGCATCAAGCTTTGGACGACGCACCGCGCGCTGGCGACACGGGCGGAGATGCCGGAAGTATTCCGGCGCGGTGAATATCTGCCGCTGGCCGCCGGTGAGGGCTACGCACAGCATGTGATTGCATTTTTGCGGAGGCGTCAGGATGAGGCTGTCCTGATTGCGGTTCCGCGGTTTGCCTGCACGTTGATGCGTCATCGGCCGGAGCTGCCTTTGGGCAAGGCGTGGGGCCGCGGTGAACTGATTGCCGAGAATTGCGCGGGGAGGACATTCGTAAACGTGTTTACGGGCGAAGAGGTTGTTGTGCCGGAGAATGGCAGAATTCTTCTGTCGCGGCTCTTTGCCGCGTTTCCGGTTGCGATGTTGCGGAGCGTTCGTTAGTCGCGACGCGGAGTCTACTGGGCTGCTTGCAGGTCGCGATCGGTGGCCTGCGCGAGGGCGGCGAGTTTTGCGGAAATTTCTCCGCTGAGCACATTTTCCGGGCAGCGCCATGTCCAGTTTCCGGCGGCGCGGGAAGGCATATTCATGCGCGCGTCTTCGGGCAGGGCCAGCAGATCCTGCACGGGAACGATGCAGATGTCGGCCACCGATGTTTCCACGGCCCGGATCATGGCCCAGACCACATCTTTGCGCGAGGCTCCGAGGTAGGCTTTGACTGCGGCCTTCTCGGCCTTGGTAGCTTCTTCATCCCACCAGCCCTGCGTGGTGTTGTTGTCGTGGGTGCCGGTGTAAACTACTGAATTTTTGACGTACTGATGCGGCAGATAGTTGTGAGCGTCGCGACTGCCGAATCCGAATTGGAGGATGCGCATTCCGGGCAGCCGAAATTGGTTGCGCAGCGCATCGACTTCGGGGGTGATGACGCCGAGGTCTTCGGCGATGAAGGGCAGCTCGCCGAGCGCGTCGCCGATGCTTTGAAAAAGCTCGGCTCCGGGCGCTTTGATCCACTCCCCGTGCTCGGCGGTTTGGTTGGCAGCAGGGATGGCCCAGTAGGCTTCGAATCCGCGGAAGTGGTCGAGGCGGATGATGTCGTAGAGATAGCGTGCGCGGCTCATGCGATCGATCCACCAGGCGAAGCCATTCTGCCTGAGAGTATTCCACTTGTAGAGTGGGTTGCCCCACCGCTGGCCGGTCGACGAAAAATAGTCGGGAGGAACCCCGGATACCCGAACAGGAGCCAGGTGGTCGTCGAGTTCAAATAGATTGGGATTTGTCCATACGTCCGCACTGTCGTAGTTGACGAAGATAGCGACGTCGCCGATGAGTTTGATTCCACGCTGGGCGCAGTAGGCGCGCAGCGCGCTCCATTGCGCGTCGAAGGCGAATTGGAGAATCTGGTGAACGGCGATTTCTTCGGCCAGATCATGGCGGATTCTGTCGAGCGCGTGCGGATCGCGATGTGCCAGATCCTTTGGCCATACGCTCCACGCAGCTCCGTTGAATTTTTTCCTGAGGACACTGTAGAGTGCGTAGGCTTCGAGCCATGTCCAGTTGGTGCGGGTGTAGGCCTCGTAGCGGGACCACTCTGCGTCGTTATGCTTGTGAAGAAAATTGCGGGCGGCTTCTTCGAGCAGCGGAATTTTTGCATGAACGACGGCATCGAAGTCGACGTTGCCGGAGCGCCCAGGGAGGTTTGCGATGCGTTCGCCTGCGATCCAGCCGCGATCCGAGAGATGCTCAAGCGAAATGAGCAGGGGATTGCCGGCGAAGGCTGAAAGCGCGGCGTAGGGCGAGTTTCCGTATCCGGTGGGGCTAAGGGGGAGAACCTGCCAGAGGCGCTGCTTTCCAGATTCAAGAAAATCCGCGAAGGCGTAGGCAGCGGGGCCGAGGTCGCCAATACCTCCATAGGAGGGGAGAGACGTAATGTGCAGCAACAACCCCGAAGCGCGATCAAAAGGCATAGGTGATTTTCCAAGCAGACGTCAAAGTGGAAAGGCCCGCTTCTCGAAAGATTCGGAAACAGCGGGCCGCGGTTGCTTTTTGCGAGAAAGGCTTTAGCTGGGGGAGCCTCCGCCGAGCGGGCCTTGCTGCGCTTTGCGGTTGAGGCGGATCCGGCCATCTTTTTCGTAGATATTTTGCAGGTTGGAGACAAAGACCTCAAACATGTCGTCGCGGCGCTGGTCGAGAACGGCGTCACGAGTGGCGTCAAAGTTTTTGGCGATGTCTTCGGTTGAGGGCAGTTGCTTGTCCGTGATCTTCGCTACAACGCCAGTGTGGCCTGTGTTGATAGGAGTGCTCAAGTGGCCCGGGTTCAGGTTGAAGAGCTGGGGCGCTACGGTAGCGAGGGCGCCGATGTCCGGAACCTGAGCGTCGCGTCCCACGAGATCGCTGGACTTCATGGTCGCGCCGAGTTCCTTCGCTGCCTTGGAGAGATCATTCTCGGTGCGCGCGCGGTCGGCAAGCTCATTGGTCTTGGTGGCGAGCAACTGAGGAAGCTGCTGATCTCGATAGTCATCGAGGATATGCGACTCGAAGGTGACGAAGTCGGGCGCGTGCGCTGGCTGGATGCCCTCCACCTGGTAGACAGCAAAACCGTCGCCGGTGGTTGTAATCTGCGGCGCCGCTCCCTGTCTGGCGCTGAAGGCGTCGGAGAGAAGCTTGGTGCCGTCGGCGAGGCCTGGGACTACGGACGACTGCGAGAGGAAGTCGGTGGTGGCGACCTGGAGATGGTGGGCGGCGGCGGTGGCTGCGAGGCCGGTCTTTGCGGCTTCGGTAGCCAACTGCTGCGCGAAGGCCTGTTCCTGCTGTGATTCATTCTGCCGGGTCAGCGTCGCCGTGATTTCCGGCTTCACTTCATCGAGCGGGCGGGTGTGGGCTGCCTGCTTTTCTTCGGTCTGGATGATGTGATAGCCGAACTTGGTGCGGACCAGGCCGGAGGTCTGTCCGGGCTGAAGGGCAAAGGCCGTCTGATCAAATTCGGGAACGGTTACGCCGTGTTTGATCCAGCCGAGCTCGCCGCCCTGCGCCTTGCTGCCCGGATCGTCGGAGTTCTCTTTCGCCAGCTTGGCAAAATCGGCGCCGTGATGGAGCTGATCGAGGATGCTCTGCGCTTTGGACTTGGCCGCGGCGTCGGCTTTCGGATCCTGCGAGCTGACAGCGATGAGGATGTGCCGCACCTTCACCTGTTCGTCAACCTGATAGTCCTTGAGATGCCGCTGATAATACTGCTGGACTTCGGCGTCGGTTACCGGCGCCGGAGCCTGGGGCAAATTGGTAGCGGTGAAGGCGATGTACTGAATCTTGCGCGCTTCAGGAACGGCGGTGGCATACTTCGCGGCGTTCTGCTTGAAGAAGGCCTGGAGCTCCGTATCGCTGGGATTGATCTGGTTGCGGAGGGTATCAGAGTCGATCACGGCGTAGTCGAATTTGATCTTGGTCGCCTGATCGACGTAGCCGGAACGGACCTCGCCGTCGGAGACCGTGACGCCGCCGGTGACGAGCGCGCGCAGGCGGTTTTCGATGATCTCTTTCTTGACTTCGTTCTCGAACTTCTCGCGCGTCATCTGGAACTGTTCGGAAACGAACTCGGCATACTGTGCGTCGCCGATGAATTTGCCGTCGGGGAAGAGGACCATGCCCCACTGGCCGGTGTGGAGGAAGCGCCGCACGTCATCGTCGGTGGCGGTGATGCCGAGCCGCCTGGCTTCCATCAATTCGATGTGCTGCTGGATGAGACCCTGGCCGACGCGCTGCATCATCATGGGCAATACGAAGTCGGGCAACTGCTGCCGCTGCAACATGCGCTGAGCGAGAGTCTGCACATCGGTGGTTGAAATGGAGTCCGACGCGGGCAGGAAGCGACCCAGAAATCCGCCGTGGCCGATGGTGGCGTAGGTGTCACCGGAAGCCGTCTGGTCGTTGAAAATTCCCGGAACGAGCGTGATGACCATGGTAATGCAGGCCACAGAGATGATGACCCAGAAGATGGTTTTGATGACCTTGTTGTCTTTTTGCAGGAAACGAATCATGGATGGGTAGCGACCTTTACTGTAAAAGCGCTCGCAGAAAGCACCCGGACAACGGCCTGAGGCTGCGCGAGAAGATTTTCCTGATTTCGCAGGAACCATTCTCAGTATAAATCAGGGCTCAACGTTCAGGATTTAGGGTTTATTCCAGCGTGAGTTCTGTTATTTCAGGAGGGCAATTTAAGCGAAACGGCAGGTCTACCGTGCCGATTCCACGATTTACATATAACTGCGTGCGGCCAAGGCGGAAGAGTCCTTCGACATAGTTTTTCCCCAAAGGGGGCAGATGAAACGGCGGCATAAACGGGAACCGCACCTGGCCTCCGTGAGTGTGGCCGGAGAGCATCAAGTCCACATTTCTGCGTGCGACCTGCGGCAGCACGTCGGGCTCGTGGACCATTAGGATGACGGGCTCCCCATCGGTGAGCGAGGCGGGTGGAATCGCCTTGTCCAGGTCCATCTTGTGGAAAGTCGCATCGCCTGCGCCGGCAAGCCAGAGGCGATGTCCCTCGCGCTCCAGCGGAGTGAACTGATTGTTCAGCAGGGTCAATCTGTGAATGGCGAGTGCGTCGATAACGGCCGGCTCGGCGAAGGTTGAGTCATGATTACCGAGCACGGCATAGCGCAGAGGGCACTCGACATGGCTGAGAATTTCCGCACAACTGTAGGCGAAGCCTCTCGTGTTTTTCTGGGAAAAGAAACCCTCCGTTACGAAATCTCCGTTGAAGAGCACGATATCGGGCTTGAGGCGGTTGACCTCATGCACAACCAGCCGGAGGAAAAACGGCTCAGTGTATTCGGCGTAATGAAAGTCGGAGATTTGTACGATTCGTAGGCCACGAAACTGTTCAGGCAGCCGGTCAAGATGGATGGTATGGCGCTCGATGCTGATTTCGTGACGGGAAATCTCCGCGGCGTAGAGAGGAAAACCAACGACAGCGGCTGCGGCGGTTTTGAGAAAACTGCGCCGGGTGAACCCTTTTTTGTGCTCCGGAGCGGAGGAGTCCATCTTTTGATGATAACTGCATGACTGTGAATGGGTAGCTGGCAAAGTATGTTCTGAATTTCTGGATGAACTTCTCGCATAAGAAAGCCCACGTTGATGTGTATGCAGCGTGGGCTTTTGTCAAATTAACTGCTGAGTCTCCGGTCTGGCGTTCTCAATCAATAAGGATATGGGTACGCGTAGGGATAGGGGCCGTAGTATGGTCCCGGAACGACGTAGACCGGTCGCGGACGTCGGACCAGCGTGGGTTGCGCGGGTGCGCTCGATGCCAGCCGCTGCGCTTCCTGCCAGGAGACGGGCTGGACGGTCACAGGATTCGTGAGATGGAAGTCCACCTGCGTTTCAGTTGGCAGATACAAGCGCGGGCCATTGGTGGCCGAAGAGGCGGCAAGTCCGCCAGCGGCTCCTACACCGGCACCGATGGCTGCGCCCGCTCCGCGACCGATGATTCCGCCGATGAGGGCACCCAGAACGGCTCCGCCGGCGGTGTTACCGGCGGTGTATCCGGCCTTATTTGGGCCCTTGCTGGACCACACGTCGGTGCTAACTGGAAAAACTTTGCCGGCTAGATTGACGTTGGTAAGCTGCAACCTCAATATTGCTGAACCACCTAATGCACCGCCATCCTTAGCTTCGACGACCTGTCCGGTAAGCCCTGCGCCGCGCGGAATGGCCAAGACGCCGTTCTGGTAGATGTCGATGGCAGTTGTGGCCTGGAAAAGCGCGCCGCTCTTAAGATGCGCTGTGTCGAGCGGCTCGCTGAGACGAACGCGAAGTAAGGTTCCCGGAGGAACGGTGACTGGCGCGGTGGGAGTTGGGTAGTAAGGCTGCTGAGGCGGAGGCACATACCCCTGTTGATAGGCCGGACGGGGTCCCTGATAGGAGGGCGGATAAGCGGGCGGCGGCGCTTGCTGGCCCTGGCTCTCGTCGGGCGGCGGAGGCGGAACCGAATTCTGATCCTGTTCTTGATTCTGATATGAGGTCTGGTCGCTTTGGCTCTGGTCCTGGGGCTGTGGGCTGACTTGATTGGCTTCCGTTTGGGCGGCGAGACCTGCCTGGGCAGCGGTTGTGCCGGGGTTGCTTACTTTGAGGTGGTTCAAGATGCCGCTGACGCCGGAGACATTGGCGGCATCGGTCTCAGCCTGCTGTCTCTGGGCGTCGGTTTGCACGGTTCCGGTGAGAGTGACGACTCCCTTTGCCGAAGCTGCGGAGATTTGCTGGCCCTGAAGGGTGGAGTCCTGCCCAAACGCGGCCGTTACGTCTGATTGGATTGCGGCGTCCGTGCGCTGGCTCTGCTGGGAGGCACTCTGATGTTGATCCTGCGCCAAGGCAGCGTTGGCGGTGGTCAGCCAGGCGCATCCAGCGAGCAGCCCGATGGCGCCTGCCTGGAAAAGCTTCGTTCTATTGCCACAGTGGATGAGCATAGTATTGCGACTCCTGCGCGTGTTTGCCTTCTCTGCGCCCTCTTGCTTGAATGGACGCAAGTTGAGCCTTGAGAGTTACCTTTAAAAACCCAGTTGACAGCAAAAAGTTTTGGGGCGGCGATGCGCCCCAAAGCCGTATTTTAAAAGCTATTTAGCTAGGAATCTCTCAAGGCTCATTTAGACCTGCTTCTTAGCCACGCTGTTTCTTATAGCGTGAGATCAGGGCGTTGGTGGAGCTGTCATGCTTTCCGGCTGCCGATTCCTTGCCTTCGAGCTCGCCGATGATCTTTTTTGCGAGCACTTTGCCGAGTTCGACACCCCACTGGTCAAAGGAGTCGATCTGCCAGATGGCTCCCTGGGTGAAGACACTGTGTTCGTAGAGGGCTACGAGCTTGCCGAGCGCTTCGGGAGTGAGCTCTTCGAGCAGGAAGGTGCTGGAGGGGCGATTGCCTTCGAAGACGCGGTGGGGAACGAGCCAGTCGGGCGTACCCTCGGCTTTGACTTGTTCGGCGGTCTTGCCGAAGGCCAGAGCCTCAGTCTGCGCGAAGACGTTGGCCATGAGCAGGTCGTGATGGTTGCCGAGCGGGTTGAGCGTTTTTGAAAAGCCGATGAAGTCGGCGGGGATCAGGCGCGTTCCCTGATGGATGAGCTGGTAGAAGGAGTGCTGGCCGTTGGTGCCGGGTTCGCCCCAGAAGATGGGGCCGGTTTCGTAATTGACCCGGTTGCCGGATAGTGTGACGTGCTTTCCGTTGCTCTCCATGGTGAGCTGCTGGAGGTAGGCGGGGAAGCGGTTCAGATATTGCTCGTAGGGCAGAACGGCTACGGTTTGCGCGTTGAAGAAGTCGGTGTACCAGACGGTGAGCAGGCCCATGAGCACGGGAAGATTTTTCTCGAAGGGCGTGTGGCGGAAGTGCTCGTCGATGGAGTGAAAGCCAGAGAGCATCTTATGGAAATTGTCCGCGCCAATGGCGAGCATGGTTGAGAGGCCGATGGCGGAGTCCATGGAGTAGCGGCCTCCAACCCAGTCCCAGAAGCCGAACATGTTGGCGGTGTCGATGCCGAATTTCTTTACCTCCGCGGCGTTGGTGGAGACAGCCACGAAATGTTTGGCCACGGCTTTTTCATCGCCGAGCTTGGCGAGGGCCCACGCGCGCGCGGTGTGCGCGTTGGTCATGGTTTCGAGTGTGGTGAAGGTTTTCGACGAGATGATGAAGAGGGTTTCTTCGGCGTCGAGGTCGCGGGTGGCTTCGGCGAAGTCGGTGCCGTCCACGTTGGAGACGAAGCGGAAGGTCATGTCGCGTCGGCTGTAGTGGCGGAGGGCCTCGTAAGCCATTACCGGGCCGAGGTCGGAGCCTCCGATGCCGATGTTGATGACGTTTTTGATCGGCTTGCCGGTGTAGCCTTTCCACTCGCCGCTACGGATGCGCTCGGAGAAGGCAGCCATGCGGTCGAGGACCTCATGCACTTCAGGGACGACGTTTTTGCCGTGAACGTTGATCGTCGCGCCTTTCGGCGCGCGAAGAGCGATGTGCAGCACAGCACGATCCTCTGTGATGTTGATTTTGTCGCCGCGGAACATGGCCTCCATGCGGGCCTTGACTCCGCTGTCTTCGGCGAGTTGGAGCAGGAGCTTCAGAGTCTCGTCAGTAATGCGGTGCTTGGAGTAGTCGAGGTAGACGCCTTCGGCTTCGACGGTGAGGCGTGTGCCGCGGTTGGGATCGTTGGTGAAGAGCTCGCGGAGAGTTTGTGAACCGATAACTTTGTAGTGCTCCTGCAGGGCCTTCCATGCGGGAAGTTTTGCCAATGGAGTGGTCTTGGATTGTGTGCTCATAAATCTCCTTTGCCAACTTCGATTTTCCCATGAAGGGGTTGGCTCTATGTCAATCGAGGCTTGTGAGGGCGAACTGGCGCGCGGCTTCGAGCGTCTTTGCTACGGATTCCTTTGAACATGACTCGGAGTAGATGCGGAGAAGCGGCTCGGTGCCTGAGGCGCGGAGCAGCAGCCAGGTTTTTGCTGCGTTTGGTTTGGTCTTTGCTTCGGGGTTGTCGAGGAAGAATTTGATACCGTCGAGGGTTTCGACGTGCTCGACGGGCATTCCGGCGAAGTCTTTCACTCCGGCCTTTGCGCGGGCGATGGCGGCGTTCTTCAAAGCGTCGTTGATGTGGAGGTCGATGCGTCCGTACTGGTGCTCTCCGTATTGCTCCTGAAGCTGCTGGACTAACTGGCCCAGGGTTTTGCCTTCTTCGGCCATGACGTTGGCGAGCAACAAGGCATTGAGCAGGCCGTCGCGTTCGGGCAGGTGGCGGGCGATGCCGATGCCTCCGGATTCTTCTCCTCCAATGAGGATGTTCTTTTCAAGCATGAGGTCGCAGACGTATTTGAAGCCGATGCCGTGCTCGTGGAGGGTTCGTCCGTAGCGGGCGCAGATGCGGTCCAACATGCTGGTGGTGTTGAAAGCGCGTGTTACGTCGCCGGGCCATTTTTTGCGGGTGAGCAGCCATTCGAGAAGGACGGCGTAGATTTTGTGGGGGTCGACGAAGTTGCCGTGCTCGTCGGCGGCTCCTATGCGGTCGGCGTCACCGTCGGTTGCGAAGCCTGCGTGGCAATGATGCGCGACGACTGCGTCCTGCAGGGCGCGTACGTGCGGCTCGATAGGCTCGGGATTGATGCCGGGGAAGAGCGGGTTGTGCTCGGCGCGAATCTCTACGTAATCGACGCCTATGCTCTGAAAGATTCCGGCGAGGATGCCGCTGCCCGCTCCGTACATGCAGTCGATGGCGAATTTGAAGCCGGACTTTGCGATGAGGTCGAGGTCGGCGAAGCGGCGGATGGCTTCAAGATATGGAGGCAGAAAATCGACTTCGGAAATTGACGCGGGCCTTTCGGTTTTGGCCAACGGCTTGTCGAGATAGTTTTCGATGGCGGCGATGATGGAGGGTTTCCCGGAGCCTCCGTAGAAGGCTTTGTACTTTACGCCGTTCCATTGATAAGGATTGTGGCTGGAGGTAATCATTACTCCGCCTGCGGCGCCTTGTTCGCGGACGCCATAGGATAGTGCGGGCGTTGGCGTGATGCAATTTGCGAGTTTGACCGGGATGCCGGACGCGGCCAGGACTTCGGCTACCGCGCGCGCGAAGCGGTCGGAGGCGAAGCGCGTGTCATAGCCGATACAGACGCCCTTTACGGGAGATTCCTGCGGGTCGCTTGCGTTTTGAAGGTAGCCGGCGATGGCGGCGGCGGCCTTGCGGACGTTCTCGAAGGTGAAGTCGTCGGCGATGAGGCCGCGCCAGCCATCGGTTCCAAACTTGATTGGAGTGTTGTTTGCCATTCGGTTTCTTTCTATCTTGGACTGGAGCTAAACGAGGTCTTTTCGCCCAGCGGCGGAGAGCTCTTTGACGACTTTGCCCACGTCTTGCGAGCGGTCGCGCGTGGTGATGAGGATAGCGTCTTCGGTTTCGACAACCACGAGATCGTGGACGCCCAGCAGCGATACAAATTTCTTTGGGCTGTAGACATAGTTGCCGTGGGAGTCAACTGCCAGGCTGCCCGCGCTCTCAGTTACGTTTCTGTGAGTGTCTGTGCCATTGTTCGATGCGAGCTGGTGCTCATATAGTGCGGCCCATGAGCCGAGATCGTTCCATCCGAAATCGGCAGGGATGCAGTAGAGGCTTGAGTTGTGCTCGCCTTTTGCCGAGCGCGGCTCGAGGATGGCGTAATCGACGCTGATGTTTTCGCTCTTTGGATAGAGTTCGGCGAAGACGCGCGTGAAGTCGGGTGTTCCGTAGGCGGCGGCGATGGCTTGGAGATGCGGGGCTGTTTCCGGCAGGTGTTCGCGCACCGCGTTTGCGAGCGTGCGCGCAGACCAGATAAAAATGCCGCTGTTCCAGTGGTAGTTGCCGGCGGCGACGAATTCCTCGGCGCGTTCACGATTTGGCTTCTCGGTAAAGCGGCGGACGCGGACGGATCCGTGTGTCGCGGCTTCACCTGTTTCAATGTAGCCGTAGCCGGTTTCGGCGCGTGTGGGCTTTACGCCGAGCACGACCATGTTTTCGCTCGCGGCGGCGATGGCGATGGCCTGCTCGATCACAGAGAGAAACATCGGCTCGTTGGCGATGGTGTGGTCGGCTGGGAACATTCCGAGCACCGCGTCGGGCGCGATGCGCTCGATGAGAAATGCCGCCAAGCCCGCCGCTGGCGCTGTGTTTCGCGCGGCCGGCTCGCAGACGATTTGATTTTCTGGAACGCAATCGAGTTGTCCGCAGATGGCGCCCGAAAGAAGATCGTTGGTAATGACCCAGAAATCCTGCGATTGCGCCAGCGGCGCGAGTCGGTCAACGGTGCGCTGGATCATGGTTCGTTCGCCGTCGAGCGCCAGTATCTGTTTGGCTCTGGCCTTGCGGCTGCGCGGCCAGAACCGGGTTCCACTGCCACCGGCGAGGATGATAGGTCTGAAATCAATTTTCAAAACGATCGTCCTCTTTTTCCGAGCTCTACGCTACGCGGGGTTGAATTCGGATGACTGTGGCCGCTGATTCCGCATTCACCCGAACGTTGCGGCTGGCGGCTGGAATGACGGCCAGTTCGCACCGGTTGACAGTGAAAGAATCTCCTTCATCGGCTGAGATGCGAATTTTTCCTTCGGCTACAAATAAAATTTGCACTCCGCCGGTTTGTGCGCTTATGCCCGCCGCGTCTTTTGCCGGATCGAGCGGCCAGCGCTCGATCTCGAAATATTTTTCGTTGATGAGGACGGCGTGGCTGTTCACTGTTTGCGGAGGAATTTTGCCGGCGCGAGTCTTAAGCCGCATGGCCTCGAAGGATTTGTCGAGATGCAGCTCGCGGGGGCGGCCGTAATCGTACATGCGATAGGTGAGGTCGCTGGTCTGCTGCGTTTCGAGAATCACGACGCCGGGGCCCATGGCGTGAACGGTTCCGGCATCGACGAAGAGCATGTCGTTTTTTTGGACGGGCACCATTTCAAGCAAGTCTTCGAGTTTTGCCGACTCGATTCCGGCGCGAATCTGTTCGGGTGTGACTCCGGGCCGGATGCCGAGCGCGACGTGCGCGCCGGGTTCAGCGTCGAGAGCATACCAGCACTCGGTTTTGCCGCGGGGCTCGCCGTATTTTTGCGCCATGGCGTCGTCTGGATGCACCTGCACGCTTAATTTTTCTTTTGGGAAAAGCAATTTGATGAGCAGTGGGAACTGGCCGTCTCCGTAAGTGTTACCGAGGAGATCGTGGCCGTGCTGCGCGGTGATGTCTTTGAGCGACTGCCCGGCGAGCGGACCGGTTGCGGCCGCGCACATTTCTCCGGTGAGCCAGACTTCACCGATAGGCTCGCCTTCGGTCTTGTAGTCGTACCAGGGAGCGAGGTCGTAAAACCCCCAGATGCGCGTTCGGAAATACGGCGCCAGACGAAAGGGAAAAAGAGTGCTCATGCAATTTCAAGTATGCCTGAGAAGACGTTCCTGCCGCACGCGGTGAGCGGGTACTATACAGAAGGAATGTCAGTTTACCTTGTTACCGGCTGCGCCGGATTTATTGGATCGTCAATTGCCGAGGCTCTTGTACGGCGCGGAGAAACCGTGCGCGGTCTGGATAATTTCGAGACCGGCAGGCGGGAGAACCTGGTTGGTTTTCGCGACCGGATGGAATTTCTAGAATGCGATCTGCGCAATGCGGACGCGGTTCTGAACGCTTGTAGCGGCGTAGATTTTATCTTTCACACGGCGGCGCTGCCTTCTGTTCCGCGATCGGTGAAGGATCCGCGCACGAGCCACACGGCTAATATCGATGGGACTTTTAATTTGCTCGAAGGCGCGCGCGCAGCTGACGTTAAGAGGATTGTCTATTCGGCGTCTTCATCGGCTTATGGAAACCAGCCGGGCTTTCCGCGCCGCGAGACGATGGTTCCCATGCCGATTGCGCCCTATCCGGTGCAGAAGTTGGCAGGCGAGTTTTATATGAAGAGCTATTGGCAGGTATATGGATTGGAAACCGTGTGCCTGCGCTACTTCAATATCTTCGGGCCGCGTCAGGTTCCCGATTCGCCTTACAGCGGGGTGATGGCGAAGTTTACGCTGCAGATGATGCGCGGCGAACGTCCGACCATTCATGGCGATGGCGAGCAGGGACGCGACTTTACGTATATCGACAATGTGGTTTCGGCAAATTGTCTTGCCATGTCTGCCGCGGCGGAGAAGGTTGCAGGACGGGTGTTTAACGTAGCTTGCGGCGAGCGGCATACGTTGAACGAGACTTTTCGCGTGCTGGGTGGGCTGCTGGATTTCCGAGAGCGGCCTGTGTATGGTCCATCACGCACGGGTGACGTGCGGGATTCGCTTGCGGATATCTCCGCGGCGCGTGAGGCCTTTGGATATGAGCCCGCGATTGGGTTTGAAGAAGGGTTGCGGCGCACGGTCGACTGGTACCGGAATCAATATGCCGAATCTGCCGCGAAGTAGGCATTTTTTGCATCGCCTGCGCGTAAACGCAGTAATCTCCGTAATTTCAGCGTGAAAGTTGATGCTCATTTCGCAAAAGCGGCGTATATTTGCCTCGCTGTGAAGTTTCCTTCTAAGAAGGCAGGTATGCGATGAAAAAATATGCTGCGGAATTAGTGGGTACCTTTGTATTGGTGTTCGGCGGAGTAGGGAGTGCGGTGCTGGCCGGTGGTCATATAGGCTTTCAAGGCGTGGCCTTGGCCTTTGGCCTCTCGCTTCTGGTGATGGTTTATACCATCGGACCTATCTCTGGGTGTCACATCAATCCGGCTGTCACGCTGGGTATATTGCTCGCCAAGAAAATTGGCGTTAAGGACGCGGCTGCCTATGTGATTGCGCAGATTATCGGCGCCATTCTGGCGGCTGCCGTCATTCTTTTTATCGCAAACGGACTGCCGGACGGATACAACCCTCATGTGGCTGGTTTGGGAGCCGACGGCTATGGACTGCACTCACCTGACCATTATTCGATGGCGGCAGGGTTTGTTGCTGAAGTGGTTTTGACCGCGTTTCTCGTGATCGTGGTGCTTGGATCGACGGACATCAAGGCGCCGGTTGGATTTGCAGGAATCGCAATTGGCCTGGTGCTTACCCTGATTCATCTGGTTGGTATTCCGATTACGAATACTTCGGTGAATCCGGCTCGCAGTATTGGTCCTGCTGTGTTTGTTGGCGGATGGGCGGTGCAGCAACTCTGGCTGTTTATTGTCGCACCCCTGATTGGGGCGGTTGTTGCGGCGATCGTCTATAAGGTTATCCGCATACCTGACACGGTTATTTCTGTTCCGAAAGCGGAGCGCGCGCTGCCGAGCCAACAGGCGGAGCGACGGTAGCAAGATTGCTTTCGTGAGTCAAAGGCCGTCCTGCCATCGGTTTTCGCTGCTCGCGGGCGGCCTTCCTGCGGCTACTGTTGTACCGCTTTTACCAGGTCGCGCAGCGGATCGAGCACGGTGAAGCGCACAAGTCCGGCGGGTTTCTGAGCCTGGTCGATCAGCTCAAGCTTTGTCTGTGCCCAGCCCGCCGGAGCGGCCTGGTGTTTCTCGAGGTAAGACAAAGCCTGCTCTCCCGTAGTTCCCAAATCTACAAGCTGCTGCGCTCGCGGCTCGGCGTCTTTGAGGAGCGGCGATGCGGCCATAAGCATTTCGGCCTGAGGACCGGCGGCGATCCAGCGCTCGAAGATGGCATTTAGCTTTTGTCCAGCCTGCGGGTCGCTTTTGGCGAGATAATTGCGCACAAGTACCTGCATTCCGTGCAGCGAAGGCGGGTCGGGACGGACTGCGTCTATAAGGTGATCCATCGGAGTCAACTGCGTTGTGTGCTGCATTTCGTACCGTTGGTCAAAGCCGACAGGTTGCAGGACGCTGGCGAGGATCCGCAGCGGCTCGATTGCCGTGGTGTCCGCGAGCTGCCGCAGGCCTACATCTTCGGCGGAGAGTTGCGTCAGGCCGACGGCTTCGAGACGCAGGTTCTCGACCCATAAGCGGCGGTACATATCGTCCACGTTATTGACGCTTTGGGAGGACCAGAGGCGCTCGGCGATGGCGGCGGTGCGCGGCCAGATGCGCGAGTCGATGCTGCGCGGCGAGACGTGCTCACCCCATTGGGCTGCTTCGCCGCCGAGAATGCGCGCCTGCTCTTCGGGCGTGAGGTTGCTGTTGGCGGGCAACGGGTCTACTAGGTAGTGCTGGCTGGCCGGCTGGATCTGGTCGAGATAATATCCCGCGGAGAGGATCCCGTTGTACCCTTGTTTGGCGCTGGCTGCGAGCGAGTCAAAGCCGCGCCATGACTGGATGACCGCGTCCTTCGAGAGACCGGGGGCGAAGATCTCGTCCCATCCGACCATGATCTTGCCGTGTTTCTTGAGGATAGGCAGGAGTTGCTGGTTGAAGTAGGTCTGCAGGCCGGCCGTGCCTTGCAGATTATGTTGCTTCATGAACTCCTGGATGCGCGGGTTGTTCTTCCATTGCACTCCGTTGTTCTCATCGCCCCCGATGTGGAAGTAGGGGTCGGGGAAGATTTCGGTCATCTCCGCGACGAATTTGTCGAGGAACTGATAGGTGCTCTTGCGCGTGGGGTCCATGACGGGGTCAAAGATCCCGTACTCATGCTCGACGGTGTATGGACCGGGGGCGCTGGCGAGATCGGGATAACCGGCATACCAGGCCTGCGCGTGGCCGGGGATGTCGAACTCGGGCACGACCCGGATGCCGCGGGCGCGGGCGTAGGCGACGATCTCGCGCGCCTGATCCTGCGTGTAGAACTGGCCGTCGGAGCCCATCTCGGTCAGCTTGGGAAAGACCTTGCTCTCCATGCGGAATCCCTGATCGTCGGAGAGGTGCCAATGAAAGACGTTGAGTTTGACGGCGGCCATTCCGTCAAGCGTGCGCTTGATGACGTCGATGGGCTCGAAGTGACGGCTGCAATCGATCATCAGGCCGCGCCAGCGGAAGCGCGGCGTGTCCTGAATGGATACTGCGGGCAGAAAATAGCTGGAGTCGTTGTTCTGCACGAGTTGCAGAAAGGTTTGGAGGCCGTGCATTGCGCCTGCATCGGTCGCGGCCTTGAGATGCGCTCCGGTTGAGGTTACGTCGAGCGTATAAGATTCGTTTTCATCGAGGGACTGGATGGCTTCGCCGGGGCCGTCTACGGAGATGGTCAGGATCGCGGTTCCTGATGATGCTGGCATTGTGGCGATCTGGAGGCCGGTATGGTTTTCTAGCTGGACGAGTGTGCGCGCGATGGCGCTGTCGAGGCGCTCATCGTGAAAGCCGCTGGTGGCTGCGGTGAAGGCCGTCGTAAGAGGCAGGCTGCCGGTCTTCACGGCGAGATGTGCGGGCTCCGGTATGAGCGTGTTGATGAAGCCTGTGGAGGTTTGAGCCATGGCGCTCAGAGTGGATGCACCAGCAAACAAAATACCGGTAAATAAGGCAAGCGAAAACCGTTGCAGCATCTGAATTTTCCCTCAATTGACAAAGATAGTCCCCTGCAAGTTTTGTATGCCTGTCTATACCTGTCAAGTTTTGGGAGAAAGTAAGGTTGGTTCTGTTGATGCAGGACGATTATTGCGCCGTTTTCGTTTCGAGCTCGGCCCAACGGGCGAAGAGCGCGTCAACAGTCTGCTGCGTTGTCTCTGCTTCGGCCAGCGCGGCCTGGAGACGAGTGGCGTTCGTGGCTACGGCGGGGTCTTCGACTGCGGCGCGGGCCTTGTTCAGAGCATCCTCAGCTTCGGCTATGCGGTGTTCCAGGGTGGCCCATTCTCGGGCTTCAAGGTAGGAGAGCCTTTTCTTCGTCGATGACTGTGGCGCAGTTGCGACGATTTTTTCGGGTTCGCGTGTCTGTTTTTTGGATGGCTCGCGTTCTTCGAGCCACGCTTCCCACTGCGCGTAATCGGCGAAGGTGGCTGCGTTGCCTTCGCCGTCGAGTCCTACGACGATGTTGGCGATGCGGTCGAGCATGTAGCGGTCGTGGGTGACGAGGACGAGCGAGCCGGGATATTCGAGCAGCGTCTCTTCGAGGATTTCGAGCGTGGGGATGTCGAGGTCGTTGGTGGGCTCGTCGAGCAGAAGCACGTCGGCGGGTTGCAGCATGAGTTGCGCGATGAGGACGCGGGCTCGCTCGCCTCCGGAGAGGCGTGACACCGGCTGGTTAAGCTGCTCGCCGGTGAAGAGAAAGCGCGCGGCCCAGGATGCGACGTGAATGACGCGGTCCTGATAGACGATCGCGTCGCTGTCGGGCGCGAGCGCGCGGCGGAGAGTCTGGCTGCCGTCGAGCTGGCGGTTCTGCTCGAAGTAGGTGACGCGCAGCTGATTTGCGCGCTTGATGTTTCCCGATGTGGGTTCGAGTTCACCGGTAAGCAGACGCAGGAGGGTGGTTTTTCCGCTTCCGTTCGGGCCTACGAGACCTACACGCATTCCCGCGGTGAGATGGAAGTTGAGATTCTCGAAGAGCGGCTTGCCTTCGATGGAATATGTGAGGTTTTCGAGTTCGAGGAGGCGTTTGGTCTGGCGGCCTGTCGCGGCGAAGTCGAAATTTGCGCTGGCGGTGCGGGTGCGCGCGTTTATGTCTGCGAGTTCGGAGATGAGCCGGTTGGCGTTGTCGATGCGGGCCTTGGCCTTGGTGGCACGGGCTTTGGGGCCTCGGCGCAGCCATTCTTTTTCGATGCGGACGCGGTTTTCGAGCGCGTCCTGATGGCGCGCCTGCGCGTGGAGGAATTCTTCCTTCGCTTCGAGGAACTGGCTGTAGTTGCCGTCGGTGCGAAGCATTCCGGACGGGTAGGCGCGGTTGAGCTCAGCCATTTTCGTGGTGGTGTTTTCGAGGAAGTAGCGGTCGTGGCTGATGACGACGGCGGCGAAGGATTCCGATGCGAGCAATCCTTCGAGCCACTCGATTCCCGAGAGATCGAGGTGATTCGTGGGCTCGTCGAGCAGGAGCAGATCGGGATGCTGGACGAGTGCTTCGGCGATGGCGAGGCGCTTCTTCCAGCCCCCGGAAAATGTGGCAGCTTCGGTTTCAAAATCGGTGAAGCCGGCGATGCCTAACGTTGCGCGCAGACGCTGTTCCCACTCGGGCTCGGGTACGCGCGTACGTTTTAGAGCAGCTTCGATGATAGTGCGGGCGGTTGCTGCGGCGGGGAATTGCGAATCCTGCTCGACGTAGGCCATGCGCAGGTTTTTGCGCGGAGTGATCTCGCCGGAGTCGGCGTCGATTTCTCCTGCGAGCATTTTGAGCAGCGTGGATTTACCGCTGCCGTTGGGGCCGATGAGGCCGATGCAGTCTCCTTCATTGACAGTGAAGGAGACTTCGCGGAAGAGGTTAGTCGCGCCGAAGGATTTGGTTACGGATTGGGCGTTGAGTAGGAGAGCCAAATTGGTGCTCCTGCTCAGCGCGCGGACGCGGTTGCGGTCATGTATTCCTCGTATGGGCCCTTGAAGTCTTCGATTGCGCTGTGCTCGAAGTGCCAGATGCGCGTTGCCACCTCGTCGATGAGGTCGTAATCGTGAGTGACCAGCAGGACCGTTCCTTCGTATCTCTGGAGCGCTATGTTGAGCGCGTTGATGGATTCGAGATCGAGGTGGTTGGTTGGCTCGTCGAAGATGAGGATGTTGGGCTTCTGCAGCATGAGCTTGCAGAAGAGCAGGCGCGCAGCTTCTCCGCCGGAGAGCGCGGAGGTTGGCTTTAATCCTTCTTCGCCGCGGAAGAGCATCTGGCCGAGGATGCCGCGGATTTCCTCCTTGGTGACCTTGGGGTCGAACTGGTGCAGCCAGTCTGAGACGTTCAGGCCGTGCTCAATAACTCCGGTATGGTCTTGCGGGAAGTAGCCGATCTGGGCTTCGTGCCCCCACTTGATGCTGCCTGCATCGAGGGTGAACTCTTTTTCGGCCAGATCGGGCGAGGTCGAGAGCAGCGATTTGAGCAGGGTGGTCTTGCCCAATCCGTTACGGCCCATAAGCGCGATCTTTTCGCCGCGCATGACGTTGGCTCCGAAGCCGGAGATGACGTTCTCGTCGCCGTAACTCTTGCTGACGCCTTCAAATTCGAGTGCGGTTTTGCCGGATGGGCGGAGTTGATCGAAACGGATGTAAGGACGCTGGATGTTGGAGCGGGCCAGCTCGGTAGTTTGCAGGCGCTCGACTTCCTTTTTGCGGCTGGTGACCTGGCTGGAGCGGGTTCCGGCGGCAAAGCGAGCGATGAACTCGTTGAGCTGCGATATCTTTTTCTCGCGCTGCTCGTTTTGCGATTCAAGGCGGGAGCGGATCTGTGTTTTGGCGACGACCATGTCGTCGTATCCGCCGGTGTAGGTGATGATGGTCTGGTAGTCGATGTCGGCGATGTGAGTGCAGACGCTGTTCAGGAAATGGCGATCGTGCGAGATGGTGATGAGCGTGCCTTCGAAGCGAATGAGAAAGTCCTGGAGCCAGTGAATGGAGTCGAGATCGAGGTGGTTCGTAGGTTCGTCGAGTAGCAGCGCCTGGGGCTTGCCGAACAAGGCCTGCGCGAGCAGCACGCGGACCTTCTGGCCACCCTGGAGTTCGCTCATTTTGCGTTCGTGGAGTTCATCGGGAATGTCGAGGCCTTGGAGCAGGATGGCGGCGTCGCTCTCGGCGGTGTAGCCGTCCTCTTCGCCGACGATGCCTTCGAGTTCGCCGAGGCGCATTCCGTCGTCGTCAGTGAGTTCGGCCTTGGAGTAGATGGCGTCGCGCTCTTCGAGGGCGGCCCAGAGCGGCTTGTTGCCCATGATGACGGTGTCGATGACGCGGTAGGCGTCGAAGGCGAACTGGTCCTGGCTGAGAACGCCGATTTTTTTGGGGCGGACGACATTGCCCTTCTGCGCGTCGAGTTCGCCGGTAAGGACCTTCATGAAGGTCGATTTTCCGGACCCGTTTGGGCCGGTGAGTCCGAAGCGACGGCCCGCGATGAAAGTTACGGTGACGTCTTCAAAGAGAATTTTTGCGCCGTAGCGCATGCTTACATTGCTGACTGAAATCATTTTCGGTTCCGTATCGATTTTGTGGCTACAGTGTTCTGCGCGAACGTCTGGGAGACGCGAGACAGATGCTCTGATGAGTGCCCGTCTCTCTATTCTAAAGGAGTTTTGACGTTCTTTAGAAGAGATGCGTAATGATCTGATTTGTTGCAAACGCGGCGACATAGGCCAGCGCGCTCATGTAGGTGAATTGCAGGGCCGGCCACTTCCAGCTATTGGTTTCGCGGCGCACGATGGCCAGGGTGGAGGTGCATTGCATGGCGAAGGCGAAGAAGACGACCAGGGCCATGGCTCCGCCGAGCGTGAGGTCGTGGCGCAGGGCGGCTTGCAGGCTCAGGGATTGGGTGGCGGGGTCGGCTCCGTAGAGCGTGCCGAGCGTGCCTACGATTACCTCGCGAGCGACGATGGAACTTAAGAGGCCGATGCCGATCTTCCAGTTGAAGCCTAGCGGACGGATGACGGGCTCGATCCACCTGCCTATGTGTCCGATGACGCTTTCCGGCAGGTTGGAGTGAAACGGGACATGGCTGAGAATCCAGAGGACGATAGTGACGCAGAGGATGATGGTTCCAGCCTGCTTGAGAAAGACTTTGCCGCGGTCGAGCACGCGCAGGCTGAGAGAGCGCACGGTGGGAAGCCGGTATTGCGGCAGCTCCAAAATGAACGGGGCGGAAGCGGTCTTGAGGATCGATGACTTGAGCAGCCATGCAGTGCCGAAGGCGGCGAGGAAGCCGAGCAGATAGAGCGAGAGCATGACGGCGGCGCGCATTCCGAAGAAGTCGCCGAGGATACGGCGGTTGGGGATGAAGGCCGCGATCATCAGGATGTAGATAGGAATGCGCGCGGAGCAGGTCATGAACGGGGCGACCAGAATGGTAGCGAAGCGGTCACGCTTGTTCTCGATGGTGCGCGTAGCCATGATGGCAGGGACGGCGCAGGCGTAGGCGGAGAGCAGCGGAATGAAGGCCTTGCCGTTCAATCCAATGGAGCGCATGACGCGGTCGGCGATGAGCGCGGCACGGGCCAGGTAGCCGGAGTCTTCGAGGACCCCTATGAAGAGAAAGAGCAACAGAATCTGCGGCAGGAAGACGAGGACGGAGGCTACCCCGCGCCAGATGCCGTCGATGAGGAGGGATTCGACCCAGCCATGGCCGAGGAAGCTTCCGATCTTGTCGCCGGAGGCATTGAGAATGGCTCCGAAGCCGTCGCTGAGGGGTTGTCCGATGGTGAAGACGACCTGAAAGACAGCAATGACCACTAGGAGGAAGAGCAGCGGTCCCCAGATGCGATGCAAAAGAATCTCGTCGAGCTTGCGGGTCCAATCGGAAGAGAACGGCGCCTTGTATTTGGTCCGCGTGCTGATCCCCGTGGCCCATTGGCGATAGGAGCGGGCATTGCCGACTACGGGCAGCTCGAGCCGGGTCGAGGGGTGGGCTCGCGGTGCCTCGCCTTTGCGATCGAGAAAGTGGGTAATGGCATCGAGGCCGGTTCCGCGTGTTGCGCTGATCTTGGCGACGGGCACGCCGAGTTCCTGTGCGAGCGCGAGAGTGTCGGCCTCACCGCCGCGCGTCTCCATGAGATCGCTCATGTTAAGCAGCACGAGGGTGGGCAGGCCGAGCGACAGGACGGGAGCGGCCAGCATCAACTGGCGGCGCAGGTGCAGGGAATCGAGGACCAGCAGGACGGCGTCGGGCGCGGGTGTGCCGGGCATGGCTCCGTGGAGCACGTCGACGGCCACGCGGGCGTCTTCGGAGTAGGAATCGAGGCTGTAGATGCCGGGCAGGTCGATGAGGACCAGATCGCTGCGTCCGATGCCGCTGAGTTTTCCGAAGTGCTGCTCGACGGTGACGCCGGGATAATTGGCGACTTTCTGGCGTAAACCGGTGAGCCGATTGAAAAGCGTGGATTTGCCGGAGTTGGGTGGTCCGACGAGAGCTACGGTGCGGATCTTGCCCGGTGCGCGATGCTCCGGAGGCGATTCGAGGAGCGCAACGCCTGTATCGGTGGGGCAGCAATCGCTCATCGGGAGCTCTCCTGCTGGGGACGGACACGAATGTACCGGGCGGTTTCGCGGCGCAAGGCAATCTCGAAACCGTCGATGGAGTAGACGGTTGGATCGCCTGCGGGTGCGCGGCGTATGACTATCACGCGCGCTTCCGGTGCGAAGCCCATGTGCATAAGGTGGTGTCCGATCTCGTCAGGCAGGTCGAGCGACTCAACGACCGCTGCGGTGCCTACGCTCAATTCGCTCAGTGCGCTCAACGTATGAATTCCACTGCCTTGAATCATGATATCGCAATTGCGACCAATTTGCTCGTAGTTTGGTTTTCGAAGGGAAAGTGTTCGATTTTGAACAGGGATTTTTGGGAATGGACAGGGATGCGAATCTCCGCGTCAGCAAAGATGCGCAAAATGAGCGGGTTAGCACCCGTGTGGAACGGGCTGCCGCTTGCAGGAGTGGGGATTGGGATTCTTCTTTTCTAAGGGAGTTGCTTCATGCTGAACGACTTTCGGTTTGCGTTACGGCAGCTGCGGCGGTCTCCGTCGTTTGCGGTGACGGCGGTTTTGACACTGGCGTTGGGGATTGGAGTGAATACAGCAATATTTTCACTGGTGGATTCAATCCTGCTGCAACCGCTGCCGTTTCCGCATCAGGATCGGCTGATGAGCATTATTGGCTACAGCGAGCCTGGAAGCGATGCCAGCCCCTTTCCCAAGGGCTGGATTCGCGCGCTTGGCGAGCACTCCAGCTCGTTTGCGGCGATCAGCGGTTTCGGAGCGGATGCCGAGTCGAACGTGGGCGAGGCAAATTCGCCGAACCGCGTTTTTGGCGCGGATGTGATGGACAATGCCCTGAGCACGCTTGGTCTTCATCCGGCGCTGGGACGGTTTTTCACGGCGGGTGACGCCCTGGCTGAGCATGATCCTGTCGTGGTGCTGAGCCACGGATACTGGAACGAGCATTTCGGGGCGAACCCTGCGGTGATCGGACAGGCGATCCGCATTGACGGCATTTCCCGGCAGATCATCGGCGTGATGCCCGCTGGTGTGCATTTTCCGTATGCAGATACGCAGTTCGTGACGCCGGTGACGTTCAAGGGCGGTGGCGACCCGATCGATCCCTGGAAGGATTTCAACCTGCGCGCCTTTGGCCGCCTGAAAGAAGGAGTGACGCCCGCGCAGGCACAGGATGAATTGCGCCGCATGCGGAAGCGGCTGCTGCCGATGTTCCCGTGGCGCATGCCGGATGTCTGGGCGTCGCAGATGACGGCGGATCCGCTGCTGGATTCGATTGTGGGCAACATGCGGGCGCGTCTGCTGCTGCTGTTTGGCGCGGTGGGGCTGGTGCTGCTGATCGCTTGCGCGAATGTGGCGAACCTGATGCTGGCGCGCGCCGCTAGCCGCGAGCGCGAGATTGCGATCCGCGGCGCGCTGGGCGCATCCGGGGGGCGTCTGATACAGCAACTGCTTTCCGAGAGCGTGCTGATCGGCGTGCTGGCAGGCGCGGCGGCCCTGATGGCTGCTTCGCTCAGCCTGCGGCTGATTGCCAAGCTGCTCCCCGCCGATACGCCGCGGTTGAACGACCTCGGCATGCACTGGCACGCATTTCTGTTTGCGGCCGGAGTTTCAGTTTTTACCGGGCTGCTGTTCGGGCTGGTTCCGGCATTGCGTATGGCATCACCCAACCTGCAGAACACGCTGCAATCGGGCAGCCGAGGTGCGGCGGGCAACGCATCACACTTCCGCGCAGCGATGCTGCTGGTGATGGGTCAGATCGGACTATCGGTGGTCGTGATTACGAGCGGAGGGCTGATGCTGCACAGCCTGTACAGTCTTTCGCGAGTGAATCCAGGTTTCCGCGCCGATCGCATCGTTACCGCTGAGGTCTCGCTGGATTCGAATGCGTGTGCGGAGAAAGGGCGCTGCCTGGCATTCTTTCAGACGCTGCTCGACCACGCGCGCGGCATCCCAGGAACGGAGAATGTCGCCCTCACCGATTCGCTGCCGCTGAGCGGGCGCGACAACAACTACGTGTACGACGCCGAAGGCCATCCGCGGGAGGCGCGTATGCGGGCCTTTCAGGCTGCGGAACAGACCGTTTCACCCGGCTATTTTGCAACGCTCGGAATGCAACTGATGCACGGACGGCCGCTGGATGACCAGGATGCTTCCGGGTCAAGCCGCGCAGCAGTCATCGACGAGCACATGGCGAACTACCTGTGGCCGCATCAGAATCCTCTTGGCAGGCACATCATCAGCGTTGACCAGGAGCCGACACCGGGCGTATGGGGGCCGAACACCGCATCGATTGTCGTGGGTGTGGTTGCAAATGCGCATGAAGTCAGTCTGTCGGGCAACTTCGGCGACGAAGTCTTTCTCCCGATGAGCCGCGCAAACGAGCAGCCGGTGATGTACATCCTGTTGCGCACGCAGGTGAGCACACAACAGGCCGCCGATGAGATACGGAAGACGGTTGCAGAGATCGACCCGCAGGTTCCGGTGACGCGGGTGCGGACGCTCAACGAAGTTGTGGCGGCGTCAGAGTCGGCGTCGCGGTCGCTGACGGTTCTGCTGCTCGGCTTTGGCGCGCTGGCGGTAGTCATCGGTGCAGTGGGCGTTTACAGCCTGATTGCCTACATCGTCAGCTGGAGGACACGCGAGATCGCCATCCGGCTGGCGCTCGGGGCGAGGCGGTTGAATGTCGTCCGCGAGATCGTTATGCGAAGCGTGGCGCTCGCCGCTGGAGGATCCGCGCTGGGACTAATTGGGGCAGGCATATCGACGCGGCTCTTGCACAGCTTTCTTTTTGGCGTCAGCCCCCTTGATCCTTTGACCTTTCTGACCGTGCCAGTGCTGATGATGCTGCTGGCAATCGCAGCGGCGTGGATTCCGGCGCGACGGGCCGCAAGCATCGACCCGATGGAGGCGCTCAGAAATGAATAGGGCGGATCGCAAAACCTTTGAAGACGGTCAATAATCCCGAACCTGGAGAGAAACGGCATGTTGAGCGACATGAAATTTGCCCTGCGGCGGTTGAGGAAGTCTCCCGGGTTCGCGGCGGCGGTGATTGTGACGCTGGCGCTGGGGATTGGCGTGAATGCGGCGGTATTCAGCATGGTGGACGGCTTTATGCTGCGCCGGTTGCCTTATCCAGAGCCCCAGCGAATCGCGGCCCTGATGACGCACGCCGAAGGCACTGGGCGCAGTGGGCATTTTTTCACCGAGGAGGATGACAGCCACAACGCCGACGACTGGCGGCTGGTCACAAAGAATGTTCCTGCGGTGACGGCGGCGGCGTGGGAAGGCCAGGTTGATGTGGGCCAGAATGGAGTGAACTTGAAGACCGGCTCCGATACGGGTGGCGCGGTGCGGTTCGTTCACGCGGCAGCGGTTACGGCGCATTATTTTGAAGTGCTGGGAATACGGCCATACCTGGGACGCGAATTTAGTGACGATGAGAGCCGCGTTGGAGGCCCGAAGGCTGTTGTTTTGAGTTACGGGCTGTGGCAGACGATGTTTCACGGTGACCGGAGCGTGCTGGGACGCGCGGTGGACGTGAAGGGCGAGCCTTACACAATTGTGGGCGTGCTGCCGCAGAATGCGGTTACGCCCGACGGCTCCGGCACCGAGCTGTGGGATGTGTTGCAGCCGGGCGAAAGCGGCGCGTGCACGGGATACGACTGCGGAATCTTGCTGAGGCTGAAGCCGGGCGCGACGTGGCAGCAGGCACAGGCGGAAATGGGCCATCTTCACACGCGGGCGGGCAATGTTTCCCGCGTGGCTAAAACATGGCTCTACGCGCAGCCAATGCAGCAGTATCTTGGTAGCGACATGAAGCCGAAGATACTGGTGCTGATGCTGGCGGTCGGATTCATTCTGCTGATTGCATGCGCGAACCTCGCCGGGCTGACGCTGGTACGGATTTCGCGGCGGACGCAGGAACTTGCCACACGGCTGGCGCTGGGCGCGTCAAGGTTCGATGTGCTGCAGCAGGTTTGGATGGAGAATCTGGTACTCGCGATCATTGGCGCCGGAGCCGGGCTGATGCTGGCGAACGCGATCCTTGCGGCCCTGTCCCAGTTTTTGCCGGCGTCGATGATCCCGCTGGGCGGGTTTGCCGTTGATGGCCGCGTGCTGGCGTTTACGGTGGCGGCCACGCTGCTAACGAGTCTCCTCTTCGGAGCGCTGCCAGCTTTGACCGCGCGAGGGATTGATCTGCGAACTGCGATTGCCGCCAACAGCAATTCCGTTGCAGGCGGATCGCGGCGTGTTCGCGGCGTGCTGATCGGCGCTGAAGTGGCGTTGACGGTGGTGCTGGTAGCGGCGTCGGGACTGCTGGTGCGCACGCTGGCGCATCTGGAGACGCTGCCGCCGGGATTTGACGCACACAATGTGATGACCGCCACCGCATCGCTCGACGATGCGCGATACAAAGAGACGCCGGGTTTCGAATCGCTGTTGAGCCGAAGTGTTGCCGCCATGAAGCGCATTCCCGGCGTTGAAGATGCGGCGGTGGGACTGAGCGTACCCTACCAGCGCGGTCTGAATCTGCCGGTGCGCATGAGGGATGGGAAGAATGCAGGCGATATCCATGAAGTCAGCACGGCGTACATTACCCCTGGATACTTTGCGACTCTGCGGATGCCTCTGTTGGCAGGGCGGAGTGTGAGCGATACGGATACGGCTACGAGCCAACCGGTAGCGGTGGTGAACGAATCGTTTGCGCGTAAATTTTTTGGAGAGGCCAATGCCGTAGGCCGTCATTTCAGCCTGATGAACGGCCCGAAGCAGACCGGCCCCGCAATGACTATTGTCGGCGTCATTGGTGATGTAACCAAGGTTCAGGGAATCCACTGGACAGCCCCGCTCGGCACGGAGCCGGTCTTTTACGTCCCCGCCGCGCAGTTTCCTGCGGAGGCGATACCCCAGGTTCACCTGTGGTTCCAGCCCTCGTGGATCGTGCGCACGCGGGGCCCAGTTGCCGGACTGACAGAAGAGATGCAGAGGGCCATGGCGGACGCCGACCCGAATCTTCCCATTTCCGGGTTCCACTCGATGGAAGAGCTGATGCAGCAGGAACTCGAGACGCAGCGCATTGAGGTGCTGCTGCTGAGCGTGCTTGCCGGGCTCGCTCTGCTGCTTTCCGCTGTAGGTATCTATGCGCTGGTGTCAAATCTGGTGGTACAGCGGACACGGGAGATTGGGATTCGAATGGCGCTTGGCTCGTCAATTAAGCGGGTGATGGTGGAAATCGGGTCCTCAGGGCTAATTGCGAGTGGCATGGGTCTTATGGCTGGGATGGGACTCTCGGTCCTGATTCTGCGCATCCTGAAGAGCGAACTTTATGGGGTGGGCGTCTATGATCCTATGACTTTACTTGCGGCTCCTGCGCTGCTGGCTCTGATTGCGCTGGTTGCCAGCCTGTTGCCGGTGCTGCGGATCAGCAGGATCGATCCGGCATTGACTTTGCGGAGCGAATAAGGCTGTCTGTCGAGGGCTGAGTTCGAACATCGGCGTTTGGCGCAGAATTCGAAGCTTTTGGAGTGACGAGTATGTTCGAAGACTTGAAATTTGCGGTGCGACAGTTGCGGAAGTCTCCGGGATTCGCGCTGGCGGCGATTTTGACGCTGGCTTTGGGTATTGGTGCGAATACGGCGATCTTTTCCTTGCTTGATCAGGCTCTGCTGCGGGCTTTGCCGGTGCGCGATGCGCAGCAACTGGTATTGCTGGAGAACACGGGGACGGCGTGGAATGGTCGCACATCAATCAACGGCGGCACGGTGGCGGCTTATTTCTCTTATCCCATGTACAAGGATCTGCGTGACCGGAATACAGTCTTTTCCGGACTGATTGCGATGGTGCAGACGCAGGCCGGAGTAATGTGGTGGGGGCATTCGTCGCTGGTGAATGCGGAGCTCGTGAGTGGCAACTATTTTGACGTGCTGGGCGTGAGGCCGGCCGTCGGGCGGTTGCTGGTGCAATCGGATGATGTGGCGAAGAACGGAAGCGCGGTGGCCGTTCTCAATTTCAATTACTGGAAAAATCATCTCGGTTCCGATCCGCATGTGGTCGGCCAGACGCTGGCGGTGAATGGGCATCCCTTCGAGATTGTGGGTGTGGCCGCGCCGGGCTTCGACAGCGCTATCTGGGGATCTCCGGCAGACATCTTTGTTCCGATGACGATGAAAGCGGTGGTTACTCCAGCGTGGGATCAGCTGTACGACCATCAGTCGCGGTGGCTGAACATTATGGGGCGGTTAAAGCCGGGCGAGACGCGGGCGCAGACGCAGGTGGCGATGGCTCCGCTATGGCGCGACCTGCGCACGGCGGAACTGCCGCTGATGGGCAACAACAACTCGCCGCGCTTTCGCGATGGATTTGTGACGCATAGTCAATTGCAGGTATTGGACGGGTCGCGCGGATTCTCGTATTCGCGCGACGATCTGCGGATGCCGCTGTTGGTGGTGATGGGGATGGTGGTGCTGGTTGTGCTGATGGCCGCCGTGAACGTGGCGAGCCTGGTACTGGTGCGGTCGGCTGGGCGGATGCGGGAGTTCTCGATGCGATATGCCCTGGGCGCCAAGCGCGGGCGGGTGCTGCGGCAACTGCTGACCGAGGGATTGCTGCTCGGCGTGCTGGGAGGCGCGGCGGGTCTGGCGCTCGCTCCGGCGGTGATTCGGTTTCTGGTGAGCCGGCTAACCAGTGGCGAGGGCCAGCCTCCGTTTTCTACGAGCCTGGATGGGCGTGTGCTTGCGTTCAATTTTGCCGTTGCGATTGGAGTGAGCCTGGTGTTTGCACTGGCTCCCGCACTGCAGTTCTGGAAACCCGACCTGGTGACCGCGATGAAGGAGCAGGGTGCGGCGAGCGTGGGCGGAGGGTTCACCCTTCGCAGGCTCACGGTCGCGTTGCAAATAGGGTTGAGCCTGCTCCTGCTGGTTTGCTCAGGGTTATTTGTTCGCACCCTGCAGAACCTTCGCAACGTGAATGTAGGGTTTGCGACGGATCACCTGATTACGTTCGGGCTGGAGCCGAACCTGGCGGGATATAGCGAAAATGCAGTTGGCCCTCTGCACAAGCGCGTGCTGGACAATCTCTCGGGATTGCCCGGCGTGGTGAGCGTCGGCGCAACCGATGATCCGGAGCTGGCCGATGATGGCGAGAGCGGGAATATCAGCATACAGGGCTACACTCCGCGCGAGGATGAGGATATGGATGCGGAGGGAGCCCGCATTACGCCGGGATATTTTGCCACGTTGAAGATTCCGTTGGTTGCCGGGCGCCCATTGGCGGAAACCGACGACGCAAGCCATCCACAGGTGGCAGTGGTGAATGAGGCGCTGGCTGTGCGCTTCTTCGGCAGTCCGCAAAATGCAATTGGCCGGATGATGGCTTCTGGCGCTGGAAACAAAATAAAGTACGACATTCAGATCGTGGGCGTGGCACGGAACTACATTCACCGCAATGTTCGCGGGAACGTGAAGATCGCGATGTACCGCGCTGCGGCGCAGGACCCGAACCCGAGCGGAATGTACTACTACATCCGGACGTGGGGCGCGCCGCAGACGGCGATGTCGATGATCCGGGGCGACGTGAGCCGGATCGACTCAAAGCTCGTGCTGGAGAACCTGAGTACCATGGACGAGCAAATCGATCAGAACATCAATGATGATCGAATGATTGCGCTGCTGGCCGTGAGCTTTGGCGTGCTGGCTACGCTGCTGGCCGGGATTGGTCTTTATGGCGTGCTGGCGTATGCAACGGCGCAGCGGACGCGGGAGATCGGCGTGCGGATGGCGCTGGGATCCGACCGCATGGGCATAGTAAGACTTGTCCTGAAGGACGTGCTTCTGCTGGCAGGAATAAGCATCGGCATCACGGTTCCGCTGGCGATGCTGGCTACCCGGGTTCTGAAGACGCTGCTATTTGGCGTCTCCGACACAGACCCGGCGGTGTTTTTGCTGGCCACGCTTCTGATTGCCACTGTAGCGGTGCTCGCGGCAGCTTTGCCTGCGCGCCGCGCCGCCAATGTGGAGCCGATGAAGGCACTCCGGAATGAATAGGGACTGCCGTCTCGGCAACTCCTTTGCGGGGCCGCTCCCTTTGGTAGTGTGATTTGCATCCAAGTGCTGCTGTGGAACTAATCGTTTAGGCGTGAGCGCTTCGCGCGGAGGGTGATTTGGCGCCCTCGCGGCCCATCTGGTCAAAAGCCCATGATGTTGTAGCCGGAGTCGACGTAGATGACTTCGCCGGTGACTCCGCTGGCTAAGTCAGAGGCGAGATAGACGGCGGTGCTGCCTACCTCGGCCTGCTCGGTGTTGCGATGCAGCGGAGCACGGTCGGCATGGGCTTTGAGCATGTCTGAGAGGCCTCCGATGCCGCGTGCGGCGAGGGTTTTGATGGGTCCGGCGGAGATGGCATTGACGCGGATGTTCTGCCTGCCAAGATCGGCGGCGAGATAACGGACGGTGGCTTCGAGTGCCGCCTTAGCGACTCCCATCACGTTGTAGTGCGGCACGACCTTTTCGGCGCCATAGTAAGTGAGGGTAATTATGCTGCCTCCCTCGGTCATCAGCGGGGCGGCTGCGCGGCTGAGAGCGATGAGCGAATAGACGCTGACGTCGTGGGCGATGCGGAATCCGTCGCGCGTGGTCCGGAGGAAGTCGTTCTTGAGCTCTTCGGCAGGCGCGAACCCAATGGAATGGACGAGAACATGAAGTTGGCCGTAGCGCACTTTGAGCTGCGCGAATACCTGATCAATTTCAGCATCGTTCGAGACGTCGCACTGGAAGGCTTCCGCGCCAGGCAGATCAGCGATTAGGTCCTGCGCTTCGGCCTTCATCCGCTCGTTCTGATAGCTAATGGCGAGCTCTGCTCCGGCCTGATGCAGCTTCTGGGCAATTCCCCAGGCGATGCTTCGTTTGTTGGCAAGTCCAAAGACGACGGCGACGCGGCCTTCAAGGTTGAGCATGAATCCTGGTTCCTCCAAAAAGATAAGGATAGCAGTCTCGGAAGCTAAACTATTGCAGGTGGTTTATGGAAGAGGCGATTCCATCACGGACGGCTCTGCGCGTAGCCTTGCGGCGCGCGGCGCACCAGATTTATGACACGCCGGTGGTCTTTGAGGATCCGGTCGCCGTTCCGATTCTGGGAGAAGCTTATGCGGAGGATTTGCGGCGCACTCCTGCGCGAACCGACAGGCCTTTTTCTGTAGCTCTGCGGGCTTTTATGGTGGCGCGCAGCCGCTACGCCGAAGACAGTCTTCGCCGGGCCGTTGCCGCTGGCGTAAGGCAGTACGTTTTGCTGGGCGCGGGTTTGGACACGTTCGCCTATAGGAATCCATGGCCGGAGTTGCGCGCCTTTGAGGTGGACCATCCGGCTACGCAGCAGTGGAAGCGTGAGTTGCTTGGGAAGAACCGTATTGTGGTTCCGGAAAATCTAAGGTATGTCGCGGTCGATTTTGAGCGGCAATCGTTGCCGGATCGGCTTGAGGAATCAGGGTTTGACCATCGCGCTCCGGCTTTTTTCGCGTGGCTGGGCGTGGTTCCGTATCTTACGCTGCAGGCATTTCGCGGGACGGTCAATTTCATTGCGTCGCAGCCTAAGGGGAGCGGCGTGACGCTTGACTATGGGCTGCCGCGCGCGGCTCTTCCTCCGGTGGAGCAGTTGAGGCAGGATTCACTTGCCTCGCGAGTGAAGCTGGCGGGTGAGCCGTTTCAACTTTTCTTTACTCCGGTTGAGATCGCGGCGGAGTTTTCCGCCTTTAGCAGCGTGGAAGATATTGGCTCGGCGGAGATCAATGCGCGGTACTTCAGCGGACGCGACGATGAGCTTCGATTGCGTGGGGCGGGTGGACGGCTCTTCAGCGCCTGGATCTGACAGCCGGCCGGGCTGGCCGCCCAGGCGGACGCGATTCGTGCCGAGAAACCACGCCATCAGATTTCGAGGAACCGCTCAGCCGCCCAGGTCGATGAGCTGGACGTGTTCTATAGGCTGGCCGAGGAAGCGCGCGCCCAGGTTTCGGAATTTGTTCACAGAGTCTGTGGCGTAGAAGCGGCGCTGCGGGGCCGGATCGCCAGATGATTCGGCAATTGTGAGCGCGCTGGCAACCTGCCCTGCCGTGGCTTCGGCGGAGTCGATGACTCTTATTGTTGCGGGCAGTTTGCGCTCGATGTTGGTTCGTAGAAGCGGGTAGTGCGTGCAGCCGAGGACTAACGTGTCTGGGTTCAGGCCGGCTTGCCGTGATTCTTCCATTAGGTCTGCAAGATAAATTCGCAGGACTTCTTCGGTCACCGGGTGATCGATCCAGCCCTCTTCAACCAGCGGAACCAAAAGAGGGCAGGCCTTCTCATGGGCGCGCAGTCCCCGCTCGCGGCAGGCCGCAGAGTAGGCGTGGCTTTCGACGGTGGCGGCGGTTGCGATGACCAGCACATCGCCGGTTTCTGTGGAGGCCTTGGCGGCGTTGGCTCCGGTTTCGATGACGCCCAAGACCGGCACAGGCACGGATTCACGGATGGCGTCTAGCGCGAGAGCCGAGGCGGTGTTGCAGGCGATGACTAGATATTCGGCTCCCTGATCTACAAGGAAGTTAGCGCTCGAGACGGCGTAGCGCGCGACGGTGGACTGTGATTTGGCTCCGTAGGGGAGGCGCGCCGTGTCTCCGAGATACATGTAGTTGGCGGCGGGCAGGCGGTCGAGCAGCGCGCGAAAGACGGTGAGGCCCCCGAAGCCGGAATCGAAGACACCGATGTTCATGGTTGCTGGCTTCCGGTGGTGGTGTCGGTGGTGAGGTAGGTTCGGGTGAGGTCGGCGTGTCCGGCAAGGGTTTCAGCTGGATGGCCATCGATAAGGAAGCGGACCTGGGTGATGGCGGGGATGTTAGCGTGAAGCGTTCCGAGAATGGACAGCAGGGTTAGCGTTTCCGGCTCGATGCCGGAGGGATGCGAGGCGGCGAAGGCTGCGCTGAAGTCTACGACGGCGAGGGTTCCTGGATTCGCGTTGGCGTTTTTGATGCTGCCAGAATTTGGAGAGGTGGCGGCTTCAGGAACGGGCATTAGAAATACGTCGTCGAGGTCCGCGTTTACCCCGGAACTGACTGCGGCTGCCTCGCTGTCGGTGTTGATAAGCGCAGCGATAGGGTGCGTGGAATGAGGATCGTGAAAGCCTTCGAGTAGCGTTTCCAGCAGGACGCGCGCTTTTGCGCTGTCGTCCGCAGGTAGGGCGATGCTGCGCTCCACTTCCTGAAGTGACCCGTCGAGGTCGTTGGGAATCACAAGGGTGATGGATTGTGGAGCTGATTCGGCGTCTTCGATCAGCGGAGCCGATTCGACTACGGTGTGCAGGCGGTCCTGAGCGCGCTCGTGCAAACGGATGAGAATCGCCGACATGGTGACGACAGCGATGAGCATGACCGCAAAGAGAATGCGTTGCGCGCGGGAGATCACGGTTGCTGTCTCCAGTCATTGCGCCACTCGTCGATGGCGGCGGAGAGCGCGTCGAGGATCGTGCGCTGGTAGGTCTCGTCTGAGACAGGGTAAGCCCGGGTAGACGCGCCACCTTGCAGAGGCGCAATCTCCACCGCAACAGCGGGACAGGCGAAGCTATCCATGGGCTGTAGAGATGTGCGACCCAGCGTGACGGGAATCTCAGCGTGAGCGAGGGCGGAATCGATATCCGACGACAGCTTGAGACTTTGCGTTACATAAGCGGACTGCGCGGTCTGCCAGGGCATGAACTCTACAAGGGCCGCGGGCGCGAGCGAGGACGTGTAAAGATGCACTCCGCTACCTGTCGCTGTTGCGTGGATCAGGATGCAGGCTGCAAACGGCGTGCGATTGGCGATCTCCGCGCGATTGACCGCGGGCAGTGTTGCGTCTGAGTCGCGCGTGGTCGCGACTCCTATGCCGCGCGCCGAGAGCATGGAGCGCAGTCGATCGGAAAGATCGAGTGTGACGTCTTTTTCAAGCAGGGTCGGAGTGAGGCGCGCGCCTGTATCGCTTCCACCGTGCGCGGCATCAAGCAGGACTAGGAAGCGCGGAGCTGCGTGCGGGGGTGTAGTCGCGGAAAGCGGGGCTGCGGGAACAGGCGGCAGGGAAGGTGCATTTGCGGGCGCGGGAGCTTGCGCGGCCTGTCCGGAGAGAAGCGTGGGCAACGCGAGGCAGAGGCCAGCCCAATATTTAGTCCAGCGCATAGATTGTGAGGCCGCTGAGTAGTTTGGGGAAGAAATCAGTGGACTTTTGCGGCATGACTTCTCCGGCAAACGCGACTTCGCGCAATTCGTCCAGAGTTACCGGTTTCATCAGGAATGCTATGTTGGCGTCATTCTGCATGACCTCTGCCGCAGCTTCGGCGGCATCGCGCAGATATCGGACGTTCGTCTGTTGGCTTATGGCTTCAGGCGTGATGCCCAGAGCTTTTTCGAGGATGAGAGTATGGAGTTGCACGGTGTCCAGAGTGCGCTGGCGTTCGGGGATGTCTTTCAGGGCCTCGTTCGTTGCTTCGGGTTTTGCTGTGAGGAGATATTTTCCGGTGGAGGTGATTGCGATGAAGGCGGTTTTGTCTTCGGTTGCCTTCAGCCGGGCGGTGAGTCCTTCCGGATCGTCAACGGCTAGCGGTTCAACTTCAAAATACCTCCGCACGCTTTCTGTGAATTTGGCTGCGGCAAAGTCCTTGAGGCCGTGAACGACGCGGTGGGTGGGCAGAATGACCAGCCCGTCGCGGTCCATGTTGACAAACGTCATCATGGCGGCTGCTTCGGGAAAAGGCGGCTGGGGCGCTGACCCGGGATTGCGCTCTGTCTGTGCCGCAGTTTCGCGCGGTGAGTGCTCACGGGCGTATTGGAGAGCCGTCTCATATCTATGGTGGCCGTCGGCGATGATGAGTTTCTTGTCTTCAAGCGTGGTGGTGAGCAGATTGATGGTTGTGGGGTCACTTACTCGCCACACACGGTGAACGACCTCGGACTCGTCGGTGACTTCGATATCGGGTGCGAAGCTGGAGTCGAAGAGGAGTCGTTCGGCGCTAAGGCCGGGATCAGAATAGAGCATGAAAATCTGTCCGAAGTTGGCGCGAGTGGCGCGAAGCAGGTTGAGGCGGTCGCTTTTCGGCCGGGACAGAGTCTGTTCGTGGCGAAAGACGACCTTTGCGGCGTAGTCGTAAAGCTCACCGAGGGCGATGAAACCGCGGCGCTCGCAGACAATCTGTACGCCCGGAGCGGAATCGGGGAGGGCAAAAGTCTGAGAATAGGCGAAGACACAGGGTTCGCTCTCCTGGGTAAGAACGCCATCCCGGCGCCAATCGGCGAAATCCCGGGCGGCGCGGCGGTAAACATCCTGGGACCCGTCCCCGTCAAAGAGTTCAGGGAGGCCGAGGATGATGCGCACCAGATTGAAAGGGCTGCGCTGGTAATAGGCCTGCTGCATGGCGGGTGTGATTTTGTCGTAAGGCTGGGTTACTACGTCGTCGAGACGGACGATGGAAGGATTGTAGCGAAGCGCGCGAAATGGATAAATCCGAGCCATTTTGTGAGGTCGTACTCCGATGGACGCCGTGGCGCCGGCTGTTACTCTATGCCAGGAATCCTGCACGATTGTAAATCAGTTCCTCAATGGAACCAGGTTACGGCTCGCGTTGACGAAGAAGGCGCAAAATGGAGGCAAAAGCTACCGCGGCGTGCTAGGATGCCCAGCACGAGAGCGTTCGAGCCTGAGGCTGACTACTCATGATTCTTATTTCATGTCGGCAACCCTGCTCCCCCAGGAGTCGCAGGAGATTTTGTGCGTGTTTATCCCTAGCCGCCGCGACGGTTCTCTTGTCGCTTCTGGCCTGGTGGGCGCCGCTACGGGCAAGCGCTCAAGAAGACCCTCTGAACAAGGTGCATGTGCAGCCGCCTCCACCCGCGCCACCTGCCAGCAACGAGCCGCCCGCGACTGAAGGTGCTGCCGGACTGAAGGCGCGGCCGGGGGAACGCTTTCGGGTGAATGTAAACCTGGTGCTGATTCCGCTTACCGTGACCGATTCGATGGATCGGCTGGTGACCGGCCTGGAAAAGGAGAACTTCTTCATTTTTGAAGACAACCGCCCAGAGAAGATCAAGTCGTTCTCTACAGAGGACGCGCCTGCCTCAATCGGTGTGATCTTCGACATGAGTGGAAGCATGGCCGACAAGATTATTCGCGCCCGCGATTCGATTCTGGAGTTCATGAAGACTTCTAATCCGCAAGACGAGTTTTTTGTGGTCGGCTTCAATGACCGGCCTGAACTGATCGAGGATTTTACGTCGTCTACCGAGCAAATTGAAGAGCGGCTGGCGATTGTGAAAGCGGCCCATCGGACAGCGCTGCTTGACGCCATCTATTTTGGCCTGGATAAGATGAAGCAGGCGAAATATCCGCGCAAGGCGTTGCTCGTTGTGTCCGATGGCGGCGACAACCGCAGTCGCTACACTGAAGGCGAAGTGCGTTCAGTGGTGCGGGAGTCCGGTGTTCAGATTTATTCCATCGGGATCTTCGACCCGGAAGCGGCGACTACGGAAGAGCGCATGGGACCGATTCTGCTCAACGACATCAGCGAGGAAACAGGGGGCAGGCTGTTTAAAGTAGACGATGTTTCGGAGATGGGCGACATAGCCGCCAAGATCAGCGCGGAGCTTCGCAACGAATACGTGCTGGGCTATGCGCCGACGAACGAGAAACACGACGGCAAGTGGCGTAAAGTGAAGGTAAAGCTGGTTCCTCCACCGGGGCTGCCACCGCTCACGATTCACGCTCGTAACGGATACTATGCACCTTTGCAGTAGTCGCTTAGCCCTATTGATTTTTCTTGCATTGACCGTCCCATTCTCTGTTTGCGCACAGAATGCCAGCGGAAGCAGGTCCGCGAATCAGCCTCAACAGCAAGCTCCCGCGGCGCAAAAGCCCGAACAGCAGCCTGCGCTCAATGTGGATCGCGATCCAGTTGTTTCTCCAGATGCCGAAGACAATGAGCCTGTAAGCCCAGGCCATCCGGGATCGTCGTCGCGCGGGGTGCCGCTTGAGCGCGGAGCGAACGGCAGATTCACGCTTACGCGGAATGTGGATGAAGTGGTCTTGAATGTTTCGGTCTTCGATGAAGGGCGGCATCTGATCAACGACCTTAAAAAGGACGATTTCAAGGTCTTGGAGGATGGCGTTCCCCAGACTGTCGCCGCGTTTCAGCACCAGGATTTGCCCGTATCGATGGGGATTCTGATCGATAATTCCGGATCTATGCGGGACAAGCGGGCGGCTGTGAACGAGGCGGCGCTGGATCTGGTTAAGGCTTCGAATCCGGAAGATGAAGCTTTCGTAGTCAATTTTTCCGACGAGGCATATATCGATCAGGATTTCACGTCGAACATAAGCAAATTGCGCGAAGGACTTTCCCACATTGACTCCCGGGGCGGCACGGCACTTTACGACGCGGTGGACGCATCGGCGGATCAGCTTGCCAAGAACGCAAAGAGGCCTAAACAAGTTCTGTTGGTCATCACGGACGGAGAAGACAACGCGTCGAGCCTGACGCTGGAGCAGACGATTCACCGGGTGCAGGATCTGGAGGGTCCGGTTGTGTATTCCATCGGTCTGCTATTCGGCACCGAGACGGATTCACGCGAATCCCATCGCGCCAAGAGGGCGCTGCAATTGCTGTCGGATGAGACGGGAGGGCTCGCATTCTTTCCCAAGTCGCTTGCCGATGTGGATTCCATCGCTGCCGAAGTCGCGCAGGATATTCGCAGCCAGTACACCATCGGCTATCACTCGACCAAACCGATGACGGAGCCGGGTTACCGGACGGTGAAAGTGGAGGCTCACGCCAGCGGCCACGGAAAACTCGTTGTGCGAACAAAGAGCGGCTATTATCCGAGGCAATCGGCGCAAGAGAAGACCGGCAACCAGGATTAAGTGGCTGTTGAGAGAGAGGTCTCTCACTCAGACAAAGTGGTACTTGTCTTCGTCGCGCGTGAGGAGATAGAGCTGAAGTGCGGGTTCGCTGCGATCGATTCGCTGCGATTCGATTTGCAGATTGAAGGCAATTGTTTGCGATTGTTCGATCCATTCACGAAAGACGGCCGGATGCCGTGCGGCACCGTAGTGCAGCCATCCAGCGGCGCATATGCTGAGAGTCACTCCTACTCCCACCAGGATGAGATAAAGTGAAGCGCGACTGTTGCCGGCGGTCACATTTCGGGTGACTGACAGGGACCCGTTTCTCCTGAAACAACTTCACCTTGTTTCAGAGCCACTTCGCTCAGAGAAGAGTACAGCAGGCACGGAGATAAAGCCCAGCAAATTAACGGCCGCTTTTCCTGCGCGAATTGCGACGTGTGATGGCTTCGGCCTGCTACACTAATTTGTTTTGCTATGAATGGATCAAGTGTTGTACCGCCAATGAGCGCGACTCTTCGAGTCGCTGAAGATATAACCGAACTGATGGGCAATACGCCCATGTTGCGGTTGCGTCGAGTCGCCCGGCCGGAGTGGGCTGCGGTTTACGCCAAGCTGGAGTTCCTGAATCCGGGAGGCAGCGTGAAAGATCGCGCCGCGCTGGGTATGATCCTGGACGCCGAGCGACAGCGGAAGCTCAAGCCCGGCTCGACAATTGTTGAGGCGACCGCCGGCAATACGGGCGTAGGCCTGGCGCTGGTGGGCGTGAATCGTGGCTACCGCGTCACGCTTTTTGTGCCCGAAGGGTACGCGGAGGAGAAGTGTATTCTGATGCGCGGCTTTGGAGCGACGGTGGTGCGCACTCCTGAAGAGGAGGGCATGAGCGGAGCGATCCGCCGTGCGCTTGCGATGGCCGAGGCGGATCCGACTGTTTTTGCCGCGCTGCAGTTCGAGAATCAGGCCAATCCGCAATTTCACCACGATACCACGGCGGTGGAGATCTGGGAGCAGATGGAGGGGCGTGTGGACGCGTTTGTAGCGGGGGTGGGCACCGGCGGAACTTTTACCGGAGTTGCCCGATTCCTGAAGGAACAGAATCCCGAAGTGCTGACGGTTGCGGTGGAAACGCAGGGGTCGATTTTGCAGGGCGGGGAACCGGGACCGCATAAGGTTGAGGGCATTGGAGTGTCGTTCATTCCCAAGACTTTTGATCGCGATGTGGCCGACGAAATTGTGAAGGTAAACGACGACGAGGCATTCACCATGGTGCGCCGGCTGGCTGCGGAAGAAGGTTTGCTGGGCGGATCAAGCGCGGGCGCGATTGTTCACGCTGCGCTTGCGATTGCCGAGCGGATTGGCGCGGGGAAGCGCGTAGTGACCATCATTCCAGACTCGGCGGAGCGATACCTGTCGAAGCACATTCTTGAAGGCTAGCCCTTTGTTTTCTGAAAGTCGCAAAAAACAGGATCAAATGAAGATGACAGAACACAGGCCAGGCTTTGCTACTCGCGCCATTCATGACGGACAACATTCTGACCCTTTGACGGGCGCGGTAAATGTGCCGCTCTATCTCACCTCGACTTACGCGCAGGAAGAGATTGGCAAACATAAGGGGTATGAGTATTCGCGCGTCTCGAATCCCACGCGGGATGCTCTGGAGGCGAACCTGGCGTCGCTCGAAGGCGGCACGAGCGCGCATGTTTTCGCCAGCGGTATGGCAGCGATCACGGCCATGATCACGATGTTCCGCTCGGGTGATCACGTAATTTGCGGAGCGAATGTTTACGGCGGTACTCCACGGCTGTTCAACCAGATTATCTCGCGCTATGGGATTGAATTCAGTTACGTCGATACGTCCGAGCCCGAAAATGTGAGGCAGGCGATTCGGTCCACCACGAAACTTGTTCACATTGAGACCCCGACGAATCCGCTGATGACGCTTACGGATATTCGCGCAGTGGCTGATATTTGCCATGAGCGCGGAGTCGAGCTTGCCGTGGACAATACGTTCATGTCGCCGTACTTTCAGCGTCCGATTGAACTGGGCGCTGATATCGTGATGCACTCGACCACGAAGTTTCTGAACGGCCACAGCGACGGCCTTGGCGGCGTACTGGTGGGAACGAAGCCGGAACATAAGGAGAACTTCGCCTTTGTACAGAAGTGCACCGGCGGAATTCTTTCGCCTTTTGAGTGCTGGATGGTTCTGCGCGGAGTGAAGACGCTGACTGTGCGCATGAAGCAGCATGACGCCAGCGGACGCAAAATTGCCGAGTTTCTGGCTGGCCATAAAAAGGTCGGCAAGGTGTTTTATCCAGGGCTGGCTTCGCATCCGCAATACGAACTGGCAAAACGGCAGATGTCGGGATTTGGCGCACTAATCTCGTTTGAGACGGGCTCGCTTGAGAATGCCAATGCGATGCTGAGGCGAGTGAAGATCTGTACGCTGGGCGAATCGCTTGGTGGTGTGGAGACACTTATTTCTCATCCGGCAACGATGACGCATGCCGCGATTGGCGAAGAGGCGCGCGCGAAGCTCGGAATTACGGATGGTTTAGTGCGTATTTCAGTTGGGATTGAAGATGTGAAAGATCTGGTGAGCGATCTCGACCAGGCGCTGAACGCGATTTAGTGGTTTCCAGCGCCTGCCTCTCCAGCGCCTGCCTCTCTACCTTTACTGGTGCGGACGCTGCTCGGTCGATGCTGGCTGAGGAAGTGCGGCAAGGACTTCGGGGGCTTCCTCCTTCAATTCGGGAAGGGGGGCTTCGAGCGCCAGCTTGAGAACTTCATCCATTGACTCCACAAAATTCAGCTTCATAGCTTTCTTGAGATTTTCCGGAAGGTCGGCCATGTCTTTCTGGTTGTCTCCGGGCAGGATGGCTTCGAAGATTCCGGCGCGATGCGCGGCGAGAAGCTTTTCTTTCAGGCCGCCAATGGGCAGAACCTTTCCGCGCAGCGTGATCTCGCCGGTCATAGCAATATCGCGGCGTACTGGAATTTTTGTGAGCGCGCTGGCAAGCGCTGTTGCCAGCGTGATTCCGGCGGACGGGCCATCCTTTGGAATGGCACCTTCAGGCACGTGAATGTGGATGTCGAGGCTGCGGTAGAAATCGCGCGGCAGGCCGAGGTGATGCGCACGGCTGCGGATGTAAGACAGGGCAGCCTGCGCCGACTCTGTCATCACGTCGCCGAGTTGGCCCGTGGTAGTGAGCTTGCCCTTGCCATCGAGAATCTGCACTTCAGTCTGCAGAATGCTGCCTCCGACCTCGGTCCATGCGAGGCCGTTGACGAGGCCGACCTCACTCTTTTCATGCACAGCGGAATCCCGGAACTTTGGCACACCTAAGAAATCGGCAATGTTGGCGGCGGTAACGCTTTCCTTGTGCTTCGGTCCGCTTTTGACGACGCGACGCGCGACCTTGCGGCACACATTTCCAATTTCGCGTTCGAGATTGCGGACGCCGGCTTCGCGCGTGTATCCGCGAATGATTTCCGTGAGCGCGTCGTCGGAGAAGGACAGGTTTTTTTCGGTGAGGCCCGTATTTTTGCGCTGCTTTCTCACGAGATATTGCTTGGCGATCTCGAGCTTTTCAACTTCAGTGTATCCGTGCAGCCGCAGCACCTCCATGCGGTCCTGCAGTGCGCCGGGAATGGTGTGGAGCACATTTGCCGTTGCGACAAAAAGCACCTGCGAGAGATCGTATTCAACGTCGAGATAATGGTCCTGGAAGCTGGTGTTCTGCTCGGGGTCGAGAACTTCGAGCAACGCCGAGGCCGGGTCGCCACGGAAATCGCTGGCCATTTTATCAACTTCATCGAGCATGAAGACGGGGTTTTTTGTCCCAGCCTTCTTCATCGATTGGATGATCTGTCCGGGCAGGGCTCCGATGTAGGTGCGCCGGTGGCCGCGAATCTCGGCCTCGTCGCGTACCCCACCCAGAGACAGGCGGACGAATTTTCTTCCTGTAGCCTTGGCAATGGACATTCCCAGCGAAGTTTTGCCCACACCTGGAGGTCCGACAAAGCAGAGGATGGAGCCCTTTGGGTTTTTAACGAGTTGTCGCACGGCGAGGAACTCCAGGATGCGCTCCTTGATTTTCTCGAGCCCGTAATGGTCGGCATTCAAAACTTTTTCCGCGTGATCGATGTTGCGTGTTTCGCGGGAGCGCTTCTTCCACGGCACAGCCAGCAGCCAGTCAAGATAGTTGCGCGAGACGGTGGACTCCGCGGACATGGGCGGCATCGCTTCGAGCTTCTTGAGTTCCTGGATGGCTTTATCTAAGACATCTTTCGGCATTCCGGCGGTTTCGATCTTCTTTTTCAGGTCATCGAATTCACTTTTTTCGCCCTTGCCGAGCTCTTTCTGGATCGCCTTGATCTTTTCGTTGAGGTAATACTCTTTCTGCGCGCGCTCCATCTGGCGTTTTACGCGCGACTGGATGCTGCGATCCATATTGAGCTTTTCAATTTCGACGGTCAGCACCTCGGCGATGACAGTCAGTCGCCGGGCCGGATCGAAGACATCAAGGATCTTCTGCTTGTCCGGAATTTCGAGCTGCAGATTGGCAGCAATGGTGTCGGCGAGCTTGCCGGGTTCGTCGGTGCGTACGGCGGCTACGAGAGTTTCGTAGTTCAGCGATTGCTGGAGCTTGACGTACTGCTCGAATAGCGACATGACACGCTGGATCAGCTGATCGGTCTGCGGAGAGGCTTCGAGTGGAGCAGGCGAGGTGCGGACGGTAGCGACAAAAAAGCCGTCTGCATCGCTCATCTCGACGGCGCTTGCCCGCTCCATACCTTCCACCAGAACCTTGATATTGCCGTCGGGCATCTTAACGCTCTGCACGATGTTGCCGATGGTGCCCACGGTGTAAATCTCATCCGCGCGCGGCTCGTCCACACGCGCATCATGCTGCGTGGCGAGAAAGATCTTGCGATCGCCGTTGAGCGCCTCTTCCAAAGCGCGTACGCTCGATTCGCGCCCGACAACGAACGGCGTCATCATGTGCGGAAAGATGACCATGTCCCGAATGGGCATCATGGGTAATTTGCGAAGATCGTTCTGGTCGCGGCTCTCTTTGGATTGGGTCACTTCGTCCCCTTTTTCCTTTCGCGGATGTCTGTTAGATGAACTTTAACGCAATTCGTCTCAAAGCGGGCAAATCTTCGCTTTCGAGTGCGATAGCGCTCTATACCATCAAAAAGAAAAAGCGAGCATGTGGCTCGCTTTTTTGATTGTAAACGAATGCCGACTTAACACGCCTTTTCAAGCAACGAGACCGAGAGATCGCGGTTCTTAACCATCTCTGCGTTAATTTCGAGTTCCTTTATTTTCTTGTTGCTTGGCAAGTGATACATCAGGTCGAGCATGAGCTCTTCGAGAATCATGCGGAGCCCGCGCGCGCCGACCTTACGCGACAGGGCCTCCAGGGCGACAGAGCGAGTCGCCTCATCGTTGAAAGTAATTTTAACCCCCTCGTACTCAAACAGCCGCTGATACTGCTTCATAATGGCGTTGCGCGGTTTGGTGAGAATTTCAATCAACGCCGCTTCATCCAACTCATCGAGAATACCGATGACAGGCAGGCGGCCTACAAATTCGGGGATAAGCCCGAATTTAATCAGGTCCTGAGGCTCGGCCTGGCGCAACAGCTCAGAGTCACGCTGTGAGCGAATGATCGCCTCCTGCTGATCTTTGTCCGCAATGGCTTTGAAGCCCAGAGCCTTCTTGCCAACGCGGCGCCCAATGACGCGCTCCAGGCCAACGAAGGCTCCGCCGCAGATAAAGAGGATGTTGGTGGTATCGACAGCCGTGAATTCCTGATGCGGATGCTTGCGGCCACCTTGAGGCGGAACATTTGCTACGGTGCCTTCGAGAATCTTCAGGAGCGCCTGCTGCACGCCTTCGCCTGAGACATCGCGCGTGATGGAGGGGTTTTCGTCTTTGCGGCCGATCTTGTCGATTTCGTCGATGTAGATGATGCCGGTCTGCGCACGGGCGACATCACCGTCCGCTGCCTGCAGAAGTTTCAAGATGATGTTTTCCACATCCTCACCGACGTACCCGGCTTCCGTGAGAGTGGTCGCATCGACGATGGCGAACGGCACATCAAGCATCTTGGCCAGAGTGTGCGCCAGCAGCGTTTTGCCGCTGCCGGTTGGGCCAACCAGAAGGATGTTGGACTTCGACAGTTCTACGTCATTGCCGCGCGTCCGGTTCATCTGGATGCGCTTGTAGTGGTTGTACACCGCGACGGCGAGTTTCTTCTTGGTCTGGTCCTGGCCTATGACGTACTCGTCCAAAAAGGCCTTGACCTCTTGCGGTTTGGGCAGATGCGCGGGAGCCGCTCCCTGCGGAGTCTCGCTGCGGTCGTCTTCCAGAATGGAATTGCAGACGGCCACGCACTCGTCACAGATATAGGCGCGCGGGTAATCGCTGGGCGAAGAGATAAGTTTGGCGACCGCGTCCTGCGACTTATGGCAGAACGAGCAGCGTAAGGTGTCGTCCGATCCCGTGCGCGTTTTCATGCTGCTGATGCTCCTTCGCGTTGCCTAGGTGCGGGGCCGGTCAATGATCTCATCAATGATCCCATACTCTTTGGCTTGCGGGGCATTCATAATGAAATCGCGTTCTACGTCGCGCTCAATCCGTTCCAGAGACTGGCCAGTGTGTTTGGACATGAGGTTGTTGGTGATTTCCCGAATGCGGAGGATTTCGCGTGCGTGAATATCGATATCCGTTGCCTGTCCGGAGAGGCCGCCCATCGACGGCTGGTGGATGAGAATGCGCGAGTTAGGCAGGGCAAAACGCTTGCCGGTAGTGCCGGACATCAATAGAAACGCGCCCATACTGGCCGCCTGGCCAATGCAATAAGTCACCACGTCGTTCTTGATAAACTGCATCGTGTCATAAATGGCCAAGCCCGCGGTGATCGAGCCGCCGGGCGAATTAATGTAGAGCTGGAGGTCCTTTTCCGGGTCTTCTCCCGAGAGAAAGAGCATTTGCGCAATGATCAGATTTGCAATCTGGTCATCGATCGGGGTACCTAGAAAGATAATATTGTCGCGCAGCAAACGGGAATAAATGTCGTAGGCGCGTTCGCCGCGACTCGTCTGCTCGATGACCATGGGTACGAGAGCCATGCCTGGTTACTCAATCCTTCCGCGATGCTGTGAATTGCAGCCGACGAGGATCGCGTCCCTCCCCGGCCAGGAATTTCCCCTTAAGCGAGGCGTTCGTAGAGCAAAGCTCCGATTTTCTCTCTGCGTAGTTGTTCACGAATTCTAGCCAGCGCGCCGTCGTTCGTCAAACGCTGGCGTAGCGCATCGAGCGGCTCGCGCGTTTGCAGCGAAATGATCTGAAGTTCGCGCTCCAATTCTTCATCCGATACTTCAATGTTTTCGGCTGTGGCGATTTTGTCGAGAATCAGCGTCGCCCTCACTTCCGCAATCGCAGAGTCGCGTTGCGCCTCGCGCAGATGGGCGAAATCGAGCTTGCGCATGTCTTCCGTCCGCATACCCTGCGAGGCGAGCGCCCGAAGACCGCGGTCGAGCCGCGCGTCGATCTGGTTTTGAACCAGGGATTCAGGAACAGGGAACTGATAGTGCGCGACGAGGGCGTCGGTGAGCTTATTCTGCGTCTCAGATTTCAGACGGCGATCTTTATCGGCGACGAGGTGTTCGCGCAGTTTAGTCTTGAAGTCCTCAATGCCTTGATAGTCGCCAAGTTCCTTGGCGAACTCATCACTGAGCTCAGGCTGAATCTTCTTCTTGATCGACTTTATTTCCACGTCGTAAGCTACGGTTTTTCCGGCCATTCTCTTTTCGCCAAAATCGGCGGGATAAGCCACTTCGAACTTTAACTCCTGGCCCGGGCTGGCTCCGCGAAGGGCATCGTTGAAGGATGCGAGGGTATTCTGGCCGCCAACTTCGATCATTACATCGTCGCCTGTAATAGGCTGTGCGGCGGCTTCGTCGCCCTGCGCTTCACCCTGAATCTCGCCCTTGAAGTTGCCCCTGAAATTGATTTGGGCCCAGTCTCCATCGGTGAGAGCGCGATCTTCGGTGACCGGCTCCATGGTGGAGCGGGAGTCGCGCACGCGATCCAACTCGGCGTTGAACTCCTCTTCGGTGAGAGCAGTATCCGGCTTTGCAACCTGAACTTGCTGGTAGCCCTCGACGGAAAACTCCGGCAGCACCTCAAACGCGGCCTTGAAGGTGAGAGGCTGGCCGTCTTCGAGCTTTAGATCGATCAGCTGCGGTTGCGAGATCGGATGGAGATTCTGCTGCTCGATGGCGGTCCGGAAGTGGTTTGGAAGCACCGACTCGACCACGTCCTGACGTATACCGTCGGCGAAGCGGGCACGGATTAACGATTCGGGAACCTTGCCAGCGCGAAAACCGGGAATGCGGGCCTGTTTCTGATAGCGCTTGATAACTTTCTTGAAGGCGCGCGCGACTTCCTCGGCGGGAACCTCGACGCCGACTTCGCGGGTAAGTTCGGGGTTCAGCGCGGGGCCATGCTGATGGTGCTCATGGTTGTGGGCGTGTTCTTGGCCTTCGGGAACGCGATCATCTGAGTGCGGCGTTGTTTCGAGTGTTTCTGTTGAGCTCAACGTAATGCCTTCCAGGTATGTTCGTCCAGGCTAGGTTGCAGTCGCGTTCGGCAGGCGAGGAAATCGGCGAAGAACGCAACATTGGACGTCGTCTTCTATGGTACGAACCTTCGACGGGAAGAGCAAACGCGGCGCGGTGGAAAGCGCGGCTGTTGCGGCTTATCCGCTCCGGACAGTTTTCGCACGGTAGTGGGCGAGAATGTACTGGTCAGTCATTCCGGCAATGTAGTCGGCAACCACGCGGGGTGCGCCGTCGGCAACAATCTGTGAGAGGTGCGCGGCAGGAAGCAGGGTCGGATCGGTGACCCAGGCGCGGAAAAGGGTGCGGATAACCGTCTCGGCTTCCTCATGATCGCGCTGAAGCTCCGGAGCGTTGTAGAGATGGGCGTAGAGAAAGCGTTTCGCCTCCAACCGCAGTTCTTCCATTGCGGGAGAAAAGGCCACGAGCCTTTCGGGTCCGCGGCGCACGGCTTCGAGCGTTGTTGCTTTTGCTTGTTCCACGCGGCGGATTGTTTCGGCGATAAGATCGCCTACGAGCGCGTTCAACATTCGCTTCAAAGCCTCATTGAAGACGAGCTTTTCGTCCGTGTCCTGATACTTCGTCCGCATCGTGGCGTAGAACTGGTCGAAGAGGCGAACGTCTGCGCGGGCCTCGGGCAAAGTCAGAATCTGCGCCTCGAACCCGTCGTCGAAATCGGCGGTAAGGTACGCAATTTCGTCGGCGAGATCGATTAACTGAGCTTCGAGCGGCGGTCGTTGATCGAGGAAATACTCCGCCAACTCTGGATGGTCCGCGGCGGAGTAGTCGCGGGAATGTTTGATGATGCCTTCGCGGACACCGAGGGTGAGATTCAGTCCGCGAAATTCCGCGTAGCGGCTCTCAAAGTGCTCGACGATACGCAGTGCGTGGAGGTTGTGATCGAAGCGAAGCCCGTGCTCCTGGAGCGCCTCGTCCAGTGCCCGTTCGCCTGCGTGGCCGAAGGGCGGATGGCCGATGTCATGTACGAGGGCCAGGGCCTCGGTGAGTTCTTCATTCAGCCCGAGCGTTCGGGCGATCGTGCGCGCGATCTGCGCGACCTCCATAGTGTGCGTGAGGCGGCTGCGAAAGTGGTCGGAGTAGCGGTTAGTGAAGACCTGGGTTTTGCCGGCCAGCCTGCGGAAGGCGCGCGCGTGAAGGATGCGCGCTCTGTCCCGCTCAAATGGCAAGCGGTATGGGTGAGACTGTTCCGGATATTTCCGCTCGGTGAGGGTTCCGGTATCGGGAACGGCACATGCTGGCGGCAGGCGCATCAATTCTTTGCGGGCTGGAGGCTGGCGGCCTCTTTTGCCAACCGGATTCTTGCGCTGTCGAGCTTCTTCTGAACCTTGCCCATGTCGCCGGGATCGGTGTCGGCCTGAGCGGTGCGGGCATATTCCTGCAACGATTCCTCCCATTGGGCAGCGGCGAGTTTGAGGCGTCCGGTCTTTTCGTAAACCTCGCCCAGGTGGTCGTGGACGGTTGGATCAGTGGAGTCGCGCTCGACGGCCTTGCGCAGATCGGCTTCGGCCAGGTTGTACTTGCCGAGCTTGAAGTAGGCCCATCCCAGCGAATCGAGGTAGGCGTAGTTCTGCGGGTCGAGTTCGACCGCTTTCTGGATCATGGACAGAGCTTCATCGAGCTTTTCGTCATGGTCGGCGAGCATGTAGCCGAGGTAGTTCAGCGTCATGCTGTTCTGCGGGTCGATGACAAGGGCTTTACGAAAAGATGCTTCGGCCTGGTCGTACAATTTCTGGCGGTCGTAGAGCGTGCCCTCGAGGAATGCGGCGTACAACAGGTCGTCCTTACTGGTGGAGAGCTGATTGACATGGCCAAGAGCTTCAGAGGCATCCTTCCAGCGGCGCAGGCGTGTATAGATCGTGGTCAGCGCCCGGTAAACCTCAAGATCCGACGAGGTTTTATTGAGCTGCGACTTGGCCAGATCTATGCCTTCGTCGGCGTGACCGCTGTCAATAAGCTGGTCAGCAAGCATCAGTTGAAGGCTGCGATTTTTCGGGTGTTTGGCGGCGGCATCGCGCGCCACCTGCGTTGCCTTGTCGTACTCATGCACGTCGCGGTAGGCGTCTACCTCCGACTCGTAGGCATGTTCCTCGTATTCGCCGCCGAGTTCCGCCATCTTCTGATAGGTAGCGATTGCCTGATCGGTTTTGCTCTGTTCGCGATAGATGATGGCCAGCCGCTCCAGGAAGAGCGAACGATTGTTTTTCTCCTGATCGGAGTATTGGCCGCTGGTATGTTCGGAGTCGGCCACCATTTTCTCGAAGATTTGTGCGGCATCGTCGTAGTGGCCGAGCGCGTCGTCGACCAGCCCTTCGTTGAAGCTGATCTCAAGCGAGTCCGAGACAAGCGCCTTGGCTTTCTTCAGAGTGACGAGCGCCTCTTCGTAGTCACCCTGGCGGCGTTCGATCTCGGAAAGGCGCAGGTAGGCTTCCGGATCGCTGGGGTCTCCGGCGGCTATATCTTTGTAGGCGTCCTGGGCGGCGCTGAGCTGGTTGTCATTCAACAGGGCCTTAGCCAGAGCTCGTTCCACGTCGAGATTTTCAGGCTCAAGAGCCAGGGACCTGGTGTAGGCCGCGATGGCGTTCTTCAAATCCTTTTCCTGGTCGTAGCTTGCGCCCAGAACGTACTCGGTCTTGGCGGTCTGGTCTTGCTCGGGCAGCTCGCTCAGCACCTTGATGGCGCGTTTTGCATCGCCTTGCCCGGTGTAGAGCCGCGCCAGGTTCAGAGCTGTCTCTTCCGATCCGGGATCGATCTTCTGCGCCGTCGCAAACTGCTCCTCGGCCTTCTGCGACTCGTGCGCGAAGGAGTAGAGCTGACCGAGCAGCAGATGATCTTCGACGTTGTTTGGTTCCAGCGTAACGATCTTCTCGTATTCCCCAATCGCCAGCTTCAACATATCGCTGGAAGGTCCGCTTTGCTGGTTATCACCGAGCGAGCGGAGATAGATGTTTCCGAGCAATTTGTGAGCTTCGAGATTGTTGGGATCTTTGTCGATCTGCGCCTGCGCCGCCAGGATCGCATCTTTGACGCGCCCAGTGCGGTAATAGAGCTCCGCCAGGCCGTTATTCAGGAACGTCGAGGTAGGGTCGGCGTTGAGCGCGAGCTTGTACTCTTCGACGGAGCGGGTGGCATACTCGGAGCGGCCATAGGTGGTGGCCATCTCTTCATATTCATGGGCGAGCATGTAGTGGTAGTAGGCTTGGGCGCGGTTTGCGTTTTGCGCGTCAGTGTTCTGCGTGCTGGCTGTATCTGGCGCGGCAGGATGCGCATCCTGAGCTATCGCCGCGGGTGCGGCAGCAGCGCAAACAGCGAGCGCGAGAGCAGCTAGATAGCCGGGATAAGTGGCGCGGACAGGGGCAGTATTGCCGCTATGCGATTTCGGAGGAAACTTGCTGCTCATAAATGTGGAGAACCCCTGTGCCCGGCTCTGGTCTGGATCCGGCTCGACTTCTTTCAGACTGGTCAGACCGACTCGCGGGAAGCCGAGGCAATCCTTTCCAATTAAGACGATTGTACCCCGGCTTCGGATGCAATCTTCGATCCGTTTCTGGCCTGGACAGGCAGATTCGGTCAGTGCCGGAAGTGCCTCATGCCGGTCAACACCATTGCGATTCCCAGACGGTCGGCGGCGGCGATGACGTCCGCGTCCTTGACGGAGCCCCCTGGTTGAATGACAGCAGTTGCTCCGGCCGCGGCGACGGTTTCGAGTCCGTCGGGAAACGGGAAAAAGGCGTCGGAGGCCGCGACACAGCCGGGCAGTGGCAAAATTGCTTTCATGGCGCCAAACTTCGCGGCGTCGACGCGGCTCATCTGGCCTGCGCCTATTCCGATGGTTTGGCCGTCGCGGGCGTAGACGATGGCATTGGATTTCACATGCTTGCAGACACGCCAGGCGAAGAGGAGGGCGGCGAGCTCGTCGTCCGTTGGCTTGCGTGCAGTGACAATCTTCAATTCTGCGGCGGTGACGTAGCCGTTGTCGGCATCCTGCAGAAGCAGTCCGCCTGATACCTGCTTAATCACCTGGGTGGTTCGAGCAGGTCGCACTTCAACGAGACGGAGGTTCTTTTTGGCAGCGAAGCGGGCGCGGGCTTGGGACGTGAAACTGGGGGCGGCAATGGCTTCGACGAAGAGGTGGGCTATCTCTTCGGCGGCTGCAGCGTCCACCTCGCGATTGACGCCGATGACGCTTCCGAAGGCGGAGACGGGATCGGCGGCAAGCGCCTTTTGATAGGCCTCGAGGATGGATGCGCCGGTGGCTACGCCGCAGGGGTTGGTGTGCTTAATAATGGCCACGCCGGGGGTGTCGAACTCCTGCGCTAGATCCCAACAGGCGTCAAGGTCGACCAGGTTATTGAAGCTCAGTTCCTTACCTTGCAGCTGCGTGGCTCCGGCGATGCCGGTTGCGGAGCCGTCGGCGTAGAGCGCGGCCCGCTGGTGGGGATTTTCTCCATAGCGGAGCGGGGCCGCGAGCGGATATGCGATGCGGAGCGTGCTGGGAAAGTCGGCCTTGGAGGGATCGGCGAACTGGACTGGAGCTTCAACTGGTTCGGGCGAAATGATGCTTTCGAGCGCGTTGGCGATGGCGGTGTCGTAGGCTGCGGTCACGGCGAATGCCTTCTGCGCGAGGCTCCATCGGGTTTTGCGCGAGAGGCTGCCCGCGTTTGCGGCTAACTCTTCGCCGAGAATGGGATAGTCGGCGGCGGCGGTGACGATGGCTACGTCTTCGAAATTCTTGGCGGCGGAGCGGACCATGGAGGGGCCTCCGATGTCGATGTTTTCTATGACTTCAGCGAAGGTTGCGCCGGGTTTTGCGGCAGTCTTCTCGAAGGCGTAGAGGTTGACGACCACCATGTCAATCGGCTGGATGTCATGCTGCTCAACGGCGGCGCGATGTTCGGCCTTCTCGCGAATGTGCAGGATACCGCCGTGAACCTTGGGATGCAGCGTCTTTACGCGGCCGTCTAACATCTCAGGAAAGCCGGTGAGATCAGAGATGTCGAGGACAGAGAGCCCGGCGTCGCGGAGAGTGCGCGCGGTGCCTCCGGTGGAAACCAGTTCTACGCTGTGGGCGGCGAGCTGCTGGGCGAAGGGGACGAGTCCGGTTTTGTCAGTGACACTGAGAAGTGCGCGCCGCACCTTTTTGTAGCCGCTCAAAAGACTGCTCCTAAAGTTTGGGAAATTCGGATTGGGAAAAATCGGGTTAGGGGTTCAAGGAAATTATATTCCGGACGTGCGATGAAAAATGCATCTCAGCTTCGAGGCAAACAACGGTTAGGATAGAGAAGTCTATGGACAATATCCCCCAGCAGAATTTAGAGCACCACTCGACCTTCCGCTCGGGATCGGTTGAGCCGGAGATTTTGCCGCCGGGTGGAAATGCGAGCGGCTGGTACCCTCCTCCGGATCAGCGGTATGTTCCGCCACAACCCAGGCAGCGCCGAAGTCGCCCGAGCTGGGCCTTTGCTCCCGCCACCTATGTTGTCGTCGGCATCAACTGCGCTGTATATCTTGCGATGGTGCTGCGGGGCGTCTCCTTCTGGGACCCTACGACCGATCAATTGCTGCACTGGGGCGCGAACAACGGGGCTTTGGTATTGCAGCATGGCGAGTGGTGGCGGCTGATTACCGCGATGTTCGTGCATGTGGGGATTATTCACATTGCCACCAACATGTGGTGCCTGTGGAACCTCGGTCTGCTGGCCGAGCCGCTGATGGGGCCGTTTGGCGTGTTCGCCGCTTACCTGCTTACGGGGTTTGCCGGGAACCTTCTGAGCGTGGCTGCGCATGGTCCGGACAGGATCGTTGGGGCGGGCGCTTCGGGTGCGGTCTTTGGATTGGCTGGAGTACTGATAGTTTTGCTCAAGTCACCACTGCTGCCGCTGCCCAAGTTTGAGCTGAAAAAACTGCGGCGAAGCGTGATTTATTTTGCCCTGCTCAACCTGGGCATCGGACTTTATACGGCCATCGGTCCAAGCCCGATCCGGATCGACAATATGGCCCATCTGGGCGGGTTTTTGAGCGGGTTGGCGCTGGGAGTTCCTCTGGTTCCGAAGATCGGCGCGCCGAAGGCGTTGTTTGAACGGCGGCGGCTGTGGGGCGTTTGGGGAACGGCGTTTGTACTGGTCCTGCTGGCGTTCGGGGTTCGCTCGTTCTGGCGCTAGACGAGATTTCCTGAAGATGTAGTTCCACATCATAGATTCTATGATTCTTTGAGGGCCTCCAGCCTTTCATCCACTGGTTAAATCGTTCATAGATACTCCATAGATACTAATGAGCTTATACAACTAAGAAGGGCCGCTTGTTGAGCGGCCCTTCTTAGTTTCTAAAAAAATGTATGAAATCCAAATACAAAAGGCTAAGTTAGTTTTTTTTTCTACCGCGTTGCGGTGGTGGCGAACTTTTTCACCATCGCGAGGAGAAGCTTGCGATCGCTTTCGTTCAGGTTAGTTGAGTAGCGCCGAATCTGGGTGAGGAAGCGTAGCTCCTCATCGTTGAGCCGGTGCGTTTCCAGATCCTGGCTTAGAGAATCTTCAGCAAAGAACTGGGAGAGAGGGATGTCGAGGGCGTGGGCGATTTTGCTCAAGGTATCGAGAGATGGCACGGTGTGCCCGTTCTCAACCCTGGACAAATAACATCGCAACAGGCCAGTGCGCTTTTCGATGTCCCCCTGAGACATACCCTTTTGGAGACGGTAGCCCCGGATCGTGACACCAATTTTCATTGAGCCGCCTTTCCACTCTACTTGTGCCGTCCTCTTGTGGATTGGTTCAGACGGATTGGGGGGTGAAGTGTTAATTGCATAGTTACCATGCGGTTATCGGGCGACGCAAGAACTATTTTGCGAAACTTCATTTTTGAGTTGACTTTAGCGGGTGCGTCAGGGCGGTGGCCTTTCGGGGTCAATTTATCTCTGGAGATGGTCGTGGAAGAAGACCCGCATCCGCTGAGCGGCGTCGTTTGCATCAGCGGGTCGGTAGCCACCTTTATTATTGGGGTTCTCGAAGGCGTGGCCGGCATCGGGATAAATTTTTACATCGACCGGCTTGCCGAGCGACTGCATGGCTGCTGCGAAGTCGTGGACGTCCTGCGGGGTAATTCCCTGGTCTAGGGCTCCGAAGTTGCCGAGGATGGCGGCATGAATCTGCTTGAGCGCGGCTGGGTCAGTGGGCAGCGAGCCGTAATTGATGGCTACGGCGCGGAGATCGGGATCGCCTACGGCGAACTGGGCCGCGAATCCGCCTCCCATGCACCAGCCGACGGCTCCGATGCGGCTGGCGTCGACATTTTTCAATCCCTTAAGATAATTTGCCGCGGAGACGAGGTCGCGGACACCGCGATCCTGCGGGAGGCCGCGCATGAGCTCGTGGGCAGTCTCAGGGTCGGTGGCTACTTTGCCGCGATAAAGATCGACGGCGAGGGTAACGTAGCCCTGGGCGGCAAAATCGGATGCCTGCTGTTTGATCCAGTCGTTGAGTCCCCACCATTCATGGATGACAATCAGCGCCGGGTGTGGTCCGGGGGTGGATGGCGAATAAAGAAGACCCTGGACCGTCTCGTTACCGCTGGGAAAGGAAACGGGCGTGGGCTGTGATGCGGCCAAAAGCCTGGGAACGGCAAGCACGAGACAGCAAAATACGACGAGACGTTTCATGTGATTCATGATAAGTCGATCCTTGAGGGAGGGGTGATCGTATTCCGGGGAGTTACCTGAGGTGGTTCATCCGATTTTACTGTTCGATCAAAATCCGGGGTTGCTCAATCCGGCGCGAGGGGTTGAAGTAACATCCTAGTCCATTTGAAACCAATCGATTTCCAGGTTAGATTCTCGTCACGAATGTTCGGCGCAAAGAGAGGACGGCAACTCATTGATAAAGGAGCGGGGGAGTCTCAGGGAGCGAGCGGCGCATGTCTGGCGAGAATCGCTGCGTCTCGTCGTAGTTGTCTATGACGAGATGAACCGGACACGCGCGTTTACGGTTGCGGCGGCGCTGGCCTTCTACTTCATGCTGTCGGTGGTGCCTCTGCTGATTCTTTGTTCGTCGCTGCTGAAGTTTCTGCCGATACCGAATCTGTTCCAGCAGATGCTGAACATTGTGGCGGTGATGGTGCCTCCTTATGCGATGAGCTTTGTGGAGAAAATTGTGATCGACATTCTCAGCCCCAGCCGTACCAAGCTGCTGTCATTCGGTGTCGCGGGCTACCTGTGGACGGCGTCGGGAGGGTTTTACGCACTCATCGAATCGCTGGATATTGCGTATGAAGTGACGACGACGCGGCCGTGGTGGAAAGACCGCCTGCGCGCACTGGTTTTGACTCTGACCAGCGGAGCGCTGGTGTCGGTTTCTCTGCTGGCGTACATTTTGGGGCCGAAGTTCGGACACCTTCTGCGGGAGACATTTCTTTTGCCGCCGGGAGTGGAGCATCTTTGGCCGGTGATTCGGCTGGCGATCACGTTCTTTTCGTTTGTCGCTGGACTTGAGCTCATCTACTATCTGGGGCCGAATGCCCGGCACAGCTTTGTCTCGACCTTGCCGGGAGCAGTGCTGGCGATTGCGCTGTGGTTTCTAAGCTCCTCGGGGCTCAGCTTTTACTTAGATTATTTGTCAAACTATAACGCCAGCTATGGATCGATGGGAGCATTCATGGGGCTGATGCTGTGGTTTTACCTGACGGCGCTGGCGATCCTGCTGGGCGCGGAGTTGAATGCGGAGATGGTTAAGAGCCAGCGATTCGCGATCCGCGATCCGCGACCAGTGTGAAGCGGCCCGGCTCGAATTTTCTGCGTGTGGGCTTTTCTACCTGTCGATGAATGAGCATACTTGTTTGTACCGTTCGCCCTGATCGCTGAACGCTGAACCTATGGTTACTCTCTACAACAAAATTGCTAACCAGAATCTGGGGCGGCTGGCTGCGTTGAGCGACGGTCTTTTTGCGTTTGCCATGACGTTGCTGGTGTTCGATCTCCATGTTCCGCTGCGCGAGACCATTCATTCCGAGCATGGGCTTGCCCACGCACTGGTGGCGTTATCGCCGCGCCTGGTGATGTATCTGATGAGCTTTATGACGCTGGGCATCTTCTGGAATGGGCAGCAGACACAGCTCAACCACTTTGCCCGCGGCAACCGGGACATTGCATGGATTCATCTGGCGTTTCTGGCGTGCATTACGTTCATGCCATTTTCAACGCAGCTGCTGGCGGAATTTATCGCCTATCGCACCGCGCTGCTGGTGTACTGGTTCAATATTTTTCTTGCTGGGCTACTGCTTTACATAAGCTGGCGTTACGCAACGCGCAATCATCTGTTGAAAGACGATCTGCCGCTGGAGATTCGCCGCGCGATACGGCGCCGGGTAGTGTTTGCGCAGGGGCTTTACGCGCTGGGGGCGCTGCTATGCGTGCTCGGCACATACTGGAGCATTGGCTTTATATTTTTAGTTCAGCTTAACTATGCCGTTGCTCCACGCATTCCGCTTCCGACGCGTTGGCGAAAGGGTGCTGCGGCGGGGAATTAGGAGTCTGCGAAGAGGTTACGGCGCTCGGCCTTTTATAATTTCGCTTATGTCTTCTCTTGAAGGAAGAACCGCACTTATTACGGGCGCATCGCAGGGCATTGGCCGGGCATGCGCGATCACATTGGCAAAGGCCGGAGCACGCGTGGCTCTTGCGGCACGCAATGAAGCCAAACTTGCCGAGGTCGCGGCCGAGATCAAGACCGGCGGAGGCACGGCAGAGGTATTTGCCATCGATATCGCCAGCGAAGAGTCGATAAAGGCCGGAGCAAAGGCTGTGATTGGACACTTCGGCAGCATCGAGATTCTGGTGAACAATGCGGGCATCACAAAGGACACTCTGCTGCTGCGGATGAAGCGCGCGGACTGGGACGATGTGATCACAACCAACCTGACGGGAACGTTTCTGCTGACGCAGGCGCTGTTGAGCCCCATGCTGAAGGCTCGCTGGGGGCGAATTGTGAACATCAGCAGTGTGGTGGGCGAGACGGGACAGGCGGGGCAGGCGAATTATGCTGCCAGCAAGGCAGGGCTGATCGGCTTGACCAAGTCCCTGGCACGTGAACTGGCGTCGCGCGGCATCACGGCCAATGCGGTGGCACCGGGATACATAGAAACCGCGATGACGGCGGTGCTTGATGAGAAGCAGCGCGGGGCGATGCTGGCGCATATTCCGCTGGGACGCGCTGGGACGGACCAGGATATTGCGAATGCTGTGCGCTTTCTTGCCTCGGACGAAGCCGCTTACGTGACGGGTCATGTGCTGGATGTAAACGGTGGCATGTACATGGGGTAGCGGGAGCCGCATCCAAACGGGTGTGTTGCAGGAGGTGCGATGCGAAGTGGAAGGATGCTGCGGGCTGGTCTATATATCATTCTGGGCGCGGCTCTCTGTATGTTTATTCGAGCCTATGCGCAGAATGAGCCGGGGGACAGGGCCCAGCGAGTCTTCGAACTGACCAATCGCGATCGTGTGGCTCGCGGTCTGCAACCGCTGCATTGGGATGCTTCACTGGCGGCTGCGGCGCAGGCGCATGCGGATCGGATGGGGCAGGAGAACTCTCTGCAGCATCAATATGCAGGTGAGGGAAATGTCGCCGCGCGGGCGGCGCAGACAGGAGCGCATTTTCAAGCTATCGCCGAAAATATTGCGACCGGCTACAGCCCGGATGCGATTGAAGCCGAGTGGATGCATTCGACGCCGCACAGGACGAACATTCTTGATCCGCAGATGAACGCGCTCGGCGTTGGAGTGGTCAGCAGGGGAGGCAATCTCTATGCGGTCGAGGATTTCGCTGACGCTGCTGAGGCGCTCTCGCCCGGACAGGTTGAGAGCAAGATAGATGCATTGCTTCGCAGTGAGAACATCGAGCCGTCGGGTCCGCGCGAGGCCGCCGCGATAGCGTGTTCGTCCAACAGCGGATATCCGAAAGGTGTGACGGGAAAACTGGTGATTCGATTCGATACCCCCGATCTGAATCAATTGCCTAGCCAAGTTGCGTCACAGATTCGCGGCGGCACCTATCGTAGCGCAGCGGTGGCGGCATGTCCGCGCGCCGATAGACAGGGCAGCTTTACTACGTATCGGGTTGCGATTGTGCTTTATTGAATCGAGGCAGAAATTTTGACGGGCAGAACGGCATTTTGATATAACCAGTGAGGACAAGCATCGTTCCCGCCAACACACTCCTCAGTAGCTCAATGGCAGAGCATTCGGCTGTTAACCGAAGGGTTGTAGGTTCGAGTCCTACCTGAGGAGCCAATAACTCAACAATTTAGGGCAGGTCAGAGCAGCCAGAGATTCGCCGATTTTCCAAATTGTGCCCATTTTTGTGCCCACTCTCCTTCAAAATGGATGCCATGTCCATAGCAACCCTGCACAGTTGTTTTCCTCCTCAATGAATCGACTCGAAACGCTTCCGAACCTCGGTTGATTGCCGATTTGCGCGAGTTCTCCGCCCGCTCCAATCTCCACTTGCACGGACCGCTTCGGCGTGTGCGTGCTCGCCGAGAAACAGGAGCACTTTATGGCCGTTTTCAAAAGAGGCGGGGTGTGGTGGTACAAGTTCTATTTCGCCGGTCAGTTCATTCGGGAATCGGCAAAAACAACCTCGAAGACAGTGGCCGAGGACGCCAAGAACCAAAGGCGGCGTAAACTCGAACAGGGCTATCACAACCATCCGCAAAGACGGGAGAATCGCATTCGTCAGCTGCGGGATGTAGCGGACGAATATCTGGCGGACTACAAATTGCGTTTTCGGGGAATCACTTTCGCCGAATATGCGATCGGCCATGTGGTGAGCCACCTCGGGGAAAAACTGCTGATCGATATTGATGAAACCGAGGTCCTCGCCTACCAAAGCGCGCGTCTCAAGGAATCAGCTTCTCCAAAGTCTATCAACGAGGGAGGTCCGGTTCCTTCTGACCATGATGGGCGAACCCGGCGACGTGATTCGAGTTCGACTTCGAAAGAAGAAGAAACTCAAGCTGCCGTCGCGCCGCAAGATCGGAAAAGCGTATGAACCGGATGAGACCCACAGGATGGGGCAACTCACGCGTAAGTCGCGCTCTCCGCACATCCATCTCGCCCTCACCTTGGCTCTCAACGCCGGTATGCGCGATTTTGAGGTCAAGTCGCTTATCTGGAGCCAGATTCACTTGGACAAGAACTTCATCCAGGTGGGAGAGAGCAAGACGGCTGCGGGGGAAGGGCAGACGATCCCCATCAACTCGGTGCTCCATCAGGCCATCATTGAGTACCTCGCCGCGTATCAGAAAAAGTTCAAGGAGATTCGAGAAGAGTGGTACGTCTTCCCCTTCGGGAGACCACGTCCGTGGGATCCGACGCGACACGTGACAACGCTCAAGACTGCCTGGAAAAACATTCGGAAGAACGCGAAGGTGACAGGCAGATGGCACGACCATCGCCACACGTTGATCACACAGCTCGCCGAAGGCGGAGCTGGCGAGGAGACAATCCGGCAGATTGTCGGCCACGCCTCGAAGGAGGTTCTCAGGGACTACCTCCACGTGCGAATGAAGGCGAAGCGAGATGCGCTCGAAGGCATCGTGACTCAACTGCGTGCATCCGACGAGCGAAAAGGCGGCGGAAGTGATACGGCGCCTCAGGATTTGACCGAGGAATAAGAGCAAAGTATGTTAGCGCCTGCATATTTCCATCTCTCACGCGATGGAGACATGCGGGCGCTTTTTCACAAATGCGAGGTGTATATGGAATCTCTTCTAACGGAAAACGAAGTGTCGGCGTGCCTGAAGGTTAGCCTGGCATGCCTCCGTCGCTGGAGGCTTCAGGGCGACGGACCGCAATACGTAAAGGTCAACAACATCGCCTCGCGCTTTGTGATCAGCCACGAAGTCCGCTCCCGCGGCGAGGTAGAATAGGCCATCGTGGCGGTCCATCGCGCTATGGAGTTCGCGGAGCTCAGCGCCCGTTACTTGATAGCCTTTGGACCACATCTTCCTTATTCCTGGCATCCTTTTGAATAGCCCGAAAGGGCGACCCACGCGCCGGCGGGCCCGGTTGGGGAGGCGGCGCAGCATCGGCGTGGTGTACCACGGTTGGGAGTGCCTGTTCGTGAAGAGCCCGCCATTGAAGATGAAAACGCCGCGTATGTCCGGTCCGCCCGCGGGTTCGGCCCGCTCTGAGCGCTCAAGCCCACGTCGCAAGAGCTCCAGAACGACAAGTGAGGAAAAGTCGAAGGCGACCAGCGTTGTGGATTAGACAGACAGATCTCGCCAGACCGCTTCGACCAGATCGGCCGTGGAATAGGTGTAGTCCTTGGGCTTATCACTATCGCCCATGCCGACATATTCGACGAAGAGCTTCGGCATCTCCGCAGCGTTCGATAAGTGCGGCAGGACCTTGGCCCATCCAAATGAGCCAACGGGAAATCCTGGCAGGAAGGACACGGCGTCAGCTAGATTTCCCTCCCGTCTCAAGAACACGTTGAGCGCCGCACCCGGCGCTCGGACGATGGCCGGCGCTTTGGGGTCGTAGCCGAGGCGCTCATCACCTGCGAACCAAGCCTGGGCAGTCCGGGCCCGCCCTGACGTCCGTGCCGGTAACTACGCCAACGAAATTAGGCATAGCAAGTATCCTTTCTGGGGGTGTCTGCAGCATCTTCCTACTCCGCTGTTCGCCGGCTCGCTGGACGCAGCAACCAATAAAATGCGACGACGTGCGTGATCATCAGCATGGGCACATAGATGATCGGGATCGCGTACGTGGCGCCCAACTGCCCTGCAAGCGCGGGAAGGCCGACTAGATTGGCGTGGTAGTAGTCGACGATGATGTCAGTTGCCCCCACGAGATTGAATGCAACGACGAAAGACCAAAAGAGCGGGCGTATCCTCACCGTGAGAAGAGCCAGAAGGGCCAGCACCCCGGTTGCGAAGTCCCCGTAGGCGGCGAACGTGGCGAAGCCAGCCGGCAGATTGGGGCCGATTACGCCCGGAAGGATAAAGACGAGCCCGAAGAAGCGGAAGCTATGCACGGTAGCGATGACACGGTGTGCTCCGAATCGGTCCATCGACCTGAGCTTGGGCAGAATGTACGTGCCGAACAAAAGCAGGCACGCGACATAACCTAAAACGAGATGGAGCTGGAAGAGGGTTTGCGGTGACATTGGGGTCTCCTTTTTTATGGGATGATTTACGTCATCCCATAGGCTCAGGTTTTTCTCCGTAGCGGGCCGAAAGGCTGCGTTATTGCGCTGCGGAGCCGAAAGATCTGGCGTTCTCCAGGAAGAACTCCTCCAACGTTTGTGGATTTCGGCCCGTGACCTCACGAACAGCATTGGTAGCCTGTCGGCGTTCCTTACTATTCCGGAAGTATTGCCAAAGATGGGTCAGATGATCGAGTGCGTGAGGATTGATGCGTTCCTTGACTGCCGCTGCCCACTGCTCGTCCGTGATGGGTATATAGCGAATCGGTCGTCCGATTGCCCTGCCCAGAGTTTCTACAATCTCCCGCACTGTTGGAGTTGCGCTCACCAGAGGGTATACATTTTGGGACGGAAAACCGGAGTTAGCGAGGAGAGTTGCGGCTACGCGGGAGACGTCTTCCGCACCGGTGAGTGGAATGACGGCGTCGCCATCGCCCCACGGCAGGAAGGTGGCATTTTGCTCGGCCACGCCCCGGCTTACAAGAGCGCGTACGTTTTCGTAATAGGGAGGTGTCTGAAGATGAACGGCGCCGACCTGCGCCCAGTCGAAGATTCGATCTGCTAGTCGATGCTGCAAATTCCGGAATGAGGGAACGCGTTGTAGATCTCGAAATGCGGAATCATCGGGCGTGCCCTGGAACTGTGAATTGTTCACCACCAATTCCAGGCCCGCATCTTGAGCCGTTGCAGCAAAGATGGTGACAGCCTCAAGCAGCCCTTCAGCCACCGGATAGGTAAAGTAAGCACGCTTCACTTCTTTCATTGCCGCCTGGACTGAAGCTGGGTTGAGGAGATCGCCCTCGACGATTTCCGCACCTTGCTGGCGGAGTTCATCGGACCGGGCATCGAGTTTATGGACGAATGCGCGAACGGGAATGCCCTGCTTGAGCAGGAAATCCGAGACGAGGCGTCCGGTTGATCCCTGCGGACCACCGGCTGCGCCTGTGATCAGAATCGGGTGAGACATGGGAAGTCCTCCTTTGCTCACATAGGATGATATACATCATCCTACGGATTTGGCTTTTCTTTAGACCGCCTCGGCTGGTTGCATCGTGGGATGATCTCAAGCATCCTACAATGAGCCATGCGTTACCGACCTGAACACAAAGCCGAAGTCCACCAGAAGATTGTGAAAGACGCCTCGCGACGTGTGCGCGCCGAGGGACTGGGCGGCGCAGGGGTTGCAGCGGTTATGCGCGACACGGGTCTGACGCACGGAGGCTTCTACAAGCACTTCGCGAGCAAGGACGATCTTCTTCTCGAGTCGCTGCACGAGGCGTTCCGCGAGATCGGCGACACCCTGACTGCCGCAGCGAAACAGTCGCAACCCGACGCAGCCTGGAAAGGGATTGTAAAGACCTATCTAAGCCTGAAATACTGCGATCACTCTGAGCGCGGTTGCCCGCTCCCGGCGCTCGCCCCCGAAATGGCGCGGGTCGACAAGAGGATGAGGGGCCAGATCTTTGCCGAGCTTGTGAACTACAAGGATCGAATGCTTCCCTTTATGCCGGGCCAGCGAACTGTCGACAAAGAGCGTGCTTTCTTTTCGATCTTTTCAGCGATGATCGGGGCAATTGAAATCGCTCGCATGCTGCCAGAGCCCGCGATGCGAGAGAAAGTTCTAGCGAGCGCGAGAGATTTTCTCTTGCGCAGCTTCTGATCGTTGGGGTCAAGAGAACGCTGTTCTCAAGTGCTGCGAAGAGGCGAATGCGCTCATCGAACCGCATCCATCGACTTTTGTCGGACCTGAGCCCAGTAGAGGCAGTTGTTTGGGCATTTGGGCACTGTTGACTAGCGCGCAATTACAATCTAATAGTTAGATTGTAATGGAGGGGGTATGGCGCAGCGAGCCTTGAAATTGAAGCAAGCGAGCGCAGTTCTTAAGGTTGAGCCGAAAGAATTGCAAAATCTCGTGCAATTTGGCGTGGTCAAGCCGAAGAGGGTGGATGGCACCTATCTCTTTGACAAAGGAACCCTTCTCACCGCAAAAGTAGCGTTCCGCTTGAAGGAATCCCTGGGGACGCGCGCAAATGTTCTTGCAAAACTGATCGACGTCTTTCGCGCCTCCGAGAAAGGACTCCGCACGAAGAATCCGGAATATGTGGTCTTTACGTGCCGCTTCTCTCGCGAGGAGGAACCGATCAAGTTGGGAGTTCCTTTTCGATCGCTTGGCGAGCAGATCGAACAGGGCCTGAGCAGAGCTGAACTCTACCGCGACATGCCACGCGGACGGAAGCGCGCGGGATGGAAGAAGGAATTCCTGCGGACTCTTTCTGAGGCAGCCAAGGACATAGGAGAGATCTCCGAAGAGGAGATCCAACGCACGATACGCAGCTATCGCGGGGAAAGCCGCATCCCGGAGATCATCGTTGCAGCCGAAGTCTAGGAAGCGAAAGGAACGCGCCGTAGTAGACACGAATGTTGTGGTGTCGGGGATCTCCAGTTTCCGGGACCAATACGTTGCGGGGCTGATTCCGAGCGCGGATTTGCTTCATCGCTGGGCGGACGAGGAACACATTGTGTGGCTGTACTCGGAGGATATTCTCGCCGAGGAAGGGAAGCTCTGAAGGGGTGCAGGTTCGATCTGCCGCGATCGGCGCATTCATTCTATTTCCATTTGCGAGGTAACCCGAGTGCGCCGGTAGTGCTCTTGCTGCACGGATTCCCTACGTCGTCGTTCATGTTCCGCGAACTCATTCCCCACCTTGCGGACCAGTTCCGAGTGATCGCACCAGACTTACCTGGTTTTGGATTCACGGAAGTACCTGAAAAACGAGCATATACGTATTCCTTCGACGCATTGGCGCACACGCTGGAGGCCTTCACAGATGCGCTCGGTCTCAACCGCTATGCGATTTACGTGTTCGACTACGGGGCCCCCACAGGCTTCCGTTTGGCGATGCGCCACCCGGAACGAGTGACGGCCATCGTTTCACAGAATGCCAATGCCTACGAAGAGGGGCTCGGCGACGCGTGGGGACCGATCAGGAAATATTGGTCTCAGCCCACAGCTGAAAACCGAGAGGTGCTCCGGCAAAACATCTTGACCCCGGAAGCAACTCGCTGGCAATACACGCACGGCGTAGCGATTCCTGACGCGGTCGCGCCTGAGTCGTACACATTGGATGCGGCCTTGCTCGAGCGCCCGGGAAACAAAGAGATTCAGCTCGATTTGTTCTTGGACTACGCGTCGAATGTGAAGCTTTATCCGAAGTTTTAGGACTACTTTCGCAAGTCGAAACCGCCTTTACTGGCGATCTGGGGCAAGAACGATCCATTCTTCGTCCCAGCGGGAGCAGAAGCATTTCGAAGAGATTTGCCGAATGCGCAGGTCCAGTTCCTGGACACGGGCCACTTCGCCATTGAGACGCACGACGTGGAGATCGCTGCCGCGATGAAAGAGTTTCTCGAAACCAGCGGTGCTTCCCGCAGCGCGGAGAACGGGGCTCCGCGATGAAACCCTCTCCTCAAACGGGCACGGTCGTTTTGGTTCATGGTGCATGGGCTGACGGATCGTGTTGGAGCAATGTCATTCTGCCCCTGCGACACCAGGGGCTAAACGTCACTGCGGCACCCGTTCCGCTCATGTCCCTCGCAGATGACCCCGCTGCTCTTCGACATGTAATCGAGCGGCAGGATGGGCCGGTCATCCTGGTAGGGCACGCGTATGCGGGTGCTGTAATCGCTGCGGCTCTTGATGATCGGGTGAAGTCGCTCGTGTACATAGCCGCGTTGGCGCCAGATGAGGGTGAAACGGTTGCGGATGTCTTCTATCGTGCAGCGCCGCATCCGGAGGCTCCCCATCTCGAACCGAATGCCTATGGGTTCATTTGGATGCCCGAAGAGGGCTTCCGTCGTGCCGTTGTACACAAGGCGTCGGCGGATCAAATTGCCATTATGGCTGCGGTGCAGCGGCCGATCGCGCTGAAATGTATTCAGGAGAAAGCTCCCGCGCCCGCATGGAAAACGAAGCCATCGTGGTTTCTTCTCGCGGAAGAGGACCGCATGATTAGTCCGGAGACTCAGCGTTACATGGCCAATCGCATGGGGGCCAATATTCGGTCTCATCCAGTGGACCACTCCCCCATGCTCACAGCACCAGATCTGGTGGTCGAGGTAATTCTGGACGCTGCGCGTCACACGCTCCGGTGATAAGCCCCAGCGAATGAGAGCGCGGTACTTCTCCTCGCTGGAAAAAGCGAGCATTCAGAAAATTAGGGAGATATGAAATGAAAAGGTGGAAGATTGTAGTTCGCCGCGATCAACGCGGCTATCATCGCGCTCGCAAAGGCCTTTGCTGGGCAAGGCATAAAAGATGGAGTTCAGGTCAACAGCGTGGTGCCTGGCGCCGTGATGACCGGACGCAGGCAGTCGTTCTTTGAGAAATGGGCGCCCGCCCACGACCTTACCGTGGAAGAGGCGATCAAGAGGTTTCCAGAGGAAGCGGGCATAGCCCGTTTCGGTAAGCCGGAAGAGATTGCTGACCTGATGGCCTATATGGTGTCGCCCGCGGCGAAGTGGATGACAGGAGCCTCCGTCCGGATGGACGGTGGAGAAGTCAAAGGGATCTGATGCGGGCCTTAGGAGCAGACAAGATGACAGTATTCGACGGGTTACAGGCTTCAACGGGCGACGACTCGACCTGGCTAAACAACCCATTCGGACGCTGCTGGAGACAGCGTTAAAAGAATGAATTTCGGAGTCGAAAGGGGAAAGGAATCCGAGCTGATTGCTGCTATTCTGGCTGGAGATCATCAACTCTACCATCAGCTAATTCGCCCTCATGAGCGGAGTGTCTACATGATGTCTCTCTCCTACATGAAAAACGAGGAGGACGCTGCAGATGTCGCCCAGGAAACATTCATCAAGGCCTTTCGAAATCTGTGGGCTTTCCGGGGCGAGTCGAAATTCAGTACCTGGCTTGTCAGCATTGCGCTGAACGAGGCTAGAAACCGGTTACGGCGACAGGCGACCATTCGAATCGTGTCTCTTGATGAACCTCAGGGTGAAGAGGGCTCTGTGTCTCCAGCGCTCCTGCGCGATTGGCGGGAACTTCCTTCCGAGGTGGTCGAGCGCGAGGAAATCAGGAAGTTACTCCAGCGGGCAGTTGATATGCTTCCGAACATTTACCGGCAAATATTCCTTCTGCGTGACGTAGAAGAATTCACTATAAATGACACAGCGAAGGTACTGCATATCAGCACCTCGCTGGTAAAAGTGAGATTGCACCGTGCCCGAAGGATGTTGCGAAGGCTCCTGGAACCAAAATTGAAAGCAATCAACACCGCATCGAGGATGCAGGTCCAGTAGGCATAAGCTCGCGGACTCCTTCTGAAATGAGCATGTAGGGGCTTGCGAGGGTGCCTGGCGGAGTTCGCGACAGCGATCACGTTATGGTTCGCAGTGTTTGGCGTCGGCGCAGGTGACAGTATGGGCATGTGTACAGGGATGCAGAATAGACGGATGAGCATAATCCAAGAAGTACTCCGAGATGTATCGCTCACCCCGATTAGTGAATTGCTTCTGGCCCTCCGCGGCATGAGTTGGCGCAAGCTGCTGGTGCTGGTGTCTGCGCTGGTGTTTCTGGGATTGTGCGCACCCGTCTTGACTGCTGCTCCTATCGAGGTGACGCAATGGCGGTCCGGCCTGACTGAACTGAATCAGGAATGGCTCGAACATGACGGCGATAATACGGAATGGTCCCGCCCAGAGTTCGATGACAGCGCATGGAACACAGTGGACCTGGCCGATCTGGGCCCTGCTCGACAGGGTTGGCACTGGTATCGGCGGAGAGTCAACTTTGGACCAGATCAACCTGAGCTGCGCCTGTTAATTGCCGGAGGCGATGGGACCTACGAGTTGTTTGTCAACGGAGTCCAGGTGTCCGGTCCGACCCTCCGCCCGTCCCTCCTGGTCAGCCGACCCGCAGAGGCCGTTTCCCAAGTAAGTGACTCCAAGGGCGTTTTCGAAATCGCTCTGAGGACGCGAATTCCGCCCGGCTACAGTGCCTGGCATCTGCCCCAATTCACGAATCTGACAATGGGGCTCCCCACTGCCATCGAATATGAGAGGCAGGCGCTGGAGAGCCAGCGACTCTACGGCCTTGCGGCTTCGATTTGCATCAATCTGCTGCTTTGCCTCGCGGGCGTAAGTGCCTTGGCTCTATACGCTAACCAACGAACCCAGCGCGAGTATATCTTTCTCGGGCTATACCTGTTGCTCGTTGGGATCTCCAATGGTCTTTCAATGCTCCAATCCTCCGGCCTCGTGCCGCTATCTGCAAATTTCCTCGTTGCCGATCCCCTGATTTATGCATGGGTCATCGCACAGATCGAGTTCACATACAGCTTTGCTGGCCGGAACGTGGGCCGGCTTTGGCGAATCTATGAGGCATCTCTTCTCGTGGCGCCGATACTTGCTGCTCTCGTCTGGATCGGTCGGTTTCCAAGTAATACCTATGTGTTGATTGAGGCGGCCGCGACCGCCCCGATTGGACTACTCTTATCAATCCTGCTGTTCATTTGGTATCGCCAGGGCAATCGCGAGGCCGGCTGGCTCATCCTTCCCAGCCTCGCTCCTGCCGTTTCGACTGCCCTCTTCGACCTTGGGACGGCATCGATCACTCTGGGCTGGCGCCCATTCAATTTTTTAGTCGAACCGATCCAGATGGGTCCGATTGGTCTTCAACTGGTAGACGTCGGGGCACTCCTGTTTTTGCTCTCCATAGCGGCTGTGATGTTTTTCCGGTTCAGCCGCGTGAGCCGCGAGCAGGCGCGCGCCGCAGCGGAATTGGCTGCTGCTCGCGAAATCCAGGAGAATCTCGTTCCGGCTGTGCTTCCGTATCAGCCGAATTACGCCATCGAGGCAGCCTATCTTCCAGCCCAGGAAGTGGGCGGTGATTTCTATCAGGTCCTTCCCCAAACAGACGGATCCCTCCTGGTTGTGATCGGAGACGTCAGCGGCAAGGGGCTGAAAGCTGCAATGACCGGCGCCTTCGCGATCGGGGCGCTCCACGCGCTCGCCGCTGAGATCTCGGATCCGCCACAACTTCTTAGCCGACTGAACCGCGAGGTCCTTCGCGGACAAAACAGCGGATTCATTACTTGTCTTTGCGTCAAGCTCACTCCCAACGGGCAAATGACAATTTCAAATGCGGGTCACTTGTCTCCCTATAGGAATGGCGAAGAGCTCATATGCGAAGGAGGACCTCCGCTAGGCTTATTCCCCGACCTGGTGTATTTAGAATCGCGTTTTGAAATCAATTGCGGTGACAGCCTTACCTTGTTGTCGGACGGGGTCGTTGAGGCCACAGGTCCGAAATACGAACTGTTTGGATTCGAGCGGACACAAGCAATCATCAGTCGTTCTGCCCACGACATCGCCGCCGCGGCGCAGCAATTCGGCCAGGAGGACGACATCACGGTCGTTAAACTCAGGCGCACTCCAGTCGAGCCCTGTGCGACGTAGCATCCTGGATCCGGCTCAAATCGGAATACCCCGGCTTACGCTCGGGCGGCGAGCAAGACGAGAAGACGCCGCGATCACTCGGCCAACAAGCGGGTCTGTAACCTTTCATATCTTTTCGGAGTCCCAGTTCAGGAAGCATAAGCCTCCCTTTTTGCACTGGCATATTTCAGCGGCGTTCTCAGGCGGCTTTTCTTCACTCTTGGTTGATGTATCCACTTAGTGGAGTGGACACTGCGAAGCGCAAATTGAACGAGGTGAAAAGGCGAAATGACCAACCCACGCGCGCGCAAACGAGTTTTGATTCTCGGTGGTGGCTTCGGTGGGCTCTACACTGCTCTCGGGCTCGAAAAAATGCTTGCCCCTGACAATGACATAGAAGTCACGCTGGTGAATCGGCAAAACTTCTCACTCTTCACCCCGATGCTGCATGAGGTTGCCGCAAGTGATCTGGATATGACACATATCGTGAACCCGGTCCGGAAGCTCTTACGCCGGGTACGCTTCTTTCACGGGGACGTGGAGCATATCGACCTCACCTTGAAGCAGGTGACGGTGGTGCATGGTCCGGAGCGCCACGGTCACGTACTTGGGTACGACCACCTCGTTCTTGCTCTTGGATCAACGACAAACTTCTTTGGCTTGCCGCAGCTTGAACAAAGAGCCCTGACCATGAAGTCACTAAGCGATGCCGCTAACCTTAGAAGTCGACTGATCGATATGTTGGAGGAAGCGGATTTTGAGTGTGCAGCCAGTTCTCGACCCAAATTATTGTCGATTGTTGTTGTGGGAGGGGGTTTCGCCGGTGCCGAGACAGTGGCGGCGGTGAACGATTTTCTGCGCGAATCGATTCGGCTCTATCCGCATCTTGCGACAGACATGCTGCGGGTAGTCTTGGTTCACCCGGGCGATGTGATCCTTCCCGAACTAGGCCCCAAACTGGGAGCATACGCTCAGAAGAAGTTGGCAGAGCGCAAAGTGGAGATTCGCGTCAATGCCAGGGTTATTCGTGTCGACGACGATGCGGTAGAACTAAGCGACGGCTCCCGTATTCCGACAAGCACAGTTATCTGGACCGCAGGAACGTCCCCGAACCCTCTCATCGCCACGCTGCCCTGCACGATGGAACGCGGTCGTATCGTCACCGATGAGTACCTGGAAGTACGCGATTGGCCTGGTGTATGGGCGCTGGGTGACTGCGCCTCGATCACAGACCCCAAGACTGGCCGACCATATCCACCGACCGCTCAACATGCCCTGCGCCAGGGTAAAGCGGTTGCGAACAACGTGATTGCCGCAATTCGTGGTGGTTCGAAGCGTCCGTTTTCATTCTCAACGTTGGGCCTTATGGCGGCAATCGGCCGAAGAACCGGTGTCGCGAACATTCTTGGAATCAACTTCTCTGGCTTTGCTGCGTGGTTCCTGTGGCGTTCTATTTATTTGAGTAAGTTGCCTCGCTTTGAAAAGAAGGTTCGCGTGGCCTTGGATTGGACGCTTGATTTGCTTTTCGGGAAAGACCTCGTTTGCATCGCCGACTCTCGCCCTCCAATTGTGTCGCACATCGAAGAAGACGTGACTGCTCTTGTCGTACCCAAGCAGTAGCAACTTGAATGAAAAATGGCTCCTCATCTGTTTCCTGTGACGCGACTCGCTCCATCAGCATCACTGGCAGATGCGTTTAAGACGCACTGGTGCGAATATCTTATGGAGGCCGCAGAACTCGGTTTGCTCATGTTCTGCATTTGCCTCTTCGGCACGACGCTCTATAGCAACGCATCGCCGGTGAATCATCTTGAACTTTCGCCCACGGAGAAGGCGTTTCTGATGGGTGTTGCAGTCGCTGTCACAACATTCCTGATCATTCGTTCGCCGTTTGGCCGGCGCAGCGGCGCACATTTCAACCCAGCCATCACGCGCACTTATTTTTTTCTGGGTTGCGTGCACCGCTGGGATACGCTCAACTATATTGCTTCACAGTTTTTTGGCGCTGCGGTGGGAGTTTTCATTGCCCATCTGATTCTCGGTGGAAACCTGGCAGATGCTCCAGTCCGCTATGTGATCACAATCCCCGGAGACTTTGGCCAGCTGATCGCGTTTGTCTCGGAGTTCGTCTTGTCAGGGATACTCTTCGGCATCGTCCTCTTTGTAACAAATCGGTGGCCCTTGGCAAGGTTCAGCCCAGGTGTCGTAGCTGTGATCACAGTCTTCTACCACGCGTTTTGTCCGTCTCTTTCCGGCTTTAGCGTCAATCCGGCGCGCTCATTTTCGTCCGCTATGTTCGCGCAGGTCTGGCAGGGCATTTGGGTTTACTTCGCAGCGCCGTGCTTGGGAATGGTGGCGGCGGCAGCGGGATACATTCGCAGCCAGGGATCGCAGCGTGTGTACTGCGCAAAGATCTTCCACGATCTGCGAACTGCGTGCCCCTTCACTTGCCATTTCGCCGAACTCTATTGCGACGCTTTGCATAGCAATGCTCAAGCGGCAAACATTCGAGGAGAACGACTGTGAAAACGCTGAATGGAAAAGTCGCTGTGGTAACAGGAGTCTCAATTTCGCCACATCAGCAAAAGCGGCCTGAGTCAGCGTTATCGGAGCCTTCATCTCCTTATGAAGTAGAAGCCCTTATTGCACTAACGCCAAAAGCTGACGATCGGATTATCTTTTGCCGTGACAGGAACCGGTAGATCGCACCTCGATGTTCGAAGAGATCATCGGTAATTCGAAGACGCTGGACGCCGTGCTCACAAGAGTGACGAAGGTTGCGCCCAAAGTGCTTATTACCGGCGAAACTGGTACGGGCAAGGAGCTGATTGCGCGTGCCATTCATAAACAATCGCCGAGATCGCAGAATGCATTCATCAGTGTGAAGTGCTCGGCACTCGCGCCTTCTCTCATCTTGTCGGAACTTTTTGGCCACGAAAAGGGGCATTTACGGGCGCAGTGCAGCGCCGTCTCGGCCGCTTTGAGCTTGCAAATAGTGGAACCATCTTTCTCGATGAGGTTGGCGAATTACCGGCCGATACCTAGGGCCTGATTCTTGCTCGAGTCAGGCCGGCATGATATCGGGCCCCGTGACCGTGCCCGCTGTGGATTATTGTCGATAGTTTGCAAGGTCGAAAATGACCCCAAAACGCGAGATTGGGAATTGAAACTGGGCCACGTGGACTTGTTCATGATCCGGCAAAGTGAGATAAAACCCGCCATGACCGCCCCAGATTTGGACACCGACAATCGTCATAAATTGCTTTCCGACGCTGCTCTGTTTTGCGAAACAGGGACCCGCTTCGCGCTGAATCTTATTCGCATCAGTTGTACTGTGACCGAGAAGTTCGGCGTAGTCGAAATGGACACTCTAAAGCGCGCAATCGATGATGCTTTTGAAGAGTTGCGCGTGCATTGGATTTCATGCGCGAAGTGTACGAGGATTGAATTAGCACTATTGCGGCCGGTAGGGGGAAAACTGCCGGGAAATCGCTAAAGAGACATTATGTTCGTCACGTGTGAGGGCTATCTGCGCAGGGGGCTCCACGATGTATACGGCGGCCAACAGCAAGGGGGAAATCAGCACCCCTAAGGACAAGCCGTTCATCTTCTTATTTACCGGCGCCTCGGGCGACTCTTTTGGGTATAAGGATGATTGGCATGAAGGTATTTGTTATTAGACCGGCGAGGGGCAGCGCGGCGACATGCATCTTGTCGCCGGCAATAGAGCAATAGCTCAACATGCTGAAGTTGGTAAAGACCTATACCTGTTCCAGGAATCCAAGCGTTCTCATGTTCAGTTCCTAGGCCAATTCGTTTGCACTGCGCATAACACGCGCAGAGGGCCGGCATCTGAGTGTACCGGAACCTCCGTTACACCGGGGACATCCGTTTCAAGCTTCTCGCGGTGGTAGGGGTCTAAGTTGGGGTCTTGGACTGGTCTTTGCGGTTGTTTCTAAATACCTCTCTCGCCCTCGAGGCCGTGGGAATGTGGGAATCCCAAAGGGATTTCCAAAGAGTGTGGGAAGGGTGGAAAGCCGGCTTTATGCCTTTCCATGCTTCCCATACCCCGTCATTGTGTGCGGTGCATGTTCGACAGTTTGAGGGTGCAAGTCCCTTATCCAACCTGATGGAGGTGAAGGATTAGCGAAGCGCAAGGGCGTCGTCGCGAGGCGGGGTCTGAAGGAAGCGTGGAGCAAAGGCGTGTGCCGATGGACAAGAATCGGATACGAGGCCTGCACTCGCGGGCGAGTTGGCAATGAGCAGCAAAGCCCATATCCATCAAGGCGGGTGTTGGTAAATCCGGCGGTGGTGCGCTGAAGACGGTCGAACTTACCACGGGAGGTCTGTTGCATGTCGTGGAAACACGACTGGAGAAGAATCGATTCTTCTTGAATGTGCAGCAGAAGGCATATCAGTCCAGTAGACCGGATGAAGGCCTGAACGATAGGAGAGGCAAGTACGTGGCACGACTCGACGGTGCAAAGCGGCAGAATAACCAGTTAAAGCTGGCCTTTGGGGAAGGGGCGACGAGTGAAGCTCGAAGTCAGTCCTCTGAAGGGACCGAAGCATCGGTGGCGGAGTGCAGTGCAGAAAGCCTGGCTCCGGATGAGCAGTGGATGGAGCGAATCTGCCAGCGAGAAAACCTCTGGCAGGCGCTCAAGCGTGTGAAGCGAAACGGAGGCAGTCCGGGCATCGATGGGATGACGGTTGATGACTTGCCGGGCTACCTGAAGCAGCACTGGTTAGAAATCCGGGAACAACTGTTGAGTGGGACCTATCAACCGCAACCGGTACGTCGGGTGGAAATCCCGAAGCCGGACGGAGGCGTGCGAAAACTTGGCGTTCCTACGGTGCTGGATCGAATGATCCAGCAGGCGGTGATGCAGGTTCTGCAATCCAGTTGGGACAGCACCTTCTCAGAATCGAGCTATGGGTTTCGTCCCGGACGCTCGGCGCATCAGGCCGTGGCGCGTGCCCAGCAACATATTGCCGCGGGGTACCGCTGGGTGGTCGATCTCGATCTGGAAAAGTTCTTTGACCGAGTTCACCACGACCGACTGATGGGTCAGATCGCAAGGCGAGTGCATGATAAGCGCCTGCTGCGACTGATTCGGAGCTGGCTCAAGGCGGGTGTGTTGGAGAACGGACTGGTAGGACCGACGGATGAAGGTACGCCGCAAGGTGGTCCTCTTTCGCCTTTACTATCGAATCTTGTTCTCGATCAACTTGACCGCGAGCTGGAGCGAAGAGGGCATCGGTTCGCTCGGTATGCGGACGATTGCAACATCTATGTCCGCAGCCGGCGAGCAGGCCAACGCCTGATGGGAGGGCTCACAAGACTCCTTGAAGGTAAGCTCAAGCTGAAGGTAAACCGGGAGAAAAGTGCTGTGGCACGACCGTGGGAGCGGAAGTTCCTCGGGTTCAGCTTCACAAACGGGAAGCTGCCAAAGCGCCGAATCGCGCCCAAAGCTAAGGCCCGGTTCCAGTCAAGGATCCGAGTCCTCACTCGTCGAATCCGGACGCAACACACTGTCACGTTAGTGCTATTGCCCGGATTACCGATGATCGTGTCGGCCAGCGTGTTGTTCGCTTTTGAGCCGATGCAATCGGGGAAGCCGGCGATCAGTTTGAGAACAGGGAGGTGTCGAGGTGCGGGCGATACCAGCTCACGGAGTCGGGGCCTTCTTTGCGCGGATTGCCTGCCAGTGTGTCCGGGGATCGTCCATGGAGAGCGCCGCCGGGGTCCATGGCAAACGGGCGGGGGCTAGTCCTCATAAGTTGGTCGTCGGAGGCGGTCGATAGCAGGTCGTCGTCCTCACAAAATGACAACAGTCATTATGGAGTGACCGGCGCCGATGCGCTGACCGTGGGTTTAGGCTGTGAGTTCAGAAGGACGCACAGTGCAGAGCCACAAGCGGAAGGGAGCCGGTCATGAAGGAGAAGTTACGATTTTTAGGTTTGGATGTCCATGCGGAGACGGTCGCCGTGGCCGTTGCGGAGCCGGAGGGTGAGGTGCGAAGCCTGGGAACGATTCCGAACCGCGCCGAGTCGATACGCAAGATGATCAAGAGGCTTGGCCCAGTAGAGGGGTTGCGGGTCTGCTATGAAGCCGGGCCGACTGGCTATGTCCTGTACTGGCAGTTGGCGGAACTGGGCGTGCAGTGCGAGGTCATAGCCCCGTCACTGGTACCTGTGAAGGCCGGCGACCGGGTGAAGACCGATCGGCGCGACGCCGAGAAGCTGGCGCGAAGCTACCGATCCGGCGACCTGACGGCTGTCTGGGTTCCGGACGCGGGTTCTGAGGCGCTGCGCGACTTGGTGCGTGCGCGTGAAGCGGCGAAGCAGGATCAGTTGCGAGCTCGTCATCGGCTAGGCAAGTTTCTACTACGCTCGGGTCACCGTCCGCCGCCTGGAGTTAGAGCATGGACACATCTCCATCTGATCTGGGTCTCGCAAATACGCTTTACACAGATGGCTCAGGAGTCTACGCGACTGGACTATCTGCACGAAGTCGAACACATGCGAGAACGGGTTCTACGACTAGAGCAGGCTATCGTGGAGGCGGTCAAGCTAGCGTCACCTGATTTGCAAGAAGTCATTCAGGACTTGCAGGCATTGCGCGGCATCGCGCACATTTCTGCTGTGACGATCGCGGCTGAGTTAGGTCAGGTTTCTCGCTTTGCAGGTGCTCGAGAACTGATGGGTTATTGCGGTGCTGTGCCGAGCGAGAACTCCAGTGGCAAGCGAACCCGCCGCGGCGGCATTACGAAGACGGGCAACGCTCACCTGAGACGGATCGTCGTCGAAGCAGCATGGAGTTATCATCGTCCTCCTGCCATCTGGGCTGGGTTGCGCAAACGACAGCAAAGCGTATCGGAAGAGGCTAAAGAGATTGCGTGGAAGGCACAACACCGACTGCACAAGCGATACGCGAGACTGGCGGCCAAGGGCAAAGACAAGAAAAAGATCGTCACAGCCGTAGGTCGCGAACTGTTGGGTTTCATCTGGGCCATAGGGACCAAAGCGGAAGCGACTGTCAGGCAGCGAGTAGCGGCTTGAGGAAAAGAAAATCTTTCTAAGAATGAAAAGACAAAATCGAACTTACTGATGAAAAACGCCGTCCAAATCGAGCACAGAGCCAGCAGCAGCCGGAGCAAGCACGAAGGAGAATCCTCGTATGCCCTATGCGACAGGCTCAGCCGGACTCGCGATAACAGTCAGAGGCAGCCCCCGACGGATCAAGATTATGCGGTTTCGACCCGCGAATATCAGACTGATCAATCGTCGCTGAAAACTGCCCCGACTGCTGCTCGCTCTGTCCTCGAAAAACGACAACAACAAACCCATAGATCGCGCAGAGTTGACACGGTCACTCCATATCAGGCCATAGCGCTCATTGAGCTATTCAAGTCGATCAGTGTTCTCGGCAAGTGGCCGAAAAACGGGCTTATCGGACAAGTGATTTTTGCCAATTGACTCGCTACGACTTTCTCGACGAGTGGTAAATCGCCTAGGCGCTCGTCGACGGCTGATTAGTGCCGGGATGTCGGCCAGTATCCGGCAATTCCATGACTGAGTCGGGGCCGGAAAACGAGAGACACTGGGGCGTTTTTTCGTTACAAATCAATTCTTACGGCATTTCGGTCGTAAGGGCGAAGCGGGCTCCGACGCACTGGACTGCATGGTAATGCCTATAGCACCGCATTTCACTAAAGTTTGACGAGCCGCATTGACGGGGGCCTTAAAGCAGGGGAAACTTGGGCAGGAGAGCCCCAATGAGCTCGTGCGGCAGGCCCCCAAACCCCTCGACCGACCGGCCTACCTTTCTCATGTGTCCCCCGACCCTGTATGACGTGAACTACGTCATTAATCCTTGGATGGTCGGAAACGTCAACCGGTCATCGCGGCAGTGCGCCACGGAACAGTGGACGGTGCTGCATGGCGCCCTCGGGAAGATTGCCGACGTACTGCTTGTGGAACCGCAACCGGGTTCCCCAGATATGGTCTTCACAGCAAATGCTGGATTGGTCCACGACGGCATAGTGGTTCTGAGCAGCTTTTATCATCTGGAACGCCAGGGTGAGGAACCGCATTTCCGGCGCTGGTTCCAAGAGTCTGGTTTCGTGGTACGTGACGTTCCGCGCGTAACGCCTTTCGAAGGTGAGGGGGATGCGCTTTTCGAACCCGACGGATCACGCCTTTGGGCCGGTCACGGCCCGCGCACTCGTCAGAACAGCCATTGTCGATTGACGGATTTGTGGAATATAGAGGTCGTTTCCCTACGCCTGGTCGACCCGCGCTTCTATCACCTCGACACATGTTTTTGCCCCCTGTCCAACGGGGAAGTCATGTATTACCCAGCCGCCTTCGACGCCGAATCTCAAAAGAGGATTGAAGGGCGCTACCCCAAAGCAAAGAGGATATGCGTCTCAGAAGCAGACGCACTGAGATTTGCCTGTAACGCGATCAACATTGGTAAGACGATTGTCCTTAATCAAATCGGCACTGAGTTGTCGGTGCAGTTGCAATCACTCGGTTATCACGTGTTTCAAGTGGACCTGACAGAATTCATGAAAGCCGGAGGTGCAGCCAAGTGCCTCGTGCTCCGACTCAGCGAGATGGACGTGACGCACCGCGCATAAATGCCCTCTGTTCTCCGGTTCCGTCGAGCCTCCGTTGTCGATTCATGCGTCATCGCTAATGCGCGCGCCGACGGCGGAGACAAGACCAAAGCCATCGCCGTTCCGGTGCCTGCATCATCGGGCTATCCACCTCCAACGTCGCAATGAACGCCGCAGGCGACCGATCTAATTCGAATGTCGGGGTGCTCATCCTGCTTCCCCCAAGTTGTACGCAGGCAACGTGGTAAGGCGTTCGTCCTCAACTGGGCCACCCACAGTGAAATGATAGAAGCTCTGCCAATCGCGCGAAGAGATGCCGAACACCTCGTGAACCGGATCATCGAAGTAGCAGCCGATCCCGGTCGAACGAATGCCGGCCTCTTCCGCCTCGAGGTACAGCACCTGGCCGACGAGGCCGGCCTCCCAGAAGAGATTTCGGTAGAAGCTGGCGCCATAGACCACCAAACTGTCCATGTATTCGGCGATCATCCCAAGGCTGAAGGCCCCGTCCCCCGCAATGTCTTGACCGCAGGAGACGCTCGCGGCCAGAGCACGACGGTCTCCCTCTTCCAGCAGGTAGAGCGGAAGGCCATGCGGACACGACGGAGGGCGTTGCCACAGGAAACCAGGCCGCATAGCCTGCCGGAGTGTCTCGACCTTTTCCGGATCCCGAGCGAGCACGTAGAGACCGGGAGGCACATCGCTCACGCGGTGCACAAAGAGACCCAGGTGGATGCGTGGGCGCCAGGGTAGGGCGTCCCACGGCATAGATCGGCCGTCTCGGGTGGGTACGAGACGAGCCATCATCCGGAAGAAGGTCGCAGCAGGAATCGCTGTGGACCTGTCCATGCTGACCGCGCTTCTGCGCCCCAGGATGACTTTTTCCACAGTGAAGGCCCCGGACCGAACTGGCGCCCCGAAGAGCTCTTCCTCCGAAGGGAACCTGGAGAACTGTTCGTCCGCCGCAATCCTCGTACTCGTAGTGGCGGCAGCCACTTGGTCGATCACTGGCCAATCGACGCCGTGCTCGGGACTCAGCACGTTAGCTGTGCCGTACCACTGAGAATTGGCCACTTGGGTCACCAACTCTTTGGACAGGGAGAGGCCCCGGTCGCTGGCCCATTTCTCCCTGACCACAAGCGCCACGAGTTCGGGATGCTCCCGCTCCGCGCCGGTGTAGTCGGTTTCGCGGTCGAGTCCGAGAAGTTGGTCCACGGCAGCGCTACCCACACGGTCGAGGAGGCGGATTTTCCACCCGAGGGCAGCCGCCGCGAATCGCATCGCCCCCAGCGCATGGCCGACATCTTGTTGGCAGTATCGGAACGCACGCTCGCCATACTTCCAGGCCTCCCGCCAAAAAATGGACGACAGCCCCACGAGGAATGAACCTTCCGGAAACGCTGCCGTCAAGGCCGGCCAGACCGAGGGATCAATGTCCGCTCGAAGCTCGAGACCGTGCACCATCGATGCGTAGTGGTATACACCGGGTCGGTTGTGGATAGCATCCAAAGACGGCAAGAGCACGTATCCCTCCGTTGGGTGGAGGTTCCCACTCGACGGATTGGCACGCAGAGACCATGTGGTTCCCTCGAACCGTTTCCAAGCTGTCAGCGAGAATGCGTATCGCAGAAAGAGTGAGATGGAGTCCACCGAAAGCGGAGCCGGCGCCACGTTGCCCGAGACATAGAGCCGCCAGAACGGAAGCGCCCGCCCCTCCTCGGGGAGAGGAAGGCGAACCAGCGGCGCTCCGTCGTAACGGCGGAACGGATCTGCCTGCTTAGCCCAATCCAGGTATCTAAGCGAGGCGGCATAGCGATGGTAGTGGTGCTTTGTCCTCTCGTGGTAAGCTACCACGACTTGCTCGGCAGAAAGGTCGAGGTCGTCCCTGTCCGTCTTCAGTGTAAATTCAGGAGGCGTATTTGCTTCCAAGACCATCGTTGCCTTCCCGTCACGTGTAGGTAAATGCCTCGTATGGATGAAGGTCGACATCGAATGCCCGGACGCTCGTGGCGGAGGTCTTCCGGGCGCTTTGGGAGTACAACCTTACCAGGATCCAATCCGCCCTCAACAATAGGCCTCTCTCAGTATTTGCAGAACAGATTGAAGCGTAACAAAAATCGCCGATCTACTGTTTAAAGCAACCTATCCTTTACACGAAGGACCGGGCTCGGGAAAGCAATTGAGAGGTTTCTGGATTTCTGTTCGGCAATCCGGACATTGAGCCAAGTATCTCAGTCGGCGCAAAATCGCCAATGTGCGTGCTGACATTGGATTTGTCATGTGAAGTCGGCATGGCGACTGGAATCTCCTGAACCAGCAGTCTTGGAGAATCGGCGTTGCCATGGGCGTTCTCGGTACTGATCTGGCTCCAAACCCGCTCAGCACAATAGCACGTCTATTAGCAGGATGGCTGCGATGGCGAGAGCGGCGATCCGCACGCGATGTACCTTGTCCCAGATCCGATGTATCCGCTGCCAATCGGGAACTCCTTCTACCACTCGGTTATTCAGTGGAACCAGGAAAAAGATCGATACCAACGAAATAAGGACCCAGATCGCATCCGCTGCAAGCAGGAGTCCACGACCCGAAGCGTGCCAACGAAGCCAGGTCTGAATGCCGAGCATCAAGGCACAGGCTGGATACCAGACCGGCATCACTCTTCCACCGACAAAAGCGCAACGGCTAGCGTAAGTAGGTCCGTGATGCCCAAGCCGAGTGCGAACTTTGCAAGCTGCACCGTGTCACTGATCGCCGTGCAACCGACACCGGGGATAACCAGTTCCGGATCGACACCGCCGTCGATGAGCGCCTGCATGAGACCCATTCGCTCATCCGCCGTCATCGAGTTCGCTTCGCCGGTCGTCCCGAAAATCGAGAGTCCGTCACAGCCGTTCGCAAGCAGCCGCAGGCCATGCTCGACAAAGGCTGCGGCAACAGGTCGTCCGCCGTGGGATTCGAACGGAGTGATGTTGGCACAGTAGACGCCGCGCGGATCGTGCATGGAATCCTCCTTAATCTCACACCTAGGTGCAGAAGCAGGTCAGCCAATCCTGAACGTCAGCTAAATCGCTCACATGGGGTAAGAGCCCAATGCCATGCGGACTACTTTGCAGCACAGGAGGGGTGAGATCACCGTGGTGGCAAAAGCAAATTCCATTCATCATCATCGCGACGTCACTGATGGTGGCGATCTGCACTGCCAAACGGAAAAGCAGGAGCGGCGCAGGCCCAGTTCTCAGAGATGGATACAGCACTAGCTCACAGTGAGTAACACTTCCTCACCTGTTGCTGCGCGTCAAAATTTGGTCTTCTGCAGCTGGCCACGAATGTTGTCATTGTTTCCCCCTTTGACCGTTCTTTGGCGTGGCCAGAACAGGGTATGCCAACCATGAGCTATGAAAGCGTCAATCCGTATACTGGCGAGCTACTCAAAGGCTTTCCGCTTCACACGGACACGGAAATGTTGGCTGCGCTCAAGCGTGCGGATGATCGTTTCAAGTCCTTTGGCACGCTCCACGAGAGGACAGCCATCTTGAAAAGGGCAGCTGACCTCATGATCGAACGACGTGAGGAGTTGGCTGCCTTGGTCACGATGGAGATGGGCGAGCGCATCTACGAAAGCCGCGATGAGGTAAATCTCAGCTCCGCTATCCTTGCGTACTACGCGGAACATGCCCCTCGCTTTGTCGCCAAACGTGCTCTCGAGTCCACTGTGGGAGAGGCTTGGGTAGAGTTCGAACCCATTGGGGTTCTCGTCGGGGTAGAGCCGTGGAATTACCCCTACTATCAGCTGGTGCGGTTTGTCGGACCGAGTTTCGCCCTTGGGAACACGATTTTGATGAAACATGCTTCAAGCGTTCCGCAGTGCGCTTTAGCATTTGAGAAAGTATTGATGGATGCTGGCGCGCCGGAGGGGGCATACACGAACCTCTTCCTGTCGATTGAGCAGGTAAGCACGCTCATTGAAGATCCACGCGTCCAAGGAGTCGCTTTGACAGGCTCCGAAAGGGCCGGACAGTCATTGGCCTCGCAGGCGGGCACACAGTTGAAGAAATCGACGATGGAACTCGGAGGTAACGACTCCTTCATCGTCCTCGAAGACTTCGACCCGAAGCTTGCTGCGAAGTTTGCGGTGCAGGGGCGCATGACAAATGCTGGGCAGGCATGTGTCGGCTCCAAGCGCTTCATCGTTGTCGAGTCGATCGCGGACGAATTCATAGCGGAGGTAATCAGACTCATGGGCGGCTACGTTCCAGGCGATCCCATGAACGAGGCCACCACGCTCGCGCCATTATCCTCCAAGACTGCACAGACTCGGTTGCTGGAGCAGGTTCGATCGGCAGTTGCGAATGGAGCACAGTTGCTTCTTGGAGGAAACGCCCCAGATGGTCCGGGTGCATTCATGCTGCCGACGGTGTTGACTGACGTTGCTCCATCAAATCCCGCGTACCGTCAAGAGTTTTTCGGCCCAGTTGCCCTTTTCTTCCGAGCTAAGAACGAAGTGGAGGCACTTGCCATCGCGAATGATTCTCCATTCGGTTTAGGAGGCTCAATTTGCACGTCTAACCCAGATCGTGCCCGGAAACTCGCTTCCAAGCTTCAGTCTGGCATGGTCTTTCTCAACTTTTCGGCATTGACCACGCCTGAATTACCCTTCGGCGGCATCAAGCGCTCAGGGTTCGGTCGGGAGCTTTCGAGTTTCGGCATTGAAGAGTTTGCCAACAAGAAAATGATTTGCGCTGTTGATCCAACAAAGCTCACCAATGTTGTGTCATGAGGTCCTAGTTTCAGAGCGAGCTGCAACCTGGCGAACTGAATCGAGAGGCCACGCATGAAGGAAATGTCTCGTCAATGCTGGTGTGCTCTGGATAGGTAAGGTGCTCCGTTTGATCAAGCTAATCGAATTCGTTGGCACGCTGAGCGCGTTCGCCCTTCGCGTTATCGTCGACTTCTTTCGGCCACCCTTCGAAGGCTCTCAAATCATGCGCCAACTCGCAGAAGTCGGATACCGGTCACTCCCATTACTTATCGCGTCCGGCTTCGCTGTTGGCACGGTACTGACCCTTCACACGAGGAGCACTTTGGTGATGTTTGGAGCCAGCTCGATGATACCGACTGTGCAGGCACTGGCTTTCTTTCTCGAGATCGGCCCGCTCGTTGCAGGACTGTTGTTGGCGGGAAGGGTAGGCTCCGGAATCGGAGCCGTGTTGGCAAACATGAGGCCGACGGAGCAGTGCTTGGAAGGGTACGTTCCGCGCTTGCCGGCTGCTCAGCCAAGAATTGTCGGCGAGTGCACAGGCGATTCTCCATCCGCTGCCCATCCAGCTACAATTCTTGCCGTGACTAGAGAGCGTTGGGCTCAGATAGGAATCATGCTTCAATTCCTCATCGTCGTGAGGACACTAGGTGAAATCTTCCGGCTTAGGCACATACTTGGCACGAGTTTTTCTGTAGCGGTCGCTATGCCGTATGTTGGCGGCGCTTTGATCGCTGCCTGCTCTTGCTGGGTTGGCGTTACCTTGTACTTCTTCCGACGCTACACTCTGACCGCCTGGATTGCGATAGCGACCGTACTCGTTCTACTGGTGTACAAAATAAGCGTGATCGGTAGGTAATGGCGGTTCAAGCTGACGGCTGGACCAAAAGCCGAACAGACCGCACGGTTCAAAGAGTGCTACGGCGATTTGCCGTCAACTAGGGGAGAGAGACGGTGGTTCAACGCAATGCTTGCCCTGCCTCAGGACAAAAGCTCTCAGCCTGTCATTGGCTGTCCGTCACTCTCCCCTGGCAGGCAGATAGGGGCACCGCCCAGAGCGTAAATTTCACCCGATACTTTGGTATTGGTCGATACGTTCGTCCAATGGCTTCCTCGTAGCGCTTCCGCCAATCTTGGACTGAACAGTCATCTGCTCTGACGTCGAAAGGACTGTCAAATGGACGGCACAAATGGACTGAAAGAGACCACGTGGGTGATCGCGTCTGTCGCCTCGACACTTAGTGTGAACATTTTTGCTGCCCTGGGGAAGGCTATGATCGGCGAGCGGACAAAGCCCTTCGGCGAGCCGCCTGGCCTCCCACAGCCATAACCCCATCAACAGCTGATGCGAACGTTTCGGAATTGGAGTCGCCAATGAACAGCGTACAAATCGGGCAGAAGAGATATGAGATGCCCCCGCGCGAGGGGATCAGCATCGCGCAATTTCTCACCGTCGCCGACATCGAGCGATCGGCTCGCTACTACGAAAAGGTCTTCGGCGCTCGCATTCTGAGCCTGGGTGACGGCAACGCGCATGCGTACCTTGAGCTTGGGAATATCTGGATGATTCTGAACGTTGGAGGCGGACCGACCCCGGATAAGCCGACGGTAACGCTCAGCGTCCCCGACCCGAATCACATCAGCAGCTTTATGAATTTCCGCGTTGCGGATATTCAAGCGTGCTATGAATTATGGAAAAGTCGAGGAGCGGAGTTCATCACGGAGCCAATACCCAAGTACGGCGAGACGCGCTGCTACATCCGCGATCCTGACGGTTATATTATCGAAGTCGGACAGAGCACCGAGCTCACCTACGGTTAGCGCTCTCGGCCCGGTTGAGGTGCGGATTAAACGCTTATGGATGTTCGCATTGCAGTGAAGCTCTCATAGGCGCTGCGAGATTGTGTTCCATCGAACCGCGGGCGCCTGCGCACGTAGCAGGAACCGCGCACGCAAAGGAGGCAGTTGAGATGAACCCACAAATCCGCCGACTAGCAAGCTTCGCAGTAGCCTTAATCGGCTTCACGGTTTTCGCGCAGCAGGACAGGTCCACTCTGAAAGTGCCTGGCGGACTCGCATTTTCTGAGTTCAAGGGGTACGACAAATGGCAGGACGTCGCAGTCAGCGAAACGGAAGGCAGCGTCAAGGCGATTCTGGGAAACTCGACGATGATTAAGGCGTACAGGGAGGGCATTCCGGACAACGGTAAGCTTTTCCCCGAAGGCTCCAAGATCGTTAAAATCGAGTGGATCAAGAAGAAGAATCCGCTATCCCCCTATTTCGTCGAGGTGCCGGAAACGCTAAAGACGCTCTCGTTTATCGAGAAGGATTCGAAGAGATTTCCGAACACCCACGGATGGGCATATGCCCAGTTTGCGTATGATCCTGCATCGAAAACGTTGAAAGCTTCGGTGACCGGGTCCGAATGTGGGTATACCTGCCACACGAGGGTTGCGTCGAGCGACTATATCTTCACAAAATATCCGCCTCGGTAGCCGGCTTTCCCGCTAATGATTGAAGATACATTTTGAGCCTTGACGCGTGGCAAATCGCCAATGTGCATTTTTAACCGTCGGGTAATGCAAAAGATGAATGCCGACTCTCTTCCGGACCACGTGAAGATAGCCGCGAGACTACGCCTCGCTCCTGCACCCAAACTCAGACGGCTCGACTACGGCGATCTCTTCGATTTCGTATTGCCGGTCTGGCCGTCCGCCAACGCTGAGCTCAGAGTCAGGTTCACTCGTGATGTCCACTTTCTCAAACAACATGAGGAACGCTCGTTTGAAGACGACGAAAGCGACAATACAAAGCCAAGTGTTATTCATGTGGGGACACTCCTGGTCGCGGTCCTAAAACCTTCTAACGGGGATAAGCAGCGTCGCCCATCCTTGATGTGTTAGCCGACCGCTGCAGTCCCGTTTTGTCGAGGTCTGTCGATGCCGTACTATTGCCAGTTGGACAGGGTGCAGACAATGAGGACAATAGCGTTCCTCGTGCAGCAACTTCACATTGCGAAGGTAGTGAGAAAACGTCCCCAAGCACTCTGGACATGAAACAGCAGTTCTTGATCGATCAGATTGGTCGGTTGGCATTCCTGGTATCCAGATTGGCACGACGGCGCGTCTTGATCGGCGCGTAGACTCATCCGCAATTGAGTTCAGGATCTCTAGCAACCGCGCGACGCCACTCCCACCTTTCGCATAGAAGCCATCCGCTGCAATTCCCGCAGGAATGCCGTTGCCGCGGTATGCTCCGCTCATAGCGATGACGGCAATTGTTGGGAATCGCCTCCGCACGATGGAAAGAAGCTCATAGCCAGTCATAGGGGGCATATTCAGGTCCGAGATGAGAATGCCGGGAACGCGTTCGCGTATCGTTGCCAGCGCCCCGAACCCGTCTGAGGCTGTTCGAACGGTATACCCGAGCTCCTTGAAAATCTCTGAGAGCACACTTACCAGCACTTGATTGTCGTCAACCACAACGATGTCGTTCGCGTCATTCATAGCCTGTTCCCGCTAGATCGCACCTTCCGGAGCGCGAGCCCCGGGAGGCATGCATCTGTCGCGCCAAAGCGTTCTTGATGCAGGCCGCAATGGAGCCTGATGACTTAGAAATCCTGGGCAGTCGGGCGGACGACGATCTCATTGATGTCCACGTCCTCAGGTTGTTCAATGGCGTAGGCGATGGCGCGAGCAATGGAGTCGGCTGGTATAGCCAAGGTCTTGTAAAGCTCCTTGACTGCCTTGGAAGATGCTTCGTCGGAAGTGTTTTCCTTCAACTCAGAGTCCACTGCTCCAGGATCGATGATCGTTGTCCGGATCTTGTCCGCATGAATTTCCATACGGAGGCCTTCAGTCAGAGTGCGGACGGCCGCCTTGGTAGCGCAATACACGGTACCTCCGGGTGCGAACACCTTGATTCCGAAGACCGAGGCAATATTAATGATGTGGCCGCTCTTCTGCTTCTGCATATGGGGAAGAGCCGCGGCGATTCCGTACAGTACGCCCTTGATATTTAGGTCGATCATGCGATCCCATTCGTCGACCTTAAGGGCGGCAAGTGGAGCAATCGGCATAATACCGGCATTGTTCACCAGAACGTCGATCCTGCCGTACGTCGCGATCACCTTCTGTACCAGAGCTTCGACTTGAGACCGCACCGTGACGTCGACCGTCTCCGCCAATGCCGTTCCGCCATCAGCTTTGATTCCGTTCACGATAGCGTCGAGACGATCCGTCCGCCTTGCGCTTAGCACTACCGATGCTCCTAGCTTCGCGAGATGGCGAGCGGTGCTTTCTCCAAGACCACTGCTCGCTCCTGTGATGACGACAACTTTTCCTGCAATATTTTCGCTCATGATGGTCTCCTTGGCTTGGGGCGAGAAACCTTCCTCTCGCAGTGATTTCTTAAGATCCGAAGTACTTCTTACTTCTGTCTATTCATGAATTCGCGCACCAGCACCGCGATTTCGTCTGGTTTGGTATCCAGGGCGAAGTGCCCCGCGTCGAGAATATAGACCTGCGCATTGGGAACATCCTTCCGATATCTGTCCGGCTCACCGACGTTGGTGCGGTAGTCGTAGAAGAGATCGCTTTGAATTTCGGCCTGCCCTGGCGCGTTCAGAAAGGCGTACTCGTCAGTCCACAAATCTGGATCGTAGAGCTCAACGTTAGGATCGTCTCCGACATGGCGCGTCTTCGTGGTTGCGAGCGACAGTAAGTTCTTGCGAAGCGCTTGTTCATGGGCCGGCCTGTCATCCCAAAATGCACGACGTGTCGCCCAGTTTGCGCCGAGTCCTTCATTGTGGGCGACTGCATCCTGGACGATGAGAGATCTCACCCGTTCCGGATGCGCAAGTGCCATGCGAAAGCCGACCGGCCCTCCATAGTCCTGCATGAAGAGGGTGTAGCGGGATAAACCCAGCGCTTGGGTGAAGTCCGTCATCACAAAGGCAATGTGATCGAAAGTGTAAGCAAACTCTTTCGGACTGGGCCAATCGCTGTGCCCATAACCCGGATAGTCGGGTGCAATTAGATGGTACTTGTCCCCAAGCCGCGTCAGGAGCGGTTGAAACATTCTCGATGACGAAGGAAGACCACGTAGGAAGAGAATCGCAGAAGCATCTTTCGGTCCTGCTTCCCGATAAAAGATCGAGAGACCATCGACGTTGACCGTGTGATAAGAGACCGGCTGTTCCATCTTCCAATTTCCTTTCTGAGCGTTCATGACTGCGAGATTGCCAAATGTTAGCGTAGCGATGGTCAGCGCCCGAAAAATGAATCGTGTGGTCTTCACGTATCCTCAGATCGCTGTATTGGTTCGCGTTTAGCTGGTCGTCGGCCGCGAACATCAAGGTAAAGAGAGAAGCTCCGAGTTCTGTGCCCGGGCGGAGAATCCCAGTAATGCCGCGACCCTGAGATGCACAGAACAATGATGGGAAACGAGAGTTCTAATCTTCTTCGCGACTTCACGTGTCTGTGCCATTGCCGCCTTCCTCTATCGAGGCGCCACTAATGCACGGTCGACCTCATCTAGTTTTGCTCCACGGTTGCCATGAGAACACGTGCCTCGACGCGAGTAAATTGAACGATGGTATTGGTCGGTACTTAGGTATCAGTCAACGAAGCGTTCATCGTCTCTGCTATTTTGGCGTGACTCGATAGAATGTCCAGACGGACACTGTTGATACGAAGGTATCGATCAACACCTTGGTCTAATTGCGGCACCTCACCTTGCGTGATGTCATTGCTTCACGTTCTCGACGAAGGTCGGAGAAGCGTTGGAGCTCAAACATGGCAAACAAAAAGACAGTGATTGTGACAGGTGCTTCGCAAGGGATTGGAGCTGCTATCGCTCAAGCATTTCTGGCTCGCGGTTACAACGTGACCGCGACAGCACGCAGTATGTCCGGGGCCGACTTTACGCCATCGCCTGCCCTTGCGGTCGTAGATGGGGATATCGGTCTGTACGCAACGGCAGAAAATGTGGCACATACCGCAATCGATAGGTTCGGATCGATCGATCACTTGGTGAACAACGCCGGCATATTTTCAGTCAAGCCGTTCACGGATTACACGGCCGATGACTTTCGCGCTCTCGTATCCACCAATCTGGAGGGGTTCATCTTTCTCACTCAGTTGGCGGTGCGACAGATGTTGAAACAAGGTACGGGCGGCAGCGTCACTTCCATCACAGCAGCTCTAGCGGACAACCCGATTCTAGGCGTTCCGGCGTCGATTCCGATGATCACCAAAGGCGGCCTCAACGCTATCACTATCAGCCTGGCGATCGAGTATGCGAAGAGGAACATTCGCTTCAACTCAGTCGCACCGGGCGTCGTCGATACTCCTCTCCACCGAAGTACGCCGCGAGACTTTATGAGCAAGCTTTCGCCGATGGGGACGATCTCCGAGGCCAAAGATATCGCTGACGCAGTTGTCTATTTGACGGAAGCAACGCAGGTAACCGGGGAGGTGCTGCACGTGGACGGCGGTGCGCACGTGGGACAGTGGTAGCCGGTAAAGGTGCGCGGGCTGCGAGCGCAGATCGCAGGCTGCGAGACCTTGGCATTCAACTTCCTGCAGTTCCGACGCCATTCGGTTCTTACGTTGAAACGGTTAAGACGGGCAACCTGCTTTTCCTTAGCGGAATGCTTCCCGTTGTCGATCATAAACCGGCGTATGTTGGTCGCCTCGCAGGCGATCTTGCGGTTGAGACTGGACGAAGCGCCGCCTATACAGCAGCTTTGGGCGCCCTCGCCGCCGCCAAGGGACATTTGGGCACGCTCGACAAAATTAGTCGCATCGTGCGTCTCGGTGTCTTCATCGCGACCTTAGATGAGTCGATCAATCAACCCAAAATCGCCGATGCTGCGTCGGACTTCTTCAAAGAAGTCTTTGGAATAGACAAGTTGGCGGTTCGATCAGTGATCGGTGTCGCCAGTCTTCCGCTCAATGTACCGATCGTACTTGACGTGATCTTCGAGGTTGCGATTTAGCACGCGCAATGACAGCGAAACGTCGCCCTCCGGAGTACGGATCGCACTTACAACGAAATCGCAGGCGGATTTGCCGATGAGCTCTGAGACAGGAAGCACATCTCTAAGAAGGGCGGAGAGCATAATGACTCGCCAAGACGACTCAACCTCTCACATCATGGATCCTCCTCAAATCTCGCGTGGTCAAAATCAAGCGGATGCGACGAAATCCTGTGTCTTGCCGGAGACTCAGCGACTAGTCGTCGCTGCGCAATCGGGTTCTCAGGCAGCCTTCAGTGAGCTGTTCAGCCGCTACTCCCAAAGAATGTATCGGACGGTTTTTGCAATCACTAAGAACACGGCGGACGCTGAGGACGCTATGCAGGAGTCCTTCCTTCGCGCATTCACTGCAATAAATCGGTTTGAAGGCCGGGCAATGTTCTATACGTGGTTGACCCGAATTGCAATCAATTCGGCATTGATGATTGTGCGAAAGCGCCGGACTCGCCCAGAGTTCTCTCTTGGTACTTCGTTCGAGCTTGGTGACGACATAGCCCCCATGGACTTCCGCGACCCGTCGCCGGACCCCGAACAGATATGCAGTCAACGACAGCGTTGCTCCAAGTTCATCCAGGCAATCGACAGACTCGCGCCGAATCTTCGGGACGTAGCGCGAACGCGCCTTATGGAGGAATGCTCTGTGAGAGACCTCGCCGCAAAGTTCAACATATCGGAAGCTGCTGCGAAGTCTAGGCTCTACCGGGCGCGCGTGCGACTCGGTGCGTTCCCTTTGGTGCGCCATGAAGCAGCGGTTGCATTTCGCGGTTCATCTATCTAGTTCCCAGAGGCAGACGGGAGCATCACGCATAACCAATTGGGATGAATCACCACAACTTCTGAATGGAAAACGCAATGTTTGTTGTGGTCAATGCATTTCTTCTTGGAACCTGACTGCAGATTGTGTCAGATATAGCCGTCCCGCTGCCCCAACGATCGACCCGGACTCGACCACTGCCGCAAACGCTTCTAGATCGCTGAGGTTCATAGGCTCAATCTATGGCGACCTAAGCTCGGTTGACGACTGGTTACGGAGCTCCCACGATTCTGTGCGATTGCGTTCGCACTCATGGAGGGGAGTGCCAGCGAAAAAAACAGGGACATCGCCCTGCCACACCTATGATCGAACATAACTTCTTCCTTCTAACGTACCTGTTACCGGTTGAGATTGACGTCGCGAGACGCGTGTGCATCGTCAAAGCGCGAAGTTGTCCTTGGTCGTGCCGAGGCTGTTGAGATAGCGTTGCAGCGATCCGGGAAGGTTTTCAAACCATTCCTTCTCTTTCCCGGGCAACGGGAGCACATGCCCATACTCGACCATGTCTGTCGGAGCTAAATTGCAGACGTACACCCAAATGTGCTCCTGGCTGATTTGAGTGATTCTGCTGATGTCCTCCATGATCTTCAGCATCATCTTTTCTCGCGCCGCCTCCGTTCTGCCAGCACGAATATCACCGCGGACCCAGATGTGATCTGAAGTCTTCTGGCCGCCCAGGTAACGATCGTGCTCAGTCTCTTGATAACCACCTGCACGAAAAACGGTGGCGCGCCGGTGGCTTCGCTGTGACGGTTGCTGATTGATTTTGCGATCTCTGACTTTTGTGAACTGCTCAACTTTTTCGGGGGAACAGAACAGACATAGGTAGGCATAGATATCTCCTCTCACGGAATTGCTGGGAGTGGCTGCATTGATTGCCGCATGCATTGCGGACACTTGTTATGCTTGCTGGGCTACTGCAGGACCTGCAGCCGGGTGGACGACATTCGGCACACCTTTGGCGCCAAAGAAAACTGCTAGAAAGCGCATCGTCCGGGGGCCGACATTTCGCACCCGATGCCAAGTCGATCGGCACTGCTGGAAGGCTTGTCCTTCACGAAAAGATTGGGTTGATCCGTCCTCATATTCCACGGCCAACGTTCCCTCAAGAACGTAGACGTAAACCGGAGAAGGGTGCGTCATCCATTGCGAAATCGAGCGCGCAGGAAACGTGAATACGGATGACGAAACCTTCGGCTCCGGAGTGCTGAGATAGAGTTCTGGTTCTCCCGCAATGGTGAGACTATCCTTCGATACTGGCGCCATCGTGACACTTGAGGTTTGTTTCTGAGTCGTCTGCGTTGTCATTTGTATTCTCCTTTGAGGAGAACCACGCCATTGACTGAACGCCCACAATCAATGTGTGCCCTCCTTGTTATCTCTAGCCTTCAGGCACAAAAACTCTGCATGCCGCAGCAGCACGCGTCAGCTGGTACCGATTGGCAATTTGTTCCGTTGCTTGAAATGTCAACTCAGAAGCGCATAGTCGTTATCCTTTGGTGGTTCTTGGGGGCATGCATCGCGTCCTGATAGTCCCGCACTGTCACCTTGATTGATATCAAAGTATCGGCCGACACTTTCGTCCAATAGATTTTCCTCCATGCCTGCGGCAATATTGCTTCATGCATGTTCCTCTTTTTCTGCGTTAGTCACGCAAAGGACGAGAACCCATCTAACAGGATCGTCTCCATTTCGGAATAACGGGTCCCACCCCTTTCCATGGCTCAGCGGGGAAGCACATCGTTGTCCCCTTGAGGAGCGCTCCTTATCGTGGAAAGCGGAAGTTTCAGGTGTGCTTCAGCCATTTTGTCGGGCATGCGAGCGATCCACTGGTTCAGAGAAATGTCGGCATAGCGTGGGCTCTTAAACATCTCGAGAAATACAAGATCTTCAGTCCCTGTGTTCTCGATGCTGTGGCCCGCCATAATAGGCACATACCCGACGTCGTTCGCGTTGAAATCCATGGTTCTCGCTGTGGCGCCTGTCGTGACAACCGTCATGCGGCCTTTGCCCCGAATCCAGTACTGCCACTCGCTTACATTGGGGTGCCAATGCATCTCGCGAATCGCGCCCGGCTTGAGCGTGACCATAGCCGCTGCAATCTGAGTCGACGCCGGGAAGTTGCTCGAATCAACGACCTGCGCTTGACCTCCGGATCTCAGCTGGGTGGGAGCCATGCCAGCCAAATCGAAGGTATACCTGTTCTTGGTTTCCAGATGTTCGCCAAGAAAGCGTTTGTCGTCCTCCAGGCGTCCCGGCAGCGGCGCCTCGAAGATATACAACTCCGTGGATGGAAGCTGATCGAAGGCTTGCCGGGCCCAACCCATATTCTTCTGTATAGTATCCGGGGGCGTATGAGCTAAAAACTCCGAGAGAAGGAACGTGTCGTCTTCGGAGAAAGCGCCTTCGTCGAACACCAGGAGAAACTCGCACCCGTCACCTTCCAGGCCCTGAATGGAATGTGGATAGCCAGCCGGAAAGTACCAGAGGTCTCCCGCACCGACATCATCTATGAACATCTTGCCGTCCGGCTGCATGACAGAGACTCGCGCCTTTCCGGTGAGCATGATCGCCCACTCATTAGCGGTGTGCCAGTGCAGTTCGCGGAACGATCCCGCGGTAAGCCGCATGTTCACTCCGGCAATATCCTTCGAGGTGGGCAATTCGCGTTGCGTGACCTGATGGGTCCATCCTCCGGCCTGGATACGTTTCGGTGCAAGATCGAAGGAAAACCATATGGCGCCTGGATTTCCATGATCCGTAAAAGGGGGCTGATTGGAGTTAGGGTTCTCCGCGAGAAGCGACTTGTTCTCGGGACCCGGGTCGCTGCTGCTGCCATCCTGGCGGCCTTTCTGCTGCTCCTGTCTCGTTTGTCCGTAGCTCTCTCCGGTCAGGAGAGCAATGCCGGCTCCGGTAAGTGCTGCCCTCTCGAAGAATGTGCGGCGTGCCAGCACGACTGCGTCCGCTTGCGCGTTAAGTTCGCTCCCTGCAGTTTCTATATGTGCATCAAGTTGCTTCATCTTCGTTCTCCTTTTTGTTATTTCTGCACGGAGAGCGGTGCGATCAGTTCGTCGACGGCCAATTCCTCCGACCGCACCGCGCGGAAACCAAACGCCTCTCCCCAACCTTCCAATCCTTGGTCGGTGGTCACCTTGACAAGCAGCGAATCCGCGACAGACCGTCCCTGATCCCCCACGCTGAGGCTGCAACGTGGATACCTAGTTTGAAGGGGGATACGCGGCGGAAATGTCTCAATCTTCTCGATGATCAATATGGTCTCCGAGTGCCGCTTTATACGCCGTCGAGGAAATCGCCAGGTGACTCCTAAGACTTGTTGTTTCGCGGATCATCTTTCGGGTTGATGTATTCAAGCCCAAGCGGTCCAATCGCCGTCACTTGCGTGACGTACTCGCTGGATTTAGCCCAATGGAAATGGGGCGTATTGCCGGGCAGGATGAGGACGCTCCCTGGCGGGTACGCCTGCAGCTTATTGGGTTCGAACTGATCGCCCAGGCCTATGTAGAAAACGCCGGATATAACTGTGTACACTCGATCCTCCGGGTGCCGGTGTGGCATCAGTTTCACGCCGTGGGGCGCTCGGACCCTGATCGTGTAGGGCCCGGGCTTCGAGGGATGACCGACAATGGTGGCTAGGAGGACCGAAGGTGGAAACGCCGCGAAGGACTTCCAGTTGACGTCTTCGGGGAGGACGGCTGTAAAAACATCTTCGCCGGGCTGGTGGGGTCGAACGTTATTTTGCGGTGCTTCCATCACTGTTGTTTTTTTCTGATCTGACATACCAAATCTCCTTTTCAGAAACTCATATTCCGTACACGATTAAGATGAAGTCACAAACGTCGATAGCTACTGGATGAAAGTATCGGTCGATACCTTCATATCAGTCGCGCCGCCGAGCCTTAGACCCCTAAGAACGACCAACAACATCTGTCGTATCGGACAGCCTTCCGATGACCAAGCAATTGGGCCCGTCTTAGCGTCTTCGGATACGCGAATCGCATTGGCAGTTTTCGAGACCATTTGCTCCTAGGAAACGGTAATGGAATTCCTACTCTCCTGCTTAGCGCGAGGGAACTGGGTTTTCGTCACCGGAATCGATCGTGAGATGCCCCCGCTCAACGGGACAGCAATCACGGCCATGACAACTGGAAATACCAAAGCCCAAAGCTTGAAGTGAAGTTCAAGCAATCCGCCTCCAGCACAACCGGCGACGAAACCTGCGATGGCTGGAATGGTCATCCGGATACGGCGCCGAGCCTGGGCCGTTTCCTCAGGCGAGACGTTGCCGCATGCCAGAGTTACGAGGTCAATGGCAAACAGGACAGTATCCGTGGTGAGGACTGCGGTCGTAGGGAAGCCCGGCAGGTCGAGTTTGACGAGTGCATTTTGAGTGGCCATCGCTGCAACCCCAAGCATTCCCACAGACGCTGCAACTGCGCTACCGGGATTACTGAAAGGACCAAGCGCAACAGAAAGCGCGAGAAATCCAGTCAGAAGTGCCGCCTGTAAAATCAACAATGCTCGCAAAGTCCGCTGCTTTGGTCTGTCTCTGAAAACCCAAACAACGGCCGCCAAAGCGGCGATAAAAACCGGAACTGCGGCCATCGGTCCAATCCGGCTAAAGCCACCGGTTGTGTAATGGGTAACCAAAATTACGATATTTCCCGTAATGTGCGCGGTAAATAGTCCGCCGAGTGCAAGGAATCCAATGACATCGACCGCACCCGCCGTCACGCTCAAAACAGCTACAAAGAGCCAGTCGAATGCATGCTGTGGAGGGTGCTCAAGCGCGAGCTGATCTTTTGTTGCCATCACGGATGCGATTACATCAGAGGCGCGGGTGCGAAACAATTGGACGATGGTATCGCCGATACTTTGGTACCGCTCGACGTGATCAGTGACGCTCATGTATCCGTTACCGGATTCAAGCTGTCCGACAGGTTCGTGATTGTATCCGAGGGCGTTGACTGAAGTGGAAGCTGCAGTTGCGGCCCCGGCAACCTTCACCTGATTAACGGACTATTCGATGCCCACCGCAGCGATGCTTCGGCACTTGCGATCGTGTCGCATGTTCCGAGCAGTGAGATCGGCACCGGATATTTTCGGGAACGTCGACGGATGTGGCTCGCGGTGGTTGCGAATTGTCTGAGGGTCGGGAGCGCGAGCCGAGCTAATTCGAATCAGCCCCAGCCTGCAAATGGGGATTACGCGAGGGTGGATACAGATGATCAACTCGCCCGGGAGACATTAAGCCTTGGGGCACGTGCGAGGCGAAGCTTCGCTGCCATTTTCACCAGGTCGGCGAGAGAGTCGGCTTTCATTTTTCGCATCACCTGGCCTCGGTGGGCCTTCACCGTGATCTCGCTGATGCCGAGCTCGCTACCGATTAGTTTATTCAACAGGCCAGACACCACCAACGCCATGACCTCCCGTTCACGATGGGTGAGAGACGTGTAACAGTCTCGAAGGGCCAGGACCTCTGCCTCACGATCAAGAACGACACGACTGCGTTCGATCGCGTGCCGGATGGCCCTTAACAGCACTTCATCGCCAAACGGTTTCGTCAAGAATTCAACAGCTCCGGCCTTCATGGCTTGGACCGTCATCGGGACATCACCATAGCCCGTGATGAAGATAATCGGCATCTCAGCCCGTTCGACGGCGACGCGCTTCTGAAGATCGAGACCGTTGAGGCCTGGAAGTGAAACGTCAAGGACCAGGCAGCTCGGAACAAGCGGTCGTGGACGGCCGAGGAATTCTTGCGCGGACCCGAATGTCTCCGGCTGCCAGCCTTCGCAGCGGATTAGCAACTCCACCGACTCGCGCACAGAGATATCATCGTCCACAACGAACACGATTGGTTGGGCATACGACATGTGGGATGGCCCCAATTCCTTGACAAGTGCGCGCGTCATAATCATTGTATTACTCCTAAGACGCCTAAACGAGGCGCGATTCGCTCATCTACCGCTCAGTGCAGACTGGAGCGCCTCAAACAAAGCGCTATCACCGAAAGGTTTAAACAGGCACTCCTCGGCGCCCTGTTCGAGCATTCTCGCGCGGATAGTCTCGTCTCTGTTAGCAGTGATGAAGATGATCGGAATCTCTTGCCGGCGGACCTTTAATTCGTGCTGGAGGTCGGGTCCGGTCATGCCCGGCATGGCGACATCGAGGATAAGGCATTTGGTCTGGTCGATGCAATCGGATGCAAGGAACTCTTCCGCGGACGAGAACGCTCGCGCTGCATAGCCGAATTCCAATAGCAAGTCGGGTAGGGACTCACGCATTGATTCGTCGTCATCGACCACAGTCACTAGCGCACGTTTGACCATCACAGGTACAAGAATGCGCCACTCAAACGACGGGCGTCCATTGTGCTTTGGTATTGCTTTGCCGCCGACATCAGCATGAGTGCCATGTGCCAACCTGTTCAACCTCTAGAAGTTGCATTCAGATTCGTCGCCTGGCGCTGACACAACTGACCGTCACAGGTCCCTTACGGCGCATCCGTCACGTCCGACTAAGAACGAGCGGCGCGATTATGGTCGGCGCCCACCGCGCCCTCGGATGCGTGAGGAATGGAGAATGAAAACGTAGCTCCCGCATCGTCATTCGGTGTTGCCCAGAGACGGCCGCGATGACTCTCGATAATCGAGCGACAGACGGAAAGCCCGATTCCCATGCCGTTATGTTTCGTCGTGTAGAACGCTTTGAAGAGTCTGTCGGCAACTTGAGGATCGAACCCGACTCCAGCATCCTCCACGGTCAGCCGCACTTGATCGCCTTCGTCTCGTCCCGTTCGGATCAGCAGGAGCCTCGGACGATCGTCAACTCCGCTCATCGCATCCGATGCGTTCCGGAGCAGGTTGAGGATGACCTGCTGAAGCTGGACACGATCGCCTGCGACCAGCGGGATGTCGTCGGCTAGTTCAATCCGCAAAACCACGCTGTTTCTCTGGAGTTCGCTCAACAACAGCGCGATCACGTCTCGTGCAGCGTCGTTTAAGTCCATCGGTTCCGTTGTGGCGTCCTTCTTGCTATAAAGTGCGCGCAACCGTGTGATCACCTCAGACATACGGTTGCCATCGCGAATCGTGCGCCGCGCGGTTTCGCTCGCGCCATCGACATTCGGAGGATCAGCAGCCAGCATCCGTAGACAGGTGTTGGCATTGGTGATAATGCCTGCTAGAGGCTGGTTGACTTCGTGCGCGATCGATGCGGTAAGTTCCCCCATTGTCATCACGCGCGACATATGCGCGAACTCCGTTTGCGTGTTGCGTAGATCTTCCTGAGCTTGCTTCCAATCGTGCATGTCCACGACAGTGCCGTACCACTTCAGAATGCGCCCTTGTTGGTCCAGCAACGGAAGCGCGCTCGTTACACACCATCGGTACGTACCATCGGCAGCGTGGATGGTGCGAACCTCAACTCTGTACGGGTTTCCAGTTGTGACACAAGACGACCACACCCGGACCGCCTGATCAGCATCGTCCGGATGAAGAAGTTTGGTCCAACCGCGACTCATGATTTCTTGGGCCGAGAAGCCGGTGTAATCGAGCACGCGTGCATTGCAGTAATCGATTGCACCGTCCGGCGTAGCGCTCCAGAGCATCTCTGGAATGGTTTCAGTCATCTGGCGAAGATTGAGTTCGCTCTCCCGCAATTTTTGTTCCGCTCGTTTGGAGTCGGTAATGTCTCGAATGAAGGCACTGAAAATCCACTCGTGGCCCAGTTTCATGGGCGACACTTCCAACTCAACCGGGAACTCAACACCGCTGCGCCGGGCGGCCGTCACTTCGATACGTCGTCTCAAGATGGGGCCATCACCGGTAGCCAGGAAGTAACGTATGCCGTGCTCGTGAGCCATCCGATCTTGCTCCGGAATGATCATGTCCGACATATGCTGGCCGATCGCTTCTGGACTACTCCACCCGAAGATGACTTCAGCTTGCTTGTTCCAACTGGTGATGGTTCCCTGGGCATCCATCGTGATAACCGCATCTAAAGCAGTGTCGATAATCAACCGAGTTTTCTCCTCGGCCTTTCGTAAATGTTCTTGGGATTGTTTTAGATCCTCAATGTCAGTGGATGTGCCGACAAATCTAAGGATTTTTCCTCCCGCATCACGTAACACCACGGCTCGATTGAGATGCCAGCGGTAAGTCCCGTCGAGCGCTCGACGAAACCGAGCTTCCATCGTAAAACCCTGTCCTAAGCGTACCCCGTCCCGAAAGCTCTTTGACGCCCCTTCCCGATCCTCAGGATGGATCGCACTCATCCACGCCTCGGGATTTGACTGGACGTACTCGAGTGCCTGACCGGTGTACTCCAGCCAGTTTTGGTTCACGAAATCCGGAGTCCCATCGGGCTGAAGCGTCCAAGCCGCCACAGGAATAAGTTGCAGTAAGCCAACCTGGAGCTGAAGTTCTTTGATAGCTTCGGCAAGTTCTCGGGTTCTCAGCGCGACTCGTTGATCGAGTTCGTTGGCGACCCGCTTCTGCTGGCTCAGGAGCCGCGCCTCTTGTAGCCCGAACGACGCCTGATTCGCCGCTACGCCCAGAAGAAGTTTCTCGGTCTGCTCCGGGAAATCCGCTCGCTTAGACCCGGCTACGATTACGCCGATCTCGCCCTGGATCCCCAGTCGCAAAGGCACGATCGAAATGTCTTCGTCTCCTATGCGGTTTCTCGCCTGTGCAGGCCATTTCTGCAGATCCTCTCCCAAGCAGCGGTTGAGCACCTCGCAAATCTCTTCTAGTCGGGGCATCAAGTTTCGCGATTGAGCGCCCCGGACCGTTTCGAGGGGCGCATCGCCGACAGGTTCTTTCAGCCGCAGATATACGAGATCCAGGTGAAGCAAACCCAGGAGCGTGTCGAGTAAGGTATCAACAATCTTCGATGCGTCGGCACCGGTCCAAATGGCAGGAAGAGCCAGGACGCTGACCAGGTCATTATTACAGCGCCGAAGGCGCTTGATCTCGTCGGCAGAATTTTCGAATGGCCCTTCCATGTTAAGCCGCCGTCGAAGGTGACACAGCCCGCCTTGCCCGCCGTCCACGAATTTCACGCAGGAACTCTTCCGGTGGCACAAAGAACGGATTTGACTGAAGAATGCCGCCGATGATGATCATGGGATGCGTCCTCATGATGTCGATCACCGTTTCACCTCCAAATTTGGCGAGGTTGTACGTGCAGATGACCGCGTCGTCGTGGCGACGCCACGCATCATTCACACGCGATTCAAACTCAACGAGGTCGTCTATGTACGATCGATCTTCAACCGCCCAGTCCATACGGCAGCAAATGCGACTAAGTGGGAAACCTCCCTTGATGTTACCGCTGGCCAACTGCTCGAACACCTCTAGCATCTGATCCCGATCGAAACGGCCGTCACGAAGGTACGTTTCGGTGTTGATGAGAAGTTCGAATTGCCCACTCTGCTCGGCAGCCGACGGGTCGATCCCTGCTGCGACCAACCGCTGCAGATGGCCGCGACGCTGATCGGGATTGACGACGTGGACCGCCTTGTCGCCACATTCGAATCCGTCCTTAATGAACGGAAGCAACACGCGATACTCTTCGTCGTCGCTGTTGAAAAATGCGCATACATGACGCACTTCGCCAAGCTGGGAGCCTGCAAGTGAAATGGGCGCCGTGGCCTTCTTCATGGCGTATCCCTCCATGACGAAAGAGGACCGGTTGAGTGGTCCCGCAAGGATAGAATGCCAAATCCCGCGCGCGATGTCCATCATGAGTTCGCGCAGGAACGCCCCGCGACGGCCGGCCGTGTAGCGGGACAATCGTCGGCGCGTCTCTCCGGCCGGCCTCTCTGTAGAAGATGGAGAGGCCATCGATTTGGATCGTGCGATAGGAAAGTCAGGGACCTCATAGGATGTTCTTTTCCGCGAAAGAACAATTGAAATGGAATCTCCATCACTGCGGCCCGCAAATGCAATCTTCGGATCGTCCTGGGTCTCTCCATTAGCACCACATCCGAGTCCCTAGGGGAAACCGGCAGCCTTCACGCTGACAGCATTGCTTGCTTCCTCGATTAATTGCACTATGTCATCGGGGTGCGTTGCTATGGAAGCGTGACTCGTTTGCAACGTAATCGTCTTCCTCGCGTTGATTCGCTCCGCCATCCACTTTTCGGTCTCCGTGGGAATCAAGCGGTCGTTGGCCGAGATCTGATACCAACTGGGCTTCACTTTCCATGCCGGTGGTCCCGACTTCTCTTCGAAGCAACGCGCCGCTGTTGGCTTCTGCGTAACAGCCCAAACTAGCGATTCTATTCGGTCTTCGAGATCGTGACAGAAAGTCTCGTGAAACTTCTCGACTTCGATCCATAAAAACCCATATTTGTCCTCACGGATATTAGCGGCCCCTTCAGGTGGTGCTCGCCGCGCCCAAAGGCTCTTGAGGCTCTCTCCTTCATCGAGAGCAGGTCCTGCCAAATAGACGAGGCCGACGACATTTGGCGTGAGGCCAGCGCCCGTGATGACTGCGCAACCATAAGCATGGCCGACTAATAGCGTGGGAGCATCCTGCGCAGCGGCCATTTTGATGGTTCGGTCGATATCGTCGGACAACGATGTCAGAGGGTTCTGCACCGCGAAGACCCGGTAGCCTTTTTCATGCAGGGAAGGAATGATATGTCGCCAATGTGAAGCGTCGCCCCAGGCGCCGTGCACTAAGAGAATGTTCGGTTTGTCCGGTGTCATCCTGCTCCTCCGATTCAATGTGTTGCTTCGCGAGCTTGGTGCAAATACTCTTAGGCAAATGACACATCACTGCGCGTCCCGTCGCGGCAACGGTTTGACCACCGCTCGCAGTATTGACCAGTCTTACTTCTGCTGGTCGACCAGAGGCCCTGATGCTGGATGGACCACATTGGGTACGCCTTTCCCACCGAAAAACACAGCAAGGAATCGCATTGTTTGCGAGCTGTCATTTCGGCCTCGATGCCATTTTGATCTGCACTGAAGGAATCCTTGCCCTGCATGGAACGATTTATGCGATCCATCTTCAAATTCGACTGTTAAAGTGCCTTCCAGGACGTAAACGTAGGCAGGAGCAGGATGAATCATCCATTGCGATACAGCGCCTGGAGGAAATGTGAATACTACCGAGGACACTTCAGGGTTTGGAGTGCTCAAATAGAGTTCTGGTTCCCCAGCGATCGTTACGCTGTCGTGCGACACCGGTGTAATTGAAACTGCGGGTGCTGCCGGAGCAGTTTTGACTTGGGCCACGGCTGCAACCGGAAGCAGCGCTGTAACCAACAAGCAGGTGCATAGTAGTCGCATGGCGCGCGCCTTATAGAACTCTTTTTCAATTGATGTAAGGTTGTGTGTCACGGAATGTTCTCCTTAACTAAAGAAATGTCTGTTGCAGGTACCCAGGTCGTTCGCGGATCCCATACACAGTTGTGATTAAGCCAGAAGCTTGGAGGAGATACCATTGGACGATGGTATTGTCGATACCTTGGTATCAGTCGAGACATCGAGCGGCGTCCAATGATGCAGTTCGACGGTCCCCTGATTTGCCAGTCAACCCGAAGCCGCGACCGTGATCGCACGCCAATCTTGACTTGTGAATCCAGGCGTGCTATCGCATTAACTGTGACTCTTCAAATCAATCCTTGACCGTAGGCCTGGTCTGCACTAGGAACTTGTTGAAATTCGCTGCGACGCGGCGGATTTGATTTGCTTTTCTGCCGAGTTGAAACTTGTCTGACTCCGGCTCAATCGATAGCCGCCCGGAGTCCGCGTACAGAGCATCCAGTTCGCGCCTCGGTGAGCCCAGCACTTGCAATACTCTTCTGAAAGACCTTTCGCGACCATTACTTTCACCGAGAACCACAACGAGATCTTCTAATTTGGCCCTAAGCGAAAGCCGGCAACGCTGGCTGAATAGCACAGTCGGGCGAAGTTATTTTGCAGAGACCGAACAAAATCGCCCAACATGCACCTACTCCATTGCGTGTTTGAAAAAGGCTCCCGCGGTCGGTGAGCTTCACCGTGGAAGTCGGTCGGCGATTTTCGCCACCCCAGCTTGCGCACAGACTTCGTCCTTGTCTCCACCGGGGGCTCCTCCCACGCCCAAGGCTCCCACGATGACGTTCTTCGACTTGAATGCCACCGCCCCCGGAAGCGCCATAACATTGCGCATCGAACCGAGTCGGGGTGCAAACGGATTGGTTTTTGTCAGATTGAAAAACTCGCCGGACGTATCAAAGTGGAATATCGGCCCGAGCGTGACCACCGTGTACGCCTTGTCGTAACTCGATTCTGCGGTATGGATGGTGGCTCCATCACCGCGAATCGCTACTTGTGGTGCTCCGTCCATGTCCACGACTGTAGCGCTAACCGAATATCCGTGTAGGGCGCAGACACGAACAGACTCGGACGCGGCCTCAAGCGCGAGACTGAGTGGCACAACGTAGTGATAGGCGGTCGTTTGCGATGGTTGTGAGGCCGCGGCCGTGGTCAGAGGGGCTGGCTGCTCTTGGGCCCAGATTGTACTGGGAGCTGCCACCCCGGCGATTAAAGACGCGAACAGGAGATGCAGCAACGGATGCTTCGTGAGAATATGCTTCCAGCTATTCGTGGTGTGTGTTTTGGCGGCGTGCAAACCTTTTTCGAAAGTCATGGTGAGTTCTCCTTAGATAGAGTCATTCGTGCGATGCGCACTCGCGACTGATTCAGACGTGATGCACATTTCCATTAGGCCAAAAGCGGGAACGCGAATCTATTGGACGATGGTGTCGCTCGATACCTTGGTCTCAGGCAGCGCGATAGGCGCATTCAAACATTGCCGTTTACCGTCCAGCACGTCTCGCGACTGCTTTCGGGCCAACCACAACCCTTGCGTGAAAGAGACTCTGGAAACCACGCTGGAGCTAGTCCCGATTTCGGCGGCGAGGAATTCCTGAGAAGCCGCTCTCTTGGGACGAAATCATGCGGGGGTGCAGATCATTAAGCCGAAGACGAACGGCGCAAGCACCAAATTGTCCGCGAACCAGAAGCCATGCGACAAGATGGCCGAGGCCATCGTCAAAGCGCCATAGAGTTCTGACGGAGTGCTAGTTTGCACTCCGCCATCTTTAAGTCGATTTTGTGCCGATCATTCGAAGCTGTTTTGTTTTTGGGTCGCCTCGTCTTACGAAGCGCACATCTGCGAGTCGATGAAGAGCGGGTGTCCTGATTAGCTCAGGGCCATGAGGGCCAGTCTCACAGCCAGGAGGACGCCTTCTAGTGGTTGGGCGTCTACGCCTCTACGCCAAATGGCTCTCAAAACAGCAGCCAGTCAGTGCAACGGTGCTCACGCGAATCTCTGGGAGGACTTACGTGAGCTCTGACAGTCTGGATCGTCCTTACCGTTTCAGCAGCTCAGCCAGATATTGTTGCCAGACGGCTGCGTAGTTGAAGGTGAGATGGCCGTGCGTCTCCGGCGTGATCGGCAGCAAAACGAAGCGTGCATTTGGCATCCGGCTGGCCTCTCGCTGGGCGATTCCAAGATCAGGTGGGTTGATGAAATCATCGGCGGAGTTGACCCAAAGAACCGGAACCTTGATCCGACCGAGTTGCGCGGAGGGATCGTAGTTTCGGCTGGCATCAAGATAATAGAGACAGTCGTTTGCGTCGATCGAGTGGACCGACTGTCCAAGATACTGATCGGTGTACCTCTCGGTCTGCTGCCGCGTCGGATACTGTTTCTGCAACTGCAGTGCGGACGACGTCGCGATCAGGAAGAGACTGCTTTCGGCACGAAGGCCCGCGACCGGCTCGCTCTTATATTCTCCGCCAAGCCACGCTGGATCATTTCGGATGTCCTCCATCGCCATCGAACGCCACATCAGGTTACGACCCGCAATTGGTACGGTCAGACAGGCGAAGGCCGCAAGCGCATCCGCGTAGCCCGGATAGGTGACGCCCCACAGAAAGGTATGCATGCAGCCCATCGACGTGCCAAAGATGAGTCGAAGGTGATCGACGTGCAACCCGTCCTGGACAAGCAGGTGCTGCGCACGCACCATGTCGTCGTAGTCGTAGCGGGGAAAGTGCATGTGCAGGCCGTCGGAGGGTTTGCTGGATTCGCCGTGGCCGATGTCGTCGGGAAAGATGAGGTAGTAGCGTTGTACATCGAGCGGCTGGCCGGGGCCAAACAGCACATCTGCGAACGTTGGTATCAGAAACGACTTGGAGCTGCCGCCAGTGCCGTGCAACAGCAGCACTGCGTTATCGATGTGACCGTCGGGACCACGATGCGGGCTTCCGAGGGTGCGATAGTGCAGGTGCAAGGCGGGCAGGGTCTCACCGTCGTTGAAGAGGAAATGCGATGCCGTAAAGGTACCCTCTTTCGCCCGTGCCATCCACGCATCTGCAGTCTGGGCAGCCGCGGGGCGCGTCCAGAGCAAGCCAGCGAGGAGAAGAACGGCGACCCGAAATGCGGGTTGTGCGTAAAGGAAATGTGGGGTCATGCGAAACCTCCAGTCGAAACTCTTAGGGTGCGCATTATGAAGATGGCGTTCTCTAGAGCGCCGCCCATTTAAGCACGTCGTAGATTCGGGGAACTCCAAGGCGTGGACGCCGACGACTGCTGCCACTGCAACCGGCAAGAAAGCAATCATCCGTTTCATTGAGTACCTCCTTCCAAATCCTTGGCCCCACTCATCAATACTCGCGATTAAACCAAAACGACGGAGAAGATTCCATTGGACGAAGGTATTGATCGATCCTCCGGAGCGGGAGTAGTTTCAAACCGCTCGAATAACGAGAACAGGCCGAGTCACTCATCGACGACACCGAATCGTTATTTGATCTGAAGAGGATAGTAGTACGCAGCTTGGTCCTGCTCGTGTGTGGTCGAGAGGAAGTATGCGCCTGTCTTCACGCTGCGCAGGTCGAGATCAACGGATACCTTTTGCTGGGCTCCGCTGGCGACCGTTGCGGCCGTGCCTTCTGCGATGACGCCATTTCCGTTTTGATCATGAGTGACCGCCACGAGGTACTGTCCGGCTAGGCTGAAGCGCGGCAGGATAATCGTCAAGTGGACACGCGCGGCAGGAAGCAAAACAGACTGCAACTGGCCCGGTTGCTGGCCGCGATAGGTGGCCGCGTTCCCGAGATCGACGCTTTCGGCAACCGGCGAGGCTTGTGCCAGCATCTGCTCTCGGCTTTCGTAACGAGACCAGGCAATTAGTCCCGCTACCAGAACGATGCACGCCGCGCCTGCAAGTGCCCAGGCCAGCTTCCGTCTCGACGATTGGCGCTCCTGCCGGAGCGCCAACAGGCGGTTCATGCAGTTGGGGCACGTTGCCGCGTGATCGACCCTCGGGTCCGACAGAGCGATGCTTTTGGACCGCCGGGCGAGCGCCCGAAGGAATGCCTCATCCGGACATGGCCCGGAGGGAGTGGTTTCCCCGGCGAGTACCCGTCGCTGATGCTGCTGTGTAATCCAGGACTCAAAGCGGTCCTCCACGCGGGACGACCGGTGCCAGCTCAGTCGCATTTCGGGGAATCTCCAGACCGGGACAGCCCTTGGAGCACCGACTCCAACTCCCGCAAGTATGCACGACGGACTGCCGTATGATCCATCTCTAATTCTCCTGCAATCTCTCGCCAGGTGTATCCGTTCCAGCGCCGGTTTACGATGGCCCGTGCGAACGGCGACATCCGGGAGAGCAATTCAATTGCAAAGACGCCTTTTTCCGCTTCCAGTTCACCGGCGAGAAGCGATTCCATATCGAGCATCGACCCAAATGACAGTTCGCGGCTCCGCTTTGCCGAAAGCTGTCGCGCCCGGCGACGAATGACGCTTTTGATACGGGCAAGAAGCTTTTCGGGAGAAGCGTCTGGATGACGCGCAACGTACCGGGATGCATTGTGGACAGCGTGCTCCATCAATTCGCGCGCGGCGTCCAAGTCGTTCAGGTAGGTCCGTGCGCACAGGAGAGAGTACGACCATGCTGCTTTCGCAGCGGCCTCCAATTTCTGATCAGAAGCAGGGTGCCCGGTCGTATAGGCCCAACTCCAAGTCAGCTCTTCCCAGCTAGGACCTGTTGGCGGCATTCGCGAGCATCTGCCCGTGGGGGGATTTAACCACCGTCTGAGCAATAGTATAGGCGAATCCCTTCCTCACCCGTCGAAACGAATCTCCCGAACCGTGCCCCAAAACGCCTTTCAAAGTGCCTTTAGTAAATAGGGAGGCCTCCGCACGGAGGTCTCGATTGCAATCAGCGCAAGAGTTCCAGACATTAGGGGTTTGACGGTGTCCTCGATTCGAAGAATCGGATCGCACTTCGCCGGGCGACGTTGCGCATGGCCCGCGCTTTGAGAGAGCGAATCTTTCAGAGGTTCCGCAGACTAAACCGCTATCGGCTTTGCCTTGGCAGTGACCGGAACATCGGTTTTTGAGGCGTATATGGCAACTCTCCCCAACTTGTCAGAGCGGTCCTGCGAGTGGAGTCCCGAAGTTATGGCCATGGCGGCTCAAGCCAAGGTGCTTTCGGGCAACAAACTCGAACAACTTGTAGTGCGCCTTCAGCGTCACACTGGGCGCCCCAAGGAGGCTTGCTGGCGCTTGATCATCCAGCACGGGATCAAGGGACGGAAGGACCACCGACGATGGACAGAATCCGAATTGGAGATCGTTCGAGAGGAACTGGTTAAGAGTTCCATCGAAGACGTAGCGAAGAAGATCGACCGGACGCCCAAAGCGATCCGCAACATGCTCAGGAGAAATCGCCTCAGCGTGCGTGAAATTCGCTGTGATCTCTTTTCCGTGGAGAGCTTGGCGAGTGCGCTTCACGTTCGAAAGGCGGAGGTCGTTTTCTGGATTGAGCAGAAATGGCTTCAAGCTTCAGTCGCGAATCAAGGAAAGCGGCGTTTCTACATCATTACGCCCGAAGCTCTCAAGGGCCTTTACAGGCACCACCACACGGATCTCATGAAGCGCGGCATTCGGAATCAGTCGCTCTTTGAAGCGTACGTCGAATACTGTTTTGCTCCCAAACATACGGTTGGAGAACAACTGCTGGATGTCCGGCGGGACAAGCGTGAACGAAACGCATTTGCAGTAGCCGGGCAAGTTGTAGATGGTCTGGATGAAGAAGAGGAGGGTGGAGATGAAAACGACGAAGAACTTTGTCGCGCCGAGATGGATGAAGTCGAGGGCGCATCAGGATCCCGGCGAGACGAAGCGGAATGAGGTCTGTCCCTGCTGCGGGACGCCAATTGAGGCGTCTCGACTGCGAATTCGAGACCTCGTCGTAAACGCAGTTTGCGGGAGCCTTCTCCTCTCCATCCTCGTACCAGCCTCATGGATCGCTTGGGCGATGGATTGAGCAGCGATGCCAGCGAGTTCTGGACAGGATGGTATGGCACGAACCACTCGACAGTTGGAGTCTTTGAGCGATTCATACAGAGTTGCTGCCGCTTGGCGCTCGTACGCGTGAGTGCGGCCGGGATGGCGACGAGGAAAATTGCGAGCTGTATTGCCGCGATGCCAACGCTGCTGGACGCGGCAGGGATCAGGATGGCGACGCTGAGGTTATCGGCTTCGAGCAGGTCGATGAAGACTTCTACAAGGTCTATTTTCGGGATGTTGAGATTGGTGAGTTTGACGCGGAAGCGCTTCGCTTCCGGCCGGTTCAGGTCATGCGATGAATGGATGTTCGGAGTCAATTTCCGACAAGCCGGTTCTTCGTCCATATGGATTACTTCTGGATTGCCGGTGACTCGCCACCGGGCTCAACCAGCCCGCAACCCTGTCATCCTGACGGTGAGCGTAGCGAGGCGGAAGATGCGATCCCTGACGGAAAATCTCAATCTCTTTCGCAAAAATCGAGAGACATTTACTTCGCGGCTGACATCTGATAATCGGAGTCAATAATGCGAGGACCTGAGCAAAATCCGAACGAAAGCGAAAGGCTCTGGAATAGCACCACCAGGCTGGAGGATTTTGCCTCAGAACCAACAACTCGCAGGGGTTTCCTGACATTGGCTGCCGCTGCGGCCGCATCCTCTCATGTGAGTGCCGCCTCCGCGGCCAATGAGATCTTTCATGTCGCGATCTTTCGCTTTGCCAAGGAACACGTCAACGACGCTACGGCCGGGTTTCGCGCGCTTGCTTCTGCATCCCGGCAAGAGTCAGGATGTCTCCGTTACGACATCTACCGTGGCATTGACGACGATCAGGAGTTCTATGTCGTGGAGCATTGGGCTTCACAGGCGGCTCTGGCCGCGCATGGACGCACTGAGGCATTCACCCACTTCGGCCAGGGCGCGCTGGTGAAATACGCGACGCTTCACGATACGGTGACGGCGAGAGCGTTTGACGTTGGTTAAGCCGCCTCTCCACGCGCGAAAATCTGGGACAACTCCACGCGCCCAGGCGGGAATATGCGAACTCGGCCAGCCTTCAGGCCCGATCAGCGACTTTTCCGGTTAGCCGGTTTTTCGTCCACATGGATCACGTCCATATAGGCAATCATCCGCTCGGAATCTGACGGGGTCCGGTGGCCGTGCCGCAAGGAGACTGAATGAACGACGTCTTTAGCCGCTGAGTGGATGATTCATCCGCTATTGCTGTGACAACTGCTTCCGCTAAGTCAGGGCAAATCGGGGCTGTCTGAATTTGCAGGCTTGGTCCGCCGCTCTATAATTCCGCCAACTCAGAATCTAAGAGAGGATGCTTATGCAAGAGTCGCAACCCCGCTTTGTGCCGTTGGCTGCCAAGACCGTGGTTTGCCACACCATTACCTACTTTTTGATGGGAGCGCTCGCGTATCATTTCCTGCATTACGCAGCTACCATCAACAATCCAAACTCCGGGATGCGGCCAACAACAAGCACCTGGGTACTGCTCGGTCCGGCGCTGCAGATCTTTCGCGACATTCTGTTCGCGTCGGTGTTCTACCTGTTCCGCGAGCAGTTGTTCGGGCGCAGAGACGGGTGGCTGCGAATGGCGTGGATGCTAATCGGCATCGGGATACTGGGGATGTTCGCAGCGCCGGCAGGATCGCTCGAGGGATTCATCTATATGACAACGCCTGCCCTGTCACAGACCAAGGGGTATCTCGAAGTCGTGACGCCGGCCGTGTTGCTCTCGGCGCTGCTGTGCTACTGGGTGGTGAATACCTCAGGAAAGAAGTAGATGAACTGGACCCTAGGAGTTGGGTATGCCCTTTGCGCAGGCTTGCCATTGCTGGCGCTCGTGGCGCCTAAGCGGTAAGCTGCCCGCGTAGAACACGAAATATGCGGCTCCTAAAAAGGGATGCACACAGCGTTGCGTTAGTTCCGGTTAGCCGGTAAACCGACCAGAACCCGAATTGTGGCGCAAACTCCCAAGTGCCCGTTGCCAGGCGAGGTCCAGCTTCCACCGCAATGGGATCAAAACCGTGTAACCAGGCAGCCACAATTTTCGTAATAACGACTGAATCCAAATCCAGGGGTACATGAAGGAAACCTCGAATGAACAGCAGGATCATTTACGTTACAAGCACTGCCATTCTAGTCTTGGAGATCCTGGTGGGGGCTTTCATGGACCTTGCGCACCTTCCCTATGTCGTACAGGACGTCCGCTCCATCGGCTATCCAACTTACCTCTTGTACATTGTCGGAATCTGGAAGGTCCTCGCAGTCGCTGCGCTGCTCTGGCCGTGACTCCCTCGACTCAGAGAATGGGCCTATGCAGAAGTCTTCTTTGAGATGTCCGGCGCGGCGGCATCTCATGTTCTGGTCGGCGATCCCATCGGCAAATATGCCGCGCCACTGGCTTTCACCTTTCTCACGTTGGTCTCCTGGTGGTTCCAGCCGGACCGGGAAACGCCCTGGATTCGTCAATAGGCGAACCGACCCCTTGGCTCGCATTCCTCGTCTTTCGTGCGAGGAGCGGAGGCGTCATGGCCATCGTGATGCTCTCTGAAGCACACTGATCGACTTGAATAGCTCAATGAGCGCTTTGGCCTGAAGTCGCCAATGGCGATTGCTCATCCAAGAATCGAGAAGGGCCGGTACCGCGTATTGCGATGTCGGTCTGTTCGTGGTGCGGTCGTCGTCTTTCTTAGTCCGCAGAGACCTATTGCCAAAATAGGTATGTTAGGTATAGATTGCTCCCCATATGGCAAAGAGTCCTGAGTACCGCGATCTTTTCCCCGGCGCTTTAGAAATGATGATCCTGCACTCGCTGCGTCTGAAGCCCATGCACGGTTATGCCCTCGTCAAACACATCCGGCAGGTATCCGACGATCTCCTGCAAATCGAAGAAGGGTCACTGTATCCGGCTTTGCAGAGAATGCTCAAAGAGGGCTTTCTGGAATCCGAGGCGGGCGTTTCCGCTAAAGGTCGTCCCACGCGTATCTACAGGCTGACGAAAGCCGGCCGTCGTCGTCTCGAGCAGGAAGTTTCCAGTTTCGAGAAGATGTTCGCCGGCGTTACCCGCGTACTGGCTGTCGCCAAAGGATAGGAGGCTTCGATGCCCTGGCTCGGAAGGCTCTTCTCTCGTTACCGTCGATATACCGATCTCTCAGTCTCGATCGAGGAACACCTTGAGGAGAAGATCGATGAACTTATGGAAGAGGGGATGTCCCGCGAGCAGGCGTCGCAAGCGGCGCGGCGGGGATTCGGAAATGTCACGCTGGTCGAGGAGCGCAGCCGGGAGGTATGGCAATGGCCCACGGTGGAAAGCATCGTGGCGGACGTGCGATTTGCCCTGCGACAGTTGGTTAAGTCGCCTGGATTCGCCTCAATTGCCATCCTCATCATGGCTCTCGGCATTGGCGCCAATACCGCCATCTTCAGTGTCGTTCACGCGGTTCTTCTCGAGCCCTTGCCTTTCCGCAACCCCGGCCAGCTCGTCCAGATCTGGCACGTCCCTCCGCAGTCCAGCTTCCCCGGCATGACGCGCTTCTCCGTCTCCGCCGCCAACTTCCTCGACTGGCAGAAACAGAACACTGTTTTTAGCGAGATGGCCCTCGCCAGCGGTGGAGGGTTCGAAATCACGGGACAGGGAAAACCTGAAACCATCCGCGCGGCCACCGTTACATACAACTTCTTCTCCGTGCTTGGCGTGCAGCCCATCTATGGTCGCGAGTTCCTGGCACAGGAAGATCAGCCCGGCCACAACAAGGAAATCATCCTTACCTACAAGCTCTGGCAGTCGCGCTTCGGCTCCGATCCCAACGTGATCGGTCAAGCTATAATGCTCGATGGTTCTTCATACCTGATCGTTGGCGTTTTAGGACCAAAGATGACCGAGCCCGATTTCGCGCAGGCCTGGATTCCGCTCGGCCTCACTGCTGAACAAGCTGCCGTTCGCGGCGAGCACCATTACTTCTCCATCGCCCGCCTCAAGCCCGGCGTCACCATCGCACAGGCGCAGGCCGAGATGAACACCATCTCCCAGCGTCTCGAGCAGGCGTATCCCGTCGACGACAAGGGCTGGGGCGCGGTAGTCGTTTCCATGCGCGACGAGCTGGTTAGCGATGTGCGTCCAGCTCTTCTCATGATGCTCGGAGCCGTCGCCTTCGTGCTGCTGATCGCCTGCGCCAACGTTGCCAACCTCATCTTCGCGCGCGCTTTCAGCCGGCGCAAAGAAATTGCGATCCGCTCGGCTCTTGGCGCCAGCCGCAGCCGGATAATTCAGCCGCTGCTCACAGAGTCTGTCATCCTCTCTTTGTGCGGCGGAGCACTCGGTCTCATCCTTGCCCACTTCGGCATCGATCTTCTGCTCAAATTCTTCGCAGATAAGATTCCCCGCATGGGCGAAATCGGCTTAAGCACTCCGATCCTGCTCTTTACGCTCGCTCTCTCGGTTACTACCGGGCTGCTTGCCGGACTCCTTCCCGCACTCAGCATGATCAGGGGTGACGTGAACGAATCTCTCAAGCAGGGCGTCGGCCGCCTCGACGCCGAGTCCGGCAGCAGCTTCACGCGTTCTGCCTTGGTCTCCGTAGAAGTCGCTCTCTCCATCGTTCTCGTAATCGGCGCGGGACTCATGCTGCGCAGCCTCTGGAGCCTCCAGGCCGTCGATCCCGGCTTCGATCCGCACAACGCCTTGACCCTCGCCGTTGAAATATCGCGCCACCAGTTCACCGCGCCGATACAGGAGTCTCAATTCTTCGACGCGGCGCTTCTGCGCATCCGGAAGCTGCCGGGAGTTAAATCCGCGGGCGCCGTCGACAATCTGCCTCTTACCGGCGGTTCCAATCAGCCCGTCGCCGTTGAGGGCCGGCCGGTCGTTCCAATGTCCGAACAGCCGGAGGTTTCGGTGCGCATGGTCGCGCCTGGATACTTCAATGCGATGCGCATCCCGTTGCTGCAGGGCCGCGACATTCAAGAGAGTGACACAGCCGACTCCGCCGCGGTCGTCGTCATAAGCAAAGCGATGGCAAAGCAGTTCTGGCCAAATGAAAACCCCCTCGGACATCGCCTCAAGCTCACCTTTGTCCCCGACAAGGAACGCACGGTCGTCGGGGTCGTGGGCGACGTGAAGCAGCAGGGCCTCGACAGCACTGCTGGAATCGCCACGCTCTATTGGCCGCTGGCGCAGGTAGGCAACTCTGCAATGGGTCCGTGGCGGCCGTTCGGCATGTCTATGGTTGTGCGTACCTCGAGCGCACCGCAAGCGCTCGTCACAGCGGTCACAAATGCAATCGCGCAGGCCAACAGCAATATCCCGGTTGACAACGTCATAACACTCGACGACTTCATCGGCAGCACCCTCACCCAGCGAAGCTTCAACATGCAGCTGCTCGCCATTTTTGGATTGCTCGCCTTGATCCTGTGCATCATCGGCATTTATAGCGTGCTGGCCTACTCCGTCAAACGGCAGATGCGGGAAATCGGCCTGCGCCTCGCTTTCGGTGCCTCGCTCCGCGATGTCGCGAGTCACGTGATCGCGCAGGGAATGAAGCCCACGCTCGTCGGCATTGGATTGGGCCTCATCGCGGCGTTCGCACTCGGCCGTGTTGCTGTCAGCCTCATCTACGGGGTCAACGCCCGCGATTTTGCGACCTTCGCCTCGGCAACGCTGCTAATCGTGTTCATCTCCTTCATCGCGAGCCTTCTTCCCGCGTTACGCGCCACCCGCGTCGACCCGCTCAGGGTTTTGCGCGAGGAATAGATATCGCACTCTTCGAGTCAGCCCCGCAGCTTGCACGCGTAGACACGGATGCATTGCCCGAGTTCAGGAAGGTGAGTTGCACGATAGTCGAAAATGCAGCCCTGAACTTATCGGCCGAAACTAAATTCCGATATGGGTGAGCGCATAATCGCCAATGCGCTCATTGACCATCGAAGGGAGTCCACTTGTCTGTATGGTCGCCAACATGGACACTTGCTGGTTTATCGGCCAAATGCATCGCTTCCGGGTTGTCGCGGCTTGACCTGTGATCGCTCACAGAAGGGAATCGTGCTGACCGCTCGCAGAGTGTGGTCACCGCAGATTCACGTCATTCCAAACCCGCGGCAATGGCCTTGGTGATGGTTGCAGCGGTGTCATCATCGTTCAAAGCCCAGACGTAGGCTCCTCGCAGCTTGTGCTCGCGGATGTAGGCAATTTTCGCGGTTACCGAACGCAGATTGTCAAAGGTATAGAAAGTGCGGCTGGCCGACAGGTAGACGGTGGCGTCCTGGCGTCTGGAGTCATACCAGAACCGGGCATCATGACGGCGCAGTAGATGGCGCAGGGTCGCATCGGTGATAAACCCCGAGGTCAGGATGGCGTCGCAACCCGGCGCTGGGGCGGTCCTGCTCTGGGTAGGACACAGGCCACTGCCATCGGCCAAAAGGACCGGAGCCGGGCCCTCTGCGCTCTGATACAGGCCATGATTGCTCTTCGGGACACCGCTCCACCCAATTCCGTAGAGGGGCATCCCCATGGTGTACTTCGCGCCAGGCACGCCTGCGCTCAGGTAGGCCCGCACGGTGTCGTCAATGGCCCGGGCTTGATCGCGCAAGGGGTCGGCGGGGCTGTTGTAGAGCGCCGAGCTGGCGTTGGTGTTTTTCTCGCTGGGTGTAGCGTAGTCGTATCCGTCGATGGTGAGGAAGTCCACCTCATCGGCGGCGGCCTTCAAGTCGATGTTCGCGTACTTCTGCGGGTTCGACGGAGAATCGAAGGTGAGGATGTAATGCCGGCCCGTGCTGCGGCCCAGCGCATCGAGCTGGGTGCGGAACTCATGCAGCAAAGCGGTAAAGTTGTCCCGGTCGGCGGGCAGAGGAAACTCCCAGTCGATGTTGAAACCATCGAAGAGTCCCGGTGCCTCGACACCGGGAGCAAGATGTCCCTTGACGAAGAGGTCGATGCAAGAGGCGACCAATGCGCTCCGTGCGGCAAGGGAAGCCGCCGCCGCGGTAAACCCGGAGACGTCGCCAGCCTGCCCACCCAGCGAGATCAGGGTTCGCAGGCGCGGATGGAGCGTCTTGAGTTCCATTATGCCGGCGAAGTTCCCGTGCACGGAGCCGGAAAAGGGTTTTCCGTCGACTCCGAGGATCGAAGCATCCTGCCATGCCGCTTTGGGATCGGCGATTGCGCAGACCGGCGAAGGGCCTGGTGTGACGTTGCCGAAGGCGTAGATCAGGTGAGTCAGCTTGCCGGCTACGCCACTCTTCTCCAGCGTGGCCATCGTATAGCCGGAATATCGCACGTCCCATTCCTCGAAGTAACCTCCAAAGACGCGGCCTTCGGCGGCCTCCTGCGCCGGCAGAGAAGCTGAATGAAAGCAGAGAAACAGGAGCAGCACGCTCAGATAAAAAGTGAAGATGCGCTTCGCCATGAAAAACCCTCGACTACAGAGTCTACGGCCTGCTGCGCATGTGTGGATCTTGGTTGCAGTTAATTTGCCGAGTAATAACAAGTAACAAGATGCTAGCCGACATGAGGACTAATCGGCCCCTCCGGCGATTGGTCCAGCGGGCGACTAAGGATAGAAAGGGCTGATAGAAGACGAGCTTCGTTGCGCGCTGGCGCTATGCATCTTTTCCACTTATTTCGCCGTGCCCGCCTGGCGGATCTCTTAGCGACAGGCTTTTTTGCCCGGGCTTCGTTCGCCGACTGGATGGCATGCGCGTTGACAATTGCCCGAATCAGCCCCGGAAAACGCTGCTCGATCTCCGCGCAGCGTGATGTGTTGTGCATTTCCACGCCGCGCCGCTCGCCACGGATCAGCCCCGCCTCTCTCAGCGCCCTGAAGTGTTCGGAGAGGGTGGATTTCGGGATTGTCTTGTCGCTGACTGTCAGAAACGTCGAGCAGTTCTGCGAGCACTCCTGCGCCACGATATCTGCGTAGATCGCTACCCGCACAGGGTCGGACAAGGCGTGGAGAATTCCCTCGACCGTAACATCCTCGATCGATGGATGAAATAGGGGCCGCATGACTTTAAGAGTAGTGATGGAGCGAAAAGGGTTCAATAGTTCACTAATCCCGAACTAGTGAATCAATTTTAAGAGGGACCTCATCTACTCACCAGAACCGAACGAGAGGCGGCCGGGCCGCTGCCGACAGCGATGCAGCGAGAGCTCCCGCGGCAAACCTCACTACGTACTAAGGAGAATAGTTATGAGAAAGCTCGAAGGAAAAGTCGCAGTCATCATCGCGGCAACTTCCGGCATGGCGCTGGCGACGGCCAAGCTCTTCGTCGAAGAGGGCGCGTACGTCTTCATCACCGGACGCCGCAAGGACAAGCTCGATGAGGCCGTGAAGCTCATCGGTCGTAACGTCACCGGAGTGCAGGGTGACGCCGCCAATCTCGCCGATCTCGACCGCCTCTACGAGACCGTCAAGCGCGAGAAGGGCAAGATCGACATCCTCTTCGCGAGCGCCGGCCAAGGCGAGCTCGCCAAGCTCGAAGAGGTCACCGAGGAACATTTCGACAAGACCTTCGATCTCAACGTGCGCGGTACCCTCTTCGCAGTGCAGAAGGCGCTCCCGCTCTTCAACGACAACGGCTCTATCTTTTTGAACGGATCGATCGCCAGCATCAAGGGGTTCCCAGGCTTCGGCGTTTACAGCGCAAGCAAGGCTGCGGTGCGCTCCTTCGCACGTACCTGGCTGCTCGAACTCAAGGAGCGCAGAATCCGCGTAAACATCCTCAGCCCCGGCACCATCGACACGCCCATCCTCGATCCTCTCGGCCCGGATGCGAAGGAGCTCTTCAAATCACTGATCCCACGCGGCGAAATGGGACGCCCGGAAGAGATCGCGACCGTCGCTCTCTTCCTAGCCTCAAGCGATTCCAGCTTCGTTAACGGAGTCGAGCTCTTTGTCGACGGCGGCGCTGCCCAAATCTAAGCAGAAGAGTCTGTACTCTCGGAGTGCATCGATCGGACTCGCCCACAGGAGGTTCTGCAGGCTTCCGGAACGAGTCCTTTCTGCTTTACCTTCTCATCTTCTCTCCTTAAGAACATCCGTCGTAACGCGGAAGATGAACGAATCGCTAAACGCTGGCCGACATGAACGAAGCCGCTTTGCGGCGGACGCATGCGCGTGTTCCTGGACCGACATTTGAGGCCGTCGGGTAGTTTGGTGCGCAGAGAAGGAGGATTCTCTGTGAACCAACTACGTCAGCTCATGCTTGAGGAGTTGCGGCGTCGCAACTTCGCCGACACCACCATCCGCTCATACCTTCATGGCGTCGAGCATTTCAGCCAGCACTTTCATCGCCGGCCCGATCAGCTTGGCCCTGAGGAGATTCGCAAGTATCAGGCAGCTCTGTTCACTACGTTCAAGTTCAGCCCGAACACCGTAATCCTGCGATTGGCTGCCTTGCGCTTCTTCTATATCCACGTGTTGAAGCGCAGCTGGAGCATCGCCGAGACGCCCTATCCGAAGAAGGTTCGTCACCTTCCCCAGGTACTCAGCCAGGAGGAGGTTGCGCGTCTGATCGACGCCGCGGAAAGCCCCTTTCACCGCATCCTGCTGATGACGCTTTATGCCACCGGCGCCCGCCGCGCGGAAGCGGCCCACCTGAAGGTCAGAGACATCGACAGCGAGCGGATGGTGGTTCATATCCGGGGAGGCAAGGGAGCCAAGGACCGCGATGTCATGCTCAGCCCGAAGCTGCTCGATGCGTTGCGCATCTACTGGCGCAGCCTCCGGCGCAAGCCGACGGAGTGGCTCTTTCCCGGTAACCGCTGGCATACTTCGAGTCGTCCTGTCACCACCAAGGTCCTCTGGGATGCCTGCCAGTACGCCGCCGAACGCGCCGGCCTCACGCATAGGCACATTCATCCGCACACTCTACGTCACTGCTTCGCCACACATCTGCTCGAAGCCGGCGCCGACCTGCGCACCATCCAGATACTGCTCGGACACCGCGACCTCGAAGTAACTACGGTCTACCTACATCTGTCCCAACGTCATCTCAGCGCAACTGCCAGCCCGCTCGATGCCCTCACGTTCTCTCGACAAGGAGGACACAAGCACAGCTCATGAGCCGGCCTCTGCTGGAGATGGCCGACATCGTTCGCTGTTCGGGACAGTCCTTTATCGAACACAGTCGCAAGTGGATCAACTGGCAACACCGAAAAGTGCTGCTGGCCATCGTGCGCTGCCGCACCGCCGCGCTGGGTGGACATCGCGATCGCTGTACTGGCTGCGGACATACGACCACCATCTCGTACAACTCGTGTAGAAATCGCCATTGCCCACGATGCCAGGGCAACGCGCGCATGTGCTGGCTCAAGGCGCGGGAACGGGAACTGCTGCCTACCCGCTATGTGCATGCCGTCTTTACTCTGCCGCGGGAACTGGTTCCGCTCGCGTTGCAGAACAAGCGGCTGATCTACAACCTGCTCTTTCACGCCAGTGCCGAGTCGCTGCTTGAGATTGCTCGCGACCCTCGACATCTTGGAGCCGAGATCGGTTTCTTCAGCGTGCTCCACAGCTGGAACCAGCGCTTGCAGTTTCATCCGCATGTCCACTGCGTAGTTGCTGCCGGCGGCCTCGCGCCGGATCACTCCAGCTGGATCTCCGCCCGGCATTCCTTCTTTCTGCCCATCCGCGTGCTCAGCCGCGTCTTCCGCGGCAAGTTCGTGGCCGGGCTGCGCAGCGCCTTCCATCAAGGTGCGCTTCAGTTCCACGGCAACCTCTTGCCTCTGGCACATCCGCGCGCCTTCGCTGCCTGGCTGCGAGTGCTGTTCCGCCACGATTGGGTGGTCTACTCCAAGCGGCCCTTCGGAGGACCGGAACACGTGCTGCGCTATCTCGGCGCTTACACCCATCGCGTCGCCATCTCCAACAGCAGACTGGTCGCTGTCTCCGACGGCAACGTCACCTTCCGCTGGCGCGACTCCGCCCACCGCAACAAAAAGAGGCTCATGACTCTGGCTGTCGAGGAGTTCCTGCGCCGGTTCCTGCTCCATTTGTTGCCACGCGGCTTCGTCCGCATCCGCAACTTCGGCTTCCTCTCCAACCGGAACCGCGCAACACTGTTGCCGCTCTGCTTTCAACTGCTCAACGGTTCAGCAAACACGACACCTTCAGCAGCATCATCGTCCACCGACCAGTCTGACTCGCTATGGACGTGTCCGGTCTGCGGTGGAACCATGCATGTCGTCGAACGACTCTCCGCCGCCCAACTTCTGCTCCGCTCTCCACCTCAACCTGACCGGTGTGCCGCTTGAACCTCTATCCGCATCCTCGGCCTTCCCTCGTGTTCCGGCACGCAAGCACATCCCTTGTCTCATCGGCTCCGGAACCCTCTGCCCGCAGTCTCCTCAGCCACTGCCTGACTCCTCACTGCGACGCTCTGCCGTTCCATGCGGCCCTCAAAGCGGCGGATCATACTCTTACCCCGACTTCCATAAGCCGTCTACACCTCGCTCAGCCCATTCAAAGTACATAGCCTTCCATGAGGGCGGCTTCCTTCATGTCGCTGTATCCGAAGCGCCCGCCCTGAGAACATGCAACTGCGCACTGTTGTCTGGGGGCGCTCCAGATACAGCACTAGGACATATCAGTACTAATTCTGACGGCGCGTGGCGTTAGCTCAACCGACCACTTCGACACCGACATTGCCACTGTCCAGCTTCAACGAGGCAGAATCCTTAGCGTTGCTGAACGAGCACGTGAGCTAATCATTGGCGGGAGATAGGGGCTACCTTTGTACTTCGCGCGATAGGCATCATCGATGCGCTCGTTGAGCGGCCCATCGACAGGTGCGAAGGTCACTTCCTTCGTCAGGCCGGCCGCGGTAACGCGCCCCGCCCTTTGCCGCAACGCCGCCTTATACCAAGTGGATGCTTGGCCGTTGTAGGCACGAACGTAGAGGCCATCATCCACGACGACAGACCATATCCAGGTTGGAGTTCCGCAGGTCGCTCCATCATCGCGGAAGGGTGCGATATGCAGATCGTCGGTATCGGCAATCTTGCGGATCTCTTCACTCGACCATGTGCTCATTGAGTTCTTCTCCTCGCTCATCCATGGCTGCTACTTCTGCCGCTTCTCGATTACATCCTTAACTAAGGGCAGCGCAGAGAACGCGTTCGGCGAGCCAGAGTAAAAGGCAAGATGCGTCAACACCTCGGACGCTTGCTTTTGCGTCAGGCCGCTGTCCATCGCACGATTGCGGTGATACGTGACCTGCGCCAACTGTCCCGAGGCGATCAACGCGCTCACGGTCACAAGGCCCCGGTCGCGGTGAGCAAGGGCTGGGCGCAGCCAAAGCTCGCGGAACAACAGTTCGGTCGTGTTCTGTACAAGTCCCGGCGCTACTGCATCAAAGTTGTTGTTGACCTGTGTGGCCCTTTCCTTCTCAGCTTCTTCGTTCAGCGGAAGGAGCTGATCGTCTGCGGGCGGAAGCTGATCGCTCCCCATTCCGCGATTGTGAAGGGTGTCCCTTGCGATGTCAACGGCAGACATGGCGTTTGCCAGCCTGCGTAAAAGGCAAGATGCGTGATGATCTCAGATAGCTAACTCGGCTTCACGCCGTTGTCAAGCGCCAGGGCGAAGTGGAACTGCATCTCGATCGTCTGAATACGAGCGATCAGCGCGGCCACAGTGATAATGCTGCGGTCGCGCTGCGACAGGTCTGGCCGCTTCCAGAGCCCATTGAGCAGTGGCCCTTTCGTGTTGTGCTCCAGCGCCGGCGAGACCGCGCGAACATCGTCATAGGTCAACACTGCCGGGGCCTCGTCGAGCTTCTTTTTTCCGTCATTGTTGTTCTCCTGGGCGAAGGCAGGCTCGGCTCCCCAAAGTGCGGCGAGGAAAAGAGCCCATCCCGCTTTTATGAGGTCGCGCCGGCCAGCGTCGCTCGGCTCTTGTGATTCCGGAATGGGCCACGATCCGGTTGTTTCCTGGATGGATTTATTCATGGACTCAGTAGCCCTTTGATCGCGTGAACTATCTGGTCTTCCTAGCGCATGACGTAGCCGCCATCGACCGAGATCGACTGGCCAGTAACGTAGCTCGCGGATGAACTGCAGAGCCACAAGACAGCATCGGCGATCTCCTCGGGCCGCCCCATCCGACCCATCGGCACGAAGGCCTTCAACATCGCATTCAACTCTTCACCCTGACCTTCAGCGATCATCTTGTCGGACATGGGCGTCTGGATCATGCCCGGGCAGACGGCGTTGACGCGAACGCCACGCGTTGCATATTCGAGAGCAGCACTCTTTGTGAATCCGATCACTCCATGCTTTGCGGCGTGGTAGGTCCCGCGTCGGGCACCGCCGATAAGACCTCCAAGCGAAGAGCAGTTGACGATTGCGCCGCTGCCTTGCTCACGCATCTGCTGTAGTTCGAACTTCATACAACTCCACACGCCGCGCAGGTTGATCGCCATCACCCGGTCGTAATCGTCCGGGGGAGAATCAGCAGTCTCCGCGAGGACATTTTGAACACCGGCATTGTTGTAGGCGGCATCGAGCTGTCCGAACGTGGCGACAGTCTGCTGAACCATCGCTTCCACCTGCACGTCGTCCGATACGTCGCAGCGGATGGCCAGCGCCTTGTGGCCTTTGTCACCGAGTTCTTTGGCTGCTAACTGCACTTCCTTCTCATTCCAGTCCGCGAACACTACGGAAGCACCTGCCTCGACAAAAGCCTTGGCGGTCGCAAGACCCAATCCAGATGCGGCACCTGTGACGAGTGCAACTTTGCTTTCAAACGATATGTTCATGATCATTTCCTCACTTTCAAAATCTTGTTCTCTCTCACTTCTTAACCCGGTACTGCTCGTCCGTAACGCCGGGCTTTGCCAGGTTAATGTAACGTGTTAAGAATCATTTCAAATGTTACAAGAATCTGTTCATTTGTAACGGTAACTGTAGCTATCAGTAGTTACCGGGTAAAACACGCAGGGGCAGGATTCTCTTAGGGCCCGGTACTGGGTCAGTTTGCTTTTCCACAACTGCAAATGCTATAGCGAGAGTGTGGGAAGTCTAGACTGACCCACTACCGAGGGCTCCGCGAGAAAACAGCAGGAGCTAATATGGCAAGTAAAAAGACAGTCATCGTAACCGGCGCCTCGCGAGGCATCGGAGCGGCCGTTGTCCAGGCCTTTCAGGATCGCGGTTATAACGTCGTTGCAACCTCGCGCAAGGTTTCCAAAGCCGGCTTCGCGCCGTCACCCAGCCTCGCACTCGTCGATGGAGACATCGGCCGATCGGCGACGGCTGAGAAGGTCGCACAGACAGCGATCGACAAGTTCGGCTCGATCGACCATGTCGTCAACAATGCGGGCATCTTCGCAGTCAAGTCCTTCACGGACTACACCATCGACGAATTCCGCAGTTTCGTCTCCACCAACCTGGAAGGGTTCATCTTCATTACCCAGCTCGCAGTCAAGCAGATGCTGTCGCAGGGCACCGGCGGCAGCGTGACAAGCATCACGGCGTCGCTGGTCGAAAACCCCATCGCGGGCCTTCCGGCGTCGATTCCGATGATCACCAAGGGCGGACTTGAGACGATTACCTTAAGCCTTGCGAGCGAATACGCGAAGAATAACATCCGCTTCAACGCGGTCGCGCCCGGCGTTGTTGAGACCCCTCTTCACAAGAACACGCCGACGGACTTCATGAAGACCCTTTCGCCGATGGGCACGATCTCTGACTCGAAGGACATCGCTGAGGCTGTTGTTTATCTGACGGAAGCTCGTCACGTCACCGGGGAGGTGCTGCACGTGGATGGCGGTGCGCACGTGGGCCGGTGGTAAGCACTAAAGGTTCGCAGCCGGGCGGTGCAGATCGCCGGTTGCAGGACCTTGGCATTCAGCTCCCAGCCGCTCCGACGCCGTTTGGCTCTTACGTCGAGACGCTACAGACAGGCAACCTGCTCTTCTTGAGCGGGATGCTTCCGGTTGTCGACCACAAACCAAAGTATCTTGGCCGGCTTGGCAAAGAGCTTGATGCCGAGGCCGGACGAGATGCCGCCTACATCGCAGCTCTTAGCGCTCTCGCCGCGGCCAAAAAGCATTTGGGCTCACTCGATCGAGTCACTCGCGTCGTCCGGCTCGGAGTGTTCATGGCAACGTCCGGGGACTTCTTCGACCAGCCAAGGGTCGCGGATGCTGTTTCGGATCTGTTTCGTGATGTCTTCGGAATCGAGAAAACAGCGGTTCGGCTGGTAATTGGCGTTGCGAGTCTTCCCCTCGGGATGCCGGTAGAACTCGAGGTCATCTTCGAAGTCGCAGAGTAGCAAACGCAGGCAGAGGTCAAGCGGTCCGCGAGCATGCGAAGTTCTCTCTTTTCAGACAAGCAGTTCGAGCAGAACGCGTGTAAGCCGACGAGATCGGAGGATGCATGCATACGACGAAATCGATCCTTCGGACCCTGGCGACCGTCGCAGTTGTTCTCGTCACCAGCTTGGGCATCGAAGCCCAGAAACAGGACAAAACAATGGAACAGCCGGTGTTTTATCGCACAGTGAAGGTCGACGGCCTCTCCATCTTCTACAGAGAGGCGGGGCCGAAAGACGCTCCCACCATTCTTTTACTGCACGGTCTTCCGTCGTCGTCGCGGATGTTTCAGCCGCTGCTGAGACAGCTCTCAGACAACTACCATCTGGTGGCGCCTGACTATCCGGGCTTCGGACATAGCGACTGGCCCGACCCGAAGCAGTTTGATTACACCTTCGACCACATCGCTTCCGTGATGAACGGCTTCACGCACGCGCTGGGTTTGTCGCACTACACGCTTTATATGCAGGATTACGGTGGGCCGGTTGGCTTTCGCATGGCATTAGCACACCCGGAGCGAGTGCAGGCTCTCATCGTCCAGGATGCGGTCGCTCACAACGAAGGCCTCGGAGCGAACTGGGCAACACGACGGGCATTCTGGGCGGACCGGGCCGCCTATGAAGAAGCATTGCGCAAAAACCTGCTATCGCTCGCAACCACGAAGACGCGCCACATCGGAGACGATCCGAACGTTGAACTGTACGATCCGGATCTTTGGACCGACGAGTATGCGTTTCTGAACGCGCCAGAGCAGGCGCAGATTCAAAGCGATCTCTTTTATGACTACCGCACGAACGTCGATGCGTATCCGAAGTGGCAGGCATGGCTACAGAAGACGCAGCCAAAGCTTCTTGTCCTCTGGGGCAAGCACGACCTCTCGTTCGATCTCGGCGAGCCGGAGCGCTACCGCAAGGACGTACCGGACGCGGAGGTATACGTGCTCAACGCAGGACACTTCGCACTTGATACCAAAGCCGATGAGCTAGCGGTGTTGGTACGTGCGTTCATGAAGACGCAGAAATAAGCAGTGTCTCCTGGCGTCTGTGGTTTGGGGTCGCGATTCATCCGCTACAGGCTTGGACGCAGGTTACGCTTTGGGAGTTTTCCTGTACGCAATGCTCCTGCGCGAAAGAATCTTGAAATGCTGTCGCGCCGCGAATGGACTCGGACGACTTTCGCATCTTGCTCCGTCTATAATTTTCCCTGAGGGTTCAAGTGATCGCTGCCGCACGATTTCTCTGGAACGCCACGCGCGGATCTCGCCTGCGTCCCTGGCGCAGTGAGTATCTCAAGTGGCGCATCGAAACCTATTCCGGAATGAAGGCGGAGAGCATCACTCCGCTCGATATGGTGCGCTTCACCTGGCACGAAAAGTGGAAGCTTCTGCATTTTCTTAAGTGGGCAGGCGATCTCGAAAAGAAAGCCGTTGCCGGCAGACAGTAAAATCCAGGAATACGATGCAGACCCGGCGTGACTTTCTTAAAATAGCGGGCATAGCGGCGACAGCCACATCACTGCCGGTGCTCGTTTCGGCAAGCGGCAAGCCGCGCGCTGCGGCTGCTTCTAGTCAAGTAGACATAAACGGGCCGTTCTCGCTCCGTGCTCACGCCCAGAGACGCGGATTGCTCGCGGGCTGTGCTGTTGTTCCGGAAAGGTTCGATTCCGAGCAGCTATATGCCAGAATTGTCGCGGAGCAGGCCAATATTCTCGTGGCGGAAAACGCCATGAAGTGGGCCGCTCTGCGGCCCGCACCCGATCGCTTTGACTTTCGCGCCGCCGACGAGCTGCTCGCCTTCGCCCAGGCGCACGGACAGAAGTTGCGCGGCCACAATCTTTGCTGGCATGAGTCGATCCCGGCGTGGTTCTCGGGCGCGGTGACCAAAGACAATGCGCGCCAGTTTCTCACGCAGCACATTCAAACGGTCGCTGGACGCTACGCAGGAAAGATCCATTCCTGGGATGTCGTCAACGAGGCCATCGACATTCACTCCGGACGCCCCGACGGGCTGAGGCAGACACCGTGGCTTGAGCTGATAGGTCCCGGTTACCTTGATCTCGCATATCGCACCGCCCGCCAGGCCGACCCCAGTGCCTTGCTCACTTACAACGATTACGCTATCGAGACCGACTCGGCTGACGACAGCGCCAAACGTGAGCAAGTCATGCTGCTGGTTCGGCGATTCAAAGCGCGCGGAATTCCCATCGACGCCGTTGGTGTGCAAAGCCATCTCTCCGCAACCGACCCAGTCCCCGGCAGCGGCCTGCGCGACTTTGTACGTGAGCTGCGCAGTATGAACATACAGGTCTTCATCACCGAAATGGATATCAACGAGCACAAGCTCGATGGCTCCGTTGAAGAGCGCGATGCAGCCGTCGCGAGGATCTACAAAGATTACGCAACCATGATGCTGGCGGAGCCGAACGTGACCGCGCTGCTCACCTGGGGCATCACTGACCGCTACACCTGGCTGAATGGAGCCAAGTGGGCGCGGCGCGACGGAGAGCCGCAACGCAGCCTACCCCTCGATGCCAACTATCAGCCCACTCCAGCATTTTTCGCGTTGCGCGACGCGATCGACACGCGCAAGGCGAAGGCGTAGAGACGGTGCGTTTCCATCGGCTTACTGTCTCTGCGCTGTGTTTCTTCGGGGCTACTTTCTGCGCAGCGCAGAACCCGTTTCCGGGCGAGCCGACCGGAACGCCTCAGCAACAACAGCAGCCTGCGTCGCCGGATATACCCGCCAGTCAGATCGCGCCGCCTACGATCCGTGTCAACACCAGCGTCGTGCTTGTACCAACGCTCGTCGAGGATCGGTCCGCGCACGTGATGTACGAACTCAAGCCCAGCGACTTCCTCCTGTTTGACAACGGCGTAAAGCAGAACGTACATGTCGATGAAGAGATGGATATGGAGCCCGTGTCGCTCGTCATCTGTATCCAGCGGAGCCGCGACGCCACGCTTGAGTTCGACAAGTTCGCCCACCTCGGCCCGCTGCTCCAGCTATTCACCGGAGGAAATCAAGGAGAAGCGGCTTTGGTAGTTTTCGACTCGAAGCCGGTCTATCTCGAGGGATTCCAAAGGGACACATCCTACATCGAGCGTGACCTGCAGCAGTTGCCTGAAGGGGATGGCGGCGCGGCCATCCTCGATGCGGTCGGTTTTTCGGTGAATCTCCTGGAACAGCGTCCACCGGATCATCGCCGCGTGCTTCTGCTCATCAGCGAAAGCCGCGACCACGGCAGCCGCCACATCACCATTCCCCAACTTGTCGAGCGCATCGGCAGCACCAACACGCTGATCTTCAGCGTCTCCTTTTCTCATTCGAAGGCCGAAGTAATGGATTGGGCCAAAGGGAACAGTGGCGGAGGCGAAGACATCAACTTGATGGGCTCATTAAAAATGGCAATGAACGCCATGCGCCGAAACGTCCCGAAGACACTTGCTGGAATGAGCGGTGGTGAATACGAGCCTTTCACGCGCGAAAGGGGCTTCGAGAACCGCATCGCCGAGGCTGCAACGCACGCGCATAACCGCTACATGCTGAGTTTTTATCCGACAGACCCCACCCCCGGTCTGCATACGCTTGAGGTCAAGCTGACTCAAGACTACGGCGCCCGCATCGTAGCGCGCGCTAACTACTGGGCCGTAAATGACGCTGCGACCAAGCCCTCGCCGCCCGCATCCAAGTAGTTCAATGAGGAATGACGATGAGTGAACACGTGACACTGAAAGCCGAAGACGGTCATGAACTCGATGCTTATGTTGCTAAACCCGCAGGCGATCCAATTGCTGCATTGGTTGTTGTCCAAGAGGTCTTCGGGGTGAACGCCCATATTCGCTCGGTTGCAGACGAATACGCGAAGGATGGTTTTCTCGCCGTCGCGCCCGCTCTCTTCGACCGCATCGAACGGGGCGTCGAGCTGAAGTACGGGGGCGAAGATATGCAAAAGGCGATGGCTCTCGCCAAAAAGTTGAACACGGACAATCTGCTCAAGGACACCGCCGCTGCCATCGACTACGCGCGCAAGAGGGCGGGCAAGAAAACAGGGGTCATCGGATATTGCCTCGGCGGTTCAATCGCGTGGCTCTCTGCCTGCCGCCTGAAGATTGACGCTGCTGTAGGCTACTACGGCGGACAGATCGCGCAATACGCTTCTGAACTGCCCCGGTGCCCCGTCATGCTGCACTTTGGCAGCCAGGACCAGCATATCCCGGCGGAGGTCATCGAGAAAATCCGAACCGCGCATCCCGAGGTCCCAATTTATCTCTACGCCGCCGGTCACGGATTCAACTGCGACGCACGCGCCTCCTACGATCCAGCCTCGGCGAAGCTCGCGCGGCAGCGTTCGCTGCCGTTCCTCAAGGAGAATCTGACTTAAGGAATTTCTATCGCAAAATCAGCGTTGTTCTCACCTTGGCTGCATTCCGCTCCATAAGATAGAAACAGGCTTCTTTTTTTAAGTTTGGGCATCTACTCCTTATCTGTAAAGAGGCACGCGGATGCAGATTGCTGCCCGTTCCTATTGAGGCCGTAATCAGAAGAGGGTAAGACGCATGGCGGCAACCGCGGTAGCGGCTGAACCAAAATTAATCGCCCAAGAAAAATGGCGGCCAAAGACCAATCCCTGGATCATCGCCTCAGTGGTCGCCATGGCCGCGTTCATGGAGGTGCTCGACACCTCTATTGCTAACGTCGCACTGCCGCACGTCGCCGGGAATCTCGGCGCCAGTCAGGACGAGAGCACCTGGGTTCTGACCGCGTATCTTGTCGCCAATGCGGTCGTGCTTCCGATGGGCGGATGGGCGGCGAGCGTGATTGGCCGCAAGAAATTCTTCATGCTGTGCATCACCATCTTCACCATCAGCTCCTTCCTGTGCGGAATCGCCAACACTCTGCCGCTGCTCCTGCTCTTTCGCGTCTTTCAGGGAGCGGGTGGCGGAGGATTGCAGCCAATGGCGCAGGCCATCATGGCCGATTCTTTCGAGCCGTCGAAACGCGGCCTAGCATTCTCGCTTTACGGTTTAGTCGCCGTGCTCGCGCCCTCTATCGGACCCACGCTCGGCGGCTGGATCACGGACAACTATAGCTGGCACTGGATTTTCTACATCAACATTCCAGTAGGCATTCTTGCCTTGGTCCTGACGCAGCGACTGGTCGAAGATCCTCCGTGGAGCAACCCGGACCGCAAGAACCTCTTCCGTCTGGACTATATAGGGGTGAGTCTGCTGGTCCTCTCCATGGGAGCTCTGCAGATCGCGCTCGACAAGGGCGAGGAAAAAGACTGGTTTGGTTCGCACTTCATCGTTGGCTTCGCTGCGGTCTTTGCGATTTCCTTCACCGCCCTCATTGCGTGGGAATGGTACTCGAAGAATCCGGTAATGGACCTGAAGCTCTTCAAGGGGAAAAACTTCGCAATCTGCTGCTTCCTTATGCTGCTGACCGGCGGTTTTCTGAACGCAACCACGGTGTTGCAGCCGCAGTTCCTGCAAGGCCAGCTTGGATACACGGCGACCTGGGCAGGGCTTTCGCTCTCCGGAGGCGGTCTGGCGCTGATTTTTGTAATGCCGCTCGCGGGGCAGGCTGTGAGCCGCTTTCCGGCGCGTAATATCATCGCCTTCGGATTTGTGTGCTTCGCCCTTTCGTATTATCTGACGGCAACCATGCTGAATCTCGGTCTCAGCTTCGGAGCCTCTTCCTGGCTGCGTGTCGTTCAAGTTGCGGCCATTCCGTTTGTCTTTATCTCCGTAACTACGGCAGCGTATTTCGGGCTGCCGCGCGAGAAAAGCAATCAGGTCGCGGGCCTCATCAACTTCGCCCGCAATATCGGCGGCAGCGTTCTCATCTCGCTGACCAACGCACTGGTGGTCGAGCGTGGGCAATTCCACCAAAATCAATTGCTCCAGTATGTAGTTCCTTCAAACCCGAATTACCAGAACCATGTGAATGCCCTCACCGGCGCATTTGCCGGCGCAACCGGTCCCGGAAACGCGGGAATTCTGGCACGGGGTGAAATCTATAACCAGATGATCCAGCAGTCGCAAACGCTTGCCTATGTTGATGTGTTCTATGTCCTCTGCGGAGCAGCGATACTCATGGTTCCATTCGCATTCTTGTTGAGCCGGAACAATCCCAGGACCGGTGGCAACGCAGAGATCGCAGTGCATTAAGGTCAACGGAATCTCATTGCGCCAGCGATGCACGGTTGGCATATCAAGTTAGGATGAAACTGTGAAGCTCCTCCCCATAGCGCGATCCGCTGCCGCAAGCGCGCTGCTGGTGTTCGTGCTTACGGCATCGCTGTTGGGCGCAACCTGCGAAGCGCGGTGCATTCATCCCGCTGACGTACACTCCTGCTGCCCAATACTCAACCCAATCAGCCACTCCAACGCGAACATTGCTGGCAAAGCAATCTGCCTCCGTCCGGCAAACGTGATTTCAGCCGATCTGGTGCCGCCAGCAGGCCTCGTAGCTGGAGCCGCGGTCTTCACGCCGCGTGAGCCGGCCCTGTTTCGATCAGCGTCTGAAACTCACCTTCAGCCCCTCACAGCCTCCCCTCCTAAATTCCATCTCCGCATCTGAGTTGTTCCTGTTTCCTCCCATATTGCGGCTGACAGGTGTCGGTCGCGTGGACGGATTTTTTGCTACGGGAGAAACTTGTGAAGAGAAAATGGAGTGCGTTCTTCGCACTGCTCGCGGCCTCGTCGTGTGCGACTGCCCAGCAAGCTATGAACATGACAGGCAAGGCTTCGAGCTTTATCGAAAGTATTGAAAATCATGCGTCCTCCGGAACCAGCGCGGAGCCGAACTCAACGCCAGCGCCGATGCTCATGACCATGCGCGACAACTGGATGCTGATGTTCCACGCGAACGCTTTTGCGGTTGACACGCAGCAGAGCAGCCCGCGGGGCAGGGACAAATTCTTTTCGACCAACTGGTTTATGCCTATGGCTCAGCGAACGCTGGGGCCCGGCCAGATTACTCTGCGCGCGATGTTCAGCCTGGAACCGGCAACCATTACCGGACGACAGTATCCGCTGCTGTTCCAGCAGGGAGAAACGGCCTACGGGCGTCCGATTGCCGACGGCCAGCATCCGCATGACTTTGTGATGGAGCTGGGCGCGCTTTATGACTGGCGCCTCAGCAAAGAAACGCTGCTCTCGTTTTATGCAGCGCCGGTGGGAGACCCGGCTGTCGGCCCGACGGCCTATCCGCATCGCGCGTCGGCGCTGGAGGATCCGGTGGGAACGCTAGGCCATCATCAGGAGGATTCGACGCACATTGCCGCGGATGTCCTGACCGCCGGATTTACGCAGGGTATTGCGCGAATCGAAGTCAGCGGGTTTCATGGGCGGGAGCCGAACGAGCATCGCTGGCAGGTGCAGCAGGGAGCCATCGACTCGTGGTCCACACGCCTTACCCTGCAACCGGGGCAGAACTGGAGCGGGCAATACTCTTATGCTTTCCTCCACAGTCCGGAGCAGTTGTTTCCTCAGGAAGATCAGCGGCGCATGACTGCATCCATCATGTACAACCGGCCGTTCAGCAACGACGCAGAAGGGAACTGGACTTCATCGGCCATCTGGGGGCGGACACGGACCGGCTCCGGCAACATCATTCAGAACAGTTATCTCTTTGAGTCGCTTGTACGCTTCGCCACACGCAACTATGCGTATACGCGCCTTGAAGACGTGGATCGTACCACCGAACTTTTGCTCGACGAACAGCCCGCGCCGCCCGGATTTGAAGAAGAGCCGGCGGGGCGCGTGCAGGCTTACACCTTTGGCTATGACCGCGACATCGACCTGGTGCCGCATCTGGCCTCGGCCATTGGAGCGCAGGTCACGGCTTACAGCGTGGGGTCGCGTCTTGAACCGGTCTACGGTTCCGATCCGGTAGGCGTGAGCGTCTTTATGCGGTTTCGTCCGTTCGGTGCGAGTGGCCGGTAGGAGAGAATAAGAGAGAGTTCCAGGCTGTTCCGCCGACCCTGCGTGCCCTTCGCAGAGTTGGCGGGCGAACTGGAGCATTTTCGCAAGCGCGTAAACAAGAAACTGAAGATGGCCACCGACGTCCCGCAGGAAATTGCAGAAGCCGAACCGAAGTCGCCGCGTCGTGATTACTCACACGCTTGGCGAGCCCTGCGGCATCCGAATTTTCGGCTCTTCTTCGGAGGCCAGAGCATCTCGCTCATCGGCACCTGGATGACGCGCATCGCAACCGCGTGGCTCGTCTACCGGCTCACCAAATCGGCGCTCCTATTAGGCACAGTCAGCTTCGTCGGCCAGATTCCTACTTTTTTGTTAGCTCCCTTCGCCGGAGTGCTCGTAGATCGGCTCAACCGCCGCACGGTCCTGATATGGACGCAGGCTCTGGCCATGCTGCAATCACTGGCGCTTGCGGCACTGACTCTCACGCATCGCATCACCATTCACGAAATCCTGGTTTTGAGCGCCTTTCAGGGCGTCATCAACTCCTTCGACATGCCCGGACGCCAGGCCTTCATGGTACAGATGGTCGAAGACCGCAACGATCTTTCGAACGCCATTGCTATCAACTCGTCGATGGTGAATCTCGCGCGCCTCATCGGGCCATCGCTCGCCGGAATCGTCATCGCCGCTACCAATGAAGGCTGGTGCTTCTTCATCGACGGCGTCAGCTACATCGCCGTGATCGTTTCGCTCTTGCTGATGCGGGTCCACGTTGCGCAGGTCAAGCGCGCCGCCACATCCATGGCCGAACAGTTGCGCGAAGGTTGGGCCTACGTCTCGACCTTCATTCCCGTTCGCTCTATCCTGCTGCTCTTCGCGCTCGTCAGCCTGATGGGAATGCCCTACGTTGTGCTCATGCCAATCTTCGCGGCGCAAGTGCTGCACGGGGGCGCGCATACCCTTGGCTTTCTCATGGGAGCTGCGGGAGTAGGCGCGCTCGTTTCGGCGCTCTCACTGGTTGTGCGCAAGTCGGTGCGCGGGCTGCTCAAAATGCTGCCCATCGCGGCCGCATCCTTTGGGGCCGGATTGCTCCTCTTCGGCTTTTCGCACATCGTCTGGGTTTCGCTCGCGCTGATGGTCGTCGTGGGCTTCGGGATGATGCAGGGCCTTACTGCCAGCAACACCATCATCCAGACGCTCGTGCCCGAAGACAAGCGTGGTCGCGTGATGAGCTACTACACAGCGGCCTTCGTCGGCATGGCGCCCTTCGGCAGCTTGCTCGCCGGTGGCCTCGCCCACTGGATCGGCGCGCCGCGCACCGTGATGCTTACCGGGAGCTGCTGCATCGCGGGCGCGGCCTTGTTCGCCACGCGCCTCAAAACCATCCGTGGCCATATGCGGCCCATCTACATTGAATTGGGGATCGTTCCTGCGCCGCCCAGCGAACTTGTCGAAGAGCAGGCAGGGAACTGAACGCCTTCAGGGGAAATGGCCACTCAGTCCGCCGTGTGCAAAAATAAATTCATATTCTCATGTCCAATCCAGACGCGAACGAAGCCAAACCCACTCCTCAACTCAACGAGCCCGAAGAATCGAGCGAATCCTTCGGCACGCTTTTCTCAGAATATGAACGGGCCCACGCCCGCCCGCCCGAAGACAGCGGCAAGCAGATCGAAGGCACCGTCGTCGCCGTTTCGCCCGAACAAGTCTTTGTCGATATAGGCTTCAAGGTCGAAGGTGTGCTGCCATTGACAGAGACGGATCCACTCCATCCCGGAGACCGTGTGCTCGTCTCCGTCAAAGGGCGCGATGAGGAGGGTTATTACCAGCTCTCGCGCTTTAAAATCGCGCAGCCCAAAGACTGGAGCTCGCTCGAAAGGGCATTCGCGGAAAAATCCTCCATTCCCGGCCGCGTCACCGCAGTCATCAAGGGCGGTCTCAGTGTAGACATCGGAGTTCGCGCCTTCATGCCGGGCTCGCGCAGTGGAGCGCGCGACGCTGGCGAGATGGAAAAGCTCGTCGATCAGGAGATCATCTGCCGCATCATTAAGCTCGACGTTGCCGACGAAGATGTGGTCGTCGATCGGCGCGCGGTGATGGAAGAAGAAGAGCGCTCGACGAAGGATCGCCGCTACGCCGAAGTGAAAGAAGGCGATCTCGTGACCGGAACCGTCCGTTCGCTTGCCGACTACGGAGCCTTCATCGACCTCGGAGGCGTGGATGGCCTGCTGCATGTAGGAGAAATCTCTTGGAGCCGCATCAATAACCCTGCCGACGTGCTCACCGTGGGACAGCAAATCGAAGCCAAAGTCCTCAAGATCGATCCGGAAAAGCGCCGCATTTCGCTGGGAATGAAACAGCTTCAGCCCCACCCCTGGGACGTTGTTCGGGAAAAGTACAAGCTGGGCCAGCGGGTGACCGGAACAGTTACGCGAGCCACCGATTTCGGAGCCTTCGTCGAACTCGAGCCCGGTATCGAAGGCCTCATTCACATATCCGAAATGTCCTGGGGCAAAAAAGTTCGCAAAGCCAGCGACGTAGTGAAATCCGGCGAAACCGTAGAGGCCGTTATCCTCGCCGTAAGCGCTCCCGAGCGCCGCATCTCGCTCGGCCTCAGGCAGGCATTCGGAGACCCATGGGCTGAGGCTGCGCGTGACCTGCAACCCGGCTCGCAGGTTGAAGGCCCCATCGTCAGCTTCACCAAATTCGGAGCCTTCCTGCAAATCACAGAAGGCGTCGAAGGCATGATCCACATCAGCGAAATCAGCGTCGACAAGCGCCTTAATCACCCCTCCGATGCATTAAGACTCGGTGAACAGATAAAGGCGCAGGTCCTGTCCATCGACTCCGAAAAGCGCCAACTCCGCCTCAGCATCAAGAAGCTCGTGCCTACCGGCCTCGACGAATTTCTCGCCGAACATGGAGAAGGCGACTTGGTCACAGGGCGCCTCCTTGACGAGTCGGGAGATCAGGCGCGAGTCGAGCTGGGCGAGGGAATTGTCGCTCGTTGCCGCATCGCCGCACCGGCGAACGAAGAGAGCGCCCCGCAATCGAAGGCCGACCTTTCCTCGCTTACCTCCATGCTCCAGGCCCGCTGGAAGGGAGCATCGCCCGCCAGCGCGCCAAAGCGCGAACCCCTTAAAACGGGACAGATTCGCAGCTTCCGCATTGTGAAACTAGACAACGCAGCGAAAAAAATCGACCTGGAGATCGCCTGAAACTTCCGAGTATCGAAGCGGACTATCCCGACATTTGGCGTCGAAGGCGGACACGGCGACGGATCGTACTACGTTTAATCGTGACGGCTGGCGTGCTGCTTGGGGTGGGTACCTTCGGACTGATCCGCAAAGCGGACTGGGCTTCCATTCCGCTCGCGCTGGTCTTTCCAGCGCTGATGCCGGCCAACTTTGCCTGGATTTGGAGTCTGTATCTCACTTGTCCGCGATGCGGAATGAAATTCTGCGCGTGGCGGCGAAAAGCGCCGGGAATCAGCATTCGGTCAAGCAACCCGTTCACGAAACTCTGTACGAATTGCGGACTTGCGCTGCGAGGCGCGGACTAAAAGAGATCGCGCCCGTCTCCTCATTTCCGTTGCTGGCAAAATCCCATCATGTTACTCTTAGTGCAGACACTTAGGAAGTGTAGAGAACAAGAAACAGGAGTAACGCACTCTCGTGCTGGCACCTACAAAAAAAACCGACATTATTACGCGGTTCCGTACTCATGACTCCGATACCGGCAGTCCTGAAGTGCAGATCGCAATCCTCAGCGAGCGCATTGGCGACCTAACCGAGCACTTCAAGACCCACGCGAAAGATCATGCTTCGCGCCGCGGCCTGTTGATGCTGGTAAGCAAGCGCCGCCGCCTGCTTGACTATCTCAAGACGAACGACTCCGATCGGTATCGCGAAGTCATCGGCAAGCTCGGCATACGCAAGTAGCCTGACCAATTCCTTTGTCCCTTACGCACACGCGACGGAAATCGAACCGAGCAGGAAACGCGCACGGCCTGAAATGGCCAGCCGCGTTTTCTCTGCTGGAGACTTGTCGCATGAGGAGCAGCTCGCGGTGATGCGCGAAGCGCCCTCTTTTTGCATCCGCTCCGGTGCGGTCATCCCACCCGCGATTTCGCCAGCCTGTCAAATTTTTCCTGCGCTCGATGAAGCGGCGCAAGGCGGCCACGGCACAATCGCCCACCCCTATTCAGAAAAGAGGATTGTATGAAACAGGACGTAACAGTTGAGCTTGCTGGTGGCAAGCGACTGCACTTTGAAACAGGACGCATGGCCAAGCAGGCCTCCGGCGCCGCGCTCGTCACCCAGGGTGACTCCGTAGTTCTCGCCACGGCAGTGGCATCGCCGGACCCGAAAGAGGGCATCGACTTCTTCCCACTCACCGTTGATTATCGCGAGTACGCTTACGCAGGCGGCCGCATTCCCGGGGGCTTCATCAAGCGTGAAGGCCGTCCCAGCGAGCGCGAAATTCTAACCAGCCGCCAAATTGACCGCCCCATTCGCCCGCTCTTCCCGGAAGGCTTCCGCAATGAGACGCAGGTTATCGCCCTCGTTTTTTCGGCGGACCGTGAAAACGATCCCGATGTCATCGGCATCAACGCTGCCAGCGCCGCGCTTGCGCTGTCTGACATTCCGTTTGGGGGCCCGGTCGGCGCGGTGCGCGTAGGCCAGGTTGACGGCCAGTTCGTCATCAACCCCACGTACGCCGAACGCCGCGAGAGCACCATCAATATCACCGTTGTTGGCACCCATGACGGTATCGTAATGATCGAGAGCGGCGCCAAGGAAGTAGAAGAAAGCGTCATTATCGACGCCATCGAGTTCGGCCACGTTGAAATCAAGAAAATTGTCGCCGCCATCAACGACCTTGTCTCCCGCGCCGGCAAGCCGAAGCGCACCGTCCATGCGCCTGAGTTCGATACCGCGTATTACGAAGCATTGCACGCGAAGATCGGCGACCGTCTCAAGGACGCGCTCGACACCCACACTCATCCCAAGGCGGAGAGCTACTTGCTCGTCAAGCAGATCAAGGATGAGCTGGCCAAAGAGCTTCCTGAAGGCGACGAAGCCCCGGCGGCGAAGAAGAAACTTGCGCACTACTATGAAACCCTTCGCGAACGCATCTTCCGCGAGCAGGTTACTAAGGATCGGATCCGTCCCGATCGCCGTGCCTTCGATCAAATTCGCCCCATCACTATTGAAGTGGGCGTGCTGCCCCGCACTCACGGCTCGGCGCTCTTCACGCGCGGCGAGACCCAGGCGCTGGTCACCGCGACCCTCGGCACCGGCGACGATTCGCAGCGCCTTGAAACCTACGAAGGCGAGCAGAAGAAGCGCTTCATGCTGCACTATAACTTTCCGCCGTTCTCGGTCGGCGAAGTGGGCCGCATGACCGGCACAGGCCGCCGCGAAATTGGCCACGGAGCGCTTGCGGAGCGCGCCATCAGCGCCGTTCTTCCTAATGAAGACGAGTCGCCTTATGTGCCGCGCATCGTTTCCGACATCCTCGAATCCAACGGATCGTCTTCAATGGCCACCGTCTGCGGAGCCAGTCTCGCTCTTATGGACGCGGGCATTCCTCTCAAGGGATCCGTAGCCGGAATTGCGATGGGCCTCGTCAAGGAAGGCGACAGCTACGCCATCCTCACCGACATCGCCGGAGCCGAAGATCACTACGGCGACATGGACTTCAAAGTGGCCGGAACCCGCAAGGGCATTACCGCGCTGCAAATGGACATCAAGATCGGCGGCATCACCGGCCAGATCATGCGCGAAGCAATGGAGCAGGCCCGTCACGGACGCCTTTTCCTGCTCGACACCATGGACGCCGCACTCAGTGGAACCCGCGAGGAGAAATCGAAATACGCCCCGCAGATTCGCACTCTCCAGATTCCGACCGACAAGATTCGCGATCTCATCGGACCGGGCGGCAAGACCATCCGCGGCATTATCGAGGCTACGCAGGTCAAAATCGACGTGGACGATACAGGCCGCGTGAACGTGGCATCAAGCGACGCAGTAGGCCTTGAAAAAGCCCTCGCTATGATCAACGACCTCACTGCGGTGCCCGAAGTCGGCAAGACCTACCTCGGCAAAGTCGTCCGTCTCGCGGAGTTCGGAGCATTCGTTGAAATATTCCCCGGAACCGACGGCCTGCTGCATGTCAGCGAGATCGCCGAGCACCGCGTCAAGGAAGTCAAGGACGAACTCCGCGAAGGCGATCAGGTTCTCGTCAAGGTGCTGGGCGTTGAGGGCAATCGCATTAAGCTTTCCCGCAAGGCCCTGCTCAAGGAACAGCGCCAGAAGCTCGGCCTTCCCGAGCCAGGCCAAGCCGGAGATATCGCCGCGTCAGGCGAAGGCGAAGATCGTCCCCGCCGCCAGCCACGCGCCGAGAACATCGAGCGCCAGCCCTCCTCCAACGCCAGCACCATCACCATCGAAGGTGGAGACGACTTCGAAGATGCGGGCGTAGACGAAAATGGAGAAGAGATCAACTTCAACCGCGCCGAAGGCGCGCCCGCACCCGCTGGCGGCGAACGTCGTCCCGCCAGTGGAGGCGGTGGTCAGCGTCGCCGTCGCGGACGCGGACGCGGTCCGGGCCGCGGGCCCGGTGGCGGAGGCCGCGGACCCCAGTAAGAGATCGAAGGCTGCGCAAAAGCGCAGCCTTTCTCTTTTGAGTCGTTGCATGAATTGGCGCGCACTGGCAGGCTTCGCACTGGTCGCCATTCTTTGGGGAAGCGCATGGATTCTTGCTCCCATGCTGCCCCTTTCCGAACTGCTCGCCGGGGCGAGGCCCACCCTGGAAGTGATCGCCGGCGCTGTCCTGATCGCGGGCGCAATCTTCTGGCTCATGCGACCCGGAAGCGGCTCCGGCATGGTAACTCTTCAGATAACAAGGTCTATCCAAAGCCGCCCGGAAGCATCAGACTCTAAGCAGGGATAAGTTAGACTGACTGACAATGAGTGCGTCCATGTACATCGTCGTGGAAGGCGAGGACCCCGGATTTGACATCTTCGTCAACGGGCACGCCCTTGCGCGCAATGAAGACGCGCTGGAGAAGCTGGCCCTGCGCCTCAACGTAAAGCCGATGCTCGAATTCTTCTCCGCCGACCAGAACTCCATGGCGCTGCTGCTCGAAGAGGGCGCGGGCGACCCAGAGTGGGCGAAAACACTTCCGCCGCCGCAATGGTTCTCACCCGAGGACGGGCTGGTCACCATCCGCGCGATGCTCGACTATCTCAAAGACGCTCCTACCACTCTTGGAAGTGAAACTGAGCCGATCATCAACGAGTTGTCCGAGTATGCGCGTGTTCTGGAAAAAACGGTGCAGCGAAACCTGCGCTGGCAATTAGCCGTGAGCTGGAAATAACTGCCCAGGGCTCAATCCCTTAGCTTCTCCAGGTTCCAAGCTGCCTGCGTACCATCACGAGTTGTCCGAGATGATAGCTGGAGTGATCAATCGCCATCAGCGCCTCGCGCAGCAGCGTCTGCCCGTCGCCCCATGGAATCTTCGCATACAGATTCGACTCAGGATTCTGGATCAGCTTTTCGAGCGCGTCCAGATCAGCCGTCAGAGCCTTCACCGAGGTCTTCCACGCGGCGGCGTTTTCAGGAGCCTCCTGCTCAGGCCAATACCCTTCGGGCCATTTCGGAGCGACATAGTCAGGGTCGGTCGAAAAGACCAGCATGTCATTCAGCGCGATCCGAATGTGCTCCAAAAGCTGCCATGGACTGTGCGGAGCGCCGTCCGGTTTTTTGCCGTAAAGGTCTTCCGGAAAGTCTTTCAATGCGCTGAACAGGTCAACATGGGCGTTGCCTTTGCGCAAAAACTCAACAAGCTGATCACGCAGAAGTTTGTCATCGGTTGGCATCAGGTTCTCCTGAGCGTTAAGATGCGCGCTGCGCGAGAAGAACGCAGCTTTAAACCGCTGCAACCGCCTCCCGCTTATCGCTGAACACATTTCCCATGCGCCGAATCTGCGCTCCGACGCCGCGCAGCTTCTCTTCAATGTGCTCGTAGCCGCGGTCCATGTGATACACGCGATCCAGGATCGACTCCCCATCTGCCACGAGCGCTGCCAACACCAGCGACGCCGAGGCGCGCAGGTCGGAGCACATCACCGCCGTGGCGGACAGCGGAGACTTTCCACGAATCGTGGCCGAGCGCCCGTCCAGCTTGATGTTCGCGCCCATCCGGATCAACTCCTGCACGTGCATGAAGCGGTTTTCAAAGATGTTTTCGGTCACGACCGACGTGCCCTCCGCCTGCGTAGCCAGCGCCATGTACTGCGCCTGCATGTCGGTTGGAAAGCCAGGATATTCTTCCGTAGAAACGTCAACGGCTTTCAGCGGGCCTTCGCTGCGAACGCGCAGCGCATCCTTGCCCACCGCGTCGACGCGCACGCCACACTCCTCGAGCTTCCCAATCACCGCGCCAAGGTGTGCCGGACAGCAATTGGCAACGCAGAGGTCGCCGCCTGTGATGGCGCCCGCGATGAGAAATGTACCCGCCTCGATGCGATCGGGATTGATTCGGTGGCGCACGCCATGCAACTTGTCCACTCCCCGCACGCGAATGACGGATGTACCCGCGCCCTCGATCTTTGCTCCCATTGCTGTGAGCATCGCGGCGAGATCGGTGACTTCCGGCTCACGAGCGCAGTTCTCCATCAGGGTTTCGCCTTCGGCAAGCACCGCAGCCATCAAAAGATCCTCGGTTCCGGTCACGGTGATCTTGTCGAAATTGATGTACGCACCCTTCAACCGCTCCGCACGGGCCTCGATGTATCCGTGTTCGTACGTGATGGTTGCCCCCATCGTTTCCAGACCCTTGATGTGCAGGTCTATGGGGCGGCCGCCGATCGCGCATCCGCCAGGCATGGCTACGCGCGCGCGGCCGGTGCGGGCTACAAGGGGGCCGAGCACCAGCGAGGAGGCGCGCATGGTTTTTACGATCTCGTAATGGGCGATGGGATCGACGGAGCGGCAACTGATGGTGGTGCGATGTTGTGCGCGCCCGTATCCAAGTTCGACCTCCCCGCCCATCGAAGCCAGCAGATTGCGCTCGGTCTCGATGTCGCGCACCTGCGGAATGTTTTCGAGGATTACCTCGTCCTCAGTAAGAATTGCTGCGGCCATACAGGGGAGCGCTGAGTTCTTGGCCCCGCTTACGCGAATGGTTCCCAGCAGCGGATTGCCGCCGCGAATTACGAATTTATCCATAATGTGTGTGCTTCTTAAGAATTCAGTTTAAACGCCGCGCTCCCTGTGGAAGGCGTGTGGTTCACATTCAGGCAATGGGCCGGTTCATCTTGAAGGTGGATCGCCGAGTTTGCGGAATCGCGAAAAAAGAAGATCTGCGATTTTGGTAGTTGATTGATTCCACGTGGTTTTCTTGAATCGACGCGCCTCGTAACTTACACAAAATACAGTACTTCTACTTAAAAGCTTTAAATCGAAACACTTACGGTTCAGCGGCCGTCTAGGGGAGCGGGTGCGATTATTTCCTGCCGATCCTCCATGGGCGCAAATTTTTAAAGCGTGAAAAAGCCCGGCCATTTTCTGATGGCCGGGCTTTTTTGTCTCTACTTCTATTATAGCGAATTTGAATGAATCATCTGCGTTTTTGAAGAGAGCTAAATCTCCATCGTTGTGTCTTCGATGGCCAAGCGGACGTTTCCGTCGGAATGGGCCAAACGGCGGACGGCCTCCGGTTTATCCACCCGGGCCTTCAGCATTACCAAAGCGACCGGTACGCTGCGTCCGGCAGACTTGATCACCTCGACGGCCTTATCGCGTCCGATGTCACACGCGCGAATCAGGATGCCGATGCCACGCTCGATCAGCTTCGAGTTTTGCATGTGAACGTTGACCATCAGGTTTTCGTACACGTATCCCATGCGCGTCATCGCGCCGGTGGTGATCATGTTGGTGATCATCTTCTGAGCGGTCGCCGCCTTCATGCGGGTCGAGCCGGAGATGACCTCGGGGCCGACATCGGCCACAATGGCGATGTCCGCCGCTGCCGCCAGCGGAGTGTTCTGATTGCAGGTAATGCAGGCGGTCTTCGCGCCGCGCGCGCGAGCGTAGGCGATGGCTGCAACAACGTAAGGAGTGCGCCCGCTCGCCGAGAGTCCGATGATGACGTCTTTGCGGCTGGGGCGGCGGCGGGCTATGTCGCGCTGGCCCAGTTCCTCGGAATCTTCGTTCACCTCAACTGGCGAGGCAAGCGCCTTCGGGCCGCCGGCCATGATGTACTGGATGGTCTGCGGCGAGGTCGAAAAGTACGGAGGACACTCGCAGGCGTCGAGCGAGGCGATGCGTCCGCTCGATCCGGCGCCAATGTAGATAAGGCGTCCACCGTCGCGCAGACTGCGCGCGACGGAATCGATTACCTGGGCGATCTCGGGCAGAGCCTTCTTGACTGCGGCAGCAACCTTCGAGTCCTCATGGTTGATGATGCGAGCGATCTCCAGCGCCGACTTGGTGTCGAAGCCTTGCGAAGCTTCATTGGAGCTTTCCGTGATGAGATCGTGCAGATTGGTATGGGGTGTTTCCGGCGTGTGATTTGTAGTTTTGTTGCCGGTCTGGGGTTGCGTCATAGTGGCCATAGTTAGTCCAATTTCTCGAACGTGTGCTGCCTCATTCTATCGCCTTTGGGGTAGGGTTGACCACGATTTAATGCGACTTGCCGTCCAAGAGGGTACCGGGCCCTTCTTACGCTGGCCATGCGGTAATTTCCCTTGAGTGGTTTAGTTCGTTGCGGACTATTGCAGACCCGCGGCGATGGCGTCGTGAAAGGAGGGACGTACGCTGCGGATTGCATCGTTGGCACGGTCGGGCCAGGTGCGGTTGGTGAGCAGGACGACGGCGAGGCGGCGGACGGGGTCGATCCAGAGCGAGGTTCCGGCGTAGCCGAGGTGACCGATGGATTGGGGGCTGAAGAATTTCCCGGAAGAGGATGGTGAGCTTGGAGTATCCCAGCCGAGGGCACGCGTGGTGCCTTCCGGCTCGGTCTGCCGGGTTGCAAACACTCGCACTGTCTCCGGCTGGAAGAGTTGTTTACCGTTCATGGTTCGCCCTTCGGCAAGGATGCAAGCTGCGAAGCGCAGAACATCAAGAGCGTTGGCGAAGAGTCCTGCGTGCCCAGCGATGCCTCCCAGGGCGAAGCAGTTCTCGTCCTCCACCTCGCCTTGAATGACGCGGTGGCGGAAGGTCTTGTCATCCTCGGTTGGCGGAATGTGTCCGCGCCAGTTCGGGGGGGCGCAGAAGCGAGTAGTTTCAAGGCCAAGGGGCGCGACGATCTCCCGCTGAAAGAAGCGGGACAAAAGATCTCCCGAGAGAACTTCGAGAGCCTTGCCGAGCAGGATGAAACCTATGTCGGAGTATTCCGCGCGCGCGCCGGGAGGAGCGTCGAGGGGCATCCGCAACACGGCACGCAGCATGGCCTCAGGCGAGGAATGCTGCTCGAAGAGGCGGGCATATCCCGGCAACCCGGATGAGTGCGCGAGCAGCGAACGTAGCGTGACCCGATTCTTGCCCGAGCCGGGCGCCATGCCGATTACGAATCCGGGGAGGATGTCGCCGAGGCACGCATCAAGGTTGAGAACACCACGATCCAAGAGCAGCATGGCGAGGGATGTGGTCGCGATCACTTTGGTGAGGCTGGCCAGATCGAAGACCGTGGACAGCGTGACATGCGGCGATGCGGAGTCGTAGGTGAATTGCCCGGCCGCATCGAGCGCGACGACCTCGCCGTCGAGAAGAATGCCATAAGCCGCGCCGGGAAAGACGCGATCGCGAATGGCCTGCTCCAGGACAGCATGCGCTGCACCGAAGCGTTGCCGGCCATCAGGTGCGGAATCGGGAATGGAGGACGCGAGGGCTGTCATATCCGTGCGCTTATAGTAGCCGAAACCCGCCTGCTACCAGAGATGAGTTCAATCCGTCTCTTCTTAAGACACCCAATCTGCGCGGCAGATACAATAGAAAGAGCGAATTTTGCACGATGATCGACCAGAATACTGATCCAGCCTCAGACGTAAATCCCGGCCCAGACCCGGTCGAACCCGGTCAGAAATCTCCCGCACGGAGCCATCTTCGTCTCTGGGTGCGGGACGTTCTGATTTCGGTCGCGGCGTCGTTCCTGATTATTACCTTTCTGTACCAGCCGGTGCGCGTCGAAGGCACATCAATGCAGCCGGAACTTCGCGACCAGGACCGCTTGTTCATTAACAAGTTCGCGTATCACTTTGAGAACATCTCGCGCGGAGACGTGGTGGTGTTCCATTACCCGCTCGACCCCTCGAAGAGCTACATCAAGCGCATCATAGCGCTGCCCGGGGATACTTTGAGCGTCGACGAGGGCCGCGTGTATGTGAACGGCCAGCGCATCCAGGAGCCGTATGTTCCGCGCAGCTTCCGGGACAGACGCTCGATTCCGGAGATAGTGATTCCGCGGGGAGACTATTTCGTAATGGGCGACCATCGCTCCATTTCAAGCGATAGCCGTGACTTCGGTCCGGTTGCGCGCGATCTCATCTATGGCAAGGCCGCGTTTGTTTACTGGCCCGCGGACAACATGGGCGTGATCCACTAGGGACTCGCCGCGGACTGGCCGTCCCGGGCATACGCGGCTTCGCCGCCTTTCTGGTGTTAGCGTAGGGGTCCTCCCTTTGGTCGGGGCTCAGATTGCCGCTGGTTTTTCCGCTGGGTCGTTGTCCAGGCGCTTATTTTGCAACCATCGTGTTGTGGCGGGTTTGCGGAATCGTCATTTCGCTACATGCATCACGAGCGGACCCTGGTGAAGGAACGAAATGCTGATGTCCATGCCGCTGCGTGTTCCGAACTGCGCGAGGTTCATCTGGTAATTGAAGACCATCATTCCTTCAACCTGCTGCCCAGGTTGCAGAGTGATGTCGCGCGGCAGCGGATTTTTCTTAAACTTCTGCAGTTCCGGGTACGCGATGAATATCTTGTCGAAGTCTGATGCGGATGCGGCAGTTGAGCGGTCGGACTCGTCGGGCAGGTTTACGTTGGCCCACATGTCGTGCAGAAAGAGCGGAATCTTCGCCGTGTTCTGGATGCGGACATCGGCGAGAACCAGCATCTGGTCGTAGACTTCGTTTTCTCCGCCTATTCCTTCGGTGCTGCCTTTCTGACTCAGATCGCGGTGGATAGGGAAGATGTTTACGCTCAGGACCTGTCCGGAATAGAGAGGCGGAACGCGGTTGATCAAAACATAGCTGCCGATTACGGTGACGACGATCACTATGGCGGCTATAACGATGAAGAGCGCCCGGTACGATGTGTTTTCTTCGTTCATATTTTGCGTGCTCGCATTCTACTCCGGTGCAGTCAGGCTGATCTGGCTATATGGCTCTGGGGCGCAGTGCGGCGAGGAACTGGTGTGCGCCGAGGGTGTTCAACACATCTTCCTTCCGCAGCCACGCCCGTCGAAGCTGGCGAATTCCGTAGCGCATCTTTTCCATGTGACTTGTATGATGCGAGTCGGTGTTGATTACGATCTTGCAGCCCACTTCTTTCGCCAGCCTCAGGTCGCGATCGCAGAGATCGAGGCGGTCTGGGTAGGCGTTGTGCTCCATTGCCACTCCCAGCTCGGCGGCGCGGCGCATGACCGCGGGCAGGTTGATCTGGAAAGCCTCGCGCCTTAGCAGAAGCCTGCCAGTGGGGTGGCCGAGGATGCGCACGTAAGGGTTCTCGATGGCGCGGAGCACGCGCGCGGTCATCTCCTCTTCCGGCTGGTTGAAGAGGGAGTGGACGCTGGCGATGACCACGTCCATTTGGGCGAGAACTTCGTCGGAGAGATCGAGCGCGCCGTCGCCGAGGATATCGACTTCGATGCCGGGAAAGATGCGGATTTGCCCGTCAAGCTCCTGTTCGACTTCGCGGATGCGACGGATGTGAGCGAGGGCGCGCTCGTCGTCGAGGCCGTTGGTCATGGCGAGGTTCTTGGAGTGGTCGGTGATGGCGATGTACTCGTAGCCGCGGGCGATGGCGGCTTCGGCCATTTCGCGGATGGTGTTGCGTCCGTCGGTGGCGTTGGTGTGCATGTGCACGTCGCCGCGGATGTCGCGCTGCTCGATTAGGAAGGGCAGGGCGCGCGCTTCGGCGGCTTCGATCTCGCCGTTGTTCTCGCGGAGTTCGGGGGGAATCCATTGGAGCCCGAGGGCTTCGTAGATTTCGTGTTCGGTGATTCCGGCTACGACGGAGCCGTCGTCGACTCGGGCGAGAGCGTATTCGTTCAGCGTGTAGCCGCGCTTGAGGGCTCGCTGACGGATGGATACGTTGTGCATTTTGGAGCCTGTGAAGTACTGGAGGGCGGCTCCGTAGGAAGCTTCGGGCAGGAGGCGGACGTCTACCTGGAGTCCGTTGCGGAGGCGGAAGCTTACTTTGTTCTGGCCCTTCGCTATCAGGTCTGCGATGGGCGGATAGGCGGCAGTGTAGTCTACGGCAGCGGCGACTTTGTCCTCAGAGCAGGCTGGGCCGGTTACGAGGATGTCGAGGTCTCCGTTGGTTTCGCGGCCTCGGCGGAGCGACCCGGCGGGTTCAATGGTTTCGAGGCCGGGGAAGTCTTTCAAGTAGGCGATGAGCTTTTCGGCGGCGGTTTCGGCTACGTCGATCAGGAAGCGTCCGCTGTTCTTTTTGTAGTCTTCGATGCCTTTGCGGAGTTTTTCTACCTGCTTTGCTCTGAAGCGGGGGAGAGTGGCTAAGGTTCCGGCGACGATGGCTGCTTCGAGTTCTTCAATCGATGCGATTTGCAGCGCTTCCCACATGAGGGCTACCGATTTTGGCCCCATCCCTGGCAGTTTCAGGAGGTCGAGCATGGTGGGACGGTACTTTTGTAATAGTTCTTCGCGGAGGGGCAGGGTTCCGGTGGTGTGCATGTCGCGAATGTTGGCGGCCATGCCCTTTCCGATGCCGGGAATCGCGAGAAGTTTTTTGGGGTCGTCCGCGATTTCGCTTAACTGGACGGTGCTCGATTCGACGGCTTCGGCGGCTCGGCGGTAGGAGCGGATGCGGAAGGGATCGGCGGCGCTGATCTCGAGCAGGTCGGCGGTTTCATCGAGAAGCTGGGCTATGGTCCGGTTGTCCATCGCTTCTTAAGAGTACCCCCGGGGACTTTTTTTTGTAAATCATAGATTCTAAACGATTGCCTGTATCGCTGGCTCTATGTAAGTCATTGTTATTAAAGAGTGTTCTAAGCTTTCCAATGAGTTAACGGGTGACGAGTGACTCGATCTCCGTTCGAGCTTTGTTTGACAGGCCATGTTTTTCTACGTCTGCTTTTCTGCCAGGCCTGCGGGCCCCTCCCTCCTGTTTTCTGTTTTAGATTGATTCTAAATGAGTTAACTGGTTTGTACTTTGTATGTTCTTAAAAATAAAAGGCTTAGAGCTATCTTATTCGTAATAAACAAGTTATTGAAATGTTGAGGACGGCTATGGTGAGTTGAGGCTTCTATCTTAAGTATAGCGAATTGGGATATTTCAAATGCAGATTGAGGTTATTTTAAGTTGCCTGGTTTGTTGGGGTTGGCCGGGTAGTTTTCATGTGGGGCTTGATAGATTGGGTTGAAGGCGCAAAAACCCAGCCGCCGGTTGGGCGCACTGGGTTTGTATTGCGCGGGCGCTCATCTTTTCCTTGCTCGACGAGCGCACTAACGTCTAGATAGAGGCGTCAGGCGGCTTCTTCGTGGTGCCGGGTTACCTGGTCGGCCTGCGGACCCTTCTGACCTTCAATGATGTCGAATTCGACTTCGTCGCCTTCTTTCAAACTTTTGTACCCATCGATCTGGATGGCGCTGTAGTGCACAAAGACGTCCGGACCCTCATCGCGTCCGATAAATCCATAACCCTTTGCGTTGTTAAACCACTTGACCTTGCCTGTGTATTGAGCCACGAGCCTTGCCCTTCCTTGAAAGCAGATTCGGTTGGGGGACGTACTACCAACCTGCCTGTTGTAGAGACGCAGATTGGGGTGGTTTGGTTTTCCTTTTTCTTTTGGGGGGAGTGGGCAATGGTGCGGCGCGCGAGGTCGACTTTCTCGGATTCCGTCTAAGCAGCACATGTTTGAAGGCCCGAGTCTTGGGACCCCAGTGCGGCTTTCGCTCCCTGCAGTGGATGAAAATCATACCGAGACTTCGCATCCGGGAATTAGCAACTAGGAAGCGGTGAATGGCTTGTCACGGTTGTTCCGCGCATGACCGTCTACGTTTAGAATCTGTAGCAAGCCTCAGATTCCAAAGCAAGCAGATGGTTATTCGGAGCGCGGAATATATTATTCAGAACATTATTTCAACAAGCGTGCATAGACTGAAGAGAGCCGAGATCCATACATGCTTATCCCTTCAAGACGGGTTGCCCAGCACGACCTTAAGTTTGCCTCCGATGAACCTGGTGATGTGGCATATATAAACCACCTGTTTGTCAGGCTCGTTGCGAAAGGCAAGAAGTTTACCAAAGTAAATTTTCAGCACTCGATCTTTGATGGTTGCTATCTACGAGAGTGCACTTTTACCGGGTGCGATTTCACGGGTTGTCGTTTCATGTCCACAAGTTTTTACGGTTCCACGTTCTCCGGGTGCAAATTCGACTACGCGACATTTGAAAAAACGGTAATTGCTGACGACATTTTGGAAAAGGAGGCTCCCAACTTTGAGAATCTAAAAGCAAAGTTTGCCAAAACTCTTCGAGTTAACTATCAGCAACTCGGAGAAGCCGAATCGGTCAATAAGGCTATCAGAGTCGAGCTGCAGGCAACCGGAACACACTTGTATGAGGCCTGGCACTCAAAAAATACCTACTACCGCAATAAATATCCGGGGTTCAGGCGAGTGGAATACTTCGGCAGGTGGTTCTGGTTTAGCGCATTGGATCTTCTTTGGGGAAATGGCGAGAGCGCTTTTAAGCTGGTGCGTTCTATATGCTGTTTCTTCGTGGTCATGGCGGTTTATGACTCGATAAAGGTAGGGGATCCTCGCCAAATTGTGAGTTATTGGCGGGGTATCCGTGTCGCTCCCGAAGTTTTTCTGGGAGTCAGGGCTTTTCCGCAGTATTCATATTTGTATTTGACGACAGTTTCTACGGCTCGCTTGCTTTCGTTCGCCGCTTTAATGGCAGTTCTTCTGAAGCGTTTTAGTAGGCGGTAACAATGCATATTTATGCTTTTGGCTCCGTGTGTCGGGGAGAGGTGTCGCGAAATTCAGATGTTGACCTGCTGGCTTTGGTAGATGGCCGCGACGCTCGATTTGACCCGAACAAGTATTCCATTTACTCCTACTCCAAGATTGCCATTCTCTGGTCGCAGGGGAGCCCGTTTGCGTGGCATCTGATGCTCGAGTCACGTCTACTCTTCGCGTCCGACGGCCTCAATTTCTTGCAATCTTTAGGACAGCCGGCGCCCTATACTCACTGTGTGCGAGATTGTGAGAAATTCTTTGGCGTATTTTGTACGGCGCGCTCGTCTCTGGCTGAAAACTCAATGAGCAGAGTGTTTGACCTGTCCGCCATCTTCTTGAGCGTTAGAAATATTGCTACCTGTTTTGCTTTGGGAGTTCTCGGCGCGCCTAACTTCTCCCGGCATGCGGCGCTTACCCTCGGTGGCGAGTTCGTACTTCCGCTTTCACCGAATTGTTACCGCATACTCGAAAGGTCGCGCATTTTGTCCACCCGCAGCTCTGGGGCCGACATTAGTGAGCAAGAATTCTCGATCGCTGTTTCTGAATTCGAGATGATTGATGAATGGATGAAAGATTTAATGGCGAAGGCGAGGGAACATGAACGAGTTTTGCAGCCGCGTTGATGCGCAAAGACAGATATTGAAGGTCGTTAACGCGGTGTCTAAGAGTGAACAGCTATTCGCGCTCAGCGCAAACGCTATACAGCGTTGGGTTTCTGCCAATAGGCTTGTCGAATCGACAACATTAGTTCGATTGCTCTATGGGGCTTCCGCTGAGATATTCGTCATGGCCAATCACAGCGATGAGCCTATTGCGGGAACCTATCTAATGAGTAGGCAACGTGTTGCCGCAATAAAAATCGAGATAGAAAATGAGCTTGATCGCCGCCCGCGAGAAATGTAGGTAAACATCGGCAAATTTAAGCTGGTGATTTGTGGGCCTGGCGCGATTTTCTAAAAACCGTTCCCGTTGGCGTAAAGAGGCTCGGACTTTGGCCCGGGCCTCTTTATTTGCTTCTCCACTTTGCTCCCATTTCGCGATAGTGAGGGGTGGGATACCTGGCTGATTGCACGAAAAGGCCCGGACGTTTTGTCCGGGCCTTTTACTTGGTGCGGGATGGAACGGTTTGTTATGCCTTATTTGATTACGTCGAGGGTGACGGTGGCCTTTTGCGTCTTGCCTCCACCGGTTGCCGTGATGGTGATGGTGTGGTCTCCGGTGGCGGAGTGACTTCCGACCTTTACGGTCATTGTCGACGTGCCCGATCCCGGCGCCGCAATGGTGCCGGGACTGAAGGTGACGGTTTGGCCGCTGCCCTGTCCGGATGCAGACAAGGTCACTGCCGAGTTAAATCCGCCGGAGACGGTCGTGGTGATGGTTGAGGTTCCGGAGGAATTGCGGGCTACCGTAATCGAGGTTGGCGAGGCGGAGACGGTGAAGTTGGCCGTGACTCCAGAGGTGACCGTGAGGGAGACGGTAGTCGAGTGGGTGAGGCCGCCGCCGGTTCCGGTTATGGTGATGTTGTAGGTCCCGGCCGCCGTGGTGGAAGCTACGGTGAACGTTGCCGTGGAGGTTCCAGAGCCAGGCGCAGCGATGGACGACGGGCTGAAGCCGACGGTCACTCCGGTTGGCGCGCCAGAGTAGCTGAGAGCGACGGCGGCGTTGAATCCACCGGAGACGGCAGTGGTGATGGTGGAGGATCCGTTGCTACCCGCTGCGACGGAAAGGGAAGCGGGATTAGCGGAGATGGTAAATGCGGGCGTCTGTGTGGTCGATCCGGTGAGTGCTGCGATGAGTCCGCTGTTGGGGCTGCCCCATCCGGTGACGAGATCGTATCCGGTGACGGCCGAGTAGCTGCCAGATGTGCCGCTGGTGATGTCGTGGAAGTCCGTGGTGTAGCCGGAGCCGACATTCTGTGCGTAGATGGTTGGGTTGATGAAGCCGATGGTGGAATCGCCGTTGGCGACCAATTGCTGGTTGACCAGGGCGATGTAGCCAGCCCACATGGGAGCGGCGAAGCTGGTGCCTCCGTACTCGTTGGCGAGGCAGGTGGTCTGGTCGGCACAGGTATAGAAGGTGAAGTTGGCATTGGCTGAAACGTCAGGGCCGTTGCGGAGGGTTGTCGATCCCTTGTTGCTGGAGTTGATCACGCCCGCGAGTTGCTGCCACGAGGGGATGGCGATCTTGTCCGGGGAGATGCCGCCGCCGCTATCAGTCCAGGCGGTTTCAGACGCCCAGGGGCCGGCGGCGCTGGCGGTTGTGAGGTCGGTGCCGCCGACGGACATGACATTTGCATCGTCGGCCGGCCACGCTTCGTTTCTGGAAGACCAGGTGGAGCTGTCTCCGGACGCAGCGAAGAAGTTTTGTCCCTGGGCCGCCATCTTTTCGAAGTACGGGTCGAGCGTGCTGGCGTCAGCTGGCGTCCAGCCCCATGAGCAGCCAATTGTAGTAGGCAGAGGGCTGTGCGTCGTCATAGCGCCGATGATTGCGGTATCGAGGGATCCGATGTACATGACGAGGCTTGACAGGCCGGGAGCCATGCCGATGGCCTGGGTCATATCGAGAGTCTGTTCGGTGTCATCGCAACGGCCGCTGGAATAGACGCAGGAGGTGCTGGTGCCATCGGTGGAAAGCAGGGTGATGGGCACGTTGTTGGTCTGGCCTACGTTCTTGAAGTAGGTGGTGAGGTCGGCGAGGTCGGTGCCTTCATACTCGAAGAGTCCGAGGTTCTGGCCGGCACCGGTGAGCGATCCGCTGCCGTAGTAGGCGGCGCGCATGTCGCTGCCGAGGAATGAAGCCGAAGGGCCGGAGCCGGTGGTGGCGTGGGAGACCACGTTCCTGGCGTCGATACCGAGGGCGGCTGCGTAGTCGCTCTTCTTAACATAAAGAGGATGCGGGATGGAGTAGTTGTCCAAGCCGGAGACGTGCCAGAGCTGTAAGGAGAGGTTTGTAGTGGGCTCGCGGTCCGGCGAGAAGAAATTACGGTTCTCGGTGGGGTGCTTGTAAGCGCGCATGCTTACGTGGAAGGCGGATTCGACGGCCGAAACGGGGCCTCTGACCTGTACGTCCATCGCGTCGCGGCTGCCACCAATTACAGTCAGTCCGTTCTTTTTCGCGAAGGTGACTACGGTGTCATAGTCGGCCTGGGTGGGACCAAAGCGCGCGGTGAACTCGGGCACGGTGAGGTAGTGGTGGAAGCTGGGGCTTGACGGGTCATAGAGATCCGTCAAGAAGTTCTCCAGGCCTGCCTGGTCGCGTAGCGGCAGAACAATGTTCAGGGTCATGAGCTGACCCGCCGGAAGCTGGCCGACGAGCTGTGCGTTGCCGTTGCGGACCACGTCTCGCACATGACGGGTTAACAGGTACTGCGCTTGAGAATCAATTGTGCCGATTGCCAGAATGGCAATGATTGCGAGCAGAAAAGAACTAAATCTCCTAGTCATGACCTCTCCCTCTGTGAGTGGACAACTATGCTTTCTTTCCCAGAATGCCGCTCAATTGTGGCAGCGGGTCTTACGGCTGTCAATCAATAGTTACGCGAATTTTGATTACTAAGGGCACGGCCGTGTGATGGGCCGAAAAAGTTTTTGAGTAAGCGTTTGCCTCGAAAATGTTACTTGCAATTTGCAAGTCTAATTTAGTAATTTGGCTGCCATGGCGGAGAAGGACACATTGCGTGGGCGGTCTGGTTGCCCGGTGAATGTGTCTCTGGAGCGGTTTGGAGACCGGTGGTCGCTGCTGCTGATTCGCGACATGATGGTTCGCGGGTATAAAACGTTTAAGGAATTTCAGGAGTCGGGCGAGGGGATTGCGACGAATATCCTTGCGGACCGGCTGGAAAGGTTGCAGGCGGCGGGGATTGTCTCGACCGAGCCGGACGAGAGCGACGGGCGTCGAGTACACTACCGGCTTACGCAGAAGGGGATTGATCTGGCTCCGATGATGCTGGAGCTGCTGGTGTGGGCGGCGCGTTGGGAGGAGACGGCGGCACCTTGCGATGTGATGGCGCAGATGGAAGCGAATCGCGAGTGGGTTGTTGAGGAAGTGCGGCGGCGATGGCGGGAGCGCGATCCGGTTCCGTTTCTGCCGCCGTTTGTGGATGAGGTGAAGTCGAGTGGCGGCAGAAAAAAACGAATAAGGAAAGGACTGGAGATATGAGCAAGGTACGGGTTCTGGTGGGCACGAAGAAGGGCGCGTTTGTGCTGACTTCAGACGGGAAGCGTGACAAGTGGGAGGTGAGCGGGCCTCACTTTGCCGGTTGGGAGATTTATCACATGAAGGGATCGCCGGTTGATCCGGAGCGAATTTATGCGTCGCAGACGTCGGGGTGGTTTGGACAGGTGATGCAGCGGTCGAATGACGGCGGCAAGACGTGGGAGCCGGTGGGGAACAAGTTTGCCTACGAGGGCGATGCGGGCACGCACCAGTGGTATGACGGGACGCCGCATCCTTGGGAGTTCAAGCGGGTGTGGCACCTGGAGCCTTCGCTGACGGATGCGGAGACGGTGTATGCGGGCGTGGAGGATGCGGCGCTGTTTCGCTCGACGGACGGCGGGATGAACTGGACGGAGCTGCCGGGGCTGCGGAAGCACGGGACGGGTCCGCACTGGCAGCCGGGTGCGGGCGGAATGTGTCTGCATACGGTGATTCTGGATCCGAAGGATGCGGGGCGGATATACATCGCGATTTCGGCGGCAGGCGCTTTCAGGACGGATGATGGCGGGACGACGTGGAAGCCAATCAACAAGGGACTGCACTCGCAGTATATTCCCGATCCGAACGCGGAGATTGGGCATTGCGTTCACCACATTGCGATGCATGGGTCGCGGCCGGGAGTTCTGTTTATGCAGAAGCACTGGGACGTGATGCGGAGCGATAACGCGGGCGACTCGTGGACGGAGGTGAGCGGGAACCTACCCACGGATTTCGGATTTGCGATTGATATTCATGCGCATGAGCCGGAGACGATTTATGTGGTGCCGATCAAGAGCGATTCGGAGCACTTTCCGCTGGAGGGGAGGCTGCGGGTTTATCGCAGCAAGACGGGCGGGAACGAGTGGGAGCCGCTGACGAAGGGGCTTCCGCAGAGCGATTGCTATGTGAATGTGCTGCGGGACGCGATGGCGGTGGATTCACTGGACAAATGCGGCGTTTATTTTGGCACGACGGGTGGACAGGTGTATGCGTCGGCGGATGGGGGCGATAGCTGGGCTCCGATTGTGCGGGATTTGCCGGGCGTGCTTTCGGTGGAGGTTCAGACACTCCACCCCAACGAGCAACGACCGCTCGTTGGGGGCCCCGGAACACTCTCGTGAGCGAGATACGGGTAGAGCTGCCAGCGCATTTGCGGACGCTCGCCGGTGTTTCGGGCGAGGTGAGGCTGGATGTTGCCGGGGTGGTCTCGGTGCGGAGTGTGATGGATGCTCTGGAGGCGCGGTATCCGACGCTGAAGGGGACGATTCGGGACCACGGAACGCTGGAGCGACGGGCGTTTCTGAGGTTCTTTGCATGCGAGGAGGATTGGTCGCATGAGCCGGTGGATGCGGCGCTGCCGGAGGCGGTGGCGTCGGGCGCGGAGCCGCTGCTGATAATTGGAGCGATCGCCGGCGGGAACTTCGCGTTCGGCGACACGCGCTTCGCGCCATCCTGACGTTGCTTATGTGGCCGCTCCCGTTGGTCGCGGGGAGTGGGCGTACGGGCGGCCGGGATTTTGGTTGAAGACAGAGAGGATTGGAGAAGGTTATGGAGACAGCGGTAGTGGAACAGGTTGGGGAGACGCAGGTTTATCGACAGCTTGTGCGAACGATTCATGGAGTGGTTCGGCGCTGCGCGGATGGTTTTTCGCAGGAGGAGAGCTTGATTCAGCCCGAGCCGGAGGGGAATTGTTTGAATTGGGTGGTGGGGCATCTTCTGCACGTTTACGACAAGGTGTTGCCCGCGCTGGGACAGGCTCCGGTGATGAAGAAAGATGCAACCGAACGGTATGCGCGCGGGGTTCCTGCCTTAAAGGGTGCCGACGGCGCTTTGGAGATGACGGAGTTGATGGCGGCGTGGGATGAAGCAGCGAAGCGCGTCGAGGCGGGACTTGCGGGACTGACGACGGAAGCTCTGGACGCGCCGGCTCCGTTTTCTCCGAGCAACAATCCGAAGGAGACGATGCGTTCGCTGATGACGACGGTGTTCTTTCATCAGTCGTACCACGCTGGACAGGCGGGATTGTTGCGGAGGATAGCGGGCAGGCCGGGCGCGATCGGATAGAACGTGCGTAAGAAGTTAATTCAAAAAATTTCATTCGGGGAAAAGGAGGAAGACGATGCAGATAACGACGTACCTGGGTTTTGGCGGTGATTGCAAAGCGGCGTTTGAGTTTTACGAGAAGGTGATCGGTGGAAAGATCACGATGATGATGACGAATCGCGAATCGCCGATGGCGGACAAAACGGCTCCGAACTGGAGGGACAAGATCATGCACGTATCGCTGCAGACTCCGGGCGGATTGCTGCAGGGAGCGGACCATCCGGAGGGGAGAGAAGTGAAGCCGTCAGGATTCTGCGTGTGTGTAAGCACGAAGGACAAGGCGGAGGCAGAGCGCATCTTCAAAGGATTGTCGGAGGGCGGGCAGGTGCAGATGCCGATATCGGAGACGTTCTGGTCTCCAGCGTTCGGAATGTGCATCGATAAATTTCATGTGCCGTGGATGGTGAACTGCGAAGGTGCGGCCGTCCAGGCGTAAGCGGCAAAAAGGCGCAGAAGTTTCGCGGAAATGAGAATGCCCATCCTCTGGAGCGCGGGGATGGGCATTCGATTTTATGCGGGGTTGTTCGAAACAGTTATTTTTTGCCCCAGAAGTCAGGGGAAGACGTAGCCCATGAGTCGGGCACGTAGCTCATCTGCGGGCTGAAGGCAAAGAGGTCGGATTCGGAGGATTCGACGGTGGCAGATAAACCTTTCCGGAGCATTTGAAGCTGATCTGCGCCCACGGCGGACTCGAATTTCGGGCCATCTGCTTCCATGCCATCCACGACTGAGAGAGACTCCATGGGAGTGACGAGGATATAGGTGTTGTCACTGCCGACACCGTACATCTTCTGGAACATGGCCCAGCGGGCTTCGGGAATGGAAGTTTGATAGGCCTTGATGAAGAGCTTCGCGAGATGTTGCCAGTCCTGATCTTCGCCGGAGCGGACATGGAAGAGAATGATCCTCATAAAGCGCATTTTTGAGAGATCGACGGGGGCGTTGAGGCTGAGGTCTTCCTTGTAGACGTAGATGCTGGTGTGCCTGTCGGCGATGAGTGGGGCTTCGGCGGCACCGTCAGTTCTCAGCGTGTCCATGAGTTTGGACATGGCCATGGTTGCTTCATGATTCTTTTGCAGATCGGCGAAGGAGTCAAACCCGTGCGTAAAGAGCACATGGTCGCTGCCGGTGATGGGCCACATGGCGAGGTAGTGGCTCGGGGCATTGGCTGCGCGCTGGGCCTGAACCTCATCGCTTTCCAGCTTCTGGAATGCGTTGCTCTGTTCGGCTTTGAGGTCGACATTGGTCAGATACAAGTATTTGCTGGGACCCTGTGCTTGACCTGCTTCATGCTGGGCGAACAGCGATGGCGGAGCGCTGAGGGTGAGACCTGCGAATAGAAGACACAGGGGAACTTTGGATCCGATACAAGTTTTCATGGATTCACGCCTCCTGGGCGTAGTGCGGGATGTTGGATAGGGATGGAAGTAATTTTGGGTTTCCGCCGACTGGAGCAAATTGCAGCCGCGGGCGGAAACCCAATGGTGGAGCTGATACGTTATTTCGGGTTCCAGAAGTCGGGGTCGGCCTGGGCCCACTTGTCCATCGGGTAGCTCATCTTGGGGTTGACGGCGAACAGATTCGATTCGATGGACTCGATGGTCGCTGTGCCGAGGTCCATCATCTTCTTCATTTGGTCGGCGCTGACTGTGGATGACAAATTCTTGTCGTCGACGATCTCCTGATCTGCTTCTCCGAGAGTTTTCATCGGGGTGACGATAATGAATGTGCCCCCGCTGTCTGTGCCATACAGTTTCTCAAATGTGGCCCAATGCGCGCCGGCCACTTTGTCATAAGCGTCGATGTACATCTTGGACAGGTTCTCCCAGTCCTTCTCGTGTCCGAGGCGGACATGGAAGACGGTGATCTCGAAATAGCGCATGTGCCCCACATCGACCGGGCCCCGCAGGCTGAGGTCATCGCGGTATACGAAGGCGCTGGTGGAGACGGACTCGAGCAAAGCTGAGTCGGCGGCCAGTGCATCATCGATCTTTGCTGAATATGCGGCGTCCTTGTGCGAAGCGTTCATATCCTTTTGCCAGTCGGCGAAGGAGTCGTAGCCCTGAACGAAGATTGCCCGTTCCTTGCCGGTGAGGGAAGTCATACCGATATAGTGTTCGGGCCACTTAGCATCTCTGGATGCCTGTGCAAACAGGGCCTCGGTCTTTTCATGAGGAGCCCCACCCACATACGGCTTGGTAACTTCGGTGGTGATTTCCAGAACTTTTGGTGGGGGCGTTGTGTTGGTTTGATCCTGCGCGACTGCCGGAGCTGTTCCGGCAAAACCTAGTCCTGCGACTAAAAGACACAGGGGAACCGTAGATCCAAAACGTTGTTTCATGGATGCTCGCCTCCTGGGGCGTGATGTGGATTTTGATCAGGAATGGCAGGCGATAAGGGGGAAGACTTGCCAGATGGGAGAGGGGGTTTTAACGATCTGGTGGGTGTTAGCGTCGTTCATTCGTGAGCGCTACCACACTACTCCCGGATTGGAGGGATGTCCAATTTTTAGTTTTTGGCGCTCAGTGCTGATCGGCGGATCGTAGCCGGAGGTAGCAGTACAACGGCCACGCGTGAGAGTGCGCGCACCAGGGGATGGCCGATGACAGGCCGCTGGTTTTGAGCAGGGACGAGTCGAGACTGTCGGAGGCGCTCCATTGTCCTGTCCAGTAATCGGGGTAGGTTCGGGCGTAATTGGCGAAGGTCATGCGGCGGAGGAGGGTTTCGGCGGCGTTGCGATTGAAGGTGGCTACTCCGAGAATGAGCGGGCCGTTGAGCGCGTACCAGAAGCCGCCGTTTTCTCGTGAGCCTGCGAGGGTTTCGGACTGGGGCGTCGGCTTCTCGATCTGACGTGCGCCCATTGCCTCTCCTGCGAGCAGACGTTGTTGCAGTTCGGAAAAGAGGCGCCGCTTGCGATCGGCGCTGAATTCGGGGATGAGCAGCGTGTAGCCTTGCGGCTCAAGCCACATGTTGTCTTCGCCGAGCGGGGTTCTTGGATCGATCCATGCGCGGCGTGGAAAGGCGCGGTCGCCGAGATCTTTGGTGAAGGCTTCGTGCAACTGGGTGCGGTATTCGCGCATGGCGGCGGTCAGTTCAGACGCGGCAGGATCGTGCGCGGCATCGATGGTTGTTGCCAGGTCGCCGAGAATTACGACGGCCATGGCGGAGTTCATGTGGCTTTCGCCGATCTCGAACTCGATGTTGTAGGGTATGGGACTCGGCCACCAGCCGAACATGTCGTTCCAGTCGGAGTTCCAGCGGCGGACGATGCCGTGAGTGCCTACGCCGACGCGATCGCGCAGGAAGAGGAACGCCTGGCGGACGTGGGCGAGGCCCGTGTCGTGTCCGGAGTTTTCGAGCGGATAATATCCGATCTGCTCGGTGAGGACGGATGCGTCGTGGGTGACGCGGAGGTATTCAGCGAGCAGGAGGAAGAAATAGAGTTGCTGGTCACTGGTTTGCTGCGCGCCGCTGGCGGCCCATCCGAAGCCCTGATCGTTGAGTTTGATTTCTCCGTCGGGGAGCATTCGCTTCATGATGAAGCGCAGCGTGGAGCGCGCGATGGTGGGATTGGTGTGGCAGAAGGGGAGAGCCTGCTGTGCGAGATCGCGGCTGGAGGCCATTTCGCCCCAGATGTAGTCGTACATTGTGCCCTGCGGGACTACGGTTTCGTCGTAGTATTCGCGCCAGCTTGTCATTGCTTCGAGTGCTGCGGCGTTCCAGCGCATCTCGCGGCGGAGAGTGGTGTCGGGCTCGTTGGCAAATGCCGGAATTGTGCGGCGCCACGCGTCGGCATATGCGGAACCGACGGTGTCGTGTGGGGCGGCGACGGTGTTGAGTTTTGCGGTTAGTGGGTCGATGGTGGCGGCGTCACGCGTATAGCCGATTACGAAGGCGAGTTCGTGTTCTTCGTTTGGCTGGAGGGTGAGGCTGCTGCTGATGCCGATGTTGCCGTTATCGCTGGTGGCGGTGTTCGCGCTGATGGCTTTGACGAAGAGAGCGGGCGGAAACTGCTCGAAGCGTGTCATTTGTCCGGGCGGCGCGAAGGTTAGAAGGCGCTTGCCGTGCGCGGTGAAGCTGACCTGGACGGTGCCGCCAGATTGCTGCACGCGCTGAGGTGTCCAGGAGACTTCGTGCTGGAAGTCGTCCCATATGGCGAAGAGCTGTTGATATTGGGCGCGAACGGTTTCCGTGTAGCGAAGGGTGATGGGCGCGGAGCTGGTGTTGTGGAGGCGGACCTGCATGAGAAAGGCGGAGGTGCCTTCGCCTGCTTTTGTTGACGGCGCGACGGAAAGTTGCCGCGTGACGGTGAGGTCTGGGCCAAGAGTGTAGTCGTAACGCGCGAACCCTACGCCGAAGCGCTTCGTCGCCGCCGCTGCTGCTGGCTCGTCGAGTCCTATGAGGTTGTGTTTTTGACCGGAGAATTCGACTGTGGCCTGGTTGGCTCCGCTCCATCTGGAGTCGCCCTGATTCATGCGTCCCCATGCGCGCTCGCCGGTGAGGATTTGATACAGTCCGCTGGCGTGCGTGAAGAGCGTGAGGCGATAGTTGCCGAGTAGGAAGTATGGATCGTCGGGAATCATGGCTTCGCCGTCTCGTTTTGGGCTGTCGGGGAAGCGCATGGGGCCGGTGTAGTGGTAGCAAGGTAGGCCGTAATCGTCGTCGAGCCATTCGCCGAGGGACGCGGCAGGAGTGCTGGTGGCCGACCAGGAGGGCGTGATGAGCGAACTGGCTGCCAACGCTCCTGCGCCTGCGAGAAAAGTTCGTCTGGTTACTTGATCATCCTTGAATGCCATGGGTCTTACCTCTGCTGCGAAGCTGATGGAACGGTGCTCGACGACTATTTCCTGCGGCGTTTGGATTTCGCTCTCACGCGGGCGTAGAGAGTCGCGGCGATGAGGGTTTTGCCGTCGTGGATTTCGCCTTTGTCGATGAGGCGGAGGAGTTCGGAGAGCGGGACGAGCATGATTTCGAGGCGCTCGTCTTCGTCGGGGCTGGTTTCGCCTGGGGTGAGGCCTTCGGCGAGGAAGACCTGCATCCATTCGGCGAGGAAGCCGGGGCTGGCGTAGTAGCGGGCGAGTTTGGTCCACTTTTTTGCGCTGAACCCGGTCTCTTCTGTCAGCTCGCGTTTGGCGGCGGCGAGGCGGTCTTCATTGGGATCGATTTTGCCGGCCGGGACTTCGTAGAGGAATTGTCCGGCGGCGTGGCGGTACTGTCGCTCGAGGACGACGAGCGGATCTTTCTTCTTCGCGTCATCGATGGCGAGGATGACGACCGAGCCTCCGTGGCGGACGATGTCGCGGGTGACGGTGCCACACTTGGGCTCGTTGACGCGCTCGGTTTCGACGCGGAAGAGCGGACCTTGATAGGCGACGGTTTTGGAGACGACTCTGGCCGTTTTGCCGGGCTTGATCTTCAATTTTCCTTTGACGATCTTTACGGCTTCGGGCTTTGTGAGGGTCTTCTTTGCTGCCATTCCATGCTCTCCTTGATCCTTTCTTTACGGTACCATCGGAGCATAATTTGCTTTTGGACAGCCATGAGACGAACTATTGGATTAGCTCTTTGCCTGATGTGCATAGCCCTTTTGACACTTGGCGAAACGAACACGCGCGGACAAACGTGGAAGGTGCTTTCAAATCGCGCAGGATGGAGCGTTCGCTATCCTTCTGATTGGACGATATCGAGCTGCCGTTCATGCGCAGATCCAGCTGCGCCCGATGTGTTCGTGGACTTTTTTCCGCCCCGCAACTCGAATTCCGGTTGGGTCATGATTGAGCATCTTGCGGACAAGCCGGTAAACGACAGCGCGGACGAGTGGTTTACAAAGCTAAAGCGCACAGCAGATCTGAACTTGCCAGTGCGAGAGCGGCGCTCCACCCTAGATGGATTGCCTACGCTTGAAGTACGTTATCGCGCCTCGCCGGGTTCGGAGGGTGAGACAGATGCCGTCTACGTCATATCTGGCTCTAAAACTTTCGCGATTGAGTTCAACAGCGACAAACCGGGACGTGCTTTAGAACAGTTGGAGAACTACGGTATCTATCTCCGGATGATGAAGACGTTTCAGATAGCCCGATGAAGGCTGTACGTATCCAATAGCTCCTTTGCTTCCTCGCCACTGAATTTTTACACGACCTGTCATGGATTTGATGCCAGCACAAATGAAAAAAGCGACTGACGGTTTCAGCGTTGCGGTGATTGGGGCGGGGAACTGGGGCGGATCGCTGGCGGCTGCGCTGGAGAATGCTGGGCTGGGACCGCAGGAGTCGATTGGGCGGGACTGGCGGCGAGCGCGGTTGGATGCGCGGGTGATCTGGATCTGCGTTCCGGATGCGGCTGTGGCTCAAGTTGCGAAGAAGATTGCTGCGCGGCGCGCGAATTTGCGCGGACAGATTGTGGTGCATTCGAGCGGGGCGCTTCCGGCTGCGGTTCTGGAGCCTGCGCGGCGGGCCGGAGCGCGGATTGCGGCGGTGCATCCGGTGATGAGCTTTCCTACGCGTTCTATGGTGCCGCTTGAGGGCGTGATGTTTGGTATTGAGGCGCGGGACGCGGTAGTGCGACGGGAGTTGTCGGCGCTGGTGCGTCGGTTGGGCGGCCTTCCGTTTGCGGTGAAGGCGGAGACGAAGGCTTTGTACCACGCGGCGGGGATATTTGCTTCTCCGCTGCTGGTGTCGGCGATTACGGCGGCGATGGAGACGGCGGAGCTTGCGGGTCTGGACGCGGAGACGGCTGCGGAGTGGGTGAGGGCGCTGGTTGAGGCCACGGTTGCGAATGTTTTTGCGCGCGGTGCGGGGCGGAGTTTCAGCGGGCCGTTTGCGCGCGGTGACACGAAGACAATTCATCTGCATCTTCAGGCGCTCGAAGCGCATCCGATACTGGCGGACGTTTACCGGTCTTTGGCTCGCTATGCAATTGGGGCTCGCTATGCGATTGCGGCGCTGCCGGTAAAGAATCGCCGGGCGCTGGAGAAGGCGGTCGGGCACGGTTCGGGCAGACGCTCAAGTTAGAGTAGAGGAAGTGAGACGCGCAGTGCATACGGAGTGTTACCCCATTTCGATTTTGCCGCGGCTGAGCCAGTTGTTTCGTGACTATGCCGCGAGCGGCGAGCCGCTTGCTCCTTTTTATGCGGCTGCGCCTTATGGGCAGGTTTGGGCGAAGCCGAACACTCGAGACAATGTGGCCGTCGCCGGTTTGCTGGAGGCGCAGAATCGTAGTTTTGGCGCGGGTGCGGCGACTCTGGCGAATGTTGAGAAGCTCCGCGCGGGCGCGGCGGCGATTGTTACGGGCCAGCAGGTGACTCTGTTTGGCGGGCCGCTGTTTACTTTGCTGAAGGCGGCGACGGCAATTCGCAAGGCGAAGGATGCCGGTGCGGTTCCGATTTTCTGGCTGGCTACGGAAGATCATGATCTGGCGGAGGCCGATCATGTGACTTTGCCCTCGCGCCATGCGCTGCACACTTTGCGGCTGGAACATGCGAGCGAGGATGCGGGCAAACCGGTTGGGTCGGTGAGGCTGGGCGAGGGGATTCGTCCTTTACTGGAGCAGGCGGCGGAGCTATTGGGGCCGGGTCCGGTTCTGGATGCTCTGGAGGCGGCTTATACTCCCGACGCGACTTATGCCGAGGCCTTTGGGCGGTTGCTGGCGTCGGTGTTTGCCGGCGAAGGATTGATTTTGATTGACGCCGCCGGGCGGGAGTTTCATCGCCTGGGCGCGCCGGTGCTGCGGGCGGCAATTGAGCGGGCCGCGGAGCTGGAGTCGTTGCTGCTGGAGCGTACGCAGTTGCTGGAAGAGCGCGGCTATGCGGCGCAGGTTCTGGTTACGGCTGGTAGCAGCCTGCTGTTCTTGATCGATGATGAGACGGGCGTTCGCCTGGCTCTGAAGCGGAAGGACGATTCGGTTTGGATTGCCGGCAAGAAGCAGTATTCGACGGCGGATTTGCTGGGGATTCTGGAGGACGCGCCGGAGCGGCTGAGTCCCAACGCGCTGCTACGGCCGGTGTTTCAGGATGCGATTTTACCTACGGCGGCTTATGTGGGTGGTCCGGCGGAGATTACTTATTTTGCCCAGTCGCAGGTGTTGCATCAAGCGATATTAGGTAGGGTCACTCCGGTTGTGCCTCGTTTGAGCGCGACTCTGGTTGAGCCTTCGGTGGCGAAGATTCTGGAGCAGCATGAGATTTCGGTTCCGGATTTAATTGCAACTCAGCCGGAGGAGTTGGCGCAGCGTTTGGGCGCGCGGTCGATGCCGGTTGAGGGCAAGCGGAAGCTGGCGGCGGCGGGGAACGCTCTGGATGAGGAGCTTGCGAGCCTGACGCAGTGGATGGAGTCGCTTGATGCTTCGCTGGGCAAGTCGGCGGAGGTTGCCGCGTCGAAGATGCGCTATCAGATGGATCGGTTGCGGCGGCTGGCGGCGAATTATCAGGTGCAGACGGAGGCGAGCCTTCGCAAGCATGTGGATGCTTTGTATTTGAATTTGTTTCCTGATCAGCATCCTCAGGAGCGAATTCTGGGCGCGGCGGCTTTTCTCGCGCGATATGGGGAGGGGCTTGTTCCGGATCTGGTGGAGTTGGCGGCTCAGGAGTGTCCGGGGCATCGGGTGGTGTTTTTGTAGGGAGCTTGCCGCACGGGCGCACGCGCCTTCCCACCCCAGCACGCGAATCCCGCGTGCGCCGGGGACCCCAGTTTCGGCGCCACACCGAGTCTGCTGTCGTGGCTTCTCCTGTCGGGCCGCAGAGCCAACTATTTATGCGAAACCCGGTGTCGCATTTTCGCGATTTCTAACCCGAATGCCAGCGCCTGCGATGTATGCTTGCTGCCATGAAAATTGTGGCTGTGTGCGCGCTCCTGTGTCTTCCAGTGCTGGCGGCTGGTCAGCAGGGGAACCAACCTACTGCGGCGTCTAAGGTGGACGGCATCTGGCTGGGGACGCTTCATGCGGGACCTCAGACGTTGCGGATTCAGGTGCATTTGCAGGCGGGTGTTGCTGGAGCGCCGAGTTGCGTGCTGGACAGCATCGGTCAGAAGGCCTTCGGGATTCCCTGCGGCAATGTTGTGGTGAGCGGAGATGCGGTTTCGTTCGATGTGCCTCCGGTATCAGGTAAATGGAGCGGGCATCTTTCAGCGGATGGGAAGACGCTTACCGGAACGTGGACGCAGGGCAGTCCGCTGCCTCTGGTGATGCAGAAGCAAACGACGGCAATTGAGTCTCCGAAAGCGGGCTCGGCGCCGGGCGCGGCGGCAAAGGTGGATGGCATTTGGCTGGGTGCGCTTCATGCGGGGCCGCAGACGCTGTGGATTCAGGTTCATTTAAATGCGGGCAGCGCGCAGAGCTGCGTGCTGGACAGCATCGATCAGAAGGCCTTTGGAATTCCATGCACCAATGTGGTGGTAAACGGGAACGCGGTTTCGTTCGATGTGCCTCCGGTATCAGGGAAATGGAGCGGGACACTTTCAGAAGATAGGAAGACGCTGACGGGCACGTGGACGCAAGGCCGTCCGCTGCCGCTGGTGCTGGAGTGGCAGAGGACAGCGAGAGAACCTCCTGCGCCAAGGTTCGATGCGATGATGCCTGCGGTGAAAATTGAAGATCTGGAGGCAGTGCTGGACCGCGACCTTGCGGAGGAGTTGAAGAGCGGCGAGCTAGCTCCGGCGACGGATGGCGGCGTGACGATTGGGGTTGTATCGCACGGCGTGCAGCGCGTGTTCAGCTACGGCACGGCGAAGCCGGATTCGGTTTTTGAGATTGGCTCGATTACTAAGACGTTTACGGGGCTTCTCCTGGCGCAGATGGTGCAGCAGCGAGTGGTAAAGCTGGATGAGCCTGTGCGCGGGTTGCTGCCACCGGGGACGGTGGCGAAGCCGTCGGGCGCGGAGATTACTCTGCTGGACCTGAGCGATCAGCACTCGGGGCTGCCGCGGATGCCGGATAATTTTCATCCGGCGGATCGTGACAATCCTTACGCCGACTATGATGCGAAGCTGCTGTACCAGTTCATCGGAAAGCAGGGAGTGGCGCTGCCGGCGAATGCTCCGTTTGGCTACAGCAATGTTGGAGTAGGTTTGCTGGGGCAGGCGCTGGCGGATCGCGCGGGCATGAGCTATGCGGATTTGTTGAGCGAGCAGATCACCGGGCCGCTGGGGATGCACGATACGGGCATTGCGCTGACGGCGGAGATGAAGGCGCGCTTTATTGAAGGGCATGACGGCGACCATCGTGCGGCCCATGCATGGGACCTGGATGCGCTGGCGGGTGCGGGAGGGATTCGATCGACGGCGGCGGACATGCTGACGTATCTGGAGGCGCAGCTGCATCCGGAGAGTTTGCCGCTGAGCGTATCGGCTTCGGCGCAGGGGAAGACGCTTCCGGCGGCGATTGCGGCGTGCCATGTGATTCACGCAAAGGTTGGCTCGGGCATGAGCATCGCGCTGAACTGGTTTCGCGAGGACGAGACGGGCAATTACTGGCACAACGGCGCAACCGGCGGATACAGTGCGTATGCAATGTTCAATCCGGAGAAGAATTTCGCGGTGATCGTTCTGAGCAATGCGACCCTCGGGCCGAACGGCTCGTTTGCCGATAAGCTGGGACTGCATATATTCCAGCGGCTGACGGGGATGCAGGCGATGTCGCTTGCGCCGTGATACTCCACATTTCCTTTTTGAAGTTCACTTAAAGGATAATTTCCATGACCTTCGGCCCTCAAGCCATTTTCCGCCGAGCCGACCGTTACGAAGGCGTGCTGCTGCTCATTCAGTCGGTTCGCGGATGACCATCGTTCGCAGCGAACGCTGGCTCACTCCATGGGTTCTACATTCCTGGGGCGGTAGCGGGGCTTCTTCATCAGGTATCCGATGGGTATTAACAATGCGGTGAGGATGACGAGCATGTGCACGGTATCGATATACGCGAGAGTGCTTGCCTGTTGCATCATCATGCCGTAGATGCGTGCCGCGGATGCCGCGGCTGCACCTGCTGACGAATAGCCCTTCGCCTGCATTGCGCCTGCCATGGAGTGCTGCATTGCGCCATAGGTGGCCGAGCCGGGATAGATATGCGCGGCCAAGAATTGCTGGTGGACCTGCGCGCGACGTACGAGCATGGTGCTGATGAAGGAGATTCCGAGGCTGCCTCCGATGTTGCGGGCGAGCGCGGTGAGGCCGGAGACTTCGTTGTTCTTCTCCTGCGGCACTCCCACATAGGACATGACGCTGATGGGCACAAACAGGAAGGGCATGCCGAGCACCATGATTACGCGCCAACTGGCTGCGTCCCAGAAACCGATGCTGAGATTCAAGTCGGCGATTCTCCAGATGCCGAAGGTGACGAGGATGAAGCCGACGGTGATCATGGCTCGCGGGTCGAACTTTTGCCCGAGGAAGCCGACGATGGGCAGCAAAATTATGAGCACGAGGCCGCCCAGGGAGAGCACCATGCCGGCCTGTGTAGCCGTGTAGCCTAGGACTTCCTGCAGAAACTGCGGGATCATGACGGTGGTTGAATAGAGCGCCGCGCCGATGACCAGCATGACGAGCTGGGTCATCGCGAAATTGCGATTGCGATACATGGATAGGTCGATGATGGGGTGTTCGGTGGTCGATTCGCGATAGATAAACGCAATGAGACCGATGCCGGCAAGGAGGGCGCAGGTGATGATGATGCGCGAGCTGAACCAGTCTTTCTCCTGCCCCTTATCGAGCATGATCTGCAGAGCGCCGATGGTGAGGGCGAGCAGGCCGAGGCCGATTCCGTCGATGCTGCCGACGCGTTTGCGCATTTTTTGCAGATACGGAGGGTCTTCCACGATGCGATGGGTGAGCAGCAGGGAGATGATGCCTACAGGGATGTTCAGGAAGAATATCCAGCGCCAGGTGTAGTTGTCGGTGATCCAGCCACCGATGGTGGGGCCAATAGCCGGGGCGACGACGACGGCCATTCCATAGAGCGCGAATGCCATGCTCCGCTTTTCCGGCGGGAAGGTGTCGGCAAGGATGGCGCGCTCGCTGGGTTGCAGGCCTCCGCCCGCGGCTCCCTGAATGACGCGAAAAACCACGAGCAGGAAAAGAGAATTGGCCAGTCCGCAGAGAAAGGAAAAGACGGTGAACAGGGCAACGCAGCTCATGTAGAAGCGCTTGCGCCCGATGCGGTTGGCGATCCAACCGCTGATGGGCAGCACGATCGCGTTCGACACGAGATAGGAGGTGAGCACCCAGGTGGCTTCGTCGTAGCTGGCGCCGAGCGTGCCCGCGATGTGCGGAAGGGCGACGTTGGCGATGCTCGAGTCGAGCGCCTCCATGAATGTCGCCAGAGTGACGGTAAAGGTGATCACCCACGGGTTGAATCGCGGCGTCCAGTGCTCGTAGTGAAATTCGCTGTCGTAGTCCTGCTTTTTGGCAGGAGAAACAACGGCTGCCTGCGCCATGCGTGCTCCCGGAACTTTTTCACTCGCGATGCGATTCCGTCGCCAGCCTGTTCAGCGAATGGCCGAAACGGATGCAACTCGATCCAGGTTTTCCTCTACCGCAGGAGAGGAGCCGAAGAAGAAGCCGCAATCCGAAAGAAGTGTGTTCACAGGATAAAGCAAAATCCTTGAGCTGCCTGCCAATTGGCTTTTCAGCGGCGGACGGACCGAGCGGATGCCGGATTCCGGTGAGACGATTGTGGGATTAGAATAGTCGGTGATGAGCGGCAAACAGAATTCGACCATTGAAGTGGCTTGCCCGGAGTGCGGGTCGACCATGAAGATCGATGTGGCGACGCGGGCGGTGATTGCGCATACTCCTGCTCCGCGGAAACGTACTTTTGAGGATTTCGAGACAGCGGCGAAGGCGATGCGCGAGCAGGATGAGCGCAAGGAAAGCATCTTTCGCCAATCGGTGGATGCGCAGAAGAATCGGGATGACTTGCTCGAAAAGAAATTTGCTGAGGCGTTGCGCAAGGCTAAGGAAAATCCCGACCAGAGCAAGCCTCTGCGGGAGTTCGATCTGGACTAATGGAGCAGACTGAATTTATGACGACGGACCTTAAGAAACTTCCCGCGCAGATTGAGGCTCATCTTCCCGACTCCATGAGCGAAATTCCCTGGACCCGCGCGGCAGCGGCTGGCTCGCTGCTTGCGAGCGCGATTTTGCTGTTTACCGGGCGCCCCAAAGCCGCGCTGGCTGCGGTTGTGGCCGGCGCAGGGATTGCGGCCCTGGAGAAGCCAGAGCTTGTGAAGGAGCTTTGGGATAACACGCCGAAATATCTTCGCTCGGGACAGGATTTTCTACTGCGGGCCGAGGATGTGTTGGAAGATGTGAGGAACAAGGGCGAGAAGCTGCGGGGCATTCTCTCGCGGTCCTGAATTCCCGTCGAGGTCCAAGGGTAGTTCAATCAAAAATTCGAGCTTTGGAGCGCAGCCAGTTCGGCGATCCGGGCTTGAGAGGGTTGTGCTCGCATCCACACGCGCGTGGGTGCAACTCTTTTGCTTGCAACCCGTCCCGTCCAGCCGTAGTATCGCACCAGCGCCGTGATGGCGCTTCCCCCGGACAATCTCGCTGGTGCCAAAGCCGGTGAATTCACAAGACGCGATGAAAGCGCTCCATGCCTGAGTTGAAGTACAGCATTGCCGAGGGGGACCTCGTCGCTGGCAACTACCGCATTCTCGGAGTCGCGGGTTCCGGCGGTATGGGGGTGGTGTATCGCGCGCTTGATATGCGCCTGGAGCGAAATGTCGCTCTTAAGTTTCTTCCACCTGAGCTGAATGCGAGCGAGCGCGACAAAGAGCGTTTTCTGCGCGAGGCGCGGACCGCATCGTCACTCGACCATCCCAACATAGGAGTGATTCATGGCGTAGAGGAGACCGTCGATGAACGCACCTTCATCGTCATGGCCTTCTACGAGGGCACTTCGCTTGCTGAGCGAATCCGGGGCGGACCGCTTCCCGTGCACGATGCCATTGACATCGCGTCGCAGATGGCCCGTGGCCTAGCGGAGGCGCACTCTCGCGGCATCGTCCACCGCGATGTTAAGCCGTCGAATGTGATGTTGACCGCGTCGGGTCTGATCAAGATTGTGGATTTTGGTCTGGCTCACGTTGCCGATGCGCAGAACACATCCCAGACCGGAATAACCGGCACCGTCGCTTACATGTCACCTGAGCAGGCCCTGGGATACAAGGTCGATCAGCGCTGCGACATCTGGGCGCTGGGCGTCGTACTGGTTGAGATGCTAAGTGGCGGCAACCCCTTCCGCAGCGACAGCACTCACTCAATCCTCGTGGCGATTCTCAATGATGCGCCGCAAAACATCGACTCGCTGGCTGCTCCCCTGCAGCCGGTTCTTTATCGGGCTCTCAGCAAAGATGTCAACAACCGCTATGAATCCTGCGCCGAGTTTCTCGCGGCTCTTGACCAGGCCAGCCGCCAGATTTCGGCCTCTGGAAATGGGGCGGTCGCGTTGCCCGCTTCTGCTTTACAGACGATAAGGGCCACTTCGATGACTCGGCGTGCCCGCGAAGACGCGTCGCGCTCGGCGTTGATGCCTGCTCCGTCCCGTCGCAAACGGCTTGCGGTGCCGATTCTCAGCGCGATACTGGTGGTCGTGCTGGCCGCTCTCATTGTGTCGTTTGTTCCCGCGCTTCGGCAGAGAGCGATGGCGCTTTTTGGCGGTGCGCCGGAGCAAAAACATATTGCTGTCCTTCCCTTTGACAGTATCGGGAGCAATCCTGAAAACTCGGTGCTTACCGACGGGCTCATGGACTCGCTTGCGGGACGGTTGTCGAATCTGGATGTGGGAAACCAGAGCCTGTGGGTGGTGCCGAACAGCGTAGTGCGGCGGCAAAAGATCACCGATCCTTCTGACGCGCTGAAGGAGCTGGGCGCGAATCTGGTGGTGAAGGGCTCGGTGGAACGCGACGGCAGCGACATTCACCTGAATGTGAATCTGATTGATACAAAGAATATGCGGCAGATCGGCTCGGCGGACGTGGATGACCGCGCCGGGGATTTGTCCACGCTGGAAGATGAGACGGTGGCGCGGCTGGCCCAGCTGATGAATATTTCGGTTACGCCGGATATGCTGCGGAATACGGGCGGGCGGGTGAATCCGGCGGCGTATGAGGACTACCTAAAGGCGCTGGGTTATATGGGCCGCTATGACAAATCAGGAAACTTGGATTTGGCGATCGCGGCGCTGAAGCAGTCAACACAGACCGACCCGAACTTTGCGCTGGGGTATGCGGCGGCGGGCGAAGCGTACCGGCTGAAGTACCGGGTCGACAAGAACTTGCAATGGCTGAATGAGGCACAGGCATACAGTCAGAAGGCGGTGGAGCTGGACAACAGCATTCCGGCGGTGTATGTAACGCTGGGGCAGATTCATGACGAGCTTGGAAAGCATGACCTATCCGTGCAGGAGTACCAGCATGCGCTGCAACTGAACCCGAACGACGCTTCGGCGCTTGTGGGTATGGCAAAGTCGTACGAGAGCGCGGGCCGGATGGCGGATGCGGAGAAGACATTTGAGAAGGCGGCGGCACTGCGGCCTGACAACTGGTCGGGATACAACGATCTCGGTCAGTTCTTCGATGGACAGGGGAAGTATCCGCAGGCGATTGCGGCTTTCAAGCAGGCACTGCAGCTCACTCCGGACAATGCTGAGCTGTATTTCAATCTGGGAGCGACCTATATCGACCAGGGAGGCGCAGCATCGCTCAAGCTGGCCGAGCAGGCGCTGAAAAAGTCAATTGCCATAAACCCAAGCTATCCCGCATACGCGAATCTGGGATTGTTATATACGGATGAGAAGCGATACACGGAGGCGGCGGCAGCGACGGAGAAGGCACTTGAGTTAAACGACAAGGATTACATGGTGTGGAATAACCTGATGTTCGCCTATGAGGGGGCAAAGGAGGAGGATAAGGCAGCGGCGGCGCGGCGGCGGACGGAGCAACTGGCGGAAAAAGTTGTTGCGATGAAGCCGCAGGATGCGCTGACGCAATCCACATTGGCGGGGCTGTATGGGCAGGACAAAGAGACGGCCAAGGCGGATCAAAAGATTGCGACATCGCTGGCGCTGGCTCCGAATGATCCGAATGTGCTCGCAAATGTGGGCGAGGCTTATGAGTTCCTGGGAGACAGGGCGAGAGCATTGCAGTACATTGAGAAGGCTATCGACAAGGGGTATTCGGTTGAAGGTGTTGTCGACGATCCGAGCTTGCAGGCACTGGTTGCCGATCCGCGGTTCAAGGCAAAGTATAAGTAATTCCCCCATGACTCCGGTTGCATTAGATGCCGGTTGATGCAGTGTAACGATGATGGAAACAAGGAGAAATGCATGCCACCGAAAAATTGGGATGTTAATGTTCCTGGAAATCCGAACCTCCCTAGTCTGAAAGTGAATGACACGGTCACGATCAAGTGTGAAAAAGATGAGGGGTTTACTTGGTGTTATAGCGACAGCAATAATCCGCAGGTTTTCGCTGATGGGTTTCTTGCAAACGGCAGCTATGCAAAGGGTACTTACGGACCGTATACCGCCGTAAATGCAGGTACGGTCAATTATGATGGTGTGGTCGGGCAAAACCAACCGTGCAACCCAACTGGCGGTGCAAGAGCGATATCGCATTCGATTATTGTCAGCAGTTAGTTAATTAAAGATCGATTCATGAGCCGTCAGACAGGCCCTGCTTCGGCGGGGCCTGCGGTGTTTTGGCGGGTATTACTCGATGCCGAGGTGTTTGCGGGCGGCGGCGCTGATGCGTTGTGGGGTCCAGGGCGGATCCCAGGTTAGATTGACTGCCGTTTCGCTGATCTGTTGCAGACCGGCGAGACGGTTTTTTATTTTCTCGAGGATGACTTCGTGGGCGGGGCAGCCCTGCGAGGTCATGGTTACGTCGATTTCTACTTTTTGGCGCGGGACCATGCCGGGTGCGTCTGGATCGGGCGCGATGCTGACCCGGTAAACGAGGCCGAGGTCAACGATGTTCACGGGCAACTCGGGGTCGTAGACGTCGCGGAGCGCGGTGAGGATGTCTTGTTCCGTCAATTCATGCGATGGGAGCGGCATCAGTGAGTCCGTTCGACGAGGTACTGAGCTACTGCTTTCAGACCTTCCGCGGATGCCCCGTACGGTTCGAGTTCGGCAAAGGCTTCGGTGATGAGCCGGGTGGCGTCCCTGCGGGAGGTTTCGACTCCGAAGACGGCGGGCCAGGTGGCCTTGTCGCTGGCGAGGTCTTTGCCTGCAGTCTTGCCCAGCTGCTCGGAGTTCTGGGTTACGTCGAGTATGTCGTCGATGATCTGGAAGGCCAGGCCGGCTTTGCGTCCGAAGGCGGTGAGGCGCTGCGCGTCTTCGGGAGTGGCGCCGGCGTAGAGGCCTCCGGTAACTACGCTTACGCGAATGAGCGCCCCGGTTTTGGCGCGGTGGATGGCGTTTACGCTTTCGGCGGTGGGTTTGGAGTGTTCGCCCTCGAGGTCGAGGACCTGACCGCCGATCATGCCTTCGATGGTTCCAGTGGCTTCGGCGATGAGGCGGATGATTTCAATGGTTGCGCGCGCGGGGCACTGGAGGCTGGCGAGCGACTGGTAGGCGAGGGTCTGGAGGGCATCTCCGGCGAGGATGGCGATGGCTTCCCCATAAACGACATGGCAGGTGGGTTTGCCGCGACGGAGATCGTCGTTGTCGAGCGCCGGCAGGTCGTCGTGGATGAGCGAATAGGTGTGCAGCATCTCGATGGCTGCGCCGAGATCTTCGACTCCGGCGAAGGGATAGCCGCCAGCGATCATGCGCGCCGTTTCGTAGACGAGGATGGGGCGGAGACGCTTGCCTCCGGCGAAGGTGCTGTGGCGCATGGCAGCGTGGATGGATGCGGGCACTTGAGTGTCCGGGGGCAGCAGCCGTTCGAGCGCGCGATCGGTGGCTTCGACGCCGGATTGAAGGATTCCTCTTACCTGAAGTTCTGCTTGCATTCGCTTCATAATACTCGTTGGCGGCGAGTTTTCGCAGCCAATGCAAGCCAGAGCGCGATGGAGATGAGAGAGACGGCGCGGCCTGCCCAGGCGTCGGGTGTGGTGGCATATTGCACGTCGATAGTGGAGGTTCCGGCGGCGATGGGGATAGTGAGGAGTCCGTCGTCCCTTTGCGGTCGGGGGAATGACTTGCCGTTCACGTGGACACGCCAGGCGGGGTAGTCCATAAGGCGCAGGATGGCGAAGCCGGGCTGCGGGGATTGGATTGTCGCGGTCATGTGCTCGACCTGCCAGCGCTGGATTTGAATTTTTGCGGGCTGGAGGTCCGGATGCGAGTCGGGGCTGTCGGGCTGCCAGTCGGGATTTTCTTCGATGGAGCTGTCGGCTTCGTCGCCGTCGGGATTGGAGACGACGCGGATGAGCGGGAGGTTTTGCTGAATGCCTCCGTTGTCGGCAGGTTTTGCGGTGTATTCGTCGGTTCCTTCGAAGCCTGTTTGCGAGAGGGTTGCGATCTGCGCGCGGACGTTGTCTTCGTCGTCGCAGGGGAGCCAGAAATATTTCCACGCTACGGTGGTGAGGATTGCGGCGAGCAACAAAACGGCTGCGGCTCCGAATGCTTTGTTGTGGCGGCCGGGATTTGGCTCGCGCAGGGAGAGCCCGGCGAACGCGGCGAAGATGACGGCGAGGACAAGGAGCCACCGCCACGGGAATTGCAGGAAGCGCAGTTCGGGAGTGGTGCTCCAGATGATTTTGCTGATGGGGAAGAGCAGGAATGCGATGACGATTCCGAGCGCGAGGAGCGGCCGGCGCAGGGGTTGCGGTTTGCGTGTTCGGTAGGTCAGGGCGGCAGCGATTGCGGTTGCCAGTACGAGAGCCACGGCGATCCATGATGCGGTGTGAAGGACCTGATCGTGATAGGGCATGCCGGTGTGTTCGAAGAGGAAGCTGTCCTGAATGCGCATTCCGGGCATGATTGCGCGGGCGATCTCGACCCATCGCTGTTCGTAGATGGCGGGGATGAGGTAGACGGCTGCGAGTCCCAAGCCAAGCGCGATGCCGGAGGCGGCGCGTGCGATGAGGGTCCAGCGACGCTTGGAGATTGCGGCGACGGCGGCGATGATGGCGAGTGCGTAGCTGCCCATGACGGCGGCGGGGGCATTGGTCAACCAGAGCGCGGCGATGGTGAGCGCGAGTTGCGGGGCGGAGGGTTTTTGGCGGAGCGCGTAGAGAACCAGAAGCGGCAGCAATACGGCGGCGAGGAGTTCTCCGCAGGCGGAGCGCTCGTAGATTACGAAGAAGGTGTAGGGATTTATGGCGTAGAGGCAGGCGGCGATGGCGGCGTTGTCCGCAGACATCCACTCGCAGGCCAGTTTGTGGAAGCCGGCTCCCGCAGCGAGGAGGCAGATGGCGGTGAAGGCGATGGGAGTCCATGTCCATGGGAGGATGACGCCGAGGATTGCTCCGAGCATCCACGAGAGCGGCGGATAAAAGACGAAGCGGGGTTCTCCAGCTCCGTAATTTGCTGAGGCTACCCAGTGCGGATAGAGAACGCCCTGATGCCACTGGCGCGCGGCTTCCATCCATGATTCGAGATGGAAGTCGAAGTCCTGGCCGCAGGAGGTTCCGCGCAAGGCGAGTGGCAGGATGGCGATAGCGACGCAGGCGAGGAAGAGCGTGATGCGCTGCCATTCCTTTTTTGTTAGAGCCTTAGTCATGGCAGCAGGCGCGAGTCATGGCAGGAGGCGCGAGTCATGGCAAGAGGCGCAGGGTGTGCGTGGCGTGCGCTTGAACGGCTGGGCCGGTGAAAGGCAGCGTGAAGGTTTTGCCGTTGTACCAGTAGAACCACTGGTCGCGGTACCAGGCGCTTAACGGATCGCCGGACTCGCCCATGACGATGTTTTCGGTTGCCTGATCGGGATCGCTCCAGTCGATGGTGAAACGTTGCGAGGGTCCGAAGGTTCGGCCCTTCTGTTTGACGGTCGAGGTATCTCCGCCTTCAGGCTGCGGGCCAGTTCCGGTCCATTTTTTGAACCAGGGAAGCAGGCGGTAAAGCGGGTGTTCGAGGTTGATGGGGTGGGCATAGCCGTAACGCCAGCTTTTGAGGTTCAAGGGCGCGTTGCGGAGACCTTGCTGCACTACGGCGGCGAGGAAATCGCCCCAGGAGGCGTAGCCGGGGGGCAGCCAGCCGGGAGGGTTATTGGTGATGAACTCTTCAAGCGCGAAGCCGCTTTCCGGCCAATGGTAGAGTTGCCAGTCGTCGCCCACTTTCGGCCTGAGCAGCATGGGCCACAGGGCGGATTTGGCCGCGTCCACGATGGCGGCAGCAGGGGAATCGATGCTTACCTCGCCGTTCCAGGTGCGCATGAGGTCGGCGGCTTCGCGCAGGCGGCGGTCCGCGTTTTTGGCGTGGTCGATGGCGTAGGCGAAGCGCTGGGCGAGCTCCTGGTCGACCTCGGAGTAGACGTCGGTCTGGAGGGCGAGCATGTCGGCGGAGGTGAGCTTGTCTTTTCCGGCGAGCCACTTCCAGATGCGCTCGTTGCGGTAGGGATCGCCCCACTGGTCGGTGATGGCGAAGGCGTAGTTTTCGGGCGTGATGCGGGAGTTGGCGGTAGCGATGATTCCGTTAACGGGATCGAGGGTGGAGGGTAGTTGATCGAAGGGGATGTATCCCTGCCATTCGTGATTTATGTCGGCGATGGGCAGATCGGCGATACCCATCGGGCGATTGGGAATCTGGCCGATTGTCTGATAGCCGATGTGACCCTGGTCGTCGGAGTAGACGGCATTCAGCGACGGACCCCACCACCGGCTCATGGCGGCGCGGAAATCGCTCCAGTTGGCGGCAGTGTCGACCGCGAAGGTGAGAGAACTGTTGGACGGGATATCGTAAGCGCTCCAGCGGAGGGTGATGGTGCGATTTTCATGCGGGATGAGCGGGGTGATGATGGGGCCGTGCCCGGTGCGGGCGATGTCGACGGTTACGTCGCGGCCTCCGCGCACGTGGATGGTTTCGCGCTGACGCTCGATGGGATGCCAGGATCCGTCGGGCGCGCGGTATTCGTCCTGCTGGTTGGTTTGCTCGATGTAGAGGTCCTGCATGTCGGCGTACAGGGCGGTGAATCCCCAGGCGATGTGGTCGTTGTGCCCGGCGACGATATAGAGAGTTCCGGGGATGGTGACTCCGGCGGCGTGGAAGTTCGGCGCCTGCAGATCGGTCTCGTACCAGATGTCGGGAATCTGATGGTCGAGGTGCATGTCATTCGACAGGATTGGCTTGCCGGAGGCGGTGTGCGCGCCGGAAACGACCCATTCATTGGAGCCAGGCGTGCAGCCTTCGCATCGCGTGCGCGCGCCTTCGACTAACTGGCGGAGATGGAGCAGATCTTTATCCGAAGTACCGCGCATCGACGATTGCGTTTCATCAAGCGGTACGTCGGGAATGAAGGGCTGCGGAGTGGTGAGGTCGGGGATGGTTTGCGTTGGCGGGTGATCGCGCCAGGAGCCGACGGGATAAAGCTGAGCAGCGAGGGTTGGGCCGAGGCGCGCGACGATTCGCTCGCGGTCGAGTTTCGAGTCCCAGCGCTGATCGAGCAATTGCACCATGCCCATTATGATGAGCGCGGAGTCGACGGGCTGCCAGGACTGGGGCCTGTACCTGAGGAGACGGAATTCGGCCGGGAGGTGATCTTCATGCGTGGCGATGAAGACGTTGACGCCGTGGGCGTAGTCGTTGAAGTAGCGGCGGTCGTTTTCGCTCAGATTGGCGACGATGCGCTCGGCGGTTTCGCGGATAAGCAGGATGCGCTGCATGCGGTCATGCTCGACAAAGTTGGGGCCGAGGACTGCAGAGACGTCGCCAGCAGCCATGCGGCGCGCCATGTCCATCTGCCAGAGGCGGTCCTGCGCGGTGACATAGCCCTGAGCCATGAAAAGATCGTCGAGAGTGGCGGCCTGGATGTGCGGGACGCCGTGCTGATCGCGGCGGATGGTGACGGCGGCGGTGAGTCCGCGAAGTCGAAGCTGGCCGTCGAGTTGCGGCAGCGAATCGCGCATGGCGTGCTTGAGCCAGATGGCTCCGCCGAAGGCCGCGGCTGCCGCTGCGACGATGAGCAGGATGATTGTTGCGACGAAGAGGCGCAGGATGGGGCGGCGCGACTCTTCAACTTCTACATTTCTTCCCAAAGGCATCTGGTACAGGGTACAGCGTTCAGCGATCAGCGTTTAGAAAACTCAGGGCTCAGGATGCAGTGAATGGTGCATCTCCATCTTGCCACCTGGACGCTTCACGTTCCATGATTTCGGCTTCGATGGTTCGGGGCCTGCGGCTCCATGCGGGACGCCACCCGGAGCCGGCGAAGGGCGATTGAACGCGGTGTCCCCACCAGAGCCATATAAAGAGGGCTATGAGGAGTAGCAAGGGAATCACGAGCAGGCTGCCTTCGGGGCCGGTTTTGCCTCCGCTCCAGAGAATATTGCCGATGGGATGCTCCGCGAAGAGGTGGCCCCGGACGATGTGGCCGCTATCGGAGGTGCCATAAAAGTAGGACTCGCCCCAATCCCACGCGGAGTGGAAGCCGACGGCCCACCAGAGCGAGCCGGTGTACCAGAGGCTGATGCAGAAGATGAGGCCAGCGGCTCCGGCGGAGAAGAGGCCGATGGGAGTTTCACCGGGGATGGTGCCGTGGGCGAATCCAAAGAGGAAGGAAAAGATAAGAGCTCCCCACCAGAAGCCGACGCCGCGGGTGAAAGCGTATTGCACGTAGCCGCGCAGGAGGGATTCTTCAAAGATTACTGATCCGACGAAGGCCAGTCCCCAGAGGGCGGCGTCTTTCCAGATTGTGACCCCGTGCAGAAGCTGTCCGTCGAAGACGAGCAGGCCGGCCTTCCAGAGGACCAGCACGAGGGCGGAGATGGCGATGAAGCCCCAGGCGAGTCCTGAAATGAAGCGAACCGCGCGATACGCGCCCTGGTAGCCGTAGGCTAAGAGCGATTTGCGCTCAATGAGGGCGAGCGCGCCAGTGGCGATGACAACGCAGAGAAGCTGGAGTCCTCCGAAGAGGAGTCCCGTACTGGGCGGCATAGGCCCATTGCTTAGATGAGCCGGATGCAGGAGGTGCTGGACCAGGGCTTTGAGGCCAAGTATGCAGGCGAAAGAGATGAGGATGAATAGAGCGATGCCCCATCCAGCGCGGATGAGTCCGTTTTTGCCGATGAAGACCCAGCGCAGGTTGCGGGTGGGTTTGGGTGGTTCGGGTTCTGGTGAAATTTCCGGCGTCGGTGTGAGCTCGTCCAAAGCGCCTCCTGCTGAGTGCTGACATCTTACTTGACAGATAACGCGCGGAGCGAGAGGAAAGTTCCCGGTTCGGTGCGGATTGCTGGACCGCGCCTTGACTTTATAGGCAGTCCCGGCAATCCTAAACAATTCCCGTACTTTTATTTTTGAACCTGGAGCGCCAGCCTTTTGAACGTTCGCGTTTTCTATCACGATAAGTGTTTCGACGGAGCCTGCTCCGCTTCCCTCTTCGCGCGCTTTCATCGCGAATGCATTTCGACTGACGCGACCTATGAGTATTGCGGGCTGGTGCATCGCGCCGGCGCACTGTTCAACGAGGCGGATTTTACCGGCGATGAGAATGCGATTGTGGACTTCAAGTATTCGGCCTCGCCGGCGATTACGTGGTGGTTCGATCATCACCTGAGCGCTTTTCTTACGCCGGAGGACCAGCAGGACTATCAACGCGGGCTGGCGGATGGGCGGTATGCAAATCGGCGGTTCTATGATCCGAACTACATCTCATGCACGAGTTTTCTGGCGCATATTGCTTCGACGAAATTCGGCTTTGATGCTGCGCCTGTTGCGGAGCTGGTGAAGTGGGCGGATATTGTGGACGGCGCGCTGTATGCGAGTCCGCAGGCGGCGGTGGAGATGGCCGATCCGGCGATGAAGCTTACGCTGATAATCGAGTCGGCGCAGGACCCGAAATTTATTCCGCGATTGATTCCGCTGCTGACGTCGATGCCGCTGGCGGATGTGCTGTGCGAGCCTTTTGTGGCAGAGCAGCTGCCTCCGCTGCTGGAGCGGCATGAGGAAGCGGTGTCGCTGATTCGGGAGCGGTCGGAGTCGAAGGATGGAACGATCTATTTCGATATCAGCGACCAGCCGATGGAAGGTTACAACAAGTTCATTCCTTACTATCTGCATCCGGAGGCGACTTACTCGATAGGATTGTCGAAGTCGAGTTTCCGGACGAAGGTTTCGGTTGGGTCTAACCCATGGACGAAGGCCGATCCGGAGAAGATGGTGAACCTGGCTACGATCTGCGAGCGATACGGCGGGGGGGGCCATGCGCGCGTGGGCGCGATTTCGTTTCCTCCGAATCGCGAGGATGAGGCGAGAGCCGCGGCGGCGGTGATTGTGGCGGAGCTGCGGGCGAAGAACCCGCTGGCTTGAACATTCGAACATTTTGATAGTTACTGAGATGCAAACGGAATCGCATCCCACCCTTGACGCAACCAGCGCGTCAACGATGGGGCACACTCGGTAGTGGCTGATTCAGCGGCCGTGGCTTCGCATCTGGTGGGCTATGGCTTCGAGGAAGCGTTCGGGCTTCATATCCGCGGGCGCCGGGAAGTTCATTTTTTCGCACATCTGCGCGGCGAGGCGCTGGGCGATGCGGGCGCGGGTGTCGAGTTCCATGTCGAGGATTCGGGAGAAGAAGCGGTCGATGACGCTGAGGTCTTCGGGGCCGAGGCGCGCTACGGCGTCGGCGGGGAGGGTGAGTTCGTCGCGTTGCTGGAAGGCTGCTTCGGGCGTGATTCGCTCAAAGGCTCCGGCGGTGATGGTGCGTGGGCCGTTGCCTCCCCAGATGGGCTCTTCGCTGGGGCGCTCGTGGATGACGATGGTTCCTGCGGCCAGGTCTCCGAGGCGCTGGTGCTGGCGGTTGCAGAGCATGGTGATGAGTCCGACGAGATAGATGGAGGGCACCCAGTCGATGATGCGGATGAGATTGCGGGTCATGGCTTCGAAGAAGGTGATTTGACGGCCCGATTGCTGGATGACTCGAATTTTGAGGAGCTTTTTGCCCGGGGTCTGGCCGTTCCAGAAGGTCTCGAAAAGAGTGAAGTATCCCCAGTACATGAGGAAGTTGAAGAGGATGAAGCCGGCGACGAGCCATTTTTCGCCAGTGCGCGAAAGGTCGCCAGCGGCTGTTTTGGGTGCGGAGGTTGCGATGAGCACGAAGACGAGGATAAGCACGGCATAGCAGGCGATCTGCAAAGCCGAGTCGGCGAGGATCGCGAGGAAGCGGCTGCCGATTCCAGCGACAGGGAAGCGGATGGCTACCTGCTCGGGAGTGTCGATAGTAAGCTGGTCGTGACTGAGTGGCTTGAAACTGAGTAGGTCGGACATTTTCTTTATGATTTATAACCACTTTTGCTTATGATCTCTAACCGCTGGATTGAGCAACGGCAGGCATCGTGGAACAGGCTTGATGTGTTGACCCGTCAGGTCGAGGGCCAGGGGCTGCGCGCGCTTCCGGGCGCGGAGTTGCGGGAGTTCGGCCTGCTGTATCGGCAGATTGCCGCGGATCTTTCTGCGGTTCGCGTGGATAGAGCTTCGGGCACGCTGGAAGAATACCTGAACAACCTGCTGAGCCGCGCACATAATCGCATTTACTCGGGGCGACGGGCGGGGTTCGGGTCAATCGTCACGTTCATGGTTCGGGATTATCCGCGGATTTTCCGGCGGCTTTTTCCTTATGTGCTGGCGTCGTTTGTGGTTTTTCTTGCCGGCCTGGCGGTGGGGACTCTGCTGACGCTGGTTCGGCCCGACTTTGCGCATCTGCTGCTGGGTCCGCAGATGATCGCGACGATTGAACGGCATGAGATGTGGACACACTCGATTGTGAGCATGAAGCCGCAGGCTTCGAGCGCGATTTTGACGAATAACATCAGCGTGAGTTTTATGGCGTTTGCGGGAGGCATTACTGCGGGCGTTCTTACGCTGTACACGATGTTTTTTAACGGGGTGAGTATTGGCACGGTGCTGACGGCGTGCGCGCAGGCGCACATGGTGGTGGATCTGCTGAGCTTTATGGCGGCGCATGGCGCGCTGGAGCTGCCGAGCATTGTTATTGCGGGCGCGGCGGGGTTGCGACTGGCGGCGGGGCTGCTGTTTCCGGGGGTGCTGTCGCGACGAGACTCTCTGGCGCTGGGGGCGCGGGAGGCGATCCGGCTGCTGGCGGGAGTGGTTCCGCTGCTGTTTGTGGCGGGGATGCTGGAGGCGTTTTTGTCTCCTTCGGGCGCGGCGGTGGGGGTTAAGTTTGCGGTGGGTGGGGTTTTGTTTTTAGGGCTCGGGTTCTGGCTGGTCGAGGGCGGGCGTGAAGCCGGCAGTGGATTAGTTTCCTGATAGCCGACGCTCAGGAGCTATGGTTGACTGTTCGCTCAGACAGTTCGCCAACGACTCTGGTGTGCCTTAGACGCACCAATTTGCTAAGCGCTAACTGATAAGCAGCCGATTTATTCCAAAATTATTCAGTCAAATTATTCAACTAACAAGAAGACATTTCTTTGACAATCCCCTGACAACCAGAGGTGTCTCCGCGCCTACTGTGATTCTCGGGTCACCTCGTCACGAGAGGCCCATTTTCACACAGAGTCAACAAAGGCAGGCAAGTAATGAAAAATGAAGTGAACAATCTGAAGCGTCCATTCGACCGCCGTTCTTTTATGAAGAGCGGTCTTCTGGCAGGAGGCGCAGCTACAGTGGGCGCCGGTTTGTTATCACACGGAACTTCGGCCCTTGCACTGGATGAGGTAGCAGACGGAAGCCTGGATGCCGGCGATGTCGCCATCCTGAGATTTCTTGCGGCTGCGGAACTGATTGAGTCTGACCTTTGGACACAGTATGCGGAACTGGGCGGTATCGGCGACAATCTACCCGTCGAGGTAGACCCAAACCCATCATTGAACCCCTACCAGGCTGCTTTCTCGAACCTCGACTCCGATGGCCCGCAATACATCTCCAGCAACACGCTCGATGAAATCAGTCACGCAACATTTCTGAACGGGTACCTGGAATCCAAAGGAGCCGACCCCGTCAACTTTGACGAATTTCGCACGCTGCAGGGGAGCCGGGCCACGGGAGCGCAGGACATCGGGCGCCTCACAAACCTCATGCATCTGAACGTCGACACCAGCTGGTTCATCCGGTACCGCAGTGCAACGAACCCAGACTTTGGCGCCACCTTTCCCCAAGCAGTCAATATCAAGAACCGTACCGCGATTCCCATCACCGACGCTGATTTCGACGATGCCAATCATATCCAGGTGATCGCGAATATCGCGGCCTTTCACTTCGGATACATTGAGCAGGGCGGCTCCAGTCTTTATGCGGCCATGAGTCAAAAAGTGAATCATCCTCAGGTGCTCGAGATCACCCTTGGCATTGGCGGAGACGAGATCGCTCATTTTCTGGAATGGGTCGATTTTGCGGGCAATGGAGTGCAAGCTCCTGTTGCGCCGGTGTCGGACCATGGCCTGACGTTTCCTAATTTTTTCACCAACCCACCCAATCCTCTGAAGCAGCCCAGCCTGATCTTTCCTGTCCCTTGCGAATTCATCAGCAGCCAGCTGCCCAAGTGCGCGGTCATCCGCCCGCTCACCGATCAATTTGGAGGCGCTGTTGCTACGATTGCCAGCTTCACCGCGGATGGGCTGTTCGTCGGCCAATCGCAGCGGTTCCTCAGCGTTCTACACGAACTCGCGGCCGCAGCCGACGCCGCCACCCGCTAGTTGGGTAAACCATAAACTCCAGCTCGTGTTGCATCGGGATCGGGGGCGTCGCTTATCGAGGACAGCCCCCGATAACAGCACAAACATTCACTTCGGATTGAATGAGGAGAGTTTACTTCGGGCGGTCCGTTTCGACAAAGGACTTCAGGCGGGAAAGAGCGTGATCCCATTGCTCGGAGATGAGAGAGAGGGAGTCGCAGATCTCCTGCACGGGTTGCGGATCGAGCTCGAAAAGGCACTCGCGCCCGGAGCGCACGCAGCGCACGACTCTTACCCGTTCGAGGATGCGGAGATGCTTTGTAACGGCCTGCCGGGTGAGCGGGGTGCCTTCGGTGAGCTGAGAGATTGAGTATCGCTGCCCGCATCCGAGTTTCGCGAGCAGCGATAGCCTCATCTCGTCGCCGAGGGCGGCGAAGATGGGAGCCTGCGCACGAAGTCTTATAGACGCGCTACGTTTTCTGGGAGACATAGGTCTCGATGTTCTTCATCTGCTGCGCCCAACCATTGTCATTCATGCGGAATGCTTCCGCGCGGCGATGGTCCGGGATATCGTCGAAGCCGGATTCGGTGACAGTGAGAAGGGTGCCGGTCGTGGTGGGATCCAACGTGAATTCAACCAGCGTGGGCGTTTCCTTTGAGTAATCGGCGTTCGGGTCTACAGAATAGGGGTGCCAGGTGAAGGCAAAGTAGCGTTCGGGTTCGATGGCCTGAACGGTGGCTTCCCATTTCAGGTGCTCGTAACCGGGCCAGGTGATGTGTCCGCGGGAGACTTCGCCAGATTTGAAGGGGCCGTCGATTTTGACGCGAAACCATTCGCCAAATTCGCGGTGGTCGGTGAGAGCTCTCCAGACGCGTGAGATGGGGGCGTTGATTTCGACGCTTTTTTCGATGCGGTTAGTCTCCATATGCAACCTCTGGGTTGCATAATAGCGCGGCGAGCTTGAATGTGCAACCGTGGGGTTGCGTGTTATTGGGGCTGGGCTTTAAGCCGTATTTCTCGCCGCGATGGCTGCTTCTGGTTTTCTGGCGCGCGTGGTTGTGATCACGACGACGCTGACCAGAATCAGCAGGGTTCCGACGATCGTTCGGGCGCTGAGCGGTTCGCCTGCGAGAAAGTATCCGAGAAGCACGGCGACGACGGGGTTTACGTACGCGTATGTTCCGACTTTGGTGGGCGATTCATGATGGATGAGCCACACGTAAGCCGTGAACGCGATGATTGAGCCGGCGACGATGAGATAGAGCAGCGAGAGCCATGCTCCGCGTGAGACGTTGGCTGGATGGAAGCGATGAAGTTCTCCGAGCATGGACGCTGTGAGGGCAAGCAGGATTCCGCCGGCGAGCATTTGAGCGCCTGAACTCATGACTTTGGATGGCGGAAGCGGGAGTTTGCGCGTGAGGATGGAGCCCACGGACCAGCTTATCGAAGCGAGGATGAGGGCGATGGCTCCTGCTCGGTCGATGGGCGCTCCACCGAGGTTGAGTGAGCGGCTGACGAGTACTGCTACTCCGGCGAGCCCGATAAGAAGCGCAAGTGCGAGGCGGAGGGTGAGGCGCTGGGTGCGCAGGAAGATTATCTCCGACAGAGCCATGAATGCGGGGATGGTGGCCATCATGACGGCGGCGAGGCCGGAGGGTACGCGCTGCTCGGCCCAGAAGAGGAGTCCGTAGTCTCCGACAAACAAGAGCAGGGCGATTGCGAAGACTGCGGCCCATTGGCGGCGGTTGGGCGAGGGTTCGCCGCGCGCGAGCATCCATGCGCAAAGGATGAGGCCGGCGATGAGGAACCTTATGGACGCGAAGAGGAATGGCGGAACTTCTCGCACGCCGATGCGGATGGCGAGGAATGTGGACCCCCAGACGAAATAGATGATCGCGAAGGCCGAGAGGGTCTTCCAACGGGCTGGAGTGGACCTGGGCATGGCGCTTAGGGGAAGGGTAGCAGGCAGGTGGAGGGTCTAGACCAGATTTACGGGGCCAGGATACTGCGCGACGGTTGCGTCGTCGGTGAGGAGTGTGATCCCTTCGACCGTGGCCTGCGCGATGAGCAGGCGGTCGAAGGGGTCTTTGTGGATGGGCGGCAGGGCGTCGATGGCGACCACGTGCTCGCTGAGGATGGGCAGTTCGATATATCCGTTGTCGATGAGGCTGCGGCGCAGGGTGCGGGCGTCGACATGAAAGTCGGGCCGATTGAGGGTGGACTTGATGGCGATCTCCCATAGGCTGGCTACGCTGAAAAGCAGATCGTTGTCGGGGTCGGAGATGAGAGGGCGAGCGCGGCGCGGGATACGCCGGATGCTCTCCGCCGCCCAGAGGAGCAGATGGGTGTCGAGCAGCAGCTTCACTCCTCGCCCTCAAACAGCTTTTCAATTTCGCGTGCGCCCATGGTGTTGAAGTCGTTGGGGACTTTGATCTTTCCCGCCATGAAGCCGAAGCGTTTTTTCTGCGAGGGTTCGGGCGAGTCGAGGGCAATGACCTTGACCATTGGCTTTCCGGCCTTGGCGATGACAAAGGATTCTCCTTTGACAGCCTTCTCGATCAGCCGGGAGAGGTGAGTTTTAGCGTCGTGGATGTTGTAGGTGTGCATAGCGCTTCTTCTCAGTTTAGTTTACTGGACTTAGTTTATCACAAAACGGTAGTAAAGGCGGCACAGGGGGAATGGTTGCAATGGAGGGGAATGTCCCCCACATAAGCAGAAGCAGCTTGTGCGGGCCACCTGCCAATCCAGTTAGCGGAGATTATGTAATGCAGATTCGTCGTGCGTCGATCGTGTTCTGCTTTTGCGCTATGCTTTGCCACGCTCAAGCGACAAAGACAGACCAGGCACTGCTCAGTCAAGCGCGCGGAAAATACGATGCTCCGTTCGACAGGAATTTGCAGTCCTTCGATTGCGCTGTCGATTTCAGCTGGAAGGAGCACTTCACGGAGACGACGCGCGTAGGAGATGAAGGTACTGACGAGGAACTCGAAACGATTTTTCAGCCAATTCAGAACCGCGTCGCTGTGACATGGCAGAGTGTTACCGTTTTGTCCGGACTCACCGACGATGCAGAAGAAAAGCTTCCCCATGGCGGTATGGCCGAGGGCCTGCTGAAGCACGCGGTGCAGAAGAGCCTCTATACCTGGTTGGACGCAGGTACAGGCATGTTCCTTCCGAATCCCGATACGCCCGTCTCCTTCGAGCAATCCCCTTCCGGTTACAAGCTCACCTTCAAGGTGCAGACTTCTAATGTCGAGATGGTCCTTGCGCCCGATATGCGCCTGCAGCGCGCAACATTGAAAGGACCGCAATCCACCAAGTTCGAGACATCATTTTCTTCTGGGCAGCAGGGGTTCCTTTTGACCAGATTGATCAGGGGTGAAGACGGGAACTTCGAGCCGGGTAACCGCCTGATCTACACCTATAGCTACCAGACCGTAGATGGTGTTGAGCTGCCGCAGAATGGAGCTGTCATCCGGGAAAGTCACCATGAGGTGTGGCGATACAGACTGAGCGACTGTATCGTGAAAACCAATAAATGAGTCAATGATTGCCGATCAGCTCTCGCCATTCAGGACGGTAAGGGCAGAACAACGCGGATTGTTCTAAGCCAGACATGTCGCAAATTGAAGTTCCCGCGAAGTCGTCTTTTCGGCAACCTGGAGACTAACGTTTTCGACAACGCCTCCCACAGGGAATGGTTGACTCGAGGTGCTTGTCGTTACCACCGATAAGTCCTAGTGCTGTATCTGGAGCGCCCCCAGACAACAGTGCGCAGTTGCATGTTCTCAGGGCGGGCGCTTCGGATACAGCGACATGAAGGAAGCCGCCCTCATGGAAGGCTATGTACTTTGAATGGGCTGAGCGAGGTGTAGACGGCTTATGGAAGTCGGGGTAAGAGTATGATCCGCCGCTTTGAGGGCCGCATGGAACGGCAGAGCGTCGCAGTGAGGAGTCAGGCAGTGGCTGAGGAGACTGCGGGCAGAGGGTTCCGGAGCCGATGAGACAAGGGATGTGCTTGCGTGCCGGAACACGAGGGAAGGCCGAGGATGCGGATAGAGGTTCAAGCGGCACACCGGTCAGGTTGAGGTGGAGAGCGGAGCAGAAGTTGGGCGGCGGAGAGTCGTTCGACGACATGCATGGTTCCACCGCAGACCGGACACGTCCATAGCGAGTCAGACTGGTCGGTGGACGATGATGCTGCTGAAGGTGTCGTGTTTGCTGAACCGTTGAGCAGTTGAAAGCAGAGCGGCAACAGTGTTGCGCGGTTCCGGTTGGAGAGGAAGCCGAAGTTGCGGATGCGGACGAAGCCGCGTGGCAACAAATGGAGCAGGAACCGGCGCAGGAACTCCTCGACAGCCAGAGTCATGAGCCTCTTTTTGTTGCGGTGGGCGGAGTCGCGCCAGCGGAAGGTGACGTTGCCGTCGGAGACAGCGACCAGTCTGCTGTTGGAGATGGCGACGCGATGGGTGTAAGCGCCGAGATAGCGCAGCACGTGTTCCGGTCCTCCGAAGGGCCGCTTGGAGTAGACCACCCAATCGTGGCGGAACAGCACTCGCAGCCAGGCAGCGAAGGCGCGCGGATGTGCCAGAGGCAAGAGGTTGCCGTGGAACTGAAGCGCACCTTGATGGAAGGCGCTGCGCAGCCCGGCCACGAACTTGCCGCGGAAGACGCGGCTGAGCACGCGGATGGGCAGAAAGAAGGAATGCCGGGCGGAGATCCAGCTGGAGTGATCCGGCGCGAGGCCGCCGGCAGCAACTACGCAGTGGACATGCGGATGAAACTGCAAGCGCTGGTTCCAGCTGTGGAGCACGCTGAAGAAACCGATCTCGGCTCCAAGATGTCGAGGGTCGCGAGCAATCTCAAGCAGCGACTCGGCACTGGCGTGAAAGAGCAGGTTGTAGATCAGCCGCTTGTTCTGCAACGCGAGCGGAACCAGTTCCCGCGGCAGAGTAAAGACGGCATGCACATAGCGGGTAGGCAGCAGTTCCCGTTCCCGCGCCTTGAGCCAGCACATGCGCGCGTTGCCCTGGCATCGTGGGCAATGGCGATTTCTACACGAGTTGTACGAGATGGTGGTCGTATGTCCGCAGCCAGTACAGCGATCGCGATGTCCACCCAGCGCGGCGGTGCGGCAGCGCACGATGGCCAGCAGCACTTTTCGGTGTTGCCAGTTGATCCACTTGCGACTGTGTTCGATAAAGGACTGTCCCGAACAGCGAACGATGTCGGCCATCTCCAGCAGAGGCCGGCTCATGAGCTGTGCTTGTGTCCTCCTTGTCGAGAGAACGTGAGGGCATCGAGCGGGCTGGCAGTTGCGCTGAGATGACGTTGGGACAGATGTAGGTAGACCGTAGTTACTTCGAGGTCGCGGTGTCCGAGCAGTATCTGGATGGTGCGCAGGTCGGCGCCGGCTTCGAGCAGATGTGTGGCGAAGCAGTGACGTAGAGTGTGCGGATGAATGTGCCTATGCGTGAGGCCGGCGCGTTCGGCGGCGTACTGGCAGGCATCCCAGAGGACCTTGGTGGTGACAGGACGACTCGAAGTATGCCAGCGGTTACCGGGAAAGAGCCACTCCGTCGGCTTGCGCCGGAGGCTGCGCCAGTAGATGCGCAACGCATCGAGCAGCTTCGGGCTGAGCATGACATCGCGGTCCTTGGCTCCCTTGCCTCCCCGGATATGAACCACCATCCGCTCGCTGTCGATGTCTCTGACCTTCAGGTGGGCCGCTTCCGCGCGGCGGGCGCCGGTGGCATAAAGCGTCATCAGCAGGATGCGGTGAAAGGGGCTTTCCGCGGCGTCGATCAGACGCGCAACCTCCTCCTGGCTGAGTACCTGGGGAAGGTGACGAACCTTCTTCGGATAGGGCGTCTCGGCGATGCTCCAGCTGCGCTTCAACACGTGGATATAGAAGAAGCGCAAGGCAGCCAATCGCAGGATTACGGTGTTCGGGCTGAACTTGAACGTAGTGAACAGAGCTGCCTGATACTTGCGAATCTCCTCAGGGCCAAGCTGATCGGGCCGGCGATGAAAGTGCTGGCTGAAATGCTCGACGCCATGAAGGTATGAGCGGATGGTGGTGTCGGCGAAGTTGCGACGCCGCAACTCCTCAAGCATGAGCTGACGTAGTTGGTTCACAGAGAATCCTCCTTCTCTGCGCACCAAACTACCCGACGGCCTCAAATGTCGGTCCAGGAACACGCGCATGCGTCCGCCGCAAAGCGGCTTCGTTCATGTCGGCTTGTCGGAAGTGACCTCCCGGCTGATACTATGCCAGCCATGAATAAACTTGCGCCATTCCTCTGGTTCAATGACAACGCCGAAGAAGCCGCCGAGTTTTACCTGAGCGTCTTCCCGCACGCGCGCAGGCTCGATGAGCTGCGTTCCAAAGGCGTTGGCCCGTGGCCTGTAGGCAAGATTGCCACGATCACGATCGAGCTTGAGGGCCAGGAGATGGTCTTTCTCAACGGCGGCCCCGCGCATCAGCTCAATCCCGCCTTCTCGTTCTTCGTCCGCTGCGACTCCCAGGAAGAGATCGACAACTACTGGGGCAAGTTGATCGAAGGCGGCAAGCCCATGGCCTGCGGCTGGCTAACAGACCGCTTCGGCCTATGCTGGCAGATTGTGCCACGCAATATCGGCGAGTTGATCAGTCATCCCAAAGCCATGGAAGCCATGATGGGGATGATCAAGATGGATCTGCCTGCGCTGGAAGCCGCCGCGCGCGAGAACTGATAGCCTTCTCCAGCCATTTCCAGTCAGGTCCTTTATTCGAGTGAACTGGAGAGGCTCTGCTCGGCGTGCTATGCTGTCGAGTCCTTATGTCTGAAACTAAATCTTCTGTTTTGAATACGGTGTTGTCCTCGAAGCTTGACTTGAGTAGCCCTCGCGCGCGTTCTAATGCGTCGGGGATGGCTCGGCTGCTGGCGGAGATTCGCGGGCAGGAGGGTGTTCTGCGCGAAGGCGGTGGCGCTAAGGCGATTGAGGCTCAGCACAACAAGAAGCGGTTGACGGCGCGGGAGCGTGTGGCTTTGCTTCTCGATGAGGGAACGGAGCTTTTTGAGCTGGCTCTGTTTGCTGCGTTCGAGATGTATGAGGAGTGGGGCGGCGCTCCTTCGGCGGGCACGATTACCGGGTTGGGGCGCGTTGCGGGGCGGCTTTGCATGATTGTTGCGAACGACGCGACGGTGAAGGCGGGCGCGTTTTTTCCCATGACGGCGAAGAAGGTTCTGCGCGCGCAGCATATTGCGATGGAGAATCGCATTCCCACGCTGTACCTGGTGGATTCGGCGGGCGTGTTTCTGCCCTTGCAGGAGGATGTGTTTCCGGACCAGGACGATTTTGGGCGGATCTTTCGCAATAACGCGGTGATGTCGGCGATGGGGATTCCGCAGATCACGGCGATTATGGGGATGTGCGTGGCTGGCGGGGCTTATCTGCCGGTGATGACGGATACGGTTCTGATGACGGAGGGCAGCGGGCTATTTCTTGCGGGGCCGGCGCTGGTGCAGGCGGCGATCGGGCAGAAGTATACCGCCGAGGAACTGGGCGGGGCGGCGATGCATGCGGAGATTTCAGGCACGGTGGATTATAAGGAACCGAACGATCACCTCTGCATTGCGCGGCTGCGGTCGCTGGTGGCGAAGATGGGAGAGCGGGCGGGCGCTCCGTTTAACCGCGCGGCTTGCGACGCGACGAAGGACGCTCCGAAGTATTCGGCGGAGGGGATGTACGCGCTGCTGGATGCCGATCCGGCGAAGGCAAGTGCTTACGACATGCGCGAGGTGATCGCGCGCTTTGTGGATCGCAGCGAGTTTGACGAGTACAGGCCCGGGTATGGGCGGACTCTGCTGTGCGGGTATGCGCGTGTGGGCGGATTTGCGGTGGGGATTGTGGCGAACCAGAAGGTGTCGCAGCCGCAGACGAGCCATTCGGGCGAGAAGAGGGTGGAGTTTGGCGGCGTGATCTATTCGGAGAGCGCGGAGAAGGCGGCGCGCTTCATTATGGATTGCAACCAGAATCTTGTTCCGCTGATTTTTCTGCATGACGTGAACGGATTTATGGTGGGACGCGACGCGGAGTGGAGCGGGATTATCCGCGCGGGCGCGAAGATGGTGACGGCGGTTGCGAACTCGACGGTGCCGAAGATTACGGTGATCGTGGGCGGATCGTTTGGCGCGGGGAACTATGCGATGTGCGGGAAGGCTTACGATCCGCGCTTTATTTTTGCGTGGCCGACGGCTCGCTATGCGGTGATGAGCGGGGCTTCGGCGGCAAATACGCTGGTGGAGATTCGAGTGAAGCAGCTGGAGCGCGGCGGCAAGAAGCTGAGCGAAGAAGAGAAGCAGGAGCTACTGGCTTCGATCAAGGCGACGTATGAAGAGCAGACCGATTGCCGGTATGCGGCGGCCCGGCTTTGGGTGGATGGGATCATCGATCCGGCGAAGACGCGGGATGCGATTTTGACAGCGCTGGAGGCGTGCGCGCTGAATCCGGATGTGGCCAAGTTTAATATTGGAATTTTGCAGACTTAGAGTTGCCGGTGCATCCGGTATGCTCTTTGCATGGCAGTTGCAGCTGATTCGGCGAAAAGGAAACGGCGCAGATCATTGGCTAAGAAAAGCAAGAGTACTCTCTCATGGCTGACATTTGTTCCTGTGCTGGTTGGGGTTCTGGTAACGCCGCTGGCAATTCATGCGGCCAGCATCATGGCACTGTCGGGGCCGGGTGCCTTGAGGCTGCTTTATCCTTTCGTGCTGATGTTGCAGAGTCCGGTGCTGAAATTGCCGTTGGACATGTCGATTCCTGTTTCGCAGTGGTTGATGTATCTACAGTTCCCGATATACGGACTGCTGATCACGTGGCTGTGGCGCTCCAGGCGGTTTTCGGCGGCGCTGAGTGTGGTGGTTTTTCTCCATGCCGCCGGAATCGGGATGGCATATCTTCTGGCATATTTGCAGAATCCTTATCTGAGTTTCTGATGACAAATGCGGTGAAGCTGATCGAGTGTCCGCGCGATGCGTGGCAGGGATTGCCGAAGATAGTTCCGCCGGAGTTGAAGGCGGATTATCTGCGGGTCTTGATTGGCGCGGGTTTCCGGCATATCGATGCGGTCTCATTTGTGTCGGAGGCGGCGGTTCCGCAGATGGCGGACTCGGAGCGGGTGCTGGCGTTGCTGGATCCGCCGGAGGATGTGGAGATCATCGGCATTGTGGTGAACAAAAAAGGAGCCGAGCGCGCGATTGCGACGGGAGCGGTGAGTACGCTGGGGTTTCCTTACTCGGTTTCGGCGGAATTTTTGCGACGCAACCAGCGGCAGAGTCCAGAGGAGTCGCTGGACGTGCTGGAGGCGATTGGCGAGGCGGCCTACAAAGGGGGATTGGGAGTGGTTGCGTATATCTCGATGGCCTTCGGCAATCCTTATGGCGACGCGTGGTCGGCGGACGAGGTAATCGCAGCCTGCGACCTGATTGCCGATATGGGGATCGAACAGATTTCTCTGGCCGATACGGTGGGAATAGCGTCTGCGGAGGAGATTGCTGCGCTGGTGGCGGCGGTGCGGCCAGCGGTGCCGGAAGGTGTGGAGCTGGGCGCGCATCTTCATGCGCGTCCGGACAATGCGGCGGCTAAGGTTGCTGCGGCTTATACCGGCGGGATTCGGCGCTTCGACATGGCGATAGGTGGCCTGGGGGGATGTCCTTTTGCTCAGGATGCGCTGGTGGGGAATCTGGCTACCGAGATTGCGGTTGCCGAGTTGACGCGGCTGGGGGCGGAGCTGCCGGTGTTAGGGTCACTCGATGGATTAATTAAGGCGAGCCGGGGAATTGAAGAGAAATTCGGGACGATGCGGCAGTAGGCTGGTATCTTATCCGGCGTACCAGCTGTTTTTCAGGAGCGGCGCACGATGAATCACTATTCGACATTGCATACGCACACCGACGGCGGAGTTCTCACGATTACGATGAACCGTCCGGATAAGCGGAATGCGCTGAATCCGGCGATGATCGACGAGCTTACGCGCGCGCTGACGGCTGCGGGAAGCGATCCGGCGTGCGAGGTGATTCTGCTGACGGGCGCGGGTGAGGCGTTTTGCGCGGGGCTCGATCTGGAACACCTGGAAACGCTGGGCGCCAAGAGTCCGGAGCAGCATCGCGCTGACTCCGAGCGCATCGCGCTGTTGCTGCGGACGCTCTACGACACGCCTAAACCGACGATTGCGGCGGTGAACGGCGCGGCTATTGCGGGAGGCATGGGGCTGGCGACGATTTGCGACTTCACGCTGGCGATTCCGGAGGCGAAGTTTGGATATACCGAGGTGAAGATCGGATTCGTTCCGGCGATTGTCTCGGCTTATCTGCGCGGGCAGATCGGGGACAAACACGCGCGCGACCTGCTGCTTACGGGAAGGCTCATCAAGGCTCCCGAGGCGTTTGATCTGGGACTGGTGACGCGGGTGGTGGCGGAGCAGGACTTGATGCGCGAGGCGCGCGGCCTGGCGAAGAAGCTGCTGTGCAACAGTCCGGCGGCGATGCAGGCGACCAAACGATTGTTGAGCCAACATGCGCATCATCATCTGAATGAGGAGATCGAGTCGGCGATTGCGGCCAATGTGCAGGCGCGGACGACGGAGGACTTCAAAGAAGGCGTGCGCTCGTTTCTGGAAAAGCGGCAACCTGACTGGCCGTCGCGCAAGGCTGGAAAATAGGCGGTCATTGAATCCCGCCGCATTCTGCTTTATCTCGTTTGTCAGTACAAGGAGGGATGCAAATGAATGTGGTCCTGTATGGCGCTACCGGCATGATCGGCAGCCGCATCCTTAATGAACTCATTGCTCGCGGGCATAAGGTTACGGTTGTGGCGCGCAATCCCGCTAAAGTTTCCTCTACGGTGAATGTCACGGTGCTGAAGGGCGATGTGCTGGATGCCGAAAGCGTTGCCTCAACAGCCAAGGGTGTGGATGCTGTGATCAGCGCCTACGGTCCGGGACCGGACGCTCCTCAAGCGCTTATGGAAGAGTCAACCCGCGCCTTGATTGCTGGAGTGAAGAAGGCGGGCGTTCGCCGGTTCCTGATGGTTGGCGGAGCAGGGAGCTTGCTGGTTGCGCCGGGAGTCGATCTGATCGATTCAGGGCATGTTCCTGAGGAGTGGCGTGCGATTGCGATTGCGCACCGTGGTGCTCTGGCGATTCCGAAAGGCTCTGATCTGGATTGGACCTCGGTTTCCCCCGCTGCCTTTATTCAGCCGGGTGAGCGCACGGGGAAGTTCCGCCTGGGCGGCGACTCGCTGATTGCGGACGAGCAGGGAAACAGCAAGATTTCCGCTGAAGACTTTGCCGTGGCTCTAGTGGATGAACTGGAACAGCCAAATCATGTAAGGCGGAGATTCACTCTGGCGTATTAGAAGCGGTCCAATAAATAGATGCGGTTTTGGCAAAGAGCTTGAGACCCGCTTCAGCGGCGGGTTTCATCCGCGCCGCTGCGGGCACTTCCGGTTTATGAGACCGCTTCCAGCCAATTGCTCGGGACTTTGCTGCCGGCAGGTTCTAGAGGGCGCCGGGGGAGTCGAGCAGGCGGTAGAGCGTGGAGCGGCTGATGCCGAGCATTTTTGCGGCGCGGAGCTTGTTTCCGTCTGTACGGGCGAGAACGCGGTGGATGTGGCGCAGGATGGCGCGGTCGAGGTTCGGGTCGTCATCCGGCGATGGACTGACAGGCGAAACAGGTGCGATGGGCGCGGGCTTGAGCGCGGGAGTGAGAGCAGGGAGATCGATGGGGCGAATCCACTGGCCAGGGCAGCCGAGAGCCGCAGCGTAGATGACGTTTTGCAATTCGCGAACATTGCCGGGCCACGCATGCTGCAAGAGCCGCGGTAGCGACTGAGGGCCGAGCCCGCGCATCGATTTGCCGTGCGTGGAGGAGAACTGCTCTACGAAGAGATCGGCGAGCAGCGAAATATCTTCGCGGCGTTCGCGCAGTGGCGGCAGAGTGAAGCGGATTGCGGTGAGCCGGTTGGCTAAATCGCCCCGGAAGGCGGCGGCGGAGACCAGCTTGCGCAAGGGCTGGCCGGAGATGCAGAGAATCTGGCGCGGGACGGAATCTAGCGCGCGGAGGATATGCTGATGGTCAAGCCATTGGAGCAGTTCAAGGAGCCGGGCCTGATGAGGCGGAGCCAGCTCATCGATGCGGGTGAGGACAAGGGTTCCACCCGAAGACTTTTTCAGCGCGGAAACACCCGCCAATTCCGGCGCTGCGACAGGTTCTGCCGGGACGAGCGCCATGGCAGGCTGCGCCTGCTGAAATAACAGCGTGGCTGAGCAGGGTACAAAAGGCGAGCGGGGATCGAATCCGAAGGCGTGCAGGGTGCGTGCGGCCAGCATTTTCCCGGTGCCGCTTTCTCCCTCAACCGTGGCGATACGAAGGTGCCGAGCGGCGTGACGCATCTGCGAAAAAAGCTGCTGCATAGCAGGGCTGCGTCCGGTCATCTCTCCGAAGCTCCAGTCTGGAGGATATTCCGGGCGATGGACAGCAACGGGCGAAGGGGTTTCGTCGATTAAATGCGCGGACTGCAATCGGCTCTCCTATGTTCTGGAGAGCTTATCGGCTAAAGATGCGCGGGAGATTAGAGACTTGCAGGCAGGGAATCAGGCGAAGACGTTTCTCAGAGTTTGGCGGCTCTTGCAGACGGCTGGTCGGAGAAGATTTTTCCGTCACGGATGTGTACGACGCGATTCGCGTAATCGGCAATGTCGGGCTCGTGGGTTACGAGCACGATGGTGTTTCCGTGAGAATGCAGATTGTCGAAGAGGGCCATGATTTCATCGCCGGTCTTCGAGTCGAGATTGCCGGTGGGCTCGTCGGCGAGGATGATGGACGGGCGATTGATGAGCGCGCGGGCGATGGCGACGCGCTGGCGCTGTCCACCGGAGAGTTCATTCGGCTTGTGGTACATGCGGTCTTCGAGATTGACGGAGCGAAGGACCGCCTGGGCGCGCTCGAGCCGCTCGGAGGCGGAGGTTCCGTTGTAGATGAGAGGCAGCTCCACGTTATGCAGAGCGGTGGCCCGGGCCAATAGATTGAAGGTCTGGAAGACGAAACCGATTTCCTTGTTACGGATGCGAGCCAGCTCGTCGTCGTTGAGATCGCTTACCAGATGGCCGTTGAGCCAGTAGCTGCCTTTGGTCGGTGTGTCAAGGCAGCCGATGAGGTTCATGAGAGTGGATTTGCCGGAGCCGGACGGCCCCATGATGGCCACGTATTCGTTGTGCTTGATGCGCAGAGAGATTCCCTGAAGCGCGCGGACCTCCTGCTGCCCCATGCTGTATGTCTTCCAGAGGTCTTCGACGACGATGACGTCGCCTTGCGGGATCGGTGTTGCGTCTCTTGCTTCGGCTTCGTGGGTTGTCTCAATCGTCATCCGGTGCTCCGTCAATTCCCTTGAATCCTCTGAAACCCTCTTTATGCTCAGTGCGCATTCTACGGCTGGGATGCGAATTCCCGCACCAACCAGCCTTTATTTTACGAGGACGATGAGGAGTCCGAATCCGAATCTTTGGGTTGTGGGGGTGGTGTGTTGTCGCGCTTGACCAGAGCATTGTCTTTCAGATCGCGCAGCACGTGGAAGGTTCCGGTTACGATTTCATCGCCCGCCTGGAGCCCGCTTAACACCTGGATATTGGTGACGCCGGTGATGCCGGTGGTTACCGGGACGAAGCGGGTTCGCAGTTTGCCCTTTTCGTCTCGAACTACGAAGACACCCTGCACCCCATTTCCATTCATCGAGGGATCGGCGGATGGAGCGGACGCTGCTTGTCCCTTCTTCGCATTCGGATTGCGCATGACGAGTGCCTGGATCGGGATGACAAGAGTGTTGTCGCGAGTGGCGGTAATAATCTTTGCCGTCGTCGAGAGACCCGGCTTGAGTTCGTCGCTCGGTTTATCCAGGGTGACGACTACCTTGAAGTCCTTGGCTTCCTCCTGCCCGCTGGTGGACTGGCTGGTTGCGAGACCGCTGGAGCGCAGCAGCGCCTGATCGCCGACTTCAGTTACATGGCCCTTGAAGACTTTCCCGGGAATCGCGTCGACGGACACGTCGGCTTCCTGTCCGAGCGCGACGTTAACGATGTCGGTTTCGTCCACCTTAACCTCGGCGGTAATGACGGAGACATCGGCGAGGGTCATGAGGACCGAGCCGTTTGTATCCTGAATGCCGGGAACCACGGTTTCACCTTCGCGCACGGGCAAGTTGGTGACGATTCCGTCAAACGGCGCGATCGCGATTGTTTTCTTGAACAGATCGACGTTGGCGGTCAGGTCAGCCTGCTGTGTGTTCATGTGACCGCGCGCGGAGGCGGTCTGCGCTTTGGCCTGGGCCACGGCTGCCACGTTCTGCGCGAGGGTGGCGACATCGGTGTCGTACGCGGATTTTTTGGCGTCGAAGTCCTGCTTGGACATGACCTGCGCGGCGTAGAGGCCCTGGGCGCGCTTGAAGTCGAGGGCCTTTTGTTCGAGATCGGCCTTGGCGTGCTCGACGGCGGCTTCCTGTGTCTTTTCGGCGGCGATGTAGGCGGCGATATCTGTGTCGGCGGCGGCTATGGCGGCCTTCTGACCCTGGACGTTTGCCTCCTGCTGCACGTTCTCGATGGTGGCGACTTCCTCACCTTTATGCACCCGGTCGCCTTCCTTTACATACAGATGCGTGATTCGTCCCAAGGCCTCCGCGCCCAGGTTCACGTAGGTCTTGGGCTTGATCTGTCCTGTGCCGCTGACGGTGGAGACCAGGTTCTCGCGCACGACTTTATCGGTCATGACCTTGGTATAGCCGGACTGGGCTCGCACGACGGTCAGGGTAACGATACCGGCAACGACCAAGACACCAACAATGATGAGAATAATTTTTTTCAAGCCTGTTTTCCTGTTTGCAGAGTCCAATGCCATGTTCGCCGAGAATTACGCAGGACGAAGGCAAATAGTTCCCTCATGCACCTGCCTTTGCCGGGCGAATGCGATGAAATCTGGAAATCAGGGTGATGATATCAGGGATGGGCCGAAGTTGAGGTCAGATAACGAGGTTCAAGAGGGTGCGAAGATTGCTTGAATCTACGTCTTCCAGGCCGTAAAATCAGTCAGGCTGTAGAGGAGCAGTAAAACGGCGTATGCAAACGGGTCGTTTCACATTCGTTCTTGCGATTGCTTTTGGAGCGATGGCATGTATTCCCAGTGCGCACGCCCAACAGACGCAGCAACCGGCGCAGGCTGACAGCGGATCGCAGGCCACGCCTGGTCAGGATGCGCAGAATCCGCTGACCCGCCAGCTTTCGGATAAAGAGCGGTTCAAGCAGCAGAGGGACCTGAAACAGGAACTGCACGGAACCTACAAGACTTGGCTGGACGTTGATGTTCGCTGGATTATCACCGACCAGGAGCGGAAGGCTTTCAAGAGCCTGAGCAACGATGAGGAGCGCGATGCCTTCATCGAACAATTCTGGCAGCGGCGCAATCCCGATCCCGATTCGCCTGAGAACACCTTCCGGGAAGAGCATTATCGCCGCATTGCCTATGCCAACGAACATTTTGCGGCCGGCAAGCCGGGCTGGATGACGGACCGGGGTCATATCTATATTGCTTTTGGCCCGCCCGACGACATCGAATCACACCCGAGCGGCGGATCCTATAATCGCCCGATGGAAGAGGGCGGCGGCCAGACCTCGACCTATCCATTTGAAACGTGGCATTACCGCTATCTGGAGGGCGTTGGACAGAACATCGACATTGAGTTCGTGGATACCTGCATGTGCGGGGATTACCACATGACGATTGACCGCGGCGAGAAAGACGCGCTGCAGCACGTGCCGGGCGCGGGAGAAACGATGTACGAGGAAATGGGCATGGCCAAGCGGTCCGAACGTTCGCAGGGCGGACTGGAGACGCTGGGAAGCGGCCCCTACGGGCAGCAGCAGCAGGCCAAGGAATTTGACCGACTGGAGCTGTACGCGAAGCTGCAGGCGCCTCCGCCGATCAAGTTCAAAGACCTCGAATCGTTCGTGTCCAACCACAAGCTGCTGACGGGGCCGGTGTTTCCGTTCGATGTGCGTACCGATTTTGTGAAAGTGACGGACGATACGATTCTGGTGCCGATTACGATTCAGATTAAGAATCGCGATGTCACCTTCAATACCAAGGATGGAGTATCGAAGGGAGTGGTCAATATCTTTGGCCGCGTCTCGACGATTACGGATCACGTTGTGCAGACTTTCGAGGATACGGTTGAAGTTGAACAACCGTCGGAGCTGCTGCCCAAGACGCTGGATAACTCCGACCTTTACTGGAAGGCGCTTCCATTGCGACCGGGGCGCTACCGCCTCGATGTGGCCGTGAAGGACGTGAACAATCCAGACCATGTAGGGGTATATGCGCAGGCGATTAATGTTCCGCGGTATGACGACGATCAGCTTTCGGCCTCGTCGCTGATTCTGGCGGATAAGATGGAGCGGGTTCCGTCCAAGCAGATCGGCACGGGGAGCTTCATTATAGGAAACACGTATATCCGGCCTCGTGTCTCGGTGAATGCTGCGACTCCGGCAGCATTCCATCGCAATCAGAGTCTAAGCTTCTGGATGCAGGTGTATAACCTGGGCATCGATCAAAAGAGCAAGCAGAATGCGGCAAAAATTACCTACGAGATTATCGACACCGCATCGAACAAAATGCTTCTTGATACGTCAGAAGACTCAAAGAAGCTGGGGGCAAACTTAGACCAGCTTACGGTGGAAAAGAGCTTACCCCTTGCCAGTCTTCTGCCAGGGAAGTACCTTGTGAAGGTAATGGTCGATGACAGTATCTCGAAACAGGATATTGCCCAATCGGCCCCGTTTACGGTTGAATAGGTTCGTGTCGTAGAAACAAATCCTGGATGAGCTGCCAGAGAGCAGCGAAATCCATTTGATTTCTGATTGACGGATGATCGGAGCAAGAGGCCAGGAAGCAACAGACGATTGGATCAGTGAACCGAAGGTTTTCCATATTCGCCCCAGTTCTTGCGCTGTTCCTTACAGCGATGGCGCTCCCGGCCTGTGCAGCTACAGAGGGAACGGTGAGCGGCGTTGTGCGCGATACCCGAGGCACTCCCCAGATCGGCGCTCTGGTGCAGCTTGTGAACGCCGACCTCTCGGTGATCGCCGAGACCTTTACGGACGATCATGGCCGCTATTCACTGCTGAAGGTGCTGCCGGGGGTTTACGGCGTGAAGGCGACCGCCTCTCTGTTTTTGCCAACCCTGCGTGAAGACCTGCGCGTTCCCGCTGACTCGAAGGTGGTTGTCAACCTGACATTGAATACTCTTTATGAGGCCTTTCGATGGCTTCCGGCGCGACCTCGCCAGGCAGACGAGCCACGCGATGATTGGGAGTGGACGCTTCGGCTGTCGGCAAATAAGCCGCTGCTTCGGATGCTGCAGGACGGCCCGCTGGTGGTGGTTTCAGAAGGCGAAGGACAGAATGCGGCGCTCAAGGCCAGGGTGACCATCCGTGGCGGAGAAAGCGGCTTTGGAGATGGAGGCATCCATCACGATTTCGAGATGCGGCGGTTGAACGATGACACGCGGCAGTTAATTCTGCGAGCGGACCTGAGCCAGTCGGACGGCACAGCACTTAATACCGTGGTTGGATACGAGCAGCAGCTTGGGCTGGGCAGAACGCTGCGCACGGTGGCGGCGTTTGTGGATCGTCCGGAGATTGCGGGCGGGCCCGACATTCAGGGAATGCAGGCCATGATTTTCCGCACCGCGGAGACGGTGGACCTGACTCCGGCGATCGGAATTGAAGCAGGGGGCGAGACGGAGATCGTCCACATGGATACTACGCAGCTTGCGAACCACCCCTTCGCTTCGGTGCATGTGCGCGCCGGCGATGCGCTGGTTTCCTATCGTGTAGCAACTGCGCCGGGAGTGCAGCAAGCGGAATCGATGGATCGCGCGAGCACGCTCTCTCCCGAAATTGCGGAACGAAATGGGCAGATGCTGATGGAACATGGGCTGCACCAGGAACTCTCTTTGTCGCAATCGACTGGAAAGCTCCGGACGCAGATGACGGTGTTCCACGATCGCGTGGATAACCCGATGGTGGATGGCGGTGGGGAAATCAGCGCAGCGGATTGGAAGAGCGGCGATCTTCTTTACGACTCCTCCACTAACGCGATTGAGGTTGCCGGGGACGATTACACGGGAACCGGTGTCGTGGCCGAAGTAAGAGAAATGATGCGGGACGATATGTGGCTGGCACTGGCAGGAGGTACGGGTGATGCGTTGCAGATGGACGCTCTTCCGCTCCCCGTTACGGTGGAGAACGGGCTTTTGAGCCTGCGGCCTCGTCGAACTGAAATGTATTCCGCCGCATTTGGAGGCAAGCTGCAACATGCCGGAACAGAGTGGCAGGCTTCGTATCGCTGGCAACAGGCCAATTCCCTGACGGCGGTCGATCCGTTCGATAAGAGTCTCCCGGATCCCTATCTTAGTTTCTACGTACGGCAGCCGATACATTGCCGGAACGTTTTGCCGAATGGGATGGAAGCGCTAGTGGATGTGAGGAACCTGCTCGCCGAGGGCTACAGGCCCTTTGTAACCGACAACGGCAGCGTGCTTTATTTCGCGCAGACTTCCCGGGCGGTTGAGGGCGGTTTGTCGTTCACTTTTTGAGCGATTTCCGCACGCGTTCCGGGCAAATTCAACAATGCAGTTATGTTATATTTCAAACAGCGCTGAGGGAAATTTCGACGCGCTTCCATCCAGTGTTATCCTTGAACGCCGTTTCGGCGCCCAAGTGGACGCGTAGCTCAACTGGCAGAGCATTCGACTCTTAATCGACAGGTTGATGGTTCGATTCCATCCGCGTCCACCATCCTAGACATTTTCCCGTCAAACAGGTACTGACTGCGATTCGTTTGCTCCGCAGGTTTCATTTTCGAAAACCTGTCCAAAAACCTGACCAAACTTTTTTCGCTGATTGCGCTGATTGATTGCCTCACACGACGGCTCCAGCTCCTGATGTTGATATGGCTCCATCGACTTCAGACTGCGATCGGACTTTGAACGAGAGGATGGAAAGAGCCACCCCTCGAATCCGTACCTGCAAAAGGTTTCCCCTGTCTCTTGTAGTTTTGCCAGTATCACCGCCACCTTGGATGGCCAAATATCGTAGTGCCTGTAAAAGGCTACGCACATGCCGAAGCAGCGACTTAGCCGGCGCGGCCTTACCTGGAAATGATTGCACGAGAAAAGTTGAGGAAGCCCATGAAAACCCACTTTCGAATGAAATCCGTCTTCACTATACCCTTAATTCTGGCCACGTTGATGATAATCCCGGCCGGCAACGCGGCGGCGCAAAGCCAGAAAGTGCAGGGAGTGATAAATGGGCGAAGCGGCGCCACGATGACACTGCAGACCATCGACACACCCAAACTCGTTGTATTGCTTACGCCGAGTACTGAAGTTGACGAAGTAGAAGGCGTTTTAAAAGCGCGAAAAAAGCAGATGGCCATGACATCGCTGATCCCGGGCCTACCGGTGCAGGTGGAAGGATCAACCAATACTCAAGGCCCGTTAGTGGCGGACAGTGTCAAATTCAAAGGCTCGGATTTGAAAGCCGCCATGGATGCCCAGGCAGGGCTGCAGCCGACCGTGGCAGCCCAGCAGGCAGACCGGCAAAAGATCGAGCAGAGCGAGCAGGCTTTGGCGGCGCAGAAGGCAGCCCTGGCAGCGCAGCAGGCGCAGCTCAGCGCCGAAGATCAGAAGATTGCCGCAAATAAGGCCGCCATTGCTGCGGCCAACAAGCGCTTCGGCGAGTTGGGTGACTATAACATTCTGGGCGAAGTCACCGTTTACTTTGGCAACGGCAAAGTTACCATCGATCCGCAATATGAGCCCCAGCTATCAAAGCTGGCTGAGCAGGCATTGACGGTCACCGGCTATGTTATTCAGGTGAAGGGATACGCTTCGGCGGTAGGATCTGCGTCGTTGAACCAGCGGTTGAGCGTCGAGCGGGCCAATGCCGTTAGTCAGTACCTGGAACAAGATGCCAACGTTCCACTGACCAATATGCTCGCACCCGGCGCGATGGGGACGGCCGACCAGGTGGGCCCGGATAAGACCGCAGAAGGGCAGGCCGAGAATCGCCGCGTGGTCGTCATGATTCTGCAGAACAAGGGCATAGCCGGTACGTAGGATGAGGAGGATTTTGAGCTAGATTCTCCATCGTTCGCATCAATGCACATGGCGCAATGAACCGAACCGTCGGTGAAAGTGATGTTACTGTGCATTCCTATAGTTATTAAACTGGATCACCACGAGCGTAAGGTCGTCCCGTGCTCCCGGGGCGGAACCTTGATCTGCCCAGCCTGACAACTCATCCACACCTCGTTCCATTGGTTGCATCTCGAAGCCGGCAAGCGTTGTTGAGGATCGCGCTAACGATTCGAATATTCGCTGGAGTATCGCCCAAGGCTAATTTTTTTTGCCCTGTTATGGCGGAAATAATGTTTACTGCTCTTCAACCCTTCTGAATCGTCTCAAAACGCCAAATGTCTCTGATAGACGACTTTCCCGATATCCCACTTTCGTGGTATCCCTTGAGGACAACCCTGAAAAGGGGACGCCAATCTGCACGCAGAGCTGGATATCGCAGGGGCGGAATTCCGCGTCGTCAGGCTTGGCGGAACGGTGCGCGGTCACAGCATCGGGTAAATTCTATTGCGGAGCCAAGGGCGATGGAGAGCGGATGCCAGGCATTGACGGCGGACATCACTGAGCGGAGGCACGCCGAAGAATCGTTACGCCTGTTCCGAAAACTGATAGACCAGTCCAACGACGCGATTGAGGTCGTTGACCCGAAAACCTTGCGCTTCCTCGATGTGAATGATACATGCTGCCGCGACCTCGGCTACACACGCGACGAACTTTTATCTCTCAAAGTCTCCGATGTCGATCCGAATTTGAATGAATCCATGTTGGCAAGAGTTCAAGAAGAGTTCGACCAAACAGGGTCTGTCATTTTCGAAAGCTTGCACCGGCGAAAAGACGGATCTATTTACCCAGTGGAAATCAATCTCAAGCGCGTCGAGCTGGACCGCGCCTACGGCGTCAACATCATCCGCGATATTACTCAACGTAAACGGGTAGAGGAGGAGTTGCGTCAAAAAGAGAAGGAGCTTAGGGAAGCTCAGCGTTTGGCTGGAGTCGGAAGCTGGCAGTGGGACGCACGGGTTGATAGAGTGATCTGGTCGGAGGAGCTTTACCGCCTCCACGGCCGTGATCCCGACTTGCCAGCGCCCTCCTACACGGAGCACCCCGGGCTTTACACTGCTGAAAGCTGGGACCGGCTTCAGCGTGCTGTTAACGAAGCCTTACAAACTGGAACACCATACGAACTCGATATGGGGATAGCCAGCCCCGGGTCCACCGCAAAATGCGTGACAGCCCGTGGCGAACCGGTGCGTGATGCGGGCGGCCAAATCATCGGGCTCCGTGGCACCGTTCAAGACATCACGGAGCGGAAGCGGGCGGAACAGGCACAGCGCGAAAGCGAGGACAAACTCCAACTGATTCTGAACTCTACCGCGGAGGCCATTTATGGAAGTGATCTGGAAGGCCGCTGCACGTTCTGCAACGCAGCCTGCCTTCTTGCTTTGGGGTATGAGCACGTTGACGAGCTCCTGGGCAGGAATATGCATCATCTGGTTCATCAGACTCATGGCGACGAGGCATTGTTCCCCGCGGAGGAGTGTCGAATTTGCCGGGCCACGCGCACTGGGGCAGGAGTCCACGCGGACGACGAGGTGCTGTGGCGGGCGAATGGGACGAGTTTCCCGGCCGAATATTGGTGCTATCCCCAGTGGAAAGGGCAGGATGTTGCTGGGGCCGTGGTCGCGTTTTTCGACATCACGCAGCGCAGACTGGCGGAAGCGGCTCTCTCGAGCGTGAGCGGTAAGTTGATTGAGGCACAGGAGCAGGAACGTAGCCGGATCGCCAGGGAGCTTCACGACGACATCGGTCAGCGTCTCGCGCTGTTGGCCATCGAGCTGGCACAACTCCAACAAAACCATACCAATTTGTCTGAGCTCCCTAGCCGTATAGGCGAACTACAGAAGCAGACCTCCGAGATAGCGGCCGATATTCAATCCTTGTCTCACGAATTGCACTCATCGAGACTGCAATACCTGGGTATTGTTGCGGCGCTAAGAGGCTTTTGCGAAGAATTCGGCGAGCAGCAGAAAGTGGGGATTGACTTCAAGACCCACGATTTGCCAACCTCTTTGTCGCCGGACATTTCCCTTTGCTTCTTTCGAGTGGTGCAAGAAGCTCTGCACAATTCGGCAAAACACAGTGGGGCACGGCACTTCGAAGTGCGATTGTGGGGAACGCCGGATGAGATTCATCTCACGGTCAGCGACTCCGGCGCGGGCTTTGACATCGAAGCGGGAAAGGCGAGCCGAGGGCTTGGCCTGGTCAGCATGGAGGAGCGTGTGAAACTTCTGAAGGGAACGCTTGCAATCGAATCGCAACTCCAGCGTGGTACCACGATCCACGCAAGTGTGCCTCTCACGTCAGATATCAAGCCCATGCGGGCAGCTGGGTAATGAGCGCCAAAATCGCGGAGCTACTACGGGCTTGTGAATCGTTTAAGTGATCTTCAGACCTGTTTTTCTGCTCTTGCCGGCTGTCGAAACCGAAGACCGCCGCAACTTGCGCAAGCTTGTCGGGTTGATATGGCAATGGGATACCCGCGGGTTTTGCTGGCAGACGATCACCCCAAAATCCGTGAACGGATTGCTCAACTGCTGGAAGGCGAATGTGAGGTCTTGGGGAGCGCAGAGAACGGGGCACAGTTAATTGAGGCCGCTCTTAACCTGGATCCCGACCTGATCGTGCTTGACATATCTATGCCGGTACTCAACGGAATTGAAGCTGCCCATTACCTCAAGAATTTCGGTTCGCCAGCTAAGGTGATATTCCTTACCATGCACGAAGATGATGCTTTCGTGACCGCGGCAGGTGTGGCAGGGGCTCTCGGATACGTTCTCAAGTGCCGGATTTCCATTGATTTGATTCCGGCTATCCGCAAGGTTCTGCAAGGCCATGTGTTTGCTTCTCCGCCACTCCGCATAAATTGATCTCTACAGATTTTCGTCGCCGCCGCACAGCCGCGGCGGTATCCAGACGTTGCTTTACTCGTGCCTCATGCGGCGCCGGATCGTCTAGACCGTCTTGCCGATGGCGACGCACTCGGAGTTCCAGGTACTCGGTCTCGGTCAGTTGTTTGATCGCTCGATTCTTGCCTAGTGAGAGCCTGCTGGGATAATAATGGCCATCGCTGTCCCGGAGCCGCACATTCCCTGGATCTCCCCGGAGATGCATGCGCCTGCGGAATACTTGTAGCAGCCTGCCTTCCTTGCGGTTACGGAGACGGGACGTTTGGCGCCGCCAATAATCGCATCATCGGAACCAAAGGGAGAGGACGGCCCAAAGTCGACGACGAAGCCGGTATTCTTCTGCGTACTCTTCCAAACGATTGTTGTGCCGGTCTTCACGCAGAATGTGCTATTGCCCTTCGCGTTGGGGATACCGGGCGTCGCTGAAGCTCCCTGATCGTCGCGCTTCACGTCTACAATGCAGGGGAGGGAGGCCGACCCACAAGTGTTGCTTGCGTTGCATTGCGACTGAGGATTCGGTTCCGAGCAAGCATACTTGTTGTTTTGCGCTTGCACGAAACTGTAGCTCAACAGCACGGCGAAACAGACCATGACGCTATGACGAGCGAAGGCACCTTGTTGAATCTTCATGCGACACCTCATTGTGAACGAATACCCACACAGCCCGGAGAGCGAGACGCTGGTTAAAGGGACTATTCGAACCGCAGTACGCCTGTTAGTTGACGCCGGCGGATCCTTTCCAGTCCAGGAGGTCGGATAACCGCCAGGGATTTTGCAGCAGGTCCAACTGCAACTCGCCTTGTTTGTCGAGGACAAGTTGTGCTGCTGGATACAGGAGGCCGGTGCTCTTGCTCTTATCCTGATCATTCAGATTCAGAACCCCCACAGTCAGATCGAAGGACATGGAATTGCTGTCCGTCCACGCCTCTGCCATGCGAATCTGGCGATTAGTGACAAAGACGATCTTGCGCCCCGTGGGCGTTGCCGTCATCTTGATGTAAGAGCAGTCATTCCCAAGCGTGCCGGTGATCTCGATATGCCCTACCGCCCTCATTTTCTGCAGAGCATTTACTAACCCCTTATTTTGCGCCTGCTGGTAGGCCTGCATCAGGATCTGCCTGTCCGCCGGAGTCGAAAACTCATAGATGTTCAGCGTCACTCCGATGTTTTGACCCATTTGGGTTCCCGTGCCGAACGCCTGAGCGTCGATCGTTTCATACTTGTCCCGGGCAAAACCGGGATGGCCGACCGCTACTAAAGTCGCCAGCACGATGCTGTTGACCACGAATTTTGAATAAGGTTGCATGCGCATGTTCTTCTCCCGCCACTGCACCCGGCAGCGCCATCATTCTTCGCACCGATACTACGGACGTTGTCTCAAGGCGCCGACTGAAACAATAGTCGCCGAGCTAATCGAGGCCCTGAGTGCGGATTTTCGACTTAAATGAGCACAGCTTCTTCGCGACAGCGCTGATGAGCATATGCTTGTCTTGAGAGCTTCACTCCGATGGTTGTCGTGTGGGAACTGTCACTTGCGACAGGTGTGGGCCTGCGGTTCTGGGTTTAGGATCTCGATAAGTGAAAGATCGAAGATGAGAGGGAGCCACATCGGTTTTCGGCGCATCGTTCGGACAGCAAGAAAATCAGAAGGGGAAGTGTGTCCAGAAAATCGTCGCGAGCTGACGCAGCAGACATCGGTCCAAACGCTGACGGCTTTAATCAAGCGATTTTTTAAACAGTTTCGAATCATCCGACGGGCTATTGTGCACCCTCAAGTGCCATGGTATGCGAAAGTGGTTGCCGGGTGTGCATTCCTCTATGTCATCAGTCCAATCCAGCTCATCCCGGATTTCATCCCGATTGTCGGCCAGATGGACGACGTCCTGGTGGTCATCCTGGGAATCAAGTTTCTCAGACGATGCGTTCCTCAGAGTGTTCTCGATGATTGTGAGAATGATTCACCCGTCCCTCTTATACCCACGATTGTGGTGGGGCCCGCAACGGATCCTCTTCCGGAATTGAAATCATAAGCGCTCCCCTCGGGTAATCCATTAGCGCGCCTTTCCGTCGCAGTATGCGGCGGTTAGGCATCAGCGGTCTCCGGCCCGCCCCTGTCCCAGGTGACAGTTGTGACCTCAGACCTGCCCCCCTACTCTGAGTGGAAGTTCTCTGATTGGCGAGCGCAGCTTTGCGGGCGGCGGCAAGCCGTTCTAAAGGAGAAACCCAAAATGACGCTGCCAAACTTTCCGGATGTCGACCTGTTCTCTGCCGGCATCAATGCCCTCTACGGGGTGCTCCTTGCCAGCAACCCATCGCACAACCGCGGTTACACTGCTGCGGGGTTGCTCATCATGGCATTCTTCGGCGGTATCGGCGGCGGCGTAAGCCGCGATATTCTGCTCAACGACGTTCCCTCTCCGCTTACCAACGTGAACTTTCTTATCGTGTGCCTTGTGATGGGTCTGCTGGGGCTGGCGATCTACCGCTTCCTTCAGTCGAAAGAGGAGTGGTTCCGCACCAGAACGCTGGCATACTTCAAGTCTTTCACGCTCCCCTGGTTTGCCATTCTGGGCGCGCATAAGGCGCTCAATCACGGGCTCGGGGTCTTCGCCGCGATCGTTATCGGGGTTATCGCCACCACTGCCGGCGGCGTCTTCATCGACCTCTTCTCGGGGGTCACGCCCGAACTGGTCAGACCGCAGCAGCAGGGCATCACGGCCGCGGTGCTGGCGGCCGGTGTCTATACGCTCATCGCGGTTTACTATAAGTCGAGCAACGCCTTCTTTCCCGTCACGCTGATCGCGGTGCTGGTTTCGTTCACGTTTCGCGTATTTGCTGTCCGGGATCACTGGCCGTCGATCGTGCCGTTCGACGCACCCGGTGAAGGCCCGGGTGCGCCTGCGTGACGCCTTCTGAAAAAGACAGGCGGTTCGTGCTGGTTCTGATTGCCTTTGGAGTCTTGACGTCTGATATCTAATTCCAGCGCCGCTATTATGGCGCACATCTGAGGAATGGTCCCATGAGCCCGGTTGAAACGCCGAAAGATAGGGGAACGGTTCTTGCCGAGCAGCGAACCGACCTGGCCATGCGGCGCTCGATAATGGCATCAGAAAGAACGCTGATGGCGTGGATCCGAACCGCCCTTTCGATGATAGGATTCGGTTTCACCATTTACAAGTTCTTTCAGTACCTGCCGGAAGATATTGCCGCCGGTAAAGTTGCGCGTCCGCAGACGCCGCGCAACCTTGGATTGAGTCTTATCGCGCTGGGCACTCTGGGATTAGCGGCCGCTGCCTGGCAACATCGCAGCTTTTTGAACGAAATGGGAGTGACCCAGAGGCGCCATGTGTGGTCCATCGCATTCGGCGTAGCGCTTCTTGTCATCCTGATTGGATTCATCACGTTTTATGGTGTTCTGCTGCACAGAGGTCCGTTTTAGTAGAGAAGGGAACTCGCGTGAAAAGCAGGCGGAGCGATCCTAACTCTGCACGGTTCTCAATGACGCTATGCTAAATGGGCAGCTTGCGGTTGGCCCAGACTTCCTGGATGACGGTGAACAGAAAAGCCGTGGTAAGCCCGAACAGAATCCATCCATTTAATGCCTCGAGCGATCCCATGAGTTGCCATCGCGACTCCAAGCTGAGGTGGCCGTTCCCATAGGTTGTCATGGCGCCCAGCGAATACAGCATGGCGCTCTTCCGGTCGGGCAGTGCGCCAAGCAGACAGTAAGCGATGGCCCAAATTGAAGCCTCAACACCCTGCAGAACAGTGGCGCAAAGCGCAGTGCCGCCAACAATGAACACTGACACTATGTTGGGGAGACGTGTTTTCCGGTTGCTTTTCAGGACGAAGGACACTGCCTGATTGAGCTGCCCAAGGGCATAGGCGTGGAAGACTACCGTAACAACAATGAGCGGTATACTCCATACCCAATCGGAACCCCATGGAGTGACAGTGGAAGGGTTCATGAGTAAGACCCGCGTCACACTTTGCCGATTTGCAATGAGTGGGAAAAAATCGTGCCCAGCCCACTTTGCCGGTCAGATGTGTCGAACACCACCTGGTCATGCCACCAGAGCCGTTCAAAGAAGGTGCGTGCCCTCTCTAGCTGCAATTGTCCTTGCGATGATGGCAGTGTCGTTCTTACGATGTCGCCGATAGTGCGGTTCCCGTCAATAGCGTCAAACAAGCGCTTTTCTGTTGGGTTTATTGTCATAAAAAGATCTCTGTAGGTGTGATTTTGGTTTATCAGAACGGCTACGGCCCCAGGAGGCACCTGCTCCTGAACGCAGATCGTCTCTGACATTCGAATGGGCACAAAACCGAGCCAGGCGTCATCTGCAAAACTGATTGGCTGGGAAGGGGCGAATCTATCGTCCCGGTAAACAATAACGCTGTGGCGCACCATCGTGCCGCGAAAAAGCTCGATAGCCGCGTACTGCTCTGCCGAGGAAAGGTGTGACATCCGGGAGGCCTGGGGAATCTGCGCCACCACACCACAGCGGGGGGTGTAAGGTGCTTGTTTTACCCACCGACCAAATGTCAGTTTTCCCCGCTCAATAAAATCGAACAATTGCGGCACGGAATACGCGCGGTCCTGCGGGTGCAGAAGCGCATCGGCGAGCGCCGCTTCCTGGCGGAAATCCGGCGCCTCGCGCAACAGGTTTTCCAGTGGATGGCCGGGCGGCAACGCCCGGAGGGCAGCGATGAGGTCGCGGATTCCCTCATCTGTGGCATGGATGCCAATCCGTCTGCAGAACTCCTGCAGCATATAGATGCCGGCCCGTCCGTAGGGCGCATAGACCATCAGATGCATTGCTCCGTCCGGTTTGAGCACGCTGCGCAGAGCTGCGAGTCCGGCATCCGGGTTCGTAAGATGATGGAGGACTCCGGTGCAAACAATCTGATCGAAGGTCTTCTCCAAATCGCTCAGACGATCGATGGGGAGTTGGTGGACCTGAAGATTGGTTAAGTTGTATTTGCGCTTGAGATCTTTCGTGCATCGCACGCTGGTCGCGCTGAGATCGATGCCGGTGACTTGAGCTTTGGGCCAACGTAAGGCGTGCTTGGCTGCCTGAGATGTTCCGCAGCCGGCAATGAGAATGGAATGGTCTTCTCTATAGGGTCTATCCGGCCAGAAGAGATGATGATCCGCGCGGCACCTGTGTGGGTCCTGCCAGCGCCGTTGATACTTTTCCAGAGTATCGACCGGCGGGGGATACGGATAGCGGTCGTAGAAGTCCCGGACTTTCTCTGCGACATCAAGGAGCGGCGAGAGTGGTTGTGTTCGTTGGCTCATGGCAAATTCAGCATTCAAAAGATCCCCGCCAGACGATTGCTTTCCGGGAAATCTGTCTATCAACCTTATCGAAAAGGAGAGGTTATGTGGCTTCCCCTTCGACAGGACATGGGTTAGTGAGCCGGAACTGTCTTGCCCCCGGAATGGCAAGGACTATTTGACATTGAAGGTAGCGCCCAGCACGACTCCGCTAGTTGCCATGTCATATACAAAACTCACACCGGAATTGGGCCGGTAATTCACATACAGATATCGCCAGCCCCCCTGCAGGATGATCTTGGGTTTAACCCTATAACTCAGCACGCCCGCCACCTGGTAGTCGAGATTCGCGCCGCCGGCGCCCGCATCGCCCAGGACCAGGATTGCCGCCTTGGGTGACACTGGCATGGTGAGCCTTCCTCCCGCTACCACGTCCACCCAATTTGCTGACTGCGAGCGATTGCTAAGCAGGCCGGATGGCTGCAAGCTGAGGTTCTCCCCCAGATGAAAATAGCGGATGCCGAATGTACCGTCTACCTTCAGCTTTTCGTGATCCACCAACCGGTAGCCGACCTTGGGGGTCAGCAAGGACTGGTACACCTTCACCTTGACAGAGGTGACGCCGGGAAAAGGACTCGCCGGTAGCCCTTTGTCGTCGGAGAGCTTCATCCACATAAAATCGACGGGCAACAGGATGCGGCCCTTGCGAGCCTCGACGGCGCCCATCAGGCCGATGTTGAGATACTCGAAAACATCGCCAAAGCTGGCGTGGACGCTGCTGTCGTAGCCGAGCGCGCCGACCGTGCCGTGCAATCCCGCGAACCAGATATAAGGAGTGATTGCAAAGTGCCAGTCATTGTCTGGAGCAGGCGCACTCTGCGCAGCAGGAGGCCCTGCCTGTTCGTTTGAAACCAGATCTGCTGGTTGCTGCGCGATGGCGGGCAGGCATACCGCCAGCGCCAGCAATCCAGCGAACGTCAAAAGACAAGCCCTGCGATTCGATTTCATTGCGCATCTCCTTGTGTGCTCTCACTCACGCTTTAATTGCCCGCGATCGCAGGGGTGCACGATCTTAACTGCTACATCCGGCAGGCCCGGATCGAGATCCCGTTTCTCGAACTCTTTAATGTCTTATTTTCGAAAGGGAGGTCTGCTCGACCTCCCTTTCGACAGGTTCTTGGTTACTTTGCCCCGGCCGGTACAGGCGCCCCCTTTGCCGCCGGTGCTTTACTGTCCTTGGCTGCTGCCTCTGCGGCTTCTTTCGCCTTGTATGCGGCTTGCGCCGGCCCCAACGAGGCCATTACGGAGTCGAGGTTGAACGAAGCCGCCTTCTGGCGCGGCGGGTACTTGACGTAGTTCTCGATCTGCGCCGCTACGACTGCCTGAGCAAGGTAAAGCTGGGGAACGTGATCGATCATCCAGTCGAAGTAGACGTTGGAGTTGAAGTCGGCGCGCTCGAACGGATCGCGACGCAGGCTGAAGATATGCGGAAGCCGCAGCTTCACAAAGGGCTCTGCCCAGGCCTGCGTTGAGAGTGCGCGCTGTTCTTCAAACATCAGCTTCCAGTCGCCTATCCGAACTGCCATAACGCCGCCGTCATCGCTGACGTAGAAGAAGTACTCCCTGGGGCTCTCCTTCACTTGCCCGGTGAGGTAGGGCAATTGGTTAACCCCGTCGATGTGCACGTTGAACGTCTTATCCCCGGCTTTGTAGCCGTCGAGGAGCTTCTGGTTGATGTCCGGGACGCCCGCTGCCGCCAGCAAGGTCGGCAGCATATCCTGGTGGGATACGATGCCGTTCAGTACGGTGCCAGCCTTGATCTTGCCGGGCCAGCGGATGAACGCGGGAACGCGCCAGCCGCCTTCGAAGTTCGTGTCCTTTTGGGCGCGGAACGGTGTGTTGGCGCCATCGGGCCAGGTATCGTTCTCCGGTCCATTGTCGGTGGAATACATCACAATGGTGTTACCGGCGATGCCCAGTTCGTCGAGCTTATCCAGCATCATGCCGATCTGCTCGTCGTGGGTCACCATGCGATCGCTGTAGTCGTCCTGTCCGCTCTTTCCGCGGTTCTTGTCGGCGAGGTGGGTTCTGAAGTGCATCGCCGTCGAGTTGTACCAGAGGAAGAAGGGCTTATCGCCTTTGGCTGCCGTCTCCATCCAGCCGAGAGCGGCTGAGGTAATCTCCTCGTCGATAGTTTCCATGCGCTTCTTGGTAAGAGGGCCGGTATCTTCCACGGTCTGTTTGCCCAACGGGCCAAAGCGTGGATCGTCTGGCAGTGTACTGACCTTGTCAAGCGCCTTGCAATGAAGCACGCCTCTGGGCCCAAACTGTTTCAGGAATGCTGGGTTCTTAGGATAGTCGGGGAGTTCCGGCTCTTCTTCGGCGTTCAGGTGGTAGAGATTGCCGAAGAATTCATCGAATCCGTGCACCGTTGGCAGGTATTCATTCCGGTCACCAAGATGGTTCTTGCCAAACTGACCGGTGACATAGCCGACCGATTTGAGCATGTCGGCGATGGTCGGATCTTCCGGCTGAAGTCCGACAGTGGCGCCTGGCATGCCGACCTTGGTCAAGCCGGTACGAAGCGGGTTTTGGCCGGTGATGAAGGCCGCGCGGCCCGCAGTGCAGCTTTGCTGGCCGTAGTAGTCGGTGAATGAGACGCCTTCGTTGGCGACGCGATCGATATTCGGCGTCCGATAGCCCATCATGCCGTGACTGAAGTGGCTGATGTTCCACATGCCGATGTCATCGCCCCAGAGAATGAGGATATTTGGTTTCTGTGTAGCCATGGTTTTATTCCTTTCGTGAAAACTTCTGTTTTACTACCGCGATTGCCGGCCGTGGCCGGAGAAAATGGATCGTAGCTGAGGTTCTTTCCCGTGCGATTAAACCGCTCCCCCAACGCTCGCTGCGCAGGGCAGGGACGATTCCTGGTTTGGTTAGCATCGACTTTGTTTCACCGTCTTTTTTCGCGTATTGAGCTGAACAAATTTCCCCGACGACAATTGCATCAACTCAAAAATCCTCCTTCACATTTGGCTGTGCGATTCATGTGTCACGTGGTGACACCATGCGTCGCGCTGGACATCGTTTGTGGTTCGGCGTACACAGGCGGGACTTGTCCATCCTGCCGCGCATGCGCCACAGGATTTACCCCGCTGAAAGGATTGTGCGGCGCGCTATTTCCATGGCAGGAGCGAAACTTCCGGCCACTCCCGCAAGGGCACATTTGATGCCGCCCGCGTTTTACGTCCCGAGCTGCGGTCAAAGCCATCACGTCAGAAGGTGCGCGCCCCTTCTGGAGCAGTTGCGCCATCTCCTGCATCGCCGGGCGCGTGTGCATGAAGAACAACTCCAAGCCTGCGCAGAGGTAGTTTTGTCCCGGCTCGCCGTCGCGCGAGAGCATGAACCTGTCCTTGGGACAGCCGCCGTTGCAGAGATGCCTGACCGTGCAATTCCGGCACTGCGCCGTCAACGAATCGCGCTTGTTGTCTCCGAACCTGCGCTGCTCGGGTGAGGACACAAGCTTCAGCATGTGCGTCTCGTGGATGTTGCCCAGCCGAAAACGCGGTTCGACGAAATGATCGCAGGAGTAAAGATCGCCGTTGTGCTCCAGCGCCGGTCCGTAGCCGCAGGTTGGGGCGTGGATACACAGCAGATGGCGTCCGAAATAGGCTTCGAGCGTAACGTCGAAGAGTTGAACGTAGACACGACCCACGTCGTGACGCACCCACTCCTCGAAGATATCCACCAGAAAGCGGCCGTACTGTTTGCCCCCCACTGTGCGATCCGTTACCAGGTTCCCCGTTTGCGTGTAGAGCAGCCGCTTCTGGCCGGGCTGTTCACTCCAGCCGAGGTTGGCAATCTGGATTGTCTCTGCCGTGGCGCGCTCAACGATCGGGATGAACTGCACCCATTCCGCATGCAGTTCGTCGCGGAAGAAGCGATAGACCGTCCGGCCGTGCTTTTCGTTTGCGGAGTTGACCGTACACAGGATGTTGAAGTCGACCTTGTGCTGGCGCAGCTTCCGCCAACCGTTCATCACTTTGTCGAAGGTGCCCTGGCCGCCGCGATCGAGCCGGTTGGTGTTGTGGATCTCGCGCGGGCCATCGACGCTAAGTCCGACCAGAAAATTATGTTCCTTGAAGAAGGCGCACCAGTCGTCATCGAGAAGGATGCCGTTGGTCTGGAAGGTGTGTTGTACAACCTGGCCGGGCCGGCGGTACTTATCGACCAGCTCGACGGAGCGTCTGAAGAAGTCGAGCTTCATCAGCGTCGGCTCGCCCCCTTGCCACGCCACTGTTACCGTGGGCGTGCGGTGCGACTCCAGCAGCTGCCGGATGTACGTTTCGAGCGTGGAATCTGACATCCGTTGCTTGTCATTCGGATACAGCGCCTCCTTAGACAGGAAGAAGCAATACTTGCAGTCAATATTGCAGGTGGACCCACTCGGCTTCGCCAACAGGTGGAAGCATGGCGGAGAATTCTCTGACAGGGTATCGTCGGTCATAAGAGCCACTGTCGCACCTCCTTTCTCCGAATTGGGATAACAAGCAGCTCCGGGTTGCCACTCTCAAAGATCTTTCCTGCCGTGCCCATAGCTACTCTCCTCACGTCGCGGTTGAGGCGGTGGTTTGCATAAGTGTCTAGTCTCCGGCCAACCGTTCCTTTACCGCCTTGTGAGAACGCCGGGCTATTCGATTGACAGGCCCTCGGATCAGCAGGTAGGGCAATATCGCTAGAATGATCGCGACCAGCACGGCCTCGCCCGGGTAGACCCACCGCTGCTCAATGAACTGGTAGATCACGTCGAGGAGGATCGCGAGGATGAAGACTTTCCCTATCGACTTCCAACCGTTTTTCAGCATCGACCGGCGTTCTCCCGGATCGCTGAAGAGTGCCCAGAAATAGGCCGGCTTGCCCTCCCGGGCGTCTTTCAATCCACCGCGGATCGCCAAGAAGATGGCCATGGCGGGTTGCAGAACGAGACGGAACTTCATCGGACCGGAAATTCGTAAGATCAAGTTTTCCCAGACGCGCGCAAACATGTGCTCCATAGATGTCTTTCTCCTTTCAAACCGTTCCTTCGGAGCTTGTACCGGGCGCGGGCTGCCACGGCCAGCGGCCTTCCATCTCAACCACTAGAGACCAGCTCAAGAAGGTACGGACCAAGATAATTGCACCCAGGACTCCGATGTTCGAGAGCGTAGGTGCGATAACTACAGTGCGAATCACATCCGCTGCAACTAGAAACTCCAGCCCGAGCGACAGTGCCCGACCCAACAAGAGCTTGTATCTCTGATAGGGGTTGCTGGCGTGCCGGCCGGTATGCAGGACAAATCGGACGGAGGCCCAGAGAAACGCGCCCGTGATAAGCGCAACAGCCATCGCTTCAATAGCCGAGGCTCCAATCTCGATGATGCGAGACATGTCCATGGTTTCCGTGCCTTTTGTTTCACCGCGTCATGCTGCGTAACACTGCCTGGACTTGCTCCCGCTCGCTTCCACGCCCAATTTCTGAAACCCCAACAAACTAAAACATGCGATAGCAACCCCCATGGCCAGAAATGCTGCAGACCGTCGCTCTCGTTCGGATGTTGTCAACTGTCAGGTTTGCAACTTGTAGATCCACCGATCACTTCTTCGTGGCTAAAAATGAGCGCTAAGGATATCTTTTGAACATCTTCTGGACGGCCTTTGCTACCGTACCCATGATCAGATTTACTTGGATCATTCTCCCGGACGAAAGTTTTGCCAACTGTCACTTAGGACAGCCAAGCTGGGAGTATTGCGTGGTCTGCATGGCTATGCCGAGTTCCACCTCGCCCATTCGAGATTCAACCTATTAATTTTGCTAGTTCCAGGGGCTTTTTCGGGCCGCCTTTGCGCATCGGTTGCTTCGATCTTCGTAACGCCTACGATGATCCGCGTCGCACGGACAGTTCCGGAGTAGACCTTTTAGCACAAGGCGCTAACACACGTGCCGTCATTGCTCCGACATTGCAGTAACTCTCTCTTGATCACAATTATTTCCAGGGTCTTGTTTCTTCTCCAGCAGAACTACGGGGGCGGTATCGGCGCTTCTGCAACAGCACTTCATTGGCAACCATCCGTCCTGCGGCTACTTTCCTACCGGCAATGCCACCGGTTGTGCGAGACGGAACTCGATCAGAGATTCGCTGGGAATCGAGAGCTGCTGCCCCTTTTTGCTAGCGGCCACGGCGGTCCCGCCGGCAGCACCGGCGAGCGCGCCAATCCCAGCTCCCTTTCCTCCTCCTGCTATCCCGCCGATGAGCGCACCGAGTCCCGCGCCGCCGACAACTTTTCTCGCTGTTTTGGAGCCTTCGCCGCTTCCTTTGATCTCATACGTGCTGGTTAGCAGTGGATAGGCTGTGCCGTTTATCACGATGTCGGTCAGCTCGAGCGCCAGTTCGGAACTGCCTGACATTCTGCCGGCGGATGAAGCCGATGCGAGATGGCCATAGACGGTGGTACCTCTTCGGGCCACCACTACATTGTCAGCTTGCAGATTTGTCTCAAGGCTGGCGGTGAACCGATACCCGGCCTTTTGTTTGCTGGAATCTATGGAATCGACCGTTCGTATCAGGATCCGCGTCCCGGCCGGAACTGTGACCTTCCTTGTATTCTGCGCTGCCGCGGTCATTGCGGTTACCAGCCCCGTCAGGATTGTTGCGGTCCAGATAATTCCTTTTCGCATTTCTTGTCTCCTCTTCCTGGAACCTACGAGCCTTCCCCAACAATCGGCAACGAAGAATCGATTTGCAGATCGATAATCAAAAGCAATTGGTCTTCGACCTGAAGGAAGCGCGCTGCCGTGATAGCCCCCAATTGCTGTTTGATCTGCTCGTAGCATGTTGCCAGAAGCTCAGATCGCTGCTTGCGATATGCCAATGCTTGCCGAACCAGCTCGTCCGCCTTTTGATCTGTCATCTGCGTATACGTGTTCGCATACTCTTGAATATTCGCCATCCTCAGGTCGTTCAGTTTGGTCAATTTTGCGTCGTAGTCGTCGTAGATCGGCCAGAACTTTGCTGCATCAGCGGCGCTTAACTGCATGACCGATCCCATGATTTCGGCTTTCTGCTGCCGGACATCGGAGCGCAGTAGCTGGACGTATACTCGGATATTTTGAGCATCGGAGTCCGGCGATGTGCCGGCCTGCTTCCCGGTTTGCGTCGGTTGCGTGTCACTTTGGGCTCGCGCGGCCGGGATAAAAACCAGCAACGCCAGAACCAGAATCCAAGCTGTTTTCTGTCTATTCATCTCTTAGCCTCCATGGAAAATGCGATCTACCTCCACCCCTTCATGTATCCGGAAGGCAGCTCCGCGGGCCATCACGTCAGGACGCCGGATACGGTCCGGATGCTTGTCAGACCAATTCCCGGCATCTGCTTTCCAAGGCTTGGTCAAGACTCGTGCCTAGATCCTTGATGCGGAGACTGATCCTCATCGGATTCGCCTGAAATTCAAAGTGCGCGCGGTTGGCCTAACTACGATTGCAGCCTCCATCACCCAGAAAGCATAGGGTGCATTGACCAGGGGCGTAACTGCCTCTTGCGACAGTGGGGGCGATATCCTGCGACTCTCTCACGGCCGGTCATCGTTGGGATGCGGTGTATGACACGGTAAACAATCTCGCATACCGAAGCTCCAGCACTTAATATTTTCGGTCAACTCACTGCTAATAATGCTAGGTCCGCCACCTCATGCGGCGGGCTAGTGTTGGAGTTGCTTGTAAAACCGCTTCCGGGCGGTCGTTTGCTATCGAGTGGCTTATGCGAGAGAAAGCAGCCGTAGTCGGAGGTGCGGGTGAATACTTCGATTCTTCCGGCACGAAGCGCCCGGCGGCGCACCGGTCCTTGATCATTTGCGTCCTCGCCATGGTTGTGTCTGCCCCTCTTTCCTTTGCTGCTGTGCCGGCTGCCAAAACCGTCTTCGTTCTCTATAGCCTTTCCAATCGTTGGCAAGCAGCGCCCCGGGGGAGTTACGTGAAATATGTTGTTGCCGGGCTAGTATTGATCGTCGTTGAGGCGCTGTATATCATTCGACTGCTGTTGCAACGAAAGCAGCACCTGAAAAGTGATCTCCGTCTGCGTGAAAGTGAAAAGCGCTTCCGACTGATGGCAGATTCGACACCTTCCCTGGTCTGGATGTGCGACAAGGGAGGCAAGGTCACCTATCTCAATGACAGACGGATACTCTTCACTGGCCGCGATCTGGAGGCCGGACTTGGAGACGTATGGTCGGCAGTCATTCACCCTGACGACTTGCAAAATGTCCTCGCGGCAAATTCACTCGCGCTTGAACGCCAGACGGAATTTTCCAAAGAATATCGGCTTCGCCGGCGGGATGGAGTGTACCGATGGATGCTGGATATCGCGGCGCCGCGGATCAACGGGAACGGCGCGTTTGCCGGGTTTATTGGCTCGGCGGTTGACATTACAGACCAGAAACTGGCGACGGAAGCGCTCGAAAAAATCGGCGGCCAATTGATTGAAGCTCAGGAAGAAGAACGCAGCCGGATAGCCCGGGAGCTTCACGACGACATCTGCCAGAGACTTGCGCTTCTCTCGATGGAACTGGAACAAGCGAATCGGGGGTCGAATGGTTCAAGTGGGCCGCCGAATCCGAAGATTGAGGAAATCCGGCGACATTGCTCGGAAATCGCCATTGATGTTCAGGCGTTATCGCACAAACTTCACTCCTCGAAGCTGGACTATCTGGGCGTCGTAGCCGCTATCAGGAGTTTCTGCCGGGAATTCTGTCAGCAGTATGACGTGAGCGTTGAGTTCGCCGATGAGAACGTTCCGAGCTTTTTGCCCCGGGATGTTTCTCTATCTCTATTTCGAGTCACACAAGAAGCGCTGCACAATGCCCTGAAACATAGTGGGGTGAGCCAATTCTCGGTGAGCTTACGAGGCACGACAGACGAGATTCAGCTTGAGGTCAGTGATGAAGGCGCGGGATTCAACCTGGAGGAAGCAAAGCAGGATAGAGGATTGGGCCTCGTCAGCATGCAGGAGCGAATCCATCTGGTGCAAGGCACCTTCGCTATCGAGTCGAAAGTGAATTGTGGGACGAGGGTTTTCGTCCGCGTGCCCACTAGTTACAAAAATTGAAGGCTTCGGCAATTGCTGCGGAGACCGTTGGAGCGGGAGCTGCGATGGAGGTCGAGATGGGACGGATACGTGTCTTGCTGGCTGACGATCACACGATGATTTGCGCCGGGGTCGCGAAATTACTGGAGCCTTATTACGAAGTCGTAGGAAGTGTTGAAGACGGTCGTGCCCTGCTGAGAGCGGCGAATGAGCTCAAACCAGACATCGTGCTTCTAGACATAGGAATGCCCCTATTGAATGGCCTGGACGCCGCGCGAGAGTTAAAGAAAAAAATGCCTTACGTAAAGCTGATTTTTCTTACAATGGCTTCTGATTCCTACGTTGCCGCTGAAGCGTTCAGGGCCGGTGCCTTGGCCTATCTCCTCAAAACGTCATCGTCCGCCGAGTTGCTGCAGGCAATTCATGGCGCTGTGAAAGGAGTCTCATACGTGACTCCAGCGATCGCCCGCGCCATGGAAGAAAGCCTCATCCGGGATCCCAAGGCCCTGAATCGCCCGAAGGAACTCACTGGGCGGCAGTGTGAAGTCCTACAGATGCTTGCGGAGGGTCGGTCCATGAAAGAGATCGCCTACATTCTGCAAATTGCCCACCGCACCGTACGGTTTCATAAGTACCGGATCATGGAGGAGTTAACTATTTCTTCGAACGCGGACCTCGTCAAGTACGCGATGAGGCATGGAATGATCTCCGCCGCTTGAGGCAGACCCCTTCCGCACATCTGTTACTAGCTGTCGCAGATGACAGTAGTCGACTATTCACACGAAGAGAACAATCTGAAATGTGTCTTTCCGTGAGTTCGGTCACCGAAGAGGATCTCTGTGGACAAGATTCGAGTGGTTCTGGCCGAAGATCATCCGGGGGTAATCGCAAAGATTCGCCGGACACTCGGCGAAGAGTTTGAAGTGATCAAGGCAGTGGAGAATGGCAGCCAAGCCGTTGGTGCCGTTTTGGAGCTGGACCCCGATGTTTTTGTGACCGATATTTCGATGCCCATTCTAGATGGACTCCAAGTTGCGAGAAGGATCCAGAATTCGAATAGCCGAACCAAGATTATATTTTTGACCATTCATGAAGATCGGGACTTTCTTGCTGCGGCACTGTCCGCCGGGGGCGCCGGTTACGTCACAAAGTCCCGCCTCTCGACGGACCTGGTTCCAGCAATTCACGAAGCGCTGAAGGGGCACACCTTTGTATCCGAGTCGATGCGGAATGTAAACACGCACTCCAGCTTCGGAGCCGGCAGCTAGGCGGCGTAGATGGTGACTCCTTTTTCCGCATTCAGGAAATGCAGCTAGCCTTCAAACTCGCGTGGTCGATGGTAGTTGCGGCATCTTCACTGATGCTGCTTAGGGCTCAAGACCTCTCTCCCCGAGCATATGTCATCACGCCACTGCATGCCAATGCGATTATCATGACGGGTTCTTTCTACCATGGCAGTGTCCTCTTCGATGGCGCGGCTCCGATCACTGGTGCAACTGGAACATATGGCGTGTCAGTCCTTACCTGCTATCACGCATTCAGCTTTATGGGCCGCTCGGCCAACCTGAACGCCTCGTTACCTTACGCAGTAGGGAACTTCCAGGGCCACGTAGCCGGCCTCCAGCAACAGATCTACCGCTCTGGCCTCCTAGATTTTTCTTCTCGGGTGTCCGTGAACCTCCGTGGCGGGCCGAGTATGCCAATTCAAGAGTTCAGGAAATGGAAGCAAAAGACATTGCTGGGTGTCAGCCTGAAGGTTGTGGCCCCTACGGGTCAATATGACCCGACAAAGCTGGTGAATTGGGGCGCCAACCGCTGGGCCGTCAAACCAGAATTTGGCTATTCCGAACGTTGGGGCAACTGGTTGCTTGATTCCTACGCAGGAGCATGGTTCTATACGACTAATCCCCGGTACTTTTCGTCCCCAGTTCCGCAGCCGCAAGCCGAAAAGCCTATCGGCTCTTTCGAAGGACACCTGAGTTACGATGTGAAGCCACGGCTTTGGTTCTCGCTGGACGGGAATTTCTGGTTTGGCGGCGTTACCAGCTTGAATGACGTGGCGAATCCCGCTACGCGCCAAACGAGTTCCCGGATCGGCGTCACAGCTTCTCTCCCCTTGGGCAAAGCCCAATCTGTGAAGTTCAGTTACAGCAATGGAGCCTACGTCCGATTTGGCGGAAACTACCAGAGTGTCTCCGTCGCGTGGCAGTACTCCTGGCTAGGCAGGCCAAAATAGCAACATAGTTGGAGAACTTGGTTTGGCCGGCCTGGGCTGACTTGCAGAGCGAGTTGCTTTCAGTTGGTGTTGCGCCTTTCGCAGGTGCACGCTTCAAATCTTTCGAAAGTAGATTGACCAACGCGGAAGGCGGCCGACGCTCCACATTTATATAGACATTTGTGACTGCTTCTCTGGCGAAATTGCTAGCTGACGCGTCGAAGTCTCATCCCTAAACTTGCTTTCAACAACGCATTCATCCGACTATCTCGAGATGGCCAGGTGTTTGTGGCTTGCGGGAAGGACAAGCCAATTGCAAGTGGACGGGCTCAGATGGGGGCAATGTAGCGATTTGCGACTCGCTCGCTGCAGTGGCTTCGGATCTTCCGCACGCGAGCTCAACAAGACAGGAGGATGCACCGAAGGTCATGAGTTCGATCCTGGTAAGCTCGACAGTCTTCGTCGTGGTCTTTAGTGGAGCGCTCGCTGGCATGGCCCTCCGGCGACTTCTGCCCGAGAATCAGCTGGGACCTGATGCAAAGGACGTCATTAGGCTGGCGACAGGTCTTCTGGTAACTATGACCGGGTTGGTTCTTGGGATGCTAGTCTCTACAGCGAACTCTTCCTATCAAGATCAAAAGAACGAACTCGCGGAGATGGGTTCAAACTTTGTAGAAGTCGATCGTCTTTTGGCAAGCTATGGGCCGGAAACTCAGGCCGTGCGCGAAGAACTTCGCGGGCTAGCGGAGAGTAGTCTTGAGCGCATCTGGCCAAGCGCGGTGCGCCAACAAGCGCAGCTCAGGCCGAAGGGCAATAGCCAACTGCTTTATGATCAATTGCAGGCCCTGGTGCCGAAGAATGACACACAGGCCGCGGCCAAAAGCTCAGCTATTACTATGGCCGTTGGCTTACGGCGCACTTACTGGTTAATGTTCCTGAAATCGGAGCAAAACTCTCTCTCCATGCCCTTATTGGTGGTCGTGGTCTCGTGGTTGACGGCCATCTTCATTAGCTGCGGTCTTTTCGCTCCGCGCAACTCTACAGTGATCGTATCGCTGGCCCTCTGCGCATTCGCCATTTCCGCTGCAGTCTTTGTCATCATGGCGATGTATACGCCATACAGTGGAGTGATGAAGATTTCCTCTTTCCCAATTCGCGACGCATTGAGGCAGATGGCACCCTGAAGCCGCTGATCAAGCCCTCTTCCGTCGTTCGACGAGGCGGAGCCGAGTAAAACCGCTGCGCACGCGTGACGCACCACAAGTCACCTCATTACACCAGCGAGTATTGACACTCACATTAAGGTTTGGACAGATAGATATTCAACGTCAATCCCAGGCCATGTAACTGTTCATTGGGGTGTTTGCCGGTATTGTTTTGGTGTTCATAATAAGGATTAAACTCAAAGTGTTTTCCCATGGGGAAAAGACAGCCCGCGTAGAGTTCGGTCGTACTCCACTTCTGGTACTGGCTTTCGTAGTAGAACTCAGCGTTGGCGTAGGGTATGGGATGATAGGAGCGAATCGCAAGCGTCCGTTCGAGTGACAGCATGTTGCGATACCGCCAGGTGAAGTTCCCGCTGCTCCAGTCGAGGTCTGCACGGTTTCTGTCGCTAAGCAGCAGCCGGGCTTTTATCGGAAGGTGCGATGTCGCCGCGAGCGGGATGCGATTTGTCGGAGGCGAAGTGGGGGATGAAAGATATCGGTAGCCGGCTGTCAGCACGAGTGGCCGCGATTTAGCATCATCCAGATCGAAGAGGGTGATTTCTCTGAGTCTGATCAGGGGTTTCAGGTAGAACTCCATGCTGGGGCCTATCTCGGCCTGGGTGGGATCACCCCCGTCTCTTGTATCCTTCGCCTGAAAGCTGACCCGTAAATCCGGGTTGAGCTTTAGATATGCGTCGACTTCCGGCAGAAACTGTACTTCTTGTGCGCTCCCAGTCTTGCATAAGAGCATAAGGAGCATGAGAGCCAACCAACAGGTGTGAAGCACGGTCAGGGGCTCGAATTCTTCATTAGAAGGCATTGTGTCTGAGGCCGTTGCTACGGTGCGACAGCGTTTCGGGAAGTGCGGAGAGCGATTTCACTTCCGCTCGACGAATCAGATCGGGGCTCGAGGTACGCGAACTGGCCGTATCGCGAAGTATTCCAGCTCTTGCATGTAGATGTAATTGGCAAATGTGCTAGTGCGGGGTGGGAAATATTGCGAAGGCGTAGGTAGGGCCGGTATCGATTAGAAGCGAAAAACGGGCCCCATGGTAGATCCAAGTGGATCTGTTCGTCTGGCGCCGACGGAAATATTGCTGTCTACGGTTACCCGTGGTGACGGATTTCATCTGTCCCAAGCCGCTCGGCCGCTCGTGACACGATACGAGACTCATTGACTCCATAAATTACCCTGAATTACCTAGCATATCTTGCAGTTGTTCCCATCTTCCCTTCGAACAACAATGGTTCAGCCTGCTGAGTCGCCTGCTCACCAGAGCTCAAAAGTAAACCACTAAGGTATGAGCTCTGACAGCGAGACGGCCCTCGGGAATGAGCCCGGGATGAAAGCTTGGATAGAGGTGCGAACAACGGTGTGTCTACTGATCGAAACTCTTCTGTAACTGAAAAGTTATCTTTTGAGGAAGCCTTATGGGACAGGGGCCTGCGCATCCCGGCGTTTCCAGCCACGATATAAGTCTCTTCCAAAAGAGGCGCTTGAGGAATTCTAAAGTGAGTCTCATGCTTGTTGGGCTGTTGTTGTTCTTACTGGCAGTTCTGTTCCCGTATCGCCTGAGTGTGGACGCTATCTCTGACCAGGCGGTGATCACGCGCTCCATATTGATCAACGGGATGCGTGTAGTCCTCATTCGCAACTTGCTGGCACCGGTAGTCACTGTGCGGATGAATTTCCTGGTCGGTGGCGATGAAACCCCGAATGGCTATCCGGGGATGGCTCATGCCCAGGAACATATGGCATTCCGGGGATGCACCGGGATGACGGCTGATCAGGCCGCAGCTATCTATGCGCAACTTGGCGACGAAAGCAATGCGGAGACGGAGCAGAACGTTACCGAGTACTACGCTACCGTTCCTGCAACAGACCTTGATGTCGCATTGCAAGCGCAGGCCATGTGCCTGCATGGCATCGAGGATTCCCAGGCAGATTGGGAGCAAGAGCGTGGTGCAATTGAACAGGAAGTCGCGGGCGACCTATCGGATCCTACATACGCGTTCCTGAACCGGGTGAACGCAGACATGTTTGCGGGGACACCCTACGCGCACGATCCGCTTGGCAGCAGGGCCTCGTTCGACGTGACTACCGCCGCAATGCTTAAAGACTTTTACCAGAAGTGGTATACGCCCTCGAACGCGATATTGGTGGTCGTCGGGGACATTGATCCGGCCAAAACACTCAAAATGATCATGCAACTGTTCGGGAGTATCCCGAGTCATACGTTGCCACCGCGGCTGGCTATCGACCTCCAGCCAATCAAGCCGGAGACCTTCACTTTCGACAGCAATCTAGGGTATGTGCTCGGCTTCATCGCCTACCGTCTACCCGGTACAGATTCCGCGGACTATGCCGCGACCCAGATCCTTGCTGATGTGCTAGGCAGCCAGCGGGCCAACCTTTACGCGCTGGTTCCCGCAGGGAAAGCGTTGGATGTGCAGTTCGACCTGAAGGAGACGTATCCGAAGGCCAGTGTAGGATTTGCGGCCATTGCTTTGCCGGCGGCCGCCGATGCTGCGAGCACGATCGCAGAGATGCGGCGGATTCTGACGAGCTACGCAAAGAACGGCGTTCCGGAAGATCTGGTCGCGGCAGCCAAGCGCCGTGAAATCGCGGCGGCTGAGTTCGAGCGGAACTCTATCCCCGGCTTAGCGGAGGCATGGTCCGATGCGCTTGCCGCTGAGGGCCGCACGTCGCCAGAGGAGGATATCGATGCGATCCGTAAGGTGACCCTAGCCGAAGTAAAACGCGTGGCCGAGCAATATCTGCTGAACGCAAGCACCATTACCGGGATCGTGAAGCCTGTCCCGACCCGCAAACCGGTGGCTTCCAAAGGCTTTGGAGGGGCCGAGAAAATCGCGGAGATTTCTACGAAGCCTGTGCAGCTCCCGGGATGGGCCGCAGGCGCGCTTGAGCAGCTCAGAGTGCCTGAGAGCTACATCAATATCTCGGATACTACACTTCCGAACGGCATCCGCTTGATCGTCCGGACCGATACGACGAGTCCGACTGTTACGCTGCTAGGTTCGGTGAAGAATAACCCCGATCTCCAGATTCCCGCCGGAGAGGAGGGCCTCTCAGATGTGCTGGATGGGCTATATTCTTACGGCACTCGGACCTTGAACCGGCTCGCTTTTCAGAAGGCGCTCGACGACATTGCAGCCGACGAGAGCGCGGGGTACCGCTTTTCACTAAGCGTGCTGAAGGAACACTTCTCTCGAGGCGTGCAGCTGCTGGCCGACAATGAGCTCCATCCGGCACTCCGGACGCATGCTTTTGCTGTGACGAAGCGGGAAACCAGCCAGTATGTCGCCGGCATTCTGAAAAGCCCGGGCTACCGCACCTCTCGGGCCCTTGACAGGGCGCTACTTCCAGCCGGCGATCCCAGCTTGAGAGAGGCGACGCCCGCGACACTCTCGAGGCTTACCTTAGATGAAGTGGAGCAATACCGCTCCGCGACGATTCGGCCAGACTTGACCACTATCGTGGTGATCGGCGACGTCACCGCGGAGGATGCCAGGGCGGTGATCGAAAAATGGTTCGGGGATTGGGAAGCTGTGGGGCCTAAGCCCAACACCTCGCTGCCTGCAGTCCCGCTCAACAAACCTTCCGCCCGGAACGTTATCGATCCGGATCAAATGCAAGACTCGGTTGTACTAACTGAGCAGCTTAAGCTCAACCGCCTTGACCCGGGCTACTATCCATTGCAGCTGGGCACCTATGTCCTGGGCGGCGGCTTCTATGCAACGCGCTTGTACCACGATCTGCGGAAGATGACCGGCTATGTGTACTCGGTCGACGTTAGCCTGAACGCCTCGAATACCCGAGCGAGCTATTCGGTAAGCTACGCATGCAGTCCCGAGAATGTCTCAAAGGCGCGTGCCCTGATTGAGCACGATATCAACCAAATGCGTACCGAGGATATTTCGGCCGGGGAGCTGCATCAGGCAAAGGCAATCCTGTTGCGGCAAACCCTCCTGAGCGAATCGAGCGAAGAAATACTTGCTCAAGGTATGTTGGATCGCGCCGAGATCGGATTGCCGCTTGATGAGCCGATCCGTGCGGCCAGGAGATACGCTGAACTCAACGCACAAGACGTAAAGATGGCCTTCGCGAGAGCTGTACGCACCGACAACCTGGTGCAGGTGGTGCAAGGCCCAACGCCTCAATAGAGCGTGGCAGAAAATTATGACACGCCCGACGAACGTAGTTCGGGGAAAAAGCGAGTCCATGTTCACTAAACGCACGACGCAAGCGCTTTGAGATTGAAAGGAAGAACTATGACTGGAAGAATAAGACTTGTCGAAGTGTCGGCAGCCGCGCTGTTGTTTTCTGCCGTTGCTCTATTTGGCCAGGACTCTCCCGCGAGCCCTGGCCTCCCCAAACCGGGCGTCCAGGGACAGCCAGCGGCCGCACAAGACACTGCGGCCCTCGCGAAGGCGACACAGAATCCAGTGGCGAGCCTGATCAGCGTTCCTATTCAAAACAACTCAAATTTCGGTGTTGGTCCGTACGATCGAACACAGGACGTGATCAATATTCAGCCCGTGATCCCAGCTCGCATTAGCGAAAATTGGAACCTTATCACGCGGATCATTCAACCGATCGTGTGGCAACCGTATCCCACTAGTACCGCTGGTGGACAGTCCGGCTTTGGAGACATGAACCCAACGTTCTTCCTGTCTCCAGCGAAGCCCGGCAAGTTGATCTGGGGAGTTGGTCCGGCGATTGTGATTCCAACAGCTACCAGTGCGCTCACAGGCCAGGGGAAGTTGAGCATGGGGCCTTCCGTTGTGGCCTTGACTCAACCAGGACCTTGGACCATCGGAGTTCTAGTCAACAACGTCTTCTCTATCGTCGGTTCTTCCCATAGACCTGCTGTAAATCAGATGCTGCTGCAATACTTCATCAACTACAACTTGAAAAAAGGCTGGTACATCAGCAGTTCACCGATCATCACCGCGAATTGGCGTAAGCGGGGCAGCGGCGAGGCGGCAGATGGGAATGACACTACTGGTGGCGGCGTGTGGACCGTGCCCTTTGGGGGCGGTGTTGGACGCATCATGCGTTTGGGATTCCAGCCGGTCAACATTACGGCGCAATTCTATGGAAATGCAGTGCATCCGCCGGGTGCGTCGCCGTGGGGAATGCGACTTCAGATTGCTCTGCTCTATCCCAGAAAGCCCAAAGGCTAGCAATGAAATGTCATAGACGCAGACAGAGCGACTACTGGGCGCGGTGAACCCATCAGGTATCTCTTCCGGCCCAGAGCAGCCGTGACCTCGTGAATGTGCTCCGGTGCCGTCTCCGGAGAAGTACGATTCCAAGGTCCCATACGGAACGCAACTGTGCCCCCTGCATCTTCCCGGCTTCTTGCTGGATGAAGTATCTTTATGCGACGGATGGCCAGAGGGCAGTTCAGTGGCTTGACGGGTTTGCACCAACTGAGCGAAACTCAGGCTCCCTGCTAAAGTCTGCTACTGCATCGGTTTGGACAGCTGCTTTCCTCCATCCGGCCTGCGGGCAGACTTCAGTCGATGTCGCTCAGAGGTACGACACGCAAACGGTTGAGGGCCGGAGGCAATCTATGAAGGCCGGGGTCAGCTCGTCCAAAACGAAACGGAATAGCGCGCCCGGCCATGGCAAGGAACAAGTCCAGAAGGAAGGGAAGCGGCGATCCGCTTTTCCTATTGTCGGTATCGGCTCGTCTGCTGGAGGATTGGAGCCATGCGAACGCCTGTTAAGGAGCTTGCCAAAAAGCACAGGGCAAATAGAATTCCATCTCTCTTGAGGAATTGATCTTGACAATCCTTCCACGATAGTTTTCCCAGGAAGGAACTTTCTTACCGCAAAACTATATCCATCTGTTATAAACGTACTCCTATATATTTCTTGCCTCATGTTAAGACGGGCCCGTGTTCAAAAGTCGCTTTTCAGGAGATTCTTATGAGAGAACAAAAGCCCGCGGCGCGCATTCTAATTGCCGATGATCATCAACTTTTAGCGGACGCATGCAAGAGTCTGCTGGAGCCGGAATTTGAAGTGGTTGGAATTGTGGCGGACGGCCGCTGTTTGATGACGCTCGCAGCTGCGCTCAACCCGGACATAATCATCCTTGATATCTATATGCCTCACTTGAATGGGCTTGACGCGGGTGAGCAGATTCATTACAAAATGCCAAGGGTTAAGCTGGTGTTCCTGACGATGACCATGGCAGCCGACGTAGCCGCTGAAGCATTCCGTCGCGGCGCTTCTGCCTACGTGCTTAAACAGTCAGCTGGCGATGAACTCTTGCTTGCTATCCGTAAGGTCAAACAAGGTGCATCCTATCTCTCGCCGCTCATTGCCAAGGAAACAGTGGAGTTCCTTCTTAATCAGGGCGAGCCTCTCAAGGCAGAGAAGCGGATTACAAAGAGGCAAAGTGAGATTTTGCAGCTATTGGCGGAAGGGATGTCGATGAAAGAAGTGGCAAATGTGATCGACATTAAACCGGGCACTGTCGCGTTCCACAAATACCGAATGATGGAGATGTTGAACGTGAAGACGAATGCGGAACTCCTTGAATATGCAATCAAGCGCCACATGACGTCGGTGGCGTAATCCTGCAGGCGACGGGGACGGCGTTGCCGTGCGGGCCATTCAACGCTCCGGCGCCGCAGTTGGCATCCACGTTAATCAAAGTCAATTCGAGACAGAGCGGGATAGGCTGGGTAGGCACAGGGCTGGCTTTGCCTGCCCGCGGCAGAGGTGTCAGTCTTGACAATCACATGTGGTTGGTGATGTTGAAGTTATCCAGGCATCCTGCTTGCCCACACCTGTCGCAGGAGACAGTTACGTCTAAGAAAAACGCTCGATAGCCTATCTCTTAAGCAGGACGGCAATCCTGCACGCCTTCGACGGCGGCTGACTTGTGGATGTGGAGAGATGCGAGTGGCTAAGGTTATTTGCCTCGCTGCAGAAGGCGGCGGTATCTGGAAGAGAGTGGGTTCCAGTAGTAAGACACGTGCATCGATTAAAACAAAACTCACCATAGCCGCAGCGAATAGAGGCCAAGATCGACGCCTTTTCGCGTGGGAGAGCACAAGATGATCCGGATTTTCACGAAACAGCTTTTGTCGACGACGCTATCTTTCCTGCTGGTCATTGGCACTATGCCATTGAAAGTTGGAGCTCAGCAAACCGGGTATTCGGGACAAGGCGTGCCACTCTCCGCCGAAGAGCTGCAACAACTGGTGGCACCCATCGCCTTGTACCCGGACGCCCTGGTAGCCCAGATTCTGGGAGCTGCGAGCTTTCCAGACCAAGTTACTTTCGCCGCTGACTGGCTTCAGCAGAACAAGAATCTCACCGGTCCAGCTCTAATGCAGGCCGTTGATGCGCAACAGTGGGATCCTAGTGTGAAGGCGATCACACAGTTTCCCTCGGTGCTCGACAACCTCGCAAAGAACCTCAGTTGGACTTCCGCGTTGGGAGAGGCGTATACCACCCAGGGTCCTGACATCATGTCGGCCGTTCAGGTGTTGCGCGCGAAAGCGCAAGCTGCGGGCAATCTGAAATCAGGCTCACAGATCACGGTCGTGCAGCAATCGCCGCAAGTCATCGTGATTCAATCTGCGAATCCGCAAGTAGTGTATGTCCCGATGTACAACCCGGCGGTGGTCTACGGCTATCCCTATGTGACACCAGGGTACAGTACCGCGGCAGTAGTGACGACCGGCGTGCTTGCGTTCGGAGTAGGAATCGCGGTTGGGGCGATGATGAGCGGCGGGTGTTGCGGCTGGGGATATAGCAGCTGGAACTGTGGCTGGCACGGCACCACTACGGTGGTGTACCACGGCGGGGCGTACTACGGAAACAGTGCCTGGCACGGCGGCTACTATGGTTCGAGCGCATCCGCATATGGACCATACGGCAGCGCGCACGCCTCCGCCGGCTATAACCCCTCTACGGGGACTTATGCGCGTGGCGCTTCGACCCAGACGGCCTACGGCAAGCAAGCGGTCGGCCAGGCATACAACCCGAACACCGGAGCTTATGCCGCCACGCATCAGGCCTCCAACGCCTACGGAAGCTATGGAAGTTCGGTCGTCTCCAAGAACGGCAACACCGCTTATACCCAGCACCAAACTACCTCCAATGGATCTGTGGGAACGGTGCAAACTTCGGCGGGCGGAAGCGCTGCTGCCGCATCAGGCAAGTATGGCAACAGTGGGGCCGTGGGCCAGACGGCAAACGGCAACAAGTATGCGGCGGCGAACGGGAACGTCTATAAGAACACCGGGAGTGGCTGGAGTCAAACCCAGGGCGGGAGTTCGAACTATCAGAAGTCCGGCTCATCAAGTTACTCGGGCCAACGCGCATCGCAGAGTAGTTCAGCTTCCAACGGCTGGGGCGGGCAGGAGAAGAGTGGCGGATCATCGGCCTTCAACAGTGGAGGCGGAGGCTGGCAATCCAGGGAGGCAAGTGCTCGGGGCTCGGAAAGCCGTGGCGGCGGTGGCGGCTGGGGCGGCGGTCGTGGCCGTAGATGAACCCAACTGTGCAGGACGAGTTTGCTGAGCGGTGCTGGTGACGGAAATTAGAGTTCAAAGTTTGGAGAATGGCCATGTCGCCCGAAAAACGCAGGATCGCTGCTACGAACCGGTTGGTATTTCTAGCGATGGCTCTTCTCCTTCTGGTTGCCGCCTGCAACAAGACCGAGAAACCTCTGTTCAGAACGTTTGTTTCACCCGACGCCGCCGGCAATGGGCTTCTGGAAGCGGCAAAATCAGGAGATCAAAACGCGCTGCTGGCAATTTTCGGTCCGGGTTCGAAAGAAGTAATCTCCTCGGGCAATGCCGTGCAAGACAAGGCCACTGTCGACGCATTTGTGGCAGCCTATGGGGTGATGCACCGCTGGCGCGAGATGCCTGATGGCTCCCAGATTCTTCTGGTTGGAGCCGACAATTTTGCCTTTCCGATTCCGCTGAAAAAGAACAGCGGCGGGCAGTGGTCCTTCGACACGGCTGCGGGAAAGGATGAGATTTTGAGGCGCCGTGTTGGCCGGAATGAACTGGCAGTTATCGACGTTTGTGGAGCACTTGCCAATGCTCAGGCCGAATACTTCTCACAGCGTCACGATGACGGAAGCACGAAACAATACGCTCCGAAGTTCATCAGTGACACTGGCAAGCAGAACGGTTTGTATTGGGAGTCGCGAGACGGTCAGCCCACGAGCCCGCTCGGGCCACTCGTGGCGTTCGCAACCACAGAAGGATATAGCGCAAAGCCGAACTCGCACGAGCCTTTCCATGGCTACTACTTCCACATGCTGTACAGGCAAGGCAGTCACGCGCCAGGCGGCGCAAAGGACTATATGGTCCAAGGGAAAATGACTGGTGGATTCGCCTTCGTCGCCTATCCGGCTCAATACGGCAATTCAGGGGTGATGACATTCATAATCAATCAGGATGGAGTGCTGTTACAAAAGGATCTGGGGAAGACTACAACCGAAACTGCAGCGGCAATGAGCCAATTCGACCCGGATTCAAGTTGGACCTTGGTGGAGCAATGACGAACCTCTTTCAGGTCCGACCCACATGAGGTGCTGCCCAAACCACGACCGTACCGCATATTCGATCACAGGATGATCCAAGACAGCCGCGCTGGTAGCTGGCAACTTTTGAGCCTCCTGACTACCAAATTTGATAGTACCTGCAGCTTCAGCTGCTTGGATATCGTTGATGTGATTGTGATCCCAACACCAAGCGTCCGCGTTCCCAGGTTCGTAATGTCTGAAGTAGGGGAGGCAAAAGTATTAGAAAATGGATTGGAGGCAAAAGTATTAGGGAATGGATGGAGCCAAAGCAGGAGATAACGGCCCCGAGCCGAGTCTCTTTCGTCCCGTTCGATTTACGTGGTTGAACGAAGTTTCACAGCTGTTCAAGCCTTATCCGGGGTTATCCAAACGATGTGCTTCGACAGGCGTATTGTCCCGGTTCTTGCAATGTCCGATACACCGTTATAACAACGCGCGCCGGGGGAGAACCATGAAAATTCGAGCGGTGCAATCATGGTTGCTGCCGTGCATCCTGTTGGTTGCGTACAGTCATCCGCAGGAGGTGTCCAAGTCCGATACAAGCGGACGCCCGAAGCTTGGTCTTGTTCTCGAGGGCGGCGGTGCACTGGGGCTGGCTCATATCGGAGTTATCCAGTGGATGGAGGAACACCGTATTCCGATAAGTTATATTGCCGGTACCAGCATGGGGGGCTTAGTCGGGGGGATATATTCGACAGGAAGATCTCCCGCGGAGGTCAGGGAGATCGTCAGCGGGATCAACTGGGACCAGGTGCTGAGCGGTCAGACACCTTTCCAGGATCTCTCGTTTCGACGCAAACAGGACGCGCACGAAGTGCCCGGTAGTATCGAGTTCGGACTGCGAAAGGGATTGCAGTTTCCTGGTGGCTTCAATACAGGGCAACAGGTTTCTCTGATTCTTGACCGAATTGCTCTTCCTTATTCCGAACTCAAGAGCTTCAACGATCTCCCGATTCCTTTTGCCTGCGTGGCGACTGACCTTGTTTCGGGCAAGCCACACGTCTTTCGCAGTGGCCCTCTTGCACTGGCTTTACGATCTACGATGTCTCTACCGGGCATTTTCACACCGGTCCGAACGGGGGATCACATCTACGCAGACGGCGGGCTGCTCAACAACATCCCGATCGACGTCGCAAAAGAGATGGGCGCCGATATAGTTATTGGAATCCATCTGGAGACCGCTCCATTAAGTCCAACGGCAACCCTCTCCAGCTTCGCGGTGCTGGGTCAATCGATCTCCGTCATGATCGCTGCGAACGAACTTCGCTCGATGGAGCAAGCGGATCTCCTTGTAACAGTGCCGTTGCAGAAGTACAACGCCCTGGATTACGGCGCTGCTGACGCGATCATAAAGGCGGGATATGATGCGGCTGCTTCGAAGGCGAGGGTACTCTCGGCTTTCTCGGTAAGCGAAGCCGAGTGGCAACAATATCTGGCTGACCGAAAAGCCCGGGAAAAGACAACACCTATTCCCGAGTTCGTCCAGGTCGCCGGTGCCGCTCCGGAGTTGGCTGATTCGATAGAGAAGAAAATGTCCATCGACGTTGGCAAACCAGTAGATTCTGCGAAGCTGGATCAGCAGGTGATGACGCTCTCTGGACAGGGCCGCTTCTCGAACGTCGGCTATTCGATGATTGAGCAGCAAGGAAAGCAGGGACTGCAGATTCAAACGGAGCAGAAGCCATACGCGCCACCTCTGGTGCGACCCCTCATTCTCATTGACGGTTCGGATTACAACAACGTGCTTTTCAGTATCGGAGCGAGAATTACATTTCTTGATTTCGGAAGCTATCGATCGGAGTTGCGCAACGACGTCATCGTGGGTTCGCAATATCTGGCCGATAGCGAGTACTACCATCCATTTACACCGACCAGCAACTGGTTTGTTGCACCGCGCGCCGGAGTCAACAGCGTGCAGGAGAATCTCTACAATGAAAATACGCTTATCGCCAGTTATCGAAACCGTGAGGCACTTGGCGGGCTCGATGTGGGATATGGATTCGGAAACTCGGGCGAATTTCGATTTGGATATGAAGGCGGTTATCAACATCTTTCCCCGGAGATAGGGAACTCGACCGTTCTACCCACAGTTTCGGGCGCGACCGGCGATGTGAGACTGCAGTACCAGCTGAACACTTTGGATGACCAGGTGATACCCCGGTCCGGTGAGAGCCTTCTGATGTATGCGAAGGGATTTAACGTCAATCCTGCTGCTCCTGGTCCATTCCCACTCTCTGAGATCCAATCTCAAAGCTTCTTCCGTCTGAGCGAGCCCTCTTCAGTGTTTTTTTCGGCCTCCGGAGGAAGCAGTTATGGTTACAAAACTGGAATACCCTCGTTCTCTCTAGGCGGGTCGCAGCGCCTGGTTGCCTGGGGCGAGAACGAGTTGCTCACTGACCAGTATTTCGTGGGACAACTTGGGTATATCCGCGAGCTCTTAAAACTGCCCCCCCTGCTGGGCAGTAATGTGGAGTTCATCGGGCTATACGAGGCGGGGAAGACATACAAACTGCCCCTCGGTCCAAGTCCGCCTAACCTCCCGATGGATGGCGCGGCTGGGATTATCGTGAACACGATATTCGGACCGGTCGAAGTCGCCGGTGCTGTGGGCGATTATGGCCGCGCGAGGTTCTTCTTCCGAATTGGGCGGATCTTCTAAATAGTGAAAATGCTTTTGAAGTGAACCCGACGAGTCCAGGTTGTGCTCCCTGGGAAATGTGTTCCGGGAGTGGCTTTGCGACTTGCGATTCCCATTGAAAATCGTTCATCTTTCCGTGGAGACGTGCGCAGAAGCCGTTGGAGGTAACGTTGCGTTTGGAAGCTGCACTGCTTACCCAGCGGTCAATGCAGCGCTCGTAGACGATTCGTATGGGGGCCGCGAGTGAAAAGCGGCACGGAGACAGGACACGATATGAATATTCGGATCATTACTTTCACCTTTACTCTTCTGTTATCTTTGCCCCTCTTCGCACGGGACAAGACCGACGTAATTGTGATGAAGAATGGCGATCATATGACCTGTGAGATTAAGGGACTGAGTGCCGGTGTGCTTTCAGTTAAGCTGAGTTACATTGATGGCACAATCGGGGTGCAGTGGTCGGAAGTAGCTAGTCTGGAGAGCAATCAATTGTTTCTGGTGCAGACAGAAGGAGGCAAAGTTTACACCGGTAAGTTGTCGACCGCCGGAACGCCGGGCGAACAGCCAGTGAGAATTGAAGTCGCCTCTACGACAGAAAAAGAAGTAGAGATTTCACAGCCCCAAATCGTCAAACTGGACCAAACTGCTGCGAGCTTCTGGCGGCAATTCAACGGCACGATTAACACCGGTATCCTCTATTCCAAAGGCAATGAATCAACGCAGTACAACCTTGCCTCCCAGGTGGAGTACCAGAAAGAGCGGTGGTCCAGTCAGGCAAGTTTCAACTCCTCCTTAGCATCCAACAGCGGAGCAAATGTCTCCACACGAAACCAGACAGATCTAAGCAGTATGAGGCTGTTGCGCTGGAACAACTGGTTCTATTCCGGAAGAGGGTCTTTCCTGCAGAGTTCGGTGCAGGGCATCGATTTGCAGACCACCGTCGGTGGAGGGGTAGGACGGTATTTACGGAATAGCAATCAGGCAAGTCTCTACGTAGTTGGCGGTCTCGCTTGGCAGAACACTCAATATAAAAGTTACACATTTGAACAAGGCGCGCAAAATTCTGCTGCCGCGCTTGTTGCGGCTGAATTGAAAATCTTCAGATTTAAGAAGACAAATCTGGACGCCTCTACTGCCGTTCTCCCGGGAATCTCAGATCCAGGACGCGTTCGTGCGACTGCCAACGCGTCCTACTACATCAAGCTCTTCGGCGATCTGTCGTGGAACTTTTCATTTTATGGCAACTGGGACAATCAGCCGCCTCCGACCCTTTCGGGCAGCGACTATGGGACCAGCTCGGGGCTCAGTTGGACTTTCGGCACTCAATAGCCAGGCTATCCCGGCGAAGACCTGGTTGAAATCTTGTTTCCAGGGGTTTGTTGGGCTTGGGTCAGTATAGAGTGAAACGATCGGCTGCCAAATTACTTGTCCGGATCTTTTGTTTTCCGAAGGATGTGCCTGATCTCCGGTGCAAATTCGCCAAGCCAGTTAGTACCAATTCCAACTCCGGCTTGGGTGATGGCGCTCTGATAGCCCTTCACTAATAAATTGGGATTGCCAGGTTGCCATGCGGCGGTGATAGATCCCGATCCGAATGCCGCAAGGTAGGCTGCGATCCGTGGCCTCCGTTCATGCTCGGTCCGGTTGTAGGTTACAAAGTTTCTTACGATAGCGTGCCAGGTTCGGGGCCAGAACCCATCGCAGCGACAGCGGTCATAGCGTGGTTCGTATCCCAGTACCGCGTCTCCGAGAGAAGAGATAGAGTTTTGAATAATGAACTGAGCTTGACGTGAAACAACTCGTTTTCCATAGCCTGAGAATCCATCTCCCCACTGTGCTGGAACGTTGCTAATCTGGTCGCGAATGGAAAAGATTCCAGTCTTGATGTAAATGCCTGGCGTCGTAAAGCTCTGACGCAAGTAGAGGTCGAATCGCTCGGAACCGTTGAGCGGTTCGAGTGCAACATTCTTTGGCACGTATGCTCCATAGAGCCAGTTGACGGGGAGAGCAGCGCCGGAAGAGGGTGCGTGCGCCGGACCGGGATGGGCTGCCTCTTGTGCGAGCCCTAACGAGAGGAAAAGCGCGAAAGCGAGTGCGAGGGCGCCCCGCACGTCTTCACGACGCGAGCGAGGAGAAATGCGCGTGACGTTTGTCGCTTGTTCCGTCGAAGCAGCCCAAGAGACCGTACGCCGTTCTCCATGACTCGCCCCTTACCACTGCATTGTTGTCGCAGTAAGCAATCATCGACTTTGGCTCTAAGCCAGCTGATAATTCGAATTCTGAGTCACGACGGTCAGTTGCTTGCTGACGCCGTTTATTTGCGTACTTGAAACATGGTTTATGCCGTTAGGCAGCTTGGCGAACTGTGCTGCTATGGTGACGGCGTCCTTAGGATCGTTGAGGTAAGTCGAGACCCGAAGGCTCTGAAGCGCCTTCTGCTGCCGGCTGTATACGAGAGTTACTGAGTCGTTCGGCTTAATGTAGTTTTTAATGATGAGTGTGACCGTGCCTTCGTCTCCGCCTAACTGTAGCGAGATATTGCCCTGCTGGTAGGCTTGTTGCAGCCTGCCGGGGTCTGGCTGGGTATATTGCCTTGCCAGGTCCGCGATCTGCTGACCGTAATCTTGATATTCTGCTGTTTTCTTTGCGACGATATGACGCTTCAATCTGCCGCCACTCGGCTGAGCCGCCGGCGCGGCGTTTATCTCGGTCTTCTGCTGCTGGCCGTTGGGACCAACGCTTACCTGGAAGAGTTGTTGTTTCTTGACCTCGCCCTTGATACTGGTAGTCTGCGACTCCTGCCAGGTGTAATGAGAGAGGGCTTGCTTATTAGCTGCGGAGGCCTGCTTGACCTCGGCGAGGCGCGCCTGGAGCGCCGCACTTTGCGCCACGGCTGGTGGCGCAGAGAGTATGCACGCAGCGAAGGCGGTCGCTAGAGAGAGTGCAAGTGCGGAAGGACATACGCTGCGTGCGAGTTGAGTGTTCATCGGGCTCCTCTTCTTTCGACGGTTGACAACATCTATTGTTTGTATTGTTTGCTCTGAATACAGCAGCACAGTCTGCGCTTAGACCAAGCCGAATCGCTGCAGGATGTGCGTCCGTCCGTAGAGCTGCGCTGACGGGAAGACCGCTCATCTCCCAGACGCAGCATCCTTTCCACAACCCGGAAAGACAAAACCCGCACAGTACCCTTCTAAACGCCCCTGTGGCCTCGGTCGCGAGGAATATGGCAGCGTGTTTTTTCCCACGGATGCAGAACTGCGCGGTTACCAGCGATACATTGCCAACGCTAGTCGAATAGATGAGCTACCGGAACTATCAACTCTGTTAGAGAGGCCATGAAAAGTTGCCAGTTGCAAACGATCCGTGGCGTCCCCTGAACTCACTCTTAGATTGCCGAGCTACGCCTATCCCAAACGCTGTCGGAGGGAATCGGCGTGGTATGGACACTTTTTCCCCTGGTCTCTAGTACTCTTACCAGTGTTTTCGCCCGCTACTCGGGCGCCTAATTGCTTTCAGCAGAAAAGAGGGGAAAATTCTCCGACTGGATTCGTAGGCGCCGGCTTTCGCATTCCGCAGCAGCAGAGTCCAACTCCAGGAGGGGTGCTCAAGTTCAACAAGAAGAATGAGCTGCAGATCGATCACTACGGCCAGAAGCGGTTACACCTCACGAATGTGCGGCAGGTGGACAACCATTTGTGCAGTTTGCCGCACCTTGCGTTTGTCCTCCAATTGAAGGATCTCAGAGGCAACACTTTCTTGTTTCTGTGGCGGCTCAACTTGTGACTGGACGGATCGGAAGGGAGCAGCAGATGAGCAGCGCCGTGGCACCGGCCCGTTCCGTACGGGATTCTCTAGTTAGGTGGCTCAGTAGAGTGAGCTACATCTTTGTCTGGCTGGTGCTCGTGGTGCTTTCCTTCTGGGCGATGGCGGCTCTTTACGTCGACGTGCGTCTTCCCGCGCTGAAGGCTCCACTGACGATTCTCTATGCGCTCCTCCTCGTTGCGATTTTGGCGATGTACAAACTGCGTATTCGAGCCGCTCTGTTGTCCTTTGTATGTTTTTGCCTGGTCCTTGCCTGGTGGCTAAGCCTGAAGCCGACAAATCAGGGAGACTGGCAGGCGGATGTGGATCGGCCAGCTTGGACGGAAATCGATGGAGATCGGATCGTCATCCACAACATACGTAATTGTGATTACCGCACCGAAACCGACTACAGCAATTGCTGGAGCGATCGCACGGTGAATCTGTCGGATCTTCGTGCTGTGGACCTGTTTTTCACAACCTGGGGTGTGCGATGGATCGGTCACCCGATTTTGAGCTTCGAGTTCGGGGATGGCCAGCACGTCGCGTTCTCTATTGAAGCGCGGTACAAAGTTGGGCAGGCATACTCGGCTATTCTTGGATTTTTTCGACAATATGAACTCATTTTCGTGGTCGCAGATGAGCGTGACGTAATCCGTTTGCGAACCAACTATAGAAAGGACGAGGAAGTGTACCTCTATCGCGCGAGAATGGGACCCGAGTCGGCACGCGCCATTTTTCTCACCTACATCCAATACTTGAACCAGCTAAAAGATCATCCCCAATGGTACAACGCTTTGACACGCAACTGCACCACGACTCTTGATAAGCAGATCTCCGAAGAAGTTGCCAAGCCTCAGCCTTGGAACTATCAGTTTTTATTGAACGGTACATTGGATGAATTGCTCTATAACCGGGGCCGGCTTGTCACAGATGATCTGTCGTTCAAAGACCTGAAAAGCCGCGCACACATCAATGCTGCCGCAAAGAGGGCAGACGGATCCCCAGAGTTCTCTGAGCTCATTCGAGCCGGTCGTCCTGGTTTTGAGGATGAGAAATGACTGATACAAAGGCAACCAAGATGCTCCGTGTGCTCCGTGGCGCCTAACAGAGACTTCTGGTGGTACAACATCTTTTTCCAGGGAGGCAAATATATTCTCCAAAATAGCATTAGGCTTCGTCCAAAACGATGCCCAACCCTGAAGAACGGCGCGACCTCTCGCCTTATAGCCAGAGTTGAGAGAAATGGAATTGGCGAAATGCAGGAACCAACTGAATCGCACACTCTCTGACTATCGACGGCTGCTTTGGTTGTCCCAGGAGGAACGATACTAGCAAAACTCTCAGGTGACACACCGCATCCCGAATGTCAGAATCAGGTCTAATGTCTGCGAATTAGTTAAGGTCATCCGCCGTACAGGTAGCATATTTCAACAGCCGAATGAGGATAGAGCCCATGAAAGCAAATCGACTTCTAGTGATGTTCGCTGTTTTATCGCTAGCGTCGGGCGCCGTAGCCCAAACCACAACCACTGACCAATCAGGTACCGATACCGACATCGCATTGTTACGATCGGACGTTCAGGCACAAAAGACCGATGTGATTGCGCACACCCTCCGGTTCAATGATGCGGAGGGAAAGGCTTTCTGGCCGCTATATCGCGAATACGCCAACAAGCAGCAGATCATCGGAGATCAGCGGGTGAGTGTGATTAAGGATTACGCCGAGCACTACAACACCATCGATGACGCCACGGCTGATGAACTAATGGGTCGCTTGCTTAAGTTCGACCAGGCAAGAACCGAACTTCGGGCTGAGTATTACCCGAAGTTCAGGAAAGCGATTGGGGCCAAGCAGGCCGCCAAGTTCTTCCAGGTAGACAACCGTTTGAGCCTGCTAATTGATTTGCAAATCGCATCTGCGGTACCCATCATTCAGTAATCGCAAAAGTTTCAAGGCAGCTATATATGTCGGCGCTTGTCTCAACAGAAAGAGGGTCATAATATGAAGGTTCACTTCGCACAATGCACAAGACAGCCCGCAATGGCGTTGTCCCTGGCTGCCACAGTAATTTTGCAGATCTCCTCGGTTTTACCAGCCACGGCACAGAACCCTGAATTGCAGCAGCGCATTGCTGAAATCAAGCAGGCTTCCGCGGCAAATAAACAAGCTCTCTCTCATTACACCTGGCAGGAGTCGCAGACTACCAGTATTAAGGGTGACGTCAAGAAACAACAACTCTTCCAAGTGAGCGTTGGTCCCGGCGGCCAACAACAGAAGACCGAGATAGACGCCGCACCGGCGGCACAGCCGAGTGGAGGCAGACTGAAGCGTCATGTAGTCGAAAAGAAAACGGAAGAGTTCCAGGACTACGGCCAGCAAATCGCGGCCTTGGCGAAGCAATACACGCAGCCGGACCCTGGTAGATTGCAACAGGCCTTCCAGCAAGGGAATGTCTCGCTACAGTCAGGCGGAGGCGAAGGCGAGGTGACACTCGTCATCAAGAATTACATCAAGCCGAACGACTCGGTAACACTTGTCTTCAATCGCCAACAGAAGGCGATTCAGAGCGTTCGAGTTGCGACGTACCTCGACGATCCCAGCGACGCCGTCACCATAGCGGCGCAGTTCGCCAAGCTGCCTAACGGCATAAACCATGTTTCAAGCACGCAAATAAACGGCGTTAGCAAGCAACTGACCGTCGTAACTCAGAATTCGAACTATCAGCCGGCTTAGGGCGATGGGAGTGAGCAGATGTTCGAGCGTAGCGCTCGCTTTGGGAGAGTGGGACGGGCGACCAAGGAGGCTCAGGTCGCGGGTCTTTGTGCCTCTCGACAAGCGGCTTCTGCGCTGGTTCAAATTTGATTTTCCGAAGCGCTGGAGAGCCTTCTTTCCGGCTCTTGACGGTGTTCCACTTTCGCCAGATTTTGCAGCGCCAAATACGTGGCTTTCAAGGAAGCCATTTCCTGGGAAAGACGTCAATCTATCGTGATCGACTTGCGCAGACTCTTGTTGAGCGATCGTTCACATCCATGCGAGATTTTCTCTCCTAAAAAGACCGTTTACACAAATTGTTTGCACCTTTCGCAAGGGTTTACCCTCACAACCATTTGTTGACCAGGGAGCATTCGACTCTTAATCGACAGGTTGGTGGTTCGATTCCAGCCGCGTCCACATCTACTGTGCTGACGAAACTGGCTCAAATGCGGGCTTATGTCGACATCGCCGCTGCTTTCGGTTGGTGGACGCTGTCCATGCTCAAACGCGCTTTTCTGCTAGCGGCCTCACCACGCCAACGCGCACGATTGATGCTCCCGACGGGTGTGCTGTCGGGTGTCGAGTGCCCAGTTACATCGAAGTATGTTGAATGGCTCTCTGCCTGTGAAAGCTGTGACTTGGGGATCAGCGTAAGCCGTGCAACAGTGTGGAAAGGAGCCTCTTCTTCGTTCCATACAACACTCGCATTCTCAATCCAGAAGTTCGCGTCGTAACGCTTGCCCCAATAGGTCATCCTTTGCGGGTCGAGGAACTGCACTCCAAAGTCAAAGGTACTCATCTTGCTATCTTCCGTTATGTGCCGGATCAGTTCGTCCTGCAAGCCTTTTGGATTGCTCTTTTGCAGAGGGTGCGCCGGGTTGCTCGAAGATGGGATAGCCGAGTACTGCACAACTTCGCTCGGTCCGTGACGAAACGGTACGTTGCTCCAATAGCGAAGCTGCTGATAGGCCTTGATGGGTTGGCGCGACTGCAATTTTGCCAATGCGACGGCCCTCAACGCTCTCAACTTGTCCTTGAACGGCAGCGACCACAGGCCGACGGCTGGGTTGGATGCCGTGAGTAATTTCATGACGGCCAAAAATGCACGCGCGTCGTTTATCGGGAGCGGCGGGGCGTTTTGCAGCGAAAAATCCTGTCGGTCAACCTTCGCGCCAGGAACAGCCGCGCGAGCCCACGTTAAGTCGACCGAAAACGATAGCGACCGCACGTCGGGCTTGAAATCGGAGTTGATCTTCGGATCAGCGTTCCCGAATCGCACAACAGCCGGATATATGCCTGGCTTCGCAAAAATGCCCTTCGCGAGCCGTGCCGCCAGCCCAGGGTCACGCCCGAAGCCAAGGTCCAATACTTCGAACTCGGCTTCGACGCAAATGCCCTTCACATGAGTCCCGCGACCCAGCGGACGTTTTTGTTGGGCGGCGGATTTCGCCTGCAGCACGAGAACTCTCTCGGTGATCTCCTCGATGCACGCCTGCTCGTCACCGAGGTCACGCTCAGCGTCGCTGCCAGTCACTCCGAAACATCTTGTTAGAAACAGCATAAGAAGTCCTCTTATATATGCCTGCTCGGGATTGCTCCTCCCACCCGTTCGGTCAGAGAGCGGGCGTACTACACACGTCAACCCAGGTTGGCGATGAACTTGATGGCGGTAATACTGGGCAGAAAACAATATGCGGCTGCCTTGGTCGAAATGAAGGTGGAAAGCCCGGTGACCTTGATTGGAGGTGCACCATTCGTCTGAGGAATGACGAAAATGCTTTGCGATGGATCCTGGGTTCCGATCATCGGATCTTTGGACCTTGGATCCAGCCGAACCGAACCGGCGAACTCAGCTTTGTTAACCCATTCGCTCAGCACGAACTCATATTGGTTCTCAATGTTTGAATTGATGAAATATCCCAACAGCCCGCGTTCGACCCCGTCATGCGGTTGTGCCGGATCATAAACCGGGCCGTAGGGCATGCCGCGGCGAATGAGTCGATGGGTATTGTTGCTGCCGCCCGGCTCACCTTGGCCGCTGACGGGCTGCCCTCGCGGATTGACGCGTCGCGTGTGCGCACCGACGGGGCAGCGCAGCCCCCTGGGGTCGCCAGAACCATCCGCGTTCACATATTCAAAGTTGTTCCACTGATCGGCTGCCAATCCTCCAGCAGGGCTGTCGGTGTCCGGCGATAGCGCCAGCGGAACGCCGTTTCGCCAGCGGCCGCACATTTTGGCGGCGAGAAGTTCGGGATCGATCTTTTCTTTGTTTGACTGCAGGAAATTCTCGAACGCAACTACGTCTGTCTCGATCATTTTGAAAACAGCAAAGCTGCCATTCAGCCCAAGCTGCTTCGGCTCCGGCACAAAGTAGTTCTCGGCATCCTCGCGCAGAACGAAGAGCCAAGGTTCGCATGGCTCCTGGTGATCTTGAGGGTACCGCTCCGGGCCGCCGCGAATGGTGGTCAGGCTGATTCCATCGGTGTAACCGAAGTGCACCTTGAAGGTAGGGACAAGTTGACCATCCTTCATTTCCATTAATGCCATGCCGTCCTGGCGCCAGACTTCCCGAAAGGCGCCACCGTGGGCGAACAGAGCTGCCAACCGGTCGCTATAGAAAGTCAAGGCCTCCGGACTGACGGCGTGCAGCGTTATCAGGAGATGATCAGTTCCTTTTCCGAAACCGCCGATCCAATTCTCAGGAGCGCTTGGCCCGATATCGCCCACCAGCGGCGCGCGAACTGCGGCCCCAGCCGTGAACGCGCCAAACGAGTTGAACGAGAGTGTAGGAACTCGGTCTTTTACCTCCAGGGCGAGCAGTCCTGGCCAGGTGATGCCGATGTTGAGGCAATAATCGGGCTTGTGGTGTGGCGCATCTGCCGGATCGTCGTGCGGCCCCGGCTCGAAGCCTACGTGCCAGTCCCGGGCGGTCGTGATCTGCGGTGCGTCGGATTCATCGCCGCTGATGAATCGGCCCAGAAGTTTGCGTGCTTCGCCAGGGTCGCCAACCTCAAGTAGAAAGTGTCGTACCATCGGCATTCGGTAGCCACGGAGGATCAATCCCTGAATATCCGCAAGATCCAATTCGGCCGAAACCGTGTCGGGATGGCCCTTCTCATCGATCTTCGAAAAAAGCTTGCGGAAGAAACCAGCGCCTGTTTTCGGTGGCGGAGGATCTGCTATTTTTTCGGCGCTCATTGTGTATCTCCCACAATTCCTATCAATGTGTCGTTGCAGCCTTGCTATCGGCAATCAGAGCATGGATATCCTGCACGCTCAGGCCCGGATAGGCCTGATAAAAGCCAATAGGAAGGCGGTTTGCGCCGGCTGCGTAGTCAATGAACTCCTGGGTGTACTTTCTGCACGGGGATGGCGGCGGGCTGGTAATGAACTTGAAAATAATATCGAAGGTTCCGCCAATATTCTTGGTGAAATCGGCTATGTATTTATCAAAGGTTCCGTCATACACGGTAAAGAACCCGATCTGATCGTCCTCGAGCGGCACGAATTGCGCGAAGTGTGGCGTGCCAACTTTCTCCAAGTCCCTGTGAGTTCCGTGTGTTCTGGCGCGCAGGAGCAGCTCCATCTCTATAAAGGCAACATGTGATTTAGCCTGCAGAATCACCAGGAATGGATTGAGTACGCCGCCGCCGGTGACGTCCGCGGCGGACGCCATGGCCTTGATCTCCTTCACGGTCATGTCCGGATAGGCGGTGAATAAATTCAACGGATGTAGAAGTTTTGCCGCGGTCCACTCAGCAAAAGCACCCGCATGGTCAGCAACCGGGGTTGGCGGCGGATTCACAACATGCTTGAAGATGGTGTCGAAGACCGGTCCAGCGTGGACGGCGAGATCGGTCATGAGCTGTCCGAATTCACTGTCGAAGTCGCCAAGAAACAGAAATGTTTTGTCGCTCAGCACTGTGAAGCGCGAATAGTGGATGGTGCCGATCGTATCCTCTGCCTGAAACAGAGCCGGCATCATCGGTGAAAGCTCCTCTGGCAGCGCCTTTGCGTCGACTGGCGACTTCAAGGGGAAGCTGATAGTAAAGTGACTCTGGCTGCTCACGTGATCTCTCCTTCATTAAGCGCTCCGGCATGGGTTAGGAGCGCGGGTGTTGAGTTTCAGGCTAGGGCGAAGGGGCCGAATCGGGCTCCCCGCGCGAAGGAGATGGTGCCAGAAAGGCCGCCTCTGAAGATCAGACAGTAGTGGTGGCATCGGCTTGATCCAGAGTGCCTGTGACCTGCTGTGCCGAAGCTGGTGCGACCGTGGCAGCGAGTAGAGACACCGCGAATAAGCGTGAAACGGCAAGCTTCGCCAAAGTTAATTCTCGAACACTCTCCGTAAAATCCACCCGGCCTCCCCTTGCAAGTAATTTCGGATTAGCCTTCAGAGTAGAACCAACCTGCTATACAACGGCTCTCACTTCGGCCACTGCTTAAACATCTTTTGGACAGCTTTTCCTACCGTCTGCTGGTTTTTATTGCCATTGTTGCTGAGCGTGTTCTGGCCAATGCCGCGCCACAACAAAGTTTGGGTCTTCGCGTTGAACAGATCGACAATCAGCGTTCCCACAACGTTTTCCTGCGGGGATATAGTGCCCATTCCTCCGCCAAATCCACGCATACCCATTGCGGTATAGGAAGTCTGCTGTTTCATGCCGCCACTCGCGGTAACAAGAATGTCAGGATTCGCCGACTCCTCCACTTTTTGGAGACCTTTAGCCTGCAGCGCGGTGTCGATGTCTTGCTGTGCTACCTGCGCCAATATTGAGTTTTGAACCTGATTGGCATTGTTGGAACCCCAGGCGTAGGTGTGAAACTGTGAAAAGCTCTGGTTGTGGTTGTAGTTCACTGAAACTGTTTGTCCGGCTGCAATCGCGGACGAGATGGACACTAATACTGCGCATAATGCAATCTTGGTTTTCACGATCGGAATCCTTTCGAATTTTGAACGCGCTGCGTAGCTTTGAGGCTGGCAACGCGATTGGTTTGAAGACATCACCCACAAACTACCAACGACCCTATACGCCTGCCCCTGGCCCCTATGGGGTTGGTACCACGCGGTAGTAGACGCCATTTGCGCCATAAGCCGGCTGGAACCAGGTATTGCCGCACAAGTAGTACGTGGCACCGCCCACGGTGGGTGATGCACACCCGGCTGGTACTGTCGCGACGATTTCTCCCATTGAGTACGAAGTGGCCGCGGCTCCGGCCGCCACACCGGCGTTGTAAGCATTGGCATTAGCAGCGGCGTTGTTCGCTGAAGCAACCGTCGCCCCGGTTGCCACGCCGGCGTTATAGGCATTGGCAGTGGCCGCGTTGTTGTTCGCTGAAGCGACTGCTCCCCCAACTGCCGCGCCAACAACAACGCCCGCTGCTACTGCCCCGGCGGTCGACCAACCGCCGCAGTTGTAGCATCCAGTGGAATAGGAATTGACGACGACCGGCGGATGGTAGACCGCTGTTGTTCCCCCGTAGTAATGGTCGCTGGCATATACCGTTGAACCGGAAGATGTGGTTCCCACAGTTCCTTCTCCGGCATAGTGGGTGGCGCTGCCGCCATAGGCACCATTGGCGGTGGTGGTCCCAGAACCTTCGGCATGGTATGCGGTGCCACCGTTCGCACTTGATGCCGTCGTTCCCTGACCGGCGTAATGAGTCGCGCTGCCACCATAGGCATTGCTGCCGGTCGTAGTCCCTGACCCTTCGGTATGGGAGGCGGTGTCGCCGTATTTATTGGCGGCCGTGGTGCCCTGTCCAGCGGTGTGCGTCGCTTCCCCCCCGTAACCGTTGGTACGTGTGGTGGAATTCCCGGAATGGTATGTGGAGCCGCCTCCGTAGCGGTTGGCATGCTGGGCCGACGCCGCTAGACAGGTCATGAGCGTGAGCGCTGAGCTCAGTAGACCTACTGAAATTTTCTTCATAGCTGTCACTCCTTCATTACGGATTTTTGGTTGACGCGGCAGCATTTGCCTTGGACATGTTCGGAGGCAGGTCCGGGCTCGCAAACTTGATGCGTTTCGCGCTGCTGGCTTTCGAAGTGCTAAAGGAATCCGCGGGGACAGTCACATCAAGTTGCCAGTTGCTGAAGATCATCGCATGGCGTGATTGCAGCGGATCATTTTCATAAATCGCGCGCACCAGGCGCGGTAATTTGTCATCGGCCCCGATCCAGGCTTCAATAAAGACCCCGCCACTTTCATAGGCAACAATATCGGTCGTTATTCCGCCCACGATGTGGGACTGCCCAACATAAAATGCCACCTTCAGGCCTTCCGCAATGTCCTTGTAGGGGTCAGTTACCATCACATCGTCGAAAGGGAAGTAGATAGCGGCGGAGTGGAATGCCGTCGCCAGCATGTCGTCAACTGTGGGCGGCGCATCGGCAATGGCGACAAGATTCTCAGCCGGCGCGAAGGCCGTCATTGTCTTGCCATCGTAGTAGAACTCCGAAACCGGGCCGTCGCCCAAAGTGATCACTCGAAGCTTGTCGGGTCGCTGAAGAAGCACGTCCGATTTGGTCGCGTATGCCAGCGGGAAACCGAGACGGCTGGGGTTCTCGTAGGTCTCGATAGCCGTAAACGACATGGATCGGGCCGCCGCCAGCCGCGCGCATGCGGCTTTAAGGATTTCGATGGCCTTCGGTTCGATTGCAGGCCTCGTCTGTGCAGTCGACGGTGCCTGAGTTGGAACAGCCTTCTCGGTTGCGGATGGTGTTGCGGGATTTGATGAAGTCTGGGGATTGGCCGAGCAGGTGGCGACTGTGAGCACGCCGACCGCGAGAAGAAGCCGTATCGAATAGATGAATGGAATGCTGGTCATATATCCCCGGACAACAGGGTGTGAAGGCCTGGACAGCCGTCTGCTACGGAATCATTCCGCATTCAAACAGCTTATTGGCGATGGGAGCTGCCACTTTGTTGATAAACAGTGCCCGCATCTGCGGGTCGCTGTGCAGAAACTCAACTGCCTTTTGTTCCTGCGGCGACGGAGGCGCTTTATGCGCTCTCTCCGCCCACAGTTGTTGGCAAGAGGCGGTCTGGTATTTCTGAATGACCTTGTTGGCAACCTGGTCCAATATCGGGTGCTGACTTTGAGCGTACGTTGCACCTATGAGAGTAAGCACAACGGATGAAATCAATAAACAAGTGATCTTGCTGATACGACTGAGCTTCATGACGCGTTTCTCCTCGTTCAGGGCACGAAGGTCGTCTACGGACGGTGTGCGATCCCAATAGTATTTGAGAGTGTTTGGAGCGGATGCTCCGAAAACTGCTAGGTGTAGGCGAAATTAGTTCTAGTTACTCAGTCTTAGCTAAAGATCCAAATAAAGCGACAGGTTGTAAGATCTCGTCGCCCTGCCGTTCCTTGATCAGCTCCGTCGACGCAAGGTTTTGTTCTCATCAATTGAGAATCGTAGATGTCGGGCGAGTCGGCTACAGAGGGAGTTGACAAGAGCTTGGATTTACAACTCACAGGCAAAATAGCATTGAGCCTCGTGGGATTGCTCTAGAATCATGGGCCATCCGGATGTCAACCGGCCGTGTTGGCTCAACTGAATTCCTGGGAGAGGCTTTACTTCAGCAAAGGGGACGCCAGCGAATCGTTATGCATTGCACGGCCGGATCAGGGGAGACCATCGCCCGGTTCGGTTCGGCTTTCGCCTGGAAATCGGAATGCGTCGCTGGCCCGGAGTTCGGTCACGTGACGCACAATATCATCCGCCTTTTCCAGGTCTACGCCGACCTCGCTGGCGAGATACGTCAATTGTGTAGGCGCTGCAAGCCGCGTACCGGAAGCTTCGATGATCTCCGCTATCTTCAGGATTACCTCCTGTCGAACTGCGGTGAATTGTGCGAAATTGCCCGTCTTGCCAAAGGCGAAAATCTCCATTTCGAACGCCGCGCCGGCGAAACTCGCCACTCGAATCCTTGAGGTCCCGGATTCGATCGCAGGATGCTGGTCCAGCATGCTCTGCACGCGATCAAGCACAAACCGTAACTGTTCGACTCGCGTTTCAATTCGCAGTGAAAAGTGCTGATTGAGGAGGCATTTCTGGCGAGTGCTGAAATTCTCGAACTGCATTTGAGCCAGCAATCCGTTCGGAACCACCAGCAGAGTCTGGTCGAGTGACCGCACCTTGACAGAACGCAGCCCGACATCTTCGACGGTACCGATTTGATCGCCGATCTTGCAAAAGTTACCGACCTGGACAGCCTTGTCCATCAGCAACGAAACGCCGCCAATGAGGTTCTCAAGCGTCTTTTGTGCGCCCAGTGCTATCGCCAATCCTCCGATGCCGATGCCAGCGAGCGCGGTCCTCACGTTGAACCCAAAGACAGCGAAAGCGGCGACCACGGCGATGATCATCATCACCACCCGCGTAAGCCGCTGCATCAGGATCAGAATCGACTCCCCGCCTCTCTGTTGGGTTCGCGTCCGATTCACCGCATGGTCGAAGCCACGGTCAGCGATTGCACTCACGAGCCATGCGAAACATCCCGCCAGAAGACCTGCGATGAAACGAAAATAGTAGACGCGATACAAAAGTGGCGGCTCAAGGAGGTAAACGAAAAGACTATGCATCAGGATCGCAATGATGCACTTGAGCGGCATGCCAATTGGTGTCTCCCAGACCGTTGTGAAACTAAGTTTTCGAAGTTTGTACCAGGCTCGTCTGGGAACGCTCACCAGAATCGCCAACAGCCAAGCCAGCAACCAGGAAATTGGAATCGAGAGTAGCCAGCCCAGCCACTGCCTGAGGGACATTCCCATCAGCTGACGACCGCCGCTGGCAAAAGTTGCAATTCGGTCCGCTGTTGTCGGCTCTTCGCTTTGCATTTCGGCGTAGAGCTGCGGGATTTTCACAACTGTCTCTCTCGAGAGTAGCCAGATTTTCCCCGAAGCCGGATCATCCACCCGCACCAGCACAACGTCCGTGGTTGTGCCCCCTACAGCCAACACGCCAGCAACCACTTCGCCGGGTGGATATCCGGGTTCAATCGTTCCGTTAGGATCATCGCTCACCAAGGCGACGTTACCCTGGAATTTTGAATGCAACGCCCGAAACTCCCTGGCGACCAGCACCAGGTCTTCGCCCGGAGTCGGTTGCATGTAGAGAGCCGCGGTCACGAAGTCCTGACGTTCGGCGCACTTCAGCGCGCCTACCACCGCGCCACGGGGAGTTTCGCGTCCGAGCGGATCGGTTGTTGCGGTAGTCTCAGCTTTGGCTGGCGGATGCGACGCAGATGCCGGAACCTGGGCTAACGAATACGCATTCCAGCCTAAGAATAAGAAGATAGCAAGGGCCAGGCCGAGAGTGTGGGTCCGGCTACGCGACTTGTTTATTCCACGTCGATTCTCTCTTACCAAAGGCATCTGTTTTGTCCAGTTACCCGAAATGATTACCCGTCAGTCCGCACGCGGAGTTCGGTGCCTCCGCACGAAAATCATGCGACTTTGCCCCACCAACGTCTTGATAAGCATGTCAATAGTGGCTACGCCGCAACCCGCGGCACAGACACGGTTTCTACCTCCTGGGTTCGCTCCTTCGCAAAAGCGCCTGCTTTGCCGCCCTCCAAAAGCTGTTGTCCGTCAATGCGGCCGAAAATCTCGATCAGTTTTGCGACCAAGCCTGTCCATCCGGTCTGGTGGCTGGCTCCCAGGCCCGCACCGTTGTCGCCGTGGAAGTACTCGAAGAACAGGATGTAATCCTTCCATTGGGGATCGGTCTGGAATTTCTCTGTACCTCCGTACACCGGCCGCCGGCCGGATTTATCCCGCAGGAAGATCCCTTCCAGACGATGGGCAATTTCCCGGGCTACCTCGAACAGGTTCATTAACTTGCCCGAGCCGGTGGGGCACTCGATTTTGAAGTTGTCGCCGTAATAGAGATAGAACGACAACAGGGCGCGGATGAGCAACGCGTTCACCGGCATCCAGATCGGCCCACGCCAGTTGGAGTTGCCTCCGAACATGCCTGTGTCTGATTCCGCCGGAAGATAATTCACCCGGTATTCCTGGCCTCCCACATTGACAACGTAGGGATGATCCTCGTGGTACCGGGAGAGCGCTCTTATCCCGTAAGGACTGAGGAATTCGTTCTCGTCCAGCATGCGCGTCAAAATCCGGCGCAATCTGCTCTCGTTAACCAGCGCAGCCATGCCGCGTTCGCCATACCCGTAATGGCCGGGCCCGGTCGCATGAATACTCTCGGCCAGTTCGGGCATACGTTGCAAGCGTTCTCGTAAAACTTGCGCTACTCGCGGTATGCGTTCGCGCTGCCACGGCTCGATCACCGTAGTTGCACATAAGGGCAGTAGGCCCACCATGGAACGAACCTTGAGCCGCCTGGCGTTACCGTCAGGAAGGCGGAGGACATCGTAGTAGAAACCATCCTCCTCGTCCCACATACCTTCCGGCCCCGTCTGATTCATGGCCCGTGCGATCCAAATGAAATGCTCAGTAAACTTCAGCGCCATGTCTTCATACATAGGATCGTGTGCAGCCAATTCAACAGCGATCTCCGACATATTCTGGGCGAACATCGAAACCCACGCAGTGCCGTCCGCCTGCTCAAGGTGACCGCCAGTAGGCAGCGGCGAGCTGCGATCGAAGACGCCGATGTTATCCAGCCCGAGGAAGCCGCCCTCAAAGAGATTCTTGCCAAAACGGTCTTTGCGGTTCACCCACCAACTGAAGTTCAGCGTCAGCTTTGCGAACGACCGCTTAAGGAACTCTATATCGCCTTTCCCTTTAAGGGCCTGCTCGGTCCGATACAAGAAAATGGTGGCCCAGGCGTGTACTGGCGGATTGACGTCGCTGAAGTTCCACTCGTAGGCCGGAATCTGGCCGGTCGGGTGCAAGAAGAATTGCTGCAGCATCAGGTCGAGCTGTTCTTTGGCGAAGTCCGTGTCGACCGTGGAGAGCGCGATGGTGTGGAAAGCCAAATCCCACGCCGCATACCACGGATACTCCCATTTATCCGGCATCGAGATGATGTGCTGGTTCATCATGTGGAACCATTCGCTGTTCCGCATGAAGCGTACGCCCGGCTTCATCGGATCCTCACCATGTTCCTTGAGCCACAAGTCGACATCGAAGAAGAAATACTGCTTGCTCCAGAGCATCCCGGCCAGCGCCTGGCGCATGACAAGGGCCTCATCTTCGCTGACACGTTCCGGAGTTATGGATTTGTAGAACTCGTCCGCTTCGCGCTGGCGGGTCTGCATGATTTCAGCAAAGCTCTTGAAGGGATCGCCCATGGCCGCAGGCGCCAGATCGCTTAGCCGCAAACGGATGGTGGCGGTCTTTCCTGCCCCCACATTCACCTCATAGTGTGCCGCAGATTTGGTTCCGGTTTTCCCGGGGTTAACTGACTCGCGATTTACGTCAACTACGTAGTTGTTGATTCCGTCTTTTACGTACGGAGAGATGTTGGCCGTGCCGAAGATCCGCTCGGTGTTGGTCTCATTTTCCGTGAACAGCAGCGGGACATCTCCCTCGCAGTAAAGATACCGCTCACCCAGATCTGCGTGTGATGCCGCAACTGCCTGACTGCTTTTCTGGCTAGAGACCTGCGTCAGGGACGGCTTGGATGCACCTGGCCACCATGTCCAGGTGTTGCGAAACCACAACGTGGGCAGGACATGTAATGTGGCCGGCTCAGGCCCGCGATTACTCACGCTGATCTGGATGAGGAGGTCCTCTGGACCCTGCTTTGCATATTCCACAAAAACATCGAAGTAGCGATCTCCGTTGAAAACTCCAGTATCCAGCAACTCATATTCCATGTCTCCACGGTTACGCCCTTTGTTTGTCTCGATCAGATCGAGATATGGGTATTCCGCCTGCGGATACTTGTACAGGTACTTCATGTAGGAGTGCGTGGGCGTGCTGTCGAGGTAGAAATAATATTCCTTAGCGTCTTCGCCGTGGTTGGCTTCGCTGTTCGTCAGGCCAAAGATCCGTTCTTTAAGGATGGGGTCCTTGCCATTCCACAGGGCGACGCTGAAGCACAACAACTGCTTGTCATCGCTGATGCCGGCAAGGCCATCCTCGCCCCAGTGGTAGGCGCGGGATCGGGCCTGGTCGTGGGTGAAGTAGTCCCAGGCATTTCCATCCTGGCTGTAGTCCTCGCGAACTGTACCCCACTGCCGCTCGCTCAGGTAGGGTCCCCATTTTCTCCACGGTGTCTCGGCGGTGCGAGCCTCTTCTAGTCTCGCTGATTCTGGATTTTGGACCATTGTGTTCCTCCTCTTGTGTTCCTCCTCATTGTTTGGCCGAGTCGTCTCAGACGACACGGTGGCCCTTGGTTGTTCGAAATGCCATCCGTCCAGCACAGGTTTCCTCAAAGGAGGAGGAAAGAATAGTTGGTCCGAATTTTGTAAGTGGGATGATACGCCGAATTGGCAAGGAGTATAACTGAACGTTTTGACAGGGGGGGACTAGTACTTTCGAGGGGAGAGGATCCTTCGTCGCGCTGCGCCGGAGATCGATAACGCAGTCACCGCCATTGAACTGGCTGCTGATTGCGCGGATGCAAGAGATGCATTGCTCAAGGCGTTCAGTGAATGCATGATGACGCCGTTGAGTGGTTCATCTCTGAAGGCAGCATACTTAAGGCCCGTGCACGAACATCGGCAATCGCGGACATGTCCACCTTTGCATCGGTCTGACAGAAGGCTATGAGCCGTCACGCAATAGTCGAAGCAGGTATGGGCCCCTGTCGGACATTAGCTTTCGATTCATTATCAATATCATGCGGGCACTATTTGGTAGTCCCGCGCACTTCAAAGGCAATCACAGCACAGAATCAATAAGGCCGGTTCAGCAAGCGGGCCAAGATGCTTCGCTTTCCCGTTGGAGGAGAGGAGGCATTTCCTCCTGCTACGGGTCCCTGAGGGGGCAGTTCGTCTCCGAGAAATACGGCCCTGGGGTTGGTGACGCAGAGCCTTTCCGCCAATTCTGTTCCGTACCGCTTTGTTACGAAGTCAAAGGCCTCTTTCATGCCAGGTGGACGCGACTGTAGATTGTGGGCGTCAGTCGCCAGAAAGTGAACCTTATTCTCTTCGAGCAGCTTTTGGGAAAAGCTCATCGCCGCGCGGCCAAATCGTCCTGTAAGCGACGAAGCTGTTACCTGCACCAGACAGCCAGCGTCGATCCAGCCATCCAGGCGATCGGGGTGTTTCTGGATCGTCAAGTTGCGCTCCGGGTGCGTAATGATGGGCTGCACTCCGGCTACCAAAAACTGGTAGAACACTTGCGCCATTTGTTGCGGGATGGCCAGATCAGCAAACTCCACCAGCAGAAATTGTTTGTGATTGATGGTGTATTTTGCGGGGTTCCTCATCGCGTCCTCGATGTTTTCGTAGGACAGATGAAAATCGCAGCCCAACCCCAGGGTTATTTTGCCGTCGAGCCGCGCGCGTAATTCCTCCAGTTTTTGCTGATTTGCTGCTGGATTGAAGTTGAATTGAGAGTTTGCGTGTGGAGTGCAGACGATGTGAGTAATACCGTCGGCTGCAGCCATTTCCGCCATCGCCACAGACGTTTCGATATCCCGGGGGCCGTCGTCGAGGCCGAAGAGCAGGTGATGATGAATATCGATCATTCGTAAACTATCGCTCCGCCAAAGTAGCTAGCAGCGACTCAAAAATCTTCCATCCATCAACGGACCCGAGCATGGCCTCGCTTGACCGATCCGGATGCGGCATCATTCCCAGAACGTTGCGGCCTTCGTTGAGAATTCCGGCGATGTTGTCGAGCGATCCGTTCGGGTTGGCATCGGCCGTAATCGCGCCTTCCGGCGTCGCGTAACGGAATGCGATGCGGTCTTCGTTGCGCAGGGCGTCGAGAGTGGCCGCGTCGCAAAAATAATTGCCCTCCATGTGGCCAATTGGAATTTTTACGACTTCGCCCTTCTTCAAGATGTGCGTGAACGGAGAGTCGGTAGTCTCTGTGCGCAGATATACCTGCTTACAGATGTATTTGAGTCCGGCGTTGCGCAGGAGCGCGCCGGGCAGCAGGCCGGACTCGCATAGTATCTGGAATCCGTTGCAGATGCCGAGGACCGGACCGCCCTCCGCGGCAAATTTCTTTACCGATTGCATCACGGGTGAGAAGCGTGCGATGGCTCCGGTGCGAAGGTAGTCGCCGTAGGCGAAGCCGCCGGGCACGAGGATTGCGTCGCAGCCTCCCAGGCTTTCAGAATCGTGCCATAGAAACGTCACTGGTTGATGAGCCAGTTCGGCGATGACATGGTATGTGTCGTGGTCGCAGTTCGATCCGGGGAAGACGAGAACTCCAAATTTCATACTCTTAGGCTAGCAGTTGACGGCATTGAGCGGGAGGGGGAATTTGACGTGCGGCCATAAAGAGGCAAGACTGTCGTTTACGCTATGGCAGATCTTAGAGCCCACGCCCGCACTGCGGCCAGCGCACTCTTCAACTGGTGGAAGGCCGTTACGATCGAAGCTCTGTGCGTTGCGTTGATGTGGTGGGTTGGGCTGCTGCTGCTGCGGGTGCCGCTGGCTCCGGTGTGGGCATTGATCGGCGGAGTGATGACCTTCGTGCCCAATTTCGGGGGAGTCATCACCGTCATCTTTCCCGTGCTCACGGTGCTCTTCAGCGGACATGATATGTACCGCCTCGGCCTGGTGCTCGGCCTCTACGCGCTGATAGTGGTGGTGGATCAGCTTGCGCTGCAGCCTTTCCTGCTCAAGCGTGTGAGCCGCATCCCGATCTGGGCGTCAATCCTGGTGCCTATCCTGCTTGGGATTGTCATTCCGTTCTGGGGCGTGCTACTGGCGCCGCCGTTGCTGGCCGTTTTCTATGCCTTCAAAAGACCCAGAGTTCGGCAGTAACAGCCTGATTCATTCACCTGCATCCGCATACTTCACGCTACATCCGTAAGGCCGAGTATAGGCGACGGCTACAGGCTTGCCGGCCATCGCTTCACTGAGCGCAGCCGAGACGTAATTTTTCGATACAGGCACATCCGCAAGGTCGGTCGTTGGATGGTCGTCGATGGCTCCCTCGTAGATAAGCTTCCCTGCTGGATCGATTACGAACATGTGAGGAGTGGTCTTGGCCTCATATGCGTGGCCGATGGCTCCCGATGGGTCGAGGATTGCCGCCGTTGGTGCGGCGTGACTCTTTGCGATCCAAGCATCCTCCTGCGCTGCCGTCATGTATCCCTGCTGTCCGAAGGCGGAGGAGAGGATGGTAAGCCACACTACGCCCTTGGCCGTCCATTCCTTTTGGAGGGATTGCATGTTCCCGCTGTCGTATTGCTTTTCCGTGTAGGGGCAGCCGTTGTTGGTCCACTCCAGCACCACGAATTTGCCGCGATAGTCCGATAGTTTGTGCTTCTCGCCGTGCGTATCAGTTCCGGTGAAGGCCGGAGCAGAGCTGCCCACGCGTGCGGCATATGCGGAAAGCGCGAGTGTGAAGGTTAGAGCGAGAGCGAGTCTGCGCACCATGAAAAAAGTCCTCCGTCCTGGCTTTTAGACGGGAATGGCAGGGGATTCAGTTTCTTCGGAGCGGGAAAAGTGGAGAACGGAAGCGGTCTTCATTTCGTTTTTACTTCGTCCAGCGCGCGAAACACGATTCCGGGAGTGAGAACTTCGGGTAGTAGTTTTGGCGGGGCGTTAGGGTCAGCCGAGTAAAGCGCATATGTGGGGATGCCGCTGCGCCCGAGCGCGGCCAGAGCGTTGGCAATTGTCTCGTCGTGGCGCGTCCAGTCGGCACGGATCAATTCGACGCCGCTCGATTTCAGCCGCTGCTGTACGTCGGCGCGGTCGAGCACCACGCGTTCATTTACCTGACAGCTCAGGCACCAGCTCGCGGTGAAGTCTACGAAGACCGGCCTTCCCTGGGAGCGATATCTCGCAACCAGTTCGGGAGTGTATGGCTGCCAGAGAGCGTCCTGAGCGCGGGTGGCCGCACTGGGAGCGAGGGCTCGCAGCGCCAAGGCAGGAAGCGCGACGGCCAGCGCCAGAACCAGTACCGCGGCTATCGTAGCCGGACCTTTTGCCGGCCAGCGGCCCAGGATCCATCCGGCGATGGCCAGCAGCAGGAATGCAGTCAACAAAAACACCAGCGAGCTTGCGCCCGTCGTCTGGTTGAAAACCCATACGAGCCAGATGACGGTGCCGAAGATGGGAATCGAAACCGCTTGTTTGAGAATCTCCATCCATGCGCCGGGGCGGGGTAGCAGACGCGTCCACGCAGGGTTGAAGGCGAGCAGCAGGTAGGGGGCGGCCAGCCCAAGCGCGACTGCTGTGAACACTACTATGCTGACCACCGCTGAGTTGGCCAGCGCATATCCGATGGCTGCTCCCATGAGCGGCGCGGTGCAGGGAGTTGCCACCACTACGGCGAGGACTCCGGTGAAGAAGCTGCCCGCGTAGCCTTGTTTCGCTGCGAGGCCGGATCCCGCACTGGTGAGGGTGAGGCCGATCTCAAATTGTCCGGCGAGAGAAAGTCCTAAGAAGAACAGCAGCAGCGCAAGCAGAACTATGAAGAGCGGCGATTGAAACTGGAATCCCCACCCGAGGTTGTGGCCGGCGGCTCGCAGCGCCAGCAGAACTCCGACGACGATCCAGAAGGAGACGAGAATCCCGAGCGTGTAAGTGAGTCCGTGCAGACGCAGCTTGTGCCGCTCTTCTGCGGAGGACTGCAGCAGCGCCAGCCCTTTCAAGAACAGGACAGGAAAGACGCAGGGCATCAGGTTCAGGATGAGACCGCCTGCGAACGAGAGCAGAACGATACGCAGCAGTCCGGTTGCAGGCGAATGGTTTGCGGCCAGCGTGAGTGCTCCCGGAGTGGCGCGAATCTCATAGGCGCGTCCGTTGCCGAGCACGAGGAGGCCGTGCAATTCCTTTGGCGACGTGCTCAGGTTTTCGTCCTTCGTCAATGAGATGTCTACGCCGTTCCTTTGAAACGTCACTGGCTGCGGAGCGGCATTGGCGATCAGGTTCTGGTCGAAGGGGAAAAATTCTGCGGTGCGTTCGCGGCGGCCTGTTTCGATCGTAAGAGTAAAGCCCGTTGGCGTTGTCTGAAACTTCGCCTGATATCCCGATGGCAGCGGTTGTGGAAGGGTGTTTTGGAAGCGGTTCAAAAGCTGCTGGTCTGAAGCGATATTGGCTACGGCCAGCGGGGCGCGCGACAGCGCTTGCCGATTTACGGAGAGAAGCGCTTTGCCCGGCAGGCAGACTTCGCGGCATACCAGCCAGGTTACTTTTCCGGCAAACGTTACTGTTGAGCTGTCAGGCTTGAAGTTCGCCGTCACGTGCATTGGGATGGGGAAGAGAACTTCATTCTCGTAGCCGAAGTCCATCAACGGGCCGAGCGGCAGGCGCCTGGGAGCGGGGAACTGGATGGCGTCCGCTGTGACTCCTGCGGGGAGGGTCCAATGAATTGCGGGAGGCTCGCCTGAATCGCCTGCGTTGATCCAGTAGACGTGCCAGCCGGGTTCGAGCTTGAAGTAGAGGCCGGCGGTGAAGTTTTGTCCCGGATAAATCTGCGCGGGTGGAACGACCATTTGTACCGAAAGGTGCGGGGCGCTGGCGGTGGCCTGAGCGCGGCTCAGGAACGGCAGGAGCAGAGCAAGGATGAAGATGAAGGAGTTCCGGACGCGCATTGGTTTGATTGTACGGGTGCTGGCCGCACGGGCGGACTTGCCGTCCAGGCGGTCACGGCTACGCCGCCTTACTGCATCGGGCTCAAGTGGCCCTCCCTTTGGTCGGGGAGGCCGGGGAGTTTGTTCCATGATGATTCTGTGACTGCGAATGTAGGAATTGGTTACAAAGCCATCAGTGTTACGCCAGCGCATACGAGCATGGCGGCAATCCAGCGGCGGCGGTCGACGTTTTCGTGGAGGAAGATTTTGGCAGCAACGGCGTTCGTCACAAAGGTAAGCGACGCCGAGGCGGGTGCGACCAAACTCAGGTCCGCGTGGCTGAGCGCGAACAGCAGCGAGAAAAAGCTCAACGCCATAAAGAAGACACCGAAGACAAAGCGGGAGCTGCTGATCACGGCGAGAATTGCTCCGCCCAATCCGCTGCGTGCTTTGATTTCATCGAGGTCGCCGATGGTGCGCATGGCTGCTGCGATCATGACGTCGCCGACGGTTGCAAAGATCACGATGGCGGCGATCATTGCCGCGTCGGACCATCCGTGCTGGAAGGATAGAGCGTTCATGGCGTCTCCGCTTCCAGAGCCTCGTGCGGTCTGGGTAATTCGGTGTACGAAGGCCCGCGCGTGACGAAGCCCACTGCCGCGGTGATTAGTAGAATTCCGAGCCAGCGCATCGGCGAAATGTGCTCATGCTTCCAGAAGTGGGCCAGCAGCGCGACGATGACGTTGCCGATGGAGGTGGCGGGCAGCACGAAGGTGAGGTCGGCCCATGAAAGGGAAGCGAGGTACGAGGAAAAAAAGCCGATCAGCAACGCTATGCCGAGCAGGATTTGCGGGGTTTTTAACGCATAAAGCAGGGTGGAGAGATGATGCAGCGAAACTGGTCCGACGCGGCTCATGCCTATGCTCAGAAGTGTGTCGCCCAGCGGAGCAGTGACGGCGACAATGCCCAACACAACATATCGCCGGAATGTCATTGTGGATTTCGTCATGGAGCCGGCAAATCTCTCAGTCAAATCAATGATGCGGGTGCTTTGCGTTCGGATTCTCTGATGTCGGAGTGTGGGTTGCCGAAAGTCGCGAAAGCAAAACGGCCAGCATTCCGCTGGCCGTATGGTTTTTAAAACAGTTGCTTAGACCTCTACATTTGCAGGTGTTGCCGTTTCGCCTGCGCGCTTCGATTTTGCTTTCTTCACAACCCGGTTCCGTTGCGCGCGCAGCTTGAGGAACGACTTTGATTCAGCGTAAAGCCGCTTCAGGTCGCGATTGATGATTGCCTTGCTCACCACTCGCCAAGCGGCTTTGGGGCGGAAATAGTACTCATCGTAAAAACGATGCACCATCTCCAGAACATATTCTGTAGGCAATCCCGGATATTCGATGTGAGCGAGTTGGTGGCCTTCTTCATCGACCATTGCGCCGTTGTTGATGATGAAACCGTTCTCACGGGCATACTCGTAGAACTCGGTGCCCGGATAGGCGTGAGCGATTGAAACCTGAATGGTCTCGACGTCGAGTGCCTTGGCGAAGTTGATGGTGTTGCGGATCGAGTCCTTCGTCTCGCCCGGAAGGCCGAGGATGAAATCGCCGTGAATGGTCAGGCCGAGGTCGTGGCAGTCGCGCACAAAGTCGCGAGCGCGTTCGATGGTCGCACCCTTCTTGATGTTTTTGAGAATCTGCGGATCGCCAGATTCGAAGCCCACGATCAACAGACGACAGCCGGCTTCGCGCATGGCCTTCAGCGTTTCGCGATCGGTGGTGACGCGCGAGGTGCAGGACCAGGTAAGGCCCAATGGCTTGAGCTTGGCGCAAAGCTCGACGGTGCGCCCCTTCTGGATGTTGAAGGTGTCGTCGTCGAAGAAGTATTCCTTCACATGCGGGAAGAGCTGTTTCGCGTGCGCCATCTCGGCGGCAACGTCATCGGTGGAGCGCTTGCGCCATGCGTGCCCACTGAGGGTCTGCGGCCAGAGGCAGAAGGTGCATTGCGCCGGACAGCCACGCGTGGAGTACAGCGAGACGTAAGGATGCAGCAGGAACGGGACGTTGTATTTGGTCACGTCCATGTCGCGCGCGTAGATATCGGTGACCCACGGCATTGCATCGAGGTCTTCGACCTGGGGACGATCGGGGTTGTGCACAACCTTGCCGTCTTTGCGATAGCTGATGCCGAGAATTTCGTCGAGCGGCTTGCTGTTAGCGAACTCCACGATTGAGAAATCAAACTCGCGGCGGCAGACGAAATCGATCACTGCACATTCGTTCAAAGCGCGGTCGGGAGACGTGGTCACCGGAGGGCCGACAAAGGCAATCCGAATTGAAGGATTTGCGCGCTTGATGGCCTCGGCCAGTTTTTGGTCGCCCGTCCATCCCGGAGTGCTGGTGAAGAGCACCAGGAGCTCGTAACCCTTTGCAATCTCGATCGTCTCTTCGGCCGAAACGTGATGTGGAGGCGCGTCGAGCAGGCGCGAGCCCTCCAGCATACCCGCCGGATAGGCCAGCCATACCGGATACCAGTAGGACTCGATTTCACGCGTGGCAGGCCAGCGCGAACTCGCGCCGCCATCAAAGTTCTCGAACGAGGGAGGGTTTAGAAATAGTGTTTTGAGAGGCATGGCGTATAAGTACCAATTTTATCACTCAGAAGGGGTAAAAACCCGGGAAGGTTGCCCATTGCGGTACTGGGGCGGTCGCTTACTTTGGAGCCGATTGGATCCAATCCTCAATCGAGCCGATTGAGCGCATCAGGCTCAATTGGGCGCGGATGACGGAAAGATTGGCGTTCAGGACATCCTGATACCGCTCGCGCTCCTGAATATGGGCAGTTTCTTCGTCCTTGGGTGTAACTGGCGTGGCATTCGGCGATCCGCTGCCATTCTTCAACTCGGTCTGCACCGCCTCAAGCTGTTCCTGGGCGAGATCGCTTTGCAACTGTGCCATGTGCTGCTGCGCTTTCAGCTCGGTAAGGCTGTGGCGCAGGGAAAATACCTGCTCGCCGCTCTGGTTCTTTGCCTGGTCGGCATCAATTTCCGCGCGCTTTGCTTCTGCTGCCGACTCGCGGGCTTTGGCCCGGCGGCTGGCGTCGAAGAGCGGAATTGTAATTTGAACGCCTACGTCGAAGTTGTTGTGCTGGAAGCGCAGGTAGTACTCGGTATAGTTGTTGAATTCGGCGTAGCGGCTATAGTCCATCCCAAATCCAAACTGGGGTCGATAGTTCTGCTTGTTATCGCCAAACGAGAGCTCGCGCTTCGCCTTTGCGTTGGCATAGGCGGCCTCGACGCCAGCATTCGAGGCAACTTCCTGATCCGCGAGGGTGTTGTCACCGCTGAAATCCGGAGCTGGCGGAATACTCTTCGTGTCAGGAATGAAGCTGGTTGCGGGAAGGCCGGTAAGATGTGCCAACTTATCCTTCTGCTCGCCGGCGTCGTCCTCGATGTGCAGCCGCTTGATATCGATTTGTGCTGACGTGATCTCAGCCTTGGTCACTTCCGTGCGGCCGTCCACGCCCGCCACGAGGCGATCGTGCTCTATGCTTACCAGCCGTTCGGCATCGCTCTTTTCCTCATCCAAGGCCGCCATCGCGCGCATGTCGCTGTCGAGTTGAATGTATGCCAGCGCACAGTCGAGAGCTACCTGCTCGCGGTTATCTTTCAAGTTCAGCTCCGCCGATTTCAGTGCCGCGCGGGAGGCGCGAACGTAATCGTGCTGCGAAAACGAATAGAGCAGCGATCCCGATTGCACATTGAAGATCGAGGGCTGGCCTACTGGAAAGCCATAGGTGTAGCCGACGCTCGATCCGAGCAGAATGTTCGGCAGATAGGCGTCCTTGACTTCCGCGAGCGTCGCGGTGGCGCGCTGTACGTTGGCGGCTGCGCTGTTTACCTGCGTGCTGTTTCTCATCGCCAGGTCCACCACCGAGGAGAGGGAAATCTGGGCCGACGCGCTCGAAACCCCTAGCAGCGCGCCCACTCCGAACCCGAGCCAGCAACAGACATGTGTTTTCAAATGCATTCCCGTCATCCGGAGGTGCTCAATATCCGATGCTCAGTGTGGCAGTCCCTGAATAATTTGCGCTCAACGCGCGCGCGGCGGCAAATTCCCGGTCAGCTCCTGGCCTGTTGCCCTGCTGCTTCAACAGATCGCCAAGCTCTGCGTGCACAGCAAAGGCCGGGGCCGTATCGCTCAAGGCATTCCCGTCGAGATACTCCCGGAGCCATTGCGCCGCCAGCTGCGGCTCACGTCCTGCCGCGATGAGCGAGGATGCGCCGTCTACCAGCGCCGGGCCGTGGTTTGTATCCGCTGCCGCTCCGCTCTGTAGTGCTGCGAGCATCTGGTCCCATTGTCCACGCCTGCGATAGAAACTCCCAAGGTCCATCCAAGCCTGCGCTGCGGACCCCGCAGATGACTGGGATGCCCCGATTCTTGCCCGCCAATTCTGTTCCGCGTCGGCGTAGTTCTTTTTCGCCTCAGCGATGCGCGCCCGCAGTCCATCCGCACGGGACGGATCGAGCGTGTTCAGCCGCAATACGAGACCTTCTGCTTTACCATAGCCGCCCCCCAGCACCTTGGGAGCCTCGACATAATATTGACCCAGGTCAGCCAGCGCCTCCCGGTTTTGTCCGTCGAGGGAGACTGCCGCTTCAAATTCCGAATGAACCAGCTTCGCAGTCTGATACGCCGTGACAAGTTTTGCCCGGCTGGCCTTTTCTCCGTACGCGCGCCCCAGCCACAGATGGTACTCGCTGCTGCCGGAAGCAATCTGTACTGCACGCTGGCATGATCCAATCGCGTCCTCCCAGCGCGCCTCGGCCAGATAGATTCGGCATTGAAGATTCCAGGCTGCGGCATTCCCGGCGTTCGCGCGGAGCGCTTCATTGAGAGCGCGCATCGCGTCATCGGCACGGCCGCGATTGAAGGCAGTCCGCGCCGCATCGAGGTTGTCGCGAGTTGCCGCAAAACCTTGTAATGAACATGCTGCCGTCCATAGAAAAACAAGACCCAGCGCCAGCTTGATTCTGATTCCAATTCGCACGCCCGCTACTTCACCTCGACTATCGGTATATCGTCGCCGATCGGCTGTCCGTTGGTACTGCCCAGCGCGACTACGTCGCCTTCCTTCAGGCCGCTCTGGATTCCCACTTGCGTAAGATTAATATTGCCCACAACTACCGACGTCCGGTGCACCGTGTCGCCCTTGACGAGGTATACATAGGGGCGCCCGTTTTCGGTATGGAGGGCCTCTCGCGGAACATTGAGGGCGTTCGACTGATTTGCAACCAGAGCTGTTACGCGCACGTTGGTGTTCGGCAGCAGGTCATTGTCCGCGTCGTCGATGGTCACCAGGACTTCGCCTACGTTGCGGGTGGTGTAGGTGATGATGGTCGAGGGGACGCGTGCGATATGCCCGTTCCATTCCTTGTCAGGCCGGGCATCCCAATGAATCGTGATCGGTTGTCCAACGTGCAATTTCCCGATTTCCGGCTCGTCGAAATAGGCGCGGACCTGCATCTTCGAGAGATCGGCCATCTGCAGCAGGAGGTCGCCCTGCTGCACATATTCCGTCTTTGAAACCGGAATGGCATATACCGTGCCAGTGAAAGGAGCGTGCACGTTCGCCTCATTCACCACCTGCTGCGCCGCGGTGTAGCCTGCCTCAGCGTCGGCCACGGCGGCCTGTACCCGGCTCAGATCGTCGGCGCCGTAGCGCTGCGTCTTTTTCTGACCGAGAACAGCCAGCGAAGCATTGTCCGCATCCACACGCTCCTGCGCGGTGGCCACTTCACTTGCGGAAGCTGCTCCGGTTAACTGCAATTTCTTGAGAGCTTCGAGATCGTGCTGGGCCAGGTCCCGGTCGATACGTGCCTTGTCCAACTCGCCGCTCAAGGAGAGCCTTTCCTCCTGCGTTCCGCCATGCACAGTGACGTTATAGCTGTCCTGGGCGGTTTTCAGTGCCGCCAATGCTGTAGCAAGGCGCGCGCGGGCGTCGGTGTCGTCCATGGAAAGCAACAGGGTGCCCTGGGAAACCCGCTGACCCTCATGCACATAAAGCTTCTTGATCAGCCCCGGAAATGGGGCGTGGGCTTCAAAATTGACTTGTGGCTCGACTTTGCCATTCGTAGGAATTGTGCTTTTCAATTCGCTGCGCGCCACAACCGCGGTTCGTATCGGAACCCTCGAGCGTGTCGCTAGGCGCACAAAGTAAAACAGGATGACCACGCCGATTGCTGCGGAAATCCATATCCATCGCGAACTGGTTCGTCTTTTTTTTTTCGCCATTAGGTGTGGTGAGATAACTTAGCCGTTACTGAGTATATAAGACTCAGCAGGATAGGCATTCGCGTCAAAAATTTCCGCGCGCTGTGATGAAATAAAGGCATGTCACAAGATTCGCGCTATACCGATGAGCATGCAAAGGCTGGTCTCGACTTCAAATTTCCGGACATCGAGACCTGGCAGAATCAGTTTCCGGCTTATGAGATTTTGATCGATGATCCGGAGTTTACCTCGGTGTGCCCAAAGACGGGCTTGCCCGACTTCGGAGTTATCAAGCTGCGCTACATGCCCCGCGAGCGGTGCCTGGAACTCAAATCGTGGAAAGAATATCTTTTCAGCTACCGCAACCTTGGAATCTTCCAGGAAAATATCGTCAATCAAATTCTTGAAGACGTGGTGAAGGCGTGCGATCCGGTGTGGGCGCATGTCTTCGGTGATTTCCGCCCCCGTGGAGGAATTTCGACGATTGTGGAAGCAAGGTGGCCACGCCCAATTCAGAAGTGAGAGTACGCGCGCAGGCCTAATTCGGTGGAGTTGGCAGCGAAACACTCTGAGGCAGCATCTAGGTCTTTAAGAAACACAAAGTTGCCGTGGAGCATTCCGTTTGATACCATCCGGACTTCGGCGAAGGAGAGGTAAATATTATGGCAGAAGAGCAGCAATCAGGCGGATTTAGCTGGTTCCTCGCGGGGTTGGGCGCTGGGGCGATACTTGGCGTGTTGTTTGCGCCGAAGGCAGGCAGGGAAACCCGTGACGAGCTAGTGAGCGGAGCGCGGGAAGGTACGGAATATCTCCGTCAACGTTCGCGCGAGGCTGCCGGTCAGGTAAACGAATACGTCGACCGCAGCAAAGAGTACATGGATAAGGGACGCGCTCAGTGGGAGGACTTCGTGAGCCGTGGCCGCCGCTATGTGAATGAGCAGACGGGCAAGGTTTCCGCCGCTGTTGACGCAGGTAAGGAAGCTTACCGTGAGACTTCGGCCGGCGCCAGCGAAGAGCCACCCACGCAGAATTAACCGCAATCCGCACGCTACCCGGGGGCGGCTATGCATTCCTTACCACCGACTTACTACATCATCTTCACGGCTGTGACTGCGCTCGGCGTTCTCCTGCAGGCCGTGGTGCTGCTCGCGATTTATATTGCGCTGCGCAAGACGTTTGGCAAGCTGCACGCAGTGACCGATGAGGTGAAGGGGCAGGTGCTCCCGCTCGTTGCTAGTACCAAAAGTCTGATCGAGGACATTTCGCCGAAGCTCAAGGTTGCGACCAGCAATCTGACGGAAGTCAGCCAGACACTTCGCGAACAGGCGAACCATCTCAACGGGACGGTAGAAGCTCTGCTGGACAAGACGAATGCTCAGATCGCCCGCGTGGATGGAATGGTCACTGCGGCATTCGACGCGGTGGACCATGCTACGCGGACGATTGAGGGCGCTGTTTCGGTTCCCGTCAGGCGCGTTGCGGGCATCGTTAGCGGACTCAAGACCGGCGTGGAAGTATTTTTCGGAAAGAGAAAATATCCTTCACGCAGCGAAACTGTCATTGTCGGCGTTACCGAATCAAAGCTGTCCGATTTAGAAAGTCCGGCTCAGACAATCCAGCCGCCGCCGACTACTTCATCGCCGTCGTAAAAAACCGCTGCCTGTCCGGGTGTGACTGCGCGCTGCGGCTCGTCAAACAATGCCTCGACCTCATCACTCTGCGATCTGCGTAGAGTTGCCCAGGCGGGTTCGTGGCGGTGACGGATCTTTACGCGCACCCGCATTTCTCCGGCCAGTTCTTCGACGGAAATCCAGTTGAGACTGCGCGTGCGCACGGTCCGGGATGTTGCTTCCGCCCCTGCGCCTACGGTAACGCGATGACTGGTGTGCTCGATTTGCAGCACGTAGAGGGGATTGGGCGAGGGGACTCCCAGTCCCTTGCGCTGCCCGATGGTGAAGTTATGAATGCCGGTGTGGTGTCCGACGACCTCTCCGGAGGTTGTGACCAATTCGCCGGCGGTGTCAGGGATGGACTCACCCTGTTCGTCAAGATAGGCGTCGATGAACTGCTTGTAGTCGCCGCCGGGGATGAAGCATATCTCCTGCGAATCGGGCTTGGCGGCCAAGGCAAGTCCGTGCTGTGCGGCGATGGCGCGGACGTCGGGCTTTTGGTAGCCACCGAGCGGGAATAGGGTTCTGGAAAGCTGCTCCTGAGTCAGCCCAAAGAGGAAATAGGTCTGGTCCTTCGACGTGTCAGCCGGGCGCTTCAGAATCCACCGGTTTCGCGCGGGGTCGAACTCGTTGCGGGCGTAGTGCCCTGTGGCGATGCGATCGGCTCCGATCTGCCGGGTGCGCAGCAGGAGCTGATCGAATTTCAGATGATTGTTGCAGAGGGAGCAGGGAATCGGAGTTCGTCCTGCGAGATACTCGGAGACGAAGGGCCGGACGACGTCGCGCTCGAAGCGCTCCTGCTCGTTGACGACATAGTAGGGAATACCCAAGGTCTCAGCCACGTGACGCGCGTCGTACACATCGTCTATGGAGCAACAGCGTCCCTGTACTTGCTCAGGCATTCCTTCACGGCCCGCCAGGCGGCGCTGGTTCCAGAGCTGAAGGGTGAGCCCAATGAGGTCGTAGCCCTCATCCTTCAACATTGCCGCTACGGTCGAAGAATCGACCCCTCCGGACATGGCGATAGCGATCGTGTTGTTGTAGGTGGGGCTCACTTCTCTGCTCACTTATCTAGTATGACAGGGTAAAGCCAGGAAGCGGTTAGCGGGAGGATGGTCAGCCCAGCGTTCCGGCGTTGACTGGGGCCAGTTCGCGGAGTCTGCTTACTGCCGCAGGAATTATTTCGAGCGCTTCGTCTATGTCGGCCTGAGTGTTCAGTTTGGTCAGACTGAACCTCAGGCTCGCACGGGCTCTGGCCGGACTAAGCCGCATTGCGGTTAGCACATGCGACGGCTCGGAAGCTCCGGAGGCGCAGGCAGAGCCACCGGAGGCGGCGATTCCTTTGAGGTCAAGTGCAATGACTAGAGCCTCTCCCTCCAGATCGTTAAAGTAAAGGTTTGTGGTGTTGGGAACACGTGGTTGATCCGCGCCGTTCACTCCGGTGCTTTCTATTCTGGCCAAAACGCCCGCTTCCAATTGGTTGCGCAGGTCAGCCAAGCGGTTGATTGTACCGTTCGACAGGGATTGCGAGGCTAGTTCTGCCGCTTTGCCGAGACCGACGATTCCGGCAACGTTTTCTGTTCCGGCGCGGCGCTGGCGTTCGTGGGTTCCACCGAAAAATAGCGGCTCAAGCTTAGTTCCGCGGCGTACATAGAGGACGCCTGTTCCCTGCGGGGCGTGAATTTTGTGACCGGAGAGACTGAGCAGGTCGCATCCGATGGCGTGCACGTCTACCGGTATTTTGGCGGCGGCCTGTACGGCGTCGGTGTGGAACCAGACGTCGGCTTCCTGCGCGATGCGTCCGATCTCCTCTACGGGTTGGATCACGCCGGTCTCATTGTTGGCCATCATCACGCTGATTAGTTTGGTGTTGGGGCGCAGGGCGCGGCGAACCTCTTCGGGATCGATGCGGCAGTCGGACGACACCGGCAGGAACGTGACTTCAAGGCCCCGCTCGGCGAGCCGCTGGGCGGCGTGGAGCACCGCGTGGTGCTCAATTGATGAGGTGATGACATGATCGCCGGGCTGGGCCAATCCGAAGACTGCGAGGTTGTCGCTTTCGGTCCCGCCGGAAGTGAAGACAATCTCCGACTCGCGGCAGTTCAATAGTTGCGCGACGCTTGTCCGCGCACGCTCGACGGCGGCGCGGGCCTGTTGGCCGGGCTGATGAATGGACGATGCGTTGCCGAATTTTTCGAGCAACCAGGGACGCATTGCCTCCAGCACGTCGGGGAGCAGAGGAGTGGTGGCGTTGGCGTCCATGTAGATCCGTCGCATAGTGTCTTCATTTTAATGCCTAGCTTTCCTCCGACATAGCGCGGAGAAAGCAACTGGTCCTTGCCGCCAGGTGCGCTGCAGGGCCGGGGCCCAGGGCTTCGGACCTTTTCTTCGCTCGGCGATTTGTATTTCCTGATAGGCTGGCATCGCAGTTTTTGCGAGGCGAATATGCACCTGAAACGATATATTGCCATTCCAGCCTGTTGCGCCGTGCTTGCGTTGCCGCTTGCCGCGTTCGCGCAATCAAACTCGAACCCCAACTCAGCGACTGCTCCTGCCGTGGCTTCAGCTCCGGCATCCATTGCTCCGGCGGATTCCTTGAGCGCGCTTGCAGGGCAGATGCAGAAGGAAGTCATCGGGGCGGCGGATGCCATGCCCGCGGACAAGTACGACTTTGCTCCCACCGGTCCGGGCGACTTCAAGGGAGTTCGCACCTTTGGGGGCCAGGTAAGACATCTTGCTCAGGCAAATTATGAATTCTTTCGAGGATGGGGTATCGCCGGCGAGGTGGATCCCAAAACTCTCGAGTCGTTGAAGACCAAAGACGAGCTGATGAAGGCGCTCCGCGACAGTTATGCGTTTCAGCAGGCGGCTATCCAGTCGATCACACCGGAGAACGCCTTTACGGCTGTCTCGGGCTTTCCTCCTCAATACAAGCTGACACGAGCTTCGGCAGCCACCTTGGCCCTTGCTCATTCAATGGATCACTACGGGCAGATGGTGGAATATCTCCGTATGAATGGAATCATTCCTCCCGCTAGCCGCAAGCAGTAGGTTCTTGCCGAAGCGAAAAGGCATCCCGGCCGGGATGCCTTTTTCGGCTGGGCGCATATTTGATCGATTCTTAATGCTGGTAATGGGATGTTTGGCTCATGAGAAGTATTTCTCATAACACGCGGGAGCCTCGGGCGGTTTCATGTTGGACAGCCCATAGTGGGAGGAAACATGGCTGGAAAGTTGACACAGGTTGATAAGGGTCAGATTTTTCGCTCGTTGCATGAGCGGGAGGGCGCGTTTCTGCTGCCCAATCCGTGGGACCTTGGGACGGCGCGGCTTTTGGAGCACCTGGGGTTTGAGGCGTTAGCCACCACGAGCGCGGGATATGCCTTCTCGACGGGAAAGCGGGACTATGCGGTTGGACGTGACGCGATGATTGCGCACGTGTCGGTCCTTGCGGCGGCCACGGACCTGCCGGTAAACGCCGATCTTGAAAACGGCTTTGGAGACGCTCCGGAGGCAGCCGCGGAAACGATAAGGCTAGCAGCCGGCGGCGGGGCGGCTGGCGGGTCGATTGAAGATGCTACGGGCCGCGCGGATGATCCCATTTATGAAAGGGACTTGGCGGTGGAGCGGATTCGCGCAGCGGCTGAAATGGCACGAAGACTTCCTTTTCTATTTACCCTGACGGCGCGCTGCGAGAACTATCTGCACGACAGGCCGGACCTTAAAGATACGATCGAGCGGTTGCAGGCTTATCAGGAGGCGGGTGCCGATGTGCTGTACGCTCCGGGCCTTACGAGCAGGGACGACATTGCCGCTGTGGTTGCGTCGGTGGATCGTCCAGTGAATGTGCTTGTGGGGATTCAGGGCATTTCATTGGACCGCGCTGCGCTCTCGGCGATTGGGGTGAAGCGCCTCAGCGTTGGCAGCGCACTTTCGCGCGCCGCTCTTGGCGCGTTTTTGCGCGCAGCACGGGAGATGCAGGAGCACGGCACTTTTACCTTTGTCGAGGAGGCGGTGAGCAGCCGGGAAATCACCGCGATGTTCCCTGAATAACGTGCGCCGATCAGGCTGAAGAATGCAGTGAAGAGGCTTGGAATTGAGGGTTGCATTGCGTGGCGGGTTTGCAATTCCGGACTAACCGTCCCTAATGTCGCGTATGGCGGGGGACTACCCTTGGCAGGAAAACTCGCTGGTGGCTGTATCCGGCCATTTTTTAAGCGATGGAAAGCAATGCCCGCGTGGTACCTTGTGGCAGAACGCCTCCGCCAGGTGTGAGGAATGGAAGTTCAATATGGACGCTCAATCTCAAAGCAAGCTCACGGTACCACCGCCTAAGGAACCGAGGACGATCACTGAGGTCGGAATACGCAAGTCAATCCTCGAAGGCCTGGCGCTCAAGATTCTCTTTCTAACCGGCCCCCTCGCGCTTTACGAATGGTCGAACCACATGCGTCTAAATCTTGAAGTGACCGAGGAACTGTTCGAGCGGTTGCGAGCCGAACAGCTGTGCTCGGTTACGGGCATGTCGAACAATAGTCCGAATGTTGCGATCACTTCCCAAGGGAGGGTACGGGCGCTGGAGTTGTTGTCGATGAGCCAGTATGCGGGCCCTGCGCCTGTGTCCATGGAAGGCTATGCAGCGCGCGTGCGCGAGCAGAGCGTCCGCAAAGTGGAGGTGCATCCTGCTGATATCGAACGTGCGTTCGCTCATCTTGTGATGGACAGCAAGACGCTGTGGCAGCTCGGAACGGCGGTTAATTCGGGCTCGGCGATCTTTCTGTATGGGCCGACTGGAGTAGGTAAGACGACGATCGCTGAAACGATCTCTCGCGTGCTTTCCGAGGACAAGGTGTGGATACCGTTCGCGGTGGAAGTCGATGGACAGATCATCACGGTTTTCGATCCGCTGGTTCACAAGCAGGTGGAGAAAGGTACAACCCAGATCATTGATGGACGGTGGGTGCTTTGCCATCGTCCCGCTGTGATAGCCGGCGGCGAGCTGACGATCGAGATGCTGGACATGCAATTCAGTCCAGTTACGAAATTCTACGCAGCCCCACTTCAGATGAAAGCGAACAACGGGGTGCTGGTTATTGACGATTTTGGACGCCAACGCGTGCAGCCTGAGGCATTCCTGAACCGATGGGTGGTTCCGCTTGACCGCAGGATCGACTTTCTAACCCTGGCAGGCGGAAAGACGATTGAGGTTCCATTTGAGGTGATGGTTGTCTTTTCAACAAACAGAGATCCCGCGGAACTACTGGAAGATGCCTTTTTGCGGAGAGTTCAGACGAAGATCAAGATCGACGCGGTTTCCGACGACCAGTTCTGCGAAATTTTTCGCCGGGTGGCCAGTGAGCGCGGAGTGGAATGCGACACAACCGTCATCAGAAACCTGGCCAGTTTTATCCGTAACGAGTTAGACCAGCCGCTGCGCCCGTGCTATCCCAAGGACATTATGAATCAGATCTGCTGGGCCGCCCGGTACGAGGGAAGAAAACCGAATCTGGATCAAGCGGCAGTTATGCTTGCCGTGGATGCTTATTTCCTGGCGCCTTCTTAAGACGCCCTGGATACTTCGGGAGCGCTGCAACCGAACTCTCATACTTCAACCGGGGACATCCTCGCTCCGAGAGCCGCGGAGACGAACCCGACGCTTAGCACGGTAATGTCGTCGTTCTGTCCAAAAGTCTGGGCCTGCGCAACGATTGACGCTGCGGACTGGTGGCTGATGTCCCGTGTGCGGTCGAAGCCGAAGAGTTCATCGGCTGGGTTCATGGCTTCGACGACGCCATCGGTGAGGAAGGTAAGATAATCTCCGGGTTGAAGCATGAAGCGTTCCGCGGATGGCGCGGTGTCGCTAATGACGCCCAAGGGCAGTGAGCCTTCGAGTTCGAGTTCTTTGCCGTTGAGATAGGGCGGTAGATGCCCGGCATTGGCGATGAGCATGGTGCCGTCGGGGCGCAGCTCTGCGGCGAGGCAGGTGGCGAAGTGTCCTCCAGAGCGCCCGAGCAGACGATCATTCAGCATGGCCAGCATGGTGGCCGGATCGAAGCTCGAGTCGGCGCGGGTGCTAATTGCACCTACGAGCACGGCGACCAGCATTGCGGCGCTGATACCTTTTCCGGATACGTCTCCTACGACGATCAGAAGACTGCCGTCGGATCTTGCGATGGTCTGGAAGAAATCGCCGCCGACGGTCAGTGCCGGGTGGTACTCGGTTTCAACCGAAAAGAATGACGAGTGGAAGGTCTCCGGTACCAACACGCGCTGTTGTAACTGGTGCGCCTGTTCCATATCCTGCTGGACGGCCTGCCGGGCCAGCTCATGATTCACCTGGGTGTCAAGGAAGCGGCGCAGTGTAAGCAGACCGATGACCAGCACCATCAGGATGGAAGCGACGGCTCCGGCACTGACGCCGCCCCCGAAAACGAAGAATACGTTGGAGATGCCGAAGGTGTTCAGAATATAGGATCCAAAACTGGAGAACTCGATCAGCAGAACCGGAATCACGGCCAGGAGCGTCTCTGTGCGGTGGCGGCGAAATCCTTCCAGAAGGATGACGAGGAGCAGGACACCCACTCCGGCCAGTAACAGAATGGATGCGGTGTTGAACCAGTGCAGCCATGGCCGGGGCACAAGATTGACGCCGGACGTCGGCAGTCGCAGGCATAACAGAGCCACCATTTGCATCGCCGCAAGCAGCCACGCTGCGGCGGGAATCCAGCGCCTTCGGCTCAGCTTGAACCAGTTCCACCAGAACATGGCCCACAAAGGCAGAGCAAGTGGACCGAGAACGATGTCCAGCAGAATGGTGTTGAGGCCAATCGGTAGAACTGAGGCAAGATTGCCTAACATCAGCAGGCAGTTTCTGAGCAAAGAGCACGTCAGGGCGAGAAAGAGCCACAGGAAGGTGCGATCCTCCCGGTTCTGCCGCCAGGCCCAGAGCGCCAGCGGCAAAACGATAAGAAAGAGAAGCGACTGAAGAATGCTGCCTAAGTAGTAATGCAGATTGGAGTCATCTTCCGATGCCTGGAGCAGATGCACGGTCGGAGCCAGTCCCACCACTGGCGGTTGGTGCATACCGCCGGCATCGGGGCTGGTGAATCGTGTGCCGCCTGTCATAAAAAAGCGCAGAGCCAGATCGATTTCTCCATTGGGACCCGGGGGCGGCAGCGGGTAGGAGAATGTCCGCGAGGAATACACCGTAACGTCGCCTGGAGTGAAGAGGCCGAACTCCCCGACATAGTTCCCATTGGCGTAGAGCTGGTAGGCGTCATCTACATTGTTCGGCATCTTGAGCCAAAGCGGCTGGCCGGAATCTTTAACGCGCAGGCGCAGACGGTACCATGCATAGCCATCGAGGTTGGGATAGCCGCGTTGGGTCCAGCCGGGCACGAAACCCGCTGTTCCATACGCCGGATCGATTGAACCAGACCGGGGCGCGAGGTCCATGGGAGTCCAATCCGAGTCATTGAACCCGGGCTGCGCCCAGAGGGGCGCGCCGTTGACCAAGGGTGAATCGCCGGGTGCGAACCTCCAAGGGCCCGCAAGCGTGGCAGCGGAGCTGCCCAGAGTGATGATTTCAACGGCTGCCGCAGAAGCTGGCTGCGGCGAGGCGGACGCAGAAACAGGCAGGTAAGCGAACAGGAGAAGCATGCCGATCTTGCGCATGGTAGCGAGGGTACCATCCGCAGAGCGCAAGGGATACAGAGATTTTACTGGTGGATTGGGCGGAAGCTTAGCTTCGAATCCCTCCGAGCTTAGGGGCGCGACCTTGGGCACCGGGCTAGTTCGATAGCGAGATCCCGCGGCTAAATGCGGTGGAACTCTGATTGCCCGTCATTACGATCGCATCTGCAGGAGGAGCTATTCGCAAAGGCCTGCGTTCAGCGGCAAGGGACAAATCCGGACTCTGCTGGATCTGAAACGGGTAGACGGTGACCCTGGCCACAAAGAACCATGGATAATGCGTCAGCTGAATACGCTCGACCTCCGCAGCATTGAACTGCTCATCTACCCCACGAAGAGCTAACTTAAGTGCGTTGGCAATCGCTCCCTGCGGTGATTGACCTACACCGCCCTTGAGAGATTCTTTGGCAATCCAGATGAAATGCCATCCGCAGTTTCGGATTTTTTTGTCGAGGCAATGAGCATCGTCTGATTGCACGCAGTTCCAGCCTTCCTGAAATTCTCCCGTCACAAGTTTGAGACCATCGGGCAGTTCAGCTCGCCCGCGTAAGAGCATGGTACGTTCCGTTATGTCGCGCATTGGAGGGACTCTTTCTTTTTACTTCTAAGGGCTGGAGCGGGCGAGTTCAGAGGCGCCGACACTGTCGCGCGCCCTGATTGTTCCACTGAAAAGAATGCAGAGATATCGAATCTGCCGGTTGGACGATTGCGTAGTCAATCAAACTATGGCAAAAAGCGCAGTCTGTTTGATGGACAAGACCAGGAAAGTCGCCGAGAACCTGTGGAAACGCCCTTAGGCATTCCGGACAGGAGATCATGACGTACGCGTCGCCGAGGTGATGTCCATTTCTCGGGAGCCAGATAGGCGTACGCTCGCTCTGATGTTGTGGCGAGCGCCACTTCTCGCGGGAAGGGGACATGGTCTCGATGAGCTGCAATAAAGAACGCGGACTGCTTCCTTTTTCATAGAACGCATCGGCGATAACCCCGGGCGGTACATTTTTGCCTGAAAATGCGCCGCTCATGGCGATGACCCGGATTACCGGAAACCGGCGACGGACCACTGACAGTAGTTCAAAACCGGACATGCCCGGCATATTCAGGTCAGACAGAATGATGTCGGGGATCTCATTCCGTATTTCGACAAGCGCAGAGAAGCCGTCTTCGGCGGAACAGACGCTATATCCGGATTCAGCGAGGATGAAGGATAAGGATTGGCGAATCGAAATCTCATCGTCGACGATCAGGACATTTGTTTTTTTGTTGGGCATAGGAGCGCCTTTCTTTCCAGGGGAACCAACTATGTGCCGGATCAGAGCATCTCGTTCAGAACGCTATTGATCTGTGCAAGATTGCTGACGCTTGCCGCCCTGAGAATAGCCCGGTTCTGACTCACCTGGGGGAGGAGTCCGGAGACACACTTATGGGAGCATGGCGCAGATCATTCAGTCGTGCAAAATAACATTGAGCAATGACTTGTGAACCTGGATACGGCCGTCGTATTCAATAAATCCGAGTTTGCGAAAGCGGTTCATGAAGAAGCTGACGCGGGACCGGGTGGTGCCGATCATTTCCGCCAGGGTTTCCTGCGTGATCTTTGGAATCAGTGTTTCGGGTTCGCCAGGTTTGCCGAACTCCGCCATCAGCAGGAGGATCCTCGCGAGGCGCTTTTCGCTCGAATTGAAGAGCTGATCGACAAGATCGGCCTGGGTTCGCATGCTGCGGGCGAGCAGAAACTTGAGGAAAAGATCGGAGAATGCATGCTCTTCGTGCATCACGCGGATCATCTCTTCCCGCTCGATCTTGAGCGCTGTACAGGAGGTAATCGCAGTGGCCGTTGCCAATCGGAGGCCAACCGCTCCAGCAATGGACTCCTCTCCAACAAAATCGCCCGCTGAGAGAAGCGTGATTGTCGCCTCTTTCCCATTTTTTGAAACGACCGTGAGTTTTGCGCGGCCCTTCCGAAGATAGAAAACAGAGTCAGCGATAACTCCCTGAGAAAAAAAGGGCTGGTTTGGCGTTAGGTGGACGATTCTTCGTCCCAGTCCTGCGCTCGCGAGAAACCCCGCCACATCAAATTTAGAGACTTTCAACTCAGTCATCTGGAGGGCCCCTTCCCGGAGGCGGTCTCGCCGGAAGTGATTCAGAAGGTGTGCGACCGCGATGGATCGGGAGCATACGGGGGATGTTCCGACTATCGTACATTCTGGGCAGGAATCCTGCCTGTGGTGCAAAGAGTCCCGGCATTCCGGGAGCGAGTTTGGTACTCGCTTCGGACCAAGATGTTACTCCTTGCGCCCAGAGTGTTGCACCTTAAGAAGAAAGAATCTGAGCTATTTTGCTCACCATCGGCCGTTTTCAGTGCCTGCTTTAGACGTAAGCCGATTCGTTTCATCAATATAGGAGTGTTTCTTTGAATTAAAGCCAGGAGCGGCAGCTCGATGTGCGCGAAAATACTCAGACCTATTGAAGGCGAGGCGTCGGCATCGGGCGTCGGCCGGATTGCCGCTGGTTTTCTCTAGCCTACCGATTTTCGATTGGAATGTATTTAGCGGGGTATTCCGGTCCTATGTATTCGGCGCGGGGGCGGATTAAGCGGTTGTCGTCGAGTTGTTCGATGACGTGCGCGGCCCAGCCGGCGATTCGGCTAACGGCAAAGATGGGCGTGAAAAGATCGATGTCGATGCCGAGCGTGGTGTAGGTGGAGGCGGAGTAGAAATCTACATTCGCGTTGAGCTTCTTTTCCTGGTTCACGAAGAGCTCGATTTTGCGCGACATCTCAAACCATTTTGGATTGCCGGAGGCGCGGCCGAGGTCTTCGGACATCTTGCGGAGATGCGTAGCGCGGGGATCTTCGGTATGGTAGACGCGATGGCCGAAGCCGGAGACCTTCTTCTTCTGCGCGAGCATGTTCTTGACGTACTCGACCGGGTCGGCTCTCTCTTTGTCGATGGCATACAGAATGCGCATGACGGCCTCGTTGGCTCCTCCGTGAAGCGGGCCTTTGAGGGCTCCGATGGCTCCGGTGATGGCGGAATGAATGTCAGAGAGAGTGGCGGCGATGACGCGGGCGGCGAAGGTGGAGGCGTTGAGTTCGTGGTCAGCGTGAAGGATGAGGGCTACGTCAAAGGCGCGGGTGGCTGTGTCGGATGGCTTTTCGCCGGTCAGCATCCAGAGGAAGTTACCGGCGTGCGAGAGGGAGGGGTCGGGCGCGACTACTTCTTTGCCTTTGCGGATGCGGTCGAAGGCGGCGACGAGCATGGCGATCTGCGCGGTGAGATCGAAAGACTTTCGGACATTCGAGTCGTGGTCGACGGCCTTTTCGTCCTTGTCGTAGAAGCTGAGGGCGGAGACGGCGGTGCGGAGGACTTCCATTGGCGTGGCAGCCGGAGGGAAGGACTTGAGCATGGTAACGATCTGCGGAGGCAGCTTGCGGGCGTCAGCTAGCCGCTTGGAAAAGGAGGTCAGTTCGACCTTGTTGGGCAGCTTGCCGTGCCAGAGGAGGCAGGCGGTTTCCTCAAAGGTGGAATTCGACGCCAGCGCGTGAATGTCGATGCCACGGTAGGCGAGCACACCGGCATCGCCGTCGATCCAGCAGATGCCGGAGTTAGTTGCAACAATGCCTTCGAGTCCTTTTGCAGCTACCGCAGTTGCCATACGACTTTTAGTTCCTCCGACTAGTTGATGCGCATTTGATTTTGATGCCGCTTCTCCCGTTGCAGGCGTCATTTCGCCCGGTGGGTGGGCTGGACGATGCGTTCGCGTGCCAAGAAGGGCTAACTACTGTTTATAACGCAGCGCGATGGGCGTTGTCATGCGACGGGTTGCGTTTGCTGCCGGATTCGCTGGCGCTTCACGCTCCCGGAAAGCGCTTGCCTGGTACTATCTCACGACGGAAGCGATGAAGCGGTTGGCCCGAAAAGGGCTGGCGTCGATGCTGGCGGGCTCCTGCAGGATCATTTGACGCAGGAGACGCGCGGTGCCGGGGGCGAGCAGGATTCCGTTGCGGAAGTGCCCCAGGGCGAGCCATGAGCGCGGGGATGGCTCGCCTTCGCTGGCTTTCATTCCCGTTTCCAGCCCCGTTCCGATGATGGGGAGGAAATCGGCGGAAGCTGGGCGCAAGCCAGCCCAGGCGTCGATGATGCGCGCCTCGCGGAGGGGCGGCCACAGCTGCGCCGCCGCGTTGTGCAGCGCGGCGATGACGGACGGATCGATTTGCTTGTCGTATCCGGCGTCTTCGACGGTGGCTCCGATGACGATGCGCCGGTTGCCGCGGGGAACGAGGTAGAGTTCGGGCGTGCGGAGGACGGTGGTGAGGCCGGGATGCTGCTCGGGGTGCTCGACCAGGATCATCTGGCCCTTGCGTGGGGCTATGGGGACGCCGGCGAGATCGGAGGCCCAGGCTCCGCAGGCGTTGATGAAGTTTGCGGCGCTCCATTCGCCCTGGGTGGTGCTTATCTGAACGGAGTGGGGTTGGGATGTTATGGCGGTGACCGTGGCTTGTTCGAGGAGAGTCACTCCGGCAGCCTTTGCAGCGGTGGGCAGCGCGCTTACCAGATCGCGCGGGTCTAAACTTTGTTCCGCCAGAAGAAAAAACTTCAGGTCGTCGGGCTGGACTCCAGGGGCGATGGAGTTGAGTGTTTCGGCGCTAAGTTGTTCGGTTTGGCGCGGGAAAGTATGTGCGCCTTGCAGCGCTTGCGTTGTCCGGATGGGGATTTTTTGGCCGGAGAGTACCTCGACCATTGCGAGGAATTCTGGATAGACGCTGAGGCTTAGTTCCGAGAGCGAACGCAGGGCGGCGGGATTTTCAGGATCGGAGCCGGCGAGCATTCCGGCAGCGGCCCAGGAGGATTCGCGCATGGCGCGGCCACGTTCGAAGACAACGACACGCAGTCCCGCGGAGGCGAGTTCGAGCGCGGAGGCGAGGCCGATAATTCCTCCGCCGGCGATGGCTGCGTCGGCGTGCTTCATGGTTTCATTTTATGTTGTGGCAAGGGAATGGTCTTGCGGCGGAGAGAACTTTCCTGCTGACACTTGCGAGGGAAATGCAATAAGCTTCGGCTGAGAGTCCAAAACGAGAGAGGAAAGCAAGAGAATGAGCGACGAGACGACCGGAACCGGAGAGCAGCGGAGTTATTCAGGGCTTTTTCTGGGTCTATTGGCTCTGGCAGTGGTTGCAGCGATTGCCGGGCTGGCCTGGAGTTATCACCTCTCCGGACGCCTGACCAACGCGGAGATGCAGCTTTCACAGGCTCAGCAGCAAAACAACAAGCTGGCCTCGGCGCTGGACGAGACCAATGCGCGGCTGAAGGTGACGAGCGAGACGCTTGGCCAGTCGCTGGGACTGACCCAGAGACAGCTTGAAGCGCGCGCGAAGGATCTTCTTAGCCGGCAGCAGGCGGCGGCAAAGCATTTCGAGAGCGAGCAGGCGGCAACACAGCAGAAGATCAGCTCCGTGTCGTCGGATGTCTCCGGCGTTAAGACTGATGTGGGCGGCGTGAAGACGGACCTTGGCAACACGCAGACTCAACTGAAAACCGACGAAGCGCAGCTGCAGAGCATGAAGGGCGATATGGGCTTGCAGAGCGGCCTGATTGCTACGAACCAGCATGAGCTGGATATTCTGAAGCACAAGGGCGACCGCAACTACTACGAGTTCACGCTGCAGAAGGGGCAGAAACGGCCCATTTCGACGGTGAGCCTGGAGTTGAAAAAGGCCGATGTGAAACACAGCCGCTATACGCTGGAAGTTTATGCAGATGACAAGAAGATCGAGAAGAAAGATCGCGGGCTAAATGAGCCGGTTCAGTTTTATACCGGCAAAGACAATTATCTGTATGAGCTGGTGGTGAACAGCATCGATAAGAATCAGGTGAAGGGGTACATAGCTACGCCGAAGAGCGCTCCGGTTCCGGTTAGCACTTCGGGGAATTAAGGGCTACGTTTAAGGCACAGCGGAATCCCGCGCACGGAACTTCCGAGCGCGGGATTTTTATTTGCTATCGCTCGGTTACGCGGTCTAGCAGGTCGAAGAACTCGGGGAAGGAGATAGCTGCGGATTCGGCTCCTCGAATTACGGTCTGGCCGGTGGCTCTTAATGCTGCAACCGAAAAGGCCATGGCGATGCGGTGATCTCCGCCGGAGTTGATTTCGGCGGCGTGGAGAGTCTGGCCTCCGGGAACGTCGAGGCCGTCTTCGTGCTCGATGACCTCGGCTCCCATGGCGCGGAGATTTTCAGCCACCAGCGCGATGCGGTCGGATTCTTTCACGCGAAGTTCCTTTGCGTCGCGAATGCGGATTCCATTTTTAGTGTAGGGGCCGATGGCGGCGAGCACGGGAAGCTCGTCGATCAACTGCGCGGCGAGCGCTCCGGAGATAGTGGTTCCGCTGAGGCCATCTTTGGGCGCGTTGACCTGCACCGTGCCTACGAGCTCGCCATTTTTCTCTTCAAGGTTGAGCACGCCGATGTGCACTCCGAGTGCAGTGAGGGCGTCGAGCAGCGTGGCGCGAGTGGGGTTGAGGCCGAGTCCGTCGAAGATGAGATTGGATTCGGGGAAGAGCGCGGCGGCGCAGAGGAAGAAGGCCGCGGAAGAGATGTCTCCCGGAACGGCGGCTTCGATCGCCTGGAGTTGCTGGGGGCCCTCGATGGAAACGGATTCGAGGGTGCGGTCGAGTTTTGCTCCGAAGGCGCGCAGCGCGAGTTCGCTGTGGTCACGAGTGCGGACGGATTCGCGGACCGTGGTGCGGGCCTGGGTTTGAAGGCCGGCGAAGAGCACCGCGCTTTTCACCTGGGCGCTGGGCACGGGCGTTGTGTAGTCGATGGCGTTGAGTTTGGCTCCGTGGATGGTTACGGGGGCGTGACCGTCGGTGAGTTCGATTTGCGCGCCCATCTGCGCGAGCGGCTTGCGGATGCGCTCCATGGGGCGGCGGCTTAGGGAGGCGTCACCGATGAGAGTGAAGATCCCTTGCTGGGGCGCGAGCAGACCGGCGAGCATGCGCATGGTGGAGCCGGAGTTTCCGCAGTCGAGAAGCTTGTTCGTTGGAATGAAGGTGCCGCCGACACCTTCGATTTCTACTCCACCGTCCGCGGAGCGTGTGACCTTTGCCCCGAGCGCTTCGACGCAGGCGAGGCTGCTGGCGCAGTCGGCTCCGGTGGAGAAGTTGGTGAGGCGGGTTTTGCCGTGGGCGAGTCCGCCGAGCAGCGCGTAGCGGTGGGAGATGCTTTTGTCTCCGGGCAGACACAGGCTGCCGAGAATGTTGCGCGCGGGCGCGATGATTCGTTCAGTCGATGTTTCAGTCAGGGACAAGTGGTGGCTCTCCGTAGGGGATGTCTTTATCGTACTAGGCCCAGGAGATTTCGCGGCGTGAAGACAGGCGTGACAAAAAGCTCAGTTTTGTAAATCCGGCCGACTGGGCAATTGAATGCGCTGTAAGAGTGATTGAAAGCGCGGGTCGGAGCGGAGGTTATCGAGGCGGAGGTCGGACTTGAATGACCAGGAGATGTCGGGGGATTTCTCCTGATAGGCCTTCTCGAGAAACGCGAATGCCTGGTCTTTGTCGCCGAGCCCAGCGTAGATGGTCGCGACCATGTAGGGGGAAACATAGGAGATTTTCGACAGCGACAGCAGATCGCTGAGGATTTTCTTCGCTTCCGATGTTTTGCCGGTTACCGCGTAGACGTGCGCAAGCGCGGCGGTGGCATCCTGATCGCCGCCCGACAATTCAACGGCTTTCTGGTATTCGGGAATGGCCTGGGCCAGTTGTCCAGAACCTTCGTAGCCCACGCCAAGGTTGTAGTGATCGAGCCAGCTATTCGGGTCCGACACTACTTCTCTGAGATTGGTGGCAACAAGAGCTTTATAGTCGCGCAACTGATAATAGAGCGCGGATTCAGCATCATTGAAGTTGAAGTCAGGGTTCAGCTCGTGACTTTTGATGATCTCAGCGAGAGCCTCGGCACGGTGTCCGGTGAAGCTGAGGAAGCCGGCGTGATCCTCGTGGGCACAGTCATAGCTTGGAGCCAGAGCGATCGTGTCTCTGAACTCCCGCTCGGCGCCTGTCCAATCCCACTCATACCTCCACCGCATGACGGCAAGCGCTTCATGGGCCTCGCCTACATCGGGGTCCAACTGCAGGGCCCTGGAGATGGCCTGTTGCGCAGACCGATAGGCACTCCCGGGCGATAATTCCCGGTCGAACGCGAGGTAGAGGTAGGAATCTGCCAGTCCAGCATATGCGGGTGCGAAATTAGGGTCCTTGCGAATCGACTCCTGAAAATAGTTTTGAGCCGTCTTCATCTGCGGCCCGGAAAAGTAGTAGTTGGTGTAGAGATAGCGCCCGCGGAGATAGTCTTCATACGCCGCTGAGTCAACTGTCGGAGCGAAGCGGAGATGCGCGATCTGCTGCGGGCTCAGGTCAGCGCGGACGTGCTGCGCTATCGCCTGTGCGACATCGCTTTGCAGCCGAAGTATGTCGCCGGCGTTGCGCTCGTAACTTTCAGCCCAGATATGTTCGTCCGTGTTTGCACGAAGCAGCTGCGCCGTGACCCGCACGCGGTCCCCCGAGCGTGTAATCGAGCCTTCGACAATGCTGTCGACGTTCAGCTCGCGCGCGATCTCAGGCAGCGTCTTTTTCGTGTTCCGGTACTGCATGACGGAGGTGCGCGAGATGACGCGAAGTGAGCCAACCTGGGCGAGATCGGTGATGAGCTGGTCGGTCGTGCCGTCGGCAAGGTAGGTCTGGGATGGGTCGCCGGAAAGGTTATCGAAGGGCAGGACGGCGATGGAGTGTATAGGCGCGGCGCTTGCCCGATGGAGTAATGGCGCCAGCCAAAGCACGCCCACCGCAGCGAGAATCAACAGAGCGGGCAGCAGGATAATAGAGGGGACCAGGAACCGACGGGCTTTGGCGGCCCGTACGGGGGCTGGCGTTGCGGCGGGAGGATCAGGTTGCGGAAGCGGTTCGGGCGACTCGGTCACCACCTCTTCGACGTGTCCGATAAACCGGTAACCGCGCCGAGGCAGGGTTTCAATGTAGCGCGGGGTCCCGGCAGAGTCGCCCAGCACTTCCCGGATACGCAAAATTGCATTATTCAGGCTGTGGTCGAAGTCCACGAATGTGTCGGACAGCCACAATTGCGCCCTTAGTTCCTCACGGGTGACCAGTCGACCGGGCGATTGCAGCAGAACGGCGAGCAACTGTATGGGCTGTCCCTGAAGCCGCAGCCTTACACCGGACTTGCGCAATTCGCTGGTGTCCAGGTCCAACTCAAAGGAGTCGAAACGTAGCACACGAGCTGTTGAAGTGGATGTTGGCATCCAAACACCTCGACTTCGACAGCTATCATACGCTTGTCACCGTTACCCCCAGCAGGTTCGCCGGCCATTGTCGCTGCAATGACTTACCGTGGGAGAAAACTTGGATATCCAAAGGAGACGGCAAGGATTGCCGCCTTGGCTCTTCAGGGCTAGTCCTGTCTCTGTACCGTGCGCATAAAGGCAGGGAGAAAAAAATCCAAACAATTGAAGGACCAAACGATGAAAATACGAATTCCCATTCCTATCCAAAGATCAGCCAGGAACATCATGCATTTTGCATTACTGAGCAGCGTTGTTGCAGGCGCGCCGCTACTCGCAGGGGCCGCGGGTGGGGCCGGCGATGACGGGGCCGCTCAAGCGAATCTTATACAAATTGTCCGGGAGAACACCCGTCAATATGCCGACGTAAATGTAGCGACTGCCGACGGGTACGCGCCATTCCTTGGCTGCGTTACCGGGCCGGACCAGGGCGCGATGGGCTTGCACTACGTTAACGGCGACCTGCTCAACGGGACACTCGACCCAAAACGTCCGCAAGCACTCATCTACGAGCCTACCGGAGGCAAGATGCGTCTCGTGGGTGTCGAATTCATCGTGTTCCAGGCTACCTGGGATTCGGCTCACAAAGGCGTTCCACCTGTGCTCGAGGGTCAGACACTTCAGTTCGTTGACAGTCCGAACAGATTCGGCATACCTGCGTTCTACGAGCTACACGTCTGGGCGTGGCGAGATAATCCGCTGGGCGCATACGTCGACTGGAACCTGAAGGTGACCTGCGCGAACGAATAGCATTCGAAAAGCGACGCGCTTCCGACGTGCCAGAAGCGCGCCGCGTGATTTCGGCTGAAATCTGCCTACGGAGGAGCTATGCCAAAGTTCGTGATTGAGCGCGAAGTTGCCGGCGCGGGGAAGCTTAGCGGTGAGGAACTGAAAAGCCTATCGCAGACATCTTGTGACGTGCTGCGCAACCTGGGATATGAGATCCAATGGATCCAGAGTTACGTGGCCGGGGATAAAATCTACTGCATTTATCGCGCTCCAAATGAGGACCTGATCAAAGAGCACGCTCTTCTGGGTGGGTTTCCTGCGAATCGCATTTCCGAAATCGCAACGACTATCGATCCGACGACAGCTGAAGGCTAAAGAACTCGCCAGGTCCGAGCTGGAACCAAAAGTGACTTGCGCGAACGAATAGCATTCGAAAAGCGACGCGCTTCCGACATGCCAGAAGCGCGCCGCGTGATTTCAAAGCACCTTCAACACAACCACTGTCTCGTCGTCGAAGCGCTCTCTTCCTTGCTGGAATTTGCCGACTTCGGCGAGGATGGCGTCGGCGATCTTTGTGGCGGATTTCTGCCAGGTCTTTTTGACGACGGCTTTGAGGCGGTCGTCGCCGAACATGTCCTCGGCTTCGTTCATTGCGTCGGTGATGCCGTCGCTGAAGAAGATGATGGAGTCGCCGGGCTGCGTCGAGATGGAGAACTCTTCGTATTCGACGTTGGGGAAGAGACCCAGGGGGAATCCTTCGGCTCTGATGGTCTCGATTTCGCCGGAGCGGCAAATGAGGGGTTGGGTGGCTCCGGCATTGGCGATCTGGAGGGTACGATTGTCGTCGTTCCAGACGGAGTAGAGCATTACGACGTATTGCGAGTCGAGCTTGCGCTCCTGCAGAGAGTCATTCAGGGACTTTAGCAGCGCGGAGGGCGAGAGCGTCTGGCTGGCTGCGGAGCGCATGATTCCGCTGACGAGCGCAGCATAGAGCGCGGCGGGCGCGGCTTTGCCGCTTACATCTCCTAATGCGATGGCGCTGCGGCCCGGGTCGTACTGAATGAGGTCGTAGAGGTCGCCCCCGATGGTGCGGGCGGGGATGAAGCGCGCGGAGAACTCGGCCTGCTTGTGCTTTGGTTTGACGGGCGGAAGGAGGCGCAACTGAACCTCGCGTGCCATGGCCAAATCGCGCTCGAGGCGCTGCTCCTGCTGAGTTACGCGCTGGTAGAGGCGCGCATTTTCGATGGAGATGGCGATCTGCGCGGCCAGCGTGGTGAGTGCGCGCTCGTGGTCTTCGTTGAAGTAATGGGCGCGGGTGTGTTCGATGTCGAGCACGCCGATGACCTTGCCTTTGTAGACGAGCGGGACCGCCATCTCGGAGCGGGCTTCAGGGTTGACCATGACGTAACGCGAATCCTTGCGAACGTCGGAGACACGGACGAGGCGGTGGGAGGCGATGGCTGCGCCGACGAGGCCGCGGTCGAGCGGGATTTTTTCTTCGGGATAAAAGCGCTCGCCGAAGCGCAGGGCAAACTGGTTTTCGAGCACGCGATCGTGCTCGTTGACGAGCCAGATGGAGAACATCTGAAAATCGATGATGCGACGTAAGAGCTGACTTATGCGCTCGAGCAACTCGTCCACGTTGAGGATGGAGGTAAGCTCGCGGCTGATTTCGTTCAGCACTTCAAGGGTTTGTGCCTGGCGGGCGACGCGTGTGTAGAGGCGCGCGTTTTCGATGGCCTGACCGATGCGCGAGGCGGTGAGTTCGAGCAGGTGCAGGTGCTCAGAGGAGAAGTAGTTGATCTGCTCGGACTGAATGTCGATGACGCCGATGAGGCGGTTTTTGACGATGAGCGGAACGGCCAGCTCGGAGCGGACTTGAGGGTTGGCGTTGATGTAGTTTTCCGCCACGGTGACGTCGTTGACGAGAATGGCCCGGCGCTGCTGCGCGACCTGCCCTACGACGCCCTCACCCATCTTGATGCGCATGCGCTCAATCTCTGAGGTATGGCCAATTTGAAAACGCATGCGGAGGTCGTTGGTGCGGTCATTGATGAGGAGAATGGCGAAGATGCGGTAGTCGATAACGGCACGGACCAGATCGGCGGTGCGCTTGAGGAGGGTTTGGAGGTCGAGGGTGGTGTTGAGCGCGTCGGCGAGTCGAGTGAGAAACTCGATCTGAAGCGGATCGACGCGAATCTGCGACGAAGCCGGCGCGGAGGCGCTGGGACGATAATCGCCCTCGAAGGCTTCGTGCGTTCCGGGGGGCTTAGTATGTTCGTCGTTCACGGATTCCTGGACTGGTTTGGCTGCGCGCTCTCCGGCGTTAGCCATGATAGCGCGTTGCGGGTTGGATGGTCGCCGGTTACGGCGTCTCCAAGGTCTGCACGATGGCTACGCTGGCGCTCGCTCCGATGCGGCTGGCTCCGGCTTCGAGCATGGATCGGGCATCGTCCAGGGAGCGGATGCCTCCGGAGGCTTTGACACCGCAACGAGAGCCGGCGACGCCGCGCAGGAGGGCAACGTCGCCGGCGGTGGCGCCGCTTGAGGAGAAGCCGGTGCTGGTTTTGAGGAAATCGGTTCCGGCAGAGCAAGCGATCTCCGAGGCGAGCAATTTTTCCTCAATTGAGAGCAGGCAGGTTTCGAGAATGACCTTAACGACGGCTCCGGCATCCCGAGCGATTTCGACTACGCCGCGAATGTCGGCTTCGACGAGCGCATTTTCGCCGGACTTGAGCAGGCCGATGTTCAGAACCATGTCGAGTTCGCGGGCTCCAGCCTTGACCATGGCTTCAGCCTCTTCGCGTTTGGTGGTGGTGAGGTTTGCGCCGAGAGGGAAGCCGATAACGACGCCGACGGGAATGCCAGTTCCAGCGAGCGCGGCATGCGCGGTCGCCACCCATACCGGATTGACCATGGCACAGGCAAAGCGGTATTCGGAGGCTTCGGCGCAGAGCTTAAGGATCTGGGTGCGCGTGGCTTCGGGCTTGAGCAGGGTGTGGTCGATGACGGCGGCGAGCGCGTGACGGTTAGCCAGGGCTTGCGCGGAGAAGGCCGGGGCGTCATAGAGATTCTTTTGAGGCGTGGTCTTACCGGTTTCTTCCAGAAGCTGGGCGGTCATTTCTGTGGAACTCCTTCTATCATTCAGGGCCATCATTCGGGGAAGTCGCTGGGCATGAGGCGAATATCCGGCATGTTACGGAATCGCTCCGCGTAATCCATGCCGTAACCGATGACGAAGCGGTTGGGGATGGTAAATCCGGTATAGTCGGCGTCGATTTTTTCGAGGCGGCGCGAGGGTTTATCGAGCAGCGTGGCGACTCTGAGTGTTCTGGGACGGTGCTGGCTGAGGAGTTTGCAGAGGAACGACAGAGTGAGGCCGGTGTCGAGAATGTCTTCGACGATGATGATGTTTTTGCCTTCGATGGGCTGATCGAGATCCTTGATGAGCCTGACGGCCCCGCTGGAGTATTGGCCCTTACCGTAGCTGGAGACAGCCACGAAGTCGAAGGTGCAGTCGACGGTGATGCTGCGGGCGAGATCGGCGAGGAAGATGGCCGCTCCTTTGAGAACGCCGACCAGCACGACGCTTTGTCCGGCGAAATCGGCATCGATCTGACGGCCAAGTTCGGCGGTGCGCCGGGCGATTTGCTCCGTGCTAAAGAGGACGGGGAAGTCCTTGTGGACGTTTGCGTGGTTCACGTGTTCAGGATATCGCGGCGGGTTGTGCAAAGGGGGGAATAGGGGATCCTGGGCCGCAGCGCTTCGATCCGGAGCGCTGTAGCTCCCCAAATTACCGTCTTTAAGGAAAAGAATGCCGCCTGTGCGAGCTTCGCGAAAACTCCGCCGCCTTTTGTTGCATCGTAGACGTAAACCACGTTTAGATGGTTGCCCGGCGCAAGATCGGGGTTGATAAGCGCATTACTTCTTTGAGTTTTTCGCAGTGCTTGACTCCTTTTAGGGCTCGCACCCGTTAACTGTCCCTGTGTCCTTCCGGCTCGCAGGCGCTCGTGCACGTTGCGATTGCCAAGCTGGTTCTCCGTTTCCATAGTTCGAATCGCAGGTCCCATTTGCAAAAGGATGACCATGAAACTCCCTAATCGATTCCTCCATATGTTCTTAGTCTCGGCGCTGCCTATCGCTCTGCCTCTCTCTGTAGCGCTGGCCGCCCATGGGCAAGCTAAACCCTCTCTCTTCTCGCAGGCCGAAAGCGTTACTGACGAGAATCCGAACGAAGTCGTAGAAGCGAAGGTCTGGCTCAGATTCCACGACAAACAGGTGCTCGACGACACGGTCTCGAAGCTGTACGAGCAAGGATCGCCCACCTATCACCACTGGTTGAAGGCCAGCGACCTCCTACGGTTCTCGCCGACCGCGTCAGACGTCGAGACGGTGAAGAAGGAGTTGAGCAGACAGGGACTTACCGTCACTTCGGTCGGCTCCCGGAACGGGTATCTCAAGGTCAGCGGCACCGTCGCAGCGATGCAGGCGGTCTTCCAAACTGAGATTAAGAGCCTGGTCGTCAAAGGGCAGGCCATACGGGCGACCACTGCCGAACCAAAGCTGGCGGGAACGGCCGGCACCATGGTTTCGGCAGTCACCGGCCTTACCCAAACCAAGGCCACTCTCGACCTCATCCGAGCCGTTGATCCTGCTACCGGGAAACCTTATGCTGTCAGCGCGGTCGCGTCGCCCAACGGGATCTTTTTCGACAGCGGCTGCTTTCGCGGCGTAGAAGCTGAGACCTTCAAGACGCCCGGCGCTCCGTTGCCCATCGGCCAGTATGTGGGCAACCGCTATGGTGCGAACATTACAAACAGCACCGTGGGATTCCTCCCTCCGTGTGGTTACGATGCCGCCAATGTCACCACCGCCTACGGCATGACCGCCGCGTACGCGAAGGGACTTAACGGCACCGGCCAGACGATCGTAATCGTGGACGCATACGCTCAACCCACCATCAAGGCCGACGCCAACCTGTTCTCAAAACTGAATGGACTGCCCGCCCTCACCTCGACCAACTTCCAGATCATTTATCCCGAGTACAAACCTACGATCCAGGATCCGACCAGCACGGTAGAAACGTCGTTGGACGTAGAGTGGGCTCACGCACTTGCTCCGGGTGCGAAAATAGTTCTCGTCATTGCTCCCAGCTTATATTTCAGTGATCTGGAGACCAGCGTCTTCTACGCGCTCGCCAACCAGCTAGGGAGTGTCATCAGCAACAGCTACGGAGCCCCTGAGGCTCTGGTGGATGAGCAAGACATCATCATCGAAAATTCGCTCTCCGAACTGGGCGCTGCGCTTGGCATCTCCGTGAACTACGCCAGCGGCGACTTTGGAGACGATGAAGCAGCATACGGTGTAAAGACAGTGTCCATGCCGAGCGATTCTCCTTACTCCACCTCAGTGGGAGGGACCACCCTGGCCATCACCAACAGCAACAAGATGGAGTTCCAGACTGGATGGGGCAATAACCTTACCCAGGTGGCTACCGGGGCGAACGGTGTCGCGACAGGGCCGCTCGATCCTCCGGTGAATTATGGCTTCTACGCCGGCTCCGGTGGTGGCGAAAGCCGGGTCTTCGCCAAACCGTCATGGCAGTCGAAGATTCCGGGTAGTGGCCGTCAGCAGCCGGATGTCTCTCTGATCGCTGATCCGTTCACCGGCGTCGAGGTTGTGCTCACGTTGGATGGCGAGCAGGAGGTCGGGGTCGTAGGTGGCACGAGTCTCGCCTGCCCGACATTTTCAGCTATCTGGGCGATTGCCAACCAGCGAGCGGGCCAGATCCACGGTCGGGGCGCCCTGCTCGGACAGGCTGCGCCGATCGTGGCGAAGCTGTCCGGCAGCACAGCACTCACCGATGTTAAGGCCTATAGCTCACCCACCAATGTCGCCGGATTCATCTTCGGTAGTCACGGCGCCACCTTCTACTCGCCCAACCAGCTCACCGCGCCACTCGAGAACACAACCAAGTATCTGAGTGACCTGTTCAACGACACCACGGGCGCCTGGTACACCCTCAGCTTTGGCACCGACTCGTCACTGGTCGTCGGTCCGGGCTGGGATAACGTCACGGGTTTCGGCACGCCGAACGGCCTCACGTTTATTGACGATGCCGCGAAGTAGCTTTTGATCTCGCGGGATTATGAAGGGCAGGCTGCGCAAGCGGCCTGCCCTTTCTTCTTGTGGCGGCGGCCTTCCGTAACCTTCACGTATTGCTGCGAACAACCCCTTGCGGCAGTCGATATTTTGATTGCGGTTCGTTCGTTTTCTCCACTTGATTATGGCTGTGCTGGCGATCAGCACTGTAGTGCTGGGAGCCGCTTTCCTCTCGGCGAGACGAGCGACCGAGAGCGATCCCTCGGTGGCTCTGCGCTATGAGTAGGGGTGTACAACGCAGTCAATATATCCATGACTTGACGTCTGCGCCGGGGGGAGCAGTCTGGAGCATGTGTTCGGCCATTTTTGGCAGGATGCGCTGCGCCCAGTCGGCGTTGTTCTGCTGCATGGTGTACTCGGAGGGCCCTCCGGTGTAGCAGTGCGGCATTCCGGGGCCGTATTGGAAGGTTGCGTCGGAGTGCGGGTTGCGGGTCTGGCCGAGTTGGTCCTGGAGCAGGTGAACGGCGTTGTTCAAGAAGTAGGTGTCTCCGTCACCTACCGCAAAATGCAGCTTGCCTTCGAGCTTTGGCCCGAGCGTGGGCCAATCACGCTTGAGAATTGCGGCGAGATCGTAGTGATCATGCCAGTAGGCGAGCGTGGCTTTGTTGATTTCTCCGGTGAGCGGGTTGATGATTTCGGCGGGGTAACCGTCGGTTCCGGCGGGCGAGAAGACGGCCTGCCAGATATCCCACTGCTCGGTGGAGCGTCCATGGGTTCCGAGCACGTATTCGTATGCGAATTCGGGGCCGGTGTTGGCGATGATGGAGCCATCGGGTTTACGGTCGGCGGCGATGGGAATGGTGGCGAAGTCGCCCTTGCGAACGAAGGCGTTGGTGTCGTCGTAGAGATTGATGTTCTGGTAGGCGTGGAAGTCCACGGGGTCGGGGCAGGCTACATAGGCTCCGTTGTACATGTCGGGGTAGAAAACCTGCGTGGCGATGGCTTCCCATCCACCGGTCGAGCCGCCGAAGGTTGCGCGCGCCCATCCCTGGCCGATGCCGCGGTACTGCTTCTCAATGGCGGGGATCAGCTCTTCGTTGATGGCCGATCCGTAGGGGCCGACGCTGGCGGAGTCGACGACATAAGAGTCGTCATAGTAGGGATTGGCGTTCTGGACGTAGATTATGATGACGCGCGGGAGGCGTCCCGAGGTCCAGTCCTGGAAGAAGCGGTATCCGGCCTCTTCGCGGCTGGCGCGGGGAGATTTTGGGTCGGGTGACGAGGTGACAAACGGTACCGGGCCGAAGCCGGGGTGGTAGTGGTCTTGATAAACGACGACCGGATAGTGGGCGTTGGGGTGGTCGTCGAAGCCGTCTGGCAGAAGAATCCATGCTCCGAGGTAGGTATCACGTCCCCAGAAGTTGCTCAGTTTTTCGCTGCGGAATCGCATGTACTTCAGCCACTTTGAGGCGGGACTCTTGGCGGCGATGACAGAGGGGTCTTCGTCGGTGCCCTCAATGGGCGGGACAACCTGATCGAGCGTGAGCTTGATGATCGTCGTCGATTTCGGGTCGAAGTGAATTTTTGCCGGCTTGTTGTAGGGGTTACCGGGCTTGAGGTTCCAGTGCTGCCCTTCGCCTTTGTCGGGAGGAAGCCAGACATTTTCGCCCGACGCGAGATGAAAGAGTTCATAGACGTTGAAGACGGCCTGGACGTAGTAGTCTCCGGCATCGAGATCGGCGAGTGATCGGCGCGGGTAGCCGAAGCTTTTTGCGTCGACGATGATGGACTGGCCGGGCGCGAGGTTCTGTACATCGACTCCGAATCCCTGAGCGGAGAGATAGTCTTCGCGAAGCTGCATGCGGGGTTCAGGATTATCTTTCTTCGCGAAGACGAGAATGAGATGCCCGTTGAGCGGCGTTTTGGCGGGAATGGTGATTTCGATTCGCTGGGCGTGACAGAAAGCTGCGGTCGAGAGAAGGGACGCGAGGAGAAAAGCGGGGAAGCTTCGCAAGCTACCTTCCTTTGGTGCTGAAAGTAGCGCCAGTCTAGCATGAGGGTCGCTCGAAGTTAGGTTCCAACTACCGTGCTTCGCCGCTCCATCGGAACGACATCGCGCCACCGGCCATTCATGCTGCCGAGCCGCTCGCGCGTGCCCACGATTCTGAATCCGGCTTTTGTGTGCAAGCGGATGCTCGCCGTGTTTTCGGGGAAGATTCCGGCCTGGAGGGTCCAGATGCCTGCAGCTTCGGAATCGGCGACGAGATTTGCGAGCAGCTTTGTGCCAACTCCGCTGCCTCTTGCCGCCTGCGCGACGTAAACGCTGACTTCCGCAACTCCCGCGTAGACACAGCGGCCGGAGACGGAGCTGAGAGCGGCCCATCCGAGGATTTCCTTGTCTTTGACGGCGACAGCTCGGCACCTTTGCAGGTGGCCGTTGTTCCAATCCATCCAGCCGGGGGCGGTTTGCTGGAAGGTTGCGTTTCCAGTGGCGATGCCTTCGAGGTAAATGGTGCGGACGGCCTCCCAGTGGTCAGCGGTGAGGGGCTCTATCGCAATCATGGGTTCATAATAGCCAACGTTGGCGGAAGCTGGTATACATCTGCGGCAGACTTGCTGGCATCAGATTTCCGGACGTGTTCAATCCACCTGAAAGAGGGCATTGGAATGAAACCCGCCACTGTGGTGGGGATTCTTCTCATTGTCTTGGGGATCGTGGGCTTCGCTGTGGGCGGAGTCAGCTTTACTCACGAAAAGAAGGATGTGGATATTGGACCGATACAGGTGTCGCACAAGCAGACCAAGACTGTGCCGATTTCGCCGATTCTCAGCACGGTCTCTCTGATCGCGGGGCTGGGCCTGGTTGTTGTGGGCGCGCGGAGTAAATAGCCGCGACGGCGCAGCTTGGCCGAATCTTCCGGCGGCGTTCATCCCGTATACTTTGAGGGAGCCGCCTCCTCATGTATCCCTTTATTCACATTGGCAGTCTTTCTATTGGCACATTTGGCATCATGCTCTGGCTGGCAGCGGCTTGCGCGTGCTGGGCTCTTCACGCAAACTTTCGCCGCTGGGGAATTGATGCGGATGCGATCAGCATTGTGGCGGTGGCTACGGTTGCCGGAGTGATCGGTGCGAAGTTCTGGCATGTGTTCGAAGACCCGCAGGCATTGATCCATCATCCGGCGGCAGTGATCTTTGACCGCGCGGGATTTGCGTGGTTCGGCGGACTTGTCGTGGGCATTGCGGCGTTGCTGTGGCAAGGCCGGAGTTACGGGATTGGCAAGCTGCGGATGCTTGACCTGGCTACGGTTTCAGCGGCAATCGGCTATGGAGTGGGGCGGCTGGGCTGCCTGATTTCGGGCGATGGCGATTATGGAATTCCGACGAAGCTGCCATGGGGCATGAGCTTTCCGCATGGGCTAGTGCCGACACCGCCGGGCGTGCGAGTCCAGCCTACTCCGATTTATGAACTGATTGTGGCGCTGCTGATTGCGTGGGCGCTGTGGCGGCGCGGCGCTCCGGAGCGTCCCAAGCCTTTGGGCCAGCTTACGGGCGAATATCTTTTGCTGACCGGGCTGGCGCGGTTTCTGGTTGAGTTTATCCGGATTAATCCGAGAATTTACTGGGGCATGAGCAATGCCCAGGTGGCGAGTATCGGGTCGATGGTTGTTGGCGTGGGCTTGATCTTATGGGCGCGGAAGCGGGCTGTGGTTGTGGTTCCGGAAGCGCGGGCGGCTTCGTCTACGACCGTTTGAAGAGCCCGTGTCTGGGGGTCTGGTCATCAGCGCTTGCTTATAAAGTCTTTAAATATTTTTTGGCCTGGTCGAGTTCGGGGAAGAGCTTTTCTTCCGATTGGAAGTCGCGGGAATGGACGCAGCGGCGTCCATTTTTTGCTTTTACGGGATGCCGAAGATGAAGCATCTCGTGGTACATGAGATATTCGATGGCGTAGCGCGGGGTGTTGCGGCGGTCGAAGACGCGGCTGACCATGATGGTGTTGTGCGCGGCGTCGTAATGGCCGAGCACGCGGCGGGCGGAGTGTTCGCTCCAAGTGAGCTGCGGACGGCCCATGAGTCCATGGAAGAAGCGCAGGTTCAGCGCGTCGAAGATCTCTTCGAGATCGTAATGCACTCCACGGGCGGTTGAGATGCGCTTGCGGCCACGCGTCTGGCGGATGCGCTCGCTTTGCCGGACGACGGCCTCGCTCGATGCGAAACGGCGATATCGATTGGCATGTGTCGCATTGATGGGTTTGCGATAGAGCTTGGCTATCAGGATGTGTGAGATGGCGCGCAATACGCTTTCGGGCGCACCTTCGAGAATGTCGGAGAGATGCACCTTGATACGCCCTTCGCGCAGGCGGATGGTGGTGTTGAGGCTGGTGAAGCGGTAGAAACGGATGTCGAATCCGGGCATGGGCGCACGGGGGCGCAGGGCACGGTACTCTTCTTCAAACCAGGGGATGATTTCGGGATGCACGTATTCAGGGTACAGCGAACAGCGGTTCGGTTTCAGGGCTGAGAGGTTGAACGTTGCGCCAGCTTTTAGCTCGGCCCAGTTCCGTTTTTTCCTGCTTCATCTTTGTGTTCTGCGAAGTATTTTTTCTGGTCTTCGTAGATTTTCTTGGCGTCGTCGCTGGTGCTTTGGGCAGCGTCAAGAGCGGTCTTTCGGGAGAAGTCGTAGGTGCGGTCGGGCGAGGCCTGATTCAGGATGTCGGGCCATTTGGCGGAGGCAGGAACGAGGTCTTTGAGGGCCTTGCGGATGTCGGCGTGGGCCTCGTCGAAGGTGTCGAGATTGTCCTGCAACTCGTCGGAAAGATGGGTGAACTCTTCATATTTGGCACGCAACTGGGCTTTGAGGTCTTCTCCACTGGGATTGGGGCCGAGTTGCTTGATTGCGTCGATGCGCTGCTGGATGAATTTCTGGTAGAGCTTGATGCGCTCGACGGGCTGGTCGCGCACTTCGCGAATCTGGTCGACCTCATTGTCGTTGAGAGGATCCTTGTCGCGCTGAGCGTGCAGCGTGACGCAGAGAAGTGGACTGGCGAGCAGAAGCGCCGCCAGAATTCTGGAGAAGACTCGTTGCATGGGGCAAAACCACCTGTTCTGCTTGTCTTTGAATGTTAACGCGGCGAAGGGTGGGATGTCTTCGGGGGAAACGGCCGGATTTCTATTTCGCGTACTTGCCCTTGTTGTGGGCGATGGCGGCGCGGGCTTCGCGGTCGGCTTCGCGGCGGCGCTCGGTTTCGCGCTTATCCCAGTCCTGTTTGCCCTTGGCCACCGCCAGTTCGCATTTAACCTTGCCACGCCGGAAATAGAGGCGCGTAGGGATGAGCGTATGTCCTTTGATTTGCGTCTGTGAAGTTAGCTTGCGGATTTCTTCGTGGTGCAGGAGGAGTTTTCGCGTTCGGAGTGCCTCGTGATTGCTGGAGTTACCGTGGGAATAAGGACCGATGTGGGCGTTGAGCAGAAAAGCCTCGCCATCCTTGATGATGCCGTAGGAATCCTTAAGATTGGCTTTGCCTTCGCGGATCGATTTGACTTCGGTACCGCGCAGGGCTACCCCGGCCTCGAAGCGGTCGAGCAGAAAGTAGTTGTGGCTGGCGGCGCGGTTGACGGAAGCATCGCGGTCACCGGAGGGGATTGGGTCGCGCGGCTTGTTTTTCTGCGGGGCCTGAATGTTGGAATGGGCTGCTTGCCGGGGCATAGGCGGGGGTCCGAATTTCAATGCTAGCACGCGGGGAAGGCCAACCGGAGCAAGGCAGCAGGAGGGAGCGCGATGCTATACTCAACCTGCGCCAGGGTACGGGCCGCAGCGCGTGGGAGACATGGCTGCGCGCGCGTTTTTGGACGCTGTCAACGCCAGCCTGCCGGAGTTTCATGAAATACCGCATCCTGAAGTGGGCGTCGTGTGCCGCTCTGGTCCTCATGGTGGGCCTTTCGCTTTTCAGTTTCACTCCCAAAGTTCTAGCTGCCCACAAAGACTCGGCCTCAAAGCTCTACAAGCAAGGGCAGGCTGCCGAGGCCAAAGATGACATTGAGACCGCGTACGCGGACTACTATCAGGCTTACCAGCTAAAACCCTCCGATCTTCGCTACAAGACTGCTTATGAGCGGACGCGCTTTACCGCGGCGACGCTGCATGTAAAGCACGGAGAGACGCTGCGCGATCAGGGCGACGTAACGGGCGCTCTGACTGAATTCCTTCGCGCCCTTGAGATTGACCCAAGCAATGAACTGGCGCAACAGGAGATTCGAGCAACCCGCCGCCGCGCGCTCGCGGCTCCCGGTAAAGCCCAGACGCAGGATCAAGAAACGCCGATTCCGCCTGCAGTCGAAAGCGAGATGGCCGATATGGGCGGACCGATCCACTTGAAGCCGATCTCGAACGAGCCGTTGACGCTGCATATGGTGGAGGACAGCAAGGTTATCTATCAAACTGTGGGGAAAGCGGCGGGGATTAACGTGCTCTTCGACCCCGATTACACGTCAAAGCGCATCCAGGTGGACCTGAACAATACGAACCTTTATGACGCGCTGCGGATTCTTGGAGTGGTGTCGGATACATTCTGGCGCCCGATTACGGCGAACACTATTTTTGTGGCGCAGAACAGCCGCAGTAAACGCACGGAACTGGAAGAGCAAGCGGTCCAGACGTTTTACCTGACCAATGTTTCGCAGCAGAACGACTTTACCGACGTCCAGACAGCGCTGCGGAACATGTTTCAAACCGCCAAAATTTATGGCGTCGCCAGCCAGAATGCGATCATTATGCGCGGCACTCCGGATGAGCTGCTGCTGGCGCAGAAGCTGATTGACGATCTGGATAAAGCCAAGCCTGAGGTCGTGGTCGATGTGGCAGTGCTTGAAGTAAGCCGCAACTATGAGCGCACGATCGGCATTCAGTTGCCGCAGACGGCGAGTGTATCTTTTCAGCAGTCGAATCTGAACCAGAGCACTACCAGTTCCAGTTCTTCGACCACGGACACCGGAACGACTACAAACACGGACACAAGCAACGGCCTTACACTGAACAGTCTGGCGCATCTTAACGCTACGAATTTTGCGGTGACCATTGGGCAGGCGCAGGCCAACCTTCTGCTAACCGATACCTCCACGAAGATTCTGCAGAATCCGCGGATTCGCGCCTCGGACGGGCAGGAAGCTTCGTTGAAGATCGGCGAAAAAATCCCGGTGGCCACGGGCTCTTACCAGACTGGTGCTGCAACGGCGATCGTCAGCTCACTGGTGAACACGCAGTTCCAATACCTGGACGTTGGCGTGAATATCAAGATCAAGCCTACGGTCCATTACGACCGCGATGTGACTCTGAAGCTGACCATCGAAGTTTCTTCGACGAATGGCACGTCGAACCTGGGCGGCATCAATGAACCGATCATCACGCAGCGCACTGTGGACCAGACGATTCGGCTGAAAGAGGGCGAGGCGAATATCCTGGGCGGCATTCTGCAGAGGCAGACCAGCAACTCTCTGAGCGGCACTCCCGGACTGGCTGAGTTGCCGATTTTGAAATACATCTTCGGCAGCAACGACAAGACGATTTCGAACGATGAGATTGTGTTTCTGCTGATTCCACACGTGGTGCGGGCGGAGATGCTGGATCCGCTGAACCTGCGCGAGATTGATTCGGGGACCAGTAACTCGATTGAACTGCGACGTATCGACGGGAACACTGCGGCGGCGGAGTTGAAGCAGACTTCTGGCGCTCCGGTGATGGTTGGAGCGCCAACCGCGCCGGCTGCTCCCGTAACCGCTGCCGGCGCGGCTGCCGCTGCGGTTGCCAGCATGCAGCGGCAGGCGGACCAAGGACCGGTGAGGCTCGATCTGTCCCCGGAGATGACCCAGCAGAAGGTCGGGTCAACCTTTCAGATGAAGGTGAATCTGTCGGGCGGCACGGATGTGTTCTCTGTACCGATGCAGTTACAGTACGACCAGACAAAGTTGAGTTTGATCAACGTTGACCTGGGAGATTCGCCGCCCTCAGGCACCACGAATTTACTGGGCAAGGATGGCCAGGCCGTGGCGCTGGTGCATCGTGATGACGGCGACGGGAATGTGGCTATCTCAGCGTCGCGGCCTCCGGGTACCCGGGGCGTCAGCGGAGCAGGGACGGTGTGCGTACTGACCTTCCAGGCGAAGGCTGCTGGGCCAGCGGCGGTGGTGATTACGCGGCCCGTGGTTCGCAACAGCGCGCAACAGGCAATGACGGCGACCGGCTCGCGCGCCATTGTGCAAGTCCAGCCATAAGTTGCGGCTGCGGCCTGAGAGATGGATAACTATGCAGTTAAAACACAGGCGCGAGACGGGGCTCACGCTGGTCGAATTGATCGTTACGGTGGCGATCCTGGCGATTCTGGCCTCGGCAGCTGTGCCCGTGGCCCGCTTTCAGGTGAAGCGCGAAAAAGAGCGTGAATTACGCTATGACCTGTGGCAGATGCGAGAAGCTATCGATCGCTATAAGGACTATGCCGACCGAGGCGCATTCCAGACGAAGATCGACAGCATGAACTATCCACCAGATTTGCAGACGCTGGTGGATGGCGTGGACGTCCAGGGCAAGAAGGTGAAGTTCCTGCGGCGGATTCCGGTCGATCCAATGACGAAGGGGACGGACTGGGGGTTGCGCTCGAATCAGGATGATCCGGACAGCGATTCGTGGGGCGGACAGAACATCTTCGATGTGTATACAAAGTCGGATGGCACGGCTCTGGACGGAACGAAGTACAAGGATTGGTAAACGTGCGACGGCTTAGACACAATGCGAAGCACCTGCCTTTGACGAGCGAAGACGGCTTTACGCTGATCGAACTGGTGATCGTGATGGCGATTGTCGCCATACTCGCTTCTATTGCTATTCCCAACTTTGTTTCCTCGATTAGAAATGCGAAAGAAGCTGTGCTGAAAGAAGACCTGCATGTGATTCGCAATGCCATCGATTCATACACGATGGATAAAGAGAAGGCTCCGCAGTCGCTCGACGATCTGGTGCAGGCTGGATACCTGAAATCAATTCCCGTCGACCCGATGACTCACTCCAATGAGACGTGGGTCACGAGCACGGATGACACTCTCGAAAGCATCGACCAGACTGAGCCCGGCGTTAATGATGTCCATAGCGGTTCGCAGGAAGTGGGTTCGGACGGCCAGATGTACTCCACCTGGTGAGGACTGGCGGTCCGGGCACACGCGCCTCCGGCGCCATTTTGGTTGCCGTTGGGACCTTCCTTTGGTCGGTGACTCACCCTTCAATTGTTGACGTCGGGCACGGCTCGTCGCTGGATTGCTTTGGGGACTTGGCCTACAGTTTAGGAGATGCTTTTCGGCGCTCTCGATTTTCCTGACATTGCTCTTGTCTATGCGCGCTTTGCTGCGCTGACCGCGTTGTCTTCCGATCTGGGGGGATGGCTCCTGCTTTATTCCGTCCTTGATTGCGATGGAATCGCGGTGGCGATTGCTTCGAATGTGGCTGGCGCCGCGTCTTTGGGCGTTGAGCCTGATGCGGTGCGGGGGAAACAGGCGCTTCGTGCTGGCGTCTGCGATTTTCTGGTGAACAATCTGGATGAGTCGCTGCGGATTTTGAAGAACGAGATTCGCAAACGCCGTCCTGTTTCGGTGGTTTTGACGAGCAATGTGGACGCGACGGTCGCGGAGATTGTTGCGCGCGGCGTACAGCCTGAGGTTCTGGCTTTCCCGGTGCAGGAACTTATGGAGGGGGGCTCGAGCGTGCTTCATGCCAAGGCAGATGATGCATTGATTCCGGTGACCTGGAGCGTTGCCGCTGAGCCTCTACGGTGGCTTCCGGTTGTTGATGCTTTAGCGGTTGCTGCGCTGGAGACTGCGGATTCGCGTATTCGCTGGATTGAGGGCTCGCCGCGTTATCTCGGCCGCGTGTTTGCGGGGCAGCGGTTTTTGCTTATGACGGATGGGGAGGCAGATGGGTTTGTTGCGGCGATTCGCGAGGCGGTCAGGATGGGCGCGATTCCGGTTGCGGTTTCGGCGAGGCGCGGCGATGAGGCAATTTCGATTGGTCGCTAGATCTTCTCGACGACGGATTGAATTGTCGCCCAGAGTTCTTTGAGCCCAGCTTTGGTTTTGGCCGAGCAGAGCATTACATCTTCTACTTGTAGGCCTTTTTTGAGCGCGGCCTGCGCTTTGGCGCGGCCGTTGCCAGAAAGTTTATCGGCCTTGGTGGCGACGACGATCAGGCGACGGCCGGTATGTTTGAAAAATTCAATGAGCTGCGTGTCGGACTGCTGCGGAGGAATGTTGCTGTCGACCAGGCAGAGGCAGAGCGCGAGCGTAGTGCGCTCGGCGAGATACGGCTCGATGAATTTGGGCCACTCGGCGGAGATGGACTTGGAGATTTTCGCGTAGCCGTAGCCGGGCAGATCGGCGAAGTACATTTGTGGCTGCTGACGCTGGGGCGTGTCGGTGATGGAGAAAAAGTTGATGGCGCGGGTGCGGCCAGGCGTGGCGGATACTTTGGCCTGCTTTGAACCGAGGAGCGCGTTCAGCAGGCTGGATTTGCCTACGTTGGAGCGTCCGAGGAAGGCAATTTCCGGGATGGATGGCGCGGGAAACTGCGCGGGCGAAAGGGCGGAGATGAGAAATTTTGAATAGACGCGCATGGTGGAAGGCAGAACCCAGTATACGGTTTGCGGCGGGTGCGAAGATGGGAAAGGGAATTGCGGCTGAGGTTTCGGAATGATGAAGAGGGCGCTGATTTCGTGGAGCAGCGGAAAAGATTCTGCCTGGGTGCTACATCGGCTGCAGCAATCGGGCGAGCATGAGATTGCCGGGCTCCTGACGACGATGAATGCAGCGTTTGACCGCGTGGCCATGCACGGCACGCGACGCGCTCTGCTGGAGGCGCAGGCCAACGCAGCAGGTTTGCCCCTGCGCGCGGTTCCCTTGCCGTGGCCGTGTTCGAACGAGCAGTATGAAGCGGCGATGCGCGAGGCGTGCGCACAGGCGGTTGCAGATGGTGTTGAGGTGATTGCCTTCGGCGATTTGTTTCTGGAAGACGTTCGCAGGTATCGCGAGGAAAAACTGGCCGGGACGGGATTGACGCCGGTTTTTCCGCTATGGGGTTTACCGACGGATAAGCTGGTGCGAGAGATGATCGCCAGCGGGGTGCGGGCGCGGATTGTATGCGTCGATCCCACGAAGCTGCCGAGAGAGTTTGCGGGGCGCGATCTGGATGAGAGCGTGCTGCAAGCCATGCCCGCGGAGGTCGATCCGTGCGCCGAGCGCGGGGAGTTCCACACCGTGGCGTATGCGGGTCCGATGTTTCGCTATGCGATTCCGATTGAAAGCGGGGAAGTGGTGGAGCGGGATGGCTTTGTGTTCGCGGATGTGAAGGTCGGGGCCCGGAATTTCGAGGAAGCAACCGTTAAACATTCGTAACTTGCTGTTATCAAAGTGTTAATAGTAATTCGATAAATTGTCCAGGTTGCCCTTTTATCTTAATGTGCATCCAAGTTCCTCAATGTAGGTCTTTTGGGGGCAATATGCGCAATCGGATTTCCTCACACAGGGGCAACCGGACCGTCCTTGTCGCCGCTTCCTTTCTTGCATTTCTTTTCGCTCCGCTAACCTGGGCCCAGTTTAATGCCCAACTTGCTGGAACAGTCACCGACACCTCTGGCGTGGTTATTGGCGGAGCGACTATTACTCTCACGAATAATGGCACGCAGGTGATCCAAAAGACCACCAGCTCCGGGTCGGGCTTTTACAGCTTCAACGAACTTCCACCAAGACAATTATTGCCTGTCAGGCGTAAAACATCTATCGGTGCACAATCGATCGCGGAAATTGATTCAACAAATTCCGCAGCCCGCTCCACTTCCTATTCGCCGGGAGTGGCCCCAAAAGACTAGTTCGAGAATGAACGCAGCAAATTTTAGGGGGATATATGCAAAAGGATATGAGAGCCACGCAAACATGGAAGAGCATGCCGATTCCGTCTCTCTGGAAGATATTCATACGTGGGGTCATGCTGCTCATGGTTGTGTGCACACTGTCAGCGGTAGGTTACGCGCAGTTTCGCACTTCAATCCAGGGTGTTGTGACCGACCCTACGGGCGCCGTCATCCCGGGAGCCACCCTCACGCTCAACGATCTACAGACCAACGCAACCATTACGCAAACCAGCAGCGATACCGGCGTCTACAGTTTCAACGGCCTTCCCGCCGATCACTTTACATTGACCGTTGAGAAAGGGGGCTTTCAAAAAAAGGTCCTGGATAACCTGCAACTGATTCCCGAGCAGCCCAACGCGCTCAACGTGCAGCTGGAGCCTGGAGCGGCCGCAACAACCGTTACTGTCGACGCTTCCCAAGCGCCGGCCATGGATACCGAGACCGCAGACGATCAGCGGACAATTTCGGACAATGAAGTCCAGCATATGCCGGTCTATGAACGCGACGCGACCAGCCTCATTCGCTTGGCGCCTGGAGTCCTGGCCGATGGAGCGCTGGACGCCGGCGGCGGCGGATTCCAGAATCCGGGCACGCAAACCGGAGCCTCATCGGGCGGCGGCGGCAACTTAGGACATTCGAGCAGTATCTTTGCCACGGAAAATGGTGCTTCAGCAAACGCGAATGGTGGCCAGTTTGATACTAATGGATACTCCGTCGACGGTATCAGCACCGAGAGTGCTGTCTGGGGTGGAGCGACGGTCATTACTCCGAGTGAGGATTCAATCGGCAACGTCAAAATCGTCACGAATGCCTACGATGCTGAAAATGGGCGCTTCTCGGGTGCGCTAACCGAAATCACCTCGAAGAGCGGAACCAACGATCTTCACGGTAGCTTCTTTATCCAGATCACCCGCCCCGGGCTGAATGCATATCAGCGTTGGAACGGCCCTGGATCTGTGCAGGCATTTGATCCCGTCACCGGAGCTAAGCTGACGCCGGCGGAGCGCGGCCTGCTCCGGGATGAAGACCGCTACAATCAACTTGGCGGCAGCATTGGTGGCCCTATCTGGAAGAACAAAGTCTTTGCCTTCTTCGCCTACGAGGGACAAAGCCAGACAATCCCTGCGAGCAGCGTCCAGTGGTTTCTGACGAGTGCGTTTGCGGGTTTGGCGCCTGCAAATAGCATCTCCGCCACCTACCTTAATTTCCCGGGAGCAAAAGTTGCCGGCACTTTGATCGGCTCTGCAACCTGCCAGAATGCCGGGCTTGCTGAAGGCGTAAACTGCAACACGATTGCTGGGCAAGGCTTAAACATCGGCTCGCCCCTGACCACGGGCTTGGGCAAGCAGGATCTCACATGGACGAGTCCCAGCACGCCCGGCGTCGGCAGTGGACTCTCCAATGTTCCTGATATTGCCCAGTACAGCATAAGTAACCCGACGACCAGCGACTTCAAACAGTACAACGGACGTCTCGACGCCAATGTGACCCGTAAGGATCACGTCAGCTTCGCAATTTATTGGGTTCCCTCGTCCCTAACCACACTCAACGGTGTCCTGGCTTACCAGGTCTTCAATCACTCGCAGACCAACGATGCCTTCTCGGTCATCTGGAACCACATTTTTTCGCCGACCTTCCTGAACGAAGCCCGTGCCAACGCGGCGGGCTGGCGGTGGAATGAACTTCAAACCAACCCTCAGGCACCATTTGGCCTGCCCCAGGACCAGCTCTATAACAGTGGGGGCGACCAGATTGGCAGCATCACCATCAGTTCCATCGGCGTTGCTGCCCCTTCGCATCTCGACCAATGGACTTACGGCTACAAGGACGTTGCCACCAAGGTTCTCAGCTCACAGACGATGAAATTCGGCTTTGACTTTACCCGGCTCTACTATTTGAATGATCCGATCGGCGCCCCGAACTACACCTTCTACAACATTTGGGACTTCCTGAATGACGCCCCGGAAGCGGAAGGCGGGCCGTTCCAGGCAACCACTGGCTTCCCAGGCGGTTTCCGCAACGATAACCGCGAGAACATGTGGGGCATTTTCTTTCAGGACGATTGGAAGGCTCGCCCTAACCTGACCCTGAGCGCCGGACTCCGCTACTCCTACTTTGGACCGCTTACCGACAAGGACAATAACATGGGCGTACTCAGGTTTGGCCCCGGTACCGCTCTTTTGACCGGGATCACCTTACGCACGGGAATCAACGCCTGGAACGCGCAAAAGCTTAACTTCGGACCACAGGTCGGCTTCAACTGGAGTCCAAATTATTTCAATGGAAAGGTGGTTTGGCGCGGGGGTTTCGGCTTGAACTACAACCAGCAGCAGATCGCGACGGCGAACAATTATGATTTCAATCCGCCAGGAACCTCTTCTGTTCCGGGAACCAGCACGAGTCCGGCTAACATCAATCCGAATATCCTCTACGCGACTTCCTCCAGCCCAACCAATATCAATGGATATCCCGCGAACCCGAGCGTGATTACCACGTTTAACTCTGCCGGCCTGCCCACCGTAGGAGGCGCAAACATCGGGGCCCTCCCCACTAATCTACCTACCGAGTATGAGTACCACTATTCCCTCGAAACAGAGATGGATTTGACGCATTCGTGGGTTGCAACTCTGGGCTATATCGGCAGTTCCGGTAAACACCTTTTATACAACTATGACTCGAATGCTTACGGAGTAATTAACGGAGCGCCGCTGAACCCCTTGGTAAATAGCATCAACACCTTCGGCAGCCAGGGCAAATCAGACAACAACATGATGCTCGCCGATCTCAAGCACCAGTTCTCACATACCTTCTCTCTGGAGGCGCAGTACACCTGGGCTCATAGCTTCGACACCAACTCTGGCCCCTACTACCGCGATGCCTATCTGTACAACACCAGGTACTCCTACGGACGATCGGATTTCGACATTGCCAATTACTTCAAGCTCTTCGGCATTTGGCAGCCGGTCATCTTTCACGGGAATGACTGGAAAGAGAAGGTCGCCGGTGGATGGGCACTCAGCGGGATCCTGACCCTTCACTCCGGTTACGGGTGGACGCCCGTCTATACGGCGCCGCACCAGATCTACTGCAATCTCTGTAACTACGGGTTCCAGAGCCTGCGTCCGTATTACAACGGCAGCGCTCTCCGTAGCACCAGCAACAACGCCTTCAAGACCGGAAGCAATTTCCCGAACCCCGGCACTGCCAATACCGGTACAAATAACGATCAGTTCATGAATAACTACTTTGAAGTTCCCAACTACGACAATGCGATTGCGGATATGCCGGGACAATTCGCGACCGCCTTCATCCCTCCGCCGGGAACCATCCGCAACTCCTTTCCCGGCCCCAAATACCGCGACGTCGATCTGAACCTGGCCAAAGCATTCGGCTTGCCCAACATGAAGGTAATCGGGGAAAACGCCAGGATCGAAATCAAGGCCAACTTTCTCAATGTTTTTAACCTGCTGAACATCAACCCCAGCACCCTTTCGACCAATATCGCAAATCCCAACCTCAGTCAGGCATCGGGCGCACTGGGATCGAGAATCATCGATTTCCAGGCACGCTTCAGTTTCTGATCCACTATGAAACATGCTGTGATCAACCAGTAACCGCCAACTGTTTTTACAAGGAGATAGTGAGATGTGCAGGCACGGTTCGGTTTCTGATCCCATCCAGGGTGCTGTGCCTCCGGAGGGTAGTTCCGCGTGACTGTCCTCCACTTTCTCGATAGTCCCGCCGTGAAGGTTTTTCACCGCCGCGGTTTGCCCGGCGGGGCAGTTTGTTTTTTTGGTTATGGCAAATGAGTTCGATGCCGATGTAGTTGTCCTCGGAGCCGGGGTTGCCGGGCTGGCTACCGCTCGCGGTCTGGCTGAAGGGGACCTTCAGGTTGTTTTGCTGGAGGCCGGGACCCGGGTTGGCGGCCGGGTGCACACGATTCGGCTTGCGGGGAGCGATCTGCCCGTCGAGGTGGGCGCGGAGTTTGTGCATGGACGGCCTCCCGAACTGCTGGCGCTGATCGAGGAGGCTGGGCTTACGCTTCTCGAGCGAGAGGGAAAGTTCTTCTCGTTTGAAAATGGCCGGCTTGGTGGTGGAGAGTGGGACGACTCGTCCTTTGACCTTCTCCAGAGATTGCCTGCGGACGGGGATCGGCCCTTTGCGGAGTTTCTGGCGGAGCAGAAGCTGCCCTCGAAAGTTGCGGCGCGCGTCAGAAATTATGTGGAAGGATTCAATGCCGCTGACGCCGCGGTGATTGGGACGGCTGCGTTGAGACGACAGGAGGAGGCTGAAGACGCGATTGAAGGCGACCGCGCGTTTCGGATTCGGGAGGGGTATGATCGGGTGCCGCTGTTTCTATTGGACCGCTTTCTGGCTGCGGGTGGGCACGTTCATCTGAACACGTCGGCGACCGGGATCGGCTGGAAGCGCGGCGACGTTCGGGTCCAGACAGGAAACGTGGAACTGCCGGAGGTTCGAGCGCGGCGGGCAGTGGTTGCGCTTCCGCTGGGGGTTCTGCAATCGGGCGTGCTTCCGATTTCTCCGCTACCGAAAGCTGCTTTTGACGCGATTCGCGCGTTGGCAATGGGCTCGGCGACGCGGATCACGCTGGTTTTTCGCGAGCGGTTCTGGGAGACGGCAGCGATGGGGATGAGTTTTCTGTTTGCGTCCTCGGAGCCGGTTCCGGTGTGGTGGAGTTCGGCTCCAGATGCTTCCTGTGCTTTGACGGGCTGGATCGGTGGGCCTCGCGCGGCGGCTGGGCCTGCCGGCGATGCACTGCTCGACGCAGCTCTGGCTACTTTGGGGAAGATATTTGAGCGCGAAGACCCAGGCTCGCTTCTGTTGAGCTGGCATACGCATGACTGGCAGCGGGATCCTTTGACTTTGGGCGCTTACAGCTATGCTCCGGCCGGCGCTTTGCGGGCTTCGGATACGCTGGCGCAACCGGTAGAAGACACGCTCTATTTTGCCGGGGAACATACGGATAGGACCGGACACTGGGGCACGGTTCATGCGGCTTTGCGGTCGGCCATGCGCGTGGTCGCCGAGACCAGAGGGTGGGGCAAGGATTAGGCCGCCGATTCAGCATTTTTCACTCCAGCATTTACACTGGTAGGTGAGGGAATTACGTTTTGATCGGTGGCGCTTTAGCAAAGGTATTCGGGACGAGTAATGAGCGGGCGGTGAAGCGCCTGCTGCCCGGAGTTCAGTCGATTTCAGACCTTGAGACGGCAGTGCAGCCGCTCTCCGACGAGCAGTTGCGCGCGAAGACCGCGGAGTTTCGCGCACGGATTTCGGCGGCTCTCGAAGGCATTACAGACGAAAAAGAGCGAGCAGAGGCGGAAAAGGAAGTTCTGAACGAGATTCTGCCTGAGGCCTTTGCGGTGGTGCGCGAGGCGGGGCGGCGCATTGTGAACATGCGGCACTTCGACGTGCAGTTGATCGGCGGAGCCGTGCTGCACCAGGGCAAGATCGCCGAGATGAAGACCGGCGAAGGCAAGACGCTGGTCGCCACACTGCCCTGTTATTTGAATGCGCTGGCCGGACATGGCGTACACGTGGTTACGGTCAACGATTATCTGGCCAAGCGCGATGCTGAGTGGATGGGCAAGATTTACGAGTTTCTTGGCCTGACGGTCGGCGTGATCGTGCATGACCTGAGCGACGAGCAGCGTCGCGAGGCTTACGGAGCCGACATCACCTACGGCACGAACAACGAGTTCGGGTTCGACTATCTGCGCGACAACATGAAGTTTGAGCTGTCGGACTGCGTGCAGCGCGGCCACCACTTCGCAATTGTGGATGAGGTGGACTCGATTCTGATTGACGAGGCGCGTACTCCGCTGATTATTTCAGGGCCTACCGATCAAACGACGGATAAGTACGTTCGCGTGAACAGGATTATTCCATCGCTGGAAGAGGGCGAGGAGATTGAGCAGGGCGAGACGAAGATTCTGACGGGCGACTTCGTTGTGGACGAAAAGCACAAGACGATTTCGGTTTCGGATGATGGTTGGGAAAAGATCGAAAAGCTTCTGGGCATTGGCAACATTGCCGATGTTGAGAACTGGGACCTGAAGCACCATGTGGAAGTGGCCATCAAGGCACATTCGCTGTACAAGCGCGATGTGCAGTATGTGGTGAAGGACGGCGAAATTATTATTGTGGACGAGTTCACGGGCCGCATGATGCCGGGACGACGCTGGTCGGATGGCCTGCATCAGGCGGTCGAGGCGAAAGAAGGCGTGACGGTTCGGCGCGAAGATCAAACGCTGGCGACGATTACTTTCCAGAATTATTTCCGCCTGTACAAGAAACTCGCGGGCATGACTGGAACGGCGGAGACCGAGGCTGCCGAGTTCGACAACATCTATAAGCTCGACATTGTCGTGATTCCCACCAACAAGCCTTTGCGGCGCCAGGAAAATCCCGACGTAGTGTTCCGCACAGCGAAGGAAAAATACTTTGCCGCAGCCGAGAAGATTGCTTCGCTGCATGAAGAGAAGAGTCCGGTCCTGGTGGGCACCACGTCAATTGAGAAATCAGAATTGCTTTCGCAAATATTGCAGCGCAAGGGCGTGCGCCATGTGGTGCTGAATGCGAAATTCCACGAGCGCGAGGCAGAAATTGTGGCCCAGGCCGGACGGCTGGGGATGGTGACTATCGCGACCAACATGGCCGGACGCGGAACCGATATTCTGCTGGGCGGCAACCCGGACTTTGTGGCCAAGCAGGATTTGGTGAAGAAGGGTGCGGCGCGCGCGATCAGCGCGGCGGAGGGCGCGATCAACCCGATGGCGGCTCCCGGCATGTTCCGTTTCTATTACCAGGGGCAGGAGTTTGAGACGACGCAGGAGAACTGGGACCGCACGTATGCGGTTCACGCGGCGAATGCGGCCGAGGAGCACGATGCGGTGATCGAGGCGGGCGGATTGCACATTCTGGGCACGGAGCGGCATGAGTCGCGGCGCGTGGACAACCAGTTGCGCGGACGCGCGGGACGGCAAGGCGATCCGGGATCGTCCAGTTTTTTCCTGTCACTGGAAGACGACCTGATGCGGATCTTCGCGAAGGAGTGGGTTTCGACGCTACTGCAGAAGATGGGCATGGAAGAAGGCGTGCCGATCGAGTCGCGGATGATCTCCAAGCGCATTGAAAAGGCTCAGGAGCAGGTAGAGGGGCAGAACTTCGAGGCCCGCAAACATCTACTTGAATACGACGATGTAATGAACAAGCAGCGTGAGGCCGTGTATGGAATCCGGCGGCAACTGCTGGAGGGGCTCGACCAGAAGGAGCTGATTGTCGAGGATTACGTCGCGAATATACTGAGCGATTTGCTGGACGAGTTCACGCCGGAGAGATTGCACCCCGACCAGTGGAACATCGAGGGGCTGAAGGCGAAGCTGGTGGAACATTTCGGCTTTGATCTGAGCGCAGAAGGCCTGGACGTGGGTGAACTTACGCGACATGAACTGGGCGAGGCTCTGTTCGACAGGTTGAAGGAACGCTATGAGGCCAAGGAGCAGATCATCAGCGAAACGGCCATGCGTACGCATGAGCGGATGATTATGTTGAGCGTGCTGGACGGGCTGTGGAAGGACCATCTGCTCAACATGGATCACCTGAAGGAAGGCATTGGGCTGCGCGGATACGGGCAGAAGGATCCGCTGGTCGAGTACAAGAAAGAGTCCTTCGACATGTTCGAGGGAATGATGGCGCGCTTCCAGGAAGACACGGTGCGCTATCTCTTCCTGATGCAGATTATCGGCCCGGATGGGCAACCGGTGTTGATTCCTTCACAGCGGCGGGGGCCGGTTCCGGTGGCGCCTCCGGTGGCTTCGGCGGCCCTCGACGGTAACGTGGGCACGAACGGTCATCATGCTCCTGTACCGTTGCCGCATAGAAACGCCGCGCCGGAGACGACGATCGATTCGATTGAACGTGAATTCCAGCGGAAGAAGCAGCGGGAACTTGAACACGCCCGCATGGCGGGAGGGGGCGAGGAGGGCCGCCAAGTGGCCCAGCGGCGCACCGGAGATAAAGTTGGACGGAACGATCCTTGTCCCTGCGGTTCAGGCAAGAAATATAAGAAATGCCATGGTGCCGCGGCGGAAGAGAATTAAGCTGAAAACTCTTCTTCGATATTGATACCGCTTGGTCAAAAAGACGTTCGCTGATGTTAGATCGCAGAGCCTTGTCGAGTCTCGGCCGTTGGGTGTATTGAATGGCCGCGATCGCTTGGCCTCATTGGCCTCGTCTGGGGCGACTTCGCAACCGTTTGGTGGCCGGTGCAGGATTTGCCGTTCAGGCTTCCCATCCTGAGACGTTTGCGTACATCGTCGCTGTCGGTCTGCATTTGGGAGGAACGGCGATTCAATGGCGTCGGACCAACGAGCGAATGAGGCTTTCGATGGTTCGATGTCTCCTCAAGGACAACGCAATTGCCACATCAGGCACTTGCTTCGAATGGCAACAGAAGCGGGCGAGACTCTGGACGGAGAGATCAGCAATTTGACCTGGACCCAAGCCTGAAGTTTGTGACAGGAACGCTCAAGATCATCCTTCGATTGTTGTCCTGAACCTCTGCCAACCCGGCTTCCAGGCCGGGTTGGCTGCTTTAGTAGTTCATTTCCAGGGTTGATCGCTTGTTTCACTGGAGCGGTGGTGTTGCCGCATCACTTTCCCCTCCTGTTTTTTCCTTCATCGCCGATAAACCCGTCAGGGAAAGTGACGCCATGATCGAACTTACGCGCCTTAATGGGAGTCCTTTGGCTGTTAACAGCGATCTGATTCAGTTTGCCGAGTCTGCTCCGGACACTTTGCTCACGATGGTGACAGGAGAAAAACTCATTGTTACCGAGAGCCTGGCGGAAGTTGCCGACCGGATGGTGGCCTACAGGGCCCGCACGCTTGCCGAGGCGGCGCGTCTTTGTCCCGGAGGACTTGTGCTGGCCTCCGGAGCTGCGCTGCAGGCGTTGGCCGCCACCCAAGTCGTGCCTGGAGCCGCAGGCAGGGAAGCGGTCGACGAGGAGAGTGCAGGCAGGATGCGGCGGCGCAGAGCGGAGCCTTGAAGACTGCCGCCTGAGTGCCGGGCGGCGAGAAATCGGACGGACAAAATAACGCCGGAGAAAGAAGACGATGGATACGAGCAGTTTGATGGGCGTATTGCTGGCGCTGGCGGGAATTCTGGCTGGCCTGTTGCTGGAGGGCGGCCACATCGGTCAGATTCTGCAACCGACCGCGGCCATGATCGTCTTTGGAGGTACGGCGGGCGCGGTGATGTTGCAGTTTCCGCTTGCCACGATAATTACGGCGGGGCGGAGGCTCTTCCGGGTCTTCTTTTATCGCGCGGAGACGGGCGAGGCTGCGGTGAAACAGCTGGTGAGCTTTGCCAATAAGGCGCGGCGCAATGGGATCGTATCGCTAGATCAGGACCTGGCTTCCATCCATGATCCGTTTTTGAAACAAGCCATCATGTTGGCCGTCGACGGCACCGAACCTAGCGAGTTGCGCCGCATCATGGAGCTGCAGATTGACAACCAGTACGAACTGGAGGAGAAAATTCCCGCGGTGTTCGAGTCAGCCGGAGGATTTTCACCGACAATCGGCATTATCGGGGCGGTTCTGGGGCTAATTCAGGTGATGCAGCACCTTGACCACATCGATGAAGTGGGACGCGGGATTGCGGTGGCGTTTGTTGCGACGATTTATGGAGTCGCAGCAGCGAACCTTTTCCTTCTGCCCGCAGCCGGTAAGCTGCGGTTGCGTGCGCGCGATGAGCAGGCGTTGAAGGAGATGATGCTGGAGGGCGTGGCGTCCATTCTTGAGGGCATGAATCCGCGCATTCTTGAGATCAAGCTGAACAGCTTCCTGTCGGCGCCGCGTAGCGAGAACAGCGGACCGGAGGAAGTAAGGAAAGACGCAGCATGAGGCGTAGGCGCAAAAGCAAGCCTCATATGAATCATGAGCGCTGGCTCGTTTCTTACGCAGATTTTATTACGCTGATGTTTGCTTTTTTTGTCGTGCTCTTCGCGACCTCGCAGTCGGATAAGAAAAAGCAGGCGGAAGTCTCTCAGTCTATCAACCAGGCGTTCCAAGCGCTGGGTCTTTTTGAGCCGGCGAAGGCAGTTTCCCGCGCGAAGGCAGTGGCAATGTCCGAGGATCAGCCTGTTACTCCGGTCAACATTGTGCTCGGCGATGAGTTGGCCGCTTCGCCCACCGTGAAGGACGATCTGAAGCGCATGGAACAGGAGCTGCAGGGTAAACTCTCAAACCAGATTGCAGAACACGTTGTCGCGCTGCATATCGGTCGGGACGGATTGGTGATCTCGCTTCGCGAGGCCGGGTTCTACGACAGCGGCTCTGCGGTGCCACACGCTGCATCGATGGGAAGCCTGGGCTCGATTGCCGAAACCCTCAAACCGTCTCCCTATGACATTCGCATTGAAGGGCACACGGACAATGTTCCAATTCACACAGGTCAGTTTGACTCGAACTGGGAGCTTTCGACGGCCCGCGCCACGCGGCTGACGCGGCTTTTCATTGAACAACACGGTTTTCGTCCTGCGCGGCTATCCGCTTCAGGGTACGCGGAGTTTCATCCTGTCGCCAGCAACGCTACTGCCGAGGGGCGAAGCGAGAATCGTCGCGTGGACATTATCGTGTTGCCGCATATTACGCTTCCGTCTTCGGCACCTGCCTCCCCCTCTGCCTCTGTGCCAGGAGGGAAGACTATGATGAAGAAGGATGGTTCCCTACTCAAAGCCAACTTCGCGCTCGCTCGCTGAAGAGCTTTACGATGCCGCTGTCGGCGAGTTGGCAGACGGTGATTTGCGCGCAGCCATCGACGGTTTTCGCGCGAGCCTCGCTGCCGATCCCGAGTTTCGCGACGCAGCTCACGGCCTGATTCATGCGCTGAAAAATGCGGGCGAACTGGATGAGGCAATTGTGCTTACCGAGCAGCTGATTGCCGCCGATCCTGAGGATGTTCTGGCCCACACCAGCCTGTCGATTTTGTATCAACATCAGGGAAAGATTCCTGAGGCGGAAGCAGTGGCAACTCGCGCCAAACTTTTGGGCTGGAAGCAGCAGTTGCGCGAACAGAAAGAGGCGGAAGGCCGCGCATGAAGCGCGCTGCCGCACGCCGACTGCGCGACTTTTACTCGCATCTTGTTCAAGCCTATGGGCCGCAACACTGGTGGCCGGCCAAGTCCGCTTTTGAAGTTGTGATTGGCGCCTATCTTACCCAGAACACCGCGTGGACTTCAGTTGAGAAATCCATTGCTAATCTTGCGACTCGGGGTCTGCTGTGCGTGGCCGCAATACGCGCGCTCCCGGAGGATGAGTTGCGCGAATTGATCCGGCCGTCCGGATATATGACGCGCAAGGCGGCGGCCATCAAGGCGTTTGTCGGTTTTCTGGATAGCTTTTATGACGGCTCGCTGGAAAATCTTGCCGATGAGGTGCCTGAAATTGCTCGCGAGCGGCTGCTGGCGCTTCCCGGAGTGGGCCCGGAGACGGCGGACGCGATTCTGCTTTACGCGCTCGGGCATCCGGCGCTTGTGGTCGATGAGTATTTACGACGCGTGGCGACGCGCCACGGGCTGGTCGCAACCCAGGCGAAGTACGGCGAGATTCAGGCGTTGGGCGAGGCGGTCTTCGCAGATGATTCTCCTGCGGAGCGGGTGTCGCATTGCAATGAACTTCATGCGCTGATAGTGGAGGTGGGGAAGCGCCATTGCCGACGCAAGCCGGTGTGCGACGGCTGTCCGCTGGCCTGGGATTTATCTCGTCAGCCGCGCCACACCGCCGGCGTGCCGGGCGTACGGCACGGCGTTCCAACTTGATATACTCCCAGTTTCAAGACCGCTTGTGACGGCCGAGTCATACCTGCTAACTCTCAACTCTGATCAAGGACCTATGAAATCATTCCATCGCTCCGCCGCCGCTGCTCTGTTTCTCGCTTGTGCAGCGTTGCCTATTTGCGCTCAGACGAGTCCGATGACTCCAGATATTCCGCAGAGCTTTACGGCGCCGAGGACCGGCTATGACTACGTAAAGCGCGTGGTGATGATTCCGATGCGCGATGGAGTAAAGTTGTACACGGTCATTGTAATTCCTAACGGTGCGAAAGATGCGCCGATTCTCCTGACACGCACCCCTTATAACGCCGCGGGCCGCACTACGCGCACCGAATCGCCGCACATGCTGGACGAGCTGCCGCAGGGCGATGACGTGTTTGTGAAAGCCGGGTATATCCGCGTGTTTCAGGATGTGCGAGGGAAGTATGGTTCGGAGGGCGCATACGTGATGACGCCGCCGCCGCTGGGGCCTCTCAACAGTACCGGCATTAACGACACGACTGATGCCTACGACGCCATCGACTGGCTGGTGAAGAACGTGCCGGAGTCGAATGGCAAGGTGGGAATGATCGGCTCGTCCTATGAAGGCTTTACTGTAGTGATGGCGCTGCTCCATCCGCATCCGGCGTTGAAGGTGGCCGCTCCTGAAAGCCCGATGATTGACGGATGGATGGGCGATGACTGGTTCCACTACGGCGCGTTCCGCGAGATCAACCTCGACTACTTCACGGAGCAAACGACGGCGCGCGGGGCCGGGCGGGCTATTCCGCGCGAAGGCTATGACGATTACACGAACTTCCTGAGAATCGGTTCGGCTGGAGATTTTGCGAGGTATGGCGGGTTAGAGCAGCTTCCGTTCTGGCAGAAGGTTGAGGAGCATCCGGCATACGATGCATTCTGGCAGGGACAGGCGCTGGACAAGGCGGTTGCCGCAGTTCCACTGACGGTTCCTACCATGTGGTTGCAGGGCTTGTGGGATCAGGAAGATATGTGGGGCGCGATTCACGGCTATGAGGCTGTCGAGCCGAAGGATTCGGCGAACAATAAAAACTACCTGGTGATGGGACCGTGGCGGCATAGCCAGGTGAATTACACAGGTTTTTCGCTGGGCCCGCTGCTTTGGAACGGCGACACCGATCTGCAGTTCCGGCGCGACGTATTGCTGCCATTCTTCAACCAGTATTTGCTCGACGGAGCGCCTAAGGCCGACACGCCTCCGGTGCTGATTTATAACACGGGCGAGAATCACTGGGATCGCTTCCAGTCGTGGCCGTTGAGTTGCGATGTGGGCTGCGCGAACAAGTCGCGGCCCTTGTATTTAACTGCGGGCGGGCGGGTGTCATTCGATGCTCCGGATGCTTCCGCTCCTAAATTCGATGAGTATGTATCGGACCCGTCGAAGCCGGTCCCTTACAGGCCGCGCCCCGTGGTTGCGGACGATGAAGAAGCGTGGAGGACCTGGCTGGTTGACGATCAGCGATTTGTCGATGGCCGCCCTGACGTGTTGACGTACGTAAGCAAGCCATTGACTTCGCCGTTGCGCGTGAGTGGTGCGCCCGTTGTAAATCTTTATGCCTCGACCAGCGGCACGGACAGCGACTGGGTGGTGAAGGTGATTGATGTCTATCCGGACACGGTACCTTCGCAGCCTGCGATGGGCGGGTATGAGCTGCCGATTTCGCTGGATATCTTCCGCGGACGATATCGCACCAGCTTTGAACATGCTGAAGCGATTCAGCCAGACACGCCGCTGCTTTATAAGTTCGGGCTGCCGACAGTCAATCATGTGTTCTTGCCGGGGCACCGCATCATGGTACAGGTGCAGTCGAGTTTGTATCCCTTATACGACCGCAATCCGCAGACGTTTGTGCCCAATATCTTTGACGCGAAGCCGCAGGATTATCAGAAAGCGACGCAGCGCGTGTGGCACACTCCTGGCGATGCCAGCTTTATCAGTCTGCCGGTTGTGCCTTAAGCCGGATATTGATGACGGCTAAAGACAATTTTCGCGTGAGCTCGGTTGTTCTGGCCGCAGGCCGGTCTGCGCGCATGGGTGAGGCCAAGCAATTGCTCCATCTTGGCGAGCGCACGGTGCTGGAGCAGACTCTTGAAAACGTTCGGCGCTCCAGAGTGGATGAGATTGTTCTTGTTCTCGGCTTTTCTTCGGAGACGATCCGGCAGCAGCTTCCGGCGCGTCTCCTCGACGGCATGAAAGTGGTGGTCAACAAGGATTTCGCGCAGGGAATGGCGAGTTCCTTGCGGGCGGGGCTTCTCGGCGTCGCTTCGGAGATGGATGCCGCATTGATTGTCCTGGCGGATCAGCCCTTTGTTCGTCCCGAGACGATTGACCGGATCATTGAGCGGTATCGCTTCTCCGATGCGGAAATTGTGATTCCTTTTTATAAGGGATCGCGCGGTAACCCGGTTCTCATGGACCGTTCGGTTTTTCTTGAATCGATGGCGCTGGAAGGAGACACCGGCTGCCGGGCGATCTTTGGGAGCCACGCGGATGGAATCATTGAACTGGAAGTGGACGATGCGGGGATTCTGCTTGATATCGACAGCAGAGACGACTATGAGCGGCTGCGCGCTTATGATCGGTGACACTGCCCGCAATTAGCTGGAGACAGCGTCTGCCTCGCACTGCCGGATTAGGGCATCCAGGTCGGAATAGTGCTGGGGCGGCGTGATCTCAAGCTGGTTGGAAGATTGAATGATGCCGCCGCGGCGGATTGCTACCATCTGGCTGATGACACTCAAGGCAATTTCCTCAGGGGTTGCCGCGCCCAGGTGCAGGCCAGCGGGAGCGCGCACGGTTGAGATTTTTTCTTCGGGCAGTCCGGCGGCTCGAAGAAAATCGAGCACTAATGCGGCGCGGTGACGGCTGGCAATGAGGGCGACATAGGCTGCGTTACCTTCCAATGCTTTTTGCAGCCAGACATGATCCCGCTTGTGCTGCGTGGCGATTACGACGAAAGTTTTCGATCCGATGGGGGTTTCAGTGAGATCGAAATCTTCGGTGACGATCTTTTCCGCCTGCGGGAATGATGCGCGGTCTGCAGAAGGGTCGTTGACCGTGATGGTAAAGCCCATCAGGTGGCCCAGCGTGGCGAGGGTTTCGGCGATGCGACCGTGGCCCACGATGAGAAGTTCGGGCTTAGGCAGAACGGGTTCGATGAAGATGTCCATAGTTCCTCCGCAGGGCATTCCTACTCCCAATTGCTCATCGCTCATATCCACGGTAATCATGCGGGGCTTCTCTGTCTCGATGCATTTGAGAGCTTCGCTTCTGACGGCGCTTTCCGCACAGCCTCCGCCAACCCATCCCAGCAGCAGTTTGCCGAGCGGATCGATGATAGCCTTGGAGCCGCGCTGTGCCGACGAAGAGCCTTCAACACGAACCACGGTCGCGACGGCGAAGGGCTCTCCCCGAGAGGCGAGTTCAGCTGCTTTGTTATAGAGTTCGGAGAACATTTGCCTAACTTCATCGTATGCTCTGACTGGTTTACGCTTCAAGCAGGGAGAGACGCTTTGTATAGCAAACAAATTCGCGATCATTATGCCAACCCACGAAATGTAGGTAGCGTCACCGGGCCTTCGGGCAAGGCGATGGTGAAGAGCGCTTTTGACAGCGACACAGTGCTGGTCTCTTTGCGCATCGAGAGCGGCGTTCTTCAGGATGTGAAATTCAAGTGCATGGGGTGCGCTGTGGCCATCGCGTGTTCATCGATGGCAACAGAGATGGTGTTGGGCCGGCCGGTCGAAGAGGCATACGGAATTACCGAAGAGGCCGTCGCCGATGCATTGGGCGGCATTCCCGAATATAAGATGCGCTGCAGCAACCTGGCTCCCGCGGCCATTCGGAGTGCGATTGACGATTGGAGGCAGCGCGCTGCCATAACTCAGCGCAGGCTGTAGGGCACCGGCACCACCGCGGCTAGATCCGCAAACTCGGCATCGGTTAAGTTGAATGTTGCCGCGCTTAGGTTCTCCTCTAAATGCTTAGCGGAAGAAGTTCCGGGAATGGGCAGCATGACCGGTGAGCGTCGCAACAGCCATGCCAGGGAAACTATTATTGTGGACACTTTTCGAGCTGTCGCGATCTTCTCTACAGCCTCATTTGCCTGCCGATTCTGCGCCAGAGGGCTCCAGGGCAGGAACGCGATGCCATTTGATTCACAGTAATTCAGCAAATAATCCCACTCGCGGTCTGAGAAGCTGTAGCGATTCTGCACGGAAACGATGGGGACGATTTTGCGCGCTCGTTCGACGTGTTCTTTGGTCACATTCGAAAGCCCGATGTGCCGGATTTTTCCCTGCTCCTGCATTCTGGCCAGCGTTTCCATCGATGCGTCAAACGAAACGGCTGGGTCGGGAACGTGCAGTTGATATAGGTCGATTCGTTCGAGGCGTAGTCGCTTGAGACTTCCGGACACTGCTTCTTCAAGATGCTGGGGGCTCGCGTTGTGCAACCACTGACCTGGGCCGCTGCGCTGCCATCCTCCCTTGGTCGCGATCACGAGGTCCTTCGGATATGGCGCGAGCGCCTCGGCAATTAACTCCTCGGAGACATTCGGCCCATAGGAATCCGCCGTGTCGATGAAGTTGACGCCCAACTCGATGGCGCGCCGCAACGTTGCCAGCGCTCCCGCGTGATCTGCCGGAGGGCCCCAGATACCGTTGCCGGTAATGCGCATTGCCCCGTAGCCCAGACGATGCACAGACATGTCTCCGCCGAGAGTGAGCGAGCCTGCCTGCGCCGCTGATGGTACTTCTCTTCCTGGGTTTGTCATCGTTTTTGCCCTCCTGCCAGCCAGTGAGTTTGTTTGACTCAAATCTCACTCTGTTTGATATTCCATCCTTCCACTACGATTCGTGATTCTTCGATCGGCGGAGCTATCTGGGAGAAGCTGATCCTGATGCGCCCGGTTTCGTGGGGATGCTTGATTAAGAAGCCCCGCCGGCTTATTGTGTTTTCCATACCAGAGTTGATTGTTTCCAGTTCTTCAGTGTATTCGGTGTATTCAGTTCTGCGCTTTGGTTTTTTGTCGATGAAATTTGCCATCACGATTTTCGCGCTTTTTCTTGCCGGAACTGCTTCTGCGCAAGACGCGGCCTCAACGGCCGCCCGCGCACATGTTCGCTTCACGGTAGAGAATCCTCAACTTGATCCCGCTGATTATTCGCTCCAGATATATGAAGACGGGACTGGTAGTTATTCCGTATCCCTGAGCGGTGATTCGCCTTCTCAGCCTGCGGTGCGGGCAATCCAAATTCACGAACCGCTGCTTTCACGCCTGTTTGAGGTTGCTCGCAAGCAGCACTTTTTTGCTCTGGACTGTCAGGCACCGCATAGCCAGGTGGCTTTTACGGGAAAAAAGACCTTCGCTTACACGGGGCCGGACGGGCGGGGAATCTGTATCTTTAATTATTCGCGGGAGCAGCCAATCAATCAGATTGCGGCTGATCTCATGTCCGTCGCCTTCACCCTCCAGGAGGGTGTGCGGCTGGCGAGCGATCACCTTCATGACCGTCTTGCTCTTGATGAAGAGCTTGAGTCGTTGCAGGAGGCGGCGCAGGATCGCCGGGCGCTCGAACTTGAGAATATTGCCCCTGTACTCGAATCCGTCGCAAACGACGAGGCTGTGATGAATCGCGCCCGCGCCCGCGCCCGCGCGCTGATTGTTGAACCTGCGTCTATTCGTTAGTCATCAAACGTGAAGAGTTTGGCCGCAGATAAGGCCGGAACGAAACTTTTTATCGGGCTGGCACGTTGATAGGCTATAGGGAGTATTCCGTTTTTCTGGGTGAGGGAGGTGCGCTATGCGGCGCCCTGCGATGAATTTCAAGTGGTTGAATCACTGCCTTGTTCTCTTTTTCTTTCTGACAGCAAGCGTTTTTGCCGTTGCTCAGGATGCAACGCCCCCACCGCCTCCTCCGGATGCGCCGCCCACCTCCGTCCAACAGCCAGCGCCCGAGGCAAACGTCCGTGCGGTACGCTTGAGCGACGTTCAGGGTACAGTGCAGGTTTTCAATGGCACTGAAGTGGCGTTCAGTCAGGCTCAGCTCAATATGCCGGTGGTGGAAGGCATGAAACTCGTCACCGCCGAAGACGGGCGCGCCGAAATTCAGTTTGAAGATGGCAGCGTGGCCCGCGTCACACCTAACAGTTCTGTGACGCTGACGCAGCTTAGCCGTAATTCAGACGGCAGCAGCGCGACGGTAATTGAAGCAGATACCGGGCTCACTTACTACGAGCTCAACGGGCGTGCCGGACAATATACGGTGCGCTTCGGGCACGACAACATTGTCCCGGTTGACAGCAGCATCTTCCGTATCGACCTCGATAACAGTCCGGCGGAGCTGGCGGTAACTCACGGTAGCGTACATGTGAGTGATAACCAAGACCTTGCTGCGGATGTGCATACTAACCAGACGGTGCGCTTCGACGCCCAGAATCCCGATGAGTACCAGCTTCTTCAAAGCGTGTCGGCCAACACCTGGGACCAGTGGAATTCTGATCGCGACCAGGCGCTAGCCGAGCTGGATGATACTGCGACCGCGGCGCGTGCCAGCACGGGCAATCCGGACAATCCGGCATGGAGCGACCTGGATGCCAATGGCGACTGGTACAACGTTCCCGGATATGGAAATGCGTGGGCTCCCTCGGGAGTGGGCCAGGACTGGGATCCCTACGGAGTTGGATCATGGGGCTACTACAACGACATTGGATACACATGGATTTCGGGCTACTCGTGGGGATGGTGGCCTTATCACTGCGGCGCATGGAGCTGGTTCGACGGCTTTGGATGGATGTGGTTTCCGGGCAACTGCGGATGGGGCGGAATCGGCATTGGCGGAGGATGGTATCCGTACGGAACAATCTGGAGGGTGCCGCCGGGTTATAAGTGCCCCCGGCGCCCTGTGCCTGTCCATTATCCCGGCCACGGATCTATTCCCCATGAGCCGCTGATCGCCGTTAATCGCGGCCCGCAGTTCACGCAGCAGTTCCGCTCCGTGGCTGGAGGAAAATCTGTGCCGCGCATGTTCCAGTACGACGGCCAGAATATTGCTCCGGTCGCGGCGACGATTCATTCCCATCAGGGAGGTCCGTTGGGCGAGGGCTTTACGTCCACGGTGCAGCGTACGAATCCAGAGGTCTTCGTCCGGCGCGCCTATGGCGGAACGGGGTATCGACCACCGAGCGGCGCCGGCACTCCGGCGTATCAGCCCAGCCGCGTATATACGCCGCCCAGTCGTCCAGCGCCGTCTGGCGGGGGACATGTTTCAGCACCGGCGCCTGCGTTCCATGCTTCGTCGCCTGCTTCTGCTCCTGCTGCTTCCTCTCATCCACGTTAAGAGAGGTTACGTTAAGAGAGGTTACTTTGCTGAAGGGCTTTCCAGAGCGCGGCCATGCGTTCCACAGAAAGCGCTTCGGCGCGTGCTGTTGCCGGGATTTCGGATTTCTCGAAGGCTGCGGCAATGCTGGCGTTCTTGAAGCCTGCGGCGCGCAGGTTTTTCCCGAGCGTCTTTCGCTTCTGTGCGAAGGACTGCCGGAGAAAAGGGAGAAACGTATCCGGTTCGATGCCAAGGTCGGCGAATTGCAGGCGCATTGTGAACCGAAGGACGGTGGAGTGAACGTCGGGCGGTGGCATGAACGCGGCCGGTGGAAGCGTCAGAATACGCTCTACCTTTGCGTACAGTTGCGTTGTAGCCGAGAGCACGCCATAGTCGCGCGAGCCGGGTGAGGCGGCGACGCGATCCGCAACTTCGCGCTGCATCATAATAACCGCAGTGGAAATGGAGCTGCTGAAGTGGAAGAGGTGCAGCAGAATGCCGGACGTGATGTAGTAGGGCAGGTTGCCCACGACGCGCAGTTTTTCTGCTTGATGGCGCAGGGCGTTTAGGTTCACGGTGAGGATATTGGTTTCAATTACTTCAATCGCCGGGAATTGGGCGCGCAGACGGGATGCGAGATCACGATCGAGTTCGATGGCGACCAGGCGGTGCGCGCGCGGAGCAAGAATCTCCGTGATGGCTCCCGCGCCGGGGCCGATTTCAACGACGGTCTCGCGCGATAGGTCGCCCAACGCGTCGGCAATGGCGACGCATGCGGCGGGATCGACCAGAAAGTTCTGCCCCAGCTTTGGTTTCTGTTTCAATCTTCCTCACAAACCCGGACCCGTAAAGCAGAAACGGTATAGACTCAGCTTTGCGCTTCTCCGGTTTAACGCGATTCAAACCCTCTGAATGCATCATAAAGAGAAAAGAACGGAGCACGATTCTCCATGCACATTGTCTTTGCCGCGTCCGAATGCGTTCCTTACGTTAAAACCGGCGGTCTGGCCGACGTTGTTGGTGCGCTGTCGCATGAAATTGTAAAGCTGGGGCATCAGGCGACGGTCTATCTGCCGTATTACCGCCAGGTCCGCGAATATGCGCCAGAGAAAAAGGTGGCGCTCCGCAGTCTTACCACTCCGTTCCAGAATTACAACCGCTTCGCGGCCATTCTGGACGGCGGTGAGCACGATGGCGTTCAGTTTTACTTTGTCGATTGCCCGGAGCTGTTCGACCGCGAATCGCTTTATGCGACGCCCACCGGAGACTATCCGGATAACTGGGAACGCTTCGGATTGTTTTCGCGCGCCGTCCTCGAAGCCGCCAAGCAACTCGGCGTTCCGGACATTTTCCACGTCCACGACTGGCAGGCGGCAATGATTCCGGTGTATCTGCGCACCGTTTACTACTTTGACCCTGCTCTACGGAACGCGGGCACGATCCTAACGATTCATAATGCCGGATATCAAGGGTGGTTTCCGCCGCAGACGACGGAGCGTCTGTTGCTTCCGTGGGAGATTTTCACGATGGATCGTGTGGAGAGCTACGATACCTTTAATTTCCTCAAGGGTGGCATCGTTTATTCCGATGCCATCACCACGGTCAGCCGCAAGTATGCGGAGGAGATTCAGACGCCGGAATTTGGGAACGGGCTCGAGGGCGCGCTGCATAACCGGGCAGCCGACCTGCATGGGATTCTCAATGGCGTTGATTACAGAGAATGGGATCCGGCGACCGACCATAACATCGCCGCGCACTATACTTCGGAGAACCTTGACGGGAAGCGCGAATGCCGTCGTGATCTGCTGCACGCGTTTGGCTCGGAACATGTGGGGGACGAAACGCCCGTGCTCGGCATCGTGTCTCGCTTTGCGACGCAGAAGGGCTTTGACTTGATCGCGCAAATGGCACCCAAGCTGCTTGCCGAGGATGTTTTGCTGATTGCCCTGGGCACGGGCGAGCCGTACTATGAAGGGCTATTTCGGGCGATCCACGACCAATACGAGGGCAAAGCCTCTATCAAGATTGCCTATGACATCACGCTTGCGCACAAGATTGAAGCGGGGGCGGATATTTTCCTGATGCCGTCGCGTTACGAGCCATGCGGACTGAATCAGATTTACAGCATGAAGTATGGGACTGTTCCTGTGGTACATGCGACGGGTGGACTGGACGATACCGTAGAGGAATGGAACGCGGAAACGCAGACAGGCACCGGATTCAAATTCGCAGCCGACACGCCGGAGGACTTTTACCTTGCACTCGAGCGCGCGCTGAATGTCTTTCGCAACGATAAGCAGAGCTGGACAAGGATTATGCGGAACGGCATGGCAAAGCATTATTCGTGGGAAAAGCCAGCTGCCGAATATGTCGCGCTTTACAAGGATATTGCTCGACGGAGGAGTTAAGCACCGACATACGCAGCGCAGAAAAAAGCCCCGCTTGCGGGGGCTTTTCGCGTCTTTGCGTCGGATTTAAGCGGTGGTCTTCGCGCAATACTCGTTGAAAGCTCGCGCCAGTTCCTGCCCGATGGCCTGCGCTGGATTCGACTCAATTACAAATCGCTGCATGAGGTAAACAAGCTTGCCGTCGCGCAGAATGGCAATCGCGGGCGAAGTTGGCGGCTGCCCCTCAAAGTAGCTGCGTGCGCGATCTGTGGCCTCTCGATCCTGTCCCGCGAACACGGTAATGGACTGGTCGGGGAGGACGGCGTTTTGCAACGCCAGGCGAACGCCGGGGCGCATTTTACCGGCAGCGCAGCCGCAGATGGAGTTCACGACGACCATCGTTGTTCCGGGCAGCGCCAAGGCCGCGTCCACTTCTTCGGTCGTGCGCGCTTCTTTGATCCCTGCGCGAGTCAGCTCTTCGCGCATGGGAATAACCATAATTTCGGGATACATTCGCTCGATTCCTCCATGCCGCCGGTGGTGCGGCTTCCCTTATTGTACGGTTCGCGCAGACGCAAGGGAAGCGCATGAATATCCAACTCATTGTAAGCTGGGTAGTTCGCATTCTCTGTATGGAGATGCCCGTGCCCCTTTTTCGGAGATTTCTGCCGGTCCTCGCTCTTCTGCCCGCAATGGCGTTGGCGCAAACCGCACCCGCAAGTTTTTTTGGCTACAGGGATTTCTCGGCACAGTCTAAACTCGATGCCGATTTTCTTGCCGTGCCGAGCGCGAAGCTTGCAGGCGAAGACCTGAAGGCGCTAACCGCCGCTCCGCACGTCGCCGGATCAAAGGAAGATTACGACACCGTTGAATACGTCGCCGCGAAGTTCAGGGAAGCGGGTCTGGAGACAACGATTGTTCCGTATCTTGCATGGATGGACCTGCCCAAAGAGATTCGCGTGCGGGCAACAACCGCCGGCGGCAAAGTGCTGATGACGGGCCCCACGCCCGAGCACGTCGCGGGCGATCGCTATGACGATGACTCGCGCGTCGTCATGCCGTTCAATGGATCTTCGCCTTCCGGAGATGTGACCGCCGAGGTAGTCTACGCTAACTATGGACGCCCTGAAGACTTCGCTGAACTCGACAAACTCCGTATCAGCGTGAAGGGTAAGATCGTCATCACCCGTTACGGTGGGAATTTTCGCGGCGTTAAGGTTTATATCGCGGAGCAGAGGGGCGCGGTCGGGGTCATCATTTATTCCGATCCCGACGACGACGGCTATTATCGCGGCGACACGTATCCGAATGGCCCTTACCGGCCTGAGACAGGCGTGCAACGGGGTTCGGTCGAGTATTTGTTCAAGTATCCGGGCGATGCGACCACTCCAGGCATCGCTTCAACTCCAGACTTACCTGCATCGAAGCGCATCCCGCCCAGCGAGGCGGTAAGCCTGCCGAAGATTCCATCCACGCCGCTCTCCTGGCACGACGCTGCGCCGATCTTGCAGAACCTTGGCGGACCTGCCGTGCCGCGCGGCTGGCAGGGCGCGCTGCCGTTTACCTATCATGTAGGGGGAGCGGGCAAAGTAAGGGTCCACATGCTGTTGAAGCAGGACTATGCCTTTCGCACGATCTGGGATGTGATCGGACGCGTTCCGGGAACGGAATCGCCTGACGCGTGGGTGATAGCCGGAAATCACCGCGACGCCTGGGTCTATGGAGCCGTCGATCCAAATAGCGGGACGGCGGCTATGCTCGAAGCCGCGCGCGGCGTTGGCGTACTGCTGACGCAGGGCTGGAGGCCGAAGCGGACTATCCTTTTTGCAAGCTGGGACGCAGAGGAGGAAGGACTGATTGGCTCAACCGAATGGACTGAGGACCATGCCAACGAGCTGGCGCATGCTGTGGCCTATTTCAACATGGACGTAGGAGTTTCCGGGCCGGATTTTGAGGCCGAAGCCGTTCCCTCGCTGAAGAAATTTGTACGCGATGTAACCATGCAAGTGCCAAGCCCTGCTGGCGGAACAGTTTATGAGCAATGGAAGGAGCAACAGGCAGAGGGAAGCTCGAAGCGGCATCCGAACCTGGGGTTTAATGAACACCGATCAGACGGGATTCCGGAAGGCGGGGTTAAAATGGGCGACCTGGGCAGCGGCTCGGATTACACGCCGTTCATCCAGCATCTTGGCGTACCCTCCACGGACATCAGCTCGAACGGGCCTTACGGCGTTTACCACTCGGTGTTCGACAACTACCAGTGGTTCATGCAAAATGCCGATCCCACCTTCACCTACGAGCAGCAGCAGGCACGAGTTTTTGGCCTTGAAGTTCTCAACATGGCCGACGCAGATGTGCTGCCCTACGACTATGTCACGTACGGGCGGGAGATCGAACAATATCTTGCCGACGCGCATAAAAAGGCTGTGGACGCTCAAGTCAGCCTCGATTTTGGGGCCGCGGATGCGGCAGCCCAGCGCTTTATGGCTGCTTCAGTAGCCGTGAAGCCTCGAGAGGATCACCCTGCGGGCGACGACGCTGCGCTGAATGCGGCATTACGTCAGACGGAAGAGGACCTGCTGTCGCCGAATGGACTGCCGAACCGTCCATGGTTCAAGCACACGATCTACGCACCGGGCGAATACACGGGCTACGCCGCGGTTGTCATTCCCGGGGTAAATGAAGCCATTGACGCAAGGGACGCAGGGAGGGGGCAGCGGCAGCTTGATGTTTTGGCTTCGGCCCTAGATCGCGCGGCTGCCACGCTGAACGCGGCAGCGAAATAGTGAATCGTCCGCGTGGGTTGAGATGCTATTGCACTTCTTCCATCACGTCGCCCTCGCCCGGAGCGAGGAAAAGATTCTCCTCCAGCCCATGCTGTCGTGTGTAGAGGCTGTAATACCGCCCGCCCAGCGCATATAGACTCTCGTGTGTACCTCGCTCGACGATGAGGCCTCCTTCAACCACGAGAATCTGGTCGGCGCGTCGAATCGTGGACAGGCGATGCGCGATCACAAACGTCGTCCGGCCCTGCATCAGGAATTTCAACCCCTCCTGAATCATGGCCTCGGACTCGGAATCGAGGGATGATGTCGCCTCGTCGAGAATTAGCAGTCGGGGGTTGGCCAGAATGGCGCGCGCGATTGACAGCCGCTGCCGCTGGCCTCCCGAAAGCCTGATGCCGCGCTCGCCTACGATCGTGTCGTACTGATCGGGAAAGCGTTCGGCAAACTCATTGACGCATGCGATGCGGCAGGCATTGAGAAACTGTTCGTCAGTCGCTTCAGGAGACGAAAACTTCACATTCTCGCGGATCGTTCCGTCGAATAGGAACGACTCCTGCAGCACGACTCCCAATTGTGAGCGATAGTCATCCAGCCTGACCGTCGATAAATCTACGCCATCGATCAGCACCCGGCCCGTATTCGGAGTATGGAAGGCACAAAGCAGGCTGATAATCGTCGATTTTCCCGATCCCGACGAGCCGACCAGCGCCGTGACCGTTCCAGGCTTCGCCTCAAAAGATAGGCCATGCAACACAGGTTTTTTTTCTTCGTAGGCGAACGTTACGTCCTCGAAAGCTACGTCTCCCCGTATGGGGCCCAGCGTCTGCGTGCGGGACGGATCGATGAATTCATCGCGCTCGCTCAGAATTTCCATGGTGCGGTCGAGTCCCGCCGCGGCCTCGGTAAGCTGTGTACCGATATTCACGATCTGGAACACGGGTGCAATCATGGCTATGAGCAAAGACGAGTATTGGACATATTCGCCAACGCTCATTCGTCCGGACAGAACCTGATGGCCACCCAGCAGCATGACCAAGCCGCCAATTACGCCAAGCAGCGTGGTTGCAGAGAGAGCCATGACACTGGTGGCAGTGATCGAGAGCATTATATTGTCCAGCAGGCGCTGCACGCCCCCAGCGAAGACTGCGGCCTCGCGCTTCTCGGCGTGATATCCCTTAATGACCCGAACGCCGCCCAGCGATTCGGTAAGCCTTCCGGTAACCTCTGCGGTGATTTTGCTGCGCTCGCGAAAGATAGGGCGGATGAACCTGAACGCCTTTCGCAGCGACAGAATAAACACGGCAATCACAGCGAAAACCATCAGTGTCATGTTGCGGCTTTGGTGCAGCAGATAACCGAAGACCAAGATTGCCGTCAAGATGCTACCTGCGAATTCCACCAGGCCGGTGCCGAGTAAATTGCGAATACCTTCAACGTCGGTCATGATGCGCGAGACGAGGACTCCGGTCTGGTTGCTGTCGTAGAACGCGACCGAGAGTCGGCCCACGTGACGCTGCACCTGCATTCGCAGATCGGCGATCATGCGCTGCGCCGCTTTTGACATGAGCTGGGTAAGTGAGAAGGACGTAGCCGCCTGGATGGCGGCGGCGGCGAAAACAATTTCGACCAGCGTAAGAAGCTTGTCTGCATTGTGCTTGTGCAGAATTAAAAGGAACTTGTCTCCATTGAGTTTGTGCAGAACCAAGTCAATGAATGGTTTCGTGGAGAGCGGAAGCACCAGGCCGGCCAGGCGATTGATTCCTACCAGCACAAGCCCAAGCAACATCAGCCAACGGCGCGGGCGGATAAGCTTCCATATCTCCGGCATTACCCTGCGAATCTGCGCCTTGCGCTTGAGCAGATGTTCGGTCGCCCCGCGCCCCGATCCGTGCGCAGATCCGGTGCGTTCGGCTCTTGCTGACATCGATCCGAGATTTGGTCCGCCGCGTATTCCTGCCATCTCTTGTCCTTATGTCCTGGTCCGGCGCGCCGTGATGAACGATCGCACGGAAAGAAGCACGAAGAGCAGCAGAACAGCGGCCATCGCTGCCTTCTCTTCGACGGCAACCGGGTGAGGAAACTGCCGTCCGCGAATCATTTCAATATAATTCACAATGCTCCAGGCTGTGCCCAGAAAACCCAGCAGCCCGATGGTGACGGCGATGTGCATGTAGAGCATCCGCTTTTTCGCGTCGTTGGTGAGCGCAAATAAGCCGAGGATGGATAGAATCAGCCCTACGTACGCAGGAATAAGAGCAGTAGGGGCGTGGCTTCCGGTGGAAACGAAGCCCAGTATTCCCAGCAGAATAAGCACTACGCCCAGACAGATAGTTGTTTTCGCCATGAAAAACGTGCCTCCGAAAATGTGCGCCTGAGCATTGCTGCATTCGATGCTTATGCAGGCGCGAGTTGACTCAATATCTTTTGCGCCACCACTGACGGCGAGCCTGTCGCATCCACGCGCAGAGCGTCCAGCGGCAGTTCCAAAGTGTCGAGCTGGCTTTGCAACAGGTCAGGGTTCATAAAATGCCCGGGCCGATCCTTCAGCCTCTCCTCAAGAACAGCAAGGGGCGCCTCCAAAAGGACGAATCGGCATAGGCCATTCGGGACACCCTTTGTAAGCACATCGCGATATGACTGCTTCAGCGCCGAACAAGTCATCACGCCACTTTGGCCGTTGCGAACCCACGCGGCGATCACATTGTGCAGGCTGGCCAGCCAGGGTGCGCGGTCTTCATCCGTGAGTGGCAGGCCCGCGTGCATCTTCTGCTTGTTGGCAGGGCTGTGATAGTCGTCGCCCTCGGCAAACTGCCATCCGGTCAGCCGGATAAGTTCCGCGGCGATGGTCGATTTTCCAGAAGCGGTAACGCCCATCAGAATTACGATCATGAATGCGTTTTATCCTTGAGCAATTCTTTCACGTCCGCCAACAGTTGTTGCGGAGTCCAGTCATTGGTGGGATACCACTTATAGATTGTGCCCTGCGGAGTGATCACGATAGTCGAAAGAGAATGTGTGAGCGTGTGGTTTTGCCCCGGCGTTACGCCAACCAGAAAAAATTTCAGCACCTGCGGCAGCTCCTTCTTTGGGGGAGCGGCGAAGTCCCAATGCGCGAAGTTCTCCTTGGTATAGTTGCCCGTATACGCTCCGCCGTAGCTGCGAAGAACCGCTGGCGTGTCGTAATCAGGATCGAAGCTTACACTCAGGAGGTGCGTCTTAGCATATGAAGACGGATCCGCGGCCAGCGCCTTGTCGATTTCGGCGAAGTTACGGCTCATGCGCGGGCAATAATTTGCGAGCGGACAGCGCGTGTAAATGAAGGTAAGTAGGAGCACCTTGCCTCGAAACTGCGTCAGATGGATCATCCTGCCACTCTGGTTCAGCAGCTTGAAGTCGGGGATGCTTTCGCCAGATGTAAGCGGCTGGTATTGCACCGGCGGGAGGTAGTCCGCCTTTGCCTGCCCAACGATCACGATCTCATCCAAAACATCCGAGGTATTTGAGGCCAGCAGAGTCGCAGTGATCGTGTCCCCGGGGTGAAGCTCGGAGATTATGCTTGCATTCCTGAGCGTGTATGGCATCGTCATCGCGTCCATGAATCCGGGGATGGCCTCTGTATCGAGCATTACTTCGCCCTTTGCCGCATCGGTCGAAACCACTACACCACGCACGTGGTACTGCTTCACGCCGCTGTTCGCGGTTGCAGGAGCGGACGCCTTGTGGCACCCGGAAATACCAGCCAGAGCGACTGCGAGAAGCGGCACCAAAATCCCGGGAGAAATACGCATTAACGCTCAGTTTACACTTGAGTTTCACCCTGCACTGCCATGCCACTTCCAGAAGAAATCTCGCAGGCGTTCGCTTCGGGCGCGACTATTCTTACCGCGAATGTGCGCGCCGCCCGCTGGCTGCAGCGCGAGTACGCCATACAGCAGCGCCACACGGGACGCCGCGCGTGGGCTACTCCGGCAATTGAAGATTGGGATACGTGGGTGCGGGGCCAGTGGCAGGCACAGGCAATCGGCGTCGCCGATGGTCCGCTGCTGTTGACCAGCCTACAGGAACGCAACGTTTGGACGCGGATGCAGCGCGAAGACGCGGCGCTGCTGGTTTCGCCCGGAAGCATAGCGTCGCTTGCTGAAAGCGCCTATGCACTTCTTAGCGTCTATGAAGCTCATGCCGAGCGCAGCCGCGCGTGGGGGAAAACCGACGCCGAAGGTTTTCGTCAATGGGCGGCAAATTTCGATCGCGAGTGCGTCCACCGGAACTGGATGTCACGCGGAGGGCTGGAGACGAAACTTGCCGCATCGCTGAACCCGAACACATTGCCTGGGGAAATGCTTTTGTCGGGCTTTGATCGGACTACCCCCGCGCAGGATAGCCTGCTGCGTGCGCTTGCCGCTTGCGGCGTGCGTGTGCAATTTGCCGAGCCTGCGTTTGACTCGCGGAGTGAATTTATCTGCGCCGCCGGTTTGCGCGAAGAGATCGCGGCCTGCGCATGGTGGGCCCGCTCGCTGATCGAACACAATCCTAAGACGCGCATCGGCGTTCTTGTGCCCGAGATGAACGAGATGCGCAGCGAGATTGAACGCATTTTTCGTCGTGTCCTCATGCCGCGAACAGACGATGTTTTTGCTGGGCAGACTATGCCCTATGAGTTTTCGCTAGGCCAGCGGTTGGCGCATGTGCCTGCTATCCGCGCTTCGCTGCTGTTGCTGCGTTGGCTGCACGCGCCACTGCGCGAGGAAGAGGTCTCGTGGCTGTTGCTCTCCGGGTTCCTCACCTCAAACAGCACGGAATATCTCGCGCTCGCAAAGCTGGACGCAAAACGCCGCGATTCCGGATCGCTCTCACTTGAAATAATGCTGCGCGCTTTTCTGAAGCAGACCGAAACATTTCGGTTGCGATCGCTGGCAAAGTTGGACAGTGCGCATAGGGCCGCGTTGACGAATCGAATTGCAGAAGAAGGCCGTTTGCCAGGCCGCTGGGTGGATCTGGCGCAAATGTTGCTGCGCGAGGCCGGCTGGCCCGGTTCGGAGGGTCGCGACACGATCCACTTTCAGGCTCTGCGTCGTTGGGAGCACGCGCTGGACGAGATTGCTCTGCTTGACTTTGATGGGCGGCGTATAGACTACAGTGATTTTCTTCATATTCTGGAGTCTCATGCGCTCGAGACGATCTTCTCGCCCGAGTCGCAGGGCGCTCCTGTGCAGATCATGGGGGCACTTGAATCTTCCGGGCAACAATTCGATGCGCTCTGGTTTCTTTCGGCGGACGATGAAAGCTGGCCTCAGCGCGGGCGGCCTCATCCTCTGCTGCCTAATGAAGTGCAGCGGCAATTTCAAATGCCGTATTCCGATGCGGAGAGCGATCTTGAATTGGGGAAAGCCGTCACGGCGCGCATTGCGAAGAGCGCACCGGTCGTTGTTTTCAGCCGCTCCGAACGCGACAAGGACGGCGAATTGCGGCCTTCTCCGTTGCTGCCGCAGAAGGCAGGATGGCAGGACGCGAAGCCGCTGCCCGGGTCGATCGATCACCAGGCGCAGCGACTGGAAGAGGTTGAAGACACATCGGGAAGCATCGCGTGGCCGCCAGATCGGTCACCGGGTGGGTCGGAGGTTCTGAAAGACCAGGCAGCCTGCCCTTTCAAGGCGTTTGCGGCAAAGCGTTTGCGTGCCGAAAAACTCAATCGCAGTGACTGGGGTCTTTCGGCTGCGGAGCGCGGAATACTTCTGCACGCTGCGCTCGAGAAAATATGGTCTCCAACCGGTGGCGCACTGCATTCGCTGGGCGATCTTAAGGCGGCAGTCCGCGAAGGGCGTCTTACCGGTATTTTGACTTCGGCCATCGCAGAAGTATTCGGGCGGTTCGATACCTCCGACGACTCATGGATTTGCGCGTATCTGTTAAGCGAGCAGCGCCGCCTGCAGATGCGACTTGAGGAGTGGATGCGCATCGAAGCCGAGCGCCTGCGCTTTGAAGTGATCGGATGCGAAGAGGAATTGAACGGCGTGAATGTAGGGGGCTTGAACCTTAAGCTGCGCGCCGACAGGATCGACCAAGTGGATGGCTTCAACCGCCTGCTCATCGACTATAAAACAGGAGCGGTCTCGCCGAATGATTGGAAGCCGCCGCGCCCTAGCGATCCGCAGCTGCCTCTCTATGCTGTCTTCGGCAATGTGGAGGATCTGCGCGGAATTCTCTTCGCGCGCATCGTCGCGGGAAAAAGCTGTTTCAGCGGTAGCGTTGCGGATGCAAGCGCACAACCCTTCGCGGGCGCCAAACAAAACGCGTCGCTCGTTAGAGACCCTTACACCGAAGCAATGCGCGACGGGTGGCATGACGCATTGCTGGCTCTCGCCGCGGAGTTTCTGCGCGGCGAGGCCGTCGTAGACCCGAAAGAAGGGAAGAAGACTTGTCAGCATTGTCCGTTACCTGGGCTTTGTCGCGTACCGGAACTCCAGAATCCGCTGGAAGAAAATGGCGATGAGGCAGGGAATGACAGCGATGACTAGGGTTCCCGCCGACGGCAACGTGAGAGAGCGCGCACTTGCGCTGGAGCGGTCCTTCATTGTGCGCGCTCCCGCGGGTTCCGGTAAGACCGACCTGCTCACGCGGCGCTTTCTCAAGCTGCTCGCGGCGGTAGAGGAGCCGGAAGAGATTCTGGCGATCACGTTCACGCGTGCGGCGACGGCTGAGATGCGGGCACGCGTTCTTGGTCGTCTTGGAGAGGCCTCGCAGGGCGATTTTGAGCCTGGTGAAGACGAGCGCATCTCCCTGGCGCGTGCGGCGCTGGCGCAGTCCGAAGCTCGAGGATGGCGGCTGCTGGAGCAGCCGCATCGCCTGAATATTGAAACTATTGACTCGCTTTGTCTGCGTATTGCGCACAATCAGCCTCTGCTATCACGCATGGGCGGACGGCTTTCTCCGTCGGAGAATGCGGCTCCGCTCTACGCGCAGGCGGCGCGGCGCACGCTGGGGTTGCTAGGTTCAGCGGAGCCGGAACTCGACACTGCGCTCACACATCTGCTGGAGTTGCGCGACAATAATTTGCCTGACTGCGAGGGGCTGATTGCGGGAATGCTTGCGCACCGCGATCAGTGGATCAGGGCTTTTCCTCTCACAGGCAACATGGACGAGGACGAATGGGATAGAGCGCGCTCGCGGCTCGAGCGCCCGTTTCGCGATGAGGTGAAACGCGTTCACGCTGAGGCTTACCGACTTTTGATGTCACAGTCGCTGCTTGCAGTTGAGCTTTTCGAGCTGGCGCACTATGCGTGTGAAAGGGGCTATGCGGAAATGGCGACTCTCACGGCAATCAGTGCACCGCCTCCGCCTGATGCCGGAGCCGTGGAGCATTGGCGCTGTATCTGCCAGCTCCTGCTGACGAAGGACGAGTGGCGCAAACCCGGCGGCCTGAATAAAACCTTTGGCTTTCCTTCCAGCAACAGCGAGCAGAAGAAAATGAAAGCGCGCATGGGCGATCTGCTGACAAGGCTCCAGCAAATTCCCGGTCTTCGCGAAGCTCTGTGTGCCGCACGCGATCTGCCGGAGCCGCGTTACGAGGAAAAGCAGTGGAAGACGCTTCGCCATATATTTATGACGCTGCGGCGGGCGGTTGCCGAACTGCGTGTTTTGTTTGCCGAGCGGGACACGGTTGACTTTACAGAATTGAGTCTTGCTGCGCGGGAAGTGCTGGGCAACTCGGATGCAAGCCCTGACGTTTTGTTGGCGTTGAGCGGCAATATTCGCCACTTTCTGGTAGATGAATTTCAGGACACCTCGCGCAGCCAGCATGAATTGCTGCGACTACTGGTTCGCGCGTGGGAGACGAACGACGGGCGAACCTGTTTTTTTGTGGGCGACCCGATGCAATCTGTTTATCTTTTTCGCCAGGCCGAGGTGGAACTTTTCGAGCAGGTCACGAGAGATGGGCTTGTTTCGGAAGAGCATACCGTGAATTTTGAGCCATTAGAATTGTTGACCAACTTTAGATCGCATGCCGGGCTCACGACGCGCTGGAACGAGATGTTCAACGCGATCTTCGAGCGGGTAGGCAATGCCGACCCCTCGCAGGTTGGATATTCGCATACTGTCGCTTCTGAGCCTTCGTTGCCGGGCGAGGCCGTACATGTTTACCCACAGATTATTGGCAACGCTGACCGCAAACCAGCGCCAGAAGAAAAGGAAGACGCGCTCGAGGGCGAAGCAGAGCAGGTTCTTGCCATTCTGGCGCAGCACGAGGATCGCATTGAGCACGCACGCGCGGAAGGAACCGAGTATCGCGTAGCCGTGCTGGTGCGCTCGCGTCCCCATCTGGCGAAAATTGTTGCCCTGCTGCGAAAGCGCGACGTTCCTTTTCGTGCCGTCGAACTGGAGAAGCTGAATGAGCGGCAGGAATTGCTCGACCTGCTTTCGCTGGTCCGCGCTTTGCTTCACCCCATGGACCGCATTGCGTGGCTCTCAGTGCTTCGCGCTCCGTGGTGCGGGCTAACGCTTGAGGATCTGCATGTGCTTACCGGAGCCGACGATCCGGCCTTCCGGCATTTGCCGGTCCTCGAATTGATCGAATTGCGATCGCCGTTGCTCACGCAGGACGGATCTGCGCGTTTGCAACGCGTGTCCGCAATTCTGAAGCAGGCGCTTGCTGTTCGTTTCGAGGGACTTCACTCTGCTTCCTTCTCGCAATGGATTGAGCGGACGTGGCGCAGTCTGGGCGGTTCCCACTGCATCGACGCTGCCGCCTATGAGAACACGGAGGTCTTTTTCGCCATGCTCGACGCGGTGACTCCCGACGGCATGGCCTGCCTTACGGAAGATTTCGAGGCGGAAATGGAGCGGCTTTACGCACACCCTGACCCTCGTGTGAGCGAGCGCGCCGGCGTGCAGCTTATGACCATTCACAAGGCTAAGGGGCTTGGTTTTGATGTGGTGATTGTGCCCGGTCTCGACCGCCGAGCCGCACAGGATAGGCAGCAACTTATCTGTTCGCTGGAACGCACCAATCCTGAGACGGGCGAGACGGAGATGATTGTTGCTCCTATTGGGTACCGCGGAGACGATAAGCATCCCACTTATGGCTGGGTGCAGAGGCAGCGCAGCCAGCGTGCCGATGATGAGTTGAAGCGCTTGCTCTATGTGGCATGCACGCGCGCGCGGAAATCGCTGCACCTGCTGGGGACGGCCACCGTGACGACATCCGGGCTGAAGCCGGGAGATCCTAAGAGCCTGCTTGCTGTTGCGTGGCCTGCGCTGAAGGCTGACTTTGAAGCGGCGCAGGAAGTGGATGAGAAGACGCAGAACGGCACTTTGATTAGCTTTCCTGCTGGGAGCGATAAGGAGGCTGGGTTTGATATTGCAGCCGGCGTGGATACTGCGGCCGGAGCTGGGACGCGTCCGAAGCTTCTGCTGCGCCGCTTGCCTGTTGACGCGGAGCTGGCTCCGCGCCTTAAGAATGTAACGATGGCGGACACAAATCCAGGGGGAGCGGAAGCTTCTCTGACAAGGCCCGAAGGATCCCGCGACGCGCGGCAGAAGGGCAGTGTTGTCCACGCGCTTCTGGAGCAGTTCAGCGGCGGGGTTGCGCTTGAGTCTCTGCGAATTCCGGCCCGCTCGCTGCTACAGGCGTTTGCCTATTCCGGGAAGGCTCTTGAAGACTCAGTCGAGGAAGTTCTGGCGGCCGTAAGAAACTGCGTTAGCGATCCGGATGGCGCGTGGATTCTCGCGCCTCATCCGCAGGCGCAATCCGAGGCATCGTGGACGGGATGGAATGACGGGGCGCTGGAAACGTTGCGCGCGGATCGCGTCTTTGTTGCGGGGAATGCGCCGCGCGTGTCCGGCGAGGATCATCTTTGGATTGTCGATTACAAGATGAGCGCTCCGGCCGGAAACGCGGACTTTCTGGCGCACCAGCGCGAGGTTTATGCTCCGCAACTGGCCCGCTACGCGCGAGCTTTGCGTGAAGCGGAGGGAAGCGGGTTGCCTGTCTGCTTCGGACTCTACTATCCGCGCATTGCTCTCCTCGACTGGTGGTGTGAGGGAGAGCCTTAAACCTGTTTCGATTCGTTTGCCAGCATGTGATGGCGAACGTCGGCGCCGCGAACCCAGAAGATCACGTCTTCGGCAATGTTGGTTGCGTGGTCGGCTACGCGCTCGAGGATGCGCGAGATCATCAGCGCACTCAAGGCTTGTGGAGTGAGATGCGGTTCGGTCTTCATCACGTTCAGCAGTGCGAAATAGGCCATTTCGTTAAGCCGGTCCACCGTATCGTCCATCGAGAGAACGGACTCAGCCACGCTGGCGTCTGCTTCGATAAATGCTTGCAGAGCCTTCCGGACCATCGCACCTGCGAGGCTAGCCATTTTCGGAATATCCACGGGCATTTCCACGACTGGGAAAGCCTGCAGTTCGCGCACGCGGTCGCTGATGCTGTTTGCCGAGTCACCCACGCGTTCAACATCGGCATTGATCTTGATGACGGCGAGTATGAAACGCAGGTCGATGGCCATGGGCTGTTCCATCGCGAGCAGATCGAGCGCCATCTGATCGATCTCGCGCTCGTAGCGGTTGATGGCCAGCTCGCCACGGTCTACAAGATCGCAGATGGAAAGGTCGCGCACGCGGTAGGCTTCTACGGCGCGCTGAATTGCCTGCTCGGCCATGCCGGCCATGACCAGCAATTTTTCTTTCAAATCATCGAGGCTACGCTGGAAACGAACTCGTGTCATCCGAACCTGCCAGTGATGTAATCTTCCGTCCGCTTGTCGCCGGGATTGGTAAAGATTTTATGGGTCGAATCGAATTCGACGAGCCTGCCGTTCAGGAAAAATCCCGTGCGTTCGGCTACGCGCGCCGCCTGCTGCATATTGTGCGTCACGATCACGATGGTGTACTGCGACTTCAACTGAAAGATCAGGTCTTCGATCTTCGCAGTTGAAACGGGATCGAGGGCGGAGGCCGGCTCGTCCATCAGAAGCACTTCGGGATCGACGGCCAGAGCGCGTGCGATGCACAAACGCTGCTGTTGGCCTCCGGAAAGACTGGCGCCGGATTTCTTCTTGAGATCGTCCTTTACCTCTTCCCAGAGCGCGGCATGTTTCAAAGAGCGCTCGACGACCTCATCGAGCACGCGCCGGTTGCGAAATCCATTGAGGCGGAGTCCCGAGGCAACGTTGTCGTAAATCGACATGGTGGGAAAGGGGTTGGGCCGCTGAAAGACCATGCCTATACGACGGCGAACCTCGACGGGAGAGACGTCGGCGTAAATATCCAGCTCGCCGATATGAACGGAACCGGTCACCCGAGCGATGGGGTTGGTCTCGTGCATCCGGTTAAGACAGCGCACGAAGGTGGACTTGCCGCAGCCGGAGGGGCCGATGAGCGCCGTCGCCTGATTTGCGGGGATATGCAGGTTGATATCCAGCAGCGTATGGTTCGCGCCGTACCACGCATTCAGATCCTTTACCTGAATTCCAACTCCCACTTAACTTGCCCCTTTCAACACGCCGCGCGTTGTGACGTATCGCACGAGAGAAACCGAGATCACAATCAGCAGAATCAATACCAGAGCTCCTGCCCAGGCCAGGCGGTGCCACTCGTCGTAAGGCGAGAGGGCGTAGACATAAATCTGCAGTGGCAGCGCGGCGATTGGCTGATTGATATTGGCGCTCCAGAACTGGTTTCCAAAGGCGGTAAACAACAGCGGAGCGGTTTCTCCGGCCACCCGTGCGAAGGCGAGCATGCATCCGGTGATGACACCGGGCGATGCGGTCTTCAACGTAATCGAGAGCACGGAGCGCCAGTTGGGAACGCCCAGCCCGAGCGCTGCTTCGCGCACGGCGTGCGGCACCATGAGCAGCATCTCTTCAGTGGTGCGGGTGATGGTGGGAATCATCATGATACCCAGCGCGACGCCTCCGGCGAGCGCGGAGAAGTGCTTCTGCGGCAGCACGATGAGCGAATAGATTGCAATGCCCATGACGATGGACGGAACGCCGTTGAGCACATCTGCCGTGAAGCGGACGACGTTAGCCAGCTTGCCGCCGCGTCCAAACTCGGCGAGAAAGATTCCCGCGGCGATGCCTATGGGGACGCCGAGCACACTGCCTACAGCCAGCAAAACTCCAGAACCGACAATGGCGTTTGCCATGCCGCCGCCGCTTTCGCCTACGGGTTTGGGAACCTGCGTGAAGAAGGCGAGATTAAGCGAGGTTGTTCCCTTGTAGAGCAAGTACGCGAAGATCGCCACCAGCGGCGCGACTACGAGGATGGTGCTCAGCACGGCCAGCCCGGACGCCAAGTGGTTGGAGGCCGTGCGCCGGAAGCGGTTAAAGGCGCTTGTCTGATATTGGCTCGGCATCTACGTAACCCTCGCCGGGGCGCCGCGGGTCACAGCCCACACCAGCAAACGCGCGAGCGCGTTCACGATGATGGTGACGATGAAAAGCGCCAGGCCGATCTCGACCAGCGCGCTCAAATATAGGCTGTCCGAGGCTTCACTGAACTCGTTTGCGATCACGCTGGCCATACTATATGCGGGCGCGAGCAGGTTTTTGACGACCTCCGGACGGTTGCCGATCACCATAGTCACGGCCATGGTTTCGCCGAGGGCGCGGCCGAGGCCGAGGATCACGGAACCGACGATGCCGATGCGCGCGTTTCGCAGCACGCCCATGCGGATCATCTCCCACCGCGTTGCGCCCAATGCGAGTACGGCTTCGCGCTGTGTGTACGGCACGGCGGTCATTACCTCGCGGGTGAGGGAGGAGATGATGGGCAGAATCATGATGGCGAGGATTACGCCCGCAGCCAGCATTCCGATGCCGAAGTTCGGTTTGGCGAACAGGCCGGTCCAGCCGAAGAGGCGCATGAGGATCGGGTTTACATCATTGCGGAGGATGGGGACAAGTACAAATATTGCCCATAAACCATAGACAACGCTAGGGATAGCGGCCAAAAGTTCGGTCAAAAAGGAGAGTGGTCCGCGTAGCATCAGAGGGCACATCTCGGTGAGGAAGATGGCAAGTCCGATGGCCAGGGGAACCGCGATCACCAGCCCTATCAGCGAGGAGACCAGCGTGCCGTAGATGAAGGGCAGCGCGCCGTAGTTGCCGTTGACCGGGTCCCATGCGCTGCCGAAGAAAAAGTGCAGGCCGAACTTCGCGATCGAGAGCCGGGAGCGCATCACCAGTTCGGTGGCGATCAAGGCGACGATGCCGAAGATGCTGAAGGCGCACAGAACCATCAGCCAGCGGAAACCCTTGTCGGCAAATGCCGAACTGCCCCGGCTAAGCAGGTACTTTCGGATCGCCGAGTGTTCGCCGGTAGCTGGCGGAACGGCAGACAATCCTGTTCCCGGCAACGGTGGAGCGGAGGGTTCCGACACGCGAACTTCCTGAGTCTTGAGGATCACCAGCCTCTACCCTAAAGAGGGAAAATGAAAGGACTGTTAAAACGATTGATAAATCTGGCTAAAGAGCCGGGGTTGGTGAAGCGGAGGGCTGTGTCCAGATCGGCACAAAACTGTCACGGCAGCCGGTAGCCCACCCCCCTTGTTTTTGCTATGTCATAGATAATGCTGGGCTTAACATTTTTTGTTGCGCTATATAATTGATAAATATGGTATTTATTGGCGCTCTGGCCGGTTAAGAAGGAAGATTACGGCACTCTCTTTGGTGGCAAGAGGTGCTATCTTTTCCTGTATGGTCTTGTTTTTACTGAACTTAGCGACAATATACCCTGTATATTCTTGATAAATATGGTAGTTGTCAGTATGTTCATGGTTCTGTTTGGTTTAGCCTCTCATTGGAATGGTTGCCGGAGATGTGCCGGATGGAGGATTGCAAGGCTCAGGGCGCGCTTGCAAGGGCCGTCAATTGCTTGCTTGCCTCCCTCCAGATTTATCTCGCGAGTTTGTTTTTTGTTATGGTCTTGATTTTACGTGGCTTAGCGGGAGATACAGGCTGCATTCCCCTGATAAGTCGAAAGTTACAGGCATAGTGTAGAAACTAAGGGGCTTATTTGGTGAGAAAGCCTGAAACACAACGAGGGCACAGCTTTTGGCTGCGCCCCTCGTGTTCTCTTCTTCTAGTTTAGCAGTTTTGGATAATTCAAATGCGTTTTCCAGCGTCGCATCGCTACTGGCTGTGCTTCGGTGCCGAGCGGTTTTTGATTCATCCCGCTGAGGATCGAGTGTCGTTTTTCGTATCTATTGAACGGGCTCTGAGCTAACTTCGATTTCCATGTGCCGTGTGCTGCCGGGGATATCGAGCGATCCCAGAACAACCGGCCTGCCTTGCGTCAGAGTCGACATTCCTTCCAGTGTGGTTTGGCGAATCACCGGGTCTTGTGCGCCCATACTGGACTTTTCCTCTGCGAGACTCGATTGCTCGACCTTGGTATGCAGTCTCAAGTCGTCCGAGGATCCAGTCAGCGATGCTTTGATGTTCAACCCTACATCGAGATATTGCACCTGGCTGCTTGCGGTTGAGGTTCCGGGGTCGTTAGTCCCAGTGACAATTGGCACCTTAATGCCTTGTTTGAGGTCAGTCGTTTCTCCCGAGGCGACAATGAGGGCTACGCGATGCGTTCCCAGGGACTGGCCGCTGTCAGTCTCAGTGATGGTATAAGTGAGGCGGTATATCTTCCTGGCGCGGTCGATATCCGAGAGTATCTTCTTCGCGACCAGGAAATCGTCGGCAGTACCAATCATCGAAATGGCGCTCTGCGACGGGACATAATACACTTTCGCCCGCGGGAGCATATTGCGGAGGTCGGTCACGATTTCGACAGCGTCGTTTTGTTGAGCGGGGCTGGCCAGGTAAAGGGTTTGATAGGTTTGCGGTTGGGAATCTTTAGCCTGGGCTTGTGCGTCTGCGCTTCGCACAAAGAGCGTCACGGCCAGCGTTAGAAAAGCAAACATCCGGACATAGTTCATCGTCCGCCTTGCGGCGTCGTTACGACATAATTTCATTGCTCGCCTCTCAAAGTTGTTCGTTCGAAGAACGCCGGGCTGCGTTTCTCATTCGCGCCGTGGCGCTTCTATCGAGACAGACGCTCAGGGCGAGCCTGCGCTCGATATATTTTGATGAAGTTATAGAGTTAGTCGACGAGAGCAGGTCGACTTACTCAAACCTTCACGCGCACCCGCTCGTTTTTCCACTCAAGCGCGTCGACGCGATGATGCACCGGCTCCAATAAATTGGCTCATTAGTTTGCCTGTAGCCAACCTTTAGCGGGCTGGCTTGTGCCGGGCCTACGGAGTCGAGTACGATCGGTTGGATTTTTGCGGAGGGGAGCGATGAGTTCGAAGGCAGAGCTGACGCCGGAGCATATTATGCAAACCGGCCTGGGATTCTGGGCATCGAAGGTGCTGCTGAGCGCGGTTGAAATGGGTGTATTCACCGAACTGGCGAACGGTCCACAGGAGTTTAGCGAGCTGGCGGGGCGCCTGGGACTGCATACCCGTTCGGCACGCGATTACCTGGATGCGCTGGTTGCGCTGGGCTTTCTGGAGAGATCGAAGGAGACATATTCCAACACACCCGAGACCGATTTCTTCCTAGACCGGCGCAAGCCGAGCTACATCGGCGGCGTCCTGGAGATGGCCAATGCCCGGCTTTTCGGGTTCTGGAACCATCTGACCGAAGCGCTTCGGACCGGACAGCAACAAAACGAAGCCAAGGAAGACAGCGGCGCGTCTCCGTTTCAGGCTTTGTATGCCGACCCGGCCCGGCTCAAGGGGTTTCTCGCTGCGATGTCAGGCATCAGCCACGGCGCGAATATGGCGATTGCGAGGAAGATCCCCTGGGCGAAGTACAAGACTTATGCGGACGTGGGAACCGCGCAGGGAGATCTGGCGGTGCAGATCGCGCTGGCCAATCCGCATCTTCGAGGCATGGGGTTTGACCTGGCTGAGGTTGGACCGATCTTCGAGGAATACGCCAAAACCAACGGGGTGAGCGATCGAGTGCGCTTCCAGCCGGGAGACTTTTTTGCCGAGGAGCTGCCGAAGGTGGACGTCATTACGATGGGACATATCCTTCACGATTGGAACCTGGACGATAAGAAGATGCTGGTCGGGAAAGCCTACAAGGCGCTCAATCCCGGTGGGGCGCTGGTGGCCTATGACGCAATGATCGACGACGACCGCTCGAAGAACGCGTTCGGTCTGATGATGAGCCTGAACATGCTCATCGAGACGGCTGGAGGGTTTGACTACACCGGGGCGGAATGCATTGGGTGGATGAAGGAAGCCGGGTTTCGCGAAGCGCGCGTGGAACATCTTGTGGGTCCGGATTCAATGGTTATCGGTGTGAAGTAGGGCTCTTCCAGACCCAGTGGGCGCGTTGCCATTTACTACGGCGAAGAGCGTCCGACGATGTCGATGTATTAAGCGGTTCCTGCCGAGTCAATGAATTAATTCAGGCGGGCGGTGGCTGAGAAAAAGCAGACCCTTCGACTTCGCTGCGCGTCGCGCAGGATCACATCAGTTTGGGTTGGAGGTTTTCCCGTCCTTGACGCATGGTGCGCGTCAAGGATGGGCCACCCATTTTTGTGCTGCTGCGGATGGCATTAGTCAGAACTGGCTGCCTGATCCTCGTGGTGGGTGAATAGGGGTTTGGTGTCGTCCGTTTTTACTAACGGGGTGGTGATGTCGTCGAGGTAGTCGGGGGTTCCGTTTACTCGTTGCAGGGATGGGTAGCGTTCTCCGTCGTGGTAGTCGATGTCGGCATTCACGACGTAGGCGTCGGCCTGCAGGATGAGGTGGATTGGTTCGGTGTTGCTTTTCGCGTCGCGAATGGCCTGCTTCAGAACGTCCGGTGAGGAGATCTGGCCGTTGATGGCGATGATCTTTTCGCCGGGCGCTACACCTGCCTTGTCGGCTGGGCCGTTCCAGAGCACGTCGGCAATTTTGCCCTCTTTGTCGACGCGCAGTCCGATGGAGTACCAGCAGTCGACACCGCCGTAGCGGACGCCTTCGGCATGGGATATCAATTTTTCAGAGGGGTTGGGCTGATCGGTGAAGACGACCTTGTATCCGCCGCGCTCGATGCCGTCGAAGTCAGCCTGAGGATCGATTTTGTAGACGCGATCGTGCAGGAAGGTCGCCCAGTCATAGGGCAGCACCTGGTTGAGGTCGGCGACCAACTCATCGAAGGTATAGGGAACAATCAGCGGGCCGGTGTTGCCGCCTTTGCCGAGAAAGATGCGGAGGAAATCGGTGAGCGATTTCTGATTGTTCGTCTTCTGGCGGATGAGGGTGTCGGCGTCGAGCCAGACCAGCTCGCCTTCCTGGTAGTAGTCCTGTCCGCGTCTCCAGTTGGTCCAGGCGGGATTGCCGCCGCGCAGCACGCTGGCGGCTACGGCGGTGTCTTCAGTGGGCCGCCAGTCGCGGCCGGGGCGGTATTGGAGGCTGGCGGCGGACATGGCGAGCAGGTCGCGGTACTGGGGCTGCGACTTGAGGCCTGAGCGCGCGGCCAGCACATTGCCGAGATACTGCGTCATGCCCTCATAGACCCACAGGAGCGCGCCCTGCTGGGCGGTAGCGAAGTCGGGTTGGTAGAGGCCCACGGGACGACGATATTTGCCGTTCCAGGAGTGGGTGAACTCATGCGAGAGCAGGTCGGCGTCGGCGAGCTCGAGCGCGGGCTGGGAGAAGCCTTTTTCCTGCACGCCGTTGTCGGAGGACTGGCCGTGTTCGAGCCCTTCGCCGCCCGCGACATCGGAGAGCGTGAGCAGGAAGTGGTACTCGTTGTAGTGGTGAGAGCCGTAGGCTGCGTCGGCTTCGCGCACGAGGTTCGCGATTTTGGCGAGCAAGGCGGGGTTCAGATTGGAATCCTGCGGAAAGTCGGAGACGACATCGATGTAGTGTTTTGGGCTGATGTCAGGAGCCAGGGGGAACTCGTGGAAGTACTGGCCGGTGATGATGGGCGAGTCCTGAAGCTGCTCGACGTTGGTGGCCGCGAAGTGTGTGACCGCTCTGGCCTGCGGGACGGGCCAGGAGGCGCCGCCGATGGGCGTGAGCGCGGTGCCTACTCCCCAGCCTGCGGGGACGATGAGCGAGGGCTGGATGGGAATATCGCGGACGGGCTTATCGGCAGGATAGAGAAGCAGCTTTTCCCACTCGAGGACGGCGAGTTTATGCGAGACGCGCGCGGTGACGATGCAGTCGAGATGCGCGTGCAGAGTGGTTACGCCGGGGGGAATGTCGAGGTGGAACTCGTACATATTTACGTCGTCGCGACGCCAGGGCAGCGGTTTGCCGTTGGCGGTGAAGACAACTCCGGTGATGTCGCTGACCGGGCCGGTGGGACGATGGTCGCCGGGAATCCACTGGGGCGTGATGAGCGCGAGCGGACCGGGGGTGACGGGAAGATCGACCTCAGCGTGATAGAGCTTGCGCGGCGCGTCGGTGAGGTTGGCGGTGATCTGAATTGGGGTTTGCTGGGCGAGAGCTGATGCGGTGAGCAGAACGCTGAAGAGCGTTCCGGCGATGCGGATGAAGGGTGAGCGCATTCGAGAGTGTTCCTTCGCTAGAGTAGTGGTTGAACTCACCATCGTATTACGGAAGGTAATGGAACGCTCAGAAAAAGCGGAGTGGATTTATGCTTGCCTTAAATCAGGCCGGGCCAAGATAGCCGGTGACCGGATTGACGGATTGATTGAAGGTGTGGACTTGTCGGCCAACACCTTCAATCAAATCAGCAGCTGAGGACACGAAGAAAACTTCCGGCCGAGACATCTGTCAGGGCTGCTTACATTTACTTCGGAGATGCTTTCGTGAGTACTGCGACCAGCGCGTCTCCTGCGGATGTCGGCTTGACCTCGCCCTCGCGGACTATTTCCGTTGCGGTGATGTCCTTTCCGTAGACGGTCTTGTTGGCGTCATCGTCGGTCTCCATGGAAGCGCTAGCCAAGGAAGCGCCGGCGAATAATCCGCCCTTTGCTCTCGAATAAGTAGCGAAATCGAAGTTCGTGTCGTTGGCGCCGGTTGCGTTCGCTCCAGTTGGGCCTGCGACCGCACTCGCGTCCGCGCCCAGCTTGAGCTTGCCGGACAGGACCTTGAGGGCACTCCTCTTGTTTTCTACAAGAATTATGAAGTCCGTGGAGGAACTTCCCAACTGTGCGCCTAAACTGCCGACATTCAGCTTGTACATCGCCGGTGCAGACCACGGGCCGTTCATGTCATTTCCGGAGCGACAGACGATCAAGCCGCGGCCGTAGGTAACACCCAGGCCAACTCCGACTTTCTTTACGCCGGGAAAGACGAGCACGCACACCGCCTTATTCAGAATTGGCCTAGGGATAGCATCGGGCCGGGCAAGTATCTGCCTAAGAACTTCGGTTGACTGGCCGATTCGATCCTCGATTTTGTTTTGAGCGGTCGCAGACGCACAGGTCGCGGCACACAATAGGAGCAGCAGGCAATTCTTCTTCATGAAATAAACCTCTCTGATTTCTTTCTCAGGGTGCGCTGACATGCCTCGTTCGCTTCCCAACCGTAAGTTACTGGTCAACCTGGGCAAAGGGAACTAGTAAAAATAGTAGCCAGCAACTAAAAAGGTTTGCAATAACAGAGTGAAGGGCAGTAGCAGAGCAGGGTGAAATCGCCTCTTCGTTCCGAAGTAACCGGTGCGGAAGCTATGCGCCGTCCCCGGGAAAATGGAGGGGTGGCGGCTGCTGCAACCCACATGAACCGTGAATCAGGAGGCACTTAGCGAGGGTTCGGGGGGCGCCAATGGCAGAGTGAAGAGGAAGGTTGCGCCGGAGCCGAGTTCGCTTTCGACGCGGATCGATCCTCCGTGGGCCATGACGATGTGCTTGGCGATGGCGAGGCCGAGACCGGTTCCGCCGGAGTCGTGGGAGCGGGCTTTATCGACGCGATAAAAACGCTCGAAGATGCGGTCCACATGTTCGGAGGAGATTCCGGGGCCGAAATCCTGCACGAAAAATTCCACGGAGCCCTCCTGGTCGCGCGCGCCTATCAGCACCCGTTCGCCATCCTTGCCGTACTTCACGGCATTCTCGATGAGGTTGCCGAAGACCTGTGTCAGCGCGTCTTCGTCAGCCAGCACTACGGTGTTGGTCGTATCTGTGGGCTGGAGTTTCACGTCGAGATCCATCACCATTCCGGCGAGCGCGTGCATGGCGTCCTGCACGAGCGCCGAGGCGGCGATGGGGCGGGACTTGACCTTGTAGTCGCCGGATTCGACGCTGGCCAGCGCGAGCAGGTCTTCCGTGAGGCGATTCATGCGGGTTGCGTTCTTGAGGATGATGGCGAGGAATTCGCGCGTTGGTCCAGGAAGGTCCAGGTCGCCTTCGAGCAGGGTTTCAACATAGCCGGAGATGGAGGTGAGCGGAGTCCGCAACTCATGCGACACGTTGGCGATGAAGTCGCGTCGCATCTGTTCGGTGCGCGCAATCTCGGTTACGTCGTGCAACACGGCTACGGCTCCGCCGCCGGGGGTGGGAGCGGCGTTGATGTCGAAGGTTCTGCCGGGAGCGACCGATGTGGCTTTGCCGCTGCTTAACTCGCCGCGGCTTAGAGCGGCTTCGACGCAGGCCAGAACTTCAGGATCGCGCACGGCATGGACGAGGGCTTGACCCGGACGCTGTGCGCCGGGCGCGATGCGTTGCATGACGGCGTTTGACCAGCCGATGCGGCCGCCCGCATCGACGGCGATAACGGCCTCCTGCATGCTGTCGAGCAGGGCGGCGAGCTCGCGCTGTTTGGACTCAAGCGCGCGGAAGCTGGCTTCCAGACGTTCCGCGGTGGCGTCGAGCGCGTTCGCGACTTCGGAGATTTCGTCGAGGTTGCCCTCCGCCACGCGGGCGGAGAAGTCTCCGCCGGCAATGCGGTGGGCGAAGGTGACGATTCGGTTGAGCCGCGCGGCAGCGCGCTGGGCGAGAAACGCCGACAGGACGATGGCGAGTCCCATGGCCAGAAGGGAAGCGAGCAAGAGGTCGCGGCGCAGCAGGTGGATTTCGCCGGGCGGCGAGTGTGCCATGAACCGCCGCAAGGTAAAGTCCAGCGCAGCCGTGCTGAGGGAGAGCACGAGGACGAAGGAGAAGAAGAGTTTCGTGAAGACTCGGCCGGTCATTCTCAGGGTTCAGCGTACAGCGTTCAAGGGTCAGGGTACAGGGCTCAGGGCACAGTTAATCAGCGGTTATGCGGCCGGAAAGTCTAGTGACTGTTTTACCGGCTCGCAGAATCTTAGCTGGCTTTGGGCATTTCGAAGCGGTATCCGGCTCCCCGCACTGTCTTTAGATATCTTGGGTCTTCGGCGTCAGTTTCGATTTTCTCGCGGATGCGGCGCACGTACACGTCGACGGAGCGCGGCGTTACGAAGCGGGCGTCGCCCCAGACGGCATCGAGGAGATGATCGCGGCTGAAGACGCGCCCCGGATGGCGCGCCAGATAATCGAGCAGGCGAAACTCGGTTGCAGTGGTTGTGGTAAGTTCGCCACGCACTTTGAGCTGCATCGCATTTGCATCGATGACGACATCGTCGAAAGTGACAACGGAGGGCGTGGAAGGACGCTCGAAGCGGCGCAGCACCGCCTTGACCCGCGCCAGCATCTCGCGCGTGGAGAACGGCTTGGTAATGTAGTCGTCCGCGCCAAGCTCAAGGCCCAGCACGCGGTCATTTTCACCGGCGCGCGCGGTGAGAAAAATAATGGGGATGGTGCTCAGTGCGGCGTGAGTCCGCAGTCTGCGGCAGACGTCGAGGCCATCGCCGCCGGGAACCATGATGTCGAGGAGAAAGAGCACGGGAGGCTGGCGCTCGGCGTCGGAGACCAGATTTGTCGGAGTGAAAAAGGTGCGGACTGCAAAGCCCGATGCCTCCAAATGATGCTGAATAAGTCGTGAAATATCCGTGTCGTCTTCAAGAACGAATACTGTCTGGCTCAAAGCGGCCTTCCTCGCGGTTTGTCAGGAAGCGCGCCAGCCGGAGTGCCTGAAACGCCTCAATTGCCATCAGGTTAACGCGGTTTTGGGAAAGAGAATGCAAATCTTCCGTGAATTTATGGACGTGACACTGCTGGTTCTTTCGTTCTAAGGCGGGAACAGTTTGCTATACTCGCGCTAACAATTCATCGATTTAGCCATCAGTCAGAGGCGATCCAGGGAACCAGAGCTTGCCTAAACCATTGATTCTCTGCATAGACGATGAAGAACTAGGCCTGCAGATTCGCAGGATCGTTCTGGAGCGCGCGGGTTACCGGGTTGTAACCGCCGCGGATGGCGCCGCGGGTCTGAAGATTTTTGCCGATGAGCGTGTGGACGCGGTTGTGCTGGACTACTTCATGCCAGAGATGCACGGGGGCGCGGTCGCGGTCGAAATGCGCAGGCTGCGGCCAGATGTCCCCATCCTTCTGCTGTCGGCCCATATCAACCTGCCGAGGGAGACGATCGAGGCGGTGGATTTCACGATTTTGAAGGGCGATGGCCCTAACCTTCTGCTCGCAAGGGTCCGGGAAGTGCTTCCGTCTCAGCCTGATAGTATCGGCCAGGAGGATTTGGGGTGAATCTGCGTGAGTTTCAACGCATTTTACGCCAAGCTCTTTTCGTCCCTGTATCACTCCTTTTACTGCTTGCCGGATTCTTCCTGTGGCAGCTCGGCCGATCCACCATGGTCCTGCGCGCCATCGATCGCAGCGACCGCATCACGAGCCAGATCACTGAAGTGCAAAAGCTGATTCTGGACCAGGAAACGGGGATGCGCGGCTATATGCTCACCGACGATCCTCGCATGCTGGGGCCTTATAGCGCCGAAACGGTTGCTATTCAAAAGGATTTTGCGGATCTTCGCGTGAAGCTGGCCGGCGACGAGACGGAAGAACAACAGTTGGCTGTTCTGTCCGATCGTTACCAGATATGGCTTGTACGGGCGCAGGGCATGATTGACAAGAATCCCGCGCTCATCCACGTTCCGCAGATTAATCAACAGAACAAGTCGATGATGGACCAAATCCGTGCGGTCGCCGACGATATGCTGCAGGGTGAAGAGGAACGGCGGCAAAAAATTTCGGCGCTGTCGCCTAACATCCGACACCTTCAGTTTGTCTCAGTTCTGGCAACTTCGCTTCTCATCGGCCTGATTGTGGCGCAATTCACCCGGCAGCGGCTGCACACCGTTTCTCGCAGCTATAACGAATCGCTGGAGGCGCTGGAGCAGAGTTCGCGCGAAGTGCATGAGAGCCGCCAGTGGTTCCAGACGACTCTTGAATCAATCGGCGACGCGGTGATTGCCTGCGACGTTCTCGGCCGGGTTGAATTTCTGAATGCGATTGCCAGCGGGCTTACGGGTTGGAGCTCGCAGGACGCCCTGGGTGAGCCTCTGAGCGAGGTGTTTCACATTATTCACGAAGATACCCGCGAACTCGTGGAGAATCCCGTAGAGAAAGTTATTCGCCTGAGACGCGTGGTTGGCTTGTCCAATCACACGGTGCTCATCTCGCGCCAGGGCAGCGAGTATGTTATCGACGACAGCGCCGCACCGATTCTCGATGCCAATGGCGAGATGATGGGCGTGGTGCTGGTGTTTCGCGATGTAACGGAGCAGCGCCGCGCCGAATCCGCGTTGATTTCGGGAGAAAAGCTGGCGATAGCGGGACGACTTGCGGCCAGCATCGCGCACGAGATTCACAACCCACTGGATTCGGTTGCCAACCTGCTCTATCTGTTGCGCGACGAAGAGGATTCCGCGAAGCGAATCGAATACCTCCAGATGGCGCAGCTGGAACTGGGTCGCACCTTGCAGATCAGCCGCGCCATGCTCAGCCTCTACCGGGAATCGAAGGCTCCGATTCTCGTCGATCTAAAGGAGCTGATCGACGGGGTACTGCTGTTGCTGGAGCGACGCATCGCGCAGCAGCAAATTCAAGTGAAGAGCGAATTTCGGGGACCTTGCATGGTCGAGGGATTTCCGGCCGAGCTTCGCCAGGTTGTGACCAACGTTCTTGTTAATGCAATCGAAGCGGCTGGTCCCGCGGGCAAAGTTCGCATCCGGCTTGAAGCCGCACCGCCAGAGGAATTCCGCAGCGCGGGCGCGTTGCTTGAGGTGGCCGACAGCGGCTCCGGTATAACGGACGATGATGCGGAGCATCTCTTCCAGCCCTTCTTCACAACCAAGGGCGAACAGGGCACCGGGCTTGGACTCTGGGTAAGCGCGGGGATCGTGCAGAAGCACGGCGGCACGATTCGCCTGCAGAATTGCAGCCAGGAAGACTACACAGGCGCGTGTGCCCGGATCTATCTTCCAGCGAAGACAATGGCGAGTGCAGGGAGACGAACCACCGCGCATGTGCGATGAGGATTGGCCGTTCGGCCGGATGCGCTTCGCGCAGCGCCTGCCGTGAGTGTTGGCGGAGCGGTCTATGTTGTGAATGCCGGCGGTTGCGACGTGCCGAATTAGAATGGCCTGCGCATTAATCTTCGCAACCTTGGGCGGAAGGCCGTGTTTAGCTGGAATGTAGTAAGACGCTTCAAAAAGAAACGGAGAACGACCAATGAAAAAGTTTTTACTGGCGGCAGCCGCTACCGCGCTGCTGGGAACGAGCGCGGCTTTCGCCCAAGTAGTCGTACGTGTAGCACCGCCTCCTCCAATTGTTGAGCATCGTCCCGTCCCGCCGGGTCGCGCGTATGTCTGGACCGATGGGTACCAGCGCTGGAACGGACACAAGTATGTTTGGGTTCACGGAGGCTGGGTGATGCCGCCTCGTCCGGGCGGTGTCTGGATCCCGGGACATTGGGCACCTCGCGGTGGCGGATATGTTTGGATCGCGGGGCACTGGCGGTATTAAGCGCCGAGTTGTTTTAGAGAGGCCGAGATTGCCGCATCTCGGCCTTTTTCAATTTTGGCCGCTGATCATAGTTCATCTCACTCCCAACATGGTTCATTTCACTCCCAATCTGTCACTCTCTGCTTGCTGGCGTACATCGCCGAGTCAGCAAACAGCTTGAGCTGATCTTCGTTCATGCCGTCCTCGGGATAAAGAGCAATCCCTATGCTGGCCGAGCCTTCCAGCGTCCGCCCATCAATGCGAAAGGGCGAATCAAAGCATTTGGCCAGCCGCCAGGCGATCTCCTCGGCTTCGATGCGATCCTGCACCACGGGAATGAGGACGATGAACTCGTCACCGCCAACGCGGGCGAGGGTATCCTGACCGCGCAGCTTTTCCAGCAGCCGTCTTGCCACATTCTGGAGATACATATCCCCGACACGATGGCCGTAGCGGTCATTGACTGATTTGAAGCGGTCGAGGTCTACAAAGATCAGCGCGAAGCTGTGTTCCTTGCGCCGGGCATTCGCAAAAGCCTCTTTGAGGCGAGATTCGAGGAGAAAGCGGTTCGGCACCTCAGTGAGTTGATCGTATTCGGAGCGGTGAATCAGCCCTTCATAGAAACGGCGATTGTCAATGGCCAGCGCAGCAAGACTCGTGCCCATGTCAAGTATCTCGGGGCGCACGGATTGCCACTCCTCTTCGCTTTGCCATATGAGAGCCAGGAAACCCAGGCGTTCGCCGGTGCCGGAAAGGATATCGCGCCGGACCTGATTTGAGCCATCCCTTTCCGGAGGCTTCTGCTGCGGTGCGCGGGCGCGGCCGATTGCTCCGTTTACGGCCAGATCGCACCAGCAGTCAAGGCCATCCATCTGGTCGCTGATGAGCTCTGTGATCATGCCCAATACCTCTTCGAGCGGCAACAGGCTGTTGATCGCCTCCAACACGCGGCTGCGTTCTTTTTCAAGAAATGCCTGATGCCGTTCACGCGCGGCTTCCTCTTGCATGCCGCGGCGGATGAGCTGGGTTTGCCGGCGCACCCGGCGGCGCAGCAGCGCTCCCCAGATGAGGGCGACGAAGATCATCGGCCCCAGAGCGCCGGTTATGTACATCAGGTGCTGAGCAGTCCACCATGAAGGCCGCGCGAGAATTTGCACATCCTGAGGGTTACGCAGGTGCAGTTCAAATCCGAGTGCTCCGTTCCACGGTCCTCCATTCTCGACGAAGCACACGCCCGAGACGCGGATGTAGCTTCCTACGGGGAAGGACGGCAGCCGCGCTCCGGACCATCCCGGAGAACGCAAGGCAGCGGAGAAGACGTGGCCTCCTGAGTTGATGAAGAGCGTGTCCTGCCTGGAGCCGTGAACCTGTTCGATCAGGCGGCCCTGCATGGAGATAAGGTTGAAGGCATACTTGCCCGAGACGGCGTCTTGCCAGGCAGCCAGTTGCGGACGGACAAACGACATTTCCTGACGGCGCGAGAACTGGCCGTGAGCGAGGCTCTGCGCATAATCGTTGGCGTCGGCAAAGCCGGTGGCGTCCACTGCATCGCCTAAGTTCAGCGGAGCGTTCTGCCGCGTATGGACGAGGATGGCGTTGCCTGCGTTTTCGATCACCAGCTGCGAACCCGGCTCATACAACGTGACGCTGCCGCGAACGCGCACGCGATGGCTGCGGTCGAGGATGTTGTAGCCGCCCATCACCCTATCCATGGGGGTCAGCGAAAGGGTTTGCGGGTCGGTTGGCGCGGGGGCAATGATCCGCATTTCGGCGGGCGAGCTGAGATATAGATTCGAGCCTACGAGCTGGAATTTCCCGTCGAACCGGCCGCCGGAGACACCGGACAACTCAACGCGGGAATCGAGCAGCTTGCGCAGATCCAATCCTTGGGGATTTTCCAGATGCACCTCGACGTAGCCCCCATCCATGAGAACTTCCAGCAGCAGGAATGGCGCACCGATGGTTTGCTGCATTGTTGCCGAGAGAACGGTACCGGCGACCTTCACATAGGCGCAGTCCCATTTGCCGGACATGAGGCCAGGAAACGTGGCTGGTGAAGGTTTCGGCAAAGAAGCACTGCCGATTACGCGCATATCCTCGCTTACCACCATTGCGTGGTAGCTGTTTGCGGTGACACCACGCACCTGGATCCGATCGCCCCTGACAAATGGAAAGATGCGGGTGGTGCGGACAAAGATGGGGCCGGTTTCGTCCTCAATAAAAAGGATGTGTTCCGCGGATTCATAAAATGTCACCACTCCCTCAATCTGAACCGGTCTCCTCTGATTCAGCTCGGCTGGAGTGAGTTGGCGAATCTGCTGGACGGTGGAGAGAACACTCGCTGCGTGGAGCCCTGCAGGGAATGCAGCGAGAAGTCCGAAGATGAGGAAAAGCCGCCGCAACAAGAATGCTCCGGGAAGAGATGCAGGATCGTAACGCTTTTATGATCGATGGCCTGCGCGATTGCCTGACAACTTTTGTTGGAGGGGACTTCTGCGAGTCTCAATGTGGCACTCCTGCACGATTTTGGGACAGTCTGAAACGGAGTCGCGATACAACCCGGGCGCATGCTTGACTGGACGGGACAATTTACACTTAAGGAGATGATTCCGACACTTGAATGGACCGATGGGGGCGTTCGCTTTCTTGATCAGACGCGTTTGCCGCTGGAAGAAACGTATGTTCTGGCGACAAGCTATGAGGAAGTCGCCGATGTAATTACCACGATGGTTGTGCGCGGCGCGCCAGCCATTGGCGTGGCTGCGGCCATGGGCGTGGCTCTGGGCGTGAAGAACAGTGACGCTGGGAATCTTTCCGATTTGTCACGAGATTTGAAAAAGATCAGTGCAGTTCTGGCCGCGACGCGGCCTACGGCTGTGAATCTCTTCTGGGCGATTACGCGGATGGGCGGGAGGTTCGAGGCTCTGAAGGCGCTGCCGGGTGCTTCTGTGGATGAGATTCGCGCGGGACTGATAGCGGAAGCGCAGAAGATGTATGACGAGGACATTGCCGCGTGCCGCGCGATGGGAGACTTTGGCGCATCGCTGATGCCGGAGGAGGGCGGCGTGCTGACGCATTGCAATGCGGGCGCTCTGGCAACATGTGGTTACGGGACCGCGCTGGGGGTGATTCGCAGCGCCGTTGCCGAGGGACGCAAGCTGCATGTGTATGCGGATGAGACGCGGCCTTTTTTGCAGGGCGCACGGCTGACCGCGTGGGAGCTGATGCACGACGGGATTCCGACGACGGTGCTGTGCGACAACATGGCGGCGAGCCGGATGCGCGCGGGAAAGATTCAGGCGGTCGTGGTGGGCGCGGATCGCATTGCGGCGAATGGCGACGTGGCGAACAAGATCGGCACCTATGGCGTGGCGGTGCTGGCGAAGGAACATGGGATTCCGTTCTATGTGGCGGCTCCGTGGTCGACGATCGATATGGGAACGGCGACGGGCGATGCGATTCCGATTGAAGAGCGGGCCGCGGTTGAGGTTACGCATCATGGCGGGAAGCAATTGACTCCGCACGGTGTGGGGATTGAGAACCCGGCGTTCGATGTGACTCCGGCGAAGTATGTTACGGCGATCATTACGGAGCGGGGGGTGTTGCGGGCTCCCTATGATGAGGCGCTTAAGGGGATGGAGCCGGTGAGCGCCCATTCCCAATAATTGGGCCGCGGACTTTTACTGTATCCATTCTGCGTAGGGATAGAGCAGCAAGAAGAGGATCATGGTCAGCGCGGTTACGTCCATGTAAAGCAGCAGGAGCACGCCGCCGTGATAGAAGCTCCAGCGGAGACGCAGGCAGCGCGTGGTTTCATACATTCCCCACAGTGCAGCAATGGCGGCAAATGCAATTGGCCAGGCGGGGTGTATCTGCGGGAAGCCGGAGAGTAGCAGCGAAGCGGCAAGACTGGCCAGTACGAGCACGGTTCCACGGACAAGCGAACGAGCGCGAAAATTGAAGAAGGCATGAGGCATTCGAAACTGCTACTATTTTTAGTCGCCTTATGACTTCTACTGTATCGAATCCTGCGAATGGCATGACAGCAGCTCTGAAGCGCGAACGCATTGTGCGGCGCGTGGCGCGTGAGCTGCGCGACGGCTTTTATGTAAACCTGGGCATAGGAATGCCGACGCTGGTGGCGAATCACGTCCCGCCGGGCGTGGAGGTCGTGCTTCAGTCTGAAAATGGGATGCTGGGCGTGGGTCCATATCCGATTGAAGGAAGCGAAGATGCAGATCTCATCAACGCCGGGAAAGAGACGGTGACGGAGCTGCCCGGCACCGCTTATTTTTCGAGCGCCGATTCGTTCGCGATGATCCGCGGAGGCCATATCGACCTGAGCATTCTGGGCGCGATGGAAGTGGATGAGGAAGGGAACCTGGCGAACTGGATGATTCCGGGCAAGATGGTGAAGGGCATGGGCGGCGCGATGGATCTGGTGGCGAGCGCGCGGCGCGTAATTGTTGCCATGGAGCACACGACGAAGGACGGCCAGCCGAAGATTCTGCCGCGCTGCTCGCTGCCGATTACCGGTCTGAAGGTAGTGGATACGATTGCGACGGAGATGGCGTGGATTCGCGTGACTCCAGAGGGGCTGATGGTGGAGGAGATTGCTCCGGGGCTTACGCTGGACGAGGTACGGCGGGCGACCGCTGCGAAGTTAATTGCGAGTGCGACAATCAGAGAGATGCTGGCTTGATTGCTTGAGGAGAAGCTCCGCTGATTCGTCCGAAGTTTCCGTTTCGATTATTAAGCACCGGGATTTTGTGTGTGGGCGTACTGCTGGCGTCAGTGTGGTTCATGCGTCCGGGTCCGGGCATTGATTGCAACCGCCTCGCTCCTCTAACAGTGCTGGCTACGATTGCCGCGTTCCTGATGTCGATTTGCTTTCGTCAGATGGCGAAGCATAAAGAGCGGTCCCAGCGGTGGTTTCTGCTGGTCTGCCTGCTGATCGCGGCGGCCACTTTGTTTTCTGATTTCCGGTATGTGCGCCGGTACCGCGGGATTTGCGATCAGGTGGAGCAGATGCAGCGAGTGCCACCTACGCCTACACGGTAGCTGCCGCGCGGACGGTTCTGCGTTCGATGCGCTTCTCGTAGTTTTTTCCTTGCAGGATGCGCTTCACGTAGATTCCGGGTGTGACGATGTGGTCGGCGTCGAGCTGGCCGGGTTCTACCAATTCTTCGACTTCGGCGATGGTGATCTTTGCAGCAGTCGCCATCATTGGGTTGAAGTTGCGCGCGGTTTTGCGGTAGACGAGATTGCCTGCGGTGTCGCCCTTCCAGGCTTTGATGAATGCGAAGTCGGCGCGGAGCCAGCTTTCGAGCAGATGCGGCTTGCCATCGAACTCGCGCGTCTCCTTGCCCTCGGCGACCAGCGTGCCCGCTCCGGCAGGCGTGTAGAAGGCCGGGATTCCGGCGCCTCCGGCGCGGATGCGTTCGGCGAGCGTGCCCTGGGGCACGAGGGTGAGGTCGAGTTTCCCCTTGAGCACCATATCCTCGAGCAGCTTGTTCTCGCCGACGTAGCTGCCGGTGTGGGAGACGATCATGCCGGCTTCGAGCATCCGGCCCATTCCGAATCCGTCGACGCCCATGTTGTTGCTGATGGTGCGGAGATTTTTTACGCCGCGACGCACGAGAGCTTGAATAAGGTTTTCCGGGATTCCACAGAGGCCGAAGCCGCCGAGCATCAGCGTGGCTCCATTGGGAATGTCTGCTACGGCTGCGTCGGCGCTTTCTACTACTTTTTTCAATCCAGGTCTCCGGTTTGCGGTCGATGAACGGAGAAGAATACCGGATACATGTAATGAAAGCCAATGCGATGCGGTAAACAAGGCTTGAGCAGCAGAGCGTATGAAGGACGCGCAAAGTGCGATACGATGGCTGCGTTCATCCAGAGGGCGTCCGGTTTGTCCGGTTCTCTCAATTCCCAGGAGCGTATCTATGCTGAAAGGTTTCCGTGACTTTGTGCTGCGCGGCAATGTAGTTGATCTGGCTGTTGCCGTCGTCATCGGCGTCGCATTCGGCGCAGTTGTCAATTCTCTGGTCAGCGATATCATCAATCCGTTGATTGCGGCGATTGTCCACAAGCCGAACTTCTCCTACCTTGTGTGGCAGGTTAACGGCGGAAAGATTACTTACGGAAATTTCATCAATGCGGTCATTCAATTTGTGATTATTGCCGCGGCGATTTATTTCCTGGTGGTGCTGCCCCTCAACACCCTGCTGAAGAAATTCAACCCGGCCAAGGCCGAGCCTCCCAAGACGAAGCCGTGCCCGCAGTGCCTGAGCGATATTCCACTGGCGGCTACGCGCTGCTCGCATTGCACCCAGCTGGTTGCAGCGGCCTGATTCGCTTGCTAACGGAGAACGAAGCCGGCAATCTGCGCGTGGTGCTGGTGGCTGCGCGCAATCCCCTGAACATTGGCGCAGCCGCTCGCGCTATGAGCAATTTTGGATTTCTGCGCCTGCGCGTTGTGAATCGCTACGATGTGCCCTTTCGCGAGGCGCGCTCGGCGGTGGGCGCTCCGGAATTGCTGAAGAACGCCGAAGAGTTTTCGAGCGTGGCCGAGGCGATTGCCGACTGTGGGCTGGTGGTCGGCACTACGGCTGGCGGGTCGCGCCAACTGGAGCATCCTTTGCATCGTCTGAATGAGGGGGGTGGGTTGATTCGCTCGCGTCTGGCGGGGGAGCGCGTGGGGCTGCTGTTTGGGTCGGAGAAGCGTGGACTTTCCAATGAGGACTTGAGCTATTGCCACTGGCTCATGCGGATTCCTACGCGAGATGCGCATTATTCGATGAATCTTGGACAAGCGGTGGCGGTTTGTTTGTATGAGCTGATTCGGTCGGAGAATGCGCCCGCGGTGGCGGAGATGAAGGAGCAGGCTGACGGCGAGGTTCTGGAGCGGATGACGCGCGCTCTCCTTGATGCTCTTGGGGAGTCCGGATACACAAAGCCTGGAACGGAAGCAGCCACGGAAGAGAAATCACGACGCCTTGTTCGGCGGATGGGGTTGAGTACCGAGGATGCCGAGCTTTGGACGGGAATGCTGGCGAAGATGCGGACTTGCCGTCCAGGAACACGCGCTCCGCGCCGGATGACGTAGATTTTTCCCGTCCACATCTCTTTGAGATGGGCCGGTTCCTACTTGACCCGGAAGGCTTTTATCGCGATGGCGCTGGGGCGGTCGCCCGCGGGCAGCATTGTGAAGAGGGAGCCGATGCGGAGTGCTCCGTTTGAAGCGTAGCTCTGGGTGCGAATCGCTGAGACATCGCCGGAGTTTGTATCGACGGCCAGCAGCAGGAAGCCGTCGGCGGAAAATGCCAGGGCGTCGGGGCCGCCGCCTACGTGAATGGTGGGCTTGATCAGCGTTCCATCATCGATCGAGTAAACGCCGATGGTGTCGGCGTTGAAGTTGCTGATCCACAGGAGCGAATTGTCGGCGCTGACGATGGCATCAGAGGGGTGCGCGCCGACGAGGTAAGCTCCGCCGACTTCGTTCGTTCCGGTTGCGATTTCGGAGATGGAATCGCTGTCGAAGTTGGAGACGAAGATTTCGCCGCCGTCCGGCTTGAGCGCCAGATGCACGGGCGTCTGGCCTACGTCGAGGAAGGTGAGGAGGCGATCGGAGCGCTCCTGTTCGATGGGGCTTTGCGGACGGGCGAGCCCGATGGCCATGACCTGATGGCCTCCGGAGCAGGCTACGAAGGCCTTGGACGAATCGGGGAGAATGACCGCGTCGGTGGCCTGGGGACAGCCGGGAAACATTGCGCGGATGCGAAAAGTGTTCGCGTCGATGATGGAGACGCTGCCGCTGATGCGATTTGTCACTACAAGAGTCGCGCCGTCGGGCGAAATCTTTGCGAGCCCGGGACCTTCGCCTACTCCGATGGTGCGTATCTCGCGCCGCTTGCCGAGATCGATGACGGAAACGTTATTCGAGCCGGAGTTGGCGACGTAGGCGCGTTTGCCGGTGCTGTCCACATCGATGAAATACGGCTTGCGATGCACGGAGATGGTTGCCACTACGCGATTCAGCGTTGCGTCGATGACGCTGATGGTTCCGCTAGCGGTGTTGACGGCGTAAACCTCATTCCGCCTGGGGTTGGCCGTTATGCCCGTGGGGTTCGAGCCAACGGCGACCACGCGGTCCTGGCGCAGGTGGACCAGATCGAGCACGGTGACGGTGTTGCTGCCGCTGTTGGTTACGTAAGCGAACTCGCGGTAATCGGATGGGTATTGGGGAAAATGATGTCGGCGGCAGCCGGCGAGCATGAGCGGCAGGAACGCGCACAGAAGGAAAAGGCGGCGCATGCGCGGCCGCCTCTTTTCGCTCGTTGAGGACGAGTCAGCTGGCGGATCAGCGGGCAACGTGGATGGCTCCGGCTTCCTGGCTGATCTCGATTCCATGCGGAACGTTGCGGCCGAGCACGGCTGCGATCTGGGTGGCCTGTTGCATGAGCTCGACGAACTGTTCGGGGTAGATGGATTGCGCGCCGTCGGAGAGCGCTTTGTCGGGAGCGTGATGCACTTCGACGATGAGACCGTCGGCGCCTACGGCTACGGCTGCGCGGCCAAGCGGGATGACTTTGTTGCGCTTGCCGGTTCCGTGGCTGGGATCGACGAGGATGGGCAGGTGGCTGAGACGCTGGACGGCTGGAACGATGCTGAGGTCGAGCGTGTTGCGGGTGTGATCGGCGAAGGTGCGGATGCCGCGCTCGCAAAGGATGACCTGATAGTTGCCCTCGCTCATGATGTACTCGGCGGCCATGAGGAACTCTTCGAGGGTGGCGGCGAGTCCGCGCTTGAGCAGCACCGGTTTGCGCTTGCGTCCGGCGGCTTTGAGCAGCGAATAGTTCTGCATGTTGCGCGCGCCGATCTGGATCACGTCGGCGTAGGCGTCGACTAATTCGAGCGCTTCGTTGTCAATGGCTTCGGTGACGATGCGCATCCCGAAGCGCTCGCGGATTTCAGCCATGATCTGGAGGGCTTCTTCTCCGAGTCCCTGAAAGGCGTAGGGCGAGGTGCGCGGTTTGTAGGCTCCTCCGCGAAAGAACTGCGCGCCCGCGGCGGCAACCTGCTCGGCGGCGGCGAAGGCCTGCTCGCGCGTTTCGATGGAGCAGGGGCCGGCGACCATAGCGAGGTCACGTCCGCCGATGGTGGCGTTGGTGCCGGGGAAGCGAATGATGGTGTTTTCTTCTTTTACGTCGCGGCTGACGAGCTTGTAGGGCTTGGAAACGGGGATGACTTCGGCGACTCCGGGAAGGTCTTCGAGATTGCCCCGTTCGACCTGGCCCTGGTTGCCGGTGATGCCGATGGCGGTGCGCTGCGCTCCGGGCAGCGGATGGGCGCGGAAGCCTAGCTGCTCGATGTGGTCGCAGACGGACTGGATTTCTTCCGGCGTGGCCTGCGGCTTCATTACTACAAGCATGATGTGCCTTTCTTACGGCTGATTGCTGTAACCCTCAGTTTAGCTGGTGGTTGTGAGCGGGGGCAATGCTGGAGCTACGTCGGGACTAACGTTGCTTATCGCCGACTGCCAACAGAGTCTGGAAGTGCGGCGCTTCGGATTCTTTGTGGACTACTGAGGTTTGCACGCTTTTGAAGCCCACTTTTTCGAGTGTGGTTTCGAGTTCTGATTCGCTGAAGCCGAGCCATTCGTCGGCGTAGAGTTCGCGGGCTTCTTCGAAGCGGTGCTTGACGAGGTCGAGTACAGCGATTCGTCCGCCGGGTTTGAGAATGCGCCATGCTTCGGCGAGGGCGCGTTCGGGATGCAGTGCGTGGTGCAGCGATTGCGAGAAGAAGACGAGATCGACCGAGCGGTCATCGATCGGAACTTCTTCCATGTCGCCGAGACGGAATTCGAGATTTTTTACACCCTGCTTTTTTGCCTGCGCTTTGGCGACTTCGACCATGCGGGCGGAGCTGTCGACGGCGATGACGCGCGTGGCGCGCTGGGCGAGCAGCAGGGAGAAGGCTCCTTCGCCGGCTCCGAGATCGGCGATGACCATGGGGGGCATGAGCCTGAGCAAAGTTTCCGCTATGCTTTTCCATGATTTGCCGGGAACGTAGTTGCGTCCAAAACGCCCGGCTACGTCGTCGAAGAAGGCGCGCGTCTTATCGCGGCGCTTTTTGAGGGCGCGCCTGAGGGCGGCCTGGTCCTGCGTGGCTTCGGTGATTTCAGAGCGTGCCTGCTTGAGCAATTCGCCGAGCGCTCCGGCTCCGTTTTCCTGCCGGAAACGATACAGATTGTTTTTTCCGGTACGCCTGTCTTCGACGAGTCCGGCTTGCTTTAGCTGCGAAAGGTGCGTGGAGATGGTGCTTTGACCCATGGCGAGAATTTCCTGCAGCTCGGCAACCGACAGCTCTTCGTTTTCGAGCAGCAGGAGGATCCGGAGCCGGTTGGGGTCAGCTACGACGCGCAGGATTTTTACAATTGACGCCATAGGTTTATGGGTTATTCTATCAATGTATCTTGATTTAACGATATGAGGAGTTAACAAACATGGCAACCGCAACTCTCGAACGTACCGGCTCTGAATTTAAAGTCGCAGATTTATCGCTGGCCGATTGGGGCCGCAAGGAAATTTCCATTGCCGAGCACGAGATGCCGGGGTTGATGTCGATTCGGCGGAAGTATGCCGCGCAGAAGCCTCTGAAGGGTGTTCGCGTGACCGGCTCGCTGCATATGACGATTCAGACGGCGGTGTTGATTGAGACGCTGGTGGATCTGGGCGCGGACGTGCGCTGGGCGAGCTGCAATATCTTCTCGACGCAGGACCATGCGGCTGCTGCGATTGCGACTGCCGGAGTTCCGGTGTTCGCGTGGAAGGGCGAGTCGCTGGAGGACTACTGGTGGTGCACGTATCAGGCGCTGAGCCACAAGAACGGCACGGGGCCGCAGCTTGTGGTGGATGACGGCGGCGACGTCACGCTGCTTATTCACAAGGGCTATGAACTTGAGGAGGGCGATGGATGGGTGAATACGCCTTCGTCGAACCTTGAAGAGCAGGTGATCAAGGACCTGCTGAAGAAGGTTCATGCGGAAGACCCGCAGCACTGGCACAAGGTTGCGAAGGAATGGCGCGGCGTTTCAGAAGAGACGACGACGGGCGTGCATCGGCTCTACAAGATGAAGGAGCAGGGCAAGCTGCTGGTTCCGGCGATCAATGTCAATGATTCGGTGACGAAGTCGAAGTTCGATAACCTGTACGGCTGCCGCGAGTCGTTGGCTGACGGCATCAAGCGCGCGACCGATGTGATGGTGGCGGGCAAGGTTGCTGTGATCTGCGGCTATGGCGACGTGGGCAAGGGCTCGTCGCACTCGCTGCGCGGCATGGGTGCGCGCGTGATTGTGACGGAGATCGATCCTATCAATGCGTTGCAGGCCGCGATGGAAGGCTTCGAGGTCACTACGCTCGAAGACACGCTTGGACGCGGCGATATCTATGTGACCTGCACGGGGAATCTGGACATCATCACGCTGGAGCACATGAAGGCGATGAAGGATCAGGCCATCGTGTGCAACATCGGGCACTTCGATAACGAGATACAGATGGATCGGCTCAACGAAGAGAAGGGTGTGAAGAAGCTCAACATCAAGCCGCAGGTTGACCAGTACACTTTCCCGAACGGCAACAGCATTTTCGTACTTGCCGAGGGACGCCTGGTGAATCTGGGATGTGCGACCGGTCATCCGAGCTTTGTGATGAGCAACAGCTTCGCTAACCAGACGCTGGCGCAGCTGGATCTATGGAAGAACAAGGACTCTTACAAGATCGATGTTTATACGCTGCCGAAACACCTGGATGAAGAAGTGGCGCGGCTGCATCTGGAGAAGATCGGCGTGAAGCTGACTACGCTTACTCCGAAGCAGGCTGAGTATCTGGGCGTGTCGCAGGATGGTCCGTACAAGGCGGAGCACTACAGGTACTGACCGTACGGGCGGGCGCGCTTCGAGCCATCCTGATGCCCACTTCAGTCGCCCTCCCGTTGGTCGGGACCAGGAACAACGCTAAAAAGCGGTCGGCATTTCTGCTGGCCGCTTTCGTTCTTCGATGTGAAATACCGGCTACCGTCCAATCGCTCAGGGCGTTTGTATCGGTTCGAGTTCGGCCCTGATTGGAAGGTGCTCTCCGGATGGAATATTTAGGAACCGGTCCCCTGTCTTTTCGTTCGTGTATACGTCTTCAAGGAAGCGGAGTTCGCTCCTGGCGCAATCATGAGCCAACTTAACCAGGACTCATTCGCAGAGTTGAGATGGATTTATAGCTCGAGGCGCACTCCTTATCAACTGACAGCGGTTTCCAGTTCCGAGGAAGTCTTGCGGAAGCCCACTATGTTGGAATAGGCCCTGCCGGGAAGGCGGTTTATGAATACCTGGTGGTTATTCAACGGCCGCAGCAGTCCACCTTTCATTAGCTCGAAAAGTGAGAAGCCGAGGTCTTCGAGGGTTTGCAAAACTTCAAGGGCATCGCTCCCGGCTTTTGCGAGCCCCCATGGCCAGAACTCCATCAGGAGCGTGATATTCAGCGAGCGTTTCAGGGTGTCCATCATTCCTGCCAGGACGTGGCCCTCGAAGCCCTGCACGTCGATTTTGATGAGGTCGACGGTATCCGCGCTCAGCGACTGCAACACACTGTCTACGGTCTTGCATTGAACGGTAACGGCACCGGAGCAGAGGTCGTTTGCGTAGAGGCGATTGCCTCCCCGGTTCTCCTTGTTGGTATGAAGCTGAGCCACGCCGTCATGATTGGAAGCGGCGACGGGGACCACGGTCATGAAGGAGCAGTTGTTTGCGTCCCGTGTCGATGTAAGGAAGCCGATTGCTTCCGGGTCGGGCTCAAGAGAGATGATGCGACCATCGCCGCGCATCAGAGAAATGGCCCACGCGGAGTAGTATCCGGTGTTGGCTCCGATATCGAGGAACGTCATTCCCGGTTTGCAGACGAGAGTGAAGAAGGCGGTTTCCGCCCCTTCGTACAGACCCAAAGCACTTGCTCCCGAAACTACCGGATCGTTTGGGTTCAAAGCCCACCAAGCTTCACCCAAGCGCTTTTTACTTGGGCAGATGGCACGCAAGGCGGCGTTCGTGAGAATGCGCAAAGGTTTCGGTTTAAGGAGGACGGTGTAGACAAATTCCGGCAGAGTCATAGTGTGGTGGCTTTTTGAATAAAATATCGAGGGTGCACTGGATAGAGTTTTCGTTAGAGAGGGCTAGTTAAAGCTTCTGGTTCCGCTATGCACTTATCGAAAAATGTCGTGGCTGCCCGCTTCTCAGCATGGGTTTTTAGCTGACCAATTTTTCCCGGTTCAGTCCAGTTCGTGAAGGTCTTTGCCGGGCTTGAAGCGTACGGCTTTGCCGGGGGTGATGCTGACTTCGGCTCCGGTGCGCGGGTTTCGGCCTATTCCGGTTTTGCGAGGGCGGACGTTGAAGACTCCGAAACCGCGGAGTTCGATGCGGTCTCCCTTGGTGAGCGCTCTCTTCAGACTCTCAAAGACTGTTTCGACGGCGGCCTCGGCTTTTACGCGGGGCAATCCGGTACGCTCAATTACCTGATGTACGATGTCCTGCTTAATCAATGGCTTCCCCCCGAAACACGGACGCGAGATGCGGCATCTCCGGTGTTCAGACGATGCTAGAAAGGATTTTCCGCATTGTCAACGCATAGAGACGTTTCGTAAGATGCAATTTCACCACGAGATGCAGATTTTTTGCACTGGATGAGGGTTCGGATGCTGTATTGGAGTCCGGCAAGGGGGATTTTCTGGCTATAAAGAGTGATCGGTGGATTCGCGAACAGGCGCTGAACAATGGAATGATTGCGCCATTCAGCGAGAAACAAGTGCGGGAAGGAGTCATCTCCTACGGGCTTTCATCGTATGGATACGACCTGCGCGTGTCGAACGAATTCAAAATTTTTACGAACGTCAACAGCGCTATTATTGATCCCAAGAAGTTCGACGAGCGGTCATTTGTGAGCGTGGAATCGGACTCTGTGATTATTCCTCCCAATTCTTTTGCGCTGGCGCGGTCGATCGAATATTTCAAGATTCCGCGCGACGTACTGACGATCTGCGTGGGCAAATCGACGTATGCGCGATGCGGCATTATTGTGAATGTGACGCCATTCGAGCCGGAATGGGAGGGGTTTGTGACGCTGGAGATTTCGAACACAACTCCGCTGCCGGCGCGGGTGTATGCGAATGAAGGCCTGTGTCAGATATTATTTTTTCAGTCCGACGAATCCTGCGAGATCAGTTATGCGGATCGCAAAGGCAAGTACCAGAAGCAACAGGGAATTGTGCTGCCGAAGCTTTAAAGTTCAAGCCAACCCCGGGGCGGGGTGAGATCATAATTGCGGCTCTTAATGCTGGCCTAAATCGGGCGTGGCGGGATTTGCACGATCCGGTATGAGAGCAGTCTGGTGAATGCGCTATGTCTGCTCCTGTTTCTCGCGTCAAGGCGCGATTGAATATCGGTCTGCTGGATTTTGAGCCGCTGCGCGTGGCCGGATTCGAGGCTGTTTGCGAGCCTCTGCCGCATGTCACGATCGTACCGACGACTCTTCCGGAGGCGCTCGCCGATCCTGAACTGGATATGGTGCTGCTTGGCCTGCACAATATCCAGGAGTCTTTCGATTTGCTGGCCAGGCTTAAGGCAGCACAGCCGCACCTGAGAATAATCGTGATGGGTGCGGAAAGCGATGAGGAGACCATCATCAGCGCGATCGGGGCCGGGGCCAAGGGGTATCTGGAAGAGACGGCGAGCGCCGAGCAGGTGATTATGTGTATCGACGTGGTGGCTTCAGGATCCATCTGGGCGCCACGCAAAGTATTGTCGGCCTTTGTAGACCGAATGCTGAACCCGGCAGACAACAAGCCCGTCCAGCGGCATAACCTGACCTTTACAAAGCGCGAAGAGGAAGTTCTTGACCTGCTGCAGGCGGCGCGTTCCAACCGCGAGATCGCGTTGACGCTGGGGATCGAAGAGCGGACGGTGAAGTCTCACATCGCGAAGCTGATTCGGAAGGCGGGCGTGGAAAACAGGATTGCGCTTTCGGTCCGGACGGCAAACTGGGAGAAAAACTAAGGTGGCTAGACGGTTTGGGGCGATTCCTGCCTCCTCGTTGGCAGGGGTTATTACTTTTGGACACTGGCCTTTGGTTATCTTGCGGTAAACATTTACAACCTTTAAAAGAATAAATAGCAACAACGCAGATCTGGGGAACGGGGCTGAAGGAGCGATCCACAGCCCCTCTTTTTTGCGCCAAAATCCCCGATGGGCAGTCCTCCATTCATGATGTATCAACCCCAGATCTATCAACCCCAGGACCGAAATCGGCATCTACACTAAGTGTTAGGGTTAAGGGTGAGGCGGCATCGGGAAGGTGAGATGCCGCTTTGCGGAGACCCCACGCCCAACCATGGCGCGATACGAAATTTTGCTGGAGAAAGAGAACAACTAACATGAAGAAAATGCTCGCTTTACTGTGCGTGGCAGCCTTTACGGCTTCCGCATACGCCGCATCAAGCAAGGACGATCTGAACGATCGTCTGGAAAGTGCCCGGCAGATCATCAATCAGTTGTCGCAGACCCCTGACAAGGGCATTCCCGACTCCATCGTCAAGAAAGCAGTGTGCGTAGCAGTTGTACCCAGCCTTAAGAAGGCCGCGTTTGTGGTTGGTGCTCAGTACGGGCAAGGTGTTGCGACGTGCCGCACCGGCCATGGCTGGAGCGCTCCGGTATTCATTCGCATGGCTGGCGGCTCTTTCGGCTTCCAGATTGGCGCGCAGGGAACTGACCTAGTGCTGGTTGCGGTCAATGACCATGGCTTGCAGGATTTGCTGAAGAGCAAGTTCAAGATCGGCGGCGATGCGGCGGCTTCGGCAGGTCCGGTTGGGCGCAATTCGCAGGCGGAGACTTCGATAAACATGAGCGCAGAGCTGCTGACCTACTCGCGCAGCAAGGGTCTGTTCGCGGGCATCGATCTGGACGGCACTTCGGTGAGCCAGAACCAGGATGACACGAATGTTTTCTATGGAGGCGACCACTCGTTCCACCAGATTCTCGCGGGCGATGTGGCGGTTCCGGCATCGGCTCGTCCCTTTGTGCGGACAGTAGCCCGCTACTTCCACGAATCGCAGTAGAAACGGCGAATAGTCCTCCACCCACTTAGCCCGGTCCTCTGGACCGGGCTTTTGTTTTTCGTGGCCTGGGCCGTGATATTTGTGATGGGTGGGTATGGCAGCTGGTCAGGTCGCGGCGTACTTAAACGACATCTACGTTTTCAATTGGAGCAGGCAGACTTTTGCATCCGATCTGATCTTCGTGATGCCGATCGCATTGTGCCTGGCTATCGGTATTGCAGTTGGTCATCCAGCGGCTGGAATGATCGCCGCGGGCGGCGCTATGACCGTGGGCTTTGGGTCAAAGCAGAGTATCGACCGCTCGCGGCTGCTGCCGATGATCTTTGCTTCTGCGGGCATTGCGTTTTCGACTTTTGTGGGCATGGTGGTTGGCCATGCAAACTTCATTCTGGTGATTGTTGCCGCGATTTGGGCCTTTGGCTACGGAATGCTCTCGGGGCGCGAGGGCGGGTATGGATGGGTCGGGCAGCAATGCGTGGTGACGCTGCTGGTGGGTTCAGCTTTTCCTTTTTCGGCGAAGCTGGCCGTAGGGCGCGCCCTGCTGGTGCTGGCTGGAGGCGTGCTGCAGGTGCTGTGGTCGAGCGCCGCGTTGCGGCTGTTCCGTCAACTGCGTGAGCATCTGCGGGAGCTGGCTCGCTATCTACGCGAAGAAGAAATGGCGCTGCGCGCGGCCATGACGGAGGTAGCAGCCAAGGTGCGGCGGAGACAGTTTGCCGATTCAACCGTCGCCTATTCGCTGCGACTCGCGGTGACGGTTGGCCTGAGCGCGGAGATTTACAGGCGTCTCCACTTTGCAACCGGCTGCTGGATTCCGATGACAGCGATGCTGGTGCTGAAGCCTGGACTGGCCGATACTGCAAGCCGGGCGATCGCGCGGACGCTGGGGACGGTCGCCGGGGCGTGGGCGGTGAGTTTACGGGTTGGCACACCTGGCGCCGTCACCCGTGGCGCTGGCGGTGCTTACGGTGGTGTTTGCGTGGCTCTCCTATGCAACGTTGAACGTGAATTACGCGATGTATGCAGTTTTTATCACGGGGTACATTGTGTTTCTCCTGTCGCTGGCGCAGATTCCGGGGGCGGAGATTGCGCACCGCCGCGCTTTGTGCACGGCGCTGGGCGGGGCGATTGCTTTGACGGTGCGGCTGGCGGTGATTCACCGGCGGAATAAAGCGCGGCTTGAGTCTCCGTAACCGGAGCGTGACGCGGGTGCTCATCGAGAAGCGAGAGTCACACTTGACCCCACCGGCGGGATTAGTCGTCGGGATCCTTATAGAGAGTGGGGTCGAGGTCGAGGATGGTAGGCGCAGGTCGAGTAAGTCGTGACTTTCTTGTGAGCGCGTTTTAGTTCACTTCCTGTTTGGCTTTGTAGCCGTCTCTGGCGATGATGTCGTACTTGAGCGGCTTGTGTTTTTCATCCTGCATCCTTAGTGGATGTCCTTCATCGTCAACCAGCTCTACGCGGAGCTTGCGATAGGTTCCGTCCTGCTTTGCGTTGGTGGGCGTATAGGTCAGCACGTACTGGTTGCGGATGGATTCGTTGATGACGGCGAAGTCTTCGGGCATTTCAGCGGGGAAGCGCGGGAAGAAGGACATCCCTCCGGTCATGCGGGCGAAGGTGGTCATCTGATTGTCGGCCTGGAGGTAGTCCAAATCGCGAATGCCGCCGCGCGCTCCCATCTGGGTGTCAGCGTTGGTCATCAGGCGGAAGAATTGGCCGGTTCCCATGGAGAAGATGGTGACGTTGGGCGTGGCTTTGATTTTCTGCAGAGTTTTATCGAGGGTGATTTTTGAAAAGGTGTCGCGGCCTGAGGAGATGAGGACAATGTATTTGCGGCCGGGAACGCGGCTGAGGCGGTCGAGCGTGGAGTAGAGTGCGTCAAAGAGGTTGGTTTCGCTCCACATGGGCATGGTGAGCGAGTTGAGGGCGTTGGCGACGACGCGCTTGTCCTGGGTGAAGTCGGTGAGGATATTGGTGTGCATGTCGTAGGTGACGACGGCGACATAATCGTCAGGACGGAGCTGCTGGGCGAAGCTGTAGGCGGCGGTACGCATGTCGTTAACGAAGTACCAGTTGTTGGAGGCAAACTCGACGAGCAGCACGGCGGTGATGGGCGCCTTTATCTGCTGGAAGTGGGTAATCTCCTGCGGCTTGCCGTCCTCGAAGACGCGGAAGTTGTCTTCTTTGAGGTTAGGGACGAACGCGTGCGTCTTTTCGAGGATGACGCCTACATCGACGGTGACTACGGGCACGTCAACGCGGAGGGAAAAGTTGCCCGCGCCAGGAGGGTTTTTGGGTGTGGGCGGTGCCGGGGGCGGCGGCGGTGCGGGCGATTCCGGCTCCGACTTTTTGGGAATGGCGATGGCGCCGTTGTCTCCGGTGGGGCCGCCGTCAGCGGGGGGGGCGGTCTGATCCTGGCTGGATTGCTGTGCCGGAGCGGTTTGCGGAGTGGTTTGCTGCGTGGCGCTTTGCTGGGCCGGCGCGAGGTTCGGCGCCTGGCTAAGAAGCAAGAGTGCGATTAGCGATGTGACGGGAGCGAATTTCATGGCTTCCTCATTGTGAATCCCGGCGCGCTTTGCGGCAAGGGCGCGGAAACAGCTACTCTTAGAGACGTGCAATCCAATAGAAAAGACATCGGCGGAAAAACGATCGCCGGCGGGGCGGTCCTGCTGGGGGTATTTCTTTTGGGCCTGATGTGCGGCGCGCCGCTTTCGGGCCAGTCGGTGCTGGATACAACTCCGGCTGCGGCGACTCCTCCTGCCACCACCTCGTTTTTCCCATTAGATCAGGTGCACCGGGGGCTGCATGGCGTGGCCTACACGGTGTTTGAAGGCACGCGCCCTGAGGCGATGGGCGTGGAGATTCTGGGACTGCTGCACAACGCCATCGGGCCGGGACAGGACATGATTGTGGCGCGGCTGGAGGGTGCGAAGCCGGAGTATTCGGGCGTGGTCGCGGGAATGAGCGGCAGCCCTGTATACATCGACGGCAAACTCGTGGGGGCGTTAGCTTACCGCATCGGCCAGTTCAGCAAGGAGCCGATCTGCGGGATTACTCCGATTGGGCAGATGCTTCAGAACAGGGCTCAGGGTACGGGGCTCAGGGCTCAGAACAGCAATCCGAGTGCGGTGGACGGCGCTCGAGGTGGTGATTCGGATTCTGTGCGGGCAATAGAGGCTCCTTTAGTGTTCAGCGGATTTTCCCCGGAGGCTGTGGCGCTTTGGAAGGATCATGCTCCTGCGGTGGGATTGACTCCGGTGGCCGGGATCGGCGGTGTCGGGGGCGGGGCGGGATCTTCGGGTTTGGGAGGAATGGCTTCTGTTGCGGACCAGCACTCGATTGAACCGGGGTCGGCGGTCAGCGCGATTCTGGTGCAGGGCGATCTGGAGATTGCCGCGACGTGCACAGTTACTTATGTTGATCCGACGCAGTTGCTGGCGTGCGGACATCCGATTACGCAGTTTGGGCCGATTTCGTTTCCTATGACCAAGGCCGATGTGGTCGCTACGCTGCCTTCCCCGTTGAACGCCTTCAAGATCATTAACACGGCTGAGACAATCGGCTCGTTTACCGAGGACCGGCAGACGGCGATCCGCGGGCAGTTCGGGCTAGCGGCGCGGATGATTCCGCTGACGATTCATGTGGCTCAGGACGAGAGCGGGGAAGCCTCCAGCACTCTTCATTTGCAGGTTGTGGATCAGGATCAGGTGACGCCGTCGGCGGTGCTGGTTTCGGTCTATCAGGGATTGATGGAGTCGAATGCTTATGCCGTGGAGACGACGTACCGAGTGCGGGGGACGGTGACATTGAAGGGGTATCCGGCAGTGCGGTTCGACGATCTGGTGGCGCCTTCGGATATGGCTCCGGCGAATCTTTCGGCGGCGTTGATGGTGGGAGAGCGGTTTCAACGGTTGTACGACAGCGCGGCGCGGCAGACACCGATTGATGGCATCGAGATCAATGTTGACGCGCTGGCAGGGCGGCGGTCGATGCAACTGGAGAGCGTGCAGGCGGAGAAGACAGAAGTGCGCGGCGGCGATACCGTTTCGATTGAAGCAGTGGTGAGGCCGTGGCGCGGGGAAGTGCGGAATATACGGATTCCGGTGACGCTGCCTGCTACGCTGCCGCGAGGCGAGGTGCGGCTGCTGGTGAGCGACGGTCCGGCGATTGACCGGCTGATGCAGCCCGCGGTCCCAGGTGGGCCGGAGCAGGGCGTTGCGGCCACGATTGCAGGCTTGAACAGCCTGCATTCAAGCGACCGGCTTTACGTAACGCTGCTGGCCCCCGACGCGCAAGCGGCGATGGATGGACGCACGTTGACTGCTTTGCCTCTGTCGATGGCGAACGTGCTCGAGCCGGGGCAACAGAATCATCAGGTGACGCTGAATGGAGAATCGGCGGTGCCGCTGGCGTCGGTTGATCTGGGTTCGGTGCTGGATGGCGAGCAGGTAGTTACGCTGAAGGTTGAGTAGGGTGGAAATCGGATATTGAGGTTTTTTGGCATGGTTTTAGCGGAGCCAGATATTTTGAGCCAGTTGAGCCAGCTTTTTGGGTATCATAGGGTCGCTTCTCAATATGATTGCAAGGACGCTTATGACTACATCAGACTCATCTAATCCTTCTCAGGCAGGCCCTCAGGTTTCGCGGCGCAGTTTTCTGGGCGGTTCGGTGGCCGGAGTTGCAGGCGGTATTCTTGGCACAGCTTCTATGGAATTTTTTGAACCCGATACACTTCAAGCGCAGACCAACCTTACTCCCGATGAAGCCCTGAAGCATTTGATGGAGGGCAATGACCGCTTTGACTCCGACAAATTGACAAGTCTGGGACAAAGCCTGAATATTCTGCGACAGCGCACGGTTAATAAGCAGGAGCCGTTTGCGGCGGTGCTCGCATGCGCGGATTCGCGAGTGCCGGTGGAGATGGTCTTCGACCAGACGATCGGACAGCTGTTTGTGGTGCGGGTGGCGGGGAACTTTACCACGCCAGAGATTATCGGCAGCCTGGAATACGGGGCAGTTGTGCTGGGCACGAAGGTGATTATGGTGCTGGGGCACTCCGGCTGCGGTGCGGTGAAGGCAACGATACAGGGCAAGGATGTTCCGGGGCAGATCAGCTCGCTGTTCCCGCACATTCAGCCGGCGGTCGACAAGTCCGGCGGCAATTTTGAAACGGCGATCAAGGAGAACGCGAAGATTCATGCCGTGCTGCTGGCCGAATCTTCGCCAGTGCTCGCAGAGCTTGTGAAAGACGGCAAGCTGAAGGTTGTGGCCGGATATTATGACCTGGCTACGGGCCGGGTGAGTTTATTACAGGACTAGGGCATTTCTGATCGTATGAATGCTGTCACAGGCTCTGTCCGCGTATGGCTGCGCATGGAAGGGCTGGCCGTGTTGGTGGCCGCTGTCTTCTTCTATCGGCAGATGGGCGCGCGCTGGCTTCTGTTTGCGGTGCTCTTTCTTGCGCCTGATCTCTCGATGCTGGGGTATCTTGCCGGTTCGCGTATTGGAGCGGTTGCTTACAACGTGGCGCACAGCTACGTTCTGCCAGTGTCGCTTCTGATTGCGGGAGTGCTTAGCCGACGCTACATGCTTGCCCCTTATGCGCTGATCTGGATCGCCCATATTGGTTTTGACCGCGTCCTCGGATACGGGCTCAAATATCCGTGGGCGTTTGGCGAGACGCATCTGGGCCGGATCGGAAAGCAGAAAGCCGTGGCATAACCGGGTTTTATTTTTCCCGGTGGAGGCGGATACGATGGCTGTGAAATTCGAGGGTGTTAATCCAATCCTCCGCGTGCAAAGCGTTGATGCCAGCATCGACTACTATGTTCACCGCCTTGGATTCAAGATTGACTGGCAGACGCCGGGATTTGTCTCTGTATCGCGCGACAGGTGTCATCTCTTTTTGAGCGAGGGCGATCAGGGCCACCTCGGAAGCTGGATCTGGATCGGCGTGGAAGATGCGGCAGCATTGTTCGGCGAATATCAGGCGAGCGGAGCCAAAGTGCGGCATCCTCTAACCAACTACTCGTGGGCTTATGAAATGCAGGTGGAGGATTTAGACGGAAATGTTCTGCGCCTGGGTTCTGACCGGATCGAGGATCAACCTGCCGGCGAATGGCTGGATATGCATGGGCAAAGATGGCTTCCAACGGATGGTGGATGGAGTCGCGCTACAGAGTAACGCGGGCTTGCTGTGGCGGCTGCGGTTTTTCGAGATTAAAGCCGGTCCGGGCATGGGCCGGATTTTTTCAGCTGCTCCCCGACTTTTTCATTCTCTTTCGAGCGCCAGGTTTCTTCCGCCCACTTCTTGATCTCGGGCGGATCGCCGGATTCGAGTTCCTGATAGACGCAACTCAGGAGACGGTCGATCGGCTCCTCGACCCAGGTGTTGCCCTGTCCGTGGACGCGGGTCGCGCCCCTCTCCCAGCCGCGCGGTGTGAGATGCCATTCAGTCCATTCTTTTCTTACGGTCATTTCAAAGCTCCGGTTCGGGGGTCAACTAATTTGACGCCATTTGTACTCCAGAAGCAGCTTCGCGGACAATTGAATCATGATTCTTGAGACGTTTCCGGTGGGGTTGTTGGAGTGCAACTGCACGTTGCTGGGAGATGAGGCGACGGGCGAGGCAATGGTGATCGATCCGGGCGACAACATTCCTTACATTCTGTCGCGGCTGGCAGCGCATAAGCTCACTTTGAAGCAGATTGTGGTCACCCATGCCCATATCGATCATGTGGGCGGGGCGTTGCTGCTGAAACGCGCTACGGGCGCTCCGGTTTTGTTGAACGAAAACGATCTGCCTCTGCTGAAGATGATGGATATGCAGGCGGGATGGCTGGGAATTGCTGCGCCGGAGGTTGCTGCTCCGGATGAGAATGCCGTGAATGGCCTGGTGGTGGGAATTGCGAATCACAAGGCTGAGGTGCTGCACACGCCGGGACACACGCAAGGGAGTATCTGCCTGCACTTCGTTCCGGAGAAGCTGCTGTTTGCGGGCGATACGCTCTTTGCCGGATCAATCGGCAGGACTGATTTGCCGGGCGGCGATGGGCGGCAGATTCTGCGGTCGATCCATGATCGGCTACTGCCTCTTGCGGATGAGACGCGAGTGATTCCGGGGCATGGAAGCGAGACTACGATAGGCGCGGAGCGGGAGAGCAATCCCTGGCTGAACTAGTTGTTCAGACAATTGTTTCCCCACTCCGGCACGCGCATTGCGCTTTGCGTAACCCAGGCAAAATTTAGTGCACGGGCAGGATGAACATCCGCCCGGCTTCCTGCTTGTGCGCCTGCCGGATGATGTGCGGCGTGATGACCATGATGAGTTCGGAGACGTCGTTCTCGGTCTGCTGATTTGTCGCGGACTGAAAGCCGGGTAGATCGGTGAGGCCAGGAACTCCGGTAACGGCGCGGGATTGCTGCTTGTTGAGGTTGCTGACGACGAGAGCACTCGCTCCCTGGCGCAGCGTCATGATAGCGGAATACTCCTGATTGTTGAGGACCGGAATGTCGTTGAGGCTGGTGCCCTGCAGAGACGTGACTTTGAGATCGAGGTTGAGGGTCACGTCACGGTTTTTCTGGATATACGGCTTTATTTTGAGGGTGAGGCCGAGATCCTGATATTGCACCTGCGGGATGGCCTGGCTGAGGCCCGACTGCAATGCGGAGGCGCTGATGCCGAGGCCGGCGAGGGTGCTGGAAATTCCGGCGGTGGAGAGCCCGGGAACATTGAGACCGGTGGCGCCGAAGTTCGAATAGCTGGAAGTGATGATGGGGTAGCGTTCGCCGGCCTTGATGGTCGACTCTTCCTGGTCGAGCAGGCGCATGGTGACGTGATCGAGTACACGGGAATCGGAGGAGTTGAGGGCGAGGTTGCCGGTGACGCCCTGAGTGGTGATGCCGGTGAGGGTTAGTCCTCCGCCGAAGGTGGCGAAGGGCTGTGTGAGGATGGACGTTCCGGTGAGCTGACCGGAGGCGACCAGTGCGAGCGCGATGGCTCCGAGGTCGCCGGGAGCGGCGAGTCCACTGGAGATGATTTGCTGCACGAGAGCCTGATTCTGCGAAAGGATGCTGTTCAGCTCGGACGGTACGTTGAAGATTGTGGTCGATTGTGGCAGCTGCACGCCGACGTTCAGCGTTTTGGTTTTGGCGATGTCGTAGAGGCGAACCTCGACCTGCACTACGCTGCGCCCATCGAGCATTTCGGACAGAGTTCCGTTGAGCGCTGCGAGTTCCGGCTGCGGCGCGCGGACGGTGAGCGCGTTGTTGGCTGCTGAGGCGGTGGCCTGCTGAGCTTCAAAGACATTCCGCGCGATGAGGCTCATATCAGTGACTTCGGCGTTGGTTAGACCGGGGAAGTAGACGGTTTCGAGGGCCAGCCGCTGAAACTTGTTGCGGTTTGCCTTGGTGTCCTGAGCTACGAGGACGCGTTTTGGATCGAGCGGGACGAAGAAAGTATTCGTCAGCAGTTTTGCCATGCGCGCGGCCTGATCGAAGGTCACATTGTCGGCGTCGATGCGGACGGTGCCGTTTTTCACTGAGCTGTCGATACTGGGCGTGATGCCGTAGGCCGCGAGCACCTGGCGTAAAACTTCATCGGTATTGGCGCGTAGATGGAAGCTGTGGGGCTGCAGAGAAGCAGCCAGCTCGACGGGTGGCGCGTAGGATTCGTCTTCAGGATAAGGCTGCACGGGATCGGGCGCGGCGGCCTGAGAGATTTCGTCCATATGCTGGGCGAGCATCGGGTTCTTCGGATCAAGGCGGTAGGCGAGGAGCAGGTCGGCGCGCGCTTCATCAGGATGGGCGAGCAGTTTTGCCTTGTCGGCGGCCTGGATGAGCGCAGTCGCGTGATGGCCGATGATGATGGCGCTGGCGGCGCTGTACTGCGGGTTGCCGGGATCGAGCTTCGCGGCCTGCGTCAAGTCGGTTTCGGCGATGGCGTAGTCCTTGTTTTCGAGCGCCCTGGCTCCTTCGAGGTAAAGCTTGCGGGCCTTGTCTGCATCCTGCGCCTGCGAGGATTTTTTCGCCTGCGCGCAGGGCAGCGTCGCGGCGATGGCAGCAAGGACGAGCGCGAGTTTGAGGCGGTGTGTCATTGATGCTGCGCGGTGGGCCGCGCGGTTCCGGTGTCTAACGTATTGAGAAGCGTGAGGAGGTTTGTGGCGCAGACTTCCGGCTCGTGCTCCATGAGCTGCTCGAAGGTGTAGTTACCGGTAGCTACGGCGATGGCAGGCAGGCTGTTGGCACGCGCGGCAGCGATGTCAGAAGGCGTGTCGCCAACGATGCAGACGGTGGCGTTCGAACCGGTCTTCGATCCGACAAGGGCGCGGGCTTCTCGGGCGGCGTGGGCGATCATCTCCGAGCGCGCTGCGTAGCGGTCGCTGAAGCCTCCGAAGGTGAACCAGTGGCGCAGACCGAGAAATTCGATCTTGAGCCAGCCGATGGATTCGAGATTGCCGGTGGCCACCCCGAGCGCCGCGCCCTTGCCGTGCAGATATTCGAGGAATTCATCCACCCCGGGCATTTTGTCGATTTTCATTTCGGAGCGGCGCGCGGCCACGTCGTCGCGCATTTGCTGGAGGACGTCTTCGAGATGCGGTTGCCAGTGCCCGTCCTCGAGCTTTGCCAGCCGGAAGGCGTCGCGCAGGATGCCGGGATCGGTATTGCCGCTGACCGTCACGCCGTCGAGGGTGAGGTCACGGCCCATGACGCTGCGGACGCTTGAAAAGAACGAATCGATATGGATGCGGTCGCGGCAGCGCAGGAGCGTGCCGTCGATGTCGAAGAGGTATGCGTCCTGCGCGTCCCAGCGGAAGCCCTGGCGCTGAAAGACGTTGGGTTGGGTTTCTATCGATGCCACTCTGTCGTTTGCCCTGTATCCAGAGTAAAGCAGAGCGCGACCCTGCAAAAGCCGGGGAGGGTCAGCGCGCAGCCTGCCTTACTTCATATACAGGACGTTCGCTGCGGCTGGGACGCTTGAGGCCGCGGCGAATTTGCGACGGATCAATCTCCAGTTCGGCGATGGTACGGCTGAGCGTGTTACGGTGCATGCCCAGTTCCTTTGCGGCTTTGCACTGGTTTCCTCTGTGATTTGCCAACACTTCGATTAGAAAACGCTTTTTGAACTCGCGCACGGCTTCGTTGTAGGTGATTCCACCGGCATGCATCTGGGTTACGAGGGTATCCAGTTCACGTTTCACTCAATTCCTCTTTCTTATGCGCGGGTTGATCCCGCTTTTCTTTCTGTCCAAAGTACCGCTGCCGCGGGCTTGAGCCATTTTGGCTCAGAGCTGCGAAGGATGACTACGCCTTCACGGATACGAATCTCCAGACTGCCGGGAGCCATGGCGGAGGCCTGATGCGCCGCAGTCAGAAAACACGGCGCCAGCCGGGAATGGCGGAACCATGAGGCCTGGGGGAAGAATGCCGCGATGGCGAGCACAGCTACCGTAACCAGTACGAAGCCCTTCACGAATCCGAAGAGCGCTCCCAGGAAGCGATCTGCCCATCCTAGTCCAATTGAATGCACCGACCATCGAATCACCCTCCCCAGAAGACCGGCCAAGAGCATGACTCCCAGTGCGATCAGCAAAAATGACAGCGCCTCAGCCGCAGCAAGCGTGTGGACCCAGCGCGAAATCCACGGAAGCAGTCTCTGGTAGTTCCAAGTGGCAAGCACCAGACCGACAATCAGGCCAGCCAGCGAAAAGACTTCCAGAAAAAAACCGCTCTTTGCCGCGGAGAGCACCGAGAGCAGCAGCACTACGATGATCAGCCAATCAATGAGCGCCATCCGCGATCCTACAACGACAGCGAGGTTCCCGTGAGCAGACGGAAGGCCTCGAGATATTTTTCCTGCGTGCGCGAAACGACTTCGGGGGGAAGTGCGGGCGCCGGAGCCTGCTTATTCCAGCGAATACTCTCAAGATAATCGCGCACAAACTGTTTGTCGAACGAAGGCTGCGGGCCGCCTGGCGAATATCGATCGCGGGGCCAGAAGCGCGAGGAGTCGGGCGTAAGCACTTCGTCGGCGAGAATGATGCCTTCGGCAGCGTTGCCGAATTCAAACTTGGTGTCTGCGAGGATCAGGCCACGCTGCTCGGCGTAGTCCGATGCTTTCCTGTAGATGGCCAGCGTGAGGCTGCGGAGACGTTCGGCGCTGTGTGCGCCCACGCGCGCCACCATGTCGTCAAAAGAGATATTGATGTCGTGCTCGCCATCCTGGCTTTTGCTGGCTGGCGTGAAGAGCGGCTCAGGCAGTTTGTCCGATTCGCGCAGGCCGGAGGGCAGTCGGATTCCGCAGACCGCGCCAGAGGCCTGGTAATCCTTCCAACCGGACCCGGAGAGATAGCCGCGAACGACGCATTCGACGGGAAACATCTGCGCGCGCTTGACCAGCATGGAGCGGCCCTTGAGCTCGTCGCGGTATTCGGCCAGATCCTGCGGATACCGATTGATATCCGCCGTGATGAGATGGTTGGGAACAACGTCTTTGAGGAAGTCGAACCAGAAAAGCGAGAGCTGGGTGAGGACTTTGCCTTTGCCGGGAATTCCGGTGGCGAGAACATGATCGAAGGCGGAGATGCGGTCGGTGGCCACGAGCAGCAACTGATCGCCGATGGAATACAGATCGCGCACCTTGCCACGGGCATAGAGTGTAAGGGGCGTGAGTTCGGTTTCAATCAGTGCAGTCAAGGCGGGCCTTCAGAAAATGGGGACTGAATTCCGATTTTGAAGTCCACGGCGCGCTTTGTCAACGCCACAAAAATGCAGGATTCATGCGGTGTCGCGGCGCACATGACACGATGAATCATGCTCTGTCAAGAAAGAAAAAGCGGGCGGCCGAACTTTCGCGGGACGGCTGTTTACGCTCTGCGGCGGCCCATTTTTTTCTTACGGGGTTCCTGTTCAGTGCTTCTCGCTCAGCAAGGCGCGAGCCGCGTCCTGATACGTCCAGTCAGCGGGCACGGGAGCGAAATTGCTCTCCTCTTCCGTGGTGTCGATCGTCAACGACTTGATCAGAAGAATCTTTCCCTCGAGATTGAGGTGCAGAAGATTCTGCTCCCAATGCCCCTGGCCCACGTCCGTCTGTCCGACGAGTATGGTGCCTCCTTTGAAGAGCCTGCCTACGATACCCCAACCGAAGTCCACGTCGGCGATGAGATGCACATTGAGCTTGGCCATGCGCTCCTGCTTCTGGTCGATCCATAGCTCGCCAGCCATTCCGTGATAGACCTCGGCCTCGCGGTCAGGAGGACTGAAGCTTGGATCAGGCTTCATCGACAGCCGATAGCAAGGGCCGTTCGGACCTTCGACCATGCCTTCAAACTGATAGATAAAGGCAGTGGGCAAGAGGCGAACCATCTCATCGGCGCGCTTGGAGTCGGCCTGCTCCCTCTTCCGACGGTGGGCTTGAATCTCGGGATCAGCGAGCAGGTTTTGCAAACGCTCGACCTCGGCGGATTCAGCATCGGGGGACAACGGCTTGTCCCCGACGGCAATGAGGCGGGCTACGTCGCCGTCCTTCGTCTCGATGATTTCCTTGGTGGTGATTTTTCCGTTGTCGACCTTGCGGAGCGTGTAGCGGAAGGGGTGAATGTCCAGCGACGTCGCCAGTTCGTTATGTGCCGCCCGCTTTACTGCTTCCTCGGGAGTAATGTCCTGGGCCGAGGCTGCAGCGATCAAGGCAAAAGATAGAAGTAATACTACGATGGAAACTCGTCGAAGCTGAAGAGTCATTCATTCCTTTCCGCATGAGCCCAAAAAGCTTAGACGCGGACGGGGGCCTTGGAGTTTGACTGCTCCCCGGAAGATTCAAGACTTGAAGCTGACAGGGACCGCTGAAGTTTATACAATTTCAACATGAATCGTGTTGCACCTTCCAACCGCCTGGTTCTTGCCGCTGCGCTTTTGGTTCCTTCTCTGCTGTGCGCGCAGGATACCAATCGCGGACGCAAGTATGTTCCTCCTCCGCCAACCGCGAAGATTACCGTGACGGTAACCAAGGCGACCAACGGCAAGCCGGTGGAAAATGCCGCGGTGATATTCCATCCGATAAAGAACGGCAAGGATCAGGGCGGGCTGGAGTTGAAGACGAATGAGGATGGGCAGGCGATTCTGGACCTTATCCCTATTGGAGACACGGTGCGCCTGCAGGTGATTGCCACGGGGTATCAGACCTTCGGCAACGATTACCCGGTGAAGGCAAACACCAAGGAAATCTCAGTCAAGCTTCGGCATCCGGCGCAGCAGTACTCGATCTACCAGCAGCATACTGACCAGGAGGTCGGCGGACCGACTCCCGAAGAAAAGCCCGCCAAGCCGCAGGCGAATCAGCCTCCGGGAGCGACGAACTAAGACTTTCCTTCGCCCAATCGACTAGCCCTCCAGCCGATATTTTGTCTCTGCGAGGTGGTACAGGGGCCGCCATACGAGGCGATTGATGGTGACGACCAATGTCGCCATGATCATGGTCGCGAGCAGCAGGGTGGGGAAGTCTCCGCGGTTGCTGGCAGCGCTGATCTGCGCGCCGAGTCCTTGCGTCATCATGGTTTTGTCTTTGAGCTGGAAGTATTCGGCGACAATCGAAGCGTTCCACGCGCCTCCTGATGCGGTTACCAGGCCGGTGATGAGGAAGGGGAAGATTCCGGGCAGAATCACCGTGGTCCAGCGTTGCAGGCGGCTGAAGCGAAAGAGGCTGGAGACTTCTTGGAGGTCGGTGGGAATAGCCATGGCTCCGGCGATGACGTTGAACAGGATGTACCACTGCGTGCCGAGCATCATGAGCGCGATGGAGCCGATGCCGAGGCCCAGGCCAAGCCGCATGAGTCCCAGCAAAATGACTGGAAAGAGGGCGGTGGCCGGAAAAGACGCGGCAATCTGCGCCAGAGGCTGCGTAATGTGCGCGAGGCGCGGGTTGAGGCCAATGGCGACGCCTACGGGGATGGTCCACGCAGAGGCGAGCAGCAGGGAAACGGCGACGCGTAGAAAAGTTGCGCCCGCGCCTACGAAGAGCGACAGCAGCTCGTGCTCATGCACCTGACGCAGTAGCAGAATTGCGTGGAACGCGGCGATGAGGACGGCGGCGAGCGCGGCGAGACCCGCTGCTGTCATCAACGCGGTGGTGAACTTGCTTGATTTGCGAAGATTTTCTTCTCTACCGGTCGTCCCCTCATGCCGCTTTGCGATGTAGCGGTACATGCTCTCGCTGAGAGGCGTGACGGTGTGGCGTTGCAGCAGGCCGAGAACATTGGAATGCCGGAGCATGTGGAGGATGGGCGACTGGATGCGGTCTGCGCTCTCCACGTTCTCGAACTTGAATTTGTCGGACCATGCGATGAGAGGCCGCCACAGAAGTTGATCGGTGAGAACGATGATGAGCACCATCGTAATGAGGCCGTAGACCAGGGCTTGCGTGTCTCCGTTGGAGGCCGCGGTTTGCAGATAGGATCCGAGGCCGGGCAGGCGAAAGTTGCGGGCGCCTACGGGAAACATTTCGCAGACGATGAGGAAAAACCATCCGCTGGCTACGGAGACCATTGAGTTCCAGACGAGGCCGATGGTAGCGAAGGGCAACTCAAGCTGGAAGAGCCGTTGCAAGGGTGAAAACCGATTGATGGTGCAGGCCTCGCGCAGCTCTCGCGGGATGCTTTTGAGCGAAGAGTAGAAGCTGAAGGCCATGTTCCAGACCTCACCGGTGAAGATGAGCAGGATGGCTCCCAATTCGATTCCGATCTGGCGGGAAGGGAAGAGCGACATCATGGCGAGCATGACGCCGGGCAGAAAACTCAGCACGGGGATGGATTGCAGAATGTCGAGCGTGGCGATCATCAGCCCTTCCACGCGCTTGTTGTAGGCGGCTATGTATCCGTAGCCGATGGCGAAGGCCAAACTGAGGATGTACGCGATGAAGATGCGCGCCGTGGAATAGAAAGCGTAGAGGGGCAGGTGCGACGGCGAACGCTGGATGGCGACTTCGGGAATGGCGCTGCTGAACCAGAATTTGGCGATCCAGAGAATGGCGTAGAAGCCGGCGAGTAGAGCGGCCGCTACGCTGAGGTCGAGGAAAAAGGGCCAGGTGCGCTCGGCGATAAGCTCGCGGGAGAACGTGTTGCGCGCACTCACTCGGATTCCCCCGACGGTTGCGCGGTGTCTTCGGTTTCGGGCAGAGTGAAGCGGCGGCGCGCGGCATCAAAGTCAAATAACTCGGCGTAGCGGCCCCAGTTGATGGCGGTTTCAAGCTGCCGCTGCGTTTCGTCCTGACTGAACTGCTCGTCGAGCATGTCGAGGAAAAATTCTTCGGGAACGGTGTGGTCGGATTTGTTGCTGAGGGCGCGCGTGATCTGGCGCAGGAGCAGCACGTGCCCGGTCGCGGCCTGGCGGAAGACTTCTTTTTGTTTCAGAATTTCGGACTCGGCGTACTCACGTCCGGCGGGTGTGATGACAGCATCGCCTTCTTCAACGCGCAGGAAGCCCAGCAGCACGGCGGCGTCGACGATGGGCAGGAGGTCGTCGATCTCAAATGCCAGCTCGGCGGCGAGGCGGTAAAGGTCAGCGCGACCGCTGGCTTCCTTCCCGCTGAGGTCTATGACTAACTCGAGCAGGCCGGCGATGCCTCCTGGCCGCGCGTGCGGCAGCATCTCGTAGTGCATCTGGCGCTGGTCGCGAATTTTGCGGCCGGGCGCGAGAGTGGGCATGGCGGCCGGAGTGACGTCAGGGCGCGTGAGGACCTTGTAGATGTAGTCCACGAGCTGCGTGAAGGGTTGGCTCTTGCGGTCGCGCGGATGGGGCAGTCCGGTTACCTTGAAGTCGGTGCGAACGTGGCCGGGATTGCGCCCGAGCACGATGATACGGTCGGCGAGAAGCACGGCTTCCTCGATGTTATGAGTGACGAGGAAGATGGATTGGGTGGGGATGGTCTTCTTCTGCCAGAGCTCGAGCAGTTCGCTGCGGAGATTTTCGGCGGTGAGCACATCGAGGGCGGAGAAGGGCTCGTCCATGAAGAGAACTTCAGGCTCGACGACGAGGGCGCGCGCGAAGCCGACGCGCTGGCGCATTCCGCCGGACAGTTCTTTGGGGTAGGCAGCCTGGAAACCATCGAGGCCGACAGTATCGAGAATCTTGAGGCTGCGTTCGCGCCTCTCCTGCGGGGCCATCCCGCGCGCCTTCAGCGGAGCTTCGACATTCTCAAGGACAGTAAGCCACGGAAATAAGGCGAAACTCTGGAAGACGATGGAGACGTTGATCTGCACTTTGGAGATGGGCTGGCCGTGCCAGAAGACTTCGCCTGCAGAGGGTTGCGAGAGGCCGGAGAGCATGCGCAGCAAGGTGGACTTGCCGGAACCCGAGGGTCCGAGCAGCGCAACGACCTCGCCGGGCACGATGGAGAGATCGGTCGGCGAGATGACCTGAATGCGGTTCTCGCTGGGCTGCGCATAAAATTTTTCCACCTGCTGGGCGCGAATGATCGGTTCGCTCATGGTGAGTGCTCCACCTGAAAGATTCACAAAATGCGGGCAAAAGAAAGACGGTTTTCCACGGCCCGGTAACGGAGATTGGCCGAAACTGAGTTGATTTCTAAGTTGCTAAGATTAGAGGAAGATGAAGCATCCCCTTGTGGCAAGCGTATCATCGTAGCAGCAGATTCTTTTTGTGAATCAGAGTGATTGCCCCATATTCAAAAAAAGCCGGGGGGCGTGCACGACTTCCCGAACTGCTGCCGGTCTATCTCTGAATAAGAAAGCGATGTGAACGAGCGAATGTCTGAAACCCCAGCGAAGCCCAAAGTATTAGTCGCCGACGACGAGCGAGTGATCGCAGATACACTGGCCATCATCCTGAACCAAAGCGGATTTGAAGCCACGGCCGTGTATAGCGGAGAAAAAGCCGTCGAAACAGCGAAAACCCTCCGTCCGGACATGTTGATCAGCGATGTGATTATGACGGACCTGAACGGTATCGACGCGGCCATCAAAATCCGCGAGATGCTTCCCACATGCAAGATTCTGCTGTTCTCCGGGCAGGCCGCTACGGCGGACCTGCTGGACCGCGCTCAGGGCCAGGGACACCAGTTCGAGATTCTTGCCAAGCCTGTTCATCCGCAGGACCTGCTGGCGAAGCTGAGGGCATGAAGTTCGCCATAAGGGATTAGGGGTTAGCCATTAGGGGTTTGCTGCTGCGATCCTGCTGGACGCCCTAAATTTCTCTTCTTCCTTCAATTGCTTTCGTCATTGTGACTTCGTCCGCGTATTCGATGTCGCTCCCGGCGGGTACGCCGGTGGCGATTCGGCTAATGCGGGTGTTTGCGTGGCGCAATAGCCCTGCCAGATAATGCGCCGTTGCTTCGCCTTCGACCGTGGGCGAGGTCGCGAGGATGATTTCGTCTACCTCACTGCGTTCGACGCGGGCCTGCAGGCTAGCGGTTCGCAGGTGCTCCGGGCCTACTCCGTGTAGAGGCGAGAGGGTGCCGTGCAGCACGTGATAAACACCGTCGTAGCTGCGCGTCTTCTCGATGGTCGCGATGTTCGTCGGCTCCTCAATGACGCAGACAAGCCGCTGGTTGCGATTGGGGCTGGCGCAGTAGAGACACGGATCGACATCGGTGATGTTGTTGCAGATGGAGCAGAGCTGAAGGCGCGCTTTTACCTCGCGCACTGCTTCGGCGAGAGCCTCGGCGTCTTCGCCACTGGACCGCAGGATGTGAAAGGCGAGACGCTGGGCGCTCTTGGCTCCGATGCCGGGCAGCTTGCGCAGCTCTTCAATGAGCCGCGCCATGGGTTCTGCGAATCGTGACAAGAATGACCTCTGGGAAACGACTATAGCGTGTTGTAAACCGCGGTGAGAAACATGGCGGGCGTCATCTCACCATGAGACCACTGGCTGTCGAGGTCGGCGGTGGCTTTGGCGGCGATAACCTGGTCGAGCGTCTGGCCCGCGATTTTCATCTTCTCGATGCGGTTCGCGACAGTGGAGAGCATCTGGCGATAGTCGGCAAGGATGAATTTATTGCCGGCGCTGCCGTGACTGGGAACAATCTTCGTTTTGTCGTCGGCAAGCTGCAAGATCTGATCGACTCCCTGAATCATGCCGTTGATGGTGCCCCCGCTGCTTGTTTCGATGATGGGGTAGGCGTTGTTGAACCAGAGCTCGCCGGCGTGGATGACATTGCCCCTCACGAAATGCACGAAGACGTCGGAGTCAGTGCTGGCGTTGGGGGCATGGATGAGATCGATTTCGCCGTCGTCGAAGTAAAGTTTTTCGCTGTCGGCGAAGGTTTGCTGGGGCAGCGCGCTTGCGGACGATGAGTGCAGATCGAGATTGAACGCCGGAATGGTCTGCGGCGTGGAGAGCCGGAGCCGGACGTTTTCCTGGGCAATGATGAAGGCGCCCGCAGAGTGCAGCGCTGCGTTCCCGTCAGTGTGATCGAAGAGCCAGCTGGTGTTGATAAGCAGCTTGAGCGGATGCGGGGCGAGTTTGGCCAGCGCGTCCAACAGACGGGGAGCGCCGGTGGCCATGCCCGAGTCTATGAGCAACTTGCCATCGGGACCGACGAGGACAACTATGTTTGCACCCACTCCCTGAAGAAGAAAGACGGTGTCGGTCAACTTTGTGGTTTGAATCGAAGCGTTGGCGGCGGCAGAGCGCATGGATTGCAGAAGATTCTGCGGGTTCCCGTCCTGCGAAGTGTCGCTGGTCTGCGATGCGACGAGCGAATCCCGCAAGGCCAGCGCGGAGACCGCAGCCATTGCCGAATTTGCCAGAAACTTCCGTCGCGTAGTCATCGATTCTCTGCCTGCGCCAGCCCGATTGCTGAATTTAGATGCCTGCTAAAACAATCCGGGTGGAAGGTTTAATCCTCCCAGCATTCCCTGCATGCTTGACTTCAAAAGCTCCTCCGCGCGGCGGCCGGCTTCGTTGAAGGCCGCGGCTATCAGGTCTTCCAACATCTCGACGTCTGCCGTAGAGCCGCTCAAGCCTGCGACCGCCGATGGATCGATGGTTACCTTGAGAATCTCCTTTTTGCCGTTCATTTTTACGGTGACGGCGCCGCCACCCGATGAGGCCTCGACAATGCTCTGGCTCAGCTTTTGCTGCATCTGCTCCTGCATCTGTTTTGCCTGGCCCAGCATCTCCTGAATTTTGAATGGGTCCACTGCTTTACTCCTGATCTTTGGCTACTTTTTCTCTCGCAAATCAAGCACGCTTCGCACCTCGGCTTGAAAGAGCTGCTGCGCCTGTTTCACGAGAGGATGGTCGAGCGCCGCCGCTTGAATGCTTCCGCTTGCCGCCAGTTGCGGCCCGGGGTTCTGAGCGGTCTGCGTCGCGCCTTCTCCTGGAATGAAGGTCAGCTTTCGCTGGATTCCGGTCGAGCGCAGCGCGTCGCGACAGATTTTTTCCGCCTCCGCGTTAATAGTCAGACTGAGCATTGTTTTTCGAGCAGGCACTTCTACTTCGATGCTGTTAGCGCCCTTCTCGCGCCACCTGGAGCTGGCGAGCAGGACAGCTGCGGTGTTGTGTCCGCCGGCGTCGAGTGCCGCGGTTATGGTGTCGCGGATGTGATCGAGATCCAGTTGGCCGGCGCCTGCGGGCGGGGCGTGGGGATCGGCGGCGGCAGCGAGGGCGAGCGATCCGGAGGTGGTTTCCGCGATGGGCTCGGTAGCCGGGGCTGACGGAACCTTCACCGGAGAAGCCTCGGCGGCGCGGGATGCGGTTTCAAACGGTGTAAGCGCGCGCGGCGATGGTGGAGCTGTCGAGCTTACGCCTGCGACTGGGGCTGCCGATGCTGTTTCACTGGTGATTTTCCGGTTTCTGTCGGCTTCAAATGGGGAGAATGCGGGCTTTGGCGGCTCCGCTGAGCGGGTTGGCGGAGCGGCAGCGGGCGGCCGACTTCCTGCGCTCTGTGACCGCGCTGTTGCCGGGGCCGGAGTTTTGCCCGGGGATGCCACGGGAAATTTGCTCAGAAGCTCTTCGACGGGCAGCAGGCGGCCGAGGTGAACGAGCTTGATGAGGCCAAGTTCCAGATGAAAGCGCTGCTCCTGACGGTAGTTCAGTTCGTCGAAGGTGCGGAGCATGATTTGCAGGAAACGCGTGAGGTCTTCTTCGGAGAACAATGCGGCGGAGCGCGCGGCGCGGGCGCGTTCGTCGGGAGAGATCTGCAGCAGTTCGGAGCTTTCGCCGTCGATGCGCGCCATCAATGCGTTTCGCAGATAGTGAACGAACTGCCGCGCCAGTTGTGAGGCGCTGTTTCCGGCGTTGAGGAGTCGATTCAGTTCGTCGATGACCGCTGCGGTCTGACCTTCGCCGATGGCCTCCATGAGCCGCTCGAAGACGGCGTTGGGAACGGTGCCCATCAGCTCGCGCACCTGTTCGGCGTCGAGGTGCGCGCGGCCATTTTCGTGGGGAGCTGACGCGATGGCCTGATCCATGATGGAAAGGGCGTCGCGCATGGAGCCGTCACCGGCCTCGGCGAGTTGCGCGAGAGCGGCGTCTTCAGCCTGGATGCCTTCCTTTGCGGCGATGTCGCGGAGCTGGGCGAGAATGTCGTCGAACTTTACGGCGTGAAAGCTGAAGTGCTGGCAGCGCGAGCGGATGGTCTGGGGGATGTCTTCCGGCTGCGTGGTGGCCATCATGAAGATGACATGATCCGGCGGCTCTTCGAGGGTTTTGAGCAAGGCGTTGAAGGCCGCGTCGGTGATCTGGTGGGCTTCGTCCAGGATGTAGATTTTGAAGCGGTCGCGCGCCGGGCGGTAGCGGGCGGCGTCGCGCAGCTCGCGGATTTCGTCGATGCCGCGATTGGTGGCTGCGTCGATTTCGATAACATCGACGGCGTTTCCGGCCCGGATCTCGGTGCAGGAGTCGCATACGCCGCATGGTTCGGGTGTGGGGCGCTGGGGTGAGCCAGTCGTCGTTCCGATGGGGGTTCGGCAATTCAAGGCCATCGCCAGGATGCGGGCGATGGTGGTTTTGCCTATGCCGCGATGTCCGGAGAAGATGTAGCCGTGCGCCACGCGATTTTGCGTGAGCGCGTTGAGCAGCGTGCGCGTGACGTGATCCTGTCCGATGACGTCGGAAAACTGTTGCGGGCGATACTTGCGAGCTAAAACCTGATATGCCATGCGAAAGATTGATTGTATCGGGAGTAGGCGCTCGAGTGCATATGCAGGCAGCCCACTGACACCGTCAGCGTGATTTTTTTGCCGCCTTTCGTTTGGCTGCGCGAGCGCGGCGGCGCAGTTCTGCAGGGGAGTACATGGATTTGCGGCAGGTGGCGGCTCCGCAGTTGCAGATTGCTTCATCTTCGTCGCCGTCGTAGAGGTTGTAGTCGTAGGTGAGTTCTTCTCCGGCGGCGATGTCACGGATGGCCTTGATCCAGACGTGTTCCCTGACCTCGCCGGTCTCACAGTTTGGGTCGCAGGAGTGGTTGATGAACATGGCGAGGCTGTGCCCGTCGATTACCTTCGATCCGTCACCGATTCCGAAGAGATAGGTGGTGGGAGAGTTCTCGTACTTTACGTCGGCCTGCTCTTTGGTTATGCGCGGCCCGGTGTATTCGACGACGCGGGCGCGATTTTTGATTGGCTCGGTAGTGTAGCAGCCGGCGGCATGAATGGCGGAGGAGCGGATGATTAAAGCCATAGCGGTTTCTCGCCGAGTATAGCAATCTTCGGTAGTGGTGCAGTTTACGGTTTGCTTGCCACTCCTCCGCAACTCTCCCGCAAGAAGCTCTCGATCTCACACTGAGTGCATCGGCGATTTCTGACCAACCGACATTGGCAATATACGCTCGAAAATTTTGGAGACTTACGCAGCTTCCAGAAGTGGGGAAGAAAAATCGGCGCTGGGTTGGCCGGGGATTGCTATCAACGGCCTGGCAATGGCGGACTGCCCTCCACCAATAGGCAAACTCTTGGCCACTATCGCATCCAGGGCCGACCAGGCGACGGAGGCATGCGCGTTATTTATTCAGCTTACGATGCTGTCCTGGAACGCAAGAACTTCATCGGGCTCATTCCCGCCAGATGGGTGACGAGCGGGATTTATGCCATTCCGGAAGGTCCGCCCCTTGGGAACGTGCCGTGTTGCCGGTCGTAGCGCTTTGCGGTCTTTTTTGCCCTCGCCGCGGCTTCGTCAGCGATACGGTCCGTCTCGTTCTTCTCTTGAGTCTTCGAAGTTTTGGACTCATCCGGCTCCGGCGCTTTCATACTTTCGGGTTCGTTTGGCATGTTGTGTACTCCTGCTTCCTTCTAAGGCAGGATGCGGCATGCTCCCAGGGAGTTATCCGGCGCTTCGGTATTGGCTATGCCCGCTTCTGACGGCATCGCGACGCCTGTGGATTTCAAACTGCACCACTGCCCAATCTTCAGAGCAATCCTTTTGCGGACTGGAACGGTCTAAACTGGAGAGAGACATGCGTATCCGGCACGGCATCTTCGTTCTTCTGTTCGCGGGCATTTGCTGCTTTGCGCAGGAACAGCCTCCGAGCCAACAATCGAATCAACAGAAGGCGCAGACGGACGCCAAACAGCAGCAGGACGGGAAACCTGCGCCGCCTGACGCCAATCCTTTTCCGGAAGCTGTTTCGCGCAAAGCTGCGGATGCAGCGAACGCCGATGCTCCGGCGGCGAAACCTGCTGCGCCGGATTATTCTTCGAGCCATGTAGACCTGAAGGCTCTGGATGAGCCGGGCAACCGCGAAAGCCGCATTTCGAATGGGGCCGGCGGCTATATCCACGACCCTAAACTGGCTGCGCAAGACGATAAGGTCGGCGGCTTTTATCTACAAAGCGGCGATTTCAAGGGCGCTTACGACCGCTATAAAGAAGCGACGCTGGTCGCTCCTGAAGATGGAAACGCGGTGTTTGGACTGGCCGAGTCGGCCCGAGGACTTCACCTTACGCAGGAAGCGGTGAACAATTACACAATCTACCTCGGGGCGTTTCCCGACGGCAAAAAGTCGAAAGAGGCGCGAAAAGCCCTCGCATCACTAGATTCGGGGCATAAGAAATAAGCGGGGGCGCGGGAATCAGGCGAGGGCGCTGCGTATCAGCACAACCACATAAATCATCGCCAGCGGAACCAGCAGCAGGTTTCTCGCCGCGGAGGCCAATGCCAGACGCTGCCTCTTCTTTTGCGCCGGCTCCAAATCCTGGCCGCGTACCCAAAGCCGCACTGCAGCGCTCAGAAGCAAGTTCAGCAAGCAAAACGCCGCTACGCAGATCACAACTTCCCATGACACCAGCCATAGCTGCTTGCCCATGTTCTCGCCCACATGATCGAGTTTCGCCTGAAACAGAGCGTTGCTTGTGAAAGTGGTCTGCAGGTTTCTCATCTGATCGGGCGTCAGCACGGCCCAGCCAGCTATAACGCACATGAACAGGCGCCAAATGACGACAAACGCCTCCAGCCACGGGAGTCGCCACGCCTTGCGGGGTTCGACCCGGAGCAGGATCCAGGCGCGTATTGTCGCCGGAGGGGCCGCGTAGAGAAGAATGATGCCGGGATGCCGAGCGAATGCGGCGAGCGTCTGCGTTCCAAATGCTTTACTCAGCCGCCACGCTTCACCCAGCGCCGATCCTGAGCCCGCAACTGTGCTCCAGAGAATCACTTGGGACCACCCTTAGCAGAGGATCATACAGGGCTATCCGGCCAAAACGAGGAGAGAATTCAGCGAAAAAAACCGCCGTACCAGTCGAGGATGTGCTGGCCCTGGAATGCCGCATAGAGAGCCGCGGCACAGAGAAACGACCCGAAAGGCAGTGGGACGGTACCGTCAAGCCTGCGCCTGGCGATGCTTATGCCGAGGCCGTAGACGGCGGTAGCGGCTACTCCAAGAAACAGCGCCAGGAGGGCCAGGCCCGGGCTGAGCCACGCCGCGATCATGGCGAGGAGCTTAGCATCCCCCATGCCCATGCCTTCGCGCCTCCGCAGGAGCCAGTACGCTCCGGAGACGGCGAGAAGAATTCCCGCGGCGGTTGCCGCCCAGCTCAGGGACAGGACTGCGCACCGTGCCCACCTGCCGCCGCAGATCGCGCCGGAATAGACGACGCCGAGCACAATGCCCGAAAAAGTGAAGGAGTTGGGCAGCCGCATCGTCTCCGCATCCATGGCCGCGAGGCCGAGCAGCAGGAAGCAGAACGCGGCCATGCCGAGGGCTTGCAGCGTTGGGCCGAATCTTAGCCAACAGAGCACCCAAAGCGCCGCCGTGGCCAGTTCGATCGCGGGATAGCGCCATGAGATTGTTTCGCGGCAGGCGCGGCACCGACCTTGAAGCAGCATGAAGCTGAGGAGCGGGACATTATCGCGCGCGGCAATTGCCGCTCCGCAATGGGGGCAGCGCGAACGGGGACGCACGATCGATTCATGCCGGGGCAGCCGTGCGATACAAACGTTGAGGAAGCTGCCGAATACCAGCCCCACTGCCGCCACGAAGATTGCCGCAAGTGCATTCATACTTCCTGCGGCAGTATATGACGTGCGGTCAGGTAAATTGGAGTTATGCCTACTTCAGATGCGCGTCCGGATCCGAATCCGGACGTTGCGATGAGCTTTGCGGAAGCTGTGGCCATCATGCAGCGGCTGCGTTCGCCGGGGGGCTGCCCCTGGGATCGCGAGCAGACCTTCGACTCTATCCGCAGGTACACGCTGGAGGAGACTTACGAGGTCTTCGACGCCATTGAGCGGCACGACTGGGCGGAGTTGAAGGACGAGCTGGGCGATCTGCTGCTGCAGGTGCTTTTTTATGCGCAGATGGCTTCGGAGGCCGGGCATTTTTCCATTCGCGAGGTGATCGACGGCCTCAACCGCAAACTTGTCCGGCGGCATCCTCATGTTTTTGGTGAAGAGGCCGCGGCGGCTGCAGGAAATTCGGCTTCAGGGCTGGATGTGGATGACATCACGGCTGCTCAGGTGTTGCGCAACTGGGACGAGATTAAACAGCGGGAACGCGCAGAGAAGCCCGCGCCGGAGGGACGGCTGAAGGCGATTCCGCGCTCGATGCCGGCTTTGGCCGAGGCGGCGAAGCTGGGGTCTAAGGCTGCGAAAGCCGGCTTTGACTGGCCTGATGTTTCAGGGCTGATGGGAAAGCTGCGCGAGGAGACGATGGAGCTCGAGGCGGAGATCGAGAAGGGAGATTCGGCGCATAATAGAGCTGCTCAAGAGCTTGGTGATCTATTATTTACAGCTGTAAACCTTGCCCGTCACTTGAAAGTTGATCCGGAGATGGCTTTGCGCGATACAAACGCGCGATTCCGCAGCCGGTTTCAGGCGATGGAGGCTCAGTCCGCACAGCCTCTCGAAGAGGTTTCTGCTGATGAACTTGAGCGCCTGTGGGCGATGGCGAAGCAGAAGGAGCGAGGCGCGTGAGGCTCGCGTTGGGCATCGCTTAAAACAACTTTTCCTTCAATAATCCACATCTAATCCACATCGCTAACCACATTACCCACGATCTTTCTGGTGTATTCTCATCTCGTCTGCAAGTGGCGCTCTCCACGCCAGGTATAAGCAGACGGGAAAACCGCTGGCGTATTCCTGCGGCAGGCGCATGGAAGCTGGCTCTTACATGCTTCATCCGGGACAGAGTATCCATGTATCCAGTGATCCAGGCACAGCAGGCAACTGGTATCGTTCAACTCGCAATCTTTCAGTCTTAAAAGACGGTGATCCATGAGAATTGACGCAATCTTCCTCCGCGAACTGCCCATCCCTCTCGTTCAACCCTTTGAAACCAGTTTTGGCATCACAGCCGAGCGGCGCGTGCTGCTTGTCGAATTGAAGGCCGAGGGTCTTACCGGCTGGGGCGAGTGCGTCGCGGGAGACCACCCTTACTTTTCAGAAGAGTCCGTGGATAGCGCATGGCACGTTTTGCTGCACGAGCTTGCGCCAGCGCTGGCCGCAGCCGAGCCGGAGCATGCCGGGAAGTGTCCCGGGATATTCAAAAAAATTCGCGGAAACCGCATGGCGAAGGCTGCGCTGGAAAACGCGGTATGGGATCTGGAAGCGCAGATGCGCGGTGTTCCGCTGGCTGAGCTTCTGGGCGGCATTCGCGAGACGATTGCCTGCGGGGTCTCCATCGGTATCCAGCCGACGCTCGAGCGGCAGATGGCCGAAATCGAGAAAGAGCTGGCGGCCGGTTATCAGCGCATCAAGCTGAAATGCAAGCCGGGCTGGGATACAAACATTTTCGAAGCAGTCCGTAACCGCTGGCCGGATATTGTCCTGAGCTGCGACGCCAACTCCGCCTATCGTTTGAATGACGCCGACCACATCGCAACGTGGGACTCCTTCGACATGCTGATGATCGAGCAACCGCTGTGGGCCGATGACTTTTATTTCCACTCCATGTTGCAGAAGCGGCTCGCGACGGCGATCTGCCTTGACGAGTCGATCCGCAACCGGCGCGATGCGCTGGCCGCGATCGATATGGAATCATGCAGGATTATCAACATCAAGGTCGGCCGCGTGGGCGGATTCAGCGAGGCCATCGCCGTGCATAATGCCGCGCAGGAGCGGGGGATTCCGGTTTGGTGCGGTGGAATGCTCGAAACCGGCATCGGCCGCTCGCACAATATCGCGCTGTCTTCGCTCGAGAACTTTCGGCTCCCGGGAGATGTTTCGGCTTCGAGACGCTACTGGAAGGAAGACATTATCGAGCCGGAGGTTGAAGTGTCGTCCAAAGGCGAGATTTGGGTTCCGGATTCGCCGGGGCGTGGTTTTGAAGTTCGCGAGGACCTGGTGGAGAGACTGACCGTCCGCAAAGAAGAGATCCGGACGATGGCTTTTGCCTAGAGTTACCGGAGGAGCGGCTACTCTGCTGATGTGCCCCTCTGTCGCCCCTGGCGCGCTGCCGGATGGTGAAAACTATCTGAGAAAAAGCGCACTACAATAAGCATATGGAACCCCTCGTTATCGCAGGCAAAGCTTTTCAGTCGCGCCTCATTGTCGGCACCGGCAAATATAAAGATGGACCTGAGACACAGGCGGCCATCGAGGCATCCGGCGCGGAGATGGTCACCGTTGCCGTGCGCCGCGTAAACCTCGACCGCTCCAGAGAATCGCTGCTTGATTTCATCGATCCGCAGCGCTATTTCCTGCTCCCGAACACGGCTGGCTGCTACACGGCGGATGAGGCGATCCGCGCCGCACGCCTGGGGCGCGAAGTCGGCCTGTCGGACTGGGTGAAGATTGAAGTCATCGGCGACCAGGCGACTCTCTATCCAGATGTTCAAGCGACGCTTGAGGCTACGCGCACCCTGGTGAAGGAAGGCTTTACTGTGCTTCCCTATACCTCGGATGACATTGTGTTTGCACGCCGCCTGATCGATGCCGGAGCATCTGCCGTTATGCCGCTGGCAGCGCCGATAGGCAGCGGACTCGGGATTCAGAACCGGGCCACGCTGCAAATCCTTCGAGAGAAGATCACAGAGGTCCCGCTTATCGTCGATGCCGGCGTGGGTACGGCGTCTGACGCTGCGCTGGCGATGGAGATGGGAGCCGATGGCGTACTGATGAACACTGCTATCGCCTCGGCTGCGAACCCGATTCTGATGGCGGAAGCGATGCAGCACGCTGTTCTGGCGGGGCGACAGGCCTTCATTGCAGGACGAATGCCTCGCAAACTGTACGCCACGGCGAGTTCTCCACTTGAGGGAATCTCAAAGTGAATTCCCGGCGCGCTGCGCGTGCGGTACACTCCAGCCATGCGCGTCTTCGGCATTGACTGCGGCACGGAATGCACCGGCTACGGCATAGTCGAATGGGATGACGCGGCGCGCCTTCCACAGATGGTGTCGCTCGGCGCGGGAGGCATCCGGCTTCCGAAGAAAGAGCCGCAGGCGCAGCGTCTGGCGCTGGTTTATGCCGAGCTGGTGGCGCTCCTCGAAGCGCATCGCCCTGACGTCGTGGCGATCGAAGAGGTTTTCTACTCGGTGAATGCCAAGTCCGCGCTCAAGCTGGGCCAGATACGCGGAGTCGCATTGCTGGCGGCGGCGAACGCAAATCTGCCTATCGCCGAATACGCTCCTCTGAAAATAAAGTTGACCGTAACCGGATACGGACTCGCCCAAAAAGAGCAAGTGCAGTTCATGGTTGCGCGGTTGCTCAACCTACCTGCGATACCCGAACCGGCAGACGCTGCGGATGCGTTGGCCATCGCCATCTGCCACCTTCAGCACGCGCAGACGCTGGCGATGCAAACTGCGAATCTATAGCGGCTCAGTGACCGTCTCGATCGTGTCCGCGGGAAGCGATACGGAGAGCTTCGCTCGCACCCGTTGTGATGTTAGAGATGGCTGATGCGCGACGCGCAGCCGCGTCCGCAGAGGGAGTAGACGGCTCACTTGAAAGAAGAATAGTTGTAGCTGGGGCAGCTTTCTGTCCCGCAAATCCGCTCGTATCTCCCCGTCTCTTCAACGTGGGCCCCGGTTGATCAGACAGGACCGGCCTTGCTTCACGCGGCGCGATTGGCGTCGCGTTCGCAGCGGTCTCAACCGGAACATTGGTTTGAACGGCCGGGGATAGAGGTGCAGAGGAACGGTTCGCATGCAGCGCCTGCCTTAGCGAGGCCGCCTTGAAAACATCGCTCGTGCGCAGCGGAATCTGTGGAGTTGAGGCGAGCGTTGCCGGTTCCGCTGGTTGTGCAATCCGCTGCTGATCGTAAGAAAGAACCACGAAAAGCGACGGCGCGATTCCAAGAAATCCCGCGAAGAGCGACAATCCAAGAGCAACTCGCAGACCCAGCAGCCAGCCTGGAATCTGTTTGGTCTCCGCCAGCATAGAGCGAACTCGCACTTTGAGCTGAACGGATGATCCCGCGAAATCTAAATTCCACGGCCTCGGCTGCTGGGCCACATTCAGCCTCGCAAAGCGAACCAGACATTCCGCATAGGTCGCGCGTCTCTCCGGTGATTCGCGGACAACCGCCAGATCGCAGGCGAGTTCACTTTCCAGTTCGAGCCTGCGCATGGCATACCAAGCGGCAGGATGAAAAAACAGGAGCGCGCGGCAGAAGGAGGCAACGGCATTGAAGACGAAGTCGCGGCGTTGAACATGCTGCAATTCATGACGGAAGATGTCTCCGAGTTCGCTTTCATCCTGATCGAGGCAAAGCGGCGGCAGCAGAACTGTAGGCCGTATCCAGCCGAACGTTGCAGGAGAGTGGATTCCAGAGAGCACTAATAACCGCACATTGCCGGCTTCCAGACTTTTCGCGATCGGCCGGAAGACTTGCTCAATTGCATCGGGCGCCTGATAGGAAAACCGAAGAACCCACCGCAATTGTGCATGCTTCTTAATACGCGCGAACAGGAAGCAGCCTAATGCTGCGAGATACAGGGCTCCCAGACTCCGCAATAGAATCGAGACAGGATATGCCCAGGAAGCCTGGATTTGCAATTTACCAATGGGTGCACTCGGGGTCAGCCCCGCAGGTACCTGGAGAGGCAAAACGGTCGCTTCGTGGAACCCAAGACCGACCGCCAGCCATAGCCCGTAGCAGGTAGCGCTGATCAGGAACGCGAACCAGACGAAAAATCTTCCACGGGGCGAGACGAATACTTTGCTTATCGCCCAACAGATGCATAATCCGAGAGACGTCTTGAGCAGGAATCCGGTGAATGCCACCATGATCGCCACCTGGGTCTCTGGATTCATGACACCTCTGACTTGGAGCCGCTTAGTTAACTAATCCTTCTGGTAATCACAAGGCGATCGCCGGAGCGCCAAACCGCCCTTCCTCAGTACAAGCAAAAGCGGTCAGTCCCGGTTGCGTCTGGCCGCCTCGCTCTTTCTACGATACTCCCGGATCTGGGCCTCTAATTCATCCAAATCCCTTTCCTGGAACGGGGCGGTCTCAAGCAGGTTGAGAAAGAGCCCGCTAGCAGAGCCGCCGAAGTTCTGCGAAAGCAGCGCCTGCACCGACCTTTGATCGACTGACTTGCGTGAGATCAAAGTCTTGAAGACGAACATCCGTCCCCGAATTTCGTGGGAGATGAAGCCCTTCTGCTCCATGATGCGCAGCAGCGTCTGAGTGGTTTTGTAATTGGGGCGGTCTCGCGGGGGATGCGCGTTGACGACATCCTCCACTGTGGCTTCGCCGTTTTCCCAAAGGATCTGCAACAACCGAAGCTCGCTGGCAGTCGGGAGTTGCTTTCCTCGTTGTCCTTTGAATTGCTTCGTTGGCATCTGGACCCCGTGCGCTCGGCGCGTCGATCAAATTGTAATTATCGCGATCTTCTCATGACAAGAAAACCAGAGCCTCGCGTCTTCACGTTCAATTTGACTACCTATGTCTTAATATATTAAGACATAAGAGAGCGATTGAGTAGTTTCTCCGACAATCACAAGCGCAGAGGGGAGGCGCTCTTTCGATGGAGACGCCCCTACATGTGCGCCGATGCTTTGGAAGAGACACCTAACCGCGCCGCAGTCCGATGCAGGAGCCGATATGCACGAAGGACGACAGCTTGTTCCTCAGGCGGTTCTATTTGGAAAGGTAATCGCCTACCAATGCACGGCGTGCGGCAGAAAATTCTCCGTGTCATTGCTGTACGGTGCGGTTTCGGCAGACCTTCCCGCCCCCGCGACTGTTCGCGATGCCTTTCTTCGCCATGTGTGCGAAGGGAAGACGCGGTAGATATCAAAACGACGGTATTGCAGGTGGTTCGATGAGAACCGCCATGCCCGGAGGTTGTCATGCCTGACGATGAGGACGATTTTCCAGTTTCTTACCTTTTCTACGTACTCGCGGTCATTGCCGTGATCGGCGGCTTTGCCGTCGGTGGATTTATTCTGTTAGTTCGCTAACGTCGAAGACCCTTTGAGGTCTTACAATATTAAGAGATGGTGTCTGCACGATCATGATTCATGGATCAAGACGGCCGCAGTTCTTTGGCAGGATCCCGCGCATGAACCCCGGAGGAAAAACTGATCGTGCAAAATTCGGCCCTTTCCAGCGCGTTCAACAGGGTCTTCAAAACCCGACCACATTCAGTCCGGCCGTCTGAAGAGCCATTTCCATCAGCGTGGACAGCGCCGTCATGGTGACACCGTGATCCTGGAACGTTCCGTGGCCAGCTTCTCATTCTTGCGCATGTATTTCAGCCGGGGGGGAAAGAATGCCCATCCCGCTCCAATTGAGCCTGAACGTGCGGCCAAAAGAGATTTTCGAGCGCCGCTCACGAATGGCACTCGCGTACTGGTGCGATTTTCCGCTTTGCTGTCGCTGGTCATGGCTGCATCGGGGGTGGCTGCACAGGTATCTGTCGAAGTTCCCGCCAACACTCCGTTGCCGGTCCAACTTGGCAAACACGTTCCGATGAAAAAGGGCGAGATTTTAGAGTGCAATCTGATCTACCCGGTATACGCGGAAAACCAGTTGGCGATTCCAGCCGGCAGTGTTCTGCGCGGCAGAGTTGTCTCGCTCGATCCTGACCGCAGCCGGAGAATCCATGGGCGGCTGTGGGGAGACTTTACGCCCTTCCATATTGCAGTTGTTCACTTTGATGAGTTAGTGCTTCCTGACGGGACCATAAAGCAGATTGTCAGCAGCGACGCGACAAACGGCGCGCCGGTCCTGCATCTCTCCGCGCCTGCTCCCGCGACTCCGCGTTCATTCCTCGCCCAGCAGATCGCGCAGGCCAAGAAGAGCGCCAAGAATACTATCGCTTTGGTAACAGCTCCCGGCCGAGGGGACCGGCTGGTTCAGCTGGTCTACAGGCAGCTTCCGTATCATCCGGAAAGAATCGAAACGGCGACAATGTGGACGGTCACGCTGACGCAACCTCTCGATCTGAAGCCGATTGAAGTTTCCGCGAATGTGAAGAAGCCGGCGATTGACCCCAATTTCATTAAACCGCCTCTGACGTCGTCTTCGCAGCCAAAAATGGCATCAGATGAGAAGTCAGCCTGGCACTTACGCGCCTATCTGGAGGAGACGATCAGTTCGGACAAAGAGAAGCCCGGAGATACTTTTGACGCCGTAATTGCCGAACCGGTTTTCAATCCAGACCATACGGTTGCGGTTCCCGAAGGGTCGGTACTGGTCGGAACCATCACGCAAGCCAAACCAGCGAAATTTTTTGGACGCGCGGGAAAATTGCGTTTCGACTTCCGTGAACTGAAGCTGCCAGGCGCTCCCTCCCAGCACGTTCAGGGCGCGCTCTCCGGCGCAGATGCGAGCAAGTCTCAACAGCTGCAGATCGACTCAGAGGGCGGCGTGCAGCCCCAGCCACAAAATCGCGTCATCGTCCCGCTCGTGCTGACCTTGCTTGCAGGCCGCGCCCTCGATGACGATGCAAGCGCGGCGGGTGGCGCCGCAGTGGCTTCCAATGGTTTTGGAATAATCGGCCGCGTGGTTGGAATCGTTGCCGGGTCTCGGGGCCTGGCCGCCGGCATAGGGTACTACGCGGCTGGTCTGTCCTTCGCGGAACGATGGCTGGTTCATGGCCAGAATGTCGCGTTCGTGAAAAATACGCGGATTGAAGTGACAACAGTCCCGGGACGTAATCCACTTCCCGCGGACGAACCGAATCAAATCCCTTCTGGAAAACATTGAAGATGCCCCTACGTCCATCGTTCCCCCTTGCCGGTTTCATCCTGTTCGCATTCGCCGCATCCCAGGCAGGGGCACAAGCCCGCATGGTGCCGGCCAGTCCTGGCCCCGACTTCAAATCGGTGCAGAGCGCGAGCCTGATCCATAGTCGCGCCGATTTGAGCGAGAAGGCGGACTGGGATTCTGCGGGGCGCGATGAGATCGCGCCAGACTCTCAATCCGCATTACCGAATGCACCTGCGCAAAATGACGAGGAAATCTGTGGCATCACCCACGTTGGCCGCTGCCTCAAGGATCTTGGCCAGGATGAAGTGGGCATATTTACGAGCCCGCTACGCGTGAAGCCTAAGGATGCTTATTGGCTCGCGCCACTAGGGGCCGCTACTGGATTGGCGTTTGCCTATGACACCGATGCCGAGCAAGCCGCAGGGGTAGACCCGAGCCGCACCAATACCGCAAACACGATTGCGGATTTCGGCTCTTTTGTGGCGACCGGGGCAGAAGGCGCCGGCATCTATTTCATTGGGGTCGGTGTACAAAACCCAAAGCTTGCCGAAACCGGCCGGCTGGGTGTCGAGGCTGTCATCGATTCAGGGACCGTTACATTGGTCACGAAACTTGCCTCCAATCGGCAGCGTCCACGGCAAGGCAATGGTCAAGGGGATTTTTGGCCGTATGGCACGGCTCACTGGGAGTGGGACTCATCCTTTCCGTCCGATCACGCAACCGCCACTATGGCTTTGGCTCGAGTGATTGCCGGAGAGTACCCACATTGGTATGTTATGTTGCCTGCCTACGGCTTTGCCGAAACCGTTGCAATATCCCGCATTCTTGCGAATCAACATTTTCCCTCGGACATTCTGGTCGGGCAGGCAGTCGGTTTTCTGACCGGCAGCTACGTGCTCAACCATCGATCCTTGTATCGTCCCGGGGGACGGTTCAGTCTCGCGAACAAAGTGATCGACTCAGTCAATCCCATCGCGGATCCACGAACGCACACCATTGGAGCATCGATAGAGATTCCGCTGGGGCATTGAGCGGTATTTGTTTGGACTCGTTTCTGCTGCATTCGGTCTGCTATGTTTTCGTGGACCGCCCGTCGGAACAGGCATGACACGCCTCCAGCGTTACGTCTGGGCTCACGCTCTGCCTCGAAACTGGATGATCTTCCGGCGATCGCGTTTTGAGGGTCTGCCTGCGGGTAGCTGTTCAAACTGATTGAGCGCCTTACGCTCCGCTGCCATCTTCAGGCGCAGATCCCGGCTCGCCTCCGTCTCGCGGTAGAGCGTTTGCGCGACCGAGGCCGGGCCGCGCACCTGACTGAGAAGCAGAACTTCTATCTGAAAGTCGCCGCCGTCGTTGGCCACGCGCAACATGTCCCCAATCCGGATCTCGCGCGCAGCTTTGGCGGGCTGTCCGTTGGATTGAATCCTGCCGAGTTCACAGGCTCGCGCGGCCAACGCTCTTGTCTTGAAGAATCGGGCGGCCCAGAGCCACTTGTCCATCCTTACGCTGGTCATTGATTTATTTTGCTACGCCAGCACCGAAGTGACGATGTTCTTACTTTGCGGAGGAGGGGATCGACCTGCCGAGATCTGCCCATGTAACCAGGATGAAGTTTTGATCTTTGAGGAACTTTCGAAACTCGGGGCTCTTGACCATGTCGAGGTCGTTCTGCCGCCACTGCGCTCCCCAATCCGGATGGTCGAATGTCGCGGCGCGAATCTCGTCGTCGTCGTAGGCGAGATGGACTATCAGTTCGTACGTTCCCGGCGGCAGCGGTGCGAGCATTTTCTTGTACTCCGCCAACCACCTCTCCTTTGGCACTCCGGGAGACATTTGCACGACCTTGTCCACGGGCACCGCGTCCATGTTGAATCCCGGAGGTAGTTGCTGATCCAGGCCGCCGCCGCTCGTCTGTTTCGCCAGCAGCACAGGAAGGTGGTAATACTTGCCGAGACTGAGATAGACGCCAAACAATTGCGGGGTGCTGAAGAGGGTGCCCATGTGGCTGTCGAGGTGCGAGAGCGTTATGCCGGCGGATTTCGCTTTATCCACCTGCGCACGCCCTTCGGCTTCGACATCCTTCATATTCGCGTGCTGGTCCACATACTCGGCGAGGAGGGGGAGATAACCGTCCGGGTCGCGGAGACTGGAATTCATGGGCTGGGCGGATACCGGTCCCCAGCGGTAAGGCGTCCAATCGGCGTTCATGGTGAGATGGATGCCGAGGTCTGCGCCGGGATGAGCCTTCGCCCACTGCGCGACCTCCGGCAACCAGGGGCACGGCACCATAATGCTGGCCGAGGTGATCCAGTGATTCGCAAAGGCGTCCTCGATTGCGTGGTTGACAGTGTGCATCATCCCAAAGTCATCGGCATGAATCACCAGCAGACGCGAGTTTGGAGGATAGCCCAGGCGTTCCGCGACGGTCTTGCCGTTCGGATTCGGCGAGACCTGAGCGGCGCACAACATTGATCCAAGCAACAGGCATGCAGCCGCTATGACGCGCAGCTTGCGACGTTCGAACACGAGCACCTCCCAAGCATAAGACCCCCTGAGTGTACACGCGGCGCCCGGGGCGGGGAATGTCGACCGGTACGGTACAGTGTGTGGGAATTTTCATACGCGCAAGTTCTTCGCTGTGAAAGCCTGGCATCGCCGCATCCTGCAAAGCCTTAGCGCAGGTCCATTCCATCGCGCTGAATGCGCTGAGACTTTTTCAATAGAGCCGATTCACTCCTCGCGCAGGAGTATTAAAGGATCGACCCCCAGCGCGCGCTGCGCCGGAATCCAGGTAGCCAGCAGCCCCAGCAGCAGCATCACCAGAACGACACCCGCCAATACCAGCGGATCGCGAGGAGTTGCCTGATACACGATGTAAGCCAGCACCCGCGTCGCCAGAAGCCCGAGGATCAATCCCGCTGCCGAACCAAACGCCAGCAATTTGAAAGCGCGTCCCAGCGCTGCCTGGAGCACTTCCTTACGCTGCGCGCCGAGGGCGATACGAATTCCCAGCTCGCGCAGCCGCCTGCTCACAGAGTACGCAGCCATTCCAAAGATCCCGGTGATGGCGAGCATTGCGCCCATGACGCCCAGCACACCCAGGGATACAGTCGCGGCGCGGGAGGCGAAGAGAGCCGCGTCATTCAGCTCCGCGGTCCACATAGTGATGTCAAAGGGCAGCCCCGGATCGAGGGTCCGCATTGTGTTCTTTACGGCTGCCGACAGCTGCCGCGGATCGCGGTTGGAGCGCACCACGATACTCATTTGAGTCGATTGGGATTGCAGAACGGGGAAAAACATCGCCGGCCGTGGAGTTTCAGTGAGGCTCGCATACTTTCCGTCTTCTACAATGCCGACGACCTGTATGCGGGCTCCATCCCCGCGCTTGAAATATCCGCCGAGGGCCTTGGTTGTCGAGCCGAAGATCCTGATGGCGAATTGGCGATTGACTACGGCCACGCGCGGCGAGTTTTTGTCGTCATTCCAGGTGAAGGTTCTGCCTGACAACAGGGTTGTGCGGGCCGCGCGGAAGTATCCGGGAGATATTTTGTACATCGCGGCGTCCGCGGCGGCATTCGATTGCCGCAGATCCGCAGTCTTGTCGGTGAAGACCGTGTCAGTGTAAGCGCCGTAATGCAATGGCGGCCGATCGACCGATCCCACTGACTGCACGCCGGGAATCGTCTCAAGGGCCTCGATGATGCGCCTTTGCATTGGGGGCACCTTGTCGCCGTTGTAACCGGCCATGGTGAGGGCCGTGCTTACCAGCATTGCGTTGCGCGGCTCAAAGCCGAAATTGCTGTGCAGCGAGTGCACGAGTCCGCGGACGGCGACGAAGGAAGAGGTGACCAGCACGGCACAGATGGCGATCTGGGCGACGAGCAACACGTCGCGGACGGTGAAGCGCCGGGCGATTTTGCCTGCGAGGATGTTTGATCCCGACTTAATGACCTCGTAAGGATTGGTGCGGAGGACCTGGCGAACGGGGACCGCGCCAAAGAGGAATCCGCTGACCAGGGCCAATAGCAAAGCGACGAGGTAGACCTTGGCGTCAGGGTGCACGGGGACTTTGATGGGAGCTGTTTCAAGCGGGCTCCACGCGCTGAGCCCGCGCAAGAGCGCGACGCTGCCGAGGAGTCCGACTGTGCCGCCGGCGAGGGAGATGAGGATGGCCTCGGTAAAGACCTGGCGCAGAATGCGTCTGCGGCTCGACCCGAGCGCCAGGCGAAGAGCAACTTCTCGTCCGCGGTCGGCGGCGCGCGCGGCAAACAGGCTTCCGAGGTTGGCGCACGCAGCAAGCAGAATGAGTCCAGACAGCAGCATCATGCCGGCGAGAAAGGCGGTGAGCGGGCGGCCAAACCAGTCGCCGGCGAGACCTGGACGCGCGAGGGTAAAGGTCGCGTGAGCGTCGTCTTTGGGGTAGGTTTTTTCGAGCGAGGCGCCAATCGAGTTCAGATCGCCGATGGCCTGGGCGGGTGTGACTCCCGTTTTGAGATGCCCCAGCACCATCAAGAGGCTTTGGTTTCCGCGATCGTTCAGGAGACTGATTCCTTCGACCTGCTCCTGATTGACGATGGGCACCCAGAAATCGGGAGAGAGAAAGGCCAGGTTCCCGCGGAACTCAGGCGGCGCTACACCGAGGATGGTGAAGGGATGCTTGTTCAGCTGGACGACGCGGCCCACGGCGCCGCGATCGTCCTGAAAGTGGGTGTGCCAGAAGGCCCAGGGGAGCACTATATAAGGAGCGCTGTTGGGACCATGCTCGTCTGAGCCGTGGAAGAAGCGGCCGAGATAGGGCTGAATGCGGAGTACGTCGAAATAGTCCCCGGTGACTTCCTGAACCCAGGCACCGTATGCATTTTTGCCGGTGTCGAGCCCGGCCGGAGCGAGGTCATAGGCTGCCAGACTGTCGAAGGTGTGGTTGCGATCGCGCAGATCGAGATAGTCGGGATAGGAATGCGACGGGTCCTGACCGCGCTGGATCGCGTAGAGGCTCTGCGCTTGAGGCACGTTCAGCGGACGCAGGATGAGAGCATTCAGTACGCCAAAGACCACAGAGTTTGCGCCGATCGCTACGGCGAGCGTCACAACCGCGGCGACAGTGAATCCGGGTGACTTGCGCAACACGCGCAGGCTGAAGCGCACATCCTGCAGAAAGATCTCGATAAAATTGCCGCCCAGCGCCTCGTAGCATTCCTCTCGGAACCGCTCACGGCCGCCGAACTCGATGCGCGCGCGCCGTTCCGCTTCGCCGCGAGGCACGCCCGAGCGTTCCAGATCATCAGCGCGCAACTGAATGTGCGAGCGAAGCTCCTCCTCCACCTCGGCATTGATCTGAGAACGATGAAAAAACCTGGTGGTAAGGGAACGAAAGTAGGCGAGGAATTTCATATTTCCTCCGGTTGCACAGAGAGCGCGGAACCGATGGCAGCCACCAGCCGATTCCAGTTGTCGGTCTCTTCACGCAGGCGTCCGCGGCCCGCGGCTGTGAGTTCGTAGAACTTGGCCCGGCGATTGTTCTCCGATGTGCCCCACTTCGCCTTGAGCAGCCCCTGGCGGACCAGGCGAAACAGTCCCGGATAGAGCGCGCCCTGTTCGATCAACAGCGCATTGCCGGAGATCTGCCCGATGCGGAGCAGGATGCCGTAGCCATGCAGCGGGCCCAGCGAGGCCGCCCTGAGGATGAGCAGATCGAGAGTACCGGGAAGAATTTGAGCCTGGTCGGCCACGAGCCCTCCTAAGATGATTAGGAAACTACCGCCATCACTCCTAAGTTGTCAAGGAGAAAACAAGCCGGCAAGCATAAATTTGTGCCACCTCATTGCTCGATCAGCAAGTCCCGGTTCAGAATTCATGAATTTTCAATATGGGTTGATTGTAATCGGACTAAATCTGTCGTATATTGGTTGTATTGCGAACGAGTCGCAACTGGACCTGTATGCTCAAAAGATATGACCTGCTGAATGAAGTCGAGGCTCAGGGAATCCGCCTGACCGCGCAGCGTCGTGCGCTGATTGAGGTTATTCAAGAAGCAACCAGCCATCTTGATGCGGCGAGCCTGTTAGAGCTTGCGAGAAGACGCGATCCCAATATAGATCGCGCTACGGTTTACAGAACCATCGAGCTGCTAAAACGTCTGGGCATGATCGATGAGCTGGATCTTATGCACCTCAACGGCGAAAAGCACTACTACGAGGTCAAGACCCAGAGAGATCATTTGCATCTGGCCTGCTTCAACTGTGGAGAAATCGAGGAGTTTGCCAGCCCCACATTCGAACGCCTGAAGCGGGAAATCAGTGCAATGAACGATTTTGATATTCAGGTAATGCGCCTGGAGGTTGGAGGACTTTGCAGCGCGTGCGCTGCGAAGAAAAAGAAACGCCTGCAATAGCAGGGAATAGCGCACCAGATCCCCGCGGCTAACTCTTGGCGGAGACCGCGAGGACCTGGGAACCACTACAGCCGGATAGACTGCGGGCTGCCTTCACTATAGGAGTTCCGCCCGCAAAGTTTCAACTGTCGCATCTGCCAAAGGTATTTCCATGCTGGCTGGAGAGACAAACATTTTTGTGAGGCAAGACAATGAAGGCAGCAGTGGCGGTTCCTGTTCAGTGTAGACGTGTCCTTTCCTTGGTTTTTCTGATCCCTCTTCTGGTCGCGACAGCCCGTACTTCCCACGCACAACGCGCATATCCATATCCGTTTATAAAATCCCCCTTCGATTAGCGGTACCGGGCAGGTATCGGATGCGGCGGCAGGACCCAATCGTTGTAAGAGAGATCAGGAGAAAGATCATTTTGAGCAGAGCCATCCGTTTCGTGAGCAGAGCTGGAAAAGCCATTTGTGTGATGGCAAGCTTATCTGCCATTTTGGTATGGGCCAGCGTGGGAGGAAGTGTTTCCGGCACGGTCAAGGATCCTTCGGACAGCGTCATACCTGCTGCGAATGTAACTTTACGTGAGGTGAATACCGGACTCTCCTACCATGCGCGCACCGACAGCAGGGGAGTTTACACATTCCCCGTTTTGCCGGTCGGTCATTATGTGCTCGACGTGCAGGCTTCCGGCTTTCGTGGATATGAGCGCCAGGGAATTACCGTGGATACGAATGCGGCGCTAACATTGAACGCTTCACTCGAAGTCGGCAGCGTCGCTCAGAACGTGACGGTAAACGACAATACGCTGCACGTCGAGACGACGAGTACGCAGATGGGCCAAGTCGTTACGGGGCGGCAGATGACGGCTGTTCCGCTCAACGGACGCAGCTATACGGATCTTCTCTCACTGCAACCTGGCGTCGCTCCCGCGACCGCGATTACTTCCAGCACAGTGCAGGATGTAGGCGCGACCATCCTGAATCCTTCGGGCACGCTCAATCCGGGCAATCTTTCTGTGAACGGGCAACGCGAGACGGCTAACTATTTTGGAGTGAATGGCAGCGATGTGGAGGAAGACGTCAATGCCGGGACGGCGGTTATTCCTAACCTGGATTCGATTGCCGAGTTCCGCATCATTACCAGCAACTTCGACGCGGAATATGGAGAGTACAGCGGGGGTCAGATCAACGCGATCACGAAATCCGGGGACAATGCATTTCATGGGAACGTCTTCGAGTTTCTGCGTAACACGGACCTTGATGCGCGCAATTATTTCTCGCCCACGCGCGGCGTGTTCCGGCAAAACCAGTTTGGCGGTACTTTTGGAGGGCCGATTCGCCGTAACAAGCTTTTCTTCTTTGTCGACTACCAGGGAACGCGGCAGACGGAGGGCGTTGATACAGGCAACATCAGCGTGCCCTCAGGCGCCGACCGCACAGGCAATCTTTCTGACTTTACCAACGGTCCGGGAGGAAACCAACTGACGGGAAGCGTAAGTGGGCCTTACCTTGCCAATCTGCTTACCCAAAAGCTGGGCTACAACGTAACCGCGGGCGAAGCTTACTATCTGCGCGGATGCACCTTGCCCTCCGAATGCATTTTTCCGAATGGGGTCATTCCGCAAAGGGCGTGGTCGGTTCCGGCGCAGAGAATGCTGCAATACATTCCAGCGCCGAATACCGCTCTCGGCACCTTCGCCACGTCTTCCTATAACCAGACGGTGCGCGACGACAAGGCAGGCACACGTGTCGATGCGAATACACGCTGGGGACTGATGTCGGCCTACTATTTCATCGACGACTTCGATCTCGACAATCCCTACCCCACAGCGCAGAGCGGCGCCAGCGTTCCCGGTTTCGATGCGCTCACTACGGGCCGCGCGCAACTGCTTTCGCTCGGCGACACAAAGACGATCAACTCCACGATGGTGAATGAATTCCACCTGAGCTACATGCGCGACAATACCAATCTTGGCCAGCCGGTGGGCGGGAGAAACGTAAGCCTGGCGTCGCAGGGATTTGTGAATGCGGATGGAACCGACAGCATCGTAGCTCTCGATCCCAAGGGGCAGAGCGTAGAGAATCTCAACTTTAATGCCTACTCGACGGGCGCTGCGGCTAATCAACTGGTTCAGGTTAACAACACCTATCAGGTGTCCGACGATGTCTCGAAAGTGCTGGGCAATCATACGATGAAGTTCGGCGCGGAGTTTCATGCCGATCAGGTCAATGCTGCTCCGATTGCCCAGTTCAACGGCAGTTTTGTTTTCTCGGGCGTGGATACTGGGGTGGACTTTGCCGACTTCCTGATCGGCGTGCCCAGCCAGTACAACCAAAGCCAGTTGAATCCGTTTTATGCGCGCAACAAATATGTCGGATTGTTCGCGCAGGATAGCTGGCATGTTCTGTCGAACCTGACGCTCAATTACGGTCTGCGCTGGGACCGCATTGCCCCGTGGTCGGAAAAATATAACCAGATTTCGACCTTCGTGCCCGGCGCGCAGTCGGTCGTCTTTCCCGGAGCGCCTCCTGGCATCCTCTATCCCGGCGACCCGGGCATTCCGAATACCCTCGCTCCAATTGATGAGCTGGACTTTTCTCCGCGCATCGGGCTGGCCTGGTCTCCGCAGGCAGATAAAGGCAGTTTGCTCGAAAAGCTTGTGGGCAAAGCGGGAACGACGAGTGTCCGCGCCGGCTTCGGCAATTTCTATACTGCTATCGATGCGGCTGCCATCGGCGTGCTGGCGGCGAATGCTCCTTACGGCACCACCTACACCAGTCCTGCGCCGCCGCTATTCGCAACGCCGTTTATCACGGCTGCGGACGGAACCAACAACGGTCAGCCATTTCCCTACAAGTTTGCGCCGCTCAATTCGTCGCGCAGCAATCCCGACGCGACCATTGACTGGAGCACGTACGAACCGATCAGCGGCATTCCGGGATACAACATTCACAACCACACGCCGTATACGGAGGAATGGGTGCTCTCGATTGAGCGGCAGGCTGGGCCCAAGACAGTCTTTGGCGCAAGCTACATCGGGTCCTCATCGCACCGGCAGCGTGTGCTGATCGAACCGAATCCGGGAGATCCCGCTCTCTGCCTGAGCCTGAGTCAGCCGAGTGCGGTGGTGCCGGGAACGCTTACCTGCGGGGCGGGCGGCGAAGACACGGTCTACTATCCGATCGGCGGCGGGCAGGTGAACGGAACGCGCGGGCCGCTTGGGCCGAACTTCGGCAGCAATGCGCTCCAATCCAACATCGGCCATGCCAATTACAACGCACTTGAACTCAGCGCGCGCCACACCAGCGGACGTCTGGAATTCTCCGCCGCCTATACCTACGGCAAGTCGATGGACCAGTCATCAAATATCGGCGAAGAGGTCAACCCCTTCAACCCAGCGTTGAGTTATGCCATCTCCTCTTTCGACATAAAACATAACTTTGTCGTCAGCTATGAGTATCAGCTCCCCTTCGATCAGTTTTTCCATCCGGATCGCCTGACGCGCGGCTGGTCCCTCTCGGGCATCACCCACTTTGCGAGCGGTTTCCCAGTGACGGTGATCAACAACGGAGACAATTCGCTGATCGGGACAAATCCGAACGGAGTGAACAACAGCAGTATCGACGAGCCGGACTACGATGGCGGTCCGCTGCGCCTGAACAAGAATCCGCGCACCAACGGCAACCACTACTTTGACGCGACTGCATTCAGCATGAATGCGCTGGGAGAACCCGGTACTTCCAAGCGGCGATTCTTTTATGGTCCCGGAGCGGACAATTACGATATGGCGGTTGCCAAAAATCTACCGCTCACCGAATCGAAGGCTCTATTATTTCGCGTGGAAGCATTCAACGTTTTCAATCATGCGCAGTTCGATGGTCCCGCGTCAGTCGATGGCGACATCGGCAGCTCAACTTTCGGCAATGTCGTCAGCGCTGCCGCTCCTCGCATTCTGCAGGGCGCCCTGAAGTTCAACTTCTGATAGCGAAGGACATCAACGGTTACTCCGTTCGCAGCGCCTCCATGGGTTCAACCGAAGCAGCTCGCCGGGCCGGGATGACGGAGGCCACGAGAGCGAGCAGAAGAATGGAGACGGTCGCGAGCACAAGGACGATCGGGTCCAGCGAATCGACCTGGAAGAGGAGCGAGCGCAGCAGGCGAGTGGCAAAAACCGCAGCGACGATGCCGATGCCGCAGCCGGCCAGGCCGAGTTTCGCGCCGGAAACGAGGATCAGACGCATGATACTGGAGCGCTGCGAACCGAGCGCCAGGCGAATTGCCATCTCCTGCGTGCGCAGGGCAGTGGAAAATGCGATAACGCTGTAGATGCCGAGCAGAGCGAGCAGGACGGCCGCACCGGCAAACGCGGAGATGAGCGCGGTGTTGAAGCGGCGCGGCGCCTGGCCTTCCGAGACCACGTGATCCATGGATTCGACGTCGGTGAGCGGCAGTTGCGGATCGATGGATCGGACGACGGCGCGAAGGGAATCGGCCATCTGCTCGGGCGGCAGTTGGCCGCGCATCACAATGGAACCACCACGGCCACTGAGCATGCCGGGAGGCGCAAATGATCCTGCATCGGCTTTGGCTTGGCTGAAGGGGATGTAAAACTGTTCTTCCGTAGGCACATCGGCGGCAAGCTGTTTGATGTCGACGATTTCTCCCACCACGGTCAGCCAGGGTAATCTTGCCTCGATTGGGCCGCGGTGCAGGCGTTTGCCGATGGGATCCTGACCCGGCCAGTAGTGCTCAGCCAGAGCGCGGTTGACGATGACGACCAGCGGAGCACCGTCGCGGTCGGCGGGAGTGAAGTCGCGGCCGCGGATCATGGGAATGCCCTGAGCCTGGAAGTAATTGCCCATCACCTCGGGTATCCAAGCGAGATTCAAACCCGCTCCCTTGGGAGGAATGTAACCTTCGGGAGTGAACGTGCCCAGGAACTCCACGTCAGCCGCGGGCAGCATGGAGGTAACGCCGACCGCCTGCACGCCCGGCAACTGCTCCAGACGGGTGCGCATTGTTAAGTTGAACGCGTCGATGGCGGCCTGGGTCGAGTATTGCTGGCGGGGCAGATTATACGTGGCAGTCAGCGTGTGATCGGTGTGGAAGCCGACACCGACGGAGCGCATCTTCTCAAAGCTGCGCATCAGCAGCCCGGAGGCGGTAAGCAGCACCAAAGCCACTGCGAGTTCGGCAACCACCAGGGCCGAACGCAGGCGAGCATGACCGGCTCCCGAGGTGCCGGTGCGCCCACCCTCTTTCAACGCTTCGTTGACTCCGGTGCGCGCGGCGGCAAACGCAGGAATCAGCCCGCACGCGACGCCTGTGAGCACCCCCAGTCCGAGCGCGAAGGTCACCACCTGCCAATCCAGACCGATGGAGCTGACGCGGGGCAGTGTTTCCGGAAGGAAGCGGACCCCCACTCTCAGCGCAATCCATGCCAGCCCCAGTCCCAGCAAGCCGCCGGAAATGCTGAGCAGCAGCGCCTCGACAAGGGATTGGCGCACAACGGCCGCTCCACTGGCGCCCAGCGCGAGACGCACAGAGATCTCGCGGCGGCGACGGATGACGCGAACCAGCAATAGCCCGGCGAGATTGGCGCAGGCGATGAAGAGAACCACGATGACCGCAAGAAAGAGCGTGCGGACCAGCGGCCGGGCCTGCGCGACGGTGACCTCATCGAGCGGTTGGACCGATGGATGAATGCGACGGCTGGAGAGCGCCGGCGGAAAATTGCGCATGATCTCCTGCGCCGCGCTGACGGCATCCTGCTGGGCCTGTGCCGGGGTGACGCCGGGCTTGAGCCGGCCGACCAGATTGTAACCCCAGTTTCCCGCGCCCTGGATCAGTTCAGCCTGGGTGAAGCTCATGGGCACCCAAAGCTCGCTTCGGTTCAACTGGCCGGGAACCAGAGGAAACTCGAATTCGCGCGGCATGACTCCGATGATCTCGTAGGGCTTGCGGTCGAGGAGAATCTTGCGGCCCAGGATGTGTGCGTCTCCGTGGAAACGGCTATGCCAGGTCTGATAGCTGATTACGGCCACCTGCTGGGCGCTCTCGTCCTCCTGCTGAGTGAAGGCGCGGCCCATCAGGGGCGAGACGCCGAGCACGGGAAACATACTTGCAGTAAGCCGCGCGGCGTTGATCTGTGCCGGGTCGCCCTGGCCGGAGAGTTCATATGTGGAGAGCTGGTAACCGCCCAGGCTGGAGAAGGCACGCGTGTCGCGCATGTAGGTGCGAACGCCTGGCGCCGTAACGCCGGGCACGTCGGCGCCGTAGTTCACGCCCTCCAGCCTGTCGCCAAGCGTGACCAGTCTGGCCTGATTGGGAAACGGCAACGGCCGCAGCAGCACACCCTCGACGATGGAGAAGATCGCAGTGGTGGCGCCGATGCCGAAAGCCAGCGTGAGCACCGCGGTCAGTGTGAATCCAGGCGACTTGCGCAATTGGCGCAGCGCATAGCGCACATCTTGAAATAAGAGTTCCATGTAAGACTCCGCGGATACCATAGCGTGCTCTCAGCATGGCACGCTCCCTGCACAAATCATCTCAAATCTGAGCGCCCTGGTTGCAGAGAAATACGGTCATAACGCAAATCCCCCTGGGTACCGCACTTGTACGGAATCGACAAAGCGTTGTCACCCGGATTCGTGAGAGAGCGAAAATTTCTCAGCTACGCATGGCTAACATTAGAACCCAATCTCTCCATCCAAGTGTTCGCTTAGCTTTGTTCCACCTGCCGGAAATACTCCCTCCGCAAAGGGACCAGACCGAGAAGAGACGGGACGAAATCTCGAACACCGAACGAATACAGTTATATGAAATACATGCTACCGTGGTTCATACGTGCAGATGAATCCGGATGCCATCTTTCCTGCAGGTTTTGCTGAATGACGATGCGGGCAACACCCGGGCCAGGGTAGTTGGCATCTACGGCATATTGCTGGTGCTCAATCTCGCAGTATGGTTTTGGGCCATCGTCGCATTCCATTCCTATCCGGTGCTGTTGGGCACTGCGCTTCTGGCTTACAGCTTTGGACTTCGCCACGCTGTGGATGCGGACCATATTGCTGCAATCGACAACGTTACCCGCAAGCTGATGCAGGAGGGCAAGCGTCCCGTCGCATTGGGCTTTATGTTTTCGCTGGGCCACTCCACTGTCGTCGTGCTCGGGTCGGTTGCAATCGCCGGAACAGCGCTGGCGCTGCAGCATCGCATCGACGGGGTCAGGAATATCGGAGCGGTAATTGGCACCCTGGTGTCGACCCTCTTTCTCTTCGGAATTGCGATCGCCAATCTGGTTGTCCTTCACTCGGTGTACCGTGCATTCCTGCGAGTTCGGCGCGGAGAGCCTTACGTTGAGGAAGATTTTGACCTGCTGCTGAGCGGCCGCGGCTTTCTTGCCCGCCTCTTTCGCCCGGTCTTCCGGATGATCCGGAGCAGTTGGCACATGTACCCGCTGGGCGTTCTTTTCGGTCTCGGATTCGACACCGCGACCGAGATCGGGCTGCTGGGCATCTCGGCTGCCGAGGCGTCAAAGGGCTTGTCCCTGTGGTCGATCCTCGTTTTTCCCGCTCTCTTCGCAGCCGGAATGTCGCTGATCGACACGACTGACAATATTCTGATGCTGGGAGCCTATGGCTGGGCCTTCGTCAAACCAGTCCGCAAACTCTACTACAATCTCACCATCACTCTGGTCTCGGTAGTAGTTGCGTTTGCAGTGGGCGGAATCGAAGCGCTTGGGCTGTTCGCCGGGCAGTTCCACTTAAAAGGAACATTTTGGGATCTGGTCAATCGGCTTAACAACAACTTCGGCACGCTTGGCTACTTCATCATCGGACTATTTGCCCTGAGCTGGATTCTCTCGATTGCGATTTACAAGTGGCGCCGTTTTGATCAGTTGGAAATAAGTGCGTGAGAGGCCGCTTCTTTCCGAATTTCGTCGGAATTGGATGCGTCAAAGACCTTCGAGGACGCGATACACTGCACAGGTCTGCATCTGAGGATGCAGAATGCTTGATACCTCCCTCACGGAAGAAAGTTCTTTGCGCATTGCCTATCTTGATTGCTTCGCCGGCATCTCCGGCGACATGTTTCTCGGAGCCATCCTCAATGCGGGAGTCCCGCCGGGCGTTCTGCAGGATGCAATTGCCGCGCTCGGACTGGGCGCGAGCCTGAAAACTGAGACGGTGGACCGCAGTGGCATCTCCTGCACTAAAGTTCACGTATGCGAAGGCGACTCGGCCGCCGAAGCACACACCTCCAATCACCACCACAAGCCCCATACGCATACGCACGCCGGGTCCCAGCCGCGTCCTCACGTCCACGGGCGCTCGTTGAGTGCGATCCGCACAATGATCGATGTAGCGCCGCTGCCCGAGCCGGTGAAGCAGACCGCGATAGGAACTTTTGAGCTTCTCGGTCAAGCCGAGTCCAGGATTCACAATGTCTCCATGGAAGAGATTCACTTTCATGAGGCAGGGGCAGTCGATGCGATCGTCGATATTGTTGGAGCAAGCGCAGGGATTCACTTTCTTCAAATCGCGGCGTGGCATTGCTCGCCACTCAATGTAGGAGGGGGCATGGTAGTTTGCGCCCACGGCACGTTTCCTGTACCGGCGCCCGCGACCGCGGATCTGTTACGCGGTTTTCCTACCTATTCTGCTCACGTGCAACAGGAGCTCGTTACTCCGACGGGTGCGGCGCTGCTTCGCGCGCTCGATCCGACCTTCGGCCAGCAACCCGCCATGAAGGTTGAACAGATAGGCTACGGCGCAGGTACGCGCAATCCCAAGGACTTTCCGAACGCTTTGCGGCTGAGCATCGGAGAGTCGTTCGACGTTCCCGACTTTCACTGCCGCAAGGATCGAGACTGATCCTTTTCAAAAAGTTGGAAAGTCGTTCGTTGAGAGCATGAACAGGATTCGCAACAAAGTCTCTGGCCAATATAAACTTATTATCCTCATCGTTAGTTGACTGCCGAGCGGACATAAAGGAGTCGTTATGGAACGGCGTAATTTTCTGAAGCAGGCGGCCGCGACGGCGGCGCTCGCCGGATTGAAGAGTGCTGTAGGCCAGAATGTTGGGGCTGGTTCAGGACTGCAGGGCGCGGCAGCGCATACTCCCTTGCCGATTGTCGCGACGGTGAATGGGATTGGGCGACGAAAGCTGGGTCGCTCAGACGCTCAGGTCTCGATCATCGGCATTGGCGGCTACCATCTCGGACTGGGAAGTGTTACCGAGCAGGATGCGATCCGCGTCGTCAGAACAGCGCTCCATGAGGGCATCAACTTTCTCGACAACTGCTGGGACTACAACGACGGCGTCAGCGAGGAGCGCATGGGCAAAGCGCTGCAGGACGGCTATCGGCAAAAGGCCTTCTTAATGACGAAGATCGATGGGCGCACGGGCGCGGAGGCGCGCAAGCAACTGGAGCAATCTATAACGCGACTGAAAACCGACCACATCGACCTGGTGCAGATCCATGAAGTAATCCGCATGACTGATCCGAATCAGGCGTTCCAACCCGGCAATGTGGTCGACGTGCTGAAGCAGGCCCGCAAGGATGGCAAGATCAGGTTCATCGGGTTCACCGGGCACAAGAGTCCGGAGATCCACCTGAATATGATTGAAACGGCAGACAAACACGGGTTCACCTTCGACACGGTGCAGATGCCCGTGAATGCACTCGATGAACACTACGACAGTTTCGGCCAGAAGGTGATCCCGGTGGCGCAGAAGCACGGCATGGCGATCCTGGGAATGAAGCCGTTGAGCAACGGGGCGATCCTGAAGTCTGGGACCGTTACCGCGGTCGAGGCATTGCACTATGCGATGAGTGTACCGGTGACGATGACAATCACCGGCTGCGAGTCGATGGCCAACCTGGAGCAGGCACTCGGCGTGGCGCGAAACTTCAAGCCGATGGATGAGCAGCAGAAGATAGCGCTGCTACAGAAGACGGCCCCCATATCGGCAGCTGGCCAATTCGAGGACTACAAGTCGTCCCATATGTATGACGGAACGTTCCACAATCCCCAGTGGCTGGGCTGAAGAAGACGCCTAGGAGTCAGTCCAGCAGATCGGGCTGTTCACGGACAATCAGGTCCCATAGCGGCTGGTACTGAAACCATCCCACGCGCGGGTTGCCAACCTGCTTTTGCGCTACGACTGCACTGGCATGCGAAATCGGGACTGGTTTGCCCGCGGCTTCCGCCAGAAGTTGTGACTGGCAGGATCGATCCATCGTGATGAAGAACCAGGCTGCCTCATCGACAGTGCTGCCGACCGTTAATATACCGTGATTTTGCAGGATGACGGCCTTGCGATGTCCGAGACACTTAGCAATTTGATCGCCCTCCGACATTTCGTAGACGACGCCGGCGTATTCGGTAAACACGCTGTGATCCTCGTAAAATGCGCAGGCGTCCTGCGTCAAAGGATCCAGCAGACGGCCAAGTGAGGACCACGTCTTGCCGTAGAGCGAGTGCGCATGCGCCGCCGCGACGACATCGGGTCTGGCCATATGCAGCCGCGAGTGAATCGCGAAAGCAGCTTCATTCACCGGCCGGTCGCCTTCCACCACACGTCCCTGCTCATTTACAAGGATGAGGTCGGAAACGCGAATATGGGCGAAGTGCATGCCAAAGGGATTGACCCAGAAGTGGTCATGCAACTCGGGGTCGCGCGCTGTAATATGCCCGGCAACACCTTCACTGAATCCGAACTTCGCGAAAAGCCGGAAGGCGGACGCGAGACGCTGCTTGCGGTGCAGGCGCTCCTCGGCGACCGTCTTGAAAGTCGGCATAGACGGCGTATTTGCAACCTTGACGCCGTCGACAACACGGGTGCCTGGACTATTTGCGGACTGAGCGGCGGGTAAAGAGGTAGTTGCCATGCAGTCATTCCTTCCTGGGCAGTGATATGAGCTCTCGACCTCAATATTAGACGCATTCCCGGTCGTTTGATAGGCTGCAATCAGACTGACGGCACCCGCAATGGCCCCCGAAAAACTGCTCAAAATCGATCCGCGCGACAACGTTCTGATCGCACTCATGACCTTGCCGGCTGGTATCCCTGTTTCCTTTGCAGGTGCGAGCTATACGCCGTTGACCGATATCCCGGCGAAGCAAAAAATTGCCATCGAGGATCTCCCCGTCGGGGCGCACGTCATCATGTATGGCGGAATTGTGGGACGGGTGCGCGAAGCGATCTCGCGCGGCGGCCTGCTGAGTACACGGAACGTTCAGCATGACGTAACGGACTTCGCCCGGAGAGAGTCCCACTTTCATTGGTCGGCACCGGATGTCACGCGCTGGCGCGCTCGAACCTTCGACGGCTATCACCGTGCAGACGGACAGGTCGGCACCAGGAATTACTGGCTGGTGATCCCGCTGGTCTTTTGCGAAAACCGCAACGTCGAGGCGCTGCGCGAAGCATTTGAAGAAGAATTGGGCTACAGCCGTCCGAAGAAATATGGCCAGCTGGTCAGAAAGCTGGTCGAGCGGCATACCCAGCTTTCCACGACAACGCAGGCGCAGGCCACGGCGAAACGGGAGCGGATCTTCCCCAACGTCGACGGCATCCGCTTTCTGATTCACGAGGGCGGTTGCGGCGGAACGCGGCAGGATTCGCAGACCTTATGTGGCCTGCTCGCCGGATATATCCACCATCCAAATGTGGCCGGAGCTACGGTGTTGAGTCTTGGCTGCCAGTATGCCCAGGCACCGATCCTGCTGGAAGAACTCCGGCTGCGAGACCCTTCCATGACCAAGCCGGTGCTGCTTTTCGAGCAGCAGCAATCGGGCCTGGAGAGCACCATGCTCACCAAGGCGATAGAGGCCACGTTCGAAGGGCTCGTTAAGGCAAATGAACTCGAGCGAAAGCCGGCGCCCATTGCCAAGCTGACAGTTGGCCTGAAGTGCGGCGGCTCGGATGGGTTCTCCGGACTGTCTGCGAACCCGGCGCTGGGTCAAGTTTCCGATCTGCTGGCCGCGCTGGGCGCCCGGTCCATCCTCGCGGAATTTCCAGAGCTCTGCGGCGTTGAACAGAACCTCATCGACCGCTGCGCGGGCCCCGAAGACGCGGACCGTTTCATCCAGCTGATGCGGGACTACAACGCGCGCGCGAAAGCAGTGCATTCCGGCTTTGAAATGAATCCGTCGCCCGGCAACATCCAGGACGGCTTGATTACTCACGCGATGAAGTCCGCCGGCGCTGCGAGAAAAAGCGGGACCTCGCCTGTGCGCGGCGTGCTCGACTATCCGGAATACGCAACAGAGTCAGGGCTGAATCTGCTTTGCACGCCGGGCAGCGATGTGGAGTGTGTCACGGCGCAGGTGGGAGCAGGCGCAAACATCGTTCTGTTCACCACGGGCCTTGGTACTCCGACGGGAAACCCGGTGACGCCTGTCATCAAAGTCGCGACCAACACACGGCTGGCCGAACACATGTCCGACATCATCGACATCGATACGGGCGCGATCATTCGCGGCGAGGCGACGCTGGAAGCGGTGGGCGACTCCATCATGGAAACGATTCTGGATGTTGCCAGCGGAAATACTCTCAGCAAGGCAGAAGTCCTCGGGCAAAATGATTTCATTCCGTGGAAGCGTGGCGTCTCGCTGTAGCCGGACAAGCCGCAGTTTCAGCATGCAAGGGAGTCTCCCGTGATCCATCTCAGAAATCTTTACCTGTTGCTCGGCGTAGTGGCGATCGCCAGTTGCTCGAAGTTGATCGCATCTTCGCTGAGGTCGCGCAGCCATGCCGAAGTTCAGGCGGCTGCATCCGCGAACGTTGCGATCACGGCAAAGGTTGAGCGCCTGGACCCGGCACTGGACCAGCTGGTTCCGCCTGGACCTGAAGAATTCCTGATAGCGAGTGGCCTCAAATGGACTGAAGGCCCGGTCTGGCTCCCGGACGGCAAGCTGATTTTCGCGGAGATTCCCAGCAACAGCATTCGTACATGGAGCCCCGGCAGCGGTGTGAGCATCTTCATGCAACCCAGCGGCTACAAGGGAACTGCGCCATACGGCGGTCCGGAAGCCGGCTCGAACGGCATGACGCTCGACGCGGCGGGCCGCCTTACGGTAGCGGGTCACGCCCAACGCGACGTGTGGAGACTGGAGCGCATCGCCCCCAACGCACAGGTGACGATTCTTGCGGACACGTATCAAGGAAAGCAACTGAACAGCCCTAACGACCTGGTTTACAGGTCCGACGGATCTCTGTACTTCACCGATCCGCCCTACGGACTTCGCATGCAGAGCGACAAAGACCCCGCCAAGGAACTAGAGGTAAACGGTGTCTATCGGATCCCCGGCGCGTTCGATCAGAAGCCCGGCGCACCACCCGACCGCGCGAAGTTGCAATTGCTGATCAAAGACCTGCCGCGACCAAACGGCATCGCTTTTTCTCCAGACGAGAAATATCTCTACGTCGATAATTCAGAGCCCGAAATGTACTGGATGCGCTACACCGTCAAGCCGGATGGTTCGCTTACAGATGGCACGCGCTTCGGCGATGCAGGCACATATGCTCACAAGGGAGCTCCGGATGGCATGAAGGTCGACCAGCAGGGAAATATCTACAGCGCGGGACCCGGGGGAGTCTGGATCTTCTCGCCGGAACTCAAGCATCTGGGCACAATAGACTTGGGACCTGTTGGGAACGTGGCCTGGGGAGGCGATGACTACCAGACTCTCTATATAACAGCGGGCCCAAACATCTATAGCATCAGGCTGAAGGTGCCCGGAGTCCATCCTCACATTCATTGAGAGGTGTAGGCTTTTTACAGGTGAGGTTGGCTTGGCAGTCATAGATTCAGTTGAGACACGCGCGACCGCTCGGCCCGCGAGGCTGCGGCTGGAACGCAAGCACCCGCTTGCCATTCGCTGGATGCACTGGATCAACTTTCCCGTGCTGTTCATCATGATCCTTAGCGGCATCCGGATTTATTGGAACACCACCGACAATGCACATCTGCACCCGCACGCGATTTACCGCATCGGCATCGGCTCACACACGCTCATCCAGCTCTTTCCTGACTCGGTGTGGAACGCGCTGAATATTCCCTGGCACGTGACCCAAGGTCTTGGCGACCACTTCTTCTTCATGTGGATTTTCGCCATTAATGGCATTGCCTACGTACTGTACACGGTGGTGTCCGGCGAATGGCGCTTCATCGTACCGCGCCGCGAGAGCGTCACGGAGGCGGTCCAGGTGATTCTGGCCTCTCTTCGTCTGCGCAAGCAGCGCCCCTCGGAGAAAAAATACAACGGTGCTCAGAGGATTGCATATTCCGCTGTGATCGCCATGGGCGCGGGGAGCCTCCTCACGGGACTCGCCATTTATAAGCCGACGCAGTTGCATTACCTGACCACCCTCCTTGGAGGATATGAATGGGCTCGCTGGGAACACTTCTGGCTGACCATGGGCTTCTGCGTATTCTTCCTCGTTCATGTCATACAGGTCGCCTTTGCCGGCTGGAATAACTTCCGCAGCATGGTGAGCGGCTTTGAGATCAGACCTGCCAGTGAGCCGTCGCTCGAAGCAGAAAGGGAGAGCTGGCGATGAGCGATTCCGAAGGCAAGCCGTTGGACGACGTGGAAGCGGACAACGCGCAGATAGTTGCAGCGTCGCGGAAGCACACGCGTCGCAGCTTCGCCGTCGCAGCACTGAGTGCGGCCGCCGGTTATGGTTTCTGCCGCTGGGTGTTTTACGGCCCAGCCGATGGAGACCAGCCGATAGCGCGCCGCCGCGCTTACCAGGCGAATGCAAAATTATCGCGGGCGATCTTCGACGATCGGGCACTCGCGCCCACCTATCCCCTCAGGCGCGCCGAGAAGCCGCGCCCAAATGGCGTCATCGGGCTCAAGCAGGATCTGATCGCAGATACCTGGCGCCTGCAGTTGGTCGGCGTCGAGAACGAAACGAAGTCGGGGCGCTACGTTCCCGATGTCACGGCCTGGGAATATGCATATATGCCCGATCCTGCTCCGGAGGCCGGATTGAAGAAGAAATCCGGGGGTGAGCAGCCTCGATGGGAACGAGCCGGCAAGCCTGTGCGTGGCCTGGAAGAAGCCGGGCTGAGCCGATCGACACTCGCTGCCCGCACTCCCGGCCTGCTGCTGACCATGGGCGATATCCTCAAGCTCCCGAGGCACGAGCTGATTACGCAATTCAAATGCATCGAGGGCTGGAGCCAGATCATCCACTGGGCCGGCGTTCGCATGGCCGACCTCATCGCGGCTTATCCACCCGCCAGAAAACCCGACGGCAGCCTTCCCCGGTACGTTTACATGGAGACGCCGAACGGTGACTACTACGTCGGCTACGATTTGAATGTCTGCCTCCATCCGCAGACTCTGCTCGTCACCGAGATGGACGGCGTGCCCCTTACCCGGGTCCACGGCGCGCCACTTCGTTTACATACACCGACGAAGTATGGCTACAAACAGATCAAGCGTATCGGCGTAATTGCCTATACCGACATAAAACCGGACGATTACTGGACCAAGCTTGGCTACGATTGGTACGCAGGGCTCTGAAATATCTTGCCTCCGGACAGGCATTCGGCTTCGCAGATGACAGGACCACGGCAAGGTTTCATCGCAATGGATGGGAAACCACGGGTCGCCATCAGCGACCCCGGCAGCCGCCAGCGGTGGATATACGTGCTGCCTGCCGTATTCATCACCTATAGCCTGGCCTACCTCGACCGCGCCAATTATGGCCTGGGAGCAGCTGCCGGTCTGGCCGCGACCCTCCACATTACTGCCTCCCAGTCGGCACTCCTGGGCTCACTTTTCTTCCTCGGCTATTTCGCCTTCCAAGTTCCCGGAATGGCTTATGCCCGGCGTCACAGCAGCACCCGGATCATCTTCACTGCGCTGGTTTTTTGGGGAACGTTTGCCGCGCTCACCGGCGTCATTCGCCAGTTCTGGCTTCTGGCTCTTGACCGCTTCCTCCTTGGGGTTGCCGAGAGCATCATCTTTCCAGCAATGCTCGTGCTGATCACGCACTGGTTCACACGCGCGGAGCGGTCTCGTGCCAACACCCTGCTGATGCTCGGCAATCCCATCACGGTTCTCTGGATGTCCATCATCACTGGCTACCTCATCCACTCTCTTGGCTGGCAGGTAGCCTTCATCGTGGAAGGCTTGCCGTCGGTCGTCTGGGCGTTCCTGTGGCTGCTTCTGATGCGGGACAAGCCGAGCGACGCGCCATGGATGAGTGCCGAGGGCAGCGCGGCGATAGAACAGCGACTCGCGCAGGAACAGCTTGTGCTGCCCCGCATCGGCAGCTTGCGTGAAGCATTTGCGCGCAGAGATGTGCTGCTGTTGAGCGTTGTCTATTTCTGCTGGAGTGTGGGCGTCTATGGTTTTGTCCTTTGGCTGCCCACTATCATTCGCGCCGGAGACGTCATCGGCATTGAAAGGACCGGCCTGCTCTCAGCAGTACCGTATCTGCTGGCGGTGATCCTGATGCTTCTTGCCGGTCACTTCTCCGATCGAACGCTGCGCCGCAGGGCAGTGATATGGCCGTTCCTTGTCATCGCCGGTGTGGCTCTCTTTGCATCTTTTTTGGTCGCTGGGCGCAGTTTCTGGATTGCCTACGTTGCCCTCATTCTCGCGGGCGGAGCCATGTACGCGCCTTACGGCTCCTTCTTCGCGTTTATCGCAGAGTCCTTCCCCAGGAATGTGCTGGACGAGGTGCTGGCAATGATCAACTGCATCGGCGCGCTGGGCGGTTTTGCTGGAGTGTGGCTTGTCGGACTGCTCCAGGCGCGCACCGGCAATTCCCACGCAGGATTCCTCCTGATGTCCGGAGCACTCATCGGCTCGGGCCTGCTGATGCTTTGCTGTCCTTCAAGAGGCATTGTCGAAATTGCGCCTGATGCCGTGTGAGACTCGCGTCTGCCACCGACAGCGATTTGTACCGAACGGGCCGCTGCGGATGGAAAGGAGCGCATTTGTCTATGGCGCGTCAGCGCGCGCGATCCTGAGCAGGTTGGATTTTCTCCAGCAGGAAGGCGCCTGCCTGAAAATCGCCGCGCAGATTTACGCCCAGGCCATTCTGCATCCAGTAGGCGCCGCTGGCTGAAGGGGGAGTATCGGATGCGGCGTCGCCATCAAGCGCGCGGAGGCGATAGACGGTGTGAGCGTCGAGTCCGCGCAGGTAGATTCGCGGGAAGGGATACCCCATCTGGCTTGAATGCAGAAAGGCAAAGACGACAGCCTGGTTGAGATCAGAGGAGACCGATTCGGTAATCGAAAATTCGCTGCCATTCAACGGAGAGATCAGGCGATAGAGCGAGCCGCGCTGGATTGTCTGCCGAATCTGCTTATATTGCGCAACCATTTTCTTTGCTGTCGCAAAGTCTTCCGGCTTCCACTTGGCCAGATTAGCGCCGATACCCAGAGAACCCTGCATGGAGGAGAGAAAACGGTATTCGAGCGAGGTGGATCGATCGTTCATCCAGCCGGGAGAATCCGTAACCCAGGCCATCATGACACCGGGAGTGTAAGCGTAGGTAAAGCCATTCTGAATGCTGAGACGATCGAACGGATCGGTATTATCGGACGGCCAGACCTCGTCGGTGTAACGCATGATTCCGAGATCCACGCGACCGCCGCCCCCGGAACAGGATTCTATCTCCACGCCCGGATGATGTTCGCGCAGTTCTTTGAGAATGGAGTAAAGGTTCTCAACGTATTTAACGTAGACCTCTTTTTCATCCTGGGGCGCAACCGAGGGCCAACCAGGCTCGGACCAGTTCCGGTTGTAATCCCATTTGAGAAAGGCGATATCGTTGTCTGTGAGCAGCTTGTCGAGGAACCCATAGACATACGCCCGCACGTCGGGCCGGGCCAGATTCAGGACGAGTTGATTTCGCCCTTCGGTGCGCGGACGTCCGGGGAAGTTCAACACCCAGTCGGGATGCATGCGGTAGAGTTCGCTGTTGGGGTTCACCATTTCCGGCTCGACCCATAAGCCGAAATCCATCCCCAGCGAATGCACTTTGTCGATGAGCGGTTTGAGCCCGTGGGGAAACTTTACAGGATTCACATACCAGTCTCCGAGACCGGCGTGATCGTCCGTTCTCTCGCCAAACCATCCGTCATCGACAACGAAACGCTCCACTCCGATGCTTGCGGCTTTTTCCGCTAGCGCCTCCTGCCCGGCTTCATTCACATTGAAGCCGGTTGCTTCCCATGAGTTGTATAAAACGGGACGGAGACGCGGATGCGGAGCGTGAGGCAAAATCGATGCAATCTCAAAGCGGTGCAGCAGCCGGGAAGCGCCGCCGATTCCTTCGTGCGAGTATCCCCCATAGAAAGAGGGCGTACGAAGCTGCTCACCAGGCGCGAGGCGGTAAGCGAAATCGAATGGGTTAAAACCGCCGGTGACGCGGACCCGCCGCTCCTGATTTTCCTCGATGGCAATGCGCCAGGAGCCGCTCCATCCCAGCGCGCCAAACCAGACGTCCCCGTGGTCTTCATCCTGCGAATTTCCTCGCTCGATAGCAAACCAGGGATTGTCCTGATCTCCGGTCGATCCCCGGCGGCTTTCGAGAACGGTTTTCCCAGGATGCATCGCTTGCTGCTGAAGCTCCCACTCGCCGGCCCATCGTCCGGTGAGGTAGCGTAACTGGTAATTCGCTGCTTGCGGAAGATTCCACGTTGCCGATGACGCTTCCTCGATGGTGAAGGGCTCCCGCGTCCTGTTCTCAAGCACCGCCGAACGGCAGAGAATACCAGTGGCCGCGTCCACCTGGTAATGCAGAGTTACATACACATCGCGCGAGATGTCCTTGAGGACGATAGCCAACGTGTCGCCCTGAATGGTATGCGAGACATAATGCAGAACCAGATCGCGGTTGCCGTCAGGAAACGTAATTTTAAGGTCGGGGACAGAGTAGAGCCCTCCGCCCCACGCCACAAACTCCTGCGGCGTTGCATTGACTGAAGGATCGAAGGAAGTATAGCCCGGAAGCGAGCGAGGTGATGGAAACGGGTCGTCCGCACCGAGGCGCTGACCCCAATAGAGCGATTGGATTTCACCGTTTTCATTGACGCCAAACACATAGGTAATTCCAGCTGCATCGATGCGGAAGACGCGGGTCTGCGCGTTATAGCGGATCAGGGAAGGGGAGTCTTTTCCGCCTGCCCAGCTGTGAATGGTGCAGAACGCCAGGAAAGAGAGGAGAAGTTGGCATAATGCGCGCCGGTTCAGGATATTTTTGCGGACGCCGAAAAGCTTTTTCATAGGCGGGCTGGTTCTATTCGCTCCGTAATGCTTTCATGGGATCCACACTTGCCGCTTTCTGTGCGGGAATCAAAGCCGTCTCGGGGAATTTCTTCCGGACCTTCCGCATTGCACCCTGGTTAGGCCGAATGCTGGTCGCGCACTCAGTCCATTATTATCTGCTACCTAGGGCGGAAAAGACGAAATCGCAACCGTTGCATCATCCTTTAACCGGATGCAAGTCAGCGTGGCTGAGGCTGTAAGGATGTTTGAAGAGGAATCGGCTGTAAATACAACCGGCCTAACTCCGGCACGATCGGAGGAACTTCACCCGGTCTGTTTCAGTTTTGATCTCCTTGGCCACCATCCCGTAAAGATCCTCCACCGACGAACACCGCTTCGCCGCTCGCTTCACGACAACCTCCGAGATCGGCCCGATATATGCCGCCAGTTCCTTGCTGACGCGTTCAATCGTCTTCGGCTCAATGTTCGAGGCAATCGTTTCAGCATCAGGCCTGCGTCCAGCCGCTTGTTCCTCGAAAACTTGTCCCCCCGGTACACCTGGTTCCTTCTGTCTATCAACGCCATGTGCCGCAGGGGCATCTCCGCGCTGTGGGTCGAGATAGGGCTGCAGCGCCTGGAGTAGTACCTGTACATCCGACCTCCAGCGCGCGTGGCTCAACTCCACCGCATTTCTGTAAGCCAGTTCCTTCAAGTCGTCGGGAAGCTGCTCCACGTGCGGCATCTTCGCTCCGCGCACCAGCACAGGCACTACAGGGATATCGCGTCGAAGCGCCGAGGCCAGCTCGATCCGCACAAAGTCGTTGGGATCGTCAAGGCGCCGGCCTCCTCCAGAATCCCTCGAGTCCAGCCACTCCTGCCCTATCACCGCGAGAAGAACGCTGCAGGTTGCCACGCTCTTGTCGATCGCCTTCCTGAAGTCCCGTCCCGGCTCGATCGCCGCCACGTCCATAAATATGGACTCAGGGTTGAAGCGCAACATCAGATCATCAAAGAGGCGGCCAGCTTCGCCTTCCGAATCGGTCCTTCGATAGTTGATGAAAATGGATCGCAGAGCCGGCCTCCCAAAGGCGGAAAAGCAAATTCGGAGGAAGGAAAATGTAAATTCTGGGTAGTCCGCACCAGTCCCGTCTTCCTCAGAAAGACGCAAAAACTGAGTGTACTCTAGCACTTCGCCGCGATTCAATCTGAGAATCTTACAGTGAGTGATCGATGCCCGTACCGTGCAGTACAACACCTGCTACATACTGTGGGAGAGCCCGTTGACCCGCTGGCCGGCGGCTTTCGGACGATATATGCACTTGGTCAACTTCCTTGAGGCTGCCTGTACACCATTAGTTAGCGGCATACCTTCAACGGAAGATGGGTCGCCTACAGAGCGCTGTGAACCAAAGGGCTCGCCCGCAGTCACTGGCGTAGAGCAAGGTCTGCGAGTCCGCAGTCCAGGCAGGCTGGATATTGTTGCATGGTGCGTGCGTGAGTTTTTGCGACTGGCCATTGTCCAGGTTGCGGAGCCAAAGGTTCCAGTTTCCGCCATGTAGTTCGCTGTAGGCCAGCCAGTGGCCATCTGGAGAGACGGAAGGATATCTAGCCTCGCCCATGCCAAGAGATTTGATCCCTCCGGCCTGATCCACAGCGAATAGACCGGGACGGCCACCCGAGCTGGCCGCGAATAGAAGGTCTCCCGTGGGAAGGAAAGACATTTCAAGCACATTGAGTTCTGGCGGGGTGAGGGGCCTGTCGGTGTTACCCGATTGGTTCAGAGGATGTATCCAGATGCGGGCGCGACCGCGGTCCTCGCGGAGAAACGCCAGCCATTTGCCATCAAAAGATGCCACCGGCGATTCGGCTTGCTGGATGTCGCGCCATCCTTCAAGCGTGGAGGTGACTGTCGATTGATGCCCGGTCTGCTCCAGCCAGCGTGCGCCATTTGCGGCGGTCACCGCGAGGTAATCCGCGGGGCTGGCGCTGCTGAACCGGACGGCGCCGAGGTGGTTGAGCGCAGAGTGGTAGCCGTCGCCCAGCATAGCAATGAACAGAACGTTATCCTCTTGAGCGGATGGCTGGACCGCCATATAGATGTCCTTTGGGGCGGGGATCCTCCACTGATAGTCGGCGTAAAGGCCCCGCTGATTGTGGAGATTGAATGCGATGCTGAATACCAACACGATCGAGAGCGCGACTGTCCACGCAGGCCGATTGAGTTTTGAGCTTTTGCGCGGTTCTTGTCGGATTAGAAGCACATAGGTGAACACGCAAAACAGAATCAGCGCGTAAAGCCTTGGAACTGCCAGCAAGGCGGTCCAGCCTTGTCCTCCTTCGTTCGTTCCTCCTAAGATTCCCGCAGCTACGTAGAGAGTGAGCAGAATTGCAGACAGAAGCCAGGACTTCTGCCGCAGCAGGGATGCGAGTAGAAAGCACGCGGGCAAGATGAGAAGAGTGAAGAGGTAGGCCGATGCCGACGTGGAGGTCACCAGGGCCGCCATCAGGATCGCTGCCCACTCCAGACGGATGCGTTGTGGAGAATTATCGTTCGGGATGGCGAACAGCAATGCCGGAGCAATCAACGCCATCTGCAGCAGAGGATGGAAGACCGCGAACAACCACGGCGCATTCACCGCGGGATGCTGGTTCAACTGCGGCTCATAAATGAAAAGCCGATGAAAGAGGGAACTGAAGGATGCGGCTTTGAGGTTGTATGGGTCGAGTCCTTCCCCACGGAGCACGCGGGGGAGCACCTGAAAAAGATAAGTACGATGCAGCTGCCAACCAAATGCAAAAACCGAGACAACTACCGTCCCAAGGCTGCCCACAACGCCACCGGCGAAGGCCCTGAGGTTTCTCTTGCGAAGAAAATAAAGCAAATAGAGAACTGGAAAGACCTTCAGGCCTGCCGCAAATCCAGCGACTAATCCTGCGAGAAATTGCCGCTGACGAATGTAGAGCCAGCACGATAGCGCTAGCAGGAACAGCAATAAGACATAGTATTGCCCATACAGGAAATTGACCCGCAACGGAAAACTCAATACTGCTACGAGAGCGATGTGTCTCCATGGAAGTTGCGTCAAAGCACGCAGAAGGAATGCCGTCGCGAATAGCAGGCCAAGGTTAAGAATGATCCAGCAATGTTTGGCCACCAATGGAGGGAAGGACGTGAGCGGATAGACGACGAGAGTCGAAAAGGGCGTGATGGGCACCATGCCGACGATGCGCTGATCGATGTCGCGATGATCTTTCTGGCGCTGTAACCACAGCCACTCGTAGATGCGCGACGTGTCGTATCGTTCATGCGCGAGACGCGCAGTCAGATAATAATTTGGAAAGTCAGTGTTCAGCTTTTGCCACGCGTTGGGAAGCGTGCGCAGACCGATGTGTGCCGCCAGCAATGCGAACAGAATCCACTCGCTAATGCGAAGCCATCGGCGAGGCTCGGGGATAGGGTCGACTTTGGAGGATACTGAATTTTCCAACGATCTTTGCTCCGGCGGGTCAGGCAAAGTCATGGTACAGCCGCAGTCTTCTCTGTGCTGCCGAAAGGTCATCCGCGATATGACCCGGGAGTTGGATCTTCATTGACCCAAACAGTCCTATTGACTCGTCGACTGTTCGTATATGGACAGAATTTTTCCGATTTGGGCAGAACCTGCCCGATAGAAGTTTCGTATAAAAATTCAGCCTGTCGTAAGTCAACCGCCCTGTATCGCAGAGGAGTTGATCGCGGATATGCAGCGATCTGCAGTATGCTGTCCGCGCATGGAGATGCTATGCAAACACTGCTTCTGGATTTGCGCTATGCCCTGCGCCAGTTGCGCAAATCGCCGGGCTTCACTGTCACCGCCGTATTGACGCTGGCACTCGGAATCGGAGTAACGACGGCGATCTTCACGCTTGTGTACGACGTGCTGCTCAGGCCGCTGCCCTATAGCCACGCGGAACAGCTAGTGGTGATCGAAGAGGTGGTTGCGGAGTTCCGCGACATCTATCCGAAGCTGCCGGTGAACGCGAGCCATTTTGTCACCTGGCAGCAGAACAGCCACACCATACAGTCGATGGCGGTGATGGATCAACGATCCATGCCGCTCGGCATGGGCGGTCATCCGCTGCAAGTCGATGTGGTGAGCGCGACGCCGGGCGTATTCTCCGTACTCGGCACCGCACCTCAGCTTGGCCGCGCATTTTCCACGCAGGAAGCGCAGCCCGGCCACGAACACGTCGTCGTGCTCATGAATGACCTCTGGCGCACGCAGTTCCACAGCGACCCGGCAATCCTCGGCAAGACCATCACCCTCAACGGATTTCCCTTCACCGTCATCGGCGTAATGCCGCCGGCATTTCATCTCCCGATCGCGCCAGCCTTCTGGGGCGAGAACAGTGATCGTGCCAAACCGGTCGAAGCTCTTGTGCCTCTGGCCTTCACGAAGGACAAGCTCGAGGAACTCATGGGCGACTTCGACTACTTCGGGCTTGCGCGGTTAAAGCCGGGCGATTCTCTCGTCCAGGCGACTGCGGAAATCAATGCGCTGCAACACACGATCTCCGTCAGCCTTCCGGCGGATGAAAAGGGCACTCTCTCGATCGTGTTCACGCCCTTCCAGCAGGCGCTGGTCGGCAACAATCGGATGCCCCTGCTCATTCTCCTCGCCGCAGTCGCGGGACTGCTCCTCGTCGGCTGCGTCAACATCACCAATCTTCTGCTGTCCCGCGCGGCAGGCCGCCGGCAACAAATGGCCGTTGCCGCAGCTCTTGGGGCCAGCCGCGCTGAGATGCTGCACACGGCGATGCGTGAGACAACGTTGCTTGCGGCTCTGGGTGGCGGGCTAGGCATTCTGCTGGCGGCGATCCTTGTGCCGGTGATGCAGCGTTATCTTCCGCATGCGCTGGACTTCCGTGGGTCACTGCATCTGGATTGGGCAGGCGCTGCCTGCGCTCTTCTGCTTGGGGTCGCGGCGACGCTGTTAGCGGGCGCGGCTCCCGCATGGATATCTTCCCAAACCCAGCCGCAGGAGGTCCTGCACAGCGAATCCCGTCTGGCGACCGAATCGCGCAGCAGCAAGCGCGTGCGCAGGGTGCTTGTCGCCGTGGAAGTTGCCGTCAGCGTAGCACTGGTGCTCATGACCGGACTGCTCACTGCGAGCCTGGTCCATCTGATGCGCATCGACCGCGGCTACGAAGCCGATCGCACCATTACTGCCGAAATCAATCTGCCCAACAAGACCTATCCCGACGACAAATCTCACTTCGCGTTTTACAAATCGATGCTGGAACGCCTGCGCCGGCTTCCGGGTGTGGACGTTGCTGGCGTGATCAGCAAGATGCCATTGGACGGAGACTCGTGGGCCGATATGATTCGTGTTCCCGGTGATACCCGGCCCTTCATGCAGCTTCCTGCTGAGCGCTTCCGCTGGATAAGTCCCGGCTACTTCAGCGCCATTCATCTGCCGCTCATCGCGGGTCGATTCCTGAGCGCGAGCGATCAGGAAAGAAATTACGCCGTCGTCTCCGAGCTGACGGCGCGAACGCTCTGGCCCGGCCAGAATCCCATTGGCCAAAAATTCAACCGGGCCGGCGTCACGGATGAGCCGCCATTCACGGTGATCGGCGTCGTCGGCAACGCGCGCACCATCACGCTCACCAAGCCCGATCCTATGATGGTCTACGTGCCGTACTGGTATCGCAGCGACAGCTCCGCCGGGCTGCTTATCCGTACGCGGCAGGACCCGGCAGCGATGGCCGGCGCCATTCGCAAAGCAATCTGGAGCGTGGATCCCGCAGTCTCCATACCCGCCGTCCGCGCTCTTGGCGGCATCGTCGCGGATTCCGTAGCGAATCGCCGCTTTGAAATGGATCTTCTACTACTCTTCGCCGTCAGCGCCCTGCTCCTCGCTGGATTGGGCGTCTATGGCGTGGTGACCTACTCCGTCGTCCAGCGGCAGCGCGAGATTGGTCTGCGGCTGGCGCTTGGTGCGCAAAGAGCAAATATCTATCGCCTCGTCCTGCGCGATGGCCTCGTGCCGGTTTTGATTGGTGCGGCCGCGGGAATTGCAGTCTCATTTGGATTTGCGCGCGTAGTAGCAAGCTTGTTGTTCGAGGTAAGTCCGTACAACCCTGTGATTGTCATCACCGCTCTTTGCGTGCTCGTGGCTGTTGGGACGGTCGCGTGCCTGCTCCCGGCGCGTCGCGCGGCCGCCGTTGATCCCATGCAGGCGCTCAGAGCGGAATAACGGCTGCCGGCAAAAGCCGTTTTTTTATGAGCGGTTCGGCGCTAAGGCGATATATCAACAATTGCCCGCGGACGAGGCATTGCCTGGGAACCGAGTCGATGACGAGCCGAAAATCCCGCGCTTGCTCTGCCCGTTGGAGATGTCGCATCGGGACGACCGCTACCCGGCGATGCTGAAAAGGGCACTGTGCGCGATGTGCGTTACATACAATCGACACTTGGCAGACAAGCCCGCTACATATCCAGATGCGATTGTATAATTCGGCGTAACGAGTCGCCCCGTCGCTGAAACGCGGCGAGATATTGTTGCTCGTACCACTCCGAGGTTCTTAGTTTCCGATTCGCCGACCTGTGGGGAGACTTTCGAGCGGCGTTTTGAGAAGTCGAAATTCCGTCGCAAGGCAATCACGGCGAAGCCGATGTTAACCGGGGGCGCAGATGGCCATGATCGAAGAGATCCTCTATCCGGTCGACTTCTCGCCTTCGTGCATTGCCATGGCTCCTTATGTCAAAAGAGCGGCGGCTGTGCTTGGAGCCAAAGTGTCGCTGGTTCATGTTGTCAATCTTGCCAGCTACAACGGGTTCGAACTTTACTTGCGGACAATTTCCGAGGTTTCAGAGGAGCATCTGAACATTGGCCGGGAGAGACTCGATTTGTTCCTGGCGGCGGAATTTCCCGTCGCCCAGTGCCCGAGAATCCTGGCCTCGGGGGACGCAGCGACACAGATCGCCCAAGTTGCGAGAGACGGCGGATTCGATCTCATCATCATGCCCACACACTCTGGCATTTTCAGACAAATGCTGCTTGGCTCAACGACGGCTAAGGTACTCAATGACGCAGACTGCCCGGTATTGACGAGCAGGCATGCTCTGACGATCACCCCGCGGCCACTGGAGCATCGGAAATGGCTGTGTGCGATTGGCTTGAACGCCGATTCGGAAAGAGTGCTTCGTTATGCCAGCCAGCTGGCGGCACAAGCGCGCAGCAAGCTTTCGATCGTTCATGCGGTGCGAGCCGGAGATCCAGACCTGCCGATCCAACTGGACCTTGAAGAGCAAGTCGACTCCGCTGAAAGGCAGCAAGCGAGCCGGCGCATAGCGGATCTTCAGCGGATCGTTGGTTTGGAAGTTCCGGTTCGCGTTGTAGTCGGGCCAGTCAAAGAGGCGCTGCTTGAGGCTGCCAGGCAGTCGGACGCCGACGTGCTCATGATCGGCAGAAGCCCGCAGCCCGGTGCTGATGGTCGCATGCGGGATCTAACCTACGCTATGATTCGCGATTCACCGTTTCCTGTGCTCAGCGTCTGACGCGGGTGTCCGCTTGCTCGCTTCCCGAGAGGCGCAGATTTTGCACAAGACGGAAGGGCTCTCAGTGAACTGTGTTTGCACCTCATTTTGCACCTCATTTTGAGTTGGGAATGAATCGATCTGGCAAGAAGTCAGTCACCATGCTCATCGCGTTGCTTGCGGGAGGGATCGCCTGCGCGCAAAAAGCGCCAGCGTCACCCGACCGGCCCTGGAATGTGCTCCCCAACCAACGGGCAGTTGCGCCGGCACGGTCGACCGCTGTCTTCGCTCCGGATCCCGCAAAGATTTATACGCTGCCTGATCTCGTGAACATTGCCGAGCAGAACAACCCCGATACGCGCGCAGCATGGGAGAACGCCAAGGCGCGCGCCGCCGATCTGGGGGTTTCCAAGGCGACCCTTTACCCTACCCTGGCTGCCCTGGCGCTTGCGCAGACTGAGCGTATCGACCTCTTTTTCTCTCCGAATTACTATCGCCAAACGCTCGCGGCATTTTCTCCGGGTCTGGTCGTCGATTACGTTATTTTTGACTTCGGCAGGCGATCGCAGGAAGTGGCAATCAGCCGAAGTAATCTATTGGCCGCCAACTTTCTTTTCAACGATACTCATCGCAAAATTATCTTCCAGGTTATGGAAGCCTACTACCGGGTACTCAACAGCAAGGGCCAGGAGGACGCGCAGGTAGCCAACCTGAAGAACGCGCAGACGGTGCAGGACGCCGCCGAAGCGCGTCTCCATGAGGGTTTGGCAACCTTGCCGGACGTGCTCGAAGCCCGCAGCGCTGCCGCTCAGGCAGACTATGATCTGCAGGCAGCGATCGGCGCAACGGAGATCGCCCACGGCGACCTCGCAACCGCTCTCGGCATTTCACCTACCAGCCAGTTTCATGCTGAGAGCATTCAGGATCTGACCCTCCCTCAGGAGCTCCCTGACACAGTAGAGAAGTCGATCGACCGGGCGCTGGCGCAGCGCCCTGACCTGATGCAGCAGGTGGAACAGCTTCGTGCTACAGGGGCCGAAATCAAGGCCGCAAAGACCGAGTATCTGCCCACTCTCAGCTTCGATGGCAGCGGCGGCCTGGCCCGCAACTACGGACAACAAAATCAGGCGCCGGGACTTTACTCCCCGACCCAGGAGACCTGGGATGCAAGACTCAGTCTGACCTGGACCCTCTTTGACGGGTTTGCGCGCGAAGAAAGACTGGCCAGAGCGAAAGCCGATCAGAAGCAGGCCGCGGCGGAGGTCGATGCCATTCGTGATCAGGTGGAAAATCAGGTCTGGTCAGCCTACTCCACAGCCCGGACGGCACTTCGCCAGCAGAAGGCGGCAGCCGCGCTCCTGGCCGCTGCAAGCGAGTCTTACGACGCGGCGTTGCAATCGTATAACTACGGCGTTCGCAGTCAGATCGATGTGGTTTCCGCACAGCGTGCTCTGGCTGTGGCGCGCACCGCCGATGTGAGCGCACGCACGCAACTGCTAACAAGCGTCGCCGCTTTAGCCTTCCAGACTGGAGACCTGCTTCATGCAAAGGGGCCGTAAGATGACGAGAAAGTTGAAATCGCGGAGCCACCCGCGCCTGACCCGACCGGTCATCTTCGCAGCCTGGTCTGCAGCCATGCTCTCGGTTGCAGGATGTTCTCGCGCACCTTCCTTCAATCTCCTAGGTTCGTTTTTTCCCTCGTGGATATTGTGCGGGGTCATTGGCATCCTGCTCGCCGTTGCTGCCCGATTGTTCTTTGTGCGCATCAAGCTGGAGCAGCAGCTGGCGCCGCTGATCCTGGTGTATCCCTGTCTGGCTGCATTTTTCACATTTACGCTCTGGCTGTTGTTCTTCAGTTGATCGGAAAGGAGAAGCGATGCCCGAAAACGATCCAACTCCCCCGTCCAAACGCCTCGGCCGAATCGTGAGCATTTCCATCATCGCCGCCGCGTTGATTACCGGACTGCTGGTGATCGACGAGACCAATAAATATCCCCGAACCGATGACGCTGAGATATTCGCCAACTTCATCGGCATTGCTCCACAGGTCGACGGCCCGATCACGCAGCTTGCGGTGCAGGACAATGCGTTCATCAAACAGGGAAATCTGCTCTTCAAGATCGATCCCCGACCGTATGAGTACGCGCTGCAGAAAGCCACGTCCGACCTGAACACGTTGGAGGGGCAGATTGTCGACCAGCGCAGGACGATCGCTTCTCAGGTGAGTGCCGTCGGGGCTGCGCGGGCGAATACCGACAGCGCCGCCGCGAATGTCGACCGCGCTGCGGCGGCAGTGAACGAAGCCAAAGCAAATGTTGCCAACGCCAAAGCTGCCCTCGACAGCGCCACCGCCGAACTGCTCTACGCGACCAACAACTATCACCGCATCGAGCCGCTGCTGGCCAGGCAATTTGTCACTGTAGATCAGGTCGACCTCGCGAGGACAGCGGTCACCGCGAGGGAACAGGCCGTGCAGCAGCAACGCGCGCAAGTCATCCTCGCGGAAGCTCAGGTGCAATCTGCCCAGGCGCAATACGAGCAGGCGAAGGCGGCAGTCGAGCAAAGCCATGCGCAACTCGGCCAGTCGGAACACAGCGTGCTTACCATCGAGCCGCTCACTGCCCAGCGTGAGGGCCGCGCTTCGGCAATCCGAACTGCCGAATACAACCTCAACAATTGCAAGGTGTACTCGCCGTTCGACGCACGGGTAACCAATCTCACTATCTCCCAAGGCGCTTACGCCCACACTGGCCAGCAGGTCTTCACCTTGATCGATACGCGCACCTGGTGGGCCGTCGCGAACTTCCGCGAGACCCAACTCCACCGGATCCAGCCCGGGATGCGTGCTTACGTCTACGTGCTTTCCAGACCGACGATCCGATATGACGGCGTGGTCGACAGCGTCGGCTATGGCGTCCAGCCTGACTCAACCCTGGTCGGAACACTTCAACTCTCCGGCTTGCCGGATGTGCAGCGCTCGTTGAACTGGGTGCATTTAGCCACTCGCTTCCCGGTACGGGTCCGCATCAATGCGCCTGAGACGGAGCCTTTCCGCCTCAGCGAGTCTGCGGTGGTAATAATCCGCGGAGACCAGAAAGCGAAATAACCATGGCGACCAAAAGCGAGGCGTTGCCGACCGCGATCGATCAAGGAGGCAGATGGTTCTGGAACTTTCTTAAGCACGAGCTGACACCCTATCCGGGCAGAGCGTGGGTGGTCGGGCGGATGACGATCTCCGCGACCATCGTGATGCTCCTGGTGATGACGTTTCGCCTTCCCGGCGGCTTCCTGGGCGCGATCTTTACTCTCTTAGTCAGCCGGGAGAATCCTACGGAAACGTTCCTCTCTGGATTCCGGACCGCAGTCGCTTTCCTGATTGGCATCGTCTACACAGTTCTCGGAGTCTCGCTATTCCTTGACGATCCGCTCACCCACTTCCTGTGGGTTGCAGGCAGCCTCTTCGTTTTCTTTTACCTGCTGCGCATCCTTGCCGATTACGCGGCGACGGCGGCCTCGGGCTTCGCGGTATTGGGGGCCCTCCCCCTATGGGATGAGACCACGGTCAATGTAAATACGCGAATCGAGAACACCCTCTGGCTGGCCGGTGTCGTCGTTCTCGGGGTGGTGGTAACGATCGTTGTCGAGTATGTTTTCCGCGGAGTCCATCCAACCACGGACCTCACTGAAGGCATTGAGGCCCGTATGGAGACAGTGGAAAATGTCTTGCGGAGTGCGGCGACGGAGCGACCTCTGAAGAGTGAGTGGGAGAAACGGCTTTCGCTGTATGCGACCGTTGGTATATCGAGGCTTCGCAGGCTCATCCTTCGATCCCAATATAGCCCCCACTTCAAGGCGCAGATGGGCGCCGCGATTGCCTTGGTGGGACGTTTGGTAGACATTGCAGCCAGCTTCCGGCTGGCTCTCGCCGAGCGCGCCCAGCCTATCGACCCAGCCGACCAGTCACGCTGCCTACGATTGGCGGATCAGATTGCCTTGCTCTGCAGGAACCTGATGCTACGGCAGCTCCCCGTCAAGGTTGAGGGAGCTTCGCAGGAAGAACCATCGAACCTGTTCTTTTTGCCCGCGATGGAGAGGACTGTTGCGCTCATTCCGGAAGCGTTCGCCGGATCGCAATCGGTACAAGTGTTCATCCCCGGGCCTCTGGACGAAGACCGGCCCACACCTATGTTGGTTGCCGACGCATTTTCCAACCCCGCCCACGTGCAATTCGCCTTGCGGGGCACGCTCGCGGCCATGGCCTGTTACATGACCTATACAGCGATCGACTGGCCCGGGCTAAGTACTTCGGTGATCACTTGCTTCATTACCGCGCTTTCCACCGTCGGTTCCTCGCGGCAGAAGCAAGTCCTCCGGTTGAGCGGCGCATTGATCGGCGGCATTGTTTTTGGCATGGGCGCACAGGTATTTGTGCTTCCATACCTCGACACGATTGCCGGCTTCACTGTGTTGTTTGCGGTTGTAACGGCGATTTCCGCGTGGATTCAGACTGCGTCCGCAAGGCTTTCCTACCTTGGCGTGCAGCTCGCCCTGGCATATTACCTGATCAACCTACAGGAGTTCACTATCCAGACTTCGCTCTCCATTGCCCGCGACCGCGTCTTCGGAGTCCTGCTCGGACTCCTGTCCATGGGGCTCTTCTTTGACCTGCTGTGGGTGAGACGCCCCCTTGAGGAAATGCAGGCAGTCTTCGCCCGCAATCTCGAAATGTTCGCGGAGCTTACAGAGCAGTTGCTGGAGAAAGACCAGATAGAGGCAATCAGGCGGATTCGCCAGTTGCGCGATCAACTCGATGCCGGGTTTCAGGCAGTGACCGCGCAATCCGACGCGGTTCTTCTGGACTTCAGCCCCTCGCGTCAGCGAAAGCTGCAGATTCGCGAGGAGATCGGGCGATGGCAGCCGTCCATCCGCACGCTACTACTGGTGCAAATCACTGCGGTGCATTACCTCACACAAAAACCGCTCACCGACCTGCCCGATCCCATCGCTCAGGCTGGCATCGGGTTCGAAAGGGACATTGCCCGGGTGATGCGTGCCATGGCCAATGAGGTCACCGGGAGGCCTGTTGCGGGAGTCCCGGATATCCGAACGTCGGCGACGCGGTTGCAGGAAGAGATCCCCAGGTATTATCGCGATCTTGGCATACCGGTCGCTCCCCAGGCTTCCGATGTGATAGGCCTCACCGAGAGTCTCGCATCGATTCTTGCGCCACTCTATGAAGACATCCACTCGACATTTGCGGGGGCGTCAAAGACAGCCGGCGCCCAACCGGAGTTTCTGCAAAAGGAAGCTCGCTCATAGAAACGCACGGGAACTCATGTCGGTGAGTTTCTTGTTTTGTCATCGCCTTCAGGCACAGTCCACAAGCATCGAGCCGTTGCCAGGTCGCATTGTCGCACGGGGTCGCGAGGAAGCAGGCTGTTCATTCGGACTCGAATGCCGTTCCTAAGCCGCCACCGTAACTTCTATGGTGGCGGCTTAGACCGATGTTGCCGACCCGCTCGCGAGGGGCTGCTTTCAGTCCGAGAGGGGATCGGTCGGTCAAGGCAAATAGACTCGAATAACGCCCGAAGCAGCTAAAACTAGAGCTTTCTCGAAAGGATCATCGCGTCGCCCGCACCGCAGTTGCTCAGGCTGCCTGTTGCTTTGGTTTACCGATCTTCTGCCCGAGGAATTCCAATAGCTCACGATTCACTTCCTCCGCATGGGTCCAGGTTATGCAGTGCGGTCCATCTTTCACCACGACCAGGCGGGCGCCCTTGATCATCTGGGCGGTACGGCGTCCCGAAGCCGCGATGGGCAGAATCCGGTCTGCGTCACCGTGAATCACCAGGGTGGGTATCTCGATTTGAGCCAAATCCTTGCGGAAGTCCTCATGCCACGTCGGTACGCAAGCGAGACTAGCTGTGGCAGAGGCGCCAGCTGCGAGGTTCCAGCTGGCCTGGACGGCCTGTTCGCTCACGCGCTTGCCCAGCAGGAGGTCTGTGTTATAGAAATTCTTGAAAAAATCAGTGAAAAACGCGTAACGGTCTGCGCTGATGGCTTTCTGGATCCCCTCGAAGACACTGCCATCCACCCCCTCCGGGTTGTCCGGCGTCTTCAGCAGGAACGGCGGCACCGAAGAGATGAACACCGCTTTGGTCACGCCCTTCGATCCGTATTTGCCCAGGTAGCGCGCCACTTCGCCGCCACCCATTGAGAAACCGACCAGCGCGAAGTCATTCAACTCGAGGCGCGTCACCACTTTGTGCAGGTCTTCGGCGAAGGTGTCGTAGTTGTAGCCGATGGTTGGCTGGCTGGATTTTCCGAACCCCCTTCGGTCATAGGTGATGACTCGGTGACCTGCAGCCAGAAGCACCGCGACCTGTTTCTCCCAGGAAGCGCCGTTGAGTGGATATCCGTGGATAAGGACAACGGGCCTACCGGAGCCGTGGTCCTCGTAGTAGAGATCGATGTTGCCGGAGTTTTCTTTTCCGACAGTAATGTATGGCATTGAGATTCTCCCTTTTCTATGTGTTGATGTTGTTGGTCAAGAGAAGGCGGTCGGGAAGTCTGAAGCACGGTCAACCCATGCAGAACGATGCAGGAGGGACCAGCGAGACGCCTGCTGGCCGATGCCTTGCTCGCGTACCAATCTTCTGGGCTTAGGTTTGTTGTGCAAGAGGAATGCCAAAGACCGCGCACAGAAAACACGAGGGTTATTGAGCGAACTCATGAAGCCCCAAGGAATTTCTACCGGGCAATTTCTACCGGCCTGGAAATAGCGCTATGGTCGGATGGCTGGTTACGGAAATCGTGTTTGGTTTTCGATGGAAGAGCGACTCTAATCCTGCTCGCCGAGCGTTTGAGTATAGGTCTTGCCATATGGATAAAAAAGCTCTTTGCGGCCTTCCTTCCATGCGGCTTTCATTTCCGGCGTTGTGATATCCCAATCTAGCCGGCACTTTTGGGTGACGGCGCGAAGGTCCTGACGAAGATCCTCAAGCGTCGGGCGACCGAAGAACCAATAGCCGTTGTAGATCTTGTATACGACGAGGCCCGGTTCCAGAACGATGACGTGTGGAATCATCGGATTGTTGACTGGATCCGTGTATTCGGCAATGTCGAGATCCTTTTGAACGATTCGTCCCGCGTCAGAGAGAAACGGCCAGTGAGCACCGACGCCTGTGCGGTACTCGTTAGTAAGAGTGATATTGTCAGTGCTTATCGTGACCAGACGGCAATATGCAACTTCCAGCTCACGGTGCAGTTGGACAAGCAGTTCGGCCTGCCGGCGGTCCTTAGGGCAAAAACCACCGCGGCTGAGTACGAGAACCATGGGATGCTGGCCCTGCAGTTCCGAGAGCTTGCGGCGCTTCGCAGCATGATCAGTGAGTTCGTAGTCGGGAAAGAGCGTGCCGGGCACAATATCGGATCGCATGATTACAAAAGCTCCTTTCGCTGTCGCTTAGGTTGAAACCGCAATCTTTTGAGTTTTGATCATAAATAGAGAATAGACTTTAACTTTTCTTGAGAGCGGACAGAATGGTTGTCGCGTACCAATGAGTTTAGCTCTAGTGTCGACAACAATTGATAGTAGTAACGTGCGCTCCATTATTTAAGAGGCCGGAGTTGAAACACGATCTCCGGTCTCTTAACTTTTGTTCTTCGATGCAGACAAATACTTCTAGTCCGCCGCGCGATTGAAAAACATAACACCAATTTCTTCGGATGGATCCTGTGAGGTTATTTGAGCACCGGCGCGAATCGCCACTGGGGGCATGGCCTCACTCTTACTCCGTTTTTCGGCGCCTCCATCAGTACCTCGGTTTCCAGCCGGACATCTCTGGCTTGAGAATGCGGCATCCACTGAACAGGCTTGAATTTGTCGGCAGGAGGAACAGATGATTATTCTGCTAATTATTCTGATTTTGTTGCTTATCAGCGCTTTTCCAGCGTGGCCCTACAGCCGCGGATGGGGCTACTATCCAAGCAGCGGGCTTGGGCTGATCCTGATTATTCTGATCGTTCTTCTGTTGCTGCATGTTGTTTAAGGGGGAAAGGCAGGACATATTTGCCCGCTGGCGGCAGAAGTTTGCTGTTGTTATGGAGCGGGAGACGGGGATCGAACCCGCAACCAACGGCTTGGGAAGCCGCTACTCTACCATTGAGCTACTCCCGCTTGACCTCCTGAGTGTATCAAATGCGTAACCCGGATATGTGTCGATATCCGGGTTACGCATTTGCAATTAGCTATTGCAGCTATTCGGCTTTTATCGGCCGGTTAAGAGCGGCCGCGGATCATCTTCTGCAAAAAGCCAAACCGCTTTTTCTCAACACGTTCAAACAGAAGATATTGCAGCGATGCGGTCCTGCGGTTTCGCTGCATGCCGGTCAAGTGTTGAACATTTATCAAACGCAGGCATTTTTTCAGCAGGCTCGAGCTCGCTTCGCCATTCTTCATTCGGCATTTCCTTTCACTTAGTCGCCGTAGGCTGCGGCTGTGGAGCGATCAAATTTCTTTGCCGGATGGAGCGGCAGGTACTTGGCTCCGGCGTCTTCCAGTCGGAACTTGCCGATGTGTTCTTCAAGCCGTCTCGCTCCGTGCCCGACCGACTCGACGATGGCGTTGGTGGCTGGGATCGACGCGGCAGATTCTTCGCCCAGCTGATTGATGGTGTCGACACTCTCGCTCGATTGGCGGGCGGCTTCGGCCTGTTGCATGGATGCGGTTGCGATCTGCGCGATCATTGAATCGACCTGATCGGCCATCTGGATGATGCGGCTGAGGGCTTCGCCGGCGCGGTGATTGATCTCCACGCCCTCGTTCACTGTAGTGGTCCCCAAATCCATCGCTTCGACAGCTTCGCGCGTGTGGGCTCGAATGCCTTGGATCATTTGTGCGATCTCGCTGGTTGCGTTGCGAGTCGATTCAGCGAGACGGCGCACCTCCCCGGCAACGACGGCAAACCCGCGGCCCTGTTCTCCCGCGCGCGCAGCCTCAATAGCGGCATTCAGTGCGAGCAGGTTCGTCTTTTGCGCAATTTCTTCAATCACGTTCACGATGCGGATGATCTGCTCGCTCTCCTTGCCGAGACGCTGCACGGTTGTTGCGGTGTTGCGAACCGATGCGGCGATTGAATTCATACCGTTCAGCATCTGTTCGACAATAGAGCCTCCGTCGCGCGCGGTGGTTGCAGCCTGGCGGGAACTCGCGGCGGCGCTCTGCGCGTGGCGCGAAACCTCGGCGATGGAGATGGACATCTCCTGCATTGCTGCAGCGGCCTGCTGCGTCTGCAGGCTTTGCTCCTTGGTGCGTCGGAAGGATTCGTTCGCAGAGCTGCTGAGTTTGGCGGTGTCTTCGCTCACTGTTCCTGCAATTTCCATCATGGTGCGAATGATCTGGCAGAGGTTTTCCTGCATCCGGTTGATCGAGACGGCCAGTTGAGTCACCTCGTCATTGGAGTCCAAGTGCAGCGGTTCGCCGGTCAAGTCGCCCTCGGCGATCGACTGGGCACGGCTGGCAACCAATCCGATGGAGCGCACAATGCGGCGCATGGTGACTTCGGCCAGGCCCGCGCCGAGGATGCCTCCCATCAAGATACCCAGCCAAAGATAGAGAGCTTCCATGCGATTGATCTCGACGACGTGGTTGAGATCGCGGTTGGTTGCGGCTCCGAGCGAATCCACGACAGCGGTAACGGCACCCATGAAGTCGGCGCTTTGTTTGGCCACCTGGCCTTGAAGCAGATCGAAGGCTTTGCTGGTCCCGTCGCTGCCCTGGCCGACGGCAAGCGTTTGCACCTGCTTCTGGCTCTGTTCGATCTCCTGGTACTGATCGAGGAGGGAAGTCATCTTCTGCGCGCCTATGATGCTGTCATAGGTGGGCCGAAGTTGCGCGATGCTCTGGAGCACCTGCTGCGCGGTATAGCGGTAATGTTCAATTTCGGCGCTGTATCGTTGCGCCATCGCGGGGTCGGAACCGAAGAGCACGAAGGACTGAAGCGACGCTGAAGCGCCCAGCTGGGAGACGCGCAAATCCCGAATGGCGTTGAGTGCGGGAATTCGCTCGGATGTTACCTGCTCCGACATGCTGCTCACTTGCCGCATTTTCAGATAGGCGGTGAACGAGCCAAGCAATACAAAAGTCAGCAGCACAATCGTGCTGAGGCGCAGTTTATTCGAGAGACGTGCGTCGATCATGGCCATGGTTTTCTGTGTCCTCAGCTCTGGCTGGAGTTCTACTCGTTCACTTCGAAGTCAATGTCGATGCTCTCGGTGGATGAGCCGGCTCCGGGAGCGAATTTCCATTTCCTGATCGCCTCTTCAGCAGCAGGGGCAAGCAGCTTATTGCCGCTTATCGTCCGGGCCTGGGTCACACTTCCGTCCGCGGCTACTGTGGCCTCAACGCGCACGGTTCCGCCAATGTGCATCCGCTTGGCCAGTTCCGGGTAGTCAGGCGGGACGCGTCGCTGTACTTTACGGTCAGCGGCGGCGGCCGGTAATGCGGTAGAGGCGACGACAGCAAAAGCTAAAAAAGCGGCAGAAGCCTTGCGCAAGCGGAAGGGATTCATCAGCATACCTCGTGGCGGAAATCCGCCGGATGAGATAGCTATCGGCTATTTATGGAAAGGCTTGAGGTTATCTCAGACAGCGGCGGATTTGCCCGAGAAGTCAGCGGCTCTGGTTCTGGACGGCGATGAAGGTCATATCGCGGGCAGCGCTGCCGGTTTCCCTGCGCCAATTTTCGAAGAGGCGGCCGTAGCTGTCGGTCATGAGCGAGGCCGGGTCGAGGCCGAGGCGCTCACTGATGGTGTCAATCCATTCTCCCGGGCCTTCGAGCTCGGCGAAAACCCCGACGGGGGTTTCGTCGATGACACAGTGCCCGGTAGCATCGGCGTATTCGGCGCGCCATTTCTCATAGATGAAGACCGGCTGGTATCCGAGCTGGGTGAGAATCGATCCGAGCGCCTCGCCATCCGCGACTTCAGTTTCGATTTCGATGCGGTGCTTGTGGCGGGCGTTGGGATCGTGATCCGATGGCAGACATTTGTGAGTCAAGACCCAGCGGTCTCCGTATTTCCTAACGCGGAGAATGGCCTGACGCGCGCGCAAACTTCGATCGGGCGTGTCATACAGAGTGTTTCGCTCAAAGGTGCGCGGTGTGAGGCTGCGAAAGCCCAGGCTGCGGAGTTTTTCCTGCAGCTGCTGGCTGTCGTCGACGCGGAACTTGACTTCGATCTCGACGGCATTCATAGAGCAAGTATAAGACGGCGGGTAGGGGATAATAGCTCATATTCCTTTGTGCGGACCTGATGCGGACTTTGCGGCTTTCTGTCGACGCGAACAACCTGGACTCGGCTTCATCGCGCGCCTCGATTGAGCAGGCGGGTACGATCCTGCGTGCCGGCGGCACGGTCGCGTTTCCAACCGAAACGGTTTATGGTCTGGGTGCAAATGCCCTTGACGCGGCGGCGGTGGCAAAGATTTTTTCCGCCAAGCAAAGACCCGGATGGGATCCGCTGATTGTGCATCTTGCGGACCGCGCGATGCTGCCTTCAATAACCGCGAGCGTCCCGGAAAATGCAGCGCGGCTCATGGACGTTTTCTGGCCCGGCCCGCTCACGCTGCTTCTGCCGCGAGGCGCCTCGATTCCGGACGCGGTGACCGCCGGGCGCCTTCTTGTAGGCGTGCGCGTGCCGCGGCATCCTGTGGCTCGGGCCCTGCTGCGCTCAGCAGGTGTGCCGGTGGCGGCACCCAGCGCGAACACCTTTGGGCGCATCAGCCCCACGCTGGCAGCGCACGTTGCGGAGGATCTGGATGGGAAAATCGATGTGATTCTGGACTCCGGCGAGACGACCCACGGGCTTGAATCAACGGTCATCGACGCATACGCGGAGCCTTGCGTCATCTATCGTCCCGGAGTCATCACGCTGGAACAGATTCGTTTGGTGTGCCCCGGCGCGGTGGCGTTTCAGGAGACGGCGCTCTGTGCAGATGCGAAGCCCGAGGCGCTACCTTCTCCGGGTGTGGGTCTTCGACATTATGCGCCGCGCGCGCGACTGATCCTGGTGGACGGCTCAGAGCAGGACCAGATGAGGCGGTTGGCGGATGAAGCGCAGACGGCCCAACAAGCCGGAGAAAAGGTGGGGCTGATGCTTCCCGCAGCATTTCAATATGCGGCAGCTAGCCCCGATGCAATGGTGTATCGCTGGGGTGAGTGGACCAACAATGAAGAATTGGCGCACAGATTATTTGCCGGATTGCGCTGGCTGGATGCGGCGGGCGCTACGGTCATTGTCTGTCCGCTGCCTGCGGCCCAGGGGATTGGCCTGGCGATGCGCGACCGTTTGAAGAAGGCGGCCCGTAAATAAGAACCAGCTGCGGCTCGAGCTCAGCCGTGGTTTTCACCGGCTTTGTAGATGTACTTGATCCCCGCTTTGTAGATCAACATACGCGTGAAGCCCTTGACCTTGATCGCATTGCGGTCATACCACTCAATGCAGCCTTCGATCTGTTCGCCGTCTTCAAGGACGATAATCATGGGCGTCTGCGTCTGCACCTGCTTCTGAAAATAGAAGGCCTCCGCATGCGAGCTCTCCTGGATCGCCGCGTATGAGCCCATGCTCTGATGAGCGAGGATCGGCGATTCTTCATGCAGTGTGAAAGCGCGATTACGAAAAGACTGTGCAGGCAACGTTGGACGGACGAGTTTACGCGGCCCGGTTACCGGTAGGCTTGCGCTGTTGGGCGGGCCAATTGTCCCGGAATTCTGGGTCGGCGTTACCGCCTGGAGGTTCGCCGCGCCACGTTTTCGAAGGGGTTCAGAGCGAAACCCAGGCAGACCGGTGGCAGGTAAATGGGAAGAGTTCGCCATAAAATGATAAAGCAGTGCTGGGAAGATAAGATGCGAGATCATATCTCCGCTGCTGCCTGTAGTTCCTGTTTTGAATTGCTTGCTGGTTGGTATGTTAGCCGAGGTTTGGCCGGAAGGCCAGAAGGTTTTTAAGCGCGGCTAAGGTTGGCTGCGTAAGCGTCGAGCGATAGGGAACGGAGCAGGTTGCGCCGCATCCCTGACTCAACCTGGGAAAGACCCCGCTCGGCGCCCTCGATCCAGTCAATGGTGACCTGCTGGGCGGTCGCGGCGAGTTCCTTCTCAAGATCAACGTTGCGGATGAGATGCGGCGCGCCGGAGTGCAGCAGCAGAAGGTCTTCAAGCAGGCTGCTGAAGGCGCGGATGAGGCTTGCGGTCTTCTGCTGTCCCTCGGCTCCGGCGCGATAGGTTTCAGTCATGCGGAAGAGCACGGAGAAATCCGGCTCACGCGTTGCGGTGTGGAGAATCACGAGCGCGTCGGCGCGGCTGGCAAGGTAGGCTTCAAGATCGAAGCCGAGGGCCTGACCGATAGCTCCCTGCGCGAGCCGCGCGATGAGACTGCGCTGCGGCGGACGCAGTTCAGCCCGACGTTCGGCCAGAACGGCCTCGATTTGTTCAAGCGGCAAGGCGCCCAGGCGCACGATAGCGGCGCGCGAGCGGATGGTCGGCAGCAGATCGCCGGTGTTTTCCGCGAGCAGAAAGATGCTGGCGTGCGCGGGCGGCTCTTCGAGCACTTTGAGCAGCGAGTTTGCCGCCTCCTTCATAAAGGCTGAACTGGTAAAGATGTAGACGGCGCGTTTGGCCTCGGCAGGCATGCGGTAAATCTCGCGAATGAGCGAGCGCACCTGGCCCAGTTTGATGAGAAGCTGCGGGGGATCGGGTGGAATAACGAGCAGGTCCGGATGCGTCTGGATGAGGATGCGCGTGTCTTTCTTGTCCACCTCGCGAAGGTCTTCCCGGGCGGCAATGGCCTCGTCGACGCGAGCGTCAAGGTCGGAGGACTGGCCGATTCTGACACAGTTGGAGCAGACGCCGCAGGCGTCGGGCAGGCCATCCGTTTCCTGCAGGTCCAGACAATTCAGGGTTTGCGCAAGTTTGACGGCAAGCGTGTATTTGCCCGCTCCGCGCGGCCCGCTCAAGATGAGCGCTTGCGGAAAACGGTCGGCAGCTATGGCCTCGCGCAGATGGCGGACCGTAGGCTGATTGCCGAGGAAGTCGCGGAAACTCACGGATTCAGATTAGCAGGGTAGGTAAAGCCAATGCCCGAAAATTCCGGGCACTCGGCGATACGACTGAAAGTCTTAAACAAAGCGGTACGGTAGAGCACACAGCCGCACCGCTTTGTTCTTTGTGCGAGCGTTAGCGGCCTAGTCCGACGGCCAGCGTCTTGACCATTGTGCCATTTACGTCATCGTCCTTAAGTGCCCAAACGAACGCTCCACCCAGGCCGCCCGGCACCCGGAAATCGATATATAGCGATTTCAGAAAGGCCGTGTCCGGGTCGTCGTAGGTATAGAAAGTCTGAGTGGTGGGGTTGTAGAGCCACACGGCGATCCGGCTCGGATCGAAGTAACCCTTATAGCCGTTCGCAGTCAGGGTCGAAAGTGTCGCATAAGTGGCGGTTCCAGCAGTCAGCAGCATGTCACATCCCGGAGTATTACCGCTGGTATCGGTGCAGGGGCCTGTCCCATTTGCCAGCAGAACCGAAGACGGTCCGGTGGAATTCTGATAGAGCCCGTTCTTTATGTTGGGAACACCCGTCCAGCCGGCACCGTAAAGAGGTACACCCATTACATATTTCTGCGGAGGCACGCCCGCTTTCAGATAAGCGGCGACGGTGTTTTCAATAGCGAGCCCTTGTCCGAAGGTCGGATCCTGGGGCGAATCGAACAGCGACGAGGCGTCATTTGTCGTGTTCTCCCAGGTTCCGGCATAGTTGTAGCCGTCGACGGTGATGAAATCAACCTGCTTTGCAGCGTTCTTGAGATCGATGTTCGTGTAGTTTTGTGCGCCCGCTGGCCCGTCGAAGCTCAGGCTGTACTGCTTTCCCGTTTGCGCGCTCAAAGCATTCAGCTGATTACGGAACTCCTCCAACAGCAGCGTGAAGTTTTGCTTATCTGTGGCAGCTGGAAATTCCCAGTCGATGTTAATGCCATCGAACAGGCCCGGCGCGGTGATGTTGCCGTTCCAGTCGCTCCCGACGTTCCCCACAACGAACATATTGATACAGGATGAGACCAGAGCCTGGCGTCCGGCCTCCGTGCTGGCAGCGGTTGAGAAGGCCTGTGCTTCGGCGGAGCTGGCACCACCGAGCGAAATCACAGTTTTCAAATTGGGATGAAGCTGCTTGAGCTTGAGGATTTCGGCGAAGTTGCCGTAAAGCGGCCAGCTGTCAGCAATGCCGCCAACCGCCGGAAGGTTGTTGTCTTCAAAATCAGCCCAGGCATCCGCTATGACGCAGGTGTCAGTGGAGGGGTTGGAGGCGCTCGCCGATACATCGCCAAATGCATAGACGAGATGCGAGAGCTTTGCGGCGGAGCCGTTGCTTTCCAAATTCGCGAGGTTGTAGTTCGCGTAGTAGACGCTCCATTCTTCAAAATACCCGGCCAGAATCTTGTTATTGTTTTGGGCAAACGCGGGTGCGCCGCATGCCAGCAATGCTGCCAGGCCCGCAAACAAAGCGAGCGATGCGCGGAACAAATGTCCTTGTCTCATGAATAGAGACCTCTTTTCGTGGGGGTAAATGTGTAGCGAGAGAAGTATAGACCGCTACACAGGTTGTGTCAGCAAAGATTTTAGAAGCCCGGCTAAGTGGCGTGTTTCCGGACGGGCAGCTCTCAACCTGACATGCTTCTAATCGCTTCGAGACTCGGGGATCATCCGAATGCCGAATTTCGGCCGCAGCGTGATCTTCGGTTGGACCTCAATTCGTTGACCCGGCACGAGGCGCAGTCGCCAGCGTTGGGCTAGAGTGGCGAGGACCAGCGTCGCCTCCATCCAGGCGAAGGCCTCGCCGATGCACTGGCGATGACCGGCTCCGAAGGGGAAGTAGACGAACCGGGAGCGTCCCGCCTTGTTCTCCGGGGCGAAGCGTTCGGGGTCGAAGCGGAGCGGATCGGGGAAATTTTCCGGGCTGCGCTGGATGAGGTATTGGCTGAAGAAAAAGTAGGTTCCCGCGGGCAGCAGGTAGGGACCGATACTCACATCGCAAGTAGCCTGGCGGCCCATCGCCCAGGCGGGCGGGTAGAGACGCATTGACTCGGCAAGAACCATTTCGGTGTAGCGAAGATTGGGCAGATCGTCCAGCGTGGGTTCCCGTCCTTCAAGTACCCGATCAAGTTCCGCGTGGAGTTTGGCCTCGGCTTCCGGGTTCTCGGCAAGCAGCAGCCACGTCCAGGCAAGCGCGTTGGCCACGGTTTCGTATCCGGCGAGGAAGATGGTAAGGACTTCGTCGCGCAACTGCTCGTCGGTCATGCCGGAATGGTCTTGCTCGTCGTCGCGCGACCGCAGCAGCATGGAGAGCAGGTCGCCTTTGTCGACGCCGCTCGCGCGATGCCCGGCGATCATGCGATGCACAGCCTCGTCGAGCCGTCTGCGGGCGCGGCGGAAGCGCATGAGTCCGGGGATGGGCAGATGCAGGTAATCTTCGGCGCGCGGCAATGCAATGAGGAAGTTGTAGAGCTTCATGATCGCGTTGACTTCGCGGTTGATGCTCAGAACATCCGGCGTGACCTCCTGCGCGAAGAGTGTGCGCGCAACCACTTCAAGCGAGAGGCGCATCATCTCCACCGAGGCGTCGATCTCGCGGCCCTGCTGCCAGCTATCGCGCAGCTTCGCGGCGCGTTCGACCATGATCGATCCGTAAACCTGAATACGCTGGCGGTGAAAAGCGGGTGCGACGATACGGCGCTGGCGCCTGTGGACTTCGCCGTCACTGGTAATGAGGCCCTCGCCGAGCAGAATTTTCATGCGCTTCTGGGTGCGTTCTTTGATGAAATTCTGGGGCTGATTGATGAGGATTTCGCGGATGAATTCCGGCTCGTTGACGAGAACGATGTGACTCGGACCAACGCGGTAGTACGCCATACGTCCATAGGTTGCGGCGAGATGCTCAAAGAGCAGGATGGGATTGCCCACGCGAAAAAAACGACGCGAGAGATAGAGGGGAAGATTGAGTCTGAGGCCGGGCGGGAAGCGGTAGCCGTGCCGCTCTTCGATGATCCAGGGATTCGATTGAGTCATTCAGGATGCAGGCGCGTCTTTACTACTTCTACAATGCGCTCGTGGACCTCATCAATGCTTTCGTCGCCTTCGATTGTGACCACACGCAAAGGCTCGCGTGCGGCGATTTCGCGGTACTTGTCGTAGACGCGGTGATAGAACAGCTCATCTTCGCGCTCGAAGCGATTTTCGTCCTGGGCCTTACGGGTATTGCGCGCGTTGCGATTGCGGGCGCGGTCGAGCGATCGCTCGAAGTTTGGCAGCAGCAGCAGAGTGAGGTCAGGTTGGAGGTTCTGGCACATTGCGGCGTGCAGCTGAAGGACGATCTCGCTGCCCAGCTGGCGACCCCCGCCCTGATACGCTTCCGTTGAATCAGTGTAGCGGTCGCACAGAACGACGTGGCCCTTATCGAGCGCGGGCCGGATGATTTCAGCAATGCCCTGGGCGCGATCGGAAAACATAAGTCCCAGTTCGGTTCGCGGCGCGACATTTTCCGTGCGCGAGTCGAGCAGCAGGGCGCGGATGCGGTCGCCGATGCGCGTTCCGCCGGGCTGCCGGGTGGTAGTAACTTGTCTGCCCTGAGCAACAATCCATCGGGCAAGTTTGCGAAGCTGCGTGGACTTGCCCGATCCGTCGAGCCCCTCGAACGTTACAAAGAATCCACGAGACATTCCGCGAGTTTAGCATTCACCCGCCATCCATCGTTCAATGTGCACTCAATTACACTTAAGACTGCCCTGTGGAGGTTTGCTTTTGAGGTTTCGTTGGCTTGGCGGTTTTCTTGCTCTGGCTTCTTCTTTTACGGTTTTCGCGCAGAATGCGACTCCGATTCATGTCACCGTCGACGTAACCGATGCTCCGCGCAAGATTCTTCATGCGCAGCTTACGATTCCCGTGAAGCCGGGGCCGCTCACTCTGCTTTACCCCAAATGGATCCCTGGCGAGCATGGCCCGACCGGGCCGATCGACGATCTTGCGGGGCTGATAATCACAGCCAACGGGCAGCAGCTCGCGTGGGTACGCGACGACGTGAATATGTTTGCCTTCCACGTAACCGTGCCGGAGGGCGTATCGACTCTCGACGTGAAGCTGGATTTTCTGGCTACGGCCGCGGCATCGGGATTTTCCGCAGGCGCTTCGACCAGTGCGAATCTGGCAATGGTGAGCTGGAACGAGGTTGTGCTGTATCCGGCGGGCATCTCGCCGTCAATGATTGAGGTTCAGCCTGCGGCGAAGCTTCCGGCTGACTGGCAGTATGGAACGGCACTCACGAAAACGGGCGAGGAGAATGGCGAGATTGAGTTTGCTCCGGTGTCTCTGGAGATGCTGATTGACTCGCCATTGCTGACGGGGAAGTATTTCAAGGAATTTCCCCTGGCAACAGAGGTTTCACCCAAGCATTATCTTGACCTGGCGGCAGATGGCCCCGAGGATTTGCGGATCACTCCTCAGGCTCTGGAGGCCTTCAGCAAGCTGGTGCGCGAGACGGGCGCTCTCTATCAGTCCCGGCATTATGAGAGCTATCACTTTCTGGTTACCCTGAGCGACCAGGTGGCACACTTCGGGCTGGAGCATCATCAGTCGAGCGACGACCGCGTGGGCGAGAAGACGTTTGTCGACGATAACCTCGCCTATCTCTCCGCCGATCTGCTACCGCATGAGTTTACGCACTCGTGGAACGGGAAATACAGGCGTCCGGCGGGGCTGGCGACGGGCAATTACGAAGATCCGATGAAGGGAAACCTGCTCTGGGTGTATGAGGGGCTCACGCAATATTTGGGCGATGTGCTGGCGGCGCGGAGCGGCATTGAAACAGCCGACCAATACCGCGCAGCTCTGGCGGTAAGCGCGGCAACGCTCGATACCCGCCCCGGCCGCACCTGGCGCAATCTGCAGGACACGGCCACAGCGGCGCAGATTCTCTACGACACCAGTGCGCAGTGGGATAACTGGCGTCGCACGGTGGACTACTATCCCGAAGGCGAGTTGATCTGGCTGGACGTGGACACGACCATTCGTAAGCTCACCAACGACAAGAAAAGCCTGAATGATTTCTGTGCGCGCTTTGAAGGGCTGGGTGGAAATACTCCTCCGAAGGTTGTGCCGTATACGTTTGAGGACGTGGTGGCGAACCTTAATGCGATTGCGCCGTATGACTGGTCGAGCTTTCTACGCGACAGGCTGACGACGAAGTCGCCGCATGCGCCGCTCGAAGGCATAACGCAAGGCGGTTACCGGATTGTTTACACCGATGTGCCGGGCGCTTACATCGACGCGCGCGAGGCCGCCACTGGCGACGCCGATGCCTGGTGGACGCTGGGTCTCGACATAACGAGCGACGGTCACATCGACGATGTGCTGGTTGGATCGGTGAGCGACAAGGCCGGATTTGGGCCCGGAATGCAGATCGTCGCAGTGGATGGCCGGCAATATAGCGCGTCACTGCTGGGCGAGGCGATCACCACTGCAAAAGGGACGACGGCTCCAATTGAATTTATTGTGTCGAATACCGGCTACTACAAAATCCTTAACCTGCAGTATCACGACGGTCTGCGCTTCCCGCACCTCGAACGGGTGCAGGGAACTACGGATTACCTGGATGAAATTCTGACGCCAATGACGAAGTAAATCAGAGAGCGGCTGTCGAAACCCGGCAGCGCTTACGCCTGGATTTCTTGTGCCGCTCCGGGGACGGGCAGGCTTTGTTGCAGGCCGCGCGCTGCGAGGTCTTTCCTGAGCTGCTCGATGGAACTGAACCGAATGGCGTGCAGCCCTACTTGTTCGGCTCCGGCGATATTTTCCGGCTTGTCATCGAGGAAGAGGGTCTCGGACGGAAGCACGTCGAGACCTTCGCAGGTGTGGGTATAGATTGCGGGATCGGGTTTGCCGATGCCCAGTTCGCACGACCAGGTATGGTGCTGAAAGTGCGAAAGCCAGCCGAACTCCTGCCGCATGTATCCGAGGATCTCCCAGACCATGTTAGAGAGAATGGCGGTGCGGAAGCCGGCATTCTGCAGGGCGATGACCCAGCCCAGCATTTCCTCGTTGAGCGAGGTCCACATCAGGATGTCGGACTCGATGAGGTTTTCGATCTGTTCAGAAGTGAAGACGGTTCCGGCGCCCCTGGCAACTTCTTCCCAAAATTCGCGGCCCTTCATGCCGAGGTCATAGTTGTGGCGGTTTTTCCAATAGTGGCGTTCGAGTTCTTCGCGGCTGAGGCCAGAGACGGCAATCATCCGCTCGTGGGCAACAGGGTCGGCGGGATTGCTTATCACCATTCCGTAGTCGAAGATAACGGCGCGGATCGCCATGCGCGCTCCTGATAAGTAGGCTTACGCTCATTATCGCAGGAGCGTCTGAGGAAACATCCTGCCAGCGTGTGACCGGCGTGTGAAAAGATGGTGGCAGTGAGCGCCCTACCTCGATTTTCAGCGCGGACGGCGTGGGATTTGTCCGAGACGGAGATGGTGCGTGCCGTGAAGGCGCGCCGCGCCGCCGGGTTGCCGCTGGCCGATCTTACCGTATCGAATCCCACGCGCTGCGGCTTTGCCTATGACGAGACAGCGGTTCTTTCTGCGCTGGCGCGTCCGGAGGCGCTGGTGTACGACCCCGATCCGCGCGGGATGCTGACGGCGCGCGAGGCGGTTTGCTCCTATTATGCGGCGCACGGCGCGTCGCCGACGCCGGGGAATTTCTTTCTGACGCCCAGCACCAGCGAAGCTTATAGCTATCTGTTTCGCGTGCTCTGCGATCCCGGGGACGAGGTACTGATCGCGCAGCCCAGCTATCCATTGTTCGATTTTCTGGCGCAAATCGAGAGCGTGCGCCTCGTGCCGTATCCACTGTTCTACGACCATGGATGGCACCTGGATGCCGAAGCGCTTCGCGGTCAGATTACGCCAAGTATGCGGGCGATCGCCCTGGTCCATCCCAACAACCCCACCGGCCACTTCACCAAGGGCGCCGAGCGCAGGGAGCTGGAGATGATCTGCGCCGAGCATGGGCTGGCTCTGATCGTGGACGAGGTCTTTCTTGATTACGGGTTGGCCGGCGACACCGAGCCAAGTTTTGCGTGCGGGCAGCATCCGGTGTTGACTTTCATCCTGAGCGGACTGAGCAAAATTGCGGCGCTCCCGCAGATGAAGGCGGCGTGGATCGCCGCCTTTGGACCTGAGTCAGATTTAGAGCGGGCACTGGGGAGAATCGAGGTGGTTGCGGACACCTTTCTCTCGATGAACGCTCCTGTGCAGTGCGCGCTTCCCGACTGGCTGGCTGGGCGTGGATCGATTCAGAAACAGATTCAGGAGCGGCTTCGCCGGAACCTCGCGGCGCTGGACCGCGAACTGGCGGCCAGCGCAGTTTCGAGGTTGGAGGTCGAGGCAGGATGGTACGCGATTCTGCGGGTCCCAGCGATTGAGAGCGATGAAGACCTGGCGGTTCGGCTTGTTCGAGACTTCGGGGTGGAGGTTCATCCGGGCCACTTTTTCGGCTTTCCGGAGTCGGGATGGCTCATCGTAAGCATCCTGACTCCCGAATCGGATTTCTCGATTGGAATCAAAGCTATCAACTCTATTTTCAGCTGAATAGAAGACTTAACCTCAAGCGCTGTTATCTACTTTGATGCAGGTCAAGTATTACTTTTGCTCTTAATTTTCAAGCTATAGTAAACAATTAACTTACTAGAATGAAACGCTCGTTGACCCCGGGGTGCCGAAGGACAGCGGAAAGACAAGACTAAAAGCCTTATTAGGGGCTGGAGAGCGCCGGAGTCCAGGTTACTTTCCCGTCGCTTTCGAGGGTAATGGTCAAGCTGCCCTGCTGACCCGGTTCGAGCGTGGGACCGGTGGCGCTATAGGCTTTGTCGGCGTCCCCGGTAAAGGTAATTTTTACCGGACCCGAACCCTGAATTTTGAAGTGGTAATGGTAGGTCGCATTGTCGGCGATTTGCTGCGTTCCGAAGCTGGCGCTGGGATAGTCTACTTCGACCAGCTGCACCATTTTCCCGGTGTGATTGACGATCGAGGTTTGCACAAACGCTGAGTGGCAGGCGGAAAGACTCAGGCAGGCAAGCAGGGCAGCGCCAACTTTCCAGATTCGATTCACGGATGTCCTCTTAGACTTACAGTTCTGATTCTCCGCAAGATTCGCGCGGAGTATCAGGCGGAGTTTTCTTAGTTCTTTTCGCAATCCGCAAAGACGAACAGTGACTGAAACCTGAGATCGTGGGCGGCAGAGAAGAGCGCGCTTGTCTACTTGTTCACAGTAGTGTTTTTCTTTCCAGGATGCGGGCTGTCAGCACAACTCCGGTTTCCCGCGTGTGAAGGGTAATAGGGAAGGCGAGCACATTCCAGACCCACTCTTCGCCCTTGCGGGGCAGATTGAGCAAGCCGCGATAGGTGCGGTCAATATAGGTTTCCCGCGTCTCGGCCACGGTGCGGAGAATTTCCAGCCAATCGGTCGTCAGCTCCGGCATTTCGTCGAACATGTTGCGGCCCGGAAACCAGTCGCGATCGTGCTCAAGCAGTCGCGCGCAGTTTTCGTTCACGTATTGCCACGTGCCCGTGCCATCCAGAATCTCCAGCACCACATCGTCGCCCATTGCCATGTTGATGCGGGAGTAAAAGAAGTCGCGGGCATCGACCACTACCGGCTTGCCTCGACGACGGGCCTCGAAGGAGCGCAGCGCCGCCACCAGATCATCGATGGAGCTGTACCCTTTGAGCAGGTGCATGTCTTCCACGCCCCCGAAACGCCGCTCCAGCGTGGCCGACAGAATGATGATGGGAACCTGCGGGCGCCGCTCGCGCAACTGCGCTGCCACATCGGTTCCGAACTTGCCGGCTCCAAGGTGGTAGTCGAGCACGGCTATGTCGATCTGGTCGAGAAGACTTTCAGCCTCTTCAACCGTCGACGCGGTTTCGGTCAGGTAGCCGTACTTGCGCAGAATGGTCGAGCGGAGCAAGAGGTTGTCCGGATGGTCATCGAGCAGGAGCACACGAATTGGGTCGGCGACAGCCTGCGGAGCTTGCTCCTGCGAGTCTTGGTCGAATTCGTTAGGCATGAGTCCTATCTTTGATGCAGAAAAACCCTATTCGGCTGGTTAAGGCTTCTCCCTACGCTGCAACTGTTTTACGATTTCGGGCAGCCGGTTGAAGATAGCCGTGGCGCGCAGCCACTGGCGGTTGTCGAAGGCGGGTGATCCGCTGATCATTTTTCCCGCGGGAACATCGTGTGAAACGCCGGATTGCGCCGTCATAATGACGCCGTCGCCGAGCTTGCAGTGTCCCGCGACACCTACTTGTCCGGCAAGAATGACGTTCTTGCCGGTCTCCGAGGAACCGGCCAGGCCGACCTGCGCGCAGACCAGCGTATTCGCGCCAATCCTGGACCCGTGGCCAATCTGCGCCAGGTTGTCGATTTTGACGCCCGCGCCGATGCGGGTTTCGCCAACGCTGGCGCGGTCGACGCAGGAGTTGGCCTGTACCTCCACGGAATCTTCAAGAATGGCGGGCCCGGATTGCACGATCTTGTGCCAGGTTCCTGCGTCATCTTTGGCAAAACCAAATCCGTCAGAGCCGATGACGGCTCCGTTCTGCAGCACCACATGATCGCCGACCCGGCAATGTTCGCGAACGATTGAGTGCGCGTGCGCGTAAAAGTGATCTCCGATGACGGCGTGCGGGTAGATGACGACGTGCGGCAAAATGGTGGCGTGGTCGCCGATGACGGCGCCTTCGCTTATGACAGCGTACGCTGCGATATGTGCGTCCCGTCCAATTTTCGCCGTGGGATGAATGACAGCGGTGGGATGAATGCCAGGCGCGTACTCGGGTTCCTGATAAAAGAGCTGCACGGCTTTGGCGAAGGCAAGATAAGGGTTTGCGGTGCGGAGCGTGGCGGCGGCGATCTCGGGAAAATCGGGCGAAACCAGGACGGCTCCGGCCCTGGTCGTGCGGGCCAGCGAAGAATATCTTGGGTTTGCGACAAACGTCAGGTCTTCCGGTCCGGCTTCTTCGAGACCGGCGACTCCGCTGATGGACTGGTCGGCGTTGCCGTGGAGTTCGGCGCCAAGCACGCGCGCAAGTTCAGCTAGCGTCATCCTGAAATTGTAACCTCCTCAATCGCAACGACTGTCCATAACTGAACAGAGATGTCCGATTGTGGACGATGTGGTCCTCAGTCCAGCCTTCTGAAAGTGCCCGGAACCGTGCTTTTGCGCAAAACGTATATGGCAGCATACATGCTTTAAAAGATTGCAGCCTGCAGCTGCGAGGAGCCTATGTCGAATTTCTTTCGTGAGTTGAAGATTGCCGTTCGTTACCTGATGAAGTCTCCGGGCTTTGCCCTGACCGCCGTGCTGATGCTGGCGCTGGGGATCGGCGCAACCACGGCCATCTTTTCGATTGTGGAAGGCGTGCTGCTGCGCCCGCTGCCGTTTCCGCAGCCGGATAGACTTGTTCAGATTTCGGACGTTCTGGTTGGCGCTAATATTCCCGGCACTGGCAACGATGGGATTGGCGTTACCGTTCCCGACATTGTGAATTACGCGCGCGATACGCACACCTTTAGCAGCCTGGGCGGCTATGGGCAGATGGGTTTTGAGCTTTCCGGCATCGGCAATCCTGCGATGATCAATGCCGCGCGCATGAGCGCCGGAGTGTTCCCCGCGCTGGGCGTGCAGCCGCTGATGGGCCGCTTTTTTACGCAGCAGGAAGATGCGCAGCATCAGCAGGTCACGCTGCTGAGTTACTCCACGTGGCAGAACCGCTTTCATGGCGATCCCAATATTCTAGGTCAGAAAATTCTGCTCGACCGCAAGCCCTATGTGGTGATTGGCGTGATGCCGCGGAATTTCGAGTTTCCGCTCGTGCCGGGGCATTTGAACCAGAGCGAGCTTTGGGTTCCGTTCAGTCCTATGCCGCCGGAATTGACATCAGGTGCGGCGAACTGGAGTTACGCAACGGTGGGGCGGCTGAAGCCAGGCGTGACTGCGGCCCAGTCTTTGCAGGACGCGAAGCGAGTGGCTGACGAAACGGTTCGCAATTATCCGGCGTTCATGGCAGGGATGAAGATGCACCCGGTCATTGACTCGCTGCAGGAAGAGACGGTCAAGTCGGCGCGTTCGCTGGTACAGACGCTGTTTCTGGCTGTCGCGGTGGTGCTGCTGATCGCCTGCGCCAACCTCGCCGGACTGCTGCTGGTGCGCGCGATTCGCCGCCGCAAGGAGATTGCCGTCCGGCTGGCGCTGGGCGCCCAGTCGCTGGCGTTGTTGCGGCAGGCGGTGCTGGAAAGTCTCGTCTTGAGCGTTACCGGAGGCGTGGTGGGGCTGGGGCTGGCGGTCATAGCGATGCATCTCGGAGCCAAATTTTTGCCGGAGACGCTGCCGCGGATCGACGATATTCAAATGAATTGGGTTGTGGCAGGTTTCGCGCTGCTGCTGGCAGTTGTGACCGGATTGATCTGCGGCGTTGCCCCCGCGTTTGCAGCCATGCGGACCAAAGTGAATGACACATTGAAGGAAGGCGGACGCACCGGATCGGCGGGAGCGGGGCACGCGCGTTTGCGCTCGGCGCTGGTGATTGCCGAGATCGCCGTGGCGCTGATTTTGCTTACGGCGTCGGGCCTGTTGCTGCGCAGCTTTGAGAAGATGCGCGACGTCAACCTTGGCTATCACCCAGACCACACGCTGGTAGCCACCTACGCATTGCCGCAGAAGCAGTATTCAACGCAGTCTTCCGTGGACCAATTCAATCAGGAATTGCTGCGCCGGTTACAGGCGCTGCCAGGCGTACAGAGCGTGGGAGTCACTTCGTTCCTCCCGGCCTCCGGCAACAATAATAACGAAGCGATTCTGCCCGATGGTTACACTCCGCCCAAAGATACCTATGACCTGGGTACTTCGATTCAGGTGCAGGGCGACTACTTTACTGCCATGGGCATACCGCTGCTGCGCGGGCGACTGTTTACGCCGGACGATAATGAATCCGCACAACTGGTTGTGGTTGTGAACCATACGCTGGCGGAACAGTCGTGGCCAGGGCAGAACCCTATCGGCAAGCGACTGCGCGTCGGTCTGGCCAGTATGCAGACGCCGTGGATGACCGTGGTTGGGGAAGTCGCGGACGTGAAGGAAGGCTCGCCGGATGTTCTGGCGAAGCAACAGTTTTATGTGCCCATCGATCAGGCGGAGAAAGACATTGGGGCGCTTGCCACACCCACGGACCTGAACGGTAACGGCGGATTTATTGCCTTGCGTACCGCTATGCCTCCCGAGCAGATGGAAAATACCCTGCGCGCGACGGTGCGCTCTATCGATCCGCAATTGCCGCTGCAGCAGGTGCAGGCCATGACGCGGTCGCTCTCTGAAAGCGAAGCGCCGCGCCGCTTTAATACCTTCATCATTTCGGCCTTTGCCGCTGCCGCCGTTCTGCTGGCAATTCTCGGCATCTATAGCGTGATTGCGTTCACGGTAGCGTTGCGCGTGCAGGAGATGGCAATTCGCATGGCCCTCGGTTCGCAACGGGCCGGCATAGTGGCGCTGGTCCTCGCTTCCGGCGCAAAGCTGGCCGTGATCGGTTGCCTGCTGGGGCTTGCCGGAGCGGTCGCATCCTCTCGGCTGCTGCAAACAATGCTCTTTGGCGTAAGTCCTTTTGATCCGGTGACGCTGTCTGTTGCGGTGGTGCTGATTCTGCTGCTGGTGCTGGTAGCATCGCTGGTGCCTGCGCGCAGAGCCGCCACCATCGATCCCATGCGCGCGCTGCGGGAGGAGTAGGAAGCCGTTCAACCGGGAATTCCCGAACAACGCGTCCCTTTATAATCAAAATGGGGCGCTTTGTTTTCTCTCGGGAAAATCGCCCTATGCAGCATGGGGCAGACTGTTGACCGATCAGATCACAATCCGCGGCGCGCGGACCCACAACCTTAAGAACATCGATTGCGAAATACCGCACGGCAAGCTGACGGTGGTCTCCGGCGTGTCCGGTTCAGGGAAGTCGTCGCTGGCCTTCGATACCGTCTACGCGGAGGGCCAGCGGCGCTACGTCGAGTCGCTTTCGGCCTACGCACGGCAGTTTTTGGAGCGCATCGAAAAACCCGACGTTGACATGATCGACGGGCTGGCCCCGGCGATTGCGATCAAGCAGAAGAACACCACTCGTAATCCGCGTTCTACAGTGGCCACGGCTACGGAAATCTACGACTACATGCGGCTGCTTTACGCACGCTGCGGTACGGTTCATTGCGTAGCCTGCAATGGTATTGTGAAGCGGGATTCCGTGGATGAGATTGCCGAAGCGGTGCTGGCGCTGGGCGAGGGCACACGCCTCCACGCGCTCTTTCCCGTCGTTTCCGAGTCCCGGCCAGCCCTTGCTGCGGAGACAACACCGGAGACCGGAGCGAGGAAACCACAGCGCGCAAAGAAAACCGTGAAAAAAACCGCGAAAAAGGATGCGGGATCGCCGCTCACGGACGATCTGAAAGACCGGCTGGCTGATCTGCGCAGGCGCGGCTTCAATCGGCTCTATCAGAACGGAATCATTTACGAATTTTCTACGCCTGAGTCGCTGCTGGAGGTTGACTTCGGACAGCCCGTCTATGTTCTTGTCGATCGGATCGTCGTCTCGCCGGAAAACCGGGCGCGCATCGTCGATGCTGCCGAGATCGGCTACCGCGAGGCAGGGGAGATCCTTTACGAGATCGTCGCACGCGAGTCCGATCAGACGGTACGCGAGAGGCTGCGCTTTTCCGGCGCGTTTGAATGCAAGAGCTGTCACCGCATCTATCGCGAGCCGGAACCGCGCCTCTTCTCCTTCAATAATCCTTATGGAGCCTGCCCGCGCTGCCAGGGCTTCGGCAACACCATCGACTTCGATCTCGATCTCATCATTCCCGACAAATCGAAGACGCTGGATGACGGCGCGATCGATCCCTGGAACCGCCCGAAGTACCGGCCCTACTTCACCGAGCTAAAGCGCGCGGCCAAGCAGCATGGCATTCCGATGGATGTGCCGTGGTTTGACATGACCCTCGATCAGCAGACCTTTATTCTCGAAGGCGAGGGCAGTTTTCCGGGAGTTCACGGCTTCTTTGAACTACTTGAACGCAAGAAATATAAGCTCCACGTCCGCGTCATGCTGTCAAAGTATCGCGGATACGCGCTTTGCCCGGAGTGCAAGGGGCAGCGCCTGCGCGCTGAAGCGCGCGCGGTTCGCATCGCCGGAAAGAATATCTGCGAGAGCGCGGCGCTTACCATTCGCGCCGCAAACGAGTTCTTTAGCAGCGTTCAACTGAATCCAATGCAGCAGGAGATTGCGGGAACCATTCTCACCGAGGTTCGGCAACGGCTGCATTTTCTTGACGCCGTGGGACTCGACTACCTCACGCTCGACCGTCTGTCTTCGACGCTATCCGGCGGAGAGGCACAGCGCATCCAGCTTGCCACTTCGCTCGGCTCGCAGCTTGTGGGCGCGCTCTACGTGCTCGACGAACCCTCAATCGGACTGCACACGCGCGACACAGCCAAGCTGATCCGTATCCTCAACGACCTGCGCGATCTCGGCAACACGATCCTTGTTGTGGAACACGATCCCGACGTGCTGCGGGCCGCCGACTATCTGCTTGATCTTGGACCCGGAGCGGGCGAGTTTGGAGGCCGCGTGCTGGCGGCCGGCACAGTTGCCGAGGTTGAGCGAAATCCGGACTCCATTACGGGGAAATATCTCTCCGGCCAGCTTACGATTCCCACGCCAACTCGCCGCCGCGAACCGGGCGCGGCAAAGGAATGGATAAGGTTGCGCGGCGCTCGCGCCAATAACCTGCGGGGACTTGATGTAGAGATCCCTCTCAATATGCTGGTCGCCATTACTGGTGTATCGGGTTCGGGAAAATCGACGCTGGTGCACGACGTGCTCTACCGCGTGATCTCGCACCAGCTCGGCAGAACCGAAGGAGGCGACCCCACCAGCCTTTACCGCGAGATCAAGGGCGTGGAGCGGTTGAATGACATCGTGCTGGTCGATCAGGCCCCGATTGGCCGCACACCGCGCTCGAATCCCGTGACATACATCAAGGCCTTCGACGCGATCCGCGAACTGTTTGCCGCGCAGCCTGAGGCGCAGCGACGCGGCTACGCCGCAGGGCATTTCTCCTTCAATGTGCCGGGCGGACGCTGTGATGTCTGTGAAGGCGACGGCACGGTGACCGTCGAAATGCAGTTTCTTGCCGATGTTGAACTGCCCTGTGAAGAATGCAACGGCACCCGCTACAAGTCGAGTGTGCTTGAGATTCGCTACAAGGGAAAGAATATCCACGAAGTGCTCGGCCTAACCGTGAAAGAGGCACTGCGCTTCTTTGCGGGACAGCACAAGATCGTGGAAAAACTAGCCGTTCTCGATGAAGTCGGCCTGGGATATGTGCGGCTGGGGCAGTCGGCCACTACGCTCTCCGGAGGCGAGGCGCAGCGCGTCAAGCTGGCCGCGCACCTGGCGACGGTTCGCGCCGGATCCAGCAACGAAGGCAAACGGAAACAGAGCCGCGTGCTGTACATTCTCGATGAGCCGACGACCGGCCTCCACTTTGATGATGTGAGCAAGCTGTTGACGGCGCTTCGCAAGCTGATTGATGGCGGGGGGTCGCTGATTGTGATTGAGCACAATCTGGACGTGATCAAATCCGCTGACTGGGTTATCGATCTCGGTCCCGAAGGCGGCTCGGAGGGCGGAAAGATTGTTGCCGAGGGAACCCCCGAGCAGATTGTGCAGGCGGCTCACTCGCATACAGGATACTGGCTGAAAAAGGTGCTCCCGGTTCGGAGCGAAGCCGTATCCAGGAAAGATGTTGTGGCAGAAGTAGAAGTAGAGGTGGAATGCGTTCCGAAATAACGATGCTGGCATGTGGTGTTCTTCTACCCCTGATGCTTGGAGCGCAAGCCGCACCCATGCCTCCGGGCACGACAGACGGCGACGCCGGCCAGATTCAGACTCAGGCACAGACAGCAGCCAGTCCGCTTGCGGGCATCGAGCCAGCCATCGATGACAAAGAGTATGACAAGGCACGTGGACTGCTCGACGCGTATCTCTCCGCGCATCCGGATGATGCCCGCGCGCTCTTCGATCGCGGCTACTGCGACGACACGCAGGGCAAGACCGCACAAGCCAAGGAGTTTTATCGCAAGGCGATCGCTGCCGATCCAAAGCAGTTTGAGGCGCGGCTGGCTTTGGGGTTGATTCTGGCTCAGGAAGGCGATTCCGGGGCGCGCGAGCAGTTGCAGGCCGCCGCACTGCTCGATCCCAATCCCCCCAACGCAGCCGCCAAGGGGCAGGCCCTGCGTGCCCTGGCCCGCCTGGTTCGCCAGACCGATCCCGACACCGCGAAGCAGGCCCTGATTGACGCCCTGAGGATTACGCCAGAAACTCCGGACGACACGATGCTGGCAGCGGAGATTGCCGAAGCCGAGGGGGACAAGGATCTTGCCGAGCAGGCCTATCGCCGTGTGCTCAACGTCGATCCGCAGTCTTCCGCAGCCATCGCCGGGCTCACGCACGTGCTGCTTGAGGAGAAGAAATACTCCGACGCCGAGCCGCTCCTGAAAGCCGCGCTCACCCGTGATCCTGACGATCCGGCGCTGAATACTCAATATGCCGCGCTGCTTGCCGCCCAGGGCAAGAATGATGAAGCTGTGGCCGCGCTCGAGAAGCTGCACCAGCTTCAGCCAAAGGACCGCGGAATCGCCAGAATGCTTGCCGATGCCTATGTCCAGGCTGGAGATACAGACAAAGCCGACGCCGTCTACGCCGAACTGCTGGCCGCAACTCCCAACGATGCCGATTTGGAATCGGCGCGAGGACAGGTTCTCATCCGGGAAGGGAAGTACGCCGAAGCTCTCGTTTTACTGCAAAATGCCGTGAAAATCCGCCAGGATGATCCTGACGCATGGGGTGGAATCGCCTTTGCAGCGTCCAAAACGCACCAGTCCCCGCTGGTGCTGGAGGCGCTTACGATGCGATCAAAATATGCGGCGGAAACTCCAGCAACTTACTTCTTATGGGCAACGGCCAACGATAATTTGCATCGCATCAAGCAGGCTGTGGAGTATTATCATCTTTTCCTGCAGTCGGCGCCCGGGAAGTTTCCGGACGAGGAGTGGCAAGCCCGGCAAAGGATTGCGCTCCTCACGAAGTAAGAAGTAAGCAGTTTGACGTTCCGTTGCGCCTATAGGAGGTGCAATATGCGGTTCGTTTTAATTCTTACACTGGCAACGCTTGCGAGCATTCCAGCGGCATTCGCGGCCCCCACCAATAAAGCTCTAGATATGCAGGAGTTGACTGCTCTCGCCGCGAAGGCGGAGCAGGCGACACCCAAGGATCGATGCTATCTCTACGCTGAGCTGGTAAGCGCCACGACCGAACTGGCTGGCCAGCAGTTGAATGCGGGAGACAGCTCAGATGCCTCCACATCACTGAAGGCAATCCAGCGATATACGGCGAAAATCCACGCCGAGATGACCGGCAATTCAAGAAAACTAAAGGATGCTCAGATCATGATGCGCCGTACCGCGGTTCGTTTGAAAGAGCTTATGATGAATGCGTCCATCGACGACGAGCCAACGTTTGCGTCAACCCTGAAACAACTGGATCAGGTGCAGTCTCAAATGATGCTCGCGGTTTTCCAGAAATAAACCGGCGATAGCACTTGCGTTGCGGTATTCCGACCTAATGGCCCGCGCAATCCGGCGTAGGGAAAGCCCTGTAGTGAAGTGAACTGCGGTTCCTTTATCGCGCTCTCAAACTTATAGACATAAAATAGTCAAACGAGCTTGATCCCTGCCCGGAAAGTGAACCGATGAAACTTGAATTGCACAGCACCGCGGCCTCAGACGTCGAGACCGACCTTTTGGTGATCTTCGCCGCCGACCAGAACTCCAGTAAAGATAAAGATGCAAAGCCCGAAGTTACACTCCTGACCACAGAAAAGGCCTTGAAGCAGGCCACGAACTCCGTCCTAAGCAGCGGAGAATTCAAGGCCAAAGCAAATGAAACGCTGCTCCTCCATCACCCCGGCGGACTGAAAACTACGCGCCTGCTTCTGGTGGGCCTGGGCAAGCTGTCGAAGGCATCCATCCACGACTTGCGCAAGGCTGCGGGAACGGCGGTTCGTTTTGCCAAGCCGCGCAGCATCCGCTCGCTCGCTGTTCTTCCGCCGGCGATCTTCGGAACCGCGCAGACATTTCGGGCCATCGCCGAGGGCTCCATTGTTGCCGATTTCGATTCCGATACCTACCGCACCGATCGCAAAGATTTGAGCATTGCATCGCTCGCGATTCTTGTTTCCGAATCCGATAAAACAGCCGCCGAAACCGGTTTGCGCGAAGGCGTAATCCTTGCTGAGTCGCAAAATTTTGCGCGCACGCTTATCAACGAACCGGGCAACCGGATGACTCCGACGATGCTGGGGGAGAGAGCATTGACGATGGCCAAAGAATTCGGCCTGAAGTGCGACGTCTACGGCGCGGAGAAGCTGCACAAGCTGAAGATGGGCGCTTTCTGGAGCGTTACTCAGGGGTCGGACGAGCCTCCGGCGCTGATCGTAATGACCTATGAGCCCGCCGAGGCTCCCGCTGAACCGGTACTCGGGCTGGTTGGAAAGGGAATTACCTTTGACACCGGAGGCATCTCGCTCAAGCCTGCCGACAACATGGAGAAAATGAAGTATGACATGGCTGGAGGCGCAGCCATGATCGCCGCCATGCGCGCCATTGCGCAGCTTAAACCAAAAGTAAAGGTCGTCGGGATCGTGTGCGCTGCCGAGAATATGCCTTCCGGCAAGGCCCAGAAGCCGGGCGATGTCCAGATTGCCATGTCCGGCAAGTCGATTGAGATCATCAACACCGATGCCGAAGGCCGTCTGGTGCTGGCCGATGGGCTTTACTATGCCAGGCAGCTTGGCGCGACGCATCTTATCGACGCGGCGACGCTGACCGGAGCTGTTGCCATTGCACTCGGCCAGGTCAATGCGGGAGTGTTTTCAAATGACGAGCCAACTTATGAGCGGTTCGCCAACGCGCTGGAGACATCGGGCGAGAAGTTCTGGCGGCTGCCGGTCGAAGATGAATATAGAGACCAAATCCAGTCGTCGATTGCGGACATTCAGAACACGGGACTGACGCGCTACGGCGGGGCCACCAATGCCGCCATGTTTCTCAGGGAGTTTGTGGACGAGACGCCCTGGGTGCATCTCGACATCGCCGCGCTGGCATGGCTCGATGCTGACAAACCGTGGATCGCCAAAGGCCCCACCGGAATCGCCGTTAGAAGTATTGTCGAGTGGGTCCGCAGCTATGGAGCGGCGAGTCCCGCCTGAATTGAAGACGGCAGGATATAGCCTCAGGCTGACTGATTCTCCCATGCATTCTGTATCTGCGTGGGCGGCACGTATTCGCGCTCGCAGTTACGGCCTTCGCGCTTGGCGTAGGCAAGTGCGCGCTCGGTTTCGCGCAGCACTACCAAGGGCGAACGACCCCGGCTCTGGGCCACGCCGATGCTTGCGGTGAGCATTGCCATGTCGCGTCCGGCAGCAAACGGACGGTGCAGCAGGACAGTCCGGATCCGGCTGGCGAGATTGAGCGCCTGGGCGGAGTTGCACCCGGGAAGGACAATAAGGAACTCGTCCTCGCCGCAGCGCCCGATGAGGTCGTAGCTGCGCAGGTAGCGGCGGAGACGGTTGGCCAGTTCCTGAAGGATTTTGTCGCCCGCTTCATAGCCGTAATCAGTGTTGATGCTCGCGAAATGATCAAGGTCGAGCATGAGAAAGCCGAGCGGCGTTCCGATGCGCTGCACGCGATCCGTCTCGGGAAAGAGCAGGCTCAAAAGCGACTCGCGGTTCCACAGGCCGGTGAGGTGATCGTGAGAGGCGTGAAAGCTCACGGCCCGGGTCTGCAAGTCGGGCCGGCGGGTTAGCTCCTGCACGCGCCCGGCAACGCCGAGACGGACGCGGAGGTCGGCCTCATTGACCGGGCAGAGGAGCAGATCATCGACTCCGGCGTCGGCTGCGGCGGCCACCGTAGCCGGATCCGCTGCGCTACTCAAAAGCATGATCCAAGTCTGCTTTTTACCAGGGTGCCGCTTAAGCTCAGCCGCTAATTCCAGGCCGTTCTGGCCAGGCAGACTGGAGTCGAGCAGAACTATTTCCGGCGGGTTCGGGCCGAGAAGAATCCGTAGCGCCTCATGCCCGTCCTCCACCAACTGCACAAAGTAGCGGAATTCATTGAGAACTTTGCCCAAGTGACGGCCCAGTTCGCGGTTGTTGGTACCGACGAGAAGGCGTGGGGCCGATAGCGGAGAGCGATCCATAGTGATTTGAAACGTGCTGAGCTATTAATCGGGTGGCCGGCAGCAATTCTTAAGGAGGTTGGGAGGCCGTCTGAAATCCCTACAAATTTGCACAACGTGGCAACCTCGGAGCGAGCCGGATCATCTCACTCGCAGTACCAAATCCATCTCAAGACTCGTGTTCGATTAAACCAGCCGGAAATCAGATGAAGGGGTGTGTTTCCTATGATGCCTGCGATCACGACGACTCATGCAATTCCGCAAAACCTGCCTTCGGGTAGCACTTTTTCCAAAGAAACGTCCGTAAGATGCCGCTATTGCCTGGCGGTCCTGGGTCTAGGATGCAAACCTGAACGCGCGGAAGCGCTTCAGGCAGCGCATAAATGCACAGCGAAGAGGCTGGCGAAAAAGCCCGCTGCTTCGGTTCCTTTTAATTAGCTGGAGCTACTCCGGCGACTTGTTCCCCAGTCTGACGGTTGTCGTTTGCTTATTTCTCATGTGAGATATCTTATTAGGAATAAGAAACATATCACCTTGTTGCTTATCTAATAGTTAAGCTATTTCGGGAAAAGCTCTCAGCTAGAGTCATTATGGAGACGGCGTCTTTTTCTATTGATTTCTGGATAAAAAATCCCTATAATTGAAGAGTTTGCGGCCTTTTCTGGCGGGCCTGAAGTAGCTCGATCATGCCGGAGCACCTTATTTCTCTTTAAGGATATATAAACAAGATGGCAAAGCGTCGTGGTAATCCTAACTGGGGCAAGCCGGAGCCAATCGGCCCGGTCGTCCCGACCGTGACTTCTTTTGAGCAGGTAGTCAAGGAGTTTAAGCTCACCCCGGATCAGTACGTCCGCTCGACCCGGCTTCGCGAATGGGCTCGCCGGAATCGCAATTCAAAGTACATTCCGGAAGCGCTGCTGGAAGCCTGGGGATTCGAAATCGAATCTACTTTGTAAAGCAGGGAAGTTCTGTATCAGAAACGCCGTCTGCGGACGGCGTTTCGTTTTACGCCTTACCCTCAATGAAACGAGCGATACTTTTGAGCCCCGGTATGAGCATGCAAACCGACAACGTCGGCTCGCAGACTCCCCCCCAAGGCCACGAGGCTCCAGGGTCTCGCAACCTTGTTGGGCACTGTCAGTTGGGCACTGTCGTTGAAGCTCTATTAGCAACCCGCGAAGGAAATGAACTCCCCGAGCGGAGTCGGCAGGTGCGGGGTGAAGGGTCCGAACGCATAGGGCTTCGAAGTGTCAAAGCCTGCGGCCTTGGCGGAAGTAGGGTCCACAAAAGGCAACAGTGCCTGCACTGCCTGCCCGATGTTGGTCAGACACAGCGTTCTTTCGTAGCCATTGTTGTTGGGGGGATCGACTCTTTCTGTCGCTCCTTGTATGCCGCTGATCTTTACAATTGGTCCACCATCCTGCGCCGCCACATCGGAAGCCAGGACGCGCGCAAGCGTGCGATGGTCACTCTCGATGCCCATAATGCGCGCCGCCGTCACTCGGAGATCTGAAGTGCTGAAATTGCGCACGCCTACTAGATAAGCGGCGATGAAGGCATCCTCCAAGGTGACGAGAGTGTTCAGTGTGATTTGCGCATTCTCGAACATTTTCTTGGGATAGAAGAATGAGGTGAAGGGCGTGGACTGTTTTGTTACCGACTGTTCGAGCAGATAGTGGGACATCTCTTCCTGCCGGGCGGCGTACAAATAGCCTTGATCGTCCGAGGGCAGTCTACGGAAAAACGGCGCCATCTCGACGATATTGGTGTAGGTGGTGACCGCCAGCGCCTCGGCGATCTCCGCGGCAACCAGAATGTCGCGGTCACCCGTCGCCAAAAGGTCGTTGTCGAGGCCGTTTTTATCTGCGGCGTCTTCTGCCTGATCGAGGGCCGAGGCCAGCCTTACAAGTCCACCAAACGCGATTGCACTGGTGGCTCCAGCGACCGTAGCGCTCTTGAAAAATGACCGTCTTGACATGCCAGACTGATTTTCATCGACCAGCCTGACAGCTTCCGTATCGCGGGGCAGGTTCATAACTACTCTCCTTGTTTAGTTTTCGGAGGGTTGAGAACTCCGCAGTCAGGCCTTATCCGGCCCCAACACTCCCGTTGTCCCGTAGTACGACCGCCATCGCCCGGCGGATCTACAAAGCCGAAATATTTAGTCAGAAGGCTCCACACAGCCTGCGCTTAGCGCCCAATAGGCCGCGGCGCAAAGGTTCAATCCAAATGCTACCCGGCGTGTTCATTTTGATGGTTTTGGGTACAACGCGAGAGTATCCTAACGTCTGATAACGAATATTCTGTATAGTACATCAATGGTGCCGCGAATTTTGGGCCTCTCTACCCCGTGCTAAGATACGATTTCATGCGCACGGTCATTTCCGTTGATAGACCTTTCCACGCTGCTTTGCTGGCCAATTCCCTCGCGAACCAAGGTTCTTCCGTGGAGATCTATACTTCCGCGCCGCGCAGATTTTTCAAGAGGCTGAGCGAGTCGGTTCAGACCCATCTCGTTCCGTCTCCGCTGCAGATCGCCGGTCACCTTCTTAAGCGCGCGCCGCCTCGAACGCTGGCGTCCTTGGACACCGGGTTCTTTGACCTGACGGTATCCGCGGTTATGGGTCGTCCCGACCTCTATATTGGATGGGCATCCGAGGCGCTTTTCGCAGCAAGGCACGCTAAGAAGCACGGCGGCGCATTCGTATTGGATCGCGCGTGCCCGCACCGGGATTTCCAAGAGAGCCTGGTCGAGCGTGAGTCGGAGCGCCTAGGCGTCGCCTACCATCCACAGGCAAAATGGTTCCGAGAGCGCCAGCTCGAGGAATATGAGCTGGCCGATGCGATCCTGGTTCCCTCCGAATATACCGCGCGCAGCTTCCCCGAGCCGTTGCGGCGCAAATTGATCAAAGCGCCGCTGCTGGGACGCTGCTCCGAACCCAAAGTTGTCAGAAAAGAGCGCAATGCCACGTTTACTGTCGGTGTTGTCGGCGGATCGCCAATTCGCAAAGGCTATTTGTATCTGCTGAAAGCGTGGCAGATGCTTGCGCTTCCGAACGCAAAGCTGCTGCTGCGCTCGGGAGATCTAACGCATTTTCCTGCGTTGAGCGAGCTGCTCAGCAGCATTCCGAATGTCGAATTTGTTGATTACGTGCCGGACATCTCCGATTTCTATCAGCGGTGCGACGTGTTCGTGCTGCCCAGCATCGATGACGGATTTGGAATGGCGCTGGTCGAGGCCATGCTGAACGGCCGCGCCTGCATCGCTACATCGAACACGGGAGCGTCGGAGTTGATGACCAGCGGCCAGAACGGCGTCGTTATCGATGCTGCGGATGAAGACCAGTTGGCGGCCGCGCTTTTGCGTTTCTACGAGGATGAGGGCTTTCGCGCCGAAATGGGGGCAGCCGCGGCAGTTCGAGCGAGAGAGATAGCCGCTTCAGGGTTGTACGACCAGGCCATCCATTCCCTTCTGCGGGAAACAAGGCGGTCAATTGATTAAGTCGGCGCCTGGAAACTGCTTCACCGTACGATCCGTAATTTCTCCAGTCCATGGATTGTTTTCATCACTATCGCTTTGCCGACCTTGACTAAAGGTCCTGGCAGGAATCGTTTCAAAGGCTGTAGAGCAGCCCCTACGCGGTATCGAGTACGGGAGCTCCGGAAGCTGCGACCCTTTCCCGTCTCTGTAAATAAACTCAGGTAATATGCGGGAAACACTGCAACGGAATATTTAGTTTGGGCCTTCCAACGCTGACGGTAGTCGTCTTCGCTGTGTTCCATTTGCCGATGCTCAAGATACGGTCCGATAAAATCCTGAGCTTCTCGCGAAATCAGGTGCGGCTGATCGCAGTACAAAAATTCGGGTCGGTCCAGCGCCTCTGTAGGTTTTGGCGTCGGGTAGCACGGCTCTGAACTGCCGAGCAGGCGCCGGCTGAAGTCGGGAGGGTGTTCCGCCCCACAATAATTGATAATTCCTAGCAGCGGGTTGGCTTCCATCACAGAGACGCTTTGCTGCAGGTAGTCAGAGGGGCCGTTGCACTGCCAGTCGTCTTGAATCATCAGAATATATTTCCCACGGCAATAGCTGAGGCCGTGGTTATTGTTTGCCCCCAGCCCCCTATTTCTTGGGAAAAAAGCATAGGCATCCGGTTGCAAACGGAGAATCCGATCCTGAATTTCCGTACCGCTGCCATTGTCCGAGATTACGATTTCGAAGTTTGGATAATCGGTGTTCTGCCGGAAGCTGAAAACCGCCCGCTCCAAGAGATCAAAGCGTTTGTAAGTAATAAAGAGTGCGGAAACGAGCGGGAATTGAGTGTTCGTCATAGCGGAATAAGAAATGGGCCCTCTACTAATATCAGTTTCATTGTATGGCAAAAGTTTTGATTCTCTCTTCCGCCATAACGGCGTCGTTATCGATCCTGCGGATGAACGCCAGCTGGCGGCCGCGCTTTTGCGTTTCTACGAGGATGAGGGCTTTCGCGCCGAAATGGGCGCAGCCGCGGCAGTTCGAGCCAGAGAGATAGCCGCTTCAGAGTTGGCTGCGAGAAACGCTGCGAGCATAAAGTCAGCGGATTTGGCGCGCGCGAAATTAGCCTTCAACGCACGATACGCATCATCTCCATTATCGTCACGGAGGTGCGAATGCATGTTTTGCCCATTCTATACAGCGGTGTGGAGCGTTGCTTGAAAAATGCCGCAATGGGCATCAGGAATGCATCAACCCGGTAACGGAAAAGTGTGGTTCGGAAACTCTGCTCTTCTCCATAATGCACATACGTCCTCTTGTAATATTCGGGAAACACTGCGGTGGCAAAGCGGGTTTGATCTCGCCATCGGTTGTTGTAATCTTTTTCGCATTCCTCCATATCGCGATGTTCAAGGTAGTACCCGACCTGTTCCACTGCGGCTCGCGATATGACGTGCGGCTGGTCAGTATGGAGAAAATATTCCATCTTCCCATCCTCGTATGGCCTGGGCGTAACGTAGCAGGGCTCCTTGCTGCCGGCCAGGGCCAGATATCGTCGATAGGGTGTGGCGCTCCAGCATAATTGACGATCCCAATATTGGGGTTGGTTTCCATTACCAGAATTGTGTTCTTAAGGTAGTCCGGGGGCCCTGAGCAGATGCAGTCATCCTGAATGATCAGGACGTATTTGCCCGTGCAATGGCGCAGGCCATTGTTGTTGTTTGCGCCCAATCCCCTGTTCTTTGGCGCAAGAGCAAAAATATTTGCAGGCAGATTACGAATTTGGGCTTGAATCTCAGGACCGCTTCCGTCGTCGGCAATCACCAGCTGCAGATTCGGATAGTCCGTGTTCTCGAGAAAACTATGGAAGGAACGTTCTAACATCTCGTAGCGCTTATAAGTAATGAAAAGGACGGAAACGAGCGGAAAATGATTGTTCGTCATAGTGCAATGAAAAGTGGATGCTCTGCTAATATCAGTTTCATTGTATGGCAAAAGTTTTGATTCTCTCTTCGGCCATCGATGTTCCCTTCGATGTGTGGAAGCACAGCAGTTCTTTCCTTCTGAAACACAGTGCAGAATTGGACAGCTTCGGGCAACACTGCTTAACGGATGATCCGGCAGAGGCCGATATTATCCTGTTCGCGGAGATGGGAAGCTGCGGCAAGTTCTCCGAGGTGGTGCGCGCGCATCCGTTCTACCGGCGCTTTCGAGAAAAATGCTTTCTATTCGATTCAACCGATTATTGCCGTCCGACCGTACCTGGCATTTACGCGTCTCTCACGCAAGATCAATACCGTCCTGACTACACACGCACGGGCTTTTATCTTTACCTGATTGAAAATGCCTTCATCACCCCTCGCCCCTATACCGGGAGCGAGAAATACCTTGCGTCCTTTGTAGGCTCCGCGCATACGCATCCAGTGAGAGAAAAGCTTTTTGAGTTCGGGCGCGACGACGTTTACGTCAAAGACACCTCCGGCTACAGTGCCCAGACCACCTACCATGGCGAGCCTGCAGAGCGCGCCCGCTTCTGGGAAGAATATGCGGAGTCGATTGCAGATGCTAAGTTCAGCCTCTGCCCGCGCGGAAGTGGAGCCGGAAGCATTCGCCTCTTCGAGTCAATGAAGATGGGCCGCGCATGCGTAATTCTCTCCGATGAGTGGCATCCTAATGATGGCGTCAATTGGAACTCGTTTTCCATCACGGTTGCCGAGCGCGACGCCTCCCGTATCCCCGAAATCCTTGACCGGAATGCGCACCGCGCAGCCGAAATGGGCGCACGCGCGCGGCAGGTGTGGGAGGAGCAGTTTTCCGAACAATCCCGTTTTCATCGCACGGTTGAACAATGCCTCGAACTTCGCAGTCGGGGCTCAAACGGAACCTGGTCCAGACGCTTGCGTGTTCTAAGGCAGATAACAAACCCGAAAAATCTGCGCTGGTACTTGAGCAGCAAGAAGGACTTGTATCGAAACACCGGAAAAATCTATTGGTAACACCACAGGTGACGGCCGGACTTCTGAACTCAGCTTTCTCTAAGGCGGAATAGCCTTTGCCCAACGCTCCTTCCGCGATTGACGAAGTTGCGGCCATAGCGTCGTATCTCTCTACGGTCATGGTCGAACAGCATAAGAGGGTAGGCAAGCGCTCCATAAACAAGAGTGAAGACTATGATTTCCGCCACCAATGGGAAAAATGCGTGCTGGCGGATTTTTGCGAACCGATGAACGGTGCCCCAACTTACCAGCGCGGCAGCAGTCAGAGGGATAAGAGCACGTAGAAAACACTCGCCGTATAAGGCGACGACGTTCACTTTGAGGAAACGTCCAACTCGGCGCCAAAGAATAACGGTCTGCGGCAGTACTACGACTGCGAGCGCTAGCATGATTCCGCCCAGCCCGAAGAGGCGCGCAAAAAAGAAAGCCAAGCCAAAGTTCGCAATCCCTTGCAGCAAGGACGTGACCGTCAGCAGGCGTATCCAGCCAAAGACAAACGAGTAATCAATCGCTACTCGCTGAATAGAAGCGACGACGCAGAAACCCGCCAGTGACGCCGTGAGCAGAGTGCCTGCATATTGACGCGGTCCAACCCAGGTCGTCACCAGGTCGCGATTGAACAACAGCGCACCCACGGCGAGCGGCAGAGTAAGGCCCATCAGCAAACGCGTGATCCTGAGTAAGGCGCTGCGCAACTTGGCTACATCGCGACGGCCCCATAATTCGTTTACGGCAGGCGTCGCGCTGTCGGAGAATCGCTTCATCATGTTATACGCGGTCATCGTGGGCATTTGCGTGGTGTAGTAACCGCTCGCGGCCGCGGCGCCGCTGGTCATGCCTGCGATTATGTTGCCGGAACTGAAGACCAGCATGCTGCCGATATTGATAAATACGGCGTGGCCGCCAAAACTCAACATCTCCTTTAGCATCGCTTTGTCACGAAAACCCCACCCGGGCATCAGGTTAGGATTCATTTTCTTAAAGCGCACGCGATAGAGGAAGTATCCGCAGGCCTCAGCCGCCGTGCCGGCAAGCATCAGGCCAAACAGCCCGCCACCTAGAAGGACAAGGCCAAGCGAGGCGACCGCCCGGGCGACACCGAGCGCGGTACCGATCATATTCACCACTGCCATATCCTGTGTGGCAATGGAAGCATTCATGTATGCCGCCAACGGCGTGCGGCAAATTGCCCATGCTGCGATAACATAAAGAGCAAGCCGAGCCTGGTGGGCTATCGCTGGAGAAAGATGAAATAGACGTGCGATGAAGAAACCGAAGACGACGACCAGCATCGCAAATACAAAGTTGCAGAAGAGAAAGACCGTCCGCGCCGTCGTCAGAACAGTGCGAAAACGCTGGCCGCCATCGTCGATGCCGATCGCCTGCCCTAGGAATCTTTCGAGCGACCACGATCCGACGATGTCTACCAGAGCAATAAAACCCAGTACCTGCATGATGGCCGCATAAGCACCTAGAGTTTCTCGTCCGGCAACTTTTAGAACGATAGGAGCGAGCAGGGCCTGAACCAGAATCTGCGTACTGTACTGGAAAATGCTGGTTACAAATCCCTTTGCAGCCCGTCCTGTGCGGCTCATTTCTTCAGAGTCTCCAAATTGACTGAAACGTGAATAGAGGTATCCCACGCTTCGAGTAAATTACAGCCGTAGCGTTTATTTGATGGTATTGGATTTTCGAGAGCCAGTTTAAGAAGTTGTCAGATCAGCAAAAACCCGCGAAAAGCTAAACTGAGCATCATTACATCCTGTACTTGCCAAGATCCTCGTCGCCCAGGCCTTCGAGCCACTTCTTCACGTCCTGCGATGAGGCCTGCTCCGCTGGGTTGGGCAGGACTTTTGCGGCGCGGAGTACATCTTCATCCACGAAAATGGGGCAATCGGCGCGCAGCGCCAGAGCGAGCGCGTCGGACGGGCGGGCGTCGAGCGAGATGATTTCGCCGTTCTGCTCCATCCAGATGACAGCGTAGAAGGTATCGTCTTTGAGTTCGGTGACGACGATGCGCTTTACCTGAGCGTTGAGGCTGTTAATGGCGCCCCGAAGCAGGTCATGCGTGAGCGGGCGCGGTGTTTGCGATTTCTCAACTTCGAGAGCGATGGCATTGGCCTCGTAGAGGCCAACCCAGATGGGCAGCATCGCGTCGCTTTTGGGATCTTTCAACAACACAATGGGCATGTTGGTCGAGGGATCGACCATGAGGCCCCTGATTTTCATTTCGATTTCCATGACGCTTAGACCGCCTCGCCTACGAGGCTGTTAGGAAAGCTATTCGTTACCCGAACCTGCACGTAATTACCGGTAGCAGGCAGAATGGGCTGGCTAGTGGTGAAATTTAGGGTTTTGTTTTGCGATGTGCGTCCGTTGACTTGTCCCCGTGCCGAATTGTATCCCTCAACCATTGCTTCAAGTTTCTGTCCTACATGTTTCGCATAATTAAGTCTCTGGATCTCGCGTTGGCGATCGAGTAGTACTTGCAACCGCGTGGATTTCTCTTCGTCCGGGATCGAGTCAGGCATGGTGATGGCCGGAGTATTCGGACGGGGCGAGTATTTGAAGGCGAAGACCCCGTCATACTGGACCTCAGCCAGCAGGCTGATCGTCTCTTCGAAGTCGGCGCCGGTTTCGCCGGGAAAGCCAACGATGGTGTCCGTAGTCATGCTGATAGGACGCTTTGCCGCCTTGATCCACGCGATGCGCTCGAGATACCAGTCGCGTGTGTACTCGCGCTGCATGAGGTTCAGCACGCGCGAAGAACCGCTCTGAACGGGCAGATGCACGTGATCACAGAGCGTGGGTACGGCATCGATGGCCGCGACGATATCGCGGGTGAAGTCGCGTGGATGCGAGGTAGTGAAGCGCACGCGGCGGATGCCCGGGATTTCGCCCACCGCGGCGAGCAGTTCGGCGAAGCTTCGCTTCCCTTCTGAATCGCGGTAAGAATTGACGTTCTGGCCGAGGAGCTGGATCTCCGTGTAGCCCGCATCGGCCATACGCCTGGCCTCGTTCAGCACCGAGGTTGAGGTACGGCTGCGCTCCTTGCCGCGTGTATATGGCACTACGCAGTAGGCGCAGAATTTGTCGCAGCCTTCGATGATGGTGATATAGCCGCGATGCGGGTTGGAACGCGCGGTGAACTCGGTCTCGAAGGTCTCTTCGGTCTGGCGGTCGTCGAGTCCGGTGATACGCGTGCCGCCCTGCTCCAGCTGCACCAGCATCTCAGGCAGCTTGCGATAGGAGGCTGAGCCGGCGACAAGCGAAACGTAGGGCGCGCGCTCGAAGATTTTTTCGCCCTCCTGCTGGGCGACGCAGCCAAGCACGCCAAAGCGCTTGCCCTGCTTGTAGAGCTTTTTATAGTCGTTGAGCCGGTTGAAGACCTTCTGCTCGGCCTTGTCTCGAATGGAGCAGGTGTTGTAGAGGATCAGGTCGGCGTCCTCTTCGGTTTCGACTTTGGCGTAGCCCTGCTGCTGGAGCGTTCCAATGACCTTTTCCGAGTCATGGGCATTCATCTGGCAGCCGAAGGTTTCCAGGTAGAAAGTCTTCGTAGAAGCCTCATCGGGAATTTTGACAGACGCCATGGTGATCTCAAGTCAAGTATAGATCACCACTGCAGGTCTCTATACCTCTGCCAGGCACTTGGTGACATCTGCCAGGCGCTTCGTGCTCACCCGGTTGCGCCCTGCGCGTTTGGAGAGATACAACGCATCGTCGCTGCGCTTAAGCAGCGATGTGACGGAATCGCCTGCGTCCTTCAAAGCAATTCCGATACTGGCTGTCACCCTGATTGATTCCGGCAATCCCGCCATCGCCTCAATCTGTGTCCGCAACCGTTCCGCGATGGATTCAGCCTGGGCAAGCAGCATCCCCCTCAGGATCATCGCGAACTCCTCGCCGCCATAGCGGGCCACAGCATCCGTCGCCCGCGTGTTGATGTACAACAGTTGGCTCACGCGCCGAATTACCTCATCGCCCACCGGATGTCCGTACTCATCGTTAATGGCCTTGAAGTGATCCAGGTCGATCAGCAATAACGCCATTGGCTCATGACTGCGCTGGCTGCGCCGCAATTCGCGCTGGAGAACCTCGTCAAATGCCCGCCGGTTCATCAAGCCGGAAAGCCCGTCCGTGGTAGCCATAATATGCAGATTGTGCCTCTGCGCGCACATCGCAAGCCAGACTACGGCAAAACAGCTTCCCAGCCCCATGACGTAGCCGAGAACACTGTAAAATGCCTGCACTGAATCTGGATGCAAGCGGTCCGGCAGCGGCGGCCAGATCATCGTTGCAGTCAGCCGGGAAACCTGCAGCAGGCTGAACGAAATCAATATCCAGGCCACCACACGAACCGGATAGCGGAGCGCAGGGTCTTTCTGTCTGAAAAGAACAATAGCGCTGGTTGTCACCTGGATGACAATCGCAGCGGTCCGCACCAGGATGCGCGCGCGAAGATCGGGCAAAGCATAGGTGTAGTGAAGGAAAGCAAAAAACATCGCGATCACCAGCAGAACACTCAGCCCGATATATCGCCGGGGCGACCGCAGGATGGCAACGATCGCCTGATGCAGCAAAGCGAACGAAATCAGAATCGCTCCATTCGCGAGAATGATCGTGAAAAAAGGAGGAATCAACGACTGGCCAGCGAAGAGCAGCAAGCCAGCGAATGCGCTTGAAAGCCCACCAATAAGCCACCACAGGCTGCGGTCGGCATGCCTGCTCCGCTGAATGGCAATACAACCGATGATCGCCGCGAACAGGCTTAGAGAATACCCTGCTATAAGAACCCGCATTGACATCGCCTTGCCTGAGCCCCTTCCCGCATACTGCTTCCCTGCGCCTGCGGCAGACCGATAATAAGGGAAATTGATCCTGGCCCTGAGTCGCCAGTTGGAAAAACTACTGAATTGCCTTCTACTTGATTACTTTCGGCATAATCTCTCAACCTCTACAGTAGATTTATGCAGATTCCTACACTCGACGAACTTCGCCGCGCAACGGAGCTGGTGCGTACGGTCATGCCTCCCACCCCAACCTATACGTGGCCGCTTCTGAACGCGCGCGCCGGCGCGGAAGTCTGGCTGAAGCATGAGAATCATTCGCCGGTGGGCGCGTTCAAACTGCGCACCGCGATGGTTTACATCGACAGGCTAAGACGTGAACATCCCGAAGTTACCGGCGTGGTTGCGGCGACGCGCGGTAATTATGGACAAGGAGTAGCACTTGCTGCGAAGCGGGTCGGATGGAAGACCACAATTGTGGTTCCGCGTGGCAACAGCCGCGAGAAGAATCGCGCGATGCAAGCTCTGGGCGCAGAGTTGGTGGAGCACGGCGAAGACTTTCAGGCGGCCAACGAGTACGCGACCGAACTGGCGGTGCAGACGGGAGCGCACAAGGTTCCGTCGTTCGACCGGCTGCTGGCCGTGGGCGCTGGAACCTATGCGCTGGAGATGTTCGAGACCGCTCCGGAACTGGACACGGTTTACGTTCCGGTGGGGATGGGATCCTCGATCTGCGGAATGGTTGCGGCGCGCGAGGCGCTGGGCCTGCCGACCAAGATCGTGGGCGTGACAGCAAAAGCTGCTCCGGCCAGCGCGCTGTCATTCGCGGCGGGCAAGGTTGTTCCGCACGCGGCCGGCGTCACAATTGCCGATGGCGTAGCGTGCCGCCTGCCAGTGGAGGACGCGCTGGAGTTGATGCTGAAGTATGTGGAACGCTTCGTCGAAGTGAGCGAGGATGAGATTGGCGCGGCGATGCGGGCCATCTACGAAGACACGCACAACGTGGCCGAGGGCGCTGGGGCGATAGCGGTTGCAGCAGTATTGCAGGAGCGGGATCGTGTGGCAGGAAAGCGCGTTGGTGCGGTGGTGAGCGGCGGCAACGTCGATCGACAAATCTTCCTTAGCGCGCTAGGGTCTGCGTTTTCGGGGGTAGCGCAGAGATGAAGAAACTGGAACCACTATCCCACGGCGCTCTGAACCGCTGTTTTGGCTGCGGACAAACAAATCAAACTGGATTGAGGCTGAAGTTTTTCGTCGATGAGGAACACACGATTGTGTGCCGGGTGCGGCTGGCGCGGCGGTTCGAGGGGCCTCCGGGACACGCGCATGGAGGCATCATTGCCACGCTGCTTGATGAAGCGATGAGTAAGGCCAATCGCCAGTTCGGCGTGCTGGCCATGACGCGGCAGATGGAGGTCGAGTACCTGAAGCCGGTTCCGCTGGGAACACGGCTTCTGCTGACGGGCCGTCATGTGAGATCTTCGGGAAGGAAGCACCACTGCGAGGCGCAGCTTACGAATGAAGAAGGCGTGCCCCTGGCCCGGGCGAAGGCGTTGTTTATTGCGGTCGATCCGAAGATGTTGCAGGAGTTTTTGCCGCTGCGCGCTTGAATCTGGATATGGTTCGTGCACACAGTGCCGCAAGGGCGTGGGTTAGATAAAAACTGCTAAACTAAGGGTTCACAGCGATCAACGCGAAGCGCGCTGCCGGATTGCTTTGTCTGGCCATAGAATGCGCTCGAGACGGGGGAAATATCATGGCGAATCACGCGAATACGAATGGCAACTACGCGCAAAACCAATCCGGGCTGCGGCTGAAGACCGGGTTGGCCGAGATGCTCAAGGGCGGCGTGATTATGGACGTGATGAATGTGGAGCAGGCGAAGATCGCCGAGCAGGCTGGCGCTGTCGCCGTGATGGCTCTTGAGCGCGTTCCCGCCATGATTCGCGCCGAGGGCGGCGTGGCGCGCATGGCCAAGCCGAGCCTGATTAAGGAAATCATCAATCAAGTCTCGATTCCGGTGATGGCCAAGGCCCGCATCGGGCATTTTGCGGAGGCGCAGATCCTGCAGTATCTCGGCGTCGATTTTATCGACGAAAGCGAAGTGCTCACTCCTGCGGATGAGGCGCACCACATTGACAAGCACGCCTTTACGACCCCCTTCGTCTGCGGAGCGCGCGACCTGGGCGAGGCTCTGCGACGCATTGCGGAAGGTGCGGCCATGATCCGCACCAAGGGCGAGGCGGGTACCGGCGACGTGGTCCACGCGGTCAAGCACATGCGGCAGATCGTGCAGGAGATGAAAGCGCTGACCGTGCTCAGCGATCAGGAGCTATATGCTGCGGCCAAGGAGCATCGCGCGCCGTATGAGCTGATTCGCATAGTCGCCAAAGCCGGCAAGCTGCCTGTGCCGAACTTCTCCGCGGGCGGCATTGCCACTCCTGCCGACGCGGCTTTGATGATGCAGCTTGGCGCCGAGTCGGTTTTCGTCGGCTCGGGCATCTTTATGAAGGAGCGCGCGACGCCGCTCGATGTGAGCGTTGATGCGAAGGGCGAGGCTAACAACCCCGAGGAGCGCGAAGAGGCCGAGTCTCGCGCGAAGGCCATCGTGATCGCCACGACGCATTTCGACGATCCGAAGATTTTGTCCGAGGCCGCCGAACAGGTGACCGGATCAATGAAGGGACTGGCCGTTGCCTCTCTCGAAGAGTCGCAATTATTGCAAACACGCGGCTGGTGACGCTCACCGCGCGGGGCACGGAAATCGTTGCTCCACCGCCCAGGAAGACCGGAACCATTGATTGAATCTGCTTCCAGACCTGATGCATTGCCAAAGCCGCGTATTGGCGTGCTTGCAATTCAGGGAGACTTCGACGCTCATGCCTCTGCGCTCCGCGAGGCGGGCGCGGAGCCGGTTCTCGTTCGCAAGCGCGAGCACCTAGCCGATGTAGACGGGCTGGTAATTCCGGGCGGCGAATCGACTACGTTCCTGAAATTTCTGGAACGGGATGGGTTTCTCACTGCTCTTCAGGAGTTCGTCCGCAGCAAACCATCCTTTGGAACCTGCGCGGGCTGCATTCTGCTTGCCAAGGAAGTCACGCGGCCCTCGCAGCAGAGCCTGGGAGTGCTGGATGCTACAGTTGAGCGCAATGCGTACGGACGGCAGATCGACAGCGTGATCGAGACGGCCGAAACCAAGCTGGACGGGGGCCCGTTGGAGATGGTCTACATTCGCGCGCCTCGCATTCTGAAGACCGGCCCTGACGTAAAAGTCCTGGCCGAGCGCGACGGCTTCCCTGTTCTGGTGGAGCAGGGGAAGATTCTCGCCGCAACCTTTCACCCTGAGTTATCCTCGGATCGCCGGATCCATACGCGGTTCGTCGAACTTGTACGCGTGTATACGGCTGCCCACTCCTGAGGACGATGCCGATGCCTGCCGCTCTTTCTCTGCTGGAAGCTGCGCGTGTGGCATGGATGCCCGCCGATGGCGCGCTGCACGGGCCTACTGTCGATCGCCTGATGTTCTGGAATCTCACTGCGCTTTGCGTCTGTGCGCTGGCTGGGCATCTCTGGCTTGCGTTTGCGATGCTGCGCAGACGTGGCGCTGGCCGCAGTTTTCCGGCAATCTTTCGCTGGGGGTTGTTGGCCGCTTTCTGCGTGATGTATGCGTGGATGGCGCTGACGGCGCAGCGGCTATGGGCGGCGAACCGCTTTGAAGGGCCCTCTCTCACCGCCATGCAGGTGGAAGTGGTCGGCGAGCAGTTCCAGTGGTATTTTCGCTATCCGGGTGCGGACGCTGCCTTTGGGATCACGCGACCTGAACTGGTGAACGCCGCGGCGGGCAATCCGCTGGGCATTGACCCGCGCGATGCACGCGGCACGGACGATATCGTTTCAAGCACGCTTGTGCTGCCCGCCGGACGCGAAGTGGATCTGCAACTCCGTTCGCTCGACGTGATTCATGGCTTCTTCGTTCCCGGAATGCGCCTCAAAGAGAACACTGTGCCTGGACTTGTGCTGCACGTCCATTTCACACCGGTGGCCGTTGGGACTTATCCGATCTTATGCAGTCAAGTTTGCGGCCTGGGACATGCACGCATGCAGGCGCGTCTGCTGGTTGTTTCTCCGGCGGACTTCAACGCGTGGATGGCGGGGCGGGTGCGTGCTCACGCGGGAGCACCCGGGCAATGAAGCGCATCTCTGCTCGCATCTTCACGACAGACCATCGCGAGCTTGGCATTCTCTATATGTATCTCGCGCTGGCAGCGGTTACGGTTGGAACTGTGCTGTCCCTCTTGATGCGCGTGCATCGCGTGTGGCCGAATGCAGTAATTCCCTTCTTCGGATTGATGAAGCCTGAAGATTATCTGGCGCTGGTCACTATGCACGGCACGCTGATGGTCTTTTTTGTGTTGACCACTGCGCCGCAGTCCGGTTTCGCCAATCTGGTTCTGCCTGCGCAGATCGGCGCACGCGGAATGGCCTTCCCGCGGATCAATGCCGCAGGCTTCTGGCTGACGGTGGTCGCGTTTCTGGTTCTGATCTCCGCTGCTCACACCACGTCAGGTGGCGGGCCCATCTCGGGATGGACGAGTTATCCGCCACTTAGCGCGATTCCCGCTGCAGGACCCGGACAGGGATTGGGGATGGACCTGTGGCTGGTCAGCATCGGCATCTTCTGCGTTGCGTCGTGGCTGAGCGCGGTAAATATGCTGGCGACCATCCTGGGCGAGCGTCGCGCTGGCATGACCTGGACGCGACTGCCGATGACGGTCTGGGCGTGGCTGGTAACTTCGATCCTCTCGCTGCTGGTGTTTGCCGTGCTGCTGGCGGCGGTGGTACTCCTTTTTTCCGACCGGCACTTTGGATCGAGCTTTTTCATTCCCATGGGTGATTTGATCGACGGACGCGTGGTGGGTCATGGCGACGGCTCGCCGCTGCTGTGGCTGCATCTGTTCTGGTTCTTCGGGCACCCTGAGGTCTACATTGCCGTGCTGCCGGGGATGGGGCTGGCCACTTCCCTTTTTGCCAACTTCACCCGGCAGCGCGTAGCGGCCTATCGCACGATGGCGGGGATGCTGGTTGCGATCGGCCTGCTGGGACTCGCGGTTTGGGGACACCATATGTTCGTGAGCGGCATGAATCCCTATGCCGGAACGGCGTTTGCGCTGACTACCATGGCGATTGCCGTTCCCAGCACGGTTGAGGTTCTGGGATGGCTGTCGACGCTGTGGGGCGGCGGGTTGCAACTGCGGACCCCGATGCTGTTCGCGCTGGGGTTTCTCTCGTTTTTTATCGCCGGCGGTCTTACCGGGCCACTGCTGGCGCAGCCCGCGCTTGATGCTTACCTGCACAACACGTTCTTTGTCGTCGCGCATTTTCACCTGGTGATGGCGATGGCTGGGGTCTTTTCCCTCTTCGCGGGGGTTTACTACTGGTTTCCGCTGATGACCGGCCGGCTGATGAACGAGATGTTGGGCAAGCTGCACTTCTGGATTTCGCTGATTGCCGGCTACGGCACGTTTTTTCCCATGCACTTTGCCGGGCTGGCGGGTGAGCCGCGTCATTACGACCGGTTAACGGGACCGGCCACGAATTTTCCATCCCTCATTCCCGTCGAACGCGGCATCACATTCTCAGCATTGCTTCTGGCGACGGCACAACTCATCTTTCTATGGAACGCCTTTGCCAGCGCGCGCCGTGGCCGCGTTGCCGAGACGAATCCCTGGAAGGCGACTACGCTTGAATGGGCCGGGAGCCCGGAGCCGGGGCGCATTGAGCGTGGGCCATATGAGTACGACTTGCAATCCGGCGGAAGTGGTTTTCACCCCCAGTGGGAAAGCGCGGCCAAAGAGGAGTAATCTGTTGAGTCAGAGGGAGTCGGTTTATGCCAGCCACCTTCACGCGCAATCAGACTGAGATTGAACGCAAAGACCCCGGCATCGGGGGCAAACCGCCGGTGGACCGCCGTCCAACTGGCGGCGGAGGGGACGGCGAAAACTGGGACAACCAGCCGCCGGGACGGCGCGGCCCGCGCGAACTGCTGATCCGCTACCGGCTTGGAGTCCTTTTCGCGCTCGCCGGCGATCTGATGTTTTTTGTCGCCCTGGTCAGCGCGTTCTTCGTTCGGCAAAGTTCGGGACACTTCGATGTTCATGAGAACTACATCAACGACTGGCGCCCGCTGGTGGTGCCGCACATTCTCTGGCTCAACACCGCCGTCCTGCTGTTGAGCAGCGCCACCATGGAGATGGCGCGGCGGCAACTCTTTCACGAAATCGATGTAATGGACGAATGGCTGGGGCTGGGACGCCCTGCGGTGAAACGCGCAGCGCCCTGGCTGGTGGCTACCCTGGTGCTGGGGCTGATGTTCCTAGCCGGCCAATGGATCGCATGGGAGCAGCTTCTGCGGGAGGGCTTCCGCTTTACGTCACCCGATCCAAGCAGCCATTTTTTCTATCTGATTACCGGCATCCACGGCATGCACCTCGTGTTCGGCATCTTCGCGCTGGGTGCTGCACTGATGGCGCTGTTCAGGCTCAAGAAAATTGAATTCCGGCAGGTCGCGGTCGACTGCGTCGCCTGGTACTGGCACACCATGGGCGTGTTCTGGGTTTTCCTCTTTGTGCTGCTGGTGTTTTTCCAGTGAGGCGATTCTGGGTTATGGCGGCGCTGGCCGCGTTGCTGTGCTTGCCCGTTTTAGTCCATGCCCAGGGATGTAGTCTGTGTCGCGACACGACGGCTGGCTCGGCGCCGAAAGCGCGGGAGGGCCTGCGGCGCGGAATTCTGGTGCTGGGGCTCCCGGCAGGCGCGGTGTTTGTGGGCATTCTTGCCGTGGCGTGGAAGGTGAAGCCGCGCGAGGAAGACCAGCCATAGTTTTTACCGCTTGCCGCCGCCTACGAAGTGAACAATCTCAAATTTATCGCCGGAGCGAATCGCCGTATCGGGCCACGCATCTCGGCGAACGATGGTTCCGTTGTGCTCAAGAGCGACGCGGTCGCCCTTCAGTTCCAGCGCGCCAATCAGATCGGCAACCGTGGCCGCAGTAGGCAGCTCCGCAAACTCGCGTTCCTTGCCGTTGATGACAACCTGCATCTCTTGAATGTATCAGGACAAACGTCGTTGAACCGGGCGAGAGTGCTATCGGATAATGCGCCAAAGCTCCCAGCCCGCAGCGCCGGTAAGGAGCAGCAGGAGATTGAAGACCATGGCGAAGAAGAAGCCGCGAAATACACTGCTCCCGTCTTGCTGGTACATCTCGCCGATTTCGTCATTGGAGACACCGGTCGGCCGCGGGATTAGGGCTATCTGATCGGTTTCAAAAATCTGAGTGGACATAGAGCGTCCTCCAATGCCCACACTATCGACGAAACTCAGGAGTTTCTTGAGAAATCAGGCGCAAGCGCATAAGACTGTGCCAGATCGGTACAGCGTGGCCCACTCGTTTCAGTTTGTGATTCCTCGCGCGGAATGCAGCGCTGTTACCGGCCTAAATCCAGCTGCACCTCGTCGATGTAGCACCAGCCCCACGATTCATCCGGCTCAAACGATTGCATGATAGGGTGCTTCGCGCCGTGGAAATGCTTCGTCGCGTGCTTATTCTTCGATGAGTCGCAGCAGCCGACATGGCCGCACTCAAGACAAAGCCGCAGATGAACCCAGCGGTCGCCGGTCTTTAAACATTCCTCGCAGCCGTTCGGCGTCCGCGGGGTTACGTCCCTGATCTGATCGAGATGCGTGCAGCCTGCCATTGTTTATCTTCCGCTACTTCGCCGGTTTGAATGTGAGAATATCGACTTTCTGAATCTTTGGAGCCTCGGCCAGAAGCTCGGGAGCCTTCTGCATCAGGGCGGCAGCGACCTTGCCGGAGAGATGAGCGTCGCGTCCGGATTCTGCGGCAAAGGTGTCGAAGATTCCGAAGGTCGAGGGTCCGAGCTGCAGGGCGAACCATGCGTTCGTCTCTGGTTCGGCCTCAACCAGCGGCAGGGCCGACTTCAAGAATTCTGCGACTTCTTTTTCTTTTCCCGGCTTAGCCTGCAGCGTCGCCAAAAGTGCTAGTTTATCCATGATTATTCATCCTCACTTACGCTCGCTTAGATGCAGAATGGATATTACTCGCATGGTCTGCGTTTTGCTTCAAAGCAAAGACTTGTAATGAGATTGATGGGAGCAAAATGTTTTCGCGTTCGTTCGCCCCGATGACTGTCTTAATTCCTTTGAAAACTTGACTCTTGACAGTCGAGAAACTAGAGTCGAAATGTACCCGTTTGGCGTCCCAACCCGAGGCGAATTGAGCAGTATGCAATCCCATCCCTACACATGGAACTACATCCCGCTGCTGATTCAGATTCTCGCAGCCGTGGGACTTGGTTGTTCGATGACGACCATGTCGTGGTTCATCGGACGCCATCGCAACTCGAAGTCGAAGCTGGCCGCTTATGAGTGCGGAGTTCCCGCTGAGGGCGATGCTCGCGGGCGATTTTCCGTTCGCTTCTACATGGTCGCTATGCTGTTCATCCTCTTCGATGTGGAAGCCGTGTTCATGTTTCCATGGGCGATTATCTACCGCAAGCTGCCGGCGATTACCGGCTCGCGCCTCTTCGGTTTCTGGGAGATGCTGGTTTACATCGGATTTGTGATGGTCGGCTTCTTCTACATCTGGAAAAAAGGCATCCTCAATTGGGCATCGGACAAGGCCGATTTATAGAAGCAATGACATCGCTCGACAAAGACGCCGTTCTTGAGGCCCACGCGCAAAATCGGGCTGTTGCTTCCCTTCTAACTTCTCTGCCGGACGCGATTCTCGATGCAAAATTCGAGCTCAACGAACTCACGCTGACCATCGCGAAAGATCAGATTCGCGCGGCAGCCAGCGTGGTTCAGCAGGCCGGGTACAACTTCTTTGAAGATGTGACCTGCGTGGATTGGTATCCCAGCGAACCCCGCTTCCATGTGGTCTACCACATTCTTTCTCACAAGCTGAAAGAGCGTGTGCGATTGGTGGCTCAGGTCGACTCGATTGATCCTTCGATTGACAGCATTACTCCGATCTGGCCATCGGCCAATTTCTATGAGCGCGAGGTGTGGGACCTTTTCGGCGTGCGCTTTCACGGCCATCCCAACCTGCGCCGCATCATGATGCCGGACGAATGGGTCGGCAACCCATTACGCAAAGATTATCCGGTGGAGGGATACCGCTGATGGGCGATATGCCTCAATTCGTTACTACCTCCTCGCTCCTCGAACCACGTCCCGAGGAAGGCTCCAAAGATAAAACCATGGTCCTCAACATGGGACCGCAGCACCCTTCGACGCACGGCGTTCTGCGCCTGGTAATTGAGATTGACGGCGAGACGGTGCTGAAAGTCGTGCCGGATATCGGCTACCTGCACACCGGTATTGAGAAGACCTGCGAGGCGAAGTTCTACCAACAGGTGGTTCCGATGACGGATCGCATCGACTACCTGTGCCCGATGACCAACAACCTGGCGTACTGCCTTGCGGTTGAGAAGCTGCTGCAGATTGAAATTCCCGATCGAGCGCAGTGGATTCGCGTGTTGCTGAATGAATTAACGCGGCTGAATTCGCACCTCGTCTGGCTGGGCACGCACGCCATGGACATTGGCGCCCTCACCGTCTTCCTCTACACCTTCCGTGAACGCGAAGCGATTCTTAACATCTTCGAGGCGGTCTCCGGACAGCGCATGATGACCTCGTACTTCCGCGTCGGAGGGTTGGCGCTGGAGCCGCCGCTCGATCTCTTCGACCGAATTCAAAAGCTGATCAAGGCTCTGCCGGAGAAAATTGACGAATACCAGAACCTGCTTACCGGCAACCCGATCTGGATGGGACGGTTGAAGGGCGTGGGCCATTTGAGCGCCGAAGACGCAATCGCGCTGGGTGTGACCGGGCCTCCGCTGCGCGCATCGGGCGTGGACTGGGATCTGCGGCGTGACATGCCGTATTCGAGCTACGAGAAATTCCAGTTCAAAGTGCCTATATCGAATGACTGCGATGTGTGGGCGCGCTACATCATCCGTATCGAGGAGATGCGCGAGTCAGTGAAAATCTGCCAGCAGGCGCTCGATGGAATGCCGGAGGGCGAGATCAAGGCCAATGCGCCGAAAGTCGTTTTGCCCGACCGCGAAAAAATGAAGACCCAGATGGAGTCGCTCATCTACCACTTCAAAATTGTGACGGAAGGATTCACGGTCCCGGCCGGGCAGGTCTATCAGGCGGTTGAGTCTCCGCGCGGCGAGATGGGCTATTACGTGGTCAGCGATGGGACGGCTAAACCATATCGCGTGCATATGCGGAATCCCTCCTTTGCGACGTTGCAGGCATTGCAGAAGATGTGCGAGGGGCGCCTGCTGGCCGATGTGGTCGCCGTCATCGGGTCCATCGACATTGTGTTGGGGGAGATTGACCGATGAGCGGTTTGCTCACGAATGCGCAATGGGCGGAGGCGCGACAGAAGGATTTTGCCCAGCGCACCGGCGCGGTGCTGGCCTTCTGGCCCGAGCTGAAGCGGGCGTTTCTCGAGCTCGCGGCGCTGGAGCCAGCCAAGAGTCACGTAATCCTTGCTCCGGAAAACGAAATTCCTCACCTTTTCGTGCTTTCCGCAGGATTGTTCGATCTGAAACTCACCGCCGATCCGCTCAGCGACACGGTGTTTTATGCATTCACCTCCGGGACGCTGAAGAGATTGATCCCTACAGAGAGCGCCATCTATCACTACGGTCAATTGAAGCTCGTGCGCGGGCTGTGGGGTGTGGTCGACGGCCCCGGCGAAGAGGTACATCAGGTTTTCGCCGACGATCCGCAGACGGTGGAGAACTTTCCTCTCGCCGACCGCTTTGCTCAATGGGCACTCGATCAATTGCTGGGTGGATACCCGGCGATTACAGCATTGGAAGACGCCGCCGCCGCTAAAGCGGAGGCCGAAGAAGAAGCCGCAAAGAAAGAGGCGAAACGTGGCGGCAGAACAACCGCAGGAGCTGCGGAATAAGCTCTATGCCGAACTATGGATCTCATTCGCCGCGTTGATTCGCTCGTATGTGGCGGCGCACGATCTTGCCAAACCGGTCAGCAACCACGCGCTGGTGGATGAAGGTGCAGCCGGGCATCTCACATTGCGTGGCGAGCACAAGACGCTTGGGTTGGAGTTTGACGCGGGAACAGGTGCGGGAATCTGGGCGGTTTATGAAGACGATCCCGGACCTGATCGAGTGCTGGAGCGCGGCAGCTTCGGGATTAACGAAGACAGCCAGGTTGCGTTAAGCGACCGGATGGGGAAATTGGAACTGGAAGTAGCGGCGGAGGCATTTACCGCCAAGGTATTTGACGAGGAGTAGGCGTTGGCAACGGAACAGACAACCATATTTTCACCCGGGCTCGCGGCGCGCTTTGACAAGTTGGTGACGCTGTATCCGCTGCGCCGTTCAGCGCTAGTTCCCATGCTGCTCTACGCTCAGGACGAGGTGGGTTACATTTCCGACGCGGTCATTGCCGAGATTGCCCGGCGCATCGACATCCGCGAAAACGATGTGCAGAGCGTACTCAGCTACTACTCCATGCTGCGGACCAAGCCGGTGGGCAAGTACAACGTGCAGGTCTGCACGAATATCTCCTGCATGTTGCGCGACGGCTACGGGATTCTGGAACACTGCAAGAAGCGGCTCGGTATCGGACATAAAGAAGTGACTCCCGACGGCCTCTTTTCGCTCGAAGAGGTCGAGTGCATCGGAGCCTGTTGCTGGGCGCCGGCCATCCAGGTGAACTACGACTTTCACGAGGAGCTGACCCCGGAAAAAGTGGACCAGGTTCTCGATGAGTACAAAACCGGACGCGTTAAGGGGGCGGTGTAAACCATGCCCAGGCTTGTCTCTCATCCCGACGAGGTTAGAATTCTTTCGCGCCGCTTTGGACAGGGTGCGACGGATATCGATAAGTACATCGAGCTCGACGGCTACAAGGCCGTGCAGACCGCCATCGCAAAAGGCGCGGAGTGGATCATCACCGAAATGAAGGCCTCCGGGCTGCGTGGACGCGGCGGCGCTGGCTTTCCGACCGGTCTGAAGTGGTCGTTCGTTCCGAAGCAATCGGATCGCCCGAAGTACGTTCTCGTCAACGGCGACGAGAGTGAACCCGGCACCTGCAAAGATCACCTGATATTTCTGCACGATCCGCACGCGGTCATCGAAGGAACCATGATTGCCGGCCTCGCCATCGGCTCGAAGATGGGCTTCATCTATCTGCGCGGCGAGTACCGGTATCTGCTTAAGATCATGGAGAAGGCCGTCGCCGAGGCTTACGCCAAAGGTTTTCTGGGCAAGAACATCTTCGGCTCAGGCATTGATTTCGACATCGTGACGCAGACCGGCGCGGGCGCTTACGAAGTGGGCGAGGAGTCGGCGCTGATGGAGTCCCTCGAAGGCAAGCGTGGCATACCACGCATCAAGCCGCCCTTCCCTGCCGTCGTCGGACTCTACGGAGGGCCGACGGTCATCAACAACGCTGAAACCATTGCCAGCGTGCCGCACATCCTGCTGATGGGCGGCGAGGCTTACGCGAAGGTTGGCTCGGAGCGCAACGGCGGAACACGTTTGTTCTGCATCAGCGGCCATGTGGAGCGTCCCGGCGTGTATGAACTGCCGATGGGTTACAACCTCAAGAAAGCGGTCTACGAAGTCGCAGGCGGCATTCGCGGTGGCAAAAAGCTTAAGGCGATCGTCCCCGGCGGCTCTTCGACTCCGGTGTTGACGGCTGACGAGATCGACGTTGGGCTGGACTTCGACCAGATGGGAAAAGCGGGAACCATGCTCGGTTCGGGCGGCATTGTTGTTCTCGACGAGACGGTCTGCATGGTCGAGTTCGCGCTGCGCACCATGCAGTTCTATCAACACGAGAGCTGCGGCTGGTGTATTCCCTGCCGCGAGGGTACGGACTGGCTCAAGAAATCGCTCGTCCGATTGCATGCGGGCGGCGCGGTGGATAAGGACATCGACAACATCCGCTATCTCGCCGAAAACATGTTGGGTCGCACCTTCTGCCCACTCGGTGACGCGGCCGCAATGCCGACCATTGCGTTCGTGAACAAGTTCCGCAAAGAGTTTGAAGACCATTTGAACGGCAAAGGCTGTCCGTACCAGCATTCGCTGGAGCGCGAAGCGGCGCTGGTTTAGCGCGAAGAAAGAGATTGGAATGGCTGACGTAACTTTCACCGTCGACGGCAAAAAACTCACCGCGCCTGCGGGCACGCGACTCATCGATGCCTGCAAGACCGCTGGCATCGAGATTCCGGCCTTCTGCTATTACCCCAACCTTTCGATTCAGGCAGCATGCCGCATGTGCGTGGTTCGAATTGAAAAAATTCCAAAACTGCAAACCGCCTGCACAACTCCTGTTGCTGAAGGCATGATCGTCGCGACCGAGACCGACGAAATCAAGCAGGCACGCAAGGCCACGATTGAACTTCTGCTCGGCAACCATCCGCTCGACTGCCCGGTATGCGATGCGGGCGGCGAGTGCGAGCTGCAGGACATGACCTTCAAGTACGGCGCCGGCGAATCGAAGTACGTCGAGACCAAACAGCATCGCGATGAACAGCAGTGGTCGCCGGTGGTGTACTTCGACCGCCCGCGCTGCATCCTCTGCTATCGCTGCGTTAATGTCTGCGGCGCGGGCATGGACGTTTGGGCGCTCGGGGTTGAAAATCGCGGCGTGAGCAGCGTGATCGCGCCCAACGGTCAGGATCACCTGAACTGCGAAGAGTGCGGCATGTGCATCGACATCTGCCCGGTAGGGGCGCTCACTTCCGGCACTTACCGCTACAAGACGCGCCCGTGGGAGATGAACCACGTCGGCACCGTGTGCGCGCACTGTGGCGACGGATGCAAGACTACACTCGGCGTTCGTGCCGTGGACGACGGAATGGAGATCATCCGTGGCGACAACCGCGACAAGAGCGGCATCAACGGCGATTTCCTCTGCATCAAGGGCCGTTACGCCTTCGACTTTGCCAACCACACTGAGCGCCTGACGAAACCGCTCGTACGGCAGGCGGATGGCAAACTGGCTCCGGTGAGCTGGGAGCACGCTCTCGACTTTGCAGCCAGACGGCTCAAGGAGATTTGCGATTCGCGCGGCGGCAACGCCATCGGCGTCATCGGCTCAAACCGGCTGACCAACGAAGAAAATTATCTGCTGCAGAAATTCGCGCGCACGGTGCTCGGCACCAACAATATCGATCATCACCGTACGGCGGATTACGCGGCCTTTGCAGCTGCGCTCAAGGGCAACGCGGGACGCGAGGCTTCCCTGCGCGATTTTGTGAGCGCACCGGCGATCCTGCTCCTGGGAAATGATCCGACCGAGCAGCATCCCGCGCTCGCCTGGCAGATTCGCACCGATGTGCGGCTGAACCGGGCGCGGCTCTACGTAGCCAACCACGCGGAGATCAAGCTGCGCCGTCAGGCGAAGGCCGCGGTTACGCTGCCGCAGACCGGCTACGCCTCGTTTGTCCAATACCTCTCTGGCAAGGACGGAGCCTTCGAGGGCAACGAAACATCGGCTGCTTTCCGCGATGCGATTCGCAAGGAAGAATCGCTGCTTATCGTCTTCGGTTCGGAATTTCGTGGACGAGATATCGCATCTCTTGTGCAGTTTGGTTTGAGCCTGCCGAACGCAAAGTTTGCCTGCCTCGGCGACTATGCCAACTCGCGCGGCGCTGCGGATATGGGCGTATTGCCCGATCTGCTACCCGGCTATGTCCCGGTTTCAACATCGGCACAATTTGCCGACGAGTACGGGGCCGCGTTGTCCGCCACGCCCGGCCTCGACCTGGTCGAGATGTTCGACGCCGCCGGACGAGGTGACGTATCGGCACTCTACGTTGCCGGCTCGAATCCCGTTGCGCGATACGGCATCGACCCTTCTGCTCTCAAGAATGCTTTCCTGATCGTGCAGGATATGTTCCTGACCGAAACCGCAGTGCTGGCTGACGTGGTCTTTCCTGCGGCGAATCTGTATGAGAAGGCAGGAACCGTCACCAATACTTATGGCGATCTGCAACTCGTCAAGAAGGCCGCAGACAAGGCCGGGGTTCGCACCGACTTCGAGTTGATCGTGCGGCTCGCCGACAAGATGGGAGCCAATCCGAAGAGCCTGGTCCCATTTGGCAAAGGGGTTCGCGCCGACTTTGGACAGACGCGCGGAGCGCAGTCGGGAGAAGCCGACCGCCACGCCGTGTGGCTTTCGGCGAATCATCTGGAGCCGAAACTCAGCCCGTTCGATCCCTTCGCTATCTTTGACGAAATTCAGCGGCTGGTCCCTGCCTACAACGTTCCGCGCCTGAATCTTCTTGCCGGCAACGACGAGCACCTGAAATCGGAATTGGTGCAGGTTGAAACCGGCACCGCGCGCCGCGATCTGGTATTGCCGTCGAATGACGGGCTGTACACTTCAGGCACACTCGGCAGATACAGCGCGAAACTCAAGGAAGTGCTGGCGTCGCACACCACCGTCACGAATTCCGCTGAAACAGCGGCAGACTAACGAACTTTGGGAAGGCCTTGTGGAAGTTAGCATCTGGATTTTTCTACTGTTGAGCGTGCTGAAGGTTGCCGTAGTCACGGTGATTCTGCTGACGGCCGTCGCCTATACGGTGCTGCTCGAACGCAAGCTTGTCGGACGCATTCAGAACCGCTGGGGACCAAGCCGCGTCGGCCCTTTCGGCCTTCTGCAGCCGCTCGCCGATGGCATCAAGCTCTTTCTCAAAGAAGACCTGATGCCCACCAGCGTCTACAAGCCGCTGTTTATTCTTGCGCCCATTATCGCTCTGAGCTGCGCGCTAATGTCGATTTCGATGATTCCGTTCGGCGACAATATTCGTTACAAGGGCGTAGACCTCTTCCAGATCTCCGACATCAACATCGGCCTCCTCGTCATTCTAGGAATCACCTCGGTCGGGGTGTACGGCGTCGCATTGTCCGGCTGGTCATCGAACAACAAATATTCGCTTCTCGGAGCATTGCGCGCAAGCGCTCAGGTCATCAGCTACGAGCTTGCGCTGGGGCTCTCCGTGATCGGCGTGGTGCTGCGATCGCAATCGTTCCGCCTGCGCGACATTGTGAACTTACAGGCAACGCACGGGCTGCGTTCGTGGAACTTCTTCGGCGGGTTTCAATTCGTCGCGTTCTTTATCTATCTGACCGCCGCATTTGCTGAGACGAACCGCACGCCTTTCGATTTGCCGGAAGCCGAAAGCGAGCTCACCGCGGGCTATCACACGGAATACAGCTCGATGAAGTTTGCCATGTTCTTCATGGCCGAGTACGCGAACATGATCACCGTGGGCTGCGTGGCCACGCTGCTCTTTCTTGGCGGATGGACCAGTCCTTTCGGCCATCTCTTTCCAGCATTTGGCGGCATAGTTGTGCAGGCCCTGTTGCCGGTGTTCTGGTTTGTGGCCAAAGTCTTCTGTTTTCTTTTTCTTTATATCTGGGTGCGGGGTACGCTGCCGCGCTTCCGTTATGACCAGCTAATGGGTTTTGGCTGGAAATTTCTTATGCCCCTGGCGGTCGCGAACATAGTTGCGACCAGCCTCTGGCTCGCATTTCACGCAGCATAACCTGATTTACAATCGACCTTCCGGTTTCATATTTTTCCTCGTTGTTTGGTGTTGTCGAGTGAGCGACTGAAGACATGCATCTGGTTCTGTTCTTCATCTTTGGCGGTTTGTGCGTTGCGGGAGCGTTGAATCTCCTGTTTCAGCGGCACCCTATCAACTCTGCGCTTTCGCTGATCGTCGTAATGAGTTCGCTGGCGGTGCTCTATCTTTTGCTGGGAGCCGAATTTCTCGCAGCGGCGCAGGTCATCGTCTACTCCGGCGCGATCATGGTGCTATTCACATTTGTCATTATGTTGCTCAACGCCGGACGCGAAGAGCGCACACACGGCAGCAAGGCTGCCTATGCGATCGGAATTCCCGGCGCCGCGGCACTGTTCGCGGCCTTGGCTTACATTTTTCTCTCAAACGGCAAGCAGCTGGGCACGATCGCGCTCGGCGATTACTTAGTGACGACCACCGAGCTGAGCCGGGTGCTCTTCCGCGATCTACTGCTGCCGTTTGAAGTCACTTCCGTCCTCATTCTGGTGGCGATTCTCGGCGCAGTTGCGCTGGCACGGAAGGAGCACTGAGCCATGGTTCCCGTCTCCTACTATCTGGTTCTCAGTGCGATCCTGTTCTCGATCGGCGTCGCGGCGTTTCTCATCAAGCGCAATATCATTACCGTCTTTATGTCGATTGAGCTGATGCTCAACGCCGTCAACCTTAGCTTCGTTGCCTTCGCGCATCAGTGGCATCAGGTGAGCGGACAGATCTTTGTCTTCTTCGTGATGGTCGTCGCGGCGGCCGAATCTGCTGTGGGCCTCGCCATCATCATCGCTGTCTTCCGCTCTCGGAATACGCTGAACGTCGATCAAGTGGATTTAATGAAATTATGACCAGTTCCTTCCATCTCTGGCTGATTCCGCTCGTTCCCTTCGCCGGATTTCTGGTGAACGGTCTCGTCGGCCGTAAGTTGCCCAAGGCGCTTGTGACGGCAATTGCGCTAATTGCTACGCTGATCCCCTTCGTGCAGGTTGCGAACCTCTGGTTCCGCTTCGGCAACATTCCACTGCCCTATGTCGAACATCTTGGCACGTGGATCCAAACAGGAGCATTTCGCGCGGGTTTCGATCTCCAGCTTGACCAGCTTTCGATGGTGATGCTGCTGGTCGTGACCGGCGTGGGCTTCCTTATTCATCTCTACTCCGTCGGATACATGGCACATGAAGAGGGGTACTGGCGTTTCTTTGCCTATCTCAACCTCTTCATGTTCTTCATGCTCACGCTGGTGCTCTCGGAAAACTTCCTGCTGATGTTTGTCGGCTGGGAGGGCGTAGGGCTGGCATCCTACCTGCTCGTCGGTTTTTACTTCCTGAAGAACTCGGCAGCGAACGCTGGGAAGAAGGCCTTCGTCGTCAACCGCATCGGCGACTTCGGTTTTCTGCTGGCAATGTTTTTATTAATCGCGCATTTCGGAACGCTCAGCTTCAGCGGAGTCTTCGCACAGGTTACGCAGCATCCTGAGTGGCAGGGCGGATTTCTCACCGCCATCGCTCTGTTTCTGGTGCTGGGCGCAACGGGAAAATCGGCGCAGATTCCGCTTTACATCTGGCTGCCGGACGCGATGGAGGGCCCAACGCCGGTCTCTGCGCTCATCCATGCCGCGACCATGGTTACCGCGGGCGTTTACATGATTGCGCGCACGCACGTCATCTTTGACCGCTCGCCACTGGCTCTGACCACGGTAGCCATCATCGGCGCGGCCACTGCATTCTTTGCAGCCACGGTCGGCATCGTGCAGACGGACATCAAACGCGTACTCGCCTATTCGACGATCTCGCAGCTTGGGTATATGTTCCTGGCCTGCGGCGTTGCTTCCTACGCTTCCGGCATTTTTCACCTGATTACCCATGCCTTCTTCAAGGCACTGCTCTTTCTTGCGGCAGGCTCAGTGATTCACGCCCTGGGCGGCGAACAGGACATGCGCTTGATGGGCGGTCTTTGGCGCAAACTTCCGGTGACTTTCTGGACGATGACCGCGGCCGTGTTTGCTATCTCCGGCCTTCCACCCTTCGCGGGCTTTTTCAGCAAAGATGAGATTCTTTATCTGACATATCTTTCGCCGAACGGCGGAAAGATTCTCTGGCTTGTCGGGCTGGTCACTGCGTTTCTGACCTCGTTCTACATGTTCCGCCTCTGGTATCTGACCTTCTTTGGTGAGAGCCGCGCCGAAGAACACATGCTTGCCGAGCACGGAGCGGCGGTTCATGCCAGTTCCACGTCAACCCTGGTGCTCGAGGCCGAACCAGACGCCCATGAGAGACATACGCACGGTGTACACGAGAGCCCCTGGGTCATGCTGGTTCCATTAATTATTCTCGGAATTCTCTCCGTGATCGGCGGCTGGATCGGCGTTCCCGTAGACCTGCGCGGTCACAATGAGATTGGGCACTTTCTTGATCCACTCCTTAACCCAAAGGGTGCGTTGGAAGGCTCACACCAGCTTGGTCTGACGCTCGCCCTAATCTCAATTGCCATCGCTCTGGCGGGATGGTTCCTGGCGCACCTGCTTTATTTCGCGAAACCCGCACTACCCGCAAAGTTTGCCGCCCAGCTTCGTGGCCTCTACGTCCTTGTTGCCAACAAATACTGGGTAGATGAAATTTACGGCGCGCTTATCGTTACGCCACTGCTGCTCGTTTCGCGCTACCTTCTCAAGGGTCTGATCGACACGGGCGTGATCGGCGGCACGACTTATGGCGCGGGCTATACCGCGCAGGGCTTCGGCGCGATTGTGCAGCGCGTGCAATCGGGAAACATTCGCTCGTATGCGGGCTGGCTTGCGTTGGGCGCGGCTGTCCTGCTGATCGTTACCTATTTTGGATTCACGGCACATTTTCACTGAGATAGAAAGCTACAAGGAACGTATTCGTGCTGACTGACCACATATTGACGCTCATGACCTTTGTGCCCGCCGCGGGCGCCATCGTCGTAGCATTGCTGCCGCGGAAGGGACGCATCGTTCAGTGGTGGACGCTGCTCGTCTCGCTCATCACCTTCGCGCTCACGCTTCATCTGCCGGCTCACTTCGTGTATGGGCAGACGGGCTTCCAGTTTGTCGAGAACCACGCCTGGATTGCCAGCCCGGCCATTCGCTACCACCTCGGCGTCGATGGTCTTTCGATGTGGCTTGTCGTTCTCACCGGTTTTCTATCCGTCGTCGGTGTCTTAGCGTCGTGGAAAGCAATCGGGGCGCGCACCAAAGAGTTCTATTTCTTCTATCTGCTTCAGCAGACAGCCATGATCGGCATCTTCGTCGCGCTCGATATGTTCCTCTACTACGGTTTCTGGGAGCTGTCCTTGATTCCGATGGCGATCCTCATTGCCATGTTTGGGCGCGAGCGCGGGCCGAAGACTGCGCTGAAGTTTTTTGCTTACACATTCATCCCGTCGGCGCTGTTTCTCGTAGCGATTCTCTGGCTCTACGCCAAAACCGGCACGTTCGACTACATCACGCTGCAGCACATTCTCACTACCGACACCTCGCTCTTTACGCCAAAGGCTTTGTGGTGGGTGGCGCTGGCCTTTCTGGTCGCCTTTGCTGTCAAGGTCCCGGTCTTCCCGCTGCACGGCTGGCTCGGCGACACGATCAGCGACGCGCCTACGGCAATGGCCATGGTTGTGGCTGGGAAACTCGGCCTCTACTCGATTCTCCGCTTCAACCTCGGGCTCTTCCCCGCGCAGGCGCGCGAATTCGCCCCGTGGATGATCGCCCTCGCCGTCATCGGCATACTATACGGCGCGTGCATCGCACTGGTACAGACGGACATGAAGCGGCTGATCGCTTTTGCAATGTTGAGCGCACTGAGCTTCTGCACGCTCGGTATCTTCTGCTTCTCGCTCTCCGGGCTGGATGGCGCTGTCTATCAGATTCTCAACGAGGGGCTCTCCGGCAGCGCGCTGCTGGTGCTCGCGGGCTTCCTCTATGAACGTTATGGCACTTACGACATGGAACGTTACGGAGGTCTGGCCGCCAAACTGCCGATGATGGCCACACTCTTCGTCATCACCGCACTCTCGCTGATCGGCCTGCCCATTCTCAATGGCTTCGTCGGCGAGTTCCTAGTTCTCAGCGGCAGCTTCGCGTCGCATCCTGGCTGGGTCTTCGCCGCAACCCTCGGCGTCATTCTTGCCGCCGCCTACATGTTGGGCATGATTCAACGCGTCTTCTACGGCCCGCAATCGGCGCTGGTCACAGAGCGCGCGAGTCGCGACTTCTCCGGGCGCGAACATCTACTGTTGTGGCCAATGGCCGTGCTGATGCTGGCGATGGGCGTAGCTTCGCCCTTCTGGATGCGCGCCATCGATCAGGGCGTATCCGGCCTCGCCAACTCCGCGACCCACACCATTTCTTATCTGGAGAAGCGATGAATACGACGCCTCAAATCCTTCGCATTCTCCCCGAGGTCATCCTCACGATCGTGGGCGTGCTCATCATGCTCATCGAGCCGGTATTGCCAAAATCGAAGAGCCGCAAGTCGCTGGGATGGTTTGCCGTCCTCGGAGTCATTGCCGCCCTCGCTGCGAGCCTCTATCAGTACCAGCTTCCCGCCGGCACGGCCTTCTTCGGCACTGTGCAGACAGATGCCTTCAGCACCTTCTTCCACGTCCTCATCTGCGGAATCGTTCTCGTATGCCTGCTGATCACGCTGGACGCAACCACCGCCCAGACCGAAAATATGGGCGAGTTTTACGCGCTGGCTGTCTTCGGAGCCGTCGGCATGCTGTTCATGACCTGTGCCGTCGAGCTGCTGCTGGTCTTCATCGGCCTTGAGATTTCTTCAATCTCCACTTACATTCTCGCTGGATTCCGCAAACGCAGCGCAAAGGGGCCGGAATCGGCCTTGAAGTATTTCCTGCTCGGCTCATTCGCCACGGCATTTTTCCTCTACGGAATCGCGCTGACATTTGGCGCGACGGGAACAACCCGGATCGACGTCATCGCCGGATTGCTTTCGTCGAGCGCTACCCCGTTACTCGCTGTCGCCGGACTGGCCCTTATCCTTATCGGCATTGGCTTCAAGGTTTCAGCAGCGCCCTTCCAGGTCTGGACGCCCGACGTGTACGAAGGTGCGCCTTCGCCAGTCGTTGCGCTGATGTCCACGGCTCCCAAAGTCGCTGCATTCGCCGTGCTGCTCCGCATTCTCTACGGAGCTTTTCCCGCGCTGCAGGCGCACTGGGTTCCGATTCTCTGGTGGCTTGCTGTACTTTCAATGTTTGTCGGCAACCTTGGCGCGCTGCGGCAGAAAAATGTCAAGCGGCTGCTCGCCTATTCCTCAATCGCCCACGCCGGATATTTGCTGGTCGCCTTCACCGCTCTCTCAGCAGACGGCATCGCCGCCGCCAGTTTCTACGCCGTGAGCTACGCCGCGATGAACGTGGGCATCTTCGCCGTCGTCAGCCACGCGGGCGGATTCGACGACCGGATTGCGCTGATCGACGACTACCGCGGCCTCGCATTTCGCTCTCCGCTGCTCGGCGGCGCGATGGCTTTCTTCCTTATTTCACTCATCGGGATTCCCTTCACCGGCGGATTCTTCGGCAAGTTCTACGTCTTCTCCGCAGCCATCCATTCGGGATTTATCTGGCTGGCCATCCTGGGACTTATCAATAGCGGCATCGCGGCGTTCTATTACCTGCGCGTGGTCGCGGCTCTCTACACCAAGGCCGCCGATACCTCGCCCGTCGCATCCGTTCCGCGCGCAACAACGCCGCTACTGTTTGCATTGCTGCTGACGGTTGCAGCCACGCTGATCCTGGGTATTGTTCCGGGCAGAGTTTTAGCTAGAGCGAAGGCGGCTGCAGAGACCTATCCTGCGGTCAGCAATAGCAATAGTGTTGCGGCCATACCGGAAACAGCACAGCGGTGACCGCGATACTCCTCACAATTGAAAAGCCTCCGGTGACCCGGAGGCTTTCTCTTTTCAAACTCGAAAGCTTACTTTGCCTTCAAAAGAATGATAACGAAGGTGAACAGCGAGAGCGACTCGATAAACGCGAGACCCAGGACCAGCAGGAGCTGAATGCTCGCGCGTGCGCCCGGGTTACGGGCCAGTGCTTCCGTCGCCGAGCCAGTGGCTCTGCCCTGTCCCATGCCGCAAAGGCCGGCAGCGAGGCCCATGCCGATCCCGGCGCCCACCGGTATCAGGTTGGTTCCTCCTCCGCCTCCAGTTGTCTGTGCGAATGCCGGGCTAGCCATGCACAGCATAGACAGAGTCATGAATACGTATTTCAGTTTTTGCATTTTTCTCTCCTTGCTTCCCTGTATGAAATTGCCGTCAGTGGGTGGTTGAGGCTCACCGTGCTGGCCCCCTCACGCTCACGGCGTTCTACGCGGCAGCGGAAGCGCTCCGCCACGCAAAATGTTTTCAGCCGACCGTTTCCCCTTCATGCGATGTCGCCACAGAAAGATAGATCATGGCCAGCAGCATAAAGATGTAGGCCTGGATCAGCGAGACCGCGAAATGCAGACCGAGAAACACCACGGGCACCGCGATGGGAATCAACGAAAAGAACGCCAGAGTAAGCAGATCGCTGGCGAGCATGTTCGCATAAAGACGAATCGTGAGCGACATGATGCGCGCGAGGTGGGAGATGATCTCAATGGGAAACATCAGCGGCGCGATCCACCAGATGGGTCCCATAAAGTGCTTGACATATCCGACGGGCCCCTGCGCCCTGACGCCGTGCCAGTTGTAGTACACAAAGGTCAGCAGAGCGATGCCCAGAGGGACTACCGGGTCCGCTGTGGGCGTCTCAAATCCGGGTAGCAGTCCAAAGCAATTGCAGATGACAACGAACAGCAGAATCGTAGTAACGAACGGCATGAAGCGTTCATATCCGTGACCGATAACCTGCTCCGCCTGGTTGCTCACGAATTCATTTATCACTTCGGCGGTCTGCTGGATTGTTCCCGGCTTCTCGACATTCAGCGAAAGGCGCGCCGCCACGAAAAACAGCAGCATGAGCGTCATTACGATGAGTTGAAGCGTGAGCGAATTTCCAATGGGACGACTGGGATGCGCGACGTGAATGCCGAGCGTCGTCAACAGCGCGACGAGCGGCGCGGCAAACCAGTGATTCAGCAGTGCGGTGAGTGATTTAATCAGGACCAGCATAAGTCAGTCGATTGATGTTCTGTTTGTTTCTCAGGAGCGCACCATCCGCACGGCCTCGGCCGTCAGGGCAATAACTGCCAGGGCCAGACCCGCTATCAGCGCGTAAAGCGATCCATGGAAACACCTTAGGCTAACATAAATGATTAACGCCGCAATACCCAGACGAAGAAAAAACATGGTGAGGGTAAATCCCGTCGTGCGCGGTGTCTGCTGGTTATCGAGCTTCGCGTTGATGACCCCAATTAGCTGTTGCCACTCGTAGAGTCCCGTCGCGGAGACGACGGCCCCGGCCACAAAGAGCGCCCCCGTCTGCCATCCGGCGGCAAAAAGCAGCGCAAAAAAGCCGAGAACCGCCAGAATCCCGGTAAGCCGGATCGCGCGACGCATGGAAGCCTTCAGGTCGGCGTCCGTAAAGTCCAGAAATGGATTCGCTTCGGTCATGTCATCGTTCGCCTGCGTCAATTTGCCCGCAGAGCCTGGCGCACGGCCTCCACCATTCCGGCAACCGCGCCCAAAATCAGCCCGACAATGTAAATCCAATCCTGATGCAGCCACTTGTCGAGCAATGCGCCCGCTCCCCAGCCAACGAGCACTGCGGCGGGCAACACAAAGGCGATCTGTGTGAGCCGTTCTGCTTTGACCAGAGTTTGCAGCCCCTCGCTCTGCTTCTTACCGCCCGGATTGGAATTCTGCTCTGCCATATCCCTCGCATTTATACACTACGACCAGCAAGCTGCCGAACGCTATACTGACCACAGCATTTTCACTCAAGGAAACCAAGTGTTCGAGTCAGATTTTGAGCGCGGACTCTTCGCGCTTCGCCAGGAAAAGCTCAAACAGATCGAGGCCCTCGGCCAGCAGGCGTACCCCAATTCGTTCGCCGCAACGCACACGCTCGCGCAAATCCGCAGCCGCTATGACAACGCAACCGCGGAAGACCTGGAAGCCGGGCGCGCCAACGTCGTAGTTGCCGGACGCATCATGGCGATCCGCGCGCAGGGGAAGGCCGGATTCGCGCAGCTTCAACAGAACGGGACGCGCCTGCAAATCTACGTCCGCAAAGACGCAGTCGGCGATCAGATCTTCGATCTTTACAAGCTCCTCGACCTCGGCGATCACATCGGCGTTTCTGGATATCTGTTTCGCACGCGCACCGGCGAGCTCTCCGTTCACGTCGAGACGATTACGTTCTTAGCCAAGGCCATGCTCGCGCTGCCGGAAAAATACCACGGCCTCGCCGATGTGGAGCTTCGCTACCGTCAGCGCTATGTCGACCTGTTTATGAACACGGCGCTGAACGAAGGAACGCCGGCGGAAATCAACGTCCGCGACGTCTTTGTGAAGCGCGCAAAGGTCCTGGCGGCGATTCGACAATACTTCGACGCACGCGGCTACATCGAAGTGGAAACGCCAATGATGCAGCACATTGCCGGAGGCGCAGCCGCCAAGCCTTTCACCACGCATCACAACGCGCTCGACCTGGATCTGTTCCTCCGCATCGCGCCCGAACTGTATCTCAAGCGCCTGGTTGTCGGCGGCATCGACCGCGTGTACGAGATCAACCGCAACTTCCGCAACGAAGGCATCTCTACGCAACACAACCCCGAGTTCACCATGCTCGAGTTCTATCAGGCCTATGCAAACTATCACGACCTGATGAACCTGACCGAGGAGCTCATCGCCTTTGTCGCGCAGGAAGTGAACGGAACAACTATTACGAACTTCAACGATGTCGAGATTGATTTGGCAAAGTGGGAACGGCTCACTATGCGGGAGGCCATTATTAAGTGGTGGCCGTCGAGCATAGACTTACGCCCCACGATGGAGATACTCTCGTCGGAGGGGTGGCTCCATGACTTTATGGCCCAGCTTCATCAGAGGCTAATGTCCCCAGGTTCCCAGATCACGAGCACTGCGATTATCCGACTGGGCACGCTGGGTTGGCACGACCGGGCATTTGGAAAGTTGATCGCGGACATCTTCGAAATTGTTGCTGAACCATATCTGATTCAGCCGACGATTGTTTATGAGTTTCCGCTGGCAGTCTCACCACTGTCAAAGCAGAAGCCCGATGAGCCGGACTGGGTGGAGCGCTTCGAGTTCTACATCGGAGGGTTCGAGTTAGGCAATGCCTTCAGTGAGCTGAACGATCCCGAAGAGCAACGCAAACGCTTTGAGGCACAAATCACCGAGCGCGAGCGCGGCGACGACGAGGCGCACCAGATGGATGAAGACTACGTGCGCGCTCTGGCCTATGGACTACCGCCAACGGGAGGCGAAGGCATCGGCATCGACCGGCTCACGATGATCCTGACGGGAGCGAAGTCAATTCGCGATGTGATTCTGTTTCCGCTGCTGCGTCCGCAGAAGAGTCGGGCAGAGACAGATGGCTCTAAGCCGCAGTAGCGATCACTCTCCTAATAGCAACCGCTGCGTGGAAATCGCCCGCCCCGTCATCCCATCGCACTCGATCAGGATCGCGGCCATGCGAGGATCGCCCTTCGCAGCTTCGAACTTTGCGGGCATCCCAGTCAGAAAGCGGTTGAGTACCTGCTCTTTTTCCACGCCGATCACGCTGTCGTATGGGCCGCTCATGCCTACGTCGGTCTGGTAGGCCGTTCCGCCCGGAAGCACACGGTCGTCGGCCGTTGGAACGTGGGTGTGCGTGCCGATCACGGCAGTCACCCGCCCGTCCAGATACCACCCCAGGGCGATCTTTTCCGATGTCGCTTCTGCGTGGAAGTCCACGACGATAACTTTCGTCTTGATTTTGGCGAGCAGCGCATCGGCAGCGCGAAACGGGTCGTCGCTCGACGCCATAAATACTCGTCCCTGCAGATTCACGACCGCGTAGGTCTGCCCATTCGGCAATTCGCCTTCGTAAACTCCGTGGCCGGGCGTGCCCATCACATAGTTTGCTGGCCGAATCACCCTGCGCGGACGCTCATGGCTCTCCGGAGGTACCGATTGCACGTAGTCGATGAGCTCGCGCTTGTCCCAAACGTGATTGCCGGTCGTCAGCACGTGCGCGCCGAGGTTGAACAGATCGTCAGCAATCGCGGGAGTCACGCCGAATCCGCCCGCCGCGTTTTCCGCGTTGATAATGACCAGGTCCGCGCCGCGCTCTGCAATTACATGGGCCAGATGCTCACGAACAATGCGCCGCCCCGCGCTGCCAAACACGTCACCTACAAAAAGAATCCGCAAAGTCTGTCTGTCTCCCGGGAAGAAATCGGCAAAATTCGATGCTATAACGTAGCGCCGCAAAAAGCTTCCCGCATTTCCGCGATTCTTTCAACAAAGCTGTGGTAGCGTGGCTGCATGGCACTCAACACCCGATTTACAACCGGCATTCAAGCGCTTATTCTCCTTGCTGGCGAGCCGGACAAACTGCACACCTCAGAGGACGTGGCGCGAAGTCTCAAGACAAATTCCGTGGTGATTCGCCGCGTCTTCTCGCAGTTGCGGCAGGCCGAACTGGTTTTGAGCCACAAGGGACCCACTGGCGGATCGAAGCTCGCGCGGCCCGCCAAAGAAATTACACTGCGAGATATTCACCGGGCCGTTAATCCGCATGGGCTCCTGCACGCACCGTCATTGTCTGCATCGCCCGGCCTTCAGTCCGTGCTCAAAGGCGCGTTCAACGCTGCGTCGCGTGCCGCCGAAAAAGAACTGGACGAGACTACATTGTCTCAACTGGTAAAGAAGGCTGCGAAGAAATCGAAGAGCTAGCTCTGCGCCAGCGCAGCAGCATCAGTACAGCTATGGTAATCAGCGCCACAGTCAGACCGGTCCATAGTCCGGAGAGCCCCCAGCGCATTTCGAAACACAGCACCGCGCCCAGCGGCAGGCCGAAGAGCCAGTATCCGATAAAGTTCAGCACCATAGGGATTCGCGTCTCGCCCAGCCCCCGCAACACTCCTGAAGCCACGCTCTGCGCGCCGTCGAAGATCTCGAAGGCCGCGACGATCAACAGAATATGCGCGCCCAGCCGCAGCACACGTTCATCACGGCTGTAGATTTCGAGAATCGGGCGCGGCATCACGATAAACAGCAGCGCCGCCACAGCCATGAACCCGACTCCCAGCCCAATTGCCATCCATCCCGCACGTCGCGCCTTGGCCGGATTCCCCGCTCCGATGGCGTGCCCAACGGCCACCGCGCCCGCTGCGGAGACTCCCAGCGGCACCATGTAGGCGAAAGCCGCGCAATTCAGAACAATCTCATGCGTGGCCAGAGCCACCGCGCCCAGATGAGCCGCCAGAATCGTAGCCGTACCGAAGGCCGCGACCTCCAGCACCACCTGAAAAGCTGTCGGGATGCCCAGGTCCAGCAATGCGCGAATTCGCGTCCAGTCCGGCCTTGGCCAGTGCGCAAAGAGAGAGTGGCTGCGTCTGCGCTCATGCTGCCACGCAAAATAGACCAGCACCGCGGCCATGTAAATTCGCGCAATTACGGTCGAAATCGCCGATCCACGCACGCCCATCGCCGGCATTTCCAACTTGCCGTAAATGAAAATCCAGTTCCCCGCCAGATTCACAAGATTCGCCGAGATCAGTGCGAAGGTCACAGGCCGCACGCGCGCCACACCTTGCAGATAGCGGCGAAATCCACCATAAACCAGCAACGGCAGTGTGCCCCAGTTCAGAATTCCGGCATAGGAGCGCGTCATTGCGCCAACGGCAGGATCGACGCCGTGTCCCGTAAAGAGCGGTCGCGCAAAGATGATGAAAAGCATCAGCACCGGGGTAAACGCCAGCGCAACGTACATGGCCTGCGCCAGCGATCGGTGACAGTCGTCGAAGTCGCGCGCGCCCCACGAGTGGGAAACCAGCGTGTCAAGGCCCAGCAGCAGTCCGATGCCGAAGAGCGAGGGAGCATAATAGATTGCGTTCCCCAGCCCCACCGCGCCGATCGCCGAGGGCCCCAGCTTGCCCACCATGATCACGTCGACAACCGTCATGGTCATCCAGCCAATTTCCGACAGAGCCACTGGAATGGCCAAAGCCAGCAGCGCGCGCAGCTCGGCGGCGAGGTTCACTCTCGGGTTGTGTTCGTCGAAAATTGCAATATCAGAGGAGCGCATGGCAACAATAGAAACCTGACAAAGATTTCCCGATTGTACCGGCCAACCCCCAGCGCGACCGTATGTTAAATTCAAGAAAGCAGTCGTTGGAGAGCTGGCCGAGTGGCTGAAGGCGCACGCTTGGAAAGCGTGTTTAGGGGAAACTCTAACGTGGGTTCGAATCCCACGCTCTCCGCCATGCATCCGTCAAATCATTGAAAAAAATCAATTAATCAGCCGTGCGGGCCGGGCACCCTCTCGAATCACGGGAAAATCGGAAGTTGACTCTATCCAAATCGGCTTATCGACACTGGCTTCATCGAACAACTTTTACCTCTGCCCGGCAAAGCCGCAAGTGTCCTCTGAATCGATCGATCGTTGACGCTATCTCTCATCGGAGGTTTGCGCTACCGAGCAGATGTTGGCCGCTCATGGCAGCAGCCAGTTGCCGCGCGCGGCGAAAGATCGCGAGGAACATCGCCTCCGTCAGCTTGCCCGTGTTGGTATTTTGCAGCGAAGGATGGTAACTCGCGAATAAAGTTACTCCATCCGGCAACCCATATTCTGCTCCATGCGCGAATCTGAATTTGCTGCGGCTGGTTATCTTTCCCGTGCGCACCAGGTGTTGGGTAAATCCATCGAAGGCGATCTTTCCGAGGCAAACCACCACGCGCAGATTACTGAGTGCCGCTATTTCTTCGTCGAGAAAAGGCGCGCAGTTGGCGATCTCCTCGGGCCGCGGCTTGTTATCGGGCGGTGCGCAGCGCACTACAGATGTAATCCACAATCCGTTCAATTCCATTCCATCATCGAGTCCGGTTGATGTTGGCTGCGAGGCGAAACCTGTCTCATAAAGCACCGGATAGAGAAAATTCCCTGACCCGTCGCCTGTAAACGGCCTCCCTGTGCGGTTCGATCCGTGGGCGCCGGGCGCGAGGCCTACGATCAGCACCGTCGCGTCAGGATCGCCAAACGACGGAACCGGCTTCCCCCAGTAATTGCAATCCACATAAGCGCGTCGCTTCACCTCCGCAACCCGCGCGCAGTGCACCCGCAGCCGCGGGCACATTTCGCATCTGGTGATGCGCGCGTTCAGCGCGGCCAGCGGCTGCGCGTTCTCTGCTCGTTTCTTCCCCATCTAAATGATTTTATAGAGAAAAGGACTCGGCCTGAGGGACGCGCTGAATCTCCGATCAGGGTAAAATTGGACCGCCTTAGTTTTCACAAAGACCATCCGGGTTCTTATCGGAAACGTTTGCACAACAAAATCAAAAGAGGTTTGAAATTATGTCTCTTCGCCCGCAATACACGTTCATGCTGGCCGCAACGGCGCTCCTTTCTGTCGCTGGCTGCAAGCAATCGCCTCCTCCATCGCCGGCTCCAGCGGAACAGCCCGTTGCCGCTACTCCCACGCAGATCGGCGGGCAGGACATCGTAACGCTCACCCGTAAGCCAACGGAGAACGGCCAGAAGCCTGAATTCCTCTCGGCCACCGTGCTGCCCGGGCGTGGTATGAACGTCTTCCAGATCACGGCCAACATTCCCGGGAAAGGAACGATCGACGTTCTGGCTTCACCTTCACTCGCCGATGCCGCAAACAAACTCAACGGCGGACCCGATGATCAATATGGCAACGCCAGTTTCAGCTTCGGCGGAGCGTTCCTGGTTCCCTATCCCAACCGCATTCGCGGCAAACTGTCAGCCGACGGCAAAACCATCACGACCGAATGGCACGGCAAAACCATCACGCTCCCCGCAAACTGGCCGGGCAAAAGCCCCGGAGCGGAGCCCGTCGCCATGCACGGCCTCATCGTCGCTTCAAAAACGGATGACGTCAATGTGCAAACCACTCCCGATGGCCAGACGCTCACCGGAACCATCCATGCCGGAGACTTCGGCGGCCACTGGCTGTCGAAAACCGATCTCGCCTTTACCCTCACCCTGACTGGCGGAGACTTCGACGCGAAGATCACGGCAAAGAATGTCGGCGACGAACCCGAGCCTATCGCCATCGGCTGGCATCCCTACCTCAGCATTCCCAGCGGAGACCGCACCCAGGCGCGCCTGCACATTCCCGCCGAGAAGACCGCGCAGGTCAACAACTACGACGACGTCTTCCCCACCGGGAAACTTCTACCTGTCAAGGGCACGAAGTATGACTTCAACGCTCCCGACGGCGTAGCGCTCGGCAATAACTTTTTCGATGACAACTGGTCGAACCTCAAACGCACCAATGGCGCAGTGGACGTCAGGCTCACCGACCCGGCATCCAATTACGGCATTAAAGTCGATGGCCTTTCGCCCGAGATTAAAACGGTGCAGGCCTACGCCCCTCCGGCGAAACAGTTCGTGGCGGTCGAAGAGCAGTTCAACTTCGGAGACCCTTTCGGCAAGGAGTGGCATGGCATGGACACCGGCATGGTCACTCTGAAACCGGGCCAGTCTGTAACCTGGCATGTCCGCCTTTCGCTGTTTACTCCATCCAGGTAACCAGCGCTCGCAGGCAAATCATAAGGCCCGGCAAAGTGCCGGGCCTCATGTCATTAGTGCGAACAATTACTGAACTTTGCCCTGCGGCCTAAGCTTTCTCAATTCCAGAGCGCAGGCCACGGCATTCAGCGCGCTGAATTTCAGATTGTCGATCGAAGCCCAGATCCAGAAGCGGCTTGTGGCCAGCTCGGTCCCATCGCTAGTGCGAACTCTCGCCATCACATCGCCCTGTCCCACCGTGTTCAGATTATTCGGAACGTCCGCGTCGCCGTCGCCCATCACCACATCCACGCGTTCGCCGCCGAGCGCCGCCTCGACATGTTCGAGTTGCAGGGGCCGGTCGAATTCGACCGCGAGAGAAATTCCGTGGCCGTGGAACACCGGAGCGTGAAGCAACTGAACGCTGACTTTAGGCAGCGTATCAGCCCCCAGCATGCCGTAATGGCGCCGAATACGGGCTTCGCTTCCCATCAGGTCCGCCTTTGCCTCCGCGCCTAGAACCGGAGCAACATTGAACGCTACCTGCGTGTCGTAAACCGCTTTCGGCGTGCTCTGGAAACTCAGCAGCCCGACCGTCTGCTGATGCAATTCGTCCAGGGCGGCATTCCCATATTCTGACGCAGGCTCCAACACGGTGGCCGAAGCACTCTTGATCGCACCTAACTCCTGCAACCGAGCCAGCATCAGGCCGAGCGCGACCGATACCGGATGAGCCGGAATCACAGCCGGAGTGCTCAGGTTAAGCTCGCGTCCGCTCCTGCCCGCTTCGTCCAGCCAAGGAGCAAGCACCAGAACGCCGGGCTCGCTCTCCAGCGCGTAGGACAAATCGACGATGCTCGCGCCGGCCTTTTGAGCCGTTTTCCAATGCTTCCGCGTAACATCTTCCGATCCGGCAAAGAAGACGAAGTCCGCCCGCTCGAACGCCGACGGCTCAACGCGTTGAATAAACGTGACCTCATCGCCCACGGCCTCAAGTTGGCCAAGCTGCGACTCGTCATCCATAAGAGAAAAATCTGCTCCGGCAAAAGCGGACTCCGCCAGCGCTTCGTTCAGCTCCTTGCCGCGGATAGTAGCCGCGCCAAGAATTGCGATTTTGTAAGTTTCGGTCATTCCGTCGTGTGTTCCGTTGTGTGCACAGGAGGGACAACGGCACTGGATTGCTCACTCCTGCGATGTCTCCGGCGCGAATACGCAGCGCGCGCGAGAACACCTGAGAACATATAGGCCAGCGCCAACAGCAGCAGCACTCCGCGCGAGAAGAATACCAGCAGATAGATCACTAATCCGATCAGCACAATCCACTGAAATGGATGCCGGTTGGCAAGATTGATTTCCTTGCCGCTCCAGAATCGCCAGGTGCTCACCATCAGGAATCCGGTAAAGCCGACCAGCAGTATCCATAGGATCGCCGTCCATGCATTGAAAGGATGGCCCTGAAACCCATGCACCACGGCGGCAATTACACCAGCCGCCGCTGGAATAGGCATTCCGACAAAATACTTCCGGTCAGGTCGTCCCGGATTCTTCGGCACCGGATCGTGGCTGATATTGAAGCGCGCCAGCCGGCTCGCTCCGCAGATCAAAAACAGGAAGCAGACGAAGCCGCCCAACTGAATCAGCTTCTCACGCAGCAGCGGATCCATTCCAGTGGGTAGCATACGAAAGCCCCAGCTGAACGCCAGAATGCTGGGCGCGACACCAAACGTGATTACGTCGGCGAGCGAATCGAGCTCTTTGCCAAATTCGCTGGTCGTGTTCGTCATGCGCGCAATGCGTCCGTCCAGCGAATCAAAAGGAATCGCGAACCCGATCGCAAGCGCAGCGTAGTCGAAATGGTGCGGCTCAAGAATCGAGCCCTGCAGGCTTTGCGTAATTGCAAAGTACCCCGCCGCGATATTCCCCGCCGTAAACAGCGACGGCAGGAGATACATTCCCCTCCGTCGTCTGGTTCCGCGCACACGCTCAGGACTATTCAAACCAGCGACTCCGCAAAAACTTCTTCTGATGTGCGCGCTGCAGAGGTCGACGGGATGGTCGCCAGGATCGACGCACCACCCTTCACGTGATCGCCCTTCTTCACGTGCAGCTCCGCATTACCCGGCAATAAAACATCCACGCGCGAACCAAACTTGATCAATCCAATGCGCTGTCCGCGGTCCAGTCGCGCTCCCGGAGCCGGACGAAACACGATACGCCGCGCCAGCAAGCCGGCAATCTGCGTAAAAGCAACCGAGTAGCCCGCATCCGCTTCCACCACAGCCTTGTTTTGCTCGTTCTTTTCCGCCGACTCCGGATTCATCGCGTTCAGATACTGACCCTTGCGGTAAACCACCTCACGCAGGGTGCCGGTAATCGGAGAGCGGTTCACATGCACATTGAAAACGTTGAGAAAGATGCTCAGCCGCAGCGTCTCGCCCTCAGCCGTAGTTACCCGCAAAGCCTCGGTCACCTTGCCGTCGGCAGGAGAAACTACCAACCCTTCGCCTTGCGGTATCACACGCTGTGGATCGCGAAAAAACCACAGGAAAAACAACGCCAGCAGCATGGGCACAATCGACCATACCCACTCGCCTGTCACAAAGCGGAGCAGTCCAGCCACCAGAAACAAGGCAAGTCCGTAGAAATAACCGTCGCGAACCATTCATACACATTATAGGTTCAACATCACGCAGAATGGGCAGACAAACCCTGTGAGCAGCAGATAAGAATCAGGTTGCGCGGTAAACTTTAGATTTTCAGGGCCAGCTGCGGATCAGACAGCATAGCTTTGCGGCAGACCATGTCGTCGCGCCGCCATTTCGTCCTTTACTCGAAGCTTGAGTTTCTTAAGCCGGACCTCCTCAAGCTGCTCCTCTTCTGAAAGATAAGGTTTCTGGATAAGTGCATCCAACTGCTCCGAATAGTGGCGATGTTGCGCTTCCAACTCCATAATTCCGTCACCACCCGGCAAGCGCTTCGCTTCCAGCTCCATGAGAGAAATCCTCCTCTTCTATGAGACGTACCAAGGTAGCACCGAGGAGGCCTGCCTTCAATCCGTTTGTAGGAGAAAGTTTTCCACCGCCGCGGCTCAGGCCGCCGACCCGGAATCCAGCGCCAGGCTCATCAGGACCGCATCCTCCTCCGGGCTTCGATAATACCCACGGCGGAGCCCGTCCCTGTGGAAACCAGCATGTTCGTAAAAACAGATTGCTGCATCATTTCCAGCCCGAACCTCAAGTTCAACACGAACCGCATTGTTCTCCCGCGCCCACCGCACAAGGTTCGCCAGCAATGCCTTGCCGACTCCGGTCTTGCGAACGGCAGCGTCCACCACAATCGACTCCAGCTCGCACACATCGACAATGAAGCGCGCGGCAACAAAACCCGCCAGCCTGACCCCGTCTCCGGCGACAAATACCTGTTTCACCGGCCCATCTTGCGAGAGAAAACCTTCGTAAACCGCCCGCTCCCAGTGGGGAGCCCCCGCCGAAGCCGCCTCAAGGCGCATCACCGCATCGAGATCGTCCCGGCTCATCGAGCGGATGAGTGCCACTTAAGCCTTCCCGGGAGCCTTGGCAAAGACTTCAGCATCGGATCGCCGGACATAATTCCCATCGAGGGTCGCCACATCCGCAAAATCGCCGGCCAGCAGCCGCGGTGCGGCAAACCGTATGGCATCTTCCGCAGTCGGAGCATCAATCAAAGCCGCCTCAGGAAAAACCCGTAGCGTGCTCTCCTCGCAGACCGCCAGCCCACCGTGCAACGACGAAGACACATCCTTCGCGGCGCGCAAAGACTCGAGCAAACCGTCCCTGACATAAAACTCACCTCGTCCGGCATCGAGCGCCGCCTGTTCCGTGTCCGCCTTCCAGGCAAGCACCGCCAGCCGCGACACCGCAAGCAGCGGAATCCCCAGACCCTCGGCCAACCCCTTGGCCGAACTTACCCCGATACGAACACCGGTAAAACTTCCTGGCCCATTCACCACGACTACGGCATCAAGAGCGCCAGCATCCATGCTCTGGGTGTCCAGCAAAGCACGTGTCGCAGGTACAAGCTGCGCCGAATAGGTCTTACCCGCCAGCTCCGTCTTCGCAAGCCCTAAAACCGCGCAGCCCTCCACACGCGCCAGCGAAATCGAACCCATCACGCCGCACGTGTCGATCCCGAGAACCATCATCCGCCCAGCTCCAAATCGGCGTCGTTGTCGGGGTCATGGCATATTTCCAGCAACACGCCCCCCGCGCTCGAAGGATGCACAAAGAAGTACAGATGCCCTCCCACGCCCACCTGCACCTCTTCTGAAATCAACCTCGCGCCTCGCGCCTTAAGTGCAGCCAGAGTGGCGATAATGTCGTCCACATGCAGCGCGACATGGTGCAGGCCCGTGCCACGCTTCTTCAAGAAGCGTCCAACCGCGGAGTCCTCCTGCAAAGGCTCCAGCAACTCAATCCGGCTGTCGCCCACCGGAATCATCGCCGTTCGCACCTGCTCATGCTCGACGGTCTCTTCGCGCGCTACGCGCAGTCCCAGCGCCTCATAGAAGCCGCGCGCCGCCGCAATGCTTTCGACGGCAATCCCCAGGTGATCGATCTTCGTCAACTTTCCCCTCCATGCGCCTCGAACACGCGCGCGACCAGCCCCGGAACCAGCCGGTAAGGGTCCTCCAGCCCGGCAGCGACCCGCTCCGCATGGTTTTCAAGCTCTGCGTCGCTTAATCCATGCACGCGCGCCTCCTTCAGCAACGCCTGCCGAAGCATTCCCTCTATTCGCTCTCGCCAGTAAGCTCTGCGCCGCGCTTCAAGTCTCCCATTCGTCGCAAGCCACTGCCTGCGTTGCTCGATCGCCGCGAAAAGCGCGTCGATTCCTTCGCCAGTTGTGCCAATGGTCTTCACCACAGGAGTCGCCCAGGCATCATGCGCCGCGGCCAGTGACTGCATCGCGCGAATCTCCTTCTCCACCCGATCCGCACCGTCACGGTCGGCCTTGTTCACGGCAAAAACATCTGCAATCTCCATGATTCCAGCTTTAAGGCTCTGCACGTCATCGCCCATCCCCGGAACCAGGACCACCACCGTCACATCGGCCAGCCGGACAATCTCAACTTCATCCTGCCCCACTCCGACCGTCTCAATCAAAACAACATCGCGCCCGCTGGCCTCGATCACTTGCGCTACATCCGCCGTGGTTCCGGCCAGGCCACCCAGCGATCCGCGCGTTGCCATGCTGCGAACGTAGAGGCCGTCATCCCCCAGCCGCTCCTGCATCCGGATGCGATCCCCCAGTAGCGCCCCGCCAGTAAACGGGCTCGTAGGATCGACGGCAATCACGCCAACCCGGGTGCCCGCCGTGCGCCACGCACGCACCAGATGGTCTACCAGGGTGCTCTTGCCCGCGCCCGGAACGCCGGTTACTCCGACGCGCAACGCTTTGCCGGTATAAGGAAAGCACGCCGAAAGCACGCCCGCCGCTTCCGCCGCCGCATTCTCGACAAGAGAAACCGCACGAGCCAGCGCCCGCACATCTCCAGCGCGCATACGCGCTACAAGCTCGTCAATCCGCGTCATCCGCAATCGATCATAAATAAAATGCCTCCGCTTAGTTTGGAAGCACCGGCGATCGCCAAAAAACTGAACACGCGACCAAAGGGGGCAGCCACGCGAAGCAAAAAGCCCGTGACGGCGAGTCCTCATCCCCGAGAGGGGTGGACTCTCAGGATCTCGCGTGCGATGACCATTCTCTGAATCTCGCTCGTGCCTTCGCCAATGGTGCAGAGCTTCACATCGCGGTAAAACTTCTCCGCCGGATAGTCCTTGATGAATCCATACCCGCCGTGCAACTGCACCGCCTCGTCGCAGATTCGCACCGCAACCTCGCTCGCATAGAGCTTCGCCATGCTCGACTCGCGCGTGACCTTCTGCCCAGCGTCCTTGAGTACGGCGGCGCGCTGCGTCAACAACCGGGCAGCGTCGAGTTCCGTGGCCATATCGGCCAGCTTCCACTGGATTCCCTGAAACTCGGCAATCGCTTTGCCGAACTGCCGCCGCTCTTTTACATATTTCAAAGACGCATCCAGCGCTCCGCGCCCGATTCCGAGCGACAGCGCCGCAATTGAGATGCGGCCGCCGTCGAGCACTCGCATTGAATCGACAAATCCCTCGCCCAGTTTGCCAAGAAGGTTCTCGCTCGGAATCTCGCAGTCCTCAAAGATCAATTCCGAAGTATCGCTCGCGCGCAGCCCTAGTTTATTTTCTTTCTTGCCGGGACGAAACCCCGGCGTACCCTTTTCCACAATGAAGGCCGACAAGCCGTGCGTGCCCTGTGTGCGATCCGTAACCGCGATCACCACGGCCACATCGGCATAGTGTGCATTGGTGATAAACGTCTTGTTACCGTTCAGAACCCAGTTGTCACCCTTGCGAACCGCCGTCGTCCGAGCCGCCGAAGCATCCGACCCCGATCCCGGTTCGGTCAATCCCCATGCGCCCAGCCACTCGCCGCTGGCCAGTTTTGGAACATACTTCCGCCGCTGCTCTTCCGTGCCCGCAAGAAAAATATGGTTCGTCCCCAGCGAGTTGTGCGCCGCCGCAATGATCCCGATCGAGCCATCCACAGCGGACAACTCTTCGATGGCCAGCATGTAATCCACGTAGCCCAGCCCCGCTCCGCCGTATTCAACCGGGAAGATGACGCCCATCAACCCCATCTGTCCAAGCTGCTTCACCACATCGGCCGGAAACTCGCTCGCCTCGTCCCAGCGCATCACGTTGGGAGCGATCTCGCGCGCGGCAAAGTCGCGAATCTCCTTACGCAGCTGCTCCTGGTCCTCGGTCAGAGTAAAGGGGTAAGTGGAAACAGGATTCTGCTCAATGGAAGGCGATGCCATAAAATGACTCCGGTAAGACGTATCTCACAAAAACCTGCGATCGTATCACCTTCGGCTCAGGCTTGTCGCGAGGTCGCACTGGAATCAATGTCTCGGATTAAAATAATCCGGCGCGGAGCGTCTCTAAGCAGCCTTCGATTCGTCCGACTGAGCCTTCGCTAAAAGCCCACGCAGTCGAAGACGGGCGGCAAAAAGACCCCGCTGCACCTGCGACTCGGTCAGCTGCAGAAGCTGTGCGATGACGGCAGGAGTGTACCCTTCCACATCGCGAAGTAGAAAAAGAAGACGCTCGCGTGGCGGAAGAAACCGGATCGCTTCTTCGAGATCAGTGCGCTTGACATTGCGGTCAGCCAGGTCGGCTGTCGAACCTGCGGCATTCGCAGAGGCGGAAGGCGCCGATACCGCCGCATCCAGATCGAGACAGGACCGTCGGCGGAGTTCTTCGAGGAGCGCCGAATCCACGTCCGGACCGTCGGGCTCAGAAGCGGATCGAAATGCGCTCACAAAAGTGTTGGTAAGAATCTGTTCGGCCTCAAGTTCATTGCCCGTCATGTAATAAGCCAGGGCAAAGGTTCGATGGCGATGGCTTTCGTAGATATCGCGCTGCCGCGCCTCCACGCTCTGCTTTGCCTGGCGCATGGCAACAATCTTTACCGAAGGGTCGCGTGCGAATTGCCGTTCTGAACCGAAATCGAACAAATCTTGCCTCTGGCGTCACTGTATCTCAACTCAATGTTCATTTCGAGGATGATCTGGGTCCCTAAATGTGTTAAAAATCAACCTTTGCCGATAGACACACAAACAGTATAGATTTAGACGCACCTAGCCAAATTGAAGTTGTCAGGCTCCTGTTTTAGGATCCGTGCTCTTTCCGGGACAGGAATCTGCAATGCCAGACAAAAGCACTTTTTGTGGCATCAACAGACGCAAGCCACTGTGGGAAGAAGAATGCCAGAAGAACGAATTCTAATCGTCGACGACGAACCCTACGTGGGAACGTTCATGGCCGCGATTCTCGAAAAAGAGAATTACAGGTCGGTTCTGTCTCTCAACAGTGAGGATGCAGTAGCGCGTCTCGAAAAAGATGCGCCCTATGATTTAATCCTCTCTGAAATTATGCTGAAGGGCTTCGATCGCATGGCGATGCTGGAGAGAGTGCGAGCCATCTGCCCGGATACGCCGATAGTTATAGTGTCTGCGATGCACGATGTAAATGTAGCCATTGCCGCCATGCGCAATGGCGCATACGATTACCTGCTCAAGCCGTTTGAGCAGGAGCAATTGCTGACCACCGTTAAGCGGGCGATTGAGCATCGTCGCGTTGCGCGGCAGCGCGCCGTTGAAAAAGAAAACCTTGAAAAACTTGTGACCGCGCGAACCGATCTGCTGCGCGCCGCTTTAGTGGATCTGGAGCAGGCCTACGACATCACCCTCGAAGCTCTGGGTGACGCTCTCGACCTGAAAGACGCCGAGACCGAAGGGCATTCAAGGCGAGTCACCGCCTACACGATCGCGCTGGCGCGGGCCATGGACCTGAGGGGAGAGGCCATCCGCGTCGTATCGCGCGGGGCGTTCCTCCACGACATCGGCAAAATGGCCATACCCGATGCCATCCTTTTGAAACCCGGCAAACTCGATCGCCATGAACAGGCAATGATGCGGAAACACTGCGCACGGGGCTACCAGATATTAAAGAAAATACCGTTTTTGCAGGATGTGGCGCAGATTGTATACAGCCATCAAGAACGCTATGACGGCACCGGCTATCCCCGCCGCCTCAAGGGAGAGGAGATCGTGCTCGGCGCAAGAATATTTGCCGTCGCCGACACGCTGGATGCGATCACTTCGGATCGCCCCTATCGCCGAGCCGGCAGCTTCGAAGACGCGCGGAAAGAGATCCTTCGCTGCTCCGGAACCCAATTCGATCCAAACGTGGTCGAGGTGTTCGAGAGCCTTCCCAACCGGCTCTGGGAAAACCTGCAAGCCGAAATCACGCACCATGCACGCGTCACCTCGCGCCTGTTGAAGTAGAACGGCGCTGGAGAAATCAAAATCCAACTATGGAGGGGTCAGTGGCCATTCTGAACGAGGAAAATATACGGAAAGGATTGAAATCTCTCCAGAAGTGGAATCTCGTTCAGGGAGAAATTGTGCGCGAGGCGGCCTTTAAAGATTTTGTGGGCGCGATGATCTTTGTCAATCAGGTGGCAGAGAAAGCTGAAGCCGCCGGCCACCACCCCGACATCGACATTCGCTACAACAAGGTCCGTCTGGCCCTGGTCTCCCACGACGCCGGAGGGCTTACGAAGCGGGATTTTGATCTCGCCGCCTCAATTGAGAAAATCCTCTCATCCAACGTCAAACCCTGATCCAACGCTAGAAAATTTCCTCTTCCGCGTGCTCTGCGAATGGAACCCAATCTCCCTGGAGTGTGGGGTTATTCCTCTGGTTTTGCATCTGGATCAGTTCCCTGCGGTTCCAGAGAACTACTGCCAGGCCGCCGAATGCGGCGGAAACAGCTAATAACAAAGCGGTCTTCCAGGCTTTCGGACGTGTTTCGGAGGCAGCGGCAGAATTTGGATTGGCAGTCATACAATAAGAAGAAATGCAGGCAGCCCCTTCAAAAGGTGCCTTCCAAAGAGAAAACCGCAACCTCTTCAAAGCCGCTGGGTTGATTGTAAATGAGACTTGCGTAATCCATCGTTTCGGGGATACACTACTTGAAAGTTAACCAAGGGTTTTGGTTGCATAGAAAAAATGTGCAATAATAATGTTTCTTCAGACCGATTTAGCGCATCTGAAGGAATGTAAACGGGAAACAGGCTGAGGAGCAGGGCTCCCGCCTTGTTTGAGACAGGTTTATAAGTTGCGTCACTGGCCTCCCGGCACGGACAAAGTACCGTTCGTGCCGCCTTTTTTTGCTCCGGGACGCGCTTCCACCCGCATTTTCAACCCAAAACCCAAGATGTACGATAAAACCGGAGACACCGAATGAAGCGCATTCTGCTGACGGCGGCCTTAGGGCTTATTACGGTCGCGGGCTATGCCCAATGGTCCAATCCTGGCGACGATATCCCGGCATACCATCCTGATCCACCCGCAAAAACCGCCGCACTGCCAGCAGTCCTCTCCGGCCAGCAACTGACGGGCGAGTATTTCCGCTATCCCTGGCAGGTTAAGGTCTACCAGCAGGCGGCGAAGATCCCGTCTGTGCTTTATCAGCTTCCCTGCTATTGCCGGTGCGACCGTGCACTGGGACACAGCAGCTTGCTGAGTTGCTTTCAAGGCACTCACGCGGCCATTTGTTCCACCTGCGCGCAGGAGGGAGCATACGCCTACAAAATGACGAAACTGGGGTGGACTCCCCAGCAGATACGCGCCGGCATTGAGCGCAAGCAATACGAGCAGATCGATCTCAACAATCTAGGGAAATCGTGAGCGAAGGAAGGCCGCATGCCTGAGTCGGCCCGTATGAATTTTTCGTAAATTCAGAAGAGAGTTCCACCAAAGAAATTCCACTGCGGCCGCGGCGCTGGCCCACGCCTTGCCTTATCATTTCTAGAGCAGACACGATGCGCCGGTTTTTCGTCGGCACTCTCAGCGCGTGGCATCTTTCATTTGCATCCGGAGGAATTAGAAATTGGGAAAAAGCATGGTCCCGAGGCGGTTGTTCTTTACCAAGGGCGTCGGGAAACACAAAGAACGTCTTACCTCTTTTGAATTAGCGCTTCGTGATGCGGGCGTTGCCGCCCAGAATCTGGTGCGTGTTTCATCAATCTTTCCGCCCCAGGCAAAGCTGATCACCCGCAAAGAGGGACTGAAATATCTCAGCCCCGGTGAAGTTGTCTTCGCGGTTGTTGCCGAAAACTCTACGCGCGAGCCGCACCGTCTGGTGGCGTCAAGCATTGGCGTTGCCATTCCTACCGACCGCAATACATACGGCTACCTGAGCGAGCACCATAGCTTCGGTGAGACCGAAGAGCAAGCGGGCGAATACGCGGAGGAGCTTGCAGCCGAAATGCTGGCAACCACTCTCGACGTGGACTTCGACCCCGACAAGAGCTGGGATGAGAAGAAAGAGATCTATCGCATCTCGAACAAGATTGTGCGAACCGCCAACGTCACGCAGTCGGCTGTCGGCGATAAACGCGGGCTCTGGACAACGACGATCGCCGCGGCCATCCTGATTTTTGAGTAATCGCGGCGAGTAGCAGGACCGGAATCGAGAGGGCGCGGGCCGAAAGGGCTACGCGCCTTTTGTTCGTCTTTGCTTGACAGTGAATTCGTAACTGAAATGAGCACAAATATGTCATCGAAGCAGAAATACCGCGTAGGGCTCGTGCAGATGAGCTGCGGCTCCGATCCTGACGCCAACCTCGAGAAGGCTGCCGACCGCGTTCGCGAAGCCGCGCGTGAAGGAGCCGAGGTAGTCTGTCTGCCGGAATTATTCCGGGCGCAATACTTCTGCCAGCGTGAAGACATCGCGCTGTTCGATGTAGCCGAAACAATCCCCGGGCCAAGCACCGAGCGGTTGAGCGCAATTGCGCGCGAGGAAAAGGTTGTCGTCATTGCTTCCCTCTTCGAGCACCGCGCTGCCGGGCTCTATCACAATACAGCCGCAGTCCTGCATCAGGACGGCTCACTCGCCGGGCTCTACCGGAAGATGCACATCCCCGACGATCCCCTCTACTACGAAAAATTTTATTTCACGCCCGGCGACCTCGGCTTTAGGGCCTTCGACACTGCCGTAGGCAAAATCGGCACCCTCGTATGCTGGGACCAGTGGTATCCCGAAGGCGCGCGCATTACCGCGCTTCAGGGGGCAAATCTGCTGTTCTATCCAACGGCAATCGGGTGGCACCCCGCAGAAAAAGCCGAGTTCGGCGAAGCGCAATATGACGCATGGCAGACGATCCAGCGCAGCCATGCAATCGCGAACGGCGTCTACGTCGCGGCAGTCAACCGCGTCGGCCACGAGCACGGAGACGTGCGCGGCAATCGCGTTGAAGGGGCGGGTCTGGAATTCTGGGGCGGATCGTTCCTCGCCGACCCCTTCGGGCGTGTGATCGCCAAAGCCGCGCACGACAAGGAAGAGATTCTAGTAGGCGAAGTCGACCTGCGGCTGCTCGAAGACACGCGCCGCAACTGGCCCTTCCTGCGTGACCGCCGCATCGACGCGTATGCTCCCATCGTTCACCGCTTCCTCGACGATCCGGGGAGCGGGCAGGAATGAAGCGCAAACCGAGCGGCACTCCCCGAGACCACGGCTACCGAATGCCGGCCGAGTGGGCCCAGCACGCCGCGACGTGGATTGCATGGCCGCACAATCCGAAGGACTGGCCGGGAAAATTCCAGCCCATCCCCTGGGTTTACGCGGATATTGTGCGGCATCTTTCGTCCGTCGAGGACGTCCATATCCTCGTCAACGACGCCGCCGCCGAACAGCGCGCACAGGGAATCCTGAAGCGCTCGGGCGCAGACCTCGCCCGCCTGCATTTTCACCACTGGCCGACCAATCGCGTCTGGACACGCGACTCGGGCCCCATCTTCGTTCGCAACGCCGCCACCAGCGACGTCGCGATCACCAACTGGAAATTCAACGCCTGGGCAAAGTATGACGACTGGCAGCACGATGATCGGATTCCTGAACACGCGGCAGAATTGCTGAGCTTTCCCGAATGGACGCCGCACTTCAATGGGCAGCGCGTAGTGCTCGAAGGTGGATCGATCGACACAAATGGCGCCGGCGTCCTCCTCACTACCGAAGAGTGCCTCCTTAGCGAAGTACAGCAGCGCAATCCGGGCCTGAGCCGGGCCGATCTGGAACAGGTGTTCCACGATTTTCTTGGCATCGATCATGTTCTCTGGCTCAATCGCGGCATTGCCGGAGACGACACGCACGGCCACATAGACGACATCACTCGCTTCATAGCCGAAAATGTAATCGTCACAGTTACAGAACCGAATCGTGGCGACGAAAACCACATCCCGTTGGCTGAAAATCTCGATCGGCTCCGTTCCGCGCGCAACCAGCAAGGCAAGCCATTCGAGATTGTCGAACTGCCGATGCCCGCTCCCGTAGTGTTCGAAGGACAACGACTACCCGCAAGCTACGGAAATTTCTACATCGCGAACGGACTGGTGCTCGTGCCCACCTTCAACGATCCCAACGATCGCCATGCGCTGAATACGCTCGCCAAACTCTTCCCGGACCGCAAAGTCATCGGCATTCACTGCGGAGACTTCATCTGGGGACTTGGCGCCCTGCACTGCATGACGCAGCAGCAGCCTCTCTGACATGACAACCGAATCGCAATTCATGCGCGAGGCTATCGTCGAGGCCCACTCCGCGGCCAGCGCGGGTGAAGTGCCCATCGGAGCAGTGGTCGTTCAAAACGGAGAGATCGTCGGGCGCGGCCAGAACCGCGTTCTGCGCGACCTCGACCCCACGGCGCACGCCGAAATTGTCGCCATGCGCGCCGCCGCGCAGGCGCTCAAGAATTACCGCCTCACCGGTTGCGAACTCTACGTGACGCTGGAGCCATGCGCCATGTGCGCCGGAGCCATGATCCATGCCCGGCTCGCGCGACTCGTTTACGCGGCGAGCGACCCCAAGGCCGGAGCCGTAAGCTCTGTTCTCGAAGTCCTGAACCATCCCCGGCTCAATCATGTGATGACGGTCGACGCTGGCGTGCTTAACGACGAAGCCGGCGCGCTGCTGCGCGAATTCTTCCGCGAGCGCCGCAGCTAGCTGCGCGTGAGCAGTCGGATCATCTTCGTCGACTGCGGATACGCGCGTGCAAGCGGTTCATAGTTGCCGGTTTCATAATCTGCATAATCAAAGCCCGGACTCACCGTACACCCCAGCAAAGCAACTTTCCCGCCCGACAGCAGGCGCGACCCCTGCCAGACGAATTTCGGCACAATCAATTGCGGATGCTGTCCCGCGGCGAGATCGCTGCCCAGAATCACCGTACGCGCGGAACCATCAGGAGCGAGTTGCAGCATTTCAACCGGATCGCCGAGGTAGAAATGAAAGATTTCGTCTGAAGCCAGCCGGTGCATCTCCGAAAACGTCCCCGGTTCGAGCAGATAGTAAATGCAGGTTCCCGCGGGCCGCGCTGCCGGATAACGCGCGGGAAGAGCTTCGTGAGGGATCGCCTCTTCCGCCCGCCAGGTCTGCAGAAAAGAGCCGCCCTCGCACGGATGCGGCGCAAGATTCAGAAGTTGCTTGATCTCGTCAGCAGTCATATTCAAATGATATCCGGCACGCGCCGGGAACCCGAACATCCAGGCGGTGTCTATTAAGACAACAGATGTCTCGCTCCTCCATTAAAACGGGAGGGCTTATGTTCGAAGACAGTCTGGCCGAATCCACAGGACGCATTCGCACCGGCAGCCGCTGGTATGCGATCGGCTCGTTCATATTCCAGGTGTCGCTGCTCGCCGTGCTCATCGTCATTCCTTATCTGTATCCCGACTCTCTACCGAAACAAGCGCTATCAACCTTGCTGCTCGCGCCCCCGCCTCCCGCTTCTCCCGCGCAGGAAACACGCGCGCCGGCTGCGCACGCGGCAAGCCCGGTTCAACTCGCCGGACTCACCGCACCGGCGACAATTCCTAACCACATTGCCGAGGAAGGGAGCACAGCCGCCACCCCTCCCGGCATGGCGATCGGCCTTGAGAACCAAGGCACAAGCTACGTACCGGGCGCAATGTCGCTTATCGGCAGCGCGCCACCACATCCGCCTGTGGTAACGCGGCCTAAACCCTCGGGACCGCTTCGCATCTCCTCCGGAGTCGCCGAAGGGCATCTCCTCGCTCCCATCCAGCCGATTTATCCAGCAATTGCAAAAGCGGCGCGCATTCAGGGGACCGTAGTGATCGAAGCCACCGTCTCCAAGCAGGGTTTTGTAGACCACACACACGTCGTGAGCGGCCCTGTGATGCTCGCGCAGGCCGCACTCACAGCCGTTAACCGGGCGCGCTACCAGCCTTACAAACTCAACGGCGAACCAGTGGAAGTCGAAACAACCATTAACATCGTTTTTACCGTCGACAACTGAGAGCCGATGGCCGCTCACGCCACTCCGCCGCCCAATTATGATAGAGAGATGAATCTGGTTCTCTACACCGCGGCCTGGTGCCGAGACTGCCGCGAGGCCAAGCGTTTCCTGGACAGGCACGGCATCGCATACACCCAGGTCGATATCGAATCGACGCCGGGCGCTGCCGACGAGGTTTTGCGGAACGTAGGCAAACGCGCCATCCCGCAGTTCGTAATCGATGGTGAATGGGTACAGCCCTACCGGCCCGGCAAAGGCTTTCTCTACGACGAGATGAGTGAGCGGCTGGGACTTCCCCGCTAACGATTCCGCCCTACAAGGGCTTGGATGGATTCGGCGATGCGGCGTCGGCATCCGATTGCAGCATGTCGTCCGCGGTGGCCCCCGGATCTGCAAGAATAGCGCGCGCGTCTTTCTCGTCTTCCGCGCTCACCTGAAGTTGCAGCGGGCCAAGGCCTGGCTCGAGAATGGCCCCGTTTTCGCCGGACAAAAACGTCTCAATCCCGGCGGATTGAAGGCGGAGACGGGCCATATCAGCCTCAAGCGGTTCATTGAATCGGGCAACGGTAACGATGTCTGACATTCAGGTTCCTTCCTGGGAATTACATAGTTAAGATGCACAAACGATAGAATAAGAGTTTACCCCCTTGGAGGATCTCTTCGTTGATCGCACGCTATACCCGCGCGGAGATGGGCCGCATCTGGAGCGACGAAAATAAGTACCGCAGGTGGCTGGAGGTCGAAGCCGCTGCCAGCGAAACCCTTGCTGAAGACGGAATCGTTCCCGTCGAGGCCGCAAAGGCCATTCGCGAGCGTGGAAAGATCGACGTCGCGCGCATCAACGAGATCGAAGCCGAGGTCCGCCACGACGTAATCGCCTTCACCACTGCAGTCGCCGAGCACGTCGGGCCGGAATCGCGCTGGCTGCACTATGGACTCACATCCACCGACGTAGTGGACACCGCGCAGGCTCTGCAACTCAAGGCCGCATCGAAAATCCTTCGCGAAGACCTCATACAGCTTGCCGAAGTCCTGAAAAAGCGCGCCCTCGAATTCAAGCACACGCCGATCATCGGCCGCACCCACGGCGTTCACGCCGAACCTACCACCTTCGGCCTCAAGCTGCTGAACTGGTACGCCGAAACGCGCCGTAATCTCAAGCGATTCGACGAAGCCGCCGAACAGATTCGCATCGGCAAGCTTTCCGGGGCGGTCGGAACCTTCGGTCACCTCAAGCCGGAACACGAAGAGCGCATCTGCGCGAAGCTCGGCCTTCAACCTGCGCCGGTCGCAACCCAGGTAGTGCAGCGAGACCGCCACGCGCATTACATCTCCACGCTCGCCATCATTACCGCCACCCTCGACAAGATCGCAACCGAGATACGCCACCTGCAGCGCACCGAAGTCCGCGAGGCCGAGGAATATTTTTCCGAGAAGCAAAAAGGCTCGTCCGCCATGCCGCATAAGCGTAACCCCATCACCTGCGAGCAAGTCAGCGGACTGGCGCGCGTGGTTCGCGCTAACGCGCAGACGGCGTATGAAAATGTCGCGCTGTGGCACGAACGCGATATCTCGCACTCATCCGCCGAGCGCGTTATCTTTCCCGACTCCACAATTCTGACCGACTACCTGCTGGCCAAAACCGCGAATCTAATCGAGAAGCTGCTCGTTTACCCGCAGCGCATGCTCAAGAATCTCGAAAGCACGGGAGGACTCATCTTCAGCGGACAACTCCTGCTCGATCTCACTGAGTCCGGCATGTCGCGCGAGGACGCCTACCGTCTGGTGCAGAAAAATGCCATGCACGCGTGGAAGAATGACCTGGTCTTCCGCGATTTGGTGGCTGCGGAGCCGGAGATCACCAGCCGCCTGAGCGCAGAAAAGCTCTCCCGCACCTTCGACCTCAGCCGTCAGCTAAAAAACGTAGACGCCATCTTTGATCGTGTGCTGAGCGAGGCATGACAATGCTGCGAGCAAGTTTTGCTCTGTCTCTCGCAATTGGACTCGCCTGTGCCATTCTTCCGGCTGCTGCCCAGCGCGATGTCCCGGTTCCTTCTTCCTGTACTCCGCAGGTCAATCAAAAGCTCTTCAGCCTTTTGGGTTCGGGGCAACGCAACGCCGTCGATAACGTCATGGTCTGCGGAGTGACCGTCAGTTCCTCACGCACTCAATACGGAGGCCCGCACGGCAATCATGAGATCCTACCGCTGCGTGTCACCATGCCCGGCGGCGACGTTCGGCGTGTAGAAGTCGTTATCAACGACGACCTCGATGGCATAGTCACCGCACCGGTAAACGCCTCAGTCTTCGCCTATGGACAGGCGTTCTTTCCTTCGCATGGAAAGTTCGCTTCCGGTATCCACGACGTGCATTGTTCTACGCATCGCGGAGCCGACAATGGCTGGGTAGTGGTCAATGGTGTCAAGCATCCGGTAAATTGCCAACGTTAGGGTCATCCTCTCCCCACAGGAGGAATCCGCGTGACCGTCTTCACCCCGAGCAACATCGCAGCTCTGATCATAGCCGCCAGCTTTGCGGCGGGTCTCAATGTGTATGCCACGGTGTTTACGCTGGGACTCCTGACTCACGCTCATTGGGTGGTCCCGCCTCCCGGGCTTGAGGTTTTGGGGGACTGGTGGGTGATCGGCGTGAGCGGAGCGATGTTTGCGCTTGAATTTGTCGCCGATAAAATCCCCGGCTTCGACCTCATCTGGAACGCTCTGCACACTTTTATCCGGCTTCCAATCGCTGCTCTGCTCGCCTATCAGGCAAGTTCCCACCTCTCGCCTGAGATGCGGCTTCTGGCAGCGCTGGCGGGAGCAGGCATCGCCTTCGTTGCGCATGGATCGAAGACCGCCATCCGGGCCGCCGTCACCGCCAGCCCGGAGCCTTTCTCGAACATCGCGCTGAGCACAAGCGAAGACTTCATCGCCGTCGGCATCACGTGGCTCACCACGCGGCATCCCTGGGTCGCTGCCACCATTGCAGCGGCATTAACCCTCTGCGCCATCCTCGCAGCCCGATGGGTGGTTCGGTCTCTCCAAAAAGGATGGAAGAGGCTGTCAACGGCTCCGGCATCCAGCCATTAACGGCGCAGCGCACCGCAAAATGAGAAAATAGGTCCTTCAGTATCGGTCACAGAATGCCTGATAAGCCCATGCACCTCACCGTCGCCATGACCGGAGCCAGCGGAGCCATCTTCGGCCAGATTCTGCTGCAGGCTCTGGAAGCGGATACTCGCGTCGAGCGCGTCAATTTCATTCCGTCAGAAAATTCATTGCGCGTGCTTGCCGAAGAGATGCAGATAAGCGGGCGCAACGGCCTTGCCGAAAAGCTCCTCGTCAAACCATCCGACAAAATTCAACAGCTCGCAGAGAGCGACATCGGAGCCTGCGTAGCCAGCGGAAGTTATCCATCCGACGGCATGATCGTTCTACCCTGCAGCATGGGAACACTGGCCGGCATCGCCAACGGTCTCGCGCAGAACCTGATCGGGCGCGCCGCTGATGTCTGTCTCAAAGAGCGCCGCTCGCTGGTGCTGTGCGTGCGCGAAACTCCCTTCAACAAAATCCATCTGCGCAACATGAGTCTGGCCGCCGATGCCGGAGCAACCATCTTCCCCGTCATCCCAGCCTTCTATAACCACCCCGTCGATTCAACAGAAATGGCCCGTCAGTTTGTCGCACGCGTGCTTGCGCATATAGGGTTGCCGCAACCGGGAGCCTATGTGTGGAAGGGTGATGTGTAAAGCGTCGTTTCGGCTTAAACCGAAGCCGAAAGCTGCCAGGCCTTCAGAATCACCTCGCGCGTAAACGGCGCAATCGTATCCAGGTCGTCGCGCGCGGCCCACCGAAGGTCCGCCGCATCGCTCGCGCACGCCGCCGAGCCGCCGGTAATGCGGCAGAGGTAATCCACTAATACATAATGAAATTGAACGCGTCCCGTATCATCGCGCGCAATGCGGTCGAAGACCTCAATCATGGCAACGGGTTCAACGATGAGCCCTGTCTCTTCCAGAACCTCACGCCTTACGCCCTCTTCCAACGTTTCGCCAACTTCGAGCGCGCCGCCCGGCAGCGACCACTCGCCCTGCATGGGAGCATGGCCGCGTTGAACCAGCAGCACGCGGCCCTCATCAAAAATTACCGCACCCACGCCAACAATCGGGCGCTCCGGATATTCCCGCGCCGTCACAGCTTGATCGGCTTGCCGTATTCGCCGTCGAAAACGGTGCGCGCCATGCTGAACCTGCCGCCATAGAATTTGTCGTCGCCGCGCAGATGCCCTAGCGCCAGCAGAGCCACCACGCTATAGCTCAGAGGCAGCTTCAACACTTCGCGCACCTTCTCTTCTTCAAAGCCTTCCATGGGAGCCGTATCGTAGCCGAGCACTTCGGCCATCAGCATCATGCTCGTGAAGGCCAGCATCACGTGCTTATACAGCCACGCAGTAAGGTTAGGATGGTTCGCCAGATAGTTGGGAATGTTGGTCCGCGCCTGCTCGGCATAATTCTCCGGCATTCCCCCTTCGCGTCCCAGCCGAAGCATCTCCTCCACATCACCGCTGCGCCAGCCATCAGTATCCCCACAGGCCACGATAACGGCAGAAGCTTCTTCAACCTTGGCCTGGTTGAAACTTGCAGCGCGAAGGCGTCGCCTCTGATCTTCGGTTCTCACCACCACAAATCGCCACGGCTGCATGTTGTAGCCACTGGGCGCACTCAGTCCGGCTTCAAGAATTTTCTTCAGATCGGCGTTGGGAATCGCCGCGCCATCGAAGCTGGGACTGGCTCGACGCTGGGCAATCGCCTGGGTCAGTGTCTTCTCTATCGTATTCGGCATAGGGGCAGATACTTCCTTTTTTTCCAAAGTTCGTGCGGCGGTTCGTCTTCGCTGCGCTTCACTGAATTTGATTCATCGGCAGCTCAATCGCGAACGGCTGGCCGCTACTGCCGTATGCGTAGACCCAAAGTCCGTGAAACGCCGTCCGCAGTTCCGGGTACCGAACCAGCATAGCCTTCATCAGCTCCACAATCTGCGTGCGCGTGGCGACCGGGCCGGATACGTCCTTCGCTTTATAGTCCACAACCAGATCCAGTCCGCCCTGAAAGCCTTCCGTCCGCAGCCTCGTGATTTCAAGGTTCTCGCCCGCAGCCTTCAGAATCAACGGATCTTTGCCCGGCAGCTCCGCCGGTCTTACCTCCTGCGCCTCTTTCTGCAGCTTTTGCAGGTTAGGGCTCGAAAGAAAGTCGACAGGATTCAGCAGGAATTCCGCTGTCTGGTAGTAAAAATACGAGTTCCAGTTCTGCTTTTTCTCCGCAAGCGCCCGCGCTTGAGTCCAAAACCACACCCCATCATGCCCGGCGGCGGTAAGGGGGCGAATATACAGCCCAGCCAGCTTCCACTGCGCCGAAGCCGCCGGATCATTCTGCAGGATCAGCGAAAGCTGCTGTGGCTCTTCGACACCGGTAGCGTGCAGCACCGCAAGCACATAGTTCCCCGGAGGCAATTGAGGAATCGTCACCGTGACCATCAGTGACGAGCTCGGGACGGAGCAGAAGAACTCCGCCTGGTCCGCCCCTGCTTTCATGTCCAGCGCGTTCAGGTTGTAAAGAGCATGAACCGTCAGCGTCGCCTTTCCAATTTGCGGAGCAACCTGCTGGATGCTGGCCGCCACCGAGTCGAACTGTGCTGCAACCGCCGCGACGGTATCCGCGCGCACTGCCGCGACGTTTGCCGCCTGAATTTGCGTTCCCAGCGACCGGGCGTCCCGCTCATAAAGGCTGCGCTCCGCCTGCGTCATCTGGCTTTGGGTTGTGCAGGATACGGCGCGCGCGGTAAGCGGCAAGAAAAGCGCCACCGAAACGGCAAAAAGAACGGCGAGATTCCAGAAGCGCAGACGCATAATATTTGTCGGCCCGATCCGAGGAAATCTTCGCGAGCGAATCGAAACCACTGCTAGTCTAGTACAGAGAGGGCATGATCGCTCCGGCCACGCCCCAAACGACCTTTATGGCGCAGAAGAAACATTCCGCGGCACATCGACTGGCAATGCTGGCGTGTCTCGCGGCCTGGACGTGCAGCTTTGGGCAAACGCAGCCCTCCGCCAAGCCTCCATCCCCCGTAACGAAGACGCAGGCGGCCGGGCCTCCTGCAACTCCCGCGCCTGCACCAGCAGCGGCGCCATCTCTGCTCGATCATCCGCCACGACCGGCAACCGTCAACCTGGTTTCCGGGCGACTCACGATTCAAGCGGACAATTCAAGCCTCTCGGCGATTCTGCATCAGGTTTCGGCTGCGGGCGGCATGAAGGTTGAAGGATTGCGCACAGGCGGTAGCCCCGGCGAGCGTGTCTTCGGCAGCTACGGCCCCGGGGCGCCGCGCGATGTGCTTTCCGATCTGCTCAATGGGTCGGGCTATAACGTCATAATGCTGGGAGAAACGCCCTCTGGAGCGCCGCGCGAGCTCACGCTGACAGCGCAGACTGCGGGAGGCGCCACTACTAAGTCAGCGCGAGCGCCAAGTGCCGTTCAGAACGAAGACGACCCGGAACAGATCCAGGAACAGAACCAGGACCAGGACGATACTCAGCCCACCGAATATCCCCCGGCGGTAGAATATCCTCCGGCCCAGCCGCCCGGAGCGCAAAACGGCATCAGAACCCCTCAGCAGATGCTGGAAGAGTTGCAGAGAATGCATCAGCAACAACAGCAAGACCAGCAACAACAGCCAGATCAGCAGCAGCCAAATTGAGCCGCACATCTGCGCAGCCGTTTAAACCTACTATAGGAATGTCTGAAGGGAAATTATTTTTCAGAGGAAGCGCAGCAGCTACGTCAGGCGCGCGACCTGCGGCTTCGCCTGGGGCTGAATGCCTGCCGCCCGCATCGCAACGGAATGTGCGTGAACGCGCAGAACCGCAAAAGCAGCGCGGCAGATGCAATAGGCAGCAAGAACTCCAAAAGCCATGGCCGCAAGGCTTGCGCAAATTAACATGAGTGTATTGATGGCATCCAGCATTGATTCTCTCGTTTGCCTTCCGGCTAACCCTTCTCCAAATATCCGCTGCGATTCAACAGCATGCATTACTACGATGCCACTTATCCCCATGCTGCAACAGAAGAAATGGCGCGTTGACCCGTATTTCTATTGACGAATAAGATACATAGAGGGGCGCAATCTAATTCCTTCCTCTCGCAAATACAATTGCAATCGATATTCCAGCCATCGCACGTGATTCACAGAAAATTCTAATGCCCATTACCCACATCACCGTGCGCGGCGCGCGTCAGCATAATCTCCGCGACATCAACGTCCAGATCCCCCGCAATACTCTCACCGTAATCACCGGACTCTCTGGCTCCGGCAAGTCCTCGCTCGCCTTTGACACCATCTACGCCGAAGGCCAGCGCCGCTACGTGGAGACTTTATCGGCGTACGCGCGGCAATTCTTAGATCAAATCGAGCGCCCCGACGTGGATTCCATCGAGGGACTCAGCCCCGCCATCTCCATCGAGCAGAAAACCACCAGCCGCAGCCCGCGCTCCACCGTGGGCACCATCACGGAAATCTACGACTACCTGCGCCTGCTCTATGCCTCCGTCGGCATCCCGCACTGTCCCAATTGCGGACGCCAGATCTCGCGCCAGTCCGCCGAACAGATTGTCGAGCGTATTCTCGCCCTCGGCCAGGGCGAGCGCGTCACCATCTACGCGCCCGTCGTGCGCGGACGCAAGGGCGAGTTTAAGGACCTGCTCGACAAGCTCGACCAGCAGGGTTTTCGCGCCCGCGTGAACGGCGAACTGCGCGATCTCTCCGAGCCTGTCGAGCTCGAAAAGCGCAAGAACCACACCATTGAGGCCGTCGTTTACCGCGCCCTGCTTAAACCCGGAATCGAAAAAGCCCTCGAATCCTCCGTCACCAAGGCCCTGCAGATGGCGAACGGACTGGTGCTCGTAGCCACGCAGCATGACGAACAGCTTTACTCGTCCTCCATGTCCTGCCCCGACTGCGGCCTCGACGTACCGAAGCTCGAACCACGCAGCTTCTCCTTCAACAGCACCTACGGAGCCTGCCCCGAGTGCCACGGTCTCGGCAGCATCTACGACTTCGATCCGGCCAAGATCATCAGCGACTGGTCAAAACCGCTGCTCGACGGCGGTCTCGGCCCCGGGTCCGCCTCGCAATATCTTTTGAAGCTGATCCATCTCGCGGCTGAGAAGTACAAAATTGACCTGAAAAAGCCCTTCGAGCAGCTCACGGCAAAGCAACAGGAGATCTTGCTCTACGGACCTCCCAAAGCCGAGGCGCCCCGCACCGGCTTCCACGGTATTCTGGCGTGGCTGCGAGACAACCTCGAAGAATCAAGATCCGAGGCCTACCGCGACTGGATGATGAACTACATGTCGGCCTCGACATGCCCCGCATGCAAAGGCCGCCGCCTGCGTCCTGAATCCCTGGCCGTGAAGATCGGCAGTCTCTCCATAGCCGATTTCACCGCGCTGCCGCTCAATCGCGCGCTGACAGCGGCACGAGCCATTCAATTCTCCGCGCGCGAGGCTCTCATTGCCGAACGCCTCCGCCGCGAAATCGTCGAGCGGCTGGAATTTCTCACCGCCGTCGGACTCGGTTATCTCTCGCTCGACCGCAACGCCGCCACGCTATCCGGCGGCGAAGGTCAGCGGATCCGCCTTGCTACGCAGATCGGCTCCCGCCTGCGCGGAGTGCTCTATGTGCTCGACGAGCCTTCCATCGGGCTGCACCAGCGCGACAATCTGCGCCTGATCACCGCGCTCGAAGCGCTGCGCAATCTCGGAAACACCGTGCTCGTAGTCGAGCATGACGAGGACACCATCCGTCACGCCGACTACGTACTCGACCTCGGCCCCGGAGCCGGAAAGCTCGGCGGTCATCTTGTGGCCGAAGGCACTCCCGCGCAGATCATGCAATCCTCCGCGTCGCTGACCGGGCAATATCTTTCCGGCGAAGTGTCCATCCTGCATCGCATCGCGCCGCGCACGCTCACCGGCAAATGGATTACAGTGGAAGGCGCCAAAAACCACAACCTGCGCGACCTCACCGTAAAATTTCCCGTCGGCATCATGACCGTGGTCACCGGCGTCTCCGGCTCCGGCAAGAGCACGCTGGTCAACGACATCCTCTACCGCGCGCTGGCCAAGGAACTCTACGGCTCGCGCGAAGAGCCGGGTGAGCACACGCGAATCCGCGGCTTCGACCAGATCGACAAGGCTATCCGCATCGACCAGTCCCCCATCGGGCGCACCCCGCGCTCTAATCCCGCGACCTATACGGGAGTCTTCACCGCTATCCGCGACCTGTTCGCCATGCTGCCGGAGTCGCGCGAGCGCGGCTACAAGGCCGGACGCTTCTCCTTCAACGTCGCTGGAGGCCGCTGCGAGGCATGCCAGGGCGACGGCCAGCGGCGCATTGAGATGAACTTCCTGCCCGACGTCTACGTACAGTGCGAGGTGTGCAATGGGCGCCGCTACAATCAGGAGACGCTGGCCGTAAAATTCAACGGCTACTCCATCGCCGACGTTCTCGACCTCACCATCGAAGACGCGCTGCCCGTGCTCATCGACATTCCACAAGTGAAGCAGAAGCTGCAAACGCTCGTGGACGTGGGTCTCGGCTACATCCATCTCGGACAGGCTGCCACCACTCTCTCCGGCGGTGAAGCGCAGCGCATGAAGCTGGCTCGCGAGCTGAGCAAGCGCCAGACCGGACGAACGCTATACCTGCTCGACGAACCAACCACCGGCCTGCACTTTGACGACGTGCGCCGGTTGCTCGAAGTGCTGCACCGCCTCACCGATCTCGGCAACACCGTCATCATCATCGAGCACAACCTCGACGTCGTGCGGAACGCCGACTGGATTATCGATCTCGGACCCGAAGGTGGCGAAGAGGGGGGCCAGGTTATCGCCGAAGGCGCGCCGGAACAGGTAGCGCGCATCGCGCATTCGCATACCGGAGAGTTCCTGCGACGGTATTATGAAGACTCCAACGCGCCCTCGGCAGAGCTCGTAAAGATTTCGGCCGAAAGGAACGGCTCGAAGCCGAAGCCGCGCAAGAGTAAAAAGAAAGAATGGGTGCAATGAGCGCCGCAATGAGTGATGACTCGGCAAACCATCTGACTCCACCCGAACCGTATCCCTCTGTGGGTCAAAGCACAGAGCAGGATCAAAGCACAGAGCAGGATCATCTCGTCCAGCCCCCGTGGCCTTCTTCCTCCGAGCTTGAACTTTCGCCCGACATCTTCGGTATTCCCACGCCCGCGCCGCCGCATCGTCCGCGCCACATTCCAAATCTCGGGCACGTCGTGCTGTTTTTCGTGCTGGCGCTCGTGCTGGTGGCTGTAGGACAACTGCTCGGCGTCTTCCTCCTGCAACTCACGCATATTTTCCCGCACCTCAGTTTTGACTCCCTCTTCCTGTTGTCCAGCAATGACGCGCGCGAAAGCATTCCCATTCAGGCGTTCTCCTACGGGCTGATCGCGCTCCTCGCCGTCCCCGTCTTCTCCGTCCTGTGGAACGAACCCTTCGGCGAAGGCGTGCATTGGAACGGCGGTACAGCGAGCCGCCGCTTTCTCCTTCTGGCGATCCTCGGGCTCATCGCCGGATTTGGCATTACCTTCTTCGGCAACTATCTCCCCATGCCGAAAGACGCGCCCATCACGCAGGACATGATGAAGTCGGCCACGGGCGCATGGATGATGCTCATCTTCGGGCTCACTGCTGCTCCGCTACTGGAAGAACTAGCCTTCCGCGGATTTCTGCTGCCCGGCCTCATCAATTTTTTTCGCTGGCTCGCCGACCGCAGTGCAATCTCGGAGCACGCCGCACAATGGGTCGGAATCCCCACCTCGATCCTCCTCACCAGCGTCGCCTTCGCCTTCATGCACTCGCCCCAGGTTTCGCACTCATGGGGACCGCTGGTGTTGATCGGCGCGGTAAGCATCGTGCTGTGCATCGTGCGTCTCGCCATGAACTCGGTAGCCGCCGGAGTCATCGTGCACGCCGCCTACAACTTCACGCTCTTCGCCGGAGTCCTCTACCAAACCGCAGGATTCCGCCATTTAGAGCGGCTGACGAGCTGAAGCGCAAATGGACTAATTCAATCGCCGCCTTCTGAGGCCGGAGTTGCACTGGATGAGTGCGTTGCTCTGTTGTCGTTAACTGAGAATTGAAGTTACCGGAAAGGGGACTTTTCGGGCACAACGGGGTAACCTCCGGGATGCGCGTGATCCGGGCGCAATCCCAAGAGGCTCACGCGATTTGGGTGGGGCTGTCAGTTCTGCCAGTTACCGGCTCGGCACGGCGCTCGTAGACTACGTTGTCCGCAGAACCTTGGCCTCGGCGGGGGCATCTAGCAATTTTGCAGTCACTTCAGGTGAGCTGCAGGTGCAGGCTAGAGTGATATGATCCACCAATATAGCGGTGATGTTTGTTTCCGGTCACAAATATTTAGAAGGTGCGGTTCGGCCGATGAAAGGTTGGTGCCTGCATGTCGTCCCTCCGTGTCCTCGTGGTCGATGATTACGAACCGTTTCGGCGATTCATCTGTTCGACGCTGGAGAAAAGACCGGAGTTGCAGGTCGTTGGCGAGGCGTCAGACGGATTAGAAGCGGTGCAGAAAGCCGAAGAACTGCAACCAGGCTTGATTGTGCTCGATATCGGGCTTCCCACACTCAATGGGATCGAAGTGGCTCGACGAATCCGCAAGCTCTGCCCTGAATGCAAAATGCTTTTCATGACTCAAGAATCTTCTGCCGATGTGGCGCAAGAAGCTTTCAACTTGGGGGTGATGGGCTACGTTGTTAAAGCACATGCCGGAACCGAACTCTTAGCCTCTTTGGAAGCGGTTTGTCAGGGCAGGCAGTTTGTCAGTAGGGGACTATTGGGTCACAATTGGACCAGTGCTGCCGACGCACAAGCTCCCGACCACCTCTTCCGCCAGGAAGTTCTCCCATCGCTTGTACCGAGAAAGTCGGAGATCGTTCGCAGCCATGAGGTTCAATTCTATTCTAACGATGAGTCCTTTCTAGATGGCTTCACTCGTTATATAGAAGCCGCGCTGCTGAACGGGAAGGCGGTTATCATGGTCGCGACCGAGTCGCACCGGAAGAGTCTGCTTCAGAGATTACAGGACAATGGAGTTAGTATTGCCGCCACGATCGAGCAGGGGCGCTGTCTTCCTTTGGATGTTGCCGAGACCCTCTCGACCTTCATGGTTAACGATTTGCCTGACCCTATGCGATTTTTTAAAGTCGTTGGTGATCTGATCGCGACGGCGGCTCAGGCGACAGCGGGGGAACCGTCGCGGGTTGCAGTTTGCGGTGAATGCGCGTCAATCTTGTGGTCGGAAGGCAACGCGGATGCAGCTATTCAGGTGGAGCACCTCTGCAACCAGCTAACTAAACAATACGAGATGGATATTCTCTGCGGGTTCTCATTGAGCAGCTTCTACCGCGATGAAGACAAGCAAGTCTTCCAGAGGATTTGCAGCGAAACTGAACCATTATTTCGGTGACTGGGGTGCGATTTGCCCGGCCACCCGCATGGAATCGCTTCCCGAACCGAGAGGCACCCGAGCGTGGATCTTTGTACCACGCTTGGGTTGCGATTCGATTGAAAACGTCCCCTTCAGGACTCTCAGCCGCTCCTCCATGCTGACGAGGCCAAGCCCTCGACTCTCTTTTGCCGCTTCGCTGTCAAAGCCTGCGCCGGAGTCGCTGACGACGAGATGAATCTCATCCGACGTTCCCCACAATCCCACTTCGATGTGCTCTGCCCCACTGTGTTTTGCCGAATTGTGAAGGGACTCTTGCAGGACTCGTAAAAGGCAAAGAGAAATGTCCGGTGGCACGGGGCTGGGCAAATCCTGGCTTTGGAAGTCAATCCTCACCTTCGTCTGCTTCCCGAACTCTCGGCAGAAGCCTTTCATGGTGCCGGCTATGCCCAGATATTCCAGTTTGGCCGAGTGCAACTGGTGCGACAAGGTTTGGATATCGGTTGCTATCTCGGAGGTCTCCTTCTGCAGTTCTCCGATACGGTCGTGGACTTCAAACAATTTGAGAGGGCTTCGTTGGAGTTGTGCTAGGTTGACAGCCAATAGTGCAAGACGCTGACCGATATCGTCATGAAGCTCTCTGGCGATCCGGCTGCGCTCCTGCTCCTGCGCCTCAATCAACCTGCGGGTCATACTTAAGAGGGCCTCTTCCGACCGCTTGCGCTCGGTGATGTCCGTTACCATGCCTACAATCCGCAGCATTTTGCCTTGTTCGTCGAAATGCGCACGACTGCTTCTCTCCAGCCAAACCACACTACCGTCGGGGCGTACCACTCGATAGCTCACTTGAAGGTAGGGCTTTTCAGAGTTAAGCGTAGCAACAGCGGCCAAAAGGCCTTCTCGGTCGTCTGGATGAACTTTAGCCAATATTTGTTGACCGGTAACCCGCGTCGCCTCGTCGATCCCCAGAATCTGGGTGGATTCTGCGGAGAGCACGATGAAGTCGGTGGCAGCATCCCACTCATAAGCGAACATCTTTCCGGCCTGAGCCGCCAAACGAAACCGTCCTTCGCTCTCGCGCAAAGCCTCCTCCGCTCGCTTGCGCTCGGTCACATCGATACAACTCCCGATGTAACCGACAAAAGAGCGATGCTGATTAAACCTCGGCACTCCGATGTCTAGAATCCATCGATATTCTCCGTCTTGCCGTCGGAGCCGATACTCCATCCTGAAGCGCTCTCGTCGATCGAAGGCCTCTGTATATATACGCAGGCACCTCTCTGAGTCCTCGGGGTGGACACCATTCGCCCAGCCGCTTCCAAGCTGGGACTCAAGTGACTCACCGGTGAACTCGAGCCATGGCTCGTTAAAGTAAGTGCACAATTTGTCCACATCCGACATCCAAATCAGCACGGGAGCGGTATTGGCGACCAGCCGAAAACGCTCCTCGCTCTCGCGTATCGCGTCTTCAGCGCTCTTGCGGTCGGTGATGTCTGCCAGCATGGTTTCTCCTGAACCAGCGGCTGCATCCACGGGACTTTTCGCGAGGCTCCGCACGGCACACGGCTCGCGACTCGGACCGCGTACGGCCCTCGTTTCGAGACCGACCGCCAGCATTTTTACGAACGCTAATAACTATACCCGTTATAGAACGAGATGCTGCTGGGAAATTTCACCCACGACGGCCCGGACAACCCTGTGACCTCAGTCAGATGGCTTGACAAACACACTCTTGGCCGCGAGATGGATCGCTCAGGCGAACAGGGCCAAGCCGGAAAGAAGAATGATGTGCCAGAAAAACGGGGTTTGCGGTAACTTCGCAGGGTTTCTTGCGCGCTGTTGTGCGACGCTCGACCGTCGCTTGGTGCTAAATCGCCGAGTCACTCATCAATCACGATCGGTAATGGCGAGACGGCTCGTCTTTGCAGAAGAAAGCACATGGCCGGATATCAACGGGTGAAACAGTTTGGCACCGGCACGTATAGTGGAATCAGCGCGTGTGCCGAGACCGCCCGCTCCCGCTAAAATCAAACCAAATGACAGACCACCGCACCTCCCTGCTCCACCTGCTGTCGCGAATTTCCTTCAAACTCGGCGACTTCACGCTCTCCTCTGGAGGAAAGAGCGACTACTACATCGACTGCCGCACCACCACGCTTCACGCCGAAGGCGGACGCCTCACCGGCCTTGCCATTCTCGATCTGCTGCATCATCAGAAGCTGAAACCGGCAGCCGTCGGCGGACTCACCCTCGGAGCCGATCCCATCGTCTCCAACGTGGCCACCGCCAGCGCGTGGTATGCGCAGCAGCATCGCGGCGCGCATTTGATTCACGGCTTTCTCGTCCGCAAAGCCGAAAAAACTCACGGGACCGGCCGCCGCATCGAAGGATTCTTCGAGAAAGACGCACCCGTCCTCATCGTCGACGATGTCTGCACCACCGGAGCCTCGACTATCACCGCCATCGATGCCGCAAGAAGCGCCGGCATGAAGGTGATCGCCGCCATCTGCCTCGTCGAACGCGAAGAGGCGAAGGGCCGGCCCGCTGTAGAAGCTGCCTGCGAGGGCGCACCCTTCCTGAGCCTGTATAAAGCGACCGAGGTGCGCGCCGCCCACATCGCGCAATTGGCTCTATAAATAAAAGCCCCGGATTCATTGGAATGAATCCGGGGTGTCTGGCCCGTACCCGCCAAACCGCAAAACCCGCTATTGAGAGATTGGTTTTGAGAGCATGCTTGTCTGCGCCGGAGCCGTCGCTTCCTGGCCCGTGGTGTTGGAAAGCAACTGGATTTCTACGCGGCGATTCTTCGCCCGTCCAGCAGCCGTGCTGTTAGGAGCGACCGCCTGATCCTTGCCGATACCTATCAGGTAAAACCTGTGCGGCGGCACGTTGTATTTCGCTGCCAGATACTGCACAACAGCCTGTGCGCGGCGTTGGCTCAACGCATAGTTGTAAGCGGCGGATCCAACCGAATCCGTTCCACCCGTAACTTCAAGAATGTACCCCTTCGCTCCGTTGAGCTGTCCAGCGAACTGGTCCAGTTGAGCCTTGTCCGAACGCGTTAAAACGGCCTTGTCGAAGCCGAAATTCACGCTGGCATCGCCAATCTGCTTGTAGTTGTCAAGGTTAGCCACCACGCTGGCAAGCGAATCAGCTTGGTTTACCGCCTCTTGCGCCGACTGCTGCGCACGGCTCGCCGACTGGCTTGCAGTCTGCGCCTGCTGGTTAGCCGTATCGGCTGAAGTCTGCGCCTGCTGGATTCCCTGCTGCGCGCGATGGTCTACGTTCTGGATATTCCGGTTATTGGTGGCCGTCGCGTCATCCAGTTCGTTGGTGTGCTCAATGATTGGAGTCGTCTGGCTGCGAACGTAATTCTTAGTCGAGCATCCCGTCGCAAGCAGCAGCGAAATCGCCGCCAGTGCGGAGGTAGCAAAAATCGTCCTGTTGTGGATTCTTTCGTAGGTCATTATGTCGAACTCCGTATCTGCGCGGTTTTACCGCATGAGGGACATAAGCGTTTGGATGCTTTTAGGGAAGGTGACGGACACAATTCCTCGCCCCTTTGTCCGCTACCTAACAGAGCAACAGGCATGCCAAACCACATGTGCGGCATAAAGCCATGCTGGTGAATCATTTACAAAAACTCTTCCGGCACATTTGATACATCATCCGGGTATTTTTTACCTTGTCCACTCCCCGAAGCTGCTCTCTTCGCAGCCGCGGCTAAACTAGAAGAGAGCCCGCCGATGGATCTTCATGAGAAAATTCGATCCCTGCCCCATGGCCCCGGCGTGTATTTGTACAAAAACGCCGAAGGGGAGGTTATCTACGTCGGCAAGGCGAAAAACCTCCGCTCCCGGGTCCGGTCCTACCTGCTTGAGGCCGCCCAGGCCAACGCCAAGACCGGCTCCCTGATGCGCGAGGCCATCGATGTCGACTACATCCTCGTCGACAACGAACACGAAGCGCTAGCCCTCGAAAACAATCTCATCAAGCAGCGCAAACCGCGCTTCAACATTCTGTTGCGCGACGACAAGACCTACCCCTACGTCAAGCTCACGCTCGGCGACCGCTATCCCAAGGTGTTCGTCACCCGCCGTCTGCGTAAAGACGGCGGAGCCTACTACGGCCCATACTTCCCTGGAAACCTCGCCTACCGCATTGCCGAACTCATCCACCGCAGCTTCTTGTTGCCGAGCTGCAAAGTAGATCTCTCCCGCTACCATCCGCGGCCCTGCCTGCAGTACTACATCAAGCGCTGCCTCGGTCCCTGCGTGGAAGGCCTGACCACGCCCGAAATCTATCGCGAAGCGGTGCGAGACGCGCAGATGTTCCTCGAAGGTCGAGCCGCCGACCTGGAAAAGTCGCTCCACCAGCGCATGGAAGAGGCCGCGGTAGCCGAGCAATTTGAGCTTGCGGCGAAATACCGCGACCTGCTCGTAACCATCAGCCAGTTGCAGGAAAAGCAACGCATCGCCTCGCCGGAAAATGACGACGCCGACGTATTCGGCTATCACTACGAAAACGGAATGCTGGCCGTCAACCTCTTCCACGTCCGCGCAGGAAAAATCGTCGACCGCCGTGATTTTTTTTGGGAAGACTTGCACGAGCTGCTTCTGGAACAGGGCGAAGAGGAAACTCCAAAACCAGAAATCACCGAGAGTTCCGCAGTCCAACCCTTCGAGGCTGGAGCCTTTTTCTCCGCCCTGCTCAAGCAGCTCTACATCGATCAGCAGTATGTTCCGCGCCTGATCTATCTGCCCGTGGATTTCGCCGACCGCCCCGTCCTCGCGGCCCTCCTCGCCGAACGCAGCGGGCATCGCGCCGAGATCGCCGTTCCCGTTCGCGGAGACAAGCGCTCCCTCGTCGACCTCGTCTGCCAGAATGCCCGCCAGAGCTTCGACCAGCGCTTCCGCGTCCTGCAGCCATCGCAGCGCGCCATACAGGAGTCACTGCAGGACGTGCTGATGCTTCCCGATCTGCCCCGCCGCATCGAGTGTTTCGACATCTCACACATTCAGGGTGCCGAGACCGTAGCCTCCATGGTTGTGTGGGAAGACGGCGCAATGAAAAAATCCGATTACCGCAAATTCCAGATCAAAACCATCGAAGGCGTAGACGACTTCGCTTCCATGCGCGAGGTAGTCACGCGCCGCTACCGCCGCGCCATCGAAGAAAAGCGCGCCATGCCCAGCCTTATCCTGATTGACGGTGGTCTCGGCCAGTTGCACGCAGCCGCGCAGGCGCTCGAAGAGCTCGGCCTCACAACGCAGCCCCTCGCCTCCATCGCCAAGCGCGAAGAACTGATCTATCTCTACGGCCAGGAAGACGAGCCCATTGTGCTCGAACGCCGCTCCCCGGTGCTGCACCTCGTCCAGCGCGTCCGCGACGAGTCGCACCGCTTCGCCATCACCTATCACCGAAAGCGCCGCGAAATGCGCGACCGCGATTCGGAGCTGCTGACCGTCCCCGGTGTAGGCGAGCGAACCCGAACCCGGCTCCTGCAACACTTCGGCAGTCTACGCAGCGTCGAACAGGCAAACGTGGAAGCATTGGCGGCAGTCGTTCCCAGAAAAACTGCCGAAATGATTTATGGCCATTTCCATGCGGCGGAGCCTGCCGTGAATCTGCTACCGATTTTGAGAAATGGGACTTAGGTTACACTCGAAAACAGATTCTTCCTCAGGAGCAGATTGTGTCTGAAAACGAAGTAAAAATCACCGTGCGCCCCAATGGCCCCTATCGCGTAGAGGGCCCAATCAAACTGGTCGATGCCAATGGCGCCGAGTGGGATCTCACAGGAAAGCCTGCCATTTCTCTTTGTCGCTGCGGCGGATCGACTAACAAGCCCTTCTGCGACGGCACGCATTCCAAGATGGGATTCCAGGCTGCGGAAGCAGCCGTAGCCGCCGCAGATGTCCAAAAGCAGTGATCCGGCAACGCCCGGCGTGCTTTCCTCGGACATTCCCTGAACCCTCCCGCAGTCTCCGGCATCCATAATGCTGGAGACCGTCTTGCCCAGAAAACCCCGCTTCCCGGGCCTGAGCTTTGCCCTCAAACTCATTGCAAAATCCGCCTTTCGACGCGCCAACGGGACTCAGCATCAACTCGTAGCCGCAGAGCCTGGCGACCTCGGCCTCACCTTCATTGGTCACGCCTCGTTTCTTCTCCAAATTGGCGGACTCAACATCCTCATCGACCCCGTCTTCGCGGACTGGCTCGTTCTCATCCACCGCCTTCGCCGCCCCGGCGTCCGCCTCAAAGACCTGCCCCCCATCGACGCGGTCTTGCTGACCCACGCGCACATGGATCACCTGAACTTCCCTTCATTGCGACGCATCATCCGCCGCACCCGCAAACTCACCGGCAAGCCGCCGCTGGCCATTGTTCCACGGGGAGTCGAAGATCTGGTCGGCAAACTTGGCTTCTCCCAGATTCGTTCGCTGCAGTGGTGGCAATCTACAAACATCCTTGGAGTTGAGATCACCAGCACACCCGCAGAACACTGGGGCGCGCGCATGCTGCACGATACTCATCGCGGCTTCGGCGGATACGTGCTGCGTCACGGCTCGCAAGCCGTCTACCACTCAGGCGACACCGGGTACTTCTCCGGATTCACGGAAATCCAGCAGCGCCTGTATCCGCAAATCGCCCTGCTGCCCATCGGCGCATACAAGCCCGACGGATTCCGCCGCGTCCACATGAGCCCCGAAGACGCCGTGCACGCCTTTAAGGATCTCAACGCGCAGCGCCTCGTCCCGATGCACTATGGAAGCTTCTCGCTTTCTGAAGAACCGATGGATGAACCGCTGCCGCGCCTTCTCGAAGCAGCAGAACGCGCCGGCATCACCAGCGCCGTAGACGCAATCGGCGAAGGCGAAACCAGAATTTTCACGCGAAATTGAAGACAATTTGATCTCTCGCTTCGCAAGCTGGTATCGTTTCCATCGGCTCCATTCCTGTTATATTCAGCAGTGTCGCAAAACCGTTCCATGAAAAACCATTCATATTCAATCGGAGTAGATCTGGGCGGAACGAACCTTCGCATCGCCGCTTACACGCAGGACGCAGGGCTGCTCGAAACCATCCTGCTGCCCACCAGGCTCGCCGCCGGGCGCGACGCCGTCGCCACGGACATGTGCACCGCAATTGAAACTCTGCAGCGTCGATTCTCCGCAACGCATCAGCTCGCCGGAATCGGCATCGGGACTCCTGGCCCTCTCGAACTCCCCGCCGGAATGCTGCACAATCCTCCCAATCTCACCGGATGGGATGGCTTCGACCTGCGCGCTGCGATCGAGTCCCGGCTCAACCAGCCCGTAGTGCTGGAGAGCGATGCAAACGCCGCCGCGTTGGCCGAATGTGCGCTCGGCCGCGGACTTTCAATGAAGATCGATTCCCTTTGCATGTTGACACTCGGTACCGGCGTCGGGAATGGCATCATTCTCAACGGCAAAGTGTGGGACGGCGCAGCAGGTATGGCGGGCGAAGCGGGACACGCCACCATCTATCCCGACGGCCCCGCATGCCCCTGCGGCAGCAACGGCTGCCTCGAAATGTACGCGTCGGCAACTGCCGTCGTGCGAACCGCAAACCAGCGCATCGCAGACGGCACGGCGCCCGCTCTTCAAGGAAGCACATGGACGGCCCACTCTCTCGCAGATGCCGCCGATAAAGGCAATCCCGACGCAAAGAAAATTTACACCGATGCAGGGCGCGCGCTCGGCATCGGACTCGCCGCTCTGGTAAACACCCTCAACCTGCCGCTATACGTAGTCGGCGGAGGTCTCGCGCAGGCGTGGCATTTAATGAAAGACGCCATCTTCGAGGAGCTGCATCATCGCAGCTACGTCTACCGGCTGACCGCTCCCGATAGCCCGATTGCAGCCAGGAACCCCGCTGGCGCAACCCACGTTCTCCCCGCCGAACTCGGCCCCGACGCTGGCCTGCTCGGAGCATGTATCCTTCCCTTTGCAGAGAACCGGCACGCTTGATCCGCTCTGATGATTAAGGACGCACGCACATGCGCTTAAACTACTACCTTGCCAAGGGGTCGCTGGTGGGCGCACTGGGCGGCCTGCTCTTCGGCTTCGACACCGCCGTCATCTCCGGCACCACGCAGCAGCTTACGAACGTCTTCCATCTGTCCGCCTTCAAACTCGGCGCCACCGTCTCCATCGCCGTCCTCGGCGCAGTCGTCGGAGCCATCTCTTCCGGCGAGCTGGGCCAGAAGATCGGCCCGCGTCAGGCACTGCGCATCATGGCGCTCCTTTATCTCATCTCATCGCTCGGCTGCGCCTTTGCCTGGAACTGGCCTTCGTTGATCTATTTTCGCCTTCTCGGCGGCCTGGGCATCGGAGGCTCATCCGTCCTCGGCCCCGTCTATATCGCCGAGCTCGCTCCAGCCAAATGGCGCGGACGCCTCGTCGGGCTCTTCCAGATCAACATCGTCCTCGGAATTCTGCTGGCGTATGCCTCGAACTTCATCATCGCCAGCCTGAATCTCGGAGCAATGGAGTGGCGCTGGCAGCTGGGCATCGCATCCGCTCCCGCACTGCTGTTTCTGGCACTGCTCTTCGCAATTCCGCGCAGTGGGCGGTGGCTGGTCACGCAAAGCCGCATTGACGAGGCGCGCGAAGTTCTGCGCATGATGGGCTCGCCGAACACCGAGGAAGAATTACAGGAGATCATCGCCTCCATCCATCTGGAGCGCTCCAGCCGCAGCGAACGGCTCTTCCAGAAGAAATACCGTCTGCCCATATTCCTCGCCATCACCATCGGACTCTTCAACCAGCTCTCCGGCATCAACGCCATCCTGTACTACCTACCCTCCATTTTCAACTACGCGGGCTTTAGCAAACTCTCTGGAGATAGGCAGGCCGTGCTCGTCGGAGCCATGAACTTCTTCGCAACCCTGTTGGCCATGTCCGTCATCGACAAAATCGGACGCAAAACGCTTCTGCTGATCGGCTCCGTCGGAACCGCCGCCGCGCTCGCGGGCGTTGCCGAAATCTTCCACACACAGCACAACCAGTCCATGCTCCTGTGGCTGCTCCTCGGCTTCATCTTCTTCTTCTCCATCTCGCAGGGAGCAGTCATCTGGGTCTACCTGAGCGAGGTCTTTCCCACCAAGGTTCGCTCCAAAGGACAAAGCCTGGGCAGCTCATCGCACTGGATCATGAACGCCCTGCTCTCGCTCACCTTCCCCTGGGTAGCAGCACGCTCCACCGCCGCGCCGTTCGTCTTTTTCTCAGCAATGATGGCGCTGCAGTTCTTTGTCGTACTCTTCATCTACCCCGAAACCAAGGGAATCACCCTCGAGCAGATGCAGCATAAGCTGGGAATCGAATGATCTCGCGAATTTGTCCAGCTTTGTTCGAAAGAACCTGAACGATTCTTCATGTGCGTTGCCCTAAAGATGCGCCTGCTGCTGCCGAAAAAGGAAGCAGGAGGTTCATAGAATGCTTAGCCCCATCTCCAACAATGCCATGCCGCCGGAGCCGGTTGCCGCCTCAAAGCCATCAGCGGCCAGCGCGCCACAACAGCCAACCATGAAGTCTGATAGTGTCAGCATCAGCTCACAAGGCCACGCTGCCGCCGCTGGTGATGTAGACCACGACGGCGACTCTCACTAACTGCAGCGAGTCGCTCAGAAAATGCCGTGGCGATACATCCGTATCCTGCGGCTTTTCTATGTCTACAGGAGCGTATATAGGAAGTTATGAATGGGTTTCAAGCGGCATGATTTCGATGAACCGGACGATGACGCCTTCCTCGCGGAAAAACTTCGCGAAGGGAACGATTTGGTCGTCGTTGAATCCGCGCAGCAGCACGCAATTTACCTTGATTTGGTCGAAGCCGGCCTGCTTGGCGGCGCGAAGCCCGGCAACGGCGCGGTCGAAGCTCCCGGGCACGTGTGTGATGCGAGCGAATGTGTCAGGGACCACTGCGTCCATGCTCACTGTGACCCGCTTCAGATCTGCATCGCGCAATGGCTGCGCCAACTCCGTGAGCAAGTGCCAGTTGGTGGTTAGGGCCAGGTCGAGAGGCAGCCCGCTCCCCGGTTCGACAGACGTCCGCAATTGCCGCAACTCATACCCTAAATCCAGCAGCTCTTTGCGCAGCAGCGGCTCGCCACCCGTCAGCCGGACCTTCTCGATTCCCAGCTCAACGAAGACCCGTACTATGCGCAAATACTCCGCGATCGACAGTTCGCAGCAGACTGCGCCCTGGTTACCTGTGCGGCAGTAGATGCAGCGGTAGTTGCAGCGGTCGGTAATGGATACGCCCAAGTCGGTGATGGGGCGGCCATGCTGATCGATGAGTCTTTGGCGCGTCAAGAGCGCCCTCTCTTCGACCGACGAAGGGGAGGCAAGGATCGACATTACTCAAGCTATTTCTCCCAAAAAGTGCCGCTCAGCAAACGAATTAGTGAGTCGGATGGCGACGCTTGCCAGCAACTTATCTCGCATTCAAACGCCGGCTTTCAGACGCACTTTAGCCATTCTTTTCTGATTGCTGCCTGCTCAGGGCGCCTCCAAGAACGTTAAGCAACCCCACTGCCGTTGCCAGGCCGCGGCGCGCATCCTTCGATGCAGCCTTCTTCCCAAGCGCCAGCAACGATGGCGCCTCCTTGCCGGCCCCGGCGACCACTGCATGCAAGGCATCTGCATCGATCGAGCTAAGCAGGTTGGTAAAGATCAGCCCTATGCGAAGCGCGGTCACCATCTCCTTCGAGCTGACGACATCAACCACATGGTCGACGACTGTGTCGCCCGCACTTAACAGTCCGTTTAACAGATCAAGCAAACCCTTTTCATGCAGCCGCTGCAGCAGGTCATATGCGGCCAGCACAGCTTCTGCGTGTTCGACGGGGGCCTGCTCAACTCTGCGAATCAGATCCTCACGCGAATCGGCCGGTGTGAACTCCCTAAAATCAACGGCTATTGCCATACGATGATGCCCCTTTCTGCGATTGGATTTGAACAAGCTTTTCCGTGCCCGGCATGTGATAGTCCTTGCGCTTCCACTTGCGCTCCACTTCGACACCCATCTGAGGTGTCGGCTTCCCTGAAAACCGGAAATTCAGCGGTTTCAGCGGATTCGAGCCCTTCTCAGGAAGCGCCTGGATTTTCACCGCCGTCTCTTTATAGGCCGGAGTATTCGTTGCGGTATCTGCGTGCGACCCGGTCAGAACGTTCATCGGAACATCTTCTGAGAGGTGAGGGATATACACCTGCTTTCCGTGGACTCTGGATGTGACTAATACTTTGATCTTCAAAGAGCCATGTCTGCTGGTGACACGTACCCAGCGCCCGGATTCCAGATTGCGTCCCGTGGCAAGCTCTGGCGAGATCTCCAGATACCGTTCCGGAGTCTCCTCTCGAATGCCATCTACACGGAGGGTCATATTTCCTTCGTGGAAATGCTCCAGAATGCGACCGTTGTTCAGGAACAGATCGAAGTTATCGTCGGGAGCTTCCGTGGGTTCATTGAATGCGACCGGATAGAAGCGTGCCTTATTGTCAGGAAACGGAAACCCATGCAGATAAAGAATGGGCTGATCGGAGCCGTCTTTGGCGATCGGCCATAGCAACGTCTTGTAATCCTCGAGTCGCTCGAAGCTGGCGCCTTCAAAGATTGGAGTCAGCGAGGCCATCTCGGCCATGATTTCCGAAGGATGCTGGTAGTTCCAGTTCGCTCCCATACGATTGGCCAGTTCCATCGTGATCTTCCAGTCTGCCTTGCTCTCACCCAACTCCGGGAGTGCCTGATAAAGCCGCTGAACGCGTCTTTCTGTATTGGTGAATGTGCCATCCTTTTCAAGGGCCGGAACACCAGCCAGAACGACGTCGGCATAGCGGCAGGTCTCGGAGAAAAAGATATCCTGCACCACAAACAGGTCAAGCTTCTCGAAGGCTGCTCCTACAAAGTTGGCATTCGAGTCAGCCGAGATCATATCCTCGCCGGCCAGGTACATTGCGCGCAATTTGCCTTCATGGATCGCTTCCACCATCTGGTGATTGTCCATGCCGCGATCTGGCGAAAGCGCCACTCCCCATCCTTTCTCAAACTTTTCTCGAATCTCAGGATCGGTCACGTGCTGATAGCCAGGATAACTGTCGGGCATCGCACCCATATCGCCGGCACCCTGCACGTTATTGTGGCCACGCAGTGGGTACGCTCCACAACCTGGCTTCATATAGTTTCCAGTAGTCAACAGCAGATTCGAAACTGCAGTTGACTCGTCCGAGGCCCTAGTGTGCTGCGTGATGCCCATTGCCCACAAAATGCACATCGAACTCGCAGCCACGATCTCTCTTGCTACCGCTTCCAAGGTCTGGATCGGTACGCCACAGGTTTGTGCGGCATATTCCATGGTGAACGGCTCAAGGCTCTTGCGGAACTCATCGGCGCCATTCGCCCATTGCTCGATAAAATTCAGTTTGGCATGTCCATGATCGAACATGTAGCGGCTCATGGCAGAGAGCCAGACGAGATCCGTGCCTGGACGCGGACGGAAGTGAATGTCTGCACGTTGTGCCATCTCGTTAGAACGCGGGTCAGCCACGATCAGACGCTGGCCAAACAACTTGTGGGCACGCTTTACCCGCGTAGCCAATACAGGATGGCTCTCGGCTGTATTGCTGCCAACAATCAGAACCAAGTCTGACTTGGCTATGTCCTCGATCGACCCCGAGTCGCCACCATAGCCGACCGTTCGAAAGAGGCCCATCGTGGCAGGTGACTGGCAGTATCGCGAGCAGTTATCGACATTGTTTGTGCCGATCACCGCACGAGCAAATTTCTGCATCAGGTAGACTTCTTCATTGGTCGTCTTCGACGAAGCAATGACTGCAATGGAGTCTGGCCCATACTGCTTCTTGATGCCGCCAAGCCGTGTAACAACAAGACTCAGCGCCTCGTCCCAGCTTGCTTCCCGGAACCCTCCGCCGTCGCGGATCAGCGGTTTCTGCAAGCGGTCCTTATGGTTCACGTAGTCCCATCCGAACTTACCCTTTACACAGGTGGAGATCTGGTTGACCGCGCCATGCAGGGGCTCAACTTTGAGGATCTTGCGATCCTTCGTCCACACATCATAGCTGCAACCAACGCCGCAGTAGGTGCAGACCGTCTTCGTCTTCTTGATGCGCTCCTCGCGCATCTTCGCCTCGGTCTGCGAGACCTGCATAATGGCCCCGTAGCCCATCTCCGGCTCAATAGCCTTTACCACGTCGATCATCTTGTTCAGAGATTCTTTCGGCAACCCGCTGAGGAAGCCAGCTTCGCCAAGCATGGACTTCTCCATCAGGGCATTGCAGGGGCAAACGGTGATGCAGTGGCCGCAGGAAACACAACTTGATCCGCCGATCTGCATGCCGCCGTCCCAGAGAACGCGCGGATGTTCCAGTTCCCACCCAATCGACAGAGTCTCGTTGACTTGCACCGTCTGGCATGCCTGAACGCATTGGCCGCACAAAATGCATTGACTGGGATCGTAACGATAGAACGGATTGGACATATCCACTTCGTACGGCTTGGGCTTGAAGGGATGCGCCTGATGCTGGACATTGAGGGCAAGCGCGGTATTGTGCACCCTGCAATCTTCGTTGTTGTTGTCGCAGACGGTGCAATAGAGCATGTGATTGCCGAGGATCACGTCGAAGGCTTCCGACCGGGCAGCCTTCGCGCGCTTCGATTCGGCTACCACCTTCATGTGCGCACTTACTTTGGTTCCGCATGAGCGGACAAGCTGCCCCTCTACCTCAACGATGCATGTGTCACAGGTCTGAATCGGTCCCATGAGGGGCGAGTGGTAGCAGATATGAGGAATTTCCGTGTGCCGGAGGATCGCCTCGACCAGAAGCTCACCTTCCCTCGCAGCGACGGCTGTCCCATCGAGGGAGATCTCGACCTCCGGCAACTTACCAGACTGGTCGGCACTGATTACGTTTGTCGTCTCTATCGCGCTCATTTTGTTCCTCGCTCAGTCGTCATTGTTTTGGGGGAAGCTGATCCCGCCGTGGAATACGAAGGCTGGAGTGATGCTTGATGGGCTCTGAAGTTCACACTTCCTTGGACATCTACTACCTATTCCTCTGGTTCCTGCGCTGTTATCTAAGGAAAAGCCTCCTTAATGTAATGGGATATCTTCGTCGCTTGCTTTGAAGAGTTGCATCAGATACCAGATCGACGGAAACAACACGAGAAGTCCAGCCACCACTCCCAGACAGATTCGCGTGACGGTACTGGCGATCGCGAAGATCAGGCCCCAACGCCTCTGCGTTCGGTCGTCACCCGTATGGTAGGCGCGAAAGACGAAGGACGAACCACTCATGACGATCCCGACGATTAAAACGGTCAGCGGGATATTCAATGCTGTTGTCATCGCGGCGAACGCGCCGGGGAATCCCGCAAAGAGCAGTACGACCACCAGAATCAGCCAGACGTGGTTCGCCTCCCAGACTGGAGTGATGGCATTTGAGATCAGCTCCCTTTGCTGCTGCCTGCGCGGCCCGCTGGCCAGCAGGTCCCACACGCCGCCACCGTAATCCGCGCCGCCAGACAGCACATAGAAGGTCAGAGAGATCATCAGGATGAGAGCAAGCAACATCTCAGGAGCGTGCATGGAGCACCACCTCATTCCCCGCAATGGCGCGAATCTATGCTTCGCTTGGGCTGGCTATCACATGTCTGCTCATGAGCCATATCACAATCGCGGCCAGAATCAGGAATAGGCCCGTGAACAGAACCAGAGGAGTGGTCAGGCCCGGCATCGTCGTCACCGCGGCGGAGATCCTCATAATATGGTAGACGATCCAGGGTTGGCGGCCAACCTCCGTAACCACCCACCCGGATTCCACCGCCACAAATCCCAGCGGACTGCAGAGCACCAACAATTGCAGAAAGCGGGGACTCTCTATCAGGGGCCCGTGCCTCCAAGCCAGCCACGTGGCAACCAGGCTGACGCAGATCAGCAGCGTCCCGATTCCCACCATGATCTGAAAGGCGATGTGCACCACCAGCACATTCGGCCACTCATTCCGCGGAGTCTTATCCAATCCCGCCACGGCTGCGTGCATGCCAGTTTCATTCATGTCGATTCGGGGCTCGATTATTTTCTGACTACCCCATGGGGGTATGGGCATCTGTAGTTGTAGTGAGATTCAGAAGCATGGAAAACACAATCAGACTGTCCATTGAAGGTATGCACTGCGGAGCTTGTGCGCGCCGGGTGACGAATGCGCTTGCCGGTATCGACGGCGTTCGCGTCGACTCCGTAGAAGTTGGCTCAGCACAGGTCAAGTTCGACGCCGCAAAAACCTCAGCAGACGAGATCACGGCGGCTGTGGACCGCATTGGGTTCGCGGCTCGCGTTGATGGCGGATTCGGGGAGTAACCGATGTCAAAAACTTTAGAAGACGAGATAGTAAGCGGCAGAGGTGCGGTTTCGACTGCCACTTTGGAACGGGTCAACATTCCGGTCACTGGCATGACCTGCGCGGCATGCCAGTCCTTTATCCAAAGGACATTGGCAGGTGAGGCTGGAGTTCAGGACGCGACCGTCAATCTCATGTTGCACAATGCGACCGTCACCTTTGATCCGCGTGTGATCTCACCTTCCGGACTGGTCGAGAAGATTCGCAGCACGGGCTACGACGCGGAATTGCCGGTAGCGAATGAATCGGTTCTCGCCGCACAGGAGAAAAATGACGAAGACCAGCTGCGCGAGTATCACCAGTTGCGCTGGAAGGCCTGGGTCAGTGTCCTGGCGGGCGTCGTCGCCATGGTCGCCTCCATGCCACTGACGAGCATGGCGAGTGTGGGCGGCCTCCAGCGCATGAAGGACCCGTTCATGAGCTGGTCCATGCAGGTCCTCGATCCGGCTTTGCGAAAAATGGCGCCATGGTTGTATTCAGTCAGCGACAACAGCGTACGCTGGTTCCTTTTTGTGCTTTCGGTATTCATCATCGGCTGGGCTGGACGCCGATTTTACGTCAAGGCCTGGTCGGCGTTGCTGCACAAGACGGCGGACATGAATACTCTGGTTGCGCTGGGCACGGGAACCGCGTTTCTTTATTCCGCAGCCAGCACCGTGGCGCCGGGCTTCTTTCTCGCCCACGGTATCGCACCTGATGTTTATTACGAAGCAGGCATTCTGATCATTGGACTCGTCCTGATTGGCAACACCCTCGAAAGTCAAGCCAAGGGCCGCACTGCTCTCGCATTGCGCAAGCTGGTGCAACTGCAGCCGAAGACCGCACGCGTGCTCCGAGAAGGCCTGGAGCACGATGTGCCACTCGAGGCAATCCAGCGCGGCGACATCATCCTCGTCCGTCCTGGCGAGCGCATGCCGACAGATGGCGAAGTAATCTCGGGGAAGAGCAGCGTGGACGAGTCGATGCTAACCGGCGAGTCGCTGCCCGTCGAAAAGGAAGCGCAGGATCACGTTATCGGAGGCACTTTCAACCAGCGCGGGTCGCTCCAGTACCGTGCCACGATGGTGGGTGCCGAAAGCACGCTGGCGCAGATTGTGCGGCTCTTGCGTGAGGCTCAGGGATCTCGCGCGCCAATTCAGCATCTCGCAGATCGCATCAGCGCCATCTTCGTACCATCCGTGTTGGCTTTGGCCATCGTCACGTTCGGAGCCTGGCGATTCTTTGCTCACGGTGCGGGCACGATGCAGGCCTTTGCCGCGGCAGTAACTGTGCTGGTAATCGCGTGTCCCTGTGCTATGGGCTTGGCCGTTCCCACTGCCGTCATGGTGGCGACCGGACGCGGAGCAGCATTTGGATTGCTCATCAAGGGCGGCGAAGCACTCCAGCGGCTCGAAAAGATTGACACTGTGGTGCTCGACAAGACGGGTACCATCACGGCAGGACATCCAGAAGTCACGGAGGTGCTGCTCAATCCGTCGAGTCGCTTTTCTCAGGACCGGGTCCTTCGCGTCGCTGCAGCACTCGAGCGCGCCAGCGAGCACCCGTTGGGCGAGGCCGTCGTCCGCCGTGCGACGCAGAACGGCCTGACTCTGTCGCAGCCGGAGGAATTCGAGTCACTGACGGGTCAGGGCGTCGTGGGCATCGTTGAAGGGCATGCGGCCCTGATCGGCAATGTGAAGCTCATGCAGGGGCATAGTGTCTCCGTTTCGCCGTTGACCCGGGCTGCCGAACAGGCGGCAGAACAAGGCCGGACTCCGCTGTGGGTAGCGATCGACGGCGAACTTGCCGGAATTATTTTCGTGGCTGATACAGTCAAGTCGACCTCGATCGCGGCCATTCGCCGGCTCCATCGCGAAGGCCTGGATGTGGTGATGCTCACCGGCGACAACGAACGGACTGCGCACGCTATCGCCCGCGAAGTAGGGGTGGATGACGTGATTGCCGGCGTGCTGCCGCAGGGCAAAGTGGATGCGATAAGGCGTCTACAAGCACAGGGGCGCTCGGTTGCCATGGTCGGCGACGGAGTAAATGATGCACCCGCGTTGGCGCAGGCGGAGGTAGGCATCACGATGGCGACAGGCTCCGATGTCGCCATGGAAGCCGGCGATGTCACGCTAATGCGCAGCGATTTGAACGGGGTGGCAGCTGCGATCGCACTGTCGCGCGGCACCATGCGTGTTATGCGCCAAAATCTGTTCTGGGCTCTTGCTTATAACGTCGTTGGCATTCCGATCGCGGCCGGAATTCTGTATCCTGTCTGCGGGTTACTGCTCAGTCCAGTGCTGGCCAGCGCAGCGATGGCTTTCAGCTCTTTCAGTGTCGTAACAAATAGCCTGCGTCTGAGCCGGTTGAAGCTCGGGTAAGGAGAATCATGGCCACCAGGAAAAACAAACGCTCGACCGAAGCCTTTTATGGATGCGAGATCCTTGTTGCGGGACGTAAAGCAGTTGGCGTTGATCCTGAAATCAAGGCTTCGAATCTTCGCCGGCTCAGCCGCATTGAAGGCCAGGTGCGTGGCATCCAGCGCATGGTGGAAGAAGACCGGTATTGCGCTGACATTCTGATGCAGGTCACTTCTGCGCAGGAGGCGTTACGCGCCGTCGCTCGCTCTCTGATGCGCAATCACCTGGCGCATTGTGCGACCCACGCCATCAGGAGCGGTTCAGAAGAAGAGAAAGAAGCCATGTACGACGAGCTGCTTGAAATGATTTATAAGAACGCTCGCTAGTCTCCTGAGTCATTGATTTCTTGCATTATGTACTGGTGGTTGTGCGGCGAGAGTTGAGGTAGCGAAGCGTGCAATGGAGGCCAGAATCTGGTCCGCAAATTTGGTCCAGAGGAAAGGCTTTGGCTGTTGGTGGTGGACCGTAATAAACTCGCGGATCGCAGCTTCCAATTCCTTAAACGCTTCGATGGGAGCCCCGCTTGATCTGCCTCGGGGTTAGCAGCGCGAACCAGCGTTCCACCTGATTTAGCCAGGACGCATGCGTGGGGGTGAAGTGCAGATGATAGCGTGGCCTTTTCTGTAGCCACTGCCGGACCACAGCGGTCTTATGCGTCCCATGGTTGTCCAGCACAAGATGATGTTCCAAATCGGGCGGCACTGCGGCGTCAACAGGACTTCGAGTCAGCGAATTGTTAGCGTTTCGCTGGAGCGATGTCGATTTTGAGAACCTGGAACTTCGCGTGACGCGATCCATCTGGCACGTGAGAGCTGGCACCATCAATGGTCACAAACGTGTTCCAGAATCCAAGCCCTATTCCTTGACCGATGTTAGGAGTTGCAGTTTGCTTTCCAGCGCGAATATTCGCCACGAGAAAGCGATCCTTTATGTCTAGGCTCTATACCCCTCGTGAAGCGGCTGACGTGCTCGGTCTTGGCTACTCTTCTCTGAAGAAATGGATTTACCACGGCAAAATAAAGACAATCCAAACGCCCGGCGGCCATCATCGGAATCCCGAGTCTGAAATCGATCATTTGGTGCCTCGTAACGTCGTCACAGATACTCCGGAGTTGAGGCGTCGCCTCGCTCGAAGTGTGAGCGGACGAAACCAGTTCATCGGCCGAATTACGGATATCAAAATCGGTGGATTGTTCGCGCAGCTCAGACTGTTTGTCGGGGCCGGCACATCACATCCATCATCCCCACGGATGAAGTACGAAAACTCCGCCTAAAGAAGGGCCAGACCGCGATTGCCCTCTTCAAATCTAACGGATGTCACGATCAGGAGACCCGACTAGATACGATTGACATTAACGAATATATTCGTTTAACTTCATATGTCTAGGCAAAGGTCAGAACCTGATCCTCGAAGACGAGACAAATCTCAAAAGTTGCGTGTCATTCCGGTGGTTCGGCAGTCAGAACACGCGCGAACCTAGTCCTTCAATATTTTCGAACCGGGAAAGGGCGACAATGTCATTTACAGGCGGCCGTCTCTCTACTGCTCTGCTGTCTCTGCTCGCCTTCTGCTTCCTCTCCGCGCAAGCGCAGGTGTCGGCGAATTTGTCTGGAAGAGTAATGGATCCGTCAGGCGCCGCCGTGCCGTCGGCATCAGTCACGGCGACAGATACCGATTCAGGAATCTCACGCTCCACACTCACCAATCAGGCAGGGCAGTATGAGCTCTTCGAACTGCCGGTCGGACACTACGAGCTCCACGCGAAAAAAGACGGCTTTGCCGAAAAGGTGCGCACCGGGATATTTCTCGTCGTCGGCCAGGATGCCACCGCTGATCTTACGTTGCAGGTGGGCCAGATTAAGCAATAGGTGGCCGTAACCGAGAATGTCCCGGTCGTGAATAGCTCTACTAGGACATTTCCGGCCTCGTCGACGAGAAGCAGGTACAAAACCTTCCCCTGAATGGCCGCAGCTACGATCTCCTGCTCACTCTCAATCCCGGCATCGTCAATTTCACATCGCAAAAGACGGGAGGCATCGGCGTTTCCAACTCAACCACCGGCAACAATTTCGCAGTTTCAGGGAACCGCCCGCAGCAAAATCTATTCCTGCTCAACGGTATCGAGTTCACCGGCGCCGCCGAGAACAATATGCAGCCCGGCGGTCCCAGCCAGCAGCTGCTGGGCGTTGAAGCAGTGCAGGAATTCAAAGTCCTGCGCGACTCCTATGGAGCCGAGTATGGCAAGCGGCCCGGCGCTCAGGTCATCATCGTCACTCGCTCAGGAACCAACCGCCTTCACGGATCGGCCTACGAGTTCCTGCGCAATAATGTCCTGGATGCGCCCAACTATTTCGATCAGGGATCAGCTCCGCCTTTCCAGCGCAATCAGTTCGGAGCCTCACTGGACGGACCTCTGAAGAAAGACAAAGCCTTCCTCTTCGGAAACTACGAAGGCTTCCGCCAACATCTCCACCAGACCTCCGTGGCGTTCGTGCCCGACCTGGCATCGCGGACGTCTGCCGCTCCCAGCGTCATACCTCTGCTGAACCTCTGGCCGACTCCTTCGGCAGGTGCTCCCGACTTCAACGGTATCGCAGAATTTTTCAGCAGCCCTCTGCAAACCATTCGCGAAGACTTCGGAACCGCGCGCTTTGATCTGACTTTCTCCCCGAAGGACAGCTTCTCCGCCATCTACACCATTGACGACGGAGCCGACTTCACCGAGACCGTGGCCAATCCCTATAGCACGGACATTCTTACCCTACGCGAACAGGTGCTGAGCCTCGACGAAACCCACGTCTTCTCGCCTACCCTGCTCAACGTCGCCCGCGTCGGCTACTCGCGCGCCGGCTATTACTTCACCGGAGAGCCGACACCCGGCACCCCGGCAACCGCCGTCCCGGGATTTGTCAGCGGCCGTCCCGTTGGAGCAGTAGTCGTCGGCGGCAGCGCCGCTTCGAATCCGCAGGCGCAAGTCGGCCTGGCAGGAAGCAACAATGGAAGCAATCTGCCCATCGCGCGCAATCTCTACACCTACGAAGACCGCGTGACTCTTTCGCGTGGCCGGCATCAATGGAGCTTCGGCGCCTGGTTCCAGAACTTTCAGTCGAACGAAACTCTGAACCTCAGCCAATACGGACAGGCCACCTTCACCAGCCTTCAGACCTTCCTCGCGGGAACCACCAGCAGCTTCCTCTACAGTCCTGCGCCCACCGAAATGAACTGGCGGTCGCTCTTCGGAGCCGTCCGTGCTGAGGACGTGATTCGCATCAACCCAAGGCTCACGCTTAGCCTCGGCTTCCGCGGTGAGTTCTCCACAGGCTGGAACGAGGCCCACGGCCGCGCTGCCAACTACACCTTTACGGGCCGCACCATTTCCAGCCAGCCGCGTATCGGGGACAACGCCTTCACGACCAACAACGCGAAGTTTCTCCCTGAGCCCCGCATCGGGATAGCCTGGAGCCCGCGCCCGGACAATACCGTCGTGCGCGCCGGCTTCGGCATCTACAACGAACTGCTCGACGACCTGGGATACCGCATGGATCAAAATGCGCCTTTCAATCCCACCTACAGCATCGCGTCGTTGCCAGTATCGAGCCTTCCCATCAGCCCCTCCGGGCCGCCCCCGGCAAAAGCGCTCCTCGTGCCCGGCGGCGTGCAACCCGACGTCAAGATGCCGACCCTCATCTCGTACTCGCTTCGCGTCGAGCAGGAGCTCACCCCCAACACCTCGCTCACAGTGGGATACGTCGGCTCTCACGGCTATCACCAACTCGTCGGTGTTGACGGTAACGAGCCCGTACCGACCATTTGCCCGGCATCGCCGTGCCCCGCTGCCTATCCGGCCAATTTCCCCGCGCCCCTGGTCGGCTCCGCCGTTCCTGCCGGAAGCTACTACATCCCGGCCGGAACCCCCAAGGCCAATCCAACACTGGCCAACACCTGGACCTGGTTTTCCTGGGGCAACAGCAATTACAACTCGCTCCAGGTCGACCTGAATCACCGCTTCAGCCACGACCTCGCGCTGCGCGGCGTTTACACCTGGTCCAAAGCGCTCGACAACGGAGACTCCCTGAACTCAACTACCGCCGGAAACGCCCCTGGCCTGGTTTCCAATCCGTATGACCTGCACGCCGACTGGGGACTCGCCACCTACGACGTCAGGAACATCGGCGTCATAAGCGCCGTCTACATGCTGCCTTTCGGTCGCGGCAAGATATTCGCACATGATCTTCACGGCATGGCTAACGGAGCCGTGAGCGGGTGGTCGGTCGACAGCATCGTCACTCTGCAGTCTGGATTCCCGATCACACCCCAGCTCAGCTACAACCCTTCCAACAACGGAGACACACGCAATCCAGTACGGCCCTTCGTAAACCCCAACTTCCACGGATCGGCGATTATCGGCAAGCCGTCGCAGTGGTTCAATCCCTCTGCGTTTCTACCGCCCCCACCCAACGGCGGTTTCTACGGCAACCTCGGCAGGGACACATTGAGCGGACCGGGCCTCGCTACCTGGGATTTCGCCGGACAGAAGGACACCGTTCTCCGCGAAGGTCTCACTTTCCAGTTCCGCGGAGAGCTCTTCAATCTCTTGAACCGCGCCAACTTCAACACGCCGAACCTGATCGTCTTCACCCCGTCAGGACTCTCCGGAACAGCCGGAGCAATCACCAGCACGGCAACGACCTCCCGACAGGTTCAATTCGCGCTGAAACTTCTCTGGTAGTGGGTTGTGCTCAGTCCTTCTGCAGCATCACTTCAGTTGACTTGATCACCACTTTTAGAGCATTACAGAATTCACTTGTACGAGAAGCCGACTACACGGCCGTGTGACTTGCTGCCACTAATCGCTTGAGTGAGTTGGCGATCATGCGATCTCGACCGTTTCTCTTCCAGTCTAAGCTTGCGAAACGCCTAGATTGAACGAGCGTCACCTTTTCGTAGTGTTTCTAGAATTCAATTCTCCCCTGGAATGCAATCATGCGCGGTGAACTGTCTCCGCCGAGTCCGACACCAAGCAAGCCGGTGGGAGGGGAGATCGTGCTTTGGAGCGTTCCGAACCTGGCTGGGATCGAACCGCCCGGCACGCCGGCCTGCACCTCACTGGGGAGGGCGAAGTTGGGATGGTTGAAGGCGTTGAACATCTGAGCATCGAGACGGAACCTGACGCCTTCTCGAATCGGAAACGTCTTGGTGATGTAGATGTCTGAACTCAGGTAATGCGGTCCGCGGACGGAGTTGCGTCCTGAGTTGCCGAACTGGCAGTTCGCCGGCGAGTCTCCGCCGGTGCAGGCTCCGGTTGCCGGATCGACTACGGAAACGAACGCATTCGGGTTGAGCCATGGCTTCGTTCCTGCCACGGTGACGCCTGTGGTTGCTTTGTTCCTGTATACGGGCACGCCGGACACCCGATTGGCATACGCAGGCGCGTTGAACTGCACGGTGCTCGCTCCATTTGCCTGAAAGACGCCGTTGCCGTTAGCAATATAAGGTTCGCTCAGCACGCTGAACGGCAAGCCGGAGTGCAGGAAGGCGGTCTGGGAGAAGGACCAGCCTCCGAAGATCTGCTGCAGAAGAGCATGGCTGGAGTGGAACGGCGCCTGGTAAAGCCCGAAGGCCGAGACATTGTGCCGGACATCATAGTCACAACTGGCATACTGCCGGCGCAATTCCCCGGGCAAAGGCGACATGAGGCCCTGGGTCGAGAATGCGAGCAATCCGCCATTCGACACCTCATCGAGACAATGGCTGAGGGTGTAGTTGCCGCGCAGCGTCAGTCCGCCCCACTGCTGTGTGTAGGCCGTCTGCAGGCCGGCATAGCTGCTGTTGGCGTCTGTGCGGAACTCGTTTACATTGCCGAAACGCTGGTCGAGGGGTTGCTGATAAGGAAAGGGCGCGAAGCATCCATTGCAAACGGTTTGATAGCCGTTGAACTGCACCTGAAAGGGTTCGTGCAGCCCTCGGGTGCCGACGAAGTCGGCGCGGAGATTGCCGCGTACCCCGATCTGTTGCTCGATGCCAAGATTGTACTGATAGTAGTACGGAGTCTTGAGCGTTCCGCTCGGAAAGGTGTTGAGACTCACCGCTAACGGACAGGTTGGAGCGCCCGGCCGGATTTCCAGACAAGGGGCCCCACCCGACCGAAAGGTGGACTGGAAGGAGTTGTTGGCGCTGACGGCGGCGTCGACGGCGCTGCCGGGAACACCGGGCGCGATACCGATGCCGCCGACTTGTCCGCCGATACCACCGACAAAGGTAGGATCGTTAGGCGCGTTCATAGCGGCAAGGTCGGCAATCTGCATGGGGATGATGTCATTGAAGACTCCAAACCCGCCATGAAGCGCAGTATGCGAGAGAAGCTGGTAAGCGAAGGAAGCCCTTGGCTGATAAACGAACAGAGGTGTTGCCGGAAATAGGTCGTGGAGATTACTGAGCACGACCTGCTTGAGCGGCTGGCTGGTTTCATGCGAGGCATCGAGAAAGGATCCCGCCGTACGGGAGAAGAGATCCTTGGCGCTCGTAACATTGGTATTCCAGGTTATGCGCATGCCATAGGTGAGGGTGGCTCGCGGCGAGGCTTTGTAGGTGTCCATCGCATAGTATTCGAGATTTCCGGCCGAGACCCTTTCTTTCAGGGAAACCGGAAAGCTCTGGCTAGCCGTATATGCCGCTCCGTAAGTGAACTGCGCGAGATCGTTATAGGTCACACTCGGCACGGTACCTTCGCCAAGGTCATAGTTGCTGACGTCGAGACGGCGGGTGTTGATGCCGAACTTCCAGGTGTGCTTTCCATGTGTCCAGGTCAGGTTGTCATTGACCTGCCACTGGGTCACCTTGCGGCCCTGCGGATAGGTATTGTTGTTGCCTCCGATTGTCGTAAAGGGCACGCTATCGCTGCCGGACGAGAGCACGATGGGAAAGGTCTGCTGCACCTGCGAATAGTTGTTCGGCTCAAAAGTGCTGGAGTACCAGCTGGCTCCGGGATTGAACTGGTTCACCAGGGCCGGGCTGAATACGCGGGTGTAGCCGACGACAAGAGTGCGCTGCGGCTGAGGCGAATACGAGTTGAAGATAGGGTTGATCGGATCGGTGTACGCTGCCTGAAGTCCGGTGTCCTGCTGGAAGCGGTACCAGACACTGTCCTTTGCATTGATGGTGTGGTCGACTTTCACCACGATGAGGTTTTCGCTGTCGCTGTTGTTGAGGGACGCCTGGCGCTGGGTGGCACAACCGTCACCGTTGGTTCCGAGTGAGCATCCCACGATGGGCACTGGCGATCCGCCAGGCGCGGGCAGCAGAGAGAACATCTTCTGATAGAAGAGAATTTCCGCAGGTTGTGCCGGGAGAGCAGTCCCGGTAACGGGATCGGTTCCGCCAACGGCCAGCTGTCCAAGCACGTATTGCTGGTAGGCGGGAGTTGGGAGAGTGATCTGGGAGACGAGCGGCAAGGCAATGCGGATGCCTTCATAATGCCCGAAGAAGAAGAGCTTATTCCGGCGTATTGGTCCGCCAATACTGACGCCGAACTCATTTACGGTTGACCGGGGCTTGCTGGCGATGTTGTCCGACGTGTCGTTCGCGTGCAGAAAGTAGTTTTCCGCATTGAAAAGCGATCCGTTCCATGTCTCATACAGATCCCCATGAAATGCGTTCGTTCCGGATTTGGTGAAGTAGTTTACCTGGGCCGCAGCGTAACGCCCCTGGTCGACGGAGAAGGAGTTTGTGTTCACGGTCGCTTCCTGCACCGCATCGAGGCCGATGACGAGATTGGTCGAAAGCCCGATGTTCAGTCCAAGCCAGGGATCGTTCGTGTCGTAGCCGTCGAGGATGTAGCCATTGGATGTGGCGGGCAATCCGTTGAACTCGACATTGCCATAGCCGCCTGCCGCCTTTGCATCGTTCGATGAGCCGGCGGTATTCATGAGCGCGCCCGGTGCGAACTGGGCAAGATAAGTCAGGTCCTGGCCGGGGTTGGGGAGGCTCCTGATTGTTTTCGCTTCGATGGTGGTGGTCGTGTTGGGATTATCGAGACTGAGCAGGCCCTGCTGGCCTGTCACCTCGACAATCTGACTGCCCGTTTGAACCCGAAGCGAAAAGTTGAGAGCAACGGTTCTGCCGACGCCGACAGATGTCGGTTCCGATTTGGAGAGAGCGAAACCGGCCGCCGCGATAGTGACCACATAGACGCCGGGATTGATCTGGGAAAAGAGAAAGTGTCCGGAGCCATCCGTCTGGCTGGTGCGGGCTGCCTCTGTGTCGACCTCGGTAGCGGTAACCACTGCATTGGGAACGGCAGCGCCGCTCTGGTCAGTTACTTCTCCGGAGAGAGCGCTGCTGGTTCCGCTCTGCGCCTGGAGAAAAGATGGGTTGACTATAGTTAATGCCGACAACAGAATGAAGTTGTGTTTCCATGCTCGAAGGGCTTGCATATCGGGACTCCCGGTTGTCGTGTGCGTTGCTGCATGGAGCGGAATTCGGGAAGGGCCCACCGCGCCGAGCTAATTTAGGCTTACCTAAATCAATTAGGTACACCTAAAATAAGGGAGTGTCAACTGGAAGCCTTGGGAGGAACATGGCGACGCGACGCGTCAACCTGAACACGGAATCGGTGGACAACTATTTGAAGGCCATCCTTACTCTGGGCGGACCCGAGGAGGAGCGAGTGACGAGTACCGCACTCGCGGGGCGGCTCGGGGTCGCTCCGGCATCGATCACGAACATGCTGCAAAAACTAGCCGCATCCCCGTCGCCGCTGGTGGAATACGAGTCGCGGCGCGGTGTGCGTCTGTCAGCGGCGGGCAGGAGGCGCGCACTGGAGATCGTGCGCCACCATCGGCTGCTTGAGGCGTTTCTCTACGAGGTGCTGGATTATCCCATTGAAGCAGTGCATGATGAGGCGGAACGGCTGGAGCACTTCATCTCGGAGCGATTCGAGGAGCGCATCGACGCAAAACTGGGGCGGCCCAGGTTCGATCCTCATGGACATTGCATTCCCGCCCTGGACGGACGAATGCCGAAGCAGGTTTCTACACCGTTGACTGATATAGAAGAGGATGGGAAATTCGTCGTGGACAGTGTTTCGGATCAGGACGGAGCCTTATTAAAGCGGCTCAAAGCGCACGGCATCACTCCGGGCGCGCGCTTACAAGTCATTAGCCGGTCCCAGGGCGAATTGGTTCTGCATGCGGACCATAGTACTAAGACTTTACACCTCTCTCGCCCTCTCGCAGCAGCAGTCCGAATTCGTTCCAAAGAATAACGGGAAAGCGATAAGCGAACAGCTTGTTCGTTTCATCATGCTCTGATTTACAAGACATCGTCTGGTGCGAATAACCCAAATCACCGATGGAGCCGTTCAGATCGATCTCCCATAGTTCGGAATCCAGGCGTTGCCACAGCTCGTCCGAGCATGGTTCCAGGACCAGTGCAGGTTGAGCGCCAACTCCGCGAGAGCATCGATTCCTTCAATCTTCGGCCAAATGGTGAATGCGTTTGGATCGCTCAATGTGTCTGACTCAAGTCCATCCGGGAGACGATCTGGCAGCGGATCAGATAACGGCTATGAGCGTCTGTGATGGTGAACGGATCGCAACGCGTGCCATCACCCGTATTGAAATAGCCTTTAAAGTTCATGCACCAGAGTTGATTCGGTGCTGTCACCTCGGAGAATGGTTCTGAGTACGGCGTTGTGCGTCGCTCTTTCCGCTTGGGACTGGTCAAACCGGCTCGTTGAAGAATGTTTCCGAACGTGCTGGCCGCTGGCCAGTCCACGCTAGGCTCCAACTGCTCCAACCTCGCCTTGAGCTTCCGCGCTCCCCAAGACGGGTACTTGTTCCGTAACGCAAGGATCGCGTTCTCGGTTCTCTCCGGCGTTGCGTGTGAGCAGCTGTGGGGCTTGCTGCTTAGGTGTCTTTTCAGGCGATTCAATGTAGCTTCTGGCAATCACCTGAAAGCGCACCGTGCGTACTCGAAGTTGTCCTGGCGAGAGCCATCAGGCGCAAATCCGTTGGTGTCGCACTTGTCAGTGCCGACGCGCCCTGTGGGCTTATCGACGATCCCGCCGAAGAAAACGGACGGCGAACCGATGATGTTCATGTTCCCATCGAGCAGCGCGAACCACACCGTCGCCGGAGCACAGAGCTGAACGTCCGACATGGACTCGCCGAACAGGACAGAATCGAAGCCGGAGAACGTCAGCGTGATTCCGTTGGCCTGAATCTCCACGCCCTCACTTTGCCCGGAGATTTCTACCATCGATCCGAGCCCCAGGAACGTGTTTCCGTTCCATTCATAGGAGCCGGGGCCTGTCCAGCAATAGCAGGTTCGGCTCTTGAACGTGAGCTCGGCGAAGAACGCCGGTCGAATCAGGTCACTGGTGAGTGCGGCTGTCGAACTTGAATCAAGGTCTCTGGGCATCAGCGCACCTCGATTGCCTTGAACGAGACAGCATAGAGCTGCGAGACATCCCAGGAGACCTGGCGATCATTCTGAGCGAGCCTGAATATTCCCTGCGTGTTGTGGAGCACGAGCGGTGTGCCGTCCGTCGGAGTCTCTCTGATGATGGGCCAGATATTGAACTGAGCCTTCCCGTTCGCGTCGGAGACGACTGAGTCCAGGCAGGAGTAGAGCCGGTAACCGATCTGGATATAATCGTTCGGCTGGAGCAGCCGCTATGTGTTCGGCTGCCAGCCCTTCGTGTAGAGGACAGAAGTGGATGTGGTATTGTTCGTGTCCACCGTCCCATCCACCTGAGGCGCACCCATAGGCGTTCCGAGCGGCGTAGCAGCGTCTCCGCCTCCAAGCTGGAAGACGCATAGGGTGCCGCGTAGCTGCTTCAGCCACGCTGACCATGCAACCGCTTGCGAGCGCGGCATCGGCGGAAGCGTGAACTGCGCCGACCAGCGATCCGCTCCCGGCCATTGCTGCGTCTGTGTCTGCAGCGTGAACGGCGACGTGACCTGCGCGACCGTATCGGAGAACGAAAGTACAGTTCCCTTCGGGCCAGGAGACGCTGGCATCTGGACGAGGCTGTACGTGTTGCTGCCGACGATGATGGATGTAGGATTTGCCATGATTCTATGGAACCGTTATTGCTGTCCAAGTATTCGCTGGATAGCACACATACAGCACGGTGCTGGCTGAAGTCGCGGCTGTGTTCTGATCCGTCGCCCCAATACTGCAAGGGCTTGTCGTGCCTGTAGGAACGCCGGAAGAAAGTTGGTGCATTGGATCGCTTTGCGGCACGGTCCATGTCAGAGATGTGGAGTTTAGTGTGCCTAGCGTATTTCTGTTGACTTGAAAATAATGGATACTCCCTGCACCATAGGCATCATCGACGTAATTTCCAATGGACTCCACAATTCCCGCATTCACCCAATTTTGTGGTCCAGGCGATGATCCCGCAGACGATATTTGAATGCTATTACTGCCATTCACAGCACTGAAACTACCGCCTATACCAGTGCTTGTAACCGATGAGTTACTTTGACCAAACGAAGTAATCGAACCATCGGAACACGCTTCAAAACCTAGCGTCGAATCGAATGTGAAAGTCTTGCAGAAGACGGCATTCGCTCCCGATCTAGGAACGCTTCGAGATATGACTGCGTGATTGCCGTTCGTGCTTCCCGTCCAAATCGTTACGTTGTCCTGATCTGGAGTGCTGGAGAAGTTTTGAGAAGACGTAGAAAGTCCTAATGCCGAGTGCGCTACGCAGGTTCCTATTAACCCGCCGTTCAAAGGAAGTCCGCACAATAGCACACCGTCATTCGCAGCAGCGCCGAGAAAATCGTAATCCCACCCTCCTCCAGTACCTCCTACGTTGTCATCGTCTGCAAGGAAGGCGGCTTGCTGTGTGTAGTATCCAGTCCCCGATGCAGCCGTCGCAGCAACCCCTAAGAAAGGGCCAGCCGTATAGTTTCCATTCGGCAAAATATCGCCGTTTTGGTTGAAGTTGAAGGTATTTGTTTCCCAACCAAAGGAGGATGTATTCGCATGTTCCGCGACAATCGCGTTACCGCCCCATATTCCACTGTGAGTGTCTCCAGCAGTATTTCCGGCGACAAAGAAGGCTGGAATGCAGTTGCCAGTCGCGCCTGTCCCTGTATAGTTGCAATTAAAATTCAGGTACATGGCGTCATCATTCGGTGTGTTCTCCTGAATGATGCCGGACATGAATGGGGCCAGATGGGTGTCACCTTGCGCCGCTCCACTAGTCGCTAGTGCCGAGCTATCAGTCATGGTTGCGCCCGATAGAGGCGTCGCGAACGTTCTTCCTGTTTGACTGCCAGGAGGAGTGATAGTAATCGGCCCAGTAAGAGTACCGCCAGTAAGTGGAAGGTTACCCGACGCAGTACCTGTAAGAGGACCGGTGAATCCGGGCGCTGTTAAGGGGCCGGTCAACGTTCCTCCAGCAAGAGGAAGTTTAGTTGTGTCCGTCGCGCTGGGAGCTAATGGGAACTTCACATTCAGGAGCCAATTGAGGTTGCCGCCAGCTTGCGTGATCGTCGCGCCAAAATCCGTCGCCGAGGTTCCGACTGTCATTGTTCCCAGGCTGAAATTCGGGGTTGGGATGCCCAGATTGAGCGTGTAGCTCGGATTGTTTCCGGCTATTGCGGCGGTTGGGGCTGAGCCGGGAGCGACTGTCGAGACGCTGCCCACCGTCAGATTTGGAAAAGTGCTGACAGGAAGAGCGGGCAGGCGCGGGATGTAATTGTCGAAGTTGCAGGAACCGGATGAGCACCAGTTGTTTGGTGAAGTCGTATTGTAGGCTGGCTGAACGCACCCGTAGCCCGGCCCGAGCACATTTTGGCCGCTGACGTTATTGATGACCGTCACAGAGAAACAGACATTAGTCGGGCTCGTCAGCGACGTGTCGGCCAGCGTCAAACTAAATGCGCCGTTCACGACGTTCGCAGAAGCGGGACTGCTCCTTGCCTGTCCCTTGCCATTGAAGCGGTAAGAGAGCGGGCTACCGGCGTTAGTCACCGGAACGAAGTAGATCGTGCCGTTAGCGAGCGGCGTTCCTGTCGAATCGACAATATTGGAGCCGTTGACAGTGACGGTGCCTGTCTGCGCGTGCAGCACAGAGAGGCAGAACAGCAAGAACAGGATGGAGATTAGTCTTTTCATGGATTCACAGTTGAGTCCGCGCTGGCAGGCTCTGGATAATGGGATGTTAGCGGCGGCAAAGCGGACGACGCTTTTGCGACTCGCGCATTCCTCGCACCGAATGGGTAACGATTTGAGGCATGTACTGACGCATGGCGCGGTGCACTGCCTGTTCCGTTGCCGCCGGATCGTGACTGTTGCTCGCATCGACATAGACGTGATGAATGTCGCCGCCCAGAGCGTGATTCGGGATGATAGTTCCCGCTGTGGATGGATTTAGGATCTCAGGGCCATTTTCGCCCACGAGCATCGGGCGGTTTGCCACGAAGTCTCCCCCGCCAGCGAAGCCACCCTGGAACCAGTTGCTCATGTCCAGGGAGTTTCCTCCCTGGTATATTTCTCCGTTCCAAGAGCAGATTCAAACAACGGATACCAGCATACCGTGGAAAATACCTACATCCAAACGTCTCTTCAGGCAGACAGCCTTAGACGCAATTAGACGGTAAATCGAGCTAACTTATTCATTTTACACATGATTATCAGACAGGTATGGACGGCAATAGACGGGCTTGGATTGTGTATTTGGTTGCCCCCCAGGGATTCGAACCCCGATAGGCTGCTCCAGAGGCAGCTGTCCTACCATTGAACGAGGGGGCAATATAAAGGCAGCAGAACTGCAGCCAGATGAGCTGTTACTTCTTCATCATAAAGTGCGGGCCATTTACGGTCAACAACCTGCACGACCCGCCGTTACGCTGTCCGGCGAGGAGCGGCAGTCTCTTTGTCACCCGTGTTCGGCGTGCCGGTCGGCTCAATCAGCAATAGATGCACTTCCTCATTCGCCCTGGGGCAGTGCTCGACACCTTTCGGGACAACGTACATCTCGCCCGGTCCCAGCGTTACCGTGCGGTCTCTCATCTGAATATCCAGAGTCCCCTTCAACACCAGGAAAAAGTCGTCCGTTTCATCGTGCTTGTGCCAAACGAACTCGCCCATCACCTTGACGACCATCACATCGAAACCATTGATCTGCGCCACCGTGCGCGGCGACCAGTACTCTGCGAATGTCGCAAGCTTCGCGGCCAGATTGATTTTGTCCCCCACAGCTACTTCTTCCCGAATGACTGCACCAGCGTCACCATACCCCAGATTTGCTCCGGCTTCGCGCGATCGCCTTCGCCTGGCATCTCGCCTTTCCCCTTTTGAATAATGTAGAAAAGATCCCCGTCCGTCATTCCCTTCAGCGACGCCGGATCGCGATAGTCCTTGATATGGGTCTTCAGATCGGCAGCCATATCTCCCTTCCCATCGCCGTCCGCGCCGTGGCACATGGCGCAATCGTACCCGTACATTTTGCGCGCAAGCGCCGTGCTTGCCGCCGTCGGATGCACCGGATTGGTCTGAGCCGAGACATCGGGAGGAATACTGAAAGGAGCTGATTTTGGGGAAGACGAGTCCTGCGGAAGAAACAAAAGAGTCCCCCCCAGAGCGACCAAAGGAAAAAACGCAAGGCATCTGAACACCGCAAACTCCTCTTGGGGAAGGAATAGAACGCCGGGCGCGATTCTACGCTTCGAAATTATCTGTCGAACAGTACTATTTACGGAACCTCGCGACGCGTCTCAGCGTATTCACACCATTGACGCTCTATCCATAGACAAGCTATATGTTCTTTATGCCGAAAAAACCCGACCTGCTTCCCGGAACGCTGGACATGCTGATCCTCAAGACCCTCACCCGCGCCCCGCTTCACGGCTACGGCATTGCACTCTCAATCAAAAGGCTCTCCGACGACGTTCTCACCGTGGAGGAAGGCTCACTCTACCCCGCGCTGCAGCGGCTGCTCCTGCAGGGATGGGTGAAAGCCGAATGGAAGAAGACTGAAACCAACCGGCGCGCCCGCTTTTACACCCTCACGCCCGCCGGACGAAAGCAGCTTGGTGTCGAACTCTCCGAGTTTGAACAAATGATTGCGGCCATCAGCCGCGTACTACAGGAGGCATAGGAGAATCGCTATGAACCCGATCGCCCGCTTTTTCAAAAAATGCCGGATTCTTCTCCGCCGCGAGACCTTCAACAGCGAACTGGAGGAAGAGATGGCCTTCCACCGGGAGCAAAAGGAGAAGGCGTTTGAGGCCGATGGAATGACACCGGAAGCCGCGCATTATGCCGCCATGCGCCAGTTTGGAAACGAAATCAGGCTCAGGGAGCAAAGCCACGAAGTGACCGGCTTCCGTCTTGAAACGGTATTTCAGGATTTCCGATTTGCGATTCGCCAGCTACGAAAGAATCCGGGCTTCGCCTGCACAGCCATCCTCATCCTTGCACTCGGCATGAGCGCCAGCGTCGCTATTTTCACGTTTGTAGACGCAACCCTGATTAAGCCTTTGCCGTACCAGGATCCTAACCGGCTCGTTGCGGTAACGGAGAGCGTTCCGTTGTTTCCGCGAGCCAATCTTTCCTACCCCGACTATCTGGACTGGAAGCGCCTCAATAAAGTTTTTAGCTCCTTCGACGTCTGGACTGACACCGGTTATCTGCTGAAAAGTTCCGCGGGAGTACAGCCGGTGACCGGCACTCGCGTGACCGATGGGTTCTTTCGCACTCTGGGCATTCATCCCATTCTGGGACGAGATTTCCATTCCGGCGAGGATCTACCCGCCGCGCCGCGAACCATAATGCTGAGTTACACAGGATGGCAGAAGTGGTTCAGCGGCAAGCGAGACATCGTAGGCCGTCCAATTACGCTCAGCGGAGTTCCCTACACCGTCATCGGTGTGCTGCCACGCGGCTTTCAGTTTGCGCCACGAGGCAAGGCCGACTTCTGGGCCACGCTTCATCCCGAGGGTGACTGTGATCTGAGGCGCAGTTGCCACGCCCTCGATGGAGTCGCCCGCCTCAAAGACGGCGTGTCAGTTCCGATGGCCCTGGCCGACATGACCGCGATCGCGCAGCAGCTTGAACGGCAATATCCCGACAGCAATCGCGGTCAGGGTGCGTCAGTAATTCCTTTGAGCGAAGCTATCGTGGGCGATGTTCGCCCGATCCTCCTCGTGCTCTTGGCAGGAGCCGGCCTGCTGCTCTTCATCGCATGTGTGAACGTGGCCAGCCTTCTGTTGGTACGTTCCGAAAGCCGCAGGCGGGAGATGGCCGTGCGAGGCGCGCTGGGCGCATCGCCCGCACGACTAATTCGTCAATTCGTGACCGAAGGGCTGGTGCTCGTCGCGGCCAGCAGCGTGCTCGGCCTGGCTGCTGCGTGGGGAGCCATGCGTTTGCTCATCCTGCTTATCCCAATGGACCTGATGGGTTACGTGCCGTACCTGCAGGGCCTTGGCCTGAATCCTCACGTATTAGCGTTTGCCGCCGTCATCTCGCTGCTCGCCGCCGTCCTTTTCTCCATCACTCCCGCCCTGCGCTTGTCTCTGTCGAATATGAGAGCGGACCTTGCCGAAGGCAGCCGCGGTTCTGCCGGAGCCATGTGGCGTCGCTTCGGCGCAAATTTTGTCGTGCTGCAGCTGGCCATCGCCATGGTGTTGCTGACAGGTGCCGGACTGCTTGGCAAGAGCTTCTACCGGCTGCTCCACGTGGAGCTCGGCTTCCAGCCTGACCATCTCGCAACGCTGTTGGTTGAGGCGCCCGATACCACCTACGCTAAAGATCCCCAGCTGGTCGCGCTCGGACGACAGGTTGTCAGCCGGATTGGGAGCCTCCCCGGCGTGCGATCTGTTAGCCTCACCAGTCGTCCGCCTATAACCGGGAACGGCAATACAGACTGGATCAGGTTTGTAGGCCGCCCCTACGACGGCCATCACATCGAAGTGAACGAGCGGGAGGTAAGTTCAGCCTATTTCACAACGCTGCAGGCAAAACTATTGCGGGGCCGCTATTTGACTGATGAGGAAGATGCCTCCAAGCCACTCGTCGTCGTCATCAATCAGGCGCTGGCGAAGCGTTACTTTCCCGGCGAAAACCCCATCGGCAAGAGAATCGGCGACACGCAACTGTCGCCGAAGTCGATCAAGGAGATCGTCGGTGTCGTAGACGATATCAAGGAAGGAACGCTGGATTCTGATATCTGGCCAGCCGTCTACTACCCCTTCAACCAAACCCCCGATAATTATTTCGATGTCATCGCGCGCACCTCGCAGTCCCCTGCATCCATCCTTCCCGCAATGACTGCCGCCATCCACCAGGTCGACCCAAATCTCGGTGCGGAGGATGGAATTACCATGACCGGCAAAATCCATGACTCGCCAACCACCTATGTGCACCGCTCCGCCGCATGGCTGGTAGGAGGCTTCGCCGCACTGGCGCTGCTGTTGGGCGTGGTAGGGCTATACGGAGTGATTGCGTATTCCGTAAGCCAGCGAACGCGTGAAATCGGAGTACGCATAGCGCTGGGAGCACAGCGTGGCTCCGTCTATCGGCTCATATTAAAAGAGGCGGGGTGGCTTACCGCCATAGGAATTGCCGCGGGTCTGGTGTGCTCCATAGCCGCAGCAACCCTGATGCGCAATCTGCTCTTCGGCACCCAGGCATGGGATGCGCCAACACTCATCGCCGTCGCCGCCGTGCTCGCCGTTTCGGCGTTGCTGGCCAGCTACATCCCCGCGCGCCGCGCCGCGTCGGTGAATCCCATTGAAGCGCTCCGGGCTGAGTAGCGAAGAGCGCCTTGTGTGAGCGATGATCTAGACTTATTTAGTTCATGCCTCGGAGCACAATATGAGCCGGGTACTGCTTATTGGAAGTCAGACAGACGTAAGCCGCGAGATTGGCGATGCGCTCTCTGCCGCCCGTTTGCCCATGGAGTATTCGGCCGGGCACGCCGACGCCTTGCAGCGATTGCGTGCGCGATCCTTCGGCGTCGTAATTACCAGTCCCGACAGCGTCGTGGACGAGGACTTGGCGCTGCTGGAGGAGATGCGCGTCATCCGGCCTGGCCTAAAGTGCATCCTCCTGGCTCATCAAAGCACTCCGGACGAAGTCATCGCCGCCCTGCGTGCCCGGGTGTTCGCATGCTTCACGCCTCCGTTTGATCCGGGCGAAATCGCGAGCCTCGCCTCTCGCGCGGCGTCTGACAATCAATGGCGGGACGACATCCAGGTTCTATCGGCCAAGCCCGGGTGGGTATCAGTCCGCGTAAACTGCCGACTTATCACAGCTGAGCGCCTCATGACTTTTGCCAGAGAGCTTAGCGCTCAGTTGCCTGAGGACACACGCCAGGAAACGATGCAGGCGTTGCGAGAGATTCTACTGAACGCAATGGAGCACGGAGCCGCGTTTAATGCCGAACAAGTGGTGGAGGTAACAGGCGTTCGCACTGCAAGAGCATTGGTTTTTTACGTGCGTGATCCCGGAGCGGGCTTCCGGCGCGAATCTCTTAGCCATGCGGCGGTTACAAATCCGCCTGATGATCCAGCGGCCCACATTGTGCAGCGCGCAGAACAAGGAATGCGCGCCGGTGGATACGGTCTTCTTCTCGCGGCCGGCACAGTGGACGAGTTGATCTACAGTGATATCGGCAACGAGGTGCTGCTCATCAAGTATGTGGATTCAGCCTTGGGTGTCGATACGGCATAGCGGCGCCGGGCCTTGTAGCTGAAGTTGTCAAGTTGACCCGCTATCGAAACGACTCCACTCGCCACAACTCAAAAACTGGCGGAGAATAGAAACATGCAATCCGCCGCCTTTACCGATGTCCCAGGAGCGCTCGACGAAATTCGCGCCGGGCGCATGATCGTCGTAGTGGACGACGAAGATCGCGAGAACGAAGGCGACCTCACCCTCGCCGCCGAATTTGTCACGCCCGAGGCCATCAACTTCATGGCCCGTTACGGACGCGGCCTCATCTGCCTCACCCTCACCGAGGAGCGTGCCGACTATCTCCGCCTCGGCCCCATGACCCAGCAGAACTCATCGCGCTTCGGCACCGCATTTACTGAAACCATCGAGGCCCGCGAAGGCGTCACCACCGGAATCTCCGCGCATGACCGCGCCCACACCATCAAAGTCGCCATCGACGCTCGTTCCACCGCGCACGATCTAGCCCGTCCTGGCCACGTCTTCCCGCTATGCGCCCGTCGTGGCGGCGTTCTCGTTCGCGCCGGACAAACCGAAGCTTCCGTCGATCTCGCCCGCATGGCCGACCTCATCCCTGCCGGAGTCATCTGCGAAATCATGAACGACGACGGAACCATGGCCCGCGTGCCCGATCTCGCGAAGTTCTGCGCCGACCATGGCCTCAAAATGCTCACCGTAGCCGAACTCATCCGCTATCGCCTGCAGAACGAACGCTACATCTTCCGCGTCGCTGAGAGCCTGCTACCCACGCCTCACGGAGAATTCCGCGTCATCGCCTACGAAAGCGAAGTCAACGGCGGTGAAAGCCATCTCGCGCTCGTCAAAGGAGATGTCACCGCCGGAGATGAGCCCGTGCTGGTCCGCGTTCACTCGCACTGCCTCGCTGGAGACGTCTTCTCCGGTTCCATCTGCGACTGCCATCGTCTCGTGCAGCAGTCCCTGCGTCAAATCGCGGAAGCAGGACGCGGCGCGCTCGTCTACCTGCACAACACCAGCCGCGGATTCGACATCGACCGCTCCGTTGAGCCTCACCGAATCCTCTTCCACCCCGAAGCGAGGACGCAAGAAGATGATCGACACCAGCGCATTCTGCGACAGGTCGGCCTCGGCGGTCAGATCCTCGCCGACCTCGGCATCCACAAAATCCGTCTGCTCTCGAACACGCCTACCCACGTCCCCGCCCTCCAGGGTTTCAACGTCGAGATCGTCGAACAGGTACCGATTCTCGGAGACCCGCTAAAGACCGGTCGCTAGCAAATCAACCACAGCCGGGAAGCGTGCCTCAACGCCCAAGCCGCCACGACCAACGGGAGCGGCCACGTGAAGCGCTTCGCTGGACGCGCAGTCCCCTGTTAATCTCAATACAAATTCCCTGTTTCTCTGAGGCCGCTTGGTTCCTGTTCGCCCTTTTGTTTATCCCGCAAGGCAATCTCCGCTCGCATGTGGCGAGGTGGCCCTCGACGCGCTCGTCAGGAAGTATGGAACGCCACTTTACGTCTACTCGGCAGACCACATCCGCCATCGTCTGAGCCTCTTCACAGAGGCCTTCGCAGGTCACGAACACCTGGTCTGCTACGCGGTAAAAGCAAACCCCGCATTGGCCATTCTCAAGCTCTTCGACCGCGAGCGGACAGGCTTCGACATCGTCTCCGGCGGCGAGCTCGAGCGCATTCTGACCGTAAATAAAACAGCAGCCGAGCGCGTCGTCTTCTCCGGCGTCGGCAAGACCGCCCCTGAAATCGATCTCGCTCTGCGCTCTGGCATCCTGCTCTTCAACGTCGAGAGCGAAGGCGAACTCGACCTGCTCGCCGAGCGCGCCGCGAAATTGAAGAAGCGCGCCCGCATCGCACTGCGCGTCAATCCCGACGTCTTCGCCGAAACTCACCCCTACATCTCCACCGGTCTGCGCGAGCACAAATTCGGCATCGACATTCACCGCGCCCGCGCCGTCTATCTCGGCGCGGCAAAGCACAAATGGATCGAGCCAGCCGGAGTCAGCGTTCACATCGGCTCGCAGATTCGCACCGCCGACCCCTTCGGGGCCGCCACCAGCCGCGTAGCGTCCCTCATTCAACTGCTTCGCGAAGATGGGCTGCCCATCCAGTTCCTCGACGCCGGCGGAGGACTCGGCATCGAATACCACGCCGCGCTGCCTTTCCATCCCGAAGAGAAAATCCAGCAGTACGCCGCCGCCCTCAAACAAGCCGTCAGCGAGCTCGAAGGAATCCGGTTCCTCCTCGAGCCCGGACGTTTTCTCGTCGCCCAGGCCGGAGCGCTCCTCTCCCGCGTGCTCTACGTTAAGAAGAACGGCAAGAAAAACTTCGTCATCCTCGATGCAGGCATGAACGACCTCATCCGCCCGTCGCTCTATCAGGCACATCACGAAATCATTCCTGTGACGCCGCGCAAAGGCTCGCGCACCTTCACCGCCGACATCGTCGGACCCGTCTGCGAAACCGGAGACTTCTTCGCGCGCGATCGTGTGCTTCCCGCTGTAAAGCCCGGCGACCTGGTCGCCGTCCTTGACGCCGGAGCCTACGGCCAGTCGCTCGCCTCCAACTACAATTCGCGCCCGCGCCCCGCAGAGGTGCTGGTCGAAGGCAAGCGCGCGCGCCTCATTCGGCGCCGCGAGACCCTCAAGGATATGCTCACTACGGAAATCGCATAACAGATTCGCGCTCCCGGCTCCACAGCCAGCGGGGGCGGCCATAGATGCAGACTCAGCGTGGCGCGAAGCGCGTCCGCCTGGACGGCCAGTCCCGGTTGCCTGGACGGCCAGTCCTCTGTATCGTGGTCAACGAGATGATTCGTACATTCCGGCTCGTTCTCTCTCTTTCCTTGGCTCTCCCGCTAGCCGCGTTCGCCTCCAATCCGCTGCAAGTAAAAACCGACAAAGGCAAGGTCCGCGGAGCCTTCACCACTGACAATCAGGTCCGCGCCTTCAAGGGAATTCCCTACGCCGCGCCGCCCGTCGGCGATCTTCGCTGGCAACCGCCGCAGCCCGCAGCCAAATGGAAGGGCGTGCGCGACGCGACCGCTTTCGGCTCGCACTGCATGCAGGCCGCGGTTTATAACGACATGATCTTCCACGACCCTGGCCCCAGCGAAGATTGCCTCACCCTGAACGTGTGGACTCCAGCGAAGGCGAAGAAGGGCAGTCTGCCCGTAATGGTCTGGATCTATGGCGGTGGTTTTCAGGCTGGAGGTACCTCAGAAGGGCGCCAAGACGGCCAGTTTCTTGCGCACCGTAACGTCGTCATCGTTTCCATGAACTACCGCCTCGGCATCTTCGGCTTCTTCGTCCATCCCGAGCTAACCGCAGAGTCGCTGCATCACGCCTCCGGCAACTACGGCCTCATGGATCAGAATGCCGCGATCGGCTGGGTGCGGAAAAACATTTCAGCCTTCGGAGGCGACCCAAACAACATCACCATCTTCGGCGAATCCGCTGGCTCTGAATCAGTCAGCACGCTCATGGCGTCGCCCCTCTCTCAGAACCGATTCCAAAAAGCCATCGGAGAGAGCGGAGCAGAATTTCCCGCGGATCGACCAGGCATGCAACCTCGTGAAATCAGCGAGCAAACCGACATGAAGTTCACTCAGGTCGCCTTCGGAACAAGCAGCCTCGCCGAGCTACTAAAACTTTCTGCCGAAGAAATTCTTAAAGGCGCTACTGCAAAAATACCGGAGATGCACGTTCACTTCGGCCCCGATATTGACGGCTGGTTCCTGCCCGACTCTGTGCCGAACATCTATGCTGCCGGAAAACAGGCACACATTCCCCTTCTTGCCGGATGGAATGCCGACGAACAACGTTCGGCCGTAATTTTCGCGCACCCCCAGCCAACGGCGGAAAGCTTCAAGACACAAGCAGAAGCCGAGTTCGGCCCCGATGCTGCAAAATTTCTTCAGTTCTACCCCGCCACTACGGATGCCGACGCTGTGCGCTCCGCAGGGGACCTGGCCAGCGACCGCTTCATCATCTACTCCACCTGGCGCTGGCTTGAGGCGCAGGTAAAGACTGGCGATGCGCCTGTGTACCGCTACCGCTTCGACCTCAGTTCACCCGGAGACAAATTCCATCCTGCCGTCATCGGTGCCTTCCACTCGGATGATATAGAGTACGTTTTCGGAACCCTCGATTCGCGCCAGGAAATCCACGTGCGCCCCGAGGACCGCAAGCTCTCTGACGAAATCGGCCAATACTGGACCAACTTCGCGCGCACCGGAGACCCCAACGGCGATGACCTTCCCAAGTGGCCCACCTACAATGCCGCCGGCGGATGGCAAGTCATGCACCTCGATGCAACCTCCGAGGCAAGACCCGACTCGCAACGCGATCGCTATCTGTTTCTGGATCAGCAGTGGGGCAAACCAAAACAACCTTAAGCAATTTTCGCGAGCGCCAGATAATTCGGACGGTCCGCAATCGTGCGATGCCGGTAGACGCGCACAATTGTGCGCTCCCGCAGCAGAAATACACCCGGCATCTGAAAAACGTCTTCCTTCACCATGCCGATTCCATACTTTCGTAAAGCGCCGCGCGCCCACGCAATCCACACCGCCGGGCGAAAGAGTTGGAATACGCTGACCCGCGCCAATCCAAATGCCGGCTCGCGGTAAAGCGATCCATCGGGATTGCTCACGCGCTCCACATCGGACAGGTGATAGTAGTCGAAGTAGGGTTTCGCGCGCTCCGGCGTCCCCAGATGCACGAACACCGGCCGCACGCCCCGCGCCTCAAGCTCAGTGCGGATGTTCGCAACATCCTCAAGAGCCTGACGGCAGAAGGCGCAGCCAAAATGTCTGAGAAAAATCAGCAACACCGGACCCTCATCGACCAACTCAATCAGCGTGCGCCCGGATTCGGTGCGGGTTTTGTCGAGCAGCGCGATCCACGCCGCCTGCTGTTCACTTTTCATTGGAGGTAAACGTCGTCCACGGCCCGGCCTTCATGTCTTTCAAAATCGAAGACTGCCATGAATACTCCGGATGCGCCGCCAGAAACGGCTTTGCCAGAAAATCTTCACCGCACGGATGCCCCGCGCGCGCCACAAAGCTCATCGTCGCGGCCATGTCGCTATCCGTGGCCTTGCCCTGCACCGCGCCGCCCGGATAATACGCACCCCAATCCCAGATCGGAACGCCTTCTTTCGCCGCATCCACATGGCCGCAAAGCGTGCGCTGGTCGGCGCTCTTCTCGTGCAGAAAAGTATCTTCGTGATCGGCCAGAAATTGCTCCGCCATCGGCACGTCGATTTTCCCTCTATTCGCCTGCATCAACTCCTTCCAGCGCACCTGGCGCGCATTGGGAGACGAGCTCTTATCATTCGGATCAAACCCCTCCGTCTCGTCCTTGATGAGTCCCGGATCGCGCGGAAAATTCGAGCTGATGAAGTATCCATCTTTCTTGCGCCACACCGGCGTATGCGTCAGTCCCAGCTCAAGGTAAGCGATCTCGCCCGTCTTGCGGTCGCCAATCAACCAGTCATTGGCGTATCCGCCATTGTTCTCTTCCAGCATCGTCGCAATGTAGTCGTCGATAGAGTTCGCGTATTGCAGAGCCTTGCGCGAGCGCACAAATTCAGGCTTGGCTTTCGAGTTCCATCCCACGAACTGGCTGATGGTCGTCTCCGTCACCATAATGCCCGCATCGTTGATGCCGAAATCATCCGCGCTGGTAATGAGCCCCGGCGCGCCATCCATCAGAATGCGGTGCCCATGCGCCGGCTGAATATCGAAGACAATCACCCAGCGCGAACCTTCCGCATACGACGACCAGTTGCTATGCGCGATGACAATCTTCCCGCCCTTGGTATAGCTGCCGGTCGCAATAAATGCGCTGCAGTTACCCGGCGCCTTCGGATCGGAAGCAGCATTCGCGGCCCGCTGATCCTTGTCCAGCCACGGAACGTAATACTCGGTCAGCTCGATCTGCCCATTCATGGCCACAATGTCCCACAGGTCGAGATTCACCCCTCGCGCGGCGACTCCCTTTGCAATGCCCTGCAACTCCTGCTGATATTCGGGATCGATATGCGGCCACAGAACCGTGCGTCCGGCGTCGCGGAAAAACTGCCAGTCGCGCCTCGTCGAGTGCTCTGACTCTACCTTGAGCACCTGAAACATATCGGCGATTTCAGGAGCCAGCAGGTACCCATGCTGAAAGCCGATCTGCCCGGGGTCGCCCTGCAGATGAACGTAAGTCCATCCGCCGCGATCAAACCGGTACGCGCCATCCAGACGCTGATCTTTCAGATTGGCAGCAAAGGAAACGGCGGAGAAGACCAGCGAGAGAAAGACGGCAGCGCGAAAGCATCTTGCGAACATTGCGGAAGATCACCGGTTCGACAGGATTGAACAACGAGGCAGGAGAACTGCCCCGCCCAATTATCGCTTCTTTTTCGCAGCCTTCGTTGGCTTTTTTGCCGCTGGTTTTTTGGAAGGCTTTGCCGCAGGCTTCTTCACCGGCTTGGCAGCAGGTCTCTTTTGAACCTTCGCCACCGGTTTTGAAAGCTTTTTTGCGAGCTTCACATTCTTGAGGGATTTTTTTTCAGCCTTTTTCGCCGGGGCGACCTTCTTTACCGCCGTCTTTTTCGATGGTGCAGCTTTTGCCGCAGCAGGCTTTGCCTTGGCCGCAGGCTTGACCACCTTCGCTGCCGGTTTCGCCGCCGCCGGAGCCTTCTCAACCGCAGCGGTTTTCACAGGCGGCGCGGCAGCCGCTTTCACGGGCGCGGGAGCCTTCGCGGGAGCGGCCTTTTCGGATTTACCGGAAGCCTCAATCGGAGCAACCTTCGCGCCCGCAGCCTCACTCTTCGCGGCCTTAGCCGCATCCGCTTTTTTCGCTGGAGCCAGCTTTATCGCTGCTTCGTCGTCCTCTTCATCCTCATCATGATCATGATCGTCGTGGTCAGCGTCCTCATCATGATCGTCGTGTTCCTCTGTCTCGACTTTGGCCGCTTTTTTCGCGCGCGTGCGGCGAATGTTCACCGGTGGCGGAGGCGCCGGCGGTGAATGTGGCTCCAGGAACGCTCGCATCTCTTCTTCCGTCGTCAGCTTGCCGTCCATAAGCTGAAAGAAAATCTCCTGCACCAAATCCTGATAGCCCGGAAGGTCGGGAGTAATTCGCATCTCCAGCATCAGAGTCGTCGGAATCTTCTGCCGAGCCTCTGGCCACACGCTGTAGAAGTTCTTGAGCTTTGCCTGAACCTGCGGATTCTTGCTCGTAAACGCCAGCCAGAGAACCGGCTCAGGCGCATAACTGGTCAGCAGCTTCCACGCGGCCGAAGGCGCGGCATTTTTCTTTTCCAGCAGCTCTTTCTGGAACTCCTTCGCTGAGTGCTCCAGCTTCTCCCAGTGCTTCACAAAACCGGTCTGCGGAAAGAGCCGCTTGAGAACCGAAAGATCCTTCGGCTGCAGCTTCGCCGTCAACAATTCCATTTGCGCCGCGGAGAGATCGGGATGAATCCCCTGAATCAGCAACTGCACCAGCGTCTGGTGCAGCGCCTCCAGCCCGCGGGTATCCGCTTTTGCGCTCGTCCATGCCGGAAAAATCTGCTTCATCCAGCCTTCTGTTTCAAGCGCCATCAAGGCCTTCAGCGCGTCCTCTTCGTGCACGATCTCTTCCAGCTCATACCCCTTCAGGTATGCCGAAATGGACTCGATAGCGCCCTCGTCTTTCGCATTGTGGTAGCGCGTTTTGGTGCGCTCGTCCATCTCCCAGCCGGTGCGCGCCTGCAGGCGCGCGGCACGCAGCAGTCGCGACGGATCTTCAAGAAACCCATACGGGCTTACCAGGCGCAGCACGCGGCTCTCAAGATCGGCAATGCCGTTCAGCGGATCGAGCAGCAGTCCATAGGAGCCTTCATTTAATGAGAGGGCCATGGCATTGGCCGTAAAGTCGCGGCGGCGCAGGTCTTCGAGTATCGGAGCCCAGCGGTAAACCGGCTTGCCCGGCTTGGGAAACTGTTCGCTGCGCGCGCTCGAAACCTCAAATCGCACGCCCTTCAACCAGAAGAACAAGGTACGGGACGGTTCATCCTCGCCCCACAATTCGGCCCCCGCTTTTTCAAATGATTTCTTGAGCTTAAGGGCATTTCCCTGAACCGAAAAATCAAGGTCTCGCACCGGGAAGCCCGTCGTCAGGTCGCGAACCGCCCCTCCGGTCAAAAACACGGTCATCCCATGCTCGCGGGCAATAGTACGGACTTTCTCCAAAACAGTTCGCTGGTTCAGAGAGAGGCGATTTTCCAAAAGATAAGCGTAATCGGGCATGCCTTCGCAATCGGGAACAAATTTTTCTGTGCGCTCGGGCTTCCCCGCTAAGTTACAATCTCACAATAGCTTACAGTCGTCGCAGAGCGATCACAAAACTCAAATGTAACACATGAAAAAAATTCTGACTACCACTTTGCACACTTTTCGCTGCGGTCCCATTGCTGTCGTGCAACAATCCTAGCTTTGCAGAAGAAATTTTGTCCACGCAGGTTCCATGGCAATAAGCCGCAAAAAAACGATCGCCCGCAAGCTCTCGCAGGAATGGCTCGCGGGATATCTGCCCTCCAACGGCTTCTTCTCTCACGGTGAGCTGGAACTGCTCGCATTAGACGGCAGAACCCTCAAGCTCGAGGCAGCCAGCCTCAAATGGGTTTGCTATGTGCGCGACTTCAACTCCGGCGAGGCTGCCAATCCTGAACGGCTCCTCCGCAAAACCTTCACCGGACGTCCGCGCACAGAAGGCCTGCTTCTGCGCATCCGCCTGTCTGACGGGGACCTCATCGAGGGTCTCGCCGCGAACGATCTCAGCCTCATCTCAGGCGAGGGCCTCTTCCTGACTCCGCCCGACGTGCGCTCCAACACGCAGCGCCTCTGGGTCCCGCCTTCGTCAATCGCAGCGCTGGAAGTGATTGCCCTCATCGGCGGAACGAAAAAGAAGCAGCAAGCCGTTCTGTCTAAAACACCCGCACAGGAAAGCCTTTTTTAGAGCGCCAAAAAACAAAGCGCCCGGATTCCTATCGAAAGGAATCCAGGCGCTAGAGCAGCCCTCCCCCAGAACTGCCCACGGTGCGAAACTATTTCGTTTCACGCGTTTTGGCAAGAAATCTTAGGTAATCCAATGGTAACCAAGTATCCGATTACTAAAGCAAATGTCAGAGAACAGACATCTGCGCCGATTGGCCTTCCAATCCGCAGCGAAGAATTTCCACCGGCTCACCCTCTCGCAGCGCCCCATGAATCCGCTCTTCCACGCTCTGCGCGCGCCCCGCAGAATTAATTAGAACCAGCACCGCCGGGCCTGCTCCGCTCAGCGCCACTCCCAGCACACCCTCCGCCCCGGCCAGCGGCAACAACTGCGGAAGCAGCGGACAAACCTCGCTTCGATAAGGCTGGTGCATGCGGTCGCGCATCGCTTCGCCGATCAGATCACCTCGCCCTGCGGCGAAAGCCGCAGTCAGCACCGCAACACGCTGCAGGTTCGCAACCACATCCTCCCGCGAGTACCTCTCCGGAAGCATCGCGCGCGAAGCGATCGTTGCCAGCGGCTTCTTCGGCAACACAATCAGCGCCCGCCACTCAGCGGGAGGCGTAACCGAAACCGCACGCACCGCGGCGCCATCCCAGCATCCGGCGACAAATCCGCCCAGCCAGCAGGCCGCGGCATTGTCCGGATGCCCTTCCAGCCGCGTAGCCTCCGCCAGAATCTCATCGCGCGTCCAGCCCAGATCGCCAAAATGAGACGCCAGCGCGATACCCGCAAGCCGCACCGCAGCCGACGATCCGCAACCCATGCCCAGCGGAATCCCGTTCTGAACGTCGAGTGCCAGCGGCTTCACTGCGCGCTGGTTCGCGGTCAGCGTCTTGCGATACACGTCAAGCAGCAGATTGCGGTCCAGCGCCCCGCATATCTCAGGGTGGCGCCCCGTCGCCCGAATCGAAAACGCATCAGCTTCGCGCGCCTTCACCTCCAAATAAATGTTCAGCGCCAGCGCGAGCGTATCGAACCCAGGCCCCAGATTCGCAGAGGTCGCGGGCAGTCGCAAATGCAGCCCGCTCATTGCGCCGCCTTTTCCAGCGCGCGCAGCACCGCTTCCGCATCCGCTTCCAGTTCAATGGTGTTGCGCCGCGTGATTTCAATCTCCTCCCGCAGTGGCGCAAGCTCCTCCTCGCGCAGCAGCGTTCCGCGATGGTACTGAATCGTGTAGTCCGAATCCTTCAGCGTATGTCCGGTCAACACGAGCACTACGCTCTCCGAGATATCGATCTTCCCCGCTGCCATCAGCTTTTTCAGCCCCACCAGCGTTACTGCCGAAGCCGGTTCGCAGCCAATGCCCTCCGCGCCAATCTCCGCCTTGGCCAGAGCAATCTCCGCCTCACTCGCCTGTTCCACAAATCCGCCCGTCGCCCGCACCACTTTCACCGCCTTGCGCCACGACGCCGGGTTCCCAATACGAATCGCGCTCGCCCGCGTGTTAGCTTCAACCGGGATCAACGCTTCGCCGTTCGACTCCTGCATCGAGCGATACAGCGGATTTGCGCCTTCGGCCTGCACAATCGAGATGCGCGGCACGCGATCCGTAAGCCCAAGCTGTTTCATTTCCAGAAACGCTTTGCCCAGCGCCGACGAATTGGCCAGATTGCCGCCCGGCACAATCACATGATCCGGAACCTGCCAGTCAAGCTGCTCGGCGATCTCCAGTGCCGGAGTCTTCTGCCCTTCCAGCCGGTAAGGATTCACGGAGTTCAGCAGATACACCGGAGCGCGCCGCACAACTTCGCTCAGCACCCGCACGCAGCCATCGAAATCCGTGCGGAGCTGAATCGTCAGCGCGCCATAATCGAGCGCCTGCGACAACTTGCCCCACGCGATCTTGCCTTCCGGGATCAGTACCAGGCTCCGCATTCCCGCCCGCGCCGCGTACGCCGCCATCGCGGCGGAAGTGTTGCCCGTAGATGCGCACGCCACCCACGAAAATCCGCGTTCATACGCCACCGAAAGCGCCGTCGTCATGCCCGTGTCTTTGAATGAGCCGGTAGGATTCATCCCCTGATGCTTGGCATAAATCCTGTCCGCGCCCGTCGAGTCCGCCGTCCGCACCAGGTGGTACAGGGGAGTGTTCCCCTCCCGCAGCGACACAATGTGCTGCTCATCGCGCAATATCGGAATCAGGTCGCGAAAGCGCCACACGCCGCTCTGGTCTTTCAGCTCCGTCGAACTGCGCCGCTCCTTCCACAGCCAGCGCAGCGCGTTCGGATTGGGAACGATGCGTTTAGCCGCGCTCTCCGCGGGCGTGCTCCAGGCCGGATACTCCACTTCATAAAGATCACCACATTCCGGGCAGCGAAAGTTCTCCTTCAGATCCGACAGCGCAATCACGCGCGCGCATCCCGTACAGCGCAATAGATGAGAATCCTGCATCATGATGATTCTTCTTAGGGTAACAGCTACCGGCTTGCAGGCTGCGAGGAAGCTGACCGAACTCGACATCCGGATTTGTAAATGCCTGCGGACGGAAATCGGTCGCGAAAAATATCTTTTTGCGCGCCCGAGCGCCGTTCGGAAAACAAATCCGTCGCGTTTTCCGGAAAATACCGTATAAAATCGCCGCATGGCCTCGCTTTTAACGCCCCGGCAAGCTGCGCTCCGGTTGGGAATCTCCTATCCCACCATCAAGCAATGGATCTATCGCGGCAAGCTAAAAACCGTGAAAACGCCCGGCGGACACTACCGCATTCCGGAAGCCGAACTCGACCGCTTCCTGCACAAGGCCAAACGCCCCGACACGCCCAGGCGGCAGATGATGCGCACCATCAGCGGCCGTAATCAGCTTACCGGACGCATCGTCGAGCTGAAGTACGAGGGGCTGCTCGCGCAGGTCAAGCTCTCCATCGGGGGCCAGACCATCACAGCCATCATCACAGCCGAGGCCGCGCGCGAAATGCAGCTCGCCGTAGGAGAGACTGTGGCCGCGCTCATCAAATCCACTGAGGTCATGGTGCTCCGTGTCTGAATTAAAACGGCTGTTTTCCCTCACAGTCCTCGTCGTATGCGCCCTCACCGTTCACGCGCAGCAAACGCTGCGCATCGCCGCCGCCGCCGATCTCCAGCCTCTACTTCCCGCAGTCTTGACCCAGTTCACCGCGCAAACCGGCATCCACGCCGAGGCCTCCTACAAATCCTCCGCCACGCTCGCGACCGCAATCATCAACGGCGCGCCATTCGATCTCTTTCTCGCTGCCGATCTCAGTTTCCCGCAAAGGGTTATCGCGGCGGGCCTCGCGCAAGAATCCGCCCCCATCCCCTACGCGCGCGGAACTCTGGTCCTGTGGACGCGCAACGACTCCAGCTTCCATCAGCTCTCAATGAATTCCCTGCGCGATCCGGCTCTTAAATCTCTGGCCATCGCCAACGCCGAACACGCCCCCTACGGCCGCGCCGCCGAAGCCGCCCTGCATCACCTCGGCCTCTACGATGCAATCGAACCAAAGCTGGTCATCGCAGAAAACATCGCGCAGGCCGCGCAGTACGCCGACTCCGGCAATGCTGAACTCGGGCTCATCTCGCTCACTTCCGCCCTGACGCCGCACATGCGGAGCGCCGGACATTACGTTCTCGTTCCGAGCGACGCCTATCCGCCCATCCTGCAAGGCGCAATCGTCGTGAAGAATTCCTCGAACGCACAGGGCGCCAGACGGTTCCTCACTTTCCTCGCCTCCGCTCCAATCGTGCATCAGCTTGAGGCGAGCGGCTTGGCTCCGGCTCGCTGAATGCAGACGCTGTCGGTCACGCTACGTCTCGCCGCAGTCACCACCGCAATCTTGCTCGTGCTCGCCATCCCGCTCGCTTTCTGGATCGTCTCCACGCGCTCCCGCCTGCGCCCTCTCGTCGAGGCCATCACCACGCTGCCGCTTTTATTACCACCCACCGTTTTAGGTTTCTATCTTCTCGTCCTGCTCGGAGCGCGCACCGCGATAGGCCGCGCGTGGATTCATCTCACAGGCCATCCCCTCGCCTTCACCTTCTCCGGTCTTGTCATCGGATCGATCATCTACAGCCTGCCCTTCGCCGTGCAGCCGATCGTCGCAGGCTTTTCCGCAGTGGACATGACCCTCATCGAGCAAGCTCGTCTGCTCGGCGCATCGCCGTGGAGAATCCTCCGTGCCGTGCTGCTCCCGCTCTCCGCGCGTTCCATCGGCGCGGCTGCCCTGCTCTGCTTCACGCACACCGTCGGTGAGTTCGGAGTGGTGCTCATGGTCGGCGGAGACATCCCCGGCGCCACCCGCACCCTCTCCATCGCCATTTATGATCAGGTGCAGGACTTCGCCTACGGCGCCGCGAATCGCACCGCGCTCCTGCTCGTCGTCATCTCCGTAACCTCGCTCGCTCTCCTCTACGCATGGCGCGGGCCGTACTTCGGAGTGCGCCATGACTGAAGCGCAACAGACCGACGCACTAATCCTCGAAGCCAATATCAGTTACCAGCGCGGCAGCTTCGCCCTGCGCGCGCAATTCACGCTGCGCTCGCCATGGACAGTGCTCTTCGGCGCCTCAGGCGCGGGCAAAACAACCCTCCTGCGTATCCTGGCCGGACTCACGCGGCCATGCAGCGGAGCCATTTTTCTCGGAAAAAATCAGCTGCTCGACACGGGCAGCAAAAGAGCAATCGCCCCGGGCCGGCGCAAAATAGGATTCGTGATTCAGCAGGCAGCCCTCTTCCCGCACCTCACGGCAAAGGAAAATATCGCCTTCGGGGTGCATCAATGGACGCGACCCGCGCGCGAAGCCCGCATCGAAGAATTACTGCGCCTCTTTGAAATAGAACCGATGGCGGATCGAAGACCGAAACAGCTCTCCGGCGGAGAACGCCAGCGCATTGCCCTCGCCCAGGCGCTCGCTCCCCGGCCTGAACTTCTGCTTCTCGACGAGCCGTTCAATGCACTCGATGCACCCAGCCGCGCCGCCATCATCGAGAAGCTTCGCTCCATCTCTGTGCCTGTGCTCTACGTCTCGCACGACCTGGCCGACGCCTGGCAGATCAACGCCGATGCAATTGTGCTGGAAGCTGGCCGCATCATCTCACAGGGAGAAACCCGCACCGTGCTCGCCCCGCAGCGAGAAAACATTCTCGCCCAGCTCGGAGCAGCCGCGCCAACGCTCCCATAAACGTCCCGGCAGAAAACCTGCTTCTACCCCTGGACCTGCGCGCCCTTGCCCAGAGCCAGCTCAATTAGAGTCTTCTGTTCCATCTCATGCGCCTTGGCCGAACCGGTCGCCGGGCTCGCCGCCGCCGAGCGCTTCACGCTCAGCACAGATCGGCCCTGAGCCAGCCTGCGCAGCCGCGGCATCACAAACGAATGCGCGCCCATGTTTGCCGGCTCTTCCTGCACCCACACAATCTCGTGCGCCGCAGGATGCGCCGCCAGCGCCGCCGTTAACTCAGTCTCCGGCCACGGATAGAGTTGCTCAAGAAACACAACCCCCGTCGTCGAATCGCCGCGCTTCTGCCGCTCCACACGCAGCTCGTGCCCGATCTTCCCCGTGCATACCAGCAGGCGCTGCGCGTTCTCAATCTCTGTCTCCGGCAGCACGTTCCTGAAATGTGGACGCGAGAAATCTTCAATCGGAGAAACCGCGTCAGGATGCCGCAGCATACTCTTCGGTGTAAAAACAATCAGCGGCTTGCGCCACTTCCGCAGCGCCTGCCGCCGCAGCAAATGAAAATACTGCGCCGCAGTCGAAGGCTGGCAGATCTGGATATTGTCGCGCGCCGCCAGTTGCAGATAACGCTCAATGCGCGCGCTCGAATGTTCCGGACCCTGGCCCTCATAGCCGTGCGGCAGCAACAGAACTATACCGCTCAGCAATCCCCACTTGTCTTCGCCCGACGAGATGAACTGGTCAACCACAATCTGGGCGCCGTTGGCAAAGTCCCCAAACTGCGCCTCCCACAGCACCAGCGTCTCCGGAGAATCGCGGCTGTATCCGTACTCGAACCCCAGCACACCCGCCTCCGAGAGGATCGAGTTGTACACATCAAACGGAGCCTGCTCTTTCGCCAGATGATTCAGTGGAATCCAATGCTGCTCATTTTCAACATCGATTAGCACTGAGTGGCGCTGGTTGAAGGTTCCGCGCTGGGTGTCCTGCCCGCTCAATCGCACCGGAGTGCCGCCGGTCACAAGCGATCCGAACGCCACAGCCTCGGCCATTCCATAGTCGAAAGGCCGCTTGCCTTCGCCCATCTCCGCGCGCTGCTCCAGAAGCTTTTTGATTTTCGGATGAACATGAAAGCTCTCCGGGTACGCCGTCAGTCCTTGCGTCAGCGCATGAACCGTCTCGCGGGGCAGCCCCGTCTCCACCTCATACTCCGCGCGTAAGAAACCACCCTTATAAGCCGACCAATAGTCAGGAAGCTGCGCCAGCGCCGGCTTCTTCCGCATCGCAGTGGCCTGCTTCTGCGCCTCGCTGAACTCAGCCTGCAACGCCTTCACCAGCGGTGCAGCATCTGCGCCAATCGCCTTCGCATAAATCTCATAGAGCGGTGGATGATTCTTGATCAGGTTGTAGCGCAACGGCTGCGTAATCGTCGGATCATCCACTTCCGAGTGTCCATGCCGCCGATAGCCGATTAAGTCGATCACCACATCCGTGTGAAACGTGTGCCGATACTCCGCAGCCAGAGCCGCCACGCGCACCACGGCATCTGCGTCCTCCGCATTCACGTGAAAAATCGGAACCGGAAGCCGCTTCGCTAAATCAGAAGAGAACCGCGTCGAATTCGACTCCTCCGGCTCCGCTGTAAAACCGATCAGATTGTTCACAATGATCTGAATCGTTCCGCCCACCGAATAGCCTTCAATCGAAGCCAGATTCATCGTCTCCGCCCAGATGCCCTGTCCCGCAAACGCCGCGTCTCCATGAATGATGACCGGCAGCACGCGATTCACGCCGTCAACTCCATAGCGAACCTGTTTGGCCTTCGCGCGTCCCATCGCCACCGGATCGACGGCCTCAAGATGGCTCGGATTCGAAACCAGGTGCAGTGCAATCGACTCGCCGTTGCGCGTGGGAAAAGTTCCGGTCGCGCCAACGTGATACTTCACATCGCCGCCGCCAAGAATGCTGCGCGGGTCTACGTCTTCAAATTTAGAAAAAATATCGGCAGGCGGCTTGCCGAACGTATTCACCATCACGCTCAATCGTCCGCGATGGCTCATCGCCATCACCGACCACTGCGCCCCGTATTCCGCCGCCCGATGCAGCAGCTCATCCAGAAACGGAATCAGCGCCGTCACGCCTTCCAGCGAAAATCGCTTCGTGCCCAGATAGCGCGACTGAATTACCTGTTCGAAAATATCCGCGCGCGTCAGCAGCTCCAGAATGCGCTGCTGGCTCGCCTCATCCACGGCCAGCGGGTCCGTCTCCAGCCGCTCCGCAATCCAGTTGCGCCGCTCGGCCGACGGAATATGCATGAACTCCGCGCCCACCGTCGAACAGTAGTACCGCCGAGCCTCATCCGCGTCGGGTCCCGAAAAATCCAGCTCCGGCGTATCCACCGGAAGAAGATACTGCCCCAACGGATCAAGCTGCGCCTGCAAATACCCCCACCGCCGAAATGCGTCAAAGATTTGCTCGCGCGATTGCGTAGTGGAAGATGTGGGCTTCGAAGGTCGAGTTGCAGAACTGGTTGCGCTCATATTCATGTCGATGCCAGCCGCGCAGAGCCAAAAAAAATACGCCCACTAGAAAACAGGCGCGCGCAGCACCGTAAACCTCATTTTACCGCGTCTTCAACGACATCGGAAAATGGCTGGAAGCCTGATGCATGGCGTAAACCCCGGCGACCAGCCACAATACTGGATGCTCCACATCTCGAAGAGATGTGGGAACACTCCATGCGCGAATTCCCGACCAAAGGGAGGGCCGGTTAAGCTGGATCCGGGATGGCGCGAAGCGCGCATGCCCGAGAGCCCGCCCTGAGCGCAGCCGAAGGGGCGAGTCTCAGCGCATTCCCCCCCGAAGCCACAAGCGTCTCCCCCGTCAGCCAGCCCGAATCGTCGGAGGCAAGAAATACCGCAATCGGCCCGATGTCTGCCGGCTGTCCGGTGCGTCCAAGCGGCGTCTTGGCAATCATCTGCTTCTCAAATTCGCTGCCCGCAAACCCCTGCGCATGGAAACCTTCCGTCTCAACGCCGCCAGGATTAATCGAGTTCACCCGGATCTTCTTCGAACCCAGTTCGTTGGCGAGCACGCCCGTCACCGCGTCCACCGCGGCCTTGGTTGCCGCGTACACAACCGATCCCGGAGGCGTCAACCGGCTCACCACCGAGCCAATATTGATCACGCTGCCGCCCTTGTCCCCAAAATGCTTCGCCGCCTCCTGCGTCGCCAGAATCAATCCCAACACATTGGTATTGAACAAGCGATGGAAGTCCCCTTCGGTAACGGCCTCAAGCGGCGCGAATTGATACACGCCCGCATTGTTCACCAGCACATCCAGCTTTCCGAACGCCTTCTTCGTCTCGGTGAAAATCCGCTGCACGTCGGCCGCCTTCGCCACATCGCCCTGCACCGCAATGGCCTTGCCGCCGCTACCGGTGATAGCCGCAACCACGCGGTCTGCGCCCTCTTTGCTCGACGCGTAGTTCACCACCACGGCCGCGCCCTCCGTGGCCAAAGCCTTCGCAATGCCCGCGCCAATGCCCTTCGATGCGCCCGTAACCACCGCTACCTTATTCGCCAGTTTGCTCATTCTTCTTCTCCGGTCGAAATGTCATAGCTCCGACAATTCGATAACTATCGAATTGATGAGCAAGCCGGCGTGAAGTTTCACAATTTGCGATTAGATTTTTGCCAGATGTTCCAGGTAAGCCTGGAGCACATCCCGCCGCAGCGTAAGATTGGCGAATTTCCCTTCGCGGCTGATCTCGATCAGCCCCGCCGTCTCCAGTTCCTTCATATGGTGTGAAAGCGTGGCCGCGCTCACCGGCTGGCATTCGCGCAGATCGCCGCAAGGCGTGGAGCAGTCGCGCGCGCCAATCTGCTTCAGAATTTCATAGCGGCGCGGATCGGCCAGCGCCTTGGCAATGAGCTGAGCCTGTTTTTTTGAGAGCGCCCTCCGCGTCGAAATCGTCATCAGAAGCCCTTGCACCTCTCCGCCAAAACATGCGGCCGTAGCCCGAAGGCCCAGCCGAGAAGATGAGCTAGGCCCTCCGCCCGATTCACTTTCCCGCTACTTGCTTACTTTGAGCATCACCGCTCCATGCGCCGGAACCATCACCGTATACACGCCGTCCTTGGCCTCGACTTCCTTACCCGCCCAAAGGTCATGCAGCTTCGTCCCGTTCGCAAAGCCAATCGAGCTCAGTTTCAGCGAAATCGGCCTCGCAGTATCCGCGCGATTGAACAATCCTACTGCCTTCGCGCCACCGATCAGCGGCTTCGCCCAAATCTCCGACTCGCCCTCGGCCCATACGCGGTCGCCCTGCCTGCCCAGCCTGTCCTGATCGACCGCAATCACTTCCTTATTGGTCAAAAGCGCCAGCGTCTGCGGACTCATCTTGCTCACGTCGTTGCCCGCAAGCAGAGGCGCCGCCAGAATCGTCCACAGCGTCATATGCGTGCGATATTCGTCCTCCGTCATGCCTCCGTTGCCTACCTCCAGCATGTCCGGATCGTTCCAGTGCCCCGGCCCCGCATACTTCGCCAGCCCCGCCTGCGAAAATCCAATCTGCGTCATGTGGTTGTAGTTGTCCTCGATATCGCCCGTAGTCCGCCACAAATTGCCGCCGACCTCCGGACCCCACTTCCACACATCGTTCCAGCCGTACTGGCAAAGGCTGAAGACAATCGGACGCCCCGTCGCCTCAAGCGCCTTGTGCATCTTCTCGTACGCAGCCTTCTGCATCGCAAACTGCTTCTGCGGATTCCCTGCTGCTTCCTTATCCATAATGTTGCGGAAGCTGCACAGGTCATACTTCAGGTAATCGATCCCCCACGATGCATACGTTTTCGCGTCCTGCGCCTCGTGCTCGTAGCTGCCTTCGTATCCCGCGCAGGTCTTCGGCCCCGGCGAAGAGTAGATGCCCAGCTTCAACCCCTTCGAGTGAACATAGTCCGCCAGCGCCTTCATGTCCGGAAACTTGCTGTTCGTCTGAATCTCGCCCTGCGCGTTCCGCTTTCCCTCCCACGTGTCGTCGATGTTCACATAGACGTAACCCGCGTCGCGCATCCCGCTCGAAACCAGAGCATCGGCAGCCGCGCGCACATCGGCATCGTTCACCCTCCCCGCAAAATGGTTCCAGCTATTCCACCCCATCGGCGGAGTAGCAGCGACGGTCGATTGCGCACAAGCAGGAAGCGCGAGCGAAAACACCAGAGCAGCTAAACCACCGTGCAACCGTTTGCATTTCAGCATAAAAACACTCCACCTCAATCGAAAAGAAAAACCGTGCCAAGTGTACACGAGGCACACCAATCAGAGGAAAGCCAATCAGTCACTTCCACGACCGACGGGAGTGGCCACGCGAAGCTTCTGCCTGGACGGCCAGCCCTATTTCGCCCTCGGATGCGTGCGGTCATAAACCTCCGCCACCTGTCCCACGGTGAGCTGCGTATACCGCTGCGTAGTCGACAGCCGCTCATGCCCCAGCAACTCCTGAATCGCGCGCAGGTCCGCGCCTTCCTCCAGCATGTGCGTCCCGAAGGCATGGCGCAGCGTATGGGGATGAACCTCCGCCGCCAGCCCATGCGCCATCGCAATCCGCTTCACAATGCGCCCCACGCTGCGCGTCGTCAGCCGACCCTCGCCACGCTCCGGGGCCCCCGGCGCGCGGTCTTTGCGTGCTGGGGTGGTCAGCCGCGCATTCACCAGCAGCGCGTTGGTCGATTTCTCCGCTGCAGCCAGCCGCGCCTCACGCTCCGGCAGATAACCGCGCAACGCAACCGCCGCCGCATCACCCAGCGGAACATGCCGCTCCTTGCGGCCCTTGCCGCGCACCAGAATTGCTTCATTCGCCCAATGGATGTCGCGAAGATCCAGCCCGACCAGTTCGGCATTGCGAATCCCGCAGCCATACAGCAGCTCAAAGATCACACGATCGCGCTCCGGCCAGCCCGCAACCTCGTCCGACGCAGCATCCACCACGCGATTCATCTGCTCAATCGTAGGAACCCGCGGCAGATGCTTCGGCAGCTTGGGAGTAGCCACCAGGCTCGCCGGATTCTGTTCCACATACCCGCGCCGCGCCAGCCATTTGAACCACGACCGTATCGCCGCCAGCGCCCGCGCCGTCGAAGCCTTTGACAAACCCCGTCCATACAGCTCGCTCAGATAAGCGCGAATCTGTTTGTGCTCAATCTTGCGAACCGCAAATCCCGAGCCCGCCTTCGCAACCATATGATCGGCAAAGTTATGCAGCTCGCGATCGTAGGCCCGCAGCGTATGCACAGAAGCGCCGCGCTCATGCGCCAGCGCGGAAAGAAACTCCTCCACCCGCGCAACCATCTCCGGTTTCTCACTCATGCCTATGCTCTTTCAACCCATCGGCATCCCAATGGGAAAGATCGAATCTCAACCGCCCGCGATGTCCATACCAAAACGATCATGGGTGCCCCATTCTTGACGCGGTTTTATCGCGGCAAGAGTGGGAAAGATCGAATCTCAACTCTGGGCCTGCTCGAGCTTGCGCGTCGCGCGAGGATGATGCTCCCGATGCACCGCCTTTAGCCGGCCCAGCGCCAGATGCGTATACACCTGCGTCGTCGCAATATCGGCATGCCCCAGCAGCGTCTGCACAGTGCGCAAATCTGCCCCATGCTCCACCATGTGCGTCGCGCAGCTATGCCGCAGCATGTGCGGACTCGCATGACTATCCGCAGCCTTCACAAGATGCCACACCCACTGCCGCGTCAAAGGCGCGCCGCGCACGGAAAGAAAAAGATGGCCACCCGAACGACCAGAAGGCCGGCCCTTTTTCTGAAGTAACGGCCTCGCGTTCAGCAAATATTTTTCAATCGCAGCAACCGCCGCCCGTCCCAGCGGAACGATCCGCTCCTTATCGCCCTTTCCGCGCACCAGAACCCGCCCCGCATCCAGAGACAAATCCTCTTCATGCAACCCCGTAAGCTCCGAAACCCGCAACCCGCCGGCATAAAGCAGTTCCAATATCGCGTGATCCCGCAGCGCAAGAGCATCGGCAGGCTCCCCGCCTTTCCGATCAAAGTCCGCGCGGTCCAGCATCGCCGCCACCTCCGACTGCGCCAGCGACTTCGGCAACACCTTCCACGTCGAAGGCGACTCAAGGTTCACCGTAGGATCGCGATCAATGCGCTTGTCCAAAAGCAGCCAGCGATAAAATCCGCGCAGGCAAGACAGCTTCCGCGCCGCTGATCGCGACTCCACGCCATGCCGCTTCAAATGCTCCAGAAACCCCGCAACCTGAGCATGACGAACCGCCATCAGCAAAACCTGCTCGCCCTCAAGGTATTCCGCAAACTGCAGCAGATCGCGCTGATAGGCCTCGCAGCTTAAAGGACGCAGTCCCTTCTCCACGCGAAGATAAGCCACATACTCGCGCAGCAGCTCCGAATTGCGTTCCGCACCCATACTTTGATTATCCGCGCCAAACAAGCATCTCTATACGCAGAAGCTGAAAAGGAATCTACTTCATAAGCATGCTCGCGATGGCGAAAGGCGGAGATCGATCGGATCGAGATGCAATTCCCCGCCGCATCGAGCACAATAAACGCAGGAGTTAGAACTTTGACCACCACGCACACAGCACCCGCGCGCTACACCGCGGCCGAATTTGAAACCTCCGTCCTATCGCACCCCCCCGCCATCGCCGTCTTCGATTGTGATGGCACGCTCTGGAGCGGCGACGCAGGCTACGGCTTCATGGTCTGGTCCATTGACGCGGGCCTCGTCTCGCGCAACGCCAGCGACTGGATCGACGCCCAATATCGCCTCTACCTCGCGGGCGATGTCTCTGAATCACAGATATGTGGCGAGATGGTGCAACTCTACGACGGCCTGCAGGAAGAAGAAATCCGCCGCGCCGCCGCCGAATATTTTCACCTCCACGTCGAGGCGCACATCTTCCCCGAACTTCAAACCCTCGTCGAAAAACTCCAGGCGCAGCAAACCGACATCTGGGCCGTTAGCTCCACCAACAACTGGGTCATCGAAGAAGGCATTAGCCGCTTCAACATCCCCGCCGATCGCGTGCTCTCCGCCCGCGTAAAAGTAGCCAACGGCCGCATCACCAGCGAACTGATCGACGTGCCCACCGGCGAAGCCAAAGTCGTCGCGCTGGGCAAAGCAGGCATCGACCATCCGGACGCCGTCTTCGGCAACTCCATCCACGACGAAGCCATGCTCACCATCGCAAAGCACGCATACCCCGTCAATCCGTCGCCGGCCCTGTCTGAAATTTCCGGCCGGCGCGGCTGGACCGTCTTCTATCCCGAATCCGTGCTCCACGACGCCAAGCTCTGACCGCATGAAGATCATCTCTCTGCAGCCGAGTGTGAGCATCATTCTCGACCACCTCGGCTGTCTCGACACCCTCGCTGCCTGCACAAAATACTGCCTCGAAGCCGTGCCGTCGTTACGCGAGCGCAACCTGCCCATCGTTCACGACTCCTGGTCGACAAAATCTGAGGAGCTTCTTTGCATTGCCTCGGAGACGAGTCCCACGACCAGCGGGAGTGGCCACGCGGAGCAATTGCCTGGACGGCCAGTCCTGGTCATTGCCTCAGTTCCCTACCGGCAGGAATCGCTCACCGCCATCCTCAAAGCCGGCCAGCCCGTGCTCGCGCTCGCGCCGCACACTCTCGCAGACATCTACGGCGACATAAAACTCATTGCATCCGTCGTCAACGCCGCCGCAAAGGGTGAAGCCGTCATTGCCGAGATGCAGGCAGCCATCGAAAAAGTGCAGGCGCAAACAAAAGACATCGCGTCCCGTCCGCTCGTCCATTGTGAAGAATGGGGCAAGCCGCTCATCCACTCGCAACAGTGGGTAGCGGAGCTGGTCGAGATCGCCGGCGGAAAATTCCTCGGCATCCCCGGAGCAACCACCACCCCGGAAGCCATCGCCGCCGCCAGTCCCGACGTAATTCTCGCCGCCTGGTGCGGAGCCGGAATGCGAGTTCCCCTCGAAAAGATCATCGCGCAGCGGAACTGGGAGCATCTCCCCGGCGTGCGTGACCGCCGCGTCTACTGCATCGCCGACGAACTGTTGAACACCCCCGCCCCCAACCTCATCGACGGCCTCCACGCGCTCGCGTGCGCCCTGCACCCCGACCTATTTGGCACGATTCACGCAACTTCCGGGCACTGCATGGGTCAAATTTCCGTTTCAAGCGTCTAAACTTAAGACAACGTGCCCACGAATGTCGAACAAAACGGGGTGAAGACGGTGCGCTTCGTCGCTGCTGCCCTCATTTTGCGGGCTGATACCGTCCTCATCTGCCAGCGGCGTCCCGACCAGCCGATGGCCCTCAAATGGGAGTTTCCCGGCGGCAAAATCGAGCTCGGAGAGACCGCCGAGCAGGCCCTGTCGCGCGAACTCGATGAAGAATTGGGAATCACCGCCCGGATTGGCTCCCGCGTCGCCCGTATCCGCCACTCCTATCGCAACGGAGGCGCGGTCGACCTGCAATTCTTCGCCGTACATTCCTTCGAGGGAGAAATCGAAAACCGTATCTTCAACGACTTCCGCTGGACCCCCCTCAAAGATCTGCCATCATTCGACTTCCTCGCCGCAGACCGGGGCCTCGTCCGCGATCTGGCCGAGGGGAAACTGCTCTAACCACGGTCGGCCATCACCGCCCATTCGAGCCTCACGAGTCTTTTTTCTCCGCGCAGTGTCTAACTACTCAGATAACTAAAAAAATAAGCAGGAAAACCAGACCCTTCAGGAGACAGATTTCGGGAGCGGATTTTCCAGTTCGCTCTGCCACGCAGGTCAGTTCCCATCGCTGAGACCGCGTAAGACGAACCTGATCCCAAAATTCTTCCGGCCGCTGACCAAAAACCTTGCGAGCCATGAGCTGTTGAATCAGTCAGCCGAATTCTTCACGCACACAAGCTACAACAATGAGAACAACCGCAAGAATCCGCAACCATCAAAGCCCTGGCTTGGAAACCAGGGCTTCTTTTTGAACTACCAGTCCGGACAGGCGCTTCCTACCGATCTACAACGACGCATTCAACGTTTCAAGCAAAACTTCCGGATCGCTCGCGGGAGGTAAACAACTGGTTCCCTTGCAGACCACCGCAAAAGCTCGCCCGCCGTGCAGTTCCGGTAAATTCGGCAGCGTCTCCGCCAGCACCGGAGGCAGTTCCGCAGCAACCGCCTGTTCAGGCCGCAGCACCACCACCCGTTTGTTCACCGCAAACCTCGCCGTAGCCATAGCCGCCAGCTTGCGCGCCTCAATGCCATTGCCAATCACCACCACCTGCACCGGAGGCAGCAACAGAAGCTCCAGCGCCAGCCCATACGTTCCGGCATACAGCCCAAAGTGCTCCACGATCCCCGCAAAATTCTCCAGCGTGTCTTCAGCCTTGTCGCGAAAATCCGCCCGCCCGCTCAAAGCCTCCAGTCGCAGCAACGCCGCAGCCGCCGCGGGATTCGCCGCCGGAGTAGGCGAATCCTGCAGAGGCTTCCGCCGCGCCGCCAGCACGCCCAGCGCGCCCTCTGTCGTCTCAGTATCGAAGAACCCTCCGCCCGTCCCATCGTAAAAACGCGCCACCATCGCCTCGCCAATTTCCATCGCCGAGTCATAATACCTGCGGCTGCCGGTAGCCTCCCATCCATCCAGAGCGGCATGAATCAGAAACGCATAGTCATCCAGCACTGCTGCCACATACCGTCCCGAAGCCGCATCGGGATAAGCCACCACGTGCGCCAGTCCAACTCCGGGATTCCATCCTTCCGCCAGCAGCCGATCCAGCGTCTTCAGCGCAAAGTCGCGCACCTCGCGCAACTCCAGCACCCGCGCCGCGTCCAGATACGCCGTCACCGCCAGCGCATTCCACGATGTATAAATCGTCCGGTCAATATAAGGAGCCGTCCGCGCCATCCGGGCCGCCATCAACTTCTCCTGCGCTCGCAGCAACAGCGCCTCAACCTCGCCCAGGGGCCGCCTAATCCGTGTCGCAATCTGTTCCAGCGAAAATTTCCGATGCAACACATTCTTCGCCGGATTGTGATGCATATCCCCCAGCTCACCAATGTCGAAATAAGGCTCAGCTACAGCCATCTCATCGGCGGTCAGCACTGCCGCGGCCTCGTCGCGCGTCCAGGTGAAATAATCCCCGTCGTCATCCAAAGACAAATCCGCATCCTGCGAGGCATAAAATCCGCCCTGGTCGCGATCCGTCATCGTCGCATCCAGCCACCGAATCACATCACGCGCCACGCGAGCAAAGTCCGCATCCACAAACGTCTGAAACGCGTGCACATAATTCGCCAGCAAGCCCGCATTATCGTAGAGCATCTTCTCGAAGTGCGGTACCACCCAACGCTCATCCACCGAATACCGATGAAACCCGCCGGCGAGCTGGTCATAAATCCCGCCGCGCGACATCTGTGCCAGGGTAACCGTAGCTGCCTCGCGCGCTGCCTCGTTGCCCGTGCGCGCCGCCACGTCAATCAGCAGGTCGATCGCTGCCGGATGCGGAAACTTGGGCTGCGACCCGAACCCTCCGTGCCGCGCATCGAACTGCTTCAGCGCCGACTCAATCAGTTTGTCCACGATCTCCAGCGATAGCGAACCTGCGCGCCCGGCAAACGTCTCGCCGTGCTCAATGGCCGCAAACACACTCGCCGCCGACTCCAAAGCCTCCTCGCGCCGCGTCTTCCACACATCGGCCATTGTCAGCAGAACGCGATCAAAACCAGGCCGCCCATACCGGTCGTCGCGCGGAAAATAAGTCCCTCCAAAATAAGGTTTCCCATCCGGAGTAAGAAACGCCGTAAGCGGCCATCCCCCCTGCCCGCTGATCGCCGAAACCGCCGCCTGATACCGGCTGTCCACGTCCGGCCTCTCGTCGCGGTCAACCTTGATCGCAACAAAGTGCTCATTCACAATAGCCGCCAAAGTGGGATCCTCATAGCTTTCGCGATCCATCACATGGCACCAGTGACACCACACCGCGCCAATATCCAGCAGAACAGGCTTGTCCTCGCTGGCAGCAAGATCAAACGCCGCCTGCCCCCACTCATGCCAGTGAATAGGCTGATGAATTGCCGAACGAAGATAAGAAGAAGCCGCCTGATCAAGAGAATTCCCAGAATGTGCCATCAACTCCGAGTCTAACCAACCGGCAACGAAGCCGCCAGAAAGACGAGGATCGTGGCACGTCTCCAATTGCGCAGCCTTGATCGCAACCCAGGCCATCGGCCTTGCATTTACCCGCTACGTCCTGCGGTTACCGGCGGTCGTGGCCTTATCGCAGGACCAGCTGATATAGGCCGTGGGGGCAACTCTGCAGCGATATCTGGAGCTTGAATGAGCCCACGGCCAATGAACCCGCCAAAGCCCCAAGCATGCGGCTCAGGCAAACCTCATCTCCAGGCTTGGGATGCGTCAAGCTTCTCATCCTTGGATATCCACGGGAGAACCTTGCCGATCGGCTTCCATTTTGAGGCGTCGCTGACGTCTACCGATGCGTATCTGGGATTGATCGATACGAGAATGTCTGTTGAAGGAAAACGCTGGAAGCGAGCAACTTTGAAACTGAGGTCCCGATGCGAGAAAATGGCAGCTGTCTTCGCTGCCATTGCTGCTACTTCGATTTGCGTCCTCGGGCGGAGGGCCGCGCTAGAGGAACTCTTTCCAGGTCAAGCTGCAGCGTAGGCAACGCTAGCCTCGACTGAAGAGATCGCTGCAGCATCGCACTCGAAATCGAATCGAGTGCCGTTCGTGCCTGATAGCGAAGATGTACCACCGGGCCATCCGACGCGAATCCCAGTTCATAGCTGAGCAGCGGTGTTTCGGGTGGCCATATCTCGTCGAGGGCAGGCTTTAGTCGAGCTAAGACATCTGATCCAATTTGAGTCAGCGCCAGCGGTTTCGGTACAGGGGGCGCAACGGGTGCCGACATACGTTGCAGTAGATCAGACAACTCGCTTCTGCTCGCAACCTCCTGTACCTCAATGCGTGCGTTCTCGCCCGTCCGCTTCTCGATCAATTCACGCGCAGATTTAATCTGCTCTGGGCTGACCTGCCGCGTAGACCAGAGGGAAATACTTACGCCTGCAGCGCTATAGTCGACTTGTTGAGCGACGACCGATTGAGAGGACACGAGGTGTCTGATAGCCTCCTGGACTGCTGTCCGCGCGACCGCCTCGTTTCTTACTTGCACGAGCGCGGTTCGCAGGGGAACAAACAGAATCGCGAGAAGGCAGATCAGCATAAGCGCCCGCCAGCGCAATCCGCTGATTGTCCCAAATACTCCTCGCAAAGAGGACTGCTGGAGAAGCCGGTATAGAACCTCTTTTTCCCCGTGGCTCTGCAGCGATTCGCCAAATTTGGCTCTAAGTGATGGCGCGTCCATGCGAACGATAAGAAATACTCCGAAAGCGCTGCTCACAATCGCTACCAGGTTGGTTAAAAAGAGTAGGCTTGCGCCGTACATGATTTCACGATTGAACGAGCTCCCCAGGCCGAAGCCAACCACACAAAGAGGGGGCATCAAAGCCACTGCGATTGCTACACCCGGCAGAGCCATGATGCCGTCGTCGGTGCCGCCGCGACAGACTACTATGGAACCGGCCAGTCCCGACAGAATTGCGATTCCCAGATCGAGTAGGTTTGGATGAATCCGCGAAAGTATCTGCGGCGTCGCGGTGTGAAACGGCAACAGCCAGACCAGAAACCCTGCCAGGAGAATCGAGACAAGGACGCTCAGGATGAGATTCAGCACCGATTTCAGTCCCAGGTAGAGGTCCCCTACCGCGAGCGCGAGGCCGGTTGACATGATTGGCCCCATAAGGGGAGAGATCAACATCGCGCCAATGATGACCGCAGGACTGTTCTGGACCAGTCCGAGAGTCGCGATTCCGGACGAAAGAATAACCTCGAGCCAGTAGCTCAGACTGGCAATTTCGGCAGATTCATAAATCTGTGAATAGACCACAGCCTTGCTACCGCTATCGATTTTGAGGCCGCGCTCGATCTGTTCACGAAATGATGAGGGCAAAGCAACCTCCAATGGAAAGCCGATCCCACTCGATCAGAAAGCTTATCATTGAGACTCCGTAACGCGCCCCCCGCCAACCGCGTGCGCTTATCCCAATTCTGGGGCGTGGCCTCAATCCCGAAAGCAACCACACCACACGAAGCGGATCTGCGGAAGCAACCGCAGCCGCGTGACACAGCGATGCACACTTTATATCGCGACTCTAAACTAAGCATGAGGCAGCGTTCCAACGCTTCGCCCCACTCGCATAAATTCCAAAGGAGATACGAATGTCCTGGTTAATGTGGGCTCTTCTCTCTGCTGTCTTCGCCGCCGCTACAGCATTGCTGGCAAAGGTGGGCGTCGCCGATGTCGAGCCGAACCTCGCTACTGCGGTCCGAACCACCGTCGTCGTGCTTTTCACATGGATCATCGCTCTCAGCGTCGGCAGTCACGCCGGTCTGGCCCACATAGACCGGCGAAGCTGGCTCTTCCTCGCAGCTTCGGGAATCGCGACGGGCCTCTCCTGGATCTGCTACTTTCACGCGCTCTCCCTCGGACAGGCCTCCAAGGTCGCTCCCATCGACAAGCTCAGCGTGGTGTTTGTCATTCTGCTCGCCTGGCCTCTGCTCGGAGAAGCGATCTCCGCTCGAAAGCTCGCAGGAGGTATTCTCATCGCCTCGGGCGCGATCATAATTGCACTTGGCTAAGAAAACGGCAGCCGCGGCTGCAGACCACAAACCACCCTACTCCGCCCGAAGCGCATTCATAGGATCAACTGCAGCCGCCCTCCGCGAAGGGAGATAGCAGGCCAGCCACGCCGTAACAAAAACCCCCGCCGTAATCAAAGCATAGGTAATCGGATCACTCGGACTCACGCCGAACAGCAGCGACTTCATCAGCCGCATCGCCGCAAACGCCGCCACCAGTCCGCAGCCAATCCCAATCCCCGCCAGCACCAACCCATCCCGCACAAACATTGCCGTAATCGCCTGCCGCTGCGCGCCCAGCGCCATGCGAATCCCAATTTCCCTCGTCCGCTGTGACACCGAGTACGAAATCACGCCGTAAATCCCCACTACGCCCAGCAGCAGCGCCATCGCGCCCGCAACCGCCAGCATTACCAGCGTGAACGAAGTCCGCGCCATCGACCGCGTGTAGAAATATCCCTCCGTATGCGGCTCGGCCAGCGGAAGGCTCGCATCCTCCGACCACACCACCCGCCGCACTTCGCTCATGAACGCCTCCGACCCCGCGCGCGGCGTGCGAATCACCACCGCAACGCCCCGGCGCACCATCTCCTTATCGCTCTCGAAGTTGTTCATCATCAGCGGCCAGTACACCGTCGTCGGAGCCTTCTCACTTACCCCCTGGTAATACATGTTCCCAACCACGCCCACCACCTGACGCCAATCGTCCATCGTGCTTACGCGAATCCGCTTGCCCAGCGCATTCTGCGGACTGCCCCAATATTCCCGCGCAAAGTTCTCTGAAATAATCGCCACCGGCAGCTTGCTGTACAGGTCCTCCCACGTCAAATCGCGCCCCGCAATCAGCGGAGTCCCCATCGTCTTAAACACGCCAGGCGAAATGAACTCGAACCGCCGTATTGGCGGAACCTCGCCCTCCCGGTATGCGCGGTCCTGCGCAAACAGCACATCGTTCGAGCTGTTTCCCTCCATCGGAACATCGCTCGACAGGCTCACCGACGACACTCCCGGCAGCGCCGCCAGCTTGTCCATCATGTCCTGCTCCATGTGCACCAGCTTGTCCCGGTCCTTATCCGGAATCTGCGTCTCCGGCACATAAATCCGAAATGTCTGGATCGAAGCCCCATCCGCGAATCCAGGATTCACATGCATCAGCGCACGAAACGTCCGAATCATCAGCCCTGAACAAATCAGCAGAACCAGCGCCAGCGCCACCTGAACAACCACCAGCGTGCTCCTCGCCCGATGCCGCTCCCGGCTCTGGCTCTGCGCGCGCCCACCCTCGCGCAGTCCGGTATTCAATTGCTCGCCCGCAAATTTGAATACCGGAATCAGCCCAACCACCACCCCCGTTATCGCCGCCAGCCCCAGCGTAAACAGCAGCACCGGCAGACTGATCCCAATCTCATGAATGCGCGGCAGCCCCGTCGGAGCCATCGCCGCCAGCACCCGCAGCCCCGCATACGCCAGCCCGAGCCCCAGCGCGCCGCCTATCGCCGCCAGCACCACGCTCTCAAACAGCAGGTCGCCCGCGATGCGCCTCCAACCCGCGCCCAGCGCCGCGCGAACCGCCAGTTCCTGACGACGCCCCTCCACGCGCACCAGCAGCAGATTCGCCACATTCGCGCACGCAATCAGCAGCACCATCACAATCGAGCCCATCAGCACCCAAAGCGCATTGCCCACATCGCCCACAACATCGCGCTTCAACGGCCGCAGATTCATTCTGAAGTCCGCATCCTCAAACAGCTTCGCGCTGAACCCTGGCGGAGCCGGAAAGCTCCGGATTGCTATCGGCAGCAGCCGCTGCAGGTCCGCGCTCGCCTGCTCCATCGTCACGCCTGGTTTCATCCGCGCCACGCCGTCGTAGCTGAAGTTCCCCAGATGCGTCTTGTTGCGATCCCACCGCAACGGCAGCACCATCGCCGCATCATCCCAATCCAGGAAATGAAAACCCTTCGGCAGCACGCCGATGATCTGCCTCGTTTTGCCGTCTACGGTGATCGACTGCCCCACTACCGACCGCGACCCGCCAAATTTCTTCTGCCAGTACGCATACTCCAGCAGCACCGTCTCGGGACTTCCCGCCGTGTCATCCGCCTGCGTAAACAGCCGCCCCAGCATCGGCTTCACGCCCAGAATCGGCAGGGTTCCCTGTGTCACGTCCAGCCCGCTCACATGCTCCGGCTCGCCCGTACCCGTCACGCTCAGCGAGTCGCCGTTATAAATCCCAATGTCCTCCAGCGTCTTGTTCTGCTCGCGATCAATAAAGTAAAACGACGGGCACATCTCCAGTTGATCCAGGCCAGGCACATTCGCCTTATGCCACACGCCAATCAGCTGCTCCGGATGCGGATAAGGCAACGGCTTCAACAGCACGCCATCCACCACGCTGAAGACCAGCGTAGTCGCGCCAATGCCCACCGCCAGCGTAATCAACGTAAGGGCGGTAAACAGCGGAGCGCGCCCCAGCCTCCGCAACACCTGCCTCAGCCGATCACCAAACATCGCCATCGCCACGCCTCCGCAGAGCAAATCAAGCGCGTGACGGACTCATGAGCTTTCACAGCAGCCAGCACGCGTTACGAAATCACTACGTCGCCAAACGACGAAAAGTTCCACAACCGCGGATCGCCGCCCGTCCACTAAATGCAAGAAAGAATGGATCTAACCAGATAAGTCGTGACAAGAATCTCTACGAAACATGAAGCGGCAACGCCACCCGCTCCATTAATCCCCAACCAGCCCTTTGGCCACCTTCACATAAAGCTCAACCGCCTCCGCAAGCTCCCGCTTCGCCAGCTTTTCATGCGGAGTATGCGCCACATGGATCGATCCCGGACCCAGCAGCAGAGGCTCGCCCCACTCTGTCAGCCACGGAATGTCCGTCGTAAACGCCGCTACCATCGTCGGCAGGCCCTCAATCTTGCGCAGCCGCTGGAACGGAATCTCCAGCGTAAAGTCCACCGCCGCGAGCTTGCCAACCGCTTCCACCACCGCCCGCCGAGTCGCCTCCGCCGGCCCCACCAGCCGGATCAGCACCTGCGCCTCGGCATGATCGGCAATCACATTCGGGGCGCGCCCACCCTCCAGCGTGCCCACATTCAGCGTGCTCGGCCCCACATCCTCGGTCACTGGCAGCGGCAGAGCCATCACCCGGTTCAGCGCCTCAATCAATTTATGCGTCGCGCTCTCCCCCAGCTCCGGATAAGCCGAGTGCGCCATCTTCCCCGTCGCCGTCAGCCGCACCCGCAGCGTGCCCTTCGATGCCAGCGCCAGCCGATTATCCGTAGGCTCTCCGTTGATCAGGAACCGGCTCCCTCGCGGATGCAGGTTGGCAACCTTCGCCCCCGCCGAATCGCGCTCCTCGCCGACAACAAACAACAGCCCTACCCGAACGCCTTCCGCCCGCAGCCGTTCCGCAGCCGCAATCTGCGCCGCAATAATTCCCTTCGCATCGCACGCCCCGCGCCCATAAATGAAATCCGCATCTTCGCTCGAAGGAATAAACGGAGGAACCGTATCCATATGCGTCGAAAAAACCACATCCGGAGTCTCACCCGCCTTCCCCGCATAAACATTGAAGCGCTCACTCTCGCTCCGGCTCTCCGTGTGCTGCTCCACCGGCATGGTCTCAACCACAAAACTCCGCCCCGCCAGAATCTCCACCAGCGCCCGCCCCACCGCACCTTCGTTGTATGTCGTCGATTCAATGTCCACAAGTCGCCGAGTAAGGGCAACGACGTCCAGGGCATCAACAGGAGAGGCAGTTTGGACCTTCATAGTCTCCCCAGCATAACCTGTTATTTCCTTCGAGCAGCACGAAAAGGGTGTCCCATAACTCGAGAGGCCAGAGCAACTCCGCACAAAGTGATCTCCCGGGTGGCCCACTCAAGCTTCTTTTGCTTGAGTGGGGCAAGACTGAGCGAGTAAGCTCCCTGCATGCCTCCTGGACTCAAACGCTTTCACGCATCCGGACAGACACATTTTGTAACCTTGTGCCGCCGGCATCGCCAGCACTTTCTTTCTGAGGCGGCGGCAAAAAGCACCAGAAGGCGCGAACAAGTAGCCGCGCAACTCTGTCCACCAATCTACAGCCCCACTCAAGGAAAAGAAGCTTGAGTGGGCCACCTGCCAGCATGAGTAGCTGCGATCCGACCGTCAACGGGTTCAATGCCACCTCGAACTACGTGCGTGACCAGGACGGGAATCAACTGACGGAGATGGATGGCAGCGGCGCCAACATGACGTGGGCACACACCAATGTCTACGCCAACGGAGTGCTGATGGCGACCGACGACACCACAGAGACGCACTTTTATCTGAACGACTGGCTGGGCACGCGTCGCTTCCAGACAAACTATGCTGGCGTAATGGAACAAACCTGCTCCAGCCTGCCCTTCGGAGACGCTGAGACCTGCGGCCCAATGCCGACCGAGCAGCTTTATACCGGCAAAGAACGGGATGCCGAATCAGGTCTCGACTACTTCGGGGCAAGGTACTATGCGTCTTCGATGGGCCGCTTCATGAGCCCCGACTGGGCGGTGAAGTCAACTCCTGTTCCGTATGCAGAGCTTTCTGATCCGCAATCCCTAAATTTGTATAGCTACGTCCGAAACAATCCTTTGAGCCGGTCTGACAAAGACGGCCACTGTGATGCGCCAACAAATCTCAAAGCTGGGCAAGTCGGGGTTTGCGTCGCATCTTACATAAGCGCGAAGAAATTTGACATTGTTGGAGATGGTGACAACCGAGGAACGAATGGCAACGGTGGCACTTCTCGCATCCAAACGACCTTCACAATCGATGCTAGTGGGAAGACCGCAAAGCCTACTGACGGGACCGCCGACAAAGTTGCTCAGAGTACAGTTCTCGGGATGAAGGACGGTCTTCAGGGTACCGGTTCAAGCTCGGTCAGCCCTGGGGCGAGCGTGGACACAAACGGCAACATGCACCTGAGCGTCGACCAAAGCGCTCACAGTGCATACGATGCGGGTGGCGCACTCGGCGATATCAGCAATCATGTGAACCTCGTAGTAACTCCCGGGGGGCAGGTTGGAGTCGACGCTGGGAGCACTGCTAGACAGTTTCCATCATTGGAGATTTATCGATACACCACGGACGGCACGACGGTTACCACGACTCTAGTCCATAACTATCAGGAAACAAGTCCATCGGCGCTTCGCCAACCTGAGCAGCCGCTCTCACCGCAGGCCCCACAATGAAAACTAAATCACTTGTAATCTTCGCGCTTAGCGGGGCATTCGCAGGGCTCTTTCTGCTGTTGCTCGCAAAAGTAATCCCGTTACTTCTGTTGTTTGGTGTTGGCCCTGCAATGGTCGGTTCCTGCTTACTGGCAGTTGCCGCCGAGGATGTTAGCGTCAGCATGACTAAGGGAATCGCGGCGGTTTTGCTCAGCATTCCAGCGTATCTTTTGGCTTTTGCCACCTTTGCAGCGACCGCAAGCTTTTTTCAACGCCATGGTGCAAGGCCTTCATCGCTGCTTTCGGATCTTGGACCAGACATCGTTTTAGGTCTTGTCGCGGCAGTTCTTGTTGCCAGCATTCTCTTGGAATTACTGGCCTTTTTATTGTCAAGACGCTGGAGCACGCCAGCTGCGCTGGGAATGGCTGGCGGGGGGATTGCTTCCATCGGCTGTGCTTATGCCGCAAAGGTGACGTACTTCCATCTGGCGGGAGCACCGGAGGGTGCTGCTCAGATCGCGATCTTATTTGGTCCGTTGTTTATCTTGGGAGGAGCAGTCACGACAATGGTGATGGGGCAGCAAATCAAGGGAACAGCACAGACAAGTTGATCGGTGCGGCCCGACCGATAGACAGCACCCTTAGACTACGATGCAGACCTCCTTCATTTACGACCGCACTCCACACTTTATGCATTCGTATGTTTTAGCCGCATCACGTTATACCGGCAAAGAACGGGATACCGAATCCGGGAATGACTACTTCGGCGCTCGCTACTATGCGTCTACGATGGGGCGGTTCATGTCGCCCGACTGGAGCGCGAAACAAGAGCCTGTACCGTACAGCAAACTCGACAATCCGCAGTCGTTGAACCTGTACAGCTACGTGCTGAATAATCCGCTCAGCAACGTAGACACAGACGGCCATGCTTGTGAATCTCTATATTTCAACACCGGGAGTGGGTTCTGCACGAGAGCGACTGAATACGGCCAAATTGATGCGAGATCGGGAATTCAATCGCAAACGCGATTCTTTGCTGCTGCGAATGCGGTTTCTCAGGCTCTCGCCGATGTTGCGACTCCGATCAGCGGCATGTTCGTTTCAAGCAAGACATCGTCCTTCTTGGAAGGTGTCGGCCAGAATCTCCAGAAGCTGAACGAATCGGAAGCAAATGCGATACAAAATGGTTCACTAAGCGGGCCGAATCTAGACCAACAACTGGTGCATAACGAGCAGAGTTCAGTACAAGGTCAACTAAACAGCTTCCAGCAATCCGATCCGACGGGGTATACGAAAGCCATCGGTGAGATCAATGGATCACTGAATGGAATGGTCACAAAGGGGCTTGAACAGCTCACTGGTACTGACAGAGCGTATGCCGGTGTTTTGGCCGGAGTTCGCACAAGCCTCGGGCGCGATATCGACTTCTCGAAGCAGGGTGATCGAGAGGCGATTGGAAATGCGCTCATCCAACACGTTAGGCAGACGGGCGGTTGCGACCTGAATGGAAGCAAACAGGGCGGTTGCAAATGATGAAGCGAATAGCGGTATGGTTCATCGAGACAGCCTCAGAGGTGTTGCTGCTTGGCTTGGTTCTGACGCTTCTGCTGGGTCATGATCAGCATGCGTTCTTGAAGGATGTGCTGATCTATTCGTCTGGAATAAGCCTGCTGTTTTTCAGCACCGGTTATCTCCTAACCACGTTAGTGGCGCGAGCCGTCTTGAAAGGCCGGGGATGGTGGTTGTACCCAGCAATCGCTACGGCCCTTTTCTTCATCCACTTCGAGGTAATGAACGTGAGCTTGGGTGGTGCGTTCGAGCCGTCCACAAGGCTTCGTGTCCGGGTGGCGGGTGCCTGCATCGTCTTCGTCTGTACGGTCGTTGGGACTCTGGCCCTACGGAAGTGGACAGTGGAACAGCCTACAGGGCGTCTGCGGGCCTGAGTGTGGGAACGCTGCTAGCCGTCCCTCTGGGGGAAGTTGCTGCGTCTAGGCGGCCCACAGACGTGCCGGAGGGCTTCGGGTGCTGATCTTAAAACGCTTGGCCGTATGGCTGCTTGAAACTTCGTTAGAGGTGTTGCTGATGGGGCTGGCTCTCATAGCCTTGTTCGGCCATGACCAACATGCGGTGGGCAGGAGCTTAGCCGGTTACGCCGCTGGGATAGTTCTCTTGTCGTTCACCACGGGCTATCTGCTGACCACGGCAGTCGCCCGAGGAGCTTGGCGGGGACAGAAGTGGTGGTCATACTCTGCCATCGCTGTCGCACTGTTCCTCATCCACTCAGAAATCTTCTTCGTAATCTCGGGGGGCTCAACGCGCCCCGAGCAGTTCTCCATGCAGACGGCTGGGGTGTTGGTCGTCTTCGTCTCCACCGTCGCCGGTAGCTGGGTCTTGCGAAAATGGACGGCAGACAGCTAGGGCGGACAGGTGGCCCACTCAAGCCTCTTTTGCTTGAGTGGGGAGGTTAGGCCCTGTCAAGCCCTCAGGACAAAAATCCCCTCCATCTCCTTCATTCCAAAGCACTGAATAGGACCTCCAAAACGCAGACGAATTCTCGCAACCCTCTATACTTAAACAAGGGGCAAAAAGCAAAATCGAACGTTGCCGTTACTCCTGAATCTCGCCGAGGTTCAAGTGATAAGTTATCTATTTTGTGGAATTTACAATGAAGCTCTATTATTTCCTATGACTTAGATAAACAGCAAATAGAGGAATCCATTTTAGAATCAATGATCAACCCAAATTCCGCCCCAAATTTTTGCAGTGGGACCAGGAAATCCGGCCAAGCACACAAGCCCAAACAGAACCCCCAAAAAGGGCCCGAAAAGCCGGCCGCGGCCCATCAGATTCCAGGAATACTAAATTTGGCGGATTGAAGCCAGGAATTTGAAAGAACGCGCTAAATTGTTAAAAATAAGGATGATGCTACTAAATCATTTGTTATCCGGAATATACAGAGGATCACCAGGTTGAATCCACCTGGAATCAAGACCATAGCGAAAAAATAAATTCCGGAACTAATTACCATTAAGTAAACATCAGGCCAGCAGATGCACCCCGCCGCCGTCCGAACCATCGAGAACCTTACCGGCCCCTCCGGCCGTCTCGAAGCCCTGCTCAACACCGGCTCGCCCGAAGCAAAATACGCCGTCCTCCTCTGCCACCCGCACCCGCTCGGCGGAGGAACCATGCACAACAAGGTCGTCTACCACGCCATGAAGGCCTTCCAGACCTTGGGGCTCCCCGTCCTGCGCTTCAACTTCCGCGGAACCGGCCTCAGCGAAGGCACCCATGACGACGGGCGCGGCGAACAGGACGACGTCCGCTCCGCGCTCGGCTGGCTCGAACAGCACCTGCGCCTGCCCATCCTCTTCGCCGGATTTTCCTTCGGCTCGTACGTCGGCCTGCGCGTCGCCTGCTCCGACGCCCGCGTCAAAGGAGCGGTCGCCCTCGGCCTCCCCGTCCGCGCCGAAGGCCGCGACTACGATTACGGCTTACTCGCCAACTGCGCCATGCCAAAACTCTTCATCAGCGGAACCCGCGACCAGTACGGGCCCAGAGAACAGGTCGCCGCCGCCGTGGCAGCCGCAAAACAGCCTGCGGAGATAGTGTGGATCGAAGGTGCCGACCACTTTTTTGCAGGTAAGCTGGAAGAGGTACAAGCCGCAATCCGCAACTGGTATCAGACCCGCTTCCAATGACCACCCTCGACCAGCTCCACGCCGACGCATCCGCGATCTTCACTCAGGCGCTGAAGGCCTGCGATATCCCCGCCGCCTTCGACCGGCATTTGCGCTTCGAAGGAAAAACTCTCATCCGGCAATCCTCGCCCCGGCTCAAACCCATCGCCATTCCGCTCGACACGTACAAGAAGATTCTCGTCATCGCCTTCGGAAAAGCCGCTCTCACCATGACCCGCGCGCTCCTCGATCGCCTCCCGCCCAGGATCGCAGTACGCGGAATCTGTTCCGCCCCCGAAGTCCCCGCAAGGCGCTCCTGGCGGATCCGCTACTACGCCGGAGGCCATCCTCTTCCGAACGCCGAATCCTTCAAGGCCGCGCGCGAAGCGCTCAAACTCCTCAAGCGCGCGCGTAAAGATACCTTCGTCTTCTTCCTCATCAGCGGAGGCGGATCGGCCATGCTCGAATTACCCCGCGACCGCGCCATCTCACTGGAAGACACCATCGCCTTCCACGAAACCCTCATCGCCTCCGGCGCAACCATCACCGAGATCAACACCGTGCGGAAATACTTCTCCGCCGTCAAGGGTGGACGCCTCGCGCTCGCCGCGCCCGAAGCCGAAAAGCTCTCGCTGCTGCTCGCCGACGTGCCCCTCAAAGACCTTGCAGCCGTAGCCTCATCCCCCACGCTCCCAGACCGATCCACTCCGCAGCAGTGCCAGGAGATCATCGACCGCTTCCACCTCCTCGAAAAATTTCCGCAGGCCGTGCGCGAATACTTCGAACGTCTGAACCTCGATTCTTTACCGCCGCGCACAGAGCCCGACACCCTCGAACACACCCAGTTCGACACGCTGCTTTCGAACCACGACTTCGTCAACGCAGCCCGCGATCACGCCCATTCGCTCGGCTATCACGTCATCATCGACAACACCTGCGACGACTGGGACTATCGCGAAGCCTCGGTCTATCTCCTCAAGCGTTTCCACGAACTACGCCGCGACTTTCCCCGCCTCTGCCTGCTTTCAAGCGGCGAAGTAACGGTCAAACTTGAAGGGACCACCGGATGCGGGGGACGCAACCAGCACTTCGCGTTAGCCACGGCGTTCGAGCTGGAAAAAAATCCGGCCGATCGCGTCGTAGTCCTCAGCGCCGGCTCTGACGGCATCGACGGCAACAGCCCCGCAGCCGGAGCCATTGCCGACCCCAGCACCATCACCCGCGCCCGCGCTTACAAATTCGACCCCGAAGCCACGCTAGCCCGCTTCGACAGCTGCTCTCTCTTCACAGCTCTCGGAGACACCGTAGTCACGGGGCCAACAGGCAACAACCTCCGCGACCTCCGCATCCTGCTCTCACTCGGCCCCGCCACAGAAAAAATATGACTTCCCGCGTCTCCGGCTCGTACGGGGTTGCACGGAGGTAGGAAAAGAAAATGGTTCCGTTTATCGAGCGATGGGTTGGCGTGATCTGGCTGGTCTTTGGGATCGTGTGGATGGTCGCAGCTATGATCTCCAAGCGCAGCGTGCAGAGGCAAACCTACGGCTCACGCATTCTGCAATCAGGCCTCATTTTCATCATCATGCTCTTCATCTTTAACTTTTGGAACTTCTTCGCGCGCGGCTGGCTCACCACGCGTCTCATTCCAGAGACACCGTTCTGGGTTTTATTCGGAGCAGTCATGGCAGTAACTGGCGTGCTCCTCTGCTTCTGGGCCCGCACCATCCTGGGCTCCAACTGGAGCGGGATGGTCACCATCAAGCAAAACCACGAGCTCATCCTGCGCGGCCCCTACGCCATTGTCCGCCACCCCATCTATACCGGCCTGCTCACAGGCATGCTGGGAACGGCCATCATCTATGGACTCGCGCGCTGCTTCATGGGAGTGTTTGTCTGCGGCGTCGCCCTGTGGCTCAAGTTGCGGATCGAAGAGCGGTTCATGGCCCAGCAGTTCGGGCAGCAGTACGCGCAATACCGCCAAAGAACGCGCGCCTTGGTTCCGTTCCTTTTGTAGCCGGCCTTGCGCGTGTTCTCGGAATTGTCGTTGCGAAGCCGGGAAATCCGCACCTCTTTCCCAGCCGGCGCAAAACTCCCCGACCAACGGGAGGGCCAGCAACGCCAGCATCAGACTGGCGCGGAGCGCGTGCGCCCGGATGGCAAGTCCCTCGCCGCGTGCAAATGCTGAAGTGGATAGACATTCGTCTGGTGCTGCTGAAGCGCCTCGATGCCCTCCGCGGCGGCGCGCGCGGCGGCAATCGTCGTAATCGTTGGAATGCGCTGCAGAACAGCGGCGCGGCGAATCGCCCTCTCGTCGAAGAACGTATCCTGCCCGTGCGGTGTATTCACGATCAAGTGAATGCGCTCGCCCTTGATCAGATCAACCACGTTTGGACGTCCTTCCTTCACCTTGTAAACACGCTCGACCACAAGCCCAGCCTGCTCCAGCTTGTTCGCAGTGCCTTCGGTAGCAACAATGTGAAAGCCAAGTTCAACATAGTGGCGCGCAAGCTCGACCAGTTGCAGCTTATCCCGATCGTTCACGCTGAAAAATACCGTGCCCTTCAGCGGCAAACGCTGCCCCGCCGAAAGCTGCGCCTTGGCAAATGCCTCGCCGAAGTTATCCGCCACGCCCATCACTTCGCCCGTGGATTTCATCTCCGGGCCAAGCACCGTGTCCACGCCCGGAAACTTATTCCAGGGAAACACCGGCGACTTCACGTAGAAGTACGTGCCTGTTTCAAGATCACGTCCCGAAGCCGTCTGCTCCGGCAGCAGCTCGCGCAGCGTCCGCCCGGTCATCAGTCGCGAAGCGATCTTCGCCAACGGAATGCCCGTAGCCTTCGAGACATAAGGCACAGTGCGCGAAGCGCGCGGATTCACTTCGATCACAAAGACCTTGTCCGTTTGTCCAGGCCTGCGCTGAATGGCGAATTGCAGATTCACCAGTCCCACCACGTCTAATGCCAGCGCCAGCTTGCGCGTATAAGCGCGAATGGTGTCGAGCGTCGCAGGAGCAAGATCGACTGTCGGCAGCACGCAAGACGAGTCGCCGGAATGAATGCCGGCCTCTTCGATATGCTGCATGATCCCGGCAATCACCACGTCCGTTTTGTCGCAAAGCGCGTCCACGTCCACTTCAACAGCATCTTCGAGGAAATGATCGACCAGGATGGGTCTCTCCTGCGAATACTCAACCGCTTCCTTCATGTAGTGCGAGACCGCCTCGCTGTCATAGGCAATCACCATCGCCCGGCCGCCCAGCACATACGAAGGCCGCACCAGCACCGGATACCCAATCCGTTCCGCACCGGCAAGAGCCTCGTCAACGCTCGTAGCCATCACACCCGGAGGCTGCGGGATATTCAACTCTTCCAGCAGTTTCCCAAAACGCTTGCGATCTTCGGCCAGATCAATCGACTCCGGCGACGTACCCAGGATCGGAACCCCCGCAGCCTTGAGACGCAACGCCAGATTCAGCGGAGTCTGTCCTCCGAACTGCACGATCATGCCGATCTCCGCCCCACCCGAGGCCTCGTGCTCGTAAACCGCAAGCACGTCCTCCAGCGTCAGCGGTTCAAAGTACAGCCGGTCGCTCGTGTCGTAATCAGTTGAGACGGTCTCCGGGTTGCAGTTCACCATGATCGTCTCGTAATCGTCTTCCTTCAGCGCAAAGGCCGCATGGCAGCAGCAGTAATCGAACTCAATTCCCTGCCCAATGCGGTTCGGCCCGCTGCCCAGAATGATGACCTTCCGTTTCGCCGTAGGCGGAGCCTCATCCTCTTCGTCGTAAGTCGAGTAAAGGTAAGGCGTCATGCTCTCGAACTCGGCCGCGCACGTATCCACCAGTTTGAAGACCGGCGTGATCCCAAGCCGATGGCGTAGTTCTCGGACCTCGGCAACGCCTTCGTTGGTAGGCTTATCCCAAACCTCGGCAATCCGCTCATCCGATATGCCCTGCCGCTTCGCCTTACGAAGCAACTCGACCGAAATATTCGCCGCGTCGACCTCGCCAACTCTGGCAATCGTGTTTGTGATCTCTTTGATTTGATAGAGAAACCATGGGTCCATCGAGGTCATGCGCGCCACTTCACGCACCGACAGCCCCTGCCGAAATGCATACCGGATGTAGCTCAGGCGTTCTGGCTGCGGCGTAACCATACGCTGCGTAAGCCTGCGGGGCTCCAGTACTTCAGCGCCAATCTTCTTGCCGGTTTCGAGCGAGCGCAGCGCCTTCATCAGCGATTCCTTGAAGGTCCGCCCAATCGCCATCACCTCGCCCACCGACTTCATCTGCGGCCCAAGGTTCTCATCAGCACCGGGAAACTTCTCAAACTGCCACTTGGGAATCTTCGTAACGACGTAATCGATGGTCGGCTCAAAACAAGCCGGCGTCATCTTCGTAATGTCATTCGGAATCTCGTCCAGCGTGTAACCCACCGCCAGCTTCGCCGCGATCTTCGCTATCGGAAATCCGGTAGCCTTCGATGCCAGAGCCGACGAACGCGAAACGCGGGGATTCATCTCGATCACCGTCATCCGTCCGGTGTTGGGATGCACCGCAAACTGAACGTTCGACCCGCCAGTCTCCACGCCAATCTCGCGCATCACGCGGATGGCCGCATCGCGCATCGCCTGGTACTCGCGGTCAGTAAGGGTCTGCGCCGGAGCCACTGTAATCGAGTCGCCTGTATGAACCCCCATCGGGTCCATATTTTCAATCGAGCAGATGATGATGACGTTGTCCGCCAGATCGCGCATCACCTCCAGCTCATATTCTTTCCACCCGAGCACCGATTCCTCGATCAGGCACTCATGCACCGGCGAAAGATCAAGCCCGCGCGAAAGAATCTCCATCAACTCTTCGCGGTTATAGCCAATGCCGCCCCCCGAACCGCCCAAAGTAAATGAAGGCCGGATAATCACCGGAAAACCAATCTTCCCGGCATACTCCACGCCATCGCGCAGATTGTTCACCAGCGCCGAGCGCGGCATATCAAGACCGATGCGCGTCATCGCGTCCTTGAACAGCAGCCGGTCCTCGGCCTTCTTGATCGCCTCCAGTTTCGCACCAATCAGCTCAACATCGTATTTATCCAGAATGCCCGAATCCGCAAGATCCACGGCAAGATTGAGCGCCGTCTGTCCGCCCACAGTAGGCAGCAAGGCAAATTTTCCGCCGCGCCCCCCGTCGCTACGCTTTTGGTCGCGCAGCATCTCCGATTCGATCCGCAGAATTTCTTCAACATATTGCGTCGTCAAAGGCTCAATGTAAGTGCGATCGGCCAGCTCCGGATCGGTCATGATCGTAGCCGGGTTTGAGTTCACCAGCACCACCTCATAGCCTTCGGCCTTGAGCGCCTTGCAAGCCTGCGTGCCGGAGTAATCAAACTCAGCCGACTGCCCAATCACAATCGGCCCCGAGCCGATCACCAGAATCTTCGCGATGTCATTCCTGCGTGGCATTTCTCTTCTTATTCCTAATCTTTAGAAAACTCGGTCGCCCGTTATTTTGGTGGGCAAAAATCGATCGGGTTGTCTGTGCCGTGAATCGTAAGAACAACAGCCAGTTCGCAAACCGCAGTTCCGCCGTCGCAAACCAGTGATTTCGGTTGATCCGTTAGAGGAAGTCGTTCAATGCCCTGCTTCCCCTGTTTCACAAAGATAAGCCGATACGATCCGGCCTTTACGATTCCCATGTCGAATGTTCCGTCTCTTGTGCTCAACGACTGAAGAACGGTTCCTGTTTTCGGCACTTGCAACTGCACTTCAACATCTTTCAACCTGGCACCTGATTCATCTGAGACCGTACCCTGGACGGATTTATCTTCGGACAGCTCCAAATTCGCTGGGGCCGGTTCCGAAGCACATAGTTGCCGCTGCGCTTCCTTGCATTGCTGGACGGTGCCGAGGCAAATTGTTTGAGCAAAAAGAAAGCTACTCGATCCCAACATTCCGACGAGTAGCGTCTTCTTCACCGCTTCCACCCCTCCATCAAATTCCGGAAATCCCGGAAGAGGTAGTTCGAATCGTGCGGGCCGGGACTCGCCTCAGGGTGATACTGCACGCTGAAGATCGGCATCGTCCGGTGCCGCATCCCTTCCAGCGTATTGTCGTTCAGATCGATATGCGTCAGGTCCACTTCGCTCGTATTCATCGATTCGGGATCGACCGCAAAGTTGTGGTTATGGCAGGTAATTTCCACTTTGCCCGAATCCATCTGCTTCACCGGATGATTCCCACCATGATGCCCAAACTTGAGCTTGTAGGTTTTTCCGCCCAGCGCAAGTCCAAGAAGCTGATGCCCCAGGCAGATCCCAAAAATCGGCGTGCGCCCGGCCAGTTTGCGGATACTTTCCTGAGCATACGTCACCGGCTCCGGATCCCCCGGCCCGTTCGACAAGAAAACGCCGTCGGGATTAAGCGAAAGCACGTCCTCGGCGGAAGTTTCCGCCGGGACCACGGTGACGCGGCAACCTTCTTTCGACAGCATCCGCAGAATGTTCTTCTTAATGCCGAAGTCGTAGGCCACAACATGCAGATGAGGCCACAGTTCCTGTACCGACGCATCCTCTTGGTCCAGCACTGGTCGGACCAGCGGGTCGGGGCCATCCTGCTCCCACTCATAACGCGCCTTGGTGGAGACGACCTTCGCCAGATCCGTCCCATCCATCTTGCGAATAGAGCGTGCTTTCTCAATCAGCGTATCCGTGTTCGTTTCAATCGACGAAATCACGCCGCGCATCACGCCGTGCGTCCGCAAATGCCGCACCAGCGCCCGCGTGTCGATCTCCGAGATTACCGGAACCTGAAAGCGTTCCAGGTACTCATCCGCGACCTGCTGCGACCGCCAGTTCGAGGAGATCGGCGAAAATTCCCGCGCAACCAGGCCTTCTATATAAGGTTTATTGGCTTCATTATCGGCAAGATTGGTTCCGTAATTGCCGATTTGAGGATTAGTAAGAACGACGATCTGTCCCGCATACGACGGGTCGGTAAAAATTTCCTGGTATCCCGTCAGGGACGTATTGAAAACGACTTCGCCATAACACTCGCCCTTGGCGCCGTGGCCCTCACCGCGGAAGATGCGCCCGTCTTCGAGCGCAAGGATCGCCTGCATTGCTTCTCCAATGAGTGGATTCAATAGATTCTATCAGGGACGGAAGGTCGTGCACACAAAACCGCGCGCAAATCTAAGAAGAAAAGGCCCCGGCATAACACCGGGGCCTTTTTCCTGCTGTACGGGCGCTATTGCTGCGGAGTGGCCGGCGGCGGCGTTTGCGGCGGAGGAGGCTGCTGTTCTTGTTTCTGAAGGTTCTGCTGCTGATTCGGAACCGTAACCTCTGGCTCCTGCTTTGCCGGTTCAATTCCAGGGATCGTAGGTTGTGCGCTAACCCTGCCGCTCACTGCATCCACAATCGAGATGTTGTACCGATCCAGCGTGCTGGCCAGGATTTCAGCAAACGAAGCACGGTCAATCGCATACTTGGCCGTCGCTGAGATCAACGTCCCTTCCGCGATTGCAAGCGCACGCTGCTGTGTCAGCACGTTGGCAGTGGTCGACGCGCCAAGGTGCAGTTTTGTCAGCTCCGCGCTCAAGCTTTGGTTGTCATAGTCGCGCGTAACAGTTGCGGACTGCACCGCGGCGCGATCATTGGTCAGCGCATACTGCGCGTTGACTACATTCATCCGCGTCTGAACATACAGCTGCTGTAAACGCATCTGCGCCTGGCGGTATTCCAGCACCGACCGCGCCTGCGCCGATTGGGAAATGCGGTTGCGGATAGGGATATTGAGATTGAACCCGACGCCCTTGTTTGGGCTGCTGCTATTGAACAGATTTGTAACTGCGGTGCCGTAGCCGATAGTAGGATTCTGTCCTGGCAGACATGGCTCTCCGGTGAAGAAATTTTCGCAAACCGGACTCTGCGCGCCTCCCAGAGCTGACGCTCCATAAAACGCATACGCGTCAAGCGTCGGCAGCATGCCGTTCTTTTCGCCTTTCAGCGTGATCTCATCGTTTTTCAGGTTCATAATGGCCTGCTCAATCGTCGGACTATTGGCATCGGCCTCTCGCACCAGATCGTCGGCGGGCGCATGCTCCTCGGGCGTCTCAATCAAGCTCACACGGTCCGTCGGGATGACCGGGGCATTCGTCAGCGTCGGATCGTCCAGGCTGCGCGCAATCGCCTGCTTCATCAACAGTTGCTGGTATTCAAGATTGCTCTCTGACGCAATCAGCGCCTGCTTGTCGGTCTCCAGCCCGCTTCTCGCGCTCACCACGTCGAGCGGAGCCAGCGTTCCAATCTGCAATTGCTTCTGATCATCGCTTAGCAACTGCGAGGACTGATCCACGGCATGCTGCTTCGCCTGCAGATCTTCGTAGGCGCTCACCAGCCCCCAGTAGATATCCTCAACCTGGTTAATCGTATAGAGCAGTTGCTGCCGGAAGGCCGAATCCGCGATGCGCCTGTTGTTCTTCGCCTGCACCATAAGGCGGCCGTTGATGCCCCATCCAAATCCCTGCAGGATATGCTGCGTAAGCTGGGCGTTGAAAGCGGTCTGCAGCGCCGGACTGTAGGTGTTAAAAATGCTGTTGGAAGTGTTGTAACTGTTGTTGAATCCCACCGTGAGTTGTGTGCCGGTGATAAATCCCTGGTTATAGGCGAAGTTGTAGGTGTTTGTGTTCGAAGTAAGTTTGTTTGTTCCGTAAAAAAGCGGGTTTAGCTCCTGAGTTGACTGTCGTCCTAGCTGAATTGTCCCTGTCAGCACCGGATCCAGACTTTCAGGCAGCGGCCCGCCGCCGTTAGTGGTCAAAGCCAATCCACCTGCGCCGGAACCCGCGCCCCCGGCGGCCACGCTGGTTCCTCCAGGGCCTCCGCCGCTGGCTACAGTCGTACCTGACCCACCCAGCGTGCCTGTTACAAGCCCGCTGTTAACGCCGAGAAAGAGTCCTCCCGCACGAGTGCGGAGGATATCCGTGTCGGCGATATTCAGGTTGTATCGCTGAATGGCAATGTCATAGTTGTTTTCGAGCGCAAGCACGATCGCATCGCTCAGGCTCAGGTAAATCTTGCCATTCTTCAGCAGGTCTTCAAAACGAGGTGAGTTCAAAAAGTCGGCCGCTGGCGCGCTTGTCGCCGAATACGGAGCAATAGGATTCGGCCAATAGCCCCTCGGCTTGGTGAAGTCGCGCGTCCCGGGCCGCATAAACAGCGGCTGAGTAAAGTTCGGTGCTGGCTCCGGAGGGAGTCCCTGCGTATTCGGTTGGGTCGCCGGATTGGCTTGGGTTTGCGGAGCACTCTGCAGCGCGTACCCCGGGAATGTGCCAGCCAGCAAACAGCTGATTGCCGCGGCCGCCTTCAATTTCAGGAACAGGCTTGAACCATCAGCCGGATTTCCGCTCAACGCCTGCTGGCGCTCATCAAACAAGTCCATTCGACCTCTCCACAATTCAACCTGCGCGCTCTCAGCTCCCGCGCTTTTTGTTAATTTTGTCCTTGAGCGCCCTTCCCGTCTAAATCCGGGCAGGGATGCTCCACCGCCGGCGCTTCTCCGGCCAGTTTTCTATACGCGAACCGCTCCAGCTTCGTTCCCTGGAACACGCGGGCAGAAAGGAAGCTTGAGTATATCGTAGGCAATCTGATGATCTAGCGTTTCTAAAAGACCCAGAACTTCTTCGAAATCTGAGAAGATGCGAAGAACCGGCCATGAACTGGAAGCTCACTGTCGCCTACGACGGAACCGATTTTCACGGTTGGCAGATCCAGCCCGGCTTCAGGACCATCCAGGGCGAACTGGCCGGCGCAATCGAGCGAGTGACCGGCAGCTACGTGCTGCCGCAGGGTAGCGGGCGCACCGACGCTGGAGTTCACGCCCGAGCCCAGGTGGCCTCTTTTGAACTTGTCGAGCCCATCCCGCCGCCAAACCTGCTCCGTGCCCTCAATCGGACGCTTCCTTCACCAATTCGCGTGCTGGGCGCGGAACATGTGGATTCGGAGTTTCACGCCCGCCACAGCGTCCGCGCCAAAACCTACGAGTACCGCATCTATCGCGGTGAAATCTGTCCCCCATGGCTCGCTCGATACGTTTACGCGCTCAACTGGCCGCTCGACGCGGAACAAATGCAGACCGCCGCGGCCCTTGTTGTCGGCGAGCACGACTTTACCTCCTTTGCGGCCACCGATTTCGATCTGTCCTCACGGCAGATCAGCCCGGACACCCCGCACGACAACATCCGGACCATCTTTTCATCGTCCTGGCATGAAGGCGAGGACCTGCTCATTTACAAGGTCCGCGGGAACGGCTTTCTTCACCACATGGTTCGCAACCTGGTGGGAACCTTCCTTGATGCCGGGCGAGGCCATATCGCGCCCGACGAGATCGCGGCAATCCTGCAACGACGCTCACGGGCGGCTGCGGGAGCTACCGCGCCAGCCCGGGGACTGTTTCTGGATTGCGTTGAGTATTGAACCGCAGTACGCAAAAGAAGAGGATATTGATACCGCCAATCCTAATCGCCGCCTGCGAGTGTCATGTGGGTGGCACAAATATCGGCGGCGGGTTAAAGTACGTATCTACCCTGCGCAACCAGCAAGCAATCAATCCTCCGCGGTGGCACAAGTAAACTGTAATGTCCCCGAAAGGCGGTTTTTTAGGATGAACACAATAAGAAAATTATTATGCTGGCTCTTCGCAATCTCCTCCCTGCTCTGCCTCTGGAACGCCCTCCTGCTCATTCTGCGCATAGTTCATCGACACTATGCATTTCTGCCGGGACGCGGGGCGCTCGCTATTGCCTTCTTCCCTGTCTTGGCCATTGTCTTCGCAGCAGCTTGGTGGACCGTTTGGAAGAGAAAGCCATCGGCGAGAGGCTGGGGCATCGCCGCTTGCCTCACATATGTTCTGGTTTCTGCCTGGGGAATCTTTTCCTCGCGATCGGTACCGGTTTCCCTTGGGGTCATGTTGGCCGTGGGTGTTGCTGGATTGTTTGTCCTGCTGTGGCCCGTTCATGACGAAGCCTCTGAAGACGACCCGTCCTTGCTTTGACCTGACCGGCGCTCTAGCGGCCCAGCCGCTCCAGCACCTGCGGAGCAATCTGCGAAATGCTGCCGGCGCCCTGCGTCAAAATCACGTCGCCGTCTTCAGCTCGCTTCACAACGCGAGCGATAGCTTCTTCGGCTGACGCGGCAAACTCCACTCTGTCCAGCCCCACAGTGCGAACGAGAACCTCCGAAGAGATTCCCTCAATCGGCTCTTCACTAGCCGCATAAATATCCAGAATCTCGACAGTCGTAGCATCGCCGAACGAAGCCGCAAACTCGCTGAGCAGATCGCGAGTCCGAGTATAACGGTGCGGCTGGAAAATCACGTGAACGCGCCGATAGCCGCAGTCCCTGGCCGCCCGCAAAGTCGCGCGAATTTCGGTAGGATGATGCCCATAATCGTCCACCACGGTCACGCCGCGCACACGGCCCTTCACTTCGAAGCGCCGATCAACTCCACGAAAGTTATATAGACCTTGGGCAATCGCCTCGGGCTCCATTTCGAGCTGAACCGCAATGGCAACAGCCGCCGTGGCGTTCAAAACATTATGCTGTCCCGGAACGTGCAACTCGAATGGCCCCAGCACCTCGCCGTCGGCCGCAACCTCAAATCTGGAGCGCGCTTCACCTGAAGCCGGAAGCATTCGCAACACAAAGTCCGCGTGCGAACTCGCTCCGTAGGTGAATACCTTACGCCGCACACGCGGCAAAATCCCCGCCAACAGCGCATTGTCACAACATGCCACGCAAGCTCCGTAGAAAGGCACGCGATCCATGAACTCGAGAAATGCGTTTTCCACGTCTGCCATGTCGCGATAGCAGTCCATATGTTCGCGGTCGAGGTTCGTAACCACGGCAAGAATCGGAGACAGCTTCAGAAACGAGCGGTCGCTCTCATCCGCCTCCGCCACCAGGTACTGTGACTTGCCCAGCCGCGCATTTGAACCCATTGTTGCCACCCGGCCGCCCACAACTACCGTGGGATCAAGCTCACCGGCGGCCAGCACCGTCGCAATCATCGAAGTAGTCGTGGTTTTGCCGTGCATTCCGGCGATAGCGATGCCGTACTTCAGCCGCATCAGCTCTGCCAGCATCTCTGCCCGCTGAATCACGGGAATCTTCCGCCGCCGCGCCTCGATTGCCTCAGAATTGCGCTCATTCACCGCCGAGCTGGTCACCACCACATCCGCGCCGATCACGTTCGCCGCCGCATGGCCCTCAAAAATGGTCGCTCCGAGAGAGGCGAGCCGGTCGGTAACCGGCGTCCTCCGAAGATCCGATCCACTGACCGTATTGCCCAGATTGTGAACAATCTCGGCAATCCCGCTCATGCCGATGCCGCCAATCCCGATGAAGTGTATCCGCTGTGCCTTCGCAAACATAATTCGATTGTTAAGGCTACTCTAACAGCGGGTCTACGGTTACCCTGAGAACGCCGCACAAAGCCTATGCGAAACCTTCCGTTGTTTTGCCTCCTCCTCTCCGCCATAAGCGTTGCAGCGCAACCCGCCCCGCATGTCCGCGTCACCCAGGGGGAGCTGGTGGGCGAAGTCACGAGCATGGGTCCTTATGCGTTCAAAGGCATTCCTTACGCCGCCCCGCCCACAGGCCCGCTGCGCTGGCACGACCCGCAACCCCCCGCAGCCTGGCAAGGCGTCCGTGACGCGACGAACTATGGACCGGCCTGCATCCAGCCGCTATCCGTGTTCCACATTCCGCCATCCTCCATGAGCGAGGACTGCCTCAACCTCAACATCTGGACCCCGAATGTGCATCCGTCCGACCCCGCTCCCGTTCTCGTTTTCATTCACGGTGGCGCCTACGTCATCGGAGCCGGGTCCCAGCCTGGTTATGACGGCACAAACCTCGCCGTTCGCGGCGCAGTCGTCGTGACCATCAATTACCGCCTCGGCGTCTTCGGATTCTTCGCCCATCCCGACCTCACCGCCGCTTCGCCTCATCACGCCTCTGGAAATTACGGCCTGCTCGACCAGATGGCCGCCCTGCGCTGGGTGCGCCAGAACATCGCCGCCTTCGGAGGAGATCCGCGCAACGTCACCGTCTTCGGAGAATCAGCGGGAGCGACGAGCATCGGCTACCTGATAGTCTCCCCGCTCGCTAAAGGCCTCTTCGACAAAGCCATCCTGGAAAGCCCCAGCATCCTGTTCCTCGCCGCGCCCGAGCTGCATAAGGACTACGCCGGACTCACCAGCATGGAAAGCATTGGCGTAGCTGTAGCGCCGCACATCGCCGACCTGCAAAACCTGAGCAGCAGCGACCTCATGACTCGCGCTGACACCGCTGCCCGCAAATTTCTCGGACCAGGAGGAGGCGGACAGACGCGCCTGCGTCCCGAAACCACCCTCAACGACCCATCCACGGTTCAGGAGCCGTGGGCGCCGTTCGTCGACGGATTCGTAATCCCCGATCAGCCCTCAAAGCTCTATGCCGAGGAACGCTATCTTCACATCCCAACCATGGCAGGCACTAACACCAACGAAGGCAATCTCTTCCTGCAGCATTACCATCCCGACAGCACATCCAGTTTCACCGCATGGGTGGAAAAGAATTTTGCGCCTTGTGCCAGGACCGTACTGGCGCAATACGGCCCGTCTTCACCCACAGAGGCTCATGCCGCCGCCGATCGCCTCATTACTGATGCCATTTTTCTCCACAGCACCTTCCTCTTTGCTCGCGACACGCACGGCTATCTCTACCGCTTCTCGCATGTAAGTCCCCTCGGAACGTCCTCCGGGCTGGGAGCCTTTCACGGCTCTGAGTTGGATTACGTCTTCGGACACACCCATAGGCCGGGCGCAAATTATCAGCCGCTCGACCATCGCCTCTCTGACCAGATGATGACCATGTGGTTGCACTTTGCCCGTACAGGCGATCCAAGCTTGATGAACAGCTCCGAATGGACACGCATTGGCGCGAACGGCGACGCTCCCTATATGGACTTCGGCGATACGCCTATCGTAAAAAACCTTCCGGACACAACCTTCAACCCCTTCAGCGACCCGCACACTTGCAAAAGCAATCAGTTTGTCAGCATCAGATAGCAGAATGGTTTCGCCATAGCGCGTCCTCACTCCCTTTGTTATCCTTGAACTTGGTTTCTATGCGCGTACTGTTTGCGGTTTTCGTACTGAGCCTCGGCGCGCTTATCTGGACGCTGATGGCGCTCAGGCGGCACATTCGCAACCACGACGCCCAACCCGGTGAGCCCCTCCATTTGGCCGGAACGCCGCATGAAGATTCGCTGAAGCAGAACGATTAGAGACCCCGGAGAAAGCCACATGCCCCAGACGCACACCGCCGTTTCTCAAGATGCCGTTTCGTGGCTGCCCGCCTCGCGCACCACGCGGTTTTTTCTCGCCGTTATCGCAGGAAGCGCGTTGCTTGCGCTCTCCGCGCACGTTTCGGTTCCGCTCTTCTTCACCCCTGTTCCTTTCACCCTTCAGCCAATGGCCGTTCTGCTGCTTGCTCTGCTCCTCGATCCGGCGGTAGCCTTCGCAACCCTGGTTGCATATCTCATTGAAGGTGCCTCGGGACTGCCCGTTTTCGCCCCCCAGGGACCCGGCGGAATCCTGCATCTCATGGGACCAAGCGGCGGCTTCCTTCTGTCCTATCCCTTCGCGGCAGTTCTCGTCAGCAAACTCTACCGCAGCCTGCGGCCATCGTCCTTCACCTTCGCCGCTCTCTCCGCGGCTGCGGGAAGCGTCGTCTATTTCACAGGCGGAGCATCCTGGCTCGCTGTCATAACGCATCAGCCGATGAGCATTGCACTGAAGATGGCCGTGTGGCCGTTCCTCGCCGGCGACGCTCTCAAAGTCGTTCTCGCAGCCGCCATCGTCACCGGATTCTCCCGCTTCCACAGCCGCCAGAACACAGAAGCGGCGCACTGATCTTGCACGACCGGTCGCCCTTCATTAACCCGCGCCCATGCCATCAATATTCGGCAGCCGCCAATAGTTTGAAAGGATCAGGAAACCAGCAGTGAGCGCATCCCCGTCTACGCCAACAGAATCTGCCGCAGCCTCTGCGCATACGCGCGAAATCCGCATAGCCCACAGTCCCGACTCCGATGATGCCTTCATGTTCTACGGGCTGGCGACCAATAAAGTCCGCGTACCGGGCCTCAAGTTCACCCACACTCTCACTGACATCGAGACACTCAACCAGAAGGCCATCAACGAAGCTTTTTACGATGTGACGGCCATCTCCTTCCACGCCTATCCATATCTGCAGGACAACTACGCTCTGATGGCATGCGGTGGCTCTGTGGGCGAGGGGTACGGGCCGATGATCGTGGCCAGCCGCCAATTTACGCTCGATGAAATCAAGAAAGCCCGCGTCGCTATTCCCGGCACGCTCACCACCGCCTACCTCACGCTCAAACTCTTCGCGCCTGAAATCGAAACCACCGTAGTTCCCTTCGACCGCATCATTCCCGAAGTGCTGGCCGGCAACTTTGAAGCCGGACTCATCATTCACGAAGGCCAGCTCACCTATTCGCAGAGCGGACTGCACAAAATCATCGACCTTGGCCAATGGTGGCGTGAGGAGACCGGCTTGCCGCTGCCCCTCGGCGGCAATGCCATTCGCCGCTCGCTTGGAGAGGACCTGATGCTCACCGTCACCAATGCTCTCCGCGACAGCATCCAGCACGGGCTTGACCACCGCGACGAGGCGTTAGCCTATGCCATGCAGTTCGCCCGCGACCTGGACCAGGATCTGGCAAATAAATTCGTAGGCATGTACGTCAACGAGCGCACCCTGAACTACGGAGACGACGGCCGCGAAGCCATCCGCAAACTCCTCAGCCTCGGCCACGAGCGCGGCATCATTCCCCATCCCGTAAAAGTTGACTTCATCGGCTAGAACGCTCACAAGGGCAGCAGCAGTTCGTGCCTTTGCTCCGGATCTCTCCGGCACAAGACGTCCCCGACCAGCGGGAGGACCATAAAAGCGTGCTCCAGCGTGGCGCCGAAGGCGCGTCCGCCCGTACGGCTAGTACCAGTGCCAGTAGCCGTCTTTCTCCGTCACATGAACATTCGTTCCAAAGAGCGAGCTTAGTTTCTCGGCCTGGATCAGCTCTTCCTTCGCCCCATCGGCGGCAACCCTGCCATCGCGCATCATAATCACGCGCTCAATCTCCGGCAGAATATCCGCTAGGTGGTGCGTCACCATGATAATTCCGGTTCCCTGTTGCGCAACCCGGCGCAGCGCCTCGCGTAATTCGCGCTGCGCGGCAATATCCAGGGCATTCGACGGCTCGTCAAGCAGAAGCATCTCCGGCTGATGCACAAGCGCACGGGCGATCATGATGCGCCGCTGCTCTCCTGCGGACATCTGGCCGACGAGCTTCTGTTCCAGATGCGCGGCCTGCATTCGCTCAAGTGCCTCATGAGCTCGCACGCGCATCTCCGGAGCGATATGTAGATTGGGCCAAAGCGTCGAAGCGGAAAAAAATCCTGCCACAACGGCATCGATGCCGCGCGTAACTCCGGTGCGCTCGCCCGGCAGGTTGGTTTCCACCACGCCAAGGTGCTGGCGCAACTGCGAAACATCCCATCTCTCGCGCCCCAGCAGATGAATTCTGGTTTCAGGAGCAACAATGGGATAGCACTCGCAAGTAATGGTTTTAATCAGCGTGGATTTTCCGCAGCCGTTGGGGCCAAGAATGGCTACGTGCTCCCCGGTGCGAATCTTCAGGTTGACATCATGCAGCACAACAGCGTCTCCGCGCGCCACACTTACGTTCTGCATGTGAAGAAACTGAGTGGACATAGGTGAAGCTTACGGAAGTGTGTTTATCAAATCAAAGAAGAGCCTTTGCATCGCCAAAAAATTGAAGTCTTTAGTGGACGGCCTTCAGAACGGCGCGAAGCGCGATTGCCTGAACGGCCAGTTCCCTTGATAAAGTAAAAGCCATACATGATTCAGAATTCTTTGCTTCCCCTTAAAAACTACATGCTTCCTGAAGACGCGCTCCCGCGCGGCTTTCGCTTCGCCGCCGTAAAAGCCGGATTGAAGGTCAGCGGTAACCTCGATTTTGCGGTAGCCGTAGCCGATGAACCCTCAAGCGCCGCAGCCTTGTTCACGGCAAATCGCGTCAAGGCTGCTCCAATTGTCGTAGGCGCAAAGCATCTTGCGCGCAGCGGTGGGCGAGTGCGCGTGGTGGTGGTAAACGCAGGAAACGCCAACTGCGCCACCGGCGAGAGCGGCTTGGCTGCGTGCAAAACAGTATGCGCGGCGGCGGCCAAAGCGTTTGGCGTCGCAGAAGCTGAAGTGTTCCCTTCTTCCACCGGAATCATCGGTGTCCCGCTGCCTGCGCAAAAACTCGTGGCGGCATTGCCTGAAGTTCAGCGAACGCTCGACGCGGACGCGGAACACTTCTCCGCATTCTCCCGCGCCATTCTCACCACCGACACGCGGCCCAAAGTGGCCGCCGCTAAAATCAACGTGCACGGCCAGACAATTCGCATCGCAGGCGCATGTAAGGGCGCGGGAATGATTCATCCCCAGCTTGTCCCGCATGCCACCATGCTTGTATATGTCTTCACCGATGCGGCAATCGCTCCGCCGGATCTGGATACGATGCTGCGCGATGCCGTTGAAGTCAGTTTCAACCGCATCTCCATCGATGGCGACACCTCAACCAACGATACGGTCCTGTTATTGGCCTCGGGCGCAAGTGGGGTTGCCATCGAAGCTGGAGACGCAGCGTTCGGCGCGGCGTTGAAAGAGGTTTGCACGGCGTTGGCAAAACAGATTGTGGATGACGGTGAAGGCGTGACGCACGTCGTCGAGCTGCAGATCGAGAGCGCCGCCAGCGACGCCGACGCGTTGAAAGTTGCCAAGGCCATCGCGCATTCTCCGCTGGTAAAAACCGCCTGGGCAGGGTGCGACCCCAACTGGGGTCGGCTGATGGCAGCCACCGGCTACTCGGGCGCGGAAGTTGAACCCGAGCGCATCGCCATCTGGCTGGGCGGTCAACAGATTTGCATTAACGGGGGCCGTGTCCCGGATTTCGACGAAGAGCGCGCACATGCCTATCTCAAAAATCGCGAGTTCACAATTCGAATCGCGCTGGGGATAGGCGAGGGCCAGTGCCGCTTCTGGACAACTGACCTGACCGCCGAATACGTCCGCATCAACGCCGACTATTCTACGTAGAAGTGCGGCTAAAAAGCGGGCGGCTAAAGTCCAGTCGGCTGGTGAAGCGGATAGCTAAATAAAGCAGTTAGCGAACCATAAAACCCGCTAACCGTCTTTTAGCTGACCGAACCATAGCTGACCGCTTTACCAGCCAACCGCTTCACCAGCTAATCGTAATATTCCAGCCCCAGATGCGTAATCAAATCTTCACCCTGAATATGGCGCAGTGTGTTCTTGAGCTTCATCGACTGGATAAATAGATCATGCTCGGGATACAGCCCAGGCGCGCTCTGCGGCGACTTGAAGTAGAAGCTCAGCCACTCCTGAATGCCAAGGTGCTTTAACTCTGGCGTGCGCTGAGCGAGGTCAAGAAACAAGACCAGGTCGAGAGCCAGCGGCGCCGCCAAGATCGAGTCGCGGCAAAGGAAATCAACCTTGATCTGCATCGGGTAACCCAACCATCCGAAGATATCGATATTATCCCAACCCTCTTTATTATCACCGCGTGGAGGATAATAGTTAATCCTTACCTTGTGATAAATATCCTTGTACAAATCCGGATAGAGTTCCGGCTGCAGAATGAAGTCGAGAACTCCAAGCTTCGATTCTTCCTTCGTTTTGAAGGATTCCGGATCGTCGAGAACCTCTCCGTCCCGGTTGCCGAGAATATTTGTGGAGTACCAGCCGGCAATACCCAACATGCGCGATTTGAATGCCGGCGCCAGAACGGTTTTCATAAACGTCTGTCCGGTCTTGAAGTCCTTGCCGCAGATCGGTGCGCCCGTCTGTTTGGATAGTTCGATCATGCAAGGCAGGTCCACCGTAAGGTTCGGAGCCCCATTGGCGAAGGGAATGCCTTCCTTGAGGGCGGCATAGGCGTAAATCTGCGAGGGGGCAATATTCGGATCGTTATCGACCAGGCCTTTTTCAAACGAGGCCACCGATTCATGCACCGCACTGGGCTCGAGGAAGATTTCCGTTGAACCGGTCCAGATCACGACAACACGATCGACCTTCGACCGGAAGTTCTGAATGTCGGCTCGAATCTGCTGCGCCAGATCGCACTTGCTCTTGCCTTGCTTGACATGGGTTCCGTTGAGGCGCTTCACGTAGTACTGGTCGAAGACCGCCGGCATTGGGCTGATCTCTTCCAGAAACGGCTTGATAGTGTTGAGATGGTCGTTGTCCAGAACCTGCGCGTGCTTCGCTGCCTCGTACATGTTCTCTGGGAAAATCTCCCAGCCGGTGAAGACAATATCGTCCAGCGAGGCCAGCGGCACGAAGTCTTTGATCAAAGGAGTGCGGTTGTCGGTGCGTTTGCCCAGCCGGATGGTGCCCATTTGTGTGAGCGAGCCGATCGGCTTTGCAAGTCCTTTGCGGACCGCCTCCACGCCGGCAATCAGCGTAGTGGCAACAGCCCCCATGCCTACCACCATGACTCCTAATTTTCCTTGTGCGGGCTGCGCTTTCGCAGTTTCGGATGTTGACATCGCTTCCTGGTCTTCCTTTCAATCAAAAAATAGCAAGGTACAAACACTTTAGTTTCGCCTTTGCTTGGCGGCTTTGGCAAACCCAACGGGTTCAAGAGTGGGTTTTAGCGGTCAAAATGCGCTCAAGCTTCGTTGGCGCGCACGCGGCTTTTCCAATGCGTCCAGACGAACCAGACAACGGCCGCCAGGATGAGCGCTTCCATTACAAGATGGTAGCGGTGATAGACAGCCTTGAAGCGCGGATCGGTGTCCCAGGCCTGACCGAGTCGCATGCCCACATAAGCGAGCGCGTAACACCACGGCAGCGAGCCGAGAAAAGTATAGATGTGGAAACGAACCTGTGACATCCGGGCGATCCCGGCGGGCAGCGCGATGAAGGTGCGTACAATCGGAAGCAGTCGTCCGACAAAAACGGTAATAGAGCCGTAGCGCGTAAAGAAATGCTCGGCGCGATCCAGGTCGCGATGATCAAGCAGCACAAAGCGCCCATAGCGTGCAATAAACGGACGCCCTCCGATAGCTCCGACCCAATAAGCCACGGCCGATCCGAGATTGCATCCGATGGCTCCCGCAAGTGCCACTCCGAATAAAGCTAACTGGCCCGTATGGACCAGATAGCCTGAAAACGGCATGATGATCTCTGACGGCAGCGGTACGCAGGCCGACTCGATGGCCATGAGGAGCGTTATTCCCAGGTACCCCGAGGTTGAGATGGTGGCAATGATGAAGTGGGCGACTACCGCCAGAATCTTTTCGGTCATTCGAGGGAAAGTATACCTGCACTGGATTATTCCAAGCACCTGCCGCTTTGTTAGGATTGAGAAAGATCAGGAGTGAAAACAATGACTGAGACTCTGAGCGCACCGGTTGCCGATACCGGCAATGCTGTGCAGACAGGCAATGCCCCGGCGAAACAGGACGAAAAAAAACTACAACGGCAGATGGTGTCTTTTACCTTCTTCAAGGTAATGCCCGAGTGGCGTCGCTTACCCGCATCGGAACGGGCCGAACATAAACAGCTGTTCGCAGGCATTCTGAAGAAGTGGAACCAGCCCGGACGGCTCCTTGGGCTGACCTACTCCACAGTCGGCACGCGCGGGGACTGCGACATGGCGCTGTGGCGCATCTGCTACTCAGTCGAAGACCTGAACCAGATGACCGCTGAGCTGCTGGCCAGCCCTTTGGGCGGCTATCTTGAAACGGCCCACAGCTTTCTGGCCATGACCAAACGGTCACCCTACCTCATCGGCCACGAGCATGAAGGCCAGCACGATTCGCGCGGAGCGATCCGGCCCGGCGGCCAGAAATACATCTTCATCTATCCCTTCTGGAAGACGCGCGCATGGTATCTGCTGCCGATGGAAGAACGGCAGCGCCTGATGAGTGACCATATCCGCGTAGGTCATCTGTATCCCCGCGTAAAGCTGAATACCACGTACTCGTTCGGGATCGACGATCAGGAGTTTGTCGTCGCATTTGAGACCAACTTTCCCGAAGATTTTCTAGACTTGGTGCAGCAACTACGCGAGGCGGAGATCAGCGCTTATACGCTGAGGGACACGCCAATCTTTACCTGCATTCGTATGAGCCCTGAAGACATGCTGGACCGGCTGGGCTGATATACCGGTCGTCGCACGAGGAGTGCATGGAACTTTTGCTTGATGCAATAGAGGCGCGGGTTCTAGGTTCGCTGATAGAGAAAGAAATCACGACTCCGGAGTATTACCCGCTCTCGCTGAACGCACTGGTAAACGCCTGCAATCAAAAATCAAGCCGTGAGCCGGTCACGCAGGTGGATGAAATCGCCGTCCGCCAGGCGCTTTCCCACCTTGAAGATCTCGGGCTTGCGAGCCGCGTGCACGATAGCCGCGTAATCAAGTTCGAGCATCAAGCCCGGCAATTGCTCGACCTTCGTAGACCCGAAATAGCCGTCCTTTGCCTGCTCCTGCTGCGCGGCCCGCAGACCGCCGGTGAGCTGCGTAACCGCTCGGAGCGCCTTTATACCTTCGATGACATCACCACGGTTCAGGCTGTTCTCGAGCGAATGACGCGATCGGATACAGAACCAGAGGCGGGCGTGACCGAAAGAGCCCATGCAGCTCTGGTTACCATGCTGCCCCGCCGGCCCGGTGAGAAGGAATCGCGCTACTCGCACCTGCTCTCCGGCGAGTCCGTCTTTGCAGAGGATCCCCCTGAGGCTGTCAGTGTTGTCCCGGACGATCGTATCGAGCGTTTGGAAGCCACAGTGAGCGGGCTACGCGCAACGCTGGATAGTATATTGTCCCGGCTGGCGAAGCTCGAAGGCGCAGCCTCCCGGCTCGACCCGTAAAATGGCTGCATGAAAGCCAGGACAACTCCCGCACTGAAGAAGCCCGCATCAAGAAAAACCGCTGCTCGAAAGGCCGATCTCGCGCCCGAGCGTATTGCCGACATACTGCAACGGCTGGCGGCAGCGTACCCCAACGCCGAATGCGCGCTGCTTCACCGCAACGCATGGGAGCTGTTGGTAGCGACGATTTTGTCGGCGCAATGCACCGATGCGCGCGTAAATCTGGTAACGCCAGAGCTGTTTCGAAAGTTTCCCACTCCAAAGTCAATGGCGGAGACTTCCCTGCCCGCGATTGAAGCAGAAATCCGGTCGACGGGTTTCTATCACAACAAGGCAAAATCCATCTCAGGCGCAGCAAAGCGCCTTGTGTCGGAATTCGACAGCAAAGTTCCCAAAACCATGGCCGAGTTGCTAACCATCCCCGGAGCAGCCCGCAAAACCGCCAACGTCGTACTCGGCGTGGCCTACGGCATTGCCGAAGGCGTCGTGGTTGACACACACGTGTTGCGCCTGTCCCACCGGCTGGGATTGACCGAATCAACCGACCCGAAGAAAGTGGAACAGGAATTGATGCGAATCATTCCGCAGGATCACTGGATCCAGTTCTCACATGAGCTCATCCATCACGGACGAGAAATTTGCATAGCAAGAAAACCGCGCTGCATGGAGTGCTCGCTCGAGACATTGTGCCATTCGGCGGATAAGACATGGAGCAGCCACTAGGGCGGCCTCGGCGTTCAGGAAAGCATCAAAGAGCGCGGATCGTCGCTGCTACCAGGCCTGCGATGTCGTGAGGATCGGCTTCGGCTGCCGGTTCCCAATTGTGATCGCGCAGCGTTTCGCTGGTAATGGGTCCAATGGACACGGCCAGCATCTCCTCAGGCTGACGGTCGTAGCCTGCTGCGCGCAGCAGGCGAAAAAAATTGGTCACCGTGCTCGAACTGGTGAAGGTCGCAGCTTCGGGTGCTCTTTTTTCAAGCAGTTCCGCAATTTTTTCGACAGAGCCTTCCGGAATGACGGTCCGGTAAGCCTCCGCGACGTCAACATGCGCCCCACGCTGTGTAAGAACTTCGGGGATGATATCCCGCGCGATAGCTGCGCGCGCAATCAGAACGCATGCATTTTTCGTTTGATCTTCCAGAGCGTCTAAAAGCGATTCAGCTACATACTCCTTGGGCCTGACAGATGCGAGCAGACCAGCCTCTTTCAGTGCGCGCGCAGTCGACGCGCCAACGGCGGCTATTTTCAGGTGAGAAAAACTCGCCGGTGTAAGTTTGAGGGCCTCGCTCCGATCCCAAATTGCTCGAGCCGTATTGGCGCTGGTTACGATCAGCCACTGATACTGACTCAGATTCCGAAGCGCCGCATCTAGCTGCTCGAAAGAAGCGGGTGGCAGGATTTCAATGGCCGGAATCTCGATAGCGTCCGCGCCCAGCTTTATCAATTCCGTGGAAAGCAGCCCGGCCTGATGGCGCGCCCTGGTTACAAGGATTCGTTTGCCTGCAAGCGGAAGCTTCGCATTCACGGCAACATCGCCTGCAGGAGTTGGCCTGCCCCCTGTTCAAGAAGCCGCTGCGCCAGTTTTTCTCCAAGTGCTTCGGGGCTTCGGCCCTCCTGATGCTCAAGCTCCGCGCGGAGAACGCTTGACCCATCCGGCGTAGCCACCACTCCCGCTATAAGAAAGCTTCTGCCGGCGCGTTGACAGTAAACACCGATAGGCACCTGACACCCGCCTCCTAGCGCAGCCAGCGTAGCGCGTTCTGCGGTCACGGCAAAGCGTGTGGCACTGTCTTCGAGAAAGTTCAGCGCCTGAATTGTTTCCGCATCGTTGGCGCGTGTCTCTACGGCAAGCGCGCCCTGTCCCGCGGCCGGGCACAGGATGAGCGCAGGAAAGCGCTCGCGAATATGCTCCGTGCGGTTGAGGCGTTCAAGTCCTGCAGCGGCAAGAATGACCGCTTCGACCTGTCCTTCAGCCAGCTTGCGAAGCCGCGTGTCAACATTGCCGCGAAACTCTACGTACTCTACATCCCGGCGCTGGGCGCGAAGCTGCGCCTGGCGGCGAAGGCTGCTGGTTCCTATCCGTGAACCGGACGGCAATGCGGCAAAGCTCCCATATTCAATCGAAACAAAGGCATCGCTGGGATCAACTCGCTCGGGAATCGCGGCAAGCGTAAAGGGTCCAGCGAGCGTCGTCGGCAGGTCTTTCAGGCTATGCACAGCCAGGTCAATGCGCCGCTCCGCCAGCGCGTCTTCAATTTCCTTCGTGAACATGCCCTTCGTGCCAACCTGCGCGAAGGTGAGGTTTTGCATCGCATCGCCGGTGGTGCGGATAATCTCAATCGAGACTTCACGGCCCTGCGCACGAAGTTTATCGGCAATGTGATTCGCCTGCCACAGCGCAAGCTGTGAGCCGCGCGAGCCGATACGTAAATGCGATATATGAGCCATCATCCCTTCGAGATGAACGGTTCAGGCTTATCGGATTTAAAGGGGGCATCACTCGCAGGCTCTTCAGATTCAGCTTTAATTCCTTCCGAAAATTCGCTTTCTGCCTCTTCCCTGCTTTCATTGCGTTGGAACGCCGCCCGGATGGCATCGACGGTAGCAGCGTCTCCTTCGCGCGCAGCCGCTTTTAGAATTTGCAGGGGCTGATGGAGGAACTTGTTCATCAGGCCGCGGGTAACGGCCTCGACAGCGGCCTGTTGCTGCGGCGTGAGCGATCGCAGACGAGCCTCATTACGGCGCAACTCGGCCTGGCGCATCTCTTCCGCTGCAGCCTGTAAGTCAACAATCGCCGGTACCGCATCAAGAGTTTCCATGCGGCGCTGGTAGCGAATCAATTCCTGCTCCAGAATAGCCTCGGCTCGCCAGGCCTCGCTGCTTCGGTCAGAAAGGTTGGAAGCCGCAACCGACTGAAGGTCGTCAATGTCATAAAGGAAAACGCCCTCAAGCCGATTGATTTCGGGATCGATGTCCCGGGGCACCGCAATATCGATAAAAAACATGGGGCGATTGCGGCGGCGATGAAGAAACTGCTGCGCGTGCGGCGTGCGGAAGAGGAATTCAGTTGAGCCCGTCGACGTAATAAGAATATCCGCCTCATCAGCGCGCGCATGCAGATCGTCAAAGCGGACTACATGTCCATTAAACTTTTGTGCCAGGCGCACGGCGCGTTCCTGCGTCCGATTGGCAATCAGTAGTGAACCAGCCCCCTGTTGCATAAGGTGTCGAGCAGCGAGCTCGCTCATCTTTCCCGCGCCCACCAGGAGAACTCGCTTGCCCTCAAGCGACCCAAAAATTTTCCGAGCCAGATCGACAGCAACTGACGCAATCGAAACAGAGGACGCGCCGATGTGCGTCTCTGTGCGAACTTTTTTCGCCGCTGCAAAGGTACTTTGCAGCAGGCGCTCAAGCCCCGGTCCAACCGCTCCCACCGACCGCGCCGCACTATAGGATTCCTTCACCTGTCCCAGAATCTGCGGTTCACCCACAACCATTGAATCGAGGCTGGAGGCAACGCGAAACAGGTGCCGGATAGCCTCCGCATCGCGGTACTCGTAAAGATGAGGCTGAAGTGTCTGCGCGTCCACCGAAAAGTGGTGATTGAAATACGCCGGAAGTCCGGGATCATCACCTTCGTGGCAGATAAGCAGTTCGACCCGGTTGCAGGTCGAAAGGATAAGCCCTTCGCGAATTCCCGGATGGGAAAGGAGCGCCTGCGTCTCAACGGCAAGATTTTCCGGAGCGATAGCCAGGCGCTCACGCAACTCTACCGGCGCCGTCTTGTGGTTGAGGCCCGTCAGCAGTATCTTCATGGCGCACTGAACCTGTGAACCGAGCTGAATATGTTAGCCGCCCAAACACTCAACATTCCCAGAAAGACCAGCGATGAGAGATACACAGCTCTCCGTCCGCGAAGTCCCGTGCTCCGGCGCACAAAGAGAATCACCACGTAAAAACCCCACATGATGAAGGAGAGCCAGATTTTTGGATCGGCAAAATACGCGGATCCATAACTCTCCTGGGCAATCAGCGATCCGGCGAAAAGTCCAATCGTCATTCCGCAGAAACCGAGAACAAGCGTGGTCTCCGCAATGTGATCCATGGTTTCAAGCGGCGGCAGCCAGTTCAGAAAACCAGGCGACCGCTTGTTCTTAAGGCGCCTCTCTTGAAGCAAATAAAGAAGGCTTGCGGTCAGGCTAAAAAGCAGCGCCGCGTAAGCCGTCATAAGTCCAGTGATGTGAATAAAGAGCCACCCACTGCGAATAACCGGCGAACTAAAAGTGTATTTATCCGGACCGAGGGCAGGAACAACTGTCAGCAAAAATGCCAGTGGCAGCGCAAAGATGCCAAACGAAAGCGTGCGGTAGCGCCATGCGATGAGAAGAAAAACAGTAGAGATCAGCAGCGCCAGCGTCGACTGGACTTCATGCATCCCCACCGGCATCCACCGATGCGCGAGCGCCAGCATTTCAGTAGAAGAAATCGCGTGGAAAAACCATGCGAGAATCGCAATGGGCAAGCAGACACGCTGCCAGCGTGGACGATGGCCGAAGACGGCGACAAACGCCGACACCGAGGCCAATCCGTAGAGAACCACCGCCACTCGAAGCCATAGCAGGAACATGCGTTTCTTTACCCACACCTGACCAGGAAAAGTAACTTCAAGTATAAGCGGTTGTTAGCCAAAGCTGAATTTCTGCTGAATAAGAACAATTAGCGCCGAACGTGAGTCTCGTCGAAAATAGCGGCGAATAAATTGATTGGGCAGCAATGCTCGAATCATCTTTTCTTCGGAAGACACAACCGGCATCCTAACTTTTAGTCCCAGGGGACTGGAGGAAAAGATGGATTATCGTGTCAAACCCGGTGAAATGAAGGAAGATCAATTGACGTCGTATCTCGAAAGCCTGACAGCGCAAATGCCTTCGAGTTTTTATTTAGGAGCAGCGTTTTTCTCAATGGCGTTGTCGTTAGGGCTGAAGGCGGCAGGCAAAGACCATGGAGCTCTGTATGTAGGTCAATGGGTGGCTCCTTTTCTGATTATCGGCGCCTACAACAAAATGGTGAAGCAGCACGGATCGGACGCGGCAACGCGCCGGGAAAACGCAATCTGACAAGAATCTAACCGCGGGACTACACGCCGGCATGTCCTTCACGATATGCTGGCATTTCCCGTGTCAGAAACTTCAATAGCGCAAACTGAACAGAACCAGACACCGCTGATGCGCCAATATTGGGCCGCAAAGCGGCAGCATCCCGATGCGCTGCTGTTCTTCCGCATGGGGGATTTCTACGAGCTGTTCTTTGAAGATGCAAAGACCGCATCGCGAGAGCTTCAGATCACGCTTACGGCCCGCGACAAAGAGCGCGCCATTCCAATGTGCGGGGTTCCCTGGCACGCGGCTGAAGGCTACATTTCCCGGCTGCTGCGCAAAGGCTTCCGCATCGCCATCTGCGAGCAGCTCGAAGATCCTAAACTCACAAAGAAGATCGTCCGGCGCGACGTCACCCGCGTGTTGACCCCCGGCACATCGATAGACTCCTCTCTCGAATCGAGCGAAAACAACTATCTCGCCGCCGTGCATGTTGCCACAGGCACAGTCGGCCTGGCTTATCTCGACCTGTCGACAGGAGACTTTCGCGCCACAGAGTTCACTGGCGCAACCGCAATGGCCCTGTGCGCCGATGAATTGGCTAAGCTGAATCCAAGCGAAATTCTTGCCGCTTCGAGTGCTCCTCTAAATGAAAATCCAGCGATGGCTGCAGCTATCGAGCGTGTAAAGACCCGAACTGCTGTGGAAGATTGGGCCTTCGCGCGCGACTACGCAGTTCCGCTCCTCGAACGGCAGATGGGAACCGCGTCGCTCGAGGGCTTTGGCCTCGCCCACCACGGAGCGGCTGCAACTGCGGCGGGCGTGGTGGTTCATTATGTGCGGCAGACCCAACAGAACGACGCCGGCCACGTCGATACGATTCGCTACTACGAGCGCAGTCAGCACATGCATCTCGATCAAGTGACCGTTCGTAATCTGGAGCTGCTGGAACCCATCTTCAGCGAATCCGGAGGCGAAGCAACGCTATTTCGCACGCTCGACTGCCTGATGACTCCGATGGGAAAGCGCTTGCTCCGCACCTCGATCCTGCGGCCCCTACTCGACACGGGAGAAATTCAAAAACGGTACGACGCGGTAGCGGCGGCAAAGCGGGATCTGATTCCGCGCGAGCAGATTCGGCGATGTCTCGGCGGCATTCTGGACCTTGAACGGCTGCTGGCGCGCATTTCGCTGGACAGCGCCGGGCCACGCGACGTGCTGGCCCTCGCCGCTTCCTTGAGCCATCTGCCGGAGCTGAAAGACAGCCTTGGCAGCCTCGAAAGTCCGTTCTGGCAGACAGCTCAGGCTGGGCTCGATGTGCTCGAAGACCTGTGCTCCGCCGTTATCTCCACTTTGATGGCCGAACCTCCGGTAACTTTGGCAGACGGAGGCGTGATCGCGTCCGGTGTTGACGCCGAGCTCGATGAGTTGCGCGCCATCAGCCACAGCGGACGCTCATCCATCGCCGCCATCGAAGAGCGCGAGCGGCAGCGAACAGGAATTCACTCGCTGAAGGTTCGTTTCAACTCGGTCTTCGGATATTACATCGAGATCACGAAATCGAATCTTAACAATGTTCCATCGGATTACGAGCGTAAGCAAACCCTCGTAAATGCCGAGCGCTTCACAACCCCGGAGCTAAAGGACTATGAGACGAAGGTGCTGACCGCGCAGGAGCGATGCGTGGAAATCGAAAAACGCATCTTCGCAGAGCTGCGCCGTCGCTTGATGGAGAGCGCCGGACGCATTCGCAAAACGAGCACGGCTGTCGCCGAGATCGACCTGCTGACCAGCTTCGCGCATCTGGCCGCGCTTCGAAACTACACCCAACCGTTGCTTGAACCCAGCTCAGTGCTGGAGATTGCCGGCGGACGTCATCCAGTCATCGAACACCTCCTGGATGAAGCTGGCGCAGACCGCTTTGTGCCCAACGATCTCTATCTCGACACGGACGGCTCGTGCCTGCTTTTGCTTACCGGGCCGAACATGGGCGGCAAATCCACCTATCTAAGGCAGGCCGCCCTGCTTGCAATCCTCGCGCAGATGGGCTCATTCGTTCCCGCGGAGCGCATGCGCTACGGCATCGTCGATCGCGTATACACGCGCATCGGCGCAAGCGATAACGTCGCGCGTGGGCGCTCGACCTTTATGGTCGAAATGACAGAAACGGCGACCATTCTCAACACAGCAACGTCGCAGTCGCTGATCCTGCTCGACGAAATGGGCCGGGGCACCTCCACCTTTGACGGGCTGGCGCTGGCCTGGGCAACGGTCGAGTATCTTCACGCGCATGTAGGAGCACGCACCCTCTTTGCCACGCATTATCACGAGCTTACGATCCTTGCAGAACAACTGACGAAGCTCAGGAATCTCCGCGTAGCAGTGAAAGAATCGCCAAATGGTATCGTGTTTCTTCACGCGATCGAGGAAGGACCGGCGAACAAGAGCTATGGCATAGATGTTGCTCGTCTCGCTGGACTGCCTCCGCAGGTGATTCAGCGAGCGAGACAAGTACTGAAACAGCACGAGAGATCCGAGCGACAAAACGTCGCAGCGGAAACCGAAGCTCCGTTGCAAATGACAATGTTCACACCGCTGTCGCAGCGAATTCTCGACCGCCTGGAGGAGACAGATATCAATTCTCTGACACCTCTGCAAGCATTGAGTTTGCTCGACGAGCTAAAGGCGGAGATCAAAGCGGGAAGCGGCACAGTATGAATTTGCGCGAACAGGTAGGACAGCTGATCATCGCCGGCGTCGAAAGCGTGGAGCTGTCACCGCTGGAGCGAGCGTGGCTGAAACTGATTCGGCCCGGCGGTGTAATCCTCTTCCGGCGAAACATCGAGCAGGCTTCGCAAGTAACGACGTTGTTGCGCGAGGCAACGGAGATTGCCGGAGCGCCGCTCTTTCGCTGCGTAGATATTGAAGGCGGATTCGTCGACCGCTTACGTGATCTGATAGCGCCCATGCCATCAGCGGCAGCCGTTTTTGAAACAGGCAAACCCGCCAATTTCGTGAAGCACGGACGCCTGATCGCCCGCGAAGCCAGAACGTTGGGTTTCAACGTGACCTTCGCGCCTGTCCTCGATCTTGCTTTGCCCATCTCCGCAGCAGTAATGCGGACCCGCACCGTATCAGCATCACCTTCTGACGTGATCGCTTATGCAGACGCATTCGTGGAAGGCCTGAACGCAGGAGGAGTGCTCGGCTGCGGCAAGCATTTTCCAGGACTGGGCGGTGGAATATTGGATTCGCACGACGCGATGCCCCTGATCGAGCGCACCTGGAAGGAACTCTGGACACAGGATCTGGCGGTCTTCCGCGCGTTGGCTTCAAAGCTGCCGTTGATGATGGTGGCACACGCCGCCTATCCGCGGATAAATGACCAAACTCCGGCGTCGATTTCTCCATACTGGATTTCTACCGTGCTGAAAAAGCGAATCGGCTTTGAAGGGCTGGTCGTCTCGGATGATATGGAGATGGGTGGCATTTTAGCGCAGACTCCGATCGAAGAAGCAGCGGTAAATGCCGTGCTTGCGGGCACGGATATCATTGAAATCTGCCGAAGCCCTGCGCTGATTCTGAGCGCGTATGAAGCGATACTGGTTGAAGCGGAGCGCTCGGCGGCCTTCCGGAGGCGTGTCGAATCGTCTTGCCGTCGCGTAGTTGAGTTCAAAGACCGGCTACTGGATGCAAGAATGCCACGCGTCGCATCGGCTGCACAGATTGAGAAGCTGCGCGCAGCCGTAAAACAATTCTCCGGAGAAATGCAGTGAAAACGCCGCGCGCCATGATCGTAGCGGGCGTCATGAGTGGAACTTCTGCCGATGGAGTCGATGTAGCATTGGTGCGAATCGCTCCTCCGGCAGCAGTTCCCAGGGTCACTCTACTGGCGCACTATACAGTGGCCTATCCTCCGTCGGTGCGGCGCGCGGTGCTCGCTGCCATGGACGCTGCGCAAATTTCCACGGCAGCTCTGGCGCGGCTGAATTGGCGACTGGGCATTGCCTACGCAGAGGCAGTGCGCGCGGCGCTCAACAAGCATCCAGTGAAACTGGAATTGATCGGATGCCACGGGCAAACGATCTATCACCAGGCCAAAGCCGCTGCCTACGCCGGAAAGCAAATCGCCTGTACCTGGCAAATAGGCGAACCGGCCTTGATCGCCCATGAGGTCGGCGTCCCGGTAGTCTCGAATTTTCGGCCCGCAGATATGGCTGCCGGAGGCCAAGGCGCTCCGCTGGTTCCTCTGCTTGACTTCGCGCTGTTTGCTCACGCAAAACGCGCTCGCATCTTGCAAAACATCGGAGGAATCGGGAATCTCACCGCAATCCCTGCTAACGCTAAGGCGGACGACTTAATTGCCTTCGACACCGGTCCAGGCAATATGGTGATCGATGCTTTGATGGCGCAACTTTTCCAGAAGCAATATGACCGCGACGGCCGCATAGCTGCGCGGGGACGTGTGCTGGACAGCGTGATCAAAGCCACCTTGCGCCAACAGTATTTCAGGAAGAACCCTCCTAAATCTGCGGGCCGCGAGCAGTTCGGCGCCGCATTCACAAAAGGTTTTCTGCAGGCCTGCAAACAAGCGGGAGGCCGCGCAGAAGATGCGATTGCCACCGCAACCGCCCTCACGGCGGAAAGCATCAAGTTGGCTTATGACCGGTTTGTTCAGGCGTCCATCAACAATGCGCCAGTAGATTTCATCGTCTCAGGTGGCGGATCGCTCAATAAGACTTTGATGGCCATGTTGCGGGAGCGCCTGGAGCCTCGTGGATGCGCGGTTAAGTCGAGTGACGCAGCCGGCCTTCCCTCGCAGGCGAAGGAGGCTGTGGCCTTTGCGCTGCTTGCATGGCAATCGTGGCATGGGCTGCCGGGAAATGTTCCCGCAGCAACGGGCGCGTCACGACCTGTAATCCTGGGCGAGACTTTCTATGTCTAACAGCTGCGGCCGCGCGTTGAGCCTCGCGCTCTTTGTCTTCGCAGCTTTTCTTGCAGGTTGCGGTCATCGGACACCTCCGGCCAATTCGATCACCATGTTGATAGAAAATAGCCCGGCCAGTCTCGATCCCCGCATAGGCACGGACTCGCAGGCCGAGCGCATCGATCCTCTCATCTTCGACTCGCTGGTACGCCGCAATGATCACTTTGGGCTGGACCCGGATCTCGCGTTGCGTTGGGAAACCCCTGACCCACTGACCTACATTTTTCATCTTCGAGCCAACGTGTACTTTCAGGACGGCCGTCCGCTCACCTCGCGCGACGTGAAGTGGACATTGGATTCCATGTTGAACGGGACCGTCGTCTCAATCAAAGCCGGGGCCTACAAGAACATTGCCGGTGTCGAAGCTCCCGATCCAGCCACCGTGATAATCCACCTCAGCCAGCCCGATCAGGCATTGCTCTGGAATTTATGCGATGGCGGAATTGGCATTGTTCCCTACGGAAGCGGGCGCGATTTCTGGAAGCACCCGGTCGGCAGCGGCCCCTATCGCTTCGTTAGTCAGGAGATCGATAAGGATGTGGTGCTGGAACGGTCAGAGAATTACTGGGGATCTGCGCCCCGCATCGCCCAAATCCGCTTTGCCGTGGTTCCCGACGCCACAACCCGCGCACTCGAACTTGAAAAGGGTTCCGCCGACGTGGCCGTCAATGCGCTCTCTCCGGATATGGTGAGCGCGCTGAAGCGCAGGCCAAACCTCGTCGTCGAAGACGGTCCAGGATCGGAAATTGCCTTCCTCGTCTTTAATCTGCGCATCCCATGTCTCAAAGACGTGCGCGTCCGGCGAGCAATCGCGCAGGCTATCAACCGTCCGTTGATCATTCACTCTCTGCTGCACGATCAGGCGCGCACAGCCGAGAGTCTTTTGCCTACGCAGCATTGGGCATGGACCGGCGAAACTGAAAAGTATCCGTATAACCCGGCCGCGGCGAATGCCCTGCTCGATAGTGCCGGATACAAGCGGGGTCCGGATGGCGTGCGCTTTCATATCGGCATGAAGACCTCAACCGACGAAACCACGCGGCTGCTTTCCGTTGTGTTGCAGCAGCAACTTGCGCAGGTTGGAATTGCGCTCGACCTGCGCAGCTACGAATTCGCGACCTTCTATTCAGACATTACGCGAGGCGCGTTCGAGATGGCGCCATCCCGATGGATCGGCGGAAACGAACAGCCGGACATTTTCCGTTATGCCTACTCGGCCAGCAGCTACCCTCCGCATGGAGGCAATCGCGGCTTCTACGCCAATCCTGCGCTGGATGCGCTGCTCAACGACGCTGCGGGAACGATGGCTCAATCAAGGCAGCGCAGTGATTACGAAAAAATTCAGCAGATTCTCGCCCAGGATTTGCCGACCCTCAATCTGTGGTACCTCGACACAGTTGTCGTTCATACCCGCAGGGTAACGAATGTGCACACCTCTCCTTCAGGTGACTTTGGATTTCTGCAAGACGCCATTTTGACTCCCTGAAGCTCCCCTACGGCACTTCTCTAAATCATTTCAAAGGCAGCACTATCTGGGGGACATTCCACCCGGAGACAACAACCGATGCCTGTCCCGGTAGATTCTGAGGAAGGGCGGCTTTAAGGATCAAAGACTCTCCCGGCATTAGCTCAACGTAGTTATCCGACCATAAAATCTGCGGGATATCTTCGCCGTTGTGGTCCTGCGCGGCCACCGCAATCTGAAAGGCCAAATATTTTGATGGATTGTGCAGGTTTACCTCCACGCCAGAAGCCGTCCGCACCAGTTTCGCCTCCAACATCGCTCGGGGAAGCGACCGCAACACCTGCATGTTTTCTTCCTGAAGCGCCGGGGTATGCGTATAGTCCGTTTTAGGCCAATCCCAGGTAGTTAGTGTGGCGGGAATCCAGTAGAAGTTGCGGCTTACCACTTCTCCCTGCTTATTTTTCAAAAGCAATTGCACAAAATAGACAGAACCGTCCGCGGCAAAAACGGAGTCAGGCAGCGAGAGCGCCCGTGTTGACGTATCCGCTTCACTCTTTACGCTTGATTCCTTCGTGACAAGCTTTTTCAGATTGTTGTCATACACACTGGCGACGACGGATAGCTCCGGCGAAGCCCGATAGGTGCTGTTGACCACGTAGACGCTGTGATCATCGTAGGAATACTGCACATGGATCGGCTCCAGAGCCTTCTTGGTTCCAAAGTATCCGCCTCCGGTGTCAAGGTAGTAGTCGTATAGGTGCCAGATCATCGATGGCCACGCGTTGTTGAGCATCCACTGGATCACTCCGGTCGACGTGTACTTATTGCGCCCATAAGCCTCGAACATGGCCCGTTCGCCGTTGTAGCTCATGGTCTGCGCGATGCGGACGTATTCATTCACATTCTTCGCCGGACCATACGTCGCATCCATCGCATCGTTGAAGACCTTCAGCTCCTTAAAGCCCCCTCCCCCGTAGTGGAAACTCCAGGTGGCGTTCGGCGGCCACATCTGATCTGGGGGGATGAATTTTCTTAGACTGCTCAATGTTGGAATCGCCGGACCAGGGCTGGTTTCTGTATTGAAACCCCACGCTCCACCGTGCCGGTATGTGTCCGCGAGCCAGTAGGAAGGTGCGACATAATCGTAGGGGCCCGTCATTTTGACCCCACTTTCGCCGCTCACCGAAGTAGGCCGTTGAGTTGCTGAAGAGAGCGTTGGATTCGGCCAGTGCGTCTCCGCTTCTATCTTCAGGTAGGCACTCTCAACGTTCGCCGGTGGGGGATTATCGCTGCCATTCAGCCAGACAAGCAGGCTCGGGTGGCTGCGAAGACGCAACATCTGCGAGCGCACGGATTCCGTTGCCACCTGAAGAGTTTCCGGTGTCCACTTATCCCAATGTTCCCAATGGTCGCAGCAACACCAACCCAGCATAACGAGTATCCCGTTCTCGTCGGCGAGGTGGAAAAAGTCTTCCGTCTCCATCTTCCCTTCCAGCCGAATCGTATTGAGTCGCAAGTCGCGCACCATGCGAAATTGATCTCGCAGCTTCGCCGGATCCTGCCGCAGAAGCATGTCCTGTGACCATCCTCCGCCGCGAACCAGGATAGGCTTTCCGTTGATACGGAAAAGTCGGTGCCCTTTGTCATTGAGTTCTGAAGTTACTTCACGGATTCCAAAGTGAACCGATTGCTGGTCCGAAAGTTGGCCATCCGAAGTAAAACTCAAGGTCAGTGTTTCAAGAGTGGGTTGCCCCATTTGCCACGGCCACCACAATTGCGGATCGCGGATGCGAAGCTGCGGAAACTGTTCCGGAGTGAAAGCGACGGCCCTGTCTTCGTGTGGCGCGAGATCCACAGGTTGCTCTACGCGGACATTTGCCACTGACGCAGCTACAATTCCGTGAACCGCATGAGCTGTGGCATTCCGCAGCTCACCGTACACGGTCAGGTCCGCTTCTTTGAGCGAGTCATCCGGGAGATGTGTCGCAGCCATGGGCGATCGCACGGAGACGGGACCGCTGGTGACAAGGCTCACCGGGCCCCACAATCCCATATCCTTATCCGGCGGAGCCGGGTTCCAGTCGACCCAATTGATGCCAAGGTCAGTCTCGGTCGGCGCAAACGTTTCAACAGCCACAACATTCTCTGTGCCGGGAACCACGCTATCCGTAACATCGAACTCATAGGTGCGATAAGCTCCGGCAACCTGGGAGCGCGCGGCAATCTGCTTACCGTTTACCCAGATATCGGCGCTGTAATTAATTCCCCCAAAGTTCAGCCAAAAAGTTTTTCCGCGGTCGGCCGCGGGAACACGAAAAGCCTTGCGATACCACCATCCGCAGTGATAAGGGCTATCCTGCGACATTGGTAAATTGGAAAAGTCCTCGCCCAGTGGATAAGACGTTCCAGGAATTTTTCGCAGGTTCATGCCGTAATACGGTTGCTTGACCTCTCCCGCCGCAACCTGAGCGGCAAGCACCGTCGAAGGCACACTGGCCGTAATCCAACCCTCGGGATGGAAAGCCGGTGTAGAGATAACTGCCCCGGCGGCGGAAAGTTTGCATGCGGATTGCAGGGTCCATCCGTCATGCAGGGCAACTTCGGATGCGAAAGATGGGATAGAAACCCAGAAAAGTATGAGGGTGATCCAGAGGCGGCGCGAGTGTACGAGCATAGATGCCTTTCTACCAGAAAGGCATCATGTTTGTGCAGTGCCAACCGAATTACTCCCCGGAACTCATCGCCGGCCCTTACCGCCAGGCACCTTTGTTATCGCCGTTCAGTTCACGGTCGAGGAAAGTTGCGGCCGATATAAGCGCGAGGTGGGTAAATGCCTGAGGAAAATTCCCAAGGTGCTCCCCGCCCGAACCCAGTTGCTCCGAGTAAAGGCCAAGATGGTTAGCGTAGCCAAGCATCTTGTCAAAAAGCAGGCGCGCTTTTTCGGTTTGGTGCGCGCGCGCCAGGCATTCGATATACCAGAAAGAGCAGGCGGTAAAACTGCCCTCCCCTCCGCGTAGGCCGTCTACGGGCGCAATGGCATTGTCGTAACGGTAAACCAGACTATCTTCGGTGAGGTTGCGCTCAATCGCTTCCAGCGTCGAAAGCCAGCGGTGATCTACGGGGCTGATGAAGCGCATAAGCGGCATCAGCAGCACGGACGCGTCTACGGCCTCTGCGCCCTTGTATTGCACAAATGACTTGAGCTCATCGCTCCAGAAGTTGGCGAAAATGTCGTCATTGATAGTGTCGCGAATCTCCCGCCATTTTTCTGTGGGGCCGGCGAGCGAACGTTTATCCGCAAGCCGGATTGCGCGATCGAATGCAACCCAGCACATAAGGCGCGAGTGCAGGAATTCGCGTCGCCCCCCGCGCACTTCCCAAATGCCCTCGTCCGGGCGCTCCCAGTTCTTTGCGAGCCAGTCCAGAATACGCTGGAGCTTTTCCCAGCCGTCGTGGGAAATTCCATCGCCATACTTGTTGGAAAGATAGACAGCATCCATGAATTCGCCGTAGATGTCCAGCTGAAGCTGCTTGTATGCAGCATTGCCGATGCGAACCGGGCGCGAATTCTTATAACCCGAGAGCGAGTCAAGAATAATTTCTTCTAAGTCCTTGCGGCCATCCGGGTGATACATGACCTGCAGAGGGCCATGTTGCGCGTCTTCATGCATACGATCGCGAATCCAGTGCGTGAAGGCGCGCGCCTCTTCAATAAAGCCCAGGCGGATAAAAGCGTAAAGGCTGAACGACGAGTCGCGCAGCCAGGTGTAACGATAGTCCCAGTTTCGCTCGCCGCCCACCCGCTCCGGCAGCCCGAAGGTGGGTGCGGCAATAAGCGAGCCATAGTCGGCGCTACACAGCAGTTTCAGTGTGAGCGCCGAGCGATTCACCATTTCACGCCAGCGGCCCGTATAGCGGGATCGCCCTATCCATGAGCGCCAGAAGGCGGCAGTTTCGTTGAAGTGCTGTTGCACATTTTTGGGGTCGAGCACCTCGCCACCCGCTTTTTCTTCTTCGTCAAGTTCACCGAAGGCCACGGTAGCGGTTTCTCCCGCTTTGAGGGTAAACACAGCGACTGCATCGTTACCTTCCAACTCCATCGGGAAGGTAGCGTGCAACGCCATGCTGGGACAGTCGTTCGCTGCCGGGACGAAGCAGATGGACTTGTCTACGCATACGGCTTTGTGCTCGCTGCGAGCATAATCGAATCGCGGAGCGCAGCGCATGTTGAACTGCACTTCGCCCTTGATAACGCAGATCATCCGCAGAATGTGATGCCCAAAGTGTTCGCGATCTTTGTCTTCTACAACGGGCATGAAGTCGGTAATCTCAGCAACGCCCTCGTCGGAAAGGAACCGCGTAAGCAGGATATTAGTGTCAGGCAGATAGAGCTGCCGCGTCCGCATGTTCTGAATCTCCGGATCAATCCGGAAGTGGCCGCCGCGTTCCGGATCGAGCAGAGCCGCAAACACGGTGGGCGAATCAAATCCCGGAAAACAGAGGAAGTCGATGCTGCCATTCGTGCATACAAGCGCGATGGAGCGCATGTTGCCGATAACGCCGTAATTCTCAATGGGTTGAAAAGCCTGATCTTGATCCATATATTCAAAGCCTTAGATGTGAATTGGGGAAGAAGGTTGATCGCAGATCGACAACAATTTTGATCGCTAGGGAAAAAGACGCATCAGTCCAGTGGGCGGCAGGTCGGGCACGAGGAACCGTCGTGGGACGCCATCATCGCGAGTGACAGCCTCCGCTGCCAGATAGCCGCTTCGAACGCCGCTCTCCATCGTGGAGGGCCAGCCGGTGGCAGTCCAGTCGCCGGCAAGATAAATTCCCGGCCACGGGCTTTGCGCGGTTGGGCGAATGCGATCCAGGAGCGGGCGAATCGAGTATGTGGCGCGCACTTCTTTCGTGACGGCAGCTTTGAGAAGCACCGCCTCATTCACAATTGGGAAAAACGAGGCTAGTTCACCCATGGCAAGGTCGATGATCTGCTGCCTCTGCATGGAAACAAGAGATTTAGAAGCGCTCACAACAAGCTCGATATAGCTGCCCTTCTCTTCTGCCGGAGCCCGGTGAATTTTAGACTTGTTATAAAGCCACTGGATCGTCGTATCGAGCAGCGCCGCATGAGTTAGCTCCGTGATCTCACGATCGAACCAGAGATGCACACTCGTAATCGGCGAGTGATGGAACTGCGCAAGGTATCTGTCCAGACTTTCACTCTCCGCGTTGTGCGGGAGAAGGGGCATCAGCTTCGCCAGCCCCTCAAAAGAGAGCGCGAATACCAGTCTGTCAGTAACAAATGTTTCGTCTGCTGATTGAACCGCCCATCGATCGCCTCTGCGTTCAAAGCTCTCAGCAGTCGTTCGCAAATGAATTTCCCCTCCGCGAAGCTGAATATACTGAATGGCGCTTCCGTAGAGCTCACTCAACGGAAGCCGCGGGATCCCCATACGTCCGCCCTCTGCGGAAAAAAGAAAAGCCTCACGAAAGACTTTGGCGGCATAGCGAACAGAAATATGTTCGGGGTCTTCGTTCAACGCACTCGCGAGCACAGGGTGCCAGAATCGCTCGATAGCGCGCGCTGTCTGCTTATGACGTACAAGCCATTGCGCAAAGTTCTCTTCGGAATCGGGTGGGGTTGCATGCAGGAACCCGCGGATACCGCGTGCAATGGTGAATTTGTCGGCGAGAGTGAAGCACTTCGCGCCGAGAAATGATCCCATGGTGTGCAGTGGCGCGGGCAGTGACGATGACGTTAGCGTGCTGCGCCGTCCTCCCGGTTCGAGAAAGGTAATAGATCCGGACCAGAAAATCTCATCTTGCACGCCAAGACGCCGGTAAAGATCAATAAGGTTTGTGCAGCAACCCAGCAGAATGTGCTGGCAGTTGTCGATCACCTCGCCTGTACCCGGATGCTCGTAAGATGAAGCTCGTCCCCCAACATAGGGACGGCGCTCGAGGAGGTGAACCTTGTACCCGCTGTCCGATAGAGCACATGCAGCCGCTAGTCCAGCAACCCCTCCGCCAACAACAGTGATCGATGGGGCCATGACCTACTTCCCTGCTCGCGCACGGTTCATCACTACCTGGATTAACCCCCGCCCAAGGATCGAAAGCTTGGTTACCGTAGGGACAGAAATACGGTGTACGAATACTTCGTAGTCGCGCCTCTCGATTTGTTTGAGCAAACGATGATAAATGGAGAGGAGCACCCCCAACGCCGGTCGCGAATCTGGATCAATAAGCGGCAGCAGCGCATAACCCGATTGATAGTAGCCCTCCGCTCGCGCTGCAATTGACTGGAGCAACTCCTGCTGGTTTTGTGGAAGAGTGGCCGGAAGCGCCGCTAGATCTTCGATCTTTACGTTGTACCTCCGCAGGTCTTCCAGCGGGAGATAGATGCGCCGACGCTCCAGGTCTTCTCGCACATCACGGAGAATATTGGTGAGCTGAAAGGCAATGCCTGTCTCTTCCGCAAGTTTCTCGGCGCGCGGGTCACTGTACCCAAAAATATGGATACAGACCAACCCGACAACAGAGGCCACCAGATAGCAATAGCGATAGAGATCGTCGAATGTGGCGTAAGTATCATAACCATCCGGCGCCCGCAGACGTTGAAGGTCCATCGCCGTGCCCTGGACTAACTCATCCAGCAATTCAGGCAAAATTTTGAACCGCTTCTGCGCATCAGCCAATGCGATGAACACAGGGTCCGTCGTCGGTTGGCCTTGCATAGCGCTATGCCATGCCGCAAGCCAGCTCGCCATATTCGTTCTTCGCCGCTCGAGCGAGAGCGACTCGTCATCGGAAAGATCGTCCGCATGCCGCATGAAAGCATAGACCGCACAGATGGCGTCACGCTTGTGCCTGGGAAGCGCCACAAAAGCGTAGTAAAAGTTCTTCGCCTCTTTGCGGGCGATTTCTCTGCAAACTTTGTAAGCCTCGGCAACGGTCACGCGGCTGGTCTCTGCTGTGCAAGGCTGCGGCCCAGAAATTTTCCGGTAAGAGCTCGCAGGAGCAACGCCGCCTTGCGGGATTTTGAGATTGCGGGGCGCGCCCGCAGGACGTTGTAGCCCTGCTCCTCGATGGCGCGAAGAATCTCCAGCCCGCCGCGCGAGAACAGGTCAAGATCGAGCGCGAGGTCACGATCTACCATCCCGATGAGAGGAAGTCCTTGTTCCATAGTCCTGCGGGCATATTCGACTTCATAACGCATCAGTTCGCGGAACTGCGGCGTAAATGCTCCGTTGGCAATCGCGGTTTCATCAACTCCAAAACCGCGCATGTCTTCCTGGGGAAAATAAATGCGGTTTCGAGCATAGTCCTCTCGCACATCCTGCCAGAAATTGGCAAGCTGCAATGCAGTGCAAGTGTGATCTGAAAGCTTGAATCTCTCTTCGTCGCGATAGCCGCAGACGTAAAGCACCAGATGGCCCACCGGATTCGCCGAATAATGGCAATAACGACGCACGTCCTCCATGGTTTCCATCCGCACCACGCTCTGATCCTGCCGAAAAGCGACCAATAGATCCGCAAATGGTTGCTTCGGAATGTCACACTCATGGATCGTCTCAGCAAGCGCCACAAACACGGGGTGCCGCATCTCACCGCGGTAACAGGCATCCAGTTCCTGCCCCCACTGATCCAAAAGCGCCAACGACTGCTCTCTGTTTCCCGTCTCGTCGCCCAGATCATCGGACACACGGCAATAAGCGTAAATCGAATGAAAATGCGGCCGCAGACGCTTAGGCAGAAACCACGAAGCAACGTGGAAGTTCTCGTAGTGCGTCTCTGTTAGACGCTGGCACCACGCCCGGGCTTCGGCCAGCGTCGGCGCGGTCGCGGGCATGCGATACTCGGCAGGCAGCGCGGCCCAGCCTTCTTCGATGAGTTTTGCCGTCGTCGCGGTCATTCTGCCTCAGGGGATAATTGCCGTCTTGATGCCGGCAGAGCCATTCATCAGGCCGCGAAACACATCTCCGACTTCCGCGAGCGGTGCTCGGCCTGTAATGTACTCGCGGCACTTGAATTTTCCGCTTTTGATAAGCTCAAAGGCTTTGCGCGCGGTTGCCGGCGTGTGATGAAAGCTCGCTTTAAGCGTGATGTCGTTGTAGTGAAGACGGTTCGTGTCGAATTCAACTCTGCTGCCTGAGGGCGGGCCGCCAAAAAAATTTACCGTCCCACCCTTGCGAACCATATCGACAGCCCATTGCCACGTAACGGGCGCCGCCACGGCTTCAATCGCAATGTCCACCCCGCGATGATCAGGAGTAAGTGCGCGCACGGCGGCAACGGGGTCATCAAACGCAGTCATCTGAACGACATGCTCCGCTCCAAAAGTGCGCGCAGTCGCAACCTGCTCGTCACGCTTCACGACGGCGATCACATGCAGTCCGGCAATTTGTGCTGCGTGCATAAACATCAGGCCAATTGGTCCCGCTCCGATGACGACGATCGTGTCTCCCGGCTGGGGAGACGATTCCTCAAGGCCACGAAGAACGCAGGCCAGTGGCTCAGTAAGGGCAGCATGCTCATAGCAAAGACCGTCCGGCATCAACAAGGTATTTTTCTCAACGATACGCGCGGGAATGCGGATAAATTCGGCGTAGGCTCCGTTGTTGAAAAGCAAGTCATCGCACAGGTTCTGCTGGTTGCGCTTGCAGAAGTAGCATTTGTCGCAAGGCGCGGAGTTCAGGGGCACAACGCGGTCTCCTTCGCGAAATCCATTCACGCCAGCGTCCACTTCGTGAATCGTTCCTGCCAGTTCATGCCCGAAGGAGACAGGCGGAGTCAGCATTTTGGCGTGATAGCCGCGGCGGTAGACCTTTAGGTCAGTACCGCAGGTAAGCGCAGCATGGACACGCACCACCACCTCTCCCGCGCCCGCAACCGGTACCGGAAGCCGTTCAATGCGCACGTCCTCTTTGCCGTAAAGAACGGCGGCTGTCATTTCCTGAGGCATCGCTCCCTATTTTCTCAGACTTGCGACACATCCGTGTTCGCTTCCGGTTCGATGAAGATTTTCATGGACCCGGGACCGGGATTCGAGGCTACTTGAATGGCCTTCACTGCGTCTTCCAGCGCGAAGCGATGCGAGATAAGTCGCGTAAGATCAAACCCGTTGCCGTAACCGTCAAACACAAGCCGCGCGCCTTCGTCCTGTATCTCTTCTGATGCACTATAGGAGCCAATCAGGAACTTTTCATCCATGCAAATAGCCGCAGGATCGATGACCGCCTCTCCGTGCTGAGTCTGCGCGAAGAGCAGGATACGCCCCCCAGGGCGGGCCGCATCCATGGCCGTCCTGATAAGCGCATTGCCGCCGACCGCCACGATCACCGCATCTGCCCCACGCCCTTCGCTGGCCGCGTGAGCAAGCCCGACGACATCCTGCTTCCCTGCGTCAACAGGGCGAGTTAGCCCGTAAGCCGAGGCTATTTTGTGCCGCTCGGGAAAAAGATCGGAGGTGAGAACCCTCGCGCCGGTGCGCGCAGCCAGGGCAGCCAGCAAAATTCCGATAGGGCCCTGCCCAATGACCAGGACGGTTTCGTCGGGAGCAAGCGCAAGATTCTTGATCGCTTTGAAGCAAGTGTTGACAGGCTCAACGAAAGCGGCCTGCTCGAAAGGAACGCTGTCCGGAATTTTCACAAGACCGCGGCGCACGATCCAATCCATCACGCGGACATACTCCGCAAATCCACCGCCCGACGGCTCAAACCCGGCCGTGCAGCCCACTTTCTTGTAGACCGGACACTGAGCGAACGTCTTTTTGCGGCAGTAGTAGCACTGTCCGCACGGGATGTGATGAAAAACCATCACGCGGTCGCCTGCAGCAAAATCTTGAACACCATCTCCAATGGCCGCGATAGTTCCCGCTGTTTCATGACCAAAGATGCGGGGTGCGGCGTGAGAGCCGCTATGAATTTTTTTTAGATCCGTGCCGCAGATCCCGCACGCAGCAACGCGGATTAATACTTCTCCGGCACCGATCGCGGGGACGGGAACGGTCTCAACGCGCACGTCATTGACGCCCCTGTAGACGGCAGCGCGCATGCTGGCTGGAATAGAGTTTGTCGTCATTCTTTCTCAATTTACAGCGATTGGCCGCTCGATGTTCGATTCATCAGAGCGATTGCTTCAGGCATTCTTCTGCTAAACCGGCCACTGCGGACGCCGCCGCGCTGCTGTTCTTACCGAGCCGCTGCATCGACGGCCAGTATTTCGGATGCATTGCGGCATAGGCAAGGAAGGCCGCCATGCGAAACTCACCTTTGCTATCGATGAAGGGGCTGAAGTCAGGAAGATGGTCATTGTACCCATCCGAAATTCCCTTGAAGCAATAAAAAGAGACACCCCGTGCAGCAGCCATCCGCGCAACAGTGGCCGCCTCCATGTCCGCCAGCACAGACTGATATCTTTCGGCGAGACCGCGCTTCTCATCAGCGCGCGCCACGTGGTCCAGCGTAATAAGCCGATAGCCGCCCGGGTAATTTGTGACAAAATGCTCACCAGTGCCCGCGTCGATAACCTCAGACATGGCACAGGCGGTTCGCGGCTTGACGGCGCAGGTAAGTGCGCCCGCCCATCCATAGGAGACGAGCGCCTCAGGATCGGCCTCAGTAAAGGCCCGCTCCACGGCGCGTCCGGCGGCGGCGCTCCCTATGCCTCCAGCGATAGCCACGGCATCGCGCTCGCCAATGCGACCCGCCCACAGATTCCGCTCGCGCCGCTGCCAGTTTCGTACAAGCGGCTTCAGTTCCCGGGGAAGCGCGGCGATAATGGCGATTTTTCTCATGCGGGCGGCGCATACCCATGCGCCCAAAACCAGTCGATAGCCGAACGCAAAGCCTCGTAAACAGGAACGATGCGGAAGCCCAGCTCGCGCTGCGCCTTTACGGATGAGGCGAACATTTTCTTCTTGCCCATGCGAACCGCCTCCACTGTGGCGCGCGGTTCGCGGTCAAGGATTCGCCCCGCGACAATCTCATCAAAGAACGCAAACGTCATCGCAACTGCATGCGGTACCTTCATCTTCGGAGAAGGAAGCCCCGTAATCGCCGACATATTATCGAGAATTTGCTTCAAAGTAAGATTCTCGCCGCCCAGAATATACCGCTCGCCCGATCGGCCTCGTTCCAGAGCAGCGCCGTGCGTTCGCGCCACTTCAGAAACATCAACAAGATTCAGCCCGGTATCCACATACGCCGGAAATTTCCTGTTCAGAAAATCCACAACAATACACCCTGTGGGCGTCGGCTTTACGTCCCGCGATCCGATAGGAGTAGTCGGATTGAGGATGACCACCTCCTGCCCTGCCCGCGCAGCTTCCATCGCGGCCTGCTCGGCCAGGAACTTCGATCGCTTGTAATGACCAATCATGTCGTTAATTGAGACCGGCGTAGTCTCATCCACTATCGTTCCATCGGACTTGAAGCCCATCGTGGCCACGCTCGAGGTATAGACGCTGCGCCTCACGCCCTCCTCGCGGGCAACACGCAGCAGGGCCCGGGTGCCATCGACATTCGCCGCATACATCGTCTTTGGATCGCGCACCCAAAGCCGATAGTCGGCTGCCACATGCATCAGCGCATCGCAGCCGCGAATTGACGAGCGCAGGGTCTCAGGCTGAAGCAAATCGCCTACGACAGTGTCGGCTGCCACGCCATCAAGATTTGCCAGATTGCTGGTTGCGCGAACCAGAACCCGCAGTTCAGCCCCTTGATCCGCGAGATGCCGTGCGACATGCGCACCTACAAATCCGGTTGCCCCGGTAAGGAAGACTTTCATGCGCCTGACAGTCTAACTCTTCGCCGCCAACTGCTGCGCCTGCAGAGTGACCAGATTGCTGAGGTCTTTCTTTTCCAGGCCGTGCACCTGCTTATTGAACTCATCCACCTTGCTCGACCAGTTCATCGAGCAGAACTTCGGACCGCACATCGAGCAGAAGGCCGCTTCCTTGTAGTAATCGTCGGGCAGCGTCTCGTCATGCATGGAGCGCGCCGTTTCAGGATCGAGCGAAAGCGCAAACTGTTTCTCCCAGTCAAAGGTGTAGCGCGCGTAGCTGATCGCATCATCACGATCCTGCGCTCCAGGGCGATGACGTGCAATATCGGCGGCATGGGCGGCAATCTTATAAGCAATCATGCCGTCCTTTACATCCTTTTCATTGGGCAGACCAAGGTGCTCTTTGGGAGTGACATAGCAAAGCATCGAAGCTCCATGCCAGCCGATCATAGCCGCGCCAATGGCCGAGGTAATGTGGTCATAACCAGGAGCAATGTCCGTCACCAGCGGGCCCAGCGTGTAGAACGGCGCGCCGAAGCAGTATTCCACTTCCTTATCGACCTGTTCTTTAATCTTGTCGAGCGGCACGTGCCCCGGCCCTTCAATCATCACCTGCACATCATCCCGCCACGCGCGCGAAGTCAGCTCGCCCAGTGTCTTCAGTTCGGAAAACTGCGCCTCGTCGCTGGCGTCTGCAATCGAGCCGGGACGCAGCCCATCGCCAAGGGAAAAGCTCACATCATACTTCGTCATCACCTTCACAATGCGGTCGAAGTTCTCGTAGAGAAAATTCTGCTTGTGATGGTGCGTCATCCACTGCGCCAGGATCGCTCCGCCACGGCTCACAATACCCGTAATGCGTTTAGCCACCATCGGAACATACTGAATCAGCACGCCTGCATGGACCGTGAAATAGTCCACACCCTGCTGCGCCTGCTCTTCAATCACCTCGAGGTAAACATCGATGTTCAGGTCTTCGAGCTTTTTCACCCGATTCAGCGCTTCGTAAATCGGCACCGTACCAATCGGCACAGGCGAGTGGCGCAGAATCGCGTCGCGAATCTCAGGAATGCTCCCGCCCGTCGAAAGATCCATCACCGTGTCCGCGCCATGCTGCACCGCCATGTGCAGCTTGCGCAGCTCTTCGTCAATGTTCGACGTGACAGCGGAATTGCCGATGTTGGCATTCACCTTGCACCGCGTCGCTATGCCAATCCCCATGGGCTCCAGTTCAGGGTGATTAATGTTTGCCGGAATGATGAGACGCCCGGCGGCAATCTCATCGCGCACCAGCTCGACGGCAATATCTTCGCGCTTGGCGACGTAGGCCATCTCTTCGGTGATCTTTCCCTGCCGCGCAAAGTGCATCTGCGAGACATTGGAATCGCCCGCGCGCGCAGCCTCGGCCTTGCGTTTCACGATCCATTCGGCGCGTGGCTGGAGAATTTCTAAGGTCGCGTTCTGTGATAGGCCGCTGGTCGTCATGCATCACCTCTGTATCCGTCGGATGTTCAGATTATAAATTGACGCGGAAAGCAAAGATGTCCGCCCCACGATTGAGACGCGGAATACCCGGAGGAGCCCGGTTTGCGTTTTTAAGGCGACCCGGCCTAAACTTATACCATTCTTATGCGGAGCAAAAACCAAGGTCGGCGGATCGGCATTGCGGTTGTGATCGTGTTGGCGGCAATCACCTACCTGGCTATCAGCGGCCTGCGCTCCAATAAAAGCTACTATGTCACCATCCAGGAATTGCAGGCCATGGGTCCGAAGGCCTACGCACGCCACCTGCGCGTGGCCGGAAACGTCTTTCCGGGCTCCATTCAGCATTCGGGCACGAACGCCGATTTCGTGCTCATAGAAAACACTAACAAGCTGCGAGTGTCTTATGAGGGCGAAGATCCTCCGCCCGACACCTTCAAAGACAACGCCCAGGCCCTTGCCATCGGTACTTACGGCCATGACGGCGTCTTTCATGCAACGCAATTACAGGCCAAGTGCGCCTCCAAATACGCCCCGGCGAACACAAAACCTGGAGCAACCACACAGGCATCTGTAACGGAAAAGTCTGCGTTGCCTGCTGCAAACTGATTCCGGGTTGGCGGCGAAGCCGCGTACGCCTGGACGGCCAGTCTCTGGTTATACTTCCCTACAGAGTGCCTTCGATCGTTCAACTTGAATCTCTCTCGAAGCTTTACGGAAGCTTCGTGGCGCTGCGTAAAATCTCGCTGAACTTTGAGGCAGGCCGTTGCTACGTTGTGCTCGGAGAAAACGGCGCAGGCAAGTCCACTCTTCTCCGCGTTATCGCCGGACTCCTGAAGCCAACGCACGGCAGTATCCGCGTTTTTGGCGCAGAAAAGCCGGCAGACGCGCGCGACCGGATCGGCTACATGAGCCACGCCCCCATGCTCTACGACGAGCTATCCGCGCTGGAAAACCTGCGCTACTTCGCCGGACTCTATCGCGAACGCCCGTGCCTTCAGCCTCATGCGGCCCTGCGATCCGTAGGCCTCGATCCCGCCCTCGCGCGGCCCACCGGGCAATACTCCCAGGGTATGAGGCAGCGTGCTTCGCTGGCGCGCGTATTGCTGCCGCAACCTGACTTGCTCTTGCTTGACGAGCCTTTCTCCAACATGGACGCGGCCAGCGCGCGGCAGATGCTCAACCTGCTGGAGCGGCAGCGCGCCGAGGGCAAGACGATTCTCCTCACCACCCATCAGCGCGAACTCGCCGAACCCATCGCCGATTTCCTGTTGACCCTCGAGGCTGGAAGCGTAGCTTCCCTGCTGGAAACTCCTGCTCAGGCGGTGCGGCCTTGAAGACAAATGCCGCGCGTTACCTCGACTCGCTGGGCATCGCCTATGAACTGCGCGAATACGCGGTCGATCCCGAGGAATTTTCAGCCATCCTCGTGGCGGAGAAGATCGGCCTTCCACCTGAACAGGTCTTCAAGACTCTCCTCTGCGCCACAAGCGAGCGTGAGCATGTGTTTGCGGTAATTCCCGGACCTGAAGAACTGGACTTCAAGAAGCTGGCTCGCGCCTGCGGAACACGCAAAACGGAAATGGTATCTCTCAAAGAAGTGGAGCCGCTGACCGGCTACGTTCGTGGCGGAGTGACCGTATTTGGCGCGCGCAAGGAGTTTCCCGCTTACGTGGACGAAACACTCGAACTATTCGACGTAATTTCGGTCTCCGCCGGAACACGCGGCACCCAGATTCTGCTCGCTCCAGCGGATTACGTCCGCTCCTCGCATGCAACCATCGCCGCGCTCACCAGCGACGCTCTCAAGACGGTGCACCCATGACAGAAGAAAGAACCAATTCCCGACCAGCGGGAGGGTCGCTGCCAAATGCACAACAGGCGGCGAAGCCGCGTGTGCCTGGACAGCCCGCCCTGAGCGCAGCGAAGGGGCCAGTCCTGAAGCTGCCCTATTCTTTGGTGCACCTTCTCAAAGATCTCCGAATCGAGTGGCGTTCCCGCGACGCGATCAACTCCATGCTCTTCTTTTCGCTGCTGGTGGTCGTCATCTTCAGTCTCGCCTTCGATCCCACCCGCCAGCTGTCGCGCCAGATTTCCGGCCCGATCATCTGCGTCGCAATTCTCTTCGCCGCCGTGAGCGCGCTCAACCAGGCATGGGCGCGGGAGTTGCGCAACAACGTGCTCGATGCGCACCGCATGAGCCCGGCCCCTGCGTCGTCGCTCTTTCTCGGCAAAGTCCTCGCCAACTTTCTCTTCGTCAGCGCAATCGAGTTGCTGCTGGCTCCGCTGTTCACCATCTTTTACAACCTGCGCGCGCTCGGCAACGTCTGGATGCTGCTCCTCGCCGTGCCGCTCGGAACCTGGGCCATTCTCATCAACGGAACCTTCTTCGCCGCGCTGTCCATCCGCTCGCGCAACCGTGAGCTGCTGCTGCCGCTCATCCTGTTTCCCATCTTCATGCCCGCGCTGCTGGCCATGGTGCTGGCCATCTCCGCCATCCTCAGCGGCGACTCCGATCCAGCGCTCTGGATCAAGATGCTCCTCGGCTACGACGTAATCTTCACCGCCATAAGCCTGCTCCTGTTCGAGACCATCCTGAACGCCGAGTAAGCATTTGCCGAGAGTGACATTGAGCACAATGAGTGATCTGAAGAGTGGCCCACACAAGCTGTCTTTGCTTGTGTGGGGGACATCAAGCACGATAAGTAACCTGGAGAGTGGCCCACTCAAGCGCTTTTGCTTGTGTGGGGAACATCAAGCACGATAAGTAACCTGGAGAGTGGCCCACTCAAGCGCTTTTGCTTGAGTGGGGGACAGAATCAACGATAAGCTTCCGACATGCCATCTCGGCTGAAACGCTTCCACGACTCCGGACAAACACATTTTGTAACCTTCTGCTGCTGGCATCGCCGTCCCTTGTTAGCCAACCCAGCGGCGAGACGCACATTTGAAGCCGGACTCGAACGCATTCGCCGCAATTATCTGCTGTGCATCTATGGCTATGTGGTAATGCCGGAGCACGTGCATTTGCTACTCGGCGAACCACGGCGCGGCGCGCTGGCCGAGGCAATCAAATCGCTCAAGCAGGGTGTCTCGCGGCGATTAATCGGCGAGTCTCCGCACTTCTGGCAGAAGCGGTATTACGATTTCAACGTTCGCAATCATGCTCAATTTATCGAGAAGCTTCGTTACATCCACCGCAACCCGGTGAAGAAGGAACTATGCGCGCGACCCGAAGACTGGGAATGGAGCAGTTTCCGCCACTATGCAATTGGCTGCGAGGGCCAAGTGGAGATCGAGTCCGAGTGGACCGCCAGAAGGCGCGAAAAAACAGCCGAACAACTTTGTCCCTTCAACCCCACTCAAGCAAAAGAGGCTTGAGTGGGCCACCCGCCAGTCGTAATTCGATATGGCCCGCCTCAATAGGCGAGGGGTGAAATCATGCGCAGAAACACGTTTGTTGCGTGCTTTATAGGCGGGTGGCCCACTCAAGCGCTTTTGCTTGAGTGGGGGACAGGATCGAGCAAGTAAGCTTCCCGCACGCCATCCCGAGGGTGGCAGGTGGCGGGTGGCCCACTCAAGCGCTTTTGCTTGAGTGGGGGACAGATTGAGCAAGTAAGCTTCCCGCATGCCATCCCGAGAGTGGCCCACTCAAGCGCTTTTGCTTGAGTGGGGGACAGATTGAGCAAGTAAGCTCCCGCATGCCATCCCGAGAGTGGCCCACTCAAGCGCTTTTGCTTGAGTGGGGGACAAGATCGACGATAAGCTTGCGACATGCCATCTCGGCTGAAGCGCTTCCACGAATCCGGACAAACGCATTTTGTAACATTTTGCTGCTGGCATCGCCGTGCCTTTTTAGCCGACCCGGCAGCAAGACGCACATTTGAAGCCGGACTCGAACGCATTCGCCGCAATTATCCGCTGTGCGTCTATGGCTACGTGGTAATGCCGGAGCACGTGCATTTGCTCCTCGGCGAACCCCGGCGCGGCGCGCTGGCCGAGGCAATCAAATCGCTGAAGCAGGGCGGGTGGCCCACTCAAGCGCTTTTTGCTTGAGTGGGGGACAGATCCGAAGGAATAACTCTGTCAACCCCTCAACTCTAAAAAACCTCGCAAGCCGCTCGTTCCAAAAGCCAAATAGTTCAGCCGAAAATGCATGTCAATTTCTCCGGCTTGATAAAATAGAAATAGAGACGAAGATCAAAAGGACCGCCAGCCAGCGGCCCTTTTTTATTTGCGCCCGAAAAAACAAGAAGGAGCCAACCCCATGGCCGCATCCAAACCAGCCGCCCTCTGCACCCTCATCATGCCCTCCGGCAAACGCTGCGGAGGCATGGCCCTCCGCAACCAGCGCTTCTGTCGGGCTCACAGCGCCACCCACCGTGTCTACGAGCGCGAGCGCATCCTTGGAGAAATCATGGACCGTCTCGGAGACAAAATCGACGACATGAGCACCTCCGAGCTCCTCTGTTTCCTTCACCAGAAGCTGGGACGCTTGCCTAAAACCCTCAATCGTTTCCCCGATGTTGCCTATACTCTTACCGCCACACTCGACCGCATCAACGAGATTATCGAAATGGAATCAGTCTTAAAGCAGCAAATTCAGCAGAATCAATTGCTTCTGGAGAAGATCAGAGAGTATCAAATGAATTCAAAAGCTTACGCGCAAGGCCTCTCAAATCAATAAGTTAACAAAAACAAGTCGACCGTAAAACCTAATAAACTCAATGACATGCAAAAAAGCAATGCAAAAAAATACCAGGACCCGAGGAGAGAAAAGGCCGCACTCCGAAACCTCCGGAGACGGCCTTCCATTTGAAACGTTGAAAGCAGACCTGCCCAGCCGACAGTCTTTCAGCCGACCGCTTTTTAGCTGACTAAACTTTCGGCTCAAGCGCGTCCAGAATCTCCAGAAAGCTCGCATCGACGGTGCGGTTCTTGGAGATGGCGTCCGCAATCGGAATGCTCTCGATCTTCGTACCGTGCAGAACTACCAGCCGGCCGAACTCGCCCTTGTGGACCATGTCGATGGCAGCCAGTCCATATCGAGTGGCCAGCATCCGATCGTAAGCTGAAGGCGATCCGCCGCGCTGCGTATGTCCGAGGTTGACCGACCGGGTCTCGTAGCCCGTTTTCTTCTCGATCTCCTCTGCCAGAGCCGCGGCTATGCCGCTCAGGCGCGCATGACCAAAGGCATCGACCTTCGTTCCTTGCGTGGCCTGTTCTCCGGTAGGGAGCTTTGCGCCCTCGGCCACTACAACAATGCCGTACTTCTTGCCGTGGTCATGGTTGTACTTCAGCAGCTTGCAAACGTGGTCCAGATCAATCGGCTTCTCCGGAACAAGAACAACATGAGCGTTCCCGGCAACTCCGGCGGTAAGCGCAATCCATCCCGCATCGCGGCCCATGACTTCGCAAACGATCACTCGGTTATGTGCCTCTGCGGTCGTGTGCAGCCGATCAACGGCTTCAGTGGCAATGCCCACGGCCGTATCGAAGCCAAAACAAACGTCGGTGCCATTCAGATCGTTATCGATCGTCTTCGGAACGCCAACACCGGGCACCCCGGCCTGAATCAGCGCATTCGTAACCGACTGTGTGTCGTCGCCGCCAATCGCGATCAGCGCATCCAGCTTGTTGGCCTTGATCGTGGCCACGCATTTCTCAATGCCGCCGTCAATCTTGCGAACGTTAGTGCGCGACGTGCGCAAAATCGTGCCACCCTGGGTCAGAATGCCGTCAACTTTTTCCAGCGTCAACGGAATAGTATTGTTGTCCAACACCCCCCGCCAGCCTTCAAGAAAGCCGACGAACTCGTCACCATAGTGGTTAATTCCCTTTTTCACCACCGCATGAATCACGGCATTCAATCCCGGGCAGTCTCCGCCGCCGGTTAACAGACCAACTCGCATTGCTTATGCTCTCCTATGAAAGAGTTTTCCATTTCGATGATAAATCAGGAGATTCCTTTTTCTCTGGCGTCCGCCGTTTCGAAAGACCCGACTGAAGAACTTGGCAAAGCTGCGCTCCATCTCAGTGCCAAAGATCATGAAAGAGGACGGAAGCACCGATTTCTTCGTCCTGCTCTCCGCTGGTAAGGTCGAGGATGTGCAATTCATTCATGGGGACGAGCGGCTCCGTCCGGCAGCGGATATGCTGAAAAAGGCCAGCTTTGCCGGGGAGTTTCCGAACGGTTCTAAAGCTTTGCTGGTCCGGCGTGGGATCCTCTTCTGTTCCAATGCGACAGCGGATTGCCAGTTCACGCTGCTCTTGCCGCAGTCCGTTACGCTGCAATAAAAGCGCACGCCGGGGAGATAGGACCGATGGCCGTTCCCGCACGAACACTTGGAGCACTGAAGCTGCATGTGCGCCAATCGCTGGTCGCGCGCACCGTGCAGTTGCCGGTGCAGAGGTTTATTCACACGCAGGGCGTCAGCAGTGCCTTCCTCTTGTTCGCTGCCATCGTCGCCTTGGTCTGGGCCAACTCCCGATGGAGCGCGTCCTATTACCACACCTGGCACATCGAGCTCACGCTCTCCCGCCTGCGTCTGCCCGTCCATGAGTGGATCAATGACGCGATGATGGCCCTCTTCTTCTACCTCATGGGTATGGAGATCAAGCGGGAGATCGTGCATGGCGAGTTGTCCGGCATTCGGCGCGCCTCCCTGCCCGTCTTCGCGGGCCTGGGAGGAATGGTCGCTCCGGCGCTCACTTACGCGGCCATCAACCACGGCCTCGCCGGCGCCCACGGATGGGGCATTCCTATGGCCACCGACATCGCATTCTCGCTCGGAGTGCTGGCGCTCATCAAAGGCGTTCCGCCGGAGCTGAAAGTCTTCCTGCTCTCGCTGGCAATTGCCGACGACATCGGCGCGATTGCTGTCATTGCCGTCTTCTACACCAGCACTCTGCACTGGAATTACCTGCTCATTGCTGTCCTGCTCATCGCCATTATCCTTTTGTGCCGCAGAGTCGGCTTTGAGCGGCAAATTCTATACACCGCGCTCGGGTTCGGCGTGTGGCTGGCGGTACTGCGCTCCGGAGTCCACGCCACCATCGCGGGAGTCGTTCTGGGCCTCCTCATGCCGGTAACGTCCAGCGTTTCGTTGGAGGAATTCAGCGAACTCGCCGCGGAGACAGCCGCTGAATTTCGCCAGGCGCAGGCCGCAGGCGACACCGCGCGCGCCAATCGCGTGCTCGGCGCCATGGAATACTTGCTGCAACGCACCGAATCTCCGGCAGATCGCGTCACGCGCGCACTCCACGACTGGATAGCCTTTCTCGTCCTGCCCTTGTTCGCGCTTGCCAACGCCGGTATTACCTTCTCCGCCGCAACCTGGAAGCCTTTTCTTCACAGCCCGGTAGCTTGGGGAGTAATTCTCGGACTCCTGCTGGGCAAACCCGCCGGCATCATCTCAGCTTGCTGGTTAGCAGTAAAACTGCGCGTGACACAACTCCCCGGCTCAGTAACCTGGTCACAGATCGCAGGCATAAGCGTGCTGGCGGGCATCGGCTTCACCGTTTCCCTGTTTATCGGCAGCCTGGCATTCGGCGACTCCGCACAGCTGGATGCGGCAAAGACAGCGGTGTTACTGGCGTCCCTGCTGGCAGGATCTGTGGGCTTTGTACTGTTGAAACGCGCAATCCCATCCCGACCGCATCCACCAAACGGTTGAGGCGCCGCTCCATCGGTAGATGCAAGACACGCTCACTTCCGCTCCCTAGACTTAAGAACGCTGTTTCGAATCCTCAGGCAGGAGGTATAGCTGAACGTGGCGAAATCATCCGCGAACCAGACCTCTTCTTTGCGATATCTTCATAGCAGTCATCAATATGAGAAACAGCGCGAAGAGCATGAATCGTCCAGTCGTTACAACGGCTGCATCTATTCTGGCTGCCGTTGCACTGCTCGCCACGGGCTGCCATTCCGGCGGCAGGCTGCCCGACCCTTCCTCCAAGGGGTATGCGGAAGAGGTTTCTGCTTTTTATGTAGGTCTGGCCGCCCTTCAGGTAGGAGACGATGTGCGTGCCCAAAGCACCCTTGAGCAGGCCACGCAGCTTGCTCCGGGAGAACCGGCTGCATGGGCCAACTGGGGCATTCTCGCGCTCCGTCAGCGCAACTTTGACCCCGCCGCCGAACGGCTCAACCGCGCCCGCCAACTCGCTCCGCAAAACGGTCAGATGTACTATCTGCTCGGGCTTTTGGGCAGCGCGCGTGGAGACTCGCAACAGGCCATCATCAATTTACGCAAAGCCGTCAGCCTCGACCCGAAAAACCTGCGCGCCAGCTACGCGCTCGCGCTCGAAGTCGAACGCCAAGGAGCCGCGGGCAGCGAAGAGGAATTTCAAAAGCTTATCCAGCAGATTCTCGCCGCGCAGCCTAACAATCTGGCCGCCCTGCTCGAATTGAGCCGCATCTCCGCCAAACGCGGAGATTCCGTCACGCTCCACGCAACCATCCAGCGCATCTCCGCCCAAAGCGCGACGTGGCCCGCCGACGTCAAACAGCAGCTGGCCGAGCTTGATGCCTCCGCATCCGGCCCCGAGCCGCGCGCCGCCGCCACGCGAAGCATCTTCCTTCGTAACGTGCTCATGCAGGTTCCCGCATTTCGCGCCAGCCTTTCCGACATCAAGCCGCAACCGGGCGACGAAGCGCAGCCCTTTACTCACTTTCTGCGCCTTCCCTCGCCATCGTCCACCCCTGCTCCAGCCGATACCGCCCTTACCTTCACGCCGCAACCGCTGCTCACCGCAGACAACACCCATTGGACATGGATCGGAGCCGTCTCACTCACCGGAGAGGGCGCGCCCTCGGTGGTTGTTGCCAACGCACATCAGGTCAAACTAACTACTGGCGCGAACTTCCCATTTCCCAGCGGAGCCTCCGCAACCGATCCCACTCCCGAAGGCATTTTGCCCATCGACTTCAACTACGACTTCAAAACCGATCTCGTACTCGCGGGCGCAGGTGGCGTGCGCTTGATGCGTCAGGACAACCCCACCACCTTCACCGACGTAACCGCACAAACCAAGCTCCCCAAGGCCGTTCTTGACGCCAATTACACCGGAGCCTGGGCCGTGGACATAGAAGCCGACGGCGACCTCGACATCGTGATGGGCGAAGCATCAGGCCTGCCAACTGTCCTGCGAAATAACGGCGACGGCAGCTTCACCGCGATCCATCCCTTTGCCGGAATTTCCGGCATACGCCAGTTCGTGTGGGCCGACTTCAACGGAGACGGCAATCCCGACGCAGCCATCATCGACGGCGCGGGACATCTACACATCTTCTTCAATCAGCGCTCAGGAAACTTTTCTGAGAGAGCCGTCCCAACCGAATTCGCCTCCGTCAAAGCGATCACCGCAGCCGACGTCAATAGCGACGGGCTTCTTGGCCTGGTTGCAGTACTGCCCAGCGGCGCAATCTCCCGCCTCTCCAGCGCGAACAACCGACAGACCTGGACGACCGCGCAGATCGCCAGCGTACCCAACCCCGCAACTAATCTCGCTGGTGAAGTTCGTCTCCGCGCAGCCGACATCGACAATAACGGAGCCATTGATCTGCTGCTCGCGCAGGTTTCTCCAGCCGCAAATAGAAACGCAGGCGGTCTCATCTGGCTGGCCGATCAAAACGGCAAGTTCAATCTGCTCGCCCAGCCTTTCGGTCCGCCACAAGTCTTCGACCTTGCTGACATTCTCTCCGATGGACGCCTAGACCTTCTCGGCCTTGCGCCCGAGGGGCGGCCGCAAGTCGCCATCGATCACGGAACCAAAAACTATCACTGGCAAATCATCCGCCCGCGCGCCCGCGTGGCCACCGGAGACCAGCGCATCAACTCCTTCGGTATCGGCGGCGAAATTGAAATCCGCTCCGCCCTGCTAACGCAGAAACTCCCCATCACTGGGCCGCAGCTTCATTTCGGCCTCGGCGAGCACACCAGTTCCGATGTAGCCCGCATTATCTGGCCAAATGGATCGGTGCGCGCTGAGTTCGCGCTCAAAGCCGATCAGGAAGTAGTAACCGAACAGCGCCTCAAAGGCTCCTGCCCATTCCTATTCGCCTGGAACGGCAAAGAGATGAACTTCGTGAAGGATGCAGTTCCGTGGGGTTCCGCCATCGGCCTGCGCATCAACTCGCTCGGCACCGCCAGCATCGCAGCCACGCAGGAGTGGTACAAAATCCGCGGCGACCAGCTAGTGCCGCGCAATGGCTTCTACGACCTGCGAATTACTGGCGAGCTATGGGAAACCTATTACTACGACTACCTCTCGCTGGTGGTCGTTGACCACCCCGCCGGAACCGACATCTTCACCGACGAGCGATTTGTCATTCCTCCGGCAAAGCTCGCCATCACCACCGTAGCAACACCACATCCCATCGCCCGCGCCATCGACGACAACGGCACCGACGTCACCCAAACCCTGAGCGCGCTCGATGGGAAATACCTCGACACCTTCGGGCGAGGCCAATATCAGGGAGTAACCCGCGATCATTACGTCGAAATCGATCTCGGACCGAACGTCCCAACCAGCGGACCGCTCTATCTCATCGCCAAAGGATGGCTGCATCCCTCCGATTCCTCGATTAACGTCGCGATCAGCCAGGGTCACCACGAGCAGCCAAAGCCGCTAAGCCTCCAGGTCGAAGACGAACACGGCGTCTGGCACGTAGTAAAGCCCAACCTCGGCTTTCCCGCAGGCCGCAATAAAATATGCCTCATCGACCTGACCGGATTCTTTCATCCCGGAGCGCCGCATCGCGTCCGCCTCAGCACAAATCTCGAAATCTACTGGGACCAGATTCAGTGGGCGCAGGGGCTTCCTGACACCCAACTTAAAATCACGCGCCTCGCGCCCGCTAATGCCAACTTGCACTATCGTGGCTACTCCATCATCCATCAGGCCAACGCTTCGTCGCCGGAGATTCCTGATTACAACCATCTCCTATCCACCGCGCAGATATGGCGCGACCTTTCCGGCTATTACACGCGCTATGGAGATGTTCGCGAGTTGCTCCACAGCATCGACGACCGTTACGTCATCATGAACGCCGGAGACGAGATGACCCTGCGCTTCCCCGCCGTGGCTCCGCCGCCCGCAGGTTGGGTGCGCGATTATGTAATCGCTGGCGATGGGTGGATCAAGGATGGCGACTATAACTCCACTTACTCAGCGACCGTCCAGCCGCTGCCATATCACGCCCGCAAACTCTACGACACATCTCCCGGAAGCCTCGAAGACGAGTGGGTATATCGTCATCATCCCCAGGACTGGCGGACATACCAGACCCGATATGTAACGCCCAATAACTTTGAAAACGCTTTGAGGAGTTCAGCCAGTCAATGAAGCGCGGTCCCATCGCACGTTTTTTTCTGATCCTTTTCTTTGCCGGACTGATCGCGACCCCCGTCATCATCAATCGCGTATCGGCGCGGAGCAGGACCGCCGCAGCTCATTTTGACACCATTCTTGCACTCGCCCGCTACGGTTTCTACTTTACTGAGGTTTCCCACGCCGCAGGCATCGACTTCATCCATCAGGCGCCCGTCCTCGATCCCAAACTGGCTCCCATCATGCCGGAAGTCGCATCCATGGGTGCCTCCGTCTCCATCGTGGACTATGACCGCGACGGTTGGCCCGACATCTACGTCACCAACAGTCGTGAAGGCAGCATGAACGCGCTCTACCACAACAATCACGACGGAACCTTCACTGACGTAGCTCCTCAGCTAGGCATAGCCGACGTAAATAAACCCGGAACTGGCGTTTCGATGGGGGCCGTGTGGGGCGATTACGACAACGACGGCTACGAAGACCTGTATCTCATCAAATGGGGACGCCCTGAGCTCTTCCATAACGACCACGGGCACGGCTTCACCCGCGCTTCTGAGCAGGCTGGCCTTCCCAAATGGATCAACGCCAATACCGCCGTCTGGTTCGACTATGACGGTGATGGGCTACTCGACTTATTTGTTGGCGGCTACTACAACGAGAACATAGACCTCTGGCACCTCAAAAGCACCAAAATCATGCCCGACAGCTTCGAGTACGCAAAAAATGGCGGACGAAAGTATCTCTTCCATAACTTAGGCAATGGCAGGTTCGAGGAAGTGAGCGCAAAGGTAGGAATCGATAGTCGCCGTTGGGCTTTGGCTTCCGCCGCTGCCGACCTGAGCGGCACCGGGCACCCTGATCTGTTCGTAGCCAATGATTATGGTGTTCCAGAGTTGTATGTAAACGACGGCAAGAGTTTCCGTGAAGAGGGTGAGCAGACGGGCGTGGGCTTTTCTCCCAAGAGCGGAATGAACGTGGCCTTTGGCGACATCTTCAATCAGGGAAAATATTCCGTCTACGTATCGAATATCTCGGAGGACGGAATCCTGATTCAAGGAAACAACCTCTGGATCCCGAAAGAAGGAACCTCGGGTAAATCGCTCCAATATGAAAATATGGCGCGGGATCTCGGAGTCGAGTTAGGCGGCTGGAGCTTCGGAGCGCAATTTGGCGACTTCAACAACGACGGCAACGTGGATCTCTTCCTGACAAACGGCTACATCTCCCTCGACCGCAACAAAAGCTACTGGTACGACTTCGCAAAAGTAGCGGGCGGAAACAGCTCCATCATCGGAGACGCCAGAAATTGGCCGGCCTTCGACGGTCGCAGCCTCTCCGGATACCAGCAAAAGCGTGTCTGGGTGAACGACGGAGCCGGAAAGTTCGTCGACGTAGCGCAGGCCGTAGGCGTAACCGATACCCACGACGGACGCGCTGTCGCTGTCGCCGATCTCTGGAATCGCGGCGTTCTCGATGTAGTGGTCGCGAACCAAAGCGGTCCCCTTCTCATCTACAAAAATACCGTCGACCCGCAAAACAAATGGATCGAGTTCCAGCTTGAAGGAACAAAGAGCAACCGGAGTGCCATCGGGGCGCAGGTATCTCTATTCTGGAATGGTCAGCAACAGATTCAGGAAGTCTCCGGAGGCAGCGGATTTGCCGCTCAAAACGATCGCCGTCTTCACTTCGGACTGGGCAAGAATCCGCAGATCGATAAAGCCATCATCCGCTGGCCTTCAGGGCAAACCCAGACACTCGACAAACTTGCCGCCGACCAGATCTATAAAATCAAGGAACCTGAATGAGCCACCAAACCATCGCGATCCCGTCGCCGCAGCCGGCCAAGGCTCCCCAGTGGAAGAAGTGGCTTTCGCTCGAAAACCGCTATATACCGCCCATTTTCATCACCCTCATTCTGCTTGCGGGGCAATTATCCTTCGGAATTCTGGAAAGCTACGAGAAAACATTACTCGCAATCGGCACCGCGATTGTCACTGAATTGATCCTGGGGCGCATCTTTCTCGGGAAGTTCCCGCATCTCGCCAGCGCGTATATCACCGGCATCAGCGTCGGCATTTTACTGCGCTCTCCTGCTTACTGGCCCTTTGCTCTTTGCGCCGCTATCGCCATTACGTCCAAATACGTTTTGCGGCTCAAGGGAAAGCACCTCTGGAATCCCTCCAATTTCGGCATCTGCGTAATGCTCTTCCTGGCTACCAGCGCCGTGGCCACGTTAAGCATCCAGTGGGGCAACAACCTGCCGCCGCTCATCGCTATCTGGGTTTTGGGATCGCTCATTATCTGGCGGCTGCATCGCTTTCATATCAGCGCCACCTATGTTGTCTCTTTCATTGCCCTGGCCTTTCTGCGCGCGTGGATCATCCATGAACCGTGGCAGGCGGAGATATCGCCGATCACCGGCCCGGAGTATCAACTCTTCATCTTTTTCATGATCACTGACCCAAAATCGACGGTTCGTTCAAAGACAGGCCAGTGCATCGTAGCCTTCTCCGTTGCGCTCGTTGAAATGTTCTTCCGTTTTGGCCAAAGCGTATACGCGCCGCTCTACGCCCTGTTTTGGGTCGGACCCATTGCCATGCTCATTGAAATGTGGCTGGATACCCGCCGCACGAAACCCGCCCCCGCATCGACCGTTCTTACACCATCTTCCGGAATGGCGCATCCGTAATTTTCCAAAGGAAACCTGCTTGATAGGTTCACGAAAAAGCTTTGCAGTTTATTCGCTACTGGTGACGGTGACTCTGATGTCCGGCTGCAGACAAAAGCAGGCGGCGACGCAGAACGCCTCATCGGCAAAGCCATCAGTCGCGCCCTCCCCAGCCGCCCCAGCGCCACTTCAGCCCGTAGCACCGGCCCGCCCCTCCGGCCCCATCCATTTCACAGACATTACCGCGCAGGCTGGAATTCATTTCAAGCGCAATAGCGGAGCCTTCGGCCAAAAATACCTTCCCGAAACAATGGGCAGCGGAGCCTGCTTCATCGACTACGACAACGATGGCTGGCAGGACATTCTTCTCGTCAACTCCATGGATTGGCCCGGTCACAAAACGGGCACGTCCTACCCTGCGCTCTACCACAACAACCACGACGGAACCTTTACCGACGTAACTCGTCAGGCTGGCCTCGATGTCGAAATGTACGGGATGGGGTGTGCCATAGGCGATTACGACAACGACGGCTATGACGACATCTACATCACCGCCTTCGACGGAAGCCACCTCTTCCATAACTTAGGCAATGGGAAATTCGCGGACGTAACGGCAAGGGCCGGAGTAAGCTCACCAGGATTCGCAACCAGCGCTGCATGGTTTGACTACGATAATGACGGCAAGCTCGATCTCATCGTAGACCACTACGTCGATTGGTCAATCGCCAAAGATCAAACCTGCTCGCTCGACGGAAAGCATAAGTCCTACTGCACTCCGGAACTTTACAAAGGCCAGAGCGTAACGCTCTACCATAACGAAGGAAACGGTAGATTCAAAGACGTAACAAAAGCGGCCGGACTCTACGATCCATCAAGTAAGTCACTCGGCATCGCACTGATCGACTATGACAACGATGGCTGGCTCGACCTGTTCATCACGAACGATACGCAGCCCAACAAGCTCTACCACAACAACCACAACGGCACCTTTACCGAAACCGGCTTCGCCGCAGGTGTCGCATTCAGCGATGCGGGCAAAAAGCGCGCTGGAATGGGGACTGACGCGGCCGACTACGACGGCTCAGGGCGTCAGAGCCTTGTCATCGGCAACTTCACTGACGAAAGCATGGCGCTCTACCACAACGACGGTCAGGGACTATTCACCGATGACGCCTTGACCGCCGGAATCGGCCTGCCATCAGCCAAATCACTCACGTTCAGCGCATTTTTCTTCGACTACAACCTCGACGGACTGCCCGATATCTTTGCCTTGAATGGCCACGTAGCGGACGACGTCTCTGTAACGCAGCCTACGCTGAGTTATGCTCAGCCCCCCTTGTTGTTCCGCAATCTGGGCCACGGAAAGTTCGAAGATGTATCACAGAAAGTAGGCTCGGCGCTGCGTCAACCAGTCGTCGGCCGCGGAGCCGCGTATGCCGACGTCGATAATGACGGCGATCTCGACCTGTTGCTCGCCACCAGTAACGGACCGGCACGCCTTCTACGCAACGATAACGGCAATCAGAATGACATGCTCCGCGTAAAAACGGTAGGCACGCGTTCCAACCGCGACGGAATCGGAGCTAAGGTTCTGCTAACAACATCTACCGGACAGCGCATGAGCGAAATGGTAAAAAGTGGATCGAGCTATCTGTCCCAAAGCGAGTTGCCGCTAACCTTCGGCCTCGGCAAACCCGATCCCGACAAGCTGATCAACCTTGAAATTCTCTGGCCAAGTGGCCACAAAGATTCCATTGCGGATATTCATCCCAACCGGTCTCTGACCGTGAAGGAAGGCAAAGGAGTCATCGCCGCACAGCCCATAAGCTTTGTCCTCAAACCCGGGAAGTAGCTGGCCAAAATCCGCAACGGCTCAACATTTGCATAATTTCATCGCGGCTTGATCCAACCTTGTGTGCGGAAGACAACAGTTCCTCAGCTTCAACCGGATACCAATTGCGGCGGCTCCGGTTTCCAAGGCCAGCCACGTCGAACGGCTCAATAATTCGAAAAACCTCTTCAATCAGTTCATCCGATTCCCTGCCGCGCTGAACCCCTCGGGCGCGCTCCAGCAGCCGCTCAGACTCAGGCCCAAACTGCGGATGGTTGTGTAATAAAAAAGACGATGCTAGTTCCGGCTTCCCCAGCCGCCGTGCGGTCTCTGAGAAGCTCGCCGCCGCAAAATAAAGCAACGATATCGCCGTAAAAACGGGAAAGTTTGCCATATTCGCATATAGGGCGGCGATTAAACGCGATGTCGCGACCAGGTCTGCATCCGTTTCAGCAGCATAGCGCTCGAGATGAGTATCAAATTGTTCTGTGCCCCAATCTCGCTCAATCATTTCAGCCAGCCTCGCAACCCCCAGCAATGTAAGCGGAAAACCCGTCGAAAGAAGTGGATCCACGAACCCTGCGGCTGACGGCAGGAGAGCCCAGTGACGCCCGCTTATAGCCCCACTGCGAAATCCGAGCCGTGTAATATGCCTGAACGGTTGCACTGCTTCAGCATCTGCGAACTGATCCCGCAAGAGCGGAATCTCCCGCAGGAATCCTCGCCACGCCGCACCCCCATCCATAAGCTTCAGCTTCGCCGCTCTCTCGTCCATCGCCGCGATTCCGGCACTCGTAACTCCGTTGTTGAAACGAAGAACCCATGCCCATCCTCCATCGAAGACGTGATGCACGGCAGCATCATCGATTGGATAGGGCGGCCGTTCCTCAAATTCGAACTGCTCCAAATCCTGAATCCGCCGCACGCCAGAAAAGTGACTGTACAGCCCCTGAGTTGCAGGAAAATCCGGAAGACGGCGCTCGCCCAGCTTCAAAGCTCTGTGCAGGAAGCCGCGTGGTCCGGTGGCATCTACAACAAACCGCGCTGTAACCTCAAGATCGCCACCATCCCTTATTCCCTTCAGGTACATCTGACACTCCTGATCAGAGACTTCCCTTAGATCAACTTCATCAAGATAATCAACGCCAAGATTCTGCGCCTCGCGTACCAGAAAATGGTCAAACTCTGCCCTATACCAATGCGTATCAGCAATTCCGTCGTGCGGGCTAGCGGCCACAAGTAACTGGGCTCGACGGTCAGTATCCCCAATTTCAGATCGGCTCAGTGTATGACTAAAAAAAGAGAATCCCCGTTTCAGTCCGCACGGCAGCTCAGGACAAGTGCTCTGCCAGCTTCCCCACTTGGTAAGTGCCTTCACTTTCGGCAAGTCGTATCTGGTAGACAACTCTTCCAACAGAAGATTGGAAAGCGGCGTCGAAGACTCCCCAATCGCAAACCGAGGATGCTTTCCACGCTCCAGAATAACCACGCGTAATCCCAGTCGCCGGGCAATCATAGCCAGAACGGAGCCTGCAAACCCGGATCCGACCACCGCAATGTCGTACTGTTTGCTCAACCACGACCCTCGCACCGCTCGCAAATGACTGCGGCACAAATCTCCTGGCGCAGGTTCATCTCGCGCAAACGCTCCACGTGTTTTCCAAAGCAAAGAGCGCAATCATGGCATCTCTTCAAGTCCCATAAATCCGTAAACACTCGCCCGCGCTTCAGCCCTAATCCATAACTCGCCGCCGCTTCCAGCAAGCGCAACTCCGGAGCAACGAATTTGCCACTCTCAGCAAGTGTCTCCATCGCTCCGTTTCCCGCGCGTGTTGGGATCAGAGTTGCTGCCGTCGCGCCACAATCAAAAGCGAAATCAAGCGAGCGTTGCACCCAGTACAAACTCTCCACCGTCTTCATGAAGGGAGGCTGCACCAGAATGAAAACTCTCAGATCGACACTGTTGTCCCGCAAAAACCTGGCTGCGATAGCAAATTGATCGAGGGTCATCCGCTTATTCAGCTTTTCCAAAACTTCCGGATGCGCTGTCTCGAGTCCCATCGCTACCTCAAGCCGCCCCGTGAGCAAATTGCGAAACGAAACGCAACGCTCACCAACATAGGCCGGATGACACTCCACAATAACCCGCTCAAACGTCTGAACACGAGCGGCAATTGCTGGGTAATCTTCTACCGGAATTGCGCGAGGATCAAAGAAACTGCCGCTGTTGTAGAGTTTTACGACGCGGGCCGGCGGCATTCGTTTCAGAGCAAAATCAATTTGTTCCGGAATTGCGCCACTGGGCACTGATTCTGAGAGGGTATTGCGCCACAGATCGCACATCACGCAGCGAAAGGGGCATTCACGATTGGTAAGGAAGATCGTGGCTACCGGTACAACGACGCCGTCGGCCGAACGCTCTTGCTCCACGAAATAAGCGTAGGGTTCGCCCAGATCTAGCTCCGCGCGGACAGGTCGCCGAGCCAGAATCCACCTGTCTCGATCAGCCGCAGTCTCCGGATAAGTCGACGACACTGCGGCCCTCAGAGATAGAGCGATAAAAACTGCTTCCGGTATTCGGCCTCACGGAGAGGCAGCACGTTCCGTAGCGCTTCGACCGGGATTGCTCCATGTTGAAAACGCCGCTTCGGAAAAACAGGCATCTTCATACCCGTCACAGAGACAATTCCACGCGATACGATCTCGCCCTTCAATTCATACAACCGGTCGACGCTGTAGCCCGTTAACTTAATGAACGGAATCGCCTCAGCCACGGCAATAACGTCCGGGCGAGTAAATGGGCTAAAGCCGGAAAATCCAAAATAATGTGCCGGAGCATATGTGCGAGTATAAGAGCGGCTAAGTCCGCCACTATATGTCAGCGAGTGCTTGATCTTCCCTACGCCCCAACCTTCCTGATACAGCATCTGATTATTCACCACGCTCCGTATGGTCAGCTCAGGGTTTTCCTCGATCGGATAGTCTTTCAGGTTTTCGTCGCCTCCGTCGCCATCGAGCAGGTACTTCCATTCGGGGTAGCGCTCACGAATTCCCCGGCAGAGCGCGAGCGCCATCGTAGCCGATTCCACATCAAGCGATTTATAGTCTTCCACGATGCGAATGGTTTCTTCCGTATTCAGCGCCGTCGCCTCGGTTTCAATAGGCTCAAGAAATAACCCCATACCCAAGGTATCCAAGAATGCGCGCGCCTGCTGAATGTCCGGACCGCTGCCAAGATCAAGAACAAAGGCCTTCAGGCGGCTTAGGCTCATACCAAGTCTTTGCATTACATAATGCGTGGTCAGAAATACACTGCCGCTGTCGATGCCTCCCGAGAAACAAACGCCGATGGGCTCCTCAGCGGGAATTCGCTTTAGCCACTGCGAAATCTCTTCCGCAAGCGCACTGATATATGTCTTCCCTATTTCATCAATGTCTGTGGAGAGCGATCCTGATACTGGAGCGAAGAAGCGAGTATAAACAGGGTCCGGGTCCGGGCAGCCTATAAGTTGAAGTTCAACGATATAGTGGGCTGGAACCATTCTCGTATAACTAGGATGAAACTGGCCATCCAGCCCTTCTGACTTAAGCCAGTCATAAATCGCATCGATACGCGAAGCCACGATCAGCACCGGTCCTTCCTGCCGCTTGGCAAGAAAGTACCGCATGGGTCGGTCGAGCGAACGAGCCATCTTTACCGTTTTGCCCTCGCGTGCAATCAAAGCAAAGGAGCCATGAATACCGCGCACCGCGTCGGGGGCGCCCGTCAGCAACTGTCTACGAGCCTCTGCGGCGGTGAGGTTATAGATTTGATTGGCTTCCGGCTCGATAAGGTCAACAACTCGCTCTACATAATGATCCACAACTAGGCCCTCAAAGATCTTCAGGAATCAGTTTACGCCCCTCCCGCTGTAGAACTCCCGCCCGGTCTTGGAGTTTTCAACGCCTATGTCTTATTCTGATTCTGTCACGTGAGAGTCGCCTACTTCGTCACCCATCCAATTCAATATCAGGTACCTTTGCTGCGCAGCATCGCGCAGGAGAGTGACATCGAACTCACCGCCTTCTTTTTCAGCGACATTTCTGTGAAGGGCTATGCCGATGAAGGGTTCGGCGGTGTACGGGTTCAGTGGGATGTTCCCTTGCTCGGCGGATATGCTCACGAATTCCTTCCAGGCTTCCGCAAGGACAGCGCTCTGGGTTTTGCAACTCCATTGAGTTACGGAATCTTCTCTCGCCTGCGTCGCGGAAAGTTTGACGCTGTGTGGGTCCACGGTTATCACACGGTGAATGCCCTGCATGTTATCGCGGCCGCAAAGCTGCTGAAAATTCCTGTCCTTATGCGCACAGATTCCACCCTGGACGACCGTCCCCGCAGCCGCGGGAAGCTCCTGATTAAGAAGGTATTCTTCGCGCTGCTCAGGCAAATGGTGCAGAGTGTCTTACCTGTTGGAGAGAAAAATGCGGAGTACTGGCGCGCTTCTTTAGGCGACAACATTCCCATGTTTCTTATGCCCTATGCCGTCGACAACGAATATTTCAGCAGCCGAGCCGCGCAGGCTGCACCAGGTCGCGAAGTCATGCGCCGCGAATTAAATCTGAAGCCCGGACTGCCTGTCTTTCTTTTCGCCTCCAAGCTCCTAACCCGCAAGCGCTGCATCGATCTTGTGGAGGCCTTTCTGCGCCTATCTCCGGCGCCGGGCATTGAGCCGCCAGCCCATTTATTGATCGCAGGCGACGGAGAAGAGCGAGCGTGTGTTGAACAGCGAATTCATGAATCCGGCTCTAAAAACATTCGAATGCTCGGCTTTCAAAATCAAAGCGAGTTACCACGTCTCTTCGATCTTTGCGATGTCTTCATACTTCCCTCTATCCAGGAGCCTTGGGGGCTGATCGTGAATGAGGTGATGAACGCGGGACGCGCAATCGTTGTCTCCGATCAAGTCGGTTGCGGACCAGATCTCGTTCGCAACGGCGTGAATGGGTTCGTCTTTCCAGCGCAGGACGTGGAGGCACTCAGTAATACCCTGCGACGTTTTCTTGATGAACCGTCGCTGGCGCGCACCACGGGCAAAGAGGCCGCTGAGACGATTGTCGCTCACAGCTTTCAGCAGGATGTGGAAGGCTTGCGCAGTGCGCTTACCTTCGCCATCTCAGAGCATGGCGCTCGATGACATCCTCCCTTCCACGCGCGCGGAACATCCTGTATGCGGCGGCACTCGCTCCTTTCTCAACGGCCACATACCGCTTTGAATCCCTCCTGCATCTGGGTCAGCAAGTACAGCCCTTCGATCTTGAGCCCTATGAACCGTCGACACGCGTGGAGCGATGGCTGCGATTCCACTACCCATTTGGCCCGCTCGTCGCGCGCATCAATCGCGAGCTCCGCAAAACCGTAGCGGCGCTTCGACCTGACGTGGTGTGGTTCGACAAGCCGACCACGTTCACGCAGGAAACCATGCATGCCATCCATAAGGCTGGCACGCAAATCGTCTTCTACGTACAGGACGCGCCATTCGGACCGCGCAATGACGGGTGCTGGAGGCAGTTCCAAAGGATCTACCGGATGGCCCACCTCCATTGCCTGGTAAGGCAAGCTGACGTTGCTCGTTATCGCGACTGGGGACTCCCGTGGATTGAAACCATGTTCAGTTTTGATCCGCGCATGCACTTCCCCCCGGATTCCGGCTTCAGCGATGCAGACCGTAATCGCGAGGTCTCCTACATCGGGCATCCGCACGAGCAGCGCCCGGAATTCCTGCTCAGGCTCGCGCGCGACTATCAGCTTCCTGTCTTCATCAACGGCAATCGCTGGACACGGTCACTGACTCCTGAAGAACAGCAATTCTTCACCCTGGGAAACTTCTATTCCAACGAACAATATCGCTCGGGCATCTGGAGATCGAAGATCAACCTCAGCTTCGTAACAGAAAGCAACGAAGATGACATCTCGCATAAAGCCGTGGAAATCGCTGCCTGCGCCGGATTCCTGCTCGCGCTGCGCACGCCGGGCCATCAGGCTCTCTTTGACGAAGACAGGGAGGCGGTATTCTTTTCCTCTGTGGAAGAGTGCGCCGACAAAGCGCGCTTCTACCTTGGCCGTCCGGACCTGCGCGAGGCAATCGCAGCCAGAGGCCGCGATCATGCCGTCCGCTCCGGATACGATAATGACACCCAGCTCGCCCGCATCCTCAACCGGCTTGACGGAAAGCCAGACTGACGCCGATCTGCCCGCTCAAAGCCCCAGCCCGCCGTCGACCCCTAGAACTTGTCCGGTAATAAAGTGCGGCCCGGTCGCGAAAAACATCACCGCCGCCGCTACTTCCTGCGCGCTGCCATTGCGCTGCATCGGAGTCTTCCTGGCAAAATGCTCGTACTCCGCAGAGACTTCGCCATTCACAATCATTCCCGGAGCTACGCAATTCACGCTGATCTCGGGCGCAAAGGCTTTTGACATCGTCTGTGTCAGCATGTGCAGCGCCGCCTTTGACGTGCAGTAGTGCGCGTGCGTCGGCCAGGGATGAATCCCGCCAAGCGAGCCGATATTGATAATGCGCCCGTGCGCGGCCTTCAGATGCGGCAGCGCGGCCTGCGCGGCAAGAAACGGGCCGCGCGTATTGGTTTCAAACATTGCATCCCATTGGTCGACTGAAATGTTTTCGATCGCCGCCGTCTCAAAGCGTCCCGCATTGTTCACCAGAATATCGATCGATCCGAACTCTGCAGCCACTTGCGCTACGGCTTCGCGGATGCTCGCTGGTTCCCGCAAATTGGCCTTAACCGCAGCGGCGCGAACCCCAAGCGATTCAAGATCGCAGACAGCCTGCATTGCCTCCTCGGCCGAATCACGATAAGTGATCGCAACATTTGCGCCCTCCTCGGCCAGCGCGAGCGCAATCGCGCGCCCAATCCTCTTGGCCGCACCGGTAACCAGCGCGACTTTCCCTTGCAGCTTGCTCATGAAAATAGTTTAAGCGTTCAGCTGCGGAAGCCGTGCGTCCTGCCTGAACCCAGGCAGCCATTCCGCATCGTGTAACATCCAACACAACGCGCTACCATCCATATAAAATGAAAGCCCGACGGATTGAACTTTTAACCAGAGCCACTCTATTTGTGGCACTGCTCGTGGTGTGTCTGAATGCGTGGCTGGCCTTCCGCTCGGTTCAAGTCCTCGACGATAGCCAGTACCGGGTCGCGCATACCTGGCAGGTCATCAATGCGCTCGAACGTATCATGGGTTCGATGAAAGATGCCGAAACCGGCAATCGCGGATATCTGTTAACTGGCGACCCGGAATATCTTGATCCTTACACGCAGGCCGCGCGCGATCTTCCCGAAGAATTCCGTCAGATTTCCGAGCTCACCGCCGACAATCCGCAGCGGCAGGCACAGCTTTCTAAAATGCGCGCCGTCGTGAATCAGCGCCTCCAGGCTCTGCAAACCGGCGTCGATGAGCGCCGTTCAGGCGATACAGACAAGGTAACGCTCCTCGTCCAGAGTGGAACCGGCAAATCTGAAATGGACTCATTGCGAACGATGGCAGACGCCATGCAAAATGAGGAGCGCGGCCTGCTTGCCCAGCGCGTAGCGCGTTCCTATCAAGCCCGCATTCGTTCGCGGCTGACGATTCTTCTGGCAAGCATCTTCGATGTATTTCTTATAGCTCTCGTTTTTTGGCTGCTGAGCCGTGAGCGCAGTCTGCGTCAGAAAGCCGATGCGACTGCAACCCGTCTCGAAAAGCTGCAATTTATCAGCGATGCGGGCCTCACCCAGCTCACTCTGCCCGAACTTATCAGCGCCTTGCTCGACCGGCTGCTCAACGTTGTCCGCGCCGACGGAGTCGTTTTCTGCAACTGGCACGACGGCGAGATCGAAGTGGCCGCAGCCAGCGGAGTCGTCGCCAGTCGCGGCCTGCGCATACGGCTCGACGCCGGCGATCCCCTCTACGCGGCCGCAGTCAGCCGGCAGCTCGTTACGGTCGAGGGCGCTGCCGCGCAGTCCGTGCCGCTGGACGGAATGCGCCGCGAGATGCGTGCCATGCTTGTGTTGCCCGTGATCGTATCCGGCAGCGTAGCGGCCCTCCTCGTCGCGGGACGAAGAAGCCAGGACGCGTTCCAGGATCAGGATGAAAATCTATTCACTGTCGTCGCCGACCGTATCGGAATGGCGCTGGACCGCGCCAATGCATACGAGGCCGAGCGTCAGGCCCGGCGCCTTGCGGAAAACAGTGCGGCGGAAGTACAGTTGCTCAACGCCGAGTTGGAAGAGCGCGTGAAGCTTCGCACCTCCGAGCTCGAGGCCATCAACAGGGAGCTCGAAGCCTTCAGTTATTCCGTTTCCCACGATCTGCGTGCTCCGCTACGCTCGGTCGACGGATTCAGCCTCGCTCTGGAAGAAGATTTTTCCGCCGCCATCACCGACGAAGGTCGGGATTACATCCGCCGCATCCGGACCGGCGTCCAGAAGATGGGTCAACTCATCGATTCCCTGCTCCAGTTGTCGCGCATCACCCGGGCAGACTTATTGCGCGAACATGTGAACCTGTCCAACCTTGCCGAAGAGGTGGCCCGCGATCTGCGGGCGCAACATCTCGACCGCAACCTCACCTTCCGCATCGAGCCCAACCTCAACACCCACGCCGACCCCCGGCTTCTGCGAGTAGCTCTTGAAAACATGCTCGGGAATGCCGTGAAGTTTACTGCACAACAACCTGAGGCAATCATCGAATTGGGCCGTTCGCCGCAATCAGGCGAGTTTTTTATCCGCGACAACGGAGCCGGATTCGACATGCAATATGTCGACAAGCTATTTCACGCCTTCCAGCGGCTGCACGGCGACAAGGATTTTGCAGGCTCCGGCATTGGCCTGGCCACGGTTTCCCGCGTCATTCGCCGCCATCGCGGCACAATCCGGACAGAGAGCGTGATAAACGAGGGAGCCACTTTCTGGTTTACGGTAGGATAGAAATCGTATGGTCGAATCTGCTAAAACTATCCTGCTTGTTGAAGACGACCCCGACCACGAGGTCCTGACTATTCGCGCCCTTCGCAAGGCCAGTGTAGCGAATGAGATTCGCGTGGCCCACGACGGCGAGGAAGCACTCAATATGCTTTTTGGGAAAGGTGATGATGCCCTGAAGATCAACCCGCAGGTTATCCTTCTCGATTTGAAGCTGCCTAAAGTAGACGGTCTGGAAGTCTTGCGCCGCGTCCGCGAAAGCGAACGCACGCGAATGCTTCCCGTGGTCATTCTCACGTCCTCTGACGAAGAGAGTGACATCGTGCGCAGCTATAAACTGGGAGTAAACAGCTATATCCGCAAGCCGGTAAACTTTACGGAGTTTGCTGAGGCAACGCGGCAGTTGGGCATGTATTGGCTGGTATTGAACGAATGTCCACCGAGCAGCAACTAGGCCCTAAACCGCTACGTGTCCTCCTCATTGAGGACAATGCAGACGACGCCTTTCTCCTCGAACGGTGCCTGCAGCGAGCCGGATACTCTCTAGTCGCGCATCGCGTGGAAACCGCGGATGAGATGCACGCCGCTATGCTTGATCCCAGCGGCTGGGACATCGTTCTCGCCGATTACCATCTTCCGAATTTCAGCGCGCCGCAGGCGCTCAAGGTGCTCAAGTCTTCAGGCCGCGATATACCCTTCATCATGATGTCTGGCGCCGTCGATGAGGAAACCGCCGTCGCCGCCATGCGTGCCGGCGCCCATGACTACATCGCCAAGCAAAATCTCGGCCGTCTCATTCCCGTCATAGAACGTGAGCTGAACGATGCCCAGGGACGCCGTCTGAAGCGCGACGCCGAACTGGCTCTCCGTTCAAGCGAAGAGCGTTTTCACCGCCTCGTCGAGGCCATGCCGCTCGCCCTCCTCATCAGCGATTCCACTGGCCGCATAATCTATGCGAACGAGGGAGTGGAAAGGCTCCTCGGCTATACCCAGGCAGAGATCCAAACGGGAGCCGTCACCCTGACGCGTATCTTCAGCGCAGACGGCACGAATGAACCACTGCTGAGACGCTGGGCACGTGGCAACGGCGAGCCGGTCGAGATCGAATGTCGCACCAGCGCCGGCGCCCCTCTTCCGGTCCTTGCCGGTGCGGCCCGTCTCAACCCCGACTCCTCCCCGCAACAACGTCAATTTGTAGCCTTTCTCGCCGACCTCACCGAACAGAAGCGCAGCTACGACGTCCTGCGACGTACCGAGAAGCTTGCCGCCGCCGGGCGACTCGCCGCCTCGATCGCGCATGAGATCAATAATCCGCTCGAAGCCGTTACCAATTGCATGTATCTGATGAGCCAGGCACACATGGACGAGGCGGCCCGTCACTACCTTAGCCTCGCGCAGCACGAGCTCGATCGCGTGGTCCATATCACTACGCAGACGCTTCGCTTCTACCGCCAGAGCACCAGGCCTGTGGAGACCGATATCCACGAGTTATTTGAAACCGTGATTACTCTTTATGAAGCCCGCCTGAGGTCGAACTCCATCACCGTGATCCGCCGTTTCGGCAACATTCCTGGCGTCATCGTCTACGACGGAGAAGTGCGGCAGGTATTGGCCAATCTCATCGGGAACGCCATTGATGCAATGATTCCGCAGCAGAAGGGCCACCTGCTGCTGCGCACCGCCGCCGCGCGGGATTGGGCAACAGGCCGTGAAGGAATCGCCATTACCATAGCCGACGACGGTTCAGGCATGGATGCCGAAACGGCGATGCGCATCTTTGAGCCGTTTTTTTCTACCAAAGGCACCACAGGCACCGGTCTCGGTCTGTGGGTAAGCTTAGAGATTCTCAGAAAGCATCAAGCCAGTATTCGTCTGCGAACCCGCACCGGAAAGCGAAGCGGCACTGTCTTCCGCATCTTTCTTCCTTTCCACGCGGATGCTGTGGAGTCCAGGGAACCAGCGATCTTGCAAGCCTCGGCATAAGCTGCTCTCCGCGTAAACAGCGCAATGGCCCCGCTGGCCACACATGAAACCGTACGCAACCGCCCTTCCGAGCAACGTTTCCCTCTTCATCCGCCTCTGACAGAAAGAATCAATACCAGATACAGGCAGGAAGAGAAGGTTCTATGGCAAGCACGCTCCTTCCCGGGAGACCCTACCCGCTGGGCGCGAAGTGGGATGGCACCGGTGTCAATTTCGCCATCTACTCTGAAAACGCCACCGGCGTAGAGTTGTGCCTGTTCAACGAGAGCGGCGAGCAGACTGAGCAAATCTTCCTGCGCGAGACCACGGCGTTCGTCTGGCACGGCTACATCCCCGGCCTCCAGGCCGGTCAGCTCTACGGATATCGCGTCCACGGTCCTTGGGATCCCGAACGCGGTTTCCGCTTTAACCCGGCCAAGCTGCTCGTCGACCCCTATGCGCAGGCCGTATCCGGCATAACCGACTGGTCCCAGCCCATCTTCGGCTATCAGTTTGGCGGAGACGATGCCGACCTCCACTGCGACAGCCGAGACAGCGCTCCCGGAGTGCCCAAATGCGTCGTCGTCAACCCTTACTTCGACTGGGAGCAGGACCGCCCCATGCGCACGCCGCTCTCCGATTCCGTTATCTACGAGACTCACGTGCGCGGCTTCACCATTCAGAATCCCGAGGTCCCCGAGCCCTTGCGCGGCACCTACGCGGGGCTCGCTTCGCCCGCCAGCCTGCGTCACCTCAAACGCCTCGGAGTCACGGCGGTTGAGCTGATGCCCGTGCATCATTTCATCAATGACGGATACCTCATCGAAAAGGGTCTCAAGAATTACTGGGGATACAACACGCTCGCCTATCTCGCTCCTGCCGGGCGTTACTGCTCCACCGGAGACCGTGGCAATCAGGTGGCCGAGTTCAAGGCAATGGTCAAGTCTCTCCACCGCGAAGGCATTGAGGTCATCCTCGACGTTGTCTACAACCACACGGCTGAGGGCAATCAGTTGGGTCCGACCCTGTCTCTGCGCGGCATCGACAACTCCACCTACTATCGCCTCATGGCTGACAATCCCCGCTACTACATGGACTACACCGGCACCGGCAACACCCTCAATGTGCGCCATCCGCAGGTGCTCAAGCTCATCATGGATAGCCTTCGCTACTGGGTCATCGAGATGCATGTCGACGGTTTCCGCTTCGATCTCGCCGCGACCCTGGCCCGCGAGCTGCACGATGTAGACCGCCTAAGCGGCTTCTTCGACATCATTCATCAGGACCCGACGCTGGCCGATGTAAAGCTCATCGCCGAGCCCTGGGATGTAGGCGAAGGTGGCTATCAGGTCGGCAACTTCCCCGTCCTCTGGGCCGAGTGGAACGGCAAATACCGCGACACAGCGCGCCGTTACTGGAAAGGCGATCACGGTCAGCTCTCCGACCTTGGCTATCGCCTCACCGGATCCAGCGATCTCTATCAGCACGACGGACGCCGTCCCTACGCCAGCATCAACTTCATCACCGCGCACGACGGTTTCACTCTGCGCGATCTCGTCAGCTACAACGAAAAGCACAACGAGGCCAATGGAGAAAACAACCAGGACGGAACCGACGACAACAACTCCTGGAACATGGGTGCGGAAGGGCCAACCGAAAATTCCGAGATAAACATTGCCCGCTCGCGGCAAATGCGCAATCTGCTCGCCACGCTTCTTCTTTCTCAGGGAGTGCCCATGATCTCCGGCGGCGATGAAATCGGACGCACGCAGCAAGGCAACAACAACGCCTACTGCCAGGACAACGAAATCAGTTGGTACGATTGGACAGAGACAGAGGAGAAGGACTCCCTGCTCGAATTTACCTCCCGGCTCATCGAGCTTCGACGCAACCATCCAAATCTGCGGCGTCGGAAATTCTTCCAGGATCAGGAAATTCGCAGCTCCAGCAACCTCTCCTGGTATGGAACTGATGGCAAAGAGTTGGACCCGCGAGCGTGGGAGTCAGATTGGGTGCGAACGCTCGGCATGATGTTGAACGGGCAGACGCTCGCGGTCTCCGACGAGCTGGGCAATCCCGTCATCGACGACTCATTCCTTCTGCTGCTCAACGCGCATCACGAACCGGTTGATTTCACTCTGCCGCCGACCCCGGAAGGTGGCAGGTGGAAGTGCTGTCTCAAAACCAGCGACCTCGGCAATCCCTTTAAATCCTCAACCCCACGCAAGAGAATAAAGCTCGCCGGCCGATCCCTCATCCTGCTCTGCGAACGCAAGCCAAAAAAGAATCCGGCGCTTTAAGCCAGCCGGAGCCTGTCGCGCCAAACAAGAAGCGGCATCCACGCAGGATGCGTGCGGAGCGAGCCCGAGTACACTTTGCCGTTGTTTCTTGCGAAAAGCAATCTACCAGTGGCCGACCGTGTGCAGATGCAAAAGCCGGACCACCGAAAAAGCCACCAGCCACAGGCCTACAACTGCCGAACCGATGGTAACTACAATCTTTCCTACACGTTTATCTTCGGGAGGCGCGGAGCTGCGACGCCGCGTTCCAAACATCTGCCCGAGGAGACCAATAATGAGAATTCCGCCGCCGACGATAAGGGTAAACCATGCCATGGCCAATGTTTTTACTCCCCACAATGCACGCTTGGGAAGCATTTTTTGCAAAATCTTGACAGATAGCGTAGTAATCGCCTGGGCAACTCCACCGGCGAAGATCCGGCCTAAGCGGATCGGTTAAACTGGTGCATAGTTGGCCTTGCGTTTCCCTGGCCTTGCAGGATCAATCATGAAGCTGTTTCGCTGGCTATGGTTTGCCGCCACTCTCGCCGTACTTGCCAATGGATTTCACCTGGCGATGTATGTGGTCCCCGCCGACCGCGAACAGGGTGATCTTTCGCGCATTCTTTATTATCACGTCCCCTCCTGGTGCGGAATGGGACTCTTCTTCACCGTCAACCTCATCTGCTCCATCGTTTTTCTCGCCATCAGAAACAGCAATCCGAAGCGCGCCCTCAAAACCGACGCCCTCGCGCTGGCCTCGGCGGAAATGGGCGTCGTCTATTGCCTCATTGGAATGACCACCGGATCCATCTGGGGGCGCGCCGCCTGGGGCATCTGGTGGACCTGGGACGCCCGCCTCACCACTACGCTCGTCCTCTGGCTCATCTACGTTGCCTATCTACTCGTGCGCCGCTTTATCTCCGGCGCTGAAATGCGAGTCATGGCCGCCGTCATCGCCATCTTCGGGTTCGCCGACATCCCCATCGTCTATATGTCCACGCGCTGGTGGCGCACCCAGCATCCCGCCCCGGTTTTCTTCGGAGGCCCCAACACCGGTCTCGACCCTAGCATGATGCCCGCGCTCTGGTGGAACCTCGCCGGATGGCTCGCCTGGGGCATCTTCGTCGTAAGCCTGCGCTACGCCGCCGAACGTCGTCAGCAACAAGCCGAGCAGCAGACCGCCAGCGCGGCTCTGGAGGCCGCATGAATCCGATGTTTCATCGTCATCTCGTAGCGGCCTACGCCGTCACGTGGATCATTCAGGTCGGCTATCTGGCTTATGTGGGACGGAAATGGATCACGGCCCGGAGAGCTGAGATCGTCGCGAATAAAAAGTTAAGTCATAGTAAATAAATGACTTATTTTAGGCACCCGCATATAGCGCAAGCCCATCGGGATTGCCTGCCCCGGCTCTATTGAGGCGGCGGCCCGGACGCCGGAATCGAAGGCGACCGCCGATTGCGGAACTCGCTTCTCAGCGCTTTTCGCCAACCGGACTTTGGCTGACCGGCGTTCGGCTGACCGGCCTCATTCGGTCCGCAGAGCCTGCATCGGTTCCACATACATGGCGTGCCGCGCCGGAAGAAGGGTAGCCAGAGCGGCCACGACGCATAACAGCAGTGCGGCAGCGACCAGTGCAAAGGGGCTCGTTCCGTTAGTGCCCAGCAGCGAGTCGATCCACACCCGCATTCCCAGAGCCAGGGCCGCCCCCACCGCCATTCCGACAAGAATCAGCCGGAGGACGCCCGCGAACAGCAGGGTCAGAATATTTCCGCGATTCGCCCCCAGGGCCATGCGAATGCCAAACTCCCGTTCGCGTCTGCTTACTGAATACGCCATCACGCCATAAACGCCGATGCTGGCCAGCAGCAGAGCCAGGCAGCCCAGGATCGTCGTAATCGTCGTAGAAGTTTTCTGTCCGGCAATCGATTGCTGCGCGAGAGCATTGAGCGTAGTAATATTCGACACCGCCTGCCCAGGGTCAATCGAAGCCACGGCGCGGCGAGCAGTTTCTGCAAGAGCCATCGGATCACCCGGCGTGCGAAGAACAAAACTAAGTTCCTGCTGCGGATTCTGGTCTGCGCTCATGTAGAACGCCAAGCCCGCAGGCGCGGCGGGTCCGGCAAAGCGTACATCGCCCACCACTCCGATCACGGTGTAATTGCCGTCTTTGCTGCAGCAATGAATGCGTTTCCCGATGGGACTCTGTCCCGGCCAAAATCTCTGTGCCATACTCCGATCAATGATGATGACTTTCTGCGAATCCGCCCGGTCCTGCCGTGTAAAATCGCGCCCCTGCAGCAGCGGAGTTTCAACGGTAGCGAAGTAGCCTGGCGTGACATAGTGAAAATCCGCAAATGGATTGTGCTCTGCAGTGCCTTCCGGCTGTCCATCGTAGCTAAAGTCGCCGTTATTTCCCGAAGGCTGGAACGGAATGTCGAAGCTCCCTGCGGCGCGCGTCACCCCCGGAAGTACCGCTAATTTGTCCAGCACCGTGTCGAAAAAACGGCTCTGATCACCCGGCGTCGCATACTGCGCCGGGGAAAGCGAAACCGTCATCGCCAGCGTATTCTCCGGATTCATACCCGGATCGATATGCAGCAGGCGCAGAAAATAAAACGCCATATTTAAAGCCCCAGCCACCAGCAGCATTGAAAGCGCAATCTCCGCGATCACCAGCGCCGCACGCGTGCGATTCTGCTCCCGCGACTCGGTAACCGTTCGCCCCTGTTGCAGTGCATCTTTTTCGTCCTGTCGCAAAATCCGCAATGCCGGAATCAACCCGAACAGAACTCCAGTGCCGACCGCCAGAAGTGCGGTGAAGGCCAGCACCATCCCATCCAGATGCACATCTGACGGGCGCACAAAGTTCTTAGGCCACGCCGCAATCGGAATATGCGTGAGTCCCTCGGCGAACAACAGCCCCGCGGCCGCACCCGCAACCGACAGCAACAGGCTCTCGGTCAGTGCCAGCTGAATCATGCGTCCCGGCGAAGCTCCCAGAGCGCGGCGGACCGCAAACTCGCGAGCCCGGTTGGCTGCCCGCGCCAGCAGCATATTCGCCAGGTTGACGCACGCGATCAGCAGAATGAAACCCACCGCGGCCTGCATCATCAACAGCAGCGTGTGCAGATCGCCGAAGACCGCCTTCGAGAGCGGCTGTATATCAACATCATGCTGGTTATCGGGAAATTGCTTGTTGGTCTGCGCCTGAATTCCGCGTAACTCAGACAGCGCTTCGCTTTGCGTAACTCCGGGACGAAGCAGCCCAACCGCGAAAAGATAATTCCAGCCACGCCGTATTTCAGGCGGTGCAGGTTCGAGAGGAATCCACACCTGCGCAGGTTTCACGTTGTTGATCAGGTCCGGAACCACTCCCGCAACCGTATACGCTTTGCCGTCAAGGTTCATCGGCTTGCCTACAATTGAGGGATCGCTCCCAAGTCTCTTCCGCCAAAAAGTTTCAGACAGCACACAGACTGGCGCCGCCCCTTTCTGGTGCTCGCCCGGGAGAAAACTTCGTCCCGCCACCGGCTCGAGGCCAAACACCTGGAAAAATCCCTCAGAAACAAAATCGATGTCCAGTCTGTCCGGGCTGCCCGACCCGCTCCAGGTCATATTCCGCGAGGCCGTAGCAACGATCTGAGAAAAGGTCCTGCTCTGCGCGCGCCATTGCTCGAAGTCCGGGTAAGAAACCGAGAAATACGACCCCTGCGGATAGACATTCTGAATTGCAACCATCCGCTCGGAGTTCGGATACGGAAGCCGCAGCGCACCATGCAGAATGCTGTAAATCGCCGTATTGGCCCCAATGCCCAAAGCGAGCGTGAGCACCGCCACAACCGTAAAGCCCGGCGATTTGCGAAGCTGGCGCAGAGCGTAGCGAATGTCCTGAAGCAGAATTTGCATGGAGTCTCCCTGCAAAATGAAAAGCAATTTCAGGGCCGGGATAAATTACTGAAACAATTGCCTCACGAGCGCAAACACTGTCCAAATCCGGAGGAAACTGTCCAATTGCGGACATTCCTCGCCGAATATTTCGCGGCCAATTCGTCTATATAGAAACCGCTATACCGCAGTCTTTCCCGCGCGCGTTTTAGTCAGCACCGGCGCGGGATGATGAGGTCGCGACCGTCCAGTGGCGATCTCCAGAAAAACATGCGCCGCCCGAGTCAGCGTCTTGTCCTTCCGGTAAATCAGAGCCAGTTCGCGGTTCAGGCGAACACCTTCGACCTTCAGAATCTTAAGTACGCCGCTCTTTTCATCAGCCAGCACGTTACTGCGCGGCAGAAATCCGATGCCCAGCCCCGCCACCACCAACCGCTTCAGCAATTCGCTCGATTCGACTTCCATCGCCACGCGCGGCTGCGCGTCATTGCTGCGAAAAAGATCCTCGATCAGCTCCCTCTGTCGCCCCTGCTTCGGCAGCAACAGCGAGTGCGGAAGAAGCTCGGCAAACTTCACCGAGTCGCGCGCGGCCAGCGGATGGTTGCTTGGCGCAACCACGACCACATCGTCGCGATGCAGCGTATCGACGGTGAGACGCGCATCCTTCACCGGCAGCGAAACAACACCGAAATCAACTTCCCGGCTCAGCACGAATTCCACCGTCTTCAATCGGTCGGCGCGCACAATGCTCAAGCCCACCCGCGAGTACTGCCTCTTGAATTGCGCGAAAACTGACGGCAGCACATAAAGGCTCGTAGCCTCATTCGCGCTCACTGAAATCTCGCCGCGCGGCGTGCGGTGCAGCTCGCCCACCGTCACCATAATGTGGTTGTGGCATTGCAAACAGTGCTCCGCAAATGGCTCAAAGACTTTGCCTGCCGCGGTGAACGTGACTTTGCCGCCGTCGCGGTCGAACAGCCGCGCCCCTACTTCATTTTCCAGTGTGCGAATCTGCGCGGAGATCGCCGGCTGCGTCACCGTCAGCTTTTCCGCCGCGCGGGAAAAGCTGCGCAGACGGCTTACTTCCATGAAAGTCCGCAGTTGCTCAAAATCCATTCCGACTCCACGTCTGTTCCTGCAGCAATTTCCTTCATTCTATCCGCACGCGCCGCGCACATGAACGAATTTCCTCGATCCTCTATCATGCGAAGAGTGGAGAGGCGCTGAACAATCCTCAATATCCATGGCTGAATCCCTATCCGGCTCCATCTTATCCACGTTCGCCCGCCAGGCCGGCTTCGCGCTCGCCGGAGTCGCCCCCGTGCCTCCAGCAGGCTCAGAGACCAGCCGCGAAGAACGCTTCCGCTTCGCGCAATGGATCGCATCCGGGGCCGCCGGCGAAATGGAATACCTCAAGCGCCGCAATGAAAATGGCGAGCTCGTCCGATCCTCTCTCCACGCCGTATTCCCATGGGTCAAATCTGTAATCGTTTGTGTTACGAATTACAACACCACCCAGCCGCACTCCATCGACCCCGCGCCCGAAGGCGCCGCATGGATAGCGCGCTACGCCCAATCCGGCGCTCAGCCATCGAGTGAAGAGCCGGCACGCCCCAGCGACTATCACAAAGTCCTTCTCAAACGTCTGCAAACTCTCGACGCCGCGCTCAAAGGGCATCTCGGCGCCTTCGAGTCCCGCTGTTATGTCGACACCGGCCCGCTCGTCGAGCGCGTCTACGCGCGCTACGCGGGCATAGGATGGACGGGAAAGAACACCTGCATACTCAACCAGCAGCTCGGCTCCTGGCTCTTTCTAGGGGTCATCCTCACCTCTATTGAACTCCCCTCCGACCAATTCCCCCAGCTGGCCGCCGACCGCTGCGGAAGCTGCACCCGTTGCATCGACGCCTGCCCCACGCAGGCGCTCACACCGTATCAAATGGACGCGACCCGTTGCATAGCCTACCTCACCATCGAGAAACGCGGAGTCATCCCCGACGAATTCCGCGCAGGCATAGGCCGCCAGGTCTTCGGCTGCGACATCTGCCAGGACGTCTGTCCTTGGAACCGAAAAGCCCCAGCCGCAAACGATCCCGAACTCACCCCACGCGAAGCGCTCGTAAACCCGGCCCTCGACTGGCTCGCCGCCATGCAGGAAACCGATTTTGCGCAGTGTTTTTTTGGCTCGCCCATCAAACGCGCCAAATTCGACGGCTTCCGTCGCAACCTCGCCATCGCCATGGGCAACAGTGGACTCGCCCGCTACCTACCTCGCCTGGAAGAATGGTCGCGCGCCGAAGAACCGGCCCTGAGCGAAGCCGCTACCTGGGCCATCCGCCAACTTACGCAGAAACAGACAAACTCAGAACATTCTGGAAAATGAGTTAGCGCATCGCAAAGCCATATCTCGTTACTCTATTTTCCTGGGAGTGATTCATAGCTTCAGAGATGCTGATACTAGGGAGTTCTTCGATATCCCGACGGCAATTCTAGATTCCGACGGCAATTCTAGGCTGGATATACTCACTCCTGAGCTTTCGGGAGGAACTCCGGATGCATGAAGATGTCCGCGCATCAGAAATCGCGAGGAGAAAAAGCGTGAAGCGAGCGTCAGGGTTTGCAATCGCTCTCGGGTTATGTGCGGCCCTGCCGGTGGAGACTGCGTTGCCGAACACGGTGAATCCGGTGGTGAGAACCAGCTCCGGAGCCGTCTCTGGCCAAGTCGAGTCCGCGTCCCACGTAACCTCCTTCAAAGGGCTGCCCTTTGCGGCGCCTCCCGTCGGAGAGTTGCGCTGGCGGCCACCGGCGCCGCCGGCCGCATGGAAGGGAGTGCGAGATGGCTCGCAGTTTAGTTCCAGCTGCATGCAGCGAACGCACGGCGACTTCCTCCCTTGGACGAAGGAGTTTCTTGTTCAGAACCAGGTGAGTGAAGACTGCCTGTACCTGAACGTGTGGACACCCCGTGCCAGGAAGAGCGCGCGTCTGCCTGTCGTCGTATTCATCCATGGCGGAGGCTTTACGGAAGGCTCTGGCTCTATTGAGGTGTATGACGGCACCAATCTTGCGAGCACCGGCATCGTGGTTGTGACCATCAACTACCGCCTTGGAGTCTTCGGCTTTCTTGCTCACCCTGAGCTCACCGCCGAATCGATCCACCACAGCTCCGGCAATTACGGTCTCCTCGATCAGATCGCAGCGCTCAAGTGGGTGCAGACCAACATCCGTGCCTTTGGCGGAGACCCGCATCGCGTCACCATCTGGGGCCAGTCCGCTGGCGCCTTCAGCGTAGGGGCGCTCCTTGCTTCGCCTCAAGCCAAAGGCTTGTTCAGGGCAGCCATGGCTGACAGCGGTCTGGGAATCACCGGATTCCCGATGCCCGACCTGGAGACTGCCCAGCAAACCGGAGTTCGCTTCGCCGCCGATCACCATGCGCGCAGCATCAAGGAATTGCGCGCCGTACCGGCCGCGGATCTGTTGCCCGACTCGCAGGACCTGCCCCTCAGTTTTGCCCCCATCGTAGATGGCTGGGTTCTACCGGATGCGCCGAATGCGCTCAACCAAAGGGGAGGAGACAACGACGTGCCCGTGATTACGGGATATCAGGCCAATGACGGCCTGCTCTTCTCGCCTCCCGTTCGTTCGTCAAAGGACTTCGACGAACGCGCGCACAGGATTTACGGTTCGATGGCCGAAGAGTTCGAGAGCCTTTATTTGGGCGGGAGCGTTGAGGAGATGCAGCGCTCCCTGAGCGAGAGCATCCGCGATCGCGATCGTGTTTCCATGTTCCTGTGGGCGGAGCAGAGGCTTCAACACCATAAGGGCCCTGTGTACACCTACTTCTTCGACCGGGCCATCCCATGGCCGCAACATCCTGAGTTCGGAGCCTTCCACACAGGGGAGATCCCGTACTTCTTCCTCAATCTGAAGATGCTGGATCGTCCCTACCAACCCGTGGACTTTGAAGTGTCCCGGATTGCGTCTTCCTACCTCAAGGCGTTTGCGTCAAAAGGTAACCCTAACGCGCCCAATCTACCTGATTGGACGGCGGTCAATCCAGCTTCTCCCCAGACTATGGAAATTGGAGCGAAGACGCAGCCGATGCCGCTGGCTGACACAGCCAAATATGAGTTCTGGATCCGCTACTTCCACTCAGCAGAGAGCAAGAACGCGCCACCCTTCTAGCTGAAAGCTTTCCGAGCATTTCAAACCGATTGAGCGCGACCGTCAACGGCATTTCGGCGGATTCCCCCTCAGTGGGAATCAACCCGCGCGCTCCACGTTGGCCGCATTCAATCCCTTCGGCCCTTGCTGGCACTCGAACACCACGCCCTCGCCCTCGTTCAGGGTCTTATATCCCGAGTCCTGAATCGCCGAGAAATGCACAAACACATCCTCGCCCGTCGAACGCTGGATGAACCCATAACCCTTGGCCCCGTTAAACCACTTCACTACACCATTCTCTTTCATGAACTGCTCCTCACAAAACGGCCCCGCACCATTTCATTCGCAAAAATAAAAAATGGTCCTCAATTTATCGCAGGAAAAACGGCGGTAGGCAAGTAAAATTTCAACAAATAAACAATCCATCTCGATGATTACGAAAGGCCATTGTCCACAAGTACACCCTCTCCGCGACCCTTGCACCTCCAGACCGCAAAATGACTTAGCATCAGGAAAAACATGAACGAAGTCACCCCAGGCTCCAGCCTCGGCCGAAATCCAGTCCCAAATCCCGGACTCGCTCCCCATCCTCCGCCCATCCGACCCGAGTCCGGATGGTGGTCCCAGACTGTTTCCCTCGCCCGCTATCTCGCGCAGAGCGAAGTCCACACCTACGCCTTCAGCGTCGCCGCCAACGCCATCCTGTCGCTCTTCCCATTCATCGTGATGACCTGGACCATCGAGCGCAGCATCTTTCACTCGCCCAAAATGGAAAGTATTCTCGGCGACATGCTCCGCTACTTCCTGCCCGCGCACCAGGATTTCGTCGTCAAGAACATGGGCCTGCTCGCCCACGCGCGCGGCCGCGTGCAGATCATCTCCATCATCACATTGCTCATCTCCTCCACCGGAGTCTTTCTGCCGCTCGAAGTCGCCCTCAACCGCGTATGGAAAGTGGCAGAAAATCGTTCCTATCTGCGCAATCAGCTCATCTCGCTCGGGCTGGCTTTCTGCGTCGGCATGCTGGCTCTCTTCTCCATCGCCTTCACCGCTGCGCAAAGCCATTTGCTGGATATCCTTTTTCGCGGAAGAACCGAAAACATCGTCTTCAATGTCCTCGCGCACGCCGTCCTGCGCGTCTCCGCAGCCATCTTCAGTATCGGCATCTTCTTTCTCGTCTATTGGATTCTTCCCAACCGCAAGCTTCCCGTGCGCGCCGTTCTGCCCACAGCCATCGCCGCCGGACTTCTTTGGGAGGTGGCAAAAACCATCTACGTCCTTGTTCTGCCCTGGATGAACCTCGACGCCGCCTACGGCCCATTCTCCGTCTCGGTCGGCCTCATGATCTGGGCCTTTCTTACCGGCTTGATCCTGCTCGCCGGAGCCCAGTTCTCCGCCACCCGGCACACGCTAAAGCTCGCCCGTCAGGCGGATATCGCAGAGCAACGCAAAAAGGCAGCCGGCTAAAATCCGGTGGCTGATATAGCAGCTGGCTACGGTTCGGTTAGTAAAAATGGCTCCTTCCGCTCGTGTCAGAGCCCACTCGGCGCAGCCCCTTGTCTCCACGAGTGAGGGGCTGCGTCGAGCAAGTTAATCCACATGAGTAGTGATCGTTCCCGTGTTATTGGCTGGTGTGAAGTCCTGGGTGTTTGAAACAGTGGTAGCCGTATTGGAGAGAGTTGACCCTGACGCGGCGGTCACGTGCACGGTCAGCTTGACGTTCCACGTGTCGCCCTTATTCAGTTGGAGCACCTCGCAATTGAGGGTGCCTGCGCCGCCGACAGCGGGAGCCGTACACTTACCGCCTCCGGCGTTGTAGCTGACGAATGTCGTGCCGGCAGGAATCGGATCGCTCATGCGGACGTTATAACCGAAGTCGGGGCCTTTGCTGGTGACGGCAATGGTGTACGTCAACGTGCCACCGTGCGCCACCGGACTAGGGGAAGCGCTCAGGCCAAGCGCCAGGTCATCCATGATGACAAGTTTGGAGATGAAGACATTCCCCTGTTTAACGTCGCCAATGCTGATCGCTCCCGGCGTGGTAGGTACTTCTCCATGCGTCCGCCCCGTCAGATAAACATTCAGTGCCTTATCAACGGCGATCCCGGCGGGACCTTCGTTGTTCTGGACGTAGAGGTAGGTAGAGTAGTAGACGATCGAGCTTCCCGAATTGGAAAGGGTGGTCAGGAAGGACTCCTGGCCCCGATTCGCGAAGCTCTGCATGGATGCTTTCAAGGGAAAGTTGGGGGAACTGGTAATGCCAGTCACATATACCTGCCGATACTCGTCCAGTGCAAGGCCAAGCACATCGTCTCGAAACATACCGCCAAGGTAGGTAGCGAAAATCAGGCCGGTCCCTGAAGGATTCAGCTTCGCGACAAAGCCGTCCAGACCTCCTCCCCCGAAGATCTTCTGGAAGGCATTCGAGGTGACGGGAAATTCGTGACCCGTAAAGCCGCCGATGTAGGCGTTTCCGGAGGTATCGACAGCTATCGCATTACCACTGTTGGTCTGAGGGCCGCCAAGAAATGTGGAATAGACCAAACTGGCTCCGGAGGGAGCGAACTTGGTGACGAATCCGTTTTCGTCGGGGCAAGCCAGGCACTTGGATTGAAACGCAGGATTTCGAATCGGGAAGGATTGCGAGTTGGTGCTTCCAGTTATGTATGCAGATCCCTCAGTATCGACGGCTATGGCAGCGACATTAGTTGGGAGCCCATTCGAGATCGGAGAGTCACCGATCACGCTCGAATACTGCAGCGTCCCGGCTTTGTTGAATTTTGCTACGAAGACATTACCTTGAGGTTGGACACTATGAAGAGTTGGAAAGCCTACCCCGGAAGCGCCGGTGATATAAGCATTTTGTGAGGAGTCCAGAGCGATGCCAATCCCGAAACCACCTCCAGATCCTCCAAGGTATGTAGAGTAGATCAACGTATTACCGGTCGGGCTGAAAACCGTAATGAATGCGTCGATCCCACCGGCTGACGCGGACTGATAGGCGTTCTTGACAGGAAAGTCGACTGCGTTCGTGGTCCCGGTTACGTACGCACGCCCCGTATTGTCCACGGCAATTCCCGAGCTGGAAGTAATATCATTCCCGGTCTTACCGCCTAAGTAGGTGGAGTAAACGAGAGCGGTGCCCGTAGAGTTGATTTTCGCGACGAACGCATTCTCTGTGGATTTTTCCGGGTACGACTGAAATGGCTTAACGAGAGGGAAATTGGTGGAGTAGGTGACACCACTAACATACGCGTTGCCTGAGCCGTCCACCGCGACACGGCCACCGGCGTCAATTCCTCCTCCACCGAAGTTGCCCGAATACTGGATCACCGGATCGATGACGAGCGGCGCGTTCCTGTCATAGCTACCGAGTTTGAACCTGATCTGGTTACCGGCGAGAGTGTAAGTTGCCGGAATTGTCTTTCGCTCGCCCTTAATTTCCTGATAGACAACCGGGCTGCGCAGCGTGAGATTTCCGGTTTTGGTGTGCAGGGTAAGTCCGCCGTTCTCGGGTGCAGCAGTGCCTTGGTTGTCGCGCATGCTTAGTACGATGGCGTTCGGGTCGGCTCCGGGAGAGATGACAAAATCGTGCTCAAGCCTGCCCTCCTGGTTGCCGTAGTAGAGCAGATCAATGCCGGGATAGATGCTCTGGTAGCGAACTTTGGCGTATGTCGGCACGTCCGTATGCCACTTCGACGGATCGTTGCCGACGAAGTAATTGCTCTTGCCGGGCAGCGGATCGACGCCTGCGGCTTGCGCCCTGGTGTTGGCTCCAATGAGCTCCATCCGGACCGTGTCGGTCAAAGGTGTCGTGGGCGGCTTTCCAGCGGCTGGGATTCCGGGCTTCGCTGGTCGCGGCGGCGATGAGTGCAGGGAAAGCACCGCTTCACCGGGCGTAAGGAATAAGGTGTATCCAGCTTGACGGGCGAGAAATTGAACGGAGCCGTCGGTTTGCCCCTGATTTTTTTCAAAGCTGAGCGGAAGTTTTCCGTATGTCGAGGAGAGCCGCAGAGCAGCGGACGAGGAGGAATTGGAAGCAGGGACACTTGCGGCAGACTCATGAGTCTGCGCCAGGGAGAGTTTCAAGGCTGGTGTGAGGATCAGGATCGAGAGGGCGAGTGGCAGGAAGGTTCGGCAAGGGTGTGCCATGGTGGGATACTCCTTAATGATTTGAGAGAGACTTCGGCCGACTTGCTCGGAGATAGAGGCAGCGCGCTTTCGACGGCTCCGGACAGCCGGGGATGGCGATCGCGGAGAGCAGGGATTGGCCGTGCAACTGAAATGGAAGCGGGCGACGCGGTGCGGATTACCGCGGGTGCCATACAACACCCCGTAAATCTCAGCGTCGAGTAACTGGAGGGGAGCAATTCTCCGGCGAAGAGCTTGTTGTCGGCTGGATGAACGGAAAGCCATATTGGTTGCATCTAAAAAATGAGCAGTTCGAAAATCGCTGGCGAAGAACTTCAGCTCTTCGCACATTGTCAGGAGCTCAACCGCGCTTCCCAATTTGTTTGCTCGGGGGTTGTCGGGGGATCAGCGCAAAAAACTTTTGGGGCGAAAAATCCGTTTGAGCCGAAACAGACGCCAATTCAGCAAAAAATCTTGCCACTCGGTTCCTGGCTGACCGCTTTATCAGCTAGCCGCTTCATAGCCGACCGCTTCATCAGCTAAACTCATCCCAACCCATGGGACACCTTCGGAACTTTGAAACCAACGTTTTCCGGCGATTGCGCCGTGACCCTCCCGCGGGAAAAATTCACCGCCTTGCCTTTTGGCTTCTCGTCGCGTACTTGGTTTTTCTCGTACTTGCCCTCGTGCCCGGCAAGGCTGGCCTCTTCTTTCAGGGACTCAGCTCCTTCACGCTCTTTCTGCTTGTCATCTTCTCCCTTCCCCTGCTCTGGCGCTGGCTTCTGGGACACATTCTTTGGAAGGTCCGAAACCGCCTCATCGTCACCTATCTGCTCATGGGTCTCGCACCCGTCGTACTTTTTGTCTCGCTCGCGCTCATCCTGCTCTACGTCTTTTCCGGACAGTTCGCCATCTTCGCCGCGACCGCCGAAATCGAATCGGAGCTCGCCCACATCTCCTCACAGAACCGCGCCTTCGCCATACATGCCGCGCACATGGTGGCTGCCAATCCCAAGGCCACCAGCTTGACTGTGTCCGAAATCGACGACTCCTCTTCCGATCATCCGCACGTCGGTATCCGTTTTAACGCCTTTGAAAACCGACGCCCTCTACCCCTGATCCCGGCCAGCCTCAACGACGAGTCGATCCTCCGGCTCCCCTCCTGGATACATGACAACTTCAGCGGAGTTGTCGTCGATCAGGGCAAGCTGTTTCTACGCGCGGTTGACGACCAGACTATCGGCCAGACCACCGTCACCACCATCACCAGCCTGCCTCTCCAGAAAGACAGCGTTGATCAGATCGCGCACGGCCTGGGTGCTGTCACTATCATCCCCGACGCGACCGTTGGAGACCAGGAACCAACGGCGAAGAAGCCCGCGATCCAGGTGACTTCTGGAACACCCGCGAAGACGCAGACTGCGATGGTCCAAGTGGATGGGAAAAGTCTCGATGAACTTGACGCAGAGCCCCAAGCCATCGTCGGCGGCAAGCTGCCTCCCGCGCAGCATTTCTACGACATCCCCGTTACCTTCATGGCTCCCCTCGAAACCCTCGATTGGAAGACCGGCAGACCCATCTCGACGCTTGCCAAGGTAAGCTCGCGGCCATCCCTGCTTTATCAGCGTCTCTTCATTACCTCCCTCAAGACTGCCGCCATGTGGCAGGACGCTCTCATCGGAATAGCCATCGTCTTCGGGCTTCTTGAGCTTTTCGCCTTTTTCCTGGCCGTCCGCCTCAACCGCACCATCACGCGGTCGATCCGCGATCTCTACCACGCCACCGAGGCCATCGACCACGGCGACTTCTCCCACCGTATCCGCGTAACGCGCAACGATCAGCTCGCCGCGCTGAGCCGCTCTTTCAACAGCATGACCGCTTCGCTGGGTCGCCTTCTCGAGGAGCAGCGCGAAAAGGAGCGCCTGCAGGGCGAGTTGGTTATCGCCCAGGAGGTACAGGCCAATCTCTTCCCGCGCGGCAACGTCAATCTCAACATGCTTGAGTTGCACGGGGCATGCTATCCGGCCCGCACCGTCAGCGGAGATTACTACGACTTCCTCGTCTTCGGCGACGCCGGCCTGGGCATTGCCCTTGGCGACATCAGCGGTAAAGGCATCTCCGCCGCGCTGCTCATGGCCACCCTCCACTCCGCCGTCCGCGCCTACCTCTTCAGCGGAGAAGAGCTCATCCTCGAAGGAAATGTAGCCGAAGCCATCGCCGCCACCCATCTCGCCGGAGAGGAAGAGGTTGAGTGCGGCGAGCTTTTTGAGGAACCGGCAAGAATCCTCGCGCTGCTCAACCGCCATCTCTACCGAAGCACCCAGCCCGAAAAATACGCGACCCTCTTTCTCGCTCACTACGACGGAGCGAACAGCCGCCTCGTCTACTCAACCGGAGGCCAGCTTCCACCGCTCTTGCTGCGCGCCGACGACTCCGTAACCCGCCTCGACTGCGGAGGAACCGTAGTCGGCCTCATCGACAACATGAGCTACGAGCAAGGCACCGAGCATCTCAATTTCGGTGACATCCTCATCGCCTACAGTGACGGAGTCACGGAGCCGGAAAATGAGTTCGGTGAATTTGGCGAGGACCGTCTGCTCGAGGTCGTGCGCCGTCACCGGCATCTGCCGCTCGACGCAATTTCCGAGCAGGTCATGCAATCGCTCCGAAGTTGGATCGGAGGACAGGAGCAACCCGACGACATCACTCTTGTCCTCGCGAGGCAAAGATAGGCGCGGCAAAAAGATCAGTGATCGCTTTGTTCGCCGTTGCGCGAAATCTTTATCGTCCCCTTGCTGAGGGCCGATCCTCGGGGATAGCTCGTAGACTGCCGCACGATCAGATTCGTTGAAATCGTCTGCGGGACGCGCTTCTCCGGAGTCTCCCGAATGGCGCGCAGCGCATCGAAGGCCCCACGCGCAAGATCGTTCCGCGACATCCGCACCGTGGTCAGCGGAGGAAACACAAACTCCACCAGGTGCACATCATCAAAGCCGATTACGGAGATATCTTCCGGAACCTTGATTCCCGTCCGTGCCAGCACGCGCAGCGCTCCAATCGCAGTCATATCGTTCGAGCACATCACCGCCGTAGGCAGCTCCGGCGCCTCCAGCAGCTTCTCCATCGCCGTCATGCCGCCTTCCAGCGTATGGTCGCCTTCAATCAGCCAGTCCGCGGCCGGCGTGACTCCAATCTCCGCCACCGACTGGAGAAACGCCGCCTTGCGCAACTGGGAAGAGCGCTGCCCCAAAGGGCCACTGATAAAGCTCAACTCCCGGTGCCCAAGCGCAGCCAGATGTTGAACCCCTTCGCGGATCCCCTTGTGATAATCCACCACCAGCGCGCGCACCAGCGGCACCGCCGGAGCCACGTCCATAAAAACCATCGGCACGTCTCGCTTCGCAAGTTCATCCAGCAGCGGCTGCTCGATACCGAAAGTCATTACCGCCACACCCTCCACATTGCGCTCCAGCATCCGGCGGATACAGCTATCCATCCGGGCAAGGTCGTAATTGGTCGAACCGATCAAAATCTCATAACCATTGTTGACCGCAACCTCCTCGAATCCCTGAATCAGCTCCGGGAAAAAAGGATTGGTAATTTCCGAGATCAGCAGGCCAAACAAGCGGCTGCGCCCTGAGACAAGCGAGCGCGCCTGCGTATTCGGAAAGTAATTGAGCGCCTCAATCGACTTCCATACCCGGTCTGCAAGCTGTTTATCCACTGTAGGAACGCGGTTGATCGTGCGTGACACTGTGGCAATCGATACACGCGCGTGTTTCGCGACATCTCGAATGTCGAGACGTCGCTTTTCTTTCCTCGGCAATCGCGGACTTCTTTTTCCCGGCACAAATGCCGCCTTTCCCTTGACTTGCCTAGTGTAAAGCGCATACCTTCAAAGTTCCAGTAAACGTTTGCTAAATAAATTCAGATAAATCGCTTTAGCGGACCTGCACTATGCTACTTTCAGATGAATTGAGGCGGAAACATGCTTGAAAAATTGAGGACCGAAGTCCTGGAGGCAAATCTTGAGATCTTCCGCCGCGGCCTCGTGCTCTATACCTTTGGTAACGCCAGCGGCATCGACCGGCAGGCCGGGCTGGTCGCCATCAAGCCCAGCGGAGTTCCGTACGAGGCCATGAAACCGTCGGACCTCATCATCACCGACCTCAATGGAAAAATCATCGAAGGGTCGCTGCGTCCATCTTCCGACCTCGATACGCACTTGTACCTCTATCGCGAGTTCCCTTCCATTGGCGGCGTCGTTCACACCCACTCCGAGTATGCCACCGCCTGGGCGCAGGCCGGGCGCGCCATTCCGGCCTACGGAACCACTCACGCCGACTACTTCTACGGGCCCGTCCCCGTCACCGAGGAGTTGACCGACGAAGAAATCGGCGGCAACTACGTCCTCAACACCGGGTCCGCCATCGTGCGCCGCTTTAAGAATCTCGATCCCGCCGCAGTCCCGGGAGTCCTCGTGCGTGGACACGCGCCCTTCACCTGGGGCAAAACGCCGATGGACGCCGCGCACAACGCCGTCATTCTCGAATCCATCGCCCGCATGGGTTACTTCACCTCAACTTTGAATGCCGCCTGCGAAGGAGTATCGCAGGCCCTGCTCGACTGCCACTATTTCCGCAAGCACGGCGCAAAAGCCACTTACGGACAGGGAACATGAACTTGCGCTCCTCCGTTTTGTTTGGCTTGATCGCATAACTTCGAGGAATCAGATCGATGCAACCAGCAACCCTGCTCGCCACTTTCGCCGCAGCACCCGTGAAGACGCAACTCGTCCACCTCAATGCGGTGGATATCGCGGTGATAGCGATTTACTTCGCCATCGTCATCTACATTGGCTTCTATCTGAAGGGTTCGGCCAACACCAGCGAAGAATTCTTCATGGCCGGGCGCGAAATGACGGCCTGGATCGCCGGCCTGAGCTTCGTTTCCGCCAATCTCGGTTCGCTTGAGCTGATGGGCTGGGCAGGCTCCGCGTATCAGTACGGCATTCTCGCCGCCCACTGGTACTGGATCGGCGCCATCCCCGCCATGCTCTTCCTCGGCATCATCATGATGCCCTTCTACTACATCTCCAAAGTCAATTCGGTGCCCGGCTACCTCAATCTCCGCTACGGCAAAGGCACGCGCGCTCTCTCCGGAATCAGTTTCGCCTTCATGACCGTCCTCATGAGCGGCATCAACATGTATGCCATGGCCCTTGTGATGAAGGTCGTCCTCGGCTGGGATCTCAACTTCAGCATCTGGGTCTCCTCGGCCACCGTCGCTCTCTATGTCATCCTGGGAGGCCTGCGCTCCGCCATCTTCAATGAGGTCCTGCAATTCCTCCTCATCTGGATCGGTGCCCTGCTCGTGCCTATCCTCGGTCTCGTCGAGGTCGGCGGCTGGACCAACCTCAAGCATCAAATTGTGCACAACCTAGGCAGCACGCAGTATGTCCATCTCTGGAGCGATCTCGGCCACTTCAGCGCCAATCCCATGGGCGTGAACTGGGTTGGAATCGTCTTCGGCCTCGGCCTCGTCATCAGCTTCGGCTACTGGACCACGGACTTCCTCGTAGTCCAGCGCGTCCTCTCCGCGCACAACCTGCGCGCCGCCCGCATGGCTCCGATTATCGGTGCGGGTTTCAAGATGCTGGTTCCCTTCATCGTGATTCTGCCCGGACTGCTTGCGCTCTCCGTGCTGCCATTTCACCTGGTCGGCGAATCTGTCGCAGTCGCTACCGGCCAGCACAGCTTTAACGAGGTCCTTCCCCTCATGCTCGTCCGCTACTGCGGACCGGGACTGCTCGGCCTCGGCGTCACCGCGCTCATCGCCGGATTCATGTCCGGGATGGCAGGCAACGTAAGCGCCTTCTCCACCGTCTGGACCTACGACATCTACGGCGCATTCATCAACAAGAAAGCCTCAGACAAGCACTACGTCTCCATGGGACGCTGGAGCATGTTCGTCGGCGTGCTCATCTCCGTCGGCACCGCCTACCTCGTGCAGCACGCGGCCAGCATCATGGATTACGTGCAGAGCCTCTTCAGCTTCTTCATCGCGCCTCTCTTCGGCACCGTAATTCTCGGGATGCTCTGGAAGCGCGCCACAAAAGCCGGAGGGTTCTGGGGTCTTCTATGCGGAACCAGCACCGCCATCGGCCTCTGGGGTTGGGTAAGAAGCGATCCGTCCGCGCTGCGCTACGTCGCGATGTCGCCCGACGCCAAAGCCATGGCGCAGGATCTCTACCGCGCCCTCTGGTCGTGGCTCGTCTGCATCATCGTCACCGTCGTCGTCAGCTATGCCACCAAGCCAAGGCCCGTCGCAGAACTCGAAGGCCTCGTCTACGGCGTCTCGCCGCTACCTCAAGAGCACGACGACCACTGGTATCAAAAGCCAATCCTATGGGCCGGCCTCATCGCCGCTGGCTTTGTCATTTTGAACATCATCTTCTGGTAAACGGAGCAACTCATGCGCGGATCCATCTCCATCTGGTTTTTTAGCGGCGCGCTGTTCTTGGTCTACGGCGTACTCATCACCGGACAGGGCATCTGGGAACTGAGTCATCCGCCCGCGCATCCGCCGGTACTTTTTTCTCTGCACGCGCCCATCTGGTGGGGCGCATTGATGGGCGTGGCCGGGCTCGCCTATACGATTCGCTTCTGGCCGCGCCGTACCCGATAAAAAATAACCCTGAATATCTTTGACTGAAAGAAAAGAGCAATGAAAAAGCAACTCACGTTTGGATTAATTGTAGGAAATCGTGGATTCTTCCCTGACCATTTGGCCAAAGAAGGCCGTGACGAAATGCTCGGCGTACTAAAGAAGGCCGGCGTCAAAGTAGTCGCGTTGAGCCCTGAAGAATCGAAGTACGGTGCCGTCGAAACTCATGAAGAGGCGCGCCGCTGCGGCGATCTCTTCCGCAAACACCGCGATGAAATCGACGGCATCATCGTCACCCTGCCTAACTTCGGCGACGAACGCGGTATCGCCGACGCCATCCGCTATTCCACGCTGCAAGTGCCGGTCCTCGTGCAGGCCACGCCCGATCGCAAAGAGACCATGAAGATATCCCATCGCCGTGACAGCTTCTGCGGCAAGATGTCGGCCTGCAACAACCTCATGCAGTATGGAATCCCTTACTCCATCACCGCGCAGCACACCGTGCAGCCCGAGTCCGAGGCCTTCGGTAAAGACCTCGCCTGGTTCTCCGCCGTCTGCCGCGTTGTTGATGGCTTTCGCAACCTCCGCATCTGCGCGCTCGGAGCAAGGCCGCAGGCCTTCAACACCGTGCGTTACAGCGAAAAGCTGCTTGAGCGCTCCGGGATCTCCGTCATCACCATCGACCTTTCCGAAGTCCTCGGCCGCATCGACCGCATGAAGGACAACGACGACCCCGTGCAGCAGAAGCTCGCGCTCATCAGGAAATATGTTGAGACCGGCCATGTTCCCGAAGCCGCACTCGTCAAAATGGCCAAGCTCGGAGCCTCCGTCGATTCCTTCATGCACGAGACACAGAGCACCGTCTCCGCCGTCCAGTGCTGGACCGCGCTCGAAGAGTACTTCGGTGTTGTGCCCTGCACCGTAATGAGCATGATGAGTGAGCAGCTCCTGCCCTCCGCCTGCGAAACGGATGTGATGGGCACGGTCTCCATGCACGCGCTCGCGCTCGCCAGCCAGACCCCCAGCGCGCTGCTCGACTGGAATAACAACTACGGCGACGATCCCGACAAGGCCGTCTGTTTTCATTGTGCCAACTTGCCGAAGCACTTCTTCGCCGACGTCATCATGGATTTCCAGGCCATCATCGCCGGAACCGTAGGCAAGGAAAACACCTACGGCACCGTCGTAGGTCGCGTCAAAGCCGGAGCCATGTCGTACGCCCGCTTCTCCACCGACGAGTTCACCGGCAAAATTCGCGGCTATGTGGGCCAGGGCGAGTTCACCAAAGATCCGCTGGAAACCTTCGGCGGAGCAGGCGTCGTCCGCATTCCAAACATGCAGAAGCTGCTGCGCTACATCTGCGAAACCGGCTTCGAGCATCACGTCGCCGCCAACTTCTCCAGTACCGCCAGCCCCGTCTACGAGGCAGCATCGCGCTACCTTAAGTGGGAGATGTATCACCACGAACCCGAAGCCTGATTCAAAGCAAAATTTGAGAGGGGCTACTCAAGGTAGCCCTTTTCGAGTACTCTTTCATAAAACGTTTTCTCAACGTTTATCTACGAACGGAGCAAAGGCAGTGTCCATCGTCGCAGGCGTAGATTTCGGAACCCTCAGCGTGCGCGTCACGCTGCTCGACAGCGAGCGCGGACGCCTCAGCACCGCCTCTGCCGAGTATCCGCTCAAACGCAAACGCGAAGACCCCGACTACGCAACCCAGTCCCACTCTGATCAGATGAACGCTCTGGCCCAGGCCACGCGCAAAGCCATCGCCGAGGCCAAAATCGACGGCGCGCAGGTTGAAGCTATCGCTCTCGACACCACCGGGTCGAGCGTCATTCCCGTCGACGCCAACCTCCAACCGCTCGACGACTACTACCTCTGGTGCGATCACCGCGCAAAAGAAGAAGCGCAACAGATCACCGCGCTCGCCCACTCTGAAAATCTCGAAGCCATCCAGTGGTGCGGAGGCGTCTACTCGCACGAGTGGGGCTTCGCCAAGCTTCTCCATTGGCTGCGTCACAATCCCGAGAAGCGCGCGAAATTTGCAACTGCCTTCGAGCACTGCGACATGGTCGCCGCCACGCTCTCCGGCGTCACCGACGCCCGTCTCGCAAAGCGCAGCGTCTGCGCCATGGGCCACAAATGGCTATGGAACCCAAAGTGGAATGGTCTCCCGCCGCAGGAGTTCTTCTCCAAACTCGATCCCCTGTTCGACGGAATACGCGCCCGCTTCGACGGCGACTACCTAACCTCCGACCACATCGCCGGACACCTCTCACCCCAATGGGCCAAGGCCCTTGGCCTGCGCGCCGGCATCCCAATCCCCGTCGGAGCCTTCGACGCCCACTGGGACGCCATAGGCGCAGGCTGCCGCGAAGGCGACGTGGTTAACGTGGTCGGAACCTCCACCTGCATCATTGCAATGGAAAGGAAGACCACGCTTGTCCCCGGAGTCTGCGGCGTGGTTCCCGGCAGCGTCCACCCGCAATACACTGGAGTCGAGGCTGGCCTCTCCGCGACTGGAGACATCTTCGAAGCCATCGCCCGCCGTGCCGGAACAAAAGTAGCCGCGCTCTCGAAGGGCCTGGAAAGCTACCGCGCCGGACAAACCGGCCTGCTCCGCCTGAGCTGGGATAACGGAGACCGCACCGTCCTCGTAAATTCGGAACTCGGCGGAGTTACGCTCGGTTGGAACCTCATCCACACCGCGCAGGACGAGCTCTTCGCCGCCATCGAAGGCACCGCATTCCACACCCGCATCATCCTCGAACGCATGGCCGAGCACGGAGTGCCCGTCGAGCGAGTCATCAACGCCGGAGGCATCCCGCAGAACAACAAAGTTCTCAATCGGGTCTATGCCAACGTCCTCGGCAAGCCGGTCCTCGTCCCTAATGGAATCCCCACGAGCCTCGGCTCCGGAATCTTCGCGCTGCTCGCCGCCAAAGCCTACTCGTCCATCGAAGCAGCACAGCAAGCGATGTGTCTGCCCTTCACGACCTACCAGCCCGAACCACAGGCGGTCGCCATCTACAGCCGCCTCTTCCAGCACTATCGCGACCTTTACTTCGCTCTCGGCACCAAAAACGCGGCCCCCATCCTGCTCGGCGACATCCTTCCCGATCTAAGAAAGATCGCAGCCGAATCTCGCAACTAAGGAGTATGAGTGCTCCACATCTAGAACCGATATGACAAGTAGATGACTCCACCATCCCGACCAGAGGGAGGTCCCAGGAGCGCGGGTTCAAGGAATGGCGGCGAAGCGGCGTACCGCCGGACGCGCAGTCCTACCGCAGCGGACCAGCATATTTCCGCAACTCAGCCAGAGGATAAAGTGTCCCTCGCCAGACCACCCCGCCGCGAACCAGCGTCACAATCATAGACCGCAGAATCGCATACAACACCAGACAAGCCGCCAGAGGAAACGTCAGCGCATACCACGCGGCAATGCCCGTAAATTGCCGATAGTAGTAATAAAGCAACACCAACATCAGAACCACCACCGCGGTTGACCCGCGCATCCACCAATCGCCAGCCAGCGCCGCAAACGGACCCACGCAGAACAACGCCAACCCAACACAAGCCGCCAGCGTCAGCCCAACGCGAAACCGAAACACCGCAAAAAAGTTCTTGGTGATGTTGCGAATCGTACCCGCCACGCCAACCGCCCAGCGCACCCGCACCAGGTCCCGCCCAAACGCCACCCTTTGGCGGTATCCCCGCCGCTTCACCTCAAATCCCAGCCGCAGATCTTCGAGCACTTCCATCCGCAGCGACTCAAACCCGCCCATCTCGCGGTAAACATCCGAGCGAATCAGATTGAACGCCCCCACGCCCAGCGATTCCTTCGCTCCCTCCACAGGAATTCTCCAGAAGCGCGAAAACAGAGCCGAAATCCCATGAAAAAACGCAATCATCATGCGTTCTCCAAAGTTCTTCAAAATCAGCGTAGGGAAAATAACCACATGATCCGCCCGCTCGGCCTCTGCAAAATGGAGCGCGCGCAGCAGCGAGTCGTCGGCAAACAAAATATCTCCATCGGTAAACAGCAGCCACGGAGCGGTCGCGCGACCGGCGGCCAGAGCCATCGCATGAGTCTTACCCATCCAGCCCGCAGGCAGTTCAGAGACGTGCAGCGCAACAAGACTCTTCCCGTCCACACGCTCATCCGCCGCCAGACGGTCCATGATCGCGCCCGTCGCATCGGTCGAGCGGTCATCCACAGCAAGAATCTCCAGCCGCACGCCTTCCAGGGCCAGCAGGGACCGCAGCGTCGCCTCAATATCCGCGGCCTCATTGCGCGCTGGAACAACCACCGAGATCAGCGGAGAGTCAGCCAAGGGCGCTGCATACTTCGCATCCAGCAGATCGGGGATCCCCGGCAACTTCTTGAGCGCAATTACAGTGGTTACCGCCCACAGTAACGCAATCACCCACACAGCGACGCCAAGGCCAATCAGCATCGCTAATCGAGAGCCTGCACCATGCCGCGTCCCAGCAGCACCTCAGCTCGCTCGATAAAGCTCCGGTCGGCGGCAATCTTCATCTCCGCCGGCTCCAGCACCACGCAGAACTCGCCCGTCTGCTCCAGGTTCAGCATGAACTTTGCAGGCCCGGGCGCGTCCGCAATCATCTCCTTCAACTCCGCAAGCGCACTCTCGCTCACACGCTCCAGAGCCACGCGAATGCGAACATTCTGCGGCAGCCTCACCTTCACATCTTCAAGCGCTACAACCGACGAAACAGAAAGCTTCGGAGCCGCGTCTTCCTCCGCGCGCAGCTGCCCGCGCACCAGCACCGGCACCTCGATCTTCAAACTCTCAGCCAGGCGTTCGTAATCCTTAGGAAAGCAGATCAGATCGATCCTGCCTACCGTGTCTTCCAGCGACGCCTGCGCGTACAACTCACCCGAGCGCTTTGACTTCGCCACCTTCAGCCCCACAATCACACCCGCAATCGCAATCTCATTTTCCGGAGCCTGCCCCCTCCGCCCCGTTGATGGCGCAGGCTTCATCTCCAGAGCAGTCGCCGTATCCACTACGCCCGGCAAATTTCGCAGCTTCTCCGCGTACTTGTCCAGCGGATGCCCGGACACAAAAAAACCCAGCACCTCCTTCTCCGACTGCAATCGCAGATTCTCGTCCCAGTCCGGAATATTAGGCAGATCATCGGCGCGGGCCGTAGCCGGATGATCATCAAAGATTCCGAAGAGTCCATGCTGTCCCGCAGCATTGTCGCGCTGCGCCTTCTGCGCCCGCTCGATCGCCTTGTCCGTAGCCGCCAAAAGCTGCGACCGCCGCCCAAACGAATCCAGCGCGCCCGCCTTAATCAACGATTCCAGCACGCGCTTGTTCATCAACCGCAGATCGATCTTCTCGCAAAATTCCCAATAGGAAGCGAAGCTCTTGCGTGCCTCCGCCAACTCGGCGCGCGCCGACAGAATCGAATCGATCGCATTGCGCCCCACATTTTTAATCGCCGTAAGCCCAAACCGAATCGCCTTCCCGTGCGGGGTAAAATCCGCATCGCTGAACAGCACATCCGGCGGCTCAACCGGAATCTCAAGTTCGCGGCATTCCTTGATGTACTTCACTACGTTTTCCGGTTTCGAAATTTCCGACGTAAGGAGCGCCGCCATAAACTCCACCGGATAATGCGTCTTCAAATACGCCGTCTGATACGCAAGGAGCGCATACGCCGCCGAGTGCGACTTGTTGAAGCCGTACCCCGAAAACTTCGCCATCTGGTCGAAGATTTCGCCCACCGCGGCTTTCGGATGCCCCAGCGCCGACGCGCCGCTCATGAACCGCTCCCGTTGCTCCGCCATCGCCTCGGCATTTTTCTTTCCCATCGCGCGCCGCAGCAAATCCGCCTCGCCCAGCGAGTAGCTCGCCAGCACGTTGGCGATCCGCATTACCTGCTCCTGATACACGATGACACCCAGCGAATCCTTCAGAATCCCTTCAAGCTCGGGCAGCAGAAACTCTACCTTCCGCCGTCCCCACTTGCGCTCGATGAAGTCGTCGATCATGTCCATCGGTCCTGGCCGGTACAGCGCATTCAGCGCCGTCAATTCCTCCACCGTGTCGGGCTTGTACCGCCGCAACACGTCGCGCATCCCGCCCGATTCAAATTGGAACACTCCGGAAGTCAGCGCCGTGTGAAACACCTTCCGGAACGTCTCGGGGTCGTCAAGCGGAATAACTTCGATGTCCAGTATCTCGCCGTGCGTTTGTTCAATCAGCTTCACGCAGTCAGTGATCACTGTCAGCGTCGTCAGGCCCAGGAAGTCCATCTTCAGCAGGCCCATCTTTTCGACCGCTTTCATGTCATAGGCGGTCACAATTTCGTCATTCTTGCTGCGCGCCACCGGCACCAGCTCCGTCAGCGGACGCGGCGCAATCACCACAGCCGACGCATGCACGCCCGCCCCGCGTACCAGCCCTTCCAGCTTCCTCGCCGTATCAATTAATTCGCGTATTTGCGGATTTCCATCGTAGGCGTCCTGCAACTGCGGAGAATCCTTCAACGCCTGCTCAATCGTCACGCCGATTGTCGTTGGAACCAGCTTCGCGATCCGGTCGACGTCGCCGTAAGGCATATCCAGCGCGCGCCCTACGTCCTTGATCGCCGCCTTCGCTGCCATCGTGTTGAACGTGATGATCTGCGCCACCTGCTCGCGCCCGTACTTCCGCGTAACGTACTCGATCACCTCGCCCCGCCGGTTCTGGCAAAAATCCACGTCTATATCCGGCATCGTCACGCGCTCCGGATTCAGGAACCGCTCGAACAGCAGCACGTTCTGCATCGGATCGATGTTCGTGATCTCCATCGCGTATGCCACCAGCGATCCCGTTGCCGAGCCGCGCCCCGGCCCCACCGGAATCCCATGATCCCGCGCATACTTGATGAAGTCCCACACAATCAGGAAGTATCCCGAGTACTTCATCTGCTTGATGATGTCGATCTCGAAGTTCAGGCGCGACTCATACTCATGCATCGGCACCCGCAATACACCGCGCCGTTCCAATTGTCGCACCGCTGTTTCCAGCCGCTTCTTCAGGCCCTCGCGGCAGATCAGCTCAAAGTAGCTGTCAATCGTGTGCCCCTCCGGAACCGCAAACTCCGGAAAAGGATTCTCCACCTCGTTCAGCTTCAGAGAGCAGCGCTCGGCAAACTGCATCGTGCGGCTCACAACCTGGGGAGCGTGAGCGAAAAGCCGCTCCATCTCGGCCGCCGACTTTACATAAAACTGATCGGAATCAAACTTGAACCGCTTGGGATCATGAATCGACCCCGCCGTCTGCACGCAAAGCAGAACCTCATGCGCGTGCGAATCGTCTTCGCAAAGATAGTGGCTGTCGTTGGTCGCTATCAGCGGAATGTCCAGCTCTTTTTCCAACCTGAACAGGTCCGCATGAATCTTCTTCTCAAGCTCCAACCCCTGGTCCTGAATCTCAAGAAAGAAATTCCCGCGCCCAAATATTTCCTGGTACTGCCCCGCCGTCGCCCGCGCCGCCTCATACTTCCCGGCCATGAGATTCTCGCAAAGCTCGCCCGCCAGGCACCCCGAAAACCCAACCAGACCCGCCGAGTGCTCCGCCAGATATTTTTTGCTCACACGCGGTTTGCGATAAAACCCATGCAGCGAGGCCTCCGAAGTAATCCGGACAAGATTTCGGTAGCCCTCTTCGTTCTCCGCCAGCACCAGCAGATGGTTGTAATCATCGCCCTGCGGATCGGCGCGATGATCGTCCTTTTTGCAGATATAGAGTTCGCAGCCCAGAATCGGCTTGATGCCCTTTTTCTTCGCCGCCTCAAAAAAATGAACAGCACCGTAGATGTTGCCGTGGTCTGTGATCGCAACGGCCTTCTGGCCAATGCTGTCAACGCGGTCCACAAGCTTCTCCACGTCGCAGGCCCCGTCAAGGAGCGAATAATCGGTATGCAGATGGAGGTGAGTAAATTCAGCCATAGGGATATAGCTGAATTTTAGTCTTCGTCAGACGAATCCACGACGCCTCGCGGAAGTGGAAAAGCGGGGACAAAATTCAATCTAACTATCCTTGCGGTAGAGGAGGTCGCGAATCGCCCTTCGCCGCGCCTCGTTCATTTCACTCGAACTCCTGCCAGCATCGGCGTCAACGCGATTCCCGGCGGCGGCAATTGCTTCGGGTTCGCTGCACTCCGGGCAGCGATTCGCAAATCCGGGTTTATCCGGCTTCAACTCAAATTCCTCTGAGCACACAACACAAACTTTAATAGGAAACGGCATTCAAACTCCATAGCGGCAAAGGGCAACCATCTCGACAAGTCTCGCCGCATTTAATTAAATGATGCAGGCATCCCGCACCTGGATTCCAGGCCGTGAGATCCCGTCGCTCAAGAATCCAAAGCCCTCAGGCCACCACGCTACCCAGAGTCTTCGCCGCGCGCCGCAACTCCTCATCGCGAGTAAGACAATCCGGACAAATCCGCAGCCACTCCCCGCGTGCATCGCATGAGATTTCCTCCCGCTCAAGCCGCTCTGGAATCTCCATCGCATTTTTCAGCCGGATCGAGAGAAACGCCCCATGCCGCTCATCGCCGCCAAACACGTTTTCCGACAGGCCCGCCTCTGCCAGATAACGGCGCAACGCGCCGAGCTGACAAAGCGAATATTCGCGCAGCCGCGCCACGCCCATCGCCAGAACAAACTCCTGCCCACTCCGTGCCTGGTACCACGTCAGCACCGGCGGAGTTCCCTCGAGAAACGCATCGCCGCCCGGCTTCAGCGCAGGAGTCTCCGGCCGTTGGAACGAAAAAACGTCCGCGTTCGCAAACCACCCCGTGTCGAGCGGTCGCAAACCACTCTCCAGAGTCTGCGGCGAAACATAAAGAAATCCCGCGCCCGGACCGCCGCGCAAATATTTGTAACTCGCGCCGATCAAGAAATCCGCACCGATCGAACTCACGTCAACCGGAAACACCCCAACCGCATGGTACGAGTCCAGCAGAAGCCGCGCGCCACGCGCATGGCAAGCGTCAGCCAGGCGCTGCAGTCCGCCGACAACCTGTCCCGTCATGAACATCACCTGTGCAACCACCGCCAGATCCGCGCCGCGCTCTACCGCTTCGATCACAGCATCAACCTGGAACTCGCCCCGCTCGTCCGGCTCAACCCAGCGCATCTCAATCCGGCCCAGAGCCGCATACTGTTTCAAAATCAAATCCACAGAATCGAACTCGCCCCGCGTGCTCACCACGCGCGGCTTCCCTGGCAGCGCATTCAGTACTGCGCGCAAGCCCTGCCCAGCCGCAGTCTTCGGAACAACGCAGTCCGCGCGCTCCGCGCCAATCAGTTTCGCAACACGCCCCCGAAAAGCCTCGCGCTCCCCCAGCCAGTCATCCCACGCATCGCCCAGCTTGCCGTACCAAAGCGACATAGCTTCCACCACATCGTCTGCCATCGCGTCCAAAGGCCGCCCCAGCGAGTGGTTTTCCAAATAGATCCGCTCGCTTGCCAGCACGCGCGAAAATAACGGAGCGATATGCCGCGCAATCGCCTCCTCGCGCAAAGGGCCATCACCCAAAGCCGCCACTGCATCCGCTAAACTCATCGCTGCTTCAACCCCGTACGCACCGCCAGCAGCTCAGGAAAGAATGTCAACTCCAGCGCCTGCCGTAAAAATCCCACTCCCGACGACCCGCCAGTCCCCTGCCTGAATCCAATAATCCGCTCCACTGTCTTCATATGCCGAAACCTCCACAGCTGGAAATACTCCTCCACATCCACCAGTTTCTCGCACATCTCGTACGCATCCCAATGCTCACGCGGACGCTCATAAATTCCGCGAAACACTTCCACCAGCGCCTCGTTTTTCTCATGCGGCAAGCTCCAGTCCCGCTCCACGCACTCCCCCGGAACAGCCAGCCCGCGCCGCGCCAGGTGCCGCAGAAACTCCTCATAAAGGCTCGGAGCATCAAGCGCAGCCAGCAACTCGGCATGTATCGCAGCGTCGTATTCAAAAACCTTCAACGCATCGCGATTCTTATTTCCCAGCAAAAACTCCAGCTTCCGATACTGATACGACTGAAAGCCCGAAGCATGGCCCAGCACCCCCCGAAACTCCATATATTCCGAAGGAGTCAACGTCTCCAGCACCGCCCACTGATCGAACAACTGCATTTGAATCAGCTTCGCCCGAGACAAAATCTTGAAGCAGGGATCAAGCTGATCGTGCCGCACAAACCGGATCGCCGCCGTAAGCTCATGGATAAGCTGCTTGATCCACAGTTCCGAAACCTGATGCTGAATAATGAACAGCATCTCGTCATGGTGCTCAGGCTGCGACAGCGGACGCTGCTGCGACAGCAACTCCGGCAGGCACAGGTAGCCCGCATAGCTCATCCGGTGGGAAAAATCCGTCACAATGCCCGCCTCAAGCGGGCGCTCATTCTTCTCCATAGCTCCTCCTTAAGATGAGTAATGGACCAGGGCGCAGGAAGGCAAAAAAAATGCCCGGCGGAAAAGGCCATATACAGCCGCCAGGCACAGGGAGGCATACTTCCCTCAGGAAAACGTTCCAGAGTGCAACTGAATGTGCGCCTTTGTCAACCGCAAAAACAAGAAAGGTATCGATTTACGAAAGATGGAGAAAAGGGAAAGCTCATTCGGGTTCAACACAGCGGCAAGTCAATCCGCCCGCACGCAACCGGGTCGCCGGCACGCGGTCTTTGCGCGTCAGGGTGGTCCGCAGGCGCCACCGCAGGCATATCCCCTACTTCACCACCGTCTGAAACAGCGGAGACTCCAGCAAGGCCGAAAACTGGCTATCCGAGCTGGCGTAATTCACATTAAGGTCGCCCGCGCTCGAATCGATCGTGGTCGCGTCGATAGCCTGCTTCTCAATCGTCGTACCGCTGACTTTCTCGTACATAGCCGCAGCATTCAGCAGCGAAGAAAGCGTTGCCGCCGTGAACGTATCCGGGGTAGAAACCTGCAACGAAAACTTCACCCCATTCTGGAAGTTCATCGTGTAATGTGAACCAAGCAAACGCTTTTTAATCTGGTCGTAATCGGTAAGCTGAGACGCCTGACCGAGCAGTCCCTTCATCATGAACTGGGTGCCCTTCTGGTCCAGGATGCTCCAGACAGGCTGCGAATCGACCTGGGCCATCTCGTCAACCATCGACTGATTGGTCAGGAAATTCGGCGCCAGGCCGTCGCGTGCGTCCAGGGCCGAGCGCAGCGCATCGCTCGATCCGAACACCATCGTCGTGGGATTCAGAAACACCACCGTCATTCCGCTCCCGCCCATCGGATAAAGTTGGTTGGTACGGATAAGCTTGGCCTTGATCTTCTTTTTCTTGAAACTTGCCATGATGTCCGGCAGCGAAAACTGCCCCTGGGCAATGCCTACGGTCCGGACGCCCTGCTCACTGCCGCCCGCGCGGAAGGCCGCAAAGGCCAGCTCGTCCACATCATGATTCTCATTGAAGCCGGAAACTTTCAGCGCCTCTTCCAGTTGCTTCAACTCGGGCGGAAGAATGCGCGACTTCAGGTCCATCGCCGCCGGCGAGTTCTGCATCGCGCGATAATCGACAACAATAATCTGCTGTACATCGCTCGGAATCGCCGTCCGCGCGTCGGTATCGAGCTGCGCCGCATGGGCGCCTACAGCAAACGCGGCAAAAACGGACACAACCGCCAGCCGCTCAAAATACTTGTGAACTTTCACCTTGTTTCGTGCCTCCGGAAAGCGCAATGCGCCATTCCCCCGTCTGAACGCAATCGCTGCGCGCAGTTCATACTTCATTTTAGACGCGAACCCGAACCCCGTGTTGCGGAAGGGGATGGTTTTGCGGGCCACTCAAGTGGCCGCCTGAGTCTACGTTCCAGAATCTTTTCTTCCGGGTCGAACTCATGGAAATGACGCAGCCATTCGCTTTCGCGCTCGGCAGCCTCCTCCGGAATCAGTCCGATCAACTCCCCGCGCGTAACCTGCGCTCCAAACCGCGCAGCCTTTTCCTCGACCGCCGAGTACACCTGGCTTACCGGCGTTTGCCGGAAGTCCGTGATGTTCATCGAAATCTGCGCCTCGCCGTGCGCCAGAACCCCCATAGCCTTAACGCCCGTCAGCCCTCCCGCGGATGCGCGAATCTCGCGCGCAATCGCCCGCGCCGTGGCCACATCGCCGGTATCCAGGTAAAGGTTCCACGCGATCAGAAAACGCCGCGCCCCCACCGCCGAGGCCCCCGCCGTCGGATGCAGCTCCGGTCCGCCCACATCCGGTCTCCGCGCCACTTCGCGCCGCACCGCATCGCGCAACCCCTCGAACTGCCCGCGCCGTACCTCTTCCAGCAGAGCACGGTCGGGGCGCGCCGCCGCCGCCTCGTAGAAATACACTGGAACTCCATACCGGTTCCATATCTCCGCACCCGCCTGCCGCGCAAACAACACACATTGCTCTAAAGAAACATCTCGCACAGGCACAAAAGGAATCACATCCGCCGCGCCAATCCGCGGATGAACCCCCTCCTGCGTCGTAAGGTCGATCAGTTCCGCCGCCCGGCCCGCGCCGCGCACCGCCGACTCGACCACTGCCGCCGGAGGACCGGCAATCGTCACCACCGACCGGTTATGGTCCGCATCCCGCGAGTAATCCAGCAGCGACACGCCCTCAACCATCATGGCAGCCACAATCGCCTCCACCACAGCAGGGTTGCGCCCTTCGGAAAAATTCGGAACACACTCGATCAAAGGTTCAGGCATAAGGTCCTAAGAAAAATCAACCAAACACTTCCCGAAATTCCTCTCAGTGCCACCATGTATAGCCAATCTGAAACTGCACGCTCGCGTTCACCCCCGGATTCCGGTCTCCCAGCGAAGAACTCGAAAGATGAATCGCATTCGCCGCAAAATCAATCGACCGCCGCGGCTTCACAAAATAATGAAAGCCAATCCCGAACTGCGGCGTGAAATTGAACACGCTCGTACCACCCGGCTGTCCGTGCGGAACAAGAATATCCGGCGGATATTTGTGCGTCGTATAAACGAAGCCGCCCGCACCCTGAACCCATGGCACAAAACGCCGCGTTGGAGCAAAATTCCAGCGCAAAATAATCGGCGTAATGCTGAAGCCCGTGAAAGTTCCGCCGCCATACGGGAACAGCGCATACCCTGTATGGCCCTCGAATATATACTCCGTCTCCGCCGTATGCGGAGCAGGTGTGAACGATTGCCAATAGGGCATAAGCTCGCCCGCATACTCAAACTGTCCGCGCAGAATCCCCGGCAAATGTTGATCGGTAATCACCTTGCCCAGCCGTGCGCCAGCCGAGAGAAAAGTAAAGTCGTCGCGATCACCCGTGCCCAGGCCGCCTTGAAAAAATGCCCCCAACTCCCACGGATCGGTAGCCAGCGCCGCTTTGGCCGGAGCGCCGTTTTCCGAAGTGTTGCCTGCGGGAGCCGTTCCCGTCTGCGCCAAAGCGCCAAAACCGGACGCGCCAAAAACAGCGCCCAGAAGAAAGCTGGAAAGCCAGAATTTTTTCATACCCATGCGTATCTTCAAATCTCCCGCAAAAGAAAGGCCGCCATTCCGGCGGCCCCGTAGTATCAATGGCAGGGCTTAACCGGCGACTTCTTCCATCTGTTGCGCGTCCATGTCGAAATTCGAATAGACGTTCTGCACATCGTCATGGTCTTCCAGCACATCAAGCAGACGAATCATCTGCCCCGCCGCCGGACCCTCCAGCTTCGTGTATGTCGAGGCGATCATCGTAACCTCCGACATCACCGTCTCGATCTTCGCATCGCGCACTGCCTGCGCCACCGCCTCATACGCATGAGGATCGGTCACAATCTCCCACGTGTCGCCTTCATCGTTCAAATCGTCGCCGCCGGCTTCGAGCACAATGTTCATCAGTTGCTCTTCATCAGCCGCGTCTTTCGCAATCGCGATAATGCCCTTCTTCGAGAACATGAACCGAACCGAATTCGGCTCGCCGAGGTTGCCGCCGTTTTTGGCGAACGCATGACGGATTTCGCTTACCGCGCGGTTGCGATTGTCCGTGAGGCAATCGACGATAATCGCCACGCCGCCCGGCCCGTAGCCCTCGAACGAAATCTCTTCGTACGTCGTGCCCTCAAGTTCGCCGGTGCCGCGCTGCGTGGCGCGCTTGATGTTATCGGCAGGCATGTTCTCGGCCTTGGCCGCCGCGATCGCGCTCCGCAGCCGGGGATTCCCGTCAGGATCGCCCCCGCCCTGCCGTGCCGCGATAGTGATTTCTTTAATCAGGCGCGTAAAAATCTTCCCGCGCTTGGCGTCGAGCGCGCCTTTCTTGTGCTTGATTGTCGCCCATTTGGAATGGCCGGACATGGGAACCTCGGAAGTCTGTTCTGGACTGGATTTTGCGGCGAAATGCTGGAAACGAAGCTGCTCTGGTGCAAACGCCCGCAACTTCGAAGTATAGCAAAACAAGCCGCCCCGGTCATCGCGCTCCCCGCAGCGATATTGCAACGATATTAAGGTCCGGCCGGAGCTTGAAACTGGTGGCTCCCGAACAACATCGAACGCAAAGGAGGATTCATCTCTATGGCTCTTCAGCTCATTGCCGTGCTGGTGCTTGGCCTTATGTGTGGAAGCGAGTTAAACGTAGCGGCGTTCGCCCATCCCACGTTCAACCGGCAACCATTGGAAGTCCACATACCGGTGCGCTCATCGTTCGCTTCACTGTTTGGTCGTGTAATGCCATTCTGGATGGCGGGCTCCACTCTTCTGAATCTTCTGCTTCTCCTGCCCTTCGAACATCTGAGTGACGCCGCATGGCGGCTCGCTGCCGTCGCTCTGGCTATCCAGGTCTTCGCTGTTGTGTTTTCGCTCCTTGGTCCAGTGCCGATCAACAAGAGGATTATCGGGTGGAAACCCGAAGCCCCTCCCGCAGATTGGAAATCGCAGGAGCGTCGCTGGGATCTGTACCATTGGTTAAGAACCTGCGGACTGGTTGTAGCATTCGCGCTGCTCGTACTTACCTTTGGAGTTCGTGCGTGAATCGGCGAATTGGTCATATTGATCCACCACTCCGCGCTGCTAAAATCAACCTATGACGCAGCTAGAAGTCCTCTACCGCTACGAACGCCATCCTTCTGAAGACGCCATGATCGCCCTCGGCAATGCGCGTGAGGTCTACGGAATTCGCCGCATCAAGCTCGACCCTGAGTGGAACACCATCCGCATCGAATACGACGCAACCCGGCTCGACAAGCAGATCGTGTACGAACTCCTCCGCCGCGCCGGAATCGATCTGGTCGAAGAACTGTCACTCATCCCGCCGCAGCCGCCGGCTGAACCAGCCGTGGAAGCCGCGCCCGCGCCTGCCAAATAAAAGATAACTCATACATGAGATTAGACTTACCAGCTGGGCCCTTTGAGGCCTACCTCTTCGACTGCGACGGAACCATCGCCGACTCCATGCCGCTGCACTATGCCGCGTGGAAGCAGGCTCTCTCCGAGCACGGCTGCGATTTCCCTGAAGACCTCTTCTACGCATGGGGCGGAATGCCCGTCCACGAGATCATCGCCACACTCAATCAAAAGCACGGCCTCGAAATGCCGGTCGAAGCGGTAGCGGTCCGCAAAGAAAATCTCTATTACGATTTCCTTCCCCGGCTAACCGCCGTGCCCGAAGTCCTCGAAGTGATCGAAACTCATCACGGGAACCTCCCCTTCGCCGTAGTCTCCGGAAGCACCCGCGAATCCGTAATCGCATCGCTCGAATCGCTCAAGCTTCTCGACAAATTCAACACGCTCGTCTGCGCCGGAGACTACCAGCGCAGCAAGCCCGATCCTGAAGCCTTCCTGATGGCCGCCGAAAGACTCGGAGTAGCCCCGCAAAGCTGCCTCGTCTTTGAAGACACGGCGATGGGCATTCAGGCCGCAACCGCAGCCGGGATGGCCTCCGTAAAAGTTCTCCAGCCATGGGAAAGAACCCCCAAACGCTGAGCAATTTCCGCGCGAAACCCGGTTGCACCGCAGCGCAAAACCTTGTATCTTAAAAAAGTTCGTAGTCGCCTTCCTAAGCGTGCGCCCATAGCTCAGTTGGATAGAGCGACTGACTACGAATCAGTAGGTCGGGAGTTCGAATCTCTCTGGGCGCACCATAAAATCAATCACTTACAAGCGGTCCGATCATGGCAAAAAATCGACTATGACGCGAAAAATGACGTAGCGCGCTCATGCTGCTGTTGCGACTGCTTCCCTTACCTTGTTCCGCTCATTCACTACATCAGCGATGTTCTTGAGGGCAGGGTGGAGGTACTTCTGCGTTGTGGTGACGCTGGCGTGCCCGAGCACATCCATCACGAGTTTGATGTCCCCCGTTCGGTCAAGCAAATCGGTAGCAAAGCTGTGCCGTGCGGAATAGATCACAAGTTCCTTTGGCAATTTCGCGGCCTTTCTGGCTTCCCTGAAGGGTTTCTCAATAGCCGTGTGAGTGATGTGTCCCGTCTTCGTCTTCAATTTGCAACCTTTTCTCCTTGCGGAGCATTACTAATGAGTAGAACTTGAGTACGAACTGCTCATTGACATGAGCATTCTTTGCCCTTAGCCTCGGATGAATTATCACGAATCGACCTCTCGCGTCTGCGTACGTTCCCCCAGGGTGGGTTCCTCAACTTTTCCGCTAAGGAGATACCCCGTGCGACTGAACTTTGAATTGGATGAATCTCAAATGGATGAGATCAATGCCCTGAAAAGAAAGACTGGTGCAAACAGCATGAAGGAATTATTCAACAACGCTTTGACGATTTTGGATTGGGCCGTCGAGGAAGTAGCCCAAGGCAAAGAGATCGTAGCAACCTCACCTGACGATGAGAATCACCGCGTGTTTATAACACCGCTTCTTCGCCGAGTGGCCAAGCGGCATGGGCGGGGGCGGGTTGCGGCCGCAGCCCCAGCGGGAGCCGCTCTAAGCGGTGAGTCGTGAGTCCAGTCAAGGCGCGACCCGCAGAGACCCCTGTGAAGGACTGGGTAGCTGAGGCTAGCCTAACAAGCGATTTGAATACACGGGAGCGCATTGTTTCATTTCTGCTCTGGGCGTACGGCTTGCTCCTGGCAGGGACAATGCTGATCTACTTTTTGCAGGGATTTGACGTGTGGGGCTTCCATCTGGATGCGCAGCTCCTGCGGTGGTTGGGCGGGGCAACAGTCGGTGAAATTGGTGGCTTATTGAGCCTAACCGTAGGCCACTCCTTTAAGCGAAAGGGGCGGAGGTAGCGCTAGCGAAGAGCTGGGGTGTAATCAATCCAGCTTCCCGCTTGCCCCGTTCGATATCGGAGATGTGTCCCCGGTTCATGTCCAGATATACCGCCGTATCGGTCTGCGTCCAGCCCTTCGCTTGCCGACTGCTGCCAAAAGTGCGTGGGTTTCGCTGGACACATCCTCATGTTGGGCTTACCATCGCAGCGGCTGTGCCTGGTATGCCAGACACTAATTGAAAGGCCTCGCCGTGAAACGATTCGGTCAGATTGTTCCCATTTTGACGTTGGTTCTGCCTATCTACATTCAGACCTCCACCTCCGCTCCTACGACCCAAACCATCATTGAGCATACGACCACGACCGCAGAAACCCACAGATTTAGAATGCGGCGCAATTGAGCGGCCCGACCCCAAACGCGTTCCAGATAGGCGATACAGTATGCGTTGTGGGTGGCGGGGAAACGCGAACAATCGTAGGCATCGGCCCCGGTGAATTCTTCACTACTCAGATCGGGAACGACGCCAGTACGGTCAAGCTGATTAAAGGGCGTGATCTGGAATTGGTAGCGAGGGCAAAACAGCCCGATACTGAGCCAGGATTTGCACCTCCGCATTCAATCATGGAATAGCCAAATACGCTTCGATTGGAGCTGATGATGAATCCAAGCACGATTAGCGAAAATAAGATTGTTGCTGCACTTCTCACTGTTGCTCTGGCATCGTCCCAACCAACGTCCTCACCGGAGGTCATTCTTACCAACTACAGAAAATTTCTATCCGAACTCAGCCCAAAGCAACAGGAAATATCCACCGTGCCACCGGTGAGAGGAAGGAAAATCAAATTATGAGTCGGGTGCTGCGCAAAGTCGCCATTCCAAGTCTGCTAGTCCTGCTGTCGATTGGATGTTTCGCGCAGCAGAAAACCATCGTCACTGCAGGCGGGAGCAAATACGTTTTTGACGCCTCAGCGGGATTGACTCAGGTCGACAAGACTGGAAAAACCGCTCATATGAGTCCTACTGATCTTAATTGGCTATGCGGCAAGGGCCTTGAGACAGCCATCGAATTTAATCTGCCAGATGTCACAAGCCAGAAAGTCACGTGCGACTTGTGGGCGCAAGTCCAGCCGCATACGACAATAGAACAAGTACCCTTTTCAACCCTTATGCATCGGTTGGTTGAGATAAGCCCGCCCTATACCGATTTCGCAAGATATCGTGGCGTCGAAATACGGACGGAGGCACAGGGCAACAGCCAATATGATGCAACCATAGTGCCCGATGACGTTGGCGGACAGCCTTCATGCACGGTTGTTCAGGGCCGTGATCCAGCGGGCGGCTTGTTGTACAAGTATGAGTGTGTGGTCAAAACTGAGTCCTATTCAGATGCCGTTGCATTGGAGAAGGCCCTCGTACAGCGTCTTGATGGCCTCCATCTGACTGAAGATCAGATCGAAGAACACGGTATTGCCCTCAAAGACGAGGACAACAACGAGTGTGCCCCAACGGGTGAATGTGCCCATACTCACATGTTCGCTTCAGCCATGAAGGATGGAAAAAACGTAGATATTGAAGCAGCGCCTGATTTCATTCGCAACAACAATTTGGCGGATTTACAGATGTTTTTGGCCACGGGTCGGCACAATCCCCCCGATGGCGTGAAATCCGATTCTGGGACCGTGACGTTTACCGTTCTATCCCACAGTGTTGGACAGAGCCAGTGACGGGGCAAATCGGATCGAACTCACGCACTAAACAAGCGCCGTACAGTGTACGTTCTTGCAGTAATGAAACAACTCACTCACCTAACGATAATGCTGGAAAACTTAGGGTGCTTAGTGTGTATAGGGTATAGGGCCATAGGTTCTAATATGCTCTGGGGTATAGAGTCCGCGTCTTTATTGCAGGGAGCGGGATCAACCCGGACAGCGCACTGTTCAATTATTGACTGAATTCCTCTCTCATCCGCACCATCTAAATAGTTGAGAATTAACCGACATTCCCTATAAAGGGGTTGCGCTTGGTGTAGTATACCGGCCAGCCAGTTCAAACTGGCGACACTCGGGCGCACCATAACGCCCTTACAAAACCAATATCTTAGAACCGCAAGGACCATCCTCGGATTAGTCACCAATGGGCAGGTGCCTGTTCTGGTGCATGATCGATTGATCTGTGCCTGTTTCTTCTTCTTTCCACTGAGCCGTGCGCTCGGACGCCTTTCCATTATGGTGCGGCGGGACGGCCCTCCCGAGAACCCCTTTCCCGGCGACAGGACTAGAGTCCGAGGTCACTCAATCCCGGGTGGTCTTCGGGACGTTGCCCGAGCGGCCAGTGGTATTTGCGATCTGCTTGCAAAATGGCAAGGTCGTTGATTGACGCGTGCCTTGACGCCATGAGCCCGTCATCATTGAACTCCCAGTTCTCATTGCCATAGGAGCGAAACCAGCGACCAGAATCATCGTGCCACTCGTAGGCGAAGCGAACGGCAATGCGGTTTCCAGTGAACGCCCACATTTCTTTGATGAGTCTGTAGTCCAGCTCCCTGGCCCATTTGCGAGAGAGGAAAGCAAGGATTTCGCTTCGCCCATTGATGAACTCCGAACGGTTCCTCCATCGTGAATCGATCGCGTAGGCCAGAGCTACTTTCGCCGGATCGCGCGAGTTCCAGCCATCTTCGGCGAGTCGTACTTTTTGAACAGCGCTCTCGCGCGTGAATGGAGGTAAAGGGGGACGGGTTGCGATCGTTGCAGTCGCCATGATTTCTTCTCCTTGGGGTGCACTTCGATTCAATCGTGGAACGAGAGAATCCTTCGCTCTTTAATCTTTCGAGTTGCGGGGCGCATTACAGTCCCGCATCTCTGCCAATTCCGCTTTGCCTCCAATCTGTGAGACTGCGCTTTCGGGGTGCCAACTTGAATGCTGAGAAGATTCGCAGGTTGATGTACCGATATTCGATCGATGCCAGCCGATTCGGACGGCGAATCTTAACGGGATCAGGCGGCCCCTCCGGCTCCCAAAAGACGGCGAGAGGATGCAAGCATCAGCGTCGCCGGGCACGCGCCCGAAACGCCGCTACCTTCGCCCTGTTGCCGCAGGTCTGTGGGCTGCACCAGCGCCTCCGGTGAGCCTTGGTGCGATCATAGAACCACAACACGCAGCGTTCGCCTTCGCAATGACGAATCAGGTCAAAGTTTCCATAGGAAAGCAGTTCTGCCATCGACTCAGCTATGGGTGCCAGATACTGTTCAATCGTCTTCTGGCCGTACACACGCTTGAGGCGAAGATCGGTTCGCGACTTTGCGCTCAGAACGCAATGACTGACTGAACGTTCAAGAAAGGCATTCAGCTCGTCCAGCGGCAGCGGCTTTTTTGCCTTTCTCGCCTCCACTGCCCGCCGGGCGATCTCTCTAAGCTCGCGTGCCTTTCGAAGCAGAACGCCGTGTGGCCGAAATGTGGATGGAGGAGTGTCGCGCAATTCCTCTCGGACAATCCATGCGGCAACGTCTTCATCTCTTTGCCATGCGTCGGTCAGTTCACTCCCGCTCATGCGAAGGGTATTGATGAAGTTGATGGCGGGATGATCGCCCACGGAGTCGAAGGGAGAAGCAACGTGCTCCGTGTGCGGTGCCCGGGTCTTCATTGGCCGCTCCCTGGAAAAGATGTAACCTTTGCGCATACATATACAGGTTACAGGATCTTCGCTTCAGTAGCTCTCCATCCTCGGATGGTCCAGCCCCAAAATTCCGCCCACCCTGCCGCCAGGTTCCGGTCAGCCGGCCCGCTCAGCCGGCTCAAAAGCATGGCCGTCCAGGGTTCCTCAAGCGCTCCTCCCCCGGGCTTCCTGAGGTGCGATCCCGCCTAAGTATCCTAACCTTAGATTGTCTTGTGTGAGCTATCTTGCTCAGACATGAAACACCGCACCTGTCATTCTTATTCTGCTGAGAGTGCTAGAGAGAGAGAGACGACCGCTAATTCGCAGCTCCCATTCTCAGGTTGCCGCGGGTGGTACCCATCTATTCACATCGAAGTGACCACATCCAGCCGATTGGCATCCTGTATCCATGCTGTGCACAGCGGCCCTCTGGCGGACACGACGGTCCCGAAAACTCTCGAACTTGGAAATGTGGGCCTTTCGACAGTGTTTGAGAGACGTTAACCCGCGCAAAGCAGAAAGGTCGAAGGTCATGCCTTTAATTCAAGTTGTGCTCGTACTCATCGTGGTGGGTGTCCTACTGTGGCTGGTCAATCGCTTCATTCCTATGCAGGGAACCATCAAGTCAATTCTGAATGGCGTCGTGGTCATTGCCCTGGTTCTGTGGCTCATAAACGCTTTTGGCCTATTTCATTCCCTTTCCCGGATCCACGTTGGAACGTGAGGGATGGCATAAGAAAATCCGGTCAATACGATGGCAGCAAGGTATTGGACCGAAGGAATTGTAATCAGCCTCTCGACATAGCTTTGAGCAAGCGGCTATGTCAGCAATTAAAGTGCGGTGTACTCAAATCACCGATAACAAAAAAGGACATCAATATGTTGAAGCGTCTTCTGATCTTCTCGACCCTTGTTCTGGCTGTAACTTAACTTGCCGTTGCTTCCGACCGCGAGGATGACGTCGTTCGTAGCCAGAAGTCTGCCCAGGTCTTCAAGGAAATTATGGATACACCCGATAAGGGCATACCGCATGACCTGCTGGACAAGGCAAAGTGTATTGCCATCATTCCGGGAGACAAAAAGTTTGCCTTCATTTTTGGAGGCAGCTACGGTCGCGGCGTGGCAACCTGCCGCACCGAGCGTGGATGGAGTGCTCCGATATTTGTCGCGATCGACGGAGGAAGCGTGGGGTATCAGATCGGTGGCTCTTCCACAGATATAGTTATGCTTTTCATGAATGATCACGCATTGCACAGCCTTCTAGGCGACAAGTTCAAACTGGGTGCCGACGCTTCTGTAGCGGCGGGGCCTGTTGGACGGAACGCTGCCGCCGCCACGGATATAAAACTGAGTGCGGAGATTCTTTCCTACTCGCGAGCCAAAGGCATTTTTGCTGGGGTTAGCCTGAATGGCGCCGTAGTTCAAGCAGACAAGTCCGGCGATGAGGCCATGTATGGAGACAATGTGGACAGACACGCGATTCTGGACGGCAAGACTCCAGTTCCCGCTTCAGCGAAGGGCCTAATCCACGAGCTTCATGCATACCCGGGCAGAGCCAGCGGCATGTAGCCGGGAAGAGTCCGATCTGAGCACACCTCGGCCGGATGAATGAACAAGTACTGATTTAGTCGTGAAGGATGACATTGAGCAGCGACTTATGGACCTTGATGCCGCCGTTATACTCAATGAAGCCGAGGCTGCGAAACCGATTCATGAAGAAGCTGACGCGCGACCGGGTGGTTCCAATCATCTCCGCCAAAGTCTCCTGCGTGATCTTTGGAATCGCCGCTTCCGGCTCTCCTGGTTTGCCGAACTCTGCCATCAACAGGAGAATCCGCGCCAAACGCTTTTCGCTGGAGTTGAAGAGCTGATCGACAAGATCGGCCTGGATCCGCATGCTGTGAGCGAGAAGAAACTTCAGGAACAGATCTGAGAAGGCGTGCTCCTCGTGCAGCACGCGAATCATCTCTGTCCTTTCTATCTTGAGTGCTGTACAGGCGATAATCGCAGTGGCCGTCGTTAGACGGAGGCCTGCTGCTCCGGCAATTGACTCCTCTCCAACGAAGTCTCCTGCGGTGAGCAGCGCGATTGTAGCCTCTTTGCCACTTTTCGAAACAACAGAGACTCGTACACGGCCCTTCTGAAGATAGAAGACAGACTCGGCCGGATTTCCCTGCGAATAGAAGGCCTGTTTTGCCTTCAATTGGACGACTCTCCGTCCTAGCCCAGTGCTAGCCAGAAACGCGGCAGCGTCAAATACAGGCTCTCTGAGATCGACCATCTGAACAATCCGTTTCCGGAGACGACCGTGCCTGATTCGCAGATCAGAGGTCACAGGATCGAGTCCGATCTTAAGTGAGCAGGGGAGATGCCCCCAATATTATCAATTTTTGACGGCAAAGCGTCTGATCCTCCGATTCGACCTCACCATGCGTGGTCAAAACTGACCAGTACGGAGATGAACGCAGTGGAATACTGTTCCTACTACGATGCGACGCTCCTGGAGCGTAAGCGAGACATTGCGGATCCCGCTTACACAGGAGGCGGCATGGCGCGGCAAAAAGGGTTCAATGCGCCGGAATTGGATTGAGAATGCGGGGAACGAATGAATGAAAGCACGCACACGCATCACGAACAGGGGCCGCATGTCAGCAGTGTTCATCGTCCTTATTGGAAGCGCGCGCATCGCGATTGGCGTTTCTGGGTGGCCGTATTCTCCGTCTCCGTTGCGCTGTTCATTTATGTGGCGAGTGTCGACCTGTCGTTGGTTCCTAACAAGCACCCGCATTCAGTGCCCATCGGTCAGTAGATGAGTCAGATGATTCTCTGGTTCTGGGGTGGACGGAAGTTCCCGTCCTGTTCTTAGGCCTCGGATGGGCGATCCGTAGCCGCCGGATCTTTTGTTGCATAGTCGTAATGCAACATAACGACAGACCGTGGGCTGACGAGGTATGTCGAGGCCGCCACGGGCACTCCCGCCGCCTCTTCCAGTATGTCCTCCGGCGATGGAAGAGAAGTGTCTATAAGGCGAAGCCAGCCTGCATCCGTGCCCCCGGTGACAGGAGGAAGGGCAAACTTCAGTGGTTTCCAATAGGCATTCACCGCAATGTACCGAACCTGGCTGCAGACGAAACTATGCAGAGTGAAGGCAACGCTGTGGGAGTCGCTGCTCCAGTCTGGCTTGCCAAGCTCGATGCCGTGCCATTCGATACGGGCATTGCTGAGATACTCCTCAAGGGTAAGTCGACCGCCTTCGATTCCATGATTGAAGTCCAGACGGAACCGAACCATATGCTTTACGAACCGTGCCATCTCTGCGTTAGCGGCGCAAGGCTTCCAGTCGAACCAACTGGTTTCATTATCCTGGCAATAGGCGTTGTTGTTTCCGTGTTGCGTGCGCCGCACTTCGTCTCCCATCAGCAGCATCGGTGTTCCAACCGAGAGCAGAGCGAGTACGAAGAAGTTCTTGATCTGCTGTATACGCAAACGCTCGATGTTCGCGTCGGTCGTGGGACCCTCCACGCCACTGTTCCAACTGAAATTGGCGTTCGTGCCATCGTTATTCAGTTCATGGTTCGCTTCGTTGTGTTTGAAGTTATAGGAGACAAGATCGTTGAGGGTAAACCCATCGTGGCAGGTGACGAAATTGATGCTCTGCGCAACCGGCCGATGACCGGCTCTGTACAAATCGAGACTTCCGGAAATGCGCTCCCGAAGCTTCACAACCGTGTTCTGATCGCCTCTGACGAAACTGCGAACATCGTCGCGGAATTGTCCGTTCCACTCCTTCCACTTGTCCTGTCCGAAGCTGCCCACCTGATACAAGCCGCCTTCATCCCACGCTTCTGCAATCAGCTTGGCGCCTGCCAGCACTGGATCCGAATCGATCTCCCAAAGGATGGGAGGATTCATCATCGGCTTACCCCACTCATCTCGTGAAAAGATGGAGGCAAGATCAAAACGAAAACCGTCGACGTGCATCTCGGAAACCCAGTACTTCAAACTGTCGAGAATAAGGCGTTTTACGATGGAGTGGTTTGCCTTGAGAGTATTGCCCGTGCCGGTATAGTCCGCATAAGTGGCTTTATTCTCATTATTCAAAATGTAGTAAAAACTATTTTCCAATCCGCGAAAGCAGAATGTCGGTCCTCTCTCATCCGTTTCGGCGGTATGGTTGTACACCACGTCGAGAATGACCTCGATGCCGGCCCGATGCAGCTCCTTCACCATTGTCCGAAACTCGTCCAGACATCCCAGGGGATCTTTGCTGGCGCTATAGGAAAGATGTGGAGCGAAAAAGGATACAGGGCTGTAGCCCCAATAATTGCTGAGTCCCGGCAACGCGTCCTGGGCATCGAACTGGAAGACAGGCATCAATTCGACGGCTGTAATACCCAACTCCTGAAGATAGGGAATCTTTTCGACGACCCCAAGGTACGTGCCTCGCTTGGCAGCCGCAACGCCTGAGTCAGGGTGACGCGTAAACCCCGCCACATGCATTTCATAGATGACTGTCCTGCGGAACTGCCGATTGAGAGGCCTATCCCCCTCCCAATCGAACGCGCTCAGATCGGCCACCACGCTTTTCATCGAGGCCGCAGCATTATCCCCTGGCCGGCTGGCGGCAGCGCGGTCATAGTTCTGGCCGATGCACACACTCTTGCCGTAAGGGTCGAGCAGAATCTTGTGCCGATCAAAACGATGTCCGCTCGGCGGATCGTCGGGACCATCGGCGCGGTACCCGTAAAGTTGCCCCGGCTTTAGTCCGGGTACAAAGATATGCCAGTAATGAGACGTATGCTGGAGAGTTGGATCGAAAGGGATGACGCGGTCGGGATGAGGGTCATCTGCATGGTCAAAGAGGACGATCTCCATTCCTGTAGCATTGGCGGAAAAGACACTGAAGTTTGTTCCCTCGGGAGTTATGGTCGCGCCGAGCGGGTAGGGATAGCTGACGCATGTGCGCTGAGCGGCAGGATCATGGAACCTGGCGGTGATCTGATGCGTTTTGCCCATCAGCGTTGCCACAGGATCTCGGAAGCTTCGAGTGGCACAGAAGCATTTGCATGGCAAGGAACGATGCGCGGAGTGTAGTCATTCGCAGAGCGGGTCGCACCTATCTCGGCAGAATAGCTAAGGGCACCGGCGGGAGCCGGGCAAGCCGGGCACACCTTCATGACCTCGAGATCAGGTCCGCCATCCCCTAAAGGTTCGGCGTAGAGTTCGACTTTGAACTGATCCGGCTTGAGATCGCCTGGAAAGACCTCTACTCGAAAGGCATGCCTGCCGTCGTGCGTCTCAATGCTCAGCGCGCCAAAGCGCACGGTACCCCAATGCCGAGCGATATCCTCTTGCCACTGGAGCAGACTTGCGCCAACCTTACTGTCCGAGGCCGCGCGCTCATGGTAGCCGGAGGCAGCAGGAAGATAGTGATCCTCCGTGTACTCGCGGATGGCACGGGTCGCGGAGAACTCCGGAGTGAGCCGCGTCATGCTCTCGCGGACGCGTCGCAGCCACTTCGATGGCAGACCTTTTTCCTCCCGTTCATAAAACTCCGGAATGACCTCGCCTTCCAGCAGCGTATATAAGGTTTCGGCCTCCTGAGCATCCCATGCCGGATCTTCGCCATGTTCTTTGCCGTCGCCGATGGCCCAGCCAACCTCGGGCGAATAGGCTTCCGCCCACCAGCCGTCCAGTTCAGAGAGGTTCAGACCGCCGTTCGCGAGGACCTTCATTCCACTCGTTCCACAGGCTTCCCAGGGGCGTCGTGGCGTGTTTATCCAGAGATCGATGCCCTGCACCAGTTCCTGCGCCAACAGCATGTCGTAATCGCTGAGGAAGACAACACGACCCCGTATCTCCGGACGCTTGAGGAAGTCATTCCACTGCTTGATCAGCGCCTGCCCCGGCAGATCCTGAGGATGCGCCTTCCCGGCAAGAATCAGCTGCACCGGACGCCGCTGATCGGAAAGCAGACGAACCAGTCGCTCGGGATCGTGCAGGAGGAGATTGGGGCGCTTGTAGGTGGCAAAGCGGCGCGCAAATCCAAGCGTCAACACGTTCTCATCGAGGATGCTGCTCGCATCCGACGGAGTTCCACCTTCTGCGGCAAGCTGACGCGCATACCGTTTGCGCACGCGGCCGATCAACGTCTTTCGCTCTTCGGTACGCATCAGCCACAACTGCGTGTCGGTGAGTTGCCGGACGTCATCCTCGACCGGACTGTCCCCGCGCCAACGCCCTTTGCCGCAGGACCCGGTCCAGAGCGCATCCGCCTCCGCCGAATCCCAGGTCGGTACATGAATGCCGTTGGTTACGGAACCGATCGGAACCTCCCCCTCGGGCCATCGCGGAAAGAGTGGCTGGAAGATATGCCGGCTCACCGTCCCATGCAGCTTGCTCACGCCGTTGATCTGGCCGCTGCCCCTGACGGCAAGCCACGCCATATTGAAGGCTTCCGAAGTATTTCCAGGGTTCTGTCGTCCCAACGCGAGCAGGTTCTCAAGCGAGATGGCGAGTTCATCCTGTGCATAATGACTGAGATACTTTCGGACAAGTTCGGGATCGAAGCGGTCGAAGCCGGCAGTGACTGCGGTATGGGTCGTGAAGATATTTCCCGCCCGCGTGACGTTCAATGCCAGATCAAACGGCTTTTTATGATCTTCCATGTAGCAGCGCGCTCTTTCGAGCACGGCAAATGCCGCATGGCCCTCATTGAGATGGCACACCTCAGGCTGCAGACCCACCTCCCGCAATAAACGCCAGCCGCCGATACCCAGAACGATCTCCTGTTCCAGACGCATCTCAGCGTCTCCGCCATAAAGCTCGCTTGTGATCCCGCGATAAGCTGCGGAGTTGGCAAAATCATTGGTGTCGAGCAAATAGAGCTTCGTTCTTCCAACAAACGCTTCCCAGCAACGCAGCCAGATCTTTGAGCCGGGCAGTTGAATCTCAAACCGCAGCCACTCCCCGTTCGCTCGCCGCAGCGGCCTGATGGGCAACTGGCCCGGATCGTTCACTGGGTAAAGTGCGCGCTGCCGTCCTTCCGAGTCGAAGTCCTGGCGGAAATATCCCTGCCCGTAGAGCAGGCCGACTCCAACCACCGGAACCCCAAGGTCGCTGGCCGCTTTCATCTGGTCGCCCGCCACATTGCCAAGGCCACCCGAGTAAATAGGCAGCGCTTCGCTCAGCATAAACTCCATGCTGAAGTAGGCGACCGAGGTGAGCGCCGCATCCGGATACTTCTTCTGGAACCACGCGTTTGAGCTGAAGGATTCGCGATTCTGGCGCAGCAAGTCGTCAACACGCTGACGAAACTCCGGCTGCGCCAACAGGGAGTTGATCTTATCTTTCGATACTGTCCGCAGAATCACCCACGGATTTTGCGTGCCCTCCCATAGTTCCGGATCGAGACGTTCCCAAAGTTCGTCCGCCGCATGGTTCCAGCACCAATACAGGTTGAGCGCCAGTTCAGCGAGTGCGTCGATTCCTTCAATCTTCGGCCAAATGGTGAATGCGTTTGGTTCGCTCAATGTGTCCCCCAACGTGCTGATCGCTAGGAGACAGAAACCGCAGTCGCAAGAGCCTTGCCAACGATAACCTGGGCCTCTGCCTCAATTTGTTCGAGATGTCGCTTGCCACTGAAACTTTCGGCGTAGATCTTATAGATTTCTTCCGTGCCGGAAGGACGGGCCGCGAACCATCCGCTTTTGGCGACGATCTTGACACCGCCAATCGAGTTGCCATCCCCGGGTGCGTCAGTCAGGATGGTCAGAATCTCCTCGCCAGCGAGATCAGAGACCTGGACGCTTTCTTTGGTCATCTTCTCGAGCGCCGCCTTCTGCGAGTTGGTTGCGGGCGCTTCTGTCCGGTCGTAAAGCGGGTCGCCAAGTTCTTTCGTGAGCTCTCGGTAGAGTGTGCCGGGATCCTTCCCCGTTTTGGCCGTGATTTCCGCTGCCAACAGCGCGGCAATGATTCCGTCTTTGTCCGTCGTCCACACCGTACCATTATGGCGCAAGAATGAGGAGCCGGCGCTTTCCTCGCCAGCAAATCCCAGCGTGCCGTGCAGGAGGCCGTCCACGAAATACTTGAACCCAACTGGAACTTCGTAAAGCTTCCTGCCGAGCTTTGCTGTGACTCGATCGATCATGCTGCTGCTGACCACCGTCTTGCCCACCGCCGCATCTTTGCCCCACTGGGGTCGATTGGCAAACAGGTAATGAATGCATACCGCCAGATAGTGATTGGGCGGCAGCAGCCCGGTGCTCTTTGTCACAATTCCATGCCGGTCATGGTCTGTATCGCAGGCGAAGGCGACATCGAAATTATCTTTCAAGGCGAGCAAGGACTGCATCGCGTAGACGGACGATGGATCCATGCGAATCCTGCCATCCCAGTCGAGGGTCATGAAGCGGAAGGTCGGATCAACAACGTCGTTCACAACTTTGAGATTCAAACCATAACGCTCGGCAATCGGTCCCCAGTAATGCACGCCGGCCCCGCCAAGCGGATCGACGCCCAGTGTTATCCCGGAGTTGCGGATGGCCTCCATATCGATCACGTTGCGAAGGTCTTCGACATACGTTGTCAGGTAGTCGTGCTTATGGGTAGCCGGAGATGAAAGAGCTTTTTCAAAAGGCATGCGTTTCACGCCAGCGAGATGGTTTATGAGGAACTCATTGGCCTTCGCTTCAATCCAGGAAGTAACTTCCTCTTCCGCCGGGCCCCCGTGCGGCGGATCGTATTTGAAACCACCCGATTCAGGAGGGTTGTGAGACGGTGTGATTACGATGCCGTCAGCCAGGCCGATTTTGCGGCCCTGGTTGTAAGTAAGAATTGCATGAGAGATCACAGGCGTTGGTGTGTATTCGTCTTTATCTGCCAGCATGACGTCCACGCCGTTTGCAGCCAGGACTTGAAGCGCGCTTGCAAAAGCCGGCCGCGACAGCGCATGCGTATCGATCCCGAGAAAGAGCGGCCCATCGATTTTGTGCTGCTGCCGGTAGAGGCAAATCGCCTGCGTAATGGCCAGAATGTGATCTTCATTGAAGGACCGATCGAAGGACGATCCTCGATGACCCGATGTGCCGAAGACGACGCGCTGCTCCGCGACATGCGGATCCGGATGGTCCTCATAGTAGGCGGTGATCAGCTTCGGCACATCGACGAGGTCAGAGGCAACGGCCGGTTGCCCTGCTCTGGGATTGATCTTCATGTTCAATTCTCCTTCCTCAGGACATCTAGCTATTGGCGATGAGAAAACTGTGCACTTTTGCTCGAGCATTGGAATGACCACTCACTGCGGAGGGTGGTAATGGTTTGCCGTCGGGAAGGCTTTACCGGAATATTGCGCGATTTGCTTCCTTGCACGCACGGCAGCATCGAAATAAACCACCGTGTCCGCAATCGGATAGCTGCAAACGATGAGCAAAACCGAACAGATTATTCCTCGCGCTGGTGCGATGCTGTCGCAAGTGTGCGAGTACGAATGTGCTTCGGAATCGACTACCAAGCTATTCGACGCTATAATTTTATCCCTTCACGGACAGCTTCTTCTCAAAGAGACGAGCACGTTCGAGAAAAACGAGGTCCCATGACTCCGACAGCTGAATGCGCCCATCCCGCGCGCAACTGTGTACCTGCAAACGGGGAGAGTTATTGCAGCGAGACCTGCGCCGATGCAAAGCGCATCATAGAAATAGCATGCCAATGTCAGCACCCCACGTGCCAGGTCGAACAATTGAAGCCATAGTTCATGAACCCCGCGGATGACTACCCCGACCTGAAAATTTCCTGGCCGCTCGCTTTAGCAACGCAGCCAGCCGTCGTCGCCGCGTTGAAAAAGTGCAGGCGCTCGCAGAACTAGACGAGAAGGTACCACATGGAACTGTCGCACGATTGGGTTGAGCGGGATGCGGCTGGAAAGTCAGGCATAGAGTGTGTCGCATGGTGTTTTCTCTGTCCATCGAGGTGTCAAAGAGGACAGCATGGATGTCTCATGGATGTCTTCTGTCTAGGCGAAAACGTAATCGGGTCGATGCTCGCGCGGAAGTTGATCGAGACTTCTCTGTATGCGGATTTTAGCGGGACCGAACGTCATCGACGCCGAGTAGCGAAAGTAGTGGCGGTTCAACACCCAGCATTAAGAAAAGGAAAAATCACATGGAACTGGGCATGATCGGACTGGGCAGGATGGGAACCAATATGGTGCGGCGCCTTCAGCGGGCCGGCCACCATTGCGTCGTTTACGACACCAAACAGGAAGCTGTGCAGGAGCTCGCGAAAGAGGGCGCGGTCGGGGCGGCCTCGCTCGAAGAGTTTGCTGGGAAGTTGAAAAAACCACGTGCCGTCTGGATGATGGTGCCGGCGGCTGCGGTCGATCCAACTCTGAAGAGGCTCATTCCGCTCCTCGAACGAGACGACATAGTGATCGACGGTGGCAATTCGTATTACCACGATGACATTCGCCGCGCTGCCGATTTGAAACCGAAGGGTATCCATTATGTGGACGTCGGAACAAGCGGCGGAGTTTGGGGATCGGAGCGGGGCTACTGCCTGATGATTGGCGGGGATGAAGCTGTCGTTCGAGGCCTCGAACCAATCTTCGCGGCGCTGGCTCCCGGGATCGAAGAGGCTCCGCGCACGCCCGGCCGTGAGAAGGTTGGCGGCACCGCCGAACACGGCTATCTGCACTGTGGACCGAACGGTGCGGGCCACTTCGTCAAGATGGTTCACAACGGCATCGAGTACGGCATGATGGCCTCCTACGCGGAAGGCTTGAATATCCTGCGCCACGCCAACGCCGGTAAGCAGAAGAGTGCGGTCGACGCCGAAACCACTCCCCTGCGCGATCCCGAATACTATGCTTACGACCTGAATCTGGCCGACGTTGCCGAAGTCTGGCGCCGCGGCAGTGTCATCGCCTCGTGGCTGTTGGATCTTGCCGCCACCTCTCTGCTCGACAGCCCCGATCTCGCGAAGTTTGCCGGCAGGGTGTCTGATTCGGGCGAGGGACGCTGGACGATCAAAGCGGCGATCGACGAGTCTGTTCCAGCGCCCGTTCTCAGCGCCGCGCTCTACGAACGCTTCAGCTCGCGCGGTGAGGATGACTTCGCCGACAAGCTCTTGTCCGCGCTTCGTTACCAGTTCGGCGGCCATGAGGAAAAGGCAGCCCCCAAAAAAGAGGCTGCCTGATGGCTGTCTCCCGATCAGACGCGCTGGTGCTCTTCGGTGTGACCGGTGATCTCGCCCACAAGATGACCTTTCCGGCTCTCTATGCCATGGTGAAACACGGCACACTCAAGGTGCCGGTCATCGGTGTCGCCTTCCCGAAATGGAGTCTCGAGCGTCTGCACAAACGCGTGACCGACAGCATCGAGCGATCGGGCGGAATCGATGATAAGCGCGCGCTCCACTCTCTTCTATCCTTATTCAAATATGTGAGCGGCGATTACAAAGACCCGGCTACGTTTACTGCGATCAAGAAGCAACTGGGCGGCGCTCGGTGTCCGGCACACTACCTCGCCATTCCGCCGTCGCTCTTCGAGACGGTGATAAAGGGGCTTGGTGCCGCGGGACTGGCCCAGAACGCGCGCGTCATCGTCGAAAAGCCATTCGGACGCGATCTGGCCTCCGCGCGCGAGCTCAACCGCGTCGCACACTCGGTGTTCCCGGAAGACTCGATCTTCCGTATCGACCACTTCCTTGGGAAGGAGGCGATTATGAATATCCTCTACTTCCGCTTCGCCAACTCTTTCCTCGAGCCGATCTGGAACCGCAACTACGTGGCCAGCGTCCAGGTGACCCTGTCCGAAACATTCGGCGTGAAGGGTCGAGGAGCGTTCTATGAGACGGCCGGTTGCCTGCGCGACGTGATCGAGAACCACCTCTTCCAGGTCGTCGCGCTGCTTGCCATGGAACCGCCGGCCACGCGGGACTTCGGCGCCGTGCACACCGAGAAAGCCAAGGTCTTTCAGGCCATGCACCCTTTGAAGTCGAGTGACGTGGTCCGCGGTCAATACGCCGGCTATCGGAAGGAAAAAGACGTAGCCAGGAACTCCGACGTCGAGACCTTCTGCGCCCTGCGACTTTTCATCGATTCATGGCGGTGGGAAGGAGTGCCGTGGTATCTGCGTTCCGGCAAATACCTTGCGGAAAACGCGACTGAGGTTCTGGTGGAGTTGAAGCCGTCGCCGCAGAGGCTCTTCGCGGATGCCGAACCGGCGACCGGCAGGTCCAACTATCTGCGCTTCCGGCTCTCCCCCGATTCCGCCATTGCACTCGCCGCTCGCGTCAAGGTTGCGGGTAAAGACTTCATCGGAGACCAGGAGGAGCTATATCTGTCCGAAGAGCGGCCAGGACAGGAGGCCCCCTACGAGCGGTTGTTGGGCGACGCGATGCACGGCGATGGAGCCCTCTTCACCCGTGAGGACGCGGTCGACGCCGCCTGGGCGGTCGTGGATCCTGTCCTTAAGAACCACCAACGGGCCCGCATCTACAAGCGCCGCAGCTGGGGTCCGAAAGAGGCCGACACGATCCTCGCTGGAGGCGATCGTTGGCATAACCCAGACCCGAAGAGACATCCGGAGGGTGAACCCTGCCGCAGCTAGCCTCCGCCCGTCCTTGCGGGTAGCGCGGCTAAACCAATACCGCATCGTTCCATCAGGAGGGAAATCATGAAAGCGACCAGGAAACTCTACGAATTGGGTCAAAGCCTTTGGCTCGACAACATCACCCGCGGCCTGCTGGTCAGCGGAACGCTCCGCCGCTATATTCAGGAGTTCTCAGTTACAGGGCTCACCTCGAACCCAACCATCTTCGATCACGCCATCAAGAACAGCCAGGATTACGATGACGCGATCCGTCAGAAGGTGAAGGGTGGCAAATCAGGCGAGGCGCTGTTCTTCGAACTCGCGATCGAGGACCTCAGGCAGGCGGCCGATCTGTTTCGCCCCATCCACGACCGGACGAACGGTGTGGACGGCTGGGTGTCTCTTGAGGTTTCGCCGCTCCTGGCTCACGATACATCCGGCACTCTCGCCGCTGCCAAAGCACTCCATGCTCGAGCAGAACGGCCCAATCTCTTCATTAAAATTCCAGGCACGAAGGAAGGTCTGCCCGCTATCGAGGAAGCTATCTTCGCGGGCGTGCCGATTAATGTGACCCTCCTGTTTTCGAGCGCGCAGTATGTAGCGGCGGCTGAGGCCTACCTGCGCGGCATCGAGCGGCGCATCGCTGCCGGACTGAATCCGGATGTTGCGTCCGTGGCTTCCCTATTCGTCAGCCGCTGGGATGTAGCAGTAGCGGACAAGGCTCCTGCAACGCTGCGGAACCAGCTTGGCATCGCCATAGCAGGACAGGTGTATGAGAGTTATCGCAACGCGCTCGATTCTGCGCGCTGGCAGCGCATCTTCAACGCTGGCGCACGCGCCCAGCGGTTGCTCTTCGCCAGCACCGGAACCAAGGACCCCAAAGCATCAGATACGTTGTACATCCAAGCTCTCGCTGCCCCTTTTACCGTGAACACTATGCCCGAGGCCACATTGAAAGCCCTTGCCGACCACGGGACTATCGGCGAGACCTTGCCTGCTCATGGCGAAGACGGACTGGCCAAATTTGCAAAAGCTGGCATTGATACCGCCGCTCTGGGCTCGCAGCTCCAGGACGAAGGGGCCGCATCGTTCGTCAAGTCCTGGAAGGACTTGATGGAGTGCATCGCGTCCAAGAGTGAAGTACTCAAGGCCGCTTGAATCGAAAAAGCGGAGTCCTGCTCGCGCTGAACTCGGCAATAGCTGCCGCGGTGAGCGCTAAGATTTTTTCCGCCGAGCGCCGCAGTCCTGTGGCGCTCAGCCTCCTCTCGTAGATCCATCTGGGTCCGGCTTCGTATACTGATTGCACATGTCTCAGACTCGCGACAAGCGCCGCCGGACCGATCTCGATCTCTTTGTGCTGGCGCTGAACGAAAGCGGAATTTCGACTCCGTATGACCTTCAGAGAACAGCCAACCTCTCCCCGGGAGCAACGATTCCCGCACTCCAGAGGCTGCTGGAGTCCGGGTTTGTCCGCATGGGTAAGCCCGGACTGCGGGGCAGAACTGATTACCGGATCACGCCGGCGGGGAAAAAGCTTCTGAAATCCGGTTGGCGCGACTTGATTGAGGACGGCCCCAGCGGCGACCTCGATGCCGATCTTCGAGTCGCGTTGCTTGCCTTGTGGCTCGGTAAAGAGCGGCGCCTGGCGGCAGACTTCCTTGAGAAATCTGCTGCGAAGAAGCGGGCATCACTCCAGACGCTGAAAGAGAGCAGCGAGCCCGGTTCAGAATTTCCTCTTGCAGATTGGTATATCCGTCTTCGATCTGAGGCTGGCAAGGCAATCCTGAAAGCCGAATCTACGGCCGCGTTTGCCATGGCCGACGCTCTGCCCAAAAATCTTTCGGCCAAACGCCGCCGATAGAGTCCCGCTCGCCGGCTCAGACCATCTGTTCGCATCTCGTCTCCGACGAAGCTCCTTCTCCCGGCCCGCAATCTACCAACCCTTCGCAGTTCTTCGCAGTCGATGCAAAAGGTCCCGTCGGTAACCTGTGGTCACGTCCCAGCAAATCGAGGGGACGATGAGAATTCCGGACCGTTGCCGGCAACACCTCCAGCTTTTTTACCCAACCCTTGTCTCATCCCTTTCCAAACCAAAAATAGTCTCTAACCGACATTTCAACAAACACTTATCCCCATCGCACAGGGTTCCAGAATCAGAGGCCGTTACTCTCATGGGTCTTTTTGTTGAGGTCCGGCTAAAAAAAAGAGTTGTCAAGTAGTAGGAAGTTTGGTTATAACCGACGTAACCAAATCAGCATTACCTAACTTAGACGCGAAGGTGGGCTCTGTTTATCCCGCTTTATGCGTTTTGTGTTTTTCGAAGTGGCCCATTCTGGGCTCACTTTCCTCCTATGCTTTGGCGTTGCTAAGTCGTAAGAAATAAAAAACTTGGCCGTGCTTCCCATGATGTGCTCCGGGAAAGCTCTGCACGGTCCAGGCCAGTGGTGTGCCCGTTTTCCCAGGCGGCGGCTGCATAAGGCGCACCAAAAAGAAGCATTCGAGGACGGACCTACGTTGGTTCGTGAATTAGCATGCCGCGTCGACTCCCCCAGGAGCTGACCCTAAACGAGCTCGAGAGGCACTTATGACGCTTAAATACTTTTTCGGGGCAATTGCATTGCTGGTGGGCGCCGCCTACAGCAACTGCGCTTCAGCCCAGGCAAACGTGATTGAGAATGAGCCAGTCACGATTTATGTGAACGGCCAGTCCGGATCCAATGCGAATCCCGGAACGGCCGCCCAACCCGTACAAACCATCCAGCAAGGCGTTAACCTGGCAATCGTGCAAAACAAGCACGCCGTTGGGGTCAAGATTCTTATCGCTCCTGGCGTGTATCGCGAAGCGGTATCTGTTGCATCCGCCGACTCCGGCGCCGCCATGACCATGCAGGCTGCAACCGCGGGCACAGTCTTTATTGACGGAGCGAATATACTCACTAACTGGTCTTCCGGAAGCCCCGGCGTCTACACCTTTCCCTGGACCGATTCAATCGGGGGATGCCCGCTGCCCGCGAACTGGTACACGGGCATGCCTCCCGTGGTTCTGGCCAACGAAATGATCTTCGTCAACGGGAACTCGATGACCCAGGTGATGTCTGCCTCGCAACTGATTCCCGGCACCTTCTTCGTGAACAGTTCCTATGAGGAGGTCGAGGTCGATCCGCCTTCGGGCACCGATATGAGCACCGCGCAGGTGGAAGTAGCGGCGCGCCGGGCCACGCTGACCGTCACAGGGGGAAAAAATCTTGTTTTCCGCGGACTGGTCTTCCAACATGCGGCTTCCTGCATGAATTACGATGGCGCCAACGTCTACAGCAGCAGCAATATTCTGTTTGACACCATTCAGGCGAACTGGAACAACTGGGGCGGGCTGGGCGTCACCAGCAGCACCGACGTTACCGTGCAGAATTCCATCGGAAGTTACAACGGCGGCCTGGGCCTCGGCACCTTCGAAGTTCAGGACGCCCTTTATCAAAACAACGAGACGGATTACAACAACTGGCGCGGCGAGATGGCCGGGCTCTATGACGTTGCCATGGGCGGCACCAAGATCATGCGCACCCATACCATCACCATCAGCGGCCAGCGCTCCTATAACAATGGCGCGGAAGGTCTGCATTTCGATACCGACAATATGAATGCCACGATCAACGGCGCGGCTCTGGTGGGAAATCTGATCGAAAATCTGCAGCTGGAAGCGAGCCAGGGCCCGTTTACGGTGGAGAACAGCAGTTTCTGCGGAGGCGGTACCGGCATCAACCTCATCAATGCCGGCGGCGTAACTGTGACCGGCAATAGCTTCTACGACAATGGAAATACGGTAGGAAATCTTGTGCAGGACCAGAATGCGCAGATTTTCCTGGCCGGCAATGCGGGAGGTCGAATTGTCACAAACTATGAAACCGGAGTGCAAACCAACGTCTACACCGCAGACACTACTTTAGAGAACAACACGTTCACCGCGGTAGGCGCAGGTCAGTTGATCTTCAATACCTACCTCAGCGGTACTGACTGGTCGGAGTTTGCCGGCAGCCTGCATTCGGCAGACAACGACTGGTTCGATGCCGCCAATTCGATGGCATTCGGTCTACCCGGCGGAAAGCATGTGAACTCCGCAAGCTGGCAGAGCATGGCCGATGACACCAGCTCATCCTGGCAACTCTCGAGTGTACCCGCAAATGCATGTGCTATCCCCGCTGCCACCTATCCCGATTTCAGCTTGTCCGCTCATGATGCGGCCTCGTATATATCGAGCTTCGTTATGTCCAACGGTGCACTTGCAATTCCATTGCAGGTAAGGTCGTTCGGTTTCGGAACGGTACAGCTTTCCGCAACGGGACTGCCTGCAGGCGTAAGCGCATCCTTTAGCCCGTCCACGCTGGTCAGCGGCAGCTCCACTCTTACGCTCACCGCGTCCTCTGCGGCCACCGCGCAAACCGTTGCCATTACCGTCTTCGCTGTCAGCGGAAGCCGGGTACACACCCTCACAGAGTGGGTAGCCATCAACCCGGGCAAATTGAATGGACTAACAGTGACCGCCGCAAATGCCACGCGCACCTACGGTCTGCCCAATCCGGCTCTCACCGCAACAGTCAGCGGAGCCGTGACTGGAGAAACCTTCACCGCGACCGCAACCACAACGGCAACGCTGGCAAGCACAGTGGGAACCTATCCCATCGTGCCGTCAGTCAGTGGAACCGATCTGGCCGATTACACGGTGACTAAGATAAATGGAACGCTGACCGTAACTCAGGCTGCCCCGGTAATTACCTGGGCCGCCCCCGCTTCCATCGCCAGTGGTACAACTCTGTCAACGGTCCTGGATGCCTCGGCCAAGAACGGCAGCACCGTTCTGCCCGGCAGCTACACCTACACAAACGGGACGACGGCAGTCACAGCGGCCACCGTTCTGCCCGCGGGAACCTACACCCTGCATGTGACCTTCACTCCAACTGACACCACCGATTACGCAACCGCAACCGCAACCACGGCGCTCACGGTATCCGGCAAGATCACTCCGGTGATCACCTGGTCTCCTCCTGCTTCCATCGTCAGTGGTGCAACTCTGTCAACCGTCTTAAATGCCTCGGCCAAGAACGGAAGCACCGTCGTGCCGGGCACCTACGCCTACACCAACGGGACGACGGCAGTCACAGGTGCCACCGTTCTGCCCGCAGGAACCTACACTCTGCAGGTGACCTTCACTCCAACTGACACCACCGATTACGCAACCGCAACTGCAACCACCGCGCTCACGGTATCCAGCAAGACCACGCCAGTAATTACCTGGCCCGCTCCTGCTTCCATCACCAGTGGTGCAACTCTGTCAACCGTCTTAAATGCCTCGGCCAAGAATGGCAGCACTGTCGTGCCCGGCACCTACGCCTACACAAACGGGACGACGGCAGTCACAGCGGCCACCGTTCTGCCCGTAGGAAGCTACACCCTGAAGGTGACCTTTACTCCAACTGACGCCACCGATTACGCAACCGCAACCGCAACCACCGCGCTCACGGTATCCAGCAAGATCACGCCGGTGATCACCTGGCCCGCACCCGCTTCCATCGTCAGTGGTACAACTCTGTCAACGGTCCTGGATGCGTCGGCAAAGAACGGCAGCACTGTCCTGCCCGGCACCTACGCCTACACGAACGGGACGACGGCAGTCACCGCGGCCACCGTTCTGCCCGCAGGAACCTACTCCCTGCATGTCACCTTCACTCCCACCGACACCACCGACTACGCAACCGCAACCGCAACCGCAACACTCACGGTATCCGGCAAGATCACTCCGGTGATCACCTGGTCTCCTCCCGCTTCCATCGTCAGTGGCACAACTCTGTCAACGGTCCTGGATGCGTCGGCCAAGAACGGCAGCACTGTCCTGCCCGGCACCTACGCCTACACAAACGGGACGACGGCAGTCACAGCTGCCACCGTTCTGCCCGCAGGAACCTACACCCTGCAGGTGACCTTCACTCCAACTGACACCACCGATTACGCAACCGCAACCGCAGCCACCGCGCTCACGGTATCCAGCAAGATCACTCCGGTGATCACCTGGTCTCCTCCTGCTACCGTCGTCGATGGCGCTACCCTGACGAGGATCTTAATTGCCTCGGCCAAGAACGGCAGCACCGTCGTGCCGGGTACTTACGCCTACACCAACGGGACGACCGCGGTGACCGCGGCCACAGTCCTGCCCGTAGGCAGCTACACGCTGCATGTCACCTTCACTCCCACAGACACCACTGATTACGCAACCGCAACCGCAACCGACGCACTCAAGGTGAACCCATTCACTGCGGTGATCAGCTGGCCCGCTCCTGCTTCCATCGCCTATGGCGCCAGCCTGTCGGGGGTTTTAAATGCCTCGGCCATGAACGGCAGCAAAGTCGTGCCGGGTACCTACGCCTATACCAACGGAACCACGGCAGTTACCGCGGCGACGATTCTGTCGACAGGAAGCTACACGCTGCATGTCACCTTCACTCCCACCAACTCCATCGACTATGCAAAAGTAAGCGCAACCACCGCGCTCACCGTGACCCAGATCACGCCCCTGATCACCTGGGCCGCTCCAACATCCATCGCCGATGGCACCACGTTGGCGGGGGTATTGGGCGCCTCGGCCAAGAACGGCAGCACCGCCGTGCCGGGGACCTACGCCTATACCAATGGGACAACGGCAGTCACCTCGGCAACAGTTCTACCCGCAGGAAGCTACACCCTGCAGGTGACCTTCACTCCCACTGACACCACCGACTATGCAACCGCGACCAGCTCCGCCACACTCACGGTGACCAAGACCGCGCCGGCAATTTCCTGGCCCGCTCCCACGTCCATCGCCTACGGCACCACTCTGTCGGGGGTCTTAAATGCCTCGGCGACAAATGCCAGCACCGCCGTAGCCGGCACCTACGCCTACACTAACGGAGCCGCGGCAGTGACCGCGGCCACCGTTCTGCCGGCAGGAAGCTACACCCTGCAGGTGACCTTCACTCCAACCGACACCACCGACTACTCAACCGCAACCGCAACCGCCACGCTCAAGGTGACCCAGATCACCCCGGCAATTTCCTGGTCTCCCGCTTCCGTCGGCTACGGCACCACTCTGTCAGGGGTCTTAAATGCCTCGGCGACGAATGCCAGCACCGCCGTACCCGGCGCCTACGCCTACACCAACGGAGCCGCGGCAGTGACAGCGGCCACCGTTCTGCCCGCAGGAACCTACACCCTGCAGGTGACCTTCACTCCAACCGACACCACCGACTACTCAACTGCAACCGCAACCACCGCGCTCACGGTGACCCAGATCGTGCCGGTGATTACCTGGCCCGCTCCTGCCGCCATCGCCGATGGCACTGCGCTGTCTTCCGTCCAACTCAATGCAACGTCCAGCGTGCCCGGCGCGTTTGTCTACGGTCCCGCAGCTGGCACCGTCCTCCCAGTCGGCCAGGCAACGCTGCAGGTGACCTTCACTCCCACCGACACCACCGACTACTCAACTGCAACCGCAACCACCGCGCTCACGGTGACCCAGATCGTGCCGGTGATTACCTGGCCCGCTCCTGCCGCCATCGCCGATGGCACTGCGCTGTCTTCCGTCCAACTCAATGCAACGTCCAGCGTGCCCGGCGCGTTTGTCTACAGTCCCGCAGCTGGCACCGTCCTCCCAGTCGGCCAGGCAACGCTGCAGGTGACCTTCACTCCCACCGACACCACCGACTACGCAATCGCAACCAGTACAGTGCAACTGGTGGTGAACTCTGCTGTTGCTCCTGACACTGCGGCCAACTTTACGGTGACGGTCAACCCGACGCTCACGATCGCGGGAGGCGCATCAGGCTCCGCAATCCTGAACATTATTCCCATCGGCGGATTTAACAACTCTCTCCAGTTAAGCTGCTCGGGACTGCCCGCAAATTCCACATGCACCTTCTCTCCCGCAGCGGTGACACCCAACGGGACGACGGTGAATGTCGGGCTGACCATCGCGACCGATGTGCAGACGTCGTCACTGGCCATGCCATCTACATCGCCATGGACTACACTCACGATTCTTCGCGGCGGCAGCGGCTTCGGAGGTCTACTTGCACTTTGTTTCCTTCCCCGCAGGAAGACACGCGCTGGCTGGCGGACCTTCCTCCAGACCATCGTGGTTGTAGCAGCGTTAGGTGTGGGGATGTCCGCGTTGGGATGTGGAAGCCCGTTGTCGGGCAGCGAAGCCGGGGTGTCTGCGGGCGCACAACTCGGAGCCAACGCAAGCTCGGGCACACCCGCTGGAAGCAGTACCGTCACCGTGACGGCGTCTACCGGCACACCCGGAGGCACGTCGCATAGCGCTAATCTGACGTTAACCGTTACGGATTAGGTTGCCGGGTCAGCTTTGAGACCCGAGACGCACGGCCCACGGTGTATTCGCATCCGCGTCCGCATAGACGCCAGTATTCGTAGAGCGAAGCCACGGTGAAGAAACAGCCTGCATTGCCTGCACGTGAACGGGGCGCAATAGGCAAGCTTGCGTTTGAGTGAAATTTCCCTACACAGAGATAAGATGGAGCGTTCCCGTTTGGGACCGCCTGAACCTGCGCAATAAGACATTGCGGCCGGAGCCATCGGCAACTGTGCGGAGAAGGATCGCATCTTAGAAGCGACATCCAAGGAGTGAATACTACATGCACACAGCTTCACAGCCCGTGGTAACAGAAGTGTCCGGATCAACAGCACAATTGCAAAGATTTTGCCTCGGAGCTGCCGCTGGCCTGTCCGGTCTGATTCGTTATCGTGGCATGCAGAGATTTACCTGGGCCATGGCGCCGCTCTTCGATAGCAACAACACAGCGGTTCTCAAGCTTCCATCCGGCGGCAAACTTCAGATTTATTTGAACGATGGCTATTGGGCCCGGCTTCTTGTTCCTGGATTCGTCTACGAGCCGGAGATCGAGTTGATCCTGAGAGATGTTCTAACGCAACCCGACACATACTTCCTGGATTGCGGCTCCAATATCGGTTATTGGAGCGTCATCGCAAGCCGAGTATTGCCGCCGGGCCACACCGTGGCATTGGAGGCCTCGCCTTCCAGCTATGAACAACTGCACCGGAACGCGCAATTGAATGAAGGTAGATTCGATACAGTTCTGGGCGCAATCTGGTCACGAGACGGCGACACACTCGCCATCGTGACCCACGACAAACGGCATGCCGGCTCCAGTGTTGTGAACCGTCGAGAAAAGACGGGTCAAAAGGGCTATCACGAATACAAAATCGACAGCGTCACCATAGACTCGATCTGCAACCGGTACATTCCGGATCGCAACGCCAAAGTCGTCATTAAGCTCGATGTTGAAGGCGCCGAAATGCAGGCCATCGAAGGCGCTCGAGAAGTCCTTAGTTCGCGCGAGGTCGTGGTGATCTATGAAGACCACGGTCAGGACACATCCTGTGAAATTAGTGACCTCTTCATCAATCGTCTCGGGTTTGATGTCTTCTTCTGTGACGAATCCGGCTCTATCGCGCGAATGAACTCGATTGCCGATGTGAAAAACGTCAAGACAAGCACATCGACCGGCTATAACTTCAGCGCCTGCTCCCGGAATTCAACCTTTTCACGCATCCTGGCCGCCCGCCAGCGCACAACATAAGCATCAAGTTATGCGGTCCACTGAGATCATGGGCAGATCAAGGCAGCTCTGCGGGCAGCGTCACCGCAAGGATGACGCCGCCTCCCGCAGGACTGAGACGTGATCAAGGTCCTTGAACAGAGATGCCCAAAGCGGTATATGCCGGGACGGAAATGTTCACGGTGTATGCGCTTCCTGAAGGTGTAAGGGTGATTGACGAGCTGCTGATCGACTGTCCGTTCACGACCTCATAGAGGTTCGCCGAGGGCGAGGAGAATCCGCTGTTCTCGATGGTGACGGTGATATTCGAGTAGGCCGTTGACGTCGGGTTCACAATCAGAATCGAGTCCTGATTCGGTGTATAGAACGCAGTGGTTTCGATTCCGCCCGCGGCAAACGCCGGACTGACGGAAGCCGCCATATAGCCGCCGCTGTTCATCCCGAGATATTCCGGCAGCGCCATGAGCTGATACGCATAGTACTGCGGATACGGCACCGGGGTGCTGCCCGTGGTGTATTGGCAATCCATATTGGCATCCCAGGTTCCGATCAGGCAGAAGTATGGATAAGCATTGGCCGCAAAATAGGCGAGTTGACCGGGGACCGCCGGCGTTCCCGTATATACCTGGTCCAGCAGGTCGCTGACATACAGCGCATTCCAGATCGGCCCATAGGTTGGATCGTTCTTGCAGCAATCCTGCGCGAACGCAAAGTTCGTGTTGTACTCATCGATATAAATCGGAGTCGTCGCCCCACCCGGCTGCTGGCCCGCCGCAACTAACCCAGCCGCCTTGGAGTAGTCTGCCCCGGCAAAGGACTGGGTGAGCTCATAGAGAGATTCGTTGCCGTTGTAAGCGTCCCACGTCATATCCAGGCCAGGGTTGCCCGCCAGATAATTGTGGTAACTCATAAAGTCCACGTAGGGTGCTGTGGAGGAATTGGAGAGCAGCGCGGATATATAGGTCGTGTCCAGGCCGCCGGTGGCAGGTCCTCCAACCCGGATCGTGGTACCGTCCGTCGCGGCCTGCTGTTTCATGAGCGGGGCTGCGGCGGCGTAGATGGCCAGGTAGGTGTTCAGATTGCTGCTGGTCCCGCAAAGGCTCGCGGCATTAGGCTCGTTCCAGATTTCGTAGTCCGTCACCACGCCCGGGAAGTTGGCGTCCATATGGGCAACATAGGACGCGGCCAATTGGGCCCAGGTATTAATGTTGGTCGGCGCAACCGCGGTATTTCCCGCACCGCAGGGATTCGGACTCGGCTGCAGCCACGGGGGTGTGAACGCGACTTCCAGCAGCACGTGCATCCCCAGCGCCTTCAGATTGGAGATTATCGGATCGATGTTGGTCCAGTTCGGCGTCTGGGTGGCATAGACTGTCGCTACGTTGGCGTAGGTGCGGGACAAAGTGACGCCAGCCTGGGCAATCAGGCTCATGTCCGTGGGATCGTGCAGCCCATCTACGTGATTCACTCCAAGAATGCCGGCGCGAATTGGATACTGTGTGTTGGTGCGCGACCCGAAGTCCACGGCGATGCTTGAGAACACCGTTACGACTGCGCCGGTAGTCTCGTTCAGCGTGCTGTCGGTGACCCGCACGATGTGCTTGCCCGCCGTGTTCGGAGCGGTATAAACGCCGTCGCCGGTAATGGTGCCGACTGTCGCGTTTCCGCCAGGAATGTTGTCGACTGTAAACGTTACGCTGCTGTTGTTGTCCGGCACGCTGCAGACCTGAGCCTGGAAGGTCTGCTGCCCTCCAACCGGAATCGAAGACGTATACGGATAAATCGAAAAGATCGGGCTGTTGGTCACAGCGATGGTGGTAGATGCGGAGAGAGACGTATTCCCCTGAGTTACAGCCAGTACCGTATACGTTCCCGTGGCCGTTGGAGCCACATAAAAACCATTGGTGGAGATCGTGCCGTAGTAGCTGTCTCCGTTCTTTACGCTGTTTACGTACCAGGTGACTGCGGTGTTGTTGGTATTTTCCGCCTGGGTCGCGAACTGCTGGGTTCCCGACGGCAGCACGCACGACGCCTGCGGCGTAATGACGAGACTCGGCGCGGTGTCGCCGACTTCCCCCGTCCCGGCGAGAGGAATGGATACCCCGCCGCTCGGTGAACTGGTGGTGATGGCCACGGATCCGGTTGCGGAACCGGCGACCGTAGGATCAAAGATAACGCTGACGGAACAGCTGGAGCCGGCAGCCAGAGTTCCGCTCCCGCTTCCACTGGGAATGCAGCTGTTGGTAATACTGAATGCGGATCCAGACAAAGTGATGGCGCTGATCGTTACCGGAGTGGAGGTGGTGTTAGTAACCGTGACGCTCTGCGGGCTGCTGGGTCTGCCGAGGATTTGCGGACCAAAGGCCACGTTCGCCGGCTTCACATTAACCGTCGCGGCCGTGGTGTTTCCCGTCAGACTCGCCGTCTGCGGGCTGCCGCCCACGTTGTCACTCACCGACAGCGTTGCGGACTGAGCGCTGCTGCTTGCCGGAGTAAATTCGACAGAGATCGTGCAGTTTGCACCGGCAGCCAGAGAACTGCCGCAGTTGTTCGTCTGGGCGAAGTTCGTGTTCGAGATCGAGATGCTCGATATCGCCAGAGCGCTGGCCTCACCATTCGTCAGGGCAAACGCAACCGGCGAGCTGACAGTACCGGCTCCCTGCGTTGGGAAATTGTAAGAAGCAGGATTCAGCGTGACGTTGCTGCTCCCGCTCGTCGTGCCGGTTCCGGTAAGGCTGGCCTTCTGCGGGCTCCCGCTCGCACTGTCATTCACAGACAGGGTTGCGCTTTGCGTCCCGCTGCTTTGCGGAGTGAACGTGACCGAAATGGTGCAGCTCGCACTGGCTGCCAGAGAACCGACGCAGTTGTCGGTCTCGGTAAACACCGCATTGGAGAGGGCGATGCTCGATATGCTCACCGCCACAGATTGGGTATTCGTCACCGTAAATGCAGCCGGCGCGCTGCTGGTGCCAGAAACCTGGTTCGGAAAAGTGTAAGAAGAGGGGCTTAAAGAAATGCTGCCTCCGGCCGCACTTCCCGCTCCCGACAGATACAGCAGCGTTGTATTACCGGTGCTGTCTTTGACGTTCCCGGAACCGGTAGTAGCCCCGCTGGTAGTCGGATTCGACGTTACCGTAACCGTGCAGCTCGCTCCGGCTCCGAGCGGGCTCGGACAATTATTCGTCTGCGCGAAATGACCGCTGACGGTGATGGCCGTAAGGCCCACTGCCGCCGAGGTCTCATTGGTCAGCGTGACCGCTTGCGAGGGACTGACGGTACCCGCAACGACCGAGGCAAAAGTGAGCGAGGTCGGCGAGAACAGCATCGATCCTGTCACTCCTTTACCCGTCAGAGGAACCGTCTGCGGGCTGTTGGCTGCGTCATCTGTAAGGATCACCGCTTCGCTCAGCGATCCTATCGATTCCGGACGGAATGCCACCGAGATCGTGCAGGACCCTCCCACTGCCACGCTCGTGGGCGCAGTGGGGCATGTAGTTGCTGTCTCTTCGAAGTCCGGTCCAGTTGCAATCGACGAGATATTCAACGCCACCGTCTGATTGTTGGTCAACGTAATAATCTTCGCGCCCGACGTATTCCCTACCACAATGTTCCCCCACGCCAGCGAAGCTGGCGAAAAGGAGACTCCACCGGTCGCCGTGCCTGTTCCGGTAAGGCTGGCCATCTGCGGGCTCCCGCTCGCACTGTCATTCACAGAAAGGGTTGCACTCTGTGTGCCGTTGCTCTGCGGTGTGAACGTGACCGAAATCGTGCAGCTCGCACTGGCTGCCAGAGAACCGACGCAGTTGTCGGTCTCGGTAAACACCGCATTGGAGAGTGCGATGCTCGAGATGCTCACCGCCACAGATTGACTATTCGTCACCGTAAATGCAGCCGGCGCGCTGCTGGTGCCAGAAACCTGGTTGGGGAAAGTATAGGCGGAGGGGCTGAGAGAAATGCTGCCGCCCGAAGCGCTGCCCGCTCCCGACAGATACAGCAGCGTTGTGTTGCCGGTGCTGTCTTTGACGTTCACCGAACCGCTAGTAGCCCCGCTGGTAGTCGGATTCGAAGTTACCGTAACCGTGCAGCTCGCCCCGGCTCCGAGCGGGCTGACGCAGTTATTCGTCTGCGCGAAATGACCGCTGACGGTGATGGCCGTAATGCCCACTGCCGCAGATGTCTCATTGGTCAGCGTGACCGCTTGCGCAGAACTGACAGTACCCGCAACAACGGAGGCAAACGTGAGCGAAGTCGGCGAGAACAGCATCGATCCCGTCACTCCTTTACCCGTCAGAGGAACCGTCTGCGGGCTGTTGGCTGCGTCATCCGTAACGGTCACCGCTTCGCTCAGCGATCCTGTGGATTCCGGACGGAATGCCACCGAGATCGTGCACGACCCTCCCACAGCCACGCTCGTGGGTGCAATGGGACACGTAGTTGCCGTCTCTTCGAAGTCCGGCCCAGTCGCAATCGACGAGATATTCAGCGCTATCGTCTGATTGTTGGTCAGCGTAATAATCTTCGCGCCCGACGTATTCCCTACCACAACGTTCCCCCACGCCAGCGATGCTGGCGAAAAGGAGATCGATTGGGCCTTCACCCCGGCAGAAGAAGCAAGCAGGATCACAGCCAGACAGGCTCCGGCCGTTCGAAAGCTGATCTGTCCAGCGCGCGCCAGCAGCGAACACCGCGAATTTGCCTGACGCGTTCCCCGAAAGGCCTTTGTCGTTATCATGTCTTTCCCTCTCGAAGTTTCCTGGATTAATGGAAGAGAACTGGGTTCGTATCTAAGCTGACTGGTTCACCACCGGCCTTGTGGATGGCGCCGGCCGAGTCCGAGTATGCTGAGAATCCTGCGTAATCTGAGAACGCACCGCTGCCGGATGCGGACCACGCTACGCGAGATTTTGTGTTGCCCTTGAAAATGTCGCAGGTCCAGATAGGTCCCCGGACCGCGCGGCAGGGGGTGGAGCCGGTGGCGCCCTTCAGCCACTGATAAATCTGTGCGTAGGCACGCGCGGCGGGGGTTGGTCCGCCTTCTTCCGTCCACAGCGTACCCACGTTCGGGTTGTCCCACTGGTACCAATACACGCGGGCAACACCGTAAGTGAACTGGATCAGAAACCACCGCGCCAGATAGGATGCCTGTTGCTGCGGGTCCGGCAAACTGGTGTTAGTTCCCCAGCTACCTTCGGTATCCCAGAGCGGAAGACCGCTTACTCCGTTTTTTGCCATCACTGCGCGGACGGCCATAATTTGATTTGCCACGTCCTCCGCCGGATTCGCGGGACGGTTGTTATATCCCGCATAGGCATGCCAGGCAATCACATCCACATATTTCCCTCCGCCAGCCCGCAGAAATTGATCGAGCCATGTGGCATACGGCGTCGGCCATCCCGTTGAGGACGGGGATGGGCTTACGACGATCGCCTGAGGATCAATCGACTTGATGATGGGACAAGCCAGCGAAACAAGGTGGGCCATCTCCGCAGGCGTGCCCGTGAAGAAGCCGATGGCGTTGGGCTCGTTCCACATCTCATAGCTTTCAATCCGGCCTTTGTACCTTGTCACGAGTTGAGTGATGAACTCTCTCCAGTCCGCGTCGTTCGGAGGAGCGGCACAACCAATAGGGCCTCTGTTGCACTTCTCGGTAGGACGCGTGCTCGCCCATTGCGGCGTATTGAGAAACAAATAGTCAAGCGGTGCGTGGTGAGCTTGTGACGCCGCCACCCACGAGTCCAGGCCATGCCAGTCGAACTGGCCCCGCGACGGTTCGATTGTGCCCCAGGTCTGGCCGGCCGGACGTACCGCGCCGACGGGCACCGTTGGCCAGTGCCGCGTTGGTGACAGTATGTGCATCGACATGAATTGCGGAGTGAAAGCAAGGGACGGTACCGGTACGTTGCGGTCGCCTGACGGCGCGATAGGAGTCTTTCCCGCTCCAAACGACAGGGTCGCCAGCAGAATGTATACAGCCAATTTGACAGATCCCATTTAGCCACCAATTCCGCGCTCATTCCGCATAAGCTTGCCAAGGTCTTCCCGATTGCGCATCTCGTTTCTGCGTTCAGCGCATTGAGCGGCGCGCTTCACAGTGCGAGAAATTCTGACAGCCGGGCGACGGTGCGATCAGCTGGCGTTTTCCCGCATCGCAGAACCACTGAAACCGGCGAAAGCCTGCTCAATAATCTTGGGTGTGATGGGAATGGAATCGGCAATGGCGATCGAAACGCGTTGCTGGGTAAAAGTAATACAGGAACTCATTCGTGCTACCTCTACTTTGCGAGTGATGATCGATGAATTTGCGAATGGCTGTCCCTTGAGTGAATCCATGAAGAAATCCAGCGACTCTCATGGGTCGCTTGGTTTCCTGCACTGCTGTTCATGGGACCGCCTCAGAAAATCCACCGCGTAAGACGTGCGATTATTCCGGCCGTCACGAAAGGTCCGGAACGGGCAGGAAGTGTTTGTTTGAGATGAGAAATCGAGGTTGCGAGTTGCCGGTAGCCGGCTCGTCACGGGATCCCGGTTGGATGGGGTGAACTTTTGAGCCGCCTCGCTCCCAACTTTAGGCATCTATAAGCAAGAAGTGGCAATGCAGAAGCAATCTGGCCGTGAGCCGCCGGTCTTTCCCCGACCGTTGATCAATACTTCTTTTCAGTCCCGAACATCCCTGACGCGATCTTTCCCATCTAATCGGGTTCAGGAAGTAACAGGAGACGCAAGACCCATGCCTGTCCAGTGCCGGTTGATCGGGAAGACCAGAAGATCTGCCGTGCGCGTTGCTCTCCGGCCGATCAATGTTCGGGTGCCTCTGCCGAACAGAAATCTCTTGGAAATATACGGCGGACCTTTCGCCAGTGGAGCCGCTCGATAGCTTATGCGCCCTCATTCGAAAACGGAAAATCTGCGCATCTCTATCTACCCGTGGGATCTGAGAAACTGGGCGGCCGCCTTCAGAATCGCGGGTATTCCAGGCTATGTGCTCTTCGCGTTGCTGCTTGGATCACTCATCCAGTATGCCGATGTGACCGGAGTCGGAGGAGGCCCTGGTCACGCCAGCTCAGCCAGTCTGCTGTTCGTGCGTACACCTCTCTGTATCGCGGCGTTTATTTTGCTCTTGTCTCAGCCCCGCGTCGCCTCGCTGCGGTTGAAGGATGCGCGGTTCTTATTTCTTGCGTTTGGCCTTCTCTATTTTGTTTCAACTCTATGGTCTGCCCAGAGGCTGGAAACACTCGGCAAAGCAACGGAAATCCTTCTCGCGACGTTGTGCTTTCTTCAGGTGAGCCGCTCCGAAAATGCCCTGCAGCGCGTCGATGCGCTCAGGCAAATCATCTTGTTGACCATCTCCCTCGTCGCGCTCATAACACTTACCGGGTTTTGTCTGCGTATACCATCCTTCATTTTTGTGCGCCCCGGCCTCTTCACGCCAAACACCGCGCAGTCTCCCTTTCTTTCCGGCAATGGGATGGGTTACGTTTCCAGCGCTCTGTTTCTGGTTATCTTCGCCGAGTGGCAGGCTAAAAGAATTCGACTGGCGCTCGCGGCTCGCCAGATGCTGTTCGCTCTCGTCCTCCTTTCAGTTGCGGCCAGCCGAACCTCCTTCGCTATTTTGATTGTGAGCATACTTCTGGTTGTCTCCAGAAAATCCAGAGTCCTCGGAGTCGCCCTGACCGCCGCCACAGTCGCGCTGCTTGCCGTTTTTCGAGGGCGGGTGCTCGACTTCCTTCAAGGGTCCGAAGCCAGCAGTAACTTCACTACTCTGAGCGGAAGAACCATAGTGTGGACCGCCGCGATACGACAGTGGCGCCAAGATCCTTGGTTTGGCGTCGGAGGCGGAGTCGGCGGGAAGCAGGTCATCAAACATATCGGGAACTATTCTCTCGAAATCCTGAGCTCTCTCCACAACGGATTCATGGAGATCCTGACCGGGTTGGGTCTGGTCGGCATTACGCTCGGCGTGTTCCTCCTCGTGCTCGTAACCTGGCGCACGCTTCGCACCTGGAAACGCTACCCTCAGTACTCGGGAACGTATGTGCTGATTGTTCATATCTGGGCGTGCACCATCATGTCGACTGGCATCTTTGGATGGATGGGATATGAGATGGCGTTCTTCCTCTGTATCATCACGAATCTCGATCTCTTGCGACGCATGCCTGCACCGCCGCGTTCTCCCGTTCTTGAGCCGGAACGCCAACGCGAACTGGTGTTGGTCGCGGATTGAACCACTTTTTCACTCTTAGTTCCTTCACCCGTTGTTTTCACTAACTGGATGAACATCTGAATCTCAATTGCGAAAAGGAAATGAAATGGACAAAGCTGAAATCCAGCTGTTTCCTAGTATGGAGAATCTTGGCATGAACGATGAGGCCTCGACTATGCGGCCCAAGCCTGAAATAGTTTACGAACGGCTCTTCCCGGAGCGCCGGTTCACGTCATTTTTTAGACGTCAAATTCGCTTCGTCTTCTTCTCCATCCTCGCCGACATCATCACGCCTGAGAGCGTGGTGTTGGATTTCGGTGCCGGCCGCGGCAAACATTTCGAGAATGAGTACGGGCACATGGGACGACTCGTCAACTTCCGCGGGCGGGTGAAAAAGGTCATCGGCATCGATCCCGATGAAGCCGTTTTCGCTAACCCGACATTGGATGAAGCACTCCGGATGGACCCGGATGGTGCCATCCCGCTTCCGGATGCCAGCGTCGACGTAGTTGTCTCCTGCGCTGTTCTGGAGCACGTGAGCAACCCGAAAAAAACTGCTTCCGAGATCACCCGTGTGCTGAAACCAGGCGGCTGGTTCTGCGCCTATACCCCCAACAAATGGGGCTATGTCGGTATCTGCGTCCGCATGGTTCCGAATGCGTTGCACGCACGTATGGTGAAACTCGCGAACCCCAGCGGCGTTGCGGCAAAGGACGTATTCCCCACCCTCTACCGCATGAACACACTCGAAGCCATTGCGCGCCTCTTCCCCGATTTCCGGAACGCATCCTTCATCTTCAACGGGCCGCCCGGCTACAATTTCGGCTCCGTCATCATGGCGCGGTTCTGGTTGCTCGCCATGTCCCTGATGCCCTATCGCATGGGACAGTCGCTGTTTGTTTTTGTGCAGAAGAAGTAAGAGGAATAAACAGGCTGGCTCGCAGCCCGGGCATGTCGCTCAGGCGATCGAGTCGCTGCTGTCGGCACGCACCGCGATTGGCCTCGCACCTGACGGGCAAAAGTTAAGGCCACAGAGGCGTTGACGCTCGCCTCCATGGCCTTTTCTCGTTGGCTTTCGTGGTTGGGTCTTACCCGGCGTTCCGGCCTCTTGCTAAGCTGGCCGCACCGCTACCCAAACTGTGAGGGTGTGTACCCGGCTCCCGCTTACAGCGAAGACAGTGATAGCAACTGTCTGCGATTTGGCGGAACTGGATGCGCTGAGTGAGAGAGTAGGACTGCCGCTGACTAGCGTCGACGGGCTGAACGATGCGCTCACTCCGGAAGGTAGGCCCGATACGGACAGACTTACCGTTCCATACTTGTATGACCTCACCTGTAGCGGAATTGAAAGCCTGCCGCTGGACATAACGAAGCTTGATATGTACGAGGCTGCATCATGAGCCGACAGACTGAAATCGGGATAGCTGGGGACTGGCGCGGTGCAGTTTGCAGTAGCCGTGGCTGCGTTTGACCACGCCGAACTCGTGTCGCGGGTAACGCTCTTCCAGCCTGCAAGAGTCGTGCGCTTGCCGCCGGGGAGTCCGAACGGGGTTGAGGTCGATGCATCGTAATAGTGGTTGTCCGACCCGTGTACGCTACCGGCAAACTCCGACCAGTCAGTGCCGCTGAGGTAAGTATTAAACACATACTGCCCTGCGCCTACCGCCGTGAATACGTTGTTTTCCATCTTGGTATTCGAGGTGTAGACGTTGGTCTCCGCTCCGGTTTCCCAGTTCCTGACAAGTCGACCTCCGGGATTGCCGGCCAGGAAAACCTGCGCATTCTGGTCCTTCACAAGATTTCCTACCGTATTTCCATTGTTGTAGAAGTTATTGCCCGTCAAAGTTACACCGCCGGCATTGATGAGGTTGATGCCCGTGCCGCCTCCGCAGAAACTGCTGTTCTCGACGGTAAACGGGCCCTGGCTCGCTTCGAGCTGTAGATTTTCGACCAGATTATTAACCAGGTGCGCGTTGTTGACCGTGATATTCATATTGTCTGTATCGAAATGCAGACCTTCCGATCCATTGTTATAGGAGCGCTGGTCGCTGACGGTTGCGGTGTGAGTTCGCATGATCTTCGTGCCGCCCATGGCAACGTCATAGAGCCCGACCATCTCGCCGCGCCAGTTGTTGTAATCCGTCTCGTTGTTTGAGAAAAGAGCATCCTTATCTTCAAAGCCGCCGAATCCTTCGCCACCGTTGTAACTTCCGATGGAATTTTCCACGGTAACGTTGGTGCTGGTGCTGACTCCCAGCCCGCCCCAGTTGTTCCAGTTCGCCTGAACGTCGTCGATCAGAACATTGCTGCTGCTGTAGATGTTCGCGCCATCGTAATTCATGCAGGAAGCCGCATGTTGAAAGACCAGTCCGCTGAAAACAAGACTCTTGCTACCACTGACGGTCAGTGTTGCGCGGCGCGCCGATACTTCCACCTGCGCCGTGTTCATATCGGTGCCCGAAGGCGGATCGACCTCAACTTCCGCATACGAACTGTTCACGAAGAAGGTGCCGGGACGCAGTTGCGAGGCAGACATCACCTGCGTCATCGAGTTCCCGTTGACGAACAGCATTTCGTTCTTTAGAACGATCGGGGGCATTCCGGTGTACCACCCGCCTGGCAGCGGGCATCCACCGACAGAATCGGTCCAGGGAAACGCGTAGGCGGAACCGCTCTTGTACCATTTGGTCAATACTTGCGAACCATCGATATACACAGTGCCGGCGGTTGCGGCTTTAACAGTCATCGAAGCGGTCGACGTCTTCGAGCTAATGGAAACTGCTTCGCGATAAACACCAGGCGCGACCGATACTGTGGTCGCAAGCCCGGATCTGCTATACGCAATCGCCTTGCTTACTCCAGCCTGGATGGTCTTAAAGGGTTTAGCCGACGTTCCGGGATTCGAATTGGACCCCGTCGACCCGTTGACATAAATATACGTTCCCTGACTTGCCGCGACCGTCGCCTGGGAAAGAGCGAGGCTGCAGGGGAGCGCAAAAGTAGACGCAATAACCAGTCCAGTTGAAACTTTCTTAAAATTCATGAATAACCTTCTCAGCAAGTGGTTGGGGGTCTGCGTTTCAAAAGAACTGCTCTGAATCGTTCATTCAGCAGTGGCTCTTTCCCTCAAAGCGATAAATTGCTCGTTGCCCTTTTCGCGCAAGAAGGCTGATCGCATGTATCGGCGTCGACGACCGAGATACAAGCGGTGCAGCCAGTGCTCATCGAAAGATGAGCCCGATTGCTTTCAAGACAACACCAAGGAGTTTGAGAGGAGTGACGAAACGTACGAATCACAACCTGAACGCACATAAACGTGCGACACCGCCTTTTTGGAAGGCGAACTGCATCTCTGGGAAGCAGAAGTAGAAGTAACCAACTGTGTATCTGAACTGTTCTGTATGTTGTAAACCAATAAACGCCACAGCGCAACACTTTTTTTTCAAAAAAGTTGTTTTTTGTCCTGCGGAGTCACCTGTATTGCGCGATAGCAGCCTCAGGGATATCCATCTTTAGGCTGCGTCCCGTTTGTGAAACCGAGCATACACCTCGGATTCCCTGCTCGTCGCATGGCAATATGCCTTCCGGCGAACAGACAATAGTATCAGGAGTCTCAGGCAGGGTGGCGTGCCAGTGCGGTGTGTGTTGAGAATTTTTATGCGTGTACGCTGCACTACCCCGAAGATTTGTAGCGATCCTCTCGCAGCCGTGGCGTTCTCATCTGAGTGGAACTCCCCCTATTTCGGCGAGTCCAATACTTCTCGAATCTTCCGTGCGGCATACTCTGCCCCGCCGCGATTTCCTTCCGCATGCTCCTCGCACAGGTATCGCAATAGGTATCTCACGGTAAGTCCGCGAACGGCTTCGGGCGATAGCTCAAAGTGGCGGCGATACTCCTCAAGCAGCGGATTTGTCATCAGAATCTTCCACACATCTGCGGACTCCCGAAAAAGATAATCCTGCATGTAGAAATAACGGCATGCATCCTGCCAGGGGAGTCCCTCTTCCACTGCCCACTCCCAGTCGATGAGTGCAAGCCGGCCGTCTGCAAGACGCCGCAGGTTCCATGGAGCGAAATCCCCGTGCTCCACACAGGCTCTCAACTCGTCCCGCACTTCCAGAGATGAGAGTGCATCACTCAGGAGTGAGGAATCGACAGACGAATCAAGAGAAGCGACCCGTTCTTCGAGCTGCTCGCGACTGTCGCTCAGTCGGATCCGCGCACTCTCTGAAGCGAAGCAAGTAAGCAATTTCAGATGCTCTGCTCCAAAACTCCGCGAGACATTAACGCCCCCCATCCACGATTGAGCCGCAATTCCCTCTCCCTCATCTAGAAACAAGACTCTCGGCAGCGGAAGCCGGCTCTGCAGTTTTGTCAGGATGTTCGCCTCATTAAGTATGGCGGTTCTCGCGGCCCGACTGATTGGCACTTTGGCAACGGCTTGCACTCTGGCCTCCTCATCAACGAAGAAGAGGATCGCCTTGCGCGTCGGCGATGGGTTGCCGATATATGCCACCATGGCCCAGGAATCGGAGAACCCCGCGAGCCACCTGCGCCAGTACGACAAGTCGCAGTGCAGAACCTCGCGGCCCACTCCCGGCAACGCAGCGAGAGCGTTCAGCCGGCACGAGGTAACGATCGCGCTCCATTTAAGACGCGATTTCGCGCTGTAAGGTTTCCAGCTCTTGAGAACAGTGACTGCGCGGCGCGTATTCTCCGGCAGTACCCATCGCGGAACGCCAGCCTGCGAGATGATCCGCACCCGCAGCTCCGCTTGTTCACCCGGTAGGCACTCGGCCGCAAGACCGGAGAAGATCGAATCCAGAGCTGGCACGGTCATTCAACCCGATTCGATACAGTCTTCGCAACGGGTTTTGTCCGCTTCGTCAGCATCAGCCGCCTGCACGTCCTGAGAGAAAAATGATCCAGAATCGCCTCGCGCACTTGAAGCACGACCTCAGGGAGGGGCTGCGCGGCATCGATAACCACTGTGTCTCCGATCGCCCGCGCCACTTCCAGATACGCGCGCTGCTGGCGCACTACTTCCTCATAGGGCACCTCCTGTTTGCGCGACCACAGAACCTCCGGGGCGGCATTCAGCAGCACGACCATCTCAGGCCTGGGAAGAAGGTGAGACAGAAGCTTCGGCAGCCATTTGGGACCGCCATATAGAATGCGCTTGGAATCCACGAGAATGTCATAGAAGTAGCGATCAAATACTACGAGACTCGTGCGCATCGTCGCTGTTCGCACTCCCCTCACGTAGCCAAGCCAGTAATCGGCAAACAGGTAAAGCATTTTCACAACAGAAAAGAGCCCTCCGCGAACCGGTTGCCCGTGCGGGTCGGTAGCTGCCTCTTCGCTGATGATCCTCGCCGGGAGCGACTTGGGCCGGAGGTGAAATCGCACAACCTTCTGAAACGCCGGCGTGAATTCAGCATCCACAGCTTCGATCACAGAAGACTTCCCGCATCCGTCAGGTCCCATGAACGCAATCCATCCGCCGGTGGGCTGCAGAATGCGCTCCATCGTGTGAAGGGCTTCTTTGCCGTATGACATTACATTCGCGGGAAACTTTTCGGAGGAATGTCCCCTCATTTCCCAGCGGTATCGCTCAATACCCTGCATGAGCGGTTGCCAGTCCTCGGCCACGGCCATTCCGGCCAGAGCGTTCGCAGATGCTGCGCCCCAGAACCGGCTCAAAAGATTTTCACACCCTCGCGAATCCTCGCTGTATAGCCACGAAAGTCGTGCGCCGTGGGCGCTTGTAAAATCGCGCTTGTTGACCCGCTTTATCAGGTAGTAGATGAATTCATAGCAAGCGCTTGGAATCCAGAAACCTCGCGGGTGCCAGCGTCTCGCCGCTAACATCTCGTCGGCGCGCAGCCAGAGTTTTCCAAAGTGCCGGTAATCCGAACAGGAATCCGGCTGGATGAACGCAAGCTCTGCCTCGTTATTTGCAACCAGGCGAAAGGCGCGCGCCGAAACCTCATGCGGGATCGCCTGGAACAAATACGTGCCCGTAGCCGCGGCAATTTCGTTGATCAAGGCTGGTATTCGGCCAAAGTCGTGAGCGCTCACCATGAAGTCAACGTCCGAGTCAAACCTGTCAGGCAGCTCCTCGTAGCCGGTCAGAATGCAATACTTCTCGCATTCTTCCGATAGCTTCTTGATGAGTAACCGCGCCACTCGCGACTGAACGGTAGCATTCAGGCCAGCATCTGATCCGGAATCTTCTTCGCAGCCACAATTCCTTTCAACGTCCCGCAAAGTCAACCCCCAGTCGCTATCATTCTCTTACCGGCACATCTGCTCTCAATCCACAACAGCGCGAGCGGTAAGCAAATTTCATTTTCATCCTTTGGATGCCAACGCCTCTTGCTTTCGCAGCAGCATTTACTCTTCGCGCGTGGCCTGGAACATCCTGGCACAGCACGCCAATGTCTCAAGGTCGGCATCAGAGTGAATGGTACAGTTGTTTGAGACTAAGTTCAGGTATTCGCACGGCTTCCCATCATGAAGATTCTCTTGTCTGCCTATGCGTGTGAACCTCACAAAGGTTCTGAACCCGCGGTTGGCTGGAACTGGATGCTGGCACTGGTGGAGCAGGGGCATGATGTCTTCGTCATCACGCGCGCTAACAACCGGCCGGTGATCGATGCCGAGATTGAAAAGCGGTCTATCTCCGTCACACCCATCTACTACGATCTTCCCGCCTGGTGCAGACGATGGAAGCATTGGCCCGGTGGTGTGTATTTCTACTATCTGCTGTGGCAGATAGGTGCATATTTTCATGCGCGTAAAATTCATCGGGTGTGCCCGTTCGATGTCGTCCATCACATTACTTTCGTGATCTTTCGCCAGCCGTCATTCATGGGGGGATTGGGAATTCCCTTCATTCTCGGGCCGGTGGGGGGCGGAGAATCCTCGCCGCGCCACTTGCGAGCCGGGATGAATCTCTCCGGCCGCCTCCAAGAAATCTTTCGCGATATGCTCATCGCCATCGCCCGGCATGATCCGCTCATGAACCGCACCTTTTCGAGAGCCTCCCTCATAGCCTGCACGACTGGCGAAACTCTCCAGCGGATACCCTCGCGCTTTCACGCCAAGTGTATCGTTCTCCCCGCGATTGGCATCGATCCTCCAAATGATCAGATAGCTCCGATGCCTTCGCCATCTTTTCCCAGCTTTCTCTTCATCGGACGTCTTCTCTACTGGAAAGGCCTGCACCTGGTCCTGCGGGCCATGCCTGAAGTCCTGCGCCAGCTCCCTGGCGCTCGATTGAAGATCGTCGGTGAAGGAAAAGATGCACGCTGGCTCAAACAAGTTGCCGAAGAATGCGGTGTCTCCGCACACATCGACTGGGTTCCACAATTGCCGCATAGTGAAATCTCTGCTGTCTATCGGGACCATGTTGCCTTCGTCTTTCCAAGCCTGCATGACTCGGGCGGCATGGTCGTTCTTGAGTCATTAGCGGCGCAATTGCCTGTCATCTGTCTTGGCCTCGGCGGTCCCGGAGTATTCATCGATCCGTCCTGTGGCGTCGTGATCGACGCAGTGAATCAATCTGAAGACTCCGTCCAGCGATCAATCGCAGCCGCTATGGTTCAGCTGGCGCAGAAGCAATCAGTGCGCAACTCGCTGGCTGCCAATTGCGTTTCGCGTGCCCGGAATTTCAGCTGGCAGGGCGCGGCGCAACAGCTCTATTCCGCCCTCAGAAATGCAAATCGTCCGTAATCTCACGCGATCTCCCGCTCCCGTAACCCCTCAGACTTTCGCTGCAGCCACCGGTAGTTCCACCATCATCATCGAAGAACGTATGTGCATCCAGACGACCACCAGATACAGCAGATTTACAGACTGCCCGGCCACCGCGGCGACCATAATACCCATCGCACCAAAGCTGCGCACACAGGGATAAATCAAAAGCAGGCTTGTAAATGCCGCGAGCAGCGACGCAATAAGAATGGATGGTGTCCGATTGATCGTGCGAAACAAATAGTTGAATTGCCGCAGCGGCCAGAAGAGCAGAAAGTAGACCAGCTGCAGGTCCAGCACCCCTCCGTATACTGCGACCTGATGTCCATAAAAAAAACTCAGGAGACTGCGCGCAAAGAGGCCGATACCGAGAAACAGCACAGACAGCACAACAAATCCCTGGATTCCAAAACGGAACAAAAATTTCGCAACCTGCCGGATCCCTCCGCGCCGCATCTCTTCTCCGGCCTTGAGCGGCACAAGATTCTCCATTGCCTGATAGGCAACGTTGACCGGTCCCACTATATTCTGCGTGGCGCGAACGCTTCCCGCCGCTTCGGCTCCAAGAACCGCTGCCCCGATCAGCATCGCTCCCTGATAGACCAGCCACTGCAGTTGGCTGGCAATGGACAGGTCCCGCGAAAGGCCCCGCGACTGTCGCCATGATTCGCGCACCTCTGCTTTGCTGTATCCGATCCGCTCCAATGCTTCCCCCAGCAGGAACGCCGCTGCCGAAGTGATCGCAATCGACCAGAACGCGGTATTGACGGTGAGGCGATGGGTCACCATCAGTCCCAGCAGAACGACAGCCTGACCGATATAACTGATCGCGTCATTCCACAGCGAATGTTGCGATTTGCCGGCTGCGAAATAATAGCGGCGCAGCCAGTCCTGCATCATGAAGAAAACTACGCTCAGCAGGAATGCGGGCAACAGTCGCGCTCCGCCGAACTGCGGCCGAAACCAGAGAAAGACTCCGGAGACGATCGCCACTGCAACCGTAACAACAGCGCAGAACCGCAGTTGGACGCCGAACATTCCGCGCAGGTAGCGCGCTCTTGACGATCCATCTTCGCTAAGCGCCGCCAGCGTGATCATCGGCGAGCAGATAAAGCTCAACTGGAGGCTAATTCCCAGCAGAATCAGCGCATAAGCCACCGTGAAGACGCCAAATTGCTCCAGCCCCAGTCCGCGAACCAGAATGACACCGGTCGCAAAGTTCGACCCGCTCACCATGATTTGATCTGCGATCGTCTGGTTGCGCCTGCTATGAAGCAGCTTCGTGAGAAATAAGCTCATCCTGTTGGCGCTGCTTTCTTCGGATTGCATTCGGCATAGCGGTCTGGAATGGAAGCGAGCTTCACTCGGGAAGAAGCGCAAAAGTTCTATCGCAGGCGCGTCCGGGCACCGGTCTATGAACCCTGACGCGAGCCCGATGCGACAGATCGATGCTGGTCATGATGCAGAGGAAGAACGCTATCTCCGATCCCATCCAGCCAAAGATGCCTGCAGACATGATGCCTTCAGCTCCCGCGGGTAAATGCATATCCGGAGATCGATTGCTTCCCGGGAGAACACATATGCCAGAACCTACTTCACCGCATAAATCGCGGCTGAGGAAGTCTCTCCGACGATGGTCGCGCCCGCAGTGAAGACCGTCTTCACCTTACTTACTGGCACATACACGATGTCCTGCGCCTCCAGCTCAAGCGGAGCCTCCTTCCCCTTCATGATGTCCTTGTAAGAGATAGGAATATCCTTCAGCGACCCGTCGGCCTGGCGTCGAATTACCCGCATGTCGCCAATTTTGGCCTGCATCAACGTGCCCTGCGCCAGTGACACGGCCTGGGCTACGTTGAGCGAACCGTTCTCCTGCATCACGTAGCCGCCGGGCCGGTAAACTGCTCCCAGCACATAGACAACCCCGGCACGGTTCACCCTCACCGTGTCGCCCGGATTGATCATCACATTTTGAAGTTGGGCTTCGTTCACACCGCGATCATATTGGTAGGTGCGCAGCACGTGTCCATCCTTCGCAGGTCCTTGCACCTGAATAGTGTCGCCCGCGAGGTTCGTTTCGCCGCCTGCCATTCCAAGCACAGACAGCAGCGGATGCGGAGCAAGCATCGGAAACCGTCCCGGCGACTGCACCTCTCCGAGCACAATAACGTTGGAATTGGGGTATTGCAGCACATTCAGCGTCACCTGCGGATCTTTAAGAATCTGAGCGGCGCGGTACTTGTCCTGAACCTCTGTTCGCGCCTCAGCCACGGTCTTGCCCTCAACATGAACCGCTCCGATGAGCGGGAGACTGATGTCTCCCTTATCGTCTACCCGCGCCTCAGTTCCTAATTCCGGCTCGTCATAAATCGTCACGTTCAACAGCACTCCGGCCGTCAGCCGCAGATCCGAGAAGTCATCCGGGATCGCCGTCAGCGACCCGCTGCTGGCCGCCGCCGCCGGCCTCGTCTGAATGTCACCGTTGGCGTTAAATGTTGAGTTGCTCCCATTCGAATTCGGAAGCATCACCTGTTGTGCCCGTGCCGGCGCCACCAGCGCCAGCCCGCTCAACACAAGAGACAGAGAAAGAGTATTCCGCCACCACACCATGTTTTTCACGTCAGTTCTCCTCGAAGTACCGGTCACTGCTCTTATGGCCGTATGCATGGTAGTAGTCGATGGAAGTAGTATCCACGCCGTTCAGTACCAGCCCGATAGCACAGCTGCCGTTGCGCTCCAGTATCTCGGTCATCCGTTCCACCGCCGTTCGGTTGGTCACGTCTGCTCGAATCACCGCCACCGTCGCATCCGCTCTGCCGGCCAGCAGAACCGCGTCTGCAACTAGAAGCATGGGCGGAGTGTCGAGGATGATCAGGCTGTAGGTCCGCTTCAACGTATCCATCAGCTCATCGAACTTGGCCGATCCCAGCAGTTCCGCCGGCAGCGCTGACGCGCTTCCCGCCGGCAGTAACCAAAGGTTGCTGACCGAGGAATGATTCTGAATCGCCGATTCCAGCGGCTCCTCCCCGCCCAGAACATCGGCTAAGCCAGGCACTTGACTGCCGCCGAAGTAATCGTGCAGTTGTGGGTGGTGCAAGTCCGCATCAATTAGCAGAACTCGCTCCCCCGCGTGAGCGAACGCGATCGCAGTGTTATAGCAAACCGACGTCTTGCCCTCGCCGATGAGCGGACTTGTAATCGCTATCGTCCGGAGCGGGCGTCCCGCGGTCGCCTGGACAATTGAGGTCCGAAGAGCGCGATAAGCCTCCGCCGCAGCGGACCGCGGACGAGTCAGAAGCGGGCTGGATTCGCTGTCCGATCTCGACCCAACAAGGGATCCTCCAGCCGACAGTGCCTTTTGTCGATGACTGCTGATTCGCGGAATACTCGCCAGCACCGGAAGCGAAGTTAACAGATCAACATGGAGAGGAGTCTTGACCGTTTCGTCCAGGTGTTCGCGAATGAAAGCCGAGGAAATGCCGAATAACAAGCCTGCGGCCAATCCGAAAGCCACGTAGTTCCGACGATTGGGCTTCGCCGGCGTGTCATTCGGACGCGCAACATCTGTCATACGAATATTCGTCGCCCGAAGACCGGCTTGAACACCCGCCTCTTGAATCTGCTGATAAAGACCGTCGTACAGTTGACGGCTCGATGCCGCCTGCTGCACCAGCATCTCCAGCGTTACCGCACTCTGGTTGAGCTGACCGGCGGAAGCTTGCTGCCGTTTAAAGGAGGCGCGAAGTCCATTTTCATCCCGGCGAGCCACCAGATAATCGTTTCGCGCGCGCAGATCGATCTGCGTCAGCTCATCGCTGATCTGTTTATCGATGCTCGAGAGTTGGTTCTGCAGCTGAAGGATGTGAGGATTTTTCGAGCCGTATTTCGTCACGTCAGCCGAGTATTCCAGCCTCAGTGTTCCCTGCTCTTGCCGAAGATTCTGCAGCAGCTCCAGTCCATTTCCCTGGGTGACCACCGCCGAGGTAGCAATGGCGGGAATGGAGCTGTTCACCAGGCCAGCAACTACATCTGAGTTGCGCGTCTTGGTCATATTGTAGATAGCTTCTTTACCGATCCGGTTCGCTTCCGCCGCGGTCAGCTCCTGATTCAGCGTGTCCAGCTTATCCAGAACGGGAATGTGCGTGATGTTGCCGCCGCCGGCTCCCTGTCCCATGGATTTGAGGATCAGGCTGTTCAATCCCGTTTGCTGCTCGTAGTTGGCGAGATTCGTCTGGTCCTTGTCCATCTTCTTTTTAAGGCCGTTCAAATCGGCGTTTAACGAGTTGAGCCCTGCCCCACCAGCCTGTGTGTCCGACTCAAATGTCACGTACTGGCGCACAATGTCGTTGGAAACCTTCGCTGCCAGCTCCGGGTTCGGATTGAGAAAGCTTACGCTGATCAGGCGCGTATCCGGCGGATTCTTGACAGTCAGCTTCTTGTTGAATATCTTAAGCAACCGTTCACGTCTTGCAGGCGCCTCGCTCAGAGGACGATCTTGTTCGGCCCTGATCCGCGAATTGCTTCCGGTAAACCATCCTAGAATCGTTGGCTTGAAGATGAACGGCTTATACTTCTCCAGATTCAAATCACTGATGACCGCCAGGGCCGTATTGTTATCGCCGATGATGGCCATATGCGTCGCAAGGTCGGTCTTGGTGTCGTTCTCACTCAGTGAGGGAGCGCCCGTGTTGGACGTGAGATCGACCTGCACCGTCTGATCTTTTCCGACCTGCACCACCGCCGTGCTCGCATACTGATTTGGCAGTACCAGACATGCCAACGCTGCCAGCGCAATTCCGGAAAGAGCAAACGCGATGATCCACGCCTTCCGCTTCCGAAGCGTTCGCCACGCGCTCTTGAGAGACTCTTCATCTTCGCTCGCCGGAGCGACCCGGCCGGACGGATTCAGCGAAATGGACGACGCCGAAGATAGACGCCGTCTTCCCGGTTCAATTGGGACTGGAATAGGCATAGGGAGAAAGCCTCCTGCAGGGAACTAATAAATTGTTGAAATCGAATTCAGCATTTGTGGGGGCGGGTTAATAACATTGCGGTGAGACGCCAGGGCCAACCATTTGGATGCCCGTCACGCAATAATTCTCTGGTTCCCCTCTCTGCTACAGAAGCCGAGAGAAGGTTGAGTCACCCTTTTCCCAAGACTTCCGGAGGCCTCATCGCAGTGGGCGATAGAGCATCGCCCAAGTCTCGATAGTTTGTTCTTCTCATAAACACTCGGCTTAACACAGTGAGTCAAATTACCTGTGATGATAGGAAGTTAGTACTAAGTGTTGTGGATTGTTAAAGTTACGTTACAGCTTTTTTAAAACTCTACGCATCAGACTCTCATGCTGCAGATCAGAGAGGGTCTGTTTGACCTGTGGAGATCGAAGAATGAACGCACGAATAGAAGACAGAGTGAATATCTTGGGTGTTGGCGTCAGTGCCTTGGATTTGTCGGACGCAGTGACTTTTGTAAATTCCTTTCTCAAGACTGCTAACAAGGGCTACATCTGCGTCACCGGGATGCACGGAATCATGGAGGCACAGGCAGATCCTGAGTTCCGCGAGATTCAGAACAATTCCTTCCTCACGACTCCCGACGGAATTCCCACCGTTTGGGCTGGTCATATCGATGGATATAGCAACATGAAGCAGGTTCGCGGCGCAGACTTCATGCTGCAGGTCTGCGAATCGGCTGCCAAAACTGGAACCCGTCATTTCTTCTACGGTGGAAAGCCGGGTGTCGCCCAGCTCCTCGCGGCAATCTTGACGATCCGTTTTCCCGGCCTGCAGATCGTCGGAACCTACACTCCTCCTTTCCGCCCGTTGAATGCACAGGAAGAAGTTGAGTTGCACCAGCAGCTGCTTGAGGCGAAAGCTGACGTCCTCTGGTGCGGAATCAGCACGCCGAAGCAGGAACGCTTCATGGCCAAATATATTGAGCGCCTGCCCGTTCGCCTCATGGTTGGCGTGGGAGCCGCATTCGACTTGAATGCCGGCTTGCTGAAGGATTCTCCCCCATGGATCCAGAAATGTGGCCTCCAATGGGCTCACCGGCTTTGCCAGGAACCCCGCAGGCTCTGGAAGCGTTATCTCCTGAATATTCCGCGCTTCCTCGGGCTTTACGCCATGCAACGGATGGGCATGCGCTCCTATGAGCTCCCGCACCGCGATCCCGCATTATCCCCACTTGGCGCAATGATCACTGCATCCGCCGGAGAGGGACAGTCTGGACAGAAATTCAATTCGTTTGGTGATGTTGCTGCATAGAAGAATGCATCGAAGAAAATAACGGTGCGGCCGGAGTGAAAGCCCGATCCACCATTTTGTGCTTTGGCTTACAACGAATCTGGTTATGGAAGCGCGTCCTGGACCATAGAGCCGGATCCTGCAACCGTACCCGGTTGAACAGAAGGTGAATACCGTGGCTTCTGCGAATCTGAACAGTTGGACTCCCGCCTCGTCTGCGCCTGCTCCCCGGAAAATGGCCTCTCCAGCTACCGGACCAGGGTCCTCGGGCTCCAATCGCATTCGCACCACCACCGGAGTGTGGATGGGGGTCGACATCATCACCGTAGCCCTTCTCGCTGCGTTGACGATCTATCTGCGCCGGAATACCTCCTTCTTCCAACCCGGTCACCCCACCGCGCTGGGAGCCAGTGAGTGGTCCTTTATGCTCTGCCTTGGCGGCTTCGCGCTGGTTCTCATCCTCATCAGCAAGGCTCACGGACTGTACGGCCCTCTCCAGTCCATGGGCGGTTTGCATGAACAGCGGCTGACCGTTCAATCATGCTTCACTGCCAGCCTTATTTTGGCCGGCGCGCTCTATTTCGCTCACGCCAACTCCATCTCCCGTGCGGTGGTGCTGGCCACTATGGTGTCCTCCACCGTTCTGCTCTGTGTCCGCCGCGCAGTGTGGCGAGCCCACGTCTACCGCAAATTCGAGAAAGACATCGGCACGCGCAACGTGCTGATTATCGGAACCGGGCCTTCCGGCCTCGCCGTGAGAAATCATCTGCGTCGTATCCGCCACCTCGGATACACCATCAAGGGCTTTATCTGGACAGACCAGGACGCCAGAAGAAGTGCGACTTCCGCGGGAAGCCGTTACGCTGAGAAGCTCGTCGCACCGGAGATCCTCGGAGACATTGATCAGCTCGCGGAAGTGGTTCGCAAGAACTTTATCGATGAAATTTTCATCACGGGCCTGTGCAGCCGGACCACGGTAAAGGATCTGGTCGACCGCGCGGCGGAGCTCGGCATCGACGTGCGCGTAGTACCCGACCTTTACGAAGGAATGGCCATTAGTGCGCCCATCGAATACGTGGGACAGTTCCCCACCATTCCGCTGCACGTTCGCCATATTCCCGTCGCCAGCCTCATGATCAAGCGCATGCTCGACATTATCCTGGCCGCATGCGCCATCGTTGCTCTCAGTCCACTTTTGCTGCTCATATCTATCGCGATATGGATCGATTCTGGCGGTCCCATTCTCTACTGTGCCGAGCGCGTAGGCAGAAAGGGCCGGGCATTTTGCTGCTGGAAATTTCGCACCATGGGGACCGATGCGGATGCACTTCAGGAAAAGATGCTCCATCTGAATGAGCGCGACGGCATCCTGTTCAAGGTCAAGCACGATCCCCGCATCACGCGTGTAGGCCGCATTCTGAGAAAATATTCGCTCGATGAGCTTCCCCAGTTTTTCAACGTTTTCCTCGGCAGCATGAGCATCGTAGGGCCTCGTCCCCCGATCGAGCGAGAAGTAAATCAATACAAACTGGCGCACCTGCGTCGCCTTGATGTATCTCCCGGAATCACCGGACTATGGCAGGTGCAGTCGAGGCAAGACCCCTCCTTTGACCAGTACATCTCGCTGGATACGTTTTACGTCGACAACTGGAGCCTCTGGCTCGATTTCAAAATCATGATTCGGACGTTCGCTGTCGTGGTCAGCGGCACCGGAAGCTAATCCCGCATTCTTTCAAAGCGTTCGTATGCGGCTGGACTGCTCGCTGCTCCCGGATTGCTCGCGGCTCAGTGTCCGGTGAGCGGATAATACCTGTTCATAAATTTCGATCAGCCTTCTAACATTCTTTTCTGCGTTGTAGTAAGAGTCGAACTGGCGCCGTGCCTCTGCCCGCATATCTGCGTGGTGGCCGTTGCTGATGAATTCTTGCACGCATGCCAGCAGCCCACTTGAGTTGCCGGCTTCAAACAGCATCCCCGATTTTCCGTGATCGATCATCTCCAGGTACGTGCCCAGGCGGGATGCGATGACCGGCGTGCCCACCGCCATACTCTCGATCACCACGCGCGGCATGCCCTCGTACCACCGGGACGGGCAAATCAGGGCCGCTGCGTTTCCGATCACATCCAGCACTTCGCTGCTGCTGCGCAGGCCCAGCCATTCCACGTTATGCAGTAACGCGGCTGCCTCTCGTACCTGCTCCTCCAGCGGTCCCGTTCCAACGATACGTAATCTCGGCAAATCTGCACCCTGGCGCCAGCATTCGAGCAGCGTGGAAATTCCCTTCTCGTCCGTCAGGCGCCCCACGTATGCGAAATAATCGCCTTCACCGGACCGAATGCCCGGATCGGATGCGAGGGAGTTAGGTTTCACAGAGATCTTCTGAGCGGGTAAGCCGCCTTCGATCAGTTTTGTCCGGGCAAACTCTGAGAGAGCGATGAACCGGTCGATTGCGTGATGCCATGTGCCCATGCGCCAGTGCGCCAACATCCCTGCCGTCGCAACGGCGCTTCCCGCGTGGCTGTCGCGATAACATCCGTGCCTGATTCCTGGAAGTCGAAAAGTCTTCCCGACGCAATCTTCACAGGGCTCTCCATCTCTGTAGAGCGATGCCTTCACGCAAAGCAGACGGTAGTTGTGCAGCGTGTGTACGACTGGAACGTTATTCCGCTTGCAGGCCCCGAAGATGGCCGGAGAAAAGGTTGGAAACCAGTTGTGAACATGCACGACGTCGGGCTTGAACGTTGCGATATTCGCAGTCAGCCTGTTCACTCCCTGGGCGCTGTAAAAAACCGCCATCGAGGCTTTCAGCTTGCCTCGTATCGTGACAATGTCGTCGTTATCCGCCTGAAGAAGTTCCACCTCCACACCGTGACCGGAAAGAAGTTCCTTCTCAGACTCAACGACTGAGTCCTCTCCGCCCTTCTGTTGATAACGATTGTGGACCAGTAATACCTTCATCGATGAAAGTTACTGCCCCTGAATAGCGATCGCCATCACCGTATATGCAGGCACAGAGATCATTGCCGTGTACTTGCTGCCTGAAGCGTTGAGCGACAACGACGAACTTGTGATCTGGTTCCCGTTTACGATCTGATAAAGCACAGCCTGCGGCGAAGTAAGACCGGTGTTCTCGATCGTTACTGTGATATTCGAGTAGCTCGATCCCGTTGGGTTCACAACCAGAATCGAATCCTGGCTCGCTGTATAAAATGCCGTCGCCTCCAGGCCGCCCGCGGCGGTCGCCGGTGAGACGGAAGCCGCCATATAGCCGCCGCTGTTCAGTCCCAGATAGTTGGGAGACGCCATCAGTTGATAGGCATAATACTGCGGATAAGGAACCGGAGGAGTGCCGAGTGAGTATTGGCAATCCATGGCCGAATCCCATATTCCGATCATGCAGAAATAGGGATAAGCATTGGCTGCGAAATAAACAAGCTTGCTGGGAACGGCCTGAGTGCCGGAGTACACGGTGTTCAACAGATCGCTCACATAGAGGGCATTCCACACTGGCGCGTAAGTGGCGTTGTTACGGCAGCAATCCTGAACCGCGGACCAGTTGGAGTTGTATTCATCGACATAGACAGGAGTCCTGGCTCCGAGAGGCTGCTTTCCGGCCGCAACCAGTGCGGACACTTTGGAGTAAATCGCCGCGGCTCCGCTCGAGCTCTGCGTCGCCTGGTAGAGCGGCGTAATGCCGTTGTTGGCGTCCCATGTTCCGCCGGCCTGCGGTGTTCCCTGCATGTAGTTGTGGTAGCTTACGAAGTCCACGTAGGGAGCGGTGGAAGAGTTCGAGAGCAGAGTCGAGATCCACACCGTATTCCCGCTGGTAATAGTAGGTCCTCCCACGCGGATCGTCGCTCCATCCGCTGCCGCCTGCTGCTTCATCAGCGGAGCTGTCGTCCCATAGAGAGATATATACGAAGCCAGTTTGTCGGAGACGCCGCACAGGCCGCCTGCATCCGGTTCGTTCTCCAGTTCGTAATCCGTCACCACCCCCGGGAACTCAGCATCCATGTGAGCCACGTAGGAAACAGCGATTTGCGCCCAGGCATTGAAGTCTGTCGGCGCGACCGCCACCGAGCCCGCTCCGCAGGGATTGGGATTGGGTTGCAGCCATGGCGGCGTGAACGTAATCTGCAGCAGAACATGCATTCCCTGCGCCTGCAGATTTGCAATCCTCGGATCGATCTGCGTCCAGTTCGGCGTCTGCGTCGCATATACCTGGGGAAGATTTGCATAGGTGCGCGACAAGTTTATGCCGCTCTCACCGAGCAGACCAATATCGCTGGTGTTGTGCAGGTCGTCGACGTGGTTAACGCCCAGCATGCCGGTTGGAATTGGGTACTGATGGTTAGTGCGCGATCCAAAATCAACAGTCAGGCCGGAGTAGACGGTCACTACAGCTCCGCTGGTCTTGCCGAGTGTGCTGTCGGTCACCCTCACTGCATGCGTCCCAGGGGTACTGGGAGCCGTATACAAGCCATTCGCGGTGACAGTGCCAACCGTGGCATTTCCACCCACAATGTTATCGACCGAGTAGCTCAAATTGTTGGTATCCGGCACCCCGCATATCTGCCCCTGGAAGGTCTGCTCGCCGCCTGTTGGAATGGAGGCGGTGAAGGGATAAATCGCGAAGCTTGGACTGCTGGTCACGCTGACGGTAGTGGACGAGGCCGCAGTGGGGCTCACCTGGCTGATTGCCTCGATCGTATGTGTTCCCGTCGCGCCTGGCGCCGCGTACAGGCCGCCTGTCGAGATGATCCCTGTCGCGCTCGTGCCGCTTGGCCGTCCGTCCACGTACCAGTTAACGGCGGTGTTGCTGGTGTTGTACACGTCCGCCGTAAACTGCTCCGTCGCCGATGGCAGCACGCATGAAGTCTGCGGCGTAACCGCAACCCTCACTCCTGAATCTGAAACAATGCCGGTTCCCGTATAGGTAGCCGTTTGTGGGCTTCCCGATGCGTCGTAGCTGACGGTTACGGACCCGGAGTAAGCCTTGGCCTTGGTTGGATCGAAGGTAATACTAATGTCGCAGCTTGAGTCTGCGGCCAGCGTGCCTGTGGTCTTCCCGCCCGCAATGCAGGTGTTCGTCAGCGTAAACACCGACGGAGTGCTGGAAGAAGTCGACGTGATTGAGTTGATCGTTATCGCCGTCGATTGATTGTTCGTCACCCTGATGGTCTGCGGTGCGCTCGCGCGGTTGATCACCTGCTGGCTGAATGTCACCGCCGTCGGGTTGATAGTGACCGCGGAGAAGCTGTTTCCGGCAATGAACACCGTCTGCGGAGAACCGCTCGCGTTATAGGTGAACGTCAGATCCGCACTCATGTATCCAACTGCGGTTGGCGAGTAGGTGACCGATACTTTGCAGACTGCGCCCGCCGCCAAAGTGCCGGTGCAGGTATCGGTGCCTATTTTGAATGGAGCGGGAATTTGCACCGAAGAAACCGTCACCGATGTCTTGTCGGTGTTCGTCACCATAAAGGTTTCAGCAGAGCTGGTGGTTCCATCCGCCTGGTTGGGGAACGTGTAAGTTGTTGGCGAAATCTTCAATGAGCCGGTCGAACTGCCTGCGGCCAGCCCCGTTCCAGTCAGCGCAGCCGTCTGGGGCCCGTTTACTGCGTCATCGGTTACGGTAAGCGTCGCCGCCTGCGGGCCAACACTCTTGGGAGCAAAGGTCACGGAAACCGTGCAGCTGGCGTTGCCCGCCAGAGAGCTGCCGCAGGTGTTCGTCTCGGTGAAGTTCGTATTCGAGACAGCAATCTGCGAGATGGTGATGGCGGTGGAACCATTGTTCGTCAGCGTGAAAGCAACTGGAGTACCGCTGTTGCCGGAAGTCACGCCGGTAAAGTGATTGCTCGATGGACTCAACGTCGCGGTTCCTGTTGGAGCCTGGACCCCGCTCCCGCTAAGGAAGAGCTGAGTCGCGCCTCCCGAGCTGTCCTTTGCGTTCACCGAACCCGTAAACGCGCCTGCGGCCGTCGGCTTCGAAGTCACCGTAACTGTGCAGCTCGCGTTCGCGGCGAATGTGCCCACCGGGCAGTTATTGGTTTGTGCGAAGGCGCCGCTAACCGTGATGGGTGAGAGTGTGACAGCTGACCCGGACTCGTTAGTGAGCGTGGCCATCTGCGACGCGCTCGTCTTGCCGTCCGTCACCGACGCAAACGTCAGCGATCCGGGCGCGAACATCAGCGCTCCCATCGTTCCCGTCGCCGTCAGGGTCGCCGTCTGCGGACTATTCGCAGCATTGTCGTTAAACGAAATCGTCTCGCTCTTCGCGCCCGCTGATGTAGGTCTGAAAATCACCGAAACCGTGCAGGAAGCTCCTGCAGCGAGCGCCGACAGCGACGCCGGGCAGCTATTCGCTGAGATATGGAAATCGGGCCCCGTCGTAATTGAGTCAATGATCGCGCCGGATGTCTGCGAATTCGTGAGTGTCAGAGTCTTCGCGCCGGAGCTGCCACCGACCACGACTTTGCCCCAGCTAAGCGCCGTCGGCGACAAAGAGAGCGGCGCCACCAGTGCAGTACCAACGAGTTTGGCGGTCTGGGAATTATTGCTCGCATCGTCTGTCACCGTGAGCGTCGCCGCCTGTGCGCCGCTTCTCTGCGGAGTGAAGCTCACCAAGATAGTGCAGCTCGCGTTGCCGGCCAGCGAGCTGCCGCAGGTGTTCGTCTCAGAGAAGTTCGCATTCGAGATCCCGATCTGCGAGATGAAAAGCGCAACCGATCCGTTGTTTGTCAGAGTGAAGGCGATGGGACTGCCGCTGCTGCCTGCGTACACCGACGTGAATTGCTTGTTCGGCGGAGTCAAGGTCGCGCTGCCCGTATTCGGTTTCGTTCCCGAGCCGCTGAGGGACAGCATGGTCCCGCTTCCCGAACTGTCCTTTACGCTGACATAACCCGTATATGCGCCGACCGCTGTCGGCTTCGAGGTAACCGTGACCGTGCAGCTCGCATTTGCCGCGAACGTGCCGATGGGGCAATTATTCGTCTGAGCGAACGCGCCATTCACTGTGATCGAAGAAAGCGTCACAGCCGAAGCCGACATATTAGTCAGCGTCGCCATCTGCGACGGGCTGGTGCCATAGTCCGGCTCCGCGGCAAAGCCGAGAGAACCCGGCACGAATAACAGAGTCCCCGCCGTGCCAGTGCCGGTAAGCATAGCTGTCTGTGTTCTGCTGGCAGCGTTATCGGTAAAGGTGAGCGCCTCACTCTTCGCGCCCGTGGATGCAGGCCTGAAGACCACCGAGACCGTGCACGAGGCGCCCCCTGCAAGCTGCGACGGCGAAGTCGGACAGCTGTTTGCCGACAATACAAAATCCGTCCCCGTCGAGATTGCGCTGATCGTCAGAGCCGAGCTCTGGTTATCGGTGAAGGTGAGGGTCTTCGTGCCGGAGGTGCCACCAACCGCAACATTCCCCCAGCCCAGCGTCGTTGGCGACATTGTCACCAGCGACGTCGTGCCGCCGGTTGACTCGATCGCAGTGCCGCTCAGGTAAAGCTGCGTCACCGCACCGGTACTATCCGTTGCATCAACTGAGCCGGTAAAGCTTCCCGCCATCGCGGGATCAGCGGACACGCTGACGGTGCAACTCGCGCCGGCTGCAAGCGTGTTCGGACTCGCCGGGCAGTCGTTGGTCTGAACGAACGTGCCCATGGCCTGAATGCTCTTGAGCGTAATCGCCGTCGCCAGCTCGTTCGTAAGAGTTGCGGTCTGAGCGGAACTGGTGCTGCCCGTCGTGACTGACGGGAATGCAAGTGAAGTTGGCGTGAACAACAGGTTGCCCGGAGTTCCCGTCCCTGTAACTGTGACCGTTTGCGGGCTGGTCGATGCATTGTCGGTAAAGGTGATCGACTCGTTCTTCGCGCCCGGCGACTGCGGACGGAAGGCCACCGAGACCGTGCAGGCAGCGCCTGACGCCAGCGCGTACGGTTCAACCGGACACGTGTTCGCCGTCTCATAAATGTCGGGCCCCACGGTGATCGAAGAAATGGTCAGCGGCCCCGTATCGGCATTGCTCAGAACGACTGCGGACGCACCCGACGTCTGTCCGACTGCAACACTGCCCATCGCCAGCGAGGTAGGCGAAACGCTCACCTGCGCGCTTCCGCCGGGATCGCTGACAAGCACGCCGCCCATTCCCGACAGATAGAGCTGGGTGGTATTGCCGGTGCTGTCCTTCACATTAACCGAACCTGAGGTCAGCCCCTCGATCGTCGGATTCGAAGTGACCGTGAACGTGCAACTGGCCTGAGGCGCGAGTGTGCCCGGACAATTGTTTGTCTGAGCGAAGTGCCCGCTCACGGTGATGGACGCAAGCGTGACAGCGCTGGCTTCTTCGTTCGTCAGCGTAGCAGTCTGCGACGGGCTGACGGTATTCGGAGTAACTCCGGCAAACGCAAGCGACGTCGGATTGAATAACAGTGATCCCACGACGGCCGTACCTCTCAGCGACACTGACTGGTTGCCGCCCGGTGCGTCATCGGTGAAGGTGATCACTTCGCTCTTCGCTCCCGCAGAATACGGACGGAAAGCGAGCGAGATTGTGCACGACGAACCCGCAGGCACCGTAGTCGGAGCGGTCGGACAGGTCGACTTCGACTCGAAGAAATCCTGCCCGATCGAGATCGAATAAATGGTGAGCGGAACGGTTTGGCCATTATCTACGGTCAACGTCTTGGAGCCGGCCGTCTGCCCCACATCAATCGTGCCCCACACAATCGGGTTGGGAGAGAAGCTCAGAACCTGATTCGTCCCTCCGCCCTGACCTTGGAGGTAGAGCTGGATCCCGTTTCCGGAGTTGTCCTTCACGTTCACTGAGCCGAAAATGACGCCGTCGGCGATGGGATCGGCGGTGACCTCAAACGTGCAGCTGGCCTGCGGCCCCAGCGTGGGTGGGCAGTTGTTCGTCTGGGCAAAATGACCGCTCACTGTAATCGAAGCAAGGCTGATGTTGCCCGTCTCCTCATTGGTAAGCGTTGCAGTCTGGGCCGGACTCACCTGGCCCGGGTCGACACCGGCAAACAAGAGCGACGCGGGAGTGAACAGCATATCTCCCAGAACTCCCGTGCCTCTCAAAGACAATGCCTGCGGACTTCCCGGCGCATTGTCGTCGAACGTCAACAGCTCACTGATGGAGCCCGCGATCGTTGGGCGGAAAGCTACCGATACCGAACAGGAGGACCCTCCACCCAGGGTTGCGGGCGCGACCGGGCAGGTCGAAGCCATAATTAAGAAGTCAGGCCCCGTGGAAATATCGGAGAAAGTTACGCTGCCGGATTGAGTATTGGTAACGGTGACGGTCTTGGCTGCGGCAGTTCCCCCAACGGTCAACTTACCCCAAAGCAGATTGGGTGGAGAGAAGTTGAGCGCACCCACATTTTGCAAGCCCTGATCGGTGCCGGAAAGATACAGCTGCGTCACATTGCCAAGATCATCGTATACATTTACTGCGCCTTCGATCACGCCGCTCGCCACCGGATTCGACGTCACCGATACTGTACACGTGCCGCCAGGAGCCAATGTGTCCGGACTGATCGGGCAACTATTCCCCTCGGCAAAATGGCCGCTGGTAGTAAATTTTGTGATCGTAATCGGAGCGGATGATTCATTGGTGAGCGTCGCATTTTGCGGCTGGCTCACATTGTTCGCGGCGACACCGGGAAATGAGAGCGATGTCGGAGTGAATAACAGGAACCCAATACCTCCCGTGGCGGTCAGCGATACGGATGCCGGGGTATTCGTCGCATTATCCGTGAGCGAAAGTGTGCCGGTTAATGCCCCGGAGGTCCCGGGGCGAAAAGCTACCTTGATGGTGCAGGTAGCGCCAGGCGCCAGCGTCGCAGGAGCCGCAGGCGTCCCGGACGTAGTCGCGGTCGCGGAAGTAGTCGGGCACGTGGTCGCCGTCACAATCCAGTTAGCGCTGATATTGATCGAAGAAATCGTCAGCGGTATCGACCCGGCCGGACTCGAATTCGTGACCGTGACGGTGTCTGCGCCCGATGTATCTCCAATGTCGACCTTATGCCATGAGAGAGTGGCCGGCGACAAGGTTACGGTCGGCAGCACATTGAAGTGCACGCCGCAACCGGTCATTGCGGCGACTACTACGAGCAGAAGAAAGGCAGATCCAAGGGCGAAAGAGCTCGTGCGCGCAACTCGTATCAGAGACGACCTGAAATAAATTGATCCACTGGCTCCAAAATTTTGATCCTTCATAACGTTCACAACCTCTGGGGGCTTAAACGGGCCTGAAATACCTGGGGACTGAAAGGCACCATGACTGGCTACCCGGTCATGGTTTGTTTTTTCGCTCTGCATGAGGGAACGAGCAACAGCGGCATCGATAAATTCATCGTGGTTCGAAGCGCCATCGCATCACTCTCCGCAACTTGAAACTAACCTCTACCAAAGAGCCGTTCTATCCTGTCGGGCCGTATCCCCATACCATGCCGGGGTCAGCTGGCATTCTTGCGCTCAGGTAGAACTCTCCGCCTCATCGCGTAAAGAATCGCTTCCGTCCGATTCGACACGCCGAGTTTGTAGAAAATGTGAAAGAGATGATTCTTGATCGTGTGTTCACTCAGGTTGAGTGCCGCCGCCATGGAACGATTGCTCAGCCCTTCGGCCAGCAGGCGAAGCACTTCCTGCTCGCGGACGCTGAGAACCGTGTCGCCCTTTGCATTGACGACCGAAATCGGCTTTGACCCGTAAAGAGATTCGATCAGATAGTTCAGCTGGTTACTCGACGCCCAAATCTGGCCTTCATGTACCGACTGAATGCATTTGCACAAAGTCGCAAAGTCGGTAAGATCGGCCGGAAGAATGCCCCGGGCTTGAGCATGAAAGTAGGCAACCACGTCTTCCCTGTTGAGTTCAGCGGAAAGAACAATAGAACGGGTGGAAGGCGAAATACTGTGAATGGTGTCCAGAATTACAAGAGGAGTGAACATTCCCTTCTTGTCTGCGCTCTTGATGATCGCGATGTCTGGTGGGTGTTGAGAGATTATCTTCGCCAGCTCCTCCAGATTTCTAGGGCAACCTGAGATTTCGAAATCAGATTGCTTAGAGAACGCCTGCGTAAGAAGTTCCGACGTGATCGCCACTGAATCTGCGATAACGATGGAGATGTTGGATCTGGGAAAAGTAGTACAGGAATCCATTGCTGAACCTTTGATGCTTCTGGAAGAAGAGTCGGGAGTTGACCTTTCCTCTCGCTGTGGAAAAGAAACAACTCTGACTTCATCGTTAGTTTTAGTGTGCATGTTCCACCCAATGATTGGCGTTTGGAACCCCTGGGGAATTTGTACAAATCGAGCATGGCCGGTTTGGCGGAATCTTCTCGCCGTGTGTTAATCAACAAAGACGAGGACTAGGCCCATAAGGTTGTATAGGAAGAAAATCTGTTTCAGACGCCGCGCTTTGAGAAAAAGGATTGGCATAGTACCTTGGCCTATCAGAAACGCAGAGAGTTCCAATAGGTTGGGCCCGCGGTTAATGCGGGCCTCATGCTCTTCGCGGCAGTCGTAACAGTCACTGGAACAATAACATGAGGCGGCGGGAAGGAATGTTCCTGCCCTCGCATTTACCTCTTTACCTCGCGCTGGGAGCAGCAACCAACATCTCGCTCTCAATCCATTCGTAGGTCTTTGCCAGGCCGTCACGCAGCCGAATCGAGGGCTCCCACCCAAGGTATTCAACTATTTTCGTGTTGTCGCTGTTCCGCCCATTCACTCCCTTGGGAGCATCCAGTTGGTAATTTCGCTTCAATTTGAGCCCCGCAATGTCCTCGACGATGTCCACAAGTTGGTCGATCGTTACCAGTTCGCTGCTTCCGAGGTTGATCGGCTCGTGAATCTCGCTTTCCGCAATGAGCTGCGTGCCCCGCGTGCAGTCGTCGATATACATGAAGCTGCGCGTTTGCTTTCCGTCGCCCCAAATGTCTATTTCATGGCGCCCGGAACTTTTCGCTTCGATCACCTTGCGGCAGATAGCCGCGGGAGCCTTCTCGCGCCCACCCGTCCACGTTCCCAGTGGCCCGTAAACGTTGTGATAACGCGCCACCCGGCATTGCAGCCCGAAGTCCTCCTCGAAGTGACGGCACATGCGCTCGCTGAACAGCTTCTCCCATCCGTAGCCGTCCTCCGGAAGCGCCGGATAGGCATCTTCTTCCTTGAGCGGAACGACTTCAGGATTCTTTTGTTTATCGCCGTTGTACACACAAGCGGAAGAGGAATAAAAGAAGCGGTCGACTCCGCTGTCGCGAGCCGTCATAAGCATATGCGTGGTGGTCAGTACGCTGAGCATGCAGAGCGCTTTATTGTTTTCGATAAAGCCCATCCCGCCCATATCGGCTGCCAGTTGAAAGACCACGCTGGCGGCCTTCGCGGCTTTGTAGCAATTGTCCTTGTCCTTCAGATCCAGTGTAAGATTTTCGACGTCGCTCGAACTCTGGTACCACTCATCGATCGGCTTGATATCGATCGCCCGCACAACGTTAGCCCCAAGCTCCAGAAGCTTCTTTACCATGTGTCCTCCGATAAAGCCCCCGGCGCCGCAAACAGCTACTTTCTCGCCATGCAAATTCATCGTCTCGTGCTCCTTTTTTAATGATGCTGTTGTTGGACTTCCTTCTTACCGGCAGTTAACCGTCGCATTAGCCCGCCGTATAACCGACTCCTTCAGCCGTCCAGGTCTGAGATTGAATTCAACTTCTCCTCAGAACCTTCGATTTTCTGAACTCGGGGTCAGGTGACAGGCAGTAGTTGAAACAAGTCCGATTGGATGCAGAAATACATCGCTGCGATGGATCACCGAGTCGATTTGCGAAATTTCTCCGCTCTTAAACGGCATCTCGCAGCAGGAGACGAGCAACGATTTACGTTCACGCGACAGGTGAAACAAACGATGCACGCGAATGTTTCGAACCGGTTTTGAAAACGAAGATCGGTTTGATGTTTTACCCGTCAGCCGCGTGCTTCGACGCTCCGCGAGCCGCGGCACATCGAGGCGGAATTTCTCGTAGCAGTCGAGTAACCTCCGGGCAGCCCGGGCCGAACTTCTCATCTCAGCAATTGGGCAGGTTGTCGATCCATAGGCTTTGCAGAAGAATGAATTATTTTTAACCACTTATGCCACACACTTGGCAAACTGCGGCCGGGAACATAATCCAATTCCTCCCGATTTGCGGAGCGGCAGAACAATCGAGACAGGTTCTTCTACCGAATAGCCAACCCTTAGGAACCGCGTTGCACCTAAGATCACACACGTGGCGCCCACCGACCCGCGGATTACGATTTGTCGGGCGAACCCCCACCGCCAGCACGAGACGTGAATTTGTGTTCCTATCGAGGCCTCGATGCCTGGTTCATTCCCTGAGAATTCCCTGCAAATCCCCTGCAAATCGCGCCGCTCTCCCCTCAAGGCTCTGTTAGCGTTGCTGGTCCTCGGCGTTATCCCCGGATGCGGGGTGGAACCACACATCACAGCAACGCCCGCCACATCCTCCGGAAGCGTAACGATATCGCCCACCAGCCTGTCATTCGCTATCATCAACGTCGGGTCAAGCAGCGCTTCTCAATCCGTCACCATAAGCAATGGCACTTCGAGTTCGGTAACCCTCAGCGCAGGGACACTCTCAGGAACGAACCCCGGAGATTTCTCCATCTCATCCACCACCTGCGGCTCCAGCCTGGCAGCCTCGGCCAACTGCACCGCTTCGATTCTCTTCAAACCAACGGCTACAGGCTCGCGGAGCGCCACCTACAGCATCACCGACAGCGCCAGCACCACACCGCTCACCGCAGCGCTCTCCGGCACCGGCACCACCTCGTCTGGCGGAACAGCAACCGCATCGCCCTCCTCGATCATCTGGGGGAGCGTGCCGGTAGGACAAGCGAGCGGACAGAAGATGGTGACGCTCACCAACACCGGCAGCGGCTCGATCACCATCGGCAGCATCTCGTTTAGCGGAGCCGACACCGGCGACTTCGCGATCTTTCAAAGCACCTGCGGATCCACTCTAGCCGCCTCCGCCAGCTGCACGGCTTCGATTCTCTTCAAGCCCACCGCCGCCGGTACGCGCACGGCGACTCTGGTCTTCGCCGATAGCGCCGGCGACAGTCCTCAGGATGTCTCGCTCTCCGGCACAGCCACCGGTTCCGCTTCGGGAAGCGTCACGATATCTCCTGCCAGCCTGACTTTCACCGGCGTCAGCGTCGGATCGAGCAGTACCTCTCAATCTGTAATCGTCAGCAACGGCACTTCGAGTTCGGTAACACTCAGCGCAGGCACATTCTCAGGAACGAACGCCGGAGATTTCTCTGTCTCCTCCACCACCTGCGGATCCAGCGTGGCCGCCTCCGCCAGCTGCACGGCTTCGATTCTCTTCAAGCCAACCGCCACAGGGGCGCGGAGCGCCACCTACAGCATCACCGACAGCGCCAGCACCACACCGCTCGCTGTTTCTCTCTCCGGCACCGGCACATCTCCAGGAAGCGTCACGATATCGCCCACCAGCCTGTCGTTCGCTAGCATCAACGTCGGATCGAGCAGCAGCACTCAATCCATTACCGTGAAGAACGGCACTTCGAGTTCGGTAACCCTCAGCGCAGGAATGCTCTCAGGAACGAACCCCGGAGATTTCTCAGTCTCCTCCACCACCTGCGGCTCCAGCCTGGCCGCCTCCGCCAGCTGCACGGCTTCGATCCTCTTCAAGCCCGCGGCAGCGGGCACGCGTTCCGCCACCTACAGCATCACCGACAGCGCCAGCACCACACCGCTCACTGTTTCTCTCTCCGGCACCGGCACCACCTCATCTGGCGGAACAGGAACCGCATCACCCTCCTCTCTCATCTGGGGCAGCGTCGCGGTAGGCTCCGCTGGCGGACCTAAACCGGTAACGCTCACCAACACCGGCAGCTCCTCGATCACCATCAGCGGCATCTCGTTTATCGGAGCCGACGCTGGCGACTTCTCGGTCTATCAAAAAACCTGCGGATCGAGTCTCGCCGCCTCCGCCAGCTGCACGGCTACTATCCTCTTCAAGCCAACCGCTGCCGGTACGCGCACGGCGACTCTGGTCTTCGCCGATAGCGCCGGCGACAGTCCCCAGGATGTCTCGCTCTCCGGCACAGCCACTGGAACATCTTCCGGAAGCGTCACGATATCGCCTGCAAGCCTGCCTTTCGCTAGCATCACCGTCGGGTCAAGCAGCGCTTCTCAGTCCGTAACCATAACCAACGGCACTGCGAGTTCAGTAACACTCAGCGCAGGCACATTCTCAGGAACGAATGCAGGCGACTTCGCGATCTCATCCACCACCTGCGGATCCAGCCTGGCCGCCTCCGCCAGCTGCACGGCTTCGCTTCTCTTCAAGCCAACGGCCACAGGGGCGCGCAGCGCCACCTACAGCATCACCGACAGCGCCAGCACCACACCGCTCACCGTAGCGCTCTCCGGCACCGGCACATCTGCCGGAAGCGTCACGATATCGCCCACCAGCCTGTCTTTCGCTAGCATCAACGTCGGATCAAGCAGCAGCTCTCAGTCCGTCACCATCACCAATGGCTCTTCGAGTTCAGTAACCCTCAGCGCAGGTACACTCTCAGGAACGAACGCCGGCGATTTCTCTGTCTCATCCACCACCTGCGCATCCAGCCTGGCTGCATCCGCGAGCTGCACGGCTTCGCTTCTCTTCAAGCCAACTGCCACAGGGGCGCGGAGCGCCACCTACAGCATCACCGACAGTGCCAGCACCACTCCGCTCACCGTAGCGCTCTCCGGCACCGGAACATCTTCCGGCGGAACAGCCAACGCATCACCCTCCTCACTCACCTGGGGCAGCGTCGCAGTAGGCTCCGCTGGCGGACCTAAACCGGTAACGCTCACCAACTCCGGGACCAGCGCCATCACCATCAGCGACATCTCCTTTACCGGAACTAATGCTGGCGACTTCTCGGTCTATCAAAATACCTGCGGATCGAGTCTCGCCGCCTCCGCCAGCTGTATCGCTACGATTCTCTTCAAGCCAACCGTCGCCGGTACGCGCACGGCAACGTTGGTCTTCACAGACAGCGCCGGCAACAGTCCTCAGGATGTCTCGCTCTCCGGCACAGCCACTGGAACATCTTCCGGAAGCGTCACGATATCGCCTGCAAGCCTGCCTTTCGCTAGCATCACCGTCGGGTCAAGCAGCGCTTCTCAGTCCGTAACCATAACCAACGGCACTGCGAGTTCAGTAACACTCAGCGCAGGCACATTCTCAGGAACGAATGCAGGCGACTTCGCGATCTCATCCACCACCTGCGGATCCAGCCTGGCCGCCTCCGCCAGCTGCACGGCTTCGCTTCTCTTCAAGCCAACGGCCACAGGGGCGCGTAGCGCCACCTACAGCATCACCGACAGCGCCAGCACCACACCGCTCACCGTAGCGCTCTCCGGCACCGGCACATCTGCCGGAAGCGTCACGATATCGCCCACCAGCCTGTCTTTCGCTAGCATCAACGTCGGATCAAGCAGCAGCTCTCAGTCCGTCACCATCACCAATGGCACTTCGAGTTCCGTGACGCTCAGCGCAGGCACGCTCTCAGGAACTAACCCCGGAGATTTCTCTGTTTCATCCACCACCTGCGGCTCCAGCCTGGCCGCCTCCGCCAGCTGCACGGCTTCGCTTCTCTTCAAACCAACGGCCACAGGGGCACGGAGCGCCACCTACAGCATCACCGACAGCGCCAGCACCACACCGCTCACCGTAGCGCTCTCCGGCACCGGCACATCTTCCGGCGGAACAGCCAACGCATCACCCTCCTCACTCACCTGGGGCAGCGTCGCAGTAGGCTCCGCTGGCGGACCTAAACCGGTAACGCTCACCAACTCCGGGACCAGCGCCATCACCATCAGCGACATCTCCTTTACCGGAACTAATGCTGGCGACTTCTCGGTCTATCAAAACACCTGCGGATCGAGTCTCGCCGCCTCCGCCAGCTGTATCGCTACGATTCTCTTCAAGCCAACCGTCGCCGGTACGCGCACGGCAACGTTGGTCTTCACAGACAGCGCCGGCAACAGTCCTCAGGATGTCTCGCTCTCCGGCACAGCCACTGGAACATCTTCAGGAAGCGTCACGATATCGCCCACCAGCCTGTCTTTCGCCAGCATCACCGTCGGATCGAGCAGCGCTTCTCAGTCCGTAACCGTGAGCAATGGCACTTCGAGTTCCGTGACGCTCAGCGCAGGCACGCTCTCAGGAACTAACCCCGGAGATTTCTCTGTTTCATCCACCACCTGCGGCTCCAGCCTGGCCGCCTCCGCCAGCTGCTCGGCTTCGCTTCTCTTCAAACCAACGGCCACAGGGGCACGCAGCGCCACCTACGGCATCACCGACAGCGCCAGCACCACACCGCTCACTGTAGCGCTCTCCGGCACCGGCACATCTTCTGGAACCGTCACGATATCTCCCACCAGCCTGCCTTTCGGCAGCGTCAACATCGGATCAAGCAGCGCTGCTCAGTCCGTAACCGTGAGCAATGGCACTGCGAATTCGGTAACGCTCAGCGCGGGCACACTCGCAGGAACGAACCCCGGAGATTTCTCTGTCTCATCCACCACATGCGGCTCCAGCCTGGCCGAGTCCGCCAGCTGCACGGCTTCGCTCCTCTTCAAACCAACGGCAGCAGGAGCGCGTAGCGCCACCTACAGCATCACCGATAGCGCCAGCACAACTCCACTTACGGTAGCGCTCTCCGGCACCGGCGTCACCTCGTCTGGCGGGACAGCCACGGCATCACCCTCCAGCTTGTCCTTCGGCTCTATCGCAGTCAACGGGGCCAGCGGACAAAGGTACGTAACTCTGACCAACAATGGCTCCTCGACGATAAGCATCTCCGGCCGTTCCATTACAGGAGCTGACCCGACCGACTTTACCATCACTGCTAATGCCTGCGGCACGAGCCTGGCGCCTTCAAAATCCTGCTATGTAACCTTGCTCTTCCAACCGACCACGACCGGCGCGCGTACGGCAACCCTGAACTTAGTTGACGGAGCCAGCAACAGCCCGCAGACAGTTCCGCTCTCCGGCACCGGCACTCCCGCGCCCACCGCCACAGTCACTATCAGCCCCTCCGGCCTGTCGTGGGGTTCGCAGACTGTCGGATCTACCGCAGCCTCTAAGACGTTTACGTTAACCAGCGGCGGTTCCGGCTCTGTTTCCATCTCGAGCATCGCGTTCGCAGGCACCGATCCCGGTGACTTCAGCATCACCGGCAAAACATGCGGCAGCACACTGGCGGCAAGTTCAAGCTGCACGGTAACGGTAGCTTTCAAACCTGCCGCCATCGGCAACCGGGTAGCGCTGCTGTCTGTAACAGACGACGCCATCGCCAGCCCGCAGACCGCTGGGGTCTCCGGAGCAGGCGCATACAGCACAGCTCAGAGTGCGTCGGTTACCGTCGACTTCGGCTCGCGGTCCGGCTCTCAGGTTGCGATTCCTGCCCGCATGCTTGGAGTCGAATACCTTGAGAGTCTTCCCACCAACGCCAACCGCGCCACGGTGGTGCAGGGAGGCTTCACCGCAGCGCGCTATCATCTTGAGCTTCCCAATGTATATCCGACCACCACTCCGAATTGGAACGCGCTCAACAGCGATATGTCCAAACTCGCCGCCGCCGGAGTAAACCCGATCATCGATCTCGTAGATACGCCCAGCTTTTTGCAGCCTTCCTCCGGCGGATGCCCCGCCGCTCCAATCACAGATGTTCCAGCGGATCTAAACGGATGGGGCCAGTTAGCGGCCGCCATCGTGGCGCACCTGGACGCAACCTTCCCCGGCCTGGCACAGGATTATGAAATTTGGAACGAGCCCACCACCACCGCCCTCTGCTCGTCAAACAAGTTTAACGACTACGTCAGCATCTACGCCGCCGCTGCGCCCCTCATGAAAGCGCAGGCAAAGACCGACGGCGTAACCATTCACATTGGCGGCCCGGCGGGTGCGGGTGTCTCTTTCCCCAACATGCTGTTCACTGCCTCCGTAGACCCCTACATCGATTTCTACAGCTATCACCGTTACCTGGCAAATACCACCGACATTAACAATGGAATGACCTGGGATGGCGCAGGAGGTACGCCCTCCATGCGTGCGAAGATTCTGGATCCCTCGCAAGGCATGCAGGCGTATTACCTTGCGGCGTACAACGCAGTAAAGGCGGCAAAGACGCCGCTGGGTGCGAAGACGCCAATCTACTTCGACGAATACAACGACGACTGGGCGCTGGAACCGGACTGCTGCCGCAACAGCCCGATCTATTCGCCGCTCTTCAACAGCATGACCATCGCGCAGATCCTGAACTCTGCATACAAGGGTGCGGCCATCTTGCCGACCAGAATGATCTATTTCGCCGCCGCGCAGCAGGCAATGTGCGTCCTCGGCGTCGTGGACGCCGCCATGGACTGCACCAAGGCCGCAACCGGAGCCCAGGCGCAGCCTTATCCGCAGTGGTACACATACGAGCTGATCTTCGCTCCGTCCTTCCTCGATCTGGAGGGCGGCGGGTACATGGCAACCTCGGTAACGCTTTCCTCCGGAGCGAGCGGGCAAGGCCTGATTGCGACCGCCTACTACACCTCGACCACCGATTCCATCCTGGTCATCAATCCAACATCCAGCTCGTTCTCAGGAGTCACGGTGCAGATCAACAGCAATGGCCTCTCATCGCCCACAAGCACGCTCTACACCATTAACGAGGCGAATCCGCACGTAAGCAGCTGGCCGGCCTCAACAATATCCGCTTCCGGAGGCATACAGACAACCTTCGACCTCCCGTCCTACTCGGTGGTGGCCATCTCGCTTAAGAATTAGTGCTGGCACAAGGACAACGCATGTCCGCGCATCGATGAACGTCACAAATCAAAAGCCCGGAGGATAATCCTTCCGGGCTTTTGTGATTTCACAGCCGGTTGGCGGAAATTCTGCATCACTTACTGCCACTCAGTCCCCATGTTGTCATCCGTAATAAGGCGAATGCCCTTGAAGCGATCCAGCATGCTCGCTCGCGATTCCACCATGCCCCGCGAAATTCCAGACATATCATCCAGATGCAGAATCTTATTGAGCGCATCCCGGTCCACCGGATTCGAAAGTTCGAAAACCGGACGCCCATCAATCCTGTAGTTTGTCAGCTTCGCTCTCCAAAGATCTTTGTCAAGGACAAGAGGGCTGTCGCTCACGGCAAGGAAATTGAAAATGCGGAGAGAGTATGGGAACACCGTCGATCCGGTCATCAGCACTCGTTCAGACGACGTAGTGTTGTAGTACGCGACGCCGCCGGGGTTCAGATGCGCGCGAATCAGTCCCAAAAACTCCGTCGACAGAAGATTGGTAGCGTTTGCGCGCCAGTTAAAAGACGTATTCATCAGGATGAAATCGAACTTGCGATCCGGATGGCTCACCAGCCATCGCCGGCCGTCATCGATCACAATGTGGACTTTGGGATTTCCCAACAGGCTGACGACATCCGCGTGCTTGCGAATCAGCGGCAGATAGCCCGGATTGATTTCTACAATCGTTTCATCCTCAACATCCGGATCGTTCGCGACCACCTGCGCCCATGATCCGGAAGAGAGACCGATGACCAGGATGTTTTTTTGTCCCGGACGAAGGTTACTCACCGCAAAGGCGCGAATAAGGCCGTTGGAATCGTGAACCAGATCCGTATTGAAGCGTCCATCATAGGCCCCGCCGCCGTAAACGATATCCGCAGGATCTACTGCGATCACGCCGCTCCGGTTCTCCACTACATCCGCGAATCTCATGCTGCTGCGGTAGTCGGATTTATAAAGCAATCGCTCGTACATGCGGGAAAACAATGGACCCGAACACAATGCCGCCGCGACGCACCCTGCGCAACCGAAAGCGAACACGCCCTTGTGGCTTTTTGGTCCGGAAAGAACCGCAAGCGCTGTAGCAGCGATAAGACCCAGACAGAGAAGGAGCAGCGAGGTGGCGCGTGTAGACCAATAGTCCAGCACAACGAAGCCGACGAGAAAGCTGCCCAGAGTTGAGCCAACGATATTGCTCAGATAGAGAAAACCGATGCGTTTTCCCGCGCCCGCTCCTGACCCCACAGCCGCCTCCGCAAGCAATGGAAACGCTGACCCCAGCAACCCCGCCGCGATGAAGACGAAGCCAAATGTCAGCACATAGGGAACGTGCACAATGGAGCGCGCTAGCGCGGGTCCAAGAAGAAACGAGGCGATCGTCCCTAGTACCACCACCCCCGCGCAAGTCTGCAATATGCGGTGGACGTCGTTCCTCATTTTCCGCTGGCAAGCATCGTAGACCACGAGCGAGCCGCACGCGATTCCGAACAAATAGAAAGCAAGTAGACCAGCGAAGCAGGCAGCTGCCCCTGCTGACGCGAAGGAGTAAAGCCGATACCAGATAATTTCATAGGCCAGCGCAATAAAGCCCGTAACGCCCGCCAGCAGCATGCCGATCCAGAATGGAATCGTATCCGATTCCATTGCGGCCTCCGGCAACTTCTCTCTTGGAGCCGGCGCAACATCTCCCACCTGCAGCGCCAGGGCGGTCATTCCGACAAAGAAGTTGAAACACGCTGCCACCCGCATCGCTCCCGCTTCACCAAAAACCCGCATCAGAAAGAGCGCGGCGGCAAGACACGCCACTCCGGAACCGAACGTGTTGACCGAATAGAGAGCGCTTACCGACTCTCCCAAATTGCCCGTGCGCCGGACAAAGTATTCCACCAGCAACGGCAGCGTGCTTCCCATCAGCAACGTCGGCAAAAGCAGGAGAGCGAATGAAACGAGGCCTGTTTCAAGAGTAGACTTGCCCGCTGTAAAGGCGCCCACGCGATGGAAAATTCGGAGCGATGCCACGCCGAAAACGCCGATTGAGAGTTCGATACCACCGAACGCGGCCAGCAATCGAATCCTGGACCGAACCGAAAGCCATCCGCCCGCAAGGCTGCCCAGACCCAGGCCGAGCATGAACACAGTCACAATCATCGTGACCGATTCGATGTTCACTCCATACAGCGTGAACAGCGCCCGCTGCCACACAATCTGATAGAGAAGCGCCGGGAAACCGGAGAAAAAGAAAAGCAAATAGTAAAGCCGGAGCTTGGCGGGCTTCACGGATTTGCTGGCGGTCGCTGGTATCTCAGCGGCTTGGGGCGAGAGGACACTCATCGGATTACCTGCTGGGCATTGTGTCTAAACTGCGCGAATCTGCTGTCGAGACCGGAGATCTTGTTAGCTGGCTCAGTGGGTCTCTGTTTATGAAGAAGTGTTAGGGAACAGATGTCTTTTATCACGCCAGATGCGATTAAAGAAAGACAAAACCTTACCTGCCGTTTGCGGAGACAGCGAAAACGTAAACAGTGCGTGTGAGCAATCCGCAGTCCGAATTCGCCCCAAAAAAGAAAAGGCCGGCCAAAGGCCAGCCCTCCCCTGCAATTCCGCACTTAGTAAATCCTGAAATTTACCTCGATATTGATCATCACCGGCACGGGATGCCCCTGGTAATAAGCGGGCTTGAACTTGTATTGCTTCACCGCTTCTATGGCCTTCTCATCCAGACCCATTCCCAGCGCGCGCGCGATCTTGATCCCCTGCGGATTTCCCTGCGCATCCACAATCAACGACACGACGCAGATGCCCTGATACTTCGCCCGCCGTGCCTCGTCCGAGAACTCAGGATCGACCGAATAAATCACCTGCGGAGCCGAAACCCCGCCCCCCGGATGCATCAGTCCGCCACCGTAGCCGCCGCCTTCGCCGGGCCCAACGCCGCCGCCGTTGCCCGATCCGATACCGCCGCCATTGCCGCTGCCAAAGCCCGATCCCGATCCACCGCCCTGCGATGCCAGCGTCACCTGCTGCGAGTTTGGCATGCCTACATCCGGCATCTTCACGTCCGGCAGCTTCACCTGCTGCGGCATCACAATCGTCTCAGGAACCGGCAGCTTCGGATGATCGATCTTTAAAATCTGCGGAGGCGTAATCTGCTGCTTCGACATCTCCGGCAAGTGCCCCTTTGAAGCTTCAATCGGGCTGTGCGTGCCGCCGCCGCCGCCGCCGCCCATCGACTGTTGCATCTTCGGAGTCAACGGGATGAACGGCTTCACATCAACCGCTGTCTCCGTGGTTTTTCTATGGATCACGCGCGTACGCCACTGCGCCAGGGCGAGCAGAAAAATCAGCGCAAGCACCAGCACATGCAACAGAAGCGCCAGCGCGCTCGAAAGAGGTCCGCGCTTGACCGCCATCCGGTCGACCACCGCAACCGGCTTCGACGTAAGCTCCAGCGGAGCCAGCTTCTTTGGAAAAAATAAATCCTGAAGGCTGTTCGCCAGCGTCTTCCACACCGGCTCTGTCTCCGTTGGGTCGACCACCGCGATCGGATGCGAACTCAATTCAAGCGGTGGCTGCTTGGGAGACGAAAAAGCATCGCGAAGATTCGCAAGCAGCGACGTCCACATTGACCCGTCGGCTTCAATCAGAAGCTCGGGCTCTTCCTCAGGCCGCTGTGTCATTTCTTCGGGAGGTATCAAAAGCTGGTTGCCCATTTCGCATTACCGGAGACCGGAGCCTCTGGGTATTCCTCCATTATGGACGACGGCCCCCTCGTCTGTCCTGTTTACGCTTGCCATCGCTGTGTGGATTTTTCCACACACCCCAACCGCGAACGGCGCCGGACGCGCAAACCCTATTTTGGAGATAGACGTATCATAGGCCGCAAAGTCACATCCGTCTTCAATTTGATGGCAGAAACCCAGCCCCCGGAACCAAAAATCGCCCTGATATTGGATGACCAGGAAGCACTCAAGAAATCAGCCGCAAACCCAGGCCCCACGCAAATCCCGCTGACCGCCCCTCGGCTGACCGGCTCTCAGCTGACCGCTTCTCAGCAGATACAATAGTCTTTTGCCCCAATTCCAAAAACCGCTGGGAGAAACGATGTCCGCACCGCCCGAACTCAAGGCGACCCTTACGCTGCCCGAAACCAAATTCCCCATGAAGGCCAATTTGCCGCAGAATGAACCGGCACGCCTCAAACAGTGGAAAGAAACAGACTTATACGGGCAGATTCGCCGGGCGCGGAAGGGTGCTGAAAAGTACATCCTGCACTACGGCCCTCCCTACGCCAACGGGCCCATCCACCTCGGCCACGCGCTCCAAAAATGCATCAAGGACTTCATCATCAAGTCCAAAACCATGGCCGGATTCGACGCCCCGCTGGTCCCCGGCTGGGATTGCCACGGCCTTCCCATCGAAATCAAGGTGGACGAAAAACTCGGCCGCAAAAAGCTCGAAATGCCCGCGCTCTCCGTCCTCCGCGCCTGCCGCGAATACGCGCAGAAATTCATTGACCTGCAGCGCACCCAGCTCATCCGCCTGGGAGTCTTCGGCCAGTGGGACAATCCCTACCTCACCATGTCGAAGCAGTACGAGGCCAGCACCCTCGAAGCCTTCTACGACTTCTTCGAGAAGGGCTTCGTCTACAAAGGACTCAAGCCCGTCTACTGGTGCCTGCACGACCGCACCGCCCTCGCTGAAGCTGAAGTCGAGTACGAGATGCACACCAGCCCCAGCGTCTACGTCCGCTACGCGCTCACCAGCGACCCGGCGGCCATCGACCCTGCGCTCGCCGGCAAAAAGGTCTGGTCCATCATCTGGACCACCACCCCGTGGACCCTTCCCGCGTCGCTGGCCATAGCCTTCCATCCTGAATTCGACTACGTGGCCATGGAGCAAGAGGGCAACACCTACATCGTCGCGGAATCGCTGGCCAACGCCGTGCGCGAAGCCTGCAATCTCGAAGGCGCAAAAGAAATCGCGCGCTTCAAAGGCAGCCGTCTCGACCGCGTAACGTTCCAGCACCCTTTCCTCGACCGCAGCATCCTCGGCGTCAACGCCGACTACGTCACCGCCGACACCGGAACCGGAGCCGTCCACACCGCGCCCGCCCACGGAGCCGACGATTTTTATACAGGAGCGCGTTATGGGTTAGACCAGACCTGCAACGTAGACAACGAAGGACGCCTCCGCAACGGCCTGCCCGAGTACGAAGGCAAAACCGTCTTTGAAGCCAACCCCTCCATCATCGAACTGCTCCAGTCCCGCAACGCCCTCATGGGACGCAGCGACATCTATCACTCCTACCCGCACTGCTGGCGCTGCCACAACCCCGTCATCTTCCGCGCCACCGAACAGTGGTTCATAGGAATAGACACTCCGCTAAAAAATTCCGACGGAACCGATACCACCTTCCGCCAGCGCGCCCTCGACGAAATCAAGCGCGTCAACTGGGACCCCTCCTGGGGAGAAGAGCGCATCTCCAACATGATCGCCACGCGCCCCGACTGGTGCATCTCCCGCCAGCGCCTCTGGGGAGTGCCCATTGCAGTCTTCCTCTGCAACCAGTGCCACACCCCGCTCAACAACCCGGTGCTGAACAAGCACATCGTCGCGCTCTTTCATCAGGAAGGCGCCGAAGCCTGGCACAAGCACGGGGTCGAAGAACTGCTTCCCGCCGGAACCACCTGCGCGTCCTGCGGCAATACTCAGGGCGACGCCGCGCTGCCCGCCTTCCGCAAGGAAATGGACATCCTCGACGTCTGGTTCGACTCCGGAATAAGCTGGCACGCCGTCCTCGAAACCGATCCCGAGCTCCGCTGGCCGGCCGACCTCTACATCGAAGGGGCCGACCAGCACCGCGGCTGGTTCCACTCTTCGCTTCTCTGCTCCGTCGCCATCAAAAACGCCGCGCCCTACAAAAGCGTAACCACCGTCGGCTGGACCCTCGACGAGCAGGGCCGCGCCTTCTCCAAGTCCCTCGGCAACGGAGTCGATCCCGTCAGCATCGCCGACAAGCTTGGCGCAGAGATCGTCCGCCTCTGGGCCGCCAGCGTCGACTTCCGCGAAGACGTAGCCGCCAGCGAAAACCTCATGCAGCGCGCCGCAGAAAACTACCGCAAGCTGCGCAACACCTTCAAATTCCTCCTCGGAAACCTCCACAACTTCGACCCCGCGCGCGACGCCGTAACCGACGACCAGCTCCTGCCCCTCGACCGATACATGCTCGCCCGCACGCGCGAACTGACAGAAAAAGTCCTCGCCTGGTATGAGGGATTCGAGTTCCACCGCGTATACCACGCAGTCAACGAGTTCACCATCGTAGACCTCAGCGCGCTCTACCTCGACGTGCTCAAAGACCGCATGTACACCTTCGCACCCAGCAGCATCGAGCGCCGCTCCGCCCAAACAGTAATCTGGAAGATCACCGAAACCTTAGTCCGCCTCGTCGCGCCCATTCTCACCTTCACCGCAGAAGAGGTCTGGAGCTACTTGCCCCACATCGAGGGCCGCGAACCAAGTGTGCATTTAGCGCTGTTTCCGAAGGCCGCAATGATTGTGGCAAACGATGTCTCGCTGCTCCAAGACTGGCGGGAGCTATTGTCTGTACGAGATCAGGTATTGCTCAAGCTTGAACAATTGCGCAAAGACAAAAAAATTGGGAAATCGCTTGAAGCAAAGGCTTTGATTGAAGCCGATCAACAGACGGAGCAGCTCTTATCGAGATATCAATCAGGACTTAAGGAACTTTTCAATGTCTCGCAAGTTGAAGTTTCGCCAATTGATCTTCACGCAAAGATTCATAACCTTAACGTTGCTCACGCCATTTCTCATAAATACGGCGAGCAACACGTCATTCATATAGTGACGCTCGAAGTTGTCGATGCCGACGGCCACAAATGCGAGCGCTGCTGGAACTACTACGCCGACGACGGCCCGCAACACGTCCGCCAGTACGGCTCGTGGTCCAACGTTTGTGGACGCTGCGCCGAAGCCCTCGACCACATGGGCTACGCATCTCTGAAAGAGCAGGCCCACGCATGAGCCGTCTCCGCGACTACCGGGGCTGGCTCCTCGCGCTCTCCGCCGTCATCGTCATCCTCGACCGCATCACCAAACACTGGGTCAGCCAGCACATCGCCGAGGGCAACGAAATCGTTGTCATCCCGCGCGTCTTCGCCATCAGCCACGTCATGAACCCCGGCGCGGCCTTCAGCATGTTTACCGACTCGCCCCACCCCGAACGCACTCGCTGGATGCTCACCGCCTTCTCGGTCATCGCGGCAATCATCGTGCTCGTCATCCTCATCCGCATAGGCCGCGATCTGAGCCTCACCGCCGTCTCCATGGCCCTCGTGCTCGGCGGAGCCATCGGCAACGTGTGGGACCGCATCGCCTACGGAACCGTCATCGATTTCCTCGAGGTCCATATCGTCCACTACCACTGGCCCGACTTCAACGTAGCCGACTCCGCCATCGTAATAGGAGGCATCCTCCTCCTCATCGACTCCTTGCGGCCCAGAACAGAACCCATCGCAGATCCCGAGCCCTGAGCCCTGTCCCCTCTGCTATCGCATCTGATAAAGTTGCCAACGAAGAGTTTTTCGGAGATAAAGGCAACAAGAAGTTTTTTGGTTAAGGGTAACGAAAACTTTTGGAGGAATTCCGGAGTGCAGGCTTTCAAGAAGATTTCAGGACTGGTTCTGGCCACAGCAGTAATCGCAACACTCGCCACCGGCTGCGAGACCGGACGCGGCAACAAGATTCACGGCGGCTTCAATCATATGTCTGACGTCACCACCACCGGCAAGCATGACCCGGCCCTCGCGGCAAATGCAGAAGGCCAACCCCCCGTGCCCGGCTCCCCAACCGCCGCCGGCGCCAACGGAAGGCAGCCCTACAACGACGCCGACGCCCGCCCCAGCCTCGGAGTGGAAGACGGCATGGCCGCCGCCCCCAACCAGAACCACAAAGACGCTTTCCAGCGTCAGTAACAACAAAAAATCGCAGTCGAGGAAACTCTCGACTGCGACCTGCTTTCCATATCTTGCACTATATCTCCTAAACCCTTTCTTTAACATTCTCCCGAATAAACCTCACCGTAGTCTCCAGCGGAGTACCGGGCCCAAAAATCGCCGCCACGCCCTGCGCCTTCAATCCCTCCGCATCCTGCTCCGGAATCGTCCCGCCCAGCACCACCAGAATGTCGTCTGCGCCGCGCTCCTTCAGCAGCGCCGTAATCCGCGGAACAATCACATTGTGCGCGCCCGAAAGTATGCTCAACCCCACGCAGTCCACGTCTTCCTGAATCGCAGCATTGACAATCATCTCCGGAGTCTGCCGCAGTCCGGTATAAATCACCTCCATACCGGCATCGCGCAGAGCGCGCGCGATCACTTTGGCGCCGCGGTCATGGCCATCCAGGCCGGGTTTCGCCACCAGAACACGAATCGGAGTTGAACGTTCACTCATAAACTGCTGAGAATATCACGCCCGGTCTCTCCACGCTCTCTGCAAGGCAGATCAAAGACCAACCGAGGGTACCGGGTATCTCGCAGAGGCGCGCCATCAAACGCTGACCGCACCCTATCCCGCCAGCTTCTTCTCAATCTGCGGAACCCACACTTCCTGCGCGCTCGGTTCCATCGTGTGCGCAATCGTCAACGCCTTCTCGTAGGCCGCCCGCGCATCGTCGCTGCGGTTCAGAGCCGCAAAAGCATCCCCCAGCGCCATCTGTGTCTGCAGCGCATCCGGCGCAATCTGCACCGCGGTCCGCGCCTCCGCAAGCGCCTGCTGCGGCTGCTTCGCGCGTAGCAAATCCCCCGACCGCTGCACGTGCGACAATGCCGACGCCAATGGAACATCAAAGCTCCCATCAAAAACCAGGACCCCATCCTGAATGATCGCCACAGGCTTCAGCCTCTCGAACTGGCGATAGGGATTCAGCACATCAGATCCAAGCTCGAATCCCGTCAGTGTCCCCGCGCTGATCAGGACCGGCCCTTCAATGTGCGCCGGAACCTCATATTGCGCATCGAAAAACCCGGTATCCGGCGTCGGCAGCGGCCTGCATGGAATCCCAGTCCTCAAATCTCACCGCCGGTTGAACAAAATACGCGAACCAGCACTGCTTGATGCCATTCGCATCCACATATTTCTTTACCGCCTTCAACTGCTGGCCCCAGTCCGTATTCGAATCCGACAGATATCGATGCGTCTGCGACGGCCCTCCCCACAACTCGTTCGCATATGCAATCGACTCCGGATAGGCATGCAGCGCCGAAATGATATGAAAGGCTACCAGCGCGCCAACCGCATACCGCCATGCTTTTCCGGTCCGCATCAGCGCACTCGCCGCACCCGCCAGCAGCACACACAGAAAAACGTAGACTGGAAGAATATGGCGCGCCCCGATGTTAAGGCTCGCACCCATTGCAACTGCAAAATAAAACGCCGGAGGAACAGTCAGAAAAAGTATCTCCAGAGGACGGCGTAGCTTCCCCGCCATCATCGCGTAGAGGCTCACCGCGAACAACCCCAGAAAACCCAGCGTCGACTTGATCAGAAACACCGCCGGGAAGTAATACCACACACCATGTTCGTAAACCTTGCCGAAGCTGTAGCTCGGCATCCCGCTGGACATCGTCCGCACATCGGTAAGCCCATACAGGTATGACTCCGGCAGCAGGCGCCAGCGCGCAAACAGCAGAATCCCATGCGCCTCAAAAGGACGCAGCGGCTTCGTGTAGTCGGTAAGGCTGGGATTCAGCGTGAGCCCCACCGGTCGCGCGTTGTACCGGAACCCATAGCAGGCCCAAAGCACCCCAATCGCAATCAACGAAATCACAGCCAGCGCCAGAACCAACCGTCCCGCCAGAACGCCGCGTCGTTCCTCCCCGCTCTGTCCCTCGCGCCGCACAACCACCACGCCCACCGCCAGCAAGATCAAAATCGGCAGCAGCAGAATCGCCGAGTGTTTACTCCCCAGCGCCAGCCCCGATGCAATACCTGCAACCACCAGCCGCCATGCCGATGGAACTTTCACGTATCGATAAAATGCATACACCGCGGCTAACAAAAAGCACGACACGCCTGTGTCTGTTGTGACATATGCGCCATGCGCCACAATATTCGGCTCAAAGACCAGCAGCAGCAACGCCAGCAGCCCTGCCATGTCACCGAACATCTCCCAAGCCGCAAAGAACACCACCACCGCGAGCAGCAACGCAAAACTCATTGCCGCCATGCGCACGCGAAACACCAGCGTATCCACCGAATAGCGCGGCCCATTGTCGAACAGAAGCTCCCGCCCATCCAGATAAGCCACGTTCTTAAAGAAGCCGGGCTTGAGCGCAGGCACACGCAGATGCAGCGGTAGCAGCGGCAATGCAGCAATCGCCTTCACCAGCGGCGGATGCTCCGGATTGATGCCAAAATCCGCCGTCTTCCATGACATGTAGCCGGCAAAAATGTGATCGTCTTCGTCCCAGGTCAACGATTGACCGCGCACCGCATAAATCATCTGCGCAGCAAAGATGAGCAGCAAAAATAGAGCACCACCCGCGATCCAGCGGCTGCGTGAATTCTCCAAAGGCATTCAAATAATGTACACGGACGAGGTGCGAAAAACATCTGCTCAAACGTTTTTCTAAAGGATTTAGCTCCACCCCGGAAACGATGCTTCGCAGATGCGCGACACCCAATCCCGGCCAAAGGGAGGGTCAATAAAGTTAGTTCCATCCTGGCGGCGAATCGGGGTCCCCGGCACGCGCGGTTTTCGCGTGCTGGGGTGGGAAGCCGCGTGTCGCTGGACGCGCAGTCCTACCTATCCCGCGCCACCACAAAATCCGGAACCCACAGCAGCGCCCGCTTGAACTCCGAATCTGCAAGCGCCGCCAGCGCTGAGCGCGCCGATTCCGCATATTGGAAAGCCGAGTTCATCGCATAATCAACCGACCCATACCGACGCAAAATCCCCAGAACTTCGGCATGAGTCACTCTCTCGAAATTCATATCGGTCAAAACCGTCTGAATCGCCACGCGTTCCGACGCCGTGCCGTTCTCCAGCGCATGAATCACAGCCAGCGTAGCCTTGCCCTCGCGCAGATCGCTCGCCACCGGCTTGCCCAGCACTTCTTCCGTCGCCGTCAGGTCCAGAACGTCATCCACAATCTGGAACGCCATGCCCAGCGTGCGCCCATACTCGCCCATCGACTGCTCGGCGGTATCATCCGCCCCGGCCAGAACCGAACCCAGCCGCATCGACACTTCAAACAGGCAGGCGGTCTTGCGATAAATCAAAGCGCTGTAATCGTCTTCCGAAATCGCCAGCCCCAGCTTCTCCATCTGCAGCAGCTCGCCCTCGACCATCTGCTGCGTAAGCCCGATCAGCAGATCCAGAATCCGAAAATTCCGCTCCTCCAACGCCGTCCGGAACGCCTGCATGTAAAGCCAGTCGCCCGCCAGCACGCACTTCGCGTTGCCCCACGTCGTATTCGCTGAAGGACGCCCGCGTCGCACGTTCGCCGCATCAATAATGTCGTCGTGAACCAGCGTCGCCGTGTGCACCATCTCCACCACCGCGCCCAGCCGAATCATCCCGTCGCCCGAGTACCCCTGCGATTTTGCTGAAAGCAGCAGCAGCGAGGGCCGAATCCTCTTCCCGCCGCCCTCCCGCAAATATCCTGAAATCTCCGTAATCGCCGCGACCGAAGAAACCGACCCCGACCCGAACTCGCGCTCAATCGCGCGCAGGTCGTCATGCAGCAGATCGAAGACTTCCTTCGCCGTCGCTATGGCCAGTGTGCTCACGCTGATCTCTAGGATGCCTTTCGTTAATTCGTGCGGTAGTTCGTAAACTGCAAATCAATCCCGAAGTCATGGCCCTTCAGCAGCGCGATCGCCTCTTGTAGAGTATCGCGATCCTTGCCGCTGATGCGTACCGTATCTCCCTGAATCGAAGCCTGCAACTTTTTCTTCGAGTCTTTGATAAGACGAACAATATCCTTCGCCTTCTCCGTCGGAATCCCCTGTTGCAGCGTAATCTTCTGCCGCACGCTCGATCCCGCCGCCTGCTCCACCTTGCCGTAGGTCAGGTTCTTCAACGAAATCCCGCGCTTCACCAGCTTCTGCTGCAGAATCTCCGTAACCGCCTTCAGCTTGTACTCATCGGCCGACGCAAGCTGAATCGCTTCATCGTCCTCAAGCTTGATCTCCGAATGCGAATTCTTCAAATCAAAGCGCGCGTGAACTTCTTTCGACGCCTGATCCACCGCATTGCGAGCTTCCTGAATGTCAATCTTCGACACAACATCAAATGAATTATCCGCCGCCATATCTAGCTCCTGCTCTCTTAGAGTACCCGCTTTCCGCGCGTCGATGCATTTACTCCGCGCTGGTTACTCCAAAAAACCGTTCGAAGTTTTCCGCCGTGCGCAAAGCCGCGTCATCTGCTGAAATGCCCTTGATCACTCCCACCTGCTCCGCCACTCGAGCCACCCACGCCGGCTCATTCCGCTTCCCCCGGTTCGGCATCGGAGCCAGAAACGGAGCATCCGTCTCAATCAGCATCCGCTCCAGCGGAACCTGCGCCATCACATCCCGCAATGCCTGCGCCTTGGGAAACGTCACGTTGCCCGCAAACGAAATCAGAAATCCCATCTCCATCGCCAACTGTGCATGCCGCAACCCACCCGTAAAACAATGCAGAACCCCGCCCAGCCCCGAACCCTTCCAGTTCCGGTCCAGCATATCCAGCGTGTCATCCCACGCGTCCGCAGAATTCTCCGAAGGACGGCAATGAATCACAATCGGCTTCCGGCGTTCAATGGCAATCTCCATCTGTCGCGCAAACACCGCCTTCTGTTTATCGCGCGGAGAGTGATCGTAAAAATAATCCAATCCAATCTCGCCGCACGCCAGAACCCCATCCCCAGCCAGCAGACCATCCAGCTTCTCCAGCGCTCCCTCATCGCCCAGCCGAGCCTCATGCGGATGAATCCCCGCCGTAGCAAAAATCATGGGCACTCCCTCGCGCCCCGCATACGCCCGCGCAAGCTCCAGCGCACGGTGCATCGTATCGGGACCATCCCCAATCCCAATCGAAAGAATCCCACGCACCCCAGCCGCGTAAGCGCGCTCCAGCATCGCATCGCGGTCCCCGTCATAGCGCTCACTATCGAGATGTGCGTGCGAATCAATCATGTCTACTCAATGTTGTCATCCTGAGCGGAGCGCGTAGTCGAAGGACCTGCGGTTTGCATCCCGGCCACGACCCGTGGGTGCCCCATCCTTGACGCGCTTTTTGCGGCGAGGGTGGGCGGAACACTACTTCACTTCAGCCGCGCCCCAATCTCCACATCCTCAAGAAACCCAGCCAGCACCGGACGCCCGCCCTCAAGCGAAGCCGCCACAATCATCCCGTTCGACTCAAATCCGCGCAGCTTCCGCGGGGCAAGATTGGCCACAATCACCACCTTGCGCCCCACCAGCGACTCCGGCGTATAAGCCTCCGCAATCCCCGCCAGAATCTGCCGCTGCTCGTAGCCCAGATCAACCTCAAGCCGTAAAAGCTTATCGGCTTTAGGGATCCGTTCCGCAACCCTGATCAGCGCCACGCGCAACTCCACCTTCGCAAAATCATCAATCGTGATCTTGCCGCCGTCAGCAGGAGCTGCAACAGGCGCGGCAGGTGCCGACACCGGAGCCGCCGCGGGCGCCTGCGATCCGCCGCCAATGTTGTCCTTCACGAACTCCTCAAACGCGCCTAGAGCCGCGGTTTCGCTTGTCGACTCGGCAATCGCCACCGCCAACCCATCGAGAGCCGCATGCAGCCTCGACGTGTGCGGCGTATCCGTCGCTTTGGAAATCGCGTTCGCATCGCTCGCCGCTGGCTTCGCTTCCTCAGCCTCGTCCACATCAACCTCCCTCAACTCCGCAGCAACTGCCGGAGCATTCTTCTCTTCGATTTCCTTCATACGATCAATCGCATCCTTTTCCGCGCGCGGAAACACCGGTCCAACAACGCCAAGCCTGGTGCCCGGCTTCAACCCGCCCCACGCCAGATTCTTCAAATCTGCTTTCTCAATCTCACCCAGCCCAAGCTGAGCCCAAACCTTAGCCGCAGCCTCCGGCAACACCGGATAAACCAGCGCCGTAATAATCCGAATCGCCTCCGCCGCCGTGTAAAGCACCGTAGCCCGCAACGCCGTCTGCTGTTCGTCGGTCAAACTCTCCGCCTGCTTCCACGGAGCGCTCGCCGTCAAATACCCATCCACGGCCGCAACGATAGTCCAGGCTCGTTCCAGCGCGCGCGAAAAATCCAGCGCCTCAAACGATTGCCCAACCGCCGCCACGGCATCTGGAATCTCCGTGGCAATCGAGCCCGCCTGCAATCCGACCGCTTCCGGCACCACCCCATCGAAATACTTCCCAATCATCGTCAGAGTCCGGCTAACCAGATTCCCATACCCGTTCGCCAGATCCGAGTTATACCGCTGCACCAGCGCGTCGAACGAAAAGCTCCCGTCCTGCCCGAACACCACCTCACGCAGCAGAAAATACCGCAGCGCATCCGCGCCCAGCACCTCAAGAATCGTCTCCGCCCGCACAATATTCCCGCGCGACTTCGACATCTTGCTCTCTTCAAACAGCAGCCACCCATGCGCCACAATGCTCTTCGGCAGCGGAAGCCCGGCCGCCATCAAAAACGCCGGCCAGTAAACGCAGTGAAAACGAGTGATCTCCTTGCCCACAATGTGCAGATCCGCCGGCCAGTACTTGTCGAACTTCGACGTATCATCGCTGCCCCATCCCAAAGCCGTAATGTAATTGGTCAGCGCATCCATCCACACGTAGATCACGTGCTTCTCATCACCCGGAACCGGAATCCCCCACTTGAAGCTGGTCCGGCTCACCGACAAATCCTTCAGCCCGGCCCGCACAAACGAAATTACCTCGTTGCGCCGCGTCTCCGGACGAATAAACTCCGGATGCGCCTCGTAATACTCCAGCAGCACGCGCTCAAAGGCCGACAGTTTGAAGAAATAATTCTCCTCGTTCACCGTCTCCGTAATCCGCCCGCAGTCCGGACAAGGCGCGCCGGGCGGTACATCAACATACGCCTCATCCGAGACGCAATACTGCCCCGTATACGAGCCCTTGTAGATGTACCCGCGCTCTTTCAGCAGCGTAAACAGCTTCTGAGCTCCGCGCTTGTGCCGCGGTTCCGTCGTTCGGATAAAGTCGTCGTACGTCAGCCCCATCCGGTCCCACAGCGCGCGAAACTGCGCCGCAACCGTATCGGTAAACTCCTGCGGACTGCACCCGGCCTTCTCCGCCGAGCGCTCAATCTTCTGCCCGTGTTCGTCCGTGCCGGTCAAAAAAAACGTGTCCACGCCAAGCGCGCGTTTACGTCGCGCAATCACATCCGCAACCACCGTCGTGTAGGTTGTGCCAATGTGCGGACGAGCGTTGACGTAATAAATCGGAGTCGTGAGATAAAACTTGTCAGCCATGAATAGAATCGCGTGTATCTGTCGGTATCCTCCTCATCTTAACAGGGATGCGACGATCGCCCGAACCACCGCCCGCGCCCGCAAACACATCTCTCACGCGCCATTCGCCACGTCTCGCTCTTGTGACTTAGCAACCGCAAACATCTCTACGCGGCGCGAAGCGCGTCTGCCTGGACGGCCAGTCCCCTGGACGGCCAGTCCTGTAGAATCAACATGAAAATCAAGTTGTTTCTAAAGACACTCAAGGTATTTTTAAAGTCATCCAAGGTTCAATCCACGTGTATCTAAAAGAACAAAAGAAGCTCGAAGCGCAACTCCGCGCCGTGCTCCGCGAAAAATTCGCCGTCGAGCTTGAAACCCTCGCCATCGAGCAGCCGCCCGAAATCAAATTCGGTGAATACGCCCTGCCCGTAGCCTTTGAACTCGCCCGCCGCCTGAAAAAAGCCCCGCGCAAGATCGCTGAAGAGATCATCGCCGCATTGGGCCAGGTCGAAGGCTTCGCCGCATTCGAGGTCGCCGGAGCCGGATACATCAACGCCCGCCTCGACCGCTCCGCCGCCGCAAAAGCCGTAGCCTCCAGCACAGACATCGAAACCTCAATCCAGCCAGGCCACGTCATCGTCGAGCACACCAGCATCAATCCCAACAAGGCCGCGCACGTCGGCCACCTCCGCAACGCCATCCTGGGAGACACCTTCGTCCGCCTCCTCCGCGCCACAGGCCAGCAGGTAGATGTGCAGAATTACATCGACAACACCGGAGTCCAGGTAGCCGACATCGTAGTCGGCCTCCAGCACCTCGAAAAAAAATCCCTCGCAGAAGTCGAATCGCTCCTCGCGCAGCTCGAAGCCGATGGCGACCGCATCGACTACTACTGCTGGGATCTCTACGCAATGACATCGCTCTGGTATGACGCCGACGCATCACACAAACCCCATCGCGTCCAGACCCGCCTCGACACGCTCCACGCCATCGAGAGCGGCGACAACGAAACCGCCGCCATCGCCGAACTCATCTCCACCGCCATCCTCCGCCGCCACCTCGAAACCATGCTTCGCCTCGGCATCGAGTACGACTTCCTGCCTCGCGAAAGCGAAATCTTGCACCTCCATTTCTGGGATCTCGCCTTCGAGCAGATGAAAACCAAAGGCGTTCTTTACCACGAGACCGCAGGCAAAAACAAAGGCTGCTGGGTCATGCGCCGCCCCAACGCCGAAGCCCTCGAAGAGAACCTCCCCGATGAAGATGCCAAGGTAATCGTCCGCTCCAACGGAACCGTAACCTACGTCGGCAAAGACATCGCCTACCACCTTTGGAAATTCGGCCTGCTCGGCCGCGACTTCGGCTACAAGCCGTTCTTCGAATACTCAAATAGTGAGTGCTGGATCTCAACTGAATCCGGCCAGCCCGTGCACCCCACCTTCGGCGACGCCGACGCCATCTACAACGTCATCGACTCCCGCCAGGCCGATCCGCAGGCCAACGTAATCGAAGCCCTGCGCGGACTCGGCTACACCGATCAGGCCGACCACTACACACACTTCTCCTACGAGATGGTCGCACTAACCCCCCGCTGCGCCCTCGAACTCGGCTATGAAGTTTCGGAAGAAGACCGCGCCCGCCCCTACATCGAAGTCTCCGGACGCAAAGGCTTCGGCGTAAAAGCCGACGACCTCATCGACAAACTCATCGCCGCAACGCAGTCCGAAGTAGCCCAGCGCCATCCCGAGCTCAGCGAAACCGAGCGCAAGGCAACCGCACACGCCATAGCCGTCGGAGCGCTGCGTTACTTCATGCTCAAGTACACCCGCAATTCCATCATCGCCTTCGACTTCAAAGACGCCCTCAGCTTCGAAGGAGAAACCGGCCCCTACATCCAATACGCAGTAGTCCGCATCCGCAGCATCTTCCGCAAGGCCCATACCACTCCAAATCAGGCCCTCGGCGCCGTCGCAACCCTCGAGCCCGCGCCTTACCTCAACGGAGAAGACAACGACAGCATCTGGCAGCTCTGGCTCCGCGCCGCCAAAACATCCCTGCTCTTAGACCAGTGCATCGCTACCGCCGAACCCGCCTATCTCGCCAAACACGCCTTCCAGCTCGCGCAGGACTTCAGCAACTTCTACCGCAAGCACCACATCCTCACCGAGACCGACCCCAACCGCCGCACTTTCCTGCTCGCCACCGCAGCTATCGCCGAGCGTGAACTCATGCGCTCCCTCGACTGGCTAGGAATCGACGCGCCTGTGGTAATGTAGCGGTACGCAGTTCTCAGAGCCCCCGCTGGCTCGGTACGGACCTCGACGTCCTACTTTCGATTGATCTCACTCTCAATCCATTCGGCGATGCGTGACTTCCCGCGCGTCGTTACAGTCGACTCACATTGCTTCATTTTTCGGAGACCAGACGTGCATAAATTTATCGGAATTCTCATCGTGTGCGCTTTTGCCACCCCGTGCCTGCAGGCGCAGGACAACCTCTTCACCGATCTCCAGCACCGAGCCTCCCGCACTCAATCAAAACAACCCGCTTGGTCCGTCCCGCTCAATCAGCCCTACCCCATGCTGATTCAGGTCGTGCGTTTCGACGCGGCCCGACAGGTCACGCCCACCCATTCTGATACCGTGAACTACGGCGTCTCCAAGGGACTGAATGTCGTTCCCGGCTTCAACAGCGAGTTTGATGTCTACCCTCCGTCCTACTTTGTGCACAACACCGCCGCCAAAGACGGCTTCGGAGATCCCACCTTCGGTTACAAATACCGCATCGCCTCCGCCAATGAACGCCAGGGCGACTACGCCGTCAGCGCGCAACTCTTCGCAACCATTCCCACCGGCAGCTACTCAAACGGCAGTAGGGACGCCGTCCTCACTCCCACCCTCGAAGCCGGTAAAGGCTACGGTCGATTCGACGTCATCTCCTGCCTGGGGGGCACGCTCCCCACCGGAGACGTCATCAAACTGGGCCACACCATCGTCTGGAACACCACCGCGCAATACAAGCTCGGCAAATATTTATGGCCTGAAGTCGAATCGAACGCGACCTACTACTTCGGCGGCAAGAACGACGGCAAATCGCAGAACTTCCTCGAGCCGGGCCTCACCGCGGGCAAATTCAAAATCCATCCTGGCAACGAGACCAGCCGCGCCGGTTTCGCCTTCGGAGGCGGAATGCAGATCGCAACCTCCGGCTTCCACACCTACAACCACGCACTGGTCTTCACCAGCCGCTTCCTCTTCTAAGGCCCGACAGCAAAGAGGCGGTCAGCTATAAAGCGGCCAGCAGGAAAGAATCCCGCTGACCGCTTTATAGCTGACCGGACTCTTTGCTAACCGGATCTTAGCCGACCGCTTTTTAGCTGCCAGCTACTGCAGCGCCTGACCATCCGCCGTCAACAGATTCAACTGCTGCTGGTCATACTGCTTCACGCCATCCGGCAGCGGAGCATAATTCAGCTCGTTCGCCGCAGCCTGGCCATCCGTCACGACATATTGCAGGAAGCTTTTCAGCGCCGCCCGCTTGTCCTTGTCCGTCCCATCCTTCGGAACAATCAGGAAGGTCAGCGTCGAGATCGGATAAGCATCCGCAGCCGTCGCCGGAGGATTCACAATCGGAGTCCGCGGGTCCTGCGCCAGTTGCGCTGTATACGCGTTGATTGCCGCCGTTGTGCTCGCCGTGCTCGGAGAAACATAGCTGCCGGCCAGGTTCTTGATCTTCGCAACCGGCAGTTGATTCTGCTGCGCATACGCCAGCTCGACATATCCAATCGCGCCCGGAGACTGCTTCAGCTGTCCCGTCACCCCTTCGTTGCCCTTACCGCCCAGCCCAACCGGCCACGCAACGCTCTTCCCCGCACCCACCTTCGTCTTCCAGTCCGCGCTCACCGCGCTCAGGTAAGTCGTGAATGCAGCCGTCGTTCCGCTGCTTTCCGCGCGATGCACCACGACGATCGGCTCCTTAGGCAGCTTCACGCCCGGATTATCCGCGGCGATCTTCTTATCCTGCCAGCTCGTAATCTGCCCCAGAAAAATTCCTGCCACCGCGTCTGCCGAGAGTTGCAGAGGCTGCGTCAACTCAGGCAGGTTGTACGTAATGCAAACCGGCCCCGCGGACTCCGGAAACTGAATCATCGGCTTCATCTCTCCCAATTGTGCATCGGTCAGGGGGGCGTCGGAAGCGCCAAAGTCCACCGTTCCGCTCTTCACCTGTTGAATACCTCCGCCCGAACCGATCGACTGATAGTTGATCTGCACATTCGGATGGCCTTGCGAAAACCCTTGCACCCAGCGCGTCATTACGGGATAAACAAACGTGCTCCCCGCGCCCAGCAGCCCAATCGTCTTCGGCGAGGACGATGATTTGCAAGCACTGAGCGAGAAAGCGGCGGCAGCCATTAGAGATATAGCAACGATTCGTTTCGTCATGCGTCTAGCCTAACGCCCTGCTCGGGCACCGTTTATTGCAAAACGCCTGCAATCTGGTTAAAAAACGGTAAATTTCCGCACCCCGCAACCGCCCTCCTCGTTGGCAACGCCATCAGCGCAACCTGACTCTTACTAAATAAGAACGCAAAAAAAAGAAAAAGGAGAAGAATTCAATGATGAATTCATCTGGACCATTGCGGGGAAAGAAAGTCGCTATCCTCGCCACCGACGGCTTCGAGCAAGTCGAGCTAATGGAGCCAAAGATGGCTCTGGAGGCGGCCGGTGCGACAACGGAAATCATCTCCCCTAAAAGCGGCGAGCTCAGAGCCTGGAAGTTCAAGGAGTGGGGTGACAAAGTTAAAGTAGATAAATCACTCGACAACGCTAAACCCAACGACTACGACGCACTCGTGCTGCCCGGAGGCGTCATCAATCCTGACCATCTCCGCACCGAACCCAAGGCCGTTCAGTTCGTAAGAGACTTCGTCCAGTCCGGCAAGCCCGTAGCGTCCATTTGCCACGGCCCCTGGACCCTCGTCGAAGCCGGAGTTGTGAAGGGGAAGAAAATGACCTCCTGGCCCTCCCTCAAAACCGATCTGAAAAACGCCGGAGCCAACTGGGTCGACCAACAGGTTGTAGTCGACGCAAACCTCATCACCAGCCGCAAACCCGACGACCTCACAGCCTTCAACAAAACCATCATTGACTACGTCGCGCAAGGCAAACAGCAACTAAGAGCCGCCTCATAAACAAACACGGCTCCCTCCCAACAAAAGGGCACGCCAAAAGCGTGCCCTTCTCCATTCGCAGCAGGACTCTCCCTTGCCAACACAAAATTCAGCAGCCTGTAATCTTCCTTCGCTAACGTCTCATCATGCGATTAAGCTTCGTCATACCCGCCTATAACGAAGAAGCGTACCTACCCGGCTGTCTCGAATCCATTCTCAGCCAGACCCGCGATCTCGAGCACATTACCGAAATCATCGTCGTCAACAACGCCAGCACCGACAACACGCGCAAAGTAGCTCTGCGCTATCCCGGCGTTCGCGTCGTCGACGAACCCCGCAAAGGGCTCACCTTCGCCCGCCAGGCCGGCTTCACCGCCACCTCCGGCTCGCTCATCGCCAACGTGGACGCCGATTGTCGCCTCACGCCCGGCTGGGTGGCCATCGTGCTCAGGGCCTTTGACGGCGACCCGACGCTCGCCGCGCTCTCCGGGCCGCTCGTCTACTACGAGCTCACGCCCGGCCAGCGCTTCCTCGTCCAGATCTTCTATGTCACCGCCTTCGCCACCTACATCATCAACCGATACATTCTGCGCGTCGGCTCCATGGTGCAGGGCGGCAACTTCGTCCTCAACCGCGCGGCGCTCGAATCCATCGGAGGATTCAACACCGCCATCAGCTTCTACGGAGAAGACACCGACATCGCACGCCGCCTCAACGCAATCGGCGACGTCCGCTTCACCTTCAACCTCAAGATGCTCTCCTCCGCCCGCCGCCTCAAGAAAGAAGGCATCTTCACCATCGCCGCGCGCTACACCATCAACTATTTCTGGACTACCTTCTTCAAACGCCCCTACACCAGCACCTACCTCGACATCCGCGATCAGGACTCGACGCCCGAGAAAGCGCTGTCCGCAGCGGCTCCGGTTGGCCCTCAAAAATAGCTTGACGAGGCATCCCGGCTGGCTTCCAGTCCTCTGCATAAATTTTGTATGTCATATATTACAAACGACTTATTTAGGAACATTAAGGGACGTCCCTGGCAGGACCGGGACCAAAGGGAAGTGCTTATCAAGGTTTGAACGGTCCTCGTGAACGGCCAGCCCTAAACCCACTCCAGGCCCGGCTGCAGATTGTTGACGCGGGGAAATGCCAGACTCAGCGGAGCCGACAATCCAGGCTTCCCGCCCAGCCTCACTATCCAAATTGCCGCCATCAGCGCCGCCGGTGGCTTCCCGTCCACCCACAATTCGCTCAACGGACGCATCACTCCCTGCGGATCCGGATGAAACGCACGCTCATCCCACCGCTGCCATCCCGGAACGAACTGCGGAAAGTCCGTGATCGCATTCAGCGTCGAGCGCAGAATCCGCTGCTCCCAGCGCTGCTGATATTGATCCATAAAATGCACGTGGCTGCGCCGCTCCACGCGAATCTCTTCAACAAATTCCGTAAAGTTAGTCGCCGAAGTCAGGTTGATGTTCGCATTCGGCTCCAGCCCATGCCGGTCGCCGCCCGAAATCATCAAGTGCCCCGTCTCACGCGCCAGCCGGGCGGTATCGCGGTTCTCCTTCGCATGGCGCAACCCATTCAACTCCACCGCATGGACGCAATTTCCTGCTTCTGCCAGAAAACGCCCCACCTCGACATCGTGCACCGGTCCCACGCTATGCAAATCCCACAGCGGATGATTGAACGCGATCAGCACCTGCCGCTGCTCATGCAACTCGCGTAGCATCGCCAGCAACTGCCCGTCTTCAGGAGCAGCGGTATACGCCTCGAACCGCCGCATCCAGTCCATTCCATCCGCACTCGGCAAATTGTGGATACCCAGGTGGAACACGGTCTGCCCAAAGGGAGCCGTCCACTCTACCGACATCGGAATATGCCGCGACGACGGCACCGTCCGCAGCAGCAGCGCGGCCTCCATCGTGTCATGGTCTGTAATCGACACCAGAGGATAAAGCCCCATCCGCTGAATCTGCTGCGACTCCACCTCATACGCCATGCGCGGCTGTAGCGGAGGCCGCCAGTGCGCCCGCTTAAAGTCGAGCGTCAGTCCATATCTCTCGCGGCAAAGCCTCTCGTAATGCCGCGTCACCGCCATGCCGCCCGGCAGCGCCATCCCCAGCACATGGATAAACTGCAGGGTTTCCTCAGAAAAACTCGTGTGGCTATGCAGCGATACGCCCGTCCCGTGAGACGCGATCGCATGCGGCTCTTTCCAGTTGGTTGTGATGATTGAACTCGGCTGTTTCATTTGCACCCTCCGCGCGACAATCCGAATCTGCCCACAGAGTCTCGAAATCATGCCGAATCAGCATGAACGCAACAAGAAAAGTCATTCAAATTGTTGAGGGTTCCCAGAAAGGTACTAGATAATTCATACAACTGAAATGCAACGATCGATGACCGTATGACCGCAAAAATCCAGGTAGTCGTAGCCGAAGATCAGGCCATGGTCCTGGGAGCGCTCGCCGCGCTGCTTGAAACCGAGCCCGACATCGCCGTCTGCGCCCGCGCCGCCAACGGCCACGAGGCTCTCGCCGCCATCCAGAAGCACAAACCCAACATTCTCGTTACCGACATCGAGATGCCCGAGATGACCGGCCTCACTCTCGCCGCCGAAGTCCGCGACCGCTATCCGCAAACCCGCGTCGTCATCCTCACCACCTTCGCGCGCCCGGGCTATCTGCGCCGCGCCCTCGACGCCGGAGCCAAGGGTTATCTCCTCAAAGACCGTCCCGCCGCCGAGCTGGCCGACGCCGTCCGACGCGTCCACCGCGGCCTCCGAGTCGTCGACCCCGATCTCGCCGCCGAAGCCTGGAACAGCAGCCCCGATCCGCTCACCGACCGCGAGCGCCAGATTTTATGGAGAGCAGGCGAAGGCAAATCAAGCCTCGACATAGCCGAAGATCTTCACCTCTCCGAAGGAACCGTAAGAAACTATCTGTCTGAAGCAATAAGTAAACTAGGAGCCGCCAACCGCATCGACGCGGCGAGAATAGCTCGCGCCAAAGGCTGGCTATAAAGATAGCGTTCAGCGATCAGCGTTCGGCGTTCAGGCGCGCCTAATTCTGAGATGCACGCTCAGGTCAGCAATCTGGCTTGCTGTCCCTGCCTGGAGATTACTGAAACAGCCTTCTTATCGAAGGACACGAAGGTTTCGCCGCCTAACCAGTTCCCCTCTTGAGCGATCAGGCCATCAGCAAAGTCGCCGCCAGCTTTGAGGACTGCCAATCCTGCATCTACGGCCGGACGATTCACGACCACATTGGCGGCATCCACCAAAGCTTCTATCGCCGCGGCAACATCGAGTTGTCCGAAACCATAGACCCGCCGCAACACCCACACGAACTCACACAGGCACGGCAACGGAACAGCAATCAGATTTGCGTCCTTCAGAATCCTCGCCGCAGCCTGAGCCTGTTTTTTGTCATCGCGCACGACCGCGCGCACAAGGACATTCGTATCGACGGTGATCTTCACTTACGCCCGGCCCAACCGGTCGCTGCCGCCTCGTTGATCTCCTCAATGGTCGCTTTCTTCCTGCTTTTTCCCGCGAGCAGACCCACAAACCCATCGATCTTCCCAGTAGGCCGCGCCGCTCTCAACGCCACGCGCCCATCCGGCATCTTTTCCACTTCGATCTTTCCCCCCGGCCGAAGTCCAAGATGCTGCAACAGCTCTCTCCGGAACGTAACCTGCCCGCGCGTTGTGATGGTTAATGTAGTCATGATCGCTTTACTGCTTACGACTCTATGATAATGCAAAATTGCATTACGTCAAACATGGAGTTGCTCGTTGCATCTGCGACAGCCAAAAGCTGGCAGCTAATAGCTGCCATCACTCACTCCGCAAAGCCACAATAGGATCAATTTCCGCCGCCCGCCGCGCCGGAAGATAACTCGCCGCCAGCCCGCACACTGCCAGAACCGCCGCCACGGCAAACACCGTAAAGAGGTCATAGCCGTGGAACCCGTAGATAAACGCCCGCATCACGCTGCTCGCGGCCATCGCCAGCGCAATTCCGCAGGCAATTCCAACCCCCAGCAGAACCAGCGCGTGCCGCAACACAATCCAATGAACATTACTCTGCGGAGCCCCCAGCGCCAGCCTTACGCCAAACTCCCGCATGCGCTGGCTCACCGAGTACGACAGCAGCCCATAAATTCCGGCCACGGCGATCAACAGCGCCGCAATGCCGAACATCCCCAGCAGTCGAGCCGCCAGTGTCTGGTTGCCCATCGAGTCATCCACCACCTGCCGCATCGGCTCCAGATTATCGATCCCGATCTCCGGCTGCAGCGCATGAACCGCATTGCGAATCGCGCTCTCCGCCTCCGCCGCCGGCAGATTCGTGCGCACCGCAACATTCATCAGGAATGAGGAGACGATGGGATACAGCGAATCCTTCGGCGTAAGCTGCAACAGGTTGATGTTTATCTCCGGCAGCGGCGCTTGCCCAGCCGAGCGCTGCCGCACGTCGCCCGTCACGCCGACAATCGTTCCCCATTGGCGCGGACCCGTATCTGCAATCTCAACCTGTTTCCCAATGGGATCCTCCCCGTTCGCAAACGCGTGTTTCACAAACGCCTCGTTCACCACCACCGCAACCGGCGCGTCCTGCGTATCCTGATCGTTAAAAAAACGTCCCTTAAGCAGAGGAATTCCGTAGGTTCCGTAGTACCCCACGCTGGTCGCGCGAAGTTGCGCCTCCGGCTCGGCGTTTTTATCCGAATACGTCTGTCCATTAATCTTGAAATGTCCGGAGAAATTCCAGTCCGGCTGCAACGGCCGCACCGTCGTCAAGCCCGCGGAACGAATTCCCGGAGTATGCTCCAGCCGCTCCAGCAAAGGCTCATAGAAGCTCGTGATCAAGCTCCCCCTCTTCGGATCAGCCGCCGTCCACCAAACCCCATGCGTAGGCAGGTAAAGATCGCCGGTAATCACGCTTTCCGCAGCAAAGCCGAACTCTGTGTGGCGCAGAACCAGCAGCGTGCGCATCATTAATCCAGCGGCAATCAGCAGAGCCAGCGTTAAAGTAATCTCGCCCGCCACCAGCGCGTCGCGCCACAGCGCCTGGCGTCTGCTGGTGCCGCTCGTCACCGCGCCCTCGCGCAATCCCTCCTGCGCCGGCACATTTGCCGATGTCCACGCCGGAGCCAGCCCAAACAGCACCGCCGAAATCACAGAAGCAAGCAGCAGATACAGGCAGACACTCACATTAATGTGAACATTCTCCCCGTACAGGACCGCAGTCGAAAGATAGTGCTTCAGTACGTGCAGAGCCAGCGCCGCCAGAGCAAGCCCAACCGCTCCACCCGCAAGCGCCAGCAGCAAACTCTCAGTCAGAAACTGCTGCATCACCCGCCGTCTCGGCGCGCCCAGGGCGGTCAATATCGCAATCTCGCGCCTCCGTCCATTGGCGCGCGTCAGCATCAGCCCCGCCACATTCGCGCACGCAATCAGCCACACTGCAATCACCGCAAAGTTCAGCGCATTCAGCGCAGGCCGCACGCCTTCCGTAAGCGAGTCGCGGTAGCTCACCACCTTGATCGGGTCTTTCGATTCATCTTTCGGATACTCATGCAAAAGCTGTTGGCGAATCCCGTTCAGCTCCGCGCGGGCCTGTTCCACCGGCACACCCGGCCGCAGAAGTCCGAACGCTTCTAATCCGGCATTGCCCCGCGACGCCAGCCGTTTGTCATCGATATTCAGCGGCGAATAAATCGCCCCATCCACGTCGCCCGGAATCTCCACCCCCGGCGCCAGCACGCCGATCACTGTATAAGGATCACCATCAATCGTCAGTGGCCGTCCGACAATGCCTCGATCACTGTGGAAATCTTCTTTCCACACTTTGTTCCCCAGAACCATCACATTCGTTCTGCCCGCCTTGTTGTCATCGGGAACAAATCCCCGCCCCAGCATCGGCCGCACACCGGCCAGATCGAAAATATTGGGGCTGCCAATAACCTGCGGAGTGATCTTCGGCTCGCTCGTGCCGCCGCCCAGCGTCGGAACAGCGAAGGTGTAAAACGCAATGCCCTGCAACCCATGGCTGCGCGCTGCCATGTCCTGCAAGTCCGGAAGCGACATCGATCCGAAGTCCTGAGTTGTCGCCGGGTCCTGCGCCCCAATCCGCACCATGCGATTCGCATTTGCATACGGCAACGGACGCAGCAGCACCTGATCGATCACCGAGAACATCGCCGCATTCACGCCAATACCCAGCGCCAGCGTCAGGAGTGCCGCAACCGTAAACGCGGGAGTCTTCCACAACTGCCGGATGGCATACCGAACATCCCGAAGAAGAGCCTGCATAGCACAACCTCACCACAGCGGCTAAAAAAACGGTCAGCGATAAGACGGTCAGCTAAGTTCCGGTCGGCTGATGAAGCGGCCGGCTCTTGTCTTCGCGGTTACGAGTTACGTCTCTTTCCGCTCCGCGAGAATTGTAACTTAGCACTTTGCTCGCTTTGCTGACCGCTTCGTAGCTGACCGGAACTTAACTGACCATCTTTTGGCTGACCGCTTCACCAGCCCCTTACATCCCTTCACCGGTAAAAGGATTCACCTCATTCGGTTTCGCCGCCGTAGGATCGGCAGCCTCACTCAGTTCTTGCGGAGGTACCGCGCCATGTCCGAACACCCGCAGCGGATCGCCCGGCAGAAAATGGTGCTTCGCAAGCGCAATCCGGATCCGCCGCTGCGTCTCGCGCATCGCCGCCCACTGCTGATTGGGCCTGGTCCGCAACTGCACCGGATAAATAACCTGCGATCCCTTGATCGCGTCCACGCCCAGCAGCGTAGGATCGGCCAGAAACACATCCTTGTAAGCCGGATCGTTCCGCACCCCCATCGCAACCTCTTTCAACAGCGCCATCACCTTATCCGGATCGGCGGAAAAGTCCACCGAAACATTGATCGTCGCCACCGAGAAGTCACGCATCAGGTTCGCCACCGTCGTAATCTGCGAGTTGGGAATGATGTACAGCGTTCCATCGTTGTCGCGCACCATCGTTCGCCGCAGCGTCATGCCTTCCACCTTGCCGCTCACGCCCGCCACCTTCACCACATCGCCCACGTTGTATTGCTCCTCCAACAAAATGAGCATGCCGTTCAGGCAGTCCTTCACGATCGTCTGCGCAGCCAGCCCGATCGCCACGCCCGCAATCCCGGCGGAAGCCAGCAGCGGCCCCAGCTTGAAATTCAGCTGGTCCAGGATCGCAAGCGCCGCCAGAAAGAAAATAATCCCGATCCCCGTCGCCCGAATCACTGACGCCAGAGTCCGCACCTGCGAAATCGACCGCACCCCTCCCGAATGCCGCTCCGCCACCTTCAGCACCCGCGTCGTAACCAGCCTCACAAATCGCGTAAGAACCCACGCGACAATCATGATCACGACAATCTTGGGCAGCGCCTGGTGGATAAAGTCCTGCAAATCCGCAACCCACTTGTCGTCAATCGTCCTGAAAAATCCCCGCCAGCCGGTCGCCAGCGCCATAACGAAATCTTTTTGTGTCGAAAAAATCATTGGTTCCTATAATTATCGAACAGAAGTAGAAGTGGAGTTCTTTTTATGCGAATCCCCGCCATGCGATTTTTGGATGCGTCTTTCTCGGCACTTGTGCTTTGCGCTTTATGCGTCCCCCTCACCGCCCGCGCCCAGCAATCGCAAATCCCCATACCTCCTCCGCCAACCATTCCCGGCGTCAGCCCCACCGGTCCTGAGTCGGATCCCGCAACACGCCGCATGGCCGAACAGATGGGCCTTAGACGAAACACCGAGCGCCAGAAGCAGATCGTAGCCGACACCGCCCGCCTCCTCCAGCTCGCGCAAAAGCTCAACGACGAGGTCTCAAAGACCAACCAGAATATGCTCTCCATTCCCGTCGTCAAAGAGGCCGAAGAAATTGAAAAACTGGCCAAAACTATCAAGGACAAAATGCGCGACGGTACATAAGCGGTGTGAAGCCGATCAGCCAAAACAAATGGGCACCCATATCTCGTAGAGATGTGGATACCGTGGCTCTCACCCGGCAGCACAAAGCGCGATGTCCAACCAGCCTGCCCTGAGCGAAGTGAACGGACGCGCCCTTCTCCTTGACGATCAAGGAGAAGAAGGTATACCTTCCTATACATTCTAGGAAAGGGAGGCCCCCGGCATGAACTTCCTTCCGCGTCTACGCTCATGGTGGAAAGCCCTCACCCATCCCACCCAAATTTCAGACGACGCATCCGCCGAGCTGCAGTTCCACATCGACGCCCGCGCCGGAGATCTCGTCCGCCGCGGCGTAAGCCGGCAGGAAGCCGCTCGCCAAGCCCGCATCGAGCTGGGCCAGGCCGCCACGCAGGGAGAAAAATATCGCGAGGCCATCGGCCTCCGCCCCCTCGACGAACTCAGCGGAGACATCCGCTACGGCATCCGCTCTCTTCTCAAGAATCCCGCTTTCTCGCTCGTAGCCGTTCTCTCGCTGGCGTTAGGCATAGGCGCAACCACGTCTATGTTCTCGCTCATCTACGCCGTGCTGCTCCATCCCGTTCCCTACGCCGACTGGCAGCGGCTCGTCTACCCCATCTACCTCAATGACAGCCAGCCCTCATCGCCCGAAATCTGGTTCAGTCTCCCTTGGTCGCAATACCAGCAGTTGCTCAAAGCGAATTCCATTGTAAGTGCCGTCGCCGATGATAGCAGAAATTCCGAAATCACCGGCCACGACATCCCGGAAAATGTCACGCTTACTTACATCACAGAAAACGCCGGCAGCTTCCTTCGCGTACCCGCCCTGCTCGGTCGTAACATCCAACTCTCCGATGCCGAAGTCGCCGGCCAGGTAGCTCCCATCGTCCTCAGTTATGAATTCTGGATGCGCCACTACAACGGAGACCGCGACGTGCTCGGCGAGCTTCTCGAAGTCGACCACAAGCCCTACACCATCGTCGGAGTCATGCCCAAAGACTACACATGGGAACCAGACCTCTACGTTCCCATGTCGCTCCTGCCGACGCGTGACCGAAATGTCATGCCTGTGATGAAGCTCAAACCCGGAGTCAGTGTGGCCACAGCCGACGCCGAGATTGGCGCCCTTCTCCAACAATTCGCAAGAGAAAGACCGCGATACTTTCCCAGCCGTTTCCGGATGCATCTCGAGCGCGTCACCGACCGCATTATCCAGAACGGAGGCCGCGCCCTCGCCCTCCTCTTCACCGCCGTCGTCATGTTGCTCATCATCGGCTGCGCCAACTGCTCCATCCTGCTGCTCGCGCGCGGCATGACGCGACAAAGTGAGCTCGCCGTCCGCGCCGCTCTCGGAGCCAGCCGTTATCGCATCATCCGCCAGCTTCTGGTTGAAGCATTCTTCCTCGCCATCACCGGCTCACTCATCGGCGTCCTTCTCGCCTACTGGATGGCAAAGCTCATCTTCGGCCTCTTTCCCGATGTCTTCATGCACGAGTCGGTCATCCGCATCAACCTGCCCATCCTCGCCTTCTCCATCGCGCTCGCCCTCGTCAGCGGACTGCTCTTTGGGCTTCTGCCCTCGCTTCGCATGTCGCGTCCCGACGTCTCGCAGATCATGCAGGCTTCTGGACGCAAAGTCGCCGGGCACGCTGGTCAGGCGCGTTCCCTCAACATTCTCATCGCCGCCCAGATCGCCATCACTGTCGTCATGATGGGAGCCGCCGGAGCCGCCATCGGCGGCTTTATGCGTCTCACCCATCGCAATCTCGGCTACGACCCTAATCACGTCATGGCTGTTTTCATTCCCTTGCATCGGCATTCATATCTCACCCGCGAGGAGCGCGCCGCCTACTTCAACACTCTCCTTCAAAAGATCGCCGTCGTTCCGGGAATTGAGAATGTCGCCCTTTCGCTCGACGATCCACCTCCACATACCGGAAACGATCTTGCGTTTGAAATTCTTGGTTCACCCTTCGCGCAACAACAGACGTTGCGTGGCTCGGCAATCACCTCCAGCTATTTTTCAACTTTGCGCATCCCGCTGCTCCAGGGCCGGCTTTGGGACGAGAGCGAGTACACACGCGGTGCCGCAGTTGTAGTTGTGAATGAGAGCTTTGTGCGGCGTTATTTCCCCGCAGGTGCTGTAATAGGACGGCAGATTCGGATACCAGCACTGGAAATCCGTCCGGAAGATGCCGAGTATATCGTTGGCGCTCCCCATCCAGACGAATGGATGCAGATCATTGGCGTCGTCGGAGACTCGCTGAACAACGGACTTGATAATCCCGTCAAGCCAGCTTTCTACATCCCGTTTACGCGTTACATGTGGAACGGAGCCGGATTCTTCATCCGCACGCAAGGCCCTCCGCTGGCCGCTCTCCACTCCGTCCAGCTTGCCATCGCCGCTGTCAACCCGGACCAGCAAGCGATCCGCAGGGTGCAAGACCTTCAGGGATGGATCGAACGCCAGCCCGAATTCCAGCAGCAGCGTCTCTTCTCCATCCTCTTTGGAGTCTTCTCCTCGCTCGCCCTCATCCTCGCGCTCGTCGGACTCTACAGCGTCGTCTCCTACTCGGTCGCGCAGCGCACCAACGAATTCGGAATCCGCATGGCCCTCGGCGCGCAGCGCACCCATGTTCTCTGGATCGTCTCCCGCAACATCGCCATCACCGTAGGCAGCGGCCTCGCCACCGGACTCATCATCTGCATCGCCCTCCACAAGCTCCTCATCCACTGGACGCAAAACAATTTCCAGAGCCCGCTCATCCTCGCGGCCGTAGCCGGCCTCTTCATCGCCTGCGCCGCCGCAGCCTGCATAATCCCAGCCCTGCGCGCCGCATCTATAGACCCCATGCAGGCCCTCCGCTACGAGTAAAACGCTGACGCCATCGCGCCGTCAGCGTCTGCAGGGATAAAAATCCATGCCCCGCACGCCCGCGATCTTCAGCGTGGTGTACATCACCTTCGAAACAAAAACCAGGCTGTACGGGCCCGCGTCGCTCACGAAATATTCCTTTGACTTGAACACCGGAGCGTCCGTGTAGACGGGCTTCGGAAAAAATCCATCCATCGACAGCGTCGACCGCGGCCGCAAACAAAGGCCGCACACCGTGAAATCCGCCGGGCTCGACCTCAAACCCACATGCTCTGAGATCTCCAGCTGCACCACAGACTCGATGACCTCGTCCGATCCCTCCAGAACAACCGGCCTGCACTGCACGCCCAGCCGCCTGAACGTCGCCGCCCACGTCTCGTACGCCACCAGAATTTCATCGGGAACCCAGTGCAATCGCATAAGCTGGTTCGTCAGCCGCGGCGAGTCCCTCAGCCGAAACGGCCGCACCTGCTTGCGTCCGATTCCGCACCGTTGGCATCGCCGCGAGAAATCGAAGCTCTTCGCAAGCGATGTTCGATCGCACCACGCATCCGGATCGCCCTGAGGTTCATGCGGAATGATTCTCAGGAAGTCAGCCGCATCAAGCTCCGCCTGCGAAAACCGCGTCCACACCGTATCCGTCGCCCGGAACCTGCCCGCCAGCCGCTTCGCGTCAAACCATCGCGGATCATTCTCTGCAATCTCGAACGAGACCGCGTCGCCCACAGCGGAGGGAAACGGATTGGTGCCGTCCCGCAGCTCTTCACCCCGCATCTCTTCACTCCGCAGCTCAAGGCCGGCTTCGGCAAACAAGCGCCGTTCGCTGTTGCCGGAAATACTGAAGCCGAAATGATGGAAAATTTCCATCTCCTCATCCGTATCGGCCCCGTGCCGACGGCGGTAGTCACGTCAGCTATTCATTCGCTCCGATGGCTACTTATGTGAGGGCGGCCTTCGGTCCAGGAGTGAACTTTCGCTGATAGTAAGCCGTAGTGGCGACGATTGAAGGGATGCCTATCGAGACCGGTAGTATCCACAGCCACCAGGCTCCATGCAGCAGCGGACCGATCGCGACGAGACAGAAGGCGGTCCACGCGGCGATGTAGCTGCCGATCATTCCCTGAAGGTGCGCGTACCACCAGAACATTTTCTCTTGCGGCGGATGCGTGAACCGCCACATGGATCTCCCCGAAATGCGCATGCCGATCACGCCGAAGACAATCGCCGGAATGCGCAGGTTCTGCACGAGCTCCGGTCGGATGGCTCCAAACAGAGCGAGCGCCAGGCTTGCTGCAAAGCAGAGTATGGCCGCAACCCAGTCCAGCCCGCGGACGACCTGATCGCCTTTCCAGGCGGCCTTCTGGCCGAGCACGCGGTAAGCTGCGAAGGCCGCATAGAAACTGAAGATGGCCACCAGCGCAAGAAAAAGGACGGGCAGATACACGGCCATGACCAGCGCCGTAAAGGCGACGACGGTCATGCACCAGAAATAGATCTTGCCCCACAGCCGATGCGCCCTGCCACCCTTTGCAGTGACGAGCGCCAGCGGAGCAAGGACAAACGCTCCGCCGCCGGCGGCGATGTGAACTGCGAGAAAGGCGTGCATCCACCACGGATCGTGCATATGTCACCTCGCGGTGCCTCGTCATCGTTGAGACCGCAATATGTTTCATTACGCGGCCCACGGTTCTATGGTTCCGCGAGAACTCAGCGCGCCAGCAGTCAATGCTTCCCGGGTGTCGAGGGTTCTGAGGGTATCTCTGAAGTCGCATGGCGCTGGTCAGCCTATTCATAGGAGTCACCAGGCCCTCGCCGGGCCGCCTCAGGTCGCCCCAAAACGAGACATCCGCCCTTCCTTAGATGTATTTCCGGCCGTTTCCCGCAACTTTCCTTTAACTTAGGCGTCCGTATCAGTGACAATTGGCCACAGGAGCCGCGTATGTCGCTGACTCGCCTGCCTCTGACTCGCCCGTCTCTCACACGCAGAGCCTTCATGAAGAACGGAGCGATGGCCATCGTCGGAGCCGCCGCCGTTCCCACCTTCCTCACGCGTTCCGTGCTCGCGCAGGCTACCACCGCCCAGGCTCAGGGCAAAAAGCTCGTCGTCATCTTCCAGCGCGGAGCCGCCGACGGACTCAACATCGTCGTTCCCTGGCGCGAAAAAACCTACTACGATCTGCGCCCCACCATCGCCATCCCGCAAACCCAGGTCATCGACCTCGACGGATTCTTCGGCCTCCATCCCGCAATGCTGCCCATCAAGCCGCTCTGGGACCAGGGGCATCTCGCCATCATCCACGCCTGCGGCTCGCCCGACCCATCCCGTTCGCACTTCGACGCGCAGGACTTCATGGAGTCCGGCACGCCCGGCCTCAAGTCCACGCCCGATGGCTGGCTCAACCGCGCCCTGGCCGCCGAAGACGCAACCCACTCGCGCCACAAAGAATCCGCCTTCCGCGCCATTGCCCTCGGCTCGCAGCTTCCCCGCACCCTCGAAGGTAGAATCCCCGCCGTCGCCATCGACAACGTAAAAAGCTTCAACGTAGGCGGACAAAATCCCGCCGCGGTCCCGCTCGCCGCCAGCTTCGAGTCAATGTATGACGACTCCGTCAACGCTGTCCTGCACGGCACGGGAACGGAAACTTTCGAAGCCGTAAAGATGCTCAAGGCCACCGATCCGGCCAACTACGTCCCCTGTGCCGGAGCCAACTACCCCAACGGACAATTCGGGCAGAGCATGAGGCAGATCGCGCAGCTCCTCAAAGCCAATCTAGGAGTCGAGGCCGCCTTCGCCGACATCGGCGGATGGGATACCCACCAGAACCAGGGCAGCGTCAACGGCCAGCTCGCCAACCGCCTCAAGGAATTCAGCGAGTCGCTCGCCGCCTTCTGGACCGACATGGGCGACGACGCCCAGAACATCACCCTCGTCACCATGTCCGAATTCGGTCGCACCACCCGCCAGAACGGCACCGGAGGCACCGATCACGGCCACGCCAACGCAATGTTCGTACTAGGAGGCCCCGTCGCAGGCCGGAAGGTCTACGGAAAATGGCCAGGAATGGACAAGCACCAGCTCTACGAGGACCGCGACCTCGCCATCACCACCGACTTCCGCCAAGTCCTGGGAGAAGCCGCCTACAAAACCCTCGGCTCCCAGAATATGGAGGCCGTCTTTCCAGGAGCACAACTAAGAACCAGCCACTTCCTGAATATTCTTAAAGCATAGCTTTCACTCCCACCGAAACGTTACAGCATGGGCAGGGTTTGCGGCCGTGGTCCCGGCGGGAAAGCCTCGTCGATCTGTTCCACATCCGCTTCCGACAGCCGGAAGCTCCCGGCACCCGCATTTTCCGCAGCATGCTCCGGAGTGGAAGCCTTCGGAATCGCAAAGAGTCCGGGAAGACGCAGCAGGAACTGCAGCACGACCTGGCGAGGAGTTGCCCCCTGCTGTTCGGCGATTTCCTTCAGCACACGGCCCCCTTTCGATCGCGGACTGGGGAATTTCCCATGGCCGAAGGGGCTGTACGCCACTACGGCAACCTTGTGTTTCTCGCACCACGGGATCACGGCATGTTCAACGGCGCGCTGCTGCAGGTGATAAAGAACCTGATTGCACACAAGGTGGCCTTTCTCCGCAATCTGCCACGCTTCCGCCAGATCCGGCAGGTCGAAGTTGCTAACGCCCCAGGAGAGAATCATGCCTTCTGACTGCAGCTTCTCGAATGCCGCAAAAGTCTCTTCCAGCGGATAGTCGCCGCGCCAGTGCAGCAGATAGCAATCCAGATGATCGGTCTTGAGCCGGACCAGAGATCGCTCGCAGGCCAGGATCGTTCCCTTTTTGGAGGCATTCTCCGGAAGAACCTTCGACACCAGGAAGACTTCGTCGCGCCGTCCTGCAATCGCCTCGCCCACGGCTCTCTCCGCGGCTCCTGACCCATACATCTCGGCAGTATCGATATGGTTCATGCCCAGATCGAGTCCCCCGCGCAAAGCCGCAATGGCTGAGGCGGGGTCATCGCTCTCTTTGTACCAGGTGCCCTGCCCGATAACCGCGATCTCGCGCCTGGTTGACCCGAACCGGCGCTGCTCTAGATCCGTCCTCAAGGTTTCAACCGCCATACCTCTCCTCTCGAAAACGGCAAGGGTTGTCTTCGGAGATCCGGCTCGGCTCTCCGAAGACACCTCCTGCACCGGGTATCCATCGCTGCTTGGACACTCATCGCAAACGCACCCGCTCTTATGCTGCGGGGTGCAGGATCACCTTGGTCCAGCCCTTGTCGCGCGCGTCAAAATGCTGGTACGCTTCCGGCGCTTTGTCCAGCGGAAGCCGATGCGAAATGATGAACGACGGCTTGGCGCGGTCTTCGTGGATCAGGTTGCGGAGATGACGGTTATAAGCTTTCACATTGGCCTGACCGGTCCCGATCGACTGACCCTTGAACCAGAAGAGTCCTATATCGAACGCGATCTCGCCCTGCTTGGCCAGCTTATCGGCCCCGCCGGGGTCCTTCGGCAGAAAGATGCCGACCACGCCGATCCCGCCCGTGAACCGCACCGACTTCACAAGGTTATTCATCGTCATATTGGGATGCTCGTCGCCGCCTGGGTCATGACACTGGTAGCCGACGCATTCACAGCCGCGGTCCGCTCCTTCTCCGCGAGTCCGCTCCAGCACCTGGTCTACCGGCGAGCCCTTCGAGTCGTCGATAGGAATCGCGCCGATCGATGCCGCCAGAGCCAGCCGGTCGGGATGCCGGTCAACCACCATCACCTGGCTTGCGCCCTGGATCATAGCCGCGTGCGCCGCCATCAATCCGACCGGGCCCGCACCGTAGATCACGATGGATTCGCCCGGCTCCAGACCAGCCAGCCGCGTGCAATGCCAGCCGGTCGGGAAAACATCGGAGAGCAGCGCGTAGTCCTCTTCCTTCTCCTTGAAATCGTCCGGCAGGCGCAGGCAGTTGAAGTCGCCGTATGGGACGCGCAAATAGTCGGCCTGGCCGCCCTCGAACGGCCCCATGTCGGCGAAGCCGTACGCGGCTCCGGCGTTGCCGGGATTCACCGTAATGCAAAACGCGGTCAACCCGGCCTCACAGTTCTTGCAGAATCCGCAGCCGATGTTGAACGGCAGGCTTACCATATCGCCCACCTTGATGCGGGCAATGGCTTCGCCTACCTCCGCCACCTCTCCCATGTTCTCGTGCCCCAGCACACGTCCGGGTTCCATGTCGGTTCGCCCTTCATACATATGTAGGTCGGAGCCGCAAATATTCGTCGCTGTAATTCTCACCAGCACGTCATTTGGCTGTTCAATCTTGGCGTCAGCGACCTTCTTCACGCTGACGTCGCGAGGTCCGTTATAAACAAGAGCTTTCATGGTTATCCCTCTTTCTGCCCGCATCCTCGATGTGAGCTGTCTCGGTGGAACACCGCCGCGGATGCGCGGGCACTGATTCAACCCACGCATAGGTACGGGTCGGTATTGTCGTCGTGCGAGTGGATAGGGGGGGCGCGTGTCGATAGGTCATTTTCAGGCCATCACGTGCCGCCCTCAGTCGCGTCGGTGTGCGGAAATACCGACTTCTGGCGCCTGATCAGGGAAGATTCGTTCCTCGAATCGTCAAAAAGGACCTTCAGAACGGCGTGGTCGCTTTGACTGTCCGTTCCAGTCGTCGCCGTGGAATCCGCGCCGACCGGGCTTACGCGTACGCCGCGCTTATCTTTGGTCCTACCAATTCTGGATGGAGAATGGTCCGCAAGCGTTGCCCTGTGCAAAATTATGGCGTCGAACGGGCGGGATCCTGCGCGGGCAGCATCACCAGAGGATCCGTCTGCCAATCCACGCTGCCCGCACCCTTCCGTCAGTGGGGACGTTCCACCAGCCATTCAGGTACACTCATCTTTTCCCTGGGGTCCCTGAAAAATCTCGCGGCCCAAAATCCGAAACCGAGGAACACCATGAGCGCACCCACGCTTAACGCCGCCGTCGCCGTCACCCCGCAGCGAATTTCGCAGCTCGCCTGGGGCTATGCAGCCCCCCTGATTATCGAAGCGGCCATCCGCAATCAAGTCTTCGACACGCTGGAGGGCGCACCAAAGACCATCGAACAGGTACACCAGGCCACCGGAGCCTCCGTTCGTGGACTCACCGCCATCATGAACGCCCTCTGCGGGCTCGAGCTCCTCGACAAAGACTGGCAGGGCCACTACTGGCTCACCCCCGAGAGCGACGCATTTCTCGTCAGAAGCAAGCCGGCATTCATGGGCGGACTCATCCTGCGCACCAGCGAGCAGCTGATTCCACACTGGCTCCATCTCAATGAAATCGTCCGCACCGGCAAGCCCGCGGCCGCCGTCAACCAGGAAGGCACAGGCTCAGAGTTCTTCGAGCAGTTCGTCTCAGATCTCTTCCCCATGAACTATCCCTCCGCTCAGGCGCTCGCCGTCGCGCTGAATCTCGATCAGGGTCACGTGCTCGACCTCGCGGCCGGCTCGGGAGTCTGGGGCATAGCGCTCGCACAAAATAATCCTCGCGTGTATATAAGCGCCGTGGATTGGCCAAACGTGCTCCCCATCACAGAGAAAACGGTCGCCCAGTTTGGTCTCGAAGACCAGTTCACATTCATTCCCGGCGATCTGCTCTCCGCCGACTTCGGCGTCGACTACGACGCAGCCATCCTCGGACACATCCTGCACAGCGAAGGCGAAGCGCGCGCGCACGCGCTGCTCCAGAAAACCTATGACGCCCTCGCTCCCGGAGGCGCAATCGCCATCGCCGAATTTCTCGTCAACGAAAACCGCAAAGGCCCGCCCCTCGGCCTCTTCTTCGCCGTAAACATGCTCGTCAACACCGACGAAGGATCAACCTACAGTTTCGAGGAAATCAGCGACTGGCTGCTCGCGGCAGGCTTTACAAATCCTCACCTGCTTCCAGTACCCGGACCATCCCCTTTGATTGTGGCGAGGAAACCATAAGCAGGGCTGGCGATCCTCATTGCGTCGCAGACTACAAAGCGCCCGCGCCCTGGTCTTCGGCAGGTTTTTGATCGACTTGAAGCAGAACGCCCGCAGCCTTAGTTGGGTTGCGGGCGTTCGCTCACTGGCCTTGAATCAGATTGACATTCATTATTTGATTCATGGCACCGTCTTGAAGCACTACTTCACCGGCGCTGTCTGCATACTGACTCAGTACGCTCGGATCGCGGTAGGCCATGTGAGCCAAATCCGGCCAGGAATAAATCCGATAGTCGCCCGGCCCTAACCCGGAAATCATGAACTTTCCTGACTGACCGGTGGTCGTGGTAAATATCTGACCGGTGTCCTCTGACTGAACCAGAACACCCGCCCTCGGATTACTCTCCGGCAGATCATCGACAACCCCTCCGATTGACCCGATCTGTGTACTTGCGTCCACCTGAACCGTCAGGTTTTCCGCGCTGTTTCCAATCACCAGAAGCGATCCGTTCTTGCTGAGACCTGCGACGGTGCTCGACTCGACGAACACCTGCGGGTCGCCGATAACTTTGAGAAAATACCTGCCCGGCAAAACAGAAGGAAAGCGGAAGTAGCCATTCCCGCTAACTTGCGTAGAAATGGTGGCAGGCTCAGGCACAGCATCGGTCTCGAAAGCCCGCTCCAGAACAGCCGTCGATAGCGCGACCTTCGAACCAGAATCAACGGTTACGTACCCCTCCAAACTGACCGGCTGCCGCTCCTCAAGAGACAAATCCGTCACATCGGCAGCCTGAACCGCAACGTCTGCTTCACTGAAATGAAACTCGCGTCCCACCCTCCATCTCGCCACAGCCTCAAAGTTCCCGTGTGGGACCCGCTCAAATCGGACCTCGCCATGCTTCCCGTCATAGCTTCCACGAATTCCCGTGTCTGCCAGCAACATTCCATCTCTTCCATTGGTTCTGGCCAGCAGCCTCGCATTCACGTAGCGCGGGCGGCTGCCGATCTTGCACGACACGGTGTACAAATCCGCTCTCCCGATAAAAATATCCGCGGATTGCAACTGACCGGCGCGGACGACAACCTCTGCGGCGTCCTCCAGGTCAGTCGTTGAAGGAAAGAACGCGTACGGACTCGCCTGTTCTTTTGACTTACTCTGCTTTTCAAGCTGCGCTCCGGCGCTCGCGAGCACAATATATTTACCGGGAGCAAGCCCCGTGCACCGATAGCTCCCATTACTGTCCGTCTCCACAGAACATTTTCTGGCAAGCCTGCCCCAGCCTTCAGCAGTCACAAGCTGAAAAACCGACACGCGAGCGTCCTCGAGAACGCCCGCTTCATTCTGCACAGTGCCGGAAATCGAAGCGTTTTCATTGGCAGATTGGGATTCTGTATTAACTTGCGCCGGTTGGGCAGCGCAGGGAAGACAAATGATGAGGACTGCCCATTTCCAGGGCGACGGGTTTTTTCGCATGGCTGCCATCTTCCGCTCGGATCGAATCTCGACATGAGATTTGACGGCGCCATTGATCGTTTAGACGACAGCGCTCGCTCGATCATCTACTCCAAGAGATCGATCTGCCAGTCTTGCGCGCAGCCGTATCCCGCAGGTATACACTGACTTGTCGGACCGTCTTTCGTGAGCTATCTGATGCCCGCATACAGTCCATCCGAAATGCACCCTCTGTTCTGCAGTGCATTCAACCTCGGCGATGTTGAAGCTTTAATCGCTCTGTATGAGCCCAATGCGATTCTGGTGGTGAACGGCAGGAGCGTGTCAGGCCGCGAGAACATAAGGCAGGTGCTCGAGGGCATACTTCTGCGTCACGGTCGGATGACCCTTGAAACGCGTTCTGTGGTCGAATCGCAGCACGGTCTCGCGGTGCTGCATGGTGGTTGGATAGTCGGACCCGCCATGCGAACGAGATCCGAACTCGTGACTCAAGGTCTCAGCACCGAAGTAGTGCGTAAGCAGTCGGATGGAACCTGGCTGTTTGTCATCGACAATCCCTACACGCCCGAGTAACTGATCCAGGCTTCCCTCTAGCGTAGGTAATCATACCCGCGCGAAGCCTGCGCTTCTGCAACTGTCCCGAAGCGACAACGCTTGACCGCATTGGACAACGAACCTACCATGCAGAAAAGTGTCGAGCCCCTCTGAACCCGTTGGCCAGGTCATCGGAAACTACCGCATCCTCGCCGAGCTCGGCCGGGGCGGTATGGGGACCGTCTATCGGGCGCAGGATATCCGCCTCGACCGCGAAGCAGCTCTCAAGCTTCTGCCTGAAGATTCTCTGAAAAATGAAGAGTCACTGAACCGGTTCCGCAAAGAGGCACGCTCCGCTTCCAGTCTCAACCATCCGCATATCTGCACAATCTATGACGCCGGCGAAGAGAACGGAGTCCCCTACCTCGCAATGGAGCTGCTCGAAGGCCAGACGCTCGCGCACGCCATCGCTTCGCGCCCATTGCCCATCGAAACTACCCTGCACCTCGGCGGACAAATCTGCGATGCCCTTCAGTACGCGCATGAGCGAGGTGTTATCCACCGCGACCTCAAGCCATCCAACATCTTCGTCACCAATCGCGGCGACGCAAAATTGCTCGACTTCGGCCTCGCCAAAAGGATTTCTCCGGAATCTGTTTCCAGCACCCGCACCACCATGGCCGCCGACATCACCCAGCCCGGACGCCTGCTCGGAACCGTGTCCTACATGTCTCCCGAGCAGGCCGAAGGCAAGCCCGTAGACGCGCGCACCGATCTTTTCGCGCTCGGGACCGTGCTCTACGAAATGGCAACCGGCCTCCGCGCATTCCCCGGAGACTCCTCCGCCGCCGTTCTCGCTGACCTGCTTCGCACCGAACCTGTGCCCCCGCGCAACCTCAATCCGAAAGTGCCGCCCGAGCTGCAGTCCATCATCACCAAAGCGCTTGAGAAGAACCCCTCTGACCGTTATCAGTCAGCACAGGAGATGATGATCGATCTGCGCCGCCTCAACCGGCAGATCTCATCCTCCGGCCAGATAACAGCTCAGCCCGCCGCGTCCGCCGCGCCACATACTCTGCTCCACTCCAAACGTTTTCGCTACGGATTGCCCTTAGCCCTCATCGCTGCAGCAATCGCCTTCGCCGTCCTGGTCACTCGGCAGCCCGCCACCGGCCCGCTCGACTCAACCCAGATCACCTTCTCCGCTGAGCCCAAGGACCCGCCGCTCTTCACCGACGGAACCCGCCTCTATCTCCAAAGCCGCGGCGTCCCCTCCGAAATGGCCGTCAGCGGCGGCGCCATTGCCCCCATGCGTATCCTCGATCCGGGAATGCAGGTGCTCGACATCTCCGCCGATGCCTCGAAGGTTCTCGCCCTCAAACCCGCCCTCAACGACGAAATGGGCCGCGGAACCCTGTGGGAAGCGCCCATCTTCGGAGGAACCCCGCGCAAACTCAGCGATCATCTCGCCCAGGTGGCCCGCTGGTCGCCCGACGGACGCACCATCGCATTCATGGACCGCCACTCGCTCTACCTCTGCGACGCCGACGGAACCAACGAGAGAAAAATCTGGGAAGCGCCCGGCTACTCCTATTTCCTCGGCTTCTCTCCCGACGGCTCCACGCTCAGCGTCAGCATCGACCTGCCCGACGCCACCCGCCTCTGGACCCTTAAGGCCGACGGCGGCAATCCGCATCCTCTTCCCCTCGAATGGCCGCCCAACGCTCACGAATGGGATGGTCAGTGGACACCCGACGGCCGCCACTTCACCTTCCTCTCCGACCGCGAAGGACTAGCCAACATCTATGAGCTGATCGCACCGCCATGGTATGCATTCTGGAAAAATCCCTCCGCCGCCCGCATCACTGGCAACCAGCTTGCAATTCAGGCTTCCGCCCCGTCGCGCGACGCAAAAAATCTCTTCGTCATCGGCCGCCTCGAACAAGGCGCAATGCAGGCCCTCGATCCTCAGACGAAAAAGTTCGTGCCGTTCCTCAACGGAATCTCCGCGCTGCAGTTTGTCCTCTCGCCCGACCATCAATGGATGATCTATACCGAATACCCCACCATGAACCTCTGGAAGAGCCGCCCCGACGGCACCGATCGCGTGCAGCTCACCAGCTCGCCCGCATATATGGAGCAATGGTCTCCCGACGGAAAGTCAATCGCCTACATGGATTGGAAAAAGATCTTCATCATCTCCGCCGACGGCGGCGTCCCGCAGCAGATTCCCCCGAGTAACGGAGATCAGGTCGCACCCTCATGGTCTCCCGATGGACGCTCGCTCTATTTCAACAACTTTCCCTACCCCGGCCAGCCCATCAGAGGAATCCAGATCCTCGATCTCGCCGCACAACAAATCTCCTTCATGCCCGGCTCTGTTGGCTATTACGTTCCCTCCTGGTCACCCGACGGAAAATATCTCGTCGCCATGGCGCAAAATCCATTGCGCATGGTCCTATATACAGCGGCGACGAAACAGTGGAAGGACCTGAAGCAGTTCGATCTCCGCTGGGGATATTGGATATGGGCCAACGACAGCCGATCGATCTACATGGCTCCCACTCTGAGTGACGTCGGCATCTATCAGCTCACCGTCCCCGACGGGAAATGGACCAAGATCAGCGGAATGGACGGCATAACCCTGCGCGGTTCCGCCCCCGATGCCTTCCTGAGCCTCACCGCCGACAACCGCCCCGCCCTGATGAGCGACACCAGCGTCAGTCAGATCTACTCCCTGCATTGGAAGTAAAATAAAAACCCTCCCGACCAACGGGAGAGCCACAAAAACCAATATAAGAATGGCGCCGAAGGCGCGTGTGCCTGAACGGCTAGTCTAATGCTTCCGGATGAATGGCGATATTCTTCTCGCCCGCGGCCTTCTTCTCCCAGTATTTCTTCACCCAGGCGTCAAAGGTCTTTCCCGCAGCCGTATCGCGTCCGGTAAACGCCAGCGCCGCAATGTCGGAATAAGGCACCGTCACCTTGGTCCGCTCATTCGCCGGAATCACCCGCACAGCCGAGTCGGCCAGCGTTGCGCCCGTTCGCCGGTCAAAGAGATAGCCCTGGATCACGCGGCCATCCTTCAACGTCAGCGTCACATCGCCGCGATAATCAAACGCCTTCTCCAACGCTTCGCGAGTCTCAGCCTCTGAAGCCAACACGGGAATCCATCCTTCGAGGTTTTCCTTCTCGCGCCCCTCGATATGTTCGAGCTCGTCGGCGCTGTGTTGCCGCAGCTGCTCAATCCTTAAATGCTCCTGTTGCTCTGTCGCCACGATGCCTAATCTCCCGAAACAGTCTGCAGCGTATCGTTCGCGGTGGTCGCCGGTGCCTGGATCTGGACCAGCGGACCCGTGTGCTCCGGCCGCCACTCATTCAGCAGCTTCTGCGCGCCCGCATCCGGATAAAGCGAAGGGAACATGTATTTCTTAGCCGTCACCAGGAATCCCTTCAGCGAACTGAAGTTGTAATCCACCGCCGTGGCCTCGTGTCCCGAGTGCACCATGCAGTTTGCGCACTGCGGATTCCCGCTCTTCGCGCCGTAGTTCTCCCAGTTCGTCGTCTCGATCAGTTCCTCGAAGGTGTCGGCATACCCGTCCTGAAGCAGATAGCACGGCTTCTGCCAGCCAAAAATCGAAAACGTCGGCATCCCCCACGGCGTGCACTCAAAGTTCTGCTTGCCCATCAGAAACTCAGAGAACAGCGGATGCGTATTGAATTGCCAGCTCTTCTTGCGGTTCGAAAGAATTGCGCGGAACATCTTGCGCGATCTCGCCTTGCCCAGAAAGTGATTCTGATCCGGCGCCTTGTCATAGGTATAGCCCGGCGACACCATCATGCTCTCAACGCCCGCTGCCATCATCTCGTCGAAATGCGCGCGTACCGAGTTCGGGTCGGCTCCATCGAACAGCGTGGTATTGGTCGTTACACGGAAACCCGCGGCCACAGCCGCATGAACCCCCTCCATCGCAATGTCGTACCCGCCTTCACGGCAAACCGAGAAGTCATGATGCTCGCGCTGCCCATCCACGTGGACGGAGAAGGAAAGATATTTGCTCGGCTTAAAAAGATGAAGTTTTTCTTTAAGAAGCAGAGCGTTCGTGCACATATAAACGTACTTCTTGCGAGCCACCAGCCCCGCCACGATCTCCGGCATCTTCGGATGCAGCAGTGGCTCTCCGCCCGGGATCGAAACCATCGGAGTTCCGCACTCCTCCACTGCCTTGAAGCACTCCTCCGGCGTCAGCTCCGCCTTCAGAATGTGGGCCGGGTACTGTATCTTTCCGCACCCGGCGCACGCCAGGTTGCAGCGGAAGAGCGGTTCCAGCATCAGCACCAGCGGATAACGCTTGCGGCCCTTCAGCTTCTGCCGCAGCACATAGGTGGCAACGGTCCATGCCTGTGATATCGGTACGGCCATGCGGTAAAAATCCTCCCCGGCAAACCTTGCCGATCGAAAACCAGACTCAAAACTCTAAGCTGCGTCCCGCTCCCATAGCGCGCTTGTAGTTCGTAAGCGCGAGCAGCGGAAAATAACTGCGATACAGGTCGTACGCCAGATAAAACACGCGTGGAAATCCCGTGCCCGTATAGATCGCCTGCCGTTGCGCACCTGCGCCCCGGCTCTCGTCCCAGCACCCATCGGGCTGCTGCCGCGCCAATAACCATTTGATGCCCTTGGCAACCGAGTCGCTCCGCGTATCGCCCGCCGCCAGCAGCCCCAGAATCCCCCAGGCTGTCTGCGAAGGCGTGCTCGGTCCAATGCCGCGCTGGTTCGGATCGTCGTAGCTGCCGCACGTCTCGCCCCATCCGCCATCGGCGTTCTGCACCATCCGGATCCACTCCGCCGCCTGCTGAATCTCCGGCTCATGGTTCCAGACGCCAATCGCCTCAAGCCCGCGCAGAACCAGAAACGTGCCGTACAGATAATTCACGCCCCAGCGCCCGAACCAGCTTCCGTCCGGCTCCTGCTCGTTAAAAATGAACTTGATCGCCCGCTCCACGCGCTTGTCCTTGCGCGTGTAGCCGTAACCGGCCAGCGTTTCCAGAATCCGTCCCGTAATATCGACCGTCGGCGGATCAAGCATCGCATTGTGATCGGCAAACGGAATGTATTGGAAGATCATCTTCGTATTGTCTTTATCGAAGCTCCCCCATCCGCCATTCCGGCACTGCATCGCGAAGATCCAGTCAATCGCCCGCTGCGACACGTCGAAGTGGTATCGCTCCCGCGGATTGTCCACCTTGCTCAAAGCCAGCAGCACCTGCCCCGTGTCGTCGACGTCCGGGTAAAACTCGTTATTGAACTCGAAGTACCATCCGCCCGGCTGCGTCCGGCGAACCTTCACCGCCCAGTCGCCCTTGTGCCGGACTTCCTTCGACAGCATCCAGTCCGCGGCCTTCAACAGTCGCGGATCGTTCCGCGGCACGCCCGCCTCGCCCAGCGCATACACCGCCTGCGCCGTGTCCCATACCGGAGAGGCGCACGGCTGCATCCTGAACGTGGGCTTCGGGTAGTCCTTCGTACCTTTCGGCTCGTCGATGCCCAGCTTCTCAAACTCGTCCATCGCCCGGATCAACTGCGGATCGTCAAACGAATACCCCAGGCAGCGCAGCGCGATAATCGCATTCAGCATGGCCGGATAAATTGCGCCCAGCCCGTCCGACATCTCAAAGCGCGCCAGCATCCACTTCTCCGCCTTCTTCAGCGCGATCGCGCGCAGCGGCCGAATATGAATTCGCTCCAGCCAGTGCGTCAGGCGGTCGAAGAACAGAAAGAAATTCCGCCAGCCAATCAGATTGGTGCGATCCCACGGCAAATGCAGATCCGCATTCGCGCGCCCACCCACAAACAGTTCGTCAATTCCCTGCTCATGCGGAATCTTCTTGAACATCTTCTTCGCGTAAGCAATCGACAGCGGAACCAGAATCGCCCGCGACCACGAAGAAATCTCATAAATATTGAAGTAGAACCACTTCGGAAAAAGAACGATCTCCGGAGGAACCGCCGGCACCGCGTCATATTCGTACTGCCCCACGAAGCACAGATAAATCTTCGTGAAGGTATTGCACTTCACCACGCCGCCGTTGGCCAGAATCCACTTCCGCGCCCGCTCCAGAATCGAATCATCCGGCGACATGCCCATCAGCTTGCACGCAAAATAGCACTTCACTGAAAGGCTGATATTCGACGGGCCGCCCGGATAAATCGACCATCCGCCATCGTCGTTCTGGTAGCGCAGCATTTCGGTCAGCGCACGCTGCATCCTGCCCGCATCGCCCGTGCCCAGCAGCACGTGGGCAAAAATGTAGTCCGCCTCCAGCATCGAATCGGCCTCAAGCTCGCCGCACCAATATCCCTCCGGATGCTGCTGCGCAAAAACGTAATCGCGCGCACGCGCCGCCGCTGCTTCGACGTCGCCTAAATCGGCGTCAATTCGCCCAAACCTTACCTGTTTTTGTTTCAATGCGCCGGATTTTCTTGTTCCAAATGTGCTCATGCTGTCCGTGTCTCAACACCTGCGAAAGCTGCGAACCTGCAAGTTGCCAACTGGAAAAAATCGTCTATACCGAAGCCGGAGAAGCAGGAGCAGACTGAATCGCCTGCACAATCTCCGGAGGAAGCCCGAAACGAACGTTCTCAGGCATCACTTCCACTTCCTCAACCGATCCGAAACCGCGGTCCCGCAGATACGCGACCACGTCTTCCACCAGAACCTCAGGAGCCGAAGCTCCCGCCGTAACCGCGACCGTCGAAACGCCGTTCAGCCACGCCGGATCGATCGCATTCGAGTTCTCGATCAGAAAGCTATTGGTACTTAGATTCCGCGAAACCTCCACCAGGCGGTTCGAATTCGAACTATTATTCGATCCCACCACCAGCACCAGGTCCGCATTGTGAGCTACATTCTTCACCGCCACCTGGCGGTTCTCAGTCGCATAGCAAATGTCCTGCGAGTGCGGCCCGACAATTTTCGGAAACTTCGCCTTCAAGGCATGGATAATGTCCCGCGCCTCATCCAGCGATAGCGTAGTCTGCGTCAGGTAAGCCACATGATCCGGGTCCGGAACCTCAAGCGCCTGTACCTCCGCCGCGCTCGACACCACCTGCGTCACATCGGGAGCCTCGCCCAGCGTGCCCTCAATCTCATCATGGTCGCGATGCCCAATCAGCACCAGCGAATACCCCTGCTTGGCAAACTTGATCGCTTCTACGTGAACCTTCGTCACCAGCGGACAGGTCGCGTCAATCACCTTCAGCCCGCGCTCCTTCGAGTGCTCGCGAACGGCCGGCGAAACGCCGTGGGCCGAATAAATCACCCGCATCCCCGAAGGTACCTGGTCGATATCCTCCACGAAAATGGCGCCTTTTTCCGCCAACTCATTCACCACAAACCGATTGTGAACGATCTCCTTGCGCACATAGATCGGAGCACCAAACGTCTCCAGCGCAATCTTCACCACATCGATTGCCCGCACGACGCCCGCGCAAAAGCCCCGTGGCTTCAGCAGCAAAACGCGTTTTTCAGCAGGAATAGGGCCGGCCTCAGGGCCAGCAGAGAAGGTGTCAACAGTAGTGGCAGTCACAATAACTAGTATACCGTGCCGGATGCTCAAAAAATAGTGGCGAGCGGGAAAACCCCAGCCCGAAACACGGCATCGCACACTCGGCGGCGTGTGCTGCCCGTCTCCCCCAGCCTCCATCGCCGCCTGGTGCTTTTCTGCCTTGGAGGCCCCCATGAAATACCGTGCACATCTTGGAGCGCTCGTGTGCTTCAGCGTCCAGTTTGCCCTGGCTTTTCTCACCACTCCATCACCTGCCCAAAACCGCTTTGTGCAAGTCCCCAGCTACCCGGCTGGAGGAAGTCTCCCAACGCTGCTCGCCCAGCACGACGTGAATGGCGACGGCAAGCTGGACCTGATCGTGTTGAACGTGAACACCACCGCAAAAACTGAAACGGTGAGTCTGTTGCTTGGTACCGGAACCGGCGGCTACGAAGCTCCGAAGACGATGGGGACGTATCCCTCGTCGTATGGGGTTCCACTGGCTGGTGACGTCAACGGCGACGGGCATCTCGATCTGATCTTCTCTGTCTCCGGGACCTCGCCGCAGACGCGGGTGTATTTGGGAACGGGCGAGACCTTCGAGACGACAGCGAAGGTTTCGACCGGAGTGAACTGCGCGTCGCAGCCACCGATCGGGTGCGAGATGCAGCTGGCGGATTTGAACAAGGACGGTAATCCCGACCTGGTCGAGTATGGAACGACCGGTGTTGCAGTGATGCTCGGTGAGGGCAACGGCAGCTTCAAGGCTCCGGTGTATGCGCCCGGCGGAACGGGGCCATTTGCCATTGGGGATTTCAATAATGACGGCATTTTGGATCTCGCCGATACGGGTTCCAATGGTTCCCTGCAGATTCAATTGGGCAACGGGAATGGAACTTTTCTCCAAGGCACGTCGTTGCCCAACTGCTGTAGCGTGTCTTTCGGCGTGCCGGTTGCGGCCGATCTGCGCGGCAACGGCGACACCGACCTCATTCTTCCGGCGGGAGATGACAATAACTGCGGAACTGGCGGCTTTGTTGTGCTGCTCGGCAATGGAAACGGAACATTTGCGAGCAATCCAGTCGTCTACTCTACGGGTGGACTCACGTACGGCATCACCGTGGTGGATATGAATGGGGATGGGAAGCCGGACATAGTCGCCGTCAACCAGGAGGGCAGCTCGTACAGCGTGCTTTTGAACGAAGGAAGCGGCAAGTTCGGGACGCCGATGAACACCATGACACCGCAGGGAGTTGCGGGCGCTTTTGTTGTGGGCGATCTGACGGGCAACGGCAGACCGGACCTGACAGTATCGGCGCAAGGCGGTGTGGATGTTTTGCTGAACGAAGGCGGCGGAAAGCTGAAGGCTCCGCAAGCGCTGGAGGAGGATGGAGTGCCGGGACAAACCTGGGCTGCCGACGAGAACCGCGACGGCATACCGGATCTGGTGACCACCCTTTCGCCGCAAAATGACGCGAATTGCACTACATATCCATATGCTGTGTCGTTGGGGCTTGTGCTGGAGAGCCAAAGCGGCGTTCCGTTTGCGAACGCGGTGGGCGCGAATAGCACCAACACGTACTACACCGACATCGCCGGTGGAGGGGACTTCAACGGAGATGGATGGCCCGACCTGCTGACCTCGGAAGACAACGTCGGCGACCACCTTGAAGTTCTCCAGGTGCTGTTTAACAACAAAAAGGGAGGCTTTGCCGCTGGCCCTTCCTGGGAGCCCGACACCAATACTCTGGGACCGACCGCGGTAGGCGACTTCAATCGCGACGGTTTTGCCGATGTTGCGGCCCAGGAGGACGGTGGACTTCAGATCCTGATTGGCGACGGGACAGGCAATTTCAGCCAGGGCGTGACCTACACGATCGATCCCCATCCGAGTAGCCTGTTTGCTCAAGACGTGAATGGCGACGGCAAGCTCGACATTATCGTCATTTCCCAGTCCGACAAAGTGCTTCAGGTGCTGCTGGGCAACGGCGATGGGACGGTCCAGGCGGCGAAGACCTACGACCTGCCGGATGGGCCGGTTTCGCTGGCGTTTGCCGATTTCAATCACGACGGCAAGCTGGACATTGCGGTGGGCGGCGGAAGCGAGGTCCAGGTGCTGCTGAACAATGGCAACGGAACCTTCAAGGCTCCGGTGAGCTATGCAGCGGGAGGGCCGGTTGCTGGCATTGCTGCCATCGACCTGACCGGCAACGGAAACGACGATGTGCTCGTGGCCGACAGCAAGGACAATAAGATTTTCCTGCTGACCGGGAACGGCAAGGGGACGCTTGCGGCTCCGGTGGATTATTACGCGGGCGGGAGCGATCCTCTGCAGTTGATTGTGGCTGATTACAATCTGGACGGCGCCCCGGATGTGGCTGTGGCAGATGGAACGACCCAAGGCTACATGATCCTGTACAACACCGGCGGCACGCGGGTGACGCTGACGAGCTCAAACAAGACGCCGACGGCCGGGCAATCTGTCACCTTCACCGCAACAGTTGCAGCGAGCGTGGCAGGAAGTGGCACCCCGACCGGAACGGTCGAATTTAAGAACGGTTCGACGGCCATCGGAACGGCGTCGCTGAGCGGGGGGAAGGCCGTACTCCACTATGCCGGGCTGAGTGCAGGAACGCATTCGATCACCGCAGAGTACTTCGGCAACGGGAGCTTCAATCCGCATCCGTCGGCGGGGGTGACGGAAACGGTGAAGTGATCCGCTGGACTCCGAAGGAGGCTCGCGTAAGCGGGCCCTCCTTCGTTTGAGGTGGCGGCGAGCGTTGGTACGTGTGCCTCCACGCCTACTCAGTTATCGATCCAGGTCGCACCAGGTCAATGCGAGAGCAGAGTTACTCGGCCCGCAAGGCAGTCATAGGGTCGGCCTTTGTCGCTTTCCGTGCCGGGATATAGCAGGCGAGCACGGCAACCACAATCACGATGAATGCGACTCCGACAAAAGTGAACGGGTCCGCCGGGCTGACCTCGTAGATCAGGCTCTTCAATGCGCGCGCGAAAATCAGGGCCAGGACCACGCCGAGCGCCGTCCCTGCCAGAACCAGCTCCGCCGCGTGGGTCAGGACAAGGCGCAGCACATCCACCCGTTGAGCGCCCAGCGCCACGCGCAGTCCAAATTCAGAGGTTCGCTGGCTTACGGAATACGAAATGACCCCGTAGATGCCAATCGCGGCCAGAAGAATGGCCAGTGCGGCAAACAATCCTACCAGAGCGAATGCGAAGCGCGGCGTGGCGACCGATCCCTCAACGATCTGGTCCATCGATTGAACGTCAGCAACCGCGAGCGCCGGATTGAGCCGCTTCACCTGCTCCCGCACCACGTCAGCCAATAATGCGGGATCGGCAGTCGAACGCACGACCAGCGACATCTCCCCGAACGGAAACGGCTGTTGAAGACTCGGCCACCAGAACGATGCCTCCGTGCTCGCGCTGTTGGGCTTGTCTTTCACGTCGCCCACAATGCCGATCACCGTAAACCAGTCTGCTTCCTTGGGATGGGGTTCTCCATACATGTTGATCCGTTTTCCTATCGGATCCTCATTGGGGAAATACTTTTTTGCCAGCGCATTGTTGATGATCAAGACATTCGGCGCGCCGCTTTTATCCGCTTCGGTAAAAAACCGCCCGCGCAACAAAGGAATCCCCAGCGCTCGAAAATAGTCCGGTGTGGCAACGTGGTAGCGTGCATGGAATTCCTCGCCCGGCGCAGGCTGTTTTCCTTCGATGCTCCAGCCGCCAAAATTTTCGTCATAGCCGGTCCATGGCAGATCTGTGCCCGCGCCCGCGCTTTCAACACCCGGAGCCGCACTCAGATTCGTGGTCAGCTGGTCATAAAAATGTCCCACCGCCGCTTGCGTTTTGTATTCCGCATCCGGTAGCGAAAGGCTAGCCGTAAGCACATGCTCCTGCTGAAACCCCGGATCGAGATGCAACAGATTCAGCAAGCTGCGCAGCATCAGCCCGGCTCCAATCAACAACACGCAGGCCAGACAAACTTCCGATATCACGAAAGCATTGCGAAGCCGGCTCTGCCGTCCGCTGCCGGTCGATGTCCGCCCCCCTTCATGCAACCCCTGTTTGGGATCCGTTCGCGAAGCCTGAATTGCCGGGATGAGTCCAAATAGAATTCCGGTAACAGCGCTTACCAGAAAAGTGAACACGAACACCGGTGCATTCACATCAATCTCATGCGCCCGCGGAAAACCCGCCGGCAGCAACGACACCAAAGCCTTGACACCGCCCACCGCCATCACAACGCCCAACGCGCCACCCAGCAGAGCAATCAACAGGCTTTCTGTAAGCAATTGCCGAATCAATCGGGATCGCTGCGCCCCCAGAGCCAGCCGAACCGCAAGTTCTCTCTGCCGGGCTGTCGCGCGCGCCAGCATAAGATTGGCCGCATTGGCGCAGGCAATCAGAAGCACCATGCCCACGGCTCCCAGCAGCACCAGTAGAATCCGCTGGCTGGAACCCACAACCTCGCGGTAAAGCGGAACCACCAGAACCCGCCAGCCCGTATCGTTGTCAGGATGCTCACGGCCCAGCTGCGTCATGATTGAGTTCATCTCCGCATCGGCGTGCGCCGGAGTCACACCGATTTTCAACCGCCCGATACCTTCGACGAAATGCGAGCCGCGCTGCGACGGATCGCCCGCAAACGTAAATGGAGACCAGACATCCACATCGTTGCCATAGGCTACGGAATGGTAATCGTTGCCTGGATGCTCGGTTCCAGCGGGCATCACACCTACAACCGTGTACGGCTGCATATTCAGGGTGACTTTGCGTCCCACAATGTCCCGCGCGGCTCCGAACCGTGACCGCCACAACCGGTCACTCAGGATCACCTGCTTCCCGTTTCCCGGAAGCTCCGCTTTCTCATCGAACTCGCGTCCGAGTTCCGGATGCAGCCCCAGCACACGGAAGTATCCGGCAGTAATTTGAAATCCATCCAGCCGCACCGGTTCGGCGGAGCCGCCTGAAAGCTGCAAATTCCCGCGCGTGAAGGCAGCCAGCGAATCGAAAGATTTGCTGCGCGCCCGGTAATCGCGAAAATCAAACGGATTCAGCGGAAATTTCGGATACGCCGCGTTCGCGAGAAAGATTCTCACGATGCGGTTCGCCTGCGGATAAGGCAGCGGCTTGATCAGCACGCTGTCGATCACGCTGAAAATTGCGCTGTTGGCGCCGATGCTCAACGCCAGCGTGAGAATGATGACCGTCGCAAACGTAGGATTGGCCCACAACTGCCGAAAAGCATAGCGAACGTCCTGCAGTGAGCTCTCGATAAAGCTTGTGCCGCGCGCGTCCCGGCAATCTTCCTTCACCTGTTCCTGGCCGCCGAAGGCCAGCCTTGCGCGCCGTCTCGCTTCCTCATCGCTCATGCCCGACTTCCTGTACTTCTCAACCTCATGCTCGAAATGAAAGCGAAGTTCCTCGTTCAGCTCCTCCTCCGTCGCGTTCCGGCGGAAAAGCGCGCGCAGGCGAAAACGCAAATCGTTCAGCATGGAAGGCCTCACACACTTTCAAGAATCTGGGCGACGGCTGCGGTCAGCTTTCGCCAGCTATCCGTCTCGACTTCAAGCTGCTTTTGGCCGCTGCGCGTGAGTTCGTAATACTTCGCGCGGCGGTTGTTATCCGATATGCCCCATTTGGCCTTGATCCAGCCGCGCCGTTCCAGCCGATGAAGGGCCGGATACAAAGATCCCTGCTGAATCCTGAGAACATCGCTCGACACCTGCTGCACACGCTCGGAGATCGCCCACCCATGCTGCGGTCCAGTCGACAGGGTTCGCAAAATGAGCAGGTCCAGCGTGCCCTGCGGAAGATCAATGCGTTGAGTTTCCAATCTTCTATCCCTTCGGCTTCTACAAGAGTAATACCGCATCTTATGTAGAAGCGCAAGGGTAGACTCCGTATTTCCGCTGAACCTGTTATTTGCTCCATGACTGGAAGGATTGCAAACGGCAACCGTCCGCATCTGCTACCATCGCGTCGCACTCCGCTTCACAAGGAATTCCGATGCGAAAATCCACTCTACCGCTAGCCGTTGCCGTCTTCACACTGGCATCAATCTCAACACTCCACGCCGCCAGTCTCGCCGGGGTAACGCTGCCGGACACCGCTCAGGTCGCCGGCAAAACGCTGGTGCTCAATGGTCTGGGATTGCGAACCAAATTCGTGGTCAAAGTTTACGTCGCAGGACTCTACCTCGATCAGAAGTCGTCAGACCCCAACGCCATCATCAAATCTGACGCACCCAAACAGATCGTCATGAAGTTCCTCCACGCCGCGAGCAAAAAACAGATGGCCGATGCCTTTGACGAATCGTTCAACGACAACGCGCCCGACGCCGAAAAGACAATGAAAGCCGATATCAACCAACTGCTCGGCGCGCTCGATTCCGTCAAGGTCGGCGACCAGATGGTCTTCACCTACGTCCCCGGAACCGGCACCACCCTCACCATCAATGGCAACCAGAAGGTCACCATCGCCGGCTCAACGTTCGGCCCCGTGCTCTTCGCCGTGTGGCTGGGACCAAAGCCGCCCAACCCCGATCTGAAAAAAGGCATGCTCGGCCAGTAAATCCGGCGCAGGAAAAATGTCTGCAGTCCATCTTCCAGGCACGCTGGCGAGGAGAGGTCTGGCGATCAGCGATGCTTCAAAGCCAGGTTCTGGCTTGGAAACCCTTCATGCTTGCTCAGCCACGCATCCAGGTCTGCCTGCGAGTGAAGTTCGCCTTGCAGCATTGCCCGAATTATGCCGTTTGTTCCCAGTTCCGGGAACTTTTCCGTCCGCAACTCGCCCGCGTCGCTCCCCGGGAAATGAATCAACAGGACTGGGCGGGTATCAAACCGGCCGCCCGAAGCCCGCTCCTCTTCTTTCGTCCACGAGGGGTCACTCCGCCACATATTCACTCTCCACGAGTGATCCGACGAAATAATCACCGTGGTCCGGGACGCCGCCGCAGTTCGTTGAATCGCGTCCAGAAGGCTGCCAAGTGTTTTGTCCGCAAGTACCAGGTTGTCGAGATATGTTCCTCTCACGCCCAAAGTATTCGTTTTTCTGTCATAGATTCCCGGGGGATGCGGCACCGGAAGATGAAGGAACACAAAACGGATTGACTCATTCCGGATCAGAGCATCGGCAGCCACAACTAAGTCTTTGTACTCTTGTGTATGTGCCTGGACCTCAAGTTCAGCCGGAGAAGGAGCAACTTTGAAATGGGACAACACTGAACCGAACGGAAAGACCAGCGCATCGACGAGCGTAGGCTTTCTTCCCGGCAGCTCGGGCGGAAACGGGGTGAAGATGTACTGCCAATAGCAGGAATCCAGAACATTTTGCAGAATGTGGCAGTAAGGGTTGTACCAGCCTGCGACGCCGGTGGTCCAGCCCGATTGCTGTGCCGCGCCAAAAATCGATGCCTGCTGATTGAACGGCATCCATCGCGACGTTGCGCCGTCATGAATATACAGGTCTCTTTGCCAGGAGCTTCGAATATTGTCAATTTTGCGCCCTAGAAACAATGCCGGCAGGATTCGTTCCGTGTAGTAACCTTCGGGCTGAACATCAGCAAACACGACGCTCTCGTTCTTCAGTCGATCAAAATGCGGCAGTTTCACGTCGCTCTGCGGGTGGTCAAAAACCTGGTCATACGAGAGCTCGTCCAGCAGAATCCAGACGATCCTGTCCGACGAGGGAGACGGCCGCTGAACGCTCCTGTTGAAAGCATCTACCGCGGGCGCGTGCGTACGCAGAGCAGTAATTGCGAGTTGTGGAAGCACCCAGAAAATGCAGCACCCAAACATCGCGAGTCCAACTCGTGCGGCTTTTACGCTGCCGCGCAGGGCAGGCGGAAAAAACCGCGAGAGGAAGAGTCCTGCGCCTAACGCGACGAACAGCAGGCAAACCCGCATCGTCACCGTCCAGCGAAAGCTTGCATGGTAGACCTTCAACAAAAAGAGCGTGAAATCCACCGCCTTTGCGACCACCACAGCCAGAACCGCGGCCCACACAAGGCCGGTCTGTTGCGGACGGTAGCGGTCCTGCAGAGCAAGAACAATGGTGAAGAGCAAGGTGGCGAGGGCCACATCAATGGCAATGCCACCGGCAATCATCGAAAGTGAAAGGGGGTCGTGGTAAACAATGGTGTGATGCGGGGACAATATCGGCCAGAGATGATCCGCAAGCAGGAGAATTGCGATCCCGGCGCCTTCGACGAACGAGCGAACTTTCAATCTACCTCGACAATCTTCAATGACAGGTAACCTGCGGTTTGACGGCCTGCATCCAGCGGAGCTCATGCAGGAAGAACATCCGGCCGTTCTTCAACCGCTCTTTGAAACAAATCAACACACTCAAGCCCGCACCGGCACGCATATTTGCCGCCGCTCGAGCGTGAATATCAGAGCAAAAAGTTCTTTGGTGCACACTGGGGAAGAACGTTTCTTCCTTTCTATCATTTTTTAATGAGCTTTTAACAAGACTCACGGACCTGAAATCAGTCAAAAGTCATGCCAGTCCGTAAAAGAAACCGCCCGTTTCGCTTTCCGGTTCCCTCCTGCGTGTGAACAAATCAAAACTCGCCCGCGGAAGAGATACGATCAACCATGGGCACGCAGAGCCATTGGGAACGCATCTACCAGACCAAATCTCCTGAACAGACGAGTTGGTACCAGCCTCATCTGCAAACGTCGCTCGACTGGATCACAGACGCGGCCCCCGATCGCTCCGCTGCGATCATCGATGTGGGAGGCGGCCAATCTACGCTGGTCGACGACCTTCTCACCCTGCAATATCGCGCGCTCACCGTCCTCGATGTAGCTGAAGCTGCGATCAGGAACTCCCGGCAACGCCTGGGACCGGCAGCGAAAAATATTCAGTGGCTCACCGGCGATGTAACCAAAGTTTCTCTTCCTCCCCGCGCCTACGATGTCTGGCACGATCGAGCCGTCTTCCACTTTCTTGCCCAGCCGGAACAGCGATCCGCCTATGTGCGCCAGCTTGCCTTATCTCTCAAAATGGGGGGACACGTTGTGATCGCGACCTTCGGTCCTGACGGCCCTGAAACGTGCAGCGGACTCGCCACCCGGCGTTATGACGCGCAATCGTTGCAGCGCGAGTTGGGGCAAAACTTTCGCATGGTAAAAAGTTCAGCGGTGGACCACCAGACCCCGTTCGGCACAATGCAACAGTTCCTCTACTGCCATTTCATCCTTGGCTGATTGCGCAAATCCGTCCGATAGCTCGGCAAATCCGTCCGATAGCTCGTTCGATTAACGCCTCCGCTCAGCGCGATTTTGCAGGAAGCCTTCCGCTCGTTTAAACTTGCGCCGGAGAAAGACATGCCCCCAAGGACAGAACTACGTTTCACGCCCGCCAACATTCTCGGCTTCGCGCAAAAATATTCCCTCTATGCACTCGATCAGGCCCAGGGCTACGTACCCGGCGGCGAGACCGCGCTCACCGGCAAGTATGCCAACTTCCGCCACACCCTCGTTGGCGACAATCAGAAGATCGCCTACATCCTGGTGGAACGCGAGACACAGGCCGGCAGAAATCGCGCCGCGGACTTCGTGGTCAAGCCGTCCCTCGCCGACACCACCGGACGCGGCACCCGTTCCTATTTCCTCCCATGGGACGCCAGAGGCGCAGCCGTCGAAATGACCATCCCGACCTTTCGCAACGGAGACGACGCCAACGCCAATCCGCCCATCTTTTTCACCGCGGTGCTCAGCGGCTGCTCCATCGTCTTCAAGGGTTCAGATACCAAGCCAACCATCTTCCATTGCGGAACCGCTGGCGGAGCAGCCGGAGGCAACACCGCCGGAGACTCCAACAAGTTCTTCAAGAACATGCTCATCAACATTCGCAATCAGGGTCTGGGCCGGTCAGGCAAGGCCGTCGGCACGCAGGTCCTGAGCACCGACTACATGCATACCCGCGCCGGAGGCGGCGCAGCGCCCGCGCATGAAACAGCCTTCGAGAACACCCTGAAGACCCACTATGACAAGCAGCTCATCATCGAAAACGTAAACATGTGGGGCACCGTCTTCGGCTTCCGCACCGGAACGCAATGGTCCTTCTACCTTCAGGAGAATGCCACCATCACCTATCGCAACGTCGACGACATCATGAGGCACTTCATCACCAAGGCGGCAACCAACAAAACTCCGGGCGGATTCGATCTCACCAGGCTAACGCCGGGAGATCTCAACGCGGCAAGGATTCCAGTCATTCAGCACGCCCGCCCCGCCGTAGTAAAAGAAGTCTTCCCCGGCACCGGTCACGCCGTGATCACCAGCAAATGGAAAACCCTCCGGGTATAGAAGAACCTTCCATGCCCTCCGTCTCAGGATGAACTGGAAGGCTACTTCGCGGCCTTCCAGGCCTTCCCCGGTCGAGCTACCGCCCACATCTGCGCCCCGATCACATCGAAAAGTCCCGCCCGGTCATCGCCCACCGTGTACAAATCCATGTGCGTCCGGTCGGGAATAAATGTAAAGTGCGCATTCGCATGCAGCCCGCTCAGCACAGCATCGAATTTATGCGCCGCCCCATCCAGATAAAACGTGTCCGCCGTCCCCACAAACACATGAATCTTCCCGCGCAGGTAAGGCCCGCGCTTCGCCCAGTCCGCCGTCACAATGTGCGCCAGGTCGTAGTGGTCCCGCCAGTAAGCTACCACTGCAGGATTCACATCGCCCGTCTCCCGATTGAACATCTGTAAAGGACGCCCATCTGCTCCGCGTGGTGAAAACACCCAGTCGAAAGACGCCAGTTGCCCGCCGTATTCGCCCAGCACCGGCTCCATCTTCCCAAATTCTTCGAACGTCGCAATTACCTTCGCATGGTCGCGCATCAGCGGATACAGCGTTCCATCCGGCCGGTGATACACATTCGCATGGGGAGCATAGAGGTCCGGCCCCGTAAAGTCATGGAAATCGCTCGGGTCCGGGGAAGTCGACCAGGTTCCGCCAAATATCTGCGGATAATTCACCTGCAGCTGCAGCGTGGCCCAACCGCCCGAAGAGTGCCCCTGCAAAAACCGCCCGCTCGCGCGACCGTCCATGCGGTATTTCGCTTCGAGATACGGAATGAACTCCTTCGTCAGCGCCTCGCCCCACGGCCCGTTGTTCACCGAATCCGCAAACTCATGCGTCCCCGTAGGCAGAGACTCATCCAGCATCACCCAGATCATAGGAGGCATCTTCCGCTCCGCCATGCGTGTGTAGATCCGCTCGCCCGAAAGCTTCGAGTAAGCCAAGTTCCCGCCAAATCCATGCGTCCAGTAAACCGTCGGATAGCGTTGCTTCCCGCTCGCCTCATATCCCGGCGGCAAAATCACCCACGCCCGAACCGAAGTCGCCCGCCCCGAAAACCGCGTCAGCGCCGGACTCACCCTCTCCTCCAGGTGCGCCGCTTTCTCCTGCTCCGGAGTACCCTGCGGCATCACCCGCGGAGGAACCACACTCGATAGCGTCAGCGAAGGCTCATTCCCGGCCCCCGGAGTCCATCCCGCCAGAGAGACCACTCCACTGATCCAATCGCCCGGCGTGCGCCCCGAATAGTTATAGGTGTGCCCCACATCCAGAACCGCCTGCGCCTGATAATCCCCCGGCTTCATATCGGAGAACGGCGAGGGAAACGCAATCTCATCGGTGTCCACGTCCACCGATCCGCCCGGCTTCAGGCCGGATATCTCTTTCGCCGCAACAAAAACCGCGCCCGGATGAAATTCATTCATGTCCACTTGCTTCGCTCCCTCACCAGCGGAGACAAAGATCAGCAGACGCCCGGAAACCGGAGCCGTAATCGCAGGCCCAGCCGTGACCCGAAAGAAAAGATGCCGTGGCTCCTGCCCAAAGGCAGAAGCAACACAAAGAGAAAGAACCAGAAGAGAGGAAGAAAAGAATCTACGCGCGGACATTGCCATGCAGTGTAACAAAAGCCAACCTTAGTCCATCCAGTTGCCTGCTGAAACCACTACTTGTTTAGCGCCTCAGCATAGGAATACGCCATCGGAACCCGAGGCAGCGCTCCGCTCATTTCCAGGGGTCAATGAGTTCAATCCCACATTCTTCGAAGTCACTAATGTTGCGCGTAGCGAGCACCGCACCGCGCACCCGCGCGATTGCGGCTATTTGCGCATCCATTTCGTTCATCTTTCGACCCAGCGACTTGCGAGAAGCCGACATCTTTGCAAAATGCATTGCGGCATCGCCGCCGAAAGGAAGGATTTTGCCCTTGAATGTCCCGCCGAACAATCGCTGCGCAAATCCCTCCAGAGACGCGCGCTTTTTGCCGTGCACCTTTATCTCAATTCCGTAATAAACCTCGGCCTTCGTGATCGCCGTCGTAAAAACCTCCGCCGGATTCTGCCGGTCCAGCCAGGCGAATACGTGCCGATCCGGATGCTCCCGCATGAATTCCGAAAGAACATTCGTATCGACAATAATCACTCTGCATCCTCATCGTCGTATGTGCCATACTCCGGACCGCTGAAGTCGGGAGGGTCGCGCATTGGCAACACCCTCTCATACAAGGGCAGATCAAATCCCTTCAATCCCGAATCAGCCAGATCCTTTCGGATCGATTGAGCAACGCTCATTGGAGTTGCGGGAGCGTCGGAAATAGCCTCGCTCAAAATCTCCCGAGCCTCTTCTTCCATGGATCGCCCATGCTCCGCCGCCCGAATCCGCAGCTTAAGCTTCACCTGATCATCCAGTTTGCGAATCGTAATGCTAGCCATGCAATCAATGATAGCACTGATTGCATGCAAAAAGGCGGCCAAATTTCAGCCAGCAAAATCAGCTCCGCAGCCCGCTTTTAGCTGACCGGACCTTAGCTGACCGCACTTTCCAGCTGACGCACTTTAGCTGACCGCCCCGCCAGCCAACCGCTACTTAGCTGACCGCAACATCTGCTCCGCATGCTTCCGCGAAGTCTCTGTCAGCTTTTCCCCGCTCAGCATTCGCGCAATCTCCTCCACGCGCTCCGCATCTTCCATCAGCCGAATCGAAGTCTTCGTCCGCCCCTGCTTCTCCTGCTTCTCAATCACGAAGTGCTGATCTGCGAACGCGGCAATCTGCGGAAGGTGCGTCACGCAAAGCACCTGCTGCGCCTTCGACAAGGCCTTCAGCTTCCGCCCCACCGCTTCCGCCGCGCGCCCGCCAATGCCAATATCAATCTCGTCGAACACCAGCGTCCGCGGAACAGCCGTCTTCCGCCGCTTCCCCTGCTGCGCGCCCTCTTCCACCGTAACCTTCAGCGCCAGCATCACCCGCGACATCTCCCCGCCCGACGCAATCTCATCCAGCGGTTTCAACGGCTCGCCCGCGTTGGTCGCAATCCTGAACTCGATCGCATCCCATCCATGCGCCGCCCACGCATCCGAGTCCTCCGTCGCCGTGACCGAAATCCCCAGCTTCGCCTTCATCGCCAGATCATTCACCTGCGCCTCGGCCAGCTTCTCCAGCTTCTTCGCCGCCGCCACGCGATCCGCATGCAACGTCGCCGCCGTCTGTTTATAAATCACCGCCGCCTGCCCCAGCTGCGCCCGCAGCGTCTTCAAAATCTCGTCGCGATTCTCAACCTCTTCCAGCTTCCGCGCCACGTCTTCGCCGTAAGCAATTACGTCGGCAACATTCGCGCCATACTTCCGCTTCAGCCGATCCAGAGCCGCCAGCCGGTCCTCAATCTCCGCCAGCCGATCCGGCGACGCCTGAATTCCCTCCGCAAAATCCCGCACCGTAGCGCCCACATCCTCAACCACCGCCAGCGACGAAGCCAGAGCCTGCGCCGACTCCTGAAACTTCGCGTCAAACCGCCCCAGCTCTTCAATCTGCTTCAACGCCGCCCGCAGCGTAGCCTCCGCCGACCCGCTCCCGTCATACAGCAGCTCATAAGCGCTCATCGCAGCCGAGTACAGCTTCTCCGCATTCATCAAAACCCTGCGCTCCGTCTCCAGAGCCTCGTCTTCCCCCGCCGTCAACCCCGCGCCCGCAATCTCGCGGTTCTGAAACTGCCACAAATCCACCATCCGCAGCCGATCCTGCTCATCGCGCTCCATCTCTTCAAGCCGCGTCTGAATCTCGCTCCATCGCGCATAAGCCTCGCTAACCGCCTCCGCCGAAAGGCTCCCAAAGCGGTCCAGCAAATGCCGCTGCTGCGCCTGGTCAAACGACCCCAGCGTCTCGCTCTGCGCATGCACTAAAGCTAATTCGGGAGCCAGCAGCCGCAACACCGCCACCGTCGCCGGCTGATTGTTCACATACACGCGCCCCTTGCCATTCTCCAGAATTTCGCGCCGAAGAATAATCTCGTGGCCCTCAACATCAATGCCGTTCGCCTCGAGCGTAGCCTCCGACCCCGCCGTGCTCTCAAACACGCACGACACCACAGCCTTGTCCGCGCCATGCCGAACAACATCCGACGAGGCCTTGCTCCCCATCAAAAGCGCCAGAGCATCCACCAGAATCGATTTGCCCGCCCCCGTTTCGCCCGTAAGCAGATTCAGCCCCGGCCCAAACACAGCAATGGCATGGTCGATCACAGCATAATTTTCAGCACGAAGCTCAAGCAGCATACAAGTCCTGAATTAGAGAATCTCCGCGCAGCATAGCAGGAGTGCATGCGCAAGCGAAACGCACATTTTTATTTCGAGAAATCATCGACCACGATGTTCTTGGCGGCCTCGATGCAGGCTGCCTGAATTTTCTTTGGTCTCTCCAGTTCCAGAGGACATACTTCGAAATCCGCGTATATCTGATTATCTAAGGGCTTCAATTTCGCCTGTATGTTCGCAGGCAGTTCCGGATGCTCATTGTCGCCGTTTAGGTCTCCGGGATATGTCTCCGGCCCGCTGTAAATCCCCAGAATTCGCGTCGTCCCGACCTTCCATAAACGAAGAGAGGGAGTTCCTTCCCAGAATTTCAGCTGCCCGTGAGTCCAATAGCAGCTCTGAGCCACTTTTGGCGTCTTGCAAACGTACTTCCGCGTGTAGGCCGAAGAACTCCAAGCCGGAAGGGCAACGAACAGTGTTGCAATGGCCAACCACATCCGCATTGGAATGCCCTTTCCGGCAACCATCATCGCACCGTGTGAAAGAAGAATCTCCGCGCAGCATAGCAGGAGTGAGCGCCTTAGCGGGAGTGAAAGAAGTTGAACAGCACGGCCACAATCATCATCAATACGCCAATCGCGCCGCCGCCGATGTAAAACCACCCGACCAGTCGAAAGAACTTAACACCGAATTCATTCGAACTCTGGCCGAAAGAACAAACCCGGTACACCTTCTCCGGATTCCGCACGAAGAAAACGCCGGCAATCAAAAGGGCGAGCGCGAGCGCGAACGCAAGAACGTAATTGAGCGGTGTCTGCATACTGAACTCCTAAACAACTGCTCGCACCCGCAAGCTTTAAGCCGAACACTTCAGCCCGCAACCACAGCATCTTCAGCATGCGCAGGTTTCCAGGTCGCATACAGATACCAAAGCAGCCACGCGACGCATTGCAACATGAAGGGCAGAAAAAACAAAGTTTCAGTTGACAACCTCTCGAGCGTTGCCAGGGTCATGAGCACAAGCAGCAGCGTCAGGCTGCCCCGCCTTGGCTTTTGCGCGCCCAGTAGCGCGAACAGGATCGCCGGCAGCGCAACTGCCTGGTCCGTAAACCATGAATAAGGAGCGGCCACCAGCGAAACCAGCGTCACCAGCGAGCCCTGCATCTGCCAGTCCCATCGCTCCCGGTTTCGGAAGAAATACCAGAGCGCCCACGCGCAGCCAAAGGCCGCCGGTACAAACTGCAGCCAGAGCGCATCTCCATCCACAAGGAAACGCAGCGCCACGCCAAGCGTCGGAATAAACTGGTCCGCAATGTGCTGCGTCTGCATCGCGGTTCGATAGTGAGCCCATACGGCCCGGTCGAACATCATCGCAATCCCGCTCTCGACCGCCAGCGCCACGACCGCTCCAGTCGGAATCCACCACTTTTTCCGTGCAGCAATCCATACCAGAAGGACCGCCCCGAACGGCAAAAATATGTGCGGCTTGAACGCGCACAGCGATAAAGCCATCCCCGCCCAGAACGGTCTCCGCTCATGGAACCGCAGAAAAAGAGTAAGACCCAGCAGAAGAACGACGCCCGTCTGTCCCACTTCAATGCAGCAGATGGCGGGCGCAAAGCACCATGCCAGCCACAGGTATCCGCGCCTGTACCTCTCGCCCAGAATCGACCGCATCGTCTGTATCGACAGCGCAAAGCACACCGCAAGCAGCAGCGACCACATCACCACTGCCTGCCAAGGTTCCAGAAGACCCAGCGGCAAGGTAAGGAACAGCGCCGATGGAGGGTTTCGCACGATGTTATTCGTATCGACCGGAATACCCAATGCTGCCTGCAAGCGGCCGACGGCGGTCTCGTCATAGGGATTGGCCCTATGCGCCAGGAGCTGGCCGCTCGCCCAGAACCAGCGCGTATCGTGATGCCCCAGCCGCGCTTCCAGAATGAACACGATCGCGTGGCCGAGGGCGAACACAGTCACAATCAGAAATACGGCGAACACGCCGAGAAACACGGGAGAGTACTTCTTCTTCCCGGCACGCGCTTTCTTTCTGGATGCGGCAGTACTCAAATCGATCTCGGAAGCAAGAGACGATCGCGAGACAGCGGCGATCATTCTGCAATGGTTTTGGAAATCAGGAGCTTTCGATCAATTTAACTCGTGCGGCCATCGCCTCAAAGCGAAACCATCACCATGAACCTATATCGCTAGCCCCGGCCCGGTGCCCTAAGCATCCAACCTCTGATACCGTAAAAAGAGAAGCAATGACACCATTCCTCTTCCCAATCGCACTCTTCCTCTTTCAGGACGCGGATACCTCCGCGCCTGCAACTGCGGGCGGCAGCGCCATCCTCGAGATGCTCCGCAACAGCGGACCCATCGCCCTCATCGTGCTTGGCGTTCTGCTCATCTGCAGCATCTGGTCATGGGCCGTCATTCTTGGCAAGTGGGGCAGCTTCCGCCGCGCCGCTTCGCAAAGCCGCCGCTTCCTGCGCGCCTTCCGCAAGGCCACGCGCCTGCAGGAGATCGCCACGGTCAGCGAGCAGTTCAAGCCCAGCCCGCTCGTCAACGTCTTCGACGAAGTCTACGAAACCTACCGCCGCCAGACCGGAGGCTACGGCCCTCCGCGCAACATCACCGCGCTCGAGCGCGCCGCGCAAACCGCCTCCAGCGAATCGCTGACCGCCATGGAGAAGCGACTCACCTCGCTCGCCACTATCGGATCCACCGCGACATTCATCGGCCTCTTTGGAACCGTCATGGGCATCGTCGACGCCTTCCACGGCCTCGGCACCGCCGGAGCCGCAACCCTCCGCGCCGTAGCCCCCGGCGTCTCCGAAGCTCTCATCACCACCGCCGCGGGACTCCTCGTTGCCGTGCCCGCCGTCGTCGCCTACAACAGCTTCGCCGCCCGCGCCCGCGACTTCGCCGCGCGCATGGACGACTTCGCCCGCGAGCTGCTCAACAGCATGGAAGAGGTGGCCCTGAAGCCCACTCAGGACCCGCTTGAAAGGGAGGCTGCGCGTGGCCTTCACAACCAGTAACGGCGCCACCCGCACCTCGCTCTCGGAGATCAACATCACTCCGTTGGTCGACGTCGTGCTCGTGCTGCTCGTCATCTTCATGCTCACCGCGCCCGTGCTGCAGTCCGGCATCGAAGTCTCCGTCCCCAAAACAAAAACCGTGAAGGAGATCACCCAGCAGCGCATGGTGGTCACCATTAATAAGGATCAGGAAGTCTTCCTGCAGGACAAGCCCGTCAACCTCGCCGACCTGCCCTCGCTGCTCGTTAAACCCGGCGTCGATCCCTCGCAGCAGGTCATCTTCCTTGAGGCCGACGAGCGCGTTCCCTTCGGAGCCTTTGCCTCCGTCATGGACGCCGTCAAGCAGGCCGGCATCACCCACGTCAGCATCGTCACCCAGCCCATCAAGAACGGCGCGGCGGCTGCGAAGTAGGCCAAAGCCATGCAGGGACGCGCCACACAACACGATGTCGCCCTCGATTTAGATCCGACGACGCTCGGCAAGCCGAGAATCACCGGCTCATTCCTGCTGCACATCGGCCTCGTCGCCGCCGTCGCCGCCGGAACCTTCATCTACAGCCACATTCCCCACAACGAGTGGGGCAATCAGCAGGCGCCCGGAGCCATCCAGGCCACGCTCGTCACCTCCGCGCCCGCTCTCCCGCTCCCGCAGGACACGCCGCCCACGCCCAACGTCCTCGCCACTCAGACACCATCGCCCGCGCCCGCGCCGCCGCAGCCCAAGGAAGTTCCCATCCCTCCGCCCGACGCCATTCCCATCGCAAGAAAGATAGAGCCGCCCAAGAAGACGCCGCCAAAGAAAGTAGCCGAGCCGCCCTCGCCCAAATACGCGCAGCCGCAGCCAAAGCAGTACCGCGCGCAGTATGGTGAAGCGCCCGCCACGCAGATCCAGCGCTCGCTCGCGCCAACTACGCAGGGCCCGCAAAATCCCGTTAACATGACCGGAGGCGCCGACGGCTTCAACTATCCCTATTACGTCAGCATCATTCAGAACAAAGTCAGCCAGGCCTGGTACCGGCAGGAGGTCGATCCGCACACTCGCTCCGGCAGCCAGACAAAAGTGACTTTCGTTATCTCCAGAGACGGCACCCCGAGCAACATCCGCATCTCTCAGAGCAGTGGTTCACCCACGCTTGACAGTTCCTCAATTCGAGCCGTCCAGCGTGTCGAAAACTTCAGTGCACTCCCCTCGGGGTACACAAAATCCAGCGTATCCGTGGAGTACACTTTTACCTACGACCTCAACTCGCACTAGAGGGCTCCCCAATCAACTCACCTTACGTCCAACTCGAAGCAGAGGTACGATGAGCGGTAAGAAAAAGCTGTACTTTTCCCTCCCTGTTTTCTTTTCTCTTCTCAGTCTCATTTTTGTCCCAGCGCTCCACGCCCAGGACTGGGTAAGGACCGGCACCAACCTCGGAGTCCAGCGCATCCGTCTCGCCGCCGCCGGATTCAAGCCCGTCAATAACGACGTGCAGACCCTCCCGCTTAAATCCATCTTCGACCAGACCCTTTACAACGACCTCAAGAACGCCGGCATCTTCGACATGGTGTCGCAAAGCATGGCTCCCAACGCCATGCCCGGCAGTCCGCAGGAGATCAATCTGGCTTCCTGGGCCGCTGATCCCTCCAACGCCGCCATGGTCGCCTTCGGAAACTTCGGCGTCAGCGGAGGCCGCGTCTCCGTTCAGGGCTATCTCTTCGACGCAAAAAATCCGCAGACCCCGCAAATTCTCGGCAAGCAATATTCAGACCAGGCTTCTGACGAGAACACTCGCCAGATCGCCCACCGCTTCGCCGACGAAATTATCACCCGCCTCGGCGGAGGCGTCGACGGCATCTGCGAAACGCACATCTATTACGTCTCCACCCGCAGCGGCAATAAAGAAATCTGGGTCATGGACTACGACGGCCAGAACGCCCACCAGGTCACGCATCTCGGAAGCATTACGCTCTCCCCGCGCGTCTCGCCTGACAACTCGCGCCTCGCTTTCTCCTCGCTCGGCCGCAACGGCTGGTCCATCGAGATGTACTCGCTCACCCTCAATCGCATGGTCCGCTTCGCGTCGCCCGGTGGAACCACGCTCTCTCCCGCCTGGTCCAGCGACGGCGCAAAGCTCGCCTTCTCCTCCAGCCGCACTGGAGACAATGAGATCTACACCACCGGCCCCGACGGCGGCGGACTGCAGCGCATCACCGCCTTCCGCGGTCCCGATGTCTCGCCCGTCTGGAATCCCAAGACCAACTCCCAGATCGCCTGGGTCAGCGGACGCACCGGCCTCCCGCAGATTTACATCATGGACGCCGACGGCTCCAGCGTGCAGCGCATGACCGACGGCGGCTACGCTACCTCGCCCTCCTGGTCGCCCAGCGGACAATTCCTCGCCTTCGCCTGGAACCGCAAGTACGGCCCCGGAGCACCCGGCGGGCAGGACATCTACATCATGGACATCGCCAGCAAGCGATGGATTCAGCTCACCCATGAGGCAGGAGCCAACGATTTTCCCTCCTGGTCGCCCGACAATCGTCACATCGTCTTTCAGCGCGACAATCAGATTTGGACCATGCTTTCCGATGGCGCCGAACAGCAACAGCTTTCGCACGGAGGCTCAAACTCCATGCCGAACTGGAGCTGGAAATAATGAATTCTTATGACAGGCGCCAGGCGCGGATTTCTCTCGTCTGTTCTGCTTTGGATGAACCAAAAATGGCCCGGCAGCGGCCAATAACACTCCCCAAGGAGGAGAACGTGCTTACCACCTTCCGCAATTTCAGAAATCACCGCAATCGCCGCGCCGTCGCCCTAGTCGCCGGAGCCGTCGCCATGCTGGCCATAGCCGGCTGCCACAAGAAAAAACCCGTTCAGGAGCCGCCGCCGCCCGCCGCCACCAGCGCGCCCGCGCCCACCGCGACCATCACCGCCCAGCCCACCTCCATCAACGCCGGACAAAGCGTAGTGCTCACCTGGCGCACCACTGACGCCAACAGCGCCAACATCGACGGCATCGGACCCGTGCCCACCGCCGGAACCCGCACCGTCCAGCCCACTGAATCCACCGACTACACCCTCACCGCCACCGGCGACGGAGGCAACGCCACCGCGACTGCGCGCGTCACCGTCAACAGCGGAGCCACCAGCGGCAACATCAACGAGGGCAACATCACCGACGAGGTTTTCCACCAGAACGTCAAGGATGTCTTCTACGATTACGACAGCTATGACATCAACGCCACCTCGCAGGCCACCATCTCGCAGGATGCGAACTTCCTCAACCAGCATCCCGATCTGAAAATCGTTATCGGCGGATACTGCGACGAGCGCGGCTCAACCGAATACAACCTCGCCCTTGGCGAAAACCGCGCCAACTCCGCCAAGCAGGCTCTCGTCACCGCCGGAGTCAGCCCCGACCGCCTCCGCACCGTCAGCTACGGCAAGGAAAAGCAGTTCTGCACAACCCACGACGAAGCATGCTGGCAGCAGAACCGCCGCGCGCAGTTCTCCATCGACAGATAGGCAAAAACGAGCGCAACAAAACCGTGAGTGCCCACCCTTGCCTCGCAGTTTGCGGCAAGGGTGGGCACCCAAGTTGCCAACGAACGATTGGTATCCACAACCTTAAAGGCTGCGAGAAAAGTACGTCGTGTATCAGGACACGGCGTCAGTCGTGCCGCAACCAGTTGAAGATAGAATAGGGCTTTAGCTCCTGCGCAGTGTTTTCGCTTCGCGGGGATTACTAAAAGGATGAATAAACCGATGCATAAACTATCATCGTTCCCGCGAAGCGCCTTCGCCTGGACGGCAGCTCTCGCATTAGCGCTCCTCATCCCCGCGCCCCGCGCCCACGCCGTCTCAAAGGAGATGATTCAGCTCCAGGAACAGGTCCAGCAGTTGCAGGACGCGCTTCAGCACCTGCAGGAAACCAATGACACGCGCATGGCTCTCCTCCAGCATCTGGTCGAACAGACCGCCGACAACGTCAATCGCATCACGCAATCCATGACGTCGCTCCAGCAGCAGGTCACCTCCGACAGCCAGAATAACCAGATCTCCGGCCAGATTCAGAGCCTCAACGACTCTGTCGACGAGATGAAGACCCGCATCACCCAGGTCAATAAAACCCTGCAGGACCTCCAGTCCCAGATCCAGACCATCCAGACGCCGCCAGCCGCAGCCCAGCCCGCAACGCAACAAGGAACTCAGCAACAAGGACCCGCCGACCAGAACGGCCAGCCCATGCAACCTGGAGACAACTCCCAGAACTCCGGCCAGCAGCCCATGCAGCAGCAGCCCCAGGCCCCGCCCGTCGACCAGCTATACCAGAGCGCCGTTCGCGACTACAACAGCGCCCGCTACGACCTCGCCGCCGGAGAGTTCAGCGAAGTCATCCAGTACTATCCGCAGGACAACCTCGCCGCCGGCTCCCAGTTTTATTTAGGAGAAATCTCCTTCCGTAAAGGAGACTTCCCGTCCGCCATCAAGAACTACGATCAGGTCCTCGAGCAATTCCCCGGCAGCAGCAAAGCCCCCGCCGCCCAGCTCCGCAAAGGAGAAGCCGAGTTGCGCGCCGACCGCCGAGACGCCGCTATCCGCGACTTCCGCAGCCTCATCCAGCGCTACCCCCAAACCCCAGAAGCCCAGCAGGCCCGCAGCCACCTCAACGCAATGGGAGTAAGAATCACCCCGACCAAACCCTCCGCCTACCCTCAACAAAACCACTAAACGATGCCCACAAATCCCATGTCTTCCTGAGCGAAGCCGAGGAACCTGCGTTTTCTATGCCCGCCACAAAAATGGGTGCCCATATCTCGAAGAGCTGTGGGAAGGAAAAATCTTATCCTCGGCTTCTGACCGGTGACCCGCTGCTTTATGAAATCTGCGCTCCAGGCCCAGACCGCGCATCTAACCGCGAATGACCAACCCAATCCCCTCGAAAGACAACGACATCAGCAAGGGAGCCTCTGAAAGCGAGAGTCCACGGAACCGCACCCCCAACCACCCCACCCGCCCCGACATCCACGGAAACCTCGCCGACCAGTTCGCTCACCGCAACTCCGACCAGCAGGTCCACGACCTCACCGACGGCGGTGACTCCGACTTTCCCGAACCCGGCTCCAACCCCGAACACTCCGGCGAAAAAGGGCAGCCATAGCAAATCGGCGCTCATGGCATTCCGCTGAAGATTGCGTCGCCTTACATATTCCGTTCAACATGCGGTCAGTGCGGCATAAAATACACTCCATTCGAGCTCGAAGGGCAGAGTCCGATGGAACTTTGGACACTCATCGTTGCAATCGCGGCAATAGCGGTCAGCACCTTCGTCGCATACCACATCGCGGTCCGGCAAGGAGTCTTTGCGAAATCGAGTCTCTACGTCTCTTTCGCTCCACCGGCGGAGGAAGAATTGCCCCGTGTTCCCACGCAGGTCGTACTGATAGCTGTCCCGCGGTCATCCCGAGAGCGTCTGGTGGTGGGTTTGCCTTTGATCGCGCAAAATGCATCGTTCGCAAATGCATTGGGCGCCCTGGTTGCAAGTCGCGCCGGCGCAACGCCGGACTGGAGTGCGGACGAGTGCCTGCGACTGAAATCAAATCTCGCAGAAGAAACGGGTGGAGCGGAAGGGTGCTCTTCTCCTCGCCGCAAACAGTGCCGCAAGAGGTGCACTATAAGAGCCCGTCAAATTGAAGCCTGCTCCCATCGCGAGGCGACGCTCTCGCGGAGCGGGCCAATGTCAAAACCGTTCAGGAGCTCTTGCGACACGCGAACAGTCGGATCACGCCGGATGTTTACACACAGGCTGTGAACTCGAACAAGCGGGCTGCACAGAGCAAGGTTGTAAGGATGATGGTGTCAGACGTGGGTCAGAAGGTAGAAGAAAAATACCCGCAAACTCGGCAGTAGCGGGCTCATTGGACCTTTATCGGACCCTGATTTGATTGTCACTGTAGGTCGCCATTGCATTCCAATATCTTTAGAATCAATGGCGGGGACGACGGGGCTCGAACCCGCGACCTCTGCCGTATAGACCTCTGCCCTAACCTTTGCCCGCAACGGGTGTTTTTGTTTGGAGTTCTCAACGGGTGCATTAGCGTCGAGACGCTCATCGAGCCCCAAGCCAAGGCGTGCACCTCAAGCGTCGGACTCGGAAATTCTGGCGGGAGCGACGGGACTCGAACCCGCGGCCTCCTGCGTGACAGGCAGGCGTTCTAACCAGCTGAACTACGCCCCCGCGTAAAAAACAAATTCCCCACCCTTCCTAGATGTGCCTTCCAGTGCCGGAAACCTCCCCAAAAGGTCCGAGAAGTTGCCGTGACAGCGAAAAGGAAGGTCGTAACTTACAGAAAACAAGCGTCACGGATGGCTTCTTTTGGCGCTGTAAGGCACGATCGGGAACCGTTATCGAACCCATATCAAACCCACGACCTCTGCCCTGTAAACCTCTGCCCTCGTGCACGGGGGAGCGAAGGGCAGTCGGAAGAAACCCTAAAGTGAACCCCGTTTTAGGGGAGCAATCCCGAGAACGGCGGTCGATGAGTGGTTTGCCCTGAAGTTGTCAGTCGAGAACACTTGGCACGCTGCTCGTATCCGGAGTTGACAATGCACTCCGGTTTTCAGCTAACTCGTTCGGAGCTTTGTCCGCAAAATAAGTCATCTCAATGGCCATTAGGCGGCCCATTCATCGAATCGGCGCGTGATCTCCATGAGCCAACATCCCAACAGGATGACAGAGCCCCACAATATGAAGGGAACGCCGTAGAGTATGAGATGCTTGCGCGAACGGGCCAACTCAAACACTCGTACCTTCACGATGGCGTATACATTCGCTGCGAGATAAGCAACCGCCAAACAGCTCACTACTAAGTTGTGCATCTCCCTAGTCCTCCTTTTACCGGCCTGCATCTCCGCGCCGATACTCATCGGTCAGCTCATCAAGCGAGGTCCACACCTTAGAGTTGAGACCATCCTCCGTCGACCGGAAGTTCGGCGCCGGTCGTGAAGGTTGCATCGAACGCGAGGAAGAGGACGGCCTTCGCGATTTCCTCCGACGTCCCCCAGCGCCTCATCGGGACCATACCAATCATCTTTTCCCTAATCTGAGCGGCTGCGTCAGCGGGAAACGCTTTGCCGATGATCGGCGTGTCGATGGGACCGGGCGTCACCGCGTTGACGCGAATCTCGAGAGGAACCAACTCAGCAGCTAGCGTCCGAGCGAATGATCGCAGCGCCGCCTTGGCGGCTCCGTATGTGGCGTTGCCGGCCATTCCCTTGACGTTGGCGATGGAGGTCGTGAGGACGACAGAGCCTCCCCGGTTTATTAGCGGCGCGAACTTCTGCACCGCGAAAAGCGGTCCCTTGGCGTTCAGGTTGAACATCTCGTCGTAGATGGCCTCGGTGATGCTCTCCAGAGGCGCTCGGGTGCTGAACCCGGCGTTGACGAACAGCAGGTCGACGGTGTCGAACTCGGCCTTCACTCGAGAGGCGAGTGCGTCGAGGTCCGTCAACGACCGCGCGTCGCTCGAAACCACGATGGCCTCATTGCCAAGCTCTTTCTGCGCCGATTCCAGGCCTTCCTTCGAGCGACCCGTCACCAGAACGCGCGCGCCTCCATCAAGGAGCATCTTCGCCGTAGCGAGCCCCATGCCGCTCGTGCCGCCTATGATTACCACCTTTTTATCTTCGTACCGTTTCATGCGTCTTCTCCTTGTGAATGGTTGTTCTTCGTTCTGTCGCCGTGATTCAAGTTAGGGAGGTGGCGATGTTGTTTGGCATCCAGTTGCGCGCCGATCAGCGCTCCTCAGGACACGGCGGTTAGGGATGCTGGGTGAGACAAGTCGACGCCAGAGACCTTGACGACGGCCTGCCACGCGGCTTCCTGGCTGGCGCGATCGTAGAGGTGTGGCTGGCGCTGCACCTCAATTGGGCCTGAGAACTTCCCTTGAACCGAGGCGAAGAATTGCCCTGAGACGTCGGTTCCGAACTCCGACGCCTGGAGGTACCGACGGGCCGCGGTCTCCGGCGTCTGATTCATGCCGGGAATGAGGTTCACGATTGGGATAAACAGATACTTCAACGCCGGGCCAGCGTTTCGCACCGCCTTGGTGGCGGTCGCCCCACCGGGCGAGACAGCGTACACGGCCATGCCGGAGGGTAGCCGGCGCGCCAGCGCCGCGACCCACCAAGCGATAATGAGCTTCGCGTCGGCATACGTATTGTTGGGCACGTACTTCACGTTTGGCCCGTTGCGAATCAGGGCTTCGATAGCGGCGGTCCAGTCTCCCCGGAAGTATTTGGCGGCGAAGGCTGGCACATCGGTGTAGCTGAACATCGGCACGCCCCCGCGGGCAGGTTCTGCGCCGGCGATAACAATCCGCGCGCCAGGGCTCAGCAGGTTGGCGCGGAGCAACCCGACAGTCAGTTGATGATGGCCGATGAGCGGGGCCTGAGCCGCCTCGATGCCCGCCGCAGTGAGCACGCGCTTCTTACCTGGGACCATCCCTGCATTGAGCAGTAGGAAATCGATCGGCCGACCTCGCTTAACTAGCTCGGCGAGGGCGGCCTGAACGCTGGACGGCGCGTCCAGATCCAGTTCCAGCGGCGTAAAGACCTGTTTCTTGATCTCAGCCGCGAGCTGAGTGGCCGTTTCGCGCACCCGCGCCAGGCTGCGTCCTGTGACGATGATCTCGCGCCAGCCCTGTCCGGCAAGCATGCGGGCTGCCGCATAACCGAGCCCGGAGGTGGTGCCGGTGATGAGTGCGATCGAATGTTCCATGGGCGTCTCCTGTATTTACTGTCTTGCAGCGTTACATACGCGAGAGTACGATACCAGCAGATGCAATGCAAGGAGTTTCGTACGCGATGGTAACTAATATTGCGAAGCGCCCCCCAGGACGTCCAAAAGGCTTTATTCCCGACGAAGCACTCGACCGTGCCGTTGAGATGTTTTGGGAGCATGGGTATGAAGGAGTTGACGTGGATCGGATCGCGCGCGCCGTGAACGTCACCAAGCCCGCGCTATACCGAGCCTTCGGAGACAAGTCCACCCTGCTGCTAAGGGCCGTCGAGCGCTATGCGCTGATCTATGGAGCTCCCAAAATGGCAGCATTTCAAGCGGAGCCGGACATCCACAAGGCCGTGACCGCCTTTTGCGAGGCTACCGTCAACACCGCTAGCGGCGACGCTCGCAGCGGCTGCATGTTGGCCGCCGCTGCGCTGGGACATTCGGAGCGGGTGACAGAGATTCGTTCCTGGCTCGCGAAGGGTTTCACGGCATCCGCTGATATTTTCGCGAAACGTTTCGAGCAGGAGATAAAGGCGGGGCGCCTGACTCGCACACCCTCTGCCAAGGTGCGAGGCCGTTTGCTCGTTGACTTGCTGCAGGGTGTGCAGCTTCGCGCCAAGGTCGGTATCACTCGCGAGGAATTGCTGGAAGATGTCCGAAGCTATGTGCCCCTGATTCTTGGCGAGCAAATCTAACGCACGTCTCGGGGGATGCGTGCGGACGGGGCCAATCGCCGATGCGCCCATCGAGCAAATCTTAGCTTCGATGCCGACCAGCCGTAAGAGCGCGTCCCCACGCCTTCGGGCCGCAGGCACTTTGAGGGCTCGGCACGATGCCTGTCTTGCGGGATTCTTTTTGGCTTGTCGTAATTAGTGAGCGGCGAAGTGATTCTGGCTTTCGATTACAGAAGGCATGTTGTCGGGCCAACCCCGGCGAATGCCTCAAACGTGGTTTTGAAGGCCACAGTAATGCCAGAATGGCGGAAGATTTTTGAGGCGGACGACTTCTACGTTTAGGGCTTCGGATGAGTGGCGGGCCGGACCCTAGTTGGGCCTCCGCGACGTGCCTGGAACAAGTAAAACTGCCCGCCGAGCGTGTTCTTCATATTGACCACCGGTTTGCGCGCATGCAGCGTCTCAATACATACGAAGCAAAGACGAACGCCAGGACGAGAATCGGATCAAATTTGTCCCAGGTACTGCCACCGCCATTCAGCTGTGAATAGAACGCGAGTGAAAGATTGATCGTGAGACCGGCATAAACCCACTCAGTCAATCGAGGCACATCGGGAATCAGAAGGCCCACGCCACCAAGGATGTGGGTCACGCCAAGCAGGGGGATGATATAGAGCGGGTATCCGAGTTGCTGATTGGCAATCCTCCATTCGCCGGGATCGTGAATTAGATATAACCTTCCGAAGTACAGCCAGCTGACGACGACAAGGCCGGTTATTGCCATCGCGGCAACTTGAATTGCTCGACCTGCCCGCGCAGGTTTATCTATTGCGTGTTGAGCTTTCATATTCAAAGCGATCCTCCTCTCGCGGTTCGATCTTTCTTGACGTTAGCGCCGCAGTTCCCAAGGAACTGCGGCTGATTCCGCTTGCCCCGGACTTACGCCTTGACTGCATTCTGTGCAGCCGCAAACACATCGCGTGCGGACGTCGTACCCGCTACGTGTTCCGTACCCGTGACTCCGAGGTCCATCCATCCCGCGTTCACGCTGTCAAACATTTCTTCGGCAGATCCAGTGTGGCCCTTGGGGATGCCGAACTGCTCGAAGGCTTCCGCCCACCCTGCGCGCGGGACTGCAAAGGCTCTTACGTCGAGTTTCAGGACTTCACCCAATTGTGCGGCCACTTCATCCGCGCTTACCATCGAACCCAGCTCGATGACGCGATGCCCTGACCATGCCGTCCCGGTCAGAAGCGTTGCCACCTCTGCGCCGATGTCGTCTGACGCGACCATTGTCGATTTCCGGTTTGTGGGATTGTAGAAGACCGGTAGTGTTCCGCCTTGAGCGGCCTGTAAGCCGAAAAGAAAGTTTTCGAAAAAGCCACCTGCGCGCACAAATGCGACCGGAGAGGGCAGGACGCGAAGACTTTGCTCCAGGAGTGATAAGCCCGTGATCATCCCCACCCCGCTTATCCTATTCGCGCCCATCGACGAGAGCGCTACTACCCGCGGGGGCACTACCTTGCTCAGCGCCTCGACATAGTTCGCAATCACGTCCTTTGCTTCCCTGTAATCAGGCGACGGCGCCCATACAGCCGGCAACATAACAAACGCGCCCTCAACACCTTTGAGCGCCGCCGCTATGGCTGCCGCATCGTTCCAATCTCCATCCACCAACTCCACGCCTTGGTCTGCCCACTTCGCCGCTTTCTCGCGATTGCGCACAAGGGCTCCCACCTGTTTGCCTTGCTTCAGCAGATGCCGCGCCGTGGCGCCGCCAACTTTTCCAGTAATTCCCATGACTAAATACATGATTGTTTTCTCCTTGTTAGAACGAAAGTGATGCTCCGATGCGAACGCCAGAGCTAGTGAGTTGCGCAGCTAGCACTCCGCTAGTCCTGTGAGTTTCCACAGTGATCTGTCGCATGAATCGTTACAGGCCTTTACACAGCCGAATCGGCCTCGATGAGAGAGGTCGTTGATGTTCGTGGAGGCCTTGCTATGTGGTCGTCACGGTCACGGCTTGACGGACATACCGGCTGCTTTCCAGTTGCTGCACCATGAAGGCTGCCAGGTCGGCCCGCCCGATCTTGTGCGCCTTCTCGCCGCCCTCCGTGCTCAGCACCCTGGCAACGCCGGTCTTCTCGCCGTCGGTCAACATCGGCGGCCGCACGAGCGTCCAGTCCAAGTTGCTGCCTTCGATCTCGGCCTCCATGCCCGCCTTGTCTACCAGCAGACCCCGCAGAAACGTCTTCATAAGCAGGTGCTCGTTGAAAAAGCCGGCGTTCTTGACGCTCTCGCCCGCACCCACCACCGAAATCTTCAGCAGCCGCCGGACTCCATTGCGCCGCATCGCGTCCACAATATTGTGGGCCGCGCTCGTTTCCATCGTCGTCACTTTCCACGGCGTCTTGCCGCCCAGCGCGTCGATCACGGCATTCTGTCCGGCTACCGCAGCGTCGACTGCATCCGCGTCCAGCACGTCGCCCGCAACAACTCTGACTTTTGCCTTCTTGTACGGCGCGGCGCCACGCACGAAAGCCGTCACCTTATGCCCGGCCGCCAGCGCCTCATTTACCAGCGCTTCTCCGCTCTTGCCCGCTGCTCCAATCACCAGAACTTTCATCGAATCCTCCTCCTGCCTCTTATTTGACCGCCCATCCAAATGAGCGATCTGACTATTTGAGGAGCAGTAGTAACCATTGGTTGCAAAATAATCACTGGTTATACGACCAACGGTCATAAAATAACAGATGGCTGCAACAAATTGCAAAATGGGACTATGCTATCGAAGTGACATCCACATCACCAAGTCGCCGGGTAGAGCGCAAGGAGAGATTGCGGGGCGAAATCCTTGCGGCTGCAGGCAAAATGTTTGCCGATCGCGGTTACGAAGCCGTGACGCTTCGTGAGATCGCTAAAGAGATCGGTTATACGCACGCCGTGATCTACCAGCATTTTCCAGACAAATCACATATTCTTGCCGAGTTGAGCCGCGAGACAATCGGGCTGATGATTCAGAACTTCGACGCGATTGCCGCTAAATATCCTGAACCGAAAGAGCGTCTTTTTGCGACTTCACGCGGCTTGATTCAATTCTGCATTGCCCATCCACAGCAGTTCCGCAACGTCTTCTTCGGGCCTGAGAACCGAAACGGCGTCCGCGCTGGACAATACATCAACGACCTTGGCGCGCCGTTGTTCGAACGTTTTGTGAAGCTCTTTTTTGAGGTTGCCAAGGCTGAAGGATTGCCCAATAGGGATGACATAGTGATAGCCCACACCTGGTGGTTTACGATCTTTGGCCTCGCCATGCTCTTTGTTATCCAAGGAGTTGTGCCTGATTTGTCGGACCAGACTCTCGTGATGGAGCAGACGATCGCAACGCTTTGGGCGGGAGTTCACGCTGTTCCGCGATTGCCGAAGAGCGCAATCCCTAAGCGATCCGGCCGATCCCGTGCCTCAAAGCACTAACAGCTTCTGTCACCCTAAGTTTGAAATGCTGGCGGGAGCGACGGGACTCGAACCCGCGGCCTCCTGCGTGACAGGCAGGCGTTCTAACCAGCTGAACTACGCCCCCGCATAAAACCAAATTCCCCACCCTTCCTGTTTGCGCCTTCCAGTGCCGGAAACTTCCCCAAAAGGTCGGAGAAGTTGCCGTGACAGCGAAAAGGAAGGTCGTAACTTACAGAAAACAAGCGTCACGGATGGCTTCTTTTGGCGCTGTAAGGAACGATCGGGAACCGTTATCGAACCCCTATCAAACCCACGACCTCTGCCCTGTAAACCTCTGCCCTTTCGCTCATTTTGCCTGGCTCAATGAGTCTGATGGCCTGCCCATCAGCGCACTAGGTTGCCGCGCTCACCTTTCTTGACCTTGCGGCCAAGCTGGTTCCACGCATAGAGACCAGCAACGCGGGTTGCGTCCGGCTTTCTGTCGTCCAATTTCCAGAATGTTGTCAAAACTGTAAGTGTGAAACCTGCCCATTGACCCAAATCGGCGGCAATCTGCCCGTAATTCACCGGTCATCCGATGGCGCCGAGTTCTTCCTGACCAAGCAGGGATTGCACTCTGCCTCGGATCTCATCTCGAATGGCGCGGACTTCTTCAATCGGCTGGCCTTTCGGATCGCGGAGCGGCCAGTCATCGCGACGAAGACCCGGTACATAAGGACACTTGTCGCCACATCCCATTGTGATGAGGAGTTGGGCGTCACTTGCCAGATCTTCTGTCAATTTTTGCGGTTTGGCATTGCTAAGGTCAATCCCAACCTCCTGCATGGCCGCGAGCACCTCGGGATGAACGCGTACGCCCGGGTCCGTTCCCGCCGAGATAGCCTCGGCCTTCTTGTGATCTGCAAACTCGTTGAAGAAAGCGGCCGCCATCTGCGACCGGCCGGCGTTATGCACGCAGGCAAAAATGACCTTATACATTCTGAATCCCTCTCACGAACGTGCTAACGTTTGCGCATCATGCTGTAGTCCGGGAATTGTCCGCCAACCTATTGCTTTCCGATACTGTCGATCTCACGTTGTAAGGCGAAGCTGTCTAATGTTGCCAACGGCAGGCATAGGAAGAGGCTGATGCGGCGGTCCAGTACGGAGAAGGCATCGGAAAAGGCACGGTCTATCTCTTCTGGCATTCCCTTTATTGCGGCCGGATCAGGGACGCCCCAGTGCGCCGTCATCGGCTGACCTGGCCAAAAAGGGCAGACTTCCTTAGCCGCGTTGTCGCAGACAGTGAATACAAAGTGGAGCGGCGGTGCATCTGGTCCGGAGAACTCATCCCACGACTTACTCCGGAGGTTTGCCGTGCTCAATCCAGCTTTTTCAAGTTGGCGGATGGCTTCCGGGCGCACAGCTCCTGACGGATGGCTTCCTGCACTGTGGGCGGTGAAGTTCGGAAAACCCTTCTTGTTCATGAGTGCCTCAGCCATGATTGAACGAGCGGAATTCCCGGTGCAGAGAAACAGCACGTTGTAGCGGTGCATATCGAATGTCCTTCCGAGAACTGTTGGTGGTCAGTTGAGTTTGTTTAAGCGATCGCTCACGAACAGCAGGTGGGGCCGCAGCAGGCGGTCGCAGTCTTGACGCCCGGCTTGACGGCATATACTTTCACGCTTGCCGCAGCCGCATTGACGTCGTAGTGCGAAAGAAGTGTCTTCAGCTCATCGTGTAGTGATTCGGGTGGAGCGGAAGCGGGTGAACAGCAAGACCCCTCGACCATCTGGAATGGATTGGAGGCATCCATTGTTGGCGAGCAGCAGCCGGCCTGATTTTCGATTTTGGCATAGGCGTTCAGGTCCGCGCCGCTGTCCACAATCTCGACATGGTCAAAACCGGCCGCAAGCAATCCTGCGCGGTAGTCGTCGATCAGGATCGCTCCTGCAATGCAGCCGACGTAGGCGGCAACGCTCTTCGCAACGTCCTCGGGCAGCTCCTGCTTCAATGCGATGTCGCTCACGGCCACTCGACCGCCCGGCTTCAAAACGCGAGCGATTTCGCGAAACACCGCGGGTTTATCGGGTGCCAGGTTCAATACGCAATTCGAGATCACGCAATCAACCGAAGCATCGGGCAGCGGAATCTGGTCGATGGTTGACTGATAAAACTCAACGTTGGTGTAGCCTTCTGCCGAAGCATTTGCGCGGGCTCGCTCAAGCATGGCGGGCGTCATATCGATCCCGATGGCCCGGCCTTCTGGGCCGACCATCTTCGACGCCAGAAAGACATCGAGACCACCGCCGGAGCCGAGATCGACGACCACCTCGCCCCGCTTGATGTGCGCGGTTGCCGTGGGATTGCCGCAGGATAAGCCCATATTGGACTCTGCCGGAATCGATGTAAGTTCTTCCGGCGTATAGCCGAATGCTTCAGCCACTGCCTTTACACCGGCGTTGTCGCTCGAAAGTGAACTTTCGGCCACGGCACCGTACTTCGATTTGACCGACTCCAATATCTGCTCTGCCATGATGCGCTCCTCAAAACATATTTGCCAAAGCGACTATATCCCTTGCCAACACATTCGTCAAGGCGTATAAGTAATGCATGGCAGCGAAATCGTCCCAGTTCGATATGGAGCGCTTCTTCCAGGCATTGGGGGACAACACGCGCCTCCGCTTGCTCAACCTGATGGGAGACCAGGAGATCTGTGTCTGTTATTTCGTGGAGATACTGGCTCAGGGACAGCCTAAGATATCCCGGCATCTGGCCTATCTCCGTCGAGCTGGAATCGTTGAAGCCCGGCGTGAAGGGAAATGGATGCACTATCGCATCGTCATGCCGCCGAACATAGGCGCAACCCAAGTGTTGCGCCAGACGCTTGCATGGCTCAAGGAAGATCGTGGGATGCAGGCTGACCGGGCGCGCCTCTCGAAGGCTTGCTGCAGTCCGGCGAAGTTCTCAGCTCTTCAAGGGGCACCCTTGCCAATTTCGGTCGACTGCCCAAACGCTCTTGAGGCCAAATAGTGATGTCCACTGCACCGTATACACAAGGCCAAATTTGCGCGCCGTTGCAACGGAAGAAGCTCTCGTTCCTGGATCGCTTCCTGACACTCTGGATTTTCCTGGCGATGGCGATTGGCGTCGGCATAGGCCACTTCATTCCGGGCTCCGCTGGATTAGTCAATCGCTTTCAAAGTGGAACGACGAACATCCCCATCGCCATCGGGCTTATCATCATGATGTTCCCGCCGCTGGCAAAGGTACGCTACGACAAGCTGCATGAGGTCTTCCGTAACAAGCGGGTTCTTGGCCTGTCATTAGTCCAGAACTGGCTCATTGGACCTGCTCTCATGTTCGTTCTCGCCATCGTTTTTCTTCGAGGAGAACCGGCTTACATGCGCGGGCTCATCCTGATCGGTATCGCTCGATGTATAGCGATGGTTCTGGTCTGGAATGAACTGGCCGACGGGGACACGGACTACGTCGCGGGCCTCGTCGCCATCAACAGCATCTTTCAGGTGCTCTTTTACAGCCTCTATGCGTGGGCCTTCATTACAGTGCTTCCCAAGTGGTTCGGCCTTGAAGGGAGTGTTGTTGATGTCAGCATCGCACAGATAGCGAAGAGCGTTGGCATTTACCTTGGCGTCCCGTTTGCCTCAGGGTTCGTCACGCGTTTTGTACTGATTCGAATTAAAGGCGAGGAATGGTATCGGACCCGATTCATCCCACGGATTAGCCCGCTCACTTTGATCGCGCTGCTGTTCACAATCTTGGTCATGTTCTCGCTTAAGGGCGACCTGATCGTGCGGCTTCCACTCGATGTGCTTCGGATTGCGGTGCCGCTCGTTATTTATTTCCTCATCATGTTCCTGGTCAGCTTTTGGATGGGCAAGCGGCTGGGCGCAAACTACGCGCAGTCAGCTACGCTCTCATTTACAGCGGCCGGAAATAACTTCGAGTTGGCGATCGCCGTGGCGGTCGCAGTCTTCGGCCTGAACTCCGGCGAAGCATTTGTTGGTGTCGTTGGTCCCCTCATTGAAGTACCTGCCCTCATCGGACTGGTCAACGTCGCCTTCTGGATGCGCCGACGCTACTTTGCCTCCGAAAGCCGCGACTTCACAATCGCTCCAGTCCAGGACGCGCCGTAGAGGAGTTGCCGCTCAGCAAATCTCGTCGCGCGGGAAGAAACAAGCCATGGAAATGCCGGGACATGGAAAGCGGCCCAGAGAACCATGCCCTACAATTCACCTTCTCGTACGAGATTAGAAAACTAGTTGCGATGAGATCCCTGGACACTGGCGACTGCCATCGGGGAGAATCCACGACTTCTGCCGACGAAACAGCCGAACAGATTCACCCCAGCCAAAGTTAAGCGACCGGGGTGCGGGAGTCGGACGACCGAAATTTGGCGGGAGCGACGGGACTCGAACCCGCGGCCTCCTGCGTGACAGGCAGGCGTTCTAACCAGCTGAACTACGCCCCCGCATAAAACAGATTTCCCCACCCTTCCTGTGTGCGCCTTCCGGTGCCGGAAACTTCCCCAAAAGGTCCGAGAAGTTGCCGTGACAGCTAACCGGAAACTCGTAACTTGTTGATACCAGGCGTAGCGGATGGCTCCCTGAGCGCCCTGAGACACCCAAAGGAACGGTTATTGGTCCCTTATCGGACCCGCGACCTTTGCCCTCTAAACCTTTGCCCTATTCTTAGTTTCCGATGGAATCTGGGCCATTTTCGCATCGGATTTCGACCTCGACCTCTTTCGCGTGAAGGCAGAGGCCACGGGTCCAAATGATACCCGAAGCACGAATTGTTCCCTGCGAGGGAACGTTTCATGCAGACAATAGCATCCGGTTATGATACTGTGTTCTTGTTTCGTTCCTTCTGGGGGAACAATATGAGCACAGAATACAACCCGAAGTTTGCCGGACCCAGACTGAAAACTTCCCCTCGCAAATCTGGGAACGTTGCTCCTGGCTCCGAGACCTCCGCCCTCGGGTCGAAGACATTGGGACCACGCTCCTCGGCCCTGTGGATGGAACTCAACGAACGCGGCCACACCACCTTCAGCCTGCGCGATGTGGAAGAGATCACCGGGCTGCGCGGCTCCTCGGCCCGGACTCTTATCCACAAAGCTGAGCGGCGAGGACTCGTTACCCGGCTGCGCGCTGGCCTCTACACGTTGGTTCCGTTCGAGCTGGGCCGGACGACGGAGTATGTCGGCGACCCTTATGTCATCGCCCGAGAGATGTGCGAGGGACATCCTTACTTCCTCTCGCACGCCTCCGCGATGGAGCTGCACCGCATGGTCACGCAACCGCAGTTCACCATCTATGTCAGCTCGACGATGCGGACGCCGCCACGCTCGGTGCATGGACACGAGTACCGTTTCGTCATGGTCAAGCCGACGGAGTTCTTCGGCCTGATGCCAGTGTGGGTTACGAAGCAGCAGTCCGTCATGGTCAGCGACAAGGAACGGACCATCCTCGATGCCCTGCGCCAGCCTCAATACGCAGGCGGCATCCCGGAGGTGGCAAAGGCTCTCTGGATGAGCCGGGAAGATATCAAGATTCCGCAGCTTCTCGACTACGTGCGGCACTTTTCGAGCGGCGCCCTACGGCGCCGGCTCGGCTTCTTGCTGGAGCTTTACGCGATGGCCTCGCCGGAACAACTCAGCCAGCTGCGGTCGAAGCTGACCTCGACCTATGACCGCCTCGATCCGACGCTGCCGAAGTCAGGTTCCTTTCAGGCACGTTGGCGTCTGCAACTCAATATCGGTATCGACGAACTGGAGGCGATCCCGCACACATGATTCCGCAGCGCAACATCTCGCTTCTCGCCAACCGGCTGTACAAGGAACATGGTGGCCGTCGTATCCCCGAGGCCGTTCTGGAGCGGGACTACTGCCTAGCCTGGTTCCTGGCCGGGTTGAGCCAAAGCAAGCTCCGCGACTTGCTCATCTTCAAAGGCGGCACTGCGCTCAAACGCTGTCACTTCGGAGACTATCGCTTTTCCGAAGATCTGGACTTCACGCTTGCAAGAAAAGCGGAGTTCGCAGAAATCCGTGAGGGGCTGGAAGAGGTCTATGAGCTGGTGACCCAAGCGTCCGGCATACGCTTCTCTTTCGAGGCTGAGGACCGCCAGACGCATGCTAACAGCTATACCTTTTATCTCCGGTATCAAGGGCCGTTGCCGACCTCGAACACGGTCAAGGTGGACATCACGGTTTCGGAGATTCTGATTTTTCCAGTGGAGCGGCTTCCGGTTCTACGCACGTATCCAGAGTTTGAGGATGTACAGGAAGATCGCCCCATCTCCGTGTACAGCTTGAACGAGATCGCCACCGAAAAGATTGTCGCTCTCCAGGACCGGGCTCGTAACGAGCCGCGTGACCTCTACGATCTGTGGTTCCTGACCTCTCATGCGGGTGTCGACATCGGCACTCTCATCGGAGCCGTTACGGAAAAACTGCGCTTTCGGGAGAAAGACACAGCTGGCGTCGAAGACCGCATCCTCGCAAAAGAAGCTCGTCTGATGGCACTGTGGGACGGGCGTCTCGGGCATCAGATGGAAGCATTGCCTCAGTATGATGAGGTCTTCCGTACCGTGCGCCGCGAGCTTCGTCAGGCAGGCTTTCCCAAATAGAACAGCTATTCGCAATATCGAAGGTCTAGCCGGCGATCTCCTGCAATAGCGGAATCATCCGATCATCCAACAGTTGAGGAATCGGTGAGTCCTTCATTTCAGGAAATTGGCTGAAGAACGAAGTAGGCAGATCGATATCGATGCGCGCGTCTTCGCCATCTTTTTGAGAGACGCAAAAGCGCACCGGCGCTCCAAGACCTGCGCGCGGGGAATAGCGGAACAGGCCCTGGGCGATTGTCGCATTTCCGAATAGGTAGAAACGGGATTCGATTGCTATTCCAGCCAAGCGCTGCGTCGAACCTTGGTCGAGAGAGAAGAAGATTGCGAATTCTGTCGACCCACCCACTTGCTTGACATACGCCGCTAGCTTTTGCGTATCTCCTTCGGCCGTCAGGTAGCGGAGAGTCTTCGCATCATAGTAGTGAAATGTGGCCTCGATACGGCTGACGAGATCGGCGAAAGATCTCTTCGAGGGGATTGTAATAAGTTCGCATTGAAATGATGTCTTGAGGATCTGTGCGGCCATTTTAGTTCTCCCTTTCGGTAATCTGCGACCAATGATTCTTTATCACGACGACTTCACGGCTCCTGGGAGTTCGCCCTTCAGCGCCAGTCCAACGCGGTACCGCGAAGCGGGTTTGCCCGTTTGGGTGGCGTCAAAGAGCTTTCGTCGCGCGGCCTCAAAATCTAGCCACAATTTGTAGTTCTCGACTGAAGGAAAGGTTGCCGATTCTCCCTGGTCGAGGCCAGAAAGAGCCGCATCAACGCAATTCTCGGCAGTCATGACGGATGATTGGTTCAGCGAAGCGAGTGAGACGCCTGTATTCTTCCAAATCTCCGTCGCCGTCTTGGCAGGAAGTACTAGTTGCGCGACAACCTTGGTCCCAATAAGCTCCTGCTGCACACCCAATGTGAAATTCATCACATAGGCTTTTGTTGCGCTATATATGGCGGTGTGCGGTGGCGTATAGACAGAGAGCGACGAGGCAATATTGATGATTGTTCCGTGATCTCGTTCCTTGAAACCTGGGAGCATAGCCAGAGTGAGTCGCGTCAGAGCCCTAATGTTCACATAAATCATTGCGTCCAGCTCTGCGTCACCAATTGAGACAACGGGCTTCATTGACGCAGCACCCGCATCGTTCACCAACATCGTAATGCTGTTGTCGTTCCTAATTCTCTCGACCAGCGAATCCACATCTGCCTTCACAGTCAGGTCGGCGACGACGGCCTTTGCAGAAATGCCACATTGAGAACCCAAGCGCGTCTCCAAAGCGCTCAACCTGTCCGCACGACGGGCCACCAGAATCAGGTCATAGCCGCGCGAAGCGAGTCGATCAGCAAAGACCGCTCCAAGGCCGGAAGACGCTCCGGTAATGACTGCCGTTCCTTTGGTTGCTCTTCCGTTGGACGTGTTTTGTTGCGCTGTTGGATCCATTAGCGTACCTCCTCCTCTTGCTTTGCTACTTCAACCGATTGAAGAGTGTTGGAGGTCAGAAAGTATTGGCGAAACTGGCCACTTTTGTCACTCCTTACTTTCAAAGTCGGTGCACACCTATTCAGATCGGTAAGCGAGCGAAACCCAGCTGATACCCGAACGTGAAAGGGTAGGCTGTCATTTGGCTACCTGTTCCCAAGTCCGAGATATGCGATTCATCGTTTGCTCAAAATACGCAGGGTTACGACGATCCCGAGGTACTGATGCCGCTCGTTGTATCCTGACTCGACTGTAGGTCGCCCCAAGCCACCAGCGCGTCCAACACAGCGCGGACTGCCTCTCGCGCCCTATCGTCGAACTCATACTCAACATGAAGACTTCTCTCGCTTAAATCCCGGCGAACGACGATCCCATGGCTTTCGAGCTTTCGCAAATTCTGGATCAACATCTTTCTCGACGCCGCGGGGATCAGCCGTCCGAGTTGTCCCAACCGTACCGGGCCTGAACGCATCGCGCACAGAATATGAACCCTCCATTTACCTTGAAGCAAAACCTCAATCGCTAGATTGGCGCATCGAGCGCAGCTCGCTTCGTGGTTCGGATCGATCCGGTTTTCACTTTCTGCGTTCATCTTCCTCGTCTCGACGACCACCAGCGGTCATGGGTATAAGCGTGTTTCACAGAAGCGCGGTTTCGGCCGTCGCACTCTGCGGCGGCATTAAAAGAACTGCAGTCGTCAATATGGAGGGGCGGCTGAGGGCTCGGGGCTCTCGGCAAGAAATCGATGTATCAGGTGTACTGCCATGGCCCCTTCGCCAACCGCAGATGCAACACGTTTGACGCTCCCGGCCCTCGTGTCACCAACGGCGAAAATGCCGGGAATACTTGTCTCAAGCAAGAGCGGTGAGCGTTCCAGCGGCCATTGGTATTCGTCGTATCCGATTAGTTCCTGGCCCGTGATGATAAACCCGTTCTTATCCAGAACCAGACAATCTTGAAGCCATTCCGTTCGAGGTACCGCCCCTGCCATTACGAAAACGTGGCGGATGGCTCTGGCTTCAGTCGTTCCAGCCTCCTTGTTCCGCCATTCGATGTTTTCCAGATGTGCGGTTCCAGAAAGAGAGACGACTTGAGTGGAGTAATGAATTTCTATTCGTGGATGTGCCTCAATCCTGGCGACCAAATACCGAGACATCGATTCGGAAAGCTTCGGAGCGCGCACAAGTAGATGGACTCTCGATGAGCGGAGTTGAAGAAGAAGCGCCGCCTGTCCAGCCGAATTCCCTCCACCTACAACCACGACCTCTTCCGAATCGCACAGCTGAGCTTCCATATGCGTCGCGTTGTAATAGACACCCCTGCCGGAAAAAGCATTTGCATCGTCAATCGGTAGAAGCGCGTATTGCGCGCCAGTAGCAATCACAATACTGCGCCCTCGTAGCTTGCCTCCCGACTCCAGAATCACCTTGTAGGGCTGCCGGCTGCAGTCGATGTGTACGACAGACTGAGCCACGATGAGCTGAGCGCCGAACTTCTGAGCTTGTGCGTTTGCGCGATTGACAAGCTCTTGTCCAGATACACCCACAGGAAATCCGAGATAGTTTTCGATCTTCGAACTTGACCCGGCTTGTCCCCCTGGGGCGCCTTTCTCAATTATCAACGTTTTTAGGCCCTCCGAAGCGGCATACACTGCGGCAGCCAAGCCAGCGGGACCGGCTCCGATCACCACTACGTCACGTACACTCTTGTCGGTGTCGATATTGAGATTGAGGTCGAGACATGCGGCGAGTTCACCGATCGAAGGGTTGCGTAAGACATATCGATTGTTGCAATAGGCGACCGGTATTTCGCCACTTCGGACAGCGAGCTTCTCAATCAACTGCGGAAAAGAGGTATCCGTCTCAAGATCAACATAGGTAAACGGATAATTGTTCCGGGTTAGAAACTCTCGCAGCGGGAGCGTTCGTCCAGATGCCTTCGTGCCAAACAATATGACGTTGCCCTCGCCCAATTGGATTAAGACTTGCCGGCGTACGACAAACGCTCCCATCAAAATGTCGCCCAGTTCGGTATCCTTCGCCATCAACGAGAGCACGGCATCGCGCGTGACTTCAAGCAAAGTGCCCTCCTGAATAACACGAGCTGTCAGCAAGGATCTATTCCCGGAGATCACGGTCATTTCACCGGTAAACTGTCCAGATTTCCGAACAGCAATAATTCGTTCGTCTACCCCCACAGTGACGGCGCCGTCAAGGACCACGTAGATCGGTACATCGTGGGTTCGGACGGTTCGTAGAGAATTTCACCGTGCTTGACGGAGCGTACCGTCGCCACCTGGCGGATACGGTCGATGTGCTCGCTGCTCAACGTCGGATTGTCACCGTCCAACCAAGTTCCCTTGGTTTCACGCGCGAGATAGCTCATAAAATATAACTAGGTATCCGGGGTGAATAGCCCCTTGCCTTCCCGTTGATTTGTGGACGGTGCCTCCATTACTCGTCAAGCGTGACTCATACTTTATAGAAGACGCGGAGCAGCAAACACCCGGTGTCAATGAGTTCGAGGGTTACGTGATAGTCGACAACATTGAGGTAAGGTTCGTCTTCCAGCTCTCGCACCTGACGTTTCGACGGCGCCGCCTTAACACCACGCCGCTCTAATCGATCTCTATCGGAAGAACTAGCTCCTGCGTCTAAGGGAAAGTCGGTCTAACGGACCGGTGATATCACCGGTCCGTATTGGTGATACGCATCTTGCTCAACCGACGATCATCCCAGGTATTTATGCAGGAATTCGCTTGTTCGACCGTTGGCGAGGTGAGCTGCGGCGGCGTTGTAATGAGCGCCGTTATGGCGGGAGAAGGCATGACTCTGGCCCGCATAGCTGTATACCGACGCATTTGGCTTCTTAGCAACCGCCGCCCTAATCGCAGCTTGTGCAGCTTTCGAGATGAACTCATCCTCCTCGGCTAGGTGCATGAGAATGGGCGCATGAAGCCCATCGACCTCTCCCAAGTATTTGTCAGTATCGGCGCCGTGATACCAGACCGCGGCGTCGATGCCGTCGTTGCGCACAGTTGTCATGAAGACCATCAGTGCTCCGAGGCAATAGCCGAGCAAGGCAACCTTGCCGTTGCATTCCGGGAGACTGCGTACTGCATCGATGGTGTCTTTAATGTCCCTGACGCCAGCATCTCGGTCATAAGCCTGATAGAGGCGAAGGCCGTGGTCCCAGTCGGCCTGGGAGGTGACGTTTAAATCGACGCCCGGCTCCTGCCGCCAATATAGGTCTGGAGCAACCGCGAGGTAGCCTTGTTCCGCCAATTCATCGCAGTGCTTGCGAATGTCAGCGTTCACACCGAAGAGTTCCTGCAGAACGACAACTGCCGAGGCAGGCGAGGTCTTCGGTCTTGCGATATAGGCGAAAAACGTGCCGCCCTGCCCATTTACATTGATGCGATCCATTGTTTCGCCCTCCTGGGACGACTATCTCTTGACAGAAACTCCGCCGACCGCGACCGGTTCGGCGGAGATCACTCTGTCCGAAAAGTATGGCTATGCACTGACGGAGGTCGCAGCCTCTTCAATGAGCTTGGCTGCTTCTTTCGGATGAGACATGTAGGCCACATGACTCGACTTCACTTCGACCGTCTTGGCTTTCGCGCGCTTCGCCATCATGCGCTCCTGCTCCGGATTGATCGATCGGTCTTCGGTTGCCACCATGTAAAAAGTGGGCTTGTGCTTCCAGGCGGGATTCTTGACCTGATGGGTGAACGCGTCAGTAGAAATTGGCACCTGTGCTATAGCCATGAACTCTGCCTCATCTCGTGGGATGTCCGCGGCGAAGTCAGCCACGAACTGCGCCTGGTCGATCCACCAAAGCCCGTTGCTGTCAGCGTAGAACGCCTTGGAGGCTTGCGGCACAGCGGTTTCGATCGACGCACAGCTCTCACCTTCATCGAGCGCAAAAGCGGCAATATAAACAAGCGCCGCAACGTTTGGATGATTGCCGGCCGTCGGTGATAACAGATCCACCGTAGCTGTGTCCGACAAGGACGACCGGTCCGCCCATGGCGTCGATTGCAGCCTTCGTGTACTTTTGGTCGTCGGCGTAGGAGGTCTCGGGGTGCTGCACCACCGACACCTTGTAACCATCATTCTTAAGGATGTCAGCAACCCTCTTCCAGCCGGAGCCATCGGCGAACGCCCCATGCACGCAAACTGAACATTTTTAATATGCTGTTTCACAATCATTCTCCTTTCGGTAAAGATCCTGACGGATCAGTTGATTTTTGATGTCGAACGCCGTCCCGCCGAACCGTTCTTCTTCGTACGGGAGGCGCAACATAAAAGAGCAGTTGACTACTGATTGACGTGTGCGGAGGCAGCAGCCTCTTCGATGAGCTTGGCTGCTTCCTTCGGGTGCGACATGTAGGCCACATGGCTGGAATTCACTTCGACCGTCTTCGCATTGGCGCGCTTGGCCATCATGCGCTCCTGTATCGGATTGATCGACCGGTTTTAGCCGGCCACCATGTACCAAGTCGGCTTGGTCTTCCAGGCAGGATTCGTGACCTTGTGGGTGAATGCATCGGTGGAGATTGGCACCTGCGCTATAGCCATGAAGTGAGCCTGGGCCGGGGGAATATCCGCTGCGAAGTCCGCTGCGAATTGGTCCTGATCGATCCACCAGTTACCGTCGCTATCCGCTTTGAACGCCTTGGACGCTTGCGGCACAGCCTGTTCGATCGACGCACAGCTCTCGCCCTCATCCAGAGCAAACGCGGCAATGTAAACCAGTGCTGCAACGTTTGGATCGTTGCCGGCTTCGGTAATGACAGAGCCGCCATAGCTGTGGCCGACAAGGACGGCGGGGCCGCCCATGGCGTCAATTGCCGCCTTCGTATACTTTTGATCCTCGGCGTAGGATGTCTCTGGTTCTTGCGGCACCGACACCTTGTACCCATCCTTCTCAAGGATCTTCGCAACGGCATCCCAGCCGGAACCATCGGCGAAGGCACCGTGGACGAGCACCACGTTTTTGATGCCGGCTGGTGGCGCTGCCGCAACGATAGAAGTTTTCCCCAGCCACAGGGTCACGCCCACGAACACTGCGATTAGCATTACAACCGAGTAAGTCTTCTTCATGACCATTTCTCCTATTTAGTCTGAGCTTCAGCGATTCGCGTACCGAACCCTGCACTTTCGCTCAAACATAGTCAGGAACGAGCACGAAGCTTCTTGAAGACACGAATCCTTTTTGTCGATTCCTGCTCAAATGCGGAGTGAATGCTGCTGAAAAGACCCGGCTCAGTTGGTGTTCACAACGCGAGAACTCTAGCGAAATCTCAAATGCGCAGTGATATTGCGCCCAGAGGGCGTGGATGACGAGCTAGACCGCGCCATCACCGCCACCATCAACGGCATCAGCGCCTGCTCCCGAAACACCGGCTGATGGGGAACATCGCGCAGGCTCTGAACTTGAGGATAGGATTTATTGGTGTGATTGAAGGAATTGATGTGTGGGTATTTAAACAAGGTTCCTGCGGCGTGAGTGTTCACGCCTCCACTTTGCGGGAGTCCCACCGACCACATTTGCAAACGCCCGGGTGAACGCGGCTTGATCGGAAAATCCAGTCTGCGCGGCAATTTCCACCAACGAGTTCGTCGTTTCCGACAAGAGAGTCTTGGCGATCTGATGCGCTTCAGAATCAAGTAGCGATGTGCGGAGGTCCCAAACGATTTCCTAAATGATCGCGCAAAATGACTGACTGAAATCGCACATTCATCGGCAAGGGTCTCCAGTTTTAGCTCGCCGTCCAAGTGCTCATGGAACAAATCCACAACGCGTCGCCTTTGCCACGGTGCCGAGACCGCCCTTGAATTGCGGGAAAGATTCGTGAGCTCGGGCGTACCGCCCGACTAGGTGGGAACAAATCGTCAACGTGAAAGAATCTATGAACAGCTGAGAGAACATCTCCGGCCTATCCAGGCACGGCAAGATCGTTTGCGTTAGGTGATGGAGTATCGGGTCCGGAGTTCCATAAACGCAGTAAAGGCGCTTAGCTCTTGGGGCTCCGGCATCTTCCGACAGTGAGTCTAAAGTTGCACGCGGGACGTGGTAGTGGATCCAATCGATTGGACC
>CAVUON010000006.1:0-703333 GCA_963743135.1 uncultured Acidobacteriaceae bacterium
ACAGCACCCTGATTCTTAGTCGGATAACATAGGAGCATATAACCGGGGGGAATAACCTATCCATTCAAGTTAGATCAGTATTCGGTAAAGTGACTGCTACTTCCTGCACGCGCACCTTGAGCTTTTCATTGCGCGAGGCTCTAAGCGAACTGCAAGAGTCTCTTTTGACGAATTCGGTGGGAACCGTAACGCACTGATAATCTCGATCAGGCGTAGCGATACGATTGATAACAACTTTGACGAGCTCCTTCCCTAGCTGTTCAGGAAACTCCCGAGTAGTACTCAGAGCGGGAGATAGCCACTTGCCGACAGTGTCGTCGCAGCCGGCAACGCTAATATCATCGGGGATCCTTAAATCCCTATCCCGAAGCGCCTTATAGACGCCGTATGCGGTCGGATCATTGCCGGCAAGGATCGCGGTCGCCGATTCATCACGATCCAATAGAGACTTTGTCCCAAGGTATCCACTTTCCGTATCATCTTCGGAGTCGGTGCTGCTTTCGCGCGGTACGAGACCGCTCTCGCTCATCGCACGCCTATAACCTTCGAGGCATCGCGCAAACCACGGAAGGCGAGTATTGCCAACAAACCAGATATTGCGGTGCCCTAAGCCGATCAGATAGCGCGTCGCATCTTGGGCGCCTTGAATATCATCAGCAAAGACAACGTCACTCTCTTTCAAATCCGCCCCTTCGCCGATCACATTATTGCCGAAAACGACGAATGTAATCCCCTTGTCTTTTAGTACCTTAATGAGATTTGCCGAGTTGGTACCTGCCAAAATCACTGCCCGAACGACATCGTTGCGCTGAATCAACTTCGGCAAGTGCAGCTCTGAACAGGGAATGTGAGGCGAATAGTTGAACGACAGAAATATCATGTCCCATCCATGCGCGGTACATTGCGCTTCCGCCCCGCTAAGAATTCGAGAGTGGAACGCGTGCAGCATTGCACGATTGCTGACGATAAAGGCCAAGGTTTTGGCTTTCCGATCTATGCCCAGTTTCTTTGCTTCCTCTAAAACGGCCTTTTGAATGTGCGGGGCGACCCGGCTGTTTCCGCTCAGAACGCGGGAAGCTGTTGCAATGCTAACGCTCGCGGCAGACGCGATTTCTCGAAGCCCTGTCTTGCCCCTTCTTTTTTGCGGATACGCGTCATTCATAAGGTTAGAAGAAGACCTCTGCATATTGAGATTTCGATCGTCCTGCCCAGACCGAGAGTGTATACCAACTAATTCGCATCCCGTCAGTTTCGAGGCACAGCGTCAAGATAAAGAAAAAAATCACCCATATTCAAGGAAAAATTTCACCGCACGGTTAGTACTGGGTTTCATTATTTATAGATATTAAAAGCAATAGCGAAGCCCTTCCGACTGAACAAAGTCAGAAAAATCCCCAAGCGCAGCTGCTTCTCGCAAAGCTCTCCTAAAGCAAGATTGTAAATTTTCTAACAGCATCTGACTATATTGTCTGGTAATGAGTAATTTTTTACTTGACGCGGGTAATTTTCTCACATAGTGTCATCGTCGTTGCTTTTTTCCGAGCAAAATCTTCGGGGAATCGGCGGATGAGTAGGGTGAACTGGCACTCAGATTTTGAATGGGAGAGGCGCTCGACACTTGCCTTAGGTGTGGTCCGAAGAAGGAAGAGTTGCTGGATATCGTTTCGTCAATGATAAATAGCAGCTCGGCAAATCATTCTGTGGACGCTCTGCCGCAGGTGCTAGGCACGGCAAATATATTGGGTCAACATAGGCACTCGAAGTGAATGGGTTTCTCAACTGAATCAGAAGTTCTCCAGAGTAAGGGAAAGCCTTTATTCCTACCTGTGGAGAGCGTAAGAAAAGGAGCAAGTTGTGGCTGAAGCAACCAATTACGACGTCGACAGGCGAACCTTTGTAAAGCAGGCGGCGGGCGCGCTCATGATGGCGGGGATGGATGCCCGCTCCTACGGCCGGGTGCTGGGTGCGAATGACCGCATCCGAATTGCGCAGCTTGGCTGCGGTGGACGCAGCCAAGGACATGTGCATATGGTTCAATTGGCCTCCAAAGAAATACCGGTGGAAACCGTCGCGGTGTGTGATATTTGGAATTTGGCGCGTGAGAGACGTGCAGCCCAAGTAAGAGAGGTCTTCAATCTTGAGCCGCAATCGTATAAGTACTCAGAAGATTTGCTGGCTCGCAAGGATATCGACGGAGTGATGATCGCTACCGGTGACTTCCAGCATGCAAAGCTTTGTATGGAAGTCGTCCAGGCTGGCAAGGATTGTTATGTCGAGAAGCCCTTCGCCAATGTTCTTTCTGAAGCCAAAGAGGCACGCAACGCCGTAAAGGCCTCGAAACAAGTAGTCCAAATGGGGACTCAGCACCGAAGTGAGCCATATCCATTGGCGGTTCGAGACATCATTCGGTCACGCCGCATTGGCGATGTCGTACATATCGAACAGGAATGGAACGTAAATGAGGAACGCTGGCGATTTGTGAAGGTGGATACTGGCGCCTCCTCCGAAATGGAGCAAGACCGCGACATGCAGTGGAGAGATTGGCTCTACAATCGTAAGTCACTGCTCCGTGAAGAGGATACGGATTGGAAGCGATGGTTGCTCGGAAAGCCATATCAGCCATTCGATCCACATGTGTATCTGGAATTTCGACTTTATAAGAATTATTCCTCAGGAATATTCGATCAGTGGCTGAGCCACGGCTGTGACTTAGTACATCTCTGGACTGACGAGTCTTACCCAGAAAGCGTCGTCGCTAATGGCGGTATCTTTGCATGGAAAGATGATCGCCAAAATCCGGATACCTGTGTTGCTGCTGTCACCTATCCAAAGGGATTTCTCTATACATACAAGACAACGTTTGGAAATAGCTATCGTAGCTTCTCAAGAATACAGGGCCGTGATGGCACGATCGCAAACTATGGCGGCGAAGGCGCCTCGCTCTTCACTGTCAGCAAAGAAGGCGGCAGAAACGAATATTCTGGATCGGCCAAACTTAGCAATCTCCCTGTTGTAGCTCCTACCGGTGATCAGGAAGAGATCGTAAAGGTTATCGGGGCAGATCCACCAAACTCGGACGGTCCAGGAGATGACAGTGTCATTCATCTCATGAACTGGTTAAAGGCTATGCAGTCACGAAACCAACCAAATGCGAATGTGGATCACGGCTTTTCCCATTCGATTGTCTGCATTATGGCGGCACAATCTTACTGGAGCGGCAAGAAGCTTTTCTGGAATCCTCGCACTGAGGAGATCATGGATCAACCCGTCACCCAGGCTAGGTAACAATACGGTTCGATGCATCTGAACCGATGATTCGTCATCGCAAAGAGCTTTTACGCGCATCACAGGAGACCGAATGAACACGATTACATACGGTGCAAATTACATGTTACAGAGTCGCCGTTGGCTAAACATATTTATCCTATTGACGTTTGTGCTGGCAACTCTGCCAAGTAGTTCTCAAATCGCGGGGACCGGGAGTATTCAGGGCACAATCGCTGATCCATCCGGAGCCGTGATTCCGAATGCAAGCGTGGCAGTCGGTAACACAGCTACCCATGTGACACACACGGTAAGGACTGACAACAATGGTCTTTATAGCGTTCCGAATCTTGCCATCGGCACATATATCTTAGATGTATCTGCCCCTGGGTTCGAACATTATAGCCAATCGGGAATTGTTCTCGAAGTTGGCAGCAGCATTGCCGTTAACGTAAATATGACAGTAGGCAAAACAAGTCAACAGGTAGAAGTTCAGGCAAATGGCCTGGCTTTGCAGACCGAAGATAGCTCATTTAAGCAGACAATCGATCAAAAGACCCTTACCGAGCTGCCGCTTAATGGACGGCAGGTAACCTCATTGATTCTCCTCTCCGGAGCGTCCGCTCAAGCAAATGAAAGCAACGATCTACAGGGAAGTAAGACTTTTTATAGTTCCGTTGTGATCTCGGTCGCAGGCGGGCAGGGGAATGCAACCGACTACAGATTGGACGGCGGCGATCACAACGACTACATGACCAACATTAACCTCCCCTTTCCGTTCCCGGACGCAGTGGCCCAGTTCAGCGTCGAAACCATCTCGAATGCGCAAAATGGCTTGCATCCAGGCGGCTTGGTCAATGTAGTTACTCGCTCAGGATCGAATCAGTGGCACGGCACTGGGTTTGAATTCATTCGGAACAATCTTGTCGATGCAACTAACTTTTTCTCTGTCACGAAGGACACGCTACATCAGAATCAATATGGTGGCACACTTGGCGGCAGAATCATCCGTGATAAGTTGTTTTTCTTCGGAGGATACCAACATTTAAAAAGCGATCAATCGCAGGCCTTCAAAACAGCATACGTGCCTACGACTGCGAATCTGGAAGGTGATTTTTCTGCGACAGACGGACCTGCCTGTCAAACACAAGCCATCCAACTATTGAACCCCCAAACTGGGGAGGAATTGCCCAACAATCACATAGATCCTAGCTTATTCGCTGCTCCCGCATTGGCCTTGCAAAAATATCTTCCTATTACGAGCAACCCCTGCGGTCTTGTGCATTTTGCAATACCCTCAGAGACTTCTGAGAATCAAATTATTACTCGTGTTGATTGGACAATCAATTCGAAGCACAGTCTATATGGCCGTTATTTCCTCGACGGCTACCAAAGCCCTTCATTCTATTCTCCAACCAACATCTTGCTCACTGGCCAAAGTGGCAACTTCGAACGGGTCCAAGGGCTTACGCTTGGTGAAGCCTACGTCCTATCGCAAAATATGGTGAACACGTTCCATGCTACGGGAACCCGGCGACGGGATAATCGCGGTCCGCTGGAATCTGCTGGCGTCAACGCGGCCACTTTTGGAATTGATATGAATGTGCCATATCCGATAGGTATGGGGCTAAGCGTGGCAAACAAGTGGAGCATATACGGTAGCGCTGCTGCCAAGTTCAACGTAAATACGTTCTCCTTTGCTGACGATGTCAACTGGGCTCATGGCGAGCACGAAGTTGCATTCGGAGGAGAGTATGTTCGCTCACAACTCAACATTAATAATGAATTTGACTCGAACGGAGCGTTCGGCTTTTCTGGCATCTATGGTCAGAAAGGCCCGAACGGGACAAGCCCAGGCGGTACTGGCCAGGATGCCAACCTAGATTTTCTGACTGGCTCGATGAGCAGCTTTCAGCAGAGCGCTCCCCAACAGAATGCATTGCGCGCGCCAATTCCAAGTCTCTACATTCATGATGTCTACCACGCAACCCAAAAGGTCGTACTGTCTGCGGGGATTCGCTGGGATCCTGAGTATATGCCCGCAGATTACTTCAATCGGGGTTCCACGTTCAGCATGGCGGCTTTTCTCAATAACACTCATAGCATTGTGTTTCCGAATGCTCCCGCGGGAAGCTTCTATTACGGGGATCCGGGAGTGCCTCGAGCGTTTACAAAAAATTCACCATGGCAATTCGAACCTCGTGTAGGGGGCACATGGGATCCCAAGGGGGAAGGGAAAACGGTGCTCCGTGTGGGCACAGCACTTATCTACGACGAGGTGAATTTTTTCACGGCGCAGGAAACCAATTTCAATCCGCCATTCGCCGCGACCATTACAAATGTGCCGGTTGGCATGCCTTTGAGCCTTGCCAGTCCTTGGTCGAATGGCACAGTGCCCAGCGATCCGTTTCCACAAGCGTTCAGGCCATCAGGACCTTCAACGGTATTTCCTAATAGTGGTCAATACTTCGTATTGCCCAAACAATTTCACGCTCCCTACTCGTTGGAGTGGACTTCAAGCATACAGCAGGAATTAGGCCGCGGCTGGCAACTCCAAATTGACTATATAGGAAGTAAGACGAGTTTTTTACCATACGGTTATCCTCTTAACCCAGCAATCTTTATACCTGGGACTTGTGGAGCGGACCCTTGCTCAACAATTGGGAATACTTCGTCGCGCTTCGCTCTGACTCGCGCAAACCCGTCGCAAGGCCCTAAATATTTGGGCGGGCAGAACGGGGTGACGTTAAGTAACTCTGGAGCAAATGCCACTTATAACGGTATGGTGACCACTGTTCAGCATCGCCTCTCATCAACCTTCGTCTTTTTCGCAAACTATACATGGTCTAAATGCCTTGACATTATGGACAACGGAGGAGACGTCGGAAGCCCAATTGTGCAGAATTATGCCAACCTCAAAGGGGATCGGGCGATCTGCGGATTCGATTATAGAAATATATTCAATAGTGCCGTTGTTGCATCGAGCCACTTTTCTTTGACAGGTTGGAAATCTTCCATTTTCAATAATTGGGAGATTGCGCCTCTTGTTCACATCACTGACGGCCTGCCCGTCACTGTGCTATCAGGGATAGACAATTCGCTCACAGATATGAACAATGATCGCCCGAATTTGATTAGCTCGAAAGCAGTCTACACCGGAAAAAAGATCATGAGCGGCCCCTCGAGTAATGCCCAGTACTTGAACTCCTCAGCCTTCGCGCAGAATGCGACTGGCACGTTTGGGGATGTAGGGCGCAATGCCTTCCGCGGCCCCAACTTTATACAGGTGGATAGTGCATTGAGCCGATTCTTCTCGCTGCATGAAAGTGTGGGCTTGGATCTCCGGTTAGAAGCATTCAATGTTTTGAATCATCCAGATTTTGCCGCCTCCGGCAGCAATGGCGGACAAGATGGGTCAACTACGTCGTTGGTTTCTCCAACGTTCGGCCAAATTACATCGACCGTGCCGAATTACGGAGCGCGGATCTTTCAGGCTGCGGTCAAGGTTGTCTTCTAGTGAGAAGATCGTGCTCGCTCTAACAACGGAGCGCGAAACGTCGCGACAATGTACGCCAGCAAGGCAAATTTGGTAACTCGTCGGCGAGGGGCCATAAAATGGCTCATTTCGGCGAGATGGAGAGGCAAAATAATGAAACCACCTAGACATCTGCGTCAAAATATTGGTTGTGCGGCACATCTCAGAACCTTACTAATGTGCCTAGTAAGCATCATTATATTGCCTGCCACGTACGCCCAGTCAGTTACCGGCAAGTGGATGGTAATCGCTTATGCTCTGGACAACGGCCAGCAGCACAAGAGCATTTTGAATCTGCAACAGTCCGGCAGTGTGATAACTGGCACCTTCAAGCAAATGGGATACTCTATCCCAGTGACGGGAAATATCGCGGGAACGCACTTTGAGTTATTCCGCACATCAGGCACTGGCGGTAAGAAGCGATTAATTGTGGGCGATGTCGTGGGTAGTAATCTCCACGTAGTTGGTAATGGCATCACATGGGGAACCGGTGTCCTTGTTGCGACACCTGCAACGGTGGCTGATGACGATATTCCGACAGCCCCGTATCTTGCGCCGCCGCCACTCCACAAAGTGCCCTCCAATGGGCTGGCGAAGACCCCACCCATGGGTTGGAATCACTACAATAGTATTCCAGTTGATTTTAATGATGCTGCTGCCCGCGAGATGGCGGATGTAATGGTGTCAAGCGGTATGCGTGATGCGGGCTATACCTACCTCATTCTCGATGATAGCTGGGAGGGTGTACGTGATGCACACGGGGTATTGCAGCCGAATCATAAGTTTCCTGACCTGAAAGCGCTCGCGGACTATATTCATTCCAAAGGGCTAAAGCTCGGTATCTACTCATCGCCTGGGCCCGCCACTTGTGATGATTACCCTGGAAGTTATGGGCATGAGGAACTTGACGCGAAGACGTGGGCCGCTTGGGGTGTTGATTATCTCAAATACGACTGGTGCAGCGCCGGCATAATTTACAGAGATAAGGATCTGCAAGCCATCTATCAGAAGATGGGCGACGCGCTCGAGGCTAGTGGACGACCGATCGTCTATGGCCTTTGCGAGTACGGCTGGGAGGATGTCCAGGAGTGGGGGCCGGATGTCGGTGCCAATTTGTGGCGTACTACTGGAGACATTCATGATAATTGGAAGAGTGTGTCCACCAATGGATTCGGCCAGAGTTCGTTGGCGCCCTATGCCGGACCGGGACACTGGAATGATCCCGATATGCTGGAGGTTGGGAATGGCCACCTGAGCAGCGATGAAGATCGCTCACACATGAGCTTGTGGAGTCTGCTGGCTGCGCCTCTAATCGCAGGCAATGACATTCGATCAATGACCCCTGCGACCAAGGATATACTCCTCAACAAGGAAGTCATCGCTGTCGATCAGGATCCCTTGGGCAAGGAAGCCGCCAAGCTCTCAGTTAATGGAGATCTTGAGACGTGGACCCGACCTCTCGCCGATGGAAGCGTGGCAGTGGGCGTGTTTAACCTCGGTAGCGTGGCCTCTTCGGCGACTATCAAGGTCAGCGATCTCAAGCTAGGCGGAAACGTAAAAGCGAGGAATCTGTGGACCCACGAGGATTTGTCGCCCAAAGAGGGTAGATTCACTGCCTCCGTTCCTGCCCATGGCGTGTTCATGCTGCGCGTGAGTACGGCGAGGTAGGCAGCAGTCGCTTGCGACGCAAAGAGGTCGAAGGTCCAGGTTATCCTTAGCAGCGTATCGGCAAAAAGAGCGAAGTGTCGCCGTTCGATTGGGTGTCCTCTGCTAACCAAAACACTGAGGGAAAGCCAAGAAGCATGATTTAGGGCTACGGCATTATCAAAGGCGAGATGTCCCTTACCTACTAAAAGCGATCCGATGCTATCTGAGGCAACTATGAAACCTTTTTCTCTTTCTTTAATACTGATAATTATGGTGGGTGCATGTGGCAAGCAACATGCCGCTAAATCATCGGCTCTTCCGTTGCCTGCAGCCACGCCGGTTAGTGGGGCTTTCTCCAACACGGAGTTGCATGAGTTCACCGCTCTCGAACCCATTGACTCGCACACCCATATCTACCAGAGCAGTTCGATTTTCTTTGCGATGCTAAAGAAGCTTCATCTGCACATCATAGACATCGTTGTTGTCAGCGAAAATCGCAAGGGTGCATGGAACAGTTTACCGGAGGAGAGCGCCGTGACCTGGCAAGTAGTTCGGCAAAGTGACGGTCACGCCTCCCTTTGCACGACCTTTGATCCCTATAATTTCAATGAGCCAAGCTTCGGCGAAACAGCAGTCCGCCAGATCAATCAAAATCTCGATCAAGGGGCCATAGCCGTAAAGATTTGGAAAAACATCGGTATGGAGATCAAAGACAACAAAGGCAACTATATTTTGCCGGATGATCCTATTTTTGAGCCAATCTATAAGGATATTGCTACTCATAACAAAACGTTGATCGCTCATGTTGCGGACCCGAATAGCTCATGGGAACCTCCTAATCCCGCTTCGCCAGATTACTCCTATTACATGAGGCATCCCGAATGGTATATGTATGATAAGCCTCACCCTGCATCGAAAGAACAAATCCTTCGCGCGCGCGACCATTTACTGGAGGAGAACCCAAATCTTCGTGTGGTCGGAGCGCATCTCGGGAGTATGGAGATGAATTTTACGCAACTAGCCCAGGATCTTGATCGTTACCCCAACTTCGCTGTGGACCTTGCAGCGCGCATGCCCTACCTTATGCTTCAACCGCGTTTAGACATGATTCGTTTTATTACCAAATATCAGGATCGGCTTCTCTATGGTACAGACGACGACCTTTTGCCTCAGGCCGACGTGCAGAATACAGTAACAAAAATAGAAAACCGTTATGCGCAAGACTGGCGATTCCTTGCTACCGACGACATCGTGGTGGAGCCCGCCAGCGGCCGCCACGTGCAAGGGCTAGCGTTGCCTCAGTCAGTCTTACGCAAGTTGTATCACGACAATGCAATACATTGGTTTCCGGGAATTCTCGGCAATTCACATTAAGGTGACCTGTTAACTGAAGTTGGCCGCACAGCAGGTTCCAGTAGAGTGTCCCAGCTCAATTAAGGTGTATGGGCTCGCTGTGCCCACCGCAAACACGCACACCTCGGCTCACACAGCTCTATCTGACCAAGAGTGATTATAGGCTAGCCTAGCGGAAAGCTAGAACCCAATATTGACCTCTCCTTTCAGACCGGATTCCGCCCAGAACTTATTTGTGACTCGCTGTCTATTGCCACGCTGCTCAATGACTGCATTGCCTGTTGGCATCAGTTCAGAGCGCTGCACCGGATCCTGCAGAGAAGGAGATCTTTTTGATACTAATCGGCCATCAACGAGCCGATTTATAGGGGACGAATCGATATCCTAACGCGGACGTGGGCTTGCTCCTTCTGCGTGGATCGCTGAAGCTGTCCGAACAATCTTTGCTCGCTACCTTGCTTTGAAGAGCGTTACCGAACTCCAGGTCGAACTCGAGCATTCCGGCATACGAACCAAGTAGCGCGCCACGTCGTCCGGCAGGAGGGTCGGCGGCATCGTGCTCCGCAGGGGCGCACTCTACCATCTGCTTGGCAATCCACTTTACATCGGTAAGACGGCCCATAAGGGCAAACACTGCGATGGCATGCACGAGGCTATCATCGATCAGGAAACCCGGGACCGCAGCCGCGAGTTGCTGCGCGAGAATGCGGCGAAGCGTCGGCGCCGGAAAAATCTGCCTTCGGGCCGGATGCTCCGTGGAAAGCTGACCGATGAGGATGGACAGCTCTACACACCGACGAACTCCACGAAGGGACGGCGAAGGTATTTCTATTACACTCTTCTCGGCGAAGCAGGCGCTAGTTCGACCAAAAGCGCTCGGCGGCTGCCAGAGCAGAGATCGAAGCCCGAGTCATCGACTCAGTCGGCTCTTTCCTTGAGGACTCGGTTAATATAGCTGACCACTTTTCTGGACTGCCGATCCCCGGCGTCCGAATGTTGACGTCAGCAGCCTCCCATCGGGCGACCCTGCTGAGAAAGGGTGCCGAGCAAGAAAAAGCTCAGCTAATCAGCCGGATTGTTTCGAGCGTGGTCGTTCAGAGCGATACGTTACAGATCGAGAACAGCAAGGGTGCGCCCTCGGCGCCCAACTTCCGGCGAGAAGGTCGACCGGAGAAGGTTGAGCCGACTGTTTTTTGATTTGCATAATAGGTACACCCGAGAACTTCCTCGCAGATGGCAAACTGAGTTGGAAAGGGTAGTTTCGGTTCACAAGGGAAATGGCGCAAGCTAGGATTCGCGTGCAGAGCCCGCAAGAAATCGAGATCGATTGGCAAACCGTTTCCAAGCAATTTCATTTGAGCCTCGAGCAACTCAAAGCTACCGAGCGCACCTCAACGGCTGTGTCGCACCCAGGGCATTCACTTGAGCGCTTCGCGGAGTCGCTTCGCTTGCGTCTCCACCCATGCCTCATACGTCCCGCCCCAATTTCTAGCCCGCGTCGAGGGATGCATAATGGTTATGATCTCGACGCCTAGGCGATGCTGTTGATCTGCCTTTCTGCACAAGCACGCGCTTGTAGCCCCGAGAGTAACAATGAGCCGAGGTTGAACAATGCGGACCTGCTCCCTTAGGTACTCAAGGCATTGGCTCAGGAACGTCGGATCACTCGACATGTTCCCGGCAGCGGGTCCACTTTTGATCCCCTGCAGCACATTGGTTGTGTGGGTGTTCGCCGGATCGAATTCCGCTCTTTCTAGAAAATCGATCAGGCGTCGCCAAAATACACCATCGGCCTCACCACCAGCCTCTTGTGCTTTTTTGAGCATTCTCTGGTTGCCCCAGTTATGAGCAAAGATATGGAGGGGGCTCTCTGGAAACAATTCTGGCCAAGCTTTTCCGTTGCCCTTTCCGCATTTCAATCCCGGCCCCACTCCAAAAGCGGCTGTACCTTTGATCAGATCGCTTACGCTATCTGCTGTCGGGTGGATGCCTTCAGGATAGTTCCTCACGATTTGTTTCTTCGCTTCCAAAAGGTCCGTAAGAACGTCTGACGTTTTTCGCGAATTCATACGGAGAAAATAGCCCCTCAGTAGTAGAGAACAGAGAAATGTTCTTAAAAGTTTGTAGTAGAGACCAGAAGGATCGGAATTCTGCCATCCAATCACCAAATCTAGATTGTTACCCTTCAAGAATATGGATTTTGGCGAACTTCTCGCCACATTGATGTCCTTCTAATGCTCACGATATTTTGCACCGTCAAATTTGTCGGGCTTGTCGCGATCACGCTTGGGGATCACATCACATCGTGATGGGAGATCCTGTGAAAGGGGGCAAGATATACGGTATTTATCCCTCTCTGGAATTGGGCAGTCCCGATGAATGCGGTTCTATCGGAGTATGGATTCCGACTACTTTGGTCAGCCAATACGTCTCTCCTGCTGCGGCGTGGTTCGGTCTGAATGCAAGCAGCACTAGTCAGGTGTTTCCGTTCCTGGGCAACTTCCCGACTGGCCCGGTTCAATACCTTGGTTAATTCTGCGGGACTTCTAATCGCTTATCTGAGATAGGTCATGGCGGGCGGCTCATTCGTTCTCTAGCGACCTCAATCTAGCTTCGTTACTAAAGTGTGGTCAATGCCAAATTAAGGAGCCATGAACACTTTTAACAATAGTGGGCAACGCTAATAATGGGTTGGAGCTTCACCCCCATGAATATTGCGATCACTGATTCCACCACTACTACAGGCAGTCCTCTATTAGCCGCAGAGAACGAGACAGCAGAGAAAGAAAACGAGGCTCAATGGGATGGCATTCTCGAAGAGCATCCTGTGGATCATTTCGCGGGTTTGTTTTTGCGATGTTATTCACTCTGTTTCTTGTGGCAGGTGTAACGGCGCTATGGATTGTCTTCCGAAGGATGATCCACTGAAAAAATCGGGCCAATAGGGGAAGTTATCGGCCCGATGTCATAGTAGCATCTATGTGCCTAATCGATACTTACACAGCCTGACGTTCAGTGCGAATTACGAAGGTACCGGGGCGGTAGATAAAATCGGCCAAAACGCTGACGGATGAAGCCACTTTTTCGATTAGGCTTTAGTGTAAAAAAAATCAAACATGCCGATCAATGATTCATCGCCAATTGATTTCCTTCTGCCTTCCCCCGATTCTCGCCATCCATCCGTAGAACACGAGGAGCAACCCTGAAGGGGTCGTTTCCACGAGGTCTCGTGGAGTAACATCACTCTGACGTGCCCCCGGAAAACTCTACCAGTGGAAGCTGGAGTCTTCTCGTAATCTAAGCGGGAGGACGGTCGATGAAGAACAACCGGTACACAGAAGAGCAGATCATCGGGATCTTGAAGCAGCATGAGGCTGGGGTAAAGACGGCGGACCTGTGCCGGGAGCACGGGATCAGTGCGGCGACGTTCTATGGCTGGAAGTCGAAGTTCGGCGGCATGGAGGTCAGCGAGGCGCAGCGGCTGAAGGCGATGGAGGACGAGAACCGCCGTCTGAAGCTGCTGGTGGCGGAGCTGAGCCTGCACGGCGAGGCGCTGAAGGCAGTGATCCGAAAAAACGGCTGGAGCTTGCCGGTCTAAGAGAAGAGGTTGCGTTCGTCTCGGTCGCGTTTCGGCTGAGCGAACGCACGGCCTGCAGGCTGCTGGGTGTGGAGCGGTCGAGTTACCGGTATGAGCCTCGGCCGGACCGCAACATCGCACTGCGCGAGGAACTGGTGAAGCTGGCACGGCAGAAGCCTCGCTACGGCTATCGGCGGCTGCATGCGCTGCTGGAACGGAGAGGCCAGGTGGTGAACGTGAAGCGTGTCTACCGGCTGTATGCGGAGGAGGGTCTGGCGGTGCGCCGCCGCAAGCGCAAGCGGCTGGTGCGGGATCGGGTGCTGGAGCCGCGTCTGATCCGCCCCAACCAGGAGTGGGCGATGGACTTCATCATCGACGGCCTGGCGACGGGGAGGATGGTGCGCATCCTCAGCGTGGTTGACGCCTACACGCGCGAGTGTCTGGCGTTGGAAGCCGACACCAGCCTGGGCTCGGGCCGCGTGACCAGGGTGCTGGAGCGGCTGATCGGAGAGCGCGGACGGCCAGAGAACCTGCGTTCGGACAACGGCCCGGAGTTCACCTCGCGGCGCATGCTGGGCTGGGCGGAGGACTGGAAGGTCAGCCTGGTGCACATCCAGCCGGGCCGTCCGATGCAGAACGGCCACGTCGAGAGCTTCCACGGCAGGCTGCGCGATGAGTGCCTGAACGCGAGTTGGTTCAGAACGTTGAATGACGTACGAAGCACCCTGGCAAGCTGGCGGCGGGAGTACAACTGCGAACGTCCGCACAGCTCGCTCGACTACCGAACGCCGGAGGAGTTCCGGCAGAAGACAGGCTATGCGGATGTGGAAAGCAACGAACGCTTCCCACATCCGCATAGCCTCGACTACGACGGCTGCGAGATAATCTCAAAGCAAAACCAAAACCGGGAAACTCCAGTTATCAATGGATGAGAAACCGGGCGCAGGTCAACTCCGCATGGCATCACGTGGTCGGCTATCTTCAAAGTGTTAGGCTTTCTCTATAGGAGGCAGGATGAGCATACCCAGAGCGGTGGCTGAGCTGAACGAAGAGATTGAACGTCTTACAAAGATCCGTGACTCGCTTCTCCAGGGGGCGTCAGAAACGGAGCCACCACGCAGAGTGACCGTGGCTACGAAGAAAGCCACGGCAGCGAAGAAATCCGTGGCCGTGAAGAAGTCCACCCCACCCAAAAAGAGAACGATGTCCGCTGCCGGCAGGAAGCGCATCTCCGACGCTGCCAAGGCGCGATGGGCCGCAAAGAGGAAGGCCGCTCCCTCGAAGTAGTTTGCGGGAGGTGAGGGCCGGGCCGCTCACCTCTCCAACTCCATCCGTTAGAAAGACAGTATCTGGAACGGCGAAGTCAGGCTGTCGCTTCGAGGGCCTCGTTGTCTTCCGTCTCTTCTCCGTTGGTCTCCGAGAAGATGTCGTCTTCCTCAGAAGTCCCCGATTCGACAGGCGCAGCGGAAGACGCGGGTGCCGGCGCCGGTGCGACGGCAGGCATGTCGAACAGGCTCGTGGTCTTCGGCAGGGGCGGCTGAACAGGCTCCGCCGCCTTGGCTGTCTGAGCTGGCTTCGATGTGGCGGATGCGGTCGTATCTTTCTTGGTTACAGCATTCGATTTGGAGCGAGCCTCGGCCTGGGCTGCCTTCGCCGCTGCTTCCATGTCGGCCTTTGCCTGCGTCAGCGTGTTCTTCAGCTGCAGGTGGGAGCCGACGAAGTGGACCAGCGTTTGTCCGATCTCGGCATCGAGTTCTTCTGCCGTGCCGGTGACCGTCAGCGGTGTGGTCAACGCCTTGTTCTCGTCCTCCTTCAACTTCTTGGGAACGACGTTGACGCGAATCTGGTCATCCTCGGTGGAGGTTATCGTCATCAGGACAGCACGATGACGCAGGACGGGTGCAAGCTCCTTGAACATTTTTCAAACTCCTTTGTTAGATGGACTGTTACCGTGGGCGCGGCATCTCAATCTCGGGATCGTCCCACCGGTGGGTGTACCGTTCTCCGAGAGCGAGAGACTTCAGGTAGGCTTCTGGATCGTGATCACGCTGCCAGAGCAGGCGATACATCGTGTCCACCGCAGCCTTCATGATCCGTTTCATCTCGTCGTCCGAGACGTGGGAAACTTCGGACTTGTCGGCGCAGGCGCTGCACGCTTTTCCTGCGTGCAGCGCCTCGATGGGGCCGTTGCGAAAGGCCAAGGCAACCAGCGCTTTCGCTTCCGTGGCGAGGTCGGGATCGAGCGTCATCTTCATGGGACAGCCTCCGGTACGTTCCCACCATACCGAAGCTGCCACAACGAGACATCATTTATTCAAAGCGCGCTGCGACCCTCTCATACGCCTTCTCGTCTTCGACCAGAGCCTCGGATCGACCGGAAGCGCGCTCATCTGTCCCGTCTTCGCGTTGAAGAACGCGCCGTGATGAGTGAGTTTCCCGTAGCGAAACAGCTGTGCGAGCATGGCGAGCGCGCTCGACGCGAGCGTTTGGTTGATGAACGGCTCCTGCCGGTCCAGCGCCTCGACGGCGGAACAACTCGGCAAAGGGTCTTCGCCGGCTTCGGCATCGATGATCTCCGGGTACAACTCGCTGACCGTGCGCAGCCGGTCCGCCTTTCTGTGGTTCCGTGCATTCAAAGGCTGTCCGAGAACGTACTGCCCGCTGGCGGCGTTGTTGCCGAGGTCGAGCCAGTAACAGGTCCGGCTCAGCGCTCTGGTGAAGGAGTGCTCGATGGCCTGGCGTGCCGCGCGAGTGTCCACGCAACCGATCAACACATCCGGCGTCCTGTCGTGATTCCGATGGAAGGACCGCGCGTGAAAGTGGTTCGGCATCGCCGACCACTGCGTACCCCAGAACAGGTTGATTCGATTGACTAGGACGGTGGCCTTGTTCTGGCCGATGTCGGAGGTCGAGAACGGCTGGCGGACGCAGTTCGTCTCAGAGACGGCATCGGCATCCATCATGGCCACGTCCAACCCCCTGGGATGTCCCCAGACGCGCATGGCCTGGTCGAGATACGGCAGGCCCATGACGATCGCACTCCCGGTTCCACCTGCACCGACGACCAGGACGCGAACCGGCCCATGGCTCAACAGGTCGGGAGGGAGAGTATGTTCGATCCGCATGCTACCCCCTCTCTCCGCGCACGAACTGCGCGAAGGTCTGGGGCAGGACGATCAGGGTTTCGCGAGGGAAAGGCTCGCGTTTGTCCGCCAGGCCCGTCCACAGCCCCTCGAACCCGCCCGGATGCCGTGTCAGCCGGCCGCTGTTCGAATGCGTAAAGGCGCTCTCATAGAAGCCACGCTCCCACTCCACAATCGTCGCCACGGAGGCCCCGTCCGGACGGCGCATCGAGCCGGTACAGACGCGTCCATTGTCTGAGAGATTCCAGAACGGAGCGACCGCCAGCTTCGTGGTTGGGCCTGGCCGCTTGTTTTCGAGAAGAGCGCGGATCATGAGATCGCCGCCGTCCGCGCGCCATACGAGAGGTGGTTGCGGGAAGGTGCACCCATTGAGGGAGGCTACCTTCCCTTCGGAGTTTTGGTAGAACATCTGCCGGCGACATCGCGCGGTCCACCAGACGATCATGTGATCGCCCTTCGCAAGGACGTGCTTCGGCAGAACCTCGGCCTTTGAGCTGCCATAGAGCGACCGCACTAGTGACTCGACAAAGGCGACCGTCAACGGCTGGGCCGGCCCTAGCGTTGGCGGAGCGTCCTTGTTTGTGCTGATTTCGTGCCGGGTGACAAAGCTTCTCTGGCGGTCTCCATAGACCAGCAGCGCCTCACGCAGCTCGAAGTTGTGGTTCTCCCCGATCGAGAGATGGATCTGCATGGCCCTTCTCCCATCTTTCCAACTCTTCGACAAGTTGGAAGACCTCGTAGTTGACCGCGAGAAAGTGTCCGACGATCCGCAGCGCGTGCCGGACCTCGTCGGGTCTCTTTGGATCGAAAACCACGCCGACAGCCGGTTCCGAGCTTCCCTCCAGCATGTACTGTGACTCCTCGTCGAAGCATGCCATGATCGCATCGTGCTCCTTGAATACGATCAGCATGGAAGGCAGTGGAGGGCCGTCATAGTTGCCCTCCCGCAGGAACTCGCGGGAGGAGCCGAGCGGAAGGCGTGAGAGCCGTTGGATCTTGCGCAACCGTGCGATCCACGAGCGGTATCTACCGCGCCGATACTCACAAAGAAGACGCCGTGATTGAAGCGTCCAGTCCTTATGGTCATGATTCAGCGTCTTTCGGATACATTCCGGCAGCGCCTTCTCGACTTCGGGAAACTCGTACTGCTCCTTGTTGTCGTCGTCGGCCTCTGCATATTCCGTCAAGCGTTCCTCATACTGGATTGCGTCATCGTGGTTGTAGATCCGCATGACCCGATAAAGGGCATAGGTCAGCATCCAGTAGAACGCCGCTCCCAATCCTTCGGCTTCCTCCTCGAGCACGTCGATTGCCGGCCCAACCTTGAGATAGCCCGATCCGCTGCACTCGATGGTGACAGCCAGTTGTCCCTTTTCAAGGGGTGCATCCAAGCCGTCGCGCTCGACGACATCGCTGATTTGGAGGTGATACTCGGCGTTGCGCCGGAGCAGGTTCCAGCACTCCTCGCCGATTCCATGCATGATGGCGTGTTCCGCGAAGACGACTGCGCGCTCGTCGCACTTCTGCCAGGTCTCCGGTGTTCCGAGACCCTCCCGCACCAGGGCCGCACATAGATCGTAGATCAGCTCGGCATGGAACTCATGGCTGTATGCGGTCGAGAGGCCGTCGAGCAACGGCAGGGCCTGGGCAAAGGCCGGAGCCAGCGTCGCTATCCCAAGGGCGGCAGCAACTCGGTTGGCACCGGAAGTGGTTGACTGTTGGCCCCGGCGTACCGGTCCACAGCTTCGGTCACGATACGGGCGAGATCGACGGATTCTTTGCATTTGAGGTGCCTCACAAGGAGTTGTTCGGCCTCTTTGGGCGGCGCTGTCGCCTTTTCGGCAAACAACGCGATCAGTTCATCCGATGTCATCTCCGGCGCGGCCATCGCTCAGCCCTTGGATCCGATCGCCCGGTTGAAGGTGTAGCGCAGAACGGAGCCGGTATCTTCCGGACCCGACACCGATGCGGTTGCAATCTCGGGATAATTGGGGGTGAGCAGGTCGCGGACCTGTTCTATGGTCAACTCCGGGCCGGGATCGGGAATGCGGACACCGTTGTAGTGGAACTCTCGCAGAAGCACTTCGGTCTTAAGGCTGGTCATTGCTGTTCTCCTTTCGGGACATCGTCTGGATGGGGTTTGGAATGGAGCATCCGATTCCAGTAGTCGTCTGCGATGGTGTTGCCCATGCTGCGGCGCAGCAGTTCCAAGGTCTCCGTCTTCGTGAGAACGAATACAAAGAACTCTGTTCCATCGCGTAGAGCGCGAGCCGCTCGATGATTGCCGTCGATCAGCGGCATTCCGCATCCGCTCATCCCTGGGTGGATACCTTTCGGCACGGGATATCTCCATGCAAAGAGAAAGGCCAGCCGAAGCTGGCCTCCCACTTTGCCGTTGATGAAGCCGGAAATTCACGGCCTCGTTGGAACGATTCTCCCACCGGCAACGGTATCACCCTTCGCCACCTTCGTGGCGCTCTTTCGAGAGCATGGAGTCTCTCGACGCAGAGTGCATCTTTCTCATCCAAAGAGCTTCAGCTGTTCGCCGACTACCGTGCCAGTTGGCCAGATCGCATCTAGTTTCCTCTTTGGTTTCGAGCTCGAATGCACCAGCGTCAAGCCGGGTGAGCCCGCAGAAGGAGTGCCCGCTAGTTCGGGCAACAAGGAAGGCACGGCCGCACTCTCATCGAGTGCCACCGGCTCTACCAGCTTCGGCCAGAAGACGACGTGCGTCCCCCGTTCGCGCTTAAGCTCCTCCCAGATAGCATCGGCCGATTGACCGACACCACCTTTCTCAACCAGCTCGCGCGCCATCGCGGCCATCATGTCATCGTCGGTATCCATCGAATGGATACCTTCGCCGGAGAACTTTCCTTCCATCATGAGGGCCACCAACATCTTCTTCCCCATCAACCGCAGGCAGGTCAACTGGGTGGTGGCCGAGTAGATGAAGAATTTCACGCGGACGCCAAGCATTTGTCCGATCCGCCACGATCGCCGCGAGGCCTGACGAAGCGTATGCAACGAGTAGCCTGTCTCGTAGAAGTAGATGGTTGGGAACCAAAGCAGATCGAGTCCTGTCTCGACCAGCTTGGGATGACAGATGACAACCTCGACGCCCTCCTTGAGCTGCTTCTCGTACCACAGCTCGCGCCGCAGTGTCGGCACCGACTGGCGCAGGACGGCCACTCGAAAGCCGGCTTGGCGCAACACGCGCTCGAGGCGTCCGGCGACATCGTGCTCCCCGGTGAATGTGGCATACACCTGGCAGCGTCGCCCCTGTCGAAGCTCCTCGCGAACGTCGTCGACGAACTTCTGTTCCTTGGGATAAACGATCTCCTGGGGTAGCTCGGGCGCCCTGGTCACCAGAAACCGCACCAGACGACCCTCTTGAGGATCGAAGCGCTTGGCCCATATCTCACCGATGCCAAAGGGATGGTCCGGATAGAGCAGCAGCCGATGGAGGATAAGGCTCATCAGGCTTCGATTGCCGCGATTCTCACGCAGCGCGTCGCGGATGTCCTGCTCGATCGCCTCGTAGGCGCGGCCAAGCTCGGTACCAAGCGCGACCTCGTGCACGGTCTCCTCATAGGGAGGAAGGTAGTCGGCAATGTCTTCGAGCGTGACGAACGCCGTCGAATTTATTAGAAACTTGCCGAAGAGCAGAGGGGAGGCTCCTGGCTTGCGGGCGACCCGGACGGTGCTCTTGGCAGCACGGCTACATGCGTTATCGACGTCCGGAATCTTCTCGATGGATTCGAGGACTCCATAAGTGGCCTGAAAGTCGCCGCGACCCTGGCTGCCAGCCTCGAAGCCTTCCTCCACCATCTTCCGCGGTTCCATTCGGTAGAAGATGTGGAAGAGATCGTCGGCATAGCCGCCCATCATCGTCCCCGTCAGGGCGATGAGTTTGCGGGCGCAGCGCCGCAAGACGTCCAGGTTGTTGCCCTGTGCCGTTTCGTTCGCGAGTTGATGCAGCTCATCCGCGATGGAGTAGTCCCACCAACCTTTCATGTAGCGGCTGATGTACTCAAGCGGCGCCATGCGTTGGATCTTGTTTCGATCAGCTTGCCAGAGAGCAGAGTGGCCCTCAGTGCCTCCATTTTCGCGAGCGACGTTCTCCTTCAGCTTCACATCGGCGAAGTCTGCCCGGCCCAGGTACCCGCCATCCGCGCGAGGAATGGATCGGCCCGTGTCCGGATTCGTAACGCTAAACCGCCATCGGCCGGACTCTGGCCAGCTGTAGGCATGCTTCCAGAAGTAGCTCAGCTTCCCCGTCTCCTTGCTGACGATGAAGTACGCCGGTCCCGGGCAGACCCCTCTCCAGCCTTTGCGTCCCATCCTGCGCAGCTCAGAAAGCGTGGTCTTCAATCCGTTGCTGATGGCGTGGCCGTTACGCAGCTTCGCCTCGATGACGCCGTGGGGCTTGAAAGGATCGCCGCCGTTGCGAAGGTCGTAGAGGACGAACACTCGGGCCCGCGGCACGGTCACCAGGACCTCCCGCGCCCACTTCAGGACGAGATGGGGCGGGCACATCGCGATGGCGTTGTACGGCTTCGCATCGGCGTGAGCATGCGCGATGCCGATCGACATAAGTGTTTTGCCAGTCCCGCATTCACCGACGATGCGAACCGAGTTCGCGGTTTTGAGATACTTCACGGCCCCGGTGATCGTCATGGCCTGCGCCGGCAATGGCTTTCGCAAGAGCGTCTTCAGCGCCGGTGCGATTGGGTCCTTTGGCCCTTGCAGGGGCGGATACATCTCAACGATGCGCGACCCCAACTCCGAGGCAAAGGATCTTAAGTAGTCGTAGTAGGTTTCCATGCTGGCCTCCTGGGGGCCGGAACGGGGCAAAGAAAGAGACCAGCCCGGAGCTGGTCTCATCGTTCCGAGGGATGGGAATGATGTGCGCTACTCGTTGCGCTGGCCCTTGTCGCTCTGGGTGTCAGAGCGTCGTTGAATCAGGGTCTGATGGAGGTTGGACAGTTCATCGATCGTGTCCGCACCGCTGACTTGCTCTTCTTCCGAGCTGCCAAGCCATGGAAACCGATCTTCGAGCAGTACGAGGACCATTTCCACAAACGTCTGCGGATGGGGTTGTTCTTGTGTCATACGTTTCTCCTTGGATGCTTAGCGGAACGGGAAAAGAGCGAGGACAAGGCAAGGCGTTCGGCCCTCTTGCACCGGCGCGCAGCGACCACCGGACGACGGATACCCCCGTCGCTGCACAAAGCGCCCACCTCCATACCAGTCTGTACAAGGAACAGCGCGGGATGGAGAATCCCGCCGGATCCGTCTGTCCCTGGGCTATTGACGCTACGGAATCTGGGTGTCGAGCTACACGGCTGCGAGAGCCTGGCGCATGGTGAACTTGGGCCACAGGATCGGGCCATTCTTCTCTGGAAAGGGTAAGCTTCCCGCAGCACAGGCGCGGCCAATCTGGTCCAGCAACTCCTCGCGCGTGGCATGAATCACGACCGGATCGCATCCGATGCCGGGTAGCGGCTTGATCTTTTGGAGGCGCTGCAACTCCCCGAGGATATGGTCTCCCCATCGTGGATCGGCGGGCAGGCCTAGCAGACTCACCAAGGTCGCCCATGTGAGATCCCGCGTGTCCGGCTGATAGTTCATGACGAAGGTCTGGCCCGCGCTGCCGTTGCCGTGGAGCGTCGCCGAGACTGCGATGAGGTGACGGAGCGATTGTTTACGATCCGGGAGGTGAAGGGAGCCACGATAACAAGAGACGTCCTTGCCAAAGCCCGCGACTTGTGTTTTCCCGTCGGGAAAAGTCAGGTTGAAGGTGTGATTTTCATGGATAGCGGCCGTGATGGCGCCCACCTCCGCATCGTTCCCAAACAGACTTAAGAGATGAGCCTGCCTGTCTTCTCCGATGTAATGGTCGATGTGGAGGAAGATGCGCGTCTTCGACTTCTCGGTGCTGCGGATGTACTCAAGCTGCCCCAGCCGCAAGTGTGCGTTCTGCATCCTTCTTCTCCTTCTTATCCTCGGTGAGCACCTGTGTTCGTCCGTCTTCGTAGATCAGCGCCAGCTCATTCGAGAAACGCTCGCGCTTGTGAACTTCCTTGAACCCGTCCTCCTCCACCTCAAAGGTGGTCACACTCTTCACCGTGCGCCAGCGTGCGATATGGCGATCTTTGTCTTGTCCGAAGACGCCATTGAGGAGACCTGCCGTGCAGAGAAGGCCGACATGGCCGCCATGCAGCGGAGTGATCGGCCTGCCTCCTGCCATCTCTTCCTTCGGAAGGAGGGAGGCTTCAACCTTCTTCCAGGAGGAAGAGCGAACAACGAGGTCTTCGAGCTGATCGAGTGGCAGTCCGCGATAGATCAACGCAGTAGGGCGCATGGCTGGAACACTGTAGGGCGCTTCTTGACCCGTCAGCGGGGAGAGAGGATTTGTCCAGATTGCCTTGACCAGCGACTCACGGTTGCGTTGGTACGCCTCGCCAGCCATCTTCTTGCGGATTCCGATCAATCCCACCTGGTCGAAGCGGTCGGACTCCGGATCAGTCAAGCGAAAGACCCGGAACGACGTGAAGTTCGCCGCCAGCAAAGAGGCGCATGAGTCCAATTGCTTATGCGGGACCACCATGAGGAGGACGCCACCGTAGACGAGCCAGCGGTAGGTGTGTTCGAGAAAGAGATACTCCATCCGCTTGTTGTTTTTCGACCCGACTTCAGAGTCGTAGGGCGGATTGAGGTAAAGAACTGAGAAGCTCCCGACTCTCGCCTCCACGTCGAACAGGTTGCCATGCACTGTGTCGATTCCCGCAGCCGTCGCTTCAAGGGCGCGATCGGCGTCGAGTTCGACGCCATAGCGAGACACGAGGGCGCTTTCGGTCAGTTGCATCAAGGCGGCGCCCGTTCCGACACATGGATCGAGTATGCTGGCGGCCTCCGCCGGATACTGCAAGAGATTCCGCAGGCGTGTCCCTTCCGCATCGGGCAACGGGTAGTAGCCAAGTTTGATCCGGCCGACATTTCGCATCTTTTCCTCCGGGCTACCAGAGCCTGGTTCAAATAAAAAGACACACAAATTGGCCGTTTGGCCAGCTTATGTGTCTTTTCAAACGTTAATCCTCATTGAAATGCAAAGTAGATTTGCAGGCTTCAAATCGAGTTCAGAGTGAGAAACCCTGTTCTCAAAAACTGACCCTCAACTTCCGGGTAGCCCGTAACTCGCCCGCAGCATGTCAAGAGATCCGCAGGTTCCATTGTTGGTTCTTCATACCCTTTTGGATGATGGACGGGCTATCGAGAACCTGCATGCCGGATTGAAGCTTACTTCAGGTCATCTGGATGATGATCATGAATTCGCCCGGGCGGCTGTCAGCAGAAGAGTGTCGGACGCGATATTCGTGGCCCGAAATCCGCTTCCCGCACGACTTTATTCGGAGATCTCTGTCAAAGAACCGAAACCCACTCAGGCTGAGCGATGCGGAAGCGTCCAGTTAGGCCGTATGAAGTGGCAGGTGTACCCATTCGGGTAGCGTTCCAGGTAGTCCTGATGCTCTGGTTCCGCCTCCCAAAAAGCTCCGGATGGTTTCACTTCGGTCACCACCTTAGCTGGCCAAAGTCCCGAGGCTTCGACGTCAGCAATGGTGTCCTCCGCAGTCCGCCTCTGCTCCTCGGTCGAGTAAAAGATCGCCGAACGGTAGCTGGCCCCTAGATCATTGCCTTGCCGATTCGCCGTCGTTGGATCATGAATCTGGAAGAAGAACTCCAACAATTTGCGATAACTCAGCTTCTGAGGGTCGTAGACCACCTCGAGCGCCTCGGCATGAGTTCCATGGTGGCGATAGGTCGCATTTGGGACATCTCCGCCTGTATATCCAACCCGCGTCGAGATCACACCGGGATAGCGGCGCAACAGATCCTGCATTCCCCAGAAGCAGCCACCGGCGAGTATCGCAGTTTCCTGTGATGAGTTCATATCGCTAGCCCTCTTTCTCGAACAGTTTCAAATAGTCTCCGTAACCTTCGCTTTCAAGTTCCCCTATGGGAATGAAGCGTAGCGATGCGGAATTGATGCAGTAACGCAGCCCACCGGCTTCCTTAGGCCCGTCGTCGAATACGTGACCCAGATGGCTATCGCCATGGCTGGACCGCACTTCCGTCCGGTTCATGCCCAAACTGCTGTCCAGTTGCTGCTCCACATTGTCAGAGTCGACTGGTTTCGTGAAACTTGGCCAACCGCAGTCGCTGTCGAACTTGTCGAGAGAAGTGAAGAGCGGTTCGCCCGAAACGACATCAACGTACAGACCCGGCTCGTCGTGCTCCCAGTAGATGTTCTCAAACGGGTGTTCCGTGGCATTCTGCTGGGTGACCCGGAATTGTTCGGGAGAGAGGCGAGAGATCGCGTCCGGGTTTTTCGTGTATTTCGACATACTTCTGCGGCTTCAACTTTCCGCTGGAAATGCCAACTATCCATTTGACCATGCGGCTGAAGAATAGATGCAGCTCATGGGTATCAGGTGCGCGGGGATGGATTGAAGCGATCTGTCTTCTAGGTTTCGGGTGTCTTCTTCCAGTTTTTCGGCGGCGATAGCGGTGGACATTCGACTGTAGAGCCAATTTTAGTTGACGCAAAATCACCGAATCATGAATTGAGGCGCGTAGAACGACAAAGGCAGCTTCAAGAAACAGGCCGCAGCCATTTCAGGGCCCGAAACAATCCCGGCCAAGTTATGGTTCATTCTCGAAGTCTCGGCCACATCATGCATCCTTCGGCCAAATTAGACTTTACAAAATATTCAAGCTGCGAGTCTGGGAGCCGCGACTAAGGCCGTTGCGGGCGCTGGACCTGGATCGGACGGACCGCCGAACAGCGGCGCAATCTCCACAATCTCCTCCGAACCGCAAAGACCGCAACGGCGCCAGGCTGAGTTTGATACCTTCTCGCAGTTCTCGCAGTAGACGGCCTTCTCTACGGGGATCGAGACGAGACCCGGCTCAGTTCGAATCATCTGTACATTGCACATAGCTCCTCCCAATCGCATTGGGGCAGCATTTCTGCTGCCCCAGTGGCCGTGATCATGCAGCCTGTCGGCCTGCCAGCTTCTCGAGTTCCGCGACCAACTGCCTGAGCGCCTCGAGGTTGTGGATCGTTGCCATCGACCGGATCTGCAACCGATCCAGTACCGAGATGAATGGCGTATCTCCGATCTCTTCAGCCAGGGAATTGGCTTTGTGGATGCCGCGAGTCGCCCGCTCCATCGCGTCGACCACATTGATCTGTAGCTGCGCGTTCGGTATGGCGTTTGCCCTTCGCGCATGCGCGATGCGCCAGAGTATCTCCCCATATATCGGATCACCGAGGATGCGCCGGAACCCTTCGATCTTCGCCATTGTCTTCTGATCGATTGGGCCCCGTTGCACCACGGGTGGTCTCGGGCCGGCGGCGGGATTGCTCTTTCCCACTGTCGCGCTTGCCTGTGGGAGCGCCCACTGTGGAAGCGTGGGGATCTGGAGCGGTTGACGATGTTCGTTGAGCGGCACCCACATCTCTGCGAAGTTGTAGAGATAGCGGCCCAGCCCGAAACAGGTACAGGCGCGTTTGAATGCCTGAGCCTCGGCGCTGGTCATCGCGTTCTGTTCATCGGCCCACTCCTCCCCACTTCCCGTATGGCATCCGAGGCCATGGATTGTGAGCGTGCAGGTGAGGAGCACTTTACCTGTTTGGATGACCTTGTCTCGCTTCATCCGGCTCACGGCCGAGACCGTAGAGACGTCGTAGGTCCTCGTCCATCCGGTGGGAGTGAAGATCTGGTTGAGACGATCGGTATATGCTCGAGGGTCGGCAAAGGCAATGACGGCTCCCCGCTTGCCGTCTTGGGTCGAGTGAGTGACACGCCACTTGATCTCGGAAGGATCAAAAGGCTCCACCAGTTGCGCAAACAGAGCATCGAGCTCCGGGCTTATGTTCGCTTCTTCGGTTGCCATCGTTCTATCTCCTCAAAGAAATAGGCGCTCCGAAGAGCGCCTGTACGTGGTCCTGAAAGATGCACCTCAGAACGGAATGTCGTCGTCAGTAATTCCCTGGTCGGCACAGGTGTACTCTTCGCCGGTCGCGGGCCGCGACTGTCCAAAGCCACCCGTGTTGCTGCGCGAATGATTTCCACTGCTTCCGTAGCCGGAACCACCGGTCTCGCCGCTTTGGCGGCCACCCAACAAAGTCAGTTCGTTGACCAGGATTTCCGTGCGGTACTTTTTCTGGCCGGATTCCTTGTCGTCCCAGGAACGAGTCTGGAGTTTGCCCTCGATGAAGAGTTGCGTGCCCTTCTTCACATAGTCCCGGACAACCTCGGCGGTGCGGTTGAAGGCAACGAGGTTGTGCCACTCCGTCTTGTCACTCCAGTTACCGCTGCCGTCCTTCTGGTGGTCAGAAGTGGCGAGAGAGAAGCTGGCGACGATCGTGCCGCCGGCTGTCGAGCGGATCTCAGGATCTTTGCCGACGTTTCCGAGCAGGAATGCTTTGTTGGTGCCTTTTGCCATGGTGATGCCCCTTTCCGTGGGTTTCAGTTGCGTACATGATCGAGCGCCACAGACTGCGCCACCTCGACACACCGCCCTCCGGCATAGAGATAGAAGCTGCGGCCATCCATGCTGATGTTGAGGTACCGGCGCGTAACGCGATGCTTGTAAAGCTCTATGTCTCCGGCACGGCCCATATACATATAGGCGGCGCACTCCTTGCGAGTAAGGACCAGTTCGAGGGGCGCCCAGTTCGGCTCTCCGACAGTGATGGTGACATTGTTCGCGGGAATCATGCTGTCAATCCCTCAGCAACCGGCGGCACTCCAACATGCGTGTGCTTGCAGCCGACGCAGCAGACTGCTCCGGTCATCTTCCTGACCGCTTCTTCGAAGCGCTGCGGCAGGCCCATCGGCTCGCCGGCGCGGTTGTAGAAGGTGGGAGCCAGTTCTCCTCGCAGCCCCTCGTGTTCTTCCTTCCACAGGTCGAGCGGAAGAGTGCCGTCCCGTCCGCGAAAGAGCAGCCTCGAAGCGATCTCCGGACGCCTGCGTCCCGTTGGCAGCGACAAGGTATGGAGAGAGATCACCAACTCATACGTCCTGACCGTACGGAACATATCGATCCGCGCCAGACTCTCCGCGAGGAAGATGGCGTGACGTCCATTGACTGCAAAGGAATCGATCGACTGCAACCAAGGGAGAGAACATCCGTCTGTTGACAGGAAAGCACACACGCGGCCCATGTCGGCGACGGCCCCGCCGGACTCCACACCACGAAGCACATAGCGTTTGGCAAGGTGTTGGTGTTCGATGGAGATTCCGGACACGCAGTAAATCCCACGTTTCTGCAGTGCCCCCAGGACGGTCGCCGGAAGCGAGAGGCCATGGAGAGCGTGGCGGGGAGAGGCAGGAGCAGGCTTCTGCTTTCCGGAGAGGATTGCCATTCTCATCTCCCTATGCCATCGCAATCTTACGAACGGGTTGACCGAGCGCTGCCCGAATTTCCTCTTTCGTGCATCCGGCGCGGCACACGTAGAAGCGAGGGTCGGAGATCTTGATTCCAAGATTGTTTCGCGACCGGTCCCTTCCACCTTGGGCGCATGACGGGCATTGCGCCTTCCAGTTGCGGCTATCCTGCTTGCCGGTGGTCTGGACGTAGTCGAGGATTCGAAACTCGCGGTAGCCCGCAGTCGGGATGCGGGGGACGAGTGGCACCGGCTCGGAGGGCCTGTAAGCCTGCGGCAACGCCATCCCCTGCGTGAGGGTCTCGAGTTCGACGGCGGTGAGTTTCTTTAGCCGCTGCAGGTAAGCCAACTGCGATTCGGGCGTAAGGTCCGCTTCATAGAACCAGTAGCGACGGTTGCTCTTCCGATGCACTCCGAGCGGCCCGCGAATCGCGTTGCCGTAAGCGCCCTCCTTGATCTCATCTTGTCTCGGGAAGACCTCGATACCTTCCTTAAGGCCGGCACCTTTGACGGGAACTCCGAGACGGAGCGCGAGGTTATAGATATAGATACGGCATTGGGATGCCAGGAGGGGCTTCTCGCCGAAGATCCAGAGGTGACCGCCGCGGCGTGATTGTTCGAGAGCGGCCTCCACTCCGTCCTGCTTCAATTCCCACTGCAATTGGAACAGGGCCTCGAGCGACCCGTCGTAGTCCGCGTCAATCGCTACCCACTTCGAGCTTTGGGTCTGGGGATTGATTGCATAGAGGTTGATGGTCATGTCACCGTTCAGGTGCATCCTTACCGCACCCGAATCGAGAGGTCGGGTCTGCTTGATGTACGGCACCGTGCCGTCCGGTAATGGTTTCTCTCTTTGAATTCCGTAGGCCAGGCGGTTCACGAACAGCCTCATGAACTCCTCTGCGGTCCGACGGCTAACGCAAAAGTGATCAGGCATAGCCGGAGTCTCCTTTCTAGCTGTGTGGTTGTACCCCGGGTCTGAAACTCGGTCAACTTTAGTGGTGACGCCGGCGAGGTTGCCAGTCTGGCACTCTTCTCGCCGGCTGGGTGTCGGCGCTATGCGGTTGCGGGTTTGGGGACGGCAACAATCTTGACGACGGACGCCAGGTTTACGGAGGCGACCGGTTTCATGTCCTCGGGTGGAACCCGGTGGCTTTTATCCGAAGCGCCGCAAATGATCCCGTTGACTCGTGCAATGCTGCGATTGATCGATCGAATACGATTGGCGGACAGACGCATGACGATTCCTCCAGGAGTTGAAGTGGGTTGGAACTGGGTTGTTGAGTGGGTGCAAGGCGGGGTGGGCTAGGCGTTGGCCGGCTGCAATTGGGACAGCAGCAATCCAGGCTGTTCGACGTAGTTGAACAGCTTGTACTCCGAGAAAACCCGATCGAATTGATCGGAGGTGAACTGGTCTTCACAGTCCTCGAACGAAAGCATGTACCAGTCGTCACGCTGCCGGTCGAAGATGTAGATCGCTCCGGATGCGGGGTTCTCAGGTGCCATCTGCAGGAGCAGCACACCCTTCGGCGTCTGAATCCAGCGCGTCGCGATGGCTTCTCCGACCTCAAGGAACGCGGAGACGGTCTGTTGAATGGTGCTTGCGGCGCAGTCGCGCCAGTTGAACATCTTGTAAGCGGACATCTTTCCTAAGCTGCGTTGCATGGTGATTCTCCTCTCTTTCGTGGTTGGGTCGAAGGGATACAGGCCTAGCGGGGTTGACCTCGTAGCGTGAGTGTCCAGACCCGGATGAGCGAAGCAATCAAGGTCCCCGAAGAGCAAACTCACTCCGATAAACCAGAACGGACGGTTGGCGACCGCGCGGTAGAGCGTGCCACCGAGCAGGGTGATTACGCCTGCATCGAGCGATGTCAGCAGGACACAGAGCACGAATCGAACAGCAAAGCGGAGCGAGAAGAAGGGACCATAATCGACGGGAGCCGAGACGATGCCAACGACCAACAGGAGTTCGCTACGGTGTTGCGCAGTCCGGCGTACAGGGGCCACATGGTCGTAGCTTCACATCGTGGGTTGAATGAATAAGGCTGGCGAGACCAGAGCGGCTGAGAGCAAGGATTTCCGTTCAGAAACAGAAGCTCCTTTGTCGTTCTCGCTCTGCGCGCATTGAGGAATGGGCTTCCACAATCTGCACCAAGCTGGCGCCTGGGCGCATGGTGAAGTTCGATTTGCGTTCGAGCCCGGCGATCATGTCGAACGCGGGCCGGTCGTGAAGATGCAGACACGGCAGGAGAAACGCCTCAGATATGCACCTGTTCCAGTACCTTAGTCATGCGTAGGCTCCTTCCTTCTGTTGCCCGCACTCAAACTCCGGTGTTTATGCCTATTTACTCCAAAACGACTCATCCCACCAACCCCGAAATCAGTAGCATGTACAAGGGGATAGTCAAGGAGGAAGTGATAGAAGACACGCGAATTAGGAAGGGCCGAGTCTGTTCAATAACTCGGCAAAGATGCTCAAACGGTCTGCATTGGGAAGGGAATGGGAAGTCAATGGGAAATAAATCGGCAGGCAATCGATAGTCGAAAGCCGCGGGACACCGAGCGAAACTCAGAGAAATATGGAAGTCTCAAGCAACGAGGAGTTCTCGCAAGAACACGATCTCGGAGTTTTTCGTGTTCGTCAGCGTGCGCGTCTCGAGCGGCGAACGGCGAAACGATTCGCTCAAAGCAAAGCCAATTCGTTTCCGGGAAGAACTCATTTCGGCGGCGAGGAGATACAAAATGTCGTCGTTCGCGGCAAGGTACAACACAGTGTCCGTCGTTTCATCTTTGTCGAGGCTCTCGCGAATGGAGCGATAGCGAGATGCGGCCTTTGGGTTTCTTTCGTACTCGATGGCGAAGCTGTGTGTGCTTCCGTCTAAGTCGATCTCCGCGACAGCATCGAAATCTTTCGTCGCTGAACTCTCGAAGACCAAGTTTCTTGATGTGATTTCAAGGTCGCTCTTCCAGGAACGAAGGAGACCGGCCCTTGCCAGCGCGAGGCGGATATTTACCAATTCGAGCGCATGTGGGACTTGCGAGGGATGGAGGATTTGGTCTGTCGTGCTCGGCAGCGAAAGCAGATAATGCCCGCGCGATTCGAGAAATGCCAGCCCCGACTGCGTGATTCCGAACACCGGTCTGCTGAGGTGCCGCTGTCCTCCGAACCTCGCAATCAAGCCTGCCTTTTCAATACGGGAGACTCTCCAGCGAACAGATCTGGGGGCCGCCGCTATCCCATCGAATGATAGCAACTCACAAAGTTGGTCGAAATAGATTGCGCGCGCGTTGCGAATATGGAGCATTATCGGTACGTCGCATGCGTCGGAGAGAGCAATATATCCCTTGTAGTACCTCACTGGAGGGCTCCTTCCCCGCGATCAGAGAGCGAAAGACGATTGTCTGCCAGGTCGATCTTCCATCGGCCCAGGTCGCTCCGAACCCAATCCACTGCGCCCATCAGCAGCATCGCCTCGTACCTTGGACCCCGCAAACTGATGGAGATGGGCTGCACGCCGGACGACTTCCAGCCGGGCCTGTCAAATCGAATCGAGCCATGAGCAGCAGAATTCAGAGTGACGAGATAAGCATCCGGAAGGGTTACGGCCGCCGTTCGTACAAACAAGAGATGGCTTCTTCCGGCGACTTGGTTTGGCCCGGAGCACAGAAATGTTCGCCCGAGGGCACGGGACGGAAACTCCGGATCGAAGCCGCTCTTTGCATTGAACCTGATTTGGCCGGGAAAGATGGCACTGTGACGGAGGTGTCTGCCACACATCAGGGCGGCCGCATTAAAGTAGGCCGCCCTTCGCCGGAAGCAGTAGGGCTCGCTTGTGTCGGAGGAATGCATTGCCCACCAGTTCGTCCCGAAACTGATCACGCAGACGCGCATGCCTCGGTCTCCGCTGTCAGCGTGTTCAGAAGCGCGCGGGTCTGTAGCATCCTCTCCGGTCCGCGAAGATAATGCAGGAACCAGCAACGCTCGAAGAAATACTTCGGCAATGGCAGGTTCCTGTCGAGGAAATAGAGCAGGAGCTTATCGAGCTCCACCATCGCGTACGTAAAAGCAATGTCATCCTCGCTCTCTGGTCCAAATCCTCCGCGGAGATAATCCTCCCAACCCTGTGCATCGAAGTTGCCACCGATGCCGCTCTTGAAAACAGTCCAGAGAGCGAAATAAGGGTTCTTCTCGGTCAGGTGGTCCAGCAAGTGCTGAACTTGCTTCGCCGGGGATATGGGAATGATTGCGTCGGCCACATTCGCTTTGGCCTGAGCCTTGTCGAACAGGAACTCTGTAAGACTGGCTAGGATGCGCTGATTCAGGGACTCAACCTTGTTGGTCCGCTCGGGCTCGCGAAGCGCTCGGAGACGCTCCAGTTCCACCGCGAACTCAGTGGGAAATGTCTGTTCACGGAGCGCGCAGAAGCTCCTGAACAGCTCCGTGCGACCGCAGGCAAGTGCATAGGGCTGTCCGGTGACGGGGATGTTTTCGCGCACATAGGAAAGCCATTCGTCATGGTTGTGGAAGTCGGAGGGAGTCTTGTCTTTCATTTCGCCCTTTCTATGCGCCCTTAAGGGATGCGTTGCGCCGGCGCTCCTGGTCGAGCAGAAGCGTTGTCTGGTTGAGGCGCTGTTTGAGATTCTGTTCGTTGTTCTGCATTGCTTCAACTCGTCGCTGCAGCAACAGATTGCTCTGCTGTTGGTCGGCGGCTTTCCTGTCAGGCCCTGCGTTGGACAGCACATCGACTGCAGATGACTCCGGAGATTTTCCTTTGTTGGCTGATGGTGCGCGCGTCTCCGCGAGTTTGCGCACGTTTCGGCTCAAATTCCCGGCCGCATCTTTCTCTTGCTCCGATGACTGTGATTTGAACGCCAACGTCTTTTCCACTTCAGCATTGTGGGTCTCGACCAAGCGGTTGTGCTGTTCGGTGCGACGATCAATTTCGATGCGGTCGCTGACGCGGCCGTTCCACAACTCCGCGATGAGGGATGCGGCGATGACCTCTTTCTTGTCGGCAGAACGCCATTGCAGAAAGACGACAGCAGCCGATCCAGTTAGCAGGAGAAGTGTCACCACGTTCGACCAGAAGTACAAATCATCGATAGTGTGCTCCACCACGGCGTCCCGCCCTGCCTGCATGAAAGAGCCATAGTCGTTCCCGTTCGGATTGACCTTGCCGAGAACGTAATCGAAGAAGCCCTGTTGCTTGTGCGTTGAATTGGCGGGAGCCGCAGACCGCTGGTTCCAAGCCTGTCCGAATGAAGCCGTTCCGGATAAGCAAAAGAAGGCGAGAACGACCAGAACTGGGACAGCCGATAGACGCCTCATGCTCACTCTCCTGGCAGGGTGTCGAGCGAGACGCCCGCCGTTCGCCTGTGCCGTTGCTTGCGGTTTTCAGCCTCTTTGAAACGCAGGTTGGCGCCAATCTGCGCGTCAAGATAGCTGTGCATCTTCGGATAGAGACGCGGGGAGAGACCTTCCAAACGGAAGCTCGGGGCGCGGCGAACATGCAGATGCGAGTGGCGTGTGCCCTCTCGGCTGTCGACCATCAGGATCTCCATTTGGCCCACCGGCAGATTCTTGATGTGCTCCTCCCGCGCCCGAGTCTCCTTCATTTCACTCTCGCTACCTGTCCCGGTTTCCGTGTACTTGGCCGAGAAGATTCCGGTTCTCCGCACCGCGAGGTTGCGGCGTTTTGTCGCAATCTTGGCTGACGCTTTCAAGAACCATTGCGCCGTATTCTCCTCGGAAACATTCATGATCATTTTCGTTCCGGGGGCGGATGAGACCTCGTCCGAGAATGCCTGGCTCACTCGCTGTAGCTGGGGCAGGCTCTGGAACGAGAAAAGAAACGATACTCTGGCACCGCGTGCGGTCTGAAGCACCTGTGTAAATCCCGGATAGGCGAAGGGAGCGAACTCATCGAGGATGACGGAAAGCATCGGCTCATCCGCGTCCCGGTCGCCGGCCGATTGCGCATAGCGCTTGCCTACCATCAGCTGAATGTTCTGGAGGAGGATCTTTCCAAGCGCCTCCACTGCGCGTTGATTGCGGTTTGTATTGAGTGAGACAAACAGGATTAGGTCTTTCTCGAAGACATCATCGAGCGTAAGCAGGTCCTGGTACGAGCCAGTCACGATCGACAATTCATCCTCAAGGAAGCTCAACAGCTCATTCAGAAGACCCTGGATCTTCTCCACACGTTCCCGGTCGGAGAGGGACCGTTGCAACATCCGCACTGACATCTCGAAGTTCAGTCGCTTTTGCATGGAGATACCAGCCAAAGTAGAAAGACGCTCTTTTGCAAGCTTGATCTGCTCCTGAAGGACGCTCTCATCGAGTGCCATCACCAGCACGTCGTAGACGTTAAAGAGCTTGCCTGTGTACTGCAGGATGCGGACTAAATCGGAGAGATACGCCTCCTGGTGTCCCTTGAAGAAGTCTTCGCGCAGCCCGAACGAACGGAAGATGAAGTTCACATGCTCCTGATAGGCGTCGTCGAGTGCATAGAACGGGTTGTACCGCGATGACTCGGTGGGATGGGTTGGATCGAGGACGCGCAGGTCCTCGAGGCGGCCGGCAGCTTCGATGTGCGGCAATAGACGATCGAGGAACTCGCGTTCGCCCTTGCCGTCGAAGATAATCATCGTCATCTTCCGGCTGCCAAAGCGGCGCGCCAAATCCTGCGCGATGACGTTCTCGAGGAATGTGGATTTGCCGGCGCCTGTGCCGCCGACGATAACGCCGTGCTTCATCCTTACTGCGTCGGGCCAGAGCCAGGGCTCTTTGTGGACGTTGTAGCCGAGAAGTGTGGCTGCGCTTTCGTTGGCGTCGCGAGCAATGGACGCATCCCGCGTTCCGGCGACAAAGGCCGGTGGGTGTGGCCAGTTCTCCTCCCGCTTCCTGCGTTTGCCGACGACCTGAGCTACGACAAATACTCCACCGAAAAAGAGGATGGCGCAGTTCATAAAGATTTCGAGGCACTGTTCGTTGCGAAGATGCAGCCGCGAGACCGCAACGTACCAGCAAAACGCGACCACCGCGCAACCGAACAACACCAGGATGACGGCAACATCTTCAGGTCCAGGGCGACGCCGAGGGGGTAAATCATAGGCTGGGCTCATCGGTGCCCTCCGAGTGTGAAATAGAAGAAAACGCCCATCAGAGCGCAGACTAGGGCCGACACCAGAATCACCAGTGGACTCGGCTTCCAGCGCCCTTTTCCGTCAACCGGCTTGAGGTCGTCTGCGAGCGACCGAAGGAGAGCCTGCTGCAGGTTTGATTCCGGGTCGTCGCGATAGATCGACCTAAGCGCGGCGTGTACTTCCTCCGGCGAGACATGATTCTGCGCGTCCATGGCTACAGGACGGCCTCGACCGTAAGCGGCTGGCCCTGGTCGGCCCCGAAGTTCAGTTGATAGAGCTGGGGCGGATTGCCTTGGGAGCTTCCGATGCTGACGACACCCGTCGTCTTCTGTCCCGGAGCGAGATCCCGGGTCACGGAATCTGCCTGCACGACAGCAAGGCTGGGGCCCGTCTTCGCCTTGAAAGCTCCGAAGGTCTGCGGCGAGAGTTGATGATTCCGCAGGCTCAGTAAAGAGATGGGCTGCTGTGTCGGGAGCGGTGCGGAGACATCGGGGGTCGTCAACCGAAAGGGGGATCGGGTCTGATTGGTGACGGAATAGCGGATATATAACTGATCCTTCGAACGGTACACCTGCTCGAGATCGATCTGTATCCGATCCTTAGCCGGTTTCGCCGGATCGCGCGCGATGTCCTGCACTCCCATCATGGTCTGCGTCAAAACCAGGGACGCGATCTTACGGATCTCTTCGTCCGTGGTCTCGGCAGAAGCACGCAGGGACGTGTGCGGATCGACTGGAGGTTCGTTGCGAATCAGCACATCCATCGCGGCGAGTTGACCGGCCGGATCGAGTTCGTAGCTGAGTTGCCGCGACGCCGTCCACACGAAGAGGTTCGTCGACACCTTCTCACGGAGCGGCATTACGAAGACCTTGTCATCGTGACGCTCAACCATGAAACTGTCGGGATCGGCAACCGCGAGAGTTGTCACGGGTTCTCCGAACTCGAGGACGGTGAGATGATTCAGGGATGTTTCGACGTGGCGGATCTGGCTCTGATTTGTCGTTTGCGCTCCTGCCAGGGTGATCGCAAGGGCAAAAGGAATGGTGATGAGCTTCTTCATAGCGGCCTCCCGGGCGCGTTTGTACAAAATGGAAAGGAGAAGCCAAGCCGTCGGCTATAGCTTCTCCTTTGCCGGTTAGGAGTTTTCCAGTGAAACCGGAACACTCGTGTTTTCGAAGGTCAGCGTGTGCTTTCCCGTGTACTGAAAGAGGAAGACCCTCTTCTCACCATCGGGACCTTCTGGATTGACGATGCGTTCAACGAGCCACGCACGCTGCTCGCTGTCGAACCAGACGTAGCCGTTAATGGTCTTCGGAAGGCGCACTCGAACCCGCTGGCCGCCGGTGACTTCTGCGAAGGTATCGACGACCTCCTGCGGGAACGATTGGAAGAGAACGGCGCCGGAACCTGTGCCACCAGTAACGACGGTATTCATCGCCTGTGCCCATGCCCGCCGGTTCTCCTCCTTGCCTTGCGCCCAGTAGTGGACGAACAGGTGGAGCGAACTGAACTGATCTTTCGCCTCCTGCTCATGTTCCCAGAGGGCCGCCTGCGCTTTGTTGCGCGCAAGCACCGCAGACTTCTTTTGTTCTTTGTCCTCGCTCTTGCGAACAGCCTCCCATTGCGCCTGAGCGTTCTTGAATTGCAGTTTCAGTTCCTCCTCGCGCTGGACAATCCGGCTAGCGATATCCGCGTAGATCGAATTGACGAGCTGGCATTCGCCGAACATCTCCTTTGTGACGGCCTCGCCTGAGAAGAGTCCGCGGAAGTCCTCGATGGCCATCTTCTCTGTGAAGCTGCCGTCGAGTTCTCTGGGAAGAAAACCCAGCTCTTTGCGGAGGACGTTATAGAGCCTGCCAACCTTGTCTGTGTCGGCGACCTCCAGGTAAGCCGGCAGATCTGAAATCCTGCGCTCACGTTTGTAACGGAGCCAGGGTGCCGGTGCTACCTCTTTCCGGATGTCGCTGACGACAGATTCCTTAATCTCGACCTTATGTTTTAGGGAGTCGAGTGCGTTTTGCAGCTGCTCGACGAGCTTGTAGGCCAGATCAGGCCGTCCCGCCGCTAAACACGAGGTCTTCAGATCGGTGATAGACCCGATCCGGTTTCCCCGCGCCTTCATCGCAACCAGATACACGTTCCACCAGGGAGACTTCGCCTTTTCATGCTTCGTCTTTTCCTGCTGGAACTGCTCTCCATACGCGATCCTTCCCGCGACAAACTTCGGGAACAGATCGGACGGCATCACGCAGATGGTGTCAAAATCGAAGTCTCCGCCATTCTTCTTAGCCGTCTCCGAATGAAGGATGTAGGTTCCTTCCATGCGAAGCTGACGCTCAAGGATGTAGGCGACCAGCGATTCTTCAAGGTCAGGCATGCCCAGCGCCTGTTTCAACGCCGGGACAAGCTCTTCATTATTGAGATGAAGGACCGGAAGCAAGTCCTCCTGCATTCGGATGGGGTAACGAATGCAAAGGCCTGTCTCCGCCGTCAAGGATGTGATGGAGGTGTCTTGAGGTATCCAGTCCGAGGCCGAGAGAATTTTCCCTCGAAACTCGATCAGGACGCCGTCATCCGCGAGAGCGAAGGACGGCAGCTTAAGATCGCCACCCGTGCAGGTGCGAAATGCCCAACGTGCCAACTTGCGGTTGAGTTGGTTCGCAACATAGGGGAACTTGATGCTGGTTCCACTACGGTCCGCTAGAAGCACTGCTTCTGCCGGTTCCCATCCTTCGGAAACTGGATTGTTTTCCGGTTCCAATGCATCAGGGTCGAAGCTGACATCTTCGTCGATCGTCACAATCTCAGACTTGCCGATTACCTCGAACAACGCCTCATAGTCGCTTTCGTCCCAGGCCTTCCTCACCTTGCGGATCCGTTCGATTGCTCGAAGCATGACCTCAAACTGAAGGGCCTCTTCCGAAGCATGTTCGACCAGCGTGTAGCTCGATCCGAACTCCGATACGCGGGACAACTCCTTAATCCCGAGTACCGCTGGACCGGAATACATCCTGCCCGACGTACCCAACTGTGGAAGAAAGCGAACGCCTCCCTTCAGAGATGGTTTGCAGGAGCTCTCCGGCAGAATGACATCGACCCCAAGCCTGTCGCCTACGCGGTCGCTCATCGCCTTCAATGCACCTTTTGCCTGCTTCGGTTCGCGCGTATCGAATGCCAGACGGAACTGGCAGAATCGGTTGGTGCCGATCTTCAGCTTCCGGTAGAGAGCTTCACGCACCCAACCTCGGCAGTCGTTGGTGCCGAGGACGTGGTCCTGGACAACAACGATCCGAAGATCGGGCTCCTCTACCATCAGCTTGCAGTCGGAGACGAGGATCGCGAAGTACGTGATCGCCATCTCGGGCCAATGCTGAAAGCGCTCAGCAATCTGCTTGGCATGCGCCTGATCGACGAAGTAGAACTTCCCATCCTTCGCCGAGCCACTCGCACCTGCCAGCTTGTATTCGACCCCGCCATAAGTGAGCTTCGCCATGCGGTTCTCCACCACAGACTGCTCATACGGCGTCAACTCATACGGCACAGTTACACGCGCTACCTGGATGCCGGGATAGATTTGCGCGAGGAGCTTTCCATCGAGCGTATCTTTCTGGCCCAGTTTGCTTTGCTTACGGGTCACTTCTCCTGACGCATCGATCTTCAACTCAAGAATGAGCCGGTTATCGAGAGCCGTGTTCTGTGTCCTGTTCGCTGTCATATTCTCCTCACTTGTCTGGCGCTTCCAACGAAGTGACAAGAGACCTGCTGACGCCGGTTTCCTGTATCTGTCGCCTGGCCGCCCGGGTTAGGGGTGGGTGTGGACCGAACCAGGTTTGAGAGTGCAAACCGGGTCAGCGGAATTCCTCATCGCAAAGCGATAAGGCGTCAAAGGAGGTGGACATGAGCCGTGTTTCAGGTATGTCTCCTCTTTGAATCCCGTACTGACCTTGTGGCCCTATTTACGTAGGGGCCGCTTCACCAATGTCGGAGATCCTCCCTGTATCTCCGCCTCCGCCTTGTAGGCAAGAACGGTGTAAATGACTCCGTTCTTCGACTGAAACGCCTTGATCAGGGCATCGGCCTCGCTGGGAACCTCCACTCCCAGCTCAGGCTTCTCCACCGTCGATCCTTCTTTGGCGAGAAAGTATCGAACGATCTCCTCGGTCTGCTGGCGCGGCTTTCTGCCTCGCTTCGGGTCGGCAGGCGTCCCAACAGCAGGGTGCATCTCGGCAACTTTTGCCACGGGCGTATCCATTACTGATCTCCTTTACTTCCCGTCCCATCGCCGTCGGGCTCGGCAAGGACACGGTCGCGACGCTCATCGTCAATCGGACGCTCGCTATACTCCGCGATCCAAAGCCCATCCGGATTTACATCCGATCGGCGGTCTGCTATCAGACGCACTCGGTATTCATTCACAAAGTGATCGGTAGATTCAGTCCCTTTTGACAGATGGTGAACGTCCTTCACCCCGTACACCAGATAGGTGAGCGGTTCGCCGGAGACGGCGTTGATCTCACGCAGATGGAAGACGGACTCGATCTGCTCGTCATCGATCTTGCCACGCGTGTTGTCGTCTGCCATTGCTTTGATCGTGGCGGCGCGCAGATTCCGCGTCATCATATTGAGGCTGTTGGCCCAGCGTTCATCGACATCGGCGGCGGAGTAATTGAGGTAGCTTGACAGGAAGCGCTTCACGAACGCCTCATCCAGAAACTCGTCTGTGCCAGCGTTTGCAGCGTCGCTGATGCCGGCCTTTACCGGTTTGCCCAGGACCGAGGCTTCCCCATTGGGACCAATGCGAATCACGGTCGGTGGCTGCATCCGCACAAAGATCGCAAAACCGATCGCAAGCAGCGCAATCGGGATAGTCAGGAATGCAAGCAGCCACGCTCGGTTCGCATTCGCCTTGAGCGCTCCGTCGACTTCGTAGTATTTCGGCGCTACCGTCGCCGTTTGATCTACTGTCATTGTGTTGCTTTTCATGCATCCTCCTATCTCTGAATCGAACTTCCTCTCGCGTTGCCGGCCAAACTACGTGCCGTTATGCGGGCGGCATGATAGGCACCCCAGGTACCGAGGTTGTAGCGGTGGATACTTGGGCCTTTCTTTGCCATCACGGTTGGCCGCATACCACCTCCCGACTTGGAGCCAACACTGATAGAGGGTTCGCCCGAAGCGCCTGAACCATTGGCAGTTGCCTGCGCTATATCGGCAGTCGAATCCGCGCTATCGTCCGCCCCCATTGCGTTGCTGAGAAAGCTTCGAATCTGCTCGGCATGACCCTCGGCGGTAGGTTCGCTGCCGTAGGTAGAGAAGCCATTCGTTGGTTGACTGCTTGCAGAAGTGGCTGCCCTGGGAGACTGTTGGGGTGGCGTCGGTTGATTGGCACCTGCGGAAGCTGTTGCGGGCCGAGCGGAGCCAGCATTCACACCAGATGAAGACCCGCCTGCTGAACTTCCGGCAGTCGCGCCGCTTCCTCCGGCAGCCGCTCCTGCTGCCGCTCCTTCTACAGCTGCTGCGCCTACAGTCAGCGCCGTCACGGCGGTTCCTACCATCGCAGCCGCGGTACTTCCGACATCGCCGCTTACGATCCTTTTGGCGATAAACGGAATGATCGCGATCGCCAGGGAGTAGATGATGCTCGCTGCGCCAATTAGAAAAGAACCCTCGAGGTTTCCCAACCCTCCGAGGAAGTTGTTCTGGTTGAGCATCTGCCCAACCTGTCCCATCTGGACCGCGCTGAGCAGAGCACCAAAACCTCCATACAAGATCGGCCACGCATTCCAGATGAAGACATTTTCGACATACGCCTTGGCAAGACGGTTCGTCGCCCCAAGGGGCATAAGTGCAATCACGATCGGGCCAAAGATATACAAGACCGAACCATAAAAAATATAGAAGAAACCGAAGATCGCGATAACGAATGGATAGAGGATATAAGCCACCAGAATCAATATCCCGTCGATCAGACCAGCCATGGACCCTGTGACCAATCCCCACATCTGCTGAACTCCATCCTGGCTGTACTGGGTACTGATATCGTTCTTCCAATTGTCGAAAAGATTGCCGATGCCCGCCGCGTTGCCAATCCAGTTGCCTGCGCTCACGAAGCCATGGTTAACCGTGGTAAAGACGGCACTGTAGTTCATCACGACGATAGCTGTGATTACGTACTTGATAAGGCTGGTCCCAAGTCCACGAACATCGCCGCCATGCAAGGCGGATTGATAAACCTGCCAGAGAAAACCAACGAGAAGCACCACGTCGGCGACGTTTTGCATGCCGGACGTGATGCTCGTGGAGTTGATTCCTGAGACGGCCTGCGTCAGGAAACTCTCAAACAAACTCAACTGCGTCCCCTGAAAAAATGCGAGAGCCGCCATGCCGGGTTGAATGTGAATGATCGAAAGCATCATGATGGCTTTACTTGCTGGTCAGCGCTCCCGTGACGAGGCCGTTGTTGTTTGTGTTGTCTGAGGTCGCGAGCTTCGCAATCTCGCTCTGGTCCGCCAGATCGATGCCGCGCGTTCTCATCAACTCGGCAAGAGCCTCCTGGGTATAAGCGTTGGCGCGCACGACCCACACGTCGGCCTCCGCTTCAATAATCGGAGCGCTACCGGGAGCGGCCTGCTGGATCTGCTGGCCCATCTGAGTAGCCTCAGTGAGTTCCGTCTCCGCGAGTGCGTCGATCTGGAGCGCGCGCTTCATCGCATCCTGGGCCTGGGCGTCCGTCATGTCGGTCATCGTCCGGACTTGAGGCGATGCCGAGTTCTGGGCCATCACCACGCCATACACCGATTGATATTGTGAGGATACGGTCGGCACATTGCTTGCATTGCGGGAGAGCAGCGTGGTCTCGAGGCTCTGCGACTGCGGCAAGGTGGCGCTCGATATATTCACGTGGAACATATTGTTTATGTTGGTGAATTGGCTTTCGAACTGTGTCACCGCGCTCTTGGCCTGATTGATGGCGGTCAGGGGATACATCACCTGTTGTTCGTAACTGGAGATGCTCTGCTCGGACTGGTTGATGGTCTTGAGAGGCGCAGCCATATAGGTACTCATGAGCGACTGCATCTTCGACAGGGCTGCCAGGATCGCTGCCGTGTCGATACCGAACTGACCGATTGCACGAGTCGGCACGATGATCAGCAGGGCAAGCACCACGATCGCCGTCTTCAAAAGGGTTGGCCGGTACCAGGGACGCCTAGGCTGGATGGCTTCGACCCCGGTCACCGTCTTCGAGGACTCCGGCTGTTCTTTACGCCGCCAGAACAATGGTTTGCGAAGCTTGGTTGGACTTTTCTTCGAGTCCGTCATATCGATTCTCCTTAATGACTTGTCAGTGCTCCGGCGACCGTACTGTTGACTCCGCTGGATGCTGTAGTCCTGCTCTTTACGAGCGCGTTGTCGTGGGCGATACGGCCCGCCTCTTGACGCAGCTCTGCCGCAAGCATCTTTTGCATGTAAGCCTGGCACCGGAGATTCGCAACCTGGGCTTCTGCCGTCAGGTAAGGATTGGAGCCCGGTGTGCTCGTGGCTACCTGGTTCTCCATCTGGTTTGCGGCCTGCAGGGTAGCGTCTTGGCCTTGATCGGCAATCAGCGTCGTCTTGAGATTCTGCTGGCTCAGGGCGTCGTCCATATCCATCATCACGCGGTCCTGCGGCGAAGCAATGCCGGCCTGCGGGACTGCACCATAGTTCGTCGTGAAGCTCGTCTGAAGCGATGGGATTTGCGTCGACAACCGGCTGTGCAAAAGAGTCTCGAACTGTTGGGATCCCGGCAGCGTCGCGCTTGTGAAGCGCGTGGTGAATACCTGGTTCATTGCATTGCGATAGCTGTTGATCGAGTTCGAGACGAAGCCTCGTGCTTGATTGAGCGCCGCCAACGGCCACATCGTCGTCTGGTAGAGCTGCTGCACTTGCTGCTTAATCTGGTTGATCGCTTTGAGCGAGCCGCCCATATCACTCTGGATCGAGCTGAAGATCGAGTCGAAGACACCCAGAAACTGACTGTGCGCGAGACGCGGCACAGCGAAGCATGCCTCCACAACGAGGACGGCCACCATCAATCTTTTCTTCCACCGTGACGTTATCAGCGGGACGCGTGCGCATCCTGTCTCTGTCGCAGACGGAAGCCCATCGGGGGATAGCTCAGCTGTGGATCTAAGTTCGTCGTTCATTGGGTTAATGCCTCCTGCATCTCTCCGGACAACTCCACCGGCAAGGGCGCGATCTCCGCGAGTCCGCGTGGGTATTTTGTCGCCAACGCCTCGTATGTCTCGATAAGTGGGAGCTGCGGGTGCTGCCGTAGCCACCATTTCCGAAAGCTCCGCTCACGTGCATAAGTAGTGGTGATCCAGTAATCAACCGCGCTCGGAACAATCCGGATTGCATGGGTGGACTCTGCCTTCTCGCCAACCGCGATCAGGAACTCCGCGCTGTGGCCTTTCTTCGGGTGAGCAAAGGTCTTGATCTGATTGAGGGCCGTCTCGTTCAAGTGGACGTGTTCGCGGAGCGCTGTCATATCGCCGGGTTGTTTGCCGATGATCTTCGTCGTCGCGTTCTTCACGATGCCGGCGCCATGCTCATTAGGCCGGTCCGACGTTCCAACAAAGTCCTCGGGTGTCTGGCTGATACCCCATACGCTTGCGTTGCGCTTACGAGCCGTTCGAAAGAGTTGCACAACCACGCTGGCCAGAATCGGCGACTCAAGAAGTGCCCAGCACTCGTCAAGCAGAACGATGCTCGGCTGGCCGGTCGATCCCGATGCACGGTATGTCGCCGTATGCGCGATGAGCAGGCTCATGGCGCGCTCCAATCGGGGATCGTCCTTCAATTTCTCCACATTGAAGTAGAGCCAGGGATTATCCAATTGGATGGTCGTCGGCCTATCGAAGAGCCGGGCATATGGTCCCTCATCGACCCAGGCACGGAGCTTAGTAGAAGCCATCTGCGCCATTGCGTTGATCTTCTGATTGCGGTCACGATCCTGCCAGTGAGCCAGCTCCGCGGCGAGGTCCCCAAACAGTGGAACTGGGTTCGACGTCTTCGCACTGCATCGTTTATAGGTGGACGCGATGGCTTCGAGTAGAACGCTGTCGAGCAGGTCGATATCGAGGTCCGGAGGTGTGTTCTCTCCGAGCATGTGTCGCACTAAATTCTTCAAGAACGAGATCTGATCGTTGGAGGGCTTGCTCTCTCCTCTCGGAAGATCCCAGGGATTGATCGTCCGGTCGCTGTCGAGCGACATCTCGATCATCTCTCCGCCCATCAGTTCGACCAGAGGCCGATAGGAATCGCCGCGCTCGAGTATGGAGATCAGAGGATTACTACGAGCCGCCATCAACAGCATCTGCTGCGCCGCAAGAGTCTTGCCCCCACCACTCTTCGCCATCAACAAGCCGTTGGCGTCGGACAGGTCAGGATCGAACATCGAAAAGGGAATGAGCTGCCGATACGGTGTCTCAAACAGGATGAGGGGGCTACGCCGAGTTCCGGTCCATGGCATCTCCACAGGGACAAGATCGGCGACGTTGGACGTGAGCATGTCCTGGTCGCGCTTGTCCGGCTCAGCCATGCCCGGTAATGTTCCGAGAAAGATGCGACGCTTCGCGATGGTCTCCGTTACGGCCTTCGCGCCGTTCATGTGGGTAAAGCAATTGAGAACTTCTTGCGTGCGATTGGCGAGTTCACGCTCCGATCGTTCCAGATCGCCAAGAGTCACTGCCAGTTGCGACGTCCGCACCACAACGGACAGGCTCAGCTTTGCCGTCTTGAGAGAAGAGGAGATAATGTCACGCTGTATTTGGATGAGCTGGGCCTGCGCTACCTCTGCTTCGGGATTCGATTTGAAGTTGCCATTTGCGTCCTTCTGCGCAGCGGTCATCTTCTGCAGCCGCTTCTTATAGCTCTTGAGCACTTTCACTTGATCGGGGATGACTACCTGCCCGCTGATGACGATAGGAAACCCGAGGGTAGAGAAGCGTTGCAACATCCCGGGGAATGTCGCATCCGGCAGCTCCTTTAGGCTCACGACTGAATAGAGGTATCCGTCGATGTTGAGGTAGCTTTCAGTCTCATTGAGGATGGTTGCCTGCGTTGCTTGCTCGCGTGCGCTGCGATACTCGAACATCTCCTCGCCGGGCACATAGGGCCGGCGGTCACGCCGGGACGGATGCTGGGAGTGCTTCAATTCCTCGAACAGCTCCTGCGTCGATAATCTCCGAGGCCCGAGGTTGGTCGCCTCCATCGATCCCTCGATGCCCCGGAGGATCGACTCGAACTCGGCCAGATAGGTCTCATGCTCTTTGCGAGTTCTCTGGATCGCTTTTTTTGGGCTCACGGTAAAGCCGCCGAGCTTCCGATTCTGCTGCACCGAGTGGTACAGCTTGGTATGGACGCGTGGGTCCCACGCGAGATAGATGTGGAGGCGATTCTCGAAGTAAAAACCGTTGTGCTCCTTTTCCATCCACATCCTGAGCCGATGAGCATCGAGCGCCATGACCTGCGGCTGTTCGCTGCGCTGTTGCTGGACGTAGCTGTCCAAGAGGTCGCCAAGATGTTCCGATATCTCATACCGGAATTGGAGACGCATGCTGACGTCGGGGACGCTGCGGAGAAGAGCTTCGAGCATGGACTTCGTCTGGTTCCGGTCACCGTCCGTGGCAAAGTAAGCAAGGATGCCACGCAATTCGTATCCGGCGACAAAGGTCCCATTGGTGCGGACCATCACGTTGTCGCCAGCGGGGAGATCCCGCAAAGGCAACAACTCGCAGACGGCGGGCGCCTTGAGGTTCTTCTCATGCTGCTTGTAGATCATTGGCATAGGTTTGTGCTCCGGTCGGCCAGACGTCTGCTTCCCCGCAATCCTGTTTTTGCAATTTGGACAAGTGGAGCGAACGCGTCATGGAACCGCGACGCGAACAGAACGCTTGCAAAGATCGTGCGCGCCGCTTCAATATCGAGTTGCAGATTCACCGATCCATCTTTCTTCGCCTTAATCGAAGCCTGCATACGATTACTCCTCCTCGTCGACGATGTAACTCTGCGTCAACTCCGAATCTCGCTCAAGTGCGCACCAGGCTTTCGGGGAGAAGAATGAGCGCACCAGGTCGGTGAGATAGCCGCGCGGACGCCCGTATTTGAAAAGGATCAGGAACGGGAACGCCAAAGCGGGAACCACAAACTCCATGAAGATGTTGAGCGGCATCCCAAAGACATGCGCGGTATCTCCGACGAAGTGAGCCAGCAGGTTCATGAGCGCGGCCAAGGCAAGCACAAGAATCAGGTCTTCGAACTCAAGGCCGAGAAACGACACTTTCGTGTTCAGGTTCCGGTGGACCGGCGTCAAATCGAGACTCATGGACTTACCCTCCAACTCCGTGCGCTTGCGTGACCATCGATTCGGCGAGCCGGATGATGCCCGAAACCATCAACGCGGCGACGGCGGCAACGAACTTCCTGATCCAGGTCGAACCCGGATAAATTTCGGAGACCACTCCGCCCATGTGCAGCGCCATCGCCGCTAGTTGAGTCAGTGCGAACATGGGCAGAATCACGTTGGCCGTCCAGTTGACTAAGCTCATGGTTGCCATCCAGAAGGCATCGGCGCCGGTTGGCCCGGCGTTCTGCACGAATCCCTCGAGCGCGCGGAGCATTCCCGAACACATCAGCGATGCGAAGCCGCCATAGAAAAGGTGCTCGAAGGGGCCGCTCTTGCTGTAGCGGTAGACCGCGCCCGCGAAGAACATCCCCGCCATCGTCGGCATCATGGTGTTTCCCGCCCAGGATGCGAGGTTCGTGATTGCGCCGTTGAGACTCATGCGTGGCTCCTCATGCCGCCATGGCTTGAAAGAGAGTGAGTAGGCCACTCACACTGAGAAAAGAGATCGCGGCAAAGACCAGTCGCGTCCAGGGTCTGTGCCTGACAAAGTTGATGACGGCTCCTACACAGGCAAGTCCAGCTGCCGCAGGCATGATCTGCCCGACGACGTAATTCCAGAGGGAGGCAAGCATGTCGGTTGTCGCATACTGGCTACCGTCGTTCCATCCCTGCATGAGCTGCATGGTGGCCGATAGAGACATAAGGAAGAGCGCAGCAATGATCGAAGCGAGCGGATTTTCGCCCGCAGCTCCGTCGAGGCTCGCCTTGAGAACGAAATATGCTGCGAGGACCGGCACGAACTTCGCAACAACGATCTGGTTAACGAAGTTTGTGAAGATGGTTTGCATGCTGGCAAGCCAACTCGTGCCGATCGATCCGCTCCCCGAGGGGACTGTGATACTTTGTGCCGCAATCCATGACAGAAGTTGTGGGAGCGTCAAGAACACGACGGTCCACAACACCCACTTTCCAGTCCGTCCATTGACATGGAAGTTGGTCCCTCCCTCATGCCGCAGACTCACTCCTGCAGCGGCCAGTGTGCAGAACGCAGCCGGCACGGCGAGACCGAGCAGCAACTGAAGAAGGTCTGATAGGAATTGCGGCACAGGCATCGCGACATCACCTCGCTACTGGATTCCTTGAGCTTGCGTGATGAAACCCTCGGCCATACGTCCAAGACCGGAGATGACCATCAGGGCGACACCGGTGACGCCCCAGCCCAAATAGCCGCGACCGCTTTTGAAGTGCCAACCTGCAACACCCAGGCACGCGACCGCGATCACGGGAGCGATGACGTTGCAGCCCCAGTTCACGATGTTGAGGACGGTACCTTCGACGGTGGTGGCTTGTTGTCCTTGCACGGCCTGGCCGAACTGCGGAGACGTTCCCAGGTTCTGGGCACTCGTCGCCAGAGGCGCCACAAGATATCCAAAGAGGATCAGGCCCAGAGCAAACATCAGGGCAGCGCGGATCCAGTTAGGTTCGTCTGGGCGGTGAACGATGGTTGTTGATGATGCAGCGGACACCCGGGAGCGCCGCCATAAGGCAGATGCGGTTCTCATACGTTTCTCTCCTGGACGCGGCTGCTCGTGGCATCCGTGTCGAGACAGAGAATGGGGCCGACGCGATACTCGGTCAAATGCCCAAAGCCGCAGATATCGGTCACATGCGTGACGGCGATATCCTCCAACGACTAGACAATTACTTAGTTCGCATGCACAGGCATGGTTGAGCCGTTTAGGCGAACGTCGAGAATTGTGAAGATCAAAGCATTCGGGCATGCGCTAATGCGCTTGATTGCGAACGAATTGATAATCCTAATCGCGGGATGACCGATTGAGCGGTGGAACATCGATCATGGTGGTGGCTCAAGACGCACAGTGAAGCATCGAGCACGATGTTGGTTCGAGACACACAGCGAAACATCGATCATGGCGGTGGCTCAAGGCGCACAGTGGAGCATCTGGCGTGATGTTGGTTCGGGACGCGCGGTAAAGCATTGAGCATGGTGTTGGTTCAAGACGCATAGTGAGGCATCGAGCGTGATGTTGGTTCACGGCGCATGGCGAGGCATCGAGGACTTTATGAGAAGGTCGTTGCGGGAGACCCACTGGCTGACGCCCACGACTCGACAAACAGTCTTTAGATCTGCCGTATGAGGTTGTCAGACCAAGTTAATAACAGAAAGCCCTGGCTCATCGGCCAGGGCTAAGAAATAGAAGTGGGCTTCCGTCTACGGCGTCATCGATGCCGCCTTGTGAAGCTCGGAGGAGTTCTGCTCGTGTTTGGTGAAGACGATATAGATCTTGGTATCGGCTGGCACGGAGACGACCACACGGCTATTGGCGTTCAAATTCATGAACTCGGAATCACCCGCCGTGCCGATATTCTCGGCCAACCGTTCCCGGAGCATGTCATCCTCTGAAAATGCCGCGCTACTGTTGTTACCGGCGACTTCAGCAAGGACCGAGCCCATTCCTGAGGCAGCCCGCACGAGGAAATTCCTCCCCGTGTTCTTTCCATAGACGCTTCCTTTAATCGGGCCAAGATCAAGTCCCGTGCCGATGGCGTCGATATTCTCTCTGGCCCCATCCAGTAGTTCGATCTCATCGAACTTCACGCTGACAAGTCCGCTTCGATCGGCTTGCTGAAGTTGTCCGTACACGCGAGCGCCCGCCGGGATAATGATTTTGTCGCCGATTGCATAGGTGTACTCCACGACCGCTACCACCGGTGCCTGCACTGCGCTCGATATCTGAGTTTCAAGTTTCGCTTGAATACGAGTTCCCGGTGTCACCTCCACTAGAGGCGCATCTTCGCCATCAGAATTGCCTCTAGTCGCTGTTGCACCCTGACTTTGAACCTGACTCCGAACGAATATGAGCGATGGCTCCTGCAAAGCGTTTTGCTGCTGCGTTTGCGATACGGCTGAGGATGGAGGCGCGCCGTAAGGCTGCGGTTCCTCCCACCTTTGCTGTGTGTCCGCGAACGATGGGACGTTTCCCAGAGAACCACCCGTCGCCGGTTTCGCTACCGATTGTTTTTGGGCAATTTGAGAGAGTGTCTGGGGCGCCGGTCTTCCGTCTGACGAACGGGTACTTCGGATGTCGCTAGGCCCGAGTTGCCCGCTTGCATTGTCCGGGGCTGGAGTGCGAAAACTTTCCATAACAGGTGTCACACTGCCTTTGGGTTCTTTTGCCCCCTCCTGTTTCGCCTGCTGCGTGGACTGTTTCCCAGTCGCCTGCTTCTTCGGAGATTTTCCGACGATGGCTGTGAAGACGAAAAAGAGCACCGCTACCGCCAGTCCACCACCGAGAAGAACGAGCTTGCTCTTGTTGATTCCATCGGTACCTTTGACGCTGGCCCGCGTCGCAAATTTCTCTCTCATCTCCGGGCAGGTCGATTCAGTTGTTGTTGGCGGCACTTGCGGGACATTGGATTCAGAGGACTCCTCGACCTGAATCGGTAAACTTTGGCTCCCATTTCTGCTGTTGTCGTTGAGGTTCATAAGTCTTAGGTTCCTTTCTACTGGCGGCCGGCCGAGATGGGTGGGGTGAACGGCAGACGAATCAATATCGGCCGATCTACCTGGTCCGCCTGGGCGAGTTGGAGAAACAGCTTTTCCGTCGATTGTTTGAAATTGGGCCGGTCAAACACAACAACTCCGTCCGCGCGGCCACCAGGTTCCAGCCGGGTTGCGCTCAACATGTAGTCGCGCACCTCGAGTTGGTCGGAGATGATGCCCTTGCCCTCTTTCTTTTTCTTCACCTCTACCTTGCGCCCGGTGATCTGTATCTGCGGCGGAACGATCTCGACCGCTTGATCCGAACTGTTGAAGATCGAGTAGGAAACGACCATCTCATTGCTCGATTGCCGTATATCGCCGATCGAGGTCTCGATCTGCTTCCCATCCCACTTGGCCCACTCGGGAGCATTCACTCTTGCCTGCTGATCGAACTCCTCGTCGAGGGCAGAACCGCTTGCCGAGACGGATATGGAGCCTTCGCACGTCGATCTAAAGGCCGGAGCCCCCTCTGTCGTCGTGCCAGTCGGCTTCGCAGGGTAGACAAGAAGGGGGCCTGAAGAGATCAGAAAGCTCCGCGAGGCCCGGTATTCAATGAGAAAATCCACAGGCGGCTCAGCGCTATCAGCGGCAGCCCCATCACTAATCAACTCCAGGGTCACATGCTGACCCGACTTGGTTGCGATCAGGAGATTCGACTGAGCCGGCTCCTTGGTGATGGGCTTGACGTACACGTACTCCGGTTCGCCCTCGTTATGCTCTGCTTTGAATAAACCGGGGCTTCCAAGAATTACAGAAGTGATCTCCTCCGGCAAGCGAATCGTCGACTCAAATTCTGGCCGGAGGTGAAGGGGCGTGACCTCGGCCGGGTTGATGACAATGGTTGTGACCCGCGCCGCTACGATGGGACCGGACGCATTAAGCCTAAGTGGAAGAAGTACTGCTACCGGGATGAACCAGCGAAGTTTCATATCAACTCCTTGGCGGCCTCACGGCCGCGTACTTGCGTATCAGATATTGCCGTCGAACTGCCCGAACGTACGCGACGACATCAGGATTGTCGCAGTTCAGTTGCTTCTTTCCGATCCAGCGGTCACCGGCATAGTAGGCCGCGGCGACCAGCCGCAGATCGCCGCGGAACTCCCACATCAACGTCGTCACACAGCGCGTGCCCGCGGCGATGTTCTGCTCGATATCAAGGGGCTGGAAAGCTCCGAAGCGCCGCGCTGTCGCTGGCATGAGTTGCATCAGTCCCATCGCTCCCTTGTCTGAGACCGCACGAGGATTCCACCGCGATTCAACGTCAATCAGGGCGGCGATCAACTCGGGTGGCACGCGATACTGGATCGCATAATGCTGAACACACCTCTCCGCCAGCGACGAGCCTCTATCTGCGCGGCATGTCCCTGGCAGCAGGAGGAGCAGGAATGGCAGAATCCATCTCATGCCTCTGTTTCTCCCGAAAAGGCCATCTTCTCCGCGAAACGGGTGCCGTCGTCGAGCAGACTCTTGAATCCTTCTCTTAGCAGCAGATGGCGGCGATCCTTCTCCGTTTTCGCGAGGAACGGCAAGAGAACATCCCGAAGCTCGTCTGTCACATGATCGGTGCCAAGCAATTGAAGCGCATTCGCAAAATCGATCATCTCCGAGACGGACGGAGGTTTTTCGAGCGAATAGTTCCGAAATGCAAGCGCTATGCCTGCCATCTCGCGATGGAAGCCCCCTGTTGCGTCCGGAGTGCGGCTTGCGATGATCTCCGCCTCGCGTTGCGGTGTCGGGTGTTCTACGCGAACGTAGAGGCTGCGTCTGCGAATCGGGTCGCCCAGACGCCTCTCCTCGTTGCTGGTCAGAACAACAAACGGGATACTCCTGGCTTCGACGGTGCCGAATTCGGGGATGGAGAGCTGCCAGGCCGACAGGATCTCGAGCAACATCGCCTCAAAGCCGTCATCCACCTTATCGAGTTCGTCGATCAACAGGACGCAGGGCCGCACGCATTCGAGAGCCCGCATGAGCGGCCCAGGCCGAAAGAAATCGCGGCCCTTGAGGCTCGCTTGGACGGATTGCCAGCTTTCATGCTGCCCCTTCGAGAACTCCATATAGAGCCTCTGGAGGCCCTCATCAAATTCGCCTATTGCTTGCTTCTCAGTGACTCCCTTGTAGCACTGAAGACGCTCCACATGCGTGCCCGCCGCCGCCGCCACAGATAGAGCCAGTTGCGTTTTCCCGCTGCCGGCGGGGCCTTCGAGCAGAAGCGGCTTCTTGAGTTTGTCGGCAAGAAAGACCACTTGAGCCATCACAGGGTCGATGAAGTAGCCCGTCTCTGCGAGTTTGCCGGTGAGGTCTGTGATGGAATCAAACATTTGCCTCTCCATGTGCTTGAGTTGGAGTTGAAACTCTGCTTCATCGAACGCGGAGACAGAATGATGTGGACTCAAAACTCGGTCAAATTTGCTTGGCGTGAACTCGAGACACGCTGAATTGAATTCGCCGATGGTGAAGGAAGTGAATGGACACCCAGCCTGTTACGTGGCGCTCGTGAACACGCTCTCGCATCGCCTTTTTAGAAAAACGTCGAGGTGTCTAGGCTGACCTTCTGATTCGGTTGACAGGAGTTGGGACTTGACCGGGGTACTTTGTCCTGAGCCAAGTAGCGAACTCCTGTGGATCGAAACGGACTGCGCTGGCAATCCGGATCGAAGGAATCTGACCTTCGGATGCCATCTTGTAGATTTGTTGCACTGAGAAACCGAGAATCTGCGCTACGTCGCGCACACGAAGGGCCTCCGTCTTTGCTTCAACAAGTTCAACCAATCTCATGAAAGTGTCCTTTGGTTGCAGTTTTGGTTAGATCACGCCCGTCCCGAGACCTCGAACAGTTCGTTGATGATTGGGCGAGACTTGAATTCGGTCAAGCAGGGAAGGCAACTACGAATGACTTGCAAGAAATAGGAGAGCCAAGCAAAGTTTCCTGGCGACATCGGGACGCCAATGTAGATCGGCGTCGGGGCCGGGGCGATGCTTTTGCGGAATTCAGTCCCGAACGAAGTCGACCTCAATCTCGACGACCTGGATTTCGTCGGAAGGGACGCTTACTCTGAAATGAGGAGTTCGTCAGGAAATGGGGCTGACCTTGAAAAATCGGTTCTCCAGGCAAAATAGATACGAAAAAATGCTGGCGGGAAGGATCCCTGCGTCCCGAAAATAGATACGAAAGATACGAAGAAATGCGGAAATTCACCGCACAAGGTTGAATGCACAGAAATAATGGAAGGAATTGAGATTATGGAAATAGCCTGTTTTCTATCGCTTGGCATCCATGTCCAGAATTGGCAGAGACTTATACTGGAGGTTGAAGAGGGTTCGAATCCCTCCGCCCCGACCATTAAGTCAATTACTTAGCTGGTCCGCGCATCCACATTGAAAACTGACTGTAGCGAATACTGTAGCGGGTGGTTGTCTCCTCCGTGATTCCGCTTCCTCAGTAGTGTGTTTCTTCCTTGCTGACCGGGAGTTCTCTTGACTTCTGTGGCGGGCGCCATCGATCGGAACTTCTGGCGTGGCCGACGGCACTCTCCTAGTCAGCCGCAACGGTATGTTCAAGGATGGCTGCGGCGGAACAGTCTTTGTAGAGCGAGCCTTCCTTCATGATTACGTGGAGGTTTTTTTCACGTACGACCAGGTCGAGATCCTTGAGCGGATCGCCATCAACCAGAAGCAGGTCGGCTAGATAGCCTTCTTTCACCTCACCCAGTTCGTTGCCCAGGCCCATCACCTGCCCGCCGATTCGCGTGCCGCACTGGAGCGCCTCGCTCGGTGAGAAACCGAGCAGATCCACGAAATGTTTGAGATCCCGCGCGTTGTCGCCCTGAGGTGACTGGGCGAACCCGTAGTCTCCTCCGATGAGGACACGGACCCCACGCTTGCGGAGTTCTGTGTAAACCGCGGCTGTCGTATCGATGGTGCGCTGCATCTTCCGCCCGACCTCGGAATCGCGGTAAAAACCGAACGGCTCGCCCTCATAGAGAGTGCTGTAGATGATGCCGATTGCCGGGCCCACGAAGATCCGATCCTTCACAGATTCCAGCATGTCGATCGCTTCCTCGTCCGCCGATTCGCAATGATAGATGACGTCGATTCCGCAACGGACGGCCCGCTTCACGGATTCCGCGGCCCGCGCATGGCAGTTGATCTTTTTACCAAAATCACGCGCTACATTCACGGCCGTCTGCACCTCTTCCTCACGCATTACGGTGAGACCGCCGTGGGCGGCAGGGCTGAGATCGTCTCCAGAGATATTCACCTTGATGTTGTCTACCCCTTCACGGCAACACAGGCGGACGGCCTTCGCTATTTCCTCCTTACCGTCGGCGATCAAACCAAAGCTTTCGTAATACATGTGCGCCTTGCGCTCGTCGCCCAGGCCGCCGGTGACGGTGATTTCCGGGCTGGCCGCACGGATACGCGGTCCTGGAATCTGGCCCGCATTCACAGCATTGCGGATGACGACGTCGAGCCGCAGCTTTGAGGTGGCGGCGCTATAGGCGCTGGTAAATCCATGATCGAGCAATGTTTTCGCATTGCGCATCGTAAGCAGGACATGCTCTTCGGGCGGAATGTTGCCGAGATCGGAGTCGTTCACGGCGCCACCGAACGAAATGTGTGCGTGGCCTTCTACGAGACCGGGCATCAGCGTTCTGCCGCGGGCTTCGATTACGGTAGCGCCGTCTGCGGCGAGCCGCTGCGGCGCGCGGGCGATTGTTTTGATTCTGGCGCCTTCGACAAGCACATCGGCCGGAAAGGCGGGAGCGCCGCTGCCGTCCCAAACACTGGCACCGCGGAAGAGAACTCGATTCATAACATTTGCCTCCTTACGATTTGTAGCGGCTGACGTTACTGATCCGCCACGTAGGCGCCGATACGACCAGCCAGGCCGGGCGACAACCGCGCAATCACGATGCCATAGATCACGGACAGGGCAAGAACCCCAAGCGCGATCCACGGAAATATGTTGAAGGGCCAGGATTGGCCTGGCTGGATAAGGCCCCAGAGCGGAAACAGCATGACCACCGTACCGGCGACCGGCAGCAAAATATGGCGAAGAATGTCGAGCTCACTGCGATGGTAGCGGATCACGTAGACCGGAAGCGCAAGATTCGTGAGCATGTAAGTAAGAACGATCGGAATAGTGCCAAGTGTGCCGGCAAAGCCGAAATAGTCCAATGGCGTGACTCCACCGAACAAGCCAAACCCTAGAATGAGCGCAACCGCGATAGAGAGAAATATCCACATCGCGCTGTGGGGCGTCTGATGTCGCGGATGAATCTTGCCCAGGAATTCCGGCAGGAGGCCTTCGCGGCCGGAGTTGAAGAGAATTCGCGCCTGGGAGTTCACGAGACCGATCAACGAACCGAGGATGCTGGTGACGCCGGCGATGTATGCCACGATCAGCAGGGCGGGCGCGGAGGATTTCAGGCCATCAATGAAAGGGAGCCGCGAGGCGCCAAGGGCATGCGCGTTCATTTTGAATCCAACCGTCGTCGCGTACGCGAGAAAAATATAGAATATGCCGATCGCCAGCGTGCCGGTGATCAAAGCGCGCGGAATGTTCCGTCGTGGGTTGTCCGTCTCTTCCGCGAGACTGGCAGAGTTCTCCCAACCGATAAACAGATAGACGGCCAGCGGGAAGCCCGCTCCCAGACCCGCGAGACCTCCGGTCAGGTTTGAAAACTTAAAGGGTGCAAGGGTCAGGAAGTGGGGATGGGCTATCAGCATAAGAATGCTTCCCAAAACCAAAAGCCCTGCCTCGAAGTAAAAAAAAACGCCAGACCAGAGCGTCGAGAGCCCAACGCCACGCAGGACCAGCCAGCCGGTTCCAGCAGATATGAGCACGGTGAGGATAGCCCAATCAACCGATATACCGAGGAAGGTCTTCAGGGTTTCGGCGATCCAAACTCCGGCGATTGAAACGACAGTTGACGCTGCGACGATATAGCCAAACGTGAGGAAAACCGAGACCGCAGCGCCGACAGAGGGGCCAAAAGCCTTGCCCGTGAAGGTGACGAACGATCCCGTTGATGGCGTGAAACGGGAGAATTGAGAGATCGTATTCGTCAGGAACAGAATCACGATCATGGCGGTGAAGATCGTCAGGGGCGCCGCAAGCCCAGCACCCTGCACAATGACTGCAAAGCCAAAGAAGAAGCTCATTGCGGGCGCGATGCTGGCCAGAGTAGACGCGACGATGTGGTTCAGAGAGAGCGCATTCCGCCGTAGCCGGGTTTCGCCGGCCTGCAGGCTGGATGCTGTCTCACTCACCGACATAGTGTTCCCTGGCTCAGTGGTTAGCGTTTATGCGGCGAACGCTTCGCAGCGCTGGTGCCGCTTATTCGTCTTCGATTTTATTGCGCAGTATGCCGATTCCTTCGATCTCAACTTCGCAAACGTCGCCATGCTTCATAAACAGCGGAGGCTTCCGCGCCATGCCAACGCCAGGGGGTGTGCCACTCACGATGATGTCGCCGGACGAAAGCGTGAAGTTTAAGCAGTATTTCAGAGGTGATCGAGCTAAACAGGACGCTCTCGCTCATTTCAAAATGACGTAGTAATTTATATTTGTCAACGGATAATATATTTTACGCGGCTGTGAGAATACTCCAAGGTGTCTCAAACTGACTACATGGAGATGGATGAGCGTATGAATAAAGAGTCTTCTGCAAACCTGACTCAGGGAGCGTATGAAGGCTTGCGCGCAGACCTGCTCGCTTGCCGCGTTCTCCCGGGAAAAAAGCTGAAGATCCAGGAGCTCTGCGATCGGTTTTCGGTCAGCCTGGGAGCCATTCGCGAGGCATTGTCACGCCTGACCTCCGAAGGGCTGGTCGTGGCCGAACCGCAGCGTGGCTTCCGTGCAGCACCCATCTCGGCAGCCGACCTCGTGGATTTGACGATGGTGCGTATCGAGATCGACAGCCTCTGTCTGCGGCGCGCCATCTTATATGGCGACGTGGGCTGGGAATCGCGTCTTGTCGCGGCAGGGCATCGCCTGGCGCGCACACCCGAGCGGGCGCCGGATGATCCTGCACGCTCGAACGAAGACTGGGCCGAAGCGCATGCGGCCTTTCATCTCGCGTTGGTGGATGGCTGCACCAGCCCCTGGCTCCTTCATCTGCACTCACTGCTCTATGCTCAGAGCGAACGCTACCGACGGCTATCCGTACCGTTCGCTGCCAAGGGCCGCGATGTGGATAAGGAGCACCGGGCCATAGTAAATGCGGCACTTGCACGCGACGCTGAAACTGCGGTGCGGCTGCTAGCGGCGCATCTGGAAAGGACAACGCATATTTTGCTCGATGCGGAAGTGGAGGGGCGAAAGCTGCTAGAGGATACCCAGGACCTTAGCAGCATAAAAATCGCCGCCAAATAAAACACAAGGATCGGCCAAAAAGGCTTTGACTCTGTCGTGCACCTGCGCGGTGAAGCGATAAGGGATAAACAAAAAGCCCATTATGACGCCTCATAACCCGGACAATACTTTAACTTCATCCTGCCACCCTGGAGAAAAAACAATGACAACAGAATTGCGCGCGTGCGGACAGGGGCATTCCTGGCTGCGAAACACTGGCCTGGCTTTCCTGCTGGCAACCACAATTTGCGCTGTCGGGAACGCTCAGGAGCATGCCACATCCGCGCTGGCTCCGGCCCCCATACCTTTGCTTGTGGGCTATCTGCCGGCGTACAAGGAGGCGAGCCTCGCCGATTCGGTGAAGAGCCTCGATCTCACACGAGTTACGGACTTGAATCTTGCATTTGGAAATCCTCCGAAATGTGACGGCGTATGCACTATTCATAGTGATATGAATTTTTCCCTGAAGAGCCAAACTGATACAGACATTGACGCAGTTGTTACGGCCGCGCACGCCGCAGGCGCCAAAGTGCTGCTGTCAATCGGCGGAGGCGGAGGCGATCAGCTGATCATACAGTTTTACAATGCAGGTCTCTCCACTCCATTAGTGGCATCTCTCGATAAATTTGTTCGCGCGCATAAACTCGACGGCGTGGATCTGGATATTGAAGATCCAAGCAACATGGGCGCTCCGTTCGCAACATTTGTATCTGCGCTGACTTCGACATTTCATCCGGAAGGTAAGCTTGTAACAAGCGCAGTCGCGAAATATCTGCAGGACTCGATGCCGGATTCCGCACTCCACCAGTTTGATTTCATCAATGTGATGAATTACTCGTCCTATGCATCTGCGGTTACTGCGCTCGAGTTCTATGCGCAGGACAAAAAGGTCCCCAAAAATGAGATCGTTCTTGGCGTGCCTTTCTTTGCTTCAAACTCCGGCGATTCCGAAGAAGAAGATTACAGTAAGATTTTGGCGTCTTACCCTAATGCCTGGAAGGTCGACATGGTTGGCGGTGGATCGCTCGATGACGGACAGGCATTTCACTACGCAGGAGAAAATACCATGGCGAAAGAGACTCAGCTCGGGAAGCAGTATGGCGGCATCATGATATGGGAGATGATGGGAGACGCGCCTGCTCCCCATTCGTTATTGAAGCTGATTGAAAAGGGTCTGGAGGCTCCAACAGCAGGTGCAAGCGGTTGCCCATGCAATAACCTTGGCGAAATTAAAAGGCAATGAAGTTGTTTCCAGCTCCAGCTGGTGTCGTGAACGGACACCAATAGAATTGGTTTCTTGCGTCCTTTTCGGAACTCAATTGGTCGAAAGGGCCCAACGATTGAGTTCTAACCAGTATCGCGGATGCAACCTTATGAGAACGAAGCGGCTTGCGGGATCTCGCAGGTGCTTGGGAATCGAATTGTGTCCGGTTTCACCGAACCCCTGCGCCCCGATTAGCCCGCTCTGGGATCTGTTTCTCACTCCCAGCCAAACGCTCCGCGGAACAGCTCAAAGTCTGCTGTCTTTCCAGTCTCAAAATAAATCGAAAGAATGTCGAAGCGCACAGGGACGTCCCGCTTCGGCAATTGGCGCAGATAGTAGTGAGCCATCTTCCGGAGCATTCTCTTCTTTTCGGCATCCACGGCAGCCTCTGCCGGCGCCACCGCCCGCGTGGTTCTCGTCTTTACTTCAACAAAGCAAAGCACGTCGTTCTCCCATGCGACTAAATCAAGATCGCCGCGGGCCTTTGCCGAGCGCCAGCCATGAGCGGCCACTACGAATCCCAACCGGCGCAGATAAAAGAACGCTGCGCGCTCACCGCGCCGTCCGGTGGTAAGGTGCGAGGCTTCCTGCTTGCGCCGCACGGCTGTGCGATCCAGACGTTCGAGGAACTTCTCGAGCAACCAGAGACGCACTTGTTCCAAACGAGACATTTACGTCGATTGTCATGCCGGCAATTCAAACCGGCTACGGTACTTAGGTCACGTTCAGCTCAACATGCGAACCATTTCGGTTTGCAGGCGCGCGGTAATCTCTTCTGGACTCATGTCGCCTCTGAACGCTATGGGCGAGCCAACCACGACCTGCAATGTTCCCGATCGGAACCATCGCTGGTGCCCAGTCTTCATTTTTCCCAGACCTCCCAGAGCGATCGGGAGGACGCGTGTTTCCGATTCCGCTACGAGCAAACCGATTCCCGCACGAAACTTCTGCAGCACACCCTCATCTGAGCGATGCCCTTCCGGAAATACCAGCACGTTGTATCCGCGATCCAGTGCCTCGCCCGCGTGTTGAAAGCTGCGCCGGAAGCCCGCGCCGCGCGGCAGTGGAAACACGTTGAAGAGTCCCGCTACGAGCAGCCAAGTCAGCGGCCCGAGCGTATTCAAAAACCACGAACCTTGATTGCGGCGCTTCCGCCAGTCATCCAGGATATCCGCCGCCATCGCTGCCGCAACATGCCGTCGCACTGGTCCGGGCAGCGCATACAAGATCAGCGGGACATCATAGGTACTGACATGATTCGCAATCAGTATGAGGGGTGTGTCCTCATCCAGCGCACTCTCACGCCGAACTGAAGGGGCTGCCAGAAGCCAGACAAGAGGCCGAAGCACGCATTCGATGAACACTGCCCGCACAGATTGCGCCGGCCGGCTCCAGGTCCAGTGAGGATACACATCGTGCCGGGCTTCTATTTGAGCAGGAAATAATTCTTTCGCTTTGGCTGCTCCCGAGGCTGCGGCATCGAGGCCGAGGACGCGCCGCAACTCACCAAGCGTCGAGGCCTGTTCCAACATTGCGTCGCTTAGCGTGAGGCCCAGCTTCCGCTCCAACTCCGCCTGCAATTGCACACGGCCCAGGCTATCCAGCTGCAAATCTTCTTGTAACCGCGCATTGTCACTCGTGCTTCCGGGTCGCGCCAAGGTAATCGAAAGAATCAGCGCCAGAAGTGCATCCGATCCAGCATCACCTGCGCGATCCTCAGCGCGTTGCGCGTTGATCCACTCCGTTACCTTGCGCCGTTGAATCTTTCCTGTCGAGGTGCGAGGTAGATCTAATTCCGGCCAGATGCGCCAATGCCGCACGCTTTGGAAGTCGGCAAGCCGGGCGTTCGCGGCGATTACAGCCTGCTGCGCTTTGTCGTGCGAGCCGCGAAACAGCAGGACTGCCGCTGGCTCGGTCCCGCTGCCGGTAAGCAGCGGGACGACCGCTGAAGCCTCAACGCCAGTTTGAGCGTTCAGGGCAGCCTCCACATCTTCTGGGTGAACGTTCAGTCCTGCCGGCGTAACAATCACCTGACTCTTGCGCCCCAGGAAGTAAAGTTGACCCTCTGCATCTTTTTGCGCCAGATCGCCCGTCGCGAGCCACGGTGAATCCGATTGCTGTATTGCGCCGTTGCGCCACGTCGAGGTTGAAACCATATCGCCGCGTACGAGAATTTCGCCGTCGTCGCGAATCTCAACATCCCGACCGGGAAGAACCTTACCGATGGTGCCTTTGCCTACCTTGAATGGGTGGTTGAGCGTAATCAGCGCTGCTGTTTCCGTCATTCCATAGCCCTGAATCAGGGCGAAGCCGAGGGTATTCCAGAATGATTCAAGTTCTGCAGGCAACGAAGCGCCTCCACAGACGAAGGCCCAGAATTTGTAACCGAAGCTTCGGTGAATGCGGCGAAAGCGCCACCAGCGTTTCCAGACCTTTTCACCGCGCGCAGCGTCGATCGCGGCACCCAATTCCGGATGATCTGCCATGATTAAATCCCGAAGCAGAGTAAGCACGCGCGGAACTGCGGCCAGTACGGAGATTCGTTCGCGCCGCGCTGTCTCCATCAATCGCTGCGCCTGCAACCGTGATTCAAAGTGAACCTCGGCGCCCAACAGCGGAGGGATCCATAGTCCCATGAACTGTCCGAAGACATGACTCAGAGGAAGCGTGTGGAGAAAGCGTAGCGGATGCACCAGCCGTTCATATTTGAGGTATTTCGGAATCGCGCGCTCGATTGGAGCCACACTGGCCAGCACGTTGCGATGCGTATGGACGACGCCTTTAGGTTCCGCCGTTGTGCCTGAAGTAAAGAGAATCTGCATGGGGCTATCTAAAGTTACGGCGGGATCAATAGGAATCGTTTCTGTCGCTTGAGGTAGCAGCGATGCAAAATCCTCAAAGGCAATCTTTGCGACCGTCGAATCAAGCTGTTGCAGAAGATTCCCATCGCCGACCAGCAGACCGGGGCTAGTTTCCGCCATCACCCGCTGCGCGAAGTCCACGCTTCCTGCCGCGTCCAGTGGAATGCAGATCGCGCCTCGCAGCATGCAACCGAAGAAAGCTCCGACCCACTCGACACTGTTCTGCCCCCACAGAACAACGCGCGCGCCTGGAGGAATCTCGTGCTGGATCAGCGCGGCGGCGAAGCGATCTGCGAGCACCGCCAGTTCAGCATAGGTGGAAGCGAGTCGCCGGTTGCCGCGATAGGTGACAATCGCGGTGCTCTTTCCATGCCTGCGAAAATCTTCTACCACCGTTGCCAGATGGGGCCGCATAATTCGTCATCTCTGAAAATCAGGCACGCGCAAAGTCGATGTATCCGCGTACCGGATCGGTATGCACCAGTTGCACATTCAGCCGATCTCCCACATCCACGCCATGCTGCCCGCGCACCAGCATCCCGTCCACATGCGGATCCAGCGTTCGCACAAATGTCCCGCCTGCGGTAACGCCGGTCACAATCGCGTGGAATTTGTCACCGATTCGGTTACTCAATGCCACTGCGGCAATGCGCTTCTGCATTTCGCGCTCTACTTTGCGCTCCGCCGCGGATTTCGTCGTGCAATTTAAAGCAATTGCTGAAAGCTCCTCGTCCGAATAGGGCGAAGGCTTGCCTGCGATCATCGACTTAAGTAGCCGCTGCGTCACCAGATCGGCATAGCGGCGGTTGGGCGCCGTCGAGTGCGTGTAATCCTCCACGGCCAGTCCGAAATGCCCCTGCGGTGGATCGTCCGGTCGTTCCAGCACATACTCGCCCGGACCCAGCATTTTCACAATGGCCAACGATAGATCCGGGAAATGGTCCGGATCGTCTTTCTTGCGCTGCGAAAGGAAGTCGTTCAAGGCTTTTGAATCCGGCTCCGCTGGAAGTTTCCATTGATGCCCGGCTGCCAACGCCACGATCCTGTCCCAGCGCCTCGGGGTGCGCACAATTCTTCGAATCGAAGCGATCCGCTTCGCCTGAAGCGTCCGCGCGACCACTCCATTGGCGGCGATCATAAAATCTTCAATCAGCTCCGTCGCCGAATTTTTTCGCAGCGCCTCAAGATCAATTGTCTTCCCTTGCACAATTGCATATGTCTCAATTGTCGAGATATCCAACGCGCCATTCTTATATCGCTCCAGTCGCAGTCGCCGCGCAATTTCGTTTTGCAGTTTTAGTTGCTCCTGCAATTCGTTGGACGCGGCAACCTTTGCAGGGGCCTCTGCTTTTCCGTCAAGCCACGCGCCCACGCCATTGTATGCAAGCTGCGCCTTGTTTTTCACAAGCGCGGGATAAATCCTGCTTGAGGCGACGCAGCTTTCGGTCGCGCAGACATTCTTGTCCAGCGTAAATTCCGTCACCATGCAGGCGCGGTCCTGGCCTTCGAGCAGAGAAGTCAGGTCGGTCGAAAGCTCATCCGGCAGCATGGAGAAATTCTCCACGCCGGTGTACACGGTGACCGTTTCGACGCTCGCGTGTTTGTCGATTGCCGACCCCTTCGGCACATACGCATCCACGTCGGCGATGCCGATCAGCACGCGCGTACTGCCGTCCGGAAGGGTCTCTGCATACTCAACCTGGTCCAGATCGCGCGAAGTGTCGTTGTCGATGGAGGACCAGAGCAGATGCCGCAGATCTGCGACGGAAGCCGGTGTTTTTGGCAGATGCGCCTGGAGCGCGGCCAGTTCTTGCTTCACCTGCGCCGGATACTCCGGCTCGAATCCATGTTCAATCATCGACTGGCGTGCTGCGGCTTCAAGATCGAACGGCGCGCTGGAACTCATAAACCTCCACGGGAACGAAAGACCACCGTAGCACGATCGACTTCAATGTTGCATCTAAGCACCATGCCTTTGCCGAAACTGAAACCCTCTGCTGAAAATTCTGCGGCGGCATCGACGCAGCAAGATCTCGACCGGCCCACTGCGAATCAAATCTACGAACAGGTATCGCGTAACGCGCGGCGTGAACTGGCGCGTCCCAACTCTGCCTTGGCGCTTTCAGGAATCGTAGGCGGCCTCACAATGGGCCTTACCGGCCTCAGTGTCGCTGCCGTCACCGCACAATTGGGGCATAGTCCTACGGCGCAATTTATCGCCTTCCTGCTGTACCCGATGGGTTTCATGGCGGTCATCCTGGGACGCGGGCAGCTGTTTACCGAAAACACGCTCTATCCTGTGGCGCTCATCCTCGCCGAGCGCCGGTATATCCTCGCCACGCTGCGTCTCTGGGCCATCGTCTTCGCAAGTAATGTTGCGGGAGCGCTGCTCTTCGCTGAGCTGTGCGCGCGCACTAAGGCGCTACAACCGGACATTCTCGCGGCGATGGCACAGTTCGGAGTCGCTGCGGCCAGGCCGCCCGCAGAGCACATCTTCTGGAGTGCCGTAGTTGGCGGATGGATCATCGCAATGGTGGCCTGGCTGGTCAGCGGCAGCCATTCCATTACTGGCGCATTCGCGCTTATCTGGAGCCTTACCTTTATTGTTGGCCTGGGTCATTTTGCACACTGTATCGCCGGGAGTGGAGAAATTCTTGCAGCAGTTTTAAGCCATAAGCTGGCACTTTCCGCCTACATAAAGTGGCTCTCGCTGGCTGTGGCCGGCAATATTACAGGTGGCGTTCTGCTGGTTACCTTGCTGGAGTACGGTCAGACTAAGCTGGATTAGGCCGCGCTGTGAAGAGTGTGCCAAGGTGTTTGCTGCTGAAGAGTGCCCGGATTGGTAGGGGCTCCGGGCCGGCCGGCTGGTTTCCTTCGAGCGCATTGATTGCTTTTTCCACACTCGGAGCGAGCTTTTTGAAATCGGCGATGAGGACGACAGAATTTGAATAGGCTTTGGAATCGGCGGAGATCCCCGGATCAGTCCAGGGACCAAATGGCAGTCGTCCGCGACCTCCTTTCCTTTATTCTTTTATCCGATTTTCCGCGGTTCACGCAGATTTCAATAGCGAGCAGATCGGCTCTACCGATGGGTCAGTCCAATTGTCCTCCGGCGTCGGAAAGCTCGCCAGCGGCCTCTGCAAAGGGTGGGGTGTCGCGAGGCTCATTGCGTATTGCAGACCTGAGCAGTAGAACTCTTTTTTTGGCTCGATCAGCGGCAGCGACTTCACAAGCTTGCGCTCAGCGATGCTCACTTCCTGCCGCCAGTCGTAGCGGTCGTCCAGTAGCGAAAGCCCACGATCCAATTCAGCCTGAATCATCGCCGCGGACAGGCACGGGCGGTTTACGAGCGCGAGGTTGCCGTTGTAGTGATCCACATAATCAGACAGCAACCCCACATGCACTCCTTTGGAGAACGTCGCCTCCAGCGTGAGCCACTGCGTGCACCACCCCCCGGCCAGCCATACCATGAGGACGTGCGACCATGGCGACACGGTAACTTCTTCAATGGTCCGCGAGATAGCTCCCCCGCCGGAGCAGAAGAGCAGATACCCGGGGCGAACCTGCTGGTACAGTTCGCCCTTGGTGACCGCCATGATCCCCGACCCTTCTAAGGATTGGATATGCCGCGCCATCGCTAGACCGCCGTGGCCTGGGCGCTCCCGGTGGACGTTGCTGCACCGACGGGGGCAGGCAGCGCGTTGAGCGAAGCGACCACTGCGTTGACGTAGGAGGCGATCTGGGCGCTGGTCGGAGCCGGTACGCCGTCAGCCTTAAGAGCAGCGGTTGCGTAGGGTGTTACCGCCGCAATGACCGCCGCCGATTTCTGCGCGCCTGCTCCGGAGGTTCCAGCAGCGGCGGTTTCGGCGAGCGATGCTTGCTGCACGGTGAAGTTGTAAAGGCTTGCCACGCTCGGGAATGCGATGTCTACAATCGGCTCGGCTGCCGCCGCTACCTTTGTTGTGGCAGTAAAAAGCGTTTTGAAGAAACCGCCGACGTGCTGGAGGAATGTGCTGATGCCGGACATTTAGATTTCCTTTCAGGTTTGAAGTTGAAGGTTTCTACCGCTGCTTGTTCCAGGCGCGGTAGGCGAGGGTGACGTTGACGAGGCCGGTGAACAGGGCCAACCCCCATGTGGGGAGGCGAAGCGCGTGCTGGACGGTTGCGACCTCATCGCGAAAATCGGAGCTTCCCACATAAAAAGCAGCGAGTGAGTTCCACGTCAGCAGCAACGAATGAACGCGCGCGCTGTAGCGCGCGGCGAAATAGCGAATCATGCTCAATCTCCTTGCTGGAGCAAAGAAAAGCCGCTCCAGAGAGCGGCGGATAGTCCTGCCAAAAGAAAAGGCACGGCCGGAGCCGTGCCCTTTTCCCGATTTTCCCTATATCTCAATTATAGAGAAAGAGGGGAAATTGACTTGCAATCTAAACCATTGAAAATAGGCAGCTTATAAATAAAAAGGCTTGACAGCAATTTGGGATGTTCGAAACTAATGCTTTTCAAATCCATCCAGCGCAGCCAACACTTGTTCGGTATGGTGCGAGGGATCGACGCCGGTCCATACCTTTACGATCTTTCCCTGCGGATCAATCAAAAAGGTATTGCGCTTGGCGATCTTCATGACACCGTAGTTGCCCAGCGACCCATATTCGTCGACAACCTGCTTCCCTGTATCGCTCAAGAGAGTGAAGGTCAGACTATCCTTCGTGCAGAACTGCTTGTGGCTGTCGACCGAATCGACGCTGACGCCCAGGATAACTGCATTCGCCGCCTGGTATTTTGCCAGATCGCGTTGAAAGTTGTGCGCCTCGAGCGTGCATCCGGAGGTCATGTCCTTGGGATAAAAATACAGCACGACCCATTTGCCTCGATAGCTATCAAGACTAACCGGAGTGCCTTCTTGCGAGGGAAGCGTAAAGTTCGGGGCCTGCTCGCCAACCTGCGGGAGTTTGCTGCTGTCGGCGAAGCTGCGAATTGCGAGTCCGCCAAGAACGACCACGACGATGGCGGAGATAACTAGAGAAAGTTTCGACATTGGGTGACGCTCCAGGCTTGAATTGCGGAACGGACCATTATCTATTTTCCTGAGCCACAATCGCAATTCCTGCGGCGTCCGCAGTTGTCAATACTTTGTCACTATCGAAGATCAGGGTGCGGTGCGCTTCAATTGCTAAACAGGTTGCGCGCGCCTTTTGCATCGTCTCGATGGTGCGAATGCCGATGACAGGAACGTCGAAGCGCATGTCCTGTTTGGGCTTGGCCACTTTGACTACAGTGAGAGAGCGGTCGAGTGTCGAGGCTTCCTGGTCCAGCGTCAGCATCAGGGCGCCGGCCCGTTCGATGGCAGCATCGGTACCTTCCATGGCCTCAATCGCGATGCAGGCCTGGCTGGCGACGACGATGGTTTGGCCAATGTCATACTCGGCAATCGCCAGAGCCACTTCGCGACCATAAGCAATGTCACGCTGTTCCAATTCGGAAGGCGCGCGTGCGGTCAGCACTCCCGGCTTTGCCAGCAGCGGTTCAAGGTAGGAGGTCGAGGGAATCAACTCGATGCCTTCGTCGCCCAGTACCTTTGCCACGGCTCCCAGTAACATATCGGTATTCTTTGTCCGCAGCGAAAGCAGCAGCTTTGCCAGCCGCCAGTCTGGTCGGATGCTTGAAAAAATCTGCTTGTGCTTCACCTGTCCGGCCATCACGGCCTGGGTGACGCCTTCTTTCTGGAAGGATTCGATGAGCCGCGAAAGTTCGCCCAGTGAAAGCCAGTAAACGCGAATGCCCTCGTCGGCATCAGCTCGCGCATTGATCTCCGGATCGGTTTCTTCTTTGATGGCTGCTACGACGACCTCGACGTCACGTGCGCGCGCCGCATCGAGTATCAGAAATGGAAAGCGTCCATTACCGGCAATCAGACCGAGCTTCATACGTTCTACTTCAGGACTCCGCGCCCGGAGCTTTCAATGAACTGTATGAGGTAGGCTACGTCTTCCGTCGCGATGCCCTCCTCTTTCAGTCTGGCGACGGCCTGAGAAGTGTTCATCTTTGCCGCAATCAAAAGTCGGTAGGCATGCTGAATTGCGCGAAGTCGTTCGCTATCAAATCCCCGGCGCTCTAGCCCTACCTTGTTTAGCCCATAGGCGCGCGTCTCGCGTTTCGCTGACGTGAGCGAGTAGGGTAGAACATCTTGTGTTACCGTTGTGCCTCCGCCGGTGTAAGCGTATTTTCCGATGCGGCAGAACTGGTGGATCTGGTTGAGCGCGCCCACCGTGGCGTAGTCTTCGACGACGACGTGCCCGGCAAGCGTGGCGCTGTTGGCGAGAATGCAGCCGTCTCCGATGACGCTGTCGTGCCCGATATGGGCATAGGCCATGATGAGGCATCCGCTGCCGATGCGCGTCGTCCCGCCGCCGCCCGCCGTTCCGCGCGAAATGGTCACGCACTCGCGGATCACGTTGTCGTCGCCAAGCGTTGCGCCGGTTGGTTCGCCTTTATATTTCAGGTCCTGCGGAGCGACGCCGACTGCGGCAAAGGGAAAAAACCGGTTGCGCCCCCCGGTCTTCAAATGTCCGTCAAGAACGACATGCGAAACGAGCTCGCAATGTTCCCCGAGCATAACATCGGGTCCGATTATGGAGTAAGGCCCAACCGTGCAGGATGCAGGAACCACGGCACCCGAAGCAATGATCGCCGTTGGGTGAATGCTCACTCGGCGCTCACCGCTTCCGGAACGGGCTCGGCGGTGGCAGCGGCTTCCCGATTGCGCGGCACGAGCTGGCACATCACAATCGCCTCGCACGCCAGCTTACCCTCAACGGTGACGCGGCCCTCCATCCGGACGGCGCGCGGCTTCCAGTTGAGCACGTTCACCTCAATGCGAAGCTGATCTCCCGGCACTACGGGACGGCGAAATTTGGCGCGTTCGATGCCAGTAAAGACCATCAGCTTGCTGGCGCGGTCGGGAATCTCGGTAAGCAGCAGCGCGCCACCAGCCTGTGCAATCGATTCGACAATGAGCACTCCAGGCATGATGGGAAAGTTGGGAAAGTGTCCGGCGAAAAAAGGCTCGTTAATAGTCACATTCTTCAGCGCGACGATGCGCTTCTTGCGCTCAATTTCCATAAGCCGGTCGATGAGCAGAAAAGGAAAGCGGTGCGGCAGAATGGCCATGATGTCGCCAATCTCAAGCACCTGTTTGCCGTCCAGAATAGGGTTAGGAGTGTCCATGGCTGCTTGCCGATTATAGCGAATCGGCGGTCTAGCATTCAGCGCCCCAGCGCCAGCGCAGGATCGGCGGACAGCGTCTCCGGCGCGAATTCCTTTGCCTGGAACTTCGGCCAGGCGGCTGCAGCGATCATGGCCGCGTTGTCGGTTGAGAGCGCGAGCGATGGAAAGGCAATGGGTAGTCCACGTTCCGCGGCCTCAGCGGTGAAACGCGTCCGTAGTTCACGATTGGCCGCGACACCTCCTGAAACAAGCAGGCTGGCAGCCCCAAGGTTTTCCGCGGTGCGAAAGGTCTTGCGGCGCAGGTCGTCAACCACCGCGCGCTGAAACGAGGCAATCAGGTCCAGCGTTTGCTGGTCGAAGAACGGCAGCGCCTCGACTGCTCCGATGCCCGGCCTTTCCGCAAGTCGCGTGCGCCGCTCCTCAATGCTCGGAGCCATATCGTGGGCTTGCGTGTATCGCAGAACGGCTGTCTTAATGCCGCTGAAGGAAAAAAGCGTCGAGGCGGCCATCGCGTTCGCGTTATCTTTCCGGTGCACTTTGGGCTTGATCTGCGCGAAGGAAAACGGCACGGCGTTCGGGTTTCCGAGTGGGGCCAGCGCGTCGATCCACGGTCCACCGGGATATCCAAGGCCCAGCAATTTAGCGACTTTATCGAAAGCCTCGCCGGCGGCGTCGTCCAGCGTGCGTCCTACGTTGCGATAGGTCCAGCCCCCGCCGTTACGCCGAGCGAGGTAAAGATGTGTATGTCCTCCGGAAACGACAAGCGCCAAAGCCGGTAGTTCCAGCGCCTCCTGCTGCGATTCGGCGGCAAGCTGCGCCTGCTCCAAGAGTACGGCGTGAATGTGCCCCTCAAGATGGTTGACGGCGATCAGAGGCTTTTTAAGCGCAAATGCCAGCGCCTTCGCATAGCTGATGCCCACCAGGAGCGCACCAGCAAGGCCCGGGCCAGCGGTAACGGCAATGGCATCCAGGTCGGCGAGCCCAATTCCAGCCTCGCGCAATGCCGCGCGCTCCACAGGCACAATGTTGCGAAGGTGTTCGCGCGAAGCCAGCTCCGGCACAACGCCGCCATATGGCGAATGCGTGTCAATTTGCGAAGCGACAATATTCGACAACGTTTTCACGCCGCGCCGTACCACAGCCGCAGCGGTTTCATCGCACGAGCTTTCTATGCCGAGAACTAATCCGCCATGCATCTCATTCTCTATAGTAGACAGGTGGAAAAAATGCTGGCACAAATCGCCGCCGAAAGCATCGTAGAGCGTCTGCGCGCTGAAGGGTACAACGCCTATTTTGCAGGCGGATGCGTCCGCGACCTGCTGCTCGGTCGTCCGCCCCTCGATTTCGATGTAGCCACCAGCGCGAAACCTGAAGCGGTGATCAGGATGTTTCCGCGAACCTTTGCGGTGGGTGCACACTTTGGCGTCATCCTCGTTGCCGATGAACTCGATGGCCAGCAGATTGTGACTGAAGTTGCAACCTTTCGCAGTGACGGAGCTTACTCTGATGGGCGGCGGCCCGAGTCGGTGCGGTTTTCGGAGAGCGCGAAGGAAGATGTTATTCGCCGCGACTTCACCATCAACGGCATGCTGCTTGATCCGCAAACAGGCAATGTTCTTGACTTCGTAAGCGGTCGCGCCGACCTTGCCGCAAAACTCATTCGTGCCATCGGAGAACCGGCTCAGCGGTTCGATGAAGACAAGCTGCGGATGCTGCGCGCCGTGCGTTTTGCAGCGCGCTTCGATTTTGCAATCGAAACGCAGACGGAATCGGCCATCCGGCGATGCGCCGCAGAGATTCATCAAGTAAGTTGTGAGCGCATTCGCGACGAACTGTCCCGCATGTTGACTGAGGGTCACACCCGCCGGGCTTTTGAATTGCTTGATCATACCGGCCTACTTAAAGAAGTGCTTCCCGAAATCGACCGCATGCACGGGGTCGAGCAGCCGCCGGAATTTCACCCCGAAGGCGATGTGTGGACGCACACCCTGATGCTGCTCGAACAGTTACCGGCAGGCGTATCGCCGACCCTCGCATGGGGCGCACTGCTGCACGATGTGGGCAAACCTGCCACCTTCCAGCCCGGTCCCGGACGCATCCGCTTCAACGGTCACGTCGAAGTTGGCGTCCGCATTGCCGAGGACATCTGCCGGCGTCTGCGCTTCTCGAATGAGGAGTCAGTGCAGGTCGCCGCACTGGTCGAAAACCACATGCGATTCGGGGATGTGGAACGGATGAAGGTGTCAACACTCAAGCGATTCTTCCGGCTCAAAGACTTTCCCGAGCATCTGGCACTACATCGCATGGATTGCGTTGCCAGCCACGGTAGCCTCGATCTCTACAATTTTGCAAAGACGAAGTACGAGGCGATTCCTGAAGCGGAAGTCCGCCCCGCGCTTTTGCTCACGGGCCGGGATCTAATAGAGGCCCGTTATAAGCCGGGCCCGGAATTTAAGCGGCTGCTCGCGCTCGCCGAAGACGCACAGCTTGAAGGCAGAATCAGTACAAAAGAAGAAGCGCTGGCGCTCATTGCCAGCCAAAGCGATTCTCCAAAATAGTTGGCCTTACTCGGTCACCACTGCCTTTACCAGGTTGCGGGGAGCATCTACGTTCACGCCATTTAGTATGGCCGTGAAGTAGGCGAAAAGCTGGAGCGGCACCACTTCGAGTAAGGGCAGCAGAAACTCATCAACACAGGGGACAGCCACAGAGTACTGGCTTAGATTTGCGGCCTCTTCGTCGCCTTCCGTCGTTACGGAAAAAATTGTTGCGCCTTGCGCGTTCATATCGCGCATCAATTGCAGCGTCTTCTGGTAGCGCAGCACCGAATCCGGATCGTTCTTGTCGTACGTCGCCAGCACTACCAGCAGAGTATCCGAGCTCACGAGCGCATTCGGCCCGTGCTTCAGCTCGCCTGCCGGGTAGCCCTCGGCCTGCATGTACGCCGATTCCTTGAGCTTCAGCGCACCCTCGCGCGCGATTGAATAGTGAATCGCGCGGCCCAGATAGAGGAAACCTTTTACTGAGTACGTCTGCTTCGCAATTTCATTGATCTGCTTTTCCCAACGCGCCAGAGAAGCCTCAAGCTGCCGGGGCAGTTCATTCAGGTGCTCCAGGTGCGCGGAGACGGTCTGCGCCGTCATCCGTCCGCCCAGCCGCGCCAGGTAAAGCGTTAGCAGGTAGAGCACACTTAGCTGCGTGGTAAAGCTCTTCGTTGCCGGAATGGCTCTTTCTTTCCCGGCGCTTGTCGGCAACGACGAATCGGCTTCGCGCGCCATGGTCGAGGCTGCGTTATTGGTAATCGCCACAGTCGCCAATCCGCGGGCGCGTGCCTCTCGCAAAGCGGCCAGCGTATCGGCGGTTTCGCCAGACTGCGAAATCACCAGCACGCCCGGATCGTGCAGGGTGTGCGTCGAGCGATAGCAGTATTCGCTGGCGTACTCGACATCCACGGCGAGCCCCGCGTAATCCTCCAGCATGATTTCACCGGCCAGTCCGGCATGACGGCTCGAACCGCTGGCGGCAATGACCAGCCGCTGGCGTCCGCGCAGAATTTCGGCGATATTCGGAAAGGCCTCGGCACTCAGGGAACCGCCCGGCGCGTAGCGTTCGATCGTTGTCGCGAGCGCCTCCGGCTGTTCATAGATTTCCTGGAGCATGGCGTGCGGATAAACGCGGGTATGTGAAGTTTGCGGCATGGCTGCTTTGATCATCTTTCAGCAAAATACTCTGTTTTGATTTCAACAATATCTGTATATACGACTATACTTTAAACAGCTGCGCAGGATTGATGGGATCATGCGTTTCTTGCTTGATGTCGAATAGCTTCCACAAATCGGGCAGTAATCACTTCCGGCCGTGTGATCGCAGATCCCACCACCACGGCGTAGGCGCCCAAGTGGAGTGCTCGGCGCACCTCTTCCGGCTGCGAGATGTGTCCTTCAACAATAAGGGGAACGTGCAGCGTGTGCGCCATCCTCTCGACCATCCCCCAGTTTACGGTCCGTGCTCCGATTGTTTCTGGAGTGAATCCGTAGAGAGTGGTTGCCACGGCATCGGCTCCGGCGGCTTCAGCTGCGAGGGCTTCGTCGAAAGTTGCAATGTCGGCCAGGACAGGCCTGTCCAATTCGGTATGAATGCGGGCAATCAATTCCGGCCACGGCTCGACTTTAACGTCACGTGCTGCGGAGCAGTCGAGCGCGATAACGTCCGCGCCTGCTTTGGAAATCGCCTGTGCCGAAACGAAATCGGGAGTAATCGAAACTTCCCCGCTAATCTTCTGCTTTTGAATTCCGATGATAGGAAGGACGGTCGCCTGGCGGAAGGCAGCGACGCATTCGCTGCCATTGGCGCGCAGGCCTCCGGCTCCGCCGCGGACTACGGCTTCAGCCATCCGCCGCAAGGTGTCGACGTGGTCCAGCGGGTCACCTGGAGCGGCCTGACATGAGACGATCAGTTTGCCCTCCAGCGAAGTGGGAAACAGCGAACCGTTCATCGGGGGCAAAGTCCTCCACTTACAAAAGTGAGCAGAGCCCATACTAATGGGTGCTGACGCCGGAAGCGCACTTGCAGAGGCGGGCTCACGCGCAATCGTGAAAGGATGAAGAAATGGGGAATACGGGTGTCTAAGAGGAGTGCCAATATCCGCGCGCAGGAAGACCAGGAAGAAATTGTTCAGCCGCTCGACAAAAACGGCTTTATTCCACTTTACTACCAGATCCAGCACGCACTTATGGAGAAAATCCAGTCCGGGGGGCTTTCCGAAGGCGATCCGCTTGCGTCGGAAGAGGAGTTGTCCCGCATCTATCAGGTGAGCCGCATGACGGCGCGCCAGGCTCTGCACGGCCTTAAGGTCAATGGTTATGCCTTCAGCGAGAAGGGACGCGGAACCTTTGTGACTCGGCCCAAATTGGAGAAAAATATCATGCACCTGCAGGGTTTTACCGAGGACATGCGCCAGCGCGGCATGAAAGCCAGCTCAAAGTTGCTGGAGCAATCGGTGATCGCGGGAAATAACGAATTGAGCGAAAAATTAAGGCTCAATCCAGGAGATCAGGTCATGCGCCTCCACCGTCTGCGTCTGGCTGATGGCATCCCTATGGCTATCGAGGAGTCGCACGTTCCGTTGAGGCAGTTTCCGGGACTCGAACGAATCGACTTTGCCAGGAACTCGCTCTACGCAACTCTGCGCGAGCGATATGGCGTGCGTGTCGGATACGCCGATGAGACGATCGAAGCGCTTCCGGCTACGCGCGAAGAGGCTGAGTTGCTGACGATTGCCCGCAAGGCGAGCGTTCTTTCCATCAGCCGCATTATTCTCACCAAGCAGGAGTCGCCGATTGAAGCAGCCTGCTCACGTTATCGCGGCGACCGCTATCGTGCTTCGATTCGCGTGCCCATGACCACCATCGAATAGATTTGGCGTTTTTGTTTTCGTGAAGCGCGCAATTAGGCGCACCATGCGTCTCATGGAATTCTCTACCGCGCTCACTGAGGAACTTCGCGCGAAACCCTGATAAACTAGGGTTTCGCGTTTTCTTTTTTCGGCCTTCGTCACTCACCAACACGCTGGAACGCTGTTCCCGGGAAAGGACAACTATGGATCGGGGATGGTTGCGGTCAGTACGCGGAACAGGAATCACGATCCTGTTTTCTTTAATGTTTCGTGGCCTTGCATTTGCGGACGGACCTCGGTCCATGCCCAGCATTTTTGCACCTGCATCGACGCCTGCGGCGAATATCTTCAGACTTTCATTGTTCGTCCTGTCCATCACCGGAGGGATCTTCGTCGTGGTCGGCGGATTGCTGGCCTACGCCGTGATCCGGTTCCGCGATCGCGGAGACAAAAATGACACGCGCGAACCCGCGCAGGTTTATGGCAGCACGCAGATTGAGCTTGCCTGGACTGTGATCCCCATACTCATCGTTGTGGTGCTGTTTCTCACCACGGCGCGTATGATCTTCGCCATCCAGGATGCCCCTAAGCCGCCTGAGGCACTCGATGTGACTGTGGTCGGGCATCAGTTCTGGTGGGAGTTCCGTTATCCGAATCTTGGCATTGTTGCCGCGAATGAGCTGCATGTGCCGTTGAGTAGCAATAGTCAGCCTAAGCCGACGTACCTAAAGCTACTTTCCGCCGATGTGGACCACAGTTTCTGGGTCCCCCAGTTGGCGGGGAAAACAGACCTTATCCCCAATCATCCGAACGACATGTGGATAGATCCCTTGCATCCCGGCCTCTACGTCGGGCAATGCGCACAGTTCTGCGGAGTCCAGCATGCTAATATGCTGCTGCGCGTCTATGTGGACCCTCCGGCCCAGTTTGCCGAATGGGTAAAGAACCAGCAACAGCCAGGTGCGCAGGACCCGGCGGTCGCTGCGGGAAGGCGTGTTTTTGAGACGCAGGCCTGCATGAACTGCCACACCATTCGCGGCACTGCGGCGACCGGACGCTTTGGGCCCGATCTTACACATTTGATGAGCCGGGCCACAATCGCTTCTGGTGCCGCGTTAAATACGAAAGAAAATCTGCGCCAGTGGATCAAGGATCCCGACAGCCTTAAACCCGGCTCGCTGATGCCGGCCATGCAATTAAGCGACGAGCAACTGGACGAGCTAACCGCCTATCTGGCGACACTGAAGTAGAGGAAGAGCGATGGCTGACCAATCACTTCCAATTGAAGGAACTCTGGACCTCACGCCGCCACGGACTCACCGGCTCACCTGGCTTGAGATATTGAACGAGTGGGTGGTAACGGTCGACCACAAGAAGCTTGGACTGATGTACATGATGATGGCCATCTTCTTTCTGCTGGTCGCGGGCGCTGAAGTTATCTGCATCCGCATTCAGCTCGCTTTGCCGGACAATCACTTCCTGTCGCCCCAGGTCTTCAACCGCTTGTTCACGATGCACGGCACCACGATGGTGTTCCTGGTGGGCATTCCGCTCGTATTCGCTTTTGGCAACTACATCATCCCCTTGCAAATTGGCGCGCGCGATATGGCATTTCCGCGCCTGAACGCTTTCAGTTTCTGGATGACCCTCTTCGGCGGATTGCTGCTTTACTACAGCTTCATCGGCGGAAGCGGGCTCTACGGCCTAGGCAACGCGCCGGACGTCACGTGGTGGGCCTATGCGCCGCTGACCGCCCGGGCATTTTCGCCCGGAAATGCCACGGATTACTGGGCTCTGGCGCTTATCGTGGCCGGGTTCGGAACCCTGGGTGGGGCGATCAACGTCATCGCCACGGCCATCTCGATGCGGTGCAAGGGCATGACGCTGATGCGCATGCCTCTTTTCACCTGGCTCTTGCTCGTGGACAGCGGACTTCTGCTGATCACCATCACGCCGCTCACTGCCGCACAGATCATGTTGGTCATCGACCGTTATCTCGGGGCGCATTTCTTCGACACGCAGGCTGGCGGCTCGGCAACCGTCTGGATGCACTTCTTCTGGATCTTCGGCCATCCCGAGGTCTATGTGCTTGTCTTTCCCGCCTTCGGCATAGCCAGCGAAGTCATCCCGGTTTTCTCGCGCAAGGCCATATTTGGATATCCCGCCATGGTCGCGGCTTCCGTCGGTATCGCTTTTGTAAGCCTTGGAGTATGGGCGCACCACATGTTCACCGTCGGCATGACCTCGGTCTCGACCGCTTTCTTCGTGCTCTCGACCGGGCTCGTAGGCGTCCCCACCGGCATCAAGATCTTCAATTGGTTAGCGACCATGTGGGGCGGCAAAATACGCTTCCGGACGCCGATGCTTTTCTGCACTGCGTTTCTGTTTCAATTTCTGTTGGCGGGGCTCACCGGCATTATGCTGTCTGTCGCCCCGTGGAACTGGCAGTTGCACAACTCCTATTTCGTTATCGCGCACTTCCATTACGTACTGGTGGGCGCCATCGTCTTCAACACCTTCGCCGGAATCTACTATTGGTTCCCCAAGGCAACCGGCCGGATGCTGAGCGAGACGCTTGGCAAATGGCACTTCTGGCTCTTCTTTATTGGATTCCACTTGACCTTCGACACCATGCACTTTCTTGGCTTCGAGGGTATGCCACGCTGGATATATACCTATCCGGCCGACCGCGGATGGGCCAATCTTAACCTCGTTGTCTCCATCGGAGCCCTGATCCAGGGTGTCGCCGTGCTCATTTTCGCGTACAACCTCATCTCGTCCCTCTCCAAAGGCAAAATTGCCGGCAATGATCCATGGGACGCGTGGACGCTCGAGTGGGCCACTGCTTCGCCGCCGCCTGCTTATAACTTTGCTACTGATCCGGTGGTGCAGAGCCGCCGGCCCCTGTGGGATTTGAAGCATCCTGAAGACCCTGACTGGAAGTACGAATAATGAGCGCGACTACTCTTGTTCCCCATGCCGCGAATGTGCCGGAGCAGCCTTGGAATCTGCCGTCTCGTGGGCGGATAGCCATGTACTGCCTCATCATCGGCGAGTCGGCCATCTTTACGATTTTTGTTGTTGCGTACATCTACTACATCGGCCGCAGCCTGTCAGGGCCGACGCCGAGAGATGTGCTTGAAGTTCCCATCTTCAACACCATCTGCCTGCTTTCGAGCAGCCTAACCATCTGGCTCGCGGAGCGGGCGCTGGAGCGCAATAAGATCAAGCCGTTTGCAGCATGGTGGGCGCTTACGCTCGTCCTCGGAGGCATCTTTCTCGTCGGCACGGGGATCGAGTGGCACAAGCTTATCTATCAGGACGGTCTGACCATCCGCACCAACCTATTTGGGACGACGTTCTACTCGCTGGTGGGGCTGCACGCAACGCACGTCGTCGTGGGGCTGTCGATGCTGCTGCTCGTGCTCATCTTCGCCCTCACCGGCCATGTGCGCCATGAACACTCCGAGCGTATTCAGGTACTGGCGCTCTACTGGCATTTTGTCGATGCAGTGTGGGTCGTCGTCTTCACCGTGGTTTACATTCTCGGGCGGTAGGAAACTATGAGCGAAGAAAAGAAATCCGGCGCGCATACTGAGACCATCCATCTCCCCGCTCCTACGGCGTGGCCCATCGTCATGGCCTTCGGCGCGACCCTTGGCTTTGCCGGACTCGTTACCAACGGCGCCATCAGCGTCCTTGGCATCATCCTTGCGCTTGCCGGAGCAGTGGGATGGTTCCGGCAGGTGCTCCCTCATGAAGCGCATGAAGATATTCCGGTGGTTGTCGAGGAGATCGTGATTGAGACGGCGCGTCCCGGAGTGGAGCGTATCGTGGTCGATGAGCACCACCGCGAACATTTCCCGCTCGAAACTTATCCGATTCTCTCCGGGATCAAGGGCGGTATCGCCGGCGGCATTGCCATGATTCCGCCGGCACTGCTCTACGGTTATCTCAGCCATCACAGCATTTGGTGGCCGGTGAACCTGCTGGGAGGAGCAGGCGTGGCCAACTGGCGCAATCCTTCTGTCGCCGACATTGCCACGTTTCACTGGGCCGGCCTCATGGTCGCAACAGCAATCCAAATCGTTGTCAGCCTTCTCGTCGGCCTGCTTTACGGAGCTATGCTTCCGATGCTACCGCGTCATCCCATTGTGCTTGGCGGCATTCTCGCGCCGGTTTTGTGGACAGGCGTGATCCATGCCACCCTGAATGCCGTGAATCCGGTGCTCGACGCCAACATCGCGTGGGGATGGTTCCTTGTCTCGCAGGTTACTTTCGGGCTCGTCGCCGGGTGGGTCGTCTCACGACAGGAACGAATACAAACGGCGCAGTCGATGCCATTTGTCGTGCGCATGGGCATCGAAGCATCTGGCCTCTCACATGACCACGATGAGGACGATAAGGCATGAAACTCTTCGCCCTCGCGAGTTGTGTTCTGCTGCTGGCCGTTACAGGTTGCACGCAGTTGCCCGGGGCTCCCAGACCGGGTGTCGAAGTTCCGCGTCCGGATTCGATTACAGATTTTGCCACGCTCTATGGCCAGAACTGCGCTGGATGCCACGGAAACCACGGACAGAATGGAGCCGCATTCGACCTCGCGAACCCCGACTATCAAGCCTGGGTGGACGATGCGACGCTGCGGAAGATCATCGCCAATGGCGAACCGGGCACGCAGATGCCGGCCTTCGCGAAATCCGCAGGTGGTTTTCTCACGGATGTGCAGGTCGATGCGCTTAGCCGCGGAATGCGCTCTGCCTGGCAAAAATCCGGCACGCTGAAGGGGCAGGAACTCCCTCCCTACACGGCCACGCTGAAAGCCGACCCGGATCACGGTCAGCAGGTATACGAAACTGCCTGCGTGCGCTGCCACCAGCAGCCCTCGCAGAGCATTACCGGTCCGACCTATCTCGCGCTGGTGAATGACCAGACGCTTCGCACCCTCATCATCGCGGGCCGTCCGGATATCGGGCACCCCGGCTCGGAGGCAGATATTCCCGGACACCCGCTTACCGATCAGGAAGTAACCGATGTGATTGCATGGCTCGCATCGCAGCGCACCCAGACGCCGGGCCAGCCTTATCCACATCCGCAGTGAAGGAAAAGTTATGACGGATATCGTACAAGAGGAACAGAAGATTACTCAGGATGACCCGCGCGTCGTATCCCGCCGCTGGATGCTGCTCAAGATCGGCGCATTCTTCAATGTCGTCGTCGGAATCGCCATCGCCACGCCCGTGGTGGGTTATCTGCTCGGCCCAGTGCGGCGTAAGGGCTTCTATAACTCCTGGATCTCCCTCGGTTCAGTGAACCAGTTCCCGGTTGGCGAAACGCGCCTCGCCACTTATGAGAATCCATACAGCCATCCCTGGGACGGAACCACAGACAAGACCGCCTGCTGGGTTCGCCATGTGTCAGCTTCCACCTTTCAAGTCTTCGCCATCAATTGCGCGCATCTCGGCTGTCCAGTGCGCTGGTTTCCCCAGTCGAATCTGTTCATGTGCCCCTGCCACGGCGGCGTTTATTATGCTGACGGCGAGCGCGCCGCGGGGCCGCCCGAGCGAGGCCTCTTCGAGTACAAATACAAAGTCATGAGCAACGAGCTTCACATCAACGCAGGACAGACGCCGACCCTTTCCAACCAGGCAAGTCTGCACGTTCTCAACAACGTCGGCAGCAAAAGGTGTGGCTCATGCGCTGGGTAAAGCAGACTTACAACTGGTTTGAGCGCCGCCTTCAACTCGAGGGTCCGGTCAAGGATGCTGTTCTTCATCCTGTGCCGCGCAATACCGCGAGCTGGTGGTATGTCTTCGGCAGTGCCGCTTTCACCCTGCTCATGCTGCAGATCGTCACCGGCATTCTGCTCGCGCTGGTTTATGTGCCTTCGGCGGGGGAGGCGTGGAACAGTCTCAACGTGCTCAACCATCAGCTTCCGCTGGGCTGGTTTCTGCGCGCCATGCACGGCTGGGGATCGAACTTCATGGTCGCCGTCGTGCTGATCCACATGGCGCAGGTGTTTCTATTCGGCTCCTACAAGTTCCCCCGCGAGTTGACCTGGATTCTCGGCGTCTTCCTGCTGCTGATGACGCTCGGCATGGCCTTTACCGGCCAGGTGCTGCGATTCGATCAGGATGCGTACTGGGGTCTCGGAATCGGCGCTTCGATCGTCGCGCGCGTCCCCTTCATCGGAGGCCAGCTCGTCCACATTATGCTCGGCGGCCCCATCATCGCCGGAGCCACCCTCACGCGCTTCTTCGCGCTGCACGTCTTTATCATTCCCGGAGCGTTGCTTCTCTTCGCCTGCTTGCACGTCTGGATGGTCCTCAAGCTCGGCATCAGCGAGTGGCCTATGCCGGGACGCGCTGTTCGTCGCGACACCTACATCGCCGAGTACAACAAACTCACCCATGACGATGGAATTCCTTTCGTCCCCGGAGCTTTCTGGAAAGACCTTTTCTTTTCCGCGGCCATTCTCGCCGCGGTGACCGTCTGCGCCGCCGTCTTCGGACCCTACGGGCCGACCGGACAGCCCGATCCCAGCATTATCCAGAGCGTGCCCAAACCGGACTTCTTCTTTCTGTGGATTTACGCGGTTTTGTCCTATCTTCCGGCTAATCTCGAGACGCCGTTCCTGCTAATCGCTCCGGTGCTGGCCATCGCTGGACTGCTGGCGCTGCCGTTCGCTGCCGGTGAAGGTGAAAAAAGCTGGCATCGCCGTCCTGTTGCTGTCCTGGCGCTGGTTACGGTTGCAGTTCTCTGGGGCGTGTTCACCCATTTGGCGACTTACACGCCGTGGAGCCCGAAAATGAACGCCTGGAGTGCCGACACCATCCCGGAAAGATATCTGCATGACCTCTCACCGGTCGAGCGCCAGGGCGCGATCATCTTCCAGTCCATGCAATGCCGCAACTGCCACTCCATCGGCGGCCAGGGAGGCCAGCGCGGTCCCGCGCTCGATTCCGTGGCCACACGGTTGACGGAAGACCAGCTCATTCGACAAGTGGTGCAGGGCGGCGGCAATATGCCGGCTTACGGCAAGAATCTTTCTCCGCCCGAGATCACTGCGCTGGTTCTCTTCCTTGACACGCTCCATCCACCTAACCAGCCAGCCGCAACTGATGCCGCGCGTGCTGCCGAAGGAACGTCTCCACCACAGAGTGAGTCTGTCGGTTCGACCACACCCGGCGGTGGAACCTCCACGCAAGATCCGCCCAAGCCGGACAGAAAGTAAATCGGTGTTCCGTTCTTTCTTCGCAGTGTGGGATTTTCCACCTGTTGTGTGTGCGGAGTTGGCGCTCATCAGCCTCATTTACACTCTGGGTTTTCTGCGGATACAAAAAACCCGACCTCGGCAGTTTCCATCCTGGCGCTGGTACTGCTTCATGGGAGGAATCCTGGCGCTGGTTGTCGCCGTTTCCTCGCCACTCGATACCTTCAGCGACCGTCTTCTTGTGGTGCATATGGGCCAGCATTTTGTGCTTATGTCCATCGCGCCGCCGCTGATCGTTTTTGGAGCGCCCGTCGTGCCCATGTTGCGAGGGCTTCCGCGCTGGTTTGTTCGCCCCGTTCTTGGTCCGCTCATCCGCATTCGGTGGCTGCGCGAATTCTTTCATGCTCTGGTGCAGCCGAAGGTTGCATGGCTACTCATGAACCTCGTCTACATCGGCTGGCATGTCCCCGCCGCCTATGAAGCTGCGCTGGCCAACGAGAACATTCACAACATTGAGCACGCCTGCTTCTTCTTCACCAGCGTACTGTTCTGGTGGCCGATCATCGAGCCGTGGCCCAGTCGCTTTCGCGGCTCGCGCTGGATTCTGCTCCCATATCTGCTTGCCGCCGACGTGGTCAACACCGGCATCTCCGCGTTTCTGGTCTTCTCGGGCCGGCTGGTTTATCCCAGCTACGGCGCCCAGCCTCGAATGTTCGGCATTAGCGCGCTTGCCGATCAGGCGGCAGCGGGAGCATTCATGTGGGTCATTGGCTCCATCGTCTTTCTTATCCCAGCCTTTGCGATTACCATGCAACTACTGTCCCGCCGGAGGACGCAAAGCTGGAAAGCTCACGCTGTTCGCTGACGAATGGAACGTCGCAAATCGCAAACGCGTATCTCAGAACAAATCGAACTGTCCGATTGCGGACAGTTCGATTTTAGGTCGTCCATCTCTGGACAAAAAATCGACAAGAAAAATCGACCTTGAAGTTGTCGCTAGAATCCAATCAACGGAGCGCTAACAGATACTAGTATCGAGAGTCCATTCGATCAAATGCAAAAGTTCGGCGCATTTCAGCTCGACTCCACTAACGAGTGCCTTTGGCATTTCGGCCAGCGCCTCACGCTCACTCCTCGCCCTTTCGCAGTGCTGCGCTATCTCGTGGGAAATCCGCAGCGCCTTGTCACGCATGACGAGCTGCTCGAAGCGTTGTGGCCGGAAACCTACGTCCAGCCTCAAGTTCTGCGAACCTATATCCTCGAGCTTCGCAAGTTGCTCGGCGACAGCCCCACTTGCCCGCAATTTATCGAGACCATTCCAAAGCGGGGATACCGCTTTCTCATGCCTGTTACCCAGGAAAGTTTGGGAGGTAGGTGTTCAGCTCTCGTTGGGCGGGAAACGGAACTTGATGCGCTGCACACGCAGCTGGGCCGTGCCCGCAAAGGTGAGCGCGCCACGCTTTTTCTCACCGGCGAAACAGGCATCGGCAAAACCGCGCTTATTGACGCCTTCTGCAATCGCATTTGCGAAGAGGCTGCGCCGCGTGGGCGTGCGTCGGTTCGTATAGCACGAGGCCAATCCATCGAGGGCTTTGGCGGGAAGGAAGCCTTTTATCCAGTTCGCGAGGCTCTCAACAGTCTGTGCTCCGCCGAAGATGCAAAGGCCCGCGGGCTTTTGACCGCTGCCGCGCCCGGTTGGTTCGGGCAGAGGGAAGCGGCTACGCCTTTGCTGTGCGAAATCTGCGAGGCTCTCGAAGCCCTCAGCCAGACCGAAGCACTGCTGATCGTTTTTGAAGACATTCACTGGGCAGACGCTTCGACCCTCGATCTTATTGCCGCGCTCGCCGGCCGCCGCACCCGCGCGAAGATCATGTTGCTGGCGAGCTTTCGCCCCGCTGATATGGCGCCGCAGCACCCGCTCAGGCGTCTGCAGCAGGAGTTGGCTATGAGCCATCGGTGTGAAGAACTTCGCCTCGGCCCGCTGGACAGGGAGGCGATAGGCGAATATGTGCGCCGCGAATTAGAGGCAGCAAAACTTCCCGCTGGGCTCTGTAGCCTCATTCATCAGCATTCGAGCGGAAACCCGCTCTACATGACCGCTGTGCTCGACCATCTGCGCGCCCAACGCGTTCTTCGCAGTGAGAACGGAGAAGTGGCCATGAGTCAGCCTCTGGATGAAATCGAGCTTCGAGTTCCCGACGAACTCGCGGAAATCATCGAACTACAACTCGACCGCCTGAACGAGGAAGACCGCCGCCTTCTTGAGGCCGGCAGCATTGTGGGAACCATTTTTCCCGCCTGGGCAGCCAGCGCCGCGCTGAAGCGCGAGGCGGAGGATTTGGAAGAAGCCTACGCGTCACTCGTGCGACGCGTGCGTCTGATTTCGATCGCGGGTCACGACGAGCTTCCCGACGGTAGCCGTTCGACATTCTACGTGTTTTCCCACGCGCTCTATCGTGAAGTGCTCTATGCCCGAATCCCGGCGGGCCGCCGCAGTCGATGGCATATGCGCGTCGCCGATCGTCTGCGCGCCATGTTTGCGGGAAACGAAACCAGCGTAGCCCACGAGATCGCCGCACACACCGAAGCCGGAAGCACAATCCCCGCCCTACGTTAAACAAAAAGCTAGGCACCCTCCCTTCTTTGCAGCATGGCAATTGTCGCCGCGCCGGCCTTACCCGCCCTTTCAAACCAGGGGAACGGATAAGGTTGCCGTTGCCGTCATTCCTCAAACGTAACCAAAGCTGCGCTGGCTGCGGGCAGCTCGACCGCGAACAAGCCGTTCTTGCCGGGGATCGTGGATGTGCTGGAGGCCAGCCAGTTCGCGTGTGCGTCTACGGACGATCCTCCCAGCGTTACGCCCGACGTCGAGTCCAGTTGCGGAGCAGTGAGCTGAAGAAGCGTAGCTCTCTGCGAGCGGCGACCGGGGTCGACGACGATATGAAGGCCGGAATTCGGGTTTTTATTAAAGAGAATCGCCTTCAAACCTGAGGGTGTTTTCAGAGAATATGCTGCGATGGCATCTTCGGATTGTGGCTGGCTTAAGTGATTTGTGACGAGTTGCCCGGCTCCGGCCTCAGCGAACATCAGCATTCCGTAGTAGATTGGCCGTGCCTCAAATCCTTTCTGCTGCGTTCCGGCAATCGGCGTATACCAGCCGAAGCCGCCGCCGTGGAAGTTGATGCCGATGCCGCCTTCGGTTGCGAGCTGGTACATCAGCTCCGCTCCCCAAAGGGCCGAGGCGAAGGTGTTGCTGACGCCTTGTTTGCCAGCCTGATAACAGGAGTTGGTTTCGGTTAAGCGGAAGGGTAGACCGGTGTCTTTTCGCGTCTGCTTCATTCCGGCAAACTCAGCCTCAAGCTTCGGATTAGGCCGTAACAACCGCTCGATGGTCATGGAAGGATCGGTTGGCGGTCCTTCAGCGTAGTAGTGCTGGGAGAGAAATGCGATTTCGGCCTTAAACTGCTTCGCGAAGGGAACCAGCCACTCGTTATTGAAGGCGGTATCCGGACCAGAAAAAGGAGTGTTTGGAACGCGTGCGCGAATTACTTCATAGAAGTGCTGCCACTCTTTGGCGAAATCGGCAAAGTTATAGCCGGCCTTCCGAATTCCGTTGTGATAGAAGAGGTCGGGTTCATTGCAGAGTTGAAAGGCAACGACTTTTGAGCCGAACAGCTTCGTGACGTATGCGGCTTCGTCGGCTGCGGCCTCGGGGGTGCCGGTGCCCATGTTTAAGCCGTAGATAAGCTTCCATCCGGTAGCGTCGATAAACCCGCGGAGATTGCGGACGGCCTGCGGAGTGATTTTGCGTACCGCATCTGCCTGCTTGCCGGTGCTGGGATTGACAGGCGCGGAGGAGGCTGCAATGTCAGCAGCGGTGGGATTCGGCGTCCAGTAGCAATACTCGCTGGTATTGCCGCCGATGCGGAGGACTCCCGACTTGCCGAGTCGTCGAACGAGAGCGATGAGTTCGGTATTGTCAGGCGAGAAGAAGGTTGGATCTCCGAGCTGTGCGCTCTCGTAGCTCAGGCCGGTGAAGTCTGGTCCAATCGTGTTGCCGGTGCTGTGAGGATCGATCGTGAGCCGAAGCGAAGTTGCTGGTGAAGGTTGATCAATCCCGTAGGCTTTGAAGAAGGACGCTCCGGAAGCGAGGACAGAGAGCTGGAGGAAGTTACGACGTCGCATGTGCAGCATTCGAGCACAAAGTGCCCATGGAGTGCAACGTTTCGGGCACTCAGAATCCGGTATAGTGGTTCAGACTTTTGTTGAGGAGTATGCGTTGATGTCTCTCTTCGGACACTTATCCCGCCGAGCGTTTCTGCGGGCTGGCAGTGGCGCGGCAGTCGGTGGCCTGTTCGCTGTTCATACCATCGATCTTGCGGCTGAGGCGCAGGAAGTTACGTCTGCTTCAACTGACGTTGTGCGGTTTGGAATTATCGGAGTGGGCACTGAAGGCTCGGCGCTGCTGAGAAATGCCGTTGCGCTGCCCGGCGTGCAGTGCGTTGCGGCCAGTGATCTCTATGACGGGAGGCACACGCTGGCCAAAGAAATTGCGGGGCCGGATGTTCGCACTACGCGGCGTTATCATGAAGTGCTCGACGACAAATCCATCCGGTGCGTCATCGTCGCCACGCCCGATTTCTGGCACAAGCAGGTTGTACTAGACGCGCTGAGCGCGGGTAAAGACGTCTATTGCGAAAAGCCTATGTCGCACTCGATCGAAGAGGGTACGGAGATGGTGCGCGCGGTCCAGAGCAGCGGCGGAAAGTTCGTGCAGGTAGGTTCGCAGCGCGTGAGTTCGGCGGTTTTTGGCAAGGCGCAGGAGTTGGTGGCGAGCGGTGCAATCGGCGATCTGATGCAGGTGGAACTGCAGTTGGGCCGCAACTCGCCGGATGGCGCGTGGGAATACCCTCCGCCTGCCGATCTCTCGCCAGCCAATCTCGATTGGGAAACCTGGCAAGGGCAGGTTCCGAAGAAGCAGTTCGATCCTTACACATTTGCACGCTGGCGCTGTTGGCACGAGTATGGAACCGGCATGGCAGGCGACCTGATGGTGCATCTGGTAAGCGGAATGCAGTTCGTTACCGGCATCAATGCCATTCCGGACAAGGCAACGACGATTGCCGGCATCTATCGCTGGAAAGACGGGCGCAACATGCCCGATGTGCAGAGCACAGTTCTCGAATACGGCAAGATCCCGGTCTCGATACGGCTAACGCTGGCGACGGAGACTCCGGAAACAACCCGCGTGATGGGCACGAAGGGCGTTGTAGAGATCGCGAACAAATCCGTCACTTACATTCCGCAGCTCGGCATCGATACAAGCCCCAGCTACTACTCGCAAAGTTTCCCCGCGGCGTTACGCGCGGAGTACGACCGGGAATGGCACGCGAAAAACGATCCCATTCTTGCAGAGCATCCGCTTGGCGAGGTGACTGTCTACCGTGGTCCTTCGTGGGACGACCTGGGTCCACATCTGGCGAATTTCTTCAATGCGGTTCGTACTCGCAAGCCAGTGGTCGAAGATGCGGTCTTCGGCCATCATGCCGCCGCTGCTTGCCACATGGCGAACGCTTCCTACTTTGAGGGTAAGACGATTCGGTCCTGAACGGGGGCTACTCGGTGTCGCCTATCGCGTAGTAGCCTTTGCGCGCCTGCACCTTCAGCCCATCGCCTTTGCACGTGACATCGACCTTGCGATAAGTGCCGTCCAGCTTGGTGTTGGTTGACGTGTAGCTGGCCAGATACTGCGTGCGCAGCTCCTGCTGGATCTGATCGAAGGCGTCTTCCAGCTTCTTGCCGTTGTTACCCACGTCGATGACGCGGCCTCCGGTCGCATCGGCCAGCTTTCGCATTTGCATGTCGCCGGAGTAACCGAGGCTTCCCATGTAATGGCCATAGAAGGGCCGGTCGGCGATCAGGATGACGTAAATGATGGCATTGGCCTTCTGCGCGGCTTCAATGGCCTGATCGGGCTTGGTAACCGAACCTTCATCTTCACCGTCAGTGAGCAGGATGAGGGCTTTGCGTCCTGTTTCCATGCTCAGTTTATCCTTCGAGGCCTGGGCTACGGCGTCGTAGAGCAGCGTTCCTTTGGGCGTTCCCTGTGTTGGGATAGGTCCCTGGCCGATGCCGGGAATGCCTCCGGCTCCGTTGCCCCCTGCGGTGTTGATCTCAGCTTTATCGAGGGCGCGGGTGAGTTCGTTGACGTTATTGGTGAAGTCCTGCGCGAGGTCCACATCCACATCGAAGGTCACGACGAAAGCCTCGTCCTTTTCGCGCATGATCTGATGCAGGAAGTTGCCGCCAGATTGCTGCTCCAGCGGCAGAACATTCGTCTGGCTTCCGCTCGTATCGAGCAGAATTCCAAGCGTAAGCGGCAGGTCGGTTTCGGCAGAAAAATTTTTGATGGTCTGTGGTTGCTTGTCTTCGAAAATGTTGCAGTCGCTCTTACTTAGCGTGGGAATCAAGCCGTTGTGCTTGTCGCGCACGCTGAAATAGAGGCTGACCAGGTTCACGTTGACCTTGAAGGTCGTCTCAGGCTTTGTGTCTTGCTGCGGCGTGTCGGGGAACTGACTGGCCGGGGGAGCGTCCGGGGACGGCGTAGTCTGCGCGGAGACGCGGGTGTCACAGAGCAGCAGTGCCGCGCCAGCGGCCAAGGAAACCAGAGCGAAACGGAGTTTGAGCATAAACAGTATTAGACGGCCTTCGAGGAAGAAATGTCAGCCCGACCAACCCCGGATAAAATGAAAGTTGCCGGGAATGAATCTGATAGTCTGAACATACGCCGAAGTCCGCGAATTGCGGGATTTGCGGCGTGTAGTTGGAGGATTTCTGGTGACGCAAGGCGCCTTGGCAATCGCACTGTCTCTATGTCTTTTCGGGGCAGCGCCTAAACAGCAGCAACCATCACAGCAGGGTACTTCAGCGCAACAGCAGGGTGTTCCGGACGCGCCCGCGCCTTCCGGCCTTTCCAACCTAAAGGATCAGGTAACGCCCGGAGCCGGGACTACGGGAGAGCAGTCCGCTCCGGGTTCCCCGGAGCCACCGCAAAACTCGACTCCCGGGCAACAGTCCGCGCCTTCGACTCCATCGCAGCCCGACAACTTCCAGCAGACGCCGCCGGAGACGCCTAAGCCGGGCGAAAGCACCTCGGCCTTCCTGATCCGTGTGCCCGTCAATTTCGTGGTCGTGCCGGTGACCGTGCGCGACAAGCATCACCAGTTGGTAGCTGGTCTTACCTATCGCCAGTTTCGGATTTACGAAGACAGCCAGCGCCAAAATATTGCATTTTTCTCGGTTGATCCGTTGCCGCTTTCCGTAGCCTTCGTGATCGACCAGACGCTGCCCTCAGATATTATGCGCAAGGTCAATGACAGCCTTACTGCCGTGTCCGGCGCGTTCTCCCCTGCCGATTCGGTCGCTGTCTTCACGTACAACACAAGTCCGGAGATGGTCACCGGCTTTACCGGCTCTCAGGGGCCGCGGCTCATTGCCGCGCTCCAGTCGGCGAAACGTCCGGGCCGCGATATGGGTGTGCCGACGGTGGACGGGCCGTTCGCTCTTGGTCCTCAGATCAATGGCCACGATGTTGACCCCAATCTGGATGCGCAGCGCGGCAACTCCGGCCCGTTCCTAAACACGCCTAAGGAAATTCATCCTCTGAACGACGCCATTCTGGCTGCTGCGAAGCAACTTGCGAGCCAGCCCAGAGGCCGACGCCGCATCCTCTATGTAATCACGGATGGAAAAGAGGCTGGCAGCAAGGCAACCCAAAAGCAGGTAATTCAGTATCTTTTGACGAACAATATTTCGGTGTACGGCACGCTTGTGGGCGACTCGGCTGTCTGGGGAGTAGGTTATCTGGATAAACTGCACCTGCCGTTGCTGCCAACAAATAACGTCATGCCGCGATACACGGTGCTCACAGGCGGATCGCTGGACGCCGAGTTCTCTGAGAACGGAATCCAAAAAAGTTTCGCCGACATTACCGGGTCGGTGCGGACGCAGTACACACTGGGTTACTACAGCCACCAGCCAACGATCAGCGAGAAGCGCCATTCCATAGATGTGCGGGTTGAGGGCATCCCCGGCCTTGATGTGACGGCGAAGCAGTTCTACTATCCTTCGATGGCCAGTGTAACTCCCTAATGTGGACCGGCGGCTCTGAAGCGGCCTTTAGCCTCAGTGCTGCCGCCGTTTGGGGCGCAGCCGACTTTTCGGGCGGACTCGCGGCTAAGCGCGCCCCGCCTACGTTGGTGGTCGCAGTGGCGCACGGATTTAGTCTTATTCTGGTGCTGGTGGCTGCTCTCGTGCTTCGACCTCCATCTTCCGGCTATGGGCTTTATGGCCTGCTAAGCGGGGTCTTTTGTGGCGCCGGATTGATTGCCCTTTACAGCGCCTTGTCCCGCGGGTCGATGGGGCTTTCCGCAGCCGTCTCCGGTGTGCTGACGGCGGTTGTGCCGGTATTATTTTCATGGTTCCGTGAGGGCCACGCCTCCCCCCGAAAACTGTCAGGCTTTGCCGTGGCGGCCGCGGCCATCTGGCTGGTCGCTTACACGCCTGAACAGAAACCAACCATTCAGCCTAATTACCGCGGGCTGAGACTCGCCGTTTGTGCTGGGCTGTGCTTTGGAGCCATGCTCGTTTTCATGCACCTCGCCGCTGCGCAGGGCGTACTTCGGGCGCTTATCTCAATGAGGATTGCCAGCACATCGGTAGCGGTAGCGGCGGGTGTTGCCTTGTGGCTGACCCAGAGCCGGAACGCGTCCGCGGCGCAAAGATGTCCGGTTGGAAAACTACTGCCGTTGGCAATGCTTGCCGGCCTGCTCGATACCTCAGGAAATCTACTTTACCTCTTCGCATCGTTGGCCGGGCGGCTGGATGTGGCGGCAGTGTTGTCGTCGCTCTATCCGGCGGGAACCATGCTTCTGGCAGCGTGGCTGCTCAAGGAGCGCGCCACGCGCAGCCAAACAGCGGGCATGGCTCTGGCTCTTGCAGCCGTCGTCTTGATTTCAATTTGACTGGAAATGCAAAAGGAACCCTGAAGGGAGTCTCGGGGTTCCTTGCAGTACCGAAGCGGCTCGAACGCCGGGTTACTTCGCTTGGGTGGCAGCGGGCGGCGGAGGCTGAGGGGTCTCGACCTTAGCGATATTCTCCTGCTTGGGAGCCTCAGTGGTGCCTTTAATGCCTTCCTTGAAGCCCTTCAGTCCTTCGCCCAGGCCTTTGCCAAGCTCGGGCAGTTTGCGCGGCCCGAAGATCAGCAGGGCAATGACCAAAATGATGATGAGATGGGTCGGTGTAAACAGGTTATCGAGCATGATCATTTCTCCCGTCATCCGGAAATTCTCGAAATTGCCGGAAAGCGAATTTCTCCTTCGCTTTTTTTATTGTCGCACACAGGAGTTTCATGTGCACTGGAACGGCATTGTGTCATTCCCATAGCGAGAACGGGTGCAAGCGAGCGGCTGGATTCATGGATTGCCTGTAACTCTCTTACTGCTCTTACTGTATGTGACAGGCGGTATTCAATGGCGGATCGGAAGTCATTGATCACGTGCGCTTGTTCAAAATTCACTCAGACCGCAAAATTCAATAGAATCGCATTCACAAAGCCAAGCAGCGGGTCCAAGAATATTCCCAGAAGGCGGGCTCCGAGAAACAGGAAGGCGATCAGGCCGATCATTCCCAACGAGTCATAAAATCGAAGCGCCTTGTAGGGAAGAAAATGCCGAAGGACGTGCGAGCCGTCTAGTGGTGGAAGCGGTACCAGGTTGAAGACCGCCAGAAGCAGGTTCAGCCAGACAGCCAGATACAAAATGGTGGCAGCGGGAACCGCTGGACTGGTTGCGCTCAGACCCGGCCCGGGAATGCCTCCCGCAAGCTGACGGACCATCTCAGCGCCCGCTGTATTCAATCTCGCCAGCATGATCAGAGCGATGGTAGCCGCAATGGCTGCAAGCACATTGCTCACCGGACCAGCCAGCGTGGTCAAAATATCATCGCGCCTCAAGTTTTTGAAATTGCGAGTGGTTACGGGCGTAGGTTTGGCCCAGCCAATCAAAAATCCTGAAGGGAAGAGAAACAGCATGGTAAGCGGCACTAGAATCGTGCCAAAGGGATCAATATGCTTGATTGGGTTTAGCGTAAGCCGACCCAGCATCCGCGCTGTAGGGTCTCCCAGCCTGGACGCCATCCAGGCATGTGCGGCTTCATGCAGGCTGAGCGCGAAAACCAAAATGGCAAATTCAAAGAGTTTGATTACTGCTTGTTGATTCATGAGCTATAGACGATGCTAACAGGCATATCTCACTCGCAATCCGGCTTCGTCTCGCGTCCCGGAGCCTTCACGTCGCTCCGGTCCTCGAACTGCGTGGCTTCGTTTTTGGTCTTCAACTGCTTCGCGGGAACGCCGCCAAAGATCGAGTGATCGGCAACTTCCTTTGTCGCCAGCCCCATTGCGCCCAGCATAGCGTTTTCGCCCACCTTTACACCGGCCATCACTGCTGAGTGATAGGTTAGCCGGGCCCCCGGACCTATCTCGGTCTTGCGGTTCTCAACCACGCCCGAATCCAACGGGTCGTGCGCGTGAGAATAAATCGCAGCATAGTCGGAGATTGAAGTGCCCTTTTTAATGACGATCTCGCCACGGTCATCGAGCATCACGTATTTGTGGATGACGCAGTCGTCCTCAATCGTGAGGTTGTAGCCGTAGCTGAACTCAACGCCGTGGAAGATCTTAACGTTATTCCCGATCTTTTTGAAGATATGCTTGCCCAGCATGGCGCGAAAACGGAATCCCAGCCAGTGGTTCAGTCCCACCGGCGAACGGTCAAACATCTGCCAGAACCAGATCAGGGGCTTGATGCATGCGTATTTCCTGGCGTCGATGTCGCCGTAATACTCCGGCTCAAGCGTAATGTTGGCCGGATCGAGCGAGAGCTGGAGCACATTGAACGGCAGCTCTGTGGTGAGCGTGAAATTCAACTTACCCCCATGCGGACGCCCCAGCATCAACTGATGCAGGTTGTCGCGAACCATTTCGCCGCGCAAGGCTGGCTTTTTATGCTTGGTGAACTCTTCGTCAAGATAGTTGATCCAGCGCATGAAGACCTCTTTGGCTTCGCGCGAAGGCTCAAGATCGCGATATTCGTAGCGGGGCATTTTTGTCCTTTGAAAAAGCCTTGTAGTGAGGCATGCGGCCGGGTGTGACTTTTAGAGACGCGCGGGGATGACGCCAGGACTCAAATTCGTTCGATGGCAAAGACCGCGTAAACGGTGGCACTCTCTTCGATCTGCTGCGGGCGGATGGCGAGCGGAGGGACCGAGCTCTGTGCTGTTTGAAGTTTCGAAAACACCTGGAGACGATCATAAACAACGGGCGTCTGAGGCGGCTGATTGCTGGCATAAATAAGCGCACCCAGATGCGCGTTCAAGCCTTTCGCCATCTGATCGGCGATCGCCTGCGCGTGCCGCAAGGCCTTGGCCGCAGCCTGTGACTGCAAGCCTGCGCGATCTTTGAGATCCCAATCGATCTGGCCGCTGGTATTTGCGCCCGCTTCGATGGCAACATGGAGCACTTTCGCGGCATCGACAGCGGCAGTCTTTACCGTCCAAGACTGCGTAAGGATGAACTGCTTCTTCGCACGGGCAAGCTCGGAGTCTTTGTCGTCGAATTGCATGTTTCGGCGCAGGCTTTGCCCCTCGCTCTCTATCGCGATGTCCTCCACGCCGGCCTTGTGCAGTGCCTCGATCATGGCATTCGATACCTGCGACCCGGCGGCGTACGCGTCATCCGCATCGGCTGCATACACCTCGAAGCCGATGTGGACAGTGGCAATGTCAGCCCCTGCCGTCGCCTTATCGCTTACCGTAACCGCAATCGTGCGATTGTTTTGGTTCACTTGGATAGTCTGCGCGAAGCCTGCAACTGTGAAACCGGCAAGTGCGGCTGTAACGCAAAGACTCCGAATCGTGCTCTTCATCATCTTCAACTCCTTACGACTTTCCAAACTCCCGCAACTGCGTTAGCTTCTCACGCACCGCGCCCGAATCAATCGCTTCGGCCGCAAGCTGAACGCCTTCTTCCAGAGTCACCGCAGCGCGCGCTACATACAGAGCAGCGGCAGCGTTGACGACCACGATATTACGCTTCGCCCCGCGCTCGCCGGCAAAAATCCTCTTCAGAATCGCAGCGTTCTCCGCTGCAGTCGCGCCTCCATTGAGTTCTCGCAAGGTAGACCGTTTCATTCCGAACATCTCCGGGCTGTATTTCATCCGTGTGACACTCGGGCTCCCGTTGTTCCCGCAAATTTTAAAGGCATCCGTAACGGAAAGCGCAATTTCGTCCATCCCATTACGCCCATGCGCCACCAGGCCGAAGTCGATGCCCAGCCGAGCCATCGCCTCCGCCGTCAGAAGCAGCTTCGTTTCGGAATAAACACCCATCACCTGCGCTGGAGCGCCAGCCGGATTGGTGAGCGGGCCGGCCAGGTTGAAGATCGTGCGGAAACCAAGCGCACGGCGAATTGGCTGCACCCGCTTCAGCGCCGGATGCAGCGCAGGAGCATAGAGAAACATGAAACCCGTGGCGCGCAGGCAAGCGACCGCCGCCTCCGGCGCAAGCGTCACCGGAATGCCGAGCGCCTCCAGTACGTCCGCCGAACCGCACTGCGAAGTCACTGCACGATTGCCATGTTTGGCAACATTTGCTCCCGCCGCAACGGCTACCAAAGCTGCTCCAGTCGAGATATTGAAGGTGCCCAAACCATCGCCGCCAGTGCCACACGTATCGACAAGGCTTGCGCGCTCCCGATCGGTCAGTGGAAGCGGAACCGCCAGCGCCCGCATTGCCTGTGCCACGCCTGTCAACTCGTCAGCGGTTTCGCCGCGCGTTGCCATAGCCGTGAGCAGGGCGGCAATTTCGAGATCGCTCGGAGAGTCTCCCTGCTCGGCAGGCGCAAGAATTTGCCTGATAAGCGCGCGCGCCTCATCGCGGCTCAGAGTTGCGCCCTGTTCCACGACCAGCTTTAACATTTGCCTGAAACCAGCCATAAGGCTTCCAGTTTACAATTCGAATTGCGCAGCCACGCAGAATTGATCGCATGTCGAACGCATTCAAACTGCAAGACCTGACAACCGTCTGCCTTGTCCGATAAACTAAAAGGTCTGCTGCAAAGCAACTTTCAAGCGCGGTTCGCCGTGTGCGAGCGAGCCTGCGGTTAGTCAATCTCTCTGCTGAAACCTACCTATGAAAATTCACGAATATCAGGCAAAGGACATCCTCGCGAAATATGACGTTGCCGTACCGCGGGGCGAAGTGGCCAATACGCTCGACGAAGCGTTGGATGTGGCTAAGAAGCTGTTCGCCAGTGGCGCGAACGGCGTGGTCGTCAAGGCACAAATCCACGCTGGGGGCCGCGGCAAGGGCGGCGGCGTGAAGGTTGCCAGAAACATTGGGGAAGCCGAGCAGTTTGCGAAGCAGATTCTGGGGATGAAGCTCGTTACACACCAGACTGGCCCGCAGGGCCAGAAGGTGCAGCGGCTGCTGATCGAGGAGACCGCAGCCATTGACCGCGAGCTTTATCTCGGTATTGTCCTCGACCGCGCTGCTGCCAGGCTGGTCTTCATGGCGTCCAAGGCTGGTGGCATAGAGATTGAAGAAGTTGCTGCCAAGGATCCCAAGGCCATTCACAAGGCGTACATCGATCCTGCGGTTGGTTTCCAGCCCTATCAGGCGCGTCAGCTCGCCTTCGCGCTTGGTCTCAAACCGACGCAGATCAACGAAGCGGTAAAGTTCATGCTTGGCCTGTACAAGGCCTTCCTCGAAACCGACGCATCGCTGCTTGAGATCAATCCTTTCATCACCACGAAGGACGACAAGCTTCTCGCTCTCGACTGCAAGATCAACTTCGACGACAACGCCATCTTCCGCCACAAAGACCTGAAGGAGCTGCGCGACGTAGCGGAGGAAGACCCGCTCGAAGTCGAGGCCTCGAAGTATGCGCTTAACTACATCAAGCTCGACGGCAACATCGCCTGCATGGTGAACGGAGCCGGCCTTGCCATGGCCACCATGGACATCATCCAGTACGCCGGCGGCTCGCCCGCAAACTTCCTCGACGTGGGCGGCGGCGCGAACCAGCAGCAGATCGAACACGCTTTTGAAATTCTTCTCTCCGACAAGAACGTGCAGGCCGTCTTCATCAACATCTTCGGCGGGATTCTGCGCGTAGATACGCTGGCGCAGGGCGTCGTCGGAGCGGCACACAAGACCAAGGTCAGCGTTCCAGTGGTGCTGCGCCTCGAAGGCACCAACGTCGAAGAGGGCCGCAAAATCCTGAAGGACTCGGGTCTGAATTTCATCGTAGGCGACACCATGCAGGACGCGGCGCAAAAGGTTGTCGCAGCGGCGAAGGGAGCGAAAAACTAATGGCGGTTCTTGTTGATAAAAATACACGCCTGATTGTTCAGGGCATTACCGGCAAAGAAGGCACCTTCCACGCCAAAGGCTGCGCCGAGTACGGCACCAAAGTCGTCGGCGGAGTTACGCCCGGTAAGGGCGGCAGCACGCATGAGGGCTGGCCAGTATTCGATACCGTCGAAGAAGCTGTCGAGAAGACCGGAGCCAACGCGACCGTCATCTTCGTTCCTCCGCCCTTCGCTGCCGACGCCATCCTCGAGGCGAACGAGGCTAAGCTGCCGTTAATCGTCTGCATCACGGAAGGTATTCCGGTGAATGACATGGTCAAGGTCTGGAGCGTACTCAAGTACTCCAACTCGCGGCTTGTCGGACCGAACTGCCCTGGCGTCATTTCACCGGGCAAAGCCAAAATCGGAATTATGCCCGGACGCATTCACCAGGAAGGCAGTGTCGGCATCGTCTCGCGCTCAGGGACGCTGACTTACGAGGCGGTTTACCAATTAACGCAACGCGGCATCGGCCAGAGCACTGCGATCGGCATCGGCGGCGATCCCATCATTGGGACCACACACATAGACGCGCTCCGTCTTTTGAATGAAGACCCCGAGACAGAAGCGATTATCCTCATCGGCGAGATCGGTGGAACGGCGGAGGAGGCCGCAGCCGAGTACGTCAAGCAGCACGTGAAGAAGCCAGTTGTCGGCTTCATCGCCGGACAGACCGCGCCTCCGGGCCGCCGCATGGGCCACGCCGGAGCTATCATCTCCGGAGGCCAGGGCACGGCGGCCGAAAAGATGAAGGCCCTCACGGCTGCTGGGATTCACGTTGTCGAAAGTCCCGCCGCGATTGGTGAAACCGTGGCTCGCGTGATCGGCAAAGCATAAGACAGTCGCTAGCTGTAGTTCACGGGTTCCAGCTAGCGGCGGCTTTTTGCATTGCGAACAGTTTCCAATCAACAATTAAAGCCAGTAATAACAGCCAGGAGCTAACAACTAAGTCATGTCGCAACGCACCTTCAGCATTATCAAACCAGACGCGGTCCGCAAGGGCTATACCGGAGCCATCCTCGCCGAAATCGAGAACGCCGGTTTCAAGATTGTCGCCATCAAGAAGCTCTCAATCTCCAAGACCCAAGCCGATGGCTTCTATTACGTCCACAAAGAGCGCCCCTTCTTTGGTTCGCTCACCGACTTCATGTCCTCGGGACCGATCTTCCCGCTTGTTCTTGAGAAAGACAATGCCATCGCGGATCTTCGCACGCTGATGGGCGCGACCAACCCAGCGAATGCCGAGGAAGGCACTATCCGCAAGAAGTTTGCGGGATCGATCGAAGAGAACGCCATCCACGGATCCGACGGCGAAGACACTGCCAAGTTTGAAATCGGCTACTTCTTCGCTGGATACGAGCTGGGCTGAACGGTTCATGGTCTCCGGACGAACTCCGGAGACCGGTTACGCCAGCTATACGCCCGTAGTATTCTGAATGCACGCGCCCGTAGCTCAGCTGGATAGAGCGGCAGCCTCCGAAGCTGTAGGCCAGAAGTTCGAATCTTCTCGGGCGCACCATCCTTCACATATTTCTGATCAAAGTTGATTTGCCAGGCATGGGGTCTTTTCGCCATTGCGCAAAGCGCGCTCGCCTGAACGGCCAGCTCTTTTGACAGAGTTCCCGTTTGCGCGTTCTGATGGAGGCGTGTCTTTCGCTCAAGGAGCCTGATCTATGTCGCGGAAATTCCTTTGTTGCAGAACTATCCCACTCGCCTTTGCCGCGTTGCTTTTCGCCTTCGCCTCCATCCAAGCCCATGCGCAATGCAAACCGCCGGCGAAGCCTGCAGTACCACTCAGCCCGGCCGCTCAAGCCAGTGTGACTCTAAACGGCAAGACGGTGACCATTGACTACTGCGCGCCCTCTTTGCGGGGACGCAAGGTGGGAGATCAAATCGCGCCGTATGACAAGGTGTGGCGTACCGGAGCCAACTCGGCCACCACGCTCCACACGGATTCGAGTCTGCGGATTCGCGACAAGGTCATTCCGGCTGGAACCTACACCCTTTACACGCTGCCTTCCGACCGAGGCTGGACGCTCATTGTCAATAAACAGACTGGACAATGGGGAACAGTTTATGACCAGTCGAAAGATCTCTTCCGGATTCCCATGTTGGATGGCGTAGTTCCTTCGTCTCCGGTCGAGGTTTTCAAAATCGATTTCCAGCACACCAGCGGCAACAAGACAGAACTTCACCTCACATGGGGAAGCACGAATGTCGATGTCCCGGTGACGGCAATCGATTAGCTATTTTGCAGACCTATCCGACGCGGCGCGTTCCCGCTCCAGTTCCTCCATAACGGACTGAATGAGCTGTTTCGCGCCGTTGATTTCACCCAGGACCGTGTCCAGATCGAGTGCGGGTTTGGATGGATTGCGCTGCGAGGTGCAGTAGACTCCATGTTGGCCGACCAGAATAAGTGCGTCGGTCAGCATGTCGAGCGAGACGGCGAGCTTTCCGCGTGCTGGACCCATCATGAATTCGTATTTTTCAAGCTCGCCGCGGCGGTGATGAAGGCTGGACACGGCGGCTACCACTCTTTCGCCGGAGTATCGATCTCGACGCCATTGCTTGCAGCCGGAGCCTTCCACCGCAGGATTGGCTTGCGCGCGGCGGTTGTCTCGTCGAGGCGCGAGATACGCGTCGAGTGCGGCGCGCTGGTTACTAACTGCGGATTCTCATCCACTTCGCGCGCAATCTGACGCATGGCGTCGATGAACAGATCGAGTTCCTCGCGCGACTCGCTCTCGGTGGGCTCAATCATCAGCGCGCCGGGAACGATCAGGGGAAAAGATGTGGTGTAGGGATGGAAGCCGTAGTCGATCAGCCGCTTGGCGATGTCTCCGGTCTTCACTCCGTTCTTTGTCTGTCGTTTGTCGCTGAAGACGACTTCGTGCATTGAGGAGGTCGTGTAGGGAAGCTCATACACGTCCTCGAGTTTGTTGCGGATGTAGTTCGCGTTCAGGACGGCGTCTTCGGTGGTCTGGCGAAGACCGTCTGGACCGTTGGCGAGGATATAGGCCAAGGCACGCACGAACATCCCGAAGTTGCCATACAGCATTCGCACGCGACCTACGGACTGGGGACGGTTGTAGTTCCAGTGCAGCAGGCCGTCGGCCCCCTGTGCGAGGGTCGGGCTGGGCAGGAATGGCTCCAGAATCTTCTTGCAGGCAACGGGGCCTGATCCTGGTCCTCCTCCGCCATGTGGCGTGGAAAAGGTTTTGTGCAGGTTCAGGTGCATCACGTCTACGCCGAAATCTCCGGGGCGTGTTTTGCCCACGAGCGCATTCATGTTGGCCCCGTCCATGTAAAGCAGCGCGCCTTTATCGTGAAGAACGTCGGCGATCCTGTGAATCTCGTTCTCGAAGACGCCGATGGTTGAGGGATTTGTCAGCATCATCGCTGCCGTATCCTCATTCACAATCTGCGCGAGTGCGGCTACATCGACTCCGCCCTGCGCGTTGGACTTGAGATTGATCACTTGGTAGCCACAGCTTGCCGCCGTCGCGGGATTTGTGCCGTGCGCGGAGTCGGGGATGATGATGGTCTTGCGCGGGTTCCCTTTCGATTCGTGATAGGCGCGAGCGAGCAGGATTCCGGTGAACTCGCCGTGCGCGCCGGCTGCCGGTTGCAGCGTGATTGCGTCCATACCGGTGATTTCAATGAGACATTCCTGCAGCAGCCTGACGATTTCAAGCGCGCCCTGGGAGAGAGATTCGGGCTGATAGGGGTGCGCTTCAGCGATTCCTTCGAGGCGCGAGACGAACTCGTTGACACGCGGGTTGTACTTCATCGTGCAACTGCCGAGCGGGTACATGCCGAGATCGATGGCATAGTTCCAGGTTGAGAGGCGCGTGAAGTGCCGGATGATTTCGATCTCACTCAACTCGGGCAGCGCGCCCGTATCTTCGCGAGCGGCGCCGCCCAGTAACGCGGTTGCGTCTACGTCGGGGACGTCGAGCGGGGCGAGCTTGTAGCCCTTTTTCCCGGGCGCGGACTTTTCGAAGCTCAGGCCTTCGTTCTGCGTGAGATGCGATGTTACTTTCCGTGTTATTCCAGTGAATCCGTTGGTCGTTGCCATCTTCAATCCTGCTTATTTACCGCGCCGAAACGGCAACCGGCGCGCTCGCGACAACCGCAGCTGCGGCATCAATCTGCTCCCTTGTCGTCAGCTCGGTCGCGCACCACAAAGTCGCATTGCCCAGTTCCGGGTACCACTTCTTCAGCGATAATCCGCCGATGATTTTCTTCTTCAGCAGGCGTTGGTTGAGCTGTTCCGGAGACTCTTCCGTTTGCAACACGAACTCGTGGAAGCGCGGCGTGTTTGCGAAGAGAAGCTTGGCCTGTTTGCCGAGCGTGTCGGCTGCATATTTCGCCTTGGCAAGATTCTGCAAAGCCAGTTCGCGCATGCCCTGTTTGCCGTAGACAGTCAGAAAAATGGTTGTCATAAGCGCGACCAGTGCCTGATTGGTGCAGATATTCGAGGTCGCCTTTTCGCGGCGGATGTGCTGCTCGCGGGCGGAGAGCGTGAGGACGAATCCGCGACGGCCTTCGGTGTCTTTGGTCTCGCCGACCAGACGACCCGGCATCTGGCGGAGATATTTTTCCTTCGCTGCGAGCACGCCGCAATAGGGTCCGCCGTAGCTCAGGGCTACGCCGAAGGATTGCGCTTCCATCGAGACGATGTCCGCCTCCACGGGAGGCCGTACGATGCCCAGCGAGACGGCCTCAGCGATCGACACGACCAGCAGCGCGCCTTTCTTATTCGCGATCTCCGCGATTGTGGGAATGTCTTCGACGACTCCAAAGAAGTTGGGCGACTGCACGAGCACGCAGGCTGTATCTTCTGTTATCGCCTGGTCGAGCGCTTCGAGGTCGACTCTGCCGTCCTGGCCGTAATCGATTTCGTGAGCTGTATGCCCTTGATGCTGCGCGTAGGTGTGCATCACCTCGCGGTATTCGGGATGCGCGGTGCGAGCGACCAGCACGCCGTCGCGTCCGGTGATGCGGACGGCCATCATCACGGCTTCTGCCGCGCCGGTTGAGCCGTCGTACATGGAGGCGTTGGCGATGTCCATGCCAGTGAGTTCGCAGATCATGGTCTGGAACTCGAAGATGGCCTGGAGCGTGCCTTGCGTGATCTCGGCCTGATAGGGCGTGTACGAGGTGAGAAACTCGCCGCGCTGGACCAGCGAATCAATAATGACGGGGCGATAGTGGCGGTATGCGCCAGCGCCGAGAAAGCTTGCATAGCCGTTCGCGTTCTTTGCAGCGGCAGCCTTGAAGTGCTCGACGATTTCGGACTCGCCCATCTGGCGCGGGACGTTCAGATCGCGCGTCAGGCGATACTCCGCGGGAATCACGGAGAAGAGGTCGTCGATCGAAGCGGCGCCGATTTCGCGCAGCATTTCCGCGCGCTCGGCATCGGACTTGGGCAGATAGCGCATCAGGTTCTATTTCCCTGTTTCTTCGGCGATGAACTTTTCGTAATCGGCGGAGGAGAGCAGTGACTCCAGTTCGCCGGGATTGCTGAGTTCCACCTTGATGATCCAGGCGGAGTGCGCGTCGGTGTTGAGTTTTTCGGGCGAAGATGTGAGTTCTTCGTTGATTACCGTCACCGTTCCGCTGACCGGCGAGTAGAGATCGGATACTGCCTTTACTGACTCCACGCTGCCGAAGACTGCGCCCTTCTCGACCTTGGCTCCGACCTTCGGAGCCTCGACGAAGACGATATCGCCGAGCGAGTTCTGCGCGTAATCGGTAATGCCGACGGTGCCCTGTTTGCCCGCGACTTCAATCCACTCGTGCTCGCGCGTGTACTTATATTGCTCCGGATAAGCCATCCGTTTCTTTCTCCTCTTGTTGAACTCTACGCTGTCTTCTTTGGTTTGCGGTAAAACGGCGTGTGCACGATTTTCGCTCTGACTGCATGGTTGCGGATTTCGACGGCAATTTCGTTGCCGACCACGGCGAGTTCGACCGGCACGCAGGCCAGTGCGATGTTCTTCTTTAAAAACGGCGCGGGCGAACCGCTAGTGACGGCGCCGATTTTTTCTCCCGCCGCGTTCAAGACCGGATAGCCGTCGCGGGCGATGCCGCGCTCGATCATTTCGAGGCCAACCAATTTGCGCTTGGGGCCGCCTTCTGACTGAACCGTCCGCAATGCTTCGGAGCCAATGAAGTTGCCCTTGTCTAATTTTAGAAAACGGTCAAGATTCGCCTCGAAAGGGTTGATGGTTTCGGAAATTTCGTGTCCGTAGAGCGACATGGCTGACTCCAGACGCAGCGTGTTGCGCGCGCCGAGACCGCAGGGCAAGATTCCGAACTCCTTGCCGGCTTCGATCACTTCGTTCCATACGCGTTCACTGGTGGCGACGTCGGATGGGACGTAAATCTCGAAACCGTCTTCGCCGGTGTAGCCGGTGCGAGCGACGAGTGTGTTCGGCAGGCCGCAGACCGTTCCCCACTTGAACCAGTAGCCTTTGATTGCGCTCAGATCCAGATTGGTCAGCTTGGCCAGCGTATCGGCTGCCTTTGGTCCCTGGATCGCGAGTTGCGTGTAGTAGTCGCTGTAGTCGCTGGCGTGGCAGTGGAAGCGCTGGACGTTTTGTTTAACCCACTGGAAATCTTTCTCGCGGGTTCCGGCGTTGATCACGATGAGGTAGTCGTTGTCGCTTAGTTTGTGGACGATGATGTCGTCAACAAACGTACCTTGCGGATAGAGCATGGCGGAGTAGTGAGCTTGTCCCATCTGCAGCTTCGAGGCGTCGTTCATCGAGATGTGCTGAACGGCGGCGAGGGACTCGGGTCCGCGAATCTGGATGTCGCCCATGTGGCTAACGTCGAAGACTCCCACCCCGGTGCGGACGGCCATGTGTTCGGCGATCAAGCCGGAGTATTCGACAGGCATGTCCCAGCCGCCGAAGTCCACCATTTTTGCTCCCATGCGGCGATGCATGGTGTTCAGCGCGGTTTGGCGGAGAACGAGAGTAACAGGGGTAGCCAAGAGGAGTGTCCTTAACAGGAAAATATGTAGAACTTTTTACGTTAGCACGGCGGCTGGGGTGTGCGGGGAGCGCGGATGGGATTCGCATTTTTCAACCGATAAGGCATAGTGCAATGCGACTTGCCGGGCAACCTTTTTTGGGCGGTGGTCCTGATTCTAAAGGGCTTACGGTAATTATTTCTCTATCTTATTGTAAATGCTTGGTTTATTGGCATAATCCTGAAAACATTAGGCTTCATGCGACTTTGCGCCGGGCTATTGGTATCCAATCTCTTCTCTCTTGCTTTCACAACTCATTTGCGATTGATCCTGATTCTAAATGAGTTACGGGAGATTGCGCTGTATAGTCTTCATAATATTATGTTTATCGCCATAGTCTTGATATTAAATGGTTTGGTAAGAGCGGCCAGACTCCATCGGCAGAGATTTGCCACAACAATCAGAAAGCCCGGATGCTTTCGCTTCCGGGCCTTTCTGTGTCTCTAGTCTAAGTATACCAAATTTGCAGAAATCATCTGCACTCACTTGTTGTGGAATCCCTGGCCGAGGCGATAGACCAGACCGACCGAAATTGCGAATTGCTCGTGGATGCCGGCGCTCCCGAAGTCTGTGAGGGTGGCGTCGGGGGAAATGCGAAAGACGAGACGCGGCGAGCGGTTCAGATCAATCGATCCGCCGATGGCGCTGCCGAAAGTCATCTGGTTGCTGAAGAAGCCTACCGCCGCCGGTGGAACCGGATTGCCCTGCTGGTCCTGAAGCGCGGACTGAAAACTGCCATAGGCCCCGCCGAACAGTGCGTGGAAGAGCATGGAGATGTGCTGGTTGCTGGGGCCACGGTATTCAGGGCCTGCGAGATACATTTGTTCGCTCACGAATGGCCCGCGAATGCCATAAGGATTCGGGGCTGCGCCGCTGGTTCCGAAATATCCGCGTCCGTTCGCCGCGATGGCCCAGCGCGGGGTGAAGAAGCGCGCGGCCTGGATGTCGTATCCGCCGAGGTTGGAGCCCTGAACGAGGTCGGGTCCAGCATTGAAATGGGAATAGGCGAATCCCCCGTACAGTTCCCAGCGATAGTCGTAGCGTACGTTGGCCAGAGTGCTATTGGGCGCAACTGTGGGCTGCGTGTACTGCGCCCGTGCCTGATTTTGAAAGCATGACAGCAGCGCTACGGCCGCTACCAGAGACAACAGATTCTTCCGCACGTCCAGACAATCCTCCAGAAACCTGCTCGTTCCAGGGCTGCCGGCCGTGAAACGGTTGCAATACCCCGCAATCTTTCAAGATACATGGCGGAGATGGTTTCTGTCCCGCGTTGCCGGCTGGCGCAGAAGCCTTCTACCGCCAGATTTGTCAGTGCGATTGTGCTTCGGCAAGCTTTTTGATTGCCTGGAGAATATGATCTCCACCGCTCAGATTTTCTTTGTACCGCTGCTCGCCTTTGGCTACCTTGGAAAAATCGCCTTGGGCGATTTCGAGGCTTGAGGCGCGATCGCCGCGGTCTTCGAGAGTGTAGATCATCGTGAGGTAGTTCTCCGGAACGTCGGCGATGGTGGTGTTATTGGGGTCGATAATGGTGTATTCCAGCCGGTGCGGCGCATCAATGGAGACTACGCTGCCTTTTACGTAGAGCTTGCCGTCGGCTGCGCCCTTCCATAGCAGAGGCGAGCCGGGCTTCCAGTCTGTTTCGGCTATGCAGCCGAACATATACTGCTGGATGAATTCGTTGTCGGTGAGAATCTTCCAGAGGGTGCTCACCGGAGCGTCAACGTCGAGGGTGTTGCGAATAAAGGGTTCGGTCATATGAAATTTGCTCCTAGAAACAATTTAAACAAAGCCGGGCAGAACCGCGATTGGAAAACGCTGCGACCGACCGGTATGAGGGGGGCATCGAGCGAGCGGTGACCCGGCGGCTGGGAAGCCCGAGGCGAGGTTTCGGCCGGGTTAGATCGATTCCGCGATTCTGAGTTCTTCTTCAAGTAGACCGAATCGAGCCGTCGTAAATCCACGGGTTGGCTGAGATCGATCTAATGATGGGTGGATTGCGACTTAACAGGTGACAAATAAATCCCTGCATGTTCACAATGAGGGGAACGAAGGCTCATTTAGTTGCGCGGTGATCTTACTCCTCAGACTCCAAACCTCAGAGATACCGTAAGCGAAGCCGCCGCGAGGAGAAGTCAAGTGAGCACCGTCGTAACCCGGGCTTCTGAACCACCCAAGCAAAGCCGCATCGATTGGCGCGAGAAGGCGCTGCTGGCCGCAATCGCGGTCTTGTTTCTCGCCGTGGCGATTCGTTCGGCATTATTGCGTCCATTCTGGTTTGATGAACTCAGCACTTTCTTCATCTCTTCCATTCCGACCCTGAAGGAGATGTTTGAAGCGATTCATGCAGACGGCAACCCGCTAATGTACTTTTTGCTGGCGCGGATCACCTTGCATTTGCCACTTCCTACGGAATTGGCACTTCGCCTTCCCTCGATTCTGGCCTTTTCGGTTGCGGCATCCACGGTCTATTTCTTTGTCCGGCGTAGTGCGGGAGGAATCTTTGCTCTGGCCGCCATGGGTATGTTTCTTGGGACCGCGGTCGTCCAATACGGGATCGAGGCGAGGTCCTATGCTTTGCTGCTTTGCTTCACGGGTCTCGCGCTCTGTTGCTGGCAGATTGCGTGCTGCCGCGCTTCGCGGGGCCCGGCGCTTGCCGGAATCGTGGCGAGTACCGCCGGCGCCGTCCTCACCAACCACTATGGGTTGATCTACGCTCTCGCGCCCATCTTCGCAGCGGAGGCTGTGCGCACCTGGCGACGCAGGCGCGTGGACTGGGATGTACTCCTCTGCTGCGCACTGGGAGCGGTAGCGTCCCTCCTCACACTTCCTCCGATGCTGCGCCGACAGCACGAACTGCTTTCGACGATTCGGTTCTCCCCGGTCTTCTTTGCCCATCCTCATCTGACCGACCTCAGCGGCTACAGCGTTATGCTTCCACATTTCAGCTTGATTCTTGTGGTGCTCGCCGTCGTGGCAGTAGTGGCGTTGCAGGCCGTTTCGCCGTTGTCCCCGGCACATGACGACCACCAAGGGACGCCCGTCGAGGACTTTGCGGCCGCGGTTACACTCGCGCTGTTCCTCCCTCTGATGCTCACGATTACCCACTTCGGCACGGGATATTTTCAGCTGCGCTACGCAGTCGGATCGGCGATGGGGATAGGCCTGGTGGCTGGATTGACGCTCTCACGTGTCGCAGCCCGGTGGCCTAAGGTGAGGCACGTCGCGCGGGCGGTGGCGGCCTACTCCCTTGCCGCGGGATTGCTCTCGTTGATGACCGCTGCGACACCGTCAGGGATGGTATCGAAACTGCTGCGTCACCCACCGGACGCGCCGGAAGCCATCGTTGTGGCGGACGCCGCCCAGTTCACACCTGCATGGTGGTATGCTTCGCCACCGCTACGGGCGCGCATGCACTATTTGACCGACCACCGCTTCGCGGGCAAGCAGATCGACTTTATTCCGGAATTCTCGCTTGCGCTTGAGCGAGACTATCTTCCGATGCGGCTCGACGATTACCAGCAATTTATTGCGGACCATCCGCGCTTTCTGCTCTATTGCTACAGCATGCCCATGCTTGAGTGGACCAAGGATCGGCTGGTTGGTGACGGCTGGACTTTGACCCTTCTGCAGAAAGATGGTGAACAGGAGCTGTATCAGGCAACTGCTCCCGGTCAACCGTTCAGTGAATCCACCCAGAGATAAACTGGGTGTCCGTTTCGCAGCCCAGCGTCGGTATCCGCAGCCAGGTTGGTGAGACGACTTTCCAAAGTTTTACCCACCGCACATCTCCTAAAAGATTAGTTGACAAAACCACGGTTGATACGTCTTAATCTACGAAAGGATTAGGAGACGGGGTGGTTTCGGGATATGCGGCGCAAAGAGAAGCAAACGCTGACTCCGCTGGAGCTGGAGATCATGCAGGTTTTGTGGGAGTCGGGACCGTGCACGGTGGCCGAGGTGCAGCCTCGGTTGCGGGCGGAACTGGCCTATACGACGGTTCAAACCATGCTCAACGTGCTTTGGCGAAAGAAGAAAGTGAAACGAGTGCCGGACGGGCGTGCGTTCCGGTACGCGCCAGTGGTGAGCCGCGAGCGCGCGACAGGAAGCGCGCTGCATGACCTGGTGAGCCGGATGTTCGGAGGATCGAGCGAGGCCCTGCTGATGGCGATGGTGGATTCGCGGCAGATCAGCGCTGAAGAGCTGGCGCGGCTGGCGGAGAAGCTGACCGCAGCGGAGGACGGCGCGGGAAAGGAGAAGCCATGATGGAGCAGGCTTTGATCGAATATCTTGCGAATGCTTCCTGGCAGGTTTTGCTGCTGGCGGCCGGGGCATGGTTGCTGCTCAGGATGGTCAGGCCGGAACCGTTGGTGCAACACCGAGTCTGGCTGGCGGTTCTTGGCCTGGCTGTACTTCTGCCTCTGCGTGGCACTTTGCATGGAACTGGGCATGACGCCGGGCGGGCTGGTCCTGTTGTTGCGGTGATGCAGACGGGCGCGTCTTCTCCGAATGCGTTTTCCGGTGAGGCGTTTGACGTTATCGGCCAACCAGGCGGCCTTGTTCTGGGATCCCCGACGGCAGGGGCTGGGCTGAGTCTTTCCTGGCTGGCGTTTCCTGCGCATGTGCGCAGGGTGCGTTTGAGGGCCGCGGCGGCGCATTGGATTCTGGCGCTATATCTGGCTGTGGCACTGTTCGGCCTGTTCCGGATTGTGCGGGCGTGGCGCGTGGCGCGGAGGCTGGTGAGGGATTCGCGGGAGCTTGCCTTGTCCGATCGAGAGAGGGCGGCTTTGGCGGATTGCTCCCGCAGACTGGGTGTGGCGCTGCCCCGGGTTCGGGAGTCGAGCGAAATTGCAGGCCCAGTAGTGGTGGGCGTGGTTGCGCCGCTGCTGCTGTGGCCGGAGGATTTTGCACAACATTCGGAGGATGAGGTGATGGCCGCGCTTTGCCATGAGATGGCGCACATCCGGCGGCGCGATTACCTGGTGAATCTGCTTTGCGAGGCGGCGGCGCTGCCGCTCAATTGGCATCCGGCGATATATGGCGTCGAGCGGTGCATTCGCAGGACGCGGGAGATGGTGTGCGACGCGATGGCGGCCGAGGCGATGGAGTCGGAGATGGCTTACGCGAAGTGCCTGGTGGCGCTGGCGCAAAGCATGGTTGGGCGAAGCGGTCTGGCGGAGCGGGCACGGGTTCCTGGACTGTTCAGCGGCAATGTACTGGAGGAGAGGGTGATGCGACTGATGCAGGGAAAGACGGCGATGAGTGTGCGGGCGAAGGTGGCTCGCGGGGTGCTGGGCGCGACGGCGATGGTAGCTGCGATTGCGCTGGCGGGGATGTTTCATGTGGTTCCGGCGATGGCGCAGACGGAAGCTGCGGCAAAACCGGCTGCGGCACAGGCCGCGCCTGTGGTTTCGCAAGCGCATCCTGCTGTATCAGGGCAGGCATCTGGAAACGAGTCTGAGGCTTCGCCGACTGTTGTTGGTCAGGATACGCAGATTGCGCCGGGGAAGGGAACCTATCATGTTCCTCACGAAAAGAGGCCGGATGAAAAGCCGTTTGCGGTCGTCAATGGGGACGTCCGGGAGCTTACCCCAGAGGAGCAACGCATGCTCGAGGAGCAACTGGCCAACGCGCAGCGGAAGATCGCCGAGGCTACGGCGAAGATCAACAGCCCAGAGTTCAGGAAGCAGATAGAGGATGCGCAGCGCAAGGCGATGCGGGCGGATACTCTGCTGAACAGCCCCGAATTTAAACAGCACATGGCCGACGTTCAGCGGCAGGCGGCAGAGGCTACGGCGAAGCTGAATAGCGCGGAGTTCAAGCAGAAGGTGATGGAGGACGCGCAGCGGCAGGCAATGGCCGAGCTCAACAGCGCCGCATTCCAAAAGCAGATAGCAGATGCGCAGCGGCAGATGGAGGAAGCTACGGCGAAGCTGAACAGTCCGGAGTTCAGGCAGCAAATAGAAGACGCGCAGCGGCAGGCCGCCGAGGCCGCGGTTAAGATCGACAGCGCTGAGTTTCAAAAGCAGATGGCCGACGCGCAGAAGCAGATAGCGGACGCGTTGGCGAAGATGAAGGCGGAGCAGGGAACCGTTAAGGTCCGGTAGCGGTGTGTTGAGGTTCAGGATGGTATTCGGTTCTTGAATCGCCGGTTCAGGTCCCCATGTCCGGAGTTGCGGGCATGGGGATTGTTGTTTTCGCCGGCTAGAAGGGCATTCTGGCGGAGAAGACCAGGCCGTGGTTGTAGGAGTGGAATTCGGAGGTGGCGATCTGAATTCCGGCTCCGAGGGTTACGCCGAGGCGGTTGTGGAGTTTCCAGCGGCCTACGATGCCGGGCGTGACGAAGTTCTGGATTTTTCCGTCGTTGGGGCCTCCTTCGTAAAACGTGGAGTTGAATTCGACCTCGGGCCACCAGTTGGGACTGGCCTTGAACTGCATGGCGGTGTTCCAGGCGATGGGACGGCCCAATTTGTTGGTATTGGCGACGGGAAGCGTGGCCCCGGCGGTGGATTGCACGTCGAAGGGACCGAATCCTTTGCCGACCGCCAGGGTCGGGCTAACGGATGCGTCGGTGCTGCCATTGGAATAGCTGCCGGTGGGAATGCTTCCACCGAAGAACGCGGTCACGATGCTGCTGCCGTGTTCCTCATTGCGGGCGAAGAAGCGGTACTTCATTAGAAACGTTGTGTCGCCGAAGCCGTCTTTTTCCGCTGAGTTGTGCTGGATGTAGGGCGGCACGTTGAAGAGGAGCTCGATGTGGCGGGTGGGGATGAGCTCGAGTCCTTTGCCGTTGCCGTAGATCCAGGTGTCGGTAAGCTTGGGCGTGATCTGGCGGTCAAAGTCGGTGCGGAATTCCTGCTCAAGACGCGGCGTTACCGTGACGAGCGGCGTGACCCAATGGGGCTGGGCTGCCTGGGTGGCGGAGGCTCGGGCCTGCCAGCTTTCTATGAAATTCTGCTGGGCGAAGGCGGTGGATGCTGTGGCGGCGGCGAGAAGGAGGGTCAGGAATTTGGGAGAGAATAGATTCATAGGCCTCTCGATGTGCTGATCAATACGATTGAATTCGTTAGTTCTATATGAATTTTATAATAATTGCTTTAGATCGGAAAAGGCCATCTCCCGGCTTTGCTTTGTTCGAGAAGCCCACTGATTGCGGAAATTCTCTTCAGGGTTGTACGGTTTCTGCAGGAACGCGAGCCGTGACCGCTCCGAAGGGCCGGTAGTGGACTTCGATGCTGGGCTGCTGTAATGTTTTATTTAGGCCGTCATCCACGTTTCCGGCTCGTTGAAGTTTGTGCCACTTTCCGATTGCAGCGGCACATCGAACCCTGACCCAGGCAACCTTACACGGGAGTCAGCGAATGAAGAAGCCGTGCGATCCCCCTCTAAATGCGCTTCCTGAAACGGACGCGCCTGTGTTTGGCAAATTTTCCCGGCGGTCCTTTCTTACGCAGCTTGGCGCAGCGGGGCTGGCGGCTACGGCCGCTCCTTTAGCCCATGCGGCCGGAGTTGCCGAGGCTCCGGCTGATCAGGCGGATTCGTCCGGGGGAGTTCCGGGCGCGGTTCCGGTTACGCTGCGCGTGAATGGAAAAGAGCGCCAGCTGATGCTGGAGCCTCGGGTTACGCTGCTGGATGCGCTGCGCGAGAATCTGCAGATGTTCGGCACGAAGAAGGGCTGCGATCATGGGCAATGCGGCGCGTGTACCGTGCATGTGAACGGGCGGCGCGTGAATTCTTGCCTGAGCTTTGCGGTGATGCACCAGATGGATGAGATCACGACCATCGAGGGATTGGAGCGGGATGGCGTGCTGCATCCGGTGCAGCAGGCGTTTCTCGACCATGACGGCTTTCAGTGCGGGTACTGCACTCCGGGACAGATCATGTCGGGCGTTGCGCTGATGAAGGAGCCGATTGGGACGAGCGATGATGACGTTCGCGCGGCGATGAGCGGGAACATCTGCCGCTGTGGCGCCTATAAGAACATCGTGGCGGCGGTGCAGCAGGCTCGCCGTAGCGCGTAATTATCCCGTTAACGATTCAAGGCAGACAAATTGAAGGAGCTCTTATGCAAACCTTCCGCTTTACGCAGGCAAAGACAGTCGATGCTGCTTTAACTCCGGGCGGACGCTTTGTGGCCGGCGGCACGACGCTGATCGACCTGATGAAGCTCAATGTTGAGACGCCAAAGTCGGTGGTGGATATCAATCTTTTGCCGCTGGATCGCGTGGAGTCGAGCGCGGATGGCGGGTTGAAAATTGGCGCGCTGGTACGGAACAGCGATCTGGCGAACCATGCGGACGTAAAGGCGCGGTTCACAGTGCTTTCGCAGGCGCTCTTGTCGGGGGCTTCTCCGCAGTTGCGGAATATGGCGACGACGGGCGGGAATCTTCTGCAACGGACGCGCTGCTACTACTTTCGCGATACGACGTATGCGTGCAATAAGCGGCAGCCCGGGTCGGGATGTTCGGCGATCGATGGATTCAACCGCATTCATGCTGTGCTGGGCGGAAGCGAGCATTGCGTGGCCACGAACCCCTCGGACATGGCGGTCGCGATGATGGCTCTGGAGGCGACGGTGCACACGCAAGGAGCAAAGGGCGAGCGGGAGATTGCGCTGGATGAGTTTTATCTCGTTCCGGGATCGACTCCGGAACGGGAGACTGTGCTGGAGCCGGGCGAGTTGATCACGTACGTCACCCTGCCGAAGCCGGTTGCGGGAACGAAATCGTATTACCTTAAGCTGCGCGACCGGGCACAGTATGAATTTGCGCTGGCTTCGGCGGCGGTCGTGGCCTCTGTAGATGGCGGGCGCGTCAAGCGCGTGCGGATTGCGCTGGGCGGCGTAGGTACGAAGCCGTGGCGCTCGCGCGAGGCCGAAGCGGCGCTGGAGGGGAAGGCGCCGGACGAGCGGAATTTCCATGCAGCCGCCGAGGCGGCGCTGCGCGACGCGAAGCCGCTTCGCTATAACGGGTTCAAGATTGAGCTGGCCAAACGCGCGCTGGTGCGCGCCCTGACCGTAACCACACAAACGGCATAGGAGCGGAAATATGTCTACATCGGTGATTGGAACAGCCGTTACGCGAGTTGACGGGAGATTGAAAGTTACGGGCGCGGCACGTTATGCGGTGGACCATCCCATTGAGGGCGTGGTGTATGGAGTGGGCGTGCCGAGCACTATTGGCAGTGGGAAGATTGCCGGCATTGATACCTCGGTTGCAGAGAAGATGCCGGGAGTGCTGACGGTTTTGCATCACGGCAACAGCGATCCCTTGTTTCGAACGGCGGCTCCGTTTGAAGGAGACAGCCGCACGGGTGAGAGCCGTCCTCCGTTTGAAGACGATGTGGTTTATTACTACGGGCAATTTGTAGCTCTGGTAGTTGCAAATACGTTTCAGCAGGCTCAGGACGCGGCTTCGTACGTGAAGGTCACCTATCAGGTAAAGAAGCCTTTGACACAGATGAGCGATGCCGGCGCAGTTACGGAGCCTCCGCGCAAGCATTATGCCCGCGGCGACGCCGAGGCGGCATTTGCAAGCGCACCCGTCAAGATCGATGTGACCTACGTTACCCCAACGGAGACGCACAATCCGATGGAGATGCACGGCACAATCGCCGTGTGGAAGGGCGACAAGGTCACGTTGTACGAGACCACGCAGGGGGTGATGAATCACCAGGGCGTGATGTCGCAAACGCTGGGTATTCCGATTGATGACGTGCATGTGATCTCACCCTTCTGCGGGTCAGGCTTCGGGGGAAAGTTGTTTCCGTGGCCCCACTCCGCGCTTGCGGCGATTGCAGCGCGGCGGCTGAATCGTCCGGTGAAGGTGACGGTGCCGCGCACCCTGATGTTCACTACGGTCGGGCACCGTCCGTTGACAGAGCAACACATGCGCCTGGGCGCAACCACTGACGGCAAACTGGTGGCGATTGTGCAGGAGGTCAAGAACCCAACTTCGTTCATCGACGACTATATGGAGAATGCGACGGAGCCGACGCCGATGCTTTATAGCTGCCCGAATGTGACGGCAACGCAGCGGCTGGTGAAGCTGAACATCGGCACGCCGACGCCGATGCGGGGGCCGGGCGCGACTCCAGGGATGTTTGCGCTGGATTCGGCGATGGATGAGCTGGCGGTGAAGCTGAATCTTGATCCGCTGGAGGTCCGGCTCAGGAATTATGCGGAGAAAGATGAGAGCTCGGACCTGCCATTTTCAAGCAAGCATCTGCGCGAATGCTATCAGACGGGCGCGGATCGCTTTGGGTGGAGCAACCGCAAGCCGGGCGTTGGATCGATGCGCGACGGAAGCGAAATTCTCGGCATGGGCGTGGGGACGGGGACTTGGTCCGCGGGCCGCGGCGGAGCGCAGGCGCGAGTTCGGTTGTCGTCGGACGGGCGCGCCCGGGTTTCCTGCGCGACGCAAGACATTGGGACGGGAACGTATACGGTGGTCGCAATCATTGTGTCGGACAAGACGGGGATTCCGGTCGAGAGGATCGATGCGGTGCTGGGTGACAGCTCTCTGCCTCCTGGGCCCACGTCGGGCGGCTCGACGGCGACAGCTACAGTGATTCCTGCGGTGGCTGCGGCAAGCATGAACGTGATAGGCGACCTGCTGAAGCTGGCGGCAACGACGGATGAGTCTCCGTTCAAGGGTGCGGATGTAAACACCATCGCGATGACTGCCGGACGGGTCCACAAAAAGGGCGAGACGCCGGAGAGCGGGGTTCCATTTGAGAATTTGCTTAAGCTCCGGCGCATCGCGGCGCTGGAAGCGGAAGGAAAGACCGGCGGCGCTCCCGATGCGGATAAATACTCCATGCACAGCTTTGGAGCGCAGTTCATCGAGGTTGGCTGGGACCCGGGGATTGCGCGACTGCGCGTGCGGCGAACGCTGACCGTGGTGGATGCCGGGCGCATCATCAGCTTGAAATCGGGACGCAATCAGATGCTGGGCGCGGCAGTGATGGGCATTGGCATGGGGATGTTTGAAGAGACGATCTACGATCCTCGCAACGCCAAGCCGCTGAACAACAATTTTGCCGATTACATAGTGGCGACCAATGCCGATATTCCCGAGCAGGAGGTCATCTTCCTGGATTATCCCGATCCGGTGATCGGAGAATACGGCGCCCGCGGGATTGGCGAAATTGGCCTGACTGGTGTGGCTTCAGCGCTGACGATGGCCACATATCACGCGACGGGAGTGCGGGTGCGTGAGCTGCCGATTCGCATTGAAAAGCTGATGGAGAGCCGTGTGGTGTGAGTTGCCGATGAGGTTTCCCGGCTGGAACTTCTGGCGCAACTTTCTTATTCCTCAATGGTCTACGTGAACAGGAAGGTTTCTGTCGTACGACATCGCGATTCCGCTGATCGGAGTTGTTTCCCGATGCGTCTTTAGTAATTTACTGCTTGCAGCCGTCCTCGGAGCCGTTTTGGACGCGCAGCGATACCAGGAGTTCCTTAGAATTAAACTATGGCTTCCCCAAAATCTCTCCGTTTGCGTCTTTTTACTTTGTCTCTTGCTTCTCTGCTCCTGTGCGCTTGTGCCGCGGTGGTTTATGCCGATGCGGCGACGTTCGACCTGAACGGTCCCAAGCTTGAGGTGAAAGTTACACACGGCGATCAGACGCTGCCGATTACTGAGGTTCCGAACCTGGCGGCGGGAGACAAGCTGTGGATTCACCCGGATTTTCCCGATGGCCAGGCGGCGCGTTATCTGCTTGTGGCGGCCTTTCTACGCGGAGCCACAAATCCTCCTCCGGAAAAGTGGTTTTTCAAGGCGGAGACCTGGAACAGGAAATTTAACGCAGAGGGTTTGACGATTACCGTTCCCGAGGGCGCGCAGCAGGTGCTGCTGTTTCTGGCTCCGGAGACGGGCGGCGATTTCAAGACGCTGATGGGCGCGGTTCGCGGACGGCCGGGGGCATTTGTGCGCGCCTCGCAGGACTTGAACCAGGCTAGCCTGGACCGCTCGCGGCTCGACGCGTATCTGAATGCGGTTCGGAAGATCAATGAGACCGATCCGGAGAAGCTCAAGGAAATTTCTCCGTTGCTGGCGCGCAGCCTGGATATCAAGATCGATCCGGAGTGCCTAAGCAAAGCTATTGACGAGATTGCTCCCTGCCTGACGGAAAAAGAGGACAATCTTGTTCTCGATGATGGACACAGCACTTCAATTGTGCAGGCGCTGACTTCGGGTCCGGCGGGCGACCTGGCGATGCAGGCCAGCTCGACGCCTCAGGCCGGTTTTGGTTTCTACAGCCCTTATGTCGCATCGGTGATCGACATTGCGCGCATCATGGATTCGTTTCACACGGCTGAATACCGGTACATTCCGGCGCTGGCCGCGCAAAGCGGAGACGCGCTGGCGCTGAAGCTCAACACACCGCCGTCGTTCCATAATCCGAAATCGGTGCTGGTGATCGCGCTGCCGGCGATCGAGGCTGCGCAGCCACCGCCGCTGCACCCGGTGGACGAGAAGCAGGTTTACTGCGCGCAGAATACGACACTTGCGCTGCCGGTGGACGGCGCTCCGCTGGTCTTCTCAACAGGCTATGCCCGGCATCTGATGCTGCACCTGGAAGCGGCGAGCGGCAAGAGCGTGGACCTGCCGCTGAAGCCGGATGCGGTGAAAGGCGGACTGACGGTTGACACGAAGCCCCTGGCGGGAACGGTGGTGGGCACGGATGTGAAGGCTTCGATTCGGGGCGAATGGGGCTTCGATCCGTTTACCGGACCGGCGATTCATTTGCAGGGCGCGCATGAGCAGACGTGGCAGATCGCTGCTGCGGATGAAAATGCGCTGGTGGTGGGGCGCGACGACACGCTGCATCTGGAGGCCGACGATGCGAGCTGCGTGGAGGGCATCCAGTTCAAGAATGCGGATGGCAAAGAGATCAAAGCCACCTGGAAGCTGGTGAAGCCGAACCAGGTGGAGGTGACAGTACCGCTGAAGGATGCGAAACCAGGCCCGATGACGCTGATGGTGAATCAGGCGGGGATGGACAAACCGGAGGATGTTGCGGTTCACACCTTCGCCGAAGCCGGACATCTGAGCTCATTTACGGTCCATGCGGGCGACCACCAGGGAATGCTCGAGGGCACGCGGCTGGATGAAGTCGCCAGCCTTACGATGAAGGGCATTGAGTTCAAGCCAGGGACGCTTTCGAGTGCGCAAGGAACGGATGAGCTGCCGATGGAAGCGACGAATGCCAAGGCGGCCAGCGCGCTGAAGTCGGGCGAGACACTAAAGGCCGTGGCTACGCTTCGCGACGGACGTGAGGTGCCCCTGGACGCGACGGTCGACGCATCGCGCCCCAGCGTGACGATGATCGGCAAGAGCGTGGAGGTAGACGGCGAGGCGGATAACGTCGAGGTGAACAGCAACATTCAGCTTTCAGACGAGAACGAGCTGCCGCAGAATGCGAAGCTGCTGTTTTCGCTCAAGGCGCAGACGCCGCAGCGCTTCTCGCGCGACGAGAAGATCGAGGTTGCTACGGACGACGGGTCATACTCGACGATGCTGACCCTGGCGAGTGGCTTGACGCTGCAGGACGCGCATACGGCTTTGGCTACGCTCGATCCGGCGAAGGCGTTCGGTACGTCGGGCTTCGGGCCGTTGCAGTTTCGCGTGGTGGCGGAAAATGGCGTGAAGGGCGATTGGCAGCCGCTGGCTACGCTGGTTCGCCTGCCAAGCTTTCAGATGCTTCAGTGCGGCCCGTCGCCGGCGGTGGCGTGCAAACTGACAGGTTCGAATCTGTTCCTCGTGGATTCAATTTCGCAGAACCAGCAGTTTACAAATCCGGTGCAGGTTCCAGATGGATTTCCGGGCCGGGTGCTGCAGGTACCGCATCCGGGAGACGATGGGCAGCTTTATGTGAAACTTCGCGACGATCCGTCAGTAGTGAACCTGGTCACGCTGACGCCCCATATCGCTGGAGGCAAGAAGTCTGTGAATCAGCAGGCGGCCCAGCAGACGCCGGATAAATTTCGCCCGGATTATGTGAGCCCGGATGATTCTGCCCCGTCCGCTTCTTCGGCTCCCGGCTCTCCGACACCTTCGACGAAGACTTCTGCTCCTTCGCTACCTTCGACGACGACTTCCGCTCCTTCGGCACCCGTTCCGTCAGCTTCTGCTTCCGGAGTGTCCAATCAGAAACCTGCTCCTCCTCCCTCGGCTCCGCCTAGCCAACTCTGAGGCGGAGCTTTTCCCGCATGGCTGCCCGGATTTTCGGCGCATCCAACCAAGTTGAGTCAACGGAGGTGTCGAGCCATGCCTACGCTTGCGGGGCGGACAGCGATTGTTACGGGATCGAGCTCAGGGATCGGGCAGGGAATTGCTGCGCGGCTGGCGCGCGAGGGCGCGAATGTTGTCATCGATTATGTGGGGCATCCGGAAGGGGCGGATGCCACGCTGAAGATGGTGCAGGCTGCGGGCGCGAAGGGAATTGTTATTCAGGCGGATGTGTCCAAGGTGGGCTCGGTGCGAAATCTTGTCGAGGAGACATGGAAGGCCTTCGGCGGCGCTGACATCCTGGTGAACAATGCAGGAGTCGAAAAAAAGGCTGATTTCTGGGCGGCGACCGAGGAAGACTACGACTTAGTTCTGGGCGTGAACCTGAAGGGGCCGTTTTTTCTGACTCAGGCTTTTGTGCAGCGGCTGCTCGGCGCGAAGAAACCTGGACGGGTGATCAACATCAGCTCAGTGCATGAGGACATGGCAATGCCGCATTTTGCGACCTACTGCGTGAGCAAGGGCGGCGTGAGGATGCTGATGCGCGATCTGGCGGTGGAGTTGGGCCCGCTGGGGATCACGGTGAACAATGTGGCTCCAGGGGCGATTTCTACGCCGATCAATACAGCGCTGCTGGAGGATAAGCCCAAACTGGATGCGCTGCTCAAGAATATTCCGTTGGGACGACTGGGGACGGTGGATGATGTCGCCGGTCTGGTGGCATTTCTTGCTTCGGATGCGGCGGCTTATATCAATGGCGCCACCTTTGTGATCGATGGCGGATTGATGCGGAATTATCACGAGCAGTGAAGCCAGAGGCTCAGGGCTGCTCTGATTCCGCATCATAGAGAAAAGCCTTTTTCACCTAGTTTCTTTCGCTTTCAATTTTGTATTCAGGGATCGAGCGATGCACCTGTTTCGTGTGTGGGCGCCTTTGGCTGAGCGCGTGGATGTGAAGATTGGCGAGCGTGCGTCGCCTCTTGCGCGGCGTGAGGGTGGTTGGTGGGAAGCTCGCGTGGATGCTGCGGGGCCGGGCAGCGATTATGGGTTTGTTCTGAATGGCGATGATACGGTTTTGCCTGATCCACGCTCACCGTGGCAGCCCTGCGGCGTGCATGGATTGTCGTGCGTGATGGATCAGGCGGCGTTTGCGTGGACGGATGACGGATGGCGAGCTTCGGCGCTTCGGGATGCGGTGGTTTATGAGTTGCATGTAGGCACATTCACGGCGGAAGGCACGTTTGCTGCGGCGGAGGAGCGGCTGGATTATCTGAAGACGCTGGGTATTACACACGTGGAGCTGATGCCGGTGGCGTCGTTTCCGGGAGCGCGCGGATGGGGCTATGACGGCGTGGATCTCTTCGCTCCGCAGCAGACGTATGGCGGGCCTGACGCGCTGAAGCATTTTGTGAATGCGGCGCACGCGCGTGGGCTGGCGGTGCTGCTGGATGTGGTCTACAACCACCTTGGCCCGTCGGGGAATTATCTATCGCGGTTCGGGCCTTACTTTACAGCGAGCCACCATACTCCGTGGGGCGACGCGGTGAACTTTGAAGACGCAGGCAGCGATGAGGTGCGGCGGTTTTTTATCGACAACGCGAAGATGTGGCTGCGCGATTATCACTTCGACGGGTTGCGGCTGGATGCGGTTCATGCGTATGTCGACCGGTCGGCGGTTCATTTTATGGAGCAGCTTGAAGTAGCGGTCCGCGCCCTGGAGCGGGAGACGGGCCGCAGCTACGTGGTGATTGCGGAGAGTGATTTGAACGATCCGCGCGTGGTGACTGAGCGCGAACGCGGCGGCTATGGTCTGGACGCGCAGTGGAGCGACGACTTTCATCATGCATTGGTGGCGCTGCTTACGGGGGATCGCAGCGGATACTACGCCGATTTTGGATCGATGGCCGATCTGGCGAAGGCGCTGCGCGACGTGTTTGTCTATGACGGGCGCTACTCGGCGTATCGCGACCGTGCGCATGGGCGCCCAGTGGAGGGATTGCCGGCGTGGCGTTTTCTGGGATTCGCTCAAAACCATGATCAGGTGGGGAATCGCGCCAAGGGCGAGCGTTTGAATGCGTTGACGACGCCGGGGCGCGTGAAGATTGCAGCGGCCCTGGTAATGACCTCTCCGTTTGTGCCGCTGGTGTTTCAGGGCGAGGAGTGGGCGGCGTCTTCTCCATTTTTGTTTTTCACCGATCATGAAGAAGAATTGGGACAGCAAGTTTCGGAAGGCCGCAAGAAGGAATTTGCCGCGTTTGGGTGGAAGCCGGAGGAGATTCCCGATCCGCAGGATGCGGCGACGTTTGCGCGCTCGCGATTGAACTGGGACGAGATTGCGGAGCCGGATCATGCGGGGATGTTGGGGTGGTACCGGGAATTGATCGCGCTACGGCGATCTTCTGCGGATTTTGTCTGCGGGAATGTAACGGTGGCCTTCAGCGAGCGAGAGCGCTGGCTTACGATTCGGCGCGGTCAGTTCTTGATCGCGTTGAGTGTGGCTTCGGATAGGATCGAGTTGCCTGTCCCAGAGAATGCAGAGATAGCGCTGCGGTCTTCGGATGATATTTCGCTTTCCGGCGGGGTGTTGATTCTGGTTCCGGATTCAGTGACGGTGCTTCGGCTGAATTGAACGTTGCTTACGCCTCGCTGGAAAGAGGCGTAGAGATGCCATCGAGGGATTTTATCTCGCCTTTGACTCCGTAGAAGATGGTGACTGGGCGCTGGCTGCTTTCACGCATCTGAAATCTGTGGTCCGATGAGGCGAGGTTGTACTCTGGTAGGGCATGGGCGCTGCGGAATTTTCAGGCTTTATCTTTCTGAGTTCGGTGCTGGCGGGGCTGCTGGGGGCTCTGACCGGGCTGGGCGGCGGCGTGGTCATCGTGCCGGTGCTCACTCTGCTGTTCCATGTGGACATTCATTATGCGATTGGCGCTTCGCTGGTATCGGTGATCGCTACCTCGTCGGGCGCGGCGGCGGCTTATGTGCGCGAAGGGTACTCGAATATTCGCATTGGCATGTTCCTTGAAATCGCGACGACTTTGGGCGCGGTGCTGGGCGCGTATCTGACGACGAAGGTCTCGACGCATTCCATTGGATTGATTTTCGGGTTGGTGCTGCTTTATTCTGCATACGCTTCGCTGCGGAAGAAGCGCGCGCACCCAGCGAACGCCAGAAGCAACGTGCTGGCGGAACGGCTGCGGCTGCGTGGAAGTTTTCCCGGCCCGCAGGGAAACGAAGACTATGTGGCGCGGCGCGTGCCTGCCGGATTTGGATTGATGTTCAGCGCGGGTACGCTGTCGGGCCTGCTGGGGATCGGGTCGGGTGCGGTGAAAGTGCTGGCGATGGATCAGGCGATGGGGCTACCGTTCAAGGTCTCGACGACGACCTCGAATTTCATGATCGGCGTTACGGCGGCGGCGAGCGCGGGGATTTATCTCAGTCGCGGCTACATTTCTCCGGGGCTGGCGATGCCGGTGATGCTGGGCGTGCTGGGCGGATCACTGGTGGGATCGAAGATCCTGGTTCACTCCAATGTGAAGACACTGCGGATCGTATTTTCGCTGGTGATCGTCGCGTTGGGCGTTGAGATGATTGTGAACAGTCTTTCGGGGAGGCTGTGATGCGGCTTACCGACGAGAAGCTGGAGATTGCTATAGGGCGCATGTTGCAGGCTGGTGTCCTTCTGGCGGGGGTGGTCGTGCTGCTGGGCGGCGTGCTTTATCTGCTCCACACGTCGGGGGCTCGTCCGGATTACAGCCACTTTCATGGCGTCGCTGCTCGTCTGCGGACTCCTTCGGGCATCTGGCACGGGATGCTGCACGGCGATGCGGAGAGCGTGATTCAGTTTGGTTTGCTGCTGCTGATTGCGACGCCTGTTGTACGGGTGATTTTGGCCGGTGCTGGTTTTCTAATGGAGCGCGACCAGCTTTATTTCGGCGTGAGCGCTACTGTGCTGGCCGTGCTTTTGTACAGCCTTTGGCACATTCGGTGATCTTGCAGCGATTAGTCTGCATCATTCGCTATTTCTCTCTTGCTTCTTGGGCGCAGGCGGTGCAGAGTTCGCCGATGATGCCTTTGCCTTGCTCGATGGTGAAGATGCGATCGATCGAGGGCAGGTGGACATTTTCTACGGCGCCGCCGGGCCAATGAATCTCCAGCTTATCGACGGCGGCAGCGTCTCCTAGTCCAAAATGAACGCGTTGATCGTTGGAGGACATGTAGCTTCCTCCGCTGAGAACGTCTCCGCGCTGGCGTATGCCCCCGGTGGTGAGGTAGACGGTGGCTCCGATGGCGTCGCGCGGGCCTTTCGGACCCCCGACGAGCTTTAGTTCGATCCAGTGGTGGTGGTCGGGGTTGACGTTGCGGAGGAGGATCGCCGGGCCGTCGAGCGGGTTGATGACCACGTCGATTTTTCCGTCGTTGAAGAGGTCACCGAAGGCCGCGCCGCGGCTGGGCGCGACGATGGCGAGGCCGGTGTTTTCGACGGGCGGAACGAGCGTGAACTTCTTGCCCTGGTCGTTGTGGAAGAGCAACGGGCGCTGGGCGAAGGTGGTTCCCCAATCATGCTTATCGACGCCGGGATAGACGTGGCCGTTGACCATAAAGAGATCCTTCCAGCCGTCGTTGTCGTAGTCGATGAACCCAGTGCCCCAGCCGAGGAAGGGAATAGTGTCCTGCGCGAGGCCAGCGTGATAGCTGACATCAGAGAAGTTGGCCTCTCCGTCGTTGTGGTAGAGGACATCGTAGTCGTCGGAGAAGTCGGTGACGAAGAGATCGTCCCATCCGTCGTTGTCATAGTCGCCGACAGCGAGGCCCATGGACGCTACTTCGCGTCCGTCCTGATTGAGGGCAAAGCCAGAGGCGTAGCTATCATCCTCGAATGTTCCGTTTCCTTTGTTGATGTAGAGGTAGTTGGGTGTGGAATCGTCCGCTACGACCAAGTCGACTTTGCCGTCGTTGTTGAGATCGACGAATACGCTGCTGAAGCCGTAATACTTGTTCGGGTCGTTGACTCCGGCTTTTACGCTTACATCGGTGAAGGTTCCGTCTCCGTTGTTGTGGAAGAGATGGTCGGACTCCCCTTCGAGACCACGCGGGCCGCACATGACGGCGATGCCGCGGAAGTTGCAGAAGCTGTAGGACATGGATTTGGAGCCGGATACGGGCGGACTGGTGATGTCGTAGTGGATGTAGCCGGGGACGAAGAGATCGAGGCGTCCATCGCCGTCGTAGTCGCCAAACGTCGCTCCTGTGGACCAGTTGCCGAGTGTGACTCCGGCCTTTTCCGCAACGTCGGTGAAGGTTCCGTTGCGGTTGTTGCGGTAGAGGCGATTTTTGCCGTAGTTGCTGACGAAGATGTCGGGCCAGCCATCGTTGTCGAAGTCGCCGATGGCGACGCCGAATCCCCAGCGGTCATTGGTGACGCCGGCTTTTTCGGCGACGTCGGTGAAGGTTCCATCGTGATTGTTATGGAAGAGCGCGGCGTGAGGCGGAGTGGTTTTGCCGGTGAGCGCGTCATAGGTAGAGCCGTTGACGAGATAGATGTCGAGCCAGCCGTCGTTGTCATAATCCAGCAGTCCCACTCCGGAGCCATTGGCCTCGATGATGAATTGCTTTTCCGGAGTGCCCATGACGTGATGCCAGGAAGCGACGCCCGATTGTTTGGAAATGTCCTTGAAGACAACCGGACCGGATTTGACGAAGCCTCCGGCAGTGATTGGGCGATTTTCGGCGTCGTGGATGGCGGCATGGGCACCAGCGGTGGAGTTGCCTCCGCCGCCCGTTTGCGGAACATTCTGAGCAAGAGAACTAAGAGGGAGAACGGCTGCCAGCAAGGCGGCTGCCGCGAGGCGTCGGTCGATAAGCAAACTGCAAACTCCTGCACGAGGCTACGCCGTGAGGATAGCAGAACGGCCAACGGTTATGGCTTGGGCGCTCCGTTGCTCTGCGTGGTCAGGGTGCGGATGATTTCGATTTCGCGCTGTCGGTAGGGCTTGCCGTCCGGGTAGAAGATGTCGTGGAACCAGATTGTAGGCTGCTGGAGGACGTAGGGACGGGTCCAAGAATCCCAAGGCAGATTGGTCTGAGTTTTGCCATTTACAAATCCCCAGTTGATCGCGGCCACGCGGTCTTTCTGGGCGATGGGCAGGATGGTATCGAAGGTGCTGCCGGCGCCGCGCGCCATGTACTCTGTGCAGATGAGCGGACGGTGGTACTGCTCCAGCCACGCGACGTGGTGTTCGAAGTCTTCGGGCCAGCCGTAATTGTGGAAGGAGATGACGTCGGAGTTTTCGATCTGGATGCGGCTGATGGTGTCCATTTTGGCGAGCGACGACCAGTCGCCTTCGAATACGCCGCTGGTCAGGGGTTGTGACGGATTGGCGGCTCGCGCCCAGGCGAATACCTGCGGCAGCAGCTCGGCAACATAGTCGTGTTTTGTGGTGCGCTCTTCTTTGGCGTAGGAGACGTCGGCGTTGTTGTGGGGCTCGTTCCAGAGATCCCAGGCGAGGATGCGGTTGTCATTGGCGAAGGCTGCGATGACGCCTTGGACGTAGGCTTCGAGGCGCGGATACTGCGCGGGGTCAGCGAGAGCGGCGCGTTGGGGGCTTTGCACCCAGCCGGAGTTGTGGACTCCGGGAATGGGCGGATGCTGTGGGCCTAGTTTGGGATTGGGGTCCCAGCAGGAGTCGAAGAGCACGAAGATGGGGCGGATGTGGTGCTTCGCGGCGATGGTGAGAAAGATATTGATGCGATTCTTGAAGCCTTCGGGATCCTGCTTCCAAAGCAGGTCGTGGAGGAAGACGCGCATGGTATTCATGCCAATGGCTTGCGCCCAGCCCAGCTCCTGGTCGATCTGTTGCGGGTTAAAGGTATCGGCCTGCCACATTTCCAGCTGGTTGATGGCGCCGCGGTTGATATAGTCGCTGCCGACGAGCCAAGGCCGCTGGGCATACCAGCCATTTGCCTTTTGTTCGGACCAGCGGGGGTCGTACTTTTGAGTGGAAGAGCTTTGGGCGGCGGCGAACAGGGCCGGAAAAAAGAGGAGTAACGCGGCAAGGAGTTTTTTCACGGAGGGCGTTCCTTTTTGAGCTAGAAAAAATATTACGAGAAATCGATTACAACCGCCAAAGGAATGATTAATGGGCATTGAACGACGAGCCGGTTGACGTTGCCTGGCTCATCTCCGCTCTTACTGATACCGTTTCCAAATCTCGGTCGAAATCGGTATAACTTTTCATGGCGAGGTACACGGTTCGTTTCCCCCGTTTGGGGAGTGCCGTTCGATTTATGCTTGCCAGCACGCCTATGAATATAAAGGAAGTTGCACGGCTCGCTAAGGTTTCCACTGCTACTGTCTCGCGCACCATTAACGGCTCCGATAAAGTCACGGCGGAGACAGCGGAGCGCGTTCGTCGCGCGATTGAAACGCTGAAGTTCTATCCCAACACCAATGCGCGCGCGCTCGGATCAGGCAGGAGCAGCTTGTATGGGTTGATTATCTCCGACATTACAAATCCATTTTTCCCGGAACTGGTAAAGAGCTTTGAGGACGTGGCGGTGCAGTATGGGCAGGAGGTGCTGATTGCCAATACCAACTACGACAAGCGCCGCATGGAGCATTGCGTGACGCGCATGTTGCAGCGCAAAGTGGACGGCGTTGCGATTATGACGTCGGAGATGGACGAGCACCTGATCGATGAGTTGAGCAGCAGGAAGATTCCGCTGGTTTTTCTCGATACGGGCACGCCGCAGAAGGGCATCAGCAATATTTCCATCGATTATGCAGCCGGAATCGATGCGGCTGTTGAGCACCTGCGAGGGCTGGGGCATACTTCGATCGGATTCATCAGCGGCCCGATGGATCTGACCTCAGCGCGAGTGCGGCGCAAGGCCTTCATCGCGAGCATGAAGCGCAAGGGGCTGAACCCGGACAAAAGCCTGATTGAAGAGGGCAACCATCGTATGGACGGCGGCCACGAAGCAATGGCGCGGCTGCTGAGGAAAGACCGTTGCCCTACAGCGGTGATGGCCTCGAACGACATGACGGCAATCGGGGCAATGGGCGCGATTTTCGAGCACGGACTAAAAATACCGCGCGATATTTCAGTAATCGGGTTCGACGATATTGCAATCAGCGCTTTTACGCAGCCGGCGCTGACTACGGTGCAGTTGTCGCGCGCCGAGATTGCGAAGCTGGCTTTTCGGGCCCTTTACAGCATTCGCGAAGCGGCTACGGCGAAGGGCGCAGAGTATTCGATTGAGCCCACGCTGGTGGAGCGGAAGAGTACCGGGCCGGTTTTGAGCTAGTGCGGTAACTCGTCACCGATTGAACCTTCTTCGCCATGGCATTGGAGCGACCGTCGAGGCGGAAAGCAATCCCGCCAACGGGCACGGTACTGCCGAGCCTTAGTCGATTCTTTCATGGCGATAGCCGGCTTCGGTCAGCATCTTTCTGATTTCTTCGATGTGCTCGTCTCCGCGCGTTTCGAGCGTGATGTCGATGACTGTGTCTCCTAAACTCACCCCGTAGTGTGCGCGGTCGTGGGCGGTTTGCACGATGTTGGCGCGGGCGTCGGCGAGGATGCGAGTGAGTTGATGCAGCGCTCCCGGGCGGTCGGTGAGATGGATGCGGAGGCGGGTGCGGCGTCCGTCCTTGACGAGGCCGCGCTCGATGATGCGGGCGAGCAGGCTGACGTCGATGTTTCCTCCGCAGACGAGGACGGCGGTGCGCTGGCCGCGGAGCGAGGTTTTATGTTGCAGGAGCGAGGCGAGGGCTACGGCTCCGGCTCCTTCGGCAAGAGTCTTTTCACGTTCGAGCAAAACGAGAATGGCTTTGGCGATCTCTTCTTCGTCTACGGTTACGAGTTCATCAACGTAGCGCTGCACAAGAGGCAGAGTTCGCTCGCCTGCGCGGCGAACGGCGATGCCGTCGGCGATGGTGGCCTCGGCGGGGATGGTTACGGGCGAGCCTGCGTCGGCGGCGCGGAGCATGGATGGGAGCCGCTCGGTCTGCACGCCTATGACGCGGATGTGGGGTTTCGATTCCTTGATGGCGCAGGCGACTCCGGCGATGAGGCCGCCGCCGCCGATGGGGACGACGACGGCTTCGAGGCTCGGGATTTGTTCGAGGAGTTCGAGGCCGATGCTGCCCTGGCCTTCGATGACAGCGTCGTCGTCGAAGGGATGCAGGAAGGTCATGCCGTCTTCGCGCGCGAGGCGCGTAGCTTCGGAGCAGGCCTCGTCGTAATTGGCTCCGTGGAGAATGACCTCGGCGCCGTAAGCAGCGGTGGATGCGGTCTTGACGAGCGGGGTCATGAGCGGCATGACGATGCGGGCGCGCAGGCCGCGCGCGGTGGCGTGGCAGGCGACCGCCTGGGCGTGGTTTCCGGCGCTGGCGGCGATGACTCCGCGGCGCTTTTCGTCTTTAGTGAGGGTGAGAATTTTGTTTAGAGCGCCGCGCTCCTTGAAGGCTCCGGTGCGCTGGAGATTGTCGAGTTTGAGGAAGACTTGCTGGCCCGTCATCTTCGACAACTCATCAGAGTGCGGGGCGGGCGAGAGGTAGATGGCGTCCTGAATGCGCTGCCGAGCCTGCTGGATTCCGCTTAACGTTACTCCCATTTTTTTTACTTCTCCTCAATAAAAAACCACCGGCTGCTGGAGCGGTGGTGGTCTGCGATTACTTCGATTTCGCCCGCCTGCCGCCCGCTCCTATGAGGAGAGAATAATCATGACCGGAATAATTCGGCTGGTGGTGTTGGCCGGGCTGGTCATGACGCGCTGCATGCGAATGTGCTGATGAAAACAGAGTGTCGGCGGGAAGTCAATCAGCAGCTTTTGCGGCCAGCGTTTCGATGACGGCGAGGCTGGCGATGAGATCCGGCGGAAAGCCGTGCCGCTGTTGCAGCCAAGCGGGATCGTTCCAGGAAAGGACAACGTGTCCATCCGGGTCTTCGGCGACGAGAATTTTCATGGGCAGGTCGAGGGCTGTGCTGGGCGCGGCCAGCATCAGTGGCGTTCCTCCCTTGGGATTGCCGAAGATGAGGAGTTTGGTAGGCCGCATTTCGAGACCTGCTGCGACGGCTTCGCCGGAATGGTCGACGAGGCAGAAGAGCTCGATGCCTTTCTCATACAGAAGGGTCTGGAGCCGGCTGACGGTTTGGTCAAATGAATGGCCACTGATGCGAGTTTTGATTCCTTCGGGCATGGGCGCGTCCTTTCGCTGCGTTTTCTTGTCTTTCTGAGATTACTCCGCAAAGTTGAACGGAAGGTTATGCCGGTCTATCCAACGGTCTGGTGAGGCCGTCGTACACTGTCGTTACGTTTTGTGATGCGGGAAGAGCTGGAGTACGCGATTGTATGGGTGCTGGTGAAGGTGCTGGGGGCGCTGCCCCGTTGGGCGGCGCGGGCATTGGGCGCGGGCGTGGGCGCAGCGGCATTCTTCCTGATGCGGCGATTGCGAAAAACCGGGCTGCGGAATCTGGAACTGGCGTTTCCTGAAAAAACGACTGGCGAACTGCAGCGGATTCTTCGCGAGTTGTACCGGAATTTAGGCTGGCTGCTGGGCGAGTTCTGCCAGATGCCCAACTATACGCGCGAAAATACACGGAGTTTTCTCCGCTATGAGGGCCTCGAGCATTATCTGGCGGCGCGCGAGCGCGGCAAAGGCGTACTGATTGTGACCGGGCACCTGGGCGCGTGGGAGCTTTCGAGCTATTACCACTCGCTGATGGGGTATCCGATGGGCATGGTGATTCGGCGGCTGGATAATGCGAAGGTGGACGGACTGGTGAATGCGATTCGCTGCCTGCACGGGAATCGCGTGCTGCACAAGGATGACTTTGCGCGCGGGCTGCTGGGGGCGATGCGGCACGGCGAGACGGTGGGTATTCTGATGGATACGAATATGACTCCGCCGCAGGGAGTATTTGTGCCGTTCTTCGGACGGCTGGCGTGTACGGCTTCCGGCCTGGCGCGCGTGGCGCTGAGGACGGGTGCAGCGGTGTTGCCGGGCTTCATGGTATGGGAAGGAGCAGAGCGGAAATACGTGCTGCGCTTTGGCGAGGAGATTCCGGTGGTTTCAACGGGCGATGATGAAGCTGACGCACTTGCGAATACGGCCCGGTTTACGGCGGTAATCGAGGATTATGTACGGCGGTATCCTGAACAGTGGCTGTGGGTGCATCGTAGATGGAAGACGCGTCCGGATGGGACGCGAGAGACAGGTATTAAGGACTAGCCGTTAGGGGTGAGTTTTGCGATTGGTTCAGTTGGCAGAGTTATTGGATGGGAAGCTGCTTGGTGGCTCGCCGGAGCTTGAGGTCTCGGGCGTGGGCAGCATTGCCTCCGCGATCGCGTCGGAGCTGGTATTTGCCGAGGATGCTTCGGTCCTCGGGGATGCTTTGGCTTCTTCATCCGGCGCGATCATTGTTTCTGAGAAGCTGGCTGCTGCAGCGGGAGATTCGGGGAAGGTTTTGCTGGTGGTCGCGAAGCCCAAGCTGGCGTTTGCGCGGGCGGCGCGGCTGCTTTCCGATGCCGAAGCGGACGCGGAGGTTCATCCTACGGCATGGATCGATGCCGATGTCGTGCGTGGGCGTCGCGTCTCTGTCGGCGCCTATGCGGTTGTCGAGGCCGGAGCGCATCTCGGCGATGAGACGACGATCGGCGCGGCCGCGGTGGTTGGTCGGGGCGTGATACTGGGGCGCGGCTGCAGAATTTATCCGCGGGTGGTGATTTATCCGGGCACAGAACTGGGCGACCGGGTGGTTGTTCATGCGGGGGCGGTGCTTGGGTCGGATGGTTTCGGCTACGTACGCGATGATGCTACGGGCGAGTATGTGCAGTTTCCGCAACAGGGACGGCTTGTGATTGAGGACGATGTGGAGATTGGCGCGAACACAACGATTGATCGCGGGGCGCTTGAAGAGACGCGGATCGGGCGCGGCGTGAAGATCGATAACCTCGTCCATATTGGGCACAACGTGCGCGTGGAGCGGAACGTCGTGATTGCGGCGCAGACGGGCGTTTCTGGATCGAGCATGATTCGCGCGGGTGCGGTCGTTGGCGGGCAGGTTGGTATCGGAGACCATGCGGAGATCGGCGAGCGTGTGATTCTTGGGTCAGGCTCGGGCGTGTTGACGCATAAAAAGGTGAAGGGCGCCGGCGTTGTGTTCTGGGGGAGGCCTGCGCGGCCTCTTCAGCGGTATTTGAAGGAGCTTGCGGCGCTGGGACGGCTGGGGTCGGAAGCGGAACCGGCGCGTTCGCGTAAAACGTCGGAGACGTCGTCGAAACGGTCATCTGCGAAGAAAGAGAAGTAGTTGTGGCTGTCGTTGTGGTTGGCGGGCACTCGCGCAATGTGGGGAAGACTTCGGTGGTGGCGAATCTGATTGCGCGCCTGCCGGAGATGCGCTGGACGGCCTTCAAGATTACGCAGTATGGGCATGGGTTCTGTACGGCAGATGGCGCTCCTTGCGACTGCCAGACGGATGATCACACGATCGCCATCAGTGAAGAGCGCAATCCGTCGTCGGGGACGGACAGTGCGCGTTTTCTGGCGGCGGGCGCGGTGCGCTCGCTGTGGGTGCGGACGCGCCAGGGAATGCTGGCGGAGGCAATGCCGCGGATTCGGAAAGAACTGGCCACAGCGGAGAATGCGATTCTGGAGTCGAACAGCGTGATGCAGTTTATGCGACCCGATCTCTATCTGACAGTTCTGGATCCGGGGACGGCGGATTTTAAGGATTCGGCACGGCTGTTTCTGGACCGCGCGGATGCAGTGCTGGTGCGGGCGGCTGAGCTTGAGCCGCGTTGGACGGGCGTTTCCGCGAAGTTGTTCGAACGCAAGCCGCGTTTTTTGATAGGACCTCCGGAATACATGTCGGACGAGGTGGTTGAGTTTGTGCGGAAGAAAATAGTTTTGAGTCCAGAACAAGGACTCATTCGATAGTTCTTGCGGCGATGTGATACAACCGTGAGCGTTCAGCCTGCTGCGGCAAATCCTGCGGGAGAACTCCGATGATTCTGAACCGATTCCAAGGTATTCTACTCATCATGTTTTGCGCCGTCGCTGTCGCGAGTGCACAAACTGCAACACCTCCGCCCGTGAAGATGGGGCTCTGGGAAACGACCGTTAATTCCAAAATTGGCGGGCTCCAACTACCGCCCGATGTGGTTGCGAAGCTCCAGGCTATGGGCAGGCCAGTACCGGGCGCGCCGCACACGACGGTGTCTCAAGGCTGCCTGACTCCTGCTGAGTGGCAGAAGGACATGGAGCAGATGAACCAGCCGAACAACGCCGAATGCGAGTATTCAAACCGGCAAGCTGGCTCGGGCAAGTATTCGTTCGATGTAAGCTGCAAAACCCAACGCGGCGGGACGATGAAAGGTCATTTGGAGATGCTCGTTGTGGACGACGAGCACAGTCACGGCTCGTACCAAATGGCGAGCGACCAGGCCGGGCCGAACGGCCAGACGTTTTCGATGGATGCAACGATAGATACCCACTTCGTGGGGGCAGACTGCGGAGATATTCAGCCAGGAGCGGCGAAGATAATCAAGCAGTAGGGGCCGTCCCTAGACGAAGGGCTCGCGCTTCATGGCTCCGTTGCGTTTGATGAGAATTTCTACTTTGCCTTCGGCGTCGGCCAATTGCTGTTTGCATTGGTCCGCCAATTTTGTGCCTTCCTCGAACAGCTTGATGGAATCTTCGAGCGTGACATCGCCGCGCTCCATTTGCGCAACGATGGCTTCGAGCTGTTTCAGCGATTGCTCAAAGTTTTGCAACGGCTGCCCCTTCAATTTTTTTTTCTTCCGGCGGTGGATCGAGCACGCCCGCAATCACGTCGGCGGCAAGTGCGTAACGTCCCAGCGGCGCGCTGACCTGTACACCCTGCACCATGCTCCGCACAGCCGAAAGCATCTCCTGCGCGATGCGGACGCCCTCAGCGCGCGCCAGTTCCGGCGTTGACGCTTGTTGCATACGCAACAAAATGTTGTCGGGCACGGAGACCCGGAGGTCATTTTTCATGAACTCAGCGTTGCGAAGGCTGGTGAGCGGCCAGATGCCGGCGATGACAGGGATGCGGAAGCCCTCGATCCGCTTGAGGAAAGCCTCGAGAAGGCGCAGATCGAAGACCGGCTGGGTGATGGCGTATTCAGCGCCAGCCTCGACTTTGTAGGCGAAGCGGCGGATCTCGTTGTCGATGTCGGGGACGCCTGGGTTTGCGGCTGCGGCGATGCTGAATCCGGTGGACGCGCCGATCGGATTGCCGCCGATGTCGAGTCCGTGATTGAGGCGGCGCACAATGTTGACCAGACCAATAGCATCGACATCAAAGACTGCTGTGGCGTCAGGGTAATTTCCGAGCTTGGGCGGGTCACCGGTGAGGCACAGGATATTTTTGAGGCCGATGGAGGATGCGCCCAGCAGGTCGCTCTGAATGCTGAGAACGTTGCGGTCGCGGCAGGTGTAGTGCAACACGGTTTCGATGCCGACCTTTTGCTGGATCTGGATGCAGAGGCTCTGCGCGCTCATGCGGGCCGAGGCGCGCGGCGAGTCGGGCACGTTGATGGCATGGATACCGCGGGCGGCGAGCAGGGCGGCACCTTCGAGTTCCTTGTTACAGTCGATGCCGCGCGGCGGAACAATTTCGACCAGTGTGACGAAGGTTCCATCATGAATGAGGCGTCCAATTTTCGAGCGCTGTTCCAGGGGGAGGGGCGGAGTTTCAGTGATAATGGCCTCGCGCGCGGCTGCGGGCTTGGCGGTCTTCTGCGCTTCCACGGCGCGAATAGCGGACTTGATGGCGCGTATATGGTTGGGAGTGGTGCCGCAACATCCTCCGATAAATTGCGCGCCCGCCTTAAGAAATTTTCGAGCGAAGCTGGCCATGTATTCAGGCGAGCATAGATAGATGTTGCGACCGTCGACGGCGCGTGGCGTTCCTGCATTCGGCATGGCTCCCAGCGGCAGATTTGTGACCGCACTCATGCGCTCAATTGCGGTGAGCACGGTTGCGGGGCCTGCGCTGCAATTGCAGCCTATGGCATCGGCGCCCGCAGCGGCGAGGCGCGCAGCAGCGGTTTCGGGGCTCGACCCGTCGAGGCAGTTGGCATCCTCATCGACTGTAATCATGGCAAGCACGGGAAGGTCTGGAGCAACTTCGAGGGCGGCCCTGATGGCCTGCTCGGCTTCGTTGAGCGCGACGATGGTTTCAACGACGAGTAGATCGACTCCACCTGCGACGAGGCCGCGAATCTGTTCGGCGAAGGCGGCGCGGGCTTCATCGAGGCCAGTCTTTCCCAGAGGCTCGAGGTGAACACCCAGCGGGCCGATGGCCCCAGCGACCCAGGCTTTGCCGGCCTGCTTGTCCTCAAGCTGGGCGACGGCCCGGCGGGCGATTTCGGCTCCGGCCTGGTTGATGGCAAAGACCTGATCCTGAAAGCCATAGCGCAGCAGGCGAAAAGCGTTGGCGCCGAAGGTGTTGGTCTCAATCAGCTCGGCTCCGGACCGGAGATAGTCTTCGTGGACGGAGCGGATCAGATCGGGCTGCGAGAGGTTCAGCTCATCGTAACAGCGGTTGATGAAGACGCCGCGCGCGTAGAGCGTAGTGCCCATGGCTCCATCGCAGAGGATGGTCCGCCCGGCGAACATTTTCTGAATACGGTCAGTCATGATGGCCTCTTCGTCATGGTATTCCAGGCAGGGCTGCATTGCCACCGAGGGGCTCTTTGTTCTATGCGAGGATGTCGCATTTCTGCAACAATCACGGAACAGACGGCATACACGCCATTGAAGGTTTAGGGGAGCAAGATGAAGAGAGCGGATTATGGTATCGACGCGCCGGGAGTAATTCGCAATCTGCTGGTGATCGGTATTGTTCTGCTGGCTCTGTTTGGAATATCGCGGCATTTTCAGAGATCGTGGCAGTACCCCTGCCTATGGACAGGATGCCTTCTCGTCATCGAAGGCATCATGATGCTGGTTTATTCGAAATGGGGTAAGCTGCTGCACCGCGACCGGATGCTTAGGTTGCACGAGTGGCGCGGGGACGAGCAAGTTCTGGATGTGGGAACAGGGCGCGGGCTGCTACTGATTGGAGCGGCGAAACGGCTTACGACGGGACGCGCGACGGGAATCGATATCTGGAATGCGGAAGATCTGAGCGGCAATGCGCGCGAGGGAACGGAGGCGAATCTTGCGCTGGAAGGAGTCGCATCGAAATGCGAACTGGCGAATGAAGACGCGCAGAGGATGAGCTTTCCCGACGGCAGCTTCGACGTGGTGGTGTCGAACCTATGCCTGCACAACATCTACGACAGAATGAAGCGGCGCAGGGCTGTTCTGGAGATTGCGCGGGTGCTGAAACCAGGCGGTGAAGCTATTCTTTCCGATTATAAGAAGACGGGCGAGTATGCGTACGAACTGCGCGAGGTTGGCTTCAAGGTGCGACGTCGGATGCCCAATCTGTTGACGACCTTTCCTCCTCTGACGATTGTATCCGCGCAAAAAACGCAGGAGCCGTAGCGGGCGATTTTGCCTCCGTTGCTTTGCTATACTTAATTTTCCCGCGCTTTGTGAGGTTTTTGGTTTTGAAGAGAAGAAGTTTAACGGGTTTCTGGTTCAGTTCTATCCTTTTACTGACATTCGCGTCGCTGCTCACCTCGTGCGGCAAGAATTACTATTTTGCGGGCCGCACTTTGCCGCCAAGCGGAGTTTTGAACCGGGTATTGATCGCGGAACAGAACCCCAGCTCAGGATCCAAAGGCGCGCTTCCGTTCGTGGATGCCTTTTACGACATTCGGCACCCCTATAACAGCGACACCGGGTCGTTTTCGATTGCGGGTTATACCGGGTCGCTGCCGCAGACGATTCAGAATATGCCCGAAGAGCAGGTAGGCGGGGTGTACGGCGCTGGAGACGGTAGTTTCGTGATAGTGAGCTACGCGCAGGAAAAGACGGGATCACCTATTACGATTGCCGGTGGACTTTCATCGAGTATTTTTGTCGATCGGCCGCGCCAGTTTGTGTACGCAGCTAACGGAACGACGCACGTGCTTTCAATTGAGGACGTCGCAACCAACAAGTCTTACGTAATGAACCTTCCAAATGTGTACCGCGTTTCGGTCAATCCCGGCGGCACGATCGCCCTGGCCTTCGTGCAGAACTCGACGCAACCGGCAAACAGCCTGATAGGCTCGACACCGAGCGATCAATTCAGCGTGTACAGCGTGGTTGGCTTGACGGCCGATCAGCAACAAGCGGCGGCGGCTTCGAGCGATCCCCAGCATTATTTGAACGCCCAGGACTGTGAGCCGCAGAACCTGCCGGCGTTTTGCGCTTTCCCGGTAGGCGCGGGAGCAAGCGCCAGCTTCGACCATCCAACGAAGGCGGTGTTCTCGCCTGACGGTTCCTCGGTCTATGTGCTGGATTGCGGACCGGAGTGCAGCGGTACGACGGCGGGGGTCACAATTATTCCGATCACTGCATCGTCGCTGAACAGCAACACTTCCGGGGCGAAGGGAATTGCATTGGTGGCCCAGAGTGATATTGCAGTTCCCGGCGGGACGACCAACGCCATCTTTAACGGCAACACGCTGTATTTGGCTGGACAGCAGTTGCAGGCGGACGGACTGTTCGAGGGATTTCTTTCGATTATGAATACGCAGACGGGCCAAGTGACCGGCTCCTATGCGATCAGCGACGGAACGCATAACAAGATGGTCTTCGGCGACGACAACACGCTGTGGATCGGCTCGACGCAATGCACTTCGGGCGAGACCTACAAGAACGCTCAGGCGTCGAATGGAACGGTTCCTTACGGGTGCCTGACGATGTTCAATACCTCGACGAACACATCGCTTCTCGATGCCTACAAAGGCGATGCTACGGGGATTGCCGCCGTGACCGGGCTGAACAAGGTTTATACGGCTGAAGGCGGGCAGGTCTACATCTACAACACCGCGGATGGCTCGGAGCGCAACAACTCCAACGTGACGGTGAGCGGAACAGCAGCCGACGTGGCCTACATGGACGCGGCCAGCGACGGCGATAACACTACGTACTAGGGCACAGGGCTCAGGTTTCAGGGCGCAGAAAGCGCGGCTTACATCGGGCTGCGCTTTCGCTTTGTGGACAGCATATGACGGACGAATCAATTGCAGAGGTGCTCGCGGTTGCCGCGCATCGTGATGACGTGGAGCAGACCTGTGGCGGAACGTTGTTAAAGCTGCGCGCGCAGGGCGTCCGGACGGCGATTCTCGATCTGACGCGCGGCGAGGCAGGTACGCGCGGCTCGGCTGCGGAGCGCGAGGCTGAGGCCGCTGCCGCGGGGCGGATTCTGGGAGTGGTGTGGCGCGAGGCGCTGGATATCCCCGATGGCGGCGTCGAAAATACCTATCAAAACCGCCTAAAGGTAGTGGAGGCGCTGCGCCGCGTCAGGCCGCGCGTGGTGATTCTGCCGTATTGGACGGGAAGGCATCCGGACCACTACACAACATCTACGCTTGGCTATGAGGCGTGCTTTTTGAGCGGGCTGGCGAAGCTGGAGACGGATTCGCCTCCGTGGCGGCCTTTCAAAGTCGTTTACGCGAGCCTGTATGCCGATGTTCGGCCGAGCTTCGTGGTCGACGTCAGCCCCTTTATCGAAGAGCGGCACCGCGCGCTAATGGCTTACACCTCGCAATATGCGAATCAGGCCTCTGGCAGCGGCCTGTTCGTACCAGAGGAAGAGATTCGCGAGCGGACACTTGCCGAGGCGCGGCACTATGGGCTGCTGGGCGGTGTGCGCTACGCGGAACCCTTTGTGCAGAAGGAAGTGGGCTTGGTGGACGACCTGACCATGATTCCTGTCGCATCGATGTGATGCGGGCCTAGTCCTCAAAGAGTCCTGTTGGCAAGCCGTCGATGCTGCGGGCATTCTTCTCGCGACGGTAGGCTTCCAGGCCTTCTTCTCCTTTGCGTGCGGCCCAGTCGATGAGCGTCGGGCGTTCTCCAGCATAGTCGAAGAGCGGGACGCCATAGCCGCAGGAGGTCTGCACGAGATCGATGTCGAGGATGACGATTTGGCGTGCTCCGAGCGGTTCTATACCGGCGAAGGCGGTGTCTAGGAGGTGCCCGTATTCGGCGCTACCGCGCGACACGGCGCGGCCACGGCCGTAGAGACGGAGAATCTGCGGGCGGCCTTCGAAGGCGCAAAACATGAGGGTGAGACGTCCGTCGGCACGCAGGTGGGCGGCGGCCTCGCTGCCGCTGCCTGTCAGGTCGAGATAGGCCACGGTCTTTTCATCGAGGATGCTGAGGGCGTTGACTCCCTTGGGCGAGACATTTACGCGGCTGTTTGGAGTTGCCGACGCGGCGAAGAAGACGTGCTGGCCCTCGATAAACTCGCGGAGAGCAGGATCGATTTGCGCGTATTGTTTTGCCATCGAAAATAATGATGCAAGACTAAAATGGCCGATGCAAAAACAAGGAGCAGGCTCTGCGCCTGCTCCTTGTTTCTTTATTGTTTTCTTTAGTGAATGTCGAACTGCTCAGGGTGGAGGGCGGGATCGCTCTTCACGATGATGGTTTTGCCCAACATCTCTTCGAGTTCATTGAGCCAGCGCGCGTTGTTGGCCTTCAGCGTTTTGACCACCTCCGGATTTACGCGCAGCATCACGTCTCCACGATCGAGATGTTTTTGCATCTTGCGCAACTCAATGTAGATTTCATTGGCCACAGTAGTTGGGCTCTTGACCATGCCCGTGGCAGCGCAGACGGGGCAGGGAACGCTCAGCGTGCGCTCGAGCGACTGCTTGACGCGCTTGCGGGTGATCGCCACGAGACCGAAATCATTGAACTGGAGCACCTTTGACGGCGCGCGATCGGCCTTGAGGGCCTCTTCGAGCGCGGCCATCACCTTATGGCGGTTCTTGCGCTCGTCCATGTCGATGAAGTCGATGACGATGATGCCACCCAGGTCGCGGAGACGAATCTGGCGGACGATTTCCGGTATCGCGTCGAGGTTGGTCTTGAGTATGGTGTCCTCAAGGCGTGCCGTTTTGCCAACGTATTTGCCGGTATTGATGTCGATGGCAACGAGGGCTTCGGTCTGGTTGATGACGATGGAGCCTCCGGACTTGAGCCAGACCTTGGACTTGAGTGCCTTCGTGATCTCGTCCTGAATGCCGAAATGCTCGAAGAGCGGTGTCTCCTTCGTGTAGAGCTTGACACGGCGCACGAGCGCTGGTTGGAATCGATTGAGGAAGCGCACGGTACGCTCGTACTCGGCTTCGCTGTCGACCCAGATGGTGGAGAAGTTGTCGCTTACCTGATCGCGCAGCACCCGCTCGACGAGGTTGAGGTCGTGATAGATGAGTGCCGGAGCCTTGCTTCCCTCTTCGCGCTGTTTAACGTCGTTCCAGAGGCTGATGAGGAAGCGCAGATCGGCACGCAGCTCGTCTTCGCTGGCTCCGTCGGCGGCGGTGCGGACGATGAAGCCACCGGATGCATCGCCCTTTTCGCTGATGAGGATACGCTTGAGCCGTTGCCGCTCTTCATCGGAGGCAATTTTGCGCGACACGCCGACGTGATTCACGGTCGGCATGAAGACGAGGAAGCGTCCGGGCAGCGCGATGTGGCTGGTGACTCGTGCGCCCTTTTTGGCGATAGGTTCCTTTGCGATCTGAAGGAGGATTTCCTGGCCCTGCTTCAGAAGGTCGCTGATGATGGGCAGGTCCATGGTTTGGGCGGAAGCACGGTGACGTCCGCCTCCACCCCCCGGACGGCGGCCCAGGCGCCCGCCGCGCCGATCTCCATGACGTTCTCCGCGCCTTCCACGGCGTTCTCCGCCGCGGTCGCGCTCACGGGAGGGAGCTCCAGCGTCCGCAGTGGCTGATTCCTCGCCAGGTTGACCCTCCTCGATCGAATCTTCCTCTTCATCTTCGGGGCCGGTTTCGCCGTACTCGAAATCTTCGGTCTCTTCTTCGACCTCGAGGCCCGACTCTACGGGGTCCGTTTGGCTGGGGAGGCGGCGGTCGAGGTGTTCTTCACGCACGATGTCGCTGAGTTGCTCGCCGGATTGCTCGAGCGTCTCCTCTTCGAGGTCTTCTGAGTCATGTTCTTCGCCGCCGTTGACGTGAATCGGCTCAAAGTCATATTCGTCGTCGTCGATCACTTCTTCTTCGAGGATGCCCGCGCCGGGCGCAAAGCCGAAGAGCTGATCGGCGACCTCTGTTGCCTGCTCGTCGTGCTCGGGCACTTCGAGTTCAGGCGAGGGGTGGTCCTCTATTCCAGGAGCCTGTTGGTCGGCTTCTTCTACTTCTGCGACGCTGCTGACGCGGAACTCGGTGGGCGCGGCGGTATCGACGCGATGCGATGCCGATGCGCTCTCGGGCTCAAACTCGTGAATCTCCTCGTGCATTTCCAGCTCGTGATGCGGTTCGGCTTCGTGACGCGGCGCGATTTCCTGATACGCCTCGGCTTCGATGAATGCCGACGGCTGCGGGGCGACTTCCTCGTGAATCTCTTCCGGCGCCCGCGGCTGGCTGTCTTCGACAGTTGCCGGAGATGCGGCGGTCTGCGGCTCTTCCTGCCGATGTTCGCGCTGTGATGCCCGGTCCCCTTCCTGTTGAATCTCATAGACCGGCTCGCTGGCCTGAGGCTCCGTAATTTGCGATTCAGCAAAATCAGATTCCGGCCGGGATTCAGATCCGAACTCGGGCGGGGCCTTCGTTCTGGGGGCGCGCGATTCGCCGGGCAGCAGCGAGCTTCCATCCCACGTCAGGGGCGTCTCAATCAACGTGGATGGTTTGGGAGCGGTGTAATTGGTCTTGAACGCTGGGGCAGACGTGGTTTGCGGTTTGCAGGGCTCGGCCGCGGGTGCTGCGCCATATTTCGAGAGCGATTCGCCGGGGAGCAGAGTGCGGCCGTTGCCGGGCGATGGAGCAGAGGCCGGGCTTCTGCGCGCGAAAGTGGCTTCTGTTTCGTCGACTCGCTTATCTATAACCGGCGCGTCATAGCGAATTTCTTCAGAACCGGCTTCGACCGGGCTATTCTGCACCTGTTCTTCACGGGGTGAACTTTCACGCTCGTTATTGTCGCTTCCACGCTGCCGTACGCCGCGCCCCCGACCGCGGCGGCCGCGCCATCGGCGGGTTCCAGAGGGCGAATCGTCTTCGCCGGGGGCATCAACGCGAGCGGGTGATGCGGCGGATTCCTGAACTGCATTCGGTTCGGATTGCGGTTGGCGTGCGCGCCCGTTGTCGCGGCGTGGCTGACCGCCGGAAAGATTGGTGCGCTCGAAGTCGGCGCTGTCTTCCTGCTCCTCGAGAAAGTCGGTGACATAGAGGAAGGCGTCGCGCTCAAGGCCGATGTCGACAAAAGCCGACTGCATCCCGGGCAGAACGCGTGTGACGCGACCCTTGTATATGGAACCGGCGAGGGTGTATTCGTTCTCGCGCTCGTAGTAGATTTCGGTGAGTTCGTCGTTTTCCAGAATCGCCAGCCGCGTTTCATGCGGCGTGGTGGATATGCAAATCTCTTTCGACATTCTGACTCTTTCCCGCCCGCGGCAGAGCCGCAAGGCAACGGTCGAGACAGATCAGAGCGGGAATCCGGGAAGGGTTGGGGATGGCGAAGGGACGGTCGTAGCGAAGAAGATTCTTTGCGGGGAAGATAGTTCGCGCTCGCGCCGATTGCCTGGCGGAGGCCCACTTGAAAAACCAACTATGTTACGGGAAACATCCGGACACAGAGAGTTTGTGACCGCTTCAGCCAATTTTCCTGGCGGGGCCGTTACCCTTCTCTGCTCGCTCATTCCTGAATCCTGCCCGGCCCGATAATCCATCCGGCCGGCTAAAGTTAAATTCTGGTGTTGCTCACCCGCCGCGGCGGGCTTTATCCCTAATTCGTCTGCGCCGGGGACTTAGTTCACGAAGCGGTTCATCCGGACGTTCATTACAATGCCCAGAGCCAGAAACGTAAACAGCACCGAGGAGCCTCCGTAGCTCATGAGCGGGAGGGGAATCCCGGTGACCGGCATCAGCCCAATGACCATTCCGACGTTGACCGCAATCTGAAAAATCAGCACGGCCACTACGCCCATCACCAGGAACGTGCCTGGGAGGTCTGCGGCTGTCTGTGCGTTTTGAATCAAACGCATCAATATCAAAAAGTATATCAGCAGCACGATTACGGCGCCGATGAAGCCGTGTTCCTCGGCAAAGGCAGCGAAGATGAAGTCGGTGTAGGGAATCGGCAGGAAGTCGCCCTGAGTCTGTGTCCCCTTGGTAGTGCCGCGGCCGAAGACGCCGCCGTCGCCTACGGCAATTTTGGACTGAAGGATCTGATACCCGCTGCCTTTGGGGTCGGCTCCGGGGTTCATAAAGCTGGTGAGCCTGGTCTTCTGATAGGGCTTGAGGATTTTACTGCTGGAGAAGGCAATGCCGACGAGGAGAAATCCGCCACAGATGAGAATGCCGGCTTTCTTCCAGTCGATGCCGCCCAGAAAGAGCCCGACGAGGAGAATGGGAGCGTAGGTGAGCGCCGTGCCGAGATCGGGCTGCCTAAGCACCAGGAGCATAGGCACCCCGACCAGCGCCATGGCCTTGAAGATATCGGGCCAAGTGAGGTGGCGGCCTGAGAGTCCGACGAAATAACGGGTGACAGCCAGAATCAACACCAGCTTTACCCATTCAGATGGCTGGAAGTGAATGCCGCCGGGAAACCTGATCCAGCGGCGGCCGCCCAGGACCTTTTGGCCGATAGCCAGGACAGCCACCAGAGAAATTAGACAGAAACCGTAAATCCAGTGAATAAATTCGAGCAGCCGGTGGTAGTCGATGAGCGACAGGATGAACATGGCGAAGAGGCCGCCCAGCAACCACAGAATCTGCTGCTTGTAGAAGCCCACGAATTTCGTGTGCAGCGTCGCTGAGTAAATTTCAAGGACGCTGATAATGGAGAGCACCATGACGAACCCGAGGAGGGTCCAGTCGAAGTCGCGGAAGGAGAGAATGCGACGGCGCATTGTTCAGCGAACCGCCGTTGCGAGCACGTCCGGCGCCGTCGTGGCGGCCGGAACTGTCAGAAGGAAATGTCCGGCGCGCGCCGAGGCTAACGTATCATTTTTCTCGCGCTTCGATAGTAGAGGTTTGCCGCCTAAAACATTTGGATTTTGCGGGTCGGACCATACGGCTCCCACATCGATATGCCGCGGCTGTTCGGCTACCAGATTGTGATCGAGGCGGCGCTGCTTGTCCACGAAGGCCTGGATGACCTTTCCTGCAAGTGAAGCGGAGCCTGCGCCCCAGCCCCCGTGCTGCCAGAAGACGACCACCACAATGTCCGGGTTCCTCCGCGGAGCGATACCCACGAACCACGCGTTGGCGCGCTGGCTTACGTCCGACGACACTTTCTTCGCTCCGAAGCTATGATTGACGATTTGCGCGGTTCCTGTCTTGCCTGCAAAGTCAATGTTTTGAAGGCGCGCAGCGTAGGCTGTGCCAATCGGAGACTGGGTCACATTGGCCATGTCATCGGTGATGATTTCCCAATTGGCGGGATCGAGCGGGACGGTCACGTCTCCGGAGCCGGGGAAGGAGTCAAGAATAGCCTGCCGGTAGTCCGGAGAGAGTTCGTCGGGCAAAACGACGTGTGGACGTTTGAAAACTCCACCGGAGGCGATGCCTCCAATGGCGCGGGCCAGCTGGATAGGTGTGACCGCGACTGCGCCCTGGCCGATGCCAACCGAAACCGTCTCGCCTGCGTACCACTTGCGGTGAAAATCTCTCATCGCCCATTCGGTGGACGGCATCACGCCGGCTATCTCGTCGGGAAGGTCGATGCCGGTCTTTTGTCCGAGGCCGACTTCATGTGCGTATTTCGCGATGGTGTCGATGCCGAGCTTCACAGCCAGCGTGTAGTAGTAGCTGTCGCAGGAGTAGGGGAGGGCATCGTGAATGTCGACCTCTCCATGATGGCGATCGCAGGCGTAGAAGTGTCCGTAAAAAGTAGCCCCGCCCTGGCAGTTTACCTTCAGGTTCTGCGCCACACCTTCCTGCAATCCCGCAAGGGTCATGATGATCTTGAAGGTCGACCCGGGCGGCGACATTGCCTGGATGGTCTTGTTCAATAGCGGATGGTCGGGATCGGTGATGAGCTTGTTCCACTCGTCGCGTCCGATGCGAACGGCGAACTGGTTGGGGTCGAAGACCGGGCGGCTTACCATGGCAAGCACCTCGCCGGTGTGCGGATCGAGAGCGACGACGGCTCCGTCGCGGTCGCCGAGAGCATTTTCCGCCGCCCGCTGGATGTCCATGTCGATGGTTAGCCGAAGGCTCTTACCAGGGACCGAGCGCTCGGTGCCGAGCGTTCCTACCTCGCGGCCGTGGCTGTCAACTAGAACATCGTGCGATCCGTCCTGTCCGCGAAGAATCGCGTCATAGGTCTCTTCGACGCCCGATCGGCCGACCACATCTCCCGGTTCATAGAAGGCATAGCGCGGATCGTTCAGCATCTCCTCGCTAACCTCGCCGACATAGCCGATGAGGTGCGCGGCGAATCCGTCTTTGGGATAGAGGCGGCGCTGTTCGTCGATGGTTTCAAGCTCTGGCATCTCGTCGCGGTGCGCGGCGATAAACTCCTGCTCGTCCGGCGTGATGTCTTCTTTGAGCGGCAGCGGCTGGTACTTCGGAGCGGAGCGATACTTTTTCAGTATGGCGTCGATCTGGTCGACGGTCATGTGCAAGCCACGCGCGATAAGCGGGAGGTCGGGAGCGAAGTTGTGTCCTTGTTCACGAACCAGAAAACAAGAGACGGAAGGGTAGTTATCGACCAGCAGGCGGCCTTCGCGATCGAAGAGCTGTCCGCGAGCGGCGAGAATCGGGACTTTGCGAACACGATTGGCCTGGGCCAGCGCGCGATAATTCTCCGCCCCGACTACCTGCAGGCGCCAGAGGCCGAAGATGAGCACCAGCATTACGCCGACGATGCCGTACTGAAAGACGGTCAGTTTGATTGCCGGTAAATCTTCTTCCTTGTGCTCGAATCTGGGTATTTTATCGCTGATCATGATTCATGTTCCGGGATTCTGGCCAGCGTTTTTGCCGGGGATATTGGCATCGATCTTACTCCCGTGATTTCAGCCGGTCGAGCAATGCAAAGAGGACGATCGCCACCAGCGTATTAATGGCGGCGCGCAACATCTGATACAGCCATCCCCAAGGCATGGGCTGTGCCAGGAGGTGTCGGACGAGGACCCAGTCGATCGCATTGTTCAGCAGCACGAAGAGGAAGGTAAGAACCAGCCGCGTTCCGACGCTTTCGGTATCGATGCGGACGCCGAGCGAGGCCGCGAGATAGCCGATGAACGCCTTAGCGATGCCAAAGACGCCAAGTGGCTGGTGTGTCAGGGCATCCTGCGCGAGGCCCAGAAGGGCGCCTCCGAAGGTTGCCGCTATCGGCGTTCGCAGCGTCATGGCGAAGTAAATCACCACCAGCAACGGCAAGTCGAGCGTTGCGAAATGCGTGAAGTGCAGCGTAACGAACGACTGGAGGCCTAACGCCAGCAAAGGCGTCAGTATATAGAGGGCCAAGGGGAACGACTGGGTGTCCGCCTCGCGCCGCGTGGACGCCATGAGTGCCATCGTTAGCGGACTCCTCCCTGGGGTGGAGATGGCTGCGGGGGACGACTTCCGTCGTCCGGGACTGGCTGCGGGGGACGGCTTCCGTCGTCCGGAACGACTTGTGGGCCTTTGTGGGGCTTGTCTGGAGTCGCTGCGGGCCGGGCTCCTTCGGTTTTGTGGACTGCGGTTTCGGGTCCGTCTACGACCACGTGAATTTGAGGCTGGGTCTTCAGCTCGCCGGGAAGCGCTGCAGCATGCGCGGGCTTGACTGCCGCTGGCGCCTGGGACGCGGCAACATGAGATGCGCTGCCGCTGGGCAGAGCACTCGCGGCGGAGGTTGCGGGCGTGATATGCGTTTGCCGCGCGGCTGCGGGTGATTTCGTTTCCTCCGTACCGTCTTTCACCGACGCCCAGCGCCGGCCGGGAACCATCTGCGTTGCATCGGGTTCAGCGTTGGGACTGAACTGGTCGGGGTGAGCCGGTAGTGGAGGCGGCGGGTGCGGCACGGCGTTTCCGGATGCGTCCACCAGGTTATCGGGGTTAGTATCGGCGGGCGCGTTGGGGTCAATCCGGCTTGGCAGCCGCTCTGAGAGAATGTCGGAAGCGCGCTTCTGGGCCGCTTCACCCTCAGCCTCGCTTTCGGCGAGGTCTTTTGCCTCCTGTGGAGAAACGTCAGCGCTCATGTTGGTGATGACCAGGACTTCTTCAAGCTGGGAGAGCTTCGCGGCGGGATGCACGAGCACATCGACCAGCGGGTCGTGCTCAGGATCGGGAACGACCCGGTCCACTGTACCTACAGATAACCCGCGAGGAAAGATCTGATCGCCGCCGCTGGTGACGATAGTCTCTCCCGCTTTAATTCGGCTGTCCGGAGAGACATCAGTCACCTGGAGTTGCGCGAAAGCACGGCCCTTCAGAATGCCGCGGATCCGCGTGGTTTCGAGGATTACGCCCACCCCGCTGGTGGGGTCAGTGACCAGCAGCACCTGGCTGGTGTGCGGAAAGACATCTTTGAGCTTGCCGACAATTCCATCCGCTGTGATGACCGGCATGTCCTGCTCGAGGCCGTCGTCCGATCCCTTGTCGATGTACAGGACCTGCGACTGGTCGGTGCCCCCGGTTCCGATGACCTGCGCGGGCTGTGTCTTGTAAATATAGTGCTCGGTGAATCCGAGCATGTGCTGGAGACGCCGCCCCTGGGCTGCATCCTGAGAGATGCTGGCCTGTTCCATCCGCAGACGTTCCACTTCACGCTGCAGACCGGCGTTTTCACGTCGCACATGGATCAAGTCAATATAGCCGAACCAGAGGCGGCGAAACCACAGGCCTGTATCGTGCAGAACCCGTTCGGGCGGCGTAATTACGGCTACAACCACGTGGCGCATCAGGCTCACGCTTTGCCGGTCGGCGCCATCGGCTGCCGGGCGCTTGACCTGTACGGCCAGAGCCAGCAGTTGCGCCACAAGCACCGCGATCAGTACCAGAACGTTCCGGTAGCGGCTGAAGAATGATTCCATGGGGCTGGAATTTCGGCGTCTGCCGAGATACTCCTTGGGCGTCCGCACGATCCGGACGCTGTAAACACATGCTAGTCAATCTTGATCTTGCGCAGCAAACGGAAGTCGCTGAGCATCTTGCCCGTGCCCAGTACGACGCTGGCCAGCGGATCGTCGGCAATCGACACGGGCAGCCCGGTTTCCTCGCGAATGCGCTTGTCAAGATTCTTGATGAGCGCCCCGCCTCCGGTGAGCACGATGCCGCGGTCGCTGATGTCCGCGCTCAACTCCGGAGGAGTCCGTTCGAGGGCTACGCGGATGGCATTCATGATGGTCGAGATCGATTCGCTGAGTGACTCGCGAATCTCACTGTCATCGATGGAGATGGTTTTCGGCACGCCTTCGATGAGATTGCGGCCCTTGATCTCCATGGTCATCGGCTTGTCGAGCGGGTAAGCGGAGCCGATTTCAATCTTGATCTGCTCAGCGGTACGCTCGCCGATGAGCAGGTTATATTTCCGCTTGAGGTAGTTCATGATGGACTCGTCCATCTGATTGCCGGCCATTCGGACCGAGCGTGAGTAGACGATACCGGAGAGTGAAATGACAGCGATATCCGTGGTCCCACCGCCGATATCGACCACCATATTGCCGCTCGGTTCGGTGATGGGCAAACCCGCCCCGATCGCGGCGACCATAGCCTGCTCGACCAGGAAAACTTCGCTGGCTTTGGCGCGATAGGCGGAATCCTCAACGGCGCGCTTTTCTACCTGCGTAATCTCAGAGGGCACGCCGATGACGATGCGCGGATGCACCATCATCTTGCGGTTGTGCGCCTTCTGAATGAAGTAATTCAACATCTTTTCAGTGACTTTGAAGTCGGCAATGACGCCGTCCTTCATTGGCTTGATGGCGACAATGTTGCCGGGAGTGCGGCCCAGCATCTCCTTGGCTTCCTTGCCTACTGCCTCGACTTCGCCGGTATTTTTGTTGATGGCCACGATGGACGGCTCGTTGACGACGATGCCCTTGCCGGCTGCGTAGACAAGCGTGTTGGCTGTTCCCAGATCGATCGCAAGATCGCTGGAAAAAACACTAAACAGCGAGCGCAGACTGTGCGAACGCGACGAACGTGACGAAAAACCATTCGATGACATGAAAAGTTGAACTATTCCTGTGAGGACTCGCTCTATTGTAAGGCTAGTCAAGAGCGAGAACAGACTATTGCAGCGATTTCCACCGCAGTTTTAAGAAAAAAGTCACAAAGTGCAGGCAGAACAGGGCATTTCCGGGCGCAATGCACGGCCTCCCGTCTTCGATCTTCTTGTTATGCTGGACTCTCCTGTCTTCGCGCGAATCGAGGAGAATCAGGTGGCCGCAAAACTCTGTAAAACCCCGATAGGGGCGAGATGCTTGTGAACCCGAGTGCTGGAGGTCCGGCCGCCGAGGCGTGGAAGACATGAAATCGGAATTGAATCCGCAGTCGGTGTCGGATGTGCCGCGGGACGCCGCAACTGCGCTGACTCTCCACCGCAGCGCTCTTCCCGCTCTTACCGGGATCCGTTTTTTTGCCGCGATCCAGGTAGTCATGTTTCACTTTGGCGCGGGCTTCGCCGAAAGGCATGGCGTGCCTCCGTTGATCCACGGAATGCTTACTAACGGCTGGACCGCGGTTACGCTCTTTTTCATCCTGTCGGGCTTCATTCTCAGCTATACATACGCGGGACAAATCGATCAGCCGGGCGAAAAGGTTCATTTCTGGGAGGCGCGTTTCGCGCGCATCTACCCGGTGTATCTGCTTTCTCTACTTTTGTGCTGGCCCTCACAAGTCAATCCGCGTCCGGGACCTTCAATCGCTGTTTTCACCATGGTCCAGGCGTGGAATCCGCTGCACGTGGAGTATGCGGGCTACTGGAACATGCCTGCTTGGACGCTGTCGACGGAAGCTTTCTTTTACCTTGTGTTCCCATTTCTGCTTCCGGTCCTGGAGCGATTTTCGATCCGCGTCCTCAAAATATTTGCCGTCGCGGTGGTGCTGGTTATCACCCTGGCCCATACGATGACGCCGTCCATCGAGCAGTTGACGCGGCGAACGCTGATCCCGCTTCCGGTGTTTCGGTTTCCGGAATTCCTGGCCGGGATGCTGCTGGGAATGATCTATCTTCGCAGCGAACGCCCACGCACAATGGCGCTGACTCCTTATGCCGCGGTGGCGGCTATCTTCGCCATCCTGCTTTTCGTTACGGGACCGTGGGTTTCGCTGCTGGCAATTCCTTTCGCGATCCTTATCTACGATCTCGCCGCTCGTGACTCGCTCATCAGCCGGCTGCTCGGAACCAGGTTGATTGTGCTGCTGGGGGGTGCCAGTTACGCGATCTATCTACTTCAGGAGCCGGTACGCTCATGGCTTCATTTGCTGCTCAGGGGGTCGTGGGACATCGGGGTCAATAAGGGCGGCTTCGACGCGCTCCTCAATCCAGTAGTGCTGGTGCTGTTCTCCATTGTGGTGTTCCGCTACTGGGAAGAGCCGGTTCGAAAGTGGCTGCGCAGGTGGTTTAATCGGCACTCGGCACGCAAAGCAGTGGTCACCGTCTAGCGCTCTCGCCGCCCAGTCCCGGGGCGAATGCCGTATTCTTGTTAGTTTGGCCATCCTGATTTCTCGAAGGCAATCTGCATGTTAATCAAGCTATTTAAGAACCTTATCGGCGGAGAGTGGGTTCCATCCCGCACAGGCAAGACATTTCTCAACGTAAATCCTGCGAATTCGGATGATACGGTGGGCGAGTTCCCGTCCTCGGGGGCGGCGGACGTGGATGATGCCGTGGGCGCGGCGACGGCGGCCTGGAAGACGTGGCGACTGACTCCCGCACCGAAGCGTGCGGAGATTTTGTACCGGACGGGCGAGATTCTTGCGCAGCGCAAGGAGCAATATGCCCAGGACATGACGCGCGAGATGGGCAAGGTCCTGAGCGAGACCCGCGGGGACGTTCAGGAAGCCATCGATACGGCTTATTACATGGCAGGCGAGGGACGGCGGCTCTATGGCCAGACGACGCCCTCGGAGTTGAAGAGCAAATTCGCCATGTCGGTGCGCATGCCGGTGGGCATCTGCGGCATGATCGCGCCGTGGAATTTCCCCATGGCGATTCCCTCGTGGAAGCTGTTTCCGGCGTTGATATGCGGCAACACCTGCGTGATCAAGCCGGCAGAGGATACACCACTTTCGACCTACAACCTGGTGCAGGCACTGATGGATGCAGGCCTGCCTCCGGGCGTAGTCAACATCGTAACCGGCTTTGGGCCGGATGCGGGCGCGCCGATCGTTTCGCATCCCGGCGTGCGCGCTGTGTCGTTTACCGGATCGAGCGAAGTAGGCCGCATGGTCGGGCAGACTGCAGCCGCTAACTTTAAACCCTGTTCGCTGGAGATGGGCGGCAAGAACGCGATGATAGTGCTTGAGGACGCAAACCTTGAGCTGGCTCTCGATGGTGCAGTGTGGGGAGCCTTTGGTACCACGGGCCAGCGTTGCACGGCGACCAGCCGCATTCTTCTGCATAAGAAAATCGCCGCTGAATTCACGGAAAAACTCATTGCCAGAGCGGATGGTCTTAAAGTCGGCAACGGATTGGACGGGTCGGTGCAGATGGGCCCGCAGATCAACCAACAGCAAATTGAGACTTCGATGCGCTACTGCGAGATTGCGCGAAAGGAAGGCGCAAAACTGCTGACCGGCGGCAGTGCGCTCGAAGATGGTGTGTATGACAAGGGGCATTTTTTTGCTCCCACGGTCTTTGGCGGGGTCAAACCGACGATGCGAATTGCGCAGGAGGAGGTCTTCGGGCCGGTCGTCAGCCTGATCGAGTGCAGCGACTTCGACGAGGCGCTGGAGATTGCGAACAGCATTCAGTATGGCCTTTCAACCGCGCTTTACTCGCGCGATGTGAACAAAGCTTTCCGGGCGATGCGCGATCTTGAGGCCGGAATCACTTACGTCAACGCCCCTACGATCGGAGCGGAGGTGCATCTGCCGTTCGGCGGCGTTAAGCAGACAGGCAACGGTCATCGCGAAGGCGGCACAGGCGCGCTGGATTTCTACACGACATGGAAATCGGTCTACGTTGATTACTCGGACAAGCTGCAGCGGGCGCAGATTGATACGGGAGAATGAAAGCTGAATTATTGAAAGGAATTCTTCGGCAGAGCGCGATTCCTTTTCGGCTGATCAACGTATCAACAGCGCCAGTTTTGCGACAGTGGCAAGGTTCCGGTCGAGCTCTCGATCCAATGTCCCACGCTCTCCACCTGCAGGGGGAGAGCCCAGCAAGTCTCTCATCAGCTCCGCTCGATTGCGCGTGCCGTCCAGCAGCGTGACCAGCCGTCTTACCTGATCGTCCTCCGCTTCGACGGTTGCGTGGTTAAGCGTTGTCATTGTGGAGCCACGACTTGCCTGTAGTCTCGCGAGAGGACTTGCTTCCGGACGCTCGCCTGCGATTGAAACGAAGGCCGGGCGCCACACGGCGAGATCCACCAAGCCGGCCGTATACATAGATAGAAGAATCTCACTGATCGGCTCGGTATTCTCCGGCCCAAACTCGGCTAATAACTCCTCAAAGTGAGTCGAACGCGGTGATGATTCGATCAGCCGGGAGATCAGCGCGATAACCAGCGGGTGCGACGTTTTCATCTGTGCTCCTGCCTCGGAGAAAAACGCTCGAATGCGAGCCGATTCCTCCTCCGAATTCACCGGAAGGCTGCTGGCCGGTGAAGATGCGTAGAGAGCTTGCACGCGAGTCGCTTTTACCTTTGCATCGAGAGAAACTCTTTCGTGACAGAGCAGCGTCCTTCTGAATTTTCGGCATTTGAGGAAATCGCGGTATTGTTCGCGCGCCAGCCGGTCGTCGCCAATTAGAGACGTCAGTCTTTCCACTACCTCGGGACGCAGACCGTTGTCACCCATGTCCCAGTAATCCGCCTCCGCCAGGAATTGCAGGCCATGCCGCTGCGCGTGCGCAATGAGTTCATGGAAGAATACCGGCTCCCAGTGCTCCGCCAGTTCATCGTGGAATAACACGTTCGCGGGCCGCTCGAGAATTTCGGAAATCTCTCTTCGAACGAAGGCCTGATAGTGGCCGTCCTTAGAGTCTATAGATGAGTCGAGGAACATCATTAGCTCTTTTGCTTTCGCGATCCGCTCCCGAGGATCCTCGATGCCGTCAGTGTGATGCAGCATCATCTCGCGAAACGTTCGCCGCAGATATCCGCCTGGATACGCGTTATAACTGACAAACGCCACTCCCTGAGGTGCCAGATTTTTGGCGGCAATACGCAGGATGGCATCACGCACCGCTGCGGGTACCCATGCATAAACCCCATGTGCAATGATGTAATCGAATTCTCCCCATTCCGCGTCCACCAACGCCAGGTCCACTGCACGGAGTTCGATATTTTTCAGCCCGAGTTGATCGATTATCTCCTGACCAGCCGCCACGCGCGATGACGCCAAATCAACCCCTATGAATTCGCTGTCGGGAAGTTGGAGCGCCATCGGGATCAGATTGCCGCCATCGGTGCAGCCAAGTTCAAGGACACGGCAGTGCTCTATATGGGGAGGCTTCATTCCGAATAAGGTCGCCAAAGTTGCCAGCCGCCTTGGATGGGTCCGTGCAAATGGTCTTCCGGTGTACGGAACGACATCGTAGGCAAAGGACATGACAAACACTATAGCTCTGGCTCTCTCGGATGCGGCCAACCGGAAACTGCGAACAGCGCTACCGCTGACTTGCTGGTTTGCCCAGTCCACTTCAGCGGCGTGACTGACGTCTGTCGCAACAGAGAAAACCTAAAGTTCTGTTTCCGACTGAGAGTCGTATAACTTTGTGGATGCAAACGCGCTCGGATATGGCCGTGTAATGGCGAATTCGTTGGTGCTAACGCTGGCGTTTCTCGTTCTGGGACTTGTCTTCGTCAGTGTGGACAAGATATTGGCGCGTCGCGCGTGACGGGCCATGCCGTATCTGGATCAAAAGCTGAAGATGGCCTGCACGTAGATGCGGCGGCTGGCTGAACCGGAGGAGTAAATCTGTCCGGCCAGGGCATTCGATTTGCCGAACTCCGGCGAGCCGATCACTCCGGTTGGCGGCGCGAGATTGATGTCGTTGAAGAGGTTGAGAGCCTGCGCGCTGAGGGTCAGGTTGAAGCGCCGGTTTGCGGACGTCTCCGGGCCGCCAGGTCCGTGAGAGCCGCCGCCACCATTCAATCCGCCGGGACCGAGACCACCGCCGAGTCCATGACCGCCTCCCCGTCCGCCGCCTCCGCCATAGAAGCCTCCATTGTTAAAGCCGCCGCTCGCCACCTTGGGTCCGAAGGCGAAGGACTTGCTGGCGCGGAGGTTGAAGGTGAAAAGATTGGGGCCAGCGCCGTAATTGATCGGGATCGGGGTGTAGTTTGTACCCGGGTTCAGGTTGAAAGTGCCGTAGGACGTAGTGACAGTGTCGGGGGCGCCGGCTTGACCAAAGGACGGACGGTCATTGAAGAACGAGTCACCGTTGACGTCCTGGCCGAGAGTAATGTTGAAGGGCTTGCCGGAAGCGGCGACGATAAAAGGATTGAAACGCAGGTTCCACGGCGCGTTCCAGCTCCCCATGAGGAACATCTGGTTGCGGACATCGAAGGCCGCGCGTCCATAGTCGAGCTTCAGGTCTGCGGAGTTGGATGGATTAAAGTCAACCCCGCCGCTGTCACTGTTCGCGAAGCTGAGCGTGTAGAAGCCGAACAGGGAGAGTTTTGGCCCAAAGCGCGCGTTGAAGTTGGTGATGAGCTGATTCTGCTTGAAGACGGCTTCAGAGTAGTACTGGTAGATGTTGGGGGCGGTGATATCGTAGCCCGGCACTTGAGGCGCATTGGCATTGCGAGTTATCAGCTGGTGCTGACCAAGTGAGTTCAGGTAAGTGAGAGATACGGTAGAAGACTTGGTGAGCTGGCGCTCGAGACCGATGGCGGCCTGCTCGATGACCGGGGCGTGCAGATTGGGCGCGATCTGGTAGACAGCGGTCTTGCTCTCTGTGCTGCCTGTGTGTGTGCAGTCTGCGAGATCGGCTTCGGAGATGCCGTTGGGGTCGTAGCAGGTGGGGTTTTGGATGACGGCTTCTTTCTGCGGAGAAGTGGAGAGGGCGTTGAGGCGATCCGCCTGAAGGATTTCATCGAGGCCAAAGCGGTCGTAGAAGAGTCCATAACCGCCGCGGATGACCGTCTTAGGTTGGCTTTTGCTGTCGCCTACCCCCCATGCAAAGCTGAAGCGCGGCGCCCAGTCGTTCTTGTCGGCGATGCCACTTTGCGACTCCCAGCGGACTCCATAGCTGAGAGTAAAATTCTTGCGCGCGCTCCAGTCGTCCTGATAATAGAGGCCCACGTCAGCCATGGAGCCGACAATTTTGGGATTGCCATATACCAGATTGAGCTGGCTGGGGCCGCCCCCTGCGGCCTGAATTTGTGGCCACGTCTGACCCGCGCCCTGACCGTAGATGGTGTTGCAATATTCCAGCGCGGCGGGTGAGGTATTGACGGCGCATGCGGGAGCGCCCGGCAGCGCCGCCCCTGCCCGGTTGCCGCCAAATGTGAAAGTTCCGTTGAAGCTGGCGCTGGAGGTGTTGGCATCGCGGTTCACGCGGAGGCGCCCGCCAAAATTGATGGCGTGTGTCTTCAGAGCGATTTCGGTGAGATTCTGCAGCTCGTAGTGCAAGGAGTGGTCGGTGCTGAACTGGTCACTGGCGCCGCCGAAGGTTTCAAAGCCGGAGACCTGCACCTGAGGTGTAATGGTGGCCGGCGTCTCACTTGAGAAATCGCGCAGAAGCTGGAAGCGTGTTTCGTTGATGACCCTGTCGTTGAGGATCTGCGTGTCGCTGATCTGCAGGGTGTTTTCGCTGGAGTCGCTCTTGTAGGCTTGCGAGTCCAATGAGAATTGGCCCACGCCCTGATTTTGCTCGCCGTTATCGTAGTACTGGTAGCGCACAGTGAGCGTGTTCTTTGCGCCGAGCTGCAGATCGAGCCGGGGGCTGATGTTGGTGCGTGTGCGCGGCGCGACGAGTGCGTCGTTGAACGCTACCGTGCCGTAGTCCGCAGGATCGGTGTAGATGCCGTTGGCGAAATCGCCGTTAGCTTCGCCCGCGAGGCGGTACGCGTCCACAATCGCGTCGTCCTGGATGTTGCGGCGCTGGGCGGTGACGAAATAAGATGCATTCTTGCTGATGCGGCCGCTGACAGTGCCGTTGAATTGAAAGGTGTAGTAGTCGGGAATGTTTTTGTCGAATGGATTGCCGGTATTGAGCTGCGAAGGATTTCCCTGAACAAAGAATTGCCCGTGAAGCTGATTGGTTCCGGGCTTGGTCAGGATCTCGATGCGTCCGTAGCCGAGCTTGTCGTACTCGGCTGAGAAAGGATTGCGGTTGATACGGATCTCGCGGATGGCCGATTTTGGTGGAAGCTGTCCGGCGGTGAAGCCGTCAATGTAAATCTGGCCGCCGTTAGGTCCGGCGGCGGGTCCAGCGAGCGCGTTCAGTTCATTCTGTAACTCGTCAGGATCGTCGGAGAGCGCGTCGAGGTCTTTGCCTTTGAGGATGAGACTGTTGGCGTTGCTGGTGGGATCGACGCTGACGGTCGGTGTGTCCTCATTGACGACGACCTGCTGCTTCTCGACTGCGATTCGGAGCGAGATGTTGAACAGCCTGCTTTGGCCGGCGGCGAGCGTGATGGCCCGAGACGCGGAAGGGGCGAAGCCCTTGGCGTTGGCGAGGACGATGTAAGTGCCCGGCGCGAGATTGCTTACGCTGAAGGCTCCAGATGCATCGGAGGTGGCCGTGGCTATGGTGTGGCCATCGGTCGTGGTGAGGCTGATGGTGGCGCCCGGGATGACGGCTCCGCTGGGGTCGGTGATCTCGCCGCGCAGGACGGTGGACTGCGCAGACGCTGCGCCACAGGCTCCGGCGAGGAGTGCGATGCCAAGAACAGGGAAAAGACAGTGGCGAAGAAAATTCAACGTTGCTCCGAATCGTTTGTGCGGGGAAAGGACGCCTTTCCCTGAGCGGCTGAGGCCGCGTACTCTTTGGGTTTCATCCGTGCTTTCGACTCGGACGCTTCTTTACTTTCCTTTAACCGGCTGGCATATCCGGCGCTGGCGCCGATTATGGTGCTCCTGCTTCTCCCGCGCCTGCGTCTGCTCCCCCGCCCCCAACATTCCACGAGGCTGAGAACATGCTCTGGCTGGCGGAGGGAGAGGCAGTGAGGAGAGGTTCGACCCCGGCAAGCAGGGTTACCGCGGTTGCTGCATCGGGAGTGCCTTGCGTGGCTACGATCATTACGGCGTCGCCCTTATGCAACTCCGAAAGCTGCACGGGCGGCGTACGCTGCAGCATCTGGGAAAGGTCTCCGCCGCGTTGGCCGGCGGCGGATTGCCGCCCTCCGGCATGATCGCCGGTATGATCCGGAGACCCTGCGCCAGTTTCGCCCGCCGGGTGCTCCGCCGCTTGCCCTTCGCCGGAGTGCTTCAGGCGCATGGCGAGATATTGGGCCATTTGCTCCGGAAGCTTGTGCATCTGCGATTCCGCGGTGACGAGGATTACCACCGGTTTTTTTGTGGCGAGGTCGCGCACCGTGACGGTATTGGCTGCGGGGTCAAGAGAGAGCACGGTTCCGGCGATGTTGCGGAAGCTTCCCGCGATGATTTCGTCGGCGGTGATGTTGCTGCCGTCCGTGCTGCGGTCGCCGCGCGCGCGAAGCTGGTCTCCTGGATGAATTTGATCGAGAGTGGAGGGCTGCGCGTCAGAAAACTTGATGGAGTTCGGGCTGTAACGCCGGACGATGGTTTTGGGCGTGGCATGGATGGTCAAAACGCGCGCGCCGGAGGCGATGGTGACGGTTCCCGTGGCCGTGTTCACCGTTTTGACCAGTCCGCCCGCACCGCGGTGTTGCCAGTCCGCCTCTTCGGCCTGCTGACGCTCCGCGACAGCGGCCTGCTTCATAGCGATGAGCGTGGTTGCCGTCAAACCCGAGCCGTCGGCTGAGGGATGGACAGCGGCGAGGATGCGGTCGCCGACGGCGATGCCGCTCAACGGAATCGGCGTGGCTCCGGCAAGGGTCTTTGCTCCCGGCTCTGTCTCAAGAATGCGCGCGGTGTCGCTAACGGAGAGCGTGACGGGCGCGCCGGTGTCGGGCTTGATCGTTACCGAATGGCCGTTGATGGCGGTGACTGAGCCTACAACGCGCGTGGGAGCGGTTTGGGGCTGCGTCGCGCGCGCGGGCAACGCGGGAACGAACACGCTGATGCTCGCGAGTGCGATAGAGAGGGGGATGGTGACGAATCGCATGAAAAATTCTGTGCTTTAACTCTTTCAGTCAATCGTTCTGTTCAACGCCTGGATGGCAAATGCGGTTCCTCTTAAACAGACGCAGCTGAGAGATGAAAGTTTCATTCTTTGTGTGAGATGCGCGCTCAGAAGATGCAAGATTGGCATTGCCGCCGGGATTTTGCGGAATGGGTTTGAAAAGGATTCCGCTGCCAATGAATCGTTTGCGCAGGATATGATTCTCGGGAAGCGGTGTTCCTGCGAAGGCGGGATGAAAGCCGCGAAAATCGCACACAGGATAAACGATGGCAATCAGCAACCCAGGCAGCTCCACCCAAGTCAGTGTCGCATCAAGCGGCGGGGGCAGTTACAAAAGCGCATTTGCGATGGTCACCACATTGTTCTTCATCTGGGGGTTTCTGACCTCGCTGAATGACATTCTGATTCCGCACTTCAAGGATATCTTTGGCCTGAGCTATGCCCAGGTCACAAGAATTCAAGTGGCTTTCTTCTTTGCATACGCCATTTTTGGATTTCCCGCAGGGAAGGTAGTGGAATGGATCGGCTACCAGCGCACGATGGTGATGGGCCTGTTCACGATGGCCCTTGGTGCGGTGCTCTTCATTCCCGCTGCCAATTTACCGTCGTTTGTACTATTTTTGGTTGCGTTGATTATTCTAGGGGCGGGCATGTCGGCCCTTCAGGTCGCCGCGAACCCGTATGTTGCTGTGCTTGGTCCGCCTCAGACGGCGTCGAGCCGGCTCAATCTTTCGCAGGCTTTTAATTCTCTGGGGACTACGATTGGCCCTCCGTTAGGAGGCTACCTCATTCTGCGTGGTGCAGGGAAAATGGTCGCTAACACAGAGGCCATGAGCGCTGTGGCGCGGCACGCCTATCAATTGCAGCAGGCGGCCTCGGTGAAATTCCCGTACTTCATTTTCACGTTGGTGCTGGTGCTTCTAGGCCTGGCGATTGCGCTATACAAATTTCCGCGCATCGATACGACAAAAGATTTCCGCCCGGTCAAGGAGGGTGGTAAGCAGTTCAGCATCTGGCGGTATCGGCATGTGGTGCTAGGCGCGGTGGCGATTTTCGTTTATGTGGGCGCCGAGGTTTCGATAGGAAGCTTTCTGATCAACTATTTCGGCCAGTCTTATATTGCGGCACTCACCGAATTGGCTGCGTCAGCCTATGTGGCCTTTTATTGGGGTGGAGCGATGGTAGGACGATTTATTGGCTCTGCGGTGTTGCAGAAAGTAAAGACGGGCACGCTGTTGACGATGTGCGCGGTTGTGGCGACGCTCCTGGTGCTGACTTCCATGTTGACGTTCGGGCATGTGGCGATGTGGAGCATTCTGTTGGTGGGCTTATTCAACTCGATCATGTTCCCGAGCATTTTCACGCTTGGCATTGCAGAGATGGGGCCCCTCACGGGCGAGGCTTCCGGATTGCTTGTAATTGCGATTGTCGGCGGAGCGATTATTCCAGAGCTACAAGCGTTCTTGATCGACCGCATTGGAATTCATCACGCATTTATCATCCCGGTGATCTGCTACCTGTTCATCGCGTATTACGGATGGAAGGGTTCGCGGGTGATCTTGCCTGAGGGCAGCCATTGAGGACTAGTAATTCGCCATTGTGGGACAATGGACGGTTCTTTTTGAGCCGTCCATATTCTTTTGGGGCCGCTTTGGATTGTGAGCACGGATGAAGAATTTACAACTGGATGGGCGTTCGCTTTCTCTCGCTGAAATTGTTGCGGTGGCCGTGGATGGCGGCACGGTTTCTATTACGCGCGACGCCTATCCACGCATTGAGGCTTCGCGCAGTGTGGTGGAAGGATTGCTTGCCAGGGGCGAGACGGCATATGGCATCAATACGGGCTTTGGCAAACTGAGCGATGTTCGGATTGGCCCGGATCAGCTTGAAGCGTTGCAGCGGAATCTGGTTCGCAGCCATTCCTGCGGTCTGGGCGAACCTCTGCCCGAAGACGAGGTACGGGCGATGCTGCTACTACGCGCGAACGTGTTGGCCAAGGGGCTGAGCGGCGTGCGTCCGGTGGTGGTGGAGACGCTGGCCGCGATGCTGAATGCGCGGATTCATCCGGTGATTCCGGCGCATGGGTCGGTAGGGGCGAGTGGGGATCTGGCTCCGCTGGCACATCTGGCGCTGGCGCTGATGGGCGAAGGCGAGGTTTTCTTCGGTGGCGAGCGGGTGGCGGCATTGACGGCGCTCAAGCAGGCTGGGATCACGCCGCTCACGCTGGCGGCCAAGGAGGGTCTGGCACTGCTGAATGGCACGCAGGCCATGGCCGGGGTTGGGGGGCTGGCGCTGGCGCGGGCATTGCGTTTGGTCGAGCTGTTTGATGTGGCCGGAGCCATGTCGCTGGAAGCTTTGATGGGGACTCCCACAGCATTTGACGCGCGTATTCATGCGGCTCGGCCCCACGGTGGGCAGATTGCGGCGGCGGCGCATCTGCGACTGCTCCTCGAGGACAGCGAGATTCGTGAGTCGCACCGGCATGACGATCCTCGCGTGCAGGATGCCTATTGTCTACGCTGTATGCCGCAGGTGCATGGAGCGGCGCGGGGCGCGCTGGCGCATGTGCGCGAGGTGATTGAGATCGAGGCGGGTTCGGCTACGGATAATCCTCTGATTTTTTCTGAAACCGCAGAGATTGTGTCGGGCGGCAATTTTCACGGGGCTCCGCTGGCTCTGGCACTGGACTATGCGGCGATTGCAATGACGGACCTGATGAGCATGAGCGAACGGCGTATCGACCGGCTGATCAATCCCGATATCAATGAAGGGCTGCCAGCGTTTCTCTCGCCGCAGGCCGGAGTCTCTTCAGGGTTGATGATTGCGCATGTGGCCGCAGCAGCGTTGCTGAATGAGGCGAAGGTGTTGGCGCATCCGGCCAGCGTGGATTCGGTGCCGACTTCGGGCGGCAAGGAAGACCATGTGTCGATGGGCATGACGGCGGCGTTGAAACTGCGGCAGATTGTGCAGAACGCCGAGTATGCGCTGGCGATTGAGTTTATCGCCGCGGCGCAGGGACTGGAGTACCGGCTTCCGCTGAAACCGGCGCGCGACGTTGGCCGCGCGATGGCCGCGGTGCGCGAGATAATTGCTCCGTTGAAGGAAGACCGCGTGCTTTCAGGTGAGATTGAACGGCTGGCGCGGGAGATTCGCGCGGGAAGATTCGATGAGTGGAGATAAGGAGGGCGCGAAGCCGGCCGTGACTGACGCGGCTTGAAAGAAAATGCTCGCATTTCCGGCCTGTGATTCGATCTAGGGTTCGACCGGTTCGACGTAAAACATTTCATTTGTACGCCGAAAGCCGTTGCTTTCGTACAAGCGACGCCCGGCTTCAGTGGAGTGCAGCGCGACGACGCGAATCTTGCGGCGGCGAGCCTCGGCCAGCGCGAGTTCGATGAGGTGGCTGGCTAGCTTTTTGCGGCGGTACTCCGGCTCAACGTAAACGTTGAGCAGATAGCCGCGGTGCCTGGAGTTCGGGTCGAGCGGGTGCGGCGCCCAGTCGAGAAGCATGAGTCCGGCACCAGCTACAACGCGGTCTCCGTCGATGCTGAACCAGCCGCAGTATTTTCCGTCAGTGATGGCGTGAGCGACCCAGGGTTCAAAGTTCCGGGCCATGATGTCCAAAACCTGATTGTCCGCCCGTCCGGCATCGACGAACATGCGCCGCCGGTGATGGGTGATGAGCTTTGCGTCCGCTGCTGTTGCCGTTCTCGTTTCCAGCATGGTCAAAAGTATAGCTACGATAGAGGCAGATGTCAGACGAACTTGGGTTGAATCGCGCGCTGCTGCGTCCCGGGATGCGGCTGGCGGTGGCTGTTTCCGGGGGCGCGGACTCGGTGGCGCTGCTGCGCGCGCTGGTGTACGCGGCGCCGGAGGTTGGTCTCGTGCTCTCCGTTGCGCACGTGCATCATGGCATTCGCGGAGCTGATGCCAACGATGACGCGGAGTTTGTGGGCGCCCTGGCAGCAGATCTGGGGTTAGCCTATCTCCGGTGGGACGTGGACGCTCCGGCAGCGGCGCGGGAGAACCGCGAAACCTTGGAGGAAGCGGCCAGGAACCTGCGCTATGCCTGGTTTGGCGAACTGCTGGCTTCTGGTGTGGCCGATGCCATAGCCACGGCGCACACTCTGGACGATCAGGCGGAGACAGTTCTGCACAAACTGCTCCGCGGAGCATGGACGGAAGGCTTGAGCGGGATTCATCCCGTGCTGGCACGGCCGAAAGGGACGATTCTGCGGCCGTTTCTTGGCGTTCGGAGAGCGGAGATTGAGGCGTGGCTGACCCATTTGGAACAGCCTTGGCGCGAAGACACGACCAATTCCGATACTTCCCACACGCGCAACCGGCTGCGGCGGGAACTGCTTCCGGCGTTGGCGACGTATAACCCGCAGATTTACGGCCAACTGGCCAATCTGGCCACTCTCGCACGGGACGAGGACGCCTACTGGCAGGGGGAGCTGGGGCGGATTCTGCCGCCCCTGCTGTTGCCGGGGAGGCCGGTGCGCGGCGGCGGCCGCGCGGCTTCAGCTAAACCTAATGAAACCAGCGTGGCGCTGGAGATCGAGCGGCTGCCTGCGTCTCCGGCGGTGCGGCGGCGGATTCTGCGTGCGGCGGCGCGACAGTTGGGGGTGGCCCTGAACTTCGAACAGACCGAGCGGCTGCTGGCCATGTGCGGGACAAATCCAAGCAGGCGGCAGATGTTGACGGCAGTACTACGGGCGGAGCGCTCCGCCCGGGAGTTGCGGCTGGTGAAAGCATTTAAGCCGGCGTGTGACCGGAGGGAGTAGAATATTCTTGCATAGCAGGCGTCTTTTGTCGGGCAGGTTCTCCAATAGGCAGTAATTTTGGGAGACATCAACCGGCTGGTGACGTCTAATCCGGTAAGCGCACTGAAAGCAGCGAGTCGTGCCGTAGGGAGATCCCTGTCGCTGCTTTTGTTGTATTCGCCGGCGCTTTAGAGAAAAGAGGTTGTCTTTCGTGAATTCTACGGTCAAACAGATCATCTTTTGGGTCTTCATCTTCGCGTGCCTCATTGTCCTGTGGCGTGTCTTTCAGACCGGGACCGCCGGCGGGAAGGATAAGGAGATTTCGTTTTCGGAATTTCTGCAGGACGCGCAGCAGGGCCAGATCAGCGATGTCACGATTACGGGCAGTGATGCGCGCGGCGAGCTACACGGCGACAAGACGAATTTCCACACCGTTATACCGGCGAATTATCCCCACCTTTATGACGTGCTCGACCAGAACAAAGTCAAGGTGACCATCAAGGACAATCAGGGCAGTGCATGGTGGAGCATTCTAATCAATGTGGCTCCGCTGCTGATTCTTGTGGCGCTGTGGTTCTTCATGATCCGGCAGATGCAGAGTGGCGGCAACAAGGCGCTCTCGTTCGGCAAGAGCCGGGCGAGGCTGCTCTCAATGCAGCAGAAGAAGATCACTTTCAAGGACGTCGCTGGCGTAGACGAGGCCAAGGAAGAGCTGAAGGAAATCATTGAATTTCTGCGCGAGGCGCAAAAATTCCAAAAGCTGGGCGGACGCATTCCGAAGGGCGTGCTGTTGGTGGGGCCTCCGGGAACGGGCAAGACGTTGCTGGCGCGCGCGGTGGCAGGTGAGGCCAACGTTCCGTTCTTCTCGATCTCCGGATCGGACTTCGTTGAGATGTTCGTGGGAGTTGGCGCAAGTCGCGTGCGCGACCTTTTCGAGCAGGGAAAGAAGAACGCTCCTTGCATCATCTTCATCGACGAAATCGACGCAGTGGGACGGCACCGGGGTGCGGGTCTCGGCGGCGGACACGATGAGCGCGAACAGACGCTGAACCAGTTGCTCGTGGAGATGGACGGCTTCGAGTCGAATGATGGCGTAATTCTCGTCGCGGCGACGAACCGGCCCGATGTGCTCGATCCGGCGTTGCTACGCCCCGGCCGCTTCGATCGGCGGGTGATCGTAGGACGTCCCGATGTGCGTGGACGCGAAGAGGTTCTGCGCGTTCATGCCAAGAAGGTTCCGCTCGCCGACGACGTTGACCTGCGCGTGATGGCTCGCGGAACACCGGGCTTCTCGGGCGCGGATTTGGCCAACATGGTGAACGAGGCGGCGCTGAATGCTGCCCGGTATAACCGCAAGGCCGTCATGATGGTCGACTTCGAGCAGGCCAAGGACAAAGTTCTAATGGGTGCCGAGCGCAAGTCGATGCTGCTGAGCGACGAAGAAAAGCGCGTAACGGCGTACCACGAAGCGGGACACGTGCTGGTAGCCGCCATCCGCGATCATGCCGATCCGTTGCACAAGGTCACGATTATTCCTCGTGGCATGGCGCTCGGCGTCACGATGCAGTTGCCGGAAGACGACAAGCACACGGTCACCAAGGATTACCTCGAGACGCAGCTTGCCATCCTGATGGGCGGCCGCATAGCCGAAGAGATTTTCCTGAAGCAGCTCACAACGGGCGCGGGCAACGACATTGAGCGCGCAACCGACCTTGCTCGCAAGATGGTCTGTGAGTACGGCATGAGCCGGCTTGGGCCGCTGACCTTCGGCAAGAAGGAAGAGCAGATCTTCCTCGGCCGAGAGATCGCGCAGCACAGGGATTTCTCAGAGGAAACGGCGCGTCAGATTGATGGCGAAGTCCGCAGCCTGGTGGATGAGGCATATCGCTCAGCGTATGGCATTCTGGAGACGCACCAGGATGCGATGCATCGTATGTCGGCTGCATTGCTGGAGCGCGAGACCCTGGATGCGAACGAGATTCGTCTGCTGATCGAAGGCAAGGAACTGCCTCCGTTCAATAAGCCTTCGGGCGGCGCGGGAGCCACGGTATCGGATGTGCAGCAGGTCCTGAAGCCGGAACCGGGACGCGGTCCGGGATTGCCGGAGGGCAGTCCTTCTCCTGCTTGAGGCCCTGAATGCGTTGAGCTAGCCCACCGGGTTCCCGATCCGGTGGGTTTGCTTTTCCATTCACTTAAAGTGCGATTTCGACCGAAGCTTCCTGCGAAAAAGTGCGTCTGAGTAAGTAAGAGGTACGACAAAAATGCGTCTTTCGAGCTTTTCTTTTCTGCTTGCGTTGCTGTGGCCGGTCGGAATGGTTCAAGCCCAGACCGATCTCCCCGCGGGTTCTTCGCATTACACGATTTATCAGAACGACAAGAACGTCGGCTCATCGGAAGCCACGGTTACGCCCACGCCTGCCGGGTACACGATTACCTCGCACGGCGAAATGCACCTGTCGAAGTTCAGCTACAGCTTTACGAATTCGCAAAACCTTGACCACATGCTGAATCTGGTGAGCGACCGCATCACGGGAACGGTGAACGATAGCCCCGTGACCTTTACCGTGAATGCCGACCCCTCGGGCAGGGAATTTCATATCAGTGTAAACGCCAAAGGCAAAGATACGCAGAATACGGTAGACCGGCATCAGCATCTGGCGCTGCTGCCTGATCTTGATGCGGCGGGCTACATGCTGTTGACGCAGATTGCGATGGAAAATCCGCCTGTGTCATGGATTCTGATTCCCAAAGAAACCGGGCTGCTTGTGCCTTCGACGTATAAGCGCGATGAAAACGTTCGCGGGCGTCTGGATAGCCAGGAGATTGACGTGCAGCACACGACCGTCACGGTGAGTGCGCAGAATGCGGTGAACGTGGAACTGTTCGATACACCAGACGGACGGCTGCTGGAGGCCGATCTGCCGGAACAGAATTTCTTCGTCGTGCGGAACGGGTTCAAGCTGATCGACCGTCCGAAGTTCGCGCCTCCGCGCAGCCCGGATGCGAATGCACCGCCGCAGAATGGCGAGCCGCAGTATTCGGCGCCTCAAGGTGCGCCTCCGCAGATGCAGCAGCAGTAGGGAACGGCCCACGTCCGAAGCTTGGGACGCGGGCATTCCGATTTTGCCTTGGGAATCGGGTTTGTTCCTCGCCGCGCTCTCGTACAATAGAGCGAGTTATTTCAAGCGAAGGAACACGGGTGTCGAACTCCTCTTCTGATTCACGGAAGCGCGTGTTAAGCGGCATGCGCCCCACCGGCAAACTGCATCTGGGAAACTACATGGGAGCGCTCTATAACTGGGTGCGCCTGCAGCATGAGTATGAGTGCTATTTCTTCGTGGCGGATCTTCATGCGCTGACCACTGACTATGCTGACCCCTCGCCGTTCAAGCAGAATACGCGAGAAGTGGCACTGGATTTTCTGGCGGCTGGGCTTGACCCCACACGGTGCACGATATTTGTGCAGAGCCAAGTGAAACAGCATACGGAGCTGCATTTGTATCTCTCGATGATTACTCCGCTTGGATGGCTGGAGCGGGTTCCAACGTACAAAGAGCAGCAGGAGAATCTCACGGGGCGCGATCTGAGCACCTACGGATTTCTTGGCTATCCCTTACTGCAGTCAGCTGATATTTTGATTTACCAGGCCGATTTTGTTCCAGTAGGTCAGGACCAGGTGGCGCATGTGGAGATTACGCGCGAGATTGCGCGGCGGTTCAACCAGTTCTATCCAGATGTGACGCACCGGCAGCAACCGATTCTTTCTGAGCCGCGAGTGCTGTTGACGCCTTCGCCAAAACTTCCGGGCACGGATGGGCGGAAGATGTCGAAGAGCTATGGGAACACGATTCTGCTCACCGATCCGGAGGCGGTGGTCCGCCAGAAACTGAAACCGATGGTTACGGACCCTGCACGCGTGCGGCGTTCAGATCCCGGCAATCCTGAAGTTTGTCCGGTGTTCGATCTGCACAAGGTCTTTTCGAGCGCGGAGGCGCAACAAAAAGTTCGGGAAGGATGCACGACCGCAGGCATCGGCTGCATTGAGTGCAAGGGATGGCTTGCTGACGCGGTGTTTGCCGAACTGGCTCCGATTCAGGAGCGGCGGCGCAAGTATGAAAGCGATCCGGCGCTGGTTACCGATATCCTGAAGGACGGCGAGCGGCGCGCAACAGCCCGTGCGGAACAGACGATGGTGCAGGTGCGCGCGGCGATGGGGCTGGGCGAGTGAGGGCTGCTATGGCCGACGAAGAGGGAAAAATCGCAGGTCAGATTCCAGATGCAGAGCAGGTTGCGGAAGCGGCTGTTAATGCATCTCCTCCGGTTTCTGCCGTCGCGCAGCCGGAACCTGTTGCTGATCCGAATAAAGAAACCGAATCCGCGTATCCATTCTCGGTTACGGTCGGCAGAGTTTATGACGGGCCGCTGGACCTGCTGCTGGACCTGATCCGCAAGCAGGACATCGACATTTACGACATTCCTATTGCGAAGATCACTGCGCAGTTTCTCGCCTACGTCGAGCATCTTAAGGAAGCCGACGTGGATGCTGCCGGGGATTTTATCTACACGGCGGCCCTGCTGATTCACATCAAGAGCCGCATGCTGCTGCCGCGTTCTCCTGCCGAAACGGCTGAGGACGACGCGGAAGATCCTCGCCGTGAGTTGGTAGAGCGGTTGCTGGAGCATGAGAGATTCAAGAATGCCGCGCAGATGCTCCACGAAAAGCAACAGGTAGAAGCGGCGACGTGGACGAATCCGGGCATGAAGGAATTTCGTGACGCGGAGGGCACGGAGCCGGAGATAGCCGCCGACACCATGGACTTAGTGCGCGTGTTTCAGGAGATTCTGGATCGCGCCAGAAACCGTCCTGTACTCGACATGGAACAGGACGCTGTGACGGTGGGGCAGATGATCGACTTTATGCGTCGTCGCCTGATGATGGAAGACAAGCCCGTGGCGCTGCGCCGTCTGCTTGCCAATACAAAGTCGGAAAAAGCGCTGATTGCCATGTTCCTTGCGCTGCTGGAACTGGTTCGCTTGCAGGCTATTCTGCTACGGCAGGACAAGAACTTCAGCGAAATTTTCGTGAAGAAGCACGATCATTTTGAGGAAGTGCTGAACGAGCGCATAAGCCAAGTGCGCGACGACTGGTCCTGACGCAGTAAACGCGCTTCTGTAGTATCAAGGAAGTGCCTTTTTCCATTTGACACATGAGTCTGAAAGCCAAAATCGAAGCCGTTATTTACGCCGCGGAAGAGCCAGTTATGCTGGCGCAGCTCGCCGCACTGTTTCAATCTGAACTTCTTGAGGAACGCAACGCCCGTTTGAGCGCTGAATCTGCCAGCCGGGAGGAGTTTGCGGCGGAATCCGCCGTTGCTGAAGAACCTGCGCTCGCGCTCGCGGAGGTCGCTCCTCCGCCAGAGGAGGCGCCGGGTGGAAGCGACTCGTCTGCTGAAAATCTTGCGTCGGACGCTCAAGCGGCGCCGCCCAGTTCTTCCGCTGACGACGAAAAGCGTGCTGCACGCCAGCGTGACCGCGAGATGCGTGAGGAAGCGCGCCGGATTATTTCCGGGCTGATCGTCGAGTATGGCGAAGGCGACCGCGGCGTGGAGATTCGTGAAATTGCCGGCGGCTATCGCGTGGCCACCAAGCCTGAATATCACGACGCGGTTCGAGGATTCATCAAGAGCCTAAAGCCTCCGATGAAGCTTTCGTTGCAGGCGCTGGAAACACTGGCGGTGATCGCCTATAAGCAGCCGGTGACCGCGCCCGAGGTGAGCGAAATTCGCGGCGTCGATTCGGGCGGTGTGCTCGGCTCGCTCGTCAGCCGTAAGCTGATTACGACAGCCGGCCGCAAGCAGGTAATTGGGCGTCCAATTCTTTATAAAACTACGAAGGAATTTCTGCTCCGCTTCGGACTGAAAGACGTCAACGAGCTGCCCTCGATTGAGGAGTTCGAGAAGATGGCCGGTGAGTTGGCGGAGACGGAAGGCGCCGTGTCGGCGAGCGCGTTGCTGTTTGAAGACTCCCACCCTGAGGAAACGGTTGCGGCGGTGAGAGATGACGAGACATCTGAAGCTGAACAGGCCGACGAAGGGAACGGATGACCGGGAGCGCTGCTCAGGACCGTCTGCAAAAAATTCTTGCCGCTGCTGGAGTTTGCTCGCGGCGCAAGGCCGAAGATCTGATTCTGGCCGGACGGGTGCAGGTCAACGGCAAAATCGTAACCGAATTGGGCACCAAGGCCGATGGAGCGCGGGACCATATCCGCGTCGACGGCAAGCTGTTGCAGGGTGCGGAGCGTCTTCGCTACTTCGTCGTCAATAAACCTAAAGGTTACGTGACGACCGTCAGCGATCCGCAAAACCGACCTACCGTGATGCAACTGATACGCGGCGGCGAGCGCGTGTTTCCGGTGGGACGGCTGGACTATTCGAGCGAAGGCCTGCTGTTGATGACCAACGACGGCGAACTGGCCAACGCTCTGACCCGCGCTGCCGCCAGAGTCGAGAAGACGTATCTGGTGAAGGTGAGTGGCAAGCCGCCTGAATCGGGACTGGAGAAGATTCGTGCGGGCATGATGATCGAGCGCGGGAAACCGGGCACACATGAGGGGCGCGTGTTGACGGCTCCGGCCAAGGTGAGGTTGTTTCGAGATGCCGAGAATCCATGGTACGAACTGGTGCTGATTGAGGGGCGGAACCGCGAGATTCGCAAGATGTTCGAAGAGATAGGGCATCATGTGGAGAAGATTCGCCGGATCGGCTATGGTCCGTTAGTGCTGGATTTGGAGCCTGGCGACGCGCGCGAATTGTCGGAGCAGGAAGTAGACAAGCTGCAACGCACTGTGCGGTCCGTGAAGGCCAAGCCGGCCAGACCTAAGGCATCGAAGAAGTAACTTTCACGATCTTCTGATTGCCTTAGAACATCTAATGCACAGGAGTGGGGGATTACATGGCTAAGGCAACATTCGGGGCGGGTTGTTTTTGGGGTGTTGAGTTGCGATTCCAGCAGGTTCCGGGCGTGACGGAGACCGCGGTCGGTTATGAAGGCGGCGAACTCAGTCAGCCAAGCTATCGTGACGTCTGCACGGACGCCACTGGACACGCCGAAGTTGTCGAGATCAGCTACGATCCGGCGAAGGTGAGCTACCAGCAATTGCTTGATCTGTTCTTCGAGCTGCACGATCCCACGCAATTGAACCGTCAGGGGCCGGACTGGGGCTCGCAGTATCGCAGCGCTGTCTTTTTCCACTCGCTCGAACAAGAAGCGGCTGCAAAAGAGACGATTGCGCGCTTGACTGCCGAGAAGCGGTTTTCAAAGCCCATTGCTACGCAGGTTGTTCCGGCGCAAACTTTCTGGCGAGCGGAGGAATATCACCAGAAGTATCTGGAAAAGCGCGGCGCAGCCAGTTGTCATATTTGATTCTGAGACTGCACATCAGGCTCTGTCCTTTGGTCGCGTTTCGCTGCTGAGTGTAACCAACGGGCATCATATATGCTGCCAAATATGGAATTCTTCACGCTTAATTCAGCGCAAGTTTCACGCATCGGTCTCGGTACCTGGGCCATTGGCGGTTCCGAGTGGGGCGAGGTGAGCGACGGTGACGCCATCGCCGCCTTGCTGGCTGTGTTCGAGCACGGCATCAACCTGATCGATACTGCGCCGATCTATGGCCACGGACGCGCTGAAGAGCTTGTGGGCAATGCAATGCGGCAGCATGGGCATCGCGAGAAGTTTTACGTGGCTACGAAAGCGGGTCTCGAGTGGAATGCGCACGGTGTTTATGCAAACTCCGACCCGGTACGGCTGCGGCAAGAGTTCGAGGACTCGCTGCGACGACTGGGCACGGGGTATGTCGACCTTTACCAGATTCATTGGCCCGATACGACGTTGCCGGTGGAGCGCGCGGCGGAGGTCTTGCTGGCGCTTTACGAGGAAGGCAGAATCCGCGCAATCGGCGTGAGCAATTTCTCTTCGGCGCAGATGGAGGCGTTCCGGAACGTCGCTCCGCTGCACTCGAACCAGCCGCCTTACAATCTGTTTGAGCGCGCGATTGATGAAGATGTGTTGCCATACTGCCGCGAGCATTCCATCGCCGTGCTGACTTACAGTTCGCTCTGCCGAAGTTTGCTGGCGGGGCGGCTGACAATTGACACGCAGTTTGCGGAAGGGGATGTGCGCCGCGTCGATCCCAAGTTTCAGCCGCCACGCTTTGAGCAGTACCTGCAAGCCGTGGCGCGGCTGGACGCGTTTGCCCGGGAGCACTACGGCAAGAGGGTGCTGGAGCTGGCGGCGCGCTGGGTGCTGGATCAGCCCGGGGTAAGCGCCGCTCTCTGGGGGGCGAAGCGTCCGGATCAACTGAATGCAGTGGATGGAATCTTCGGCTGGAAGCTCAACGGCGAGGCGATGACGGAGATGGATGCGATTGTGCGCGAGTCAGTTCCCGATCCGGTAGGGCCGGAGTATCTGACGCCGGACGTGCGCGCCTGAAGAAAAAAAGCCCGCGTTGGAGGAACCAGCGCGGGCTGTGACGAGTTGTTCTGCGTTACTGTCCGCCCGCCGTGGCCGCGATGCTGCCCGCATCGTGATGACGCGCGGGAGCGTCCAGTCTTGAGGTGATCCGGGGGCCAAGCTGCATACTGCGCAGGATGTGTGCGTCGCCCAGATCATCGAACTTAAGTATCAATTTTTCGTCGCCGGGAATGTAGTCAGCCGGTCCGGCTATCCAGCGGGCGGATACTTTGGTATCAGTCATGCTGGCCAATGCCAGGAGGTTGTGACTGGGGTCGGCGGTCGCCGCGTAGCGACCGGCAGGGAAGGTGTGTCCCTCGCTTACGAAGTTGAAGGGAATGTCCACCACCGCCTGGCTAGCGGCGAAAGCAGCCGTTGCGCAGAGGGAGGCTGTCGCGAGAAGGACGGAACGGATCATCATTCGCATGGTGTTTCTCCTTACGTAAAGGACATTAACGATGCTTATGAAGACCTGGCGTCAAATCCGCGTGGAGAATTTGTCAAATTTGCCAGGCTAAATTTGACGGTTCGCGACCTCCATTTTCAGTGTGTGAAAAACGGATGGAAAAATTCCAGATGCCGACTTCGCAGGACAGCAGTAGTATGATCGTCATCCATTGAGGAGGAGAAGCGGATGCGGCCTACACGGAGACGACTTATGGCATCGATGACTGGCGCCGTCGCAGCTGTGCTTGTGGCGCGGCCACTTTTCGCTTTTCCTGATGCGGGACAGTCCAAGCCGCAGCCGATGCCGTCACCGAATGCTCCGGCGAACGAAAATGTTCCTGCTGGCCTGGATGGCGCGAATATCCCGGTGCGGAATGGTGGCCCTGGAATTGTCCCGGCGACCTGGATGGAGATCAAATCCGACGCGCAGAAGCTGCTGGAGATGGCGACCGATTTCAAGGTGCAGATTGACCACACGAATCTAGCCTCAACCTTGCCGCTGCCACTTATTCAGGAAGCGCACCGCATCGAGAAGCTCGCGAAACAGATTCAGCAAAGGATGAAGCAATAGCAGCCTAGATTATTGCGTATTCGGTTTCACAACTGATTGTCCCTTATCCGAATTCTGCGCACGCTGGCTCGCTATCGCCTTGAGTTGCATAAAGGCGGTACGCTCGGCCGCCGCTTTTTCAGGAAGATTGGCCTTGGTGTAGGCACGGGCTAAAGCGAAGTGAATTTCCGGACTATCTGGTTTTATCGTATTCGCCTCCTGAAGTTCGGTGATGGCCTTCTGAGCGTCTCCGCTTTCCAGCAACGCACGCCCCAGTTCGTAATGAGCTTCGGCTGATTCAGGGCTCATTGCAACAGCGTTCTGCGCTGCGTTGAGCGCATCCGTAGGCAGGTGCTGGCGCAGGGCGATTGACGCCAGCCGTATCCAGGGCTGCGGGTTGTGAGGCGACAGTTTGAGTTCTGCCCGCATCTGCACTTTAGCGTCGTCGTATTGAGAGAGGGAATCGAGCGCGTCGCCGTAGGCATAGTGCAGCCATGGCGTCGCGGGATATTCGGCAATCAATTTCTGAAATAGAGGAAACGCTTCGGTGTAGCGGCTGGCCAGCAGCAACTCGACGATTGCTCCCGCGGACTGCGCCAAGTCGCGATGCGGCGCATCTAGATCGATAAGCGGCGACGGCATATGCAAGAGCGCCATGCCCAACTCGAGTTGAGTTTGCGAAGCCATCGGCGGCCGGCCGGCCATCGGCGTCAGAAGCGCCGTTGCGGCCTCGAACTGGCCGTCCTGAATTAACAGAAGAGCAAGGCGGTTAGTGGCAAGCTGCACTGATTCTGCGTTGCCCTTCAGCCCAAGATCGACTCCGCGTTGAAGGTGAATTCGCGAATTGTCGTAGTCTTTCAGAGCGAATTCCGAAAGACCCATCACTGCCCACGCGGTACCATCCGTCGGGTTACGTTCCACCCAGACTTTGAGGTCTGCGATTGTCTCCGGATAATTGCCTGCGGAGTAACTCTGCATCGCGTCCTTCCAAGTCGCGGAGCCCTCCGGCAACGCGGGTGCGGAATGTGTTCGATAGAGCGCGATCATGCCCGGGTCGCGCCGCGATGGCGACTGCGAAAGCCGCTCTGCCTGTTGTGTTTCCTGCGCGGCCTGCCGAACATTACCGGTTGCGCTCAGCGCCTTTGCCAGCGATTCATGTGCCGCGGATGACTCTGCATCGAGCACAACTGCGCGCCGGGCCGCGTTCAACGCTGGCTCCCAATGCATTAAACTCAATTCAAGCCTGCTGATCTCGATCCAGGGCAATGCGCTGCCGTCGGAAATCCCGGTTTCGAGCTTCTGCTGCGCCAATGCCTCATGGGTCTGCCCCGCTGCGTTCAGAGCAAGTCCATAGGCGTAATGCAGCCACGGCGTTTTTGGATATTGCTGAGTCAGCGCAGCGAGCGCCTGCCCTATGTTTGCGCTCGCTGCGGCATCTCCCGCTGCCTGAATGAGCGCTTCCTGCGAGGGGTCGACCTCAGACGGCAGAAGCGGAATACGCAGCAATGCGAGTCCTAGTGCAACTCTTACCTGCGGAGGCGCAGGCGCGCCAAAGATCGAATGCAACAGTTCGGTTGCACGCTCAAATTCACCGTTGCGAATCCGCAGCAGCGCAAGGTGAAACGCAGAGACACGCGCGATGTCGGGGTCATCAATTCCGCCGAGTTGTTTCGCTTTCTCGAGGCTTGCGAGCGCGCTGGCATAATCTTTCGTCTCGAATTCAGAGAGACCGAGGATACTCCAGCCCGGAGCCATGTTTGGCGCAAGCGCTACCAAACTACGTAAAGATGTAACGGCGTCAGCATATTGATTCGCTTCGTATTGCGTTATTCCCAAACCCCACCAGCCTTCTGCCCAGTCGGGGCGCAGCGCGACGGCGCGACTGTAATCGCGGATCGCCTCATCGGCATTGCCGGAGTCGCGTGCTGCGTTCGCTGATTGCACGAGCGATTGAAAACTCTCACTAGTCTGGCGTGCTGCCGCAGCACAGCCCAAACTAAGAACCAGGACACAAATGAGTGGAGTGCGGCAGAATCGAAATGAGAGCATAGAAAACTCTCTCATTGCAGACGCCACTTGAGCTAGGGGGCACGGCTTTTGATATCGTTCATTGGATGGTTCGGCAGTTGCCACTGAAAACTCTTCCCGTCTCCCGCCGCCGCTTTCTTCAAGGCGCGATTCCTGCCGCGCTTTCGCTGCGCGGCCTGCCGCTTTTGGCTGCAAATGCGCTGGCAATGCCTGCATTTGAGCAAATTTTGCCGGCGCGGAGCGGGATTATCTGGACCCATACCGCCGGTAAATCACCGGAAAAACATCTACCTGAAACTAGTGGGGCCGGCTGCGCGTTTCTCGATTACAACAGTGACGGCTGGATGGACATCTACCTGGTCAACAGCGGAACCGCGGATTTTTACACGCCTCCCAAGCCGATCCGCAACGCTTTGTATCGCAACAACCGCGACGGCACCTTTACCGACGTCACGGAGAAGGCCGGCGTCGCCGGCGGAGGGTACGGAATGGGCGTGGCCGTTGGCGACTATAACAATGACGGCCTGCCCGACATCTATATGACGCAGGTGGGGCGCAATATCCTCTATCGCAACAATGGCGACGGAACCTTTACCGACGTGACCGAAAAGGCCGGAGTGGCCTGCGAGGGATGGAGTTCGAGCGCCGTGTGGTTCGACTACGACAACGATGGGCGGCTCGATCTATTCGTATGCCAGTTTGCTGAGTTCGATAAGACCACCAGTTGCGGCCTGGACCCGAACGGCAGACATCACTACTGCATTCCCAAAATATTCAAGCCGCGTCCGAGCTGGCTTTTTCATAACAACGGCGATGGCACCTTTACCGACGTGAGCGCGGAGTCGGGCATTCGGGAGCATTTGGGCAAGGCCTGGGGCGTGGTTGCGACCGACCTCGACAATGACGGACGCATGGATTTGTTTGTGTCGAACGACACTGTCGCGAACTTCCTCTATATGAATCGTGGCGGCGGCAAGTTTGAGGAGAGCGGCTTTGCCGCCGGTGTGGCGTACAGCGGGGAGGGCCGCGCGCGCTCCGGCATGGGCGTCGATTCAGCCGACTTCGACAACGACGGCTGGATGGACCTCTTCGTCGCCAACATCGACGAGGAGATTTTCTCGCTTTACCGGAACAATCACGACGGAACCTTCGATGACGTTGCCATGCAGGCGGGCATAGGAATGCCGACCCGCTGGATGAGCGGCTGGGGCCTGAAGTTTTTCGATTACGACAACGACGGCGAACTCGACCTGATCCTGTGCAACGGCTTTCCAGACGATCTGGTCGATGATTTGAAGACTCAGGTGACTTGGCGGGAACCTCTGTTGCTCTTTCATAATGACGGCAAGACTTTTTCTGACGTGAGCGCGAGGAGCGGGCCGGTCTTCGGTCAGCATTTTGCCGCACGTGGCCTTGCCATCGGAGATTTTAACAACGATGGCGCGGTCGATGTGCTGGTCAGCGTGAATGATGCCGCTCCGGTGCTGCTGAAAAACAATGCCTGGAAGGGAAATCACTGGCTGGGCGTAAATCTGATTGGAAAGAAGGCGAATCCAGACGCCATCGGCGCACGAGTAACCTACCAGGCTGGGGATTTCACGCGGTCGCGCATGAAGGTTGGCGGCGGGAGCTTCCTTTCGTCGCACGATCCTCGCATGGTGCTGGGCCTGGGTCCCCGCGCTAAGCTCGACTGGCTGGAGGTGCGCTGGCCGCAACCCAGCGGAGTGGTTGAGCGATTCGCCGATCTTCCGATTGATCGCTATGTCACGCTTGTGGAAGGCTCGGGTAAGTGGAAATAGCTACTCTGGAAAAGCCTCGCCCGGATGGACAATGCGGATGCGGTGGTCCGTAAAATTGTCGTGCATTTCCTTCACGTAAACCTTCGGCATGTGGCAGGAGGAGCAATCTTTCTTTGCAACCGGACAGGCTTTGCCCGGATGTTCCGCCGTCAACGTCGCGCCAATCGTGGTCGTGTGGCAACGCAGGCATGCGTGGTCGTAGGACGCATCATCCGTCTGCAGCGGCAGGTGCGGATCGTGGCATGCGGTGCAAACAAGGCGGGCGTCGCCGGTCTTGCCCCAGCATTTACTGGTGACCAAACGGTATGGCGCTGAGCGCGTCGTCAGCGCTCCAGTCGCTCCGGAAAACTTCACGTCCCACCACGTGCCGTGGCAGGCTCCGCAGAAGTCGACTGCGTCACTCGGAGCCAAATGCTCTGAGTTGAAAATGTCCTTCTGAGCAGCAGCATCCAGCTTACCGCCCATCAGCTCTTTCATTGCGGCGACGTGTCTCGCTCCGGGCCCGTGACAGGCTTCGCACGTTACGCCGAGAATCAGATGCTGCTCGTCAAATTGATTTTCGATGACCGAAGCCGTGGTGTGACAAGAGAAACACTTTTTCACCTCGCTCGGAGGCACTTGCCGGTCCATGGCCTCCTCGACGTTCCTGGGCGAGGTGAGATCGCGTGAGGGAGTGAATCCCAGCGTCTTCGAAGTAGCGAAGTAGGTGACACGGGCCTCGTAGAAGTGTCCATCATCCCGTTTGAAGAGGTAGGACTGTCCTACACGCGGCGTTCCAAAGGCCCACAGCAGCGGCGATGAAAGCGTCTGTTTGCCGTCGGTCACGGTGTACAGGCTGTGCTTCGCGTCGGTTTCGATCAGGTAATGGTAGGGTCCAACCTCGAAGGTAAGCCTTGGGTGCGCGTGTAGAGCCTGCGCGTCATCGGCGTGGAAGACGGTGCGTCGCATGGCGGTTCTGGACTGGTCGTCAAATTTCTTGGCATGGCATTCTCTGCACGCCTCCGGTCCTGTGTAGTCGCTGCGGGAAACGCCGGGCTGGGTCGGCCAGAAGCCTGGATCAGCCAGATGGTCCTGCGTGGAAAGCTGAGCCCGACCCCCAGGAGTCAATATCGCCAGCGTCATCAACCACAAGAGCGACTTGCGGAGCAGCGGAATGGAAGCAGGGAATGTTGCCACGGGGTCTCGGTTCAACATAGCTGGGAAGCCGTGTCTCGGGCAAATTCTCATTTCCTGGGTTGCAGACGGAGCGCGCTGTTTATTACTTTGGGGTGACCCTTCAAAATTAGGCTATACAGGTCTACAGCTTTATGGTTAGAATGCTTTTCGGTAGCCTCAACCCTGTCGGACGGAGTCCAAAGACAGGAGAAAAGGTCTCCAAAACATGAAGGATTGCAGTCCGGCTAACCCTTTGATTTTATGAAACCATGAGTTTTTTATTGACAGTTCTACGGTCGCAGGAGTAATCAAACGTTTCAGTTCAAGCTGTTATCGTTATCAGGGATCTGACGTCACTCGGTTAGAAAACCGGGACCGTTGGATTGCATTAGCAGGAACTATTTTCAAGGAGGCACTATGTGCAATCGATTTGAAGGCGGAGGTATGCGTCAGAGGCGGTCCACGCTTCGCATGCTGGCCTACTCCCTTCTCGCCGTGCTGCTGAGTATTCCACTCGGCCTGCACGCCCAGCAATACTCCGGAACAATCGTCGGAACGGTCACAGATACCACTGGCGCAGCGATTCCAGGAGCAACAGTCACAGTTACCAATAACGGAACAGCTGCAAAGGTCAGTCAAAAATCAGGCGGCCAGGGTGAATTCACCTTCGCGCAGTTGCCTATCGGAACCTATACGGTCGGGGTGAAGCAGGGGAACTTCAAGGAGTTCGTCCAAACTGGCACCGTCGTTAACGTTTCGAGCACCACCCAGGTTCGGGCGGTCCTCCAGGTCGGTTCGCAGAGCCAGACGGTCACGGTTCAGGCCGATGCCATTCAGGTTCAGACCTCCTCAGCCGCAGTGGGTGAGGTTGTATCGGGTACCCAGCTTCGCGAGTTGCCGCTGGAAGGCGAGAATTTTGTCGGCCTGACTCAGCTGTCTCCGGGCGTCAGTGCTGCGCAATCGTTTGACGGCAGCGACAAGGGACTCGAAGGCGGCGTCAATTTCTCCGTCAACGGCAACCCTTATAACATGAACCTGTTCCTCGTTGACGGCGTGAACAACAATGACGTCGGTTCAAATCGCACCATTCTTGTTTACCCTTCAGTGGACACTATCGCCGAATTCAAGATGATCCGGAACTCGTACGGTCCTGAGTATGGCCAGGCTGCCGGGGCCATTATCAGCATCACCACGAAATCCGGTCAAAACCAATTCCATGGCGGCTTTTTCTATGCTGGCCGCAACGGTGCTCTGGACGCCAACGACTGGCTTTCGAACCACAATGGCACTGGCAAGGCAAAAGAAAATCGCGACGATTACGGCTACAACGTCAGCGGGCCGGTTATGAAGGACAAGCTGTTCTTCTGGTGGAACCAGGAGTGGAATAAGGAAATTCGCGGCACATCGTTCGCTTTCTGCGTTCCGACGGTGGCGGAAGCCAGCGGCGACTTTAGCGGCTTCAGTGGCACCACGGATCAGTGCGGCGGAACTATTCCTACGATTCCAGTCTCTGCCCAGGCAGCTGGTAATCCCGAAAAGATTGCCAATCCGGATGCTGCTGGACTGTTGATCGCTCAGTATTATCCGCCACCGACCAGCGCGACGACCACCAACGGTAACAACTGGGCCGAGTCGCTCTCGAATAAGCTGAACTGGAGTGAGTGGAACGTTCGGACCGACTATGACGTCACAAAGGCCAACCGCGCCACATTCCGGTGGACCAACGATTCATGGGTCAATCCGGCACCAAACGACCCAACCGCTTTCTGGGGTGAATCCGCATTCCCAACAGTCGATTCAACCTGGAGCCAGCCGTCCAAAAGCGTGATGGCCAAGCTGACCTCAACCATCTCCAGCACCATGGTCAACGATGTGGAGTTTGGTTTCGGGCAAAACCGCATTATCACCACGCTCGCGGGCACAAGAGCGAATATCGTACCGGAGATCCAGGCGGCATATCCTTCGGCGTGGCCCTCTTCCCTTAAGCAAAAGGACGAGTTCTTCGGCGCATGGGGAGGATTTGGTCCCTATGGCGCCTCAGGCTACGCTTCCTACTGGAATATTGCTCCGTATGGCAACCATGAGGATCTTTACGCCATTCAGGACAACCTGTCCAAAGTGCACGGCAATCACCTCTTCAAGGCCGGAGTATCTTTCGGCATCAATGAAAAGGTAGAGAGCAACGGCAACGGAGCGGACAGGCCGGGTCTACCAAACGGAACGGTCTACGACGGTCCTGGATCATTGGGATCGGTGGACGCACACGCGAACACCGGTAATGCTTTTGCCAATATGCTTTTGCCAGGCACCGGCAGTACTCCGCAGATGTTTTCCGGAATTACGGAGAACAGCATTGATGGCATCGCCGACGTTCACTGGCACGATTTCGAACCGTACTTCGGTGATACCTGGAAGATCAGGCGTAACGTCACCCTCGACCTCGGCTTCCGCTGGTCGATTCTCCGCGAGCCTTATGCTGGGACAAATGGTGGAAACACCAGCCCTGCCTACAACTCAGGCGGCAATTACCCCAACCAATGGGCCAACTTCAGTCGAGCCGCGTGGAGCGCGTCAGAAGCAGTAGCAAACCCGTCAGATGCCTGCAACGGCACCCTGATCGTGCCTGGGACAAGCCCCTGCGCCAGTCAGAAGGCGTTTCTGGCAACGCTCGGCATCAGCCTACCTCTCTCAAACGGCACACCAGGTCCGAACTCGGCGCTGGTGCAGCAAAACAATCACAGCATTGCTCCTCGCGTTGGCGTTGCCTGGGACGTGAAAGGCGATGGAAAGACTGCTCTTCGATTAGGCGGCGGGCAGTTCTACAGCCGAGAGGAAGTGGGACTTGCCGAACGACTGGCTAACACTGCGCCTTTCGTCATCCAAGCAACTACCAATCGCGCCCTCGACACGGCTCCGCCGCTGGCGAACCCTGCAGTCTCTCCGGGCGCCACCAAAACTACGGGCGGCTTTATTCCGAACTCGTGGCAATGGAACGTCTCGCTCGAGCAGGAAGTCGCTCGGAATACCACGCTGCAGGTCGGGTACGTGGGCAATACGGGAATACATCTCACATCGATGTATGACTCGAATGCCCTTCCGGCCTCCGACTTTCTGGCAGGCGCATTTCTCAGTGGAAGCGCCCAAAACGCTCTTCGCCCGGCCTTCAATTTTAGTGAAATTGGCGGCTTCGCCCGCCAAGGCCATGCCAGCTATAACTCGCTCCAGGTACTGTTTCGCTCGCAGCAGGGCCCATCAACCTTCCAGGCAGCCTATACGTGGTCCCATTCGGTCGCCAACGTCGAACTGGATAACTCGTCGGGCAGCTTGAACCAACAAGCAACTACCGATCAAGAGGATCCCTCTCTTGACAAGGGCAACACCAACATCAACCGTCCAAACATCTTCGTAGCGAATGAAGTCTTGTTCCTACCGAAGCTGACACAATACAACAACCTGATGCAGCAGACCCTCGGCGGCTGGGAGTTCAACAGCATTGTTTCTCTAGCTGAGGGCAGCTCACTGTCGATCTTCACGAACGGCGGGGTTTCAGGCAACACGGTCACGCCGGCTGGCGGCACGGCCGAGTCCAGCACCCTGAGCGCGCTTGTGGGAACCGGCTACATAGGAAACCAGCGGCCGCTGCTTGTAGCAGGTACCAGTTGCAACACGGGAAGAAATGGGGAGCAGATCCTGAACGTAAGCCACTTCACCCTGAATGGATATGCGATCGGAACGTTCCCTGCGAACTTGGCACCGCGCGGGTCCTGCTTTGGTGCTCCAAACACCAATGTGGATTCCCAACTTGCAAAGAACTGGATGATCAAGGAGAAGTACAGGATTAAGTTCAGCATGGACTTCTTCAACCTCTTCAACCACGCCAACTTCAACAGCAACAACCTGGAAGGGTCGGCTTTCAATCCAACCGGTGGTGTCTACTGCGGAGGCGCAACCGCGACGAGCGGCGCACCTTGCAGCCCAACCAATAACATCATTAGCAACGGAACTACGCCGACGGCGGCCAGTCCTGCCGGATTTGGCCAAGCCGGTGCTGTGCATCCAGGACGTGAACTGCAGTACACTCTGAGATTCTCATTCTAAGAGTGCCTACAGAAGCGCGATAAACCTAAGCGGCGGAACTTGATGATTCAAGTCCCGCCGCTTACTTTTTGTGTACCGAGTTGAGTGCTACCCTTACTAGTGAAGCGCCAGTCCAAACAGTTGACGCGCCCCTTTTCGAGCATGCGGAATTCCTGTTGCTCTGCCAAAGCTGCCGTTGGTACCGGCTTGCTTGCTTCGGCGATTGTGCTCCTCCCCGCTACGCTTGCCCAGTCTTCACGGCAACAACCGCAGTTCTCGCACCCATCTCCAAAACCACAGGAAACACCGGCGCAAGCTGAGCTTGCCAAGCGAATCCATGCGGCGGACACTGCCCGGAATTCAAATAATCCTGCCGCCACTGCTGTGGCTAATAAGCTCCTGATTGCCTCCGCGCTTCGGACGATGGGACAGCTGCGATTTTTCGAATCGGCGTACGCTCAGTCTGCGGAACTCTATCGTGCATCCCTGGACTTCGAGAACCTTCCGGAGACGCATGCCGAACTTGCGACGAGCAGTCTGCTCGCCGGTCGGCCCGATGACGCCATTCTTCAGGTGCAGCAGGCGCTGGCAGCTGAACCAAACAACGCGCAGGCCTATCTCACTCTTGGAAGGGCTTTCAGTGCCAAGCAGGAGTTTGCGAAAGCGGCGGACGCCTTGTCGCACGCTGCGCAGATTCAGCCCACGATCGAGACCTTCTACGCACTGGCCATCGCCTGGTTATCGACGAATGACGCCCACGGCAAGCAGCAGGCGGTGGCGGTCTTCGAGCAAATGAAGCAAATGGCGGGCGACAGCGGCTCGCTCCACGTTCTCTTTGGCCGGGCCTATCGAGATGCGGACATGATGCCTGACGCCATTCGCGAGCTCCAGCGCGCGATCCAACTCGATCCTTCCACGCCGCATGCCCACTATTTTCTGGGCCTGGCTCATCTGGCGCTCAATGATTGGAAACCTACGCCTGAGGCCGAATCGGAATTCGAGCAAGAGATCCGGTATTACCCAAAAGACTTCCTGGCCAATTACATGCTCGGCTTCCTGGCCTCGAGTCAACGACAATATGCCGTAGCCGATAAGTATATGAAGATCGCGGCCGAGTTGGACCCCACATCCGTGGAGCCCTGGCTGTATATGGGGCTGAACGCTTACGCCCAAGGAGATGCCAAGGCCGCTGAGCCGCTGCTGCGCAAAGCTATCGAGCTCACCGGTGCGGACGAAGCCCGTTCAAATTACCAGATCCGGAGAGCCTACGTCGACCTTGGGCGCATTCTCGCAAACTCCGGGCGTGAGCAAGAGAGCGATGTCTATTTTGCCAAGGCCCACGAACTCCAAAACAAGGTCATGGAGGAAAGCCAGCAGAAGGTCACCTCGATGGTTCTTTCAGCGGGAGCGGGCTCCATGGCGGCTATGGTGCCGCTTGACAAGCTGCAGGAAAGCCAAGCGGCCCCCCTTGTTCCCGGCAGCGGCGCCCCCTTCGCTCGCGTGGACGCATCAGTTATGACAAACGCGAATTTGTCCGAGAGCCAGCGTGCAATCGCCAAGGCTCAGGAGGACGATCTACGGATTATCCTGGGGCAGAGCTACAGCGACCTCGCAACCTCGGAGGCGATCCAGCACGACTACGCAGCGGCGCTCACGCATTATCAGGCGGCAGAGCAATGGGATCCCGACATCTCGGATCTATCCAAGAATTTGGGCCAGGCCGCTTACCGGGCAGACAACTATCCTGAGGCCGTTCGCGGTCTTTCCAAGGCCGTGAAGGAAAATCCGAACGCGATAGCCCTGCGCGCAATGCTGGGCATGGCCTATTTCGAGATGAAGAATTACGCCGATGCCGCGACCACGTTCTATCCGCTCGGCGAAGCGGGAATGCAGGACCCGACGGTGGGATACGCCTGGGCGGCATCGCTGGCTAAAACAGGCGACCTCAAGGATGCTTCGCAGGTTCTCATTCTTTATCAAAGCGGGCCGCTGTCGGACGAAGGCCTGCTGCTTGTGGGTCAACTCTGGATTGAGATCGGCGACTACGACCGCGCTGTCGCCACGCTGCGTCAGGCTCTGGTCTCGGACCCTTCCTTACCCAGGGCGCACTACTATATCGCTCTGGCCGATATTCGCGCGGAAAAGTGGAGCGACGCCGGCACCGAATTGAACGCTGAGCTGGCGCTCACGCCGGGCAATCCCGATGCAATGTATAACCTTGGTTTCGTTGACCTGCAGGAGTCGAAGAACAACGATGCGGCCAAACTCTTTGAGCAGGTGATTGCGAAGCAACCGGATTACGCCAACGCGCAATATGAGCTTGGCAAGCTGCTCATGGACGGCGGAAAGGCGCAGGAGGCCGTTCCGCATCTTGAAGCCGCGGTGCGACTCAGCCCCGACAAAGACTACGTTCACTATCAACTGCAGGCGGCATACCGCAAGCTTTCGCGCACAGCGGATGCCGACCGTGAACTTGCAGTGTACCAACAGCTCAAGGCCAAAGGACGCCCCCACATCGACCCCCAGGGACAACAGAACCCATAATGCCGCCACTTAGCCAACTCGTTCGATCGCTTGCTGTCTCCGCTCTCTGCGCCAGCCTTCTGCAGGCCCAGGAGGCGCATCCGCCGCCGCCGCCTCCGCCGCCTGGGGCTAAGGCCGTTACGTGCAGCGGGCGGCCTATTCCGCAGCTTGTGGACGATACGGCGAAGGCCGGGATCAGCTTTACCCACACCTCCGACCCGTCGAAGAAATACATCGTCGAGTCGATGAGCGGTGGTGTCATCCTCATTGACTACAACCGCGATGGCTGGCCGGATATCTACTTCACGAATGCGCCGACCGTCGCGGAGGCCGTCGCGGATCCGAAGACTCTGGGTGGAGCGAAGAGCCTTGGCGCGCTCTATCGCAATAACCATGACGGAACGTTCACCGATGTGACAGCCAAGTCGGGCCTGGACAAGCCCTGCTTCGCTATGGGCGGAGCGGTGGGCGACTACAACAACGATGGCTGGCCTGACATCTATTTGACCTGCCTGGGCGGGAACATTCTTTACCGCAATAACGGCGACGGAACCTTTACCGACGTGACCGCGAAGGCGGGCGTTGCCGATGGACGCTGGTCTACGGGTGCTTCGTTTGGCGACTATGACGGCGATGGGTTTCTGGATCTGATGGTGACGAACTACGTTGACTTCCGCTTGAACGACATGCCTGGATTCGGCAGCGCGCCTAACTGCATGTATCGCGGCATCGCCGTGCAGTGCGGACCGCGCGGGCTGCGCGGCGCGGGCGACTCGCTGTTCCACAACAACGGCGATGGGACCTTCACCAATGTGGCCAAAGAGGCGGGCGTCGACGATCCGGATGGCTATTACGGGATGAGCGTGATCTGGGCGGACTTCAACAACACTGGCCGTCCGGACATTTATGTGGCGAACGACTCGACGCCGAAGTTCCTCTATAAGAACCTGGGGAATGGGAAGTTCAAGGATATTGGGCTGCAATCGGGAACGGCGGTCAGCGAGGACGGTTCGGAACAGGCTTCGATGGGGATTGCTGTCGGCGATTACGACCACACGGGACGGCCTTCGCTGTATGTCACTAACTTCTCTGATGAGAATGATTTGCTGTTCCATAATGACGGCGACTGGAACTTCTCGGAAGACTCTTATCCGTCAGGATTGGCGCTGCCTTCGCTGCCTTATGTGAAGTGGGGAACTGCGTTTGCCGATTTCGATAACGATGGTTGGCTTGATCTGCTTACTGTCGATGGACATGTCTATCCGCAGGTGGATTCGCTGCCTTCGGGAGCGCGGTATCGCGAGCCTAAAGTCTTAAGTATGAATCAGAAGGATGGGACGTTCTGCGACGCCAGTTCGCAGGCTGGTCCGGCGCTGATGGAGAAACGCGTTTCGCGCGGTCTTGCGGTTGGCGATTTGTTCAATAACGGGCAAATGGATGCTATCGTCGGCGACATCGACGGCGGCCCTATGTTATTGAAAAATAACGGGATAGCTGGACGTCACTGGGTCAGCTTTGAGCTGGCGGGGACCAAAAGCAACCGGCTGGCGATCGGCGCGCGGCTGAAGCTGGTGGCCGGGGGGATGACGCAGACGGACGAGATCCACTCGGGCGGGAGCTATCTCTCGCAGAATGATCTTCGCGTCCACTTCGGGCTGGGCTCGGCGACCAAGATCGACAGCCTTGAGATTCGGTGGCCGTCGGGCAAGGTGGAGACTCTGACCAACCTCGACGCTGACAAGTTCTATTCGGTGCTTGAGGGGCAGGGGATTGTTCCGGCCGCGAAGATCGCTCCGGATGCCAAGGCGAAGCCGTAAATTTTTTGGTGCGTTTGGCGCTGGGTGGTTGATTCTAAATGAGTTTCTTAAATTTATGTTTTGGCCAGGTCATTGATTCTAAAGAAGTTTCTTGTCTGCTTTGGCCGTAAAGTCTTGAAACGGCGAGAGTTTTAGGGTGAATCGCGATGTCTCCTGCTGCTGAGGTGGTTGAGATTGATTTGGCTCCGGGGTGGTTCCAGGCCCCCCCGCTTTTTTCTGGCTTTTCCTGGTACATCATTGATTCTAAACAGGATTCTTACCTGTCGTCTGGCTGTGGTTCATTGAAAATACAAGAGTTTCATACATTCAGTGGCTGATGGGCGACGATCGTTATATCGGGGGCGCTGGTGCAGTTGCTCTTTCCTCTCTGGAAATGTAGTGGTCCCCCCCTCTAAATGCCTTTGCAATACATTCTAAAGGGTTTAGCTTTTGGACTTATTCCGCATCAATTTCAAACTAAATGACTTACGAGCATCTAATAGGGAGTAAAATAATTATGGATTCCTCCTGTTGGTTGAACGCAGAAAGGCCCGGCCGCTCTACGCTGCCGGGCCTTGTTTCTTGCTCTCTTTCCATTGTAGCGGATTCTCCCCAATCGATCTGCATTTCGGCGCTAGATGTATTTGCTTTGAAGCCAGCCGTGATATGAGAACACTTGGAGCGCCGCTCTTTCCCACCCTTTCGCAAAGGCCGCGAAAGGATGCCCCGGCACCTGTGCCACCATCACCGAGTCCGCGCCCGCCTGGATTGCACTTCGGAACGGAGGTAGTTCGAAGTGATCGAAGTGCTCCTGGTCTGCGTCGATCCTTGTAATTCTGACATGGGGGTCGGAGGAGGTGTCTCCCTCCCCGGGAAAATGCTTCACCGCTACCAGCATCCCTCCCTCGTGAACACCGCGGATGTAGGCAGCCACCAGCTCGGCTACCGCGTGCGGATCTTCTCCGAATGCTCGGTCATTGATGATCGGATTCTCCGGGTTGCTATTCACGTCGGCGACAGGAGCATAGGCCCAGTCAATGCCCACGGCCCGGGCCTCCTCTGCGACGATTGCGCCAAATTTCTCCACAAGAGTCGGATCTCCTGTAGCGCCAAAGCCCATCGGAAACGGAAACTCAGGCGTATCCGAGACACGGGAAGCGAGACCGCGCTCTATATCGGCTCCGACGAGCAACGGCAGCTCCGAGTCGTGTTGCAATCTGTTAAGGACGGTGGCGACTTGTACTGGAGTACCTTTCACCAGGTTTGGGCCAAACATGCGTGCGTCCAAATCCACGCTACCGATGTGGTACTTCTGGATTTGGTCCCGAATGATTGCGTAGTCCGGTTCCGTGAAAGCCTGATAGTCTCCGTACACCCGAATCTGAAGCATCTGGCCCACTTTTTCTTCCAGCGTGAGCTGCTTCAGGGTTTGTTCAACCCACGCTTTGTGGTCACGGGGCGCTTCCCACAGAGCACCTGCTGCGCTATGTCTTTGTGCTCCGTAACAGGCAAACAAAGCTGACGAAATGAAGACGCAAAATAATATCAGCCTTAAACGAAGCAGCCACCGCCTTTTCATCGACAATATAAACTCCGCATCCCAGTTGCCACACGTGTAGACGAGTTCAATAATCAGAAAGATAACTCGCGGTTGGGTATTGCCGTGACCTGCCCCCGGAAAACTCTACCAGTTGAAGCTGGAGTTCTCTCGTAATCTAAGGGAGGGAGCGGAGATGAAGCAGAGCCGGTATACGGAAGAGCAGATCATCGGGATCTTGAAGCAGCACGAGGCTGGGGTGAAGACAGCGGATCTGTGCCGGGAGCACGGGATCAGCGCGGCGACGTTCTATGGCTGGAAGTCGAAGTATGGCGGCCTGGAGGTGAGCGAAGCGCAGCGTCTGAAGGCGATGGAGGACGAGAACCGGCGGTTGAAGCTTCTGGTGGCGGAGCTGAGCCTGCACGGCGAAGCGCTGAAGGCAGTCATCCGAAAAAACGGCTGGAGCTTGCCGGTCTAAGAGGCGACGTGGCGTTCCTCTCGGCCGAGTTCCGTCTGAGCGAACGCACGGCCTGCAAGCTGCTGGGCGTGGAACGAACCAGCTATCGGTATGAGCCGAAGCCGGATCGGAACGCGGAGTTGCGCGAGGAACTGGTGAAGCTGGCGCGGCAGAAGCCGCGCTACGGCTATCGCAGACAGCATGCGCTGCTGGAGCGAAGAGGTCACGAGGTGAACGTAAAGCGTGTCTACCGGCTGTATCTTGAGGAGAAGCTGTCGGTTCGGCGGCGCAAGCGCAAGCGCCTGGTGCGGGATCGGGCCGCCGAGCCGCGGCTGACACGTGCCAACCAGGAGTGGGCGATGGACTTCATCAGGGATGGCCTGGCGACCGGGCGGATGGTGCGCATCCTCAGCGTGGTGGATGCGTACACGCGCGAGTGCCTGGCTCTGGAGGCCGACACCAGCCTCGGCTCGGGCCGCGTGACGCGGGTGCTGGAAGGGTTGATCGAAGAGCGTGGCCGGCCAGAGAACGTGCGTTCCGATAACGGGCCGGAGTTCACCTCGCGGCGCATGCTGGGCTGGGCAGAGGACTGGAAGATCGGGCTGGTGCATATCCAGCCGGGTCGCCCGATGCAGAATGGGCATGTGGAGAGCTTCCACGGGCGGCTGCGCGACGAGTGCCTGAACGCAAGCTGGTTCCGCACGCTGAATGATATGCGGGTTACACTGGCAAGCTGGCGGCGGGAGTATAACTGCGAACGACCGCACAGTGCGCTCGCCTACAGGACGCCGGAAGAGTTCCGGCAAGCAGGCTATGCAAATGTGGAAAGCAAAGAACGCTTCCCACATTTACACAGCCACGACGACGGCTGCGGGGCAATCTCGAAGCCAAACCAAAACTGGGAAACTCCAGTTATCAGTGGTTGAGAATTCGGGGGCAGGTCAGCCGGTCCCTGCGTCTCACTCTCAAACCGAAATCATACTTTCGCGTGTTCGGATTTGGGGATGTAGGTCATGCCGCATTGTAGCTGCAGATCCTGGAGCTGATGCCGATACAACCCCACTCAAGCAAAGGAAGCTTGAGTGGGCCACCCGCCGGCAGCACTCCCCTGTTGAGCACAATTTTCCAGCATTTGGTTCGTCTGTGCAATTGTTTGTGGCCCGTTACTTGGGGCATCAACGAGCAGAGAGCATCCTATGCGTACCTGCGTTTCTGATCCTACTGGGAAGGGTTCGTCGTACTACTCGAATTATCGCGGACGGAGATCTCAATGCCTGCACTCTTCACCACTTGAAAATAGAGATGTGCTTGTCTACCGAACGACACTTGAAGATGAGAAGGCGTGAGCCAGTCCATCTTCACTGCGGTTATTCCAGGAGGATTTGCCGAGTCGTTTTCGAACTCCAAGATTTCTATGGAGGCTCCTGTCATGTTTGTCCGCTTGAGCAATACAATAGTCTGAACTCTGGCGGTTCCGGGTCCCCCATACTGATCCGTGTGGGCCATTGCACGCCAATTCCCATCAGGAGAAACGGATTCTGCCGACCAAATCGTTGCCTTGTCTTGACAACCAACGACGGCTAGACAGACAAGGAGAATGACCAGGTGCGTCTTCGCCCATAAGAACTTCATTGCTATTTGTGACATACGGTTCCGTTCTGCTGGGCGTTGAATCCAGCAGTGATAATCGCCACATTGGTAGCCGGGGTTGAGGTATAGTTAGGGTCCAAGGGAACATTTGGCCCGTAACTAGCGAAAATAGCGGCATATAAATCTGCGCCTTGTAGGGCCTGAGAAAGAGACATGCCAGCCGCGCCAGCATAAACGCCATATACATAGTTGGCATATGAGGTTGAGCCTCCCGATGCCTGCGCATCGAGTGAACCGCCCCTATGAAAACTCGCTAGTGTAAAACCATTTTGAAGCGTAACGTTAACCGCAGCCACAGGTCCCGGTTGCATTCCTGCGCTTCTTACTGAGTTTCCTATCGCTTGATAAACACTTGTGTCTGGGGCACCACCTGCTCTTGCACAGGGATTGTTATTTGGGACATCGGCGTTACTTGGGACGACGGATTGACCATACATTCCTTGGATAGGCATGAAGGGCATCAGCGTGCCGCCGCCCGGGCCGCTAGGACCAAAGCAACTATAATCATCGCAAGGATCGGGACCGGGAGGTGAAGGGTCAGGCGTAATGCAATAATTTGTCCCGCATTGCGTCTGGCTGGTGCCATCGGGATCGACATAAACGAGCGGGTCGTTCAAGACGTAGCTATACCGATCCATGCTCTGCGGATTGCTGGAATCATAGCTTCCGGAGTAATGGTCAGGAGACATCCAGCGGCCCTGAATATTTCCATATTGGCGGAATGTCGCGTGGTCCGTATTCGTTTCGTTATCCAGGTCGAGATCGGCGAAGTGGGTGTTGTCCTGACCGGCGGCGGCCTTGTTGAGGGTAGATGAAGATCCGTCTCCAAAGGGCAGGGAGGTAAACGTACCGGCTATGTTTCCCTCGTAGTCGGTACGCATTCGGGTGGTGTTGAGCCAGTCCTGATGCTCGAAATACGTGGTGCCGTCCTGAGCGCGATAAGCGACCTGCATGCCATCCCAGTATATGCGACCCTCGGTGCCGGAATCGCTGGGTTCGTTCCATGTGGAGATACGATGCCCCGCAGCCGTGTTCTCGCCCTGGTGAAAGAGACGCTTTCCGCCTAGGCCGGGGAGTCGTCGTCTGGTTCGTGGATGGGGATTTTCTTTTCTGGGAAGAGGCCGGGATTTTTTTGAAGCAGGCTGTCCATGACGCGGCTGGTGATTCGCATGGCGAAGTCGACTTCTTTGTCCAGATCCGGGTCGACGTCTGAGACCGGCGTCAGTGTTGCCTACTTTGCTGTCCGGATGGCGACTACCATCGCGGTGGCGATGAGCATGGATGAGCCGAGTTTTGGCCAGTCCGGGCTTCGTTCGTAGCCGATGGCTCCCATGGAAGGCGGCATAGCGAAGAAAATGGCGAAGATCGACGGAGAGGACTTCACTTTGTTACTGCGGCGAACTCACACTATTGTGGCTGGTGGAGAAACCGCAGATCCTTCGACTTCGCTCAGGATGACATCGGTTTTTGGTTGAGATTTGTGGCGGCCCACCCTTTCGCAAAGGGCGCGAAAGGATGGGGCACCTGTGATCTTTCAAGACGTTGTTCCTCTCATAGAGAGAAAGAAAGAACAGTCGTCGGGGCGGTGCGAAAGTGGAAATCGGTCGTATCTGTTTCCAAGACGCGGGTTTATCGCGTCGTCTTTTGCCCCGCCCGCTCTCTGACGTCTCTCCCATCCTTCCCTAGAAGAGGAACAACCTCTTGACCATCTACAGGCACCCATGGTTGTGGGTGATTGAGGAACCGCAGGTCCCTTCGACTTCGCTCAGGGCGGGCTCTTCGACTCCGCTGCGCTTCGCTCAGGATGACATGGCTTTTTGGTTGCGAGTTGTGGCGGCCCACCCTTGCCGCAAAATGCGCGTCAGGGATGGGGCGGCCATCATTCCGGGGTGATTGAGAGAGCGCAGGTTCCATGGGATGAGTTAGTGGGTTGCGAGAGCGACTTCGAGGTTGCCGAAGCGGCCGGTGGACTGGTCTCGCACTCCGAGGACGAGAGAGGTTGCTTTTGGCTTGAGAGCGATGCTTTGTTTGGCGCGGACGGTGCCGATGTTCAGGGCGGCGCGCTGCTCGGGGCTTACGGCGCTGGTGAGACGGATGAGCGATGTCCCGATCACTTTGCCTGCCGCGTCATACTCGAGGATGGCGCAGTCGATGTTGGCGACGAGCTTACCGGACGGGTCAGGGAAATACTGGATGGTCCTCGATTCAATGGCGTACTCGACATTCGCCGCGCCTGACGCCTTGCTCACCTTTGCGGAGAAGAGCACAGCGGTTGCAGCGGGCGCGCCGTGCTGCATGGCCATCTTGAACTGGTCGGCTGTGGGAGCTGGTTCGGGCTGTGGGTCTTTCGCGTAGTATCCCTGGCGATAGATGAGCTGGTCGCCGGGCTGGTCCGGTTCAAGGGTTAGATTTATTTTGCGGTACGCGCCGTTCCATGCAGCGTTCGACGGAGTGTAGGAAATTGTGTAGTAGCTTGCGCCTCGATTGAAGTCGTCGCGGAGGGTGCGGGCGATGTCGTTGTTGAAGCTGGCGACTCCTCCTGTGGCATGTGCGATGGCGCGCATTTCGTTTTGCTGCGCGGCTTCGAGTTGATCGTCCTTTTTGACATTGATGGATTGGTCACCGTATTTGCCCATGGTGAGGAAATTTCCGGTGGTGTCGGCGCTGGTTTCGCCGGCAATGTCGGGCGGAGCGACGCCGCTAGCGTCGATGGGATAGATGGCGACGCGGGCGTTCTGGAGATCCTTGTCGGTCTTCTCCTGCATGGGAATGGTTTGGCCGCCGGGGGTGGCGGGGCCGGTGGGATTGAGCTGAGTGTAGCCGAGAATGCCGAAGGGCTGGCCTTGCAAGGGAAATCCCGATGAAAGCCAGAAGACGTTCTTGCGGCCGGGATAGTTGTTGAGCCACTTTGCGACGGCTGAGAAATTGTCGAGAGTGGTTTGCGCACGCTGTGACTGTAGTTCGACGTCGACCTGCGCCTTGTTCGCCAGCATTTCCGGCGAGGGGTTCATCTCCAGCTCTTCCTGGTTCGCGTAGATGTTTGCGGGTGTTGAAGTGCTGGCGGGGCCGAATCCATTTTTGTCGAGATATTGGGAGACGGCTCCGGCGCCGTCCTGGAATGAGGTGAGTATCCTGATCTGGCTGGACATTGCGACGAGCGCGACGGGCTGATCGGGGGGCAACTGCTTTACGAATTGCTGCAACTGCCTGCGGACGGCGGCCAGGTCTTCTTTGGGAGTATTGAATGTGTCGACGAGGAGGACGTTCCAGACAATGGGGCGGTTGAGAGGCTTGTTGCCGGCTATGATGGCGCCGTCGGCGGATGGTGCGGGCGGTTCGACAGCGGATGGTGTGAGGCCATGTTCTTCCGGGCTATGTTCTTCGGCGCTGGTGATCTTTTGCGGGACGCCGTCCTCCTTCAACTGAAAATCGCCGGCTTTCAGGCCCTTCACGGGTGATCCGTGGCGATCGAGCACGACGACGTCGGTGACGACGAGACGCACTTCTGTTCGCAGAGTTGCCGCGGAAGATGCGGACGGCGGTTCGGGAGGCTCCTTCCCGGCATAAGGCTGGTTGTAGTATCCGGTGTTGGTGCGGACGGTCAGTCCGGCGCGCGCCACTGTCGCCTGAAGAGAGTGATATTCGTCCACGGTTTCGGAGAGCGATATCTGGAGCGCGAGGCTGTAGTAAGCGCGGGCGTCGTCAATGCAGCGGGCGAGTTCAGCGGCCAGATCATTGGACGAATTCAACACTTGCCCGCCGCTTTGAACTGCCAGCACGGGGAGCGCGAGATTACCGGCGTCGGCGTCCTTTGGGTTGGTTATCGGCTTGAGGAAGTTTTTGTAGAAGACGCCGTTGGAGACGCTGGTTCCATCGCTCGGAGAATCGACGTTATAGAGAGTGGTGCGCGCCTCACGCAACTCCGTTGAGAACGAAACGATCGAACCCCAATGCAAATGCTGGTCGCCTTGAGAGGATCCAAAGTGCGCCCCGGCGAGCATTGGCCATCCGGGGCCGGTCCAGATCAGAAGCTTTCTCCCGGGCTTCGGGCCTTCATAGGTGAGCAATTGTGTGAGGGTCCTCAGCGATAGCTGAAACCGTTCGACGGCGCCTTCGCCAGCCATCGCCGAGCTGATGGTGCGAATCGGTATCGGCATCTTCCTGAGTTCCGCGATGAGGACATTTCCATTCTGGGTGGGTTGGTCGAGCTTGACTCCTGTGTCGGAAAAAAGAGCGAGAGAGATCGGGATGGGCAGAAGTCCACCGTCCCGGCTTAGGAATTTGATGATCTGGTCACGCTCCGTAGCGGCGTTCTGGAAAGAGTTGTTTACCTCATCTACGAGCAGAATGACTTGTGTGGAATCCGGTCCGTCCGCAGCGTGAAACGAAACGATCTTCGCGGGCTGATGATTATCGAGGAGCGTGAAGTCTGCCTCGGTCAGACCTGCCGCTGGTTTTCCCGCGGGGTCGGTGACGGTGACGTCGAGAGTGATCCGGCCTACTTTCTTTCCGGAAGCGTCGCGGCTTTCCGGAGTTTCCGGCGGCCCCTTGAGCAATCCTCTCGGCTGGGGAGTGGTTGCGTTGTCGGACTGTGCGGGTGCCGGGGTAGGCGGGGCCTGGTTTTGGGGGAGCGCGAGCGGCGAGCAGCAAGAAATGAGCAGAAAAAACAGCGAGCGTCTAATCATAGAGCTCCCACGCACAACTACCAGACGCTGCTGCGCACCGGAGAGTCTCATCGGAATCTGGGCCGAAGGCGTGGAGTGCGCTGTCGTCGGTCAAGATAGCCATGCGAAGGATGAGAGCTCTAGGCCGGGGAATCGTCGTCTGGCTCGTGGATGGGGATCTTCTTTTCTGGGAAGAGGCCGGGATTTTTTTGAAGCAGGCTGTCCATGACACGGCTGGTGATTCGCATGGCGAAGTCGACTTCTTTATCGAGATCCGGGTCGACGTCTGAGACCGGCGTCAGTGTTGCCCACTTTGCTGTCCGGATGGCGACTACCATCGCGGTGGCGATCATCATGGAGGGACCGAGTTTTGGCCAGTCCGGGCTGCGCTCATAGCCGAGTACTCCCATGGGGGTAGTATAGCGAACAAATGGCGAAGATGGGTTGGGGGAGGTCCATTTTATTTTTAGGGCGGATCTCACTATTGTGGCCGGTTTAGAAACCGCAGGTCCCTTCGACTTCGCTCAGGATGACACGGGTTGTTTTGAAGTTGTGGCGGCCCACCCTTTCGCAAAGTGCGCGAAAGGATGGAGGCACCCTCGGTTCGTGGCCTGACAGTCACGACGGTTTCAGGTCGAAGGCTGGCCGCGTGCTGGCGTCCATGTAGAAGGGAACGGATGTGTGCTCGTGGATGATCTTCCAGTTGCCACCTTGTCGTTCGAGGCATAGTGTTTCGCGCATCCAGAAGGCGACAGGGCGGTCGGCTCCTTTCTTGATTCCGCTTAGCCGGAGGTAGCCGTGGGCGAAGGCGATGTCTCCGCTGACCGTGATGTTTAACTCGCGAGGTTCGATTCCGACGGGACCTTCCCAGGTGTCGAACCATGCGCGCTTTTTCCGTAGATCGACTCCGTTATGGACGAGCGGCGGCGCGAGGTTGAAGATGGCTGCGCCGGACGCGAATTGAGCGGCGAAGGCTGGGGCGTTCTTGTCGTGATGCGCCTTGCGGAGGTTTTCAATGATGGCCATGATGGCGGATTTGTCTTTTGCGGTTTGAGCGGGCGTTGTCTCTTCTTTCAGGGTGGCGGTTGTCATGATGTTTCTCCTATGGCCGTGAAGGCGGTGGGACTGCACTATAGCGTGGGGAACATGATTTCGGTGATCAACTGGTCTTCGGGCGTGGTTCGGGGGTCGTTTGCGTAGTTCTCGATGTTGAAGTCTGCGCGGAGGGGGATTTTTTTCTCTTTCACGATGTGGAAGACGCGGCCTGAGGCCTGGGGCAAGTCGGAGTAGGGTCCGGTCAAAACGAATCGGCTGTACTTGCCGCCTTTGAATTTTTCGTATTGAAGGCTGTCGGGCAGATTTGCCGGGGCTGCGGCGAGTCCGAGTCCGGCGCGGTAGATTTGCCGCTCCATGTTGTAGAGGCTGAAATATTTTGTGATAGCGTTGTGCTCTGACACTGCCGGGACGAGCTTATGCAGTTCGGTCCAGGCTTGCGGTGCGGTGTTCTGGAACGGCCCGATCTTCTCGATGAACACATAATGCGTTTCAGGCCAGGTGACGATGTCAGGTTCTTCGGTAAGCTGCATGGGTTCTCCTCCTTACATTTGAATCAACTCAGTTCTTCCTGCTGGAGCCGCATCAGTTCGTCGCTTTGGAGACGGACTAATTCGGCCGCGCAGGCTGCGGGCCGGTTGAAGAGCATTTCGATATAGCGGTGCAAGTGATCGAGGCAGGCTGCGGCGACGTCAGGGCCTTCTTTGGCTTTCGCGAGAATGAAGGCTCCCTGGACGACGGCCTGGGTATAGAGCGCGAGGCTTCCGGCGGTCCACTCCCCTTGGATGCCGTACTTGCGCATGGCTTCGGCGATGTCCGGCTCGAGCGTTGCGGCGTGCCGGCTGATGCTCTGGTCGCAGGCTTCGCGGATGGAAGGGTGGGTCTCATACACTTCCTGAACCATGGTTCCGACGAGGCAGGTGAAGTCGGGCAGATCGCCCTGGAGGATGGCCTTGCGGAAATCGACGTAAGCGAGGAGGCGGTCAAGGGGATCGGGGAGGGTTCGATAGGGCGCGGATGCGAAGAAGCCGCCAGTGATGTTGTTCCAGTGGTCGGCGGCGGCGAGCGCGAGCTCCTGCTTGCTCTTGAAGTGGTGGAAGAAGCTGCCTTTGGTGAGGTTGGCGGCCTCGCAGATGTCCTCGATGCGTGTTGCCGAGTAGCCTTTGGCGCGGATGACGTGGAGGGCGGCGTTGAGCAGCTTTGTCTTCGATTCGTGGGTTATTTGAGGCGCTTGCATTTTTATACCAACTAATTGGTACATAACATACCGATTAGTCGGTATGTAGTCAAGATTTTCTTATCGTAAAAATATGCGCCGGCTGACGATTGCCAGCCGGCGCATGTAAATCATTGATTTTAGTATTTCGATTTGATCAGGTACGTTGCTCCGAAAGTGAACTGGAAGGAGTTCCGCAGGGAGGGCGGGACTGCCGGGGCGGGATTGTTGAGGTAGCTATCCAGCGTTCCGACGGAGAAGCTGAGGCTCTTGTAGAAGGGAATCGCGAGCGTATCCGATTCGGTTGCGGAATACGCGTTGAAGTTGTTGTATGCGGGAATGTAGGCGACCTGCTGGTTGAAGATGAGACCGCGCGGCATTTTCAGCAGATAGGTTCCGGCGAAGGTCGAACCTATGAGGTTCTGGTTGGTTCCGTCGGTGGCGTTGATGAAGGTCTGCTTTTCGTATTGCATGGCGGCCTTCACGTCCAGCTCCTGTTTGGGCTGCTTGATGGCGGTGTATCCGATGCCGCCTCCGTAAATCTGCTGAAGGTCGAGACCCTGGCTGTAGTTGTGGTCGTAGGAAAGCTGGGCGAGGCCGTATCCGCGCGCGGAGAAGTATTCGTCGCGCTCGGCGTCGGCGTGGTAGATGGCGCTCTTGGTGTCGGTCTCAGGATAAAAGACCCCTTCAGAGGTGTAGGCGGGCTGGGTGATCTTGCCGTAGGAGCCGGTGAAGTTGACGGTGGTGCGGTTGCTGGGGTCGAGCCAGGTGACGGTGGGCACGATGCGCGAGAGGGCGACGGCTCCGGTGAAGGTGTATTGCTTTTGCGTGGCTTGGATGATGGTGGTGCCGCCAGTGAGGGCTCCGTTCCAGCCCACGAAGAAGCCGGGGTGGTCGAAGATCTGCTTGTTCAGAGTGGTTTCGTCGATGATGTACTGCGCGTTCTTGACGGGAATGCGCTCGATCAGCGTGTTGTCGGCGGGATGGACGGTGATCATGTCGTCGGCCACGGTGATGGTTCCTTTGGGCAGATGCTGGGGGACCTGGCCGCGCCGAGGGGTCACGCTTTTGTCGAGGATGGCCAACTTGGTGCCGGTGCGCAGCTCTTTGATTTTGGACCAGGGAACGTTGAAGTCACCCACGATGTCGCTGTGGAAGGTGACGGTGCCGCCGACTTCGCGTACGAAGGTTCCGGAAAGCTGGTCTCCATTGGTGAAGATGATCGTGTCCGGCGGCGGGGTGGTGTCTTTTTTCTTCTCGGCAGGGGGATGGGCTGCGGTTGCGTGAGCCATCGAGGCCGAGATTAACAAGAGGGTGATTGTGAAAAGGGCAGACTGCAAGCAAAACAGTTTCCGTACAAAAGGCATCGACAACTCAACTCCTGATTCAGTTGTGTTCAGGTCCAGGTTGGAAATCTCAGGTGGGTTGTTACGGGCAGAGGTCTTCCTTCTATGGTAACGCGGTGAAGGGAGAGAGGGGTAACGCCGGCAGGAAGGAGCCGGGTACGCGAAGGCGCACCCGGTCCGATGCTCAATACGTCGACTTGAAATGCTTAATACGTTGACTTGAAGTTGTAGGTAACGCCAGCCGTGAACTGGAAGGAGTTTCGTTTGGTCGCTGGGAATGTGAACGGCACATCGTTCAAATAGGTGTCCAGTGTGCCGAGGGAGAGGCTGAAGTTTTTGTAGGCGGGGAATGCCAGCAAATCCGTTTCGTTAAACGAATACGCATGCAGGTTGTTCCATGCCGGGATGTATTGCAACTGCTGGGTAAAAAGCATGCTTTTGGACAGATGGCGCATGTAGGAACCGGCGAATGTGGATGCGATCAGGTTCTGATCTGCCGCAGCGGGCGGAATGACATTCATGAATGACTGTCGCTCGTACTGCATGATCGCGGTGACGTCCAGTTCCTGAACCGGTGTCTTGAGCACTGTATAGCCGATGCCGCCGCCGTAGATCTGCTGGAGGTCGAGGCTCTGGCTGAAGTTGTGGTCAAAGGAGACCACGCCGAGGAAGTAAAAGCGCGGCGAGAAGTATTCATCGCGCTCAACGCCAAGATGGAAGATGGAGGTTTTGCTGGAGGATGCGGGCACCAAGTTGCCACTGGCGTCCACATAAGCTGGCTGCGTGATCTTTCCGTAGGACTGCGCGTAATCGAGCGTAGTGCGATTGCGCGGATCGAGCCAGCTTACCGTCGGGACTGCGCGGGCCAACGCCACCGCTCCTGCAAAGCTGTATTGGTTCTGTGTCGCCTGCACCAGCGTGAGCCCGGCGGTCGCGGTTCCGTTCCAGCCCTGGAAGAAGCCGGGACGACCGAAGACCTGTTTGTGCAGGGTGGCATCGTCGATGATGTACTTGGCATTGGCTACAGGAATTTGCGGAATGATGGCGTTATTCTCCGCCTGCACCGTGATCAGATTGTCGTGAACGGAAAGCGTGCCGACGGGAAGGTTTGTGGGCAACTTGTTGCGCCTGGGAAGCGAGTTCGGCTGAAGGACGGCCACCTTCGTCCTGGTGTGGAGTTCCTTGATCTTATCCCAGGGAATGCTGAGGTCACCGAGTATGTCGCTGTGGAAGGTGACGGTGCCGTCGACTTCGTTCACGAAGGTGCCGGAGATCTGATCTCCGTTGATCAAAACAATGGTATCCGGAGAGGGCGCCGCGGGTTTTGCCGAATCGGCGGCGTGGCACAGGCTTGTAGCCGGAAGGGTGAGGAGCGCCAGAAGAACAGCAGCGAGAAAAGAGGGACGGCGGGGGGTCGCATGCATTTGGAAGTGCATAAAGAGTTGGCTCCCTGAGATTGGTTTTTGGCCGGGGCTTGCTGTCTGAGATAACCGGACACTTCACTGACTAGGCCGTCCGGAAGTCCTTCCCATGGTAACGCCAATTGGAGCCCGTTTGGAGGATGGAAGTTTTACGCGATGAGTGAACGCTTAATAAGCGAGTAATATGTGTGCCGAGCGGCATGTGCTAAGCAGTCTTGGAATCGCGCACGAAACAAGAGGAGACCTTGTTAATGACTCATTCGAACTCGAGAGTAGATATCGCATTAATCATTGGAGTGTTCGCAATAGGGCTCGGGCTAATGGAGACGTTTTCTGGAGAAGCGTTGGAGGGCTATGGTCGGACAGCATCCCGCGGTGAAGAACCACAGAGATTCTGGAAGGCGGTCGCAATACATTACCTCAGTGGTGCTCTGGCGGTTGCATACTTTTTGTATGAGACGCTTCTAGCAAAATGAAATCCATTGTTCAACGGCGATTTATCGGCCTATGGCCTTCTGGGGGCGTATTTCCGCCAGCGGATCAGCCATGCCTCGAACATGGCTCCGACCGAGCAAGATCAAGACTCGCGAGCAATATCAGTACGCACCGCGCGAAAAGATGGATGACGAAGGCATCCTTTGGTTGGATAGTGCTTTGCGTATTAGGCTCCACATCGGGTTGTCGGATACCCTCAGCAGACTGGAACGGAATATGGAAAGCGAATGCCTCGAGGAGCAACTTTCAGGGTCCGGTTTTTACTATCTCAATTTCATCGGACGGTGAGTGTCGCTGGGAGGCGGGCAGTACGAGTTATGCTTTCCGCTGCGACGGCAAATTCCGGCCGGTGGGGCAAGATCACGTGCAGGCTTGCGTGAAAAGCAGTGCCACTGTGTTAGACCTGACCCGCAAAAAAGACGGGGTAACGACGAATGCGTACCGTTGGGAGCTTTCGATGGTTATGGACACCTGGGCATTCTTCGGGCTCTATTTTTAGAGTTTGCTGGAAGCGCATACACCAGACATGCGAGCCGCTCACAACGGTGCCTTCATCCCTGCTTTTCGCGCTGGCCGTTGCCCCGGAGGAGAAATACGGATCGCCGAAAGCTCTCGTACTGCTGCATCGCTTGCGCCGCTGTTGGAGGTGCTGACGGACTTGGCGAGCCGGCAGCCGGCTCACGCTTAGGTTTGCCGAGAGTGCGCACGGGGTGGGTCGACTTGGCATCGGGAGGATAAGCGGGCGAGCGGTTAAGTGGCACATCACCCCGATCCCATGTCGCTATCCGCATGAGATCTGCAACGGGCGGATTGAGTGCCACCACCTTAATCATGACCCTTTGGCACGGTTGCCGGATATCTTCTAAACTTTAAGCATGTCGATCACACGCGAGCAGGCTCTGGATTTTTTTAACTCCGATGACCTTATTGGCTTGGGCATGGAGGCCGATGCCGTGCGGCGGAAGCTGCATCCCGAAGGCGTGGTGACGTACATCATCGACCGCAACATTAATTACACGAATTTTTGCACGGAGTACTGCACGTTCTGCGCGTTCTATCGTCCGCTGAAAGGCAAGCTGGCCAGCGAGGGATACATTCTCGATTTTGAGACGATCTACGCGAAGATTGCCGAGACGCTGGAGATGGGCGGCACGGGCGTGCTGATGCAGGGCGGGCTGCATCCGGATTTGAAGATTGAATGGTTCGAGCGGCTGCTGAAGGGAATCAAGCAGAGGTTTCCGCAGATATGGCTGCACTGTTTTTCGGCGTCGGAGATTCTGGCGATTGCCGAGTACAGCGATTTGTCGGTGCGCGACACGATCATGCGGCTGAGGGATGCGGGGCTCGATTCGATCCCGGGCGGCGGCGCGGAGATTCTGGACGATGAGGTTCGGCATAGAATTGCGCGGTTAAAGTGCGGTACCGAGGACTGGCTGCTGGTGCATCGCACGGCTCACCAGCTGGGAATGCGGACCACGGCGACGATGATGTTTGGAGTGGGCGAGACGGTTGAGCATCGCGTGAACCACTTTGAGCAGGTGCGGCGGTTGCAGGAAGAGACGGGCGGGTTTACGGCGTTTATTCCGTGGAGCTTTCAGCCACACAACACGGCTCTGGGCGGACGCGGCTGGGATGAGGCGACTTCGGTTGAGTACTTGAAGGTGCTGGCGATCTCGCGGCTTTATCTCGACAACATTGAGAATGTGCAGTCGAGCTGGGTTACGCAGGGGCTGAAGGTGCTGCAGCTGGGTCTGCGCTTTGGCGGCAACGATGTCGGGTCGGTGATGCTCGAAGAAAACGTGGTGAAGGCTGCGGGGACTTCGAACTGCACGACGGAAGAAGAGCTTCGGCGGGTGATCCGCGATGCCGGGTTCAAGCCTGTGCAGCGGGATACGCTTTATCGGACTATGTTTTTGAATTAGATAGCTCAGCAGCTCTCTTCAGTCACTATGTCAGTCGAAGATTCAAAAACCGTCGATATTGTAAGTCTAAAAAGCAAACCGGGTACGGCTCTTTTGATTGTGAGTGACCAGTTAGACTGGCTGAACACTCTCGAACATCAAGTGACATTGCAGGAAAAATTCAACGCATATCTGTCTTTCATTGAAAGTGGAGAATTGTTTGACCGCTTTCCAGAGGCAGAGGGGAAGCAAGTTGAAATCCGCGTTGTTTTTAAGTTCGCACCTGATTCCAGCGGAGAACAGTTTTTGCGACGAGCTAGAGATGTGGTCGAACATGCTGGCTTTCGCCTTTCATACCAAATTGGTGTCGAGGCAGCACCAACACATCAAGTCAATTGAGGGAGCGACTTGGAGTTGTACGTACGACGAGGGCCGCAGTCTAATACAGAGTAATTTTCGCAACGAAATTCTACCCCTGAACTCGTCCTGTGCGCGACTCGTTCAAATTTCCTTCCCATCGCACGCACGCAGCCGCCGAATAGCGGTCTGCGAGTGTGTCTTGACCAGCAATCGAAGGCCGGCTTCCACGGCCGCTCTCTTTGTGCGAGCGCCGCTGGCGCGCATCGCCTGGCGCATTAGTTGATCGTCGATTTCAACGTTCATACGCATTGGGATGTCCCGGATACTCTGCCTACTTTCAGTGATTCAAGCGCGTTCGTGCTCATGATGCAAATGCGCTTGCGAAGCATGGAGGTTCGAGGTATTATCCTTTGGATGGCGGCGCGAGACACCAATCCGAATTTTATGAATGGAGTTCCGGAGCTTCTGATCCTCAGGCTGCTTAAGCAAGAGGAGATGTATGGTTATGAGATCGTTCAGGCGATCCGCGATCGCACGGACGCAGTGATCGCAGTCGGCGAGGGTGTGGTTTATCCGGTGCTGCACGGATTGGAACGCGATGGGGCGCTAAGGTCTCGTCGCAAGAACGTGAATGGTCGCAGCCGAATCTATTACTCCGTAACGCCGGCGGGATCGCGTCGATTGGCTGCTCTGTCGGAGAGCTGGAGTAAGCTGGCGGCCGCGATTCAAACGATGCTTACGGGAGGTCAACATGGCGAAGCCATTTCATGAACTTCGTGAACGCCTACTGCGGGAGGGCGTCGCGCCACGGCATGTGCGGCGCTATCTGAGGGAACTTACCGATCATTTGGCTGACCTGACGGCGGAAGAGGAACGCGCGGGGCGGAGTCGAGCGGATGCGGAAGCTGCGGCGCTTGCGCGGCTGGGTCGGGTAGATGATCTCGCCAAAGCGATGATCGAGCGACGTCAGCTTCAGTCATGGTGCGCGCGGGCGCCATGGGCGATGTTCAGCGTAGCTCCACTCCTGTTTCTGGCTGGGGCCTACTTCGTCGCCTGCTTCATTCTGTGGTCCGGCTGGAAAATCTTTCTGCCGGGAGCGGATACGCTTTTCGGCGTCCGCGTAGGCGGCCCAATCTACGGGATCGAGAATATCTATTTTCAGACCGGCAGAATGATCTACTTCGGCGCGCCCATTCTCGTGGGCTGGGGACTCGCGCTTATGGCCGCGCGGCAGAGATTAAAGACGGTTTGGCCCGTGGCCGGTCTGGTCCTGGTCGCATGGATGGGTAGTACGGCCCGAGTTCACGCAATTCGCCCAGCCGTTCACGGCGGAGGCGGTCAGGTCAGCATGAGCTTCCTCACCCTTGGGCGTTCTGCTGAGCAAAGCGTGACAGGTTTTCTGCTGATTCTTTTGCTCGCGGGACTGCCGTATCTCATTTGGCGCATACAAAAGGCGCATTCGGTTTCGGCGTAACGATGTGCGGGACCACCTGCCCGACGCAGGCCTGGTCCAGGACGAAGCCGGCACGATTTACTACTTTCTTTCGCTCTTATTGCAGCGGGATGCGATACAGATTGCTGTGTGTGTTCTCCCGAACGTAGGCGTAGAGCGATGGGTTCACTGCCGATTCCACATACCGCGGGATCACAGATCCGGGTTTCATCTTTGTCAGCTCATCCAGGTGCGCTATTCCCTCGGGCGGAAGACTCGGGAGATCCACGCCGTCCTTCAGCGGGACTACGTAGGTGCCTTTCCCTGGCGTCAGCGGAGCGTAAAGGTAGACATATCTTCCACTCGTATCCCAATTGAGAAGGCAGTAATCGACGCATAACGGTACAGAGGCGCTTCCATCGACCGCAAACACGACGGTCGATCCCGCATGCTCGTCGTTCGAGCCTGGCACCGTGCCAACAACCCAGCGGCCGTCCGGTGACACCGAACGGAAGTTAATAATGCGTTGCGAGATAAGCTTGCGGCGATCAGTGCCGTCCGGCTTGACGCGATAGATGTAGTTCGAATCGCCGTCGGTCGAGCGGAGGATCAGATCTCCGTCGGGCAGAAACCACGGAGTATCTGCGGCAGATACCGAGATTCGCAGAGGGGGCGAACGGCGGCTCGTGGGTGCAATCCACAGGCTCGAATGGCCGCTCTGGTCTGTCTTGACAAAGGCGACTTTTTTCCCATCCGAGGAGACGGCATAGTACTGCATCGGAACACCGGGCAGAACTTTATCCATTTTGCCGCTGGCCAGATCCCTGATCCACAACTCCTGGTTCCCCGTTTGCCCATCAGTCATCAGGAAATAGAGGCTGCTTCCATCCGCAGAAAAGACGGGCGCGGAGGTGTTCCCTTCAGAGCTGATCTGATGGTCTCCGTCTTTGTCGTGCAGCCACACTGTCTGGTCCGTGGAGCCGACGGAAGTGATGATCGACTTGCCGTCAGGAGCCATCGCGACGCCTGTCTGCGAGGTGGGGCCGAAGGTCAATTGCTCGGGCTCTCCATCCGGCCAGCGCTGCCGCCACAGATGGAAATCGTCGGTCTTTGCGGTGAGATAGATCCATTTCCCATCGGGAGACCATGCTCCCGCAAGACACGTGCCATTGGGGGGACCGACAACCTTGATTGCGGTTGGACCCTGGAAGGGAACTACCCGGCACGGCAGGATGTTTCCTTCATTGTCCATTTGGACAATCAGGACCCACCGGCCATCCGGCGAAAGGTAGGAATGGTGCGCCATGCTGCGCTCTCCGACAGGCACGTACACGTCCCGGCCATTTTCACGACTCTCATCCGAAGTGACGATGGCCATATGGAGGCCTGCTTTGATTTCTGAGAAGAGCAGCCGCTTTCCTCCATCGATCCAACTCAGAGAGGACGAGTTGGGCAAGAGCACATGAGGGTCGCCTCCCAGAACCGGCACCTCCCAAGTGTCCCAGGGCTCGATGACACTGTAAGCGACGAGAGAGTTGTCGGGAGAGAACGAAGGGCTCAGTTTGAACTTCGCGTCATGGGTGAGCTGCACCGGCTCCCCGCTGGGCAGCATCTTGACATACACATCGCCGGGTCCGAAGAAAGAATTGCTTCCCCGAATGAAAGCAAGCATTCGCCCATCGGAGGACAAGGCGGGATACACCGCGGCGTCGGTAAAGAATGTCAGCTGTTGCCATTCACTGCTGGCCGGCGGCCGCCCTGGAGCGGAACGGTGCAGCCAGAATGTTCCCGCTCCCGCGGCGAGGACGAAAAGGATCGCCGCAAACAAGTAGTAGAGCTTGCGGATCGCGCGTTCAGGTGGCGAAGACGCCTTTGCGTTAGACGGATCGGTGCTTTTGCTCTCTGCAGTATCGAGAGATGTGCTCTCCGCGTGGCTTCGACTGCTGTCCCGTTTCAGCCGCTTCAGGTCCGTGCGCAAATCGGATGCATGCTGGTAGCGCAGATTCGGATCTTTCTCCAGAGCTTTGTCGATCACACGTTCCAGCTCCGGGGATATATCGGCATTCAAGCGAACCGGAGCAACAGGCTCGCGGTTCAGGATGGTTTCGCAGACCACCGCTGAGCTTTCTCCCCGAAATGGTTGTGTCCCAGTCGCCATTTCATAGAGCACGGCTCCGAAGGAAAACAGGTCGCTGCGGGAATCCAGTTCTTTGCCCCGCACCTGTTCGGGAGACATGTAGCCGACGGTTCCCACTAGAGCGCCCGGATGTGTGAGATGCTCCACGTGGATTGTCGTCTTACCATCAGAATCGATTGGGCCAGGCGAGGTTACCGTGGCTAAACCGAAGTCCAGAATCTTGGCTCCCCGTTTGGTCACAAAGATGTTTGCGGGTTTTATGTCGCGGTGAATGACTCCGGAAGTATGGGCGACATCGAGTGCATCCGTGATTTCGATGGCGAGAGAGAGAAGAGATTCCGGATCGAGCGCCCTTCCTGCGATGCGATGGCTCAGCGTCAGGCCGTCGAGGAACTCCATCGCAATGAAGGGCCGGCCCTCATGCTCACCGATTTCATAGATTGTGCAGATATTGGGGTGGTTCAGCATTGAGGCGGCCCGCGCTTCGCGTTGAAAACGAAGCACGGCCTGGGCATCCCCGGAGACATTGTCCGGCAGGAACTTCAAAGCCACAAAGCGGTGAAGACTCAGGTCCTCAGCCTTGTAAACGACGCCCATCCCGCCGCTGCCAAGCTTCTCGAGGATGCGATAGCGGGAGATGGTCTGGCCAATCATGCCGTAAGACTCAATCCTTGAATGCGTCAATCTTAGGGAGGAGCCATGAGTGAGTCAACGAAGGATGTTGCTCTTGGACCGGTTCTTGATGTTGGGCGCTGAGCCAAAATGTTCCACGGATTTCCTGCTATGTTCCATGGGGAATCTTGGCTATACTTGATTGTGCCCGTCCGGTACGTCCATCAAAAACAATCAGGGAAGGTGAAGCAGAAATGTCCTCCAAGTACATTTTTGTGACAGGTGGGGTTGTGTCCAGTCTCGGTAAGGGACTGGCAGCGGCTTCGATCGGCTGTTTGCTTGAAAGCCGGGGGTTGCGGATCAACTTGATGAAGTTCGATCCTTACCTGAATGTCGATCCGGGGACGATGTCGCCGTTTCAGCACGGCGAGGTCTTTGTGACGGACGACGGCGCGGAGACCGATCTTGATCTGGGCCACTATGAGCGCTTTACGCACGCGCATCTTTCGCGCGATAACAACCTGACGACCGGGCGCATCTACGAGCAGATCATTACGAAAGAGCGGCGCGGGGATTATCTGGGCAAGACGGTGCAGGTGATTCCGCACGTAACGAATGAAATTAAGAACGCGATGCGCAAGGTTGCGGCGTCGAACGATGTGACGATTGTCGAGATCGGCGGGACGGTGGGCGATATTGAATCGCTGCCTTTTCTTGAGGCGATTCGCCAGATGCGGCAGGAGCTGGGGCGCGATAACACAGTGTTTGTGCATGTGACGCTGGTTCCGTGGATCAGTGCGGCGCAGGAGTTGAAGACCAAGCCGACGCAGCACTCGGTGAAGGAGATGCTGTCGATTGGGATTCAGCCGGATATTTTGCTGTGCCGGACGGACCGCTTTCTTCCGCGTGAATTGAAGGGCAAGATTGCACTGTTCTGCAACCTGGAAGAGCAGGCGGTGATTACGGCCAAGGATGTGGATTCGATCTACGAGGTTCCGCTGACGTTTGCGCATGAGGGTGTGGACTCGCTGTTGCTGCGCTATCTGCGGTTGGAGACGAAGGATCCGGACCTGAGCCGCTGGGAGGAGATTGTCCGGCGATCGTACAATCCGCAGGACGACGTCTCGATTGGTATTGTCGGTAAATATGTGGAGTATGAGGACAGCTACAAATCGCTGAAAGAGGCGCTGGTGCATGGCGCGCTGGCGCATAATTTGAAACTTCGTGTGACGTGGATCGAGGCCGAGGGCCTTGAGGCTGCCGACTATGAATCGCAGCTTGCCGGGTTTGACGGGATTCTTGTTCCGGGCGGGTTCGGCAAGCGCGGCATTGAAGGCATGTTGAATGCAATTCGCTATGCGCGCGAGAACCGGGTTCCTTACTTCGGCATTTGCCTGGGGATGCAGACGGCGTGCATCGAGTACGCGCGCAACGTGTGCGGGTTGAGCGACGCCAATTCGAGCGAGTTCGATCCGGCGACGGCGCATCGCGTGATTTACAAGCTGCGCGAGTTGACGGGCGTGGAAGAGATGGGCGGAACGATGCGCCTGGGCGCGTGGCAATGCGTGCTGCAGCACGATTCGCTGGCGTCGGCCGCGTATGGCGAGACGGAGATCAGCGAACGGCATCGGCACCGGTACGAATTCAATCGCGAGTACGAGGCTTTGCTGACGGGCGCGGGACTGCGGATTACGGGGACGACTCCTGACTCAACTTACGTCGAGATTGTCGAGATTCCCGGGCATCCGTTTTTCCTGGGTTGCCAGTTCCATCCCGAGTTCAAGTCGAAGCCGCTGGAGCCGCATCCGCTGTTCAGCTCGTTTGTGAAGGCTAGTTATGAAAACCGGTTGAAGGCGAGGAGCGAAGCTGGGACGAGCGTGGAAGTGTCACGGGGCCTGAGCATTGCGGCTTCTGCGCCTACGGTGTGACGATGCGGTCGGCGAGGTCCGGGGCGAGCAATCGGAAGTGCTTCAAGTTCCAGGTCAGGATCTTGTCTGCCTTTGCTTTGCGTGCACAGGCGAGCAAGAGCGCATCGTAGAGCTGTCCTCCGGGCGTTCTGTTTTCCGCGGCGCGCCGGACTTCGCTGAGGTGCTCCTGCGCGTCAAGCGTAATCACTCGGAAATTCTGAGCGATCTCGTCGATACAAAGAAGAGCCTGCTCCAGATGAAACCGGTATGGCGGAGGCATTCTGGTTAAAACCGAATAAAATTCAGCGATGGAATGCGCGCCGCAGGTTGCGGTATGGCGCCTGACCTGAGCGAGCGCGAGACTGCTCTGCTCGTGCTGAGTATGAGTCAACTGGTAGGCCGGGATCAGAACCGAGGTGTCAAAGAAGAGAGTCATCGCCAAGTGCCCTGCGATCCTGCTCTTCGCGAATTTCGGCAAGCGTCTGGTTTACCATTTCGTTGGTGATCCGGCCGCCTGTGTCGACAACCCAAAATCCATTCTTACGGCGCATAACAGGAAAAGACTGCGGTTGCCGCAGCGTAATCGCGTCGCCCTCCTGCTGAATCTCAAGCGTTGCACCCGGCTTGAGATGCAGCGCATCGCGTATGGGCTTTGGTAGGACGAGACGTCCGGCTTTGTCGATGGTTACGATGGCATTCATAATGGTATTTTACCATTCAAAATACCATTTACATAGACTTTGTAATCTGACTGATGGCTAGCAGCGACTCCAGCACGCCACTCAAGTCTTTCAAATTCAGAGCGTTGGCACCGTCGGATTTGGCTTCGGCGGGGTTGTCGTGGACTTCGAGGAAGACTCCGTCTACTCCGGCGGCTACGGCGGCGCGCGCGAGGAGCGGGATGAATTCGGGCTGGCCCCCGGAGACTCCGTTGGCAGATGAGGGGGTCTGGACGGAGTGGGTTCCGTCGAAGACTACGGGCGCGAGGTTGCGCATGATGGCGAGGTTGCGCATGTCGACGACGAGATTGTTGTAGCCGAAGGTGGTTCCTCGCTCGGTGAGGAAGACACGGCTGTTGCCGCTTTCGGTCACCTTTTCGACGGCGTGCTTCATGTCCCACGGGGCGACGAACTGGCCCTTTTTTACGTTGATGGCGCGGCCGGTTTTGGCGGCCGCCACGAGCAGGTCGGTCTGGCGGCAGAGGAAGGCGGGAATCTGGAGGACGTCGACGCCTTCGGCTGCGATTTCGCAGTGTGATGGCTCGTGCACGTCGGTGAGGACGGGTAGTCCGGTGGCTTCGGCGAGGCGGCGGAGAATGGCGACGCCTTCTTTGAGTCCCGGGCCGCGAAAGCTTTTTACCGAGGTGCGGTTGGCCTTGTCGTACGAGGCCTTGAAGATGTACGGAACGCCGAGGTCAGAGGTGATGCGCTGGATGGCGTCGGCCATTTTGCGGACGTGCGCTTCGCTTTCGATGACGCAGGGTCCGGCGATGAGGAAAAGCTGGCCTGCGCCGACGTGGACGGGACCGATTTCAAATTCGTGGCTCACAGGTTTATTCAATCACAGTGCTGGCCGCACGGGCACACGCGCTTCGCGCCATTCTCAGATTGCGTCTGTGGCCACTCCCCTTTGGTCGTGAATCCGCTCATGCGTTTTATTCTTGCGGCAAACTGGTATTACTTTTGATAAAATGTAATGGGAGGGGTTATGGAATCTGCGCTGAGTGTGAAGGGGCAGGCGACTATTCCGAAGGCGGTTCGCGAGCGTCTGCATCTGGGGCCGGGGGACCGGGTGAAGTTCTTTTTTCATCCGGACGGGAGCGTGGTGATCCTGCCCAAGGTTCGGACTTCGGCGTTGAAGGGTTTGGTTCCGTCGCGGGGGCGGCGCGTTTCTCTTGATGATATGGAAGCCGCAATCAGCGGCGCGGCTGTGGCGGGAGCGAGGCGCATGAAGCGCGGATGATCGGGCTGGATACGAATATTATTGTTCGCTATCTGGCGCAGGATGATCCGGTGCAGTCGGCGCGGGCTACTCGTATTTTTGAGCGGCAGCTTACGGAAGATGAGCCGGGTTTTGTGAGCCTGGTGGCAATCGTCGAGACGGCCTGGGTGCTCGATCGTGTGTATGGCTTGTCTGGACGAGCGATCGCGAACGCCATTGAACGGATGCTGCAGGCCGATACGCTGATGATCCAGAACGAGCAGGAAGTATTCACGGCGATGATGGCTCTAAAGACCGGAGCTGCAACTTTTTCCGATGCGCTGATTGGAGCGCTGGGTGGATGGGCCGGATGTGCGTCCACGCTTACGTTTGACAGGAAGGCGGCGCGGTCGAAGGATTTTGAGCTGGCTTGATGTATCGACTTAATTGACCTGGACCTGATCAAAGCCGAGGCCGAGGAGGAATTTGGTCAGGGTGGCGTCGGCATTTTGGCGGGCGGTGGAAAGGATTCCGGCCGCGAGCGCGGAGCTGCGCAGATCCTGTTCGGCTTTGGCGCGGACTTCGGACTCGAGGTCGGGGTCGGCCTGGATGAACCAGCCGGTGTTGCGGGAGTAGACGCGGGTCTTGCCGTCGTCGAGCGCTGTGACGAAGATCTGCGCGGGCGGCAGGTGGACTATGACACTCTTGTCGTGGACGGAGACGTCAGAGGATTTTAGCTGGCTGAGATCGATTCCGGCGATGGCCTGTCCCTGGACGAGCAGGAGAAGCTTATCGCCCACCAGGAAATCGGGAAGGATTGTGCTGGAGCGGTCGCCTTCGACGACCTTGTCCATGGTGTAGGTGACGGTTTCGAGCCGGTTGAGCTGTTGAATGCGGCTGACTACCGTGGGCTGCGATACGTCGATGGAGAGCGCGCGGCCGGTGATTCGAGTGGCCACGCGATTCCAGATGCCGTAGGTCGCCTCATGCACAAAGACGGCCAGTGCGCCTGCTCCGATCAGCAGGCCGAGGAAGATCGCCAGCAGAACGGTTCCGGCGCGGGGGCCGCGGTTCCGGATCTCTGTCGAATCGGAAGTTGTCTGCATCTACTCTTCATTTTAATGCAGCACCACCAGCTTCCGATGGAGGATCAATCCTGTTTCTGCGCCACTCCACGGATCCTGAGCCCATAGTCGACCAATAAGCCAGCGCCGACGGCGAGAGGAATGAGACCTGCGGCGGCGACGGCCAGCACGTCGTGCTCCTGAACTATCCACGCCAGAAAGTAAGCAAACAATATCATCCCAACCCCGACTGAAATCAGAACGATGCCACCGGTGCGCAAGCCGCGGGCATTTTGGGGGCGGTCAACGTAGGCGGTTCTGCCAGCCATCGCGATCAGGTCAGTTTCCGGATCGGGCGGCAGGGGGATGCCTTTGGCGATGGCGGCCATGCGCTCCTCGCTCTTGAGGCGGCGGTTGTGGTAGTTGGAGATGTTGGCGACGATGACGATGCCGAGAACCATGGCAAAGGCGGCGACGGGGACGATGAAGGGGCTGTAAATTCCGTGCATGGGTTTGTCCTTCCTTAGTTAGCCTGAATTCGCCAGCCTTAGACCGCGGGCGGGGGCGAAAGTTTCATCGCCAATCGTGAAACTTTTGGCGCAGACTGAAGTCTGAACCAATCCGCGAGCGTGGCTGCCCAAATCCAATTCGAGGAGGTTGTGCGCGAGCATCAGGGGTTTGTGTTTCGCACTCTGGCGCGCCTGACGGGTGGCGGCGAGCACCTGGAAGACCTGGCGCAGGAGGTTTTTCTGCGTTTGTATCGCGGACTTGAAAATTTTCGCGGCGAGGCGAAGCTGACCACGTGGCTTTACCGCATCACTTTAAATGTGGCTCAGGATGAGTGGAAGCGGCGGAAGAAAGAGCAATCGCATACTTCGTTCGACGACCCGGATGCTGGATGGGCGGAACGAATCCCGGGTGCGGATGGCGATGCGGAGCAGATTTTGAGCCAGCGCCAGTCGATGGCCGCGGTCAACGAAGCGCTGGGCGAGTTGAGCGAGGCGGAGCGCGCCGTGATTGTGATGTTTCACCAGGAGGAATGCACCTATGAGCAGATTGCGCTGGTGCTGAAGATTCCGCTGAATACGGTGAGGACGCATTTGCATCGCGGACGGCAGAAGCTGAAAGAGAGATTGAAGGAACGGGTAACGGAAAGGATGAGCGTATGCCAGGTACACATCCAGACACGATAGGTTGCACCGAACTGCAGCAGGCGGTGAGGATTCGCGCGCTGACAGCGGCGGAGGCCGCACATGTGGAGGGCTGTGACGCCTGCCTTACGGCGTGGCTCGACGCTACTGTGACGCAGGCTCTCGATATGAAACCTGAAGTCGACATTCCTGCCGGGTTTGCGGCGCGGGTTGCGGCGCAACTGCCTGCGCAGCGGAGCGCGGCGCGGCGATCGGATGGTTTCGCGCGAGGCGGTGCACGACATTGGGGCCTGCTGACCGCGATTTTGCTGGTGGCTGTCGGGCTGCTCGCTGCAGCGTTTGCCGATCCGGGCGGCTTGAACAGCCGGATGGGGATGGTCTTTATGATTCTGGCGGTGTCGGAAATTGCGGGGATTGCGCTCTGGCTGGGGCCGAGGAGAGACAGCTAAGAGGCGGTCAGCTAAGAGGCGGTCAGTTAAGAAAGCGGCCAGCTATGTTCCGGCCAGAAAAAACGGTCAGCGCATCCCGGCTGATGTTGGGAGATTCAGTTATGAAGCCGTTCTTGCGCCGGGTACAGTTGTGCCGAGGGGATGGGTTTAGTTTTTCGCGGTCTGCGCCGGGATGGCGATGGGCACGTCTAATGTGCCGAGGCGCTGGGTGGTGAGGTCGCTGACTCCGAGGCGTAGGCGGTAACGGCCGGGCGGCAACGGAAGCTGCTGAGTAAAGGCGATGCCGCTCTTCAGGATGGACTGATACTGCGCGGGGTCGAAGTCGAGGCTGAGCGTGCCGGAGGTTTGGGGCGGGGGGTCGGACTGGGTTGCGGCTTTGCCGGGATCGTCCTTGAAGGCGACGAGCATGACCATGATCTGTCCGCGATGGTGGCCATCTGAGCCGGGGATGAGGTTGAGGTTGGCGGCGCTGAGGACGGAGTGGACGAGGACGCTGCTGTGCTGCGCGTCGGGCAGATCGACTACGGAGTGCAGGGCGAGGGTGGTGGAGTCGGGCGTCTCGGGCTGAAGGGCGACGTTGAGCTGCTGCGCGGGATTGGGCGCGGGAGCATTGTCAGGATAGGCGAAGTAGCCTCGGCGATAGGTGAGGGAGTTGCCTTTCTGGTTTAGCTCGACGCGGATGTTGCGGAACTGCTTGTTCCATTTTTTGTTTTGCGGCTGGTAGGCGAGGGTGTAGTAGTTGGAGCCGTCGTCGAGGTCGCGGCGCATGGCGCCGGCGAGGTCATTGGTGTCGACGATGGCTTCTCCACCGGTCTGGTCGGCAATCTCATTCATCGCGCTCTTCAACGTCCCGCGCCCCGCGAAGAAAACTTTGGGATCGGGGACCGTGCCAGAAATGCCGGAAACGGCGACCGAGGAGGTTCCCAGATCGAGACCCAAGACGCTGATCGGGTAAACGGCGATTCGTGCGTCTGCCAGAAGGTTTGTCATTCTTTGCGCATCCACTGGAAGCGTTTGTCCCCATCCGCCTTTCGTTGTGTTCAGCGCAATGGGAAAGCTTTCAGAGATCCAGTAGAGATTTTTGCGGCCCTGATATCCACTCATTCTTTGCACCAGTTGAGCGAGCGCGGCAATTGTGGAATAAGTTCGCAACCCGAGATCGGATTCCTGGGTCTGGACGTTGTCGTCCATCGCTGACCCGCCACGACCACGGCCTCCCGTACTCTCCCTATCAAACTCTCTTGCGATGTCCTGATCCTGTTGCACCTCCTCTCTGGACGGCATGTGTTGCAGGTTGACGGGCTTGAGCATCTTGGCGGCGGCGGTGAGCAGCTCAGGGTTGCCGATGAAGCTCTGGATCATCTGCAGTTTGTCCGTGAGCGTGAACAAGGAGACGCGGTGGCCCGGAGGAAGGTCCTCGAGAAACTTCAGCATCTGTTTGCGGGCGACAAGCTGGTCGGGAGTTGAGGTATTCAGCAGGTCGAAAAGCAGGATGGTGACGGCGCCGGTTTGGCCCGGCGCATTGGTGTTGGAGAAATCCAGGCTGGAGGCTGGTTTTGACGATGGCGTGACCGGGACGTAAACGTGCGCGCTGAAGTAATCGATCTGCTGGGGCTTGCCGTCTTCGAAGACACGGAAAACTTTCTGCGTGAGGCCGTGCACGATGTTTCCGGTGCTGTCTCGGACGGTGACATCGACGTACACGATCCGGCTGGTGACCTGGATGGTGGCGGGAGCGGGTTTTCCTGACTGCGCTGCGGCGAGCGCGGGAAGCAGCAGGACGAACAGAGGCAGAATGCGGCGCATGGGTCTCTTCCCCCACCGAGTCATTCCTGTAGACGAATGGGAGAGAGGATGGACTCCATTCTTCGTGAGATTTTTCACTTGAGGATGCCGGGTTGAGAGTCGATCTTTCCCACCCTTCCTGCGCAAAGAACGCGCGGAAAGGATGGGCTTCCACAACACTCGACCAACCGGTTGTCATCCTGAGCGGAGCGCGTAGTCGAAGGACCTGCTTTGTCTTTGATGTCATCCTGAGCGAAGTCGAAGGACCTGCGGTTTCCCAACTCGCAACCACTTATTTCCCAAAGTGAGACAGACCTATCTAGCCGCGCTCACGCTCCGCCGCATCTAATGTTGGCGAGTTTGTCTCCCGTTGCTCGCTCCCGCTCCGAACAACTATGCCTCGAATTCTGCCCACTTGGAGATTCTTCCGCAAGAGCCAGCCATCCCGAACGGCTAACTGAAAAGGCTATATATATGAGACATCTAAGCATCTGTCTCTCCCTCCTCGCGGCTGTGACCCCCGCCGCACTGCCCGCACAGATCATCACCTTCCAACCCAAGTTGCAATCCGTCAGTTCTCCCTATCTTCCCACCTCCGGTCCGGTTCGCGTCTATCTCACCGGCGATTTCGAAGGAAAACACGTCACCGATCTCGTTGTTGAATATCCTCCCACCAGCCCGCATCAGTACGTGTTCGAACGCGGCGATGGGACCGGCGAATTTCCCGAAATAAGCGCGTTCTCTCTCCCACAGGAAACCGCTGCCCTCGCGGCCGACGTAAACCATGACGGCAAAACTGACATCATCACCCTCTTGCCCGGATGCGAAAAATTGCCCTGCAGCAATAGCAGCGACCCAAGCGACGCCAACGGCGTTCTTACTGTCCTGCTTAGCCCATTTACTTCTGCTAATCCTGCCTATACCACCCGCTGCCCGCAGGTCTCGGCGCTGTCGAGGGTGCAGTGGGCGACTTCAATAACGACGGCAAGCCCGACATTGCCGTGCTGTGCTATCCAACCGGCAGCGGCTATACTGAGCCTGCTCAGCTGCTCATATTCCTGAATCAGGGCAGTGGTACGTTTACCAGCTCTGCCTATGATCTTCCTGCGGGGCTCAATTCCAGTCCCACCCTCACGAACTTGGTCACCGGCGATTTCGAAGGAAACGGCAATCAGGATCTGGCCTTCGCCTTCTACTCGCCATCAGAACCAACTGCTCTGCTTTACACCATGGCCGAACATGGGAAGGGCAACTTTGCCCCAGCCAAGATGGAATACGCCTTCGACAGCCATTTCATAGCGGGGCCGGGATATTCGTTGCAGGCCGGCGACCTGAACGGCGATGGCAGAACAGACCTTGTCATCAACCTCACTGCCAGAAGTGCTTCGGGAAAGCCACGCATTGCCAGCCTTCTAGCCAGGCCCTCCGGAGGATTCTTCTGGTCGTCCGCCGTCTCCATAGCTGAACCCGGCGCGACTTCCATCGTCTTGAGCGATTTCAGCGGCAATGGCAAGCTGGACCTTGGGTACATCGGCTATACGCTGAATACCCTGATATTAGTTGGAGGCGTATTTCCGGGGGTCGGCAACGGCGAGTTCAAGGGCCCGCTGATCCCGTTCCCCCAACCCGACATCCCAACCGGCGGGACAACGCAGCCCACCATCAACGCGTTGCACTTTATACCCAGCGATCTTACCAGCGTCCTCGTGTCATACCAAGGCGACAACCTTTTGGAGGAAATTAACACAACGCCGAGATAACCGCGAGCATAAACGCGACTGTCTAACCGCTAACTGAACTCTGAAAGAAACAATCACCCGGATGCCACTCCTATCGCACACTTTGGATAGGATCGGCTACCAGTCTCCAACGCACCGGCTATCATCCTGAGCGCGGCGCGAAAGCGCATTCTAGAAAACCCGTCCCACCAGCACCAACCATGAACAAACAAAACCCGCCACCAACCCCCTACACAGCCGACCCACAAACCCGAATAGGCCACGTCCACCTAAAAGTCTCCAACCTCCAGCGATCCCTGGCCTTCTACTCCGGAGTACTCGGCCTGACCGTCACCCAGCGAATCGGCGACAGCGCGGCCTTCCTGTCCGCAGGCGGCTATCACCACCACATCGCGCTCAATACATGGGAAAGCCTGGGAGGCACCCCGCCGCCGCCCGGCACAACCGGCCTCTACCACACCGCGATCCTCTACCCCAGCCGACCCGCGCTCGCCAGCGCCCTGCGACAAGTATTAGCCGCCAACATCCCACTGCAAGGAGCAGCCGACCACGGCGTAAGCGAATCCATCTACCTCGCCGACCCCGACCAGAACGGGGTCGAGCTGTACTGCGACAAACCAAAAGAAAAGTGGCCTCGCACGCCCGACGGACACCTCGCCATGTACACTCGGCATCTCAACCTGCACGAATTACTGGACGAAGCACCGCCCGAACTCGAAGAAGGCACCGGCCCCCAGGACCTTTAGAAAGAAAAAAATGCCCCATTTGACCGTGCAATACACCATATTCGTGAAACGGAAATTCCGATCCCCGCGCGATAAACAAGCCGACAATTCGATTGACGGCACCCAACCCTCCCGATAATCTGGCGGCCCATATGCTCCCGCACACCCATCTCACGCCGGATATCCGCAAACTCGTCGGACAAAGAAAAATCCATGAGGCCTATCTGCTCGCGATGGACCAGAACCCGCCCGCCAATGGTTCTCTATTCTCTGGTATCTCCGAACAGCACATGGAAGGGGCCGTTCAGGCCTCCACTCCCGCCTTGAGCTTCTGCTCCGAAGAGCAATTGTTTGAACTCCGAACCGTTTTGGCCATGTGGTATGCCGACTGTAACGTCTCCCCGCGAAGCGATCTGCCGTGGAACCATCCGATGCCGCCGAAAGTAGCGCTTCATACCCTCGCAACGGCCTACAAAATCAATTACAACCTTTCTGAGTGGAAACGAAGTGGTCTGGTGCTGCGCGCGGAAGTACAAACTTCACGCGTCGGAGCGTGCCCATGCTGTGCTCGAATGGCTGGCGAATACGATATCAACGATCTGCCCGTTCCCCCATTTCCCGGCTGCACTAATATGGATGAAGGTTGCCGTTGCATCATCGTCGGCACCGAGATTAAACGGTAAAGCTTTAAACATTTACCAGGGCTGCCCTCCGGCATCCCATAGGGCCCTCTGAAATTCCGGCCGCCCCAGGAAACAAACACGCTCAGGATTTTTGTGCGTAGATAACGACAGCAAACCGGGAGCCAGCCATGCAACGCACTCCAGACGCCAGCGCAAGGTTCCTCAAAACCGTCCTCATCGCCGGCATCGCCGCCGGAACCCTCGACCTCGCGCTCGCCATCATTTTCTTCGCCGTCCAGCAGGGAGCCCCGCTCGTCGCCGTCCCGCACGCCATAGCCAGCGGCCTGCTAGGAGACGAAGCCTTCCGCGGAGGCCTCGCCACCGCTGTCCTGGGAGTAGCCCTGCACTTCTTCATCGCCCTCAGCGTAGCCGCCGTTTACTACGCCCTCAGCCGAAAGATAAAGCTCATGAACCGCTTTCCCCTCATCAGCGGAGCCGTCTACGGCCTCGGAGTCTTCGCCTTCATGCTGCACGTCGTGCTCCCGCGCTCCGCCGCGGAGCACTCCCGCCCCAGCCACGCCTGGCTCATCGCCGACATCGCCTCCCACATCCTCTTTATAGGAATTACCATAGCCCTCATCACCCGCCACTACTCCGCGCCAACCGGCGCACGCTAGAAGCGTCGGCCACGACAAACTACTGTTTGCGCAATGACTCAGAAAGACTAACCATATTCTGCGGGCGCACGTGAATCAGACCGCGTCGCGGGCTGTCGATGTCTGCGATAAGGAGAAACGCAATAGATAGAAACAGGGGCAGCATCAGCAGCTGCCCGTTTTTTACACGAGAGCTGCGCCTGCCATATCCCACCGCTATGTTGCAGCCAACGGCAATTGCAAACATCAGGCCCCACGCGTCGGTCGGAATACGGTTCCACCATGCGGCCTGAGTATAGCCCTGCGAATTCAACACATCATTCATGCCCGCAAGGGTGAGAGCGATCACAGGCGATGGCCTATCCAGTGCCGGGCCCTGAACCGCCATCCACAGATCCGTCTGCAGCTGACCGGTTTCAGCATTGATCTGTCTAAGCTCTTGCGAATTGCGGGTTCGGTAAAACGCAATCCGCAGATCGGTGTACTTCGCCAGCATCCCACGCACCCGAACAACATCCGACGCCGGCAACAATCCCGCCCGTACATACTCCGTTCCAATCGCATTCGCCTCTGCCTCTTCATAGTTCTTGCGCTGGTCATACCGTCCGACGGCCATCGAGAAGGTGAATCCGATAATCAATCCAAGCAGCGTCAGTGCAGCCGCCTGCACAAACACAAAGTCTTCGTGCTCCTCATCTCGCAGCGGCGCCCGCCCGCCCCACTCAGCTCCCAGCCGAGCAGCAAGCCAAAGCACGAAGAGCGAAACCACAAAAAATGGAATTGGATAGTTCAACATATGCGCCCCCCGATAGTCAGAGTAAGTCTACAACCGGGCTATGGATTCCAGCGGTGAAGCAAATCACCGCGGAAACTCAACTCGAAGTTGAAAACCGCAAACCGGGACGCACTAAAGCTAGTACATTACCCCTCATGGGATTCGTGATTCGACAAGCTGACATCGAGGACTCAGCCGCGATTGCGTGCGTCCACATAGAAAGCTGGAGGACCACCTGCAAAGGCATAGTCGGCTTCGCAAGCGGAAGAAGATCGCGCGAAGCCCCGGAAATTACGACGCCGAACTCTACGCCATTTACCTGCTCACCTCACAACAGAGGCAAGGCGCAGGCCGCCTGTTGACGCAAACGCTGGCCGCTAGTTTGCGCGCTGGCGGCTTCGCAAGCATCCTCGTCTGGGTGCTCAGGCAAAATCCCGCAGTCTCGTTTTACGAGCATCTCCGAGGCATTCAGGTCGCGGAGAAGCCAATCGAAGTCGGCGGAGTCCACCTATCCGCACTGGCCTTTGCATGGCCGCACCTCGACCAGCTCGCGCGCCTCAGCCAACTCCCGCCAACCAGAAGCCAGCGAATCCCTGACGATCTGTGTCAGCCGCAGTTCCCGAGAGCGGCCGCCACAAATCTACTGCTTGGCCAGCGATTGGGAAAGACTTTCCAAGTTCTCCGGACGCACGTGAATCAGACCCCATCGCGGGCTATCGATATCAGCGATAAGAAGAAACGCGATGGCTACAAAAACCGGCAGCATTAACAGCACGCCACTTCTTGTTTTGGCGGTCCGGCCTCCATATCCCATTGTCAGGTTGCAGCCGATGGCAATTGCAAGCATTAAATACCATGCCGAGGTTGGGATGCGGTTCCACCATGCGGCCTGAGTATAGCCCTGCGAATTCAACACATCATTCATGCCCGAAAGGGCGAGAGCGGTGACCGCGGTTGGTTGAGCCACAACCGGAGCCTGCACCGCAGACCACATTTCCGTCTGTAGCTGACTGGTATCAGCATTGATTTGTTGAAGGTGAGTTGTAGACCGGGTTTCATAAAACGAAATCCGCAAATCGGTGTACTCTCTCAGCATCGCACGCACCCGCACAGCATCTGGCGCAGGCAATATTCCCACCCGGACAAACTCTGTTCCAATTGCATTCGCCTCAGCTTCTTCATAATTTCTGCGTTGATCATAGCGGCCAGTCGCCATGGAAAAGCTGAACCCGATGATCAGCCCAAGCAGAGTCAGGGCCGCGGCCTGCACAAACCCATAGTCTTCACGTTCATCGTCTCGCAGCGGCCGCCGCCTGCCCCAGCGAACCCCCAGGCGCGCCGAGAACCACAGCACCACGATCGAAACCACAAAAAAAGGAATCGGATAATTGAACATAAGCAAGCCCCCGACGGTCAGGATAAGTCTAAAGAGTACTCTCTGACCGACGGGGGTGCCCTGCGCGTGGGTCTCGCGAGACGAGCTACCTCGAATCAGTGAAGAAAGTTAAACGTGTTCGAGGCGTCATCCACGAAATAAACGCCGTCCCAAACGGTAATCAGGCCAAATAATGCTCCTGCTCCCGGAGGCGGCCCGCCCGTGTTATCGACAAGCTTCCACGCAACCTGTTTGCCCGTTGCCGGATCGATTTCGACAAGGTTTCCGTCATTCCCGTTCGCAGCCAGCAGGTGATGATTCGGCGTCCACGCAAGCCCCAGCGGGCTATTGAGCTTTCCGCCCTCAGACACCGTCGAGCCAACGTTCGCCGGGCCCCTCCGGATCAGCGCATTGGCAACCCATGTAATCCGATTTCCCAAGGTGTCCGCAACGTACAGGCTATCCGTCGTAACATCGAACGCGACCCCCGTCGGGCCAATCACCAGCGCATTCGGGTCGGTACGCTCCGCATAGTTCCAGGCGACAATCGTGCTGTTGAGCAAACTAGGCAGCTTGCCTGCAGGAATGCTGAGCCACAAGCGGATAACCGTCCCGCCATGCACAACGCCACCCTTTGCGGCCACCGTGCGATTCAGCACGTTGGTTACAAACAATGCGGCCATGGACCCATCATCGGCAGCCGTCATGTCCCACGGACCATTGATATTGTGATCTGAAATTGTCTCAGCCACATTGCCGTTGCTGTCCAGGACAATCAGGCAACCGGCCTTGGCAGTCGGCGACATGCCATTTGTAGTCGGCAGGCTTCCAACGATCACGAACCCGCTCCGCAGTGCCACCAGCGCGGTCGTCAGGCCAATCCCACCGGGACAGCGCACCTTGCTCGCATCGATCTGCGCAAACAAACTGAACGTCCCGTTGGCTGCAATCTGCACAATCGTCGTGCCCGTTCCCTGCTGGTTCGCGCCATTGTTGAAGTTGCTGATCAGGAATCGGCCCTCGACCAGCTTTCCTTTGCTTATGGGAACCTGTGCTACCCCGTACGGATTTACGTCGCCATTTGTCGGCACGGTGGTACTGACCGTGGTCACGGTGTTAAGAGGCCCGATGAACGATTGAGCGGTAGCGGGCGCGGCCCCAGCCGCAGCCACAGTCAATGCCATCAGGCCCAGCACGCGGACTTGAAGAGAGAGTGGGTGGTTTAGTTCCATGTTTTTCCTCCTCAGCTATGCGCGCACGACCTCGCGCTACCAGAGCTGTGTGCCCCCATTGTCCGGATTCTTCACCGGCGCTTTGTCACGGAATTGTCGAGAGAATGTAACTTCTTTGCCAAGCGGAGACATTCAGGAAACCGGCTCGGTGCCGGTTGACCTTAAAGGCAGGTCGGCGTCACGGCCTGATCTCGGGAAGGCAGGCCGGGCGAACTCACACTCTCACGCCGTCAATTCTTTCCGAAAACCATCCCGCCAACTCGGATACGCAGGTGTCCAGCCCAGCTCTCGTTTGGCCTTTTCATTTGAGGCGCCTCGCGTGTCCCGCATCATCACCACACCATGCTCTCCAATCAAAGGCCGCGCCAGCCACGCCTCGATGTGTCGAGGAGGCTTCGCCCCCAATAGCTCAGCCAGAAACGGAATCCAGATGTGTACCGGAGCGGGGTCATCGTCCGCCACGTTGTAAATACCCGGCTTCCCCTGAAGGGCGGCGACCGTTGCGGAAGCGGCATCGTCGATGTGCACGAATGACCAGACCCCCGTGCCCCCCGCGACGATAGGCAGCCTTCTTTTCTTTACCTCGTCAACAAGAAATCCCCCTTTCGAGACAGAAGTTCCCGGGCCGTAGAACGAACCATAGCGCAGCACAATGCCGTCTCCGGAGCATTTCGTGAGGACCGCAGTCTCCAGGTGCTTAATTGCCTTGAGAGACTCGCGAAGTCCGTGTGGAGGGTCCTGATCGAGTGGATCATCTTCTCCCTTCACCCAGCTCCCCACTCGCTCATAGGGCCAACCGGCATAGCTCTGCGAGAGAAACTTGACCACCCCAACTTTAGCTCCCGCGGCAAGCAGGTTATCGTTGCCCTCAATTCGCAGTCGGTTCGTCAACGCAAACTCTCGATCAAGATGGCGAATATCAAGCTGCTGCGGAATAGCCGTAAGCTGATTGACGATGACCTCCGGCCGAAACGCCTCAACAGCTTCATTCACCGCCACGGCGTTTAAGGCATCCGCGATAAAGACCGTCGCGCCCAGCTGCATAAGAGGCTTTCGCTTGCGCTCCGACCGGGTAAACGCTCCCACCGTATGTCCCGCCTGGATCAGAGCCGGAACCAACCGCCGGCCCAACGCTCCGCCCGCGCCCGCAACAAAAACTCTCATTCCAGCCTCCTTTCCTACAAGCCTAGCGAAGCTTTCGTGTGTTTCGCCTGCCGATCGCACGGGTTCATTGCGATGCAGACGGGGTTCGCTGAAACTCTCAACGAACCTGGTTCCAGGGTAATTTGCTGGCGGCGCGCTCAGAATTCGTTTCCCTACATTGGCGGGTCAACCGTGCCGTCCGACCACTTGCCGACCGGAATCAAGTACAGTGTTAGCCGATCAGCATCGACCTTGAATCCCAGGACCGGGGAGCCCGGCAAAGATGCACCCCACGTCTCAGGATTAGTAAGCGGAAGGAAAAACATCAGGTGAGGATGCCAATGCCCATTTGCGTCGGCCAGGTAGCCCTGCTTCGACAACATGTAACACATGGAGCCGGTTTCAGGCGTGGGCAGTTCTTTCTTGTCGAATGCGGCCTTTAAGCTGTCGAACATTTGAGCTTTGGACTGCCCCGCCAATATCCACTCCGTCTTTTTGATCGTGAGTGGGAGGTAAGATCGTACAGCCGGTGGGTTGAGACATAGCGGCCCCCGCAGCTTGGGGTTCCAGAAATCCGGATCGTCGACTCCGGCGGTCCATGACCTTTCCACGATACAAACAAAGCCATTCCCGCCTTCGACCGCGGTTTCGTAGCCCCGCCGTCCAAGCACCATCACTTCCGCATCCTTCGAGATGGAGTCTGGAGCCGCACTCCGCGCCAGCGCTATCTCGGCGCTTCGCTCCATAAGATACTGATCGAGCGGAGCCATCTTGGGATAGGGCGTTTTTGTATCCTCCGCGCGCGCTTGCCACGATGAACCGAGGACGACAATCGGCCCGAAGACTGTCAGAGCGATTATTCGGACGATCTTTCTATGCATTGAGCTCTCCTTCTGTGCGCGATTCCAGTTCACTTTCCGAAGCATGGTTTCCAATTTCGCTCGGCAGACCGGTCGCCCTCATTATATGAAGCCGAATTCCCGGCACGTGGAATTACGGACGGCCAAGGAAATCAAAGAGTGCCAAATCGCCGATGCACTCACCGATAAATCTACGCCACTCACTAAGCGCTTTGACCTGTTACCAATAGGTATCGCTGCTATACTCCAAATTCATCGCACGCAAAGCGAGGTACTCGATGGGCGACTTCGAGAAGCTAATTGAGGCGGCGAAACGGGGCGCACTGGAAGATGTCCGCGCCATCGTTCAAAGTCAGGTTGATCCCCCGGGCTCGGGATCTACACAACCTGTCAGCATCAACCCGGCAGGGGAGATCACGGGAAACTACTTTGACCAGAGCTTTCAGCAGCACGGCTTCCTGCGGACCCCGTAAGCCCGAGGTACTGGCCGATCCTGGAACAAACGCTGCAGGGATGCGACCACGCCGAGGGTTATCCTGACGGCCTTATCAAGCCGATGTCCAGCAGCGCGGGGGAGTATTCTCTCGCGCTGCTTATTTACACCAACAAGAAGGCATCGGACGACAAACCCCGATGCCTTCAAAATCCTCGCCTGAAGGGCAGAATCCTCGCTAACAGAGAGCGCCCTCTCTCCATTCCATGCTGAACAAAAACAATTCTAGTAATGACCATCAAGCTCTTGCCTGGCAACAAGCTGGTTCGTCGATCGATCAACTAAGTAACTTGCCGGCGAGCCAGTAATCGATACTGAACTTTCCCGGACCAACGCAGATCAGCCAGATAAAGAAGAGCACGTACAGGACTTCCGGAAGGTAGAGGAAATCGTCGAGCCAGTTAAGAGGCGAAAGTCCTTTAGGCATGGCGGAAAGCTTGGTGGTCAGGATGGCGACAAGCATATCGACCAATAAGGCCACGCAGGCCAGGCTCGAAAGAAACCCCACGGTCACCAAGGATCCGCCAACGAACTCGACACCCGACACGAAATACGCCACCTGGTGGGGAAACGGGACTTTGGCCTCAACGAGCGTTTCGTACATAGTTTGCGTGCTGCCGGCGACAAACAATTTCTTTGCCCCGGAGATGGCGAAGAACAGCCCGAGCGAAACGCGTACCAGCAGGATGGCATATTGTTCCAAATCGCTGCTACCCAGCAGCGCAACCTGGACCAGCCGTTTCCAATCCATCTCGTGTCCCTCCATGGGGGATGCGCTGCAACGATGTTATGTGTCCATCCGTTCGACCCATTGAGCGCGCCATGCGGGAGCCACGAATGGATCCGCAAAGTACTGTGTTTCCCGCGCAACCTTGTCGCCCCTGAACTCCATGATGCTGACGGTATAGGACGGCTTGCCGTCGTATGTCAGGATGAATTCGGTGACCCAAAGATCACCGCCGCCAATGATTCGTCGGATAGTAAACCGCTTTTTGCTCGGCTGACTGGCGCGTTGGTTCTGTATGTTGCGTCGACCGCGGGTTCGCTCGCCTGACTGCGGGTATTCCAGCACCGCGTCCTCGTGATAGATGAGGTGCTCCGTCTCAAAATCGTTGGCATCCGACGCCGCCCAATGCTGATCCAGTGCCGCACGGATCTCTTGATCTCGCACTCCGGAAGACTGCTCCTTCGTTTGTTGATCGTTCATCTTGAGCCTTCAATCTGACGAGAAGCTAAATGCTCTAGCGGAATCTGAGTGTACGACCCGTCAAGTAGCGCTGTCTCTTCGATCACCCCAGATGGCAGCCAAATACGGCGGTGGGTGGATTCAAGGAGCAAGTGCAACATTTCCAAAACGGGAGATAGTTGCATATGCCGAGAAGCTACATTCATCTTGAGTTGCAGGAACGGGCCCTGATTGAGACGCAGTTAAGGATGGGCATGAGTGCGGCGGCGATCGCCGCTGCACTCATGCGGGCCAGATCCACTGTCACACGCGAGATACGCCGCAACGGCTGGCAGTCGCCGGCGGAGTTGGCGCGGCGAGCCACGGCGCGGGCGGCCGGGGGATATCGATGCGTTCCCGCCGACCGGCGAGCCCGCGTGCTGGCTCGCAAGCCGCGTGTCCCGCGCAAACTCCTACCCGGCAACCCGCTCTGGATCAAGGTGGTTGATCATCTTCGCCATGGCTTGAGTCCGGAGCAGATTGCGAGCACACTGGCTCGTATGCCCGATCCGGCACGGCTCTCTTACGAGACCATCTATACCGCGTTCTACACCATGCCGCGGGGGCATCTGCGCTCCAGCTTGCTTGCCCTGATGCGCCGCCGGCACCGGGCCAGAAGATCGCGACGAGGCAAAGACGGGCGCAGCAAGCCGTCCATTCCCGACATGACTTTAATCGATCAACGCCCCATCGAAATTCAGATGCGCCTCATCCCCGGCCACTGGGAGGGCGATCTGATGATCGGCAAGGGCAATCTCTCCCAGGTCGGCACGCTGGTGGAACGCACCACCCTTTTCGTTGCCCTGGTGAAGTTGCGCAGCAGCAAGGCCGACATCGCAGCCCAGGCCTTCACCGAGATACTCAACCGCTTTGATAGCCAGTTGCGTCGTTCCATGACCTTCGACCAGGGTTCGGAGATGAGGCATCATAAGACCTTGACGGAAAATACCGGGGTCACCGTCTACTTCGCCCATCCTCACGCTCCCTGGGAGCGGGGCATCAGCGAAAATACCAACGGTCTGCTCCGCCAATATCTGCCTAAAGGAACTGACCTCTCGCTGTTCTCGCAGGATCAGCTCGACGACATCGCCTGGCGGCTCAACACCCGGCCAAGAAAAACCCTGGGATGGAAAGCTCCCGCCGAACTCTTCCTCCCCGAAGGAACCTTCGATTTCGTCCAACACTGGTCCGCTACAATCACACCTGTTGCACTTGCTCCTTGAATCCACCCACCCATATTTGTGGCTGGTTGAGAAAAAGCAAGTCCCTTCGACGGTGCTCAGGGCGGGCACTTCGGCTGCTCTCCCTTTGGTCGCTTCGCTCGGGATGACAACGCGGGGGCTGATTAGAAAAAGATTTTGATGCCTGCCTGAATTTGGCGTTGGTGGTAGAGGGCGTTGCTGTTGGTGTTGGTGATGCCTCCGAAGGGGGCGGTGGGGCCGGCGACGAGTTGCGTTTGGGAGTTGCCGTCGGAGGTGGTTGTGGTTTGGGTTTTGAGTCCGGTTAGATAGGCGAGGTTGGCGGTGCTGGTGCTGGTTGCGTTGTTGGTGATGGCGTATCCGATGGTTTGAATGTTGGTTACGTTCTGGTGGTTGAGGACGTTGAAGGCTTCGGCGAAAACTTCTACGGCGATGCGATCGGTGATGGAGGTGCGTTTGGCGGCGCGCGCGTCGAGGCCGATGGCTCCGGGGTAGCGGAAGGTGTTGCGGCCTACCTGCGGGATGAGGTCTTCTCCGCCGGAGCCGTTGAGGCTGGGGCCGATTCCGGGGATGGGGACTCCGGTGCCGAGGATGACTCCGGGATCGTTGATGGCGGCGCAGGTGTTGCCGCCGTTGGGACCTCCGGACTGGAGCCACTCCTGATAGGAACATGAAGACGCGGGGATGGAGCCCATGGTGCGCATGGTGTAGGGGAGTCCGGTGCGCCATTCTCCTAATGTTGAGAGCATGTAGCCGTTGAAGAGCGATCCGGCGAAGCCGTCGAGCCGCCAGGGGACGCGCGCGACTAAGCCGCCGGAGACGCGCTGGCGCATGTCGAAGTTCGAGGTTCCGTGTTCGAGTTTCAGGTCGGCGGGGTCGTAGACGTTGTTGAAGTTGGCGAAGGTGGCCTGGTTCTGGTTGTCGTCGACGGCGTGGGAGTAAGTGTAGGCGACGTTGAGGTCGATGGACTGGCCTGCGCGGCGTGTGAGGCGTACGACGGCTCCCTGATATTGGGAGTTGGTTTCGCTGATGATGTCGGTGATGGATCCGTAGGCGGGATTAACGCGCTGGTAGTAGAACTTGCTGGCGAAGTTGTTCTTGAGCGGGCCGAGATGCTGCGGGTTGTCGGTAAAGTTAAGCACATAATTCAGCGTTGCTACCGCGCTGAGGTCGATGTTCCTGTCGATGAATTGGGGGAGTTCGCGGCCATAGGAGCCCATCCAGGTGAGGGTGAGGGCGGTTCGCTGGCCGAGTTCGCGCTGGAGCGAGAGTTCAGCCTGACCGATTTGCGGATTCTGGAAGTGCTTGTCGAAGTAGACGGCGTTGGGTGCGGAGGAGTTTTGATCCGCGGCGTTGGGGTTGGTGTAGGGCGTCTCATTGCTGGCGAACACGTAGGGGAAGGGCGGTGCTCCTACGTCGAGCGGGCGGTAGAGATAATTTCTGGCGGAGCGAGCGGAGCCGGTGGAGGTGAGCGCGCTGAAAACGGTAGCGTTGGAGATGCGTCCGTAATAGAGGCCGTAGCCGCCGCGCAGGACGGTGTGTCCGTTGCCGGAGACGTCCCATGCGAATCCGCCGCGCGGGCCCAAGTTGTTGCGGTCGTGAGGGAGGTATGCGGTCTGGGGTATGTCGGGATTGGCTACGAGCTTATTGGTGTCGGGCAGGTGTTCGAATTCGTAGCGCACGCCGACTGAGATGGTGAAGCGCGGGGTTACTCTCCAGTCGTCGGCGAGGAAGGCGGCGTAGTCGGCGGTTTCAAACTGCCAAACAGAGGGGCCGACGGCCTGGCGGTACCAGGAATAACAGGGATCGGTGCCGACTCCGGTGGTGGTTCCGTCGCAGTGGTTGGGGGCGAGCATGTCGGCGACGAAGTTGGCGAGCGAGGAGTAGGAATACTCGCCGTTCTGCTGGTTGATTCCGCTAATGCTGTCAGTGACGTAGTTGTCATCGATACCGATGCGAAAGGCGTGGCGGTTGTGGATCCAGGTGATGGAGTCGACGAATTGCCGGCGGGTTTCGTCGGGGTATTCGGATTTGTTCTGTGAAGAGAGCGTGCCGAAGGTGAAGCCCGCGCTGCGGTCGATGGAGATTTGCGGAGCGCGGCCGTAGGTGTTGTTGGCAAATTGCTGCTCGAATGTTGTTGGCGCGGCGGCGAGTTGGGAGAGCAGGTCGCGGCTGTACTGGAAGCGGGCGTTGTTGAGGACGCTCGGCGTGAAGAAGTATTCGAGGCGCGCGGTGGCGGCGTCTTCGCTGGAGGTGCTGTTGCCGAAGCTGCCGATGCCGTCGGTTTCGGAGGCTCCGGTGAGTACGCCGTTGGGCGCGGTGCGGCGCATGTAGTTGTACTGGCCGACGACGTGGATGCGGTTGTTAACGCGCCAGTCGATTTTGGGGAAGGCGATCATTTGCCGGGAGGTTCGCGGGACAGGGCCGAGGATACCGCTGAGCTGGTTGAGGACGGTCGAATAGGCGCAGGAGGCCTGCGCGTTGGCGTCGGGCGGGGACGCGGCGCAACTGGTGTAGATGGGATTGGTGCTGGTGGCGATGCGGGCGGCGAGCGTCTGGATGGTTTGCGCGGAGGGCGGTGCAAAGAAGGTTTCCGGCTCATTGGCGCGGGCTACGGCGGGGAAGTCGCGGATGTATTCTTCGAAGGCGAAGAACCAGAAGAGCTTATCGCGGCGGATGGGGCCTCCGGCGTTGAAGGAGCCGCGCATGCGCTGATCGGGAGCTTTGTAGGGCACATCGATGTAGGTGATGGGTTGTCCGTTGAGGTAGGAGATGGGCGTGCCGGTTGCGGTGCTGGTGGTTCCGGCGGGTTCCGTCTGCATGATTTTTGTGTAGGCGTTCATCGCGCCCCAGGCAGCGTTGCGATCGGAGAAGCTGGCTTCGCCATGGAGGGTGTTGCCGCCGCTTTTGGTGATGGAATTGATGACGCCTCCGGCGGCGTGTCCGTATTCGGCGGAGAAGTTGGAGGTGTTGACCTGGAACTGGCTGACGGCGGCCTTGGCGGTGGCGTATCCGCTGCCGGCGGTGCCGCGCTCGCGGGCGTGGAAGGCGAGAGTGTTGTCGGCTCCGTCGAGGGTGATGCCGTTCATGAGTGGGCTGAGTCCGCGAAAGCTGAGGGCGGTGGTGCCGTCGGCGTCGGGCGCGACTCCTCCGGCGAGCGCGGCGAAGCTGGACCAGTGGCCGCTGCTGCTGGGCAGGCTTTCGACGAATTCCTGATTAATGTTGCTGCTTACGGTGGGAGTTAGGTCGGCCTGCGGGGCGTGGAACTCGTGCTTTTGGGGCTGGTAGAGGAAGGCGATGGTGAGCCGGGGCGCGAGCACGGTTACGCGGCCAACTTCGACGGTAACGTTGGCGGCTCGCCAGGGCGCGGCGGACGGGGCGTTGATGCGCACGGCGTAGTTGCCGGGGGCGAGTTCGGCGAAGCGGAAGTTTCCGCGCTCGTCGCTGACAGCCTGGCTTTCGACGCCGGTTGCGGTGTTGCGGAGGGTGACGAGCGCGCGGAAGAGATTGCCGGAGACGCCGGAGATTTGTCCGGCGATGGAGCCTCCAGTGTCTGACTGCGGATGCGCAAGGCGGGCGATGAGAAACAGGCAGAGGAGAAAGCAGCTGAACCGTGTAACGCGACGCCGATTCTTCATGCGATTTCCCTCCTCGGCGTAGCGGCGGGCACAGGTCCACCGGAAAGGGGAGCCCCAGCTGATGAGGCCGCTCCCCTCCTTCCGGGAACATGCGGGCGTTGCCGCCCCGCACGTCCTGCCCATAAATCTCTGGAATGGGGTGAGAGAAGCGTACTTGATTCGATAGACTAAGAGAGACAAATGTTCATTGATGAAGCAAGAATTCGGGTAAAAGCAGGTGACGGAGGTAATGGCTGCATGGCCTTCCGTCGCGAGAAATTTGTTCCGCGCGGCGGACCTTCAGGCGGCGACGGCGGACATGGCGGCGATGTGATTATGGAATCGACGCAGCGCCACAACACGCTGATGTACTTCCGGTTCAATCCGGAGCACAAGGGCGAGCGCGGCGAACACGGGATGGGATCGAATTGCTCGGGCCGCGAGGGCAAGGATGTGGTGCTCAAAGTTCCGGTGGGAACGCAGCTCTACGACGCGGAGACGGGCGAGCTGGTGCATGACTTCGCGCATCCGGACGAACGCGTGGTTGTCGCGAAGGCGGGACGCGGCGGGCGGGGGAACCAGCACTTTGCTACGTCTACGCATCAGGCTCCGCGAGAGCATGAGCTGGGCAAGCCGGGTGAGGAACGCGTTTACCGGCTGGAGCTGAAGGTGCTGGCGGACGTCGGCTTAGTGGGTTATCCGAATGTGGGGAAATCGACGCTGATCTCGCGCATCTCGGCGGCGCGGCCGAAGATTGCGGACTATCCTTTTACGACGCTGCAGCCGAACCTGGGAGTGGTGTCGATTGGCGAGGCTCCGCATGAAGAGAGCTATGTGGTCGCGGATATTCCGGGGCTGATTGAAGGCGCGCATCTGGGCGCGGGGCTGGGCGTGCAGTTTCTGCGGCACATTGAGCGCACGCGCGTGCTGGCTCACCTGGTCGATGTTTCGGACTCGAGTGCGCGGCCCGATCCCGTTGAAGACTTCAAAGTCATCATGGGTGAGCTTAAGAGCTTTGGGCATGGACTCGATGAGAAGCCGATGATTGTTGTTGCTTCCAAGGTGGATGTTGCGAATCCTGAAAAGCTGAAGAAGCTGAAGGCCATGGCCAAGCGGAAGAAGCTGGACTTTTATGAGATTTCTGCTGTGACGGGATTGGGAATTGAGAAGCTGAAGTACGCGATTGGTGAGCGAGTTCGGGAGTTGCGCGACGTGGCGGCGGTTGCTTAATTTGCGGAAGCAATTCTTCGTGATGCGCAAATTACTTGCGGGGCCTCGATTGCTTAAGCTTTAAGCGGAGATGGCGGTACATAGTGGAAGCGCACTAGATAAATATTTTCGCCGCTGCCGTGCTTTGCTGTCTTGAGCAGATCCAGAACACCAAGAAACCCGGACGTACGCGCCAACTCTGGAGTGATGTCGGGGAACCCGATCATTTCGATCGAGTCCACTACGATTTCTCCCTCATCCATGCGGTATCGACCGCCGATTTTTACGTGAGGGCGCGTCCAGATTCGCACGCTGCATATGATCTCTCCGCGCCGAACTCCCTCGCGAAGCCGCTTGGTGAATACCATAGCGAGAGTCTACCTCGTGTTTAACCACGGAGCCGGACGGCGAGCATGGCCCGCCGTCCAGATGGGTTTTATGCCATCTGCGCTACGGCCTGGTTGGTTTTTACGCGGAAGCGCTTCATGTTGATGGCGAGGGTTTTTTCCATCTTGCGGAGGATGTGTTTCTCGTCGGGGGCGGCGAAGGTGGAGGCGATTCCTTTTGCGGAGTTGCGTCCGGTGCGTCCGATGCGATGGACGAAGTCTTCGGCTTCGCGAGGCATGTCGTAGTTGACGACGTGGGCTACATCGACCACATCGATGCCGCGCGCGGCTACGTCGGTGGCGACGAGAACGCGGTGATGACCCTGGGAGAAGCTCTTGAGCGCGGCGTTGCGCTGCGACTGGGAGCGGTCTCCGTGGATCTGCGTGGCGGTGTGGCCGGAGCGGGCGAGGCGGCGGGCTACGCGATCGGCTCCGTGCTTGGTGCGCACGAAGACGAGGAAGCGGCCCTTGCTCTGGTCGAGCAGATGCTCGAGGAGCTCATGCTTCTTTTCGGTGGCGACTTCGAAGGTCTGGAGTTCGACGTTCTCGCAGGGCTTGAGCACTGAGCCAATCTCGATGCGCGCTGGATTCTTGAGGTAGTCGCGAACGACTTCCTTGATCTGCGGGCTGAGAGTGGCGGAGTAGCACATGGTCTGGCGATCAGCGGGCAAGGCGGAGGCGATGCGCTTGATGGCGGGTTTGAAGCCCATGTCGAGCATGCGGTCGACTTCGTCGAGGACGAGCATTTTCACGCCGCTGAGGTTGACGAGCTTGCGCTGGAGGTAGTCTTCGAGGCGTCCGGGAGTGGCGACGATGACGCGTGCGCCGCGGCGGATGGTTTGAAGCTGCGGCCCTTCGGCCATGCCTCCTACGACGAGGGCTACGGAGTTGTAGTTGCCGGTGAGCTTGCGGTAGACCTGTTCGACCTGCATGGCGAGCTCGCGGGTGGGCAGCAGAATCAAAGCGCTGCAACCTTTGCCTTGCGGCATCCGCTCGATGAGAGGGATGAGGAAGCTGAGGGTCTTGCCGGTGCCGGTTTGGGCGGTGGCGAGCACGTCGCGGCCTTCGAGGCCGGGAGGAATGGCTCCGCTCTGTACGGGCGTGGGGGTGATGAAATTTGCGGTGGCCAACTGCTTTTTGAGGTTGGCGGAGATTTGGAAATCGGAAAACTGGTTCACTTGATCCTTGAGCCGGCGGGCGCGTTCAATTTTTTTATCTCATACAAAACAAACGAGATAGCCGGATTCGCTAGTTCCCAGACGGGCCTCTTTGGCGGGACGGGAAGGATGAAATTTTCTTACGTATGGGAGTTCTTAGCTCGGCCGCACGCTGCGTCTTCGGTTGTCGCGCATAGGGCGAGACGAACCTGGCCAGATGAACAATCGATCAGGCCATTCCGCTGAGGGGCTTGGGGAAATCTACTTCGTGGCGGGCGTATCTTGCTGTATGAAGGCGAGAACGGCTCACAACCAAACAACTGAGCGTGGTTTGATTGTAGCACGGATGGTGCGCGTTTTGCGGTTCACGTGTCCTTCGGGTAGTGGTCAAGACTGGAGGGGGTAGTGGGTCAGTTTGAAATCCAAGGATTGAATGGGTTAGTGTGTCCATCTGAACAAAAGCCAAATGGTTGCGAGTAAGACGATGCCACCGACTAGGAATCTGACGAGCTTAACGATCTCCCGTCTCGGCTCATTAGGGCCAGTTGACCGATATACTAAACGTTTGCCCCGCCATTGACTCGGCTTGTAGTAGGTACCCATCTCAGCCATGCTCTCACGCCTCTAGCAGCCCTACAAACTTCACCGGTTGTCCTTCGCGGGCGAAGAGCGGGTGCATACGAAGGATATCTGTACGGTGGAGTCATTGGGGAGTGCGACCTCGATTGCGTCTGGGGAATCGGGGTCGATGTTCGCCTGGAGATCGGGCTGGCCGAGGGCATCTTTGGGCGCTGACGCCACGAAGCCTTCGGCACAATACATGCGTTGCAGGTCGCGAGCGCCGTTTCCCACATCGCTGACGTATTGCTGCCACGGGGAGAGTAATTTTTCTGACGCGGCGTCGTGAACCTGCGCGGAGAAGTCCTCGGTTTTCGGATTGTAGGTTGCCGCTACCTTGTACCTGTACACACTTGGTGGAACGGGGATTGCGGAGTAATCGGGAAGGGGGTCGCCCTTTTGGCAAGCGCTGCCGGGTTGGATGTGCGCGTCGGTTAAGCCTAAAGAAGTGGACCAGTATCCGGTATCCGGAACAAACAGGTTGCCTGTTGCGGTGACTTCACAGCCGACGAAGCGATGCGCTTCGCGGAAAGCTGCGCTGTCGCTGAGTCCGACCTGAATTACTTTTTGCCCGCAGACCGGGTCGGATGGATGCACTCCGTACCACGCGTACACTCCGGGATGGTATTCGAGGGTACCGATGATGAAGGCCGGAGTATTTGGGGTATCGGTTTCGGTTGGGCACTTTTGGGGCGCGGCCCAGACGGTGGCGCTGGCGAGAAAAATCATTGCGAGCGGAAATGAGCGAGAAAATCGCATATCAAGATTCGCCTCGAATAGTGACGTAAAGTCTCATATTTTTCAAGGTGGCTTGGTTTGCGTCGCCGTAAACATCGGGCGCATCTTTTAGGGAAGGTGGTTTAAAGGAGAATTTATGGCGGCGAAGAAGATTCTGTTTCTGGTTGGAGATTTTGCTGAGGACTACGAGGTGATGGTTCCGTTTCAGGCTTTGATGGCGGTGGGACACAAGGTGGATGCGGTGTGTCCGGGGAAGAAGGCTGGGGAGACGATTAAGACGGCGATCCATGATTTTGAGGGCGATCAGACTTACTCGGAGAAGCCGGGGCATCGGTTTACGCTGAACGCGACGTTCGATGACGCGCGCGAAGCGGACTATGACGCGCTGATGATTGCGGGTGGGCGGGCTCCGGAGTATCTGCGGCTGAATGAGGGAGTGCTCGGGATTGTGCGGGACTTTGCGGGCAAGGGCAAGCCGATTGCGGCGATCTGCCACGCGGCTCAGTTGCTGGCGGCGGCGGACGTGATTCGCGGGAAGAAGATCTCGGCATACGCGGCGTGCGCGCCTGAGGTGCGGCTGGCGGGGGGAACGTATCTTGATTTGCCTCCAGATGGGGCGGCGACGGATGGGAATTTTGTGACGGGCTTTGCCTGGCCGGCGCATCCGGCGTTTCTGGCTCAGTTTTTGAAGGTGCTGGGGACGAAGATTGAACTGTGAGGACTTCGCGTCCAGCGAAACGCGCCTTCGGCGCCGTTCTTATGCAGGTTCTTGTGGCGCTCCCGTTGGTCGCGAGCTGGCTCGATGCGAGGCACTGGTTGAGATTCGATCTTTCCCACCCTTTGCGCAAGTAGCCGCGCAAAGGATGGGGCACCCATAGATCACCATAACTTTGTGGTGCGCGGAAAACAACGAAGGCCCCCTTCGACAAGCTCAGGGCACGGTCTCGGCTGCGTTTGGCGCAAGAATGCGCCGAGCTTGGCTCAGGATGACATCTTTGGAGTTTGGAGTCGGGGCCAGGGCTGGGTTGGCTTGAGGGATTTCCAGTTGTCGGTTAAGAACAGGCGGATGGCGGCTATGCCTGCGGCTCCGGCTTCGATGCAGGCTGGTGCGTTTTGTTTTGTGACTCCGCCGAGGGCGAAGACTGGGATGGGTTTTGCGACGTCGGCGGCGGCGCGGAGGTCTTCGAGGCCGAGGCCGGGGAGATTGTCTTCTGGAGTTACTTTTTCGAAGACGGGTGCGTAGAGGATGAGCGTGTTGCCGGTGGTTGCGTCCGGATTTCGCTGCGATTCTTCTTTTGCTTTCAGGACTTCTTTGAGGGAATGGCAGGCATAGCTGAGGATCGCGTCGCGCGCAGATGCCGCGAAGAGCGTGCGGGCTTGTTCTGCGGCGTTTGCGGGGGTGTTGGCGGGGAGGTGGACTCCGTCGGCTTTGGCTTCGAAGGCGATTTGTGCCGGGCCGTTGAGGAGAACTCGGGTGGTTTGGTTTTCTTTGCGCACGGCGGCTACGATTTCGGCGGTGAGTGAGCGGAGCTCGGCTGGGGCGAGGTCTTTTTCTCTTATCTGGATGTAGTTCATGCCGTTGTGCGCCCAGTTGCGCGTCAGATTTACGAGCGCAGCGCAGCGCTGCTTTTCGCTTCCGAGGAACAGATTTCGATTCGTGATGGCGTAGAGCTGCATCTTTCTTAGTCTAGACAAGATCAAAATGGGTATAAGCGCCGAATTGGCACACGCGCGATTTCCTCTGCTCACGCCTTCATGGAGTTAAGATGAGGCGGGGGTATGGTTAAAGAGAGAGTTCTTCGGACAACATGGCTATTTATGATTTGCTGGTGATCGGCTCGGGGCCTTCGGGTCAGCGCGCCGCGGTTTCGGCGGTGAAGAAGGGCAAGCGCGTGGCCCTGGTCGAAATGCGGAATGTGGTGGGCGGAGTGTGCATCAACACCGGCACGATTCCCAGCAAAACGATGCGCGAGGCGGTGCTGCATCTTTCGGGTTACAACTACCGCTCGATTTACGGGATGAATTATCGCGTGAAGGAAAAGATCACGATGTCGGATCTTGCCTTTCGCGTGCAGCATGTGATCAAGACAGAAATCGACGTGACGGAGGCGCAGCTTTCGCGCAATGGCGTGGACGTTCTTACCGGCGTGGCCAGTTTTGTTGACGATCACCATGTGCGTGTTTGCGGGGCGAACGGCGAGAACGTTGTTCAAGCGGACAAGATTGTGATTGCGGTCGGCACCAAGCCGGCGGATTCGCCGAAGGTTCCGATGAACGGACGCACGATTATCAACAGCGACCAGATTTTTGAGATGCAGAATTTGCCGAAGACCTTGATTATTGTGGGCGGCGGCGTGATCGGCGTGGAGTACACGTGCATGTTCTCGGCGCTGGGCGTGCGGGTGACGCTGGTGGAGAAGCGCCCCAGGCTGCTGGAGTTTGCGGACCAGGAGATTGTGGAGGCGTTGAGCTATCACCTGCGCGACAGCCGCGTGACGATGCGACTGCATGAAGAGGTCGAGAGCGTGGAAGAGCTGGCGGATGGCACGGTGGTTGCGAATCTGGAGAGCAAAAAACGCATTTCGGGCGATGCTTTGCTGTATGCGGTCGGACGGCAGGGCAATATCGACGAGTTGAACCTGGCGGCCGCGGGCATTGAAGCCGATTCGCGCGGACGCATTCCAGTCGATAAGGACTTTCGCACGAAGGTTCCGCATATTTTTGCGGCGGGCGACGTGATTGGATTTCCGAGCCTGGCTTCGGTTTCGATGGAGCAGGGGCGCATTGCGGTGGAGCGGGCGTTCGGCGATGAGTGCGTGCAGTCGAACCCGAGTTTCTATCCTTATGGAATTTATACGATTCCTGAGATTTCGTTTATCGGCAAGACGGAGGAACAGCTGACGGAAGAGGACGTTCCGTATGAGGTGGGCGTGGCATACTACCGCGAGATTGCGCGCGGGCAGATTCGCGGCGACACGACGGGGCGGCTTAAGCTGATTTTTCATCGCGAGACGCGGCAGATTCTGGGCGTGCACATTATTGGCGAGGGCGCGGCGGAGCTGGTGCACATTGGCCAGGCGGTGATGGTGCTGGGCGGCGTGGTGGACTACTTCATCGACACGGTCTTTAATTATCCGACGCTGGCGGAGTGTTACAAGGCCGCGGCGTTTAATGGGATTAACCGGCTGGCGCGGTTCGAGAACTAATGGGCACTGTAGCGAGGAGAGAGGCGATGGCGAAGACGGTCGGCGTAGTGATGACAGAACGGATTGTTGCCGGCCTCATCGACGGGCACAAACTTGCGGGCGAGCTGCGCCATTTTCCTGAAAAGCAGGACGACGAGGCTGAACACGGCGAGGGGCTGATTGAGATGCCGGCCGACTCGCTGTGGGAGATGATTTGCGATCATGTTGCGGCGCTGGCTCCGGCGGGTTCGGGCGTAGAGGCTGTGGGCCTGGCGATGCCGGGGATGATTCGCAACGGAGTGGTGGAGGACTCGCCGAATCTTCCGCAACTGAAGGGAGCGAAGGTCGGGGATGCTATTCGGAATGGGCTGGGTGCGCGCGGGCTTGATTATCCGGTTTGCGCGCTGAACGATGCGGATGCGGTGGCGGCGGGGCTGGCGGCGACGCGCGGGCAACTGGACCGGCTGGTACGCGTGTGGACGATCGGCAACGGGATTGGCTTTGGGCGCTTTCCTTATACGGATGGTCCATGGGAGGGCGGGCACACGGTGGTGACACTCGATCCCAAGGAAAACTATTGCGCATGCGGCGGCAAAGGACACCTGGAAGGCATTATTGGACATCGCGCGATGCGGCTGCGTTTTCTCGATCTGGAGCCGGACGAGATTTTTGAACACGCGCGTAAGGGCGATAAGCGATGCGTGGAGTTTGTGGCGCTATGGCATCGCGCACTGGCCGCAGCTACGGCTACGCAGATTCACCTGGAGGGTCCAGGGCGGTTTTACTTTACGGGGCGCGATATCGCGCGGCTCGATCTGGCGTCGCTGAAGGAGCAGCTTTACCGGATGGTGAAGATGAGTCCGCTGCAGGGCTACTCGCTGGAGATATTGCCGGAGGACCTGGAGATTGCGGTGATTGGGGCTGGGGCGGCAGCGGTCAAGGATGGGAAGTAAGCAGGCGAGACGGGCTTGCATGGGCCAGGGCCTCCGCTAGAAGGACAATCTTTCACAATATCTGGAATTTCTCGCAGATTCTGAGGTTTGCTTTCCGTTGATTCCCGATCGTCGGTGATTGGGACTGGTCGGCAGCGATGAAAGACCGCTGGGAAGCGGGTAGCTTAAGTGCTGATAGCGGTTTTGGTAGACTCCGGTTGTGAGCCCGGATGATCTTTCCCAAAGAATTGAGGAATATTTTGCGGCTGGTGCCGACGCTATCGGCTCTTCTGCCGCTATGGCTGCTTTCGAAGAGCTGCGTGGAGCGCTGGAGAGAGGCGCGATTAGATCGGCTGACCCGGATGCTTCGTCTGCGACGGGTTGGCGGACGAACGCGTGGGTGAAGCGGGGGATTCTGCTGGGGTTTCGGCTGGGGAATCTGGCGGCTTCGGGCGACGGGCTTTCTTTTGTGGACAAGCATACTTATCCGGCGCGGCGGTTTGCCGTTGAAGATGGTGTGCGGGTGGTTCCGGGAGGGTCTGCGGTACGGGCTGGCGCTTATGTGGCGAAAGGCGTTGTGTGCATGCCTCCTATGTATATAAATGCGGGCGCGTATGTGGATGAGGGCACGATGGTGGATTCTCATGCGCTGGTGGGAAGCTGCGCGCAGATCGGCAAACGGGTGCACCTGAGCGCGGCGGCGCAGGTGGGCGGCGTGCTGGAGCCGGTGAACGCGAGTCCGGTGATTCTGGAAGACGATGTGCTGGTGGGCGGGAACTGCGGCGTGTATGAAGGCACGATTGTTCGCAAGCGGGCGGTGCTGGCGGCGGGGACGATTTTGACGCGCGGAACTCCGGTATATGACGTGGTCCGCGGCGAGGTTCTAAAGGCGGAGGGTGAGAGGCCGCTGATTATTCCAGAGGGCGCGGTGGTGGTTCCGGGTTCGCGCGCGGTGAATAAGGGTAAGGCTCAGGAGTGGGGTTTGAGTGTTTATACTCCGGTGATTGTGAAGTACCGGGATGAGAAGACGGAGCTGAGTCTGGCTCTGGAAGATTTGCTGCGCTAGGGACTGGCCCCTTCGCTTTCGCTCACGGCAGGCTGTCCAGGCAATCGCTCCTGTCGGCGCCGTCCTGAAGTCGCCGGTTGCGGCCCTCCCGTTGGTCGGGAGCCTGATTAAACCGGAGCAGTGGCGGAGAAGCGCGTCGGTCTTCGTCGTAGCCGCCGGGAATTTCTATACCCGCGATTGCGGCTCCGGCGCGGAGGAGTGCGTCGATTGATTCGGGCGTGCGGCGGTATTTCCAATATGAATCGACACAGGCTTTGATGGCGAGGGCGAGCGGGGTAGCCGTCACACTCGCGACCAGTCTTGCCGCGGAAAGATCTGCCTTCAGTCCAGAGGGGGCGGCTTAGTGGTTCTGTGGCGAGTCTCTGCGCTGCTCTGCTGGTTACGGGCCGACCTGGTTGACCTGGAGGAAGCTCGCATCGGGGCGGAGGTTGGAGTTGATCGTGACGCCGTTGCCGTTGGTGTAGTAGTTGGCCTTGGGTCCACTGAAGACCTGAAACTGCGTACCGGTGGCTGAATCGGAGACGGTGGTGAGGCCGGTGAGGGTTTCTCCCCAACCGGAGACTTGCCGGGCCTGGGCGTGTTGCTGCGCCTCATAGTGGGCGACCTGCTGGTTCATTGCCGCTTCGCGTTGCTGGAGATAAGCCTGCATCTGTCTCAGGAACTGTCCGAAGCCGGCGCGGATCTGATTGAGGCCCAGCTGGGTCATTTGCTGCTGATACTGCTCCCACTGGGGCTTAAACCGCCGAAATTATACTGCTCCGGATCGGCGCCGGGCGAGATTCTTTACGTCGGCTGTTTGTTGATGCGCGTATACTGCTCTCGCTTTAGGAGGGCAAACCAGATGCGCATGATGCTGAAAGTTTCAATCCCTGTCGAAGCAGGCAATGCCGCGGCTCGCAATGGTAGTTTAGGGACCACGATTAAAGGCATCCTCGATAATCTCAAGCCTGAAGCGGCATACTTTGCCGAAGATAATGGCGAACGGACCGGGTACATATTCTTCGATATGAAGGAGTCATCGCAGTTACCCGCCATTGCCGAGCCATGGTTTCTCGCGTTCAACGCGAAGGTTACGGCGCGTCCGGCGATGACTATGCAGGATCTCGCTGCGGCTGGTCCGGGGATTGAGCAGGCCGTGAAAAAGTACGGCAAAGCAGCAGCGTGATCGCAGCCGAAGGCTTAGAAAGCTCTTCAGTGCGGTTGGGGAATTTGTTTGTTGTCGGTGTGACGCGGACGTGTGTTTTGCGCTGAGCGCGTTCTGAGAGGATTGCCGGCACAGCGGAGGGTAAACGCTTTCCAGACACGGGTTTTGAGTGGGGCGTTGTACCTGTTAGCATCGTAGTTTCCCATGGCTGACGCAAAATTACAGATTATTCCGCTGGGTGGACTGGGCGAGTTTGGCATGAACTGCCTCGCCATTCGCTGGCAAAACGACATTATTGTTATCGACGCCGGACTCATGTTTCCTGAGACGGAGTTGCTGGGCGTCGATATTGTGGTCCCGGACATTTCCTACCTTGTCGAGAACAAAGAGCATGTGCGGGCCATTATTCTGACGCACGGGCATGAGGACCATATTGGCGGATTGCCGTGGATTCTCTCGGAGCTGAATGTGCCGGTGTATGGCACGGAGTTCACGCTGGCGTATGTCGAAGGGAAACTCGAAGAGCACAAGATGCTCGACGATACGGAGCTAAACGAGATTACTCCGGGCGCGAAGTTTGCACTGGGGGTGTTCACGATCGAGGCGATTCGCGTGACGCACAGCCTGGTGGATTGCGTGGCGCTGGCGATCGAGACTCCGGTAGGCGTGATTGTGCATACGGGCGACTTCAAGATTGACCTGTCGCCGCCGGATGGAAAGGCGTTTGACCTGCATCGCTTTGCCGAGTACGGCAAGCGCGGGGTGCTGGCGTTGCTGCAGGACTCGACGAATGTGGACAGGCCGGGTTATACGCCGAGCGAGTGGTCGGTGAAGCCGCGGCTGGACGAGATTTTTTCGCGCACGAAAAAGAAACTGTTTTTCAGCTGCTTTTCGTCGTCGATTTACCGCATTCGCATTGCTCTTGATCTGGCGCACACGCATGGACGCAAAGTTGCAGTGGTGGGACGGTCGATGGTGGAGTCGTCGGAGGTGGCGCAGGACCTGGGCTATCTGGACATTCCGCCAGGGCTGCTGATTCATCCGGGACAGATTGGGGATCAGGCTCCGGAAGACGTGATGGTGCTGATCAGCGGGACGCAAGGCGAGCCGATGAGCGCCCTGAGCAGGGCGGCGGTGGATAACCACAAGCATGCGCGCATCATGCCGGGCGATACGGTGGTGCTGAGTTCGAGGGTGATTCCGGGCAACGAGAAGAGCATTTTTCGGGTGATCGATCATCTGTACCGGCGCGATGCGCATGTGATTTACGACGATGGGGCTTCGGGGCTGATCCACGTGAGCGGACATGCGAGCCAGGAAGAGCAGCGGTTGATGATCAATCTGCTGAAGCCGAAGTTTTTTATTCCGGTGCATGGGGATTATCGCCACCTGAAGAAGCATGCGGAGCTGGCGCAGAGTATCGGAGTGGTCGATCTGGCGCTGGTGATCGAAAACGGCGACGTGCTGGAGCTGGACCGCGCGAATGCGCGCAAGGCGGGCAAGGTTACGGCAGGGCGGGTGTGCATCGATTCGGGGTCGGGCGGCGATGTGGTGGAAGACATTGTGATTCGCGACCGGAAGCATTTGTCGGAGGACGGATTTGTGATGCCGATTCTGACCATCAATAAACTGACGGGCAAGGTGGAGAAGCAGCCGGAAGTGTTTACGCGCGGCTTTGTTGCCGATGAGGGCCTGATGGAAGCGGCGCGGCAGGTGGTGACGCAGACGCTGGAGGGCTCGAGTTCGGAGGAAAAGGCCGATTATGGCGTGATCAAAGAGAAGATCCGGATCGATTTGAAGCGGTATATCCAGAAGAATTCGAGCCGGAGACCCTTGATTATGCCAGTGATTCTGGAGATTTAGAAGCAGCTAAAAACGCGGTTCGCTAAAGTCCGGTCAGCTATGGTCCGATTGGCTAAGATGCGGCCGGTGCGATCAAACGGGCCGGACGAATACGTTGGCATCCATCGAGTCTATTCAGGCAGGCTTTTTGTGGGCGTTTACATATTCGCGGAGGGCAGCGTTAATGCGGCTCTGGTAGCGTTTGCCGGTTTTTCTGAAAAACTGGAGCAGGTCGGCATCGAGGCGGAGAGTGATCTGCTGTTTGTTTTCCGCAGGGATGAGCGCGCCTGGTCGCGTCCATGTCATTCCCTTCTGCGAAGGGATGTCGCTGTGGTCGATTGGCCTGACCTGCAATGCAGTTTTTTGTTTTGCCGTCAGCTTAGCCGGGTTCGCCGGGTCAAGTCGGAATTTAACGATTCCAGTACGCTTCGATTTCATCCGGATCAGCCTTTCTGGCGGAAATCACGCGGACATTGTCTTCCCGCAGGGTATAAACAACAACGATTTCGAGACCATCGACGATCCCAGTTGTTGTGAAGCGGCTCTCGCCGTAATCCTCACTCTCATCCAGTCGTTCGATGCGATATTCATCGAGAAAAACCCTTGTAGCAATCGGGAACGGAATACCGTGCTTTTTAAGGTTCGAGGCGGCTTTCCTTGAATCCCACGAGAATTCCACAATTCATGTTACTACATTTGTAGCTACACCAAGAATATCATCGAACTATGATAGTCAGGATGACTTCTTTGGTAGTTCTGAATGAAATTGTCGCGGCGCGGGCGCGGCTTCTTGGCGTGGTGGTGCGGACTCCTTTGGTCTCGTTGCCGGTATCAGGCTCGGTGGGCGAGGTCTTCGTTAAGAATGAGGGGTTGCAGGCTACGGGTAGCTTTAAGCTGCGCGGGGCTTACAACAAGATTGCTCAGTTGACGGCTGAGGAACGCGGGCGCGGCGTGATTACTTATTCGAGCGGCAACCATGCTCAGGGCGTGGCGTATGCGGCCCGGGCTTTGGGCGCGAAGGCGGTGGTTGTTATGCCGTCGAATGCTTCGGCCGTGAAACGCGCGGTTACGGGGGCTCTGGGCGCGGAGATTGTTATGGTGGGGCCGTCGAGTCTCGAAAGAAAACAGAAGGCTGAGGAGCTTTCGGCTGAGTTTAGGTATGTCATTGTTCCTCCTTATGACGATGCGCAGATTATTGCCGGGCAGGGAACGTGCGGGCTGGAGATTGTGGAGCAGCTTCCAGATGTGGACCTGGTGCTGGCTCCGGTGAGCGGCGGCGGATTGTTGAGCGGGGTGGCGGCGGCGGTGAAGCATTTGAAGCCGGAGACTCGTGTGATGGGCGTAGAGCCGGAGTTGGCCGGCGATGCGCAGGAGAGCTTTCGCGGGGGCACGCTGGTGACGTGGCCGGCGGAAATGACTACGCGGACAATGTGCGATGGGCTGCGGACGCAGAGCCTGGGCGAGCTGAATTTTCTGCACATCCGCGCGTTTGTGGATGACATTCTTACCGTTAGCGAAGATCAGGTTCGGGAGGCGATGCGCATGCTGCATTCGGCCGGGCTGACGGCGGAGCCGAGCGGTGCGGTGACCACGGCGGCTGTTCTGTTTCACGAGAAAGAGCTGCTGCCTTACCGCAAGCTGGTGGCCATTTTGAGCGGGGGAAATATTGAGGCCGAAGTTTTGCGGGGGATCTTGGAGTAACGATGCTTCTCCCACCCTTTCGCAAACGGCGCGAAAGGATGGGGCACCCAGATTCGTGGCGGAACTCAGGAGTACAGGGTGTTTTGGCGTATGCTGGCTGCGAGACGTTTTCCGGTTTTTCTTCGTCTCACCCTTTACGATGCGAATTCAATCTCCTTTCCTCACTCTTCTTCTCGCTTCGGCGTTTGTTGCGCAGGGGCAATCTGTGCCTGGAAAATCCAAAATGCCGCAGGAAAATGTTCCTAAAAACGGGCCGAAGGCTACCCTGGTGCGCGAGGCGAACCTTTATGTGCAGCCGGATGAGTCTGCGGACCGGGTTTCGATTATTACGCCGGGACGCGAGATGGTGATTGTGGAACGCAGCGGGCATTGGCTGCGGGTGTTTGCCAATATCGACGCGCCGGAGTCGCGGCAGGCGGATATGCCGGAGTTGGATCAGGATCAGGAAGTGGTACCGCTGTCGGGGTGGATGGTGGACAAGGGCGTGATCGACGTGAACACTCCGCATGGGGATCAGATTTTGTTTGGCGAGGCGGTCAACGCGGAAGACGCGGCGTCGCAGAACCACCCTCCTCCGCGGGCGGCGCAGGATGCGCGGCTGCTGTACCGGCGGGTGGTGGAGATGTTTCCGCAATCTCCGCTGACGCCGCAGGCGATGTGGCGGGCGGCGGATATTCGCTGGCAGTTGCAGAAGGCGGACGCGGCGACGCTGCCCTCGGCGCATGAGAAGGAAAATTATCTGCGCGAACAGATGGACGAAGGCGAGATGAAGAAGATCGAGAAGTATTTTCCGCATACGAAGTGGGCGGATTTTGCGGCTTACGATCTGATTGACAATAAATTGTGCGGCGACTGGCAGGGTGCGGAGAAGTGTCCGGAGAAAGAGGCGGAGTTTTATGTGAAGTACGCGGACGATTATGCGGATTCGCCGCGGGCTCCGGAGGCTTTGTACAAGGCGGCGTGGCGGCTGGCGGCGGCGGGAGATATGTGGACCGCGGACGGCAATGGGGATCGCGCAAAAGAGGACCGAGGGCACGCTGCGGATTTGGCGGGGCGGCTTGCGGGGAAGTATCCGGACTCAGTGTATGCGGCGCGTGCCGCGGACCTGGTTTACAAGATGCAGTCGGGAATTCCGGTTTATGGGAGCGACCGGGAGTAGGTTGTTTACGCGCTCATTGTTTGCGGCGGCTGAATGGGCGGGCGTATAGTTTGGGGCATCAGGAGGATGAGATGACTTCCTTTGCCAGGTTCTCCTTTGCGATTATCTTTGCTGGTCTGGCTGCCGCGGCTCCGGGATATGCTCAGACAGGAACAACGCAGACCATCGTTCTTCCCGCTGCTGGGAATGTGAGTTGTCCGGTTGCCATGCAGGCGCAGTATGGCGCGGATGGCGGTCTTATGGCGGTGCGCGGAGGCGCAACGCACAGCGGAATTGGCACGCCGTTGCGACTGTCGTTGAACAATCCAAAGCCGGCAGAGATTTCTGCGATTCGGATTACGTTCCATGGATGGGACGGTACGGGCCGCACCTTGCCTGCGAAATCGACTGCGCCTGCAGTCGAGGCGAATTCGGGTTACGCGAATGCTTCCCGAACACTGGACCTGACGGTGAGCATTGGTCCCCAGAAGTCGGCGGATACGGTGGTGTGGGTGAGCGGGCTGACGGCGGTGGATTCGATTGATCTGGACAGCGTGAGCTATGCGGATGGGTCAAGTTGGGAGTCGAGCGCGTCCGAGGCGTGCCGCATTTTGCCCGATCCGCTGATGCTGATCAGCAACCGGTAGACGAACCGCGGTGGGTTGGATTCGAATTCTGTCCGCCGGCGATTGAATTCGATTTCGACGGGAGTTCCGTGGCCTGCGATGGCCGCTGTGAACAGCAGAATGGGGATCGCGCAGTTGATTCGTTCACCCCATTCGCCGCTGGATGGTTCGATCCACTTTCAGGTTAGCCGGTTTACGTTAGCCGGAGGAACCTAGTCCGCGATGCCGGGATTGGGCGGGTCAATGCCGAGGGCGGTGGCTAAGGCGATGAGGTGGTCCTGCTCCTGCACGATGATGTTGCGCAGGCTCTCGGTGATGGCGAATTCGTTGAGCTCGTCGGATTGCTTGATGCGGCGGCGGTACTGGCGGATGGTTTCCTTCTCGTTTTCGAGATCGAAGCGGAGCATGTCCTCGGCTTTTTCGGAAGTCTTGACGGGTTTGGGCGTTACGGAGGGCATTCCGCCCAGATAGTCGATGTGATTGGCGACCTGCAAGGCGTGGGCCAGCTCTTCGGCGGCGTGGACGGCGAGTTCGTCGGCGATGTTCATGTAGGCCGCTCCCTTGAGCACTTGCGAGTAGTTCACGTAGCCGATGATCGCCTGATATTCGCGGGAGAGGTCTTCGTTGAGGGCGGCGATGAACTTTTCGCGCGTCATTTTCGTGTCTGAGTCTTTGGTTGGAACAGTCTTTGCCATTTCTTTCTCCATTCGCTTGTGGCTTGGGTTCGCGGTACATTTTTAAGATGCACAAATATGAGATGGATGCGTGATTTTCAAGAGCAGAGAGGGGCGGAAGCCTATGTTCAGCCGAAGTGATCCTCCGAGTCCCCCAAGCAAAATGACGCAGGATGAGGAGGAACGGGTCTTCTCGCAGCAAATCCAAGAAGCAGAATGCAATGCAGTAACGAGGCTAGCCGCTGACGACCATTCCTCAAAGATCGTCTTTCGCATCATCAATAACGCACAGGGGTTCGCAGAAACCGCGTATGAGATGAATCGTAGTCCGGGCCCTTCGCGGGTGGTGTGCAAGGAGGGGTGTAACTGGTGCTGTTATCAATCGGTGCATGTATCGGCACCTGAGGCTTTCCGAATTGCTGGATTTCTCATGGCTCTGCAAGAGACCGCGCGGACGGAGGCGGTCGACAGGCTGCGCGAGCTGGACAGAAGGACTCGTGGCCTGACTCCGGCGGAACGGGCGGCACTGAAGCCGCCTTGCCCTTTCCTGAGTGATGGACGCTGCATGATCTATCCGGTGCGGCCGCTCAATTGCGCCGGCTTCACGTCTTTCAATGTTGAGGACTGCAAGGCGAGTTATCACGAGGGCTTCTTACACGCTCGTGTCATCGGCGAGAGGGCCCGGACGCTGGTCTACAGGGCGGTAAGGAGCGGCCTGGCCAAGGGATTACGCGAGGCTCTGCCGGAGTCGGATACGGCTCCTTTGGAACTAACCGCTGCTGTAGTCAACGCATTAAGCTCGCCGGAAGCGTTAAGGGAATGGCTTGCCGGAAGGCCGGTGTTTGAAGGCGCTCATTTCGTCGAGGAAGAGGAGTAAGAGTGCGCTGCCGGTGGGCGCTCTGCGGCATTCGCGCCGCCATTTAAGGAGAGGTGATGAGCAATAATCAGCCAGCGATTCAACATATATCGGATACTGCGCGGTGGGCCGCGGTTTATCGGGCTGCCGAGACGGAGCGGGCTGACGCTCTTTTTCGGGATCCGTTTGCGAGGCGGCTTGCGGGCGAACGGGGGGCGCAGATCGCGGCGGCGTTACCGTTTCATGATCAGAACTCGTGGTCGTGGGTGATGCGGACGTATTTGTTCGACCGATTCATCACGGAGCAGATCGAGGGTGGCGTGGATATGGTGGTGAATCTGGCTGCGGGGCTCGATATGCGGCCTTACCGGATGGCTCTGCCTGAGAGGCTGACGTGGGTTGAGGTCGACCTGCCGGGGATCATCGCTTACAAGGAAGGGTTGATTGAAGGTGAGAAGCCTTCGTGCGCTTTGGAGCGGGTGCGGCTGGATTTGGCGGATGGCGATGCGCGGCGCGCGTTCTTCAATGCGTTGGGCGAGAGGGCGAAGAAGGGCCTGGTGTTGAGCGAAGGCCTGATTATTTATGTGACTGCAGATGAGGCTGGGGATCTGGCTAAGGATTTATTCGATGCGCGGTTTTTTGCGAGCTGGGTGCTGGACATTGTTTCTCCGGGGCTTTTGCAGATGCTGCTGCAGAATACGGATGCGGAGTTTGGGTCGGGTGTGGCGAAATTAAAGTTCGCTCCTGCGAATGGGCCTGACTTTTTTCTGCCTTATGGGTGGAAGGCTGCGGCGGTTGAATCGCAGCTGAAGGCGGCGGGTAAGTTGAAGCGGCTGCCTCCGGAACTGGTGCCTTTTGCGGAGTTCCCGGAGAATCCTTCGGCGATGGGGGATACGGCTTGGTCTGGGGTTTGTCTGTTTGGGCGCGATTAGGGGCACCTATCGACTGATGCGGGTGCGAGCGCACCCGGCAAACAGAGGCCGACCCGGCAGAGCAAAGAAGCAGATGACCGTGATCCAGTGCGTGAGTCGCACGAGTGTAGTATGCCGGGGAGTTTCGTTTTGAGGCGCGAAGTGGCGGTTGACACGGGTGGAGCATAGTATATTTCCGCGCCAATTGATGCGTGCGCGGTTCGAGGTGCGCAGGAGCGAAAGAGGCGCTAAAGGGGTTAGCGCATGAGAAGAAAAGGGCTTTGGATCGCGGTTCTGATCCTAACTGCAATCGATATCGTCGTGCTCTTAGTTTGCGCTCGACCGATCTCAGGGCAAGCGCGCGCACAGCACGGGGACAAGGATCGCCCTGCCTCGGCCTACGATCCGTACCCTCCAGGACTCCTGCCATCCAACCTGAACTCCGAGATAGCTCGAGTTCTAAGGGAGTCAGATGTCATCGAAGGCCGAGCGCTTGCACGATGGCACGCTCTTGAGCCGCCGACTCTGACAGGTCAGCCGCCGGTCCTTCAGAATGCAGGAACTGAAACAATAGAAACACTGGGCGAGCTTATGCTTTACGACAAGAGTATCTCTCCCAACAAGAATGTGTCATGCGCGTCTTGCCACATGCCGTACGCCGGCTTTAGCGGACCGATTCCCTCAGTCAACCTGACAATGATCGCGTATCCTGGAACGGCTCACTTTCGAGCCGGCAAACGGACAGCGCAACGACACCCATATGCACCATTCTTCCCCGTACTCCAATACAACCAGGCGCAGGGCCTGTTCTTCGGCGGAAACTTCTGGGATTCACGCGCTACCGGTTATAAGCTTCGGGTTCCCGACGCTGAACAGGCACAGGGCCCTCCCGTCGATGCTCTGGAAATGGGCTTCCCTGACACGGCCTGCGTCGCGTTTCGGCTCTCCGCCGCTGTGTACAGACCTCTCTTTGAAGAGGTATGGGGCAAGGGTTCGTTCGACATCAAGTTCCCACACGAGGCCGAAAAAATCTGTGAAACACCTGGAGGGGCTGCTGCGTTCAAAGGGAACGCCACTCCGGTCCCGCTGAGCCCGGAAGATCGCACCCGAGCAAATACGGTCTATGACCGCTGGGCACAGTCCATTGACTCGTTCGAGCAATCGGTGCAGGTCAGTTCGTTCTCTTCGAAATTCGACGCCTTCCTGGCAGGCAAGTACACGCTCACGGCCGACGAGATGGCGGGTTTCAAGCTGTTTGACGGGAAGGGCAATTGCAATTCATGTCACCTCGACGGAAGAGGAACCGCGCTAAAAGCAGGTCAGGCGGACACCAGCGCGATCGCCATGGTGAACCCTATCTTCACCTGCTTCGGCTCAGCCAATGAGGGAACGCCCCTGAATCCCAGAGACGCCTTTTATTACGAGACCAAGGCGGACTCCTATGGGTTCATTCCCAATCCTTACGGCTTCGGCTACAGGGATTTGGGACTTGGGACTTTCCTCAGGAGCGGGTTCGGTTCCGCTCCGAGCCCGAACAGGAACTGGAGACAATATGCATCAACTGTCGACGGGCAAATGCAGGTTTCTTCGGTGCGCGACGTGGCGATGACACCGCCACAATGTCCTACGACCGAAGCCCCCGGTCCCTACTTCCAGAAGGAGTTCTTTCACAACGGCTACTTTAAGAGCCTGAAGCAGGTCGTGCATTTCTACAACACGCGCGACAAGTATGCGTACCCTGTCACTTCCGGACATTGTCCAGCGGGGACGACCGAAAAAGTAGACTGCTGGCCTATGCCCGAGGTGCCGAATAATATCGACATGACCAGCGGCAATCTCGGCTTGACGGATAAAGAGGAGACTCAAATTGTCGCCTTCCTGCAAACACTGTCTGATGGCTTCACGAGGCCTTACCTCAACAGCGATACCTTCACGGGTGCGTGCATGACAGGTGGTTCGGCCGCGACCCAGGGTAACGAGATGCTGATCGCGACTCCGCCCCTGCCGGCTTGCGCATCGGCTATTTGTGACGTTGCACCTGTCCCCGGCCCTAAGCCGGTGAGCGGCAACGCCCAGGAAAGTCCAACGACACCCAAGGTCGCGGGGGTACGGATCATCCAAGGCCCTATGGTTGAGTTGGCGAAGGATCAGTTGACGGTGATCAGGTGGACAACGAACACTCCCGGTGGCTCCCCGGTGCATTACGCAGTGGTGCATTTCGGTACGGATCGAAGGGACATGAACCGGACTGCGAGATCTCCAATCAGGCTGAACCCGAGCCACTCCAACACCGTTTTTCGCGTGCGCCTCGACGGACTGAACCCCGAGACAACCTACTACTTCACGGTCGATTCGATGGAGGCCGAGGGAAAGTATGACGGGGTGAAGTGCGGTGTCAAACATTTCACTACGCCTTGATGGCGCGAGGATTACGCGAGGCTCTGTCGGAATCGGATACGGCTCTGCTTAAGAGTGTCCAGGTGCTAAGTGCCGATTCCGGGTTGAGATGAAGTTGGCTTAAACTTTTGTGAATCCCTCGGCATCCTCGTATTCCTGGCCTCGGGTGATGTTGAAAATGACGAGTCCGGCTTTCTTGTCATTCAGCATTTCCATGTGATAGATGAAGCCTTCGAAGGCGATGCTTATGTGCGGCGTGGCGATAATGCCAGCACCGACTTGGTGAACGCCCTTCACTACAAATGCATTCGGTTCGCCTACGTGCTTCTTGATCTCTCTGAAGTCTATGGTCAGGTCCGTGGGCTTTCTTCCGATCATTACCTGAGTCTTGAATGTTGTTTTCGACTTCGGGTTATCCAGAATTTTGGCGATGCCAATTTCACTGTTGTAAGAACTGAACGCGCCGACATTTCCAAGCAATGTCGCGTCATTCCACTTTTCGCTTGCATAGCCCTTCAATACGTCGTTGGTTCCGTCATGAAAAATCAGACCCATTTCGAAGATCTCCCCCGTTGTGAATTTATCAGAGTACGCCTGGCACTTATGGTTCGTCGCGGTAGATTGCTATTTGGACTTTACCGCCCCATTTTAGTTTGACCCGGAACATTCCTGGGGTCGCCAAAAAATGAGATGTACATAGCGTAACATCATATGTTACGGTGAAAATGTGATCCGGACTTTCAGGCACAAGGGCGTCCAGCGGTTTTTCCTGACCGGATCGAAGGCGGGGATTCAGCCGAAACATGCCACGCGGCTGCGCATTCTGCTTACCACTTTGAATCTGGCCTCGACGCCGACGGATATGAACCGTGAGGGTTGGGGATGGCATCCTTTGAAGGGAAATCTTAAGGATCGCTGGGCGGTTACAGTGAACGGGAACTGGCGGCCGACATTCTCATTCGAGGGCACGGACGCAATTCTGGTGGATTATCAGGACTATCACTGAGGAAGGGTGATATGGCGAAGATGTACAACCCGGCGAGTCCGGGCGAGCTGCTGCGAGAGTTTATGGGAGAACGCACGATCTCGGAGCTGGCGGAGCATATTGGCGTGGCGCGGGCGACTTTGTCGCGTATTTTGAATGGCCGCAATGCAGTGACGGTGGATGTGAGTATTCGGCTGGGCGAGGCGCTGTCGCTTTCTCCGGATTTCTTTGCCAAGGCGCAGTTGCAGTATGACCTTTGGAAGGAGTCGCAGAAGAAGCGGCGCAAGATTCAGCCGCTGGCTGCGTAAAGGATTCCCCACTCAATCCAAAAGAGGGGTTGAGTGGGCCACCCGCGCCGGCGATGTTCCTAGCTTAGGGGAATTATCCTTGCTCATATACTTATATATCTGTCACGAGGGCATACCTTGAAAGAGCCTGCATACAATTTGTTTGTCTATGTCGAGATGCCAACGATCAAGGAGTTGGGCGTTGCAGTTCATCATCTCGACGGCACTGATCAGGAAAAACTTTTGGAGTTGCAGAATCTCGTCGATACCGATTACAAAACGGCTGCACGCTACAGGCCGAGAAATCTGATCACTTGGGAATACTATGAGGGACTTGTCAGTTTAGGGCTTGAACTGAGCGTTTTTGAGGCAATCTTTCAGGATCTAAATGCCCCCAAACAGCCTTTAGTGGTTATCACCCCTGTCGTGAACGGAAAACCTCACTTTATGGCGGTGACGAAACTCGGCCCGCTCCGGCGAGACGATTTGAAGGGAACGCCGCTAGAGGAACCGGGAACGATGGTCGATTATTTAGACGCCTATGTAACTGATAATGGCTTCGACATACCTCGATTGCTGAACGACGACTATTTTTTAGCTATTAAGCTACTTTTCAATAGCAAGTATTTCGTATCTTGTGCAAAGCTTCTTATGTCGTTCATCGACACAATTGCTTTCATCGATGCGGGTGATATTAAGGACAGCTTCATTCTTTGGCTCGATACTTACGCCGATCTGACTCCTCTCGGAGTTACGTCCAAGGAACTATGGGAATTCCGCAATGGCTTACTACACATGACCAACCTTCGTTCTCGTGCGGTAGCTAGCGGAAAAATATCTCCTCTCGTTCTCTCTGCTGGCAATCCAGCCAGACCTCTGCCCTCTTACCGCAATGGAGCCAAGCGCGTCAATTTGAAGGCTCTGATTGGTGCGATCGCTGATGCAATCTCACAATGGGTCGAAACATATAATCACAATCGTGAGAAGCTCGCATACTTTGTGAGCCGTTACGATCTAACAGTTTCCGATATGCGGGTGGCTTACTTTAGCCTAGAAGGCCCTCCCGAAGACTCAGTTTAGGCCCAGTCTTGCGCTGTTCAATACCCTTAAGCACGCTTCACCTCACGGTTCGTCGCGGTAGATGCCGATTTGTGGTTTGCCGCCTTGTTGGAGTTTGGCGCGGAACATTCCGGGTGTGTTGAAGCTCCAGGCTTGTTGGCCGTTGGGGGTTATGGCGATTATGCCTCCGTCTCCGTGGATGGCTGATAGCTGGTGCTGGATTACTTCGTCGGCGGCTTGTTGCAGGCTCATTCCTTTGTACTGGACCAGGGCGCAGATGGTTCTTGCTACGGTGAGGCGGATGAAGTACTCGCCGGTTCCGGTGGCGGAGACGGCGCAGGACTGGTTGGAGGCGTAGGTTCCGGCTCCGATGATGGGCGAGTCGCCGACGCGGTCCCAGCGTTTTGCGGTGAGGCCTCCGGTGGAGGTTCCGGCGGCGATGTTGCCGTGCTGGTCGAGGGCGACGACGCCTACTGTTCCGTATTTATGAGCTTCGGGGGACTCGAAAAAGCTGGCCTGCGTTGTGGGTTCGGGCGGGGCTCCGGCGGGACGGGGCGGGATGGGGAGGTTTTCCTTCTTGAGTTCCTGGACGAGATTTTGCCAGCGGCGCTCGGTGAAGAAGAAGCTGGGCGGCTCCTGCTGGAGGCCGGTGTGGATGGAGAAGGCGTCGGCTCCGGCGCCGATCATCATTACGTTTTGCGATTTGTCCATGACGGCGCGGGCGAGGGCGATGGGATGGCGGGTGTGCTGGACGTCGGCGACGGCCCCGGCCTTCATGGTTGCGCCGTCCATGATGGCGGCGTCCATTTGATTGGTGCCGTCGGCGGCGAAGACGGAGCCGCGTCCGGCGTTGAAGAGCGGATTGTCTTCGAAGATTTCGATTGCGGCCTGGACGGCGTCGAGGGCAGAGCCTCCTTTGTCGAGGACGGCTCCGGCGGCGGTGATGGCTTCATTGAGGCCAGCGCGATATTGGCGCTCGGCTTCGGGAGACATGGAGGAGCGCTCGATTACGCCTGCTCCGCCGTGGAGGACTACGGCCCATTTGTGGGGCTGGGTTGTTGCTGGGGTTTGGTCGATGGAGTGCGCTGTGGCCTCGCGATGGCTGCGTACTGCGCTTTGTGCGAATGCGGTCATGGGGAGTGCCGGGATAAGTGTGCAGATGAGCAGGGTTGCGAGCGGGTAGCGTTTCACTGCGTTGGTCCTTTGTTTGAATCGTTGCGGAAGATGGTTCCGCTTTTCATGACGAAGCGGACGCGGGTTACGGCGGAGATGTCAGACAGAGGGTCACCGTCGACGGCGATGATGTCGGCGTCGAAGCCGGGCTTGAGCTGGCCGATCTCTCCTTGCCAATCGAGGAGGCGCGCTCCATTGATGAGGTCGGCGCGGAGGACATCGGGCGCTGGCATTCCGTACTTGACCATGAGTTCGAGTTCGCGGGCCTGCGTGCCGTGTGGGAAGGGGCCTACGTCGGAGCCGACGGCCATGGGGACTCCGGCGGCGACCTGCTTTTTGAACTGGGCGGCGTGGAAATCGAACATGGCGCGCTCGCTGGCGGCGGCTGCGGCGAAGTATTCAAAGATGGTGAGGGTGGGGACGGCGTAGATCTGCTTCTGCTTCATCAGCGCTTCGGTTTCGGGGCTGAGGTAGAGGGCGTGATCGATGGATGCGACTCCGGCCTGCGCGGCGTAGAGCGCGGCGGGCTCGGTGGTGCAGTGGACGCCGATGCGGGTGCCCATGCGGGCGGCCTCGGCTACGGCGGCGGCGAGCTGGGCTTCAGTGAATTGATAGGGCGCGATGAGTTTGTCTTCTTCTCGCGCATCGGGTCCTCGCGTGTCGGGGACGAGCGTGTCGCGGCCGGTCTGGTAGATCTTGATGAAGTCGGCGCCCTGTTTGAGTTCGGAACGCATGACGTGGATGAGCTGGTCTGTGTTATCGGCGTAGGTGGCGTTGGAAGAGATGTGCTCGGCGGGGTTGAAGTCGATGGCGTCTTCGTGACCTCCGGTGATGCTGATGGCGTTGCCGCTGATGCGCATGCGCGGGCCGGGGATGAGTCCGGAGTTGATGGCGTTGCGGACGGCGGTGTCGGCAGAGCCTGCGCCTTCGGTGCCCATGTCACGCTCGGCGGTGAATCCGGCCATGAGATCATCGCGAGCATTAATGGTGGCGAGGATGGTGCGCTCGGGGACGGACTGTTCGACGGTCTGGAGATTTTCATCGAGGCCGGGATGCAGGAAGAGATGGACGTGCGCATCGATGAGGCCGGGCATGAGCGTGAGCGGGCCGAGGTCAATGACGGGGGCGTTGGCGGGGTGCGGGACTGAGGTTCCGACGGCGGAGATCTGGTTGTTCTCGACGAGGATTTCTCCGGGCGAGACGAGCACGCCTTTTTCTACGTCGAGCAGGTGAGCGGCGTGGAGCACGAAGCCATCTTTTACAGGGACGGGCTGCGCGGTCTGCGGAGGAAGGTTCTGAGCGAAGAGCTGGAGCGGCAGGAACGCCGCTGCGCAGACAACATGGAAGAAGACTCGCGCGGGCATGATGAATAGTAAGACATTTATCCGGATTCGAGTTGATATGAAAATGGGCCATCCTTCGCGGATGAGATACGAAGGACGGCCCGGTTGCGTGGCTCGGTGCGCGTTTAGTACGCGCTGGCTTTGGTCAGTTTGGCGATTTGCGCTTCGTTGAGTTTGAGGCTGGGCGCGTCGAGGAGCGCGTCGAGCTGTCTGGTGCTGGTGGCGCTGGCGATGGGGGCGAGGATGGTTGGCTGCGCGAGTAGCCAGGCGAGAGAGATGGTGGCCTGATTGGCTCCGGTTTCGGCGGCAACTTCGTCGAGGGCCTTGAGGATTTTTATGCCGCGGTCATCGAAGTATTTTGCTACTCCGGATTCGCGATTGGCGCCTTTGGTGTCCTCCTTCGATTTGTATTTGCCGGTGAGGAATCCGCTGGCGAGCGCGAAGTAGGGGATGACGTCGAGCGAGAGCTCTTTGGATGCGGGCTGGAGATCGGTTTCAAATTTCTCGCGGTCGTAGAGGTTGTATTCGGGCTGGAGGGTCTGGTAGACGGGCAGGTTTTCGCGCCTGGCGATCTCGATGGCTTCGCGGAGGCGCGGTGCTTTGTAGTTGGAGGCTCCGATGAGGCGGACCTTTCCCTGCTGAATGAGCTGCTGGTAGGCTTCGAGCGTTTCATCGATCGGAGTGGATGGATCGTCAATGTGGGACTGGTAGAGATCGATGTGGTCGGTCTGCAGGCGGCGGAGCGAGTCTTCGGCGGCTTTGAGGATGTAGTTGCGGGCGAGTCCTTTTTTGCCGTCGCCCATGTCATTGCCGACTTTGGTGGCGAGGATGACCTTGTCGCGCTTGCCGGAGCGGGCGAACCACTGGCCGAGAATGGACTCGGATTCGCCGCCGTGGTTACCGGGCTTCCAACGGGAATAGACGTCGGCGGTGTCGATGAAGTTGAAGCCGCGATCTACGAAGGCGTCGAGGATGGTGAAGCTGGTGGCGGCGTCGATGGTCCATCCGAAGACGTTGCCTCCCAGCATGAGCGGGGCTACCTGAAGGCCGGAATGGCCTAGTTTTTTTGTTTGCATTGATGATGTCCTCTTCTCGTTAGAGGCCCGCGAGGGGGTTGAAGATGCAGAGGATGGCTGACGCGCGTCGAGAGGCGCCGTTGTTGTGCCTCTGGGCCGGGTTTTACTGTTTCGGATTTGTCTGGTTTGTCTGGTTTGCCTGGGGCGCTTGAGTGGCTTGCTGCGCTGCAAAATCCTTCATCAACTGCTGGAGCTGAGGGACTGCGTCCATCAGCCTTTGCTGTGCGATGGTTTTGGCCCGCGCGATCAGGACTGGAGTCTTCTCGACCATTACCTGTCCGGTCGGCGACTTATAGAAGGCAAGAATGTCATCCAACTGTGGTTCGGTGTAGGCAGCGGCGTATAGCTTTTCATACTCCGGCTCGAGCTTGTCCCAACTCAGAGCGTTTGAGATGATCGTTTCCGCTTTCTTAGTGAGCTCGTCGTAGCTCTTCTGCTGATCGGCGGTTAACTTCACTCCGAGGAGCTGCTGCGTCATTCCGGAGTCCACCTGGTCCATGGCCTGCTTCATGACCTGAGTGGACAGCCGATCCAGCTTCGCGACCTTGAAGAACTCCTGAATCTTGCCTAATTTCGAGGCGTCGTCTGCGCGTGTGGTGAGTGGCACGCAGGAAAGCAACAACAATAGAAGCGTTATCCTGAAGCGCATAAAATCATCCGATCTTTGCCAGGGGGTTCAAGTCGCAGCCGGACTCTTTTCCTCAGAGCCGAGACTTCGGACAATTCTAGTCGCAGTTTTCCTTCGAGGGCGAAGTTTATTCTGACCGCAGCGCTGTTAGCGGGTCGATGCCTGCTGCGCGGCGTGCTGGAATTGCGCTTGCGGCAATTGCTACAGCCGCCACACCCAGTACCGCGAATGCGAAGCTGGCAATGTCATCGGGCTTGACCCCGTAAAGAGTGGACGCCAGCGTCTTTCCTACGAGAAACGCGAGGGGAATGCCAAGCGCTACGCCAAATGCTGTCAGCACGAGGCTGTCGCGCAGCACCATCCACACCACCTGTTTGCGCTGCGCACCGACGGCCATGCGCACGCCGATCTCGACGGTGCGGTTGTTTACGCGATAGGCCAGCGTTCCGTAGAGTCCGGTAGCCACGAGGACTACGGCGAGGAGCGCGAAGAATCCGGCGAGTCGAGCGAAGAGCAGTTGCTGGGAGATGGTCGTTTCATACTGCGCGCGCTGCGTCATGGGTTGAATCAGCGGCAGGTTGGGATCCATTTGTTGTACCACTTTGCGAACTTCGGGGAGGATCGCGAGCGGCGCGCCATGCACACGCATATCGATATTCATTTCCCCAAGGACCGGGATCTGGGCGTACATATACCAGGCCATAGGAATTGGCTCTTCATCGATGCTGCGGTATTTGTGGTCCTTCACGACGCCGACGATGGTCATCTGATATTTTCCGTCGTCGGTTCCAATGTTGTGACCCAGCGGGTTTTGATTGGGCAGGAAGCGTTTTGCAAACTCCTGGTTGATGATGCCGACATGGGGCGATGTTGCGGTATCAGAGTCTTTGAAATCGCGGCCCGCAAGGACAGGCACGCCGAGCGTGCGGAAGAAGTCCGGTCCCACTACATTGCTGCGCACCAGGTCGGATCCACCGTTTGCAACTTGAGGCATTTTGCCATCAACCATCATGGAGCCGTTGTCCGACCACCACGATCCAATACGTTCTTCCATGATGGTTGCGGACTCGACACCGGGGAGGGCGCGCAAGCGATCGATGAGCCCCTGATAAAACGCGACACCCTGGGGGAGGGATTCGATGCGTGGATTGACTCCGAAGACGACGAGGCCGTCGACGGGAAAACCGAGCGGAGTATTTTCGAGATTGCGCAGGGTTCGGGTGAGGAGACCTCCGCCGACGAGCAGCACGACGCAGAGCGCTATCTGCATGGCGACGATGATTTTGCCGGTTCGGGATTTGCCTGCGTCAGTATTGGATGTTGCCGATGATGTTTTGAGAGCGAGTTGTGGACCAGCTGAGAGGGCAACGCGCAGAGGCGCGAGGCCGAATAAGAGCGCGGCTAGAGCGAGAATGCTTAAGGTAAAAAAGAGGACCGTGTTGTCGGGGGCGAGGCTTGACTCAATCTGCGCCCAGCTTGCCAGCGCCTTTGTCGCTGAGGCGGCGAAGAGCCACGCGAGCGCGCCTCCCGCGGAGACCAGGAGCAGACTTTCGGTCAATAGCTGGCGGAACAACTGCCTGCGGCTTGCGCCGAGCGCGAGCCGCACAGAAAACTCGCGCTGGCGCGTTGCGTTGCGCGCCATAAGCAGCATTACCACGTTGCTGAGAGCGATCAGCAGGACGAATCCAACCATCGTCATGAGCATTCGCAGAGGCTTGCGGTAGGTGCTGTCATAGCCTGGGAAGCCCTTTGCGTCCTCGAAGCTCAGAGTAGGTCTTTTCTCTCCGGGTTGCGGATTGCCGAGACCGATGTATGCGGCCGTCTGAAATATTGGCTGCATTTGCGCTACAGCCTGCGCTTTGGTTACGCCGGGAGCCACGCGTCCAACCAGGCGCAGGCTCCACCAGGTTGGATTGGTGATGTATATTTTGCCGTCTTGCGGAGGATTGCCCCACGCATTGAGTTCAACGCGGTTCTGAAGGGGAATCCAGAAGTCGGTTGAGCCACCCGGGTCGATGCCCTCAAAACCTTGCGCGGAGATTCCCACGATAGTCATAGGAACGCCGTTCACGTATAGAGTTTTTCCCAGGACGCCGGGGTCTTGCGCGAAACGGCGCGTCCAGTAGTTGTAGCTGATGACGGCGACGGATGTGTGATTCGTTTCGTCCTGTTCGCTGAAGCCGTGCCCGCGCGCGATGTTGACGCCGAGGCCGGAGAAAAAGGCTCCGCTGACCATGTCGCCTTTGGCCTCTTCAGGCTGCGCGCCGTAGCGGACTGCGACCTTGCTGGTGGACAGAGGCGCGTAGGCGATCACTGCGGACATGGTCCGCGCCTGATGGCGCAGGGCATCGTAAACCGGATATGAGAACGTTTCATTCGAATCGATCGTGCCGGTTCCGCGCGGTGGGTTTGAGGTCTTCAGATACACGACGCGGGCCGGGTCGGCAACGGGCAGCGATCGTAAGAGCACGGCATTCATTACGCTGAAGACGGCGGTATTGGCTCCGATGCCGAGGGCCAGGGTCAGCACGCAAACGAGGGTGAAGCCGGGGGTTTTTCTCAGCTGGCGAAACGCGTAGTGAAGATCTTTGACGAATGCAGACATGCTTGCCTCCGGGATCCCGGGTAGAGAATGGACGAGATTGTCAGGAGCAATTCACTGGCCACAGGCTGGGAGGGGAATTCCTGCCTAAGTTATTGAAGGCTTTGAATAGTTCGCAGGGCCATTGGCGCTTACTCTGTTCATATTCGAACGGTGCCGTTCGGTTCCGGACAGGGTGCGGTTGACGGCGCGGGTTTGTGGCTGGGACGCAAACAGCAGGTCCTTCGACTTCGTTTGGCGCATAAGCGCCAAACTCCGCTCAGGATGACAACCAGATGACAACCAAAGGTGGTGGATGACAGTGAGATTGGAAACTGATGGTTTCCAATTCGATTCCCCTTTTGGATTTTCTCGGGTCGTTCCGCAAGGTTCTGGGATAATGGAGATGCTCTGGTGTTTGGACTGTGCTTTGCCGTCTTACCACTCCAACCCGCAAAGGTCGCGTGCTGGGGGCTCCGGTTGTGCGGCTGGCGCTGCTTCGCGTCTTGATGAAACCCCTTAAACTGGTTACTACGCCGACTCGCAACCGCCGCCTGAATGAGCTGATCGGGCTGCTGGCGCTGACTGCCGCGATCCTCCTTTTCCTTTCTCTTGTTTCTTACCGGCCTACCGATCCCTCCTTTAATACTGTGGGCGGTTTTGGACCCGGTGAACGGCCTGCTTACAACTGGATTGGGTTGATCGGCGCGTGGATTTCGGATTTGCTGCTGCAGATTGAAGGCGTGACGGCCTTTGCGCTGCCCTTGCTGGTTGGCGGGCTGGGATGGGCGTGGCTGAAGTCGCGTCCGGCGGGTTCTGCGGGCGCGAAGCTGATTGGGGTGGTCCTTTGCCTGGTGTTTGGTCCGGCGCTGGCGGGGCTTTTGCCGGGGCATATTCACTTTCTGCATGGTTTGCCGATTGCCGGGGTGGTCGGGTTGCTGGTTTCGGGCGCGCTGGTGGCGTGGCTGAATTATCCGGGCGCGTGCGTGGTTGCGGTATGCGCGGTGGCGATTGCGATTTATCTTTCAACGACGTTCAGCTTTAACACGGCGCGGGAATGGCTGGCGGTGCGGTTCGCCTTCGTGCTGGCGTGGCGCGACCGCTGGCAGAACTGGCGGTTTGCGCGGGCTCGCGCTAAGGAATTAAGAGCAGAGGCCAAGCTGGAGAAGGTTCGCGAGAAGGAACTGGCCAAGGCGCGTAAGGCGGCGGCGAAGCAGGGAAGGCGGGTGCCTGCCGCAGAGGATGTTGCGGCGCTGGAGATGGAGGGCGATGACGAGCCGGCGGATCGGCAGCGACGCGGCGGGTTTGCGGATTTGTACGACGGAGAGGCGACTCCGCCGACGTTGTGGGAGCAGATGCCGAGGGCGGTGGTTTCGGACCCTGAACCTGAGCCGGTGATGGAAGAGGCTCCTGTTCTAAAGCCGCAGGTGGTGGCGAAGGCGGTCGCTTCGATTTCGGTTGCGGAGCGCGCGGAGGCGGAAGCGAGGACAGTGACGGTGACTCCGAAGTCGGTGAGCGGGTTCAAGCTGCCGCCGAGCACGCTGCTGCACCGCAGCGATGAGGCGCAGGTTGTGCGCGAGGATGAGCTCCGCAGCGAGGCCCAGGTGCTGGTGGAGAAGTGCGCGGAGTTCGATGTGCGCGGGCAGGTGGTGCGGATCAATCCGGGGCCGGTAGTAACGACGTTTGAGTTTCGTCCGGAAGCGGGCGTGAAGTACAGCCGCGTGACGGGGCTGGCGGAAGACCTTTGCCTGGCGATGAGCGCGGAGAGCATTTTGATTGAGCGCATGGCGGGCAAGAGCACGGTGGGCATGCAGGTTCCGAACCATAACCGGGAGACGATCTGGCTGCGGGATGTGGTGGAGGCGGAACACTTCCGCAACTCGAAGAGCAAGCTGACGCTGGCCATGGGCAAGGACATCAACGGGTCGATTGTGACGGCGGACCTGGCGACGATGCCGCATGTGCTGATTGCGGGATCGACGGGCTCGGGCAAATCGGTTGCGATCAACGCGATGATTATGTCGGTGCTGTTCAAGGCGACTCCGGCGCAGGTGAGGATGATTCTGGTTGATCCGAAGCGTGTGGAGCTGGGGATGTATGAGGGGATTCCCCACCTGTTTACGCCGATTATTACGGAGCCGAAACTGGCGGCGAATGCGCTGCGGAATGCGGTGCGCGAGATGGAGCGGCGGTTGAAGCTGCTCGCTTCCAGGAGTGTTCGAAATATAGACCAGTACAACAGGCTGTTCGATGGCAGCACGCCGAGCTTGTTTGAAGACTCGCCGGATGAGGAGCCGCTGCCTTACATCATCATCATCATCGACGAGCTGGCCGATTTGATGATGCTGGACAAGGCCAATGTGGAAGAGGCGATTACACGCCTGGCGCAGATGGCGCGCGCGGTGGGGATCCACCTGGTGCTGGCGACGCAGCGGCCTTCGGTGGATGTGATTACGGGATTGATCAAAGCGAATGTGCCGACGCGGATGTCTTTCAGGCTGGCAACGAAGGTGGATTCGCGGACGATTCTGGATTCGAACGGCGCAGAGTCGCTGTTGGGGCGCGGCGATATGCTGTTTCTGCCGCCGGGTACTTCGCGGCTGCAGCGGGTGCATGCTCCTTTTGTTACGGAGCAGGAGATTGCGGCGGTTGTGGAGTTCTGGAAGAAGCAGGGACAGGCGGAGTATGTGTCGGGATTCCTGGAGGCTCCAAAGGATGCGGCGGGGCGCGACGCGGATGCGAACGGCGAAGACGACGATTCGAACGACGAGCTGTTCCAGGATGCGGTGCGGCTGGTGCTGGAGTTTGGGAAGGCTTCGACTTCGCTGCTGCAGCGGCGGCTGCGGATTGGGTATGGGCGCGCTGCGCACCTGATCGACATGATGGAGCGCGACGGAATTGTGGGCCCGGCGGATGGTTCGCGGCCTCGGGAGATTTTGAAGTCTCCGGAGTGGTTGAATGAGGTTGAGTCGGCGTTACGGTAGAGAGCTTTTTGCGCGGTCCCGGTTTTCAATTGGGGCCGCGCTTTTTATTTGAGGGGCTGGTAGCTCATTGACCCGGCACTGATGACGGACAATCGCAAGGACTTTCGGCCCATTCGCGGGTTGGAGATTTATCCGCTTTCCTGATGTCTAGGGTTGCTTGAGCTGTTTGCTGGAGCGGAGGGCGATGACTCCGAGAAGGAAGATCGCCGCTATCAGTGCGATCCATAGAAGTGCCGGGTGTTTTTCGGTGAACGGCCGCGTGTCGGGGCGGCTTCGGTAGTTGGGATTCTGTTCTTCGGGTCCGAGGCTGGCCCGAACTGCGTTTTTCTCCAAAGAAAAAAGCTCCGCGTAATCGTAGCGTGGCGCGTTGAGCGCGGCATCTCCGTAAAACAACTTGTAGTTGGCGCCTGGCTGGGCGTCGAAGCAGAGCGTGCGTTTGACCATCTGCAGGCTGACGGATTGAAGGTCGATGGGAGTGTCGTCTCCGTTGTGAATGGTGATGGTCCATGGGGTTGCGACGTTTTCGAAAGACTGCGGCGCGTCAAGCACGAGATGCTCTTCGTCAATCTTGTGGCCATTTTGCGTGCTGTGAATCCGTAACAGATTGCCATAGGAGGAGACGGGCGATGGGGGTTCTTCGGCATCGGTGGCGGGGCGCGCGGCCTCGGGCGCTACGGTGACGATGACGTCGCGGCTGAAGTTGACAGGCTGCGCGCCGGGTACGAACTGAATGCGATCCACGGGAACGTTTTGGGGAATGGAAAACTCAATTACCGAGTCGCGATTTCTCTGTTGGATTGTCGATGTTGTGGCTACGGTCACGTATTGCGGCTGACTCTGGGGAAGGCGCTCGATGCTGAGTCCGGTGATCTGTTCGGGGCGAATGGGGCCGTCGATGCGGAAGTGCAGATAGGGAAAGTTTGATTCAGGAAGATGCAGGACGGTGCTGCGGCCGAGCTTCTGGCGGGTGAAATCGAAGATGGTGTAGGAGCCGAGGCCGGTTGGGTGGACGGCGGTTTGCGTCTGGCTGCCGGAGACTCGGACGGTGGCGATGAAGTCGTGTGCGTCGATGGTGAGGTCGAGATCACTGTAGGTGCCGTCGGGCAGGGCAGCGTCGAAGGTGGCTGCTCCGTTGGTGAGACCGGCGTTCAGCGGCGCTATGCGATTGATCGACGATTGAACAGGAGGGGCGGCGCTGACGGAGTAAGGGGTTTCTGTGTCTCCGTTGTAGAGGCGGAGGCTGGCGAGCTGCGGGCCAGCATGAGCAAAAGTTGTTGCGTCGAGGGTGAGGCAGGTCTGCTGTTTTTGCGCCGGCGTGTTGAGGATGGGGCGCTCGTAGCGGAAATAATCTACGTTCGGTGAAGCGGCGATCAGCAGCAGCAGGAGGGCGCCGGCACGAAGGCTCATTGGCTGTGCTGTTCCTCTCCGCGCAGGTTGAGCCAGTCGCGCTGGTAGACGAAGCTCACACCGAGCAGGAGCGCTCCGAGGCCGAGGAAGCTGAGGATGCGGTAGCCCTGGCTGAGCTGGCTTACATCGACGAGAAAGACTTTGCCGATGGAGACGGCGAGCAACACCAGCGCCTGCCAGCGGAGAAACGCGGAACGCTGGACGAAGCCAAGCGCCAGAAGGATGGCTCCGAAGAGCATGAAGAAGGCTGAGTAGGTGAATTGCGCGTACATGCGGTAGTCGTGGATGAGGCTGTAGTCGCCGCTGTAGCGGAGGGTCCACCAGTAGTTGTGAATCTCCTGCCCGATGGCGATGAGGATGAGCGCGTTCACGATCAAGACGGAGATGGCGGCGGTGGTTTTCCAGGAAAGCGCGAATCCCTTGTCCTCATTTGTGAAGGAGTGGTAGGCGATCCATGCTGCAAAGGCGAAGGCTGCAATGCCTGCGAGATAAGTGGCGAAGCGCTGGTTGAAGACGATGGTGGTGGAAGCAGGCGGGTTGATGACGAGCAAGGCGGCCAGACCGAGCGCGAGAGCGATGAGTGCAAGACCGCGCAGCAGGCGCTGAGGGACGATGCGGGTGAGCCAGAGCAGCGCAGCGCCCTCGACCAGCCAGCCGATGGTGAGCCAGCGTCCGTGGGTTTTAAGCGGGATGGCGATGGTCAGGAAGACGACTGCGATGACGAGATCGAGAGACTTGAGCGCGGGGGGAACCGCGTGGTCATTACGGAAAACTGGACGGAGGATGGGCAGGCGCATCAACAGGAGATAGAACGCGGCGAAGGCGACGGCGACCCAGGACTGCGCTGATGATCCTCCGGAATTTTCGATGAGGAGATAGAAGCCGAGGAATCCGAGCGCGGCGTTGGCCAGCGGGAGAAGAACGAGCGCGAGCGTGTCGCGGGTGGCGAGGGGATCGGCTTGAGTCTCCTGTTTCAGCCGGACGAGATGCGGGGCGAATGCGAAAACGAGGAAGAAGAGGGAAAGAAAGAAGACGGTCGTCGAGAATTCCGCGTCAGAGTAAAACCGGAACGACCAGGTTACGAAGAAGAAGACGGTGCCGGCGAAGGCTCCGAGGAGAAGGCGCGACCATGGGCGCAGGGCAATGAGCAAGAGGCATGCGAGGTTCAGCAGAAGCAGGTAGCTGAACAACGCGATCTCGTGATTCTCGCCATTGGAAAGCAGGAGGGGCGTGCTGTAGCCGCCGATGATGGCGTAGAGGGCGAGCAGTTCGGAGTCCTGGGACCAGGCCATGAAGCCATTGAAGGCGGTGACGAGGAGCATGGCCGCGAAGGCCACCGACGACGGAATGAGCTGGAAGAGCGAGTAGGCTGCCCAGAGCGAGAGATACAGAATGCCGCTGCCGACGGCTTTAAGCGACCAGGAGAAGGCGGGATAGCCATGTGTGCGGAAGCGCTCGGACCAGGCGATGATTGCTACGCCGGCGGCGAGGCCGATGAGGACACGGCCGGCGGGGCCGATCCAGTGATTGTCGATGGCGAGCTTGAGGAACCAGGCCATGCCGATGAGCACGGCGAGGATTCCGATGCGGTTGAACCACTGCGAACCGATGCGGCTTTCGAGCGAATGATCGGGGGCGGATGGCGCGATTTCCCGGGCGAAGGATGGCGGAAGTGGCGAGGGTCTCAGTTGAGCGGTGGGCGGAGCCGTTGGCGCGGGTCTTGGCGCGGGTCTTGGCGGTGGCTCTGCGCGGGGCGCGGGTGAAGCTTCGGCCGCGGTGACCATTCCATACTCGCGCATTGCCGATTCCAATTGGTCGACCTTTGCGCGCAAATCCCTGATCTGCTTTTCGAGATCGCCGGAGGGGTTGTCGTTCATCGCTGAATTACTTTACCAAGCAATGAAGCAGAAACGAATGGAATTGTGGAACCGTTGCGGCGGATGGCATCATCCTAAGATTGGTAAGGGGTGGCTGATGCGTATCGCATTCTTAGGATTGGGGAAAATGGGTTCCGCAATTGCGCGGCATCTGATCGAGGCCGGAAACGAGCTGACGGTGTGGAACAGGACACCTGGTCAGGCCGAGGCTCTGGTGAAGCAGGGGGCGCGGGCGGCGGAGTCGCCGGCGGACGCAGTTGCCGATGCCGAAGTTGTCTTCACGATGGTGATGGACGATGCGGCGCTGGAGGAGGTTCTGTTCAGCGGCGGGGCCTTGGATGCTATGGCGCCGGGAGCGACCCATGTTTCCTTGAGCACGATCGGCGTGGCGCTGTCAGACCGGCTGACGGTTTTGCATCGCACGGGAAGACAAGCGTTTGTGGCGGCTCCTGTATTTGGACGCCCGAATGTAGCCGAGTCGGGAAAACTGGCCACGGTGGTTGCAGGTGAGCGAGAGGCGGTGGCGAAGGTTCAGCCGCTGCTCGAGTGTTTTAGCCGCAGCGTTACGGTGGTTTCAGAAAAGCCTTCGGCGGCTCATGCGTTGAAGATCGGCGGGAATTTTCTGATCACGGCGATGATTGCGTCCTTGTCGGAGAGTTTGGTGTTTGCCGAGTATTTGGATATTGAGCCGGGATTGTTTCTTGAGACGGTGAATGCTGCGCTGTTTCGGTCACCGTTTTATGAGAGCTATGGGAAGCTGATGCTGGATCCTCCGGAGCCGCCGGGCGGCACGATTGCGGTTGGCGAGAAGGACATGCGGCTGTTCTGTGAAGCGGCGAAGGGCGTGAAGTTGAAGACTCCGCTGGCGGATACTTTTAAAGCGCATCTTGACCGCGCGATGGAGGCGGGAATGCAGGACCAGGACTGGGCCGCGGGGTATTACCGGCTGGCGCGCAAGGGGATGCATGCGGCGGAATAACTTAGGATGAATGTGTGGGGGAGGCCCTGAATGAAGCTGAACGGATCGGTTGTTTTGATTACGGGCGCGAGCAGCGGTATTGGCGAGGCGTGCGCTTTTGCGTTTGCCACTGAGGGGGCGCGGCTGCTGCTGGCGGCGCGACGCGTGGAGCGGATTGAGGCTCTGCGCGGGAAGCTGACGGCGGCGGGCGCGGCGGATGTTCTTGCGCTGGGACTGGATGTTCGCGACCGCTCTGCGGTTGAGAAGACGCTGGGGAATTTGCCTGAAAAATGGCGGGCTATTGATGTGCTGGTTAACAATGCCGGGCTGAGCCGCGGCCTCGATAAGTTGTATGCGGGCAAAGTGGAAGACTGGGAAGACATGATCGACACCAACGTGAAGGGATTGCTTTACGTTACGCGGGCGGTGGTTCCGGGGATGGTGGAGCGGGGCCACGGGCATGTGATTAATCTTGGGTCGACGGCGGGGGAGATGACGTATCCCAATGGCGCGGTGTATTGCGCGAGCAAGGCGGCGGAGCGCGCGATCAATGATGGACTGCGGCAGGATGTGCTGGGAACCGCGGTACGCGTGACGTCGGTTGATCCGGGTATGGTGGAGACGGACTTCAGCCGGGTGCGGTTTCACGGGGACGAGGAGCGCGCGGCGAAGGTTTACCAGGGGTTGACTCCGCTGACGCCTGAAGACGTCGCCGATGCGATTGTTTGGGCGGCGACGAGGCCGGCGCATGTGAACATTGCGCGGGTGTTGATGACTCCGGTGGACCAGGCAAATTCGCTGCTCTTTAGTAGAAAATCTTAGGAAATTGCTTTGAGCTTGGCTTCGATGTCGGCCAGCGCGGACTCGAGTGCGGCGCGGCGGTGCGGATTGGAAGTGCGTTCGCTCAGAATGCGTTCGCGCTGGAGTTCGAGTCCCTGACGTTCGCGCTGATGCTGGGCATGCGCGGCGCGCACCCCCTTGGCCGCTTCGTCGGGGTTTTCGGCTCCGGCCTGTTTTTCGGCCACCTGTTCTTCTACGGATTTACTTTCCCATCCTCTTGCCATGTCTTGATGCTACAGCGAAACGGGATGGGATCGCACGAAATCTGTGCGATGGGGTTAAACGGCTGCGGGTTCGGCTATTTTTGGCTCGAAGAAGCGCTCGACGGCGTCGAGGATGGCTTCGCCGGTCTTTGATTCGTAGATGGACTTGCGGAGGGAGGCTCCGCCTGCTACTCCGTGGGTGAACCAGGAGGCGAACTGCTTCATCTTGCCCTGGGCTTCCTTCGCTTCGGTGTCGGCCAGCAGCATTTCGAAGTACATGCGGATCATGCGGTAGCGGTCGAGGTCGGTGGGCTCGTCGTAGCGGCCGGTGGCGGTGTACTGCGCGATCTGGCGGAAGATCCACGGGTTGGCGGGCGCGGCTCGGCCAATCATTACGGCGTCACAGTGGGTTTCGGCGATGAGGGCGGCGGCGTCTTCGGGAGTGCGGACGTCTCCGTTGCCGATGACGGGGATGGTGACGGCGTCTTTGATGGCGGCGATCCACTGCCAGCGCGCCTGACCGGCGTAGCCCTGCTCGCGGGTGCGGGCGTGGAGGGCGACGGCGGCGAGGCCGGACTCCTGCGCGAGGCGCGCAAGCTCGACGCAGACGATGTGGTTGTCATTCCAACCGAGGCGGAACTTTACGGTGAAGGGGATGGTGACGGCGGCGCGGACGGTCTCGAAGATGTTGGCGATGAGCGGGAGATCGCGCAGGAGGCCGCTGCCTCCGTTGCACGCGACGACGCGCTTGGCGGGGCAGCCGAGGTTGAGATCGACCATGTCGAAGCCGGTGTCCTGGACGATGCGGGCGGCTTCAGAGAGGGTGGCGGGGTTGGAGCCGAAGAGCTGCGCGGAGATGGGGTGTTCGTCGTCGTAGAAGGTGAGGTAGCGCTTGCGCTTGGATTCGCGCATGCGGGCGAGGCCGTCGGCGGAGGTGAACTCGGTCATGATGAGGCCACAGCCGGATTGCTGATTGGATACGGGAGTGTCGACCGAAGTGATTGCGCTGGCTTCGCTTGTGAAGACGCTGGCGTTGCGGATGAAGCGGCGGAAGACGGTGTCCGTGACTCCCGCCATGGGTGCGAGAACAGTGGCGGGAGCGACGTGGACGTTGCCGATGCGTACTGAGGCGGGCACGCGCGCGGTGTGCGGCATGGCATGTTCGATCGGGCTGTCCCAGTTCTTCTTCATGGTGCTCGCCGCACGGGCGATGGCTTCGCGTGGCCGCTCCCGTTGATCGCGGGACTGCGCGTCCTGCGATACGCGCTTCGCGCCTTCCTGATACGAATCGTTAATGGCCGCTCCCGTTGGTCGCGCGGGATTATCTAAATGTATGATAAAAGCCCCCGCAAGAGCGGAGGCTTTCGGTGATTCGGTTGGCTGCGATTACTTCGCTGCCGGCTCCGCCTTGGAGTACTTGCGGCGGAAGCGCTCGACGCGACCCGCAGTGTCGACCAGCTTCTGCTTGCCGGTGAAGAAGGGATGGCAGCTTGCGCAGATTTCGACGTGGATATCGCCCTTGTGGGTGGAACGGGTTGCGAAGCTTGCGCCACAGGCGCACATAACCCTGATTTCGTTGTAGCTTGGATGAATTCCCGGTTTCGGCATGACTCGTTAGAACCTTTCCTGCAATCCTTTTATTTTATTTGGATTTTGGGGGTTTTGCAATGCGGGTTTGGGCGGGCGGTGGTGCAGTTTCCGGTTTGCCTAGCCTGTGCTCTTTGTTGTCGCTTGAGCGGGTATGAGCTTTGGGCCATTCTGGGCCGGAACGTCATTGAACCAACCGGACAATCCGGTTTTCTGATCTCGAACATTGACCCATCTCTCCTCGTTCGCGCCCAGGAGATCCAATTGATTCCGGCCGCCATCGGATGGCTCTGTCGCGTCCCACCCGACGACACTGCAGTGCCACCAGATTGCGAATTCCCCTTCCCCACCGGAGTTGAGAACCCAGAACACGTCGCCTTTGTGCATAGTGGCGACCTGCTGCTTTCCGTGGTTGAAGCTTCTCTCGACTTGAGAATCCTGGGCTGCGATAAACCGCAGAGGATGAACAACCATTGTCTCTCCCAGAAGAGCCTCTACTGCTGTTCCGCCTTTGATCTTCCCGACAACATGTCGACCTCGCGGCTTTGCATACAACACGATGTCTACCCGTGTTCTCCATGGCCCGTGATACAACTCGTCAAATGTTCTTTCGGACCCTTCCTGAAAAGGATATGGGCTTTTAGTTACCCAGATCGGGGGCGGCCCGGTATCCGCGCAATGCTTTGAATTTTCCGTCCAGACGAGCGGGGCGAGGAGCAGCAGGACGGTCACTGCCAATATTGTGCGCTTCATTTTATGCCTATGGCCGTGGGGTGTTTTGGCTGATAGAGGCCGATCTGGCCTCCGCCGGGTAGGTGGATCTTTGTGGTGGAACCCCATCGCGCTTCCTGGATTTCAGAGCACCTAACGTTCTCGTTCGCGAGGGAGGCTATTTCGGCGTTCAGGTCGTCGCACATTAGATAGAGTTCGTGAGCGCCGTTCTCGTCGGATGGGTGGACTGCGGCTTCTGCGGGCGGCAGTGCGAAGATGAGCCATCCGTGGCCCGCATCCACTGATTTGAATTCGAGGACGTCGCGGAGAAATGCGCGGTCTGCTTCGGCGTTCTTGCTGTAGATGATTATGTGAGTGCCGGAAATCATTTGCTCCTCCGGAGAAAAAATCCTAATCGTCGTCGTCCTTTTTTGCTTTGCGGTGTTTGACCAGTAGTTCGGCGGGGATGGGGGCGTTTCCTTTGGCGTTCTGCCATAGGATTATGTTGAGTTTTTGCGGGTCGGCGCGGTCGGCGTGGGTGAAATCCATCTTTGCGCTTTCGCGTTCGCCTTGAGCGGCGGGGGTGTTGCCGAGAGCTTTGAGGGGCGGGTTGGCCTGGCAGATGAGTCCGTTGGTTTCGTTGGTGTAGTCGGCGGTGAAGGGCGGCTGGGTGCCGGGGCCGGAGAACTCCGGCGCCATGAGGGAGCTGAAAGCGTCATTGTTGTTCATGGGCGGCAGGCCGAGGACGCTTTCCATGGTGCGGAGCATGCTTACGGTTGAATAGAAGCGGCTGTCTATAAATGGTGCTCCGGCGAATGGTGCTCCGGCGTTGTTCGGTGCTGCGCTGTCGGAAGCGCGGGGTGCGTATTTGCTGATGATGAGGGCCATGCTGCGATGCGCGTCGACGTGGTCGGCTCCGTTCTGCGCGTCGTCTTCGAGGATGAAGAAGGCGGTGTCGTCCCAGTAGGGGGAGTGGGAGACGGCGTCGATGGCTCGTCCGATGGCGAGGTCGTTGTCGGCGACGGAGGAACGGGGCGTGGGTCCGCCGGGGGTGGTGCCGGCGGTATGATCGTCGGCGAAGCGGAGCATGACGAAGTTGGGCATGGTGTCATTGCCGCGTTCGCGATCGGCGATCCAGCCTTTGAGGTGTCGGAGGAAGATGTTGGCGCGGAGCTGATCCGGAATATCCAGATTGAAGTCGGGATACTCGGGCGCAAAGTGGCCGACGAGCTGGGGCTTGGTTGCGATGTCCTGCGCTACGAGGGGGATGGGCCAGGGCCACTTGCTGATGCCTCCGCCCCATGCTGCGGGGATGGGATCGCCGGGGTTGATCTGTTTTGGGTTGCAGGCGGCTTCGGTGGTGGTCATGGGACCTTGCTGGGCGGCCTTGGGCGCGATGGCGGCGTTTTTGTCATTACAGAAGATGGACGAGATGTATTCGCCAAAGTGGTAGAGGGTTTTGCCGTGACGGGCGAGATCGCCCCAGAGGTATCCGCTGGCGGGCTCGTTTACGTCGGCGATGTTTTGCAGGATGGGATAGCCTTCGGCGACGACGCCTTCGTAGTCGTAGGTGCGCTCGCCGCCGCGATAGGCCTGCTGCCAGGTTTTTTCGAGGTAGTCGGTTCCAATGGCTGCGTTGGACCAGACGTGGCCGTCTCCGGAGACTTCGCCTGAGTCAAAGAAGTTGTCGAGCACTCCGAACTGCAGGGCGAGCTTGTGCTGGTTGGGGGTGATGTCGGCTCCGTACATTGTGAGGCTGGGGTCGCCGTTGCCTACGGTCTTTCCGTTCCAGGTGAGGTCGCCGAAGAGCTGATCGTAGGTGCGGTTCTCTTTAATGATGTATATGACGTGCTTGATGCGGCTTTCGGAAGAGCCGGTGAAGGCGATCTTCTCCTGCGCGGCCTTCATGCGGTTGGATTCGAGGACTTGTTCTGTTGACTGCTGGAGGTTTTGGCTGGCGGCGTCGGTGTCGAGAGTGGCGAGTGATCCGCGCAAGAGGGTGGCGATGTAGGTGGAGCTGCTCTTCAGGCGGTAGCTGTCTGCCGGGTCGGGTGTTTGACGCTGGGGGAAATTGTTGGGGCCGGTGCCGTGGCCTTTGTCGGTGGCGACGTAGAGCTGGCCGTTGTTCAGGGCCATGCTTACGGGCATCCACTCGGTGGGGATGAAGCCGATGGGTTCGACCATTCCTTTTTTCGCCGCGCGCGGCGTGAGTTTGGTGGTGTCGATGACGGCGACGGCGTCACTGGCCATGTTGGCGGCGTAGAGGTGGCGGCCATCGGCGGAGACGGCGAGCGCGTCAGGCTCGGCGCCGAAGTAGCTCTGGTGGGGCAGGCGCGTGTCGTAATAGCCTTTGACGCTGAACTGATCTCCGGCGATGTTGACGGCGGCTACTGCGTCTCGATTGGAGAGCGCGATGTAGAGGGTGCGTTCGTCGGGTGAGAGTGCGAAGGCGCAGGGATGAGTGCCGGGTACGGTGGGGTTCCTTGGACGGAGCAGGGGAAGCTTGCGGCCGATGGTGTTGTTAGCGAGATCGAGCTCTATGATTTCGCTGGCGTTCCAGAGAGCGACGAAAGCGCGGACGCCGTCTTTTGTGGCGGCGACGGCGATGGGGTAGGTTCCGGGGATGGCGTCGCTTTCAGAGAGATCGAAGCGATGGAGGATGGCTCCGGTGGATGCGTCCATGAGGAGCGCGTCGTCGGAAAGATTGTCGGCGATGAGTAAGTGCTCGTGGCCTGCGTCTCCGATGACGGCAATGGACGCGGGGTAGGGAACGCCCTGGTTGCCGTCGACTTCGCCGATGAGTTTGGTATGACGACCGGGCGCGAGCTGCTGGAGGGGAATCTTCATCATGCGCAGGGGTGCGATTTTTCCGTCGTGGAAGGAGTAGACGGCGATGCCGCTGCCGGTGTCTTTATTTTCTTTGTCAGGGGCGTCGTGGCCGAGCGGGTCGGTGAGGCTGTCCATACTGGCGTAAAGCTCGCGGCCGTCGCGGCTGAAGGCGAGACCGGAGTAGAGTGTCTGTTTGGCTCCGACGAAGGTGCGGTTGTCGGGGAAGTCAGACACCTTGCCGGTTTTTGTGTCGAGCACGGTGAGCGACTGCATGTAGCGGGAGTCGAATGATCCATAGCCGGCGTTCACGGTGACGACGTATTGGCTGTCAGGGCTGACGGCCATGGAGATGGGAAGGTTGTTGATGCTCTGCGGGCTGCCGGGCACGGGCTCGAGGAGCTGCTTGCTGGTGGGCAGGTTGATGGTTTGTCCCGAGGCTGCTGCGGAGAGAGCGATGCAAGCGAATGCTGCGACTGCCAACGGACGGCCAGCGAACTGATTCATGAGAACACCTTACCAAGAGATTGCGCCAGTGGGCGTTAAGACGGCGTTACTCGCGATTTTGCGCCCGCTGCGGTAGTCTCGCAAGGAGCTTGATTGCGGAGATCCTTGACCTGCGGAGATCCTTGATTGCGGAGATCACTGATTGCGGAGAACGTTGATTGCGGAGATCACTGATGAAACTGTTTCCATACGCCCTTGCGCTTACGCTTGTTCCTGCTTCGCTGATGGTTGCACAACAGACGGGGCCGCAGACCGACACCAGCGTGATTGATGCGGATGGGACGGCGCACATTACGCGCGTGGTTCCGGTGCCGCAGACGATGAGCCCGCAGGCGCAGAAGATGGTTGGGCGGCGGGTTTCAGATGCAGCGAATCCGCAGACGCTGGCGGAGCGGCGCAGCGGCACGGATGCGTGGCAGGCTCGCGCAGGTCTGGCGATGGAGGCCGTGTATCCGGTGAATCTTTCGGAGACGAAGATCGCGGGTGTGCCGGTGCGGATTGTGATGCCGCTTGCGGTTCCGGCGGAGAAGCAGGACCGGGTGCTGATCAATGTGCACGGGGGCGGGTTCAATTCGGATTCGGGATCGCTGACGGAGAGCATTCCGATGGCGAATCTTACGCAGACGAAGGTGGTTTCAATTTTGTACCGGCTGGCTCCGGAGCATCCGTTTCCGGCTGGCGTGGACGATACGATTGCGGTTTATAAGGAGCTGCTGAAGACGTATCAGCCGAAGAATATCGGGCTGTATGGCACTTCGGCGGGGGCGATTCTTACGGCGGAAGTTGCTGTGCGGCTGAAGCAGCTGGGATTGCCGCTGCCGGCGGCGCTGGGTGTGTTTTCGGGGCTGGGAGATTTCAGCCGGGCCGGGGATTCGCAGGCGATGTATGCGCTGGGCGGGCTGGCCGGACATCTGGATCCGCCGACCATCAATAGCGTTCATGACGCGGAATATGCGGGGTCGACGGTGAGGACGGATCCGGTGCTGTCTCCGCTGTTTGCGGATGTGCATGGGTTTCCTCCGACGCTGTTTATTACGAGCACGCGGGACATGCTGTTGAGCGGGACTACGATTTTGCAGCGGCATTTTTATGAAGCGGGTGTGGAGTCGCCGATGGTGGTGTTTGAGGGGCTATCGCACGCATTCTGGAATGATGTTTCTCTGCCGGAGTCGCGCGAGGCGCACCATATCATGGCGAAGTTTTTTGATACGCATGTGGGGGACTCGCCGTCCAGGCGATAGCTTCGCGCGGCCACTCCCGTTGGTCGTGGGGGCAGAGTTTTGCGTAACGTCGTTTTGGGATAGTCGTACACATTTGTTCCGCTTTTTCCTCCGGCTTGGGTAGTTCGATGATCTGCGATACTTGGCTGAGTATCGATCGATGACTGAGATTTGTTCTAAATGCGATGGCATGGGGATGGTGGTGTTGCGGCGTCCCGATGGGCGGTTTGCGGCTGAGGCGTGCGATTGCCGCCATGAGGTGCGGGTTTCGGCTTTGCTGGAGCGGGCGCGGATTCCGAGGCGGTATCAGCACTGCTCGTTTGAGAGCTATGAGGCGAATTTTCCGGGAGCGGATGCTTCGCTGGCGGCGGCGCATTTAACGGCTCGGAAGTTTGTGGATGGATATCCGGTAACGACCGAGGGCCATGGGCTGCTGCTTACCGGATCGATTGGCGTGGGCAAGACGCATCTGGCGGTGGGGATTCTGCAATCGCTGATTGTGGAGAAGGGTGTGCATGGATTGTTCTGCGATTACCGCGAGCTGCTGAAGGAGATTCAGCACTCGTACAATCCGCAGGTGCTGACGACGGAGCTTGAGATTCTGAGACCAGTGTTTGAAGCTGAAGTTCTGGTGTTGGATGAGCTGGGCGCGTCGAAGCCGACGGAGTGGGTTTGGGATACGGTGGCGCACATTCTGAACACGCGCTACAACGACAAGCGCACGACGATTATTACTACGAACTATGCGGACGCTGCTCCGGGCGGCGTGGCTACGGGGGCGCAGCGTGCGATGCGGGATGAGACGCTGGGAGACCGGATTGGCGAACGCATGAGGTCGCGACTGGCGGAGATGTGCGTGACGGTGCAGATGTATGGGGCAGATTTCCGACAGAAAGTTGGGCGTGCCCGGTTCGGATAGACCCCAGGCTAAAATGCCTCCGGCGGCGCCTGATCACCCCAACACGCGTAGACCGCGTGTCGGGGGCCCCCGATACGCGGCGGGTGGTGCTAGCCGCACGGGCGTACCTCGAAGAGCTGTGCATCGCCACTGGAGCATAAGGTCATGCGTTCAGGGTGTGCCGGAGTTGTTTTTGGGAAGTGCGGCGCATCCAGAGCATGATGGCGGCTGCGATGAGGGCCGGAACGGTGAGGGTTAAGAGTCCGCGCTGGTAGTTTCCTGTAAGGTCTCTGGCAATCCCCATCCAGTATGGGCCGACGAAACCTCCGAGCATGCCGATGGTGTTCATCGCCGCGATTCCGCCGGCCATGGATTTTCCTTTGAGAAAAGTGGGCGGGATGGCCAGCATCGGCCCCTGCAGTGAGGTATTTGCAATGACCGTTGCAGCGAGAGCCGGCACTGCCAGCCAGGGCGCTTTTGAAATGCCCGCTATCAGGAATCCGCCGCCGATGATCAAAAACGGGATGGCAACGTGCCAGTATCGCTCTCCGGTGCGATCTGAATGCATGGCATTCAGAATCATGCCGAGTGCGGCGACGAGGCTAATGCCAGCGATCAGGAAGCCAACGTTGGTGATGCTGAAGCCGGTGAGCTTGAGGAGAATGGTGGGCGCTGAAAAGCCGTAGGCATAGTTGGCACCGAGCATGCAAAAAAATATGAGGCCGATGAGCCAGACGCGGAGATCGAGCAGCGCGCGGCCAACGTTGTGAGTGTGGCCACCGCAGGCGGCGTCAGTTTCGATCTGATCGAGCAGCCAGCCGCGTTCGTCGGCAGTGAGCCACGCGGCGTCGGCGGGAGAGTTGGGCAGATACGCCAAAAAAATGACGCTGAGGATAACCGCCGGAATTCCCTCGACCAAAAAGAGCCACTGCCAGCCTGCGAGGCCGAGACGACCCTGTAGATTCAGCAGCGCTCCTGCGATTGCTCCCATGAAGACTGAGCTGAGCGGAAATGAGATGTAGAACCGGCTTATGGCTCGCGCGCGCATGCCGGGAGGAAACCACTGCATGAGGTAGAAGACGACGCCGGGAAAGAAACCGGCCTCGGCCATGCCGAGCAGGAAGCGAACGATATAGAACTGCAGAGGGGTCTTCACAAACATCATGGCGATGGCCAGCAGTCCCCACGTGATCATGATGCGGGAGAGCCAGCGCCGCGCTCCGAAGCGGCAGAGGAGCAGATTTGAGGGAATCTCGCAGGCGGCGTAGCTGATGAAGAAGAGTCCCGCGCCGAGTCCGTAGACCGTTGCGCTGAAATGAAGATCGCGGTTCATCTGCAGCGAGGCAAAGCTGATGTTGAAGCGGTCCATGAAGGCGATGCCATATCCGAGCGCGATGAGAGGGATGAGCCGCCAGCCGGCTTTGCGGACGGCGGAGCGGCCGATCGCGTCTTCGGCGGAAAGCGCGGACGCGGGAAGCGGAGGCGCGGGAAGCATAGGCTCGACGAGCGACATAGGTTTCGTCTTTTCCGGGGGAACACCGGGGCCGGGGGGGACATCAGGGTCGTGGGCTTGATTGTATGGCTTTGATCAGGTTTGTTCTCGGAAAAGTTCTGTTTGGTGGAATTCCGTTCCTGACGCGCTGACTAAAATTTTCCGGCGAGCATCTGTTTGCGTTGAGGGGCCGGGAAGTGCTCGATGGCGTAGCGCAAGGTGGTTCGGGGGATGCGGGTGTAGTTGGTTTCGAGAAAGGCCAGCAGCCTGGCTCGATCTTTGCGTCCGGCTTCGCGGAGAACCCAGCCTACGGCTTTGTGCAGGAGATCGTGGGGGTCGGCGAGGAGTGCCTCGGAGATGCGAAATGCGTCGTCGAGCTCTCCGGCCCAGACGAGGCTCATGGTGGAGATGATCGCGATGCGCCGCTCCCAGAGGCTTTTGGAGCGGCATAGTTTGTTGAGGATGGCGCGTGGATGGGTTTTGAGGTGTTCGCCGAGAATGGGCCGCGATGAGCCGTCGACCAGATCCCAGTTATTAATGTGGGTGGTGTTGCTCAAATAGAACCTGACGATCTGTTTTCGCTGTTTTTCATCGCCACGCTTGTATTGCTCTGCGAGGATCTCGAGGGCGGCGACGCGGTATTCGTGGAATCTGGATTCGAGCAGCGTTTTCAAGTCAGCCAGCGTGAGATTTCGATATTTGAGGGCGGTTTTACGCAGGACGGGGACGGTGATGCCGAGGAATATGTCTCCTTCGCCGTACTCGCCTTTTCCGGTTTTGAAGTAGTGGGCCGAAAAGGCGGCGCGCGTTGGGTCGGCTACGGCTTTGAGAGCTTTTTCGAGCTGTGTTCGCGCTGCGCTTGGGGTCATTTCTTAGCTCTTACTCGAGAACCATTTCGGTTTCTACTTTGCCGGTGGTGGTGAGGACGATGGCGGCGGTTATGATGAGCGCGCCTCCGAGCCATGCTGCGGGGCCCAGCTTGTCTCCGAGCAATTCGACTCCGAGGATGGAGCCGAGGGCGGGTTCTATGTTGAGGAAGACCCCGGCTCGGGATGCGGGGACGTGATGGATTCCCCAGTTCCATAGGAAGGTTGCCGCGGAGGTGCAGAGCAGGCCTCCGGCTGCGCAGGCGATCCATACTCTGGCGCTTAACCCATGGACCGGCGGGGGGCCGTCGACGAGGAAGACCCAGACGGCGAGCATGAGCGATCCGCTGAGGATGCCGTAGACGGTTATGGTGGTGGGCGAGTGGCGGTGCATGAGATGGCGGTTGAGAAGAACCCAGCCGAGCGCGATGACCAGGGAGAAGACTATGAGCATGTCTCCGGTCAGGGTCGGGCCGCCCGCCGCGTGGTGATGGCGGGTTCCGCTGAGGGTGATGAGGGTGACGCCGGAGGTCGAGCCGGCGAGGGCGAGCCAACCCTTCCAATCGAGGCGCTCGTGAGTGAAGACGGTTGCGCCGACGGCGAGAATGACGGGCATGGTTCCGACCATGAGCGCGGCGTGGCTGACGGTGGTGAGCGACAGGCCGTAGAACTGGAACAAGAACTGGAGCGGAATGCCGAGCAGCGACGCGAGGAGCAGGAGAAGCCAGTCTTTTCCGGACAGGCGCGCGGGACGCAGCATGGGTAACAGGCCGAGACAGGCGAAGGCGAACCGGTAAAACACCATGTGGCCCACGCTTAACTGCGTGAGCGCGATTTTTCCGAAGTAGAAGCCGGAGCCCCAGCAGGTTCCGGCGAGGGCGCAAGAGCCGTAGCCCAGGAATGCGGGTGCCGATGGCGAGCGCGGCAGGAGCTGTTGAGACATTGCTTCCAGTGTAGCGGGGACCGCGCGTCCGGCGACACGGGACTTCGCGTCCAGCGACACGCGCCTCCGGCGCCATCGGTGATGCCGGCTTTTGCGGCCACCTCCCGCTGGTCGGGACGCGCTGCCGAGGCGCGACCGGCGGCGCGGCTATTGGCGGGTTTTACGGCGGCATTTGAATTTGCGCGGCGAAGTCACGAGAATGTTGCTGATGGCCTTGCAGGATAAGCGCCGGAGATGGAATTTGATCGGGTTTGCGCCGCTGCTGCTGATGGCGAGCGCGGGGCAGGCCTCGACAAAGCACGAAGCTCCTGCTGCGCCCACCGTGACTCCCACGGTTCGCATTGCGGTAGGTCCGTTGGGATTTATGGCGCCGAGCGATGCCTACCTTCAGCACCGGATGGCCTGGGCTACGCTGGATTTTGTAGACAATAGCCACCTGCTTTTCACTTTTCACAGCAGTGGTCTGATGCGGCGCATTCCGGGCGATCCCGCGGACGATGAAGACCAGATGATCCACGCCGTTGTATTGGAGATTGCGACCGGCAAGGTAACGCAGCAGGCGGACTGGCGAATGCATGACCGGCAACGCTATCTGTGGGCCTTGCAGGACGGGAAGTTTCTGGTGCGGCAGCGGAATTCGCTATACCTGACGGACAGCAGCCTTGAGCTTCGGCCGTATCTGACGTTTGACACGAACCTCGAGGCGATTGAGGTTTCTCCGGGGCGGACTCTGATGGCGATTGAGGTGGTGAAGTTTCTGGCTCCGGCTGCAGGAGAGAGCGATACGCTGGGAGATGTTTCGGGACTTCTGCCTCCGTCGCTGGTCTCACCCGGCGGGACTAGACAGAAGCGCACAGAGCTGGTGCTGGTGCATCCCGGCGACAAGAAGGCTGTGGCTGCGGTGCAGATGCGGAATCCGATGGACCTGCCGCTGCTGGAAGATGGGTTTCTGGGCGCGATGGAGGGAAAGGAGCCTAAGGAATGGGTGATCGAGAAACAGCTCTCGGGCGGCGACACGGAAAAGATTGGCGAGGTGAAATCGTTGTGCAGGCCGGACCTTGTGACGTTGAGCGCAAATGTGGCGCTGTCTGAGAACTGTCCGGTGAACGGAGCGGACGGCTATGCGGTGAGCGCGCTTTCGATGACTGGCGGGGTTCTGTGGCAAGGCCTGTGGCAATCGAAATACATCTGGGCCTCCTTCGCCGTTGCTGAGAACGGCAGCCGTTTCGCGTATGGATCGCTGGAGACGAATCGCGATGTAGGCAGGCTGGACGCGTTTGGCGAAGCGGACGTGGTGGCGCAGCCAGTGGGCGTGTTCGATACGGAGACGGGCAAGCTGGACGTGGTGAAGAACGCTACGCCGATTCTGAGCGGAGCGCACAATTTTGCCCTGTCGGCGGATGGGCGGCGCTTTGCGATTCTGCGCGACGGCGCGATTGAGGTTTATGATTTGCCTCCGGTTCCGGTGGACGCGACGGTGAAGGATAAAGCTGAGGCGAAGTAGGAGTGGCGTTGGCGTATTCAGCGCGATTGATTGACCGGGGATTTTCCCGCACCTAAACTTGTATAAAGGAGCCTCTGCGCTGGGGGCTGTGAATTTCATGTCTGCTGATCTGCGAATTGGTGCGCGCGAGCGGCTGGTTCTGACTACGATCATCGAAAACTACATTGCTACGGGCGAGCCGGTGGCTTCGCAGGCGCTTGCGCGGCAGTTTGGAAACCAGGAAGGGATGTCTGCGGCGACGATTCGCAACACGATGGCGGCGCTGGGCGACGCGGGGTTGCTGGATCAGGCGCATAGCTCGGCGGGGCGGATTCCTACGGCGCGGGCTTTTCGTTTTTATGTGGAACAGCTGGCTGCTCCGGCGCGCGTGACGAGCCTGACGCAGGAGCGTCGCGAGCAGATCGACGAGAGCTTTACGGGGGTGGGATCGAGCCAGCAGTTTCTGGAGCGCACCTCGCATGTGCTGGCGATGATTTCGAGCGGAGTGGGCGTGGCGCTGGCCTCGACGCCGGAGGCGCAGGTGCTGGAGCATATTCATTTCTCACGGTTGGCCGTGGGCCGCGTGCTGGCGGTGGTGGTGACGGCGTCGGGCATGGTTCAGGACCGGGTGCTTTTGCTGGATCGCGATCTTCGGCTGGACGAGCTGGAGGCCTCGGCGCGGTTTTTGAATGAGAATTTTCATGGATGGTCGATCGACCGGATTCGCGAGGAGCTTGACCGGCGGATCGAGTCGGAACGCACGGAATATGACCGGTTGATGGCTTCGGTGAACGAGTTGTATCGCAAGGGGGCGCTGGAGGGCGAGAATGCTTCGGGTCCGGTGATCTTTGTGGAGGGCGTCGCCAATCTGCTGGCGGGCGAGATTGATCGCGAACGGCTGCGGATGATGCTGACGGCGCTTGAGACCAAGCAGCGGTTGATCGAACTGCTAAATGCTTATCTGGATTCGCGGCAGCAGACGGTGCGCGTGGTGGTGGGTCTGGAAGAGGCGATTCCAGGGATGCACAACCTGGTGCTGATTGGATCGCCGGCGAGGATGGGCGCGGAGAATGTAGGCACGGTCGCGGTGATCGGGCCAACTCGCATGCAATACGAAGAGACAATGAACGCTGTTGCCTACATTGCGCAGCTTTCAGACAGGATTTTCCAGGACTAGCCGTCCAGGCACACGCGGCTCGCGCCGCCAATTCTGCGCCGGCCGTAGTTGCCCTCCCTTTGGTCGCGAGCTGACAACGAGGGCGCATTGTATGTTGGGATTCCGGCTGGCCGGATCCAACAGATAGAAGCAGAAGGATTATCCCAGCCGCGATAAACTGTTAAAGACACCGAGTTTCTATATGAGCCGAAGAATTTTTGTCGATAAAAAAATGAATGAAGAAGCATTGGAAGCCGTCCCCGAGGTTGAATCGAATCAGGACTCTGCCGAATCAGTATCTGCAGAGAAGACTCTACCCGCGGAGGCGACTGGCGTTTCGCAGGAGGATTACGACCGCGCGAAGGCGGAGCGTGATTCGCTGCTGGACCGGCTGGCCCGTTTGCAGGCGGAGTTTGAGAATGCCCGCAAGCGCGAGGCGCGGGAGCGGAATGAGTTCCGCGACTTTGCCGTAGCCGGAGCGGTGGAGCAGTTTTTGCCGGTGCTGGATAATTTTCAGCTTGCGCTGAAGTCGAGCGGATCGGCGGAGCAATTGCGCGCGGGCGTTGAGCTGATTGTGAAGCAGATGGAAGAGGCGTTACGTTCGCTAAACGTGCAGCCGATTGAGGCCGTGGGGGCGGAGTTCGATCCGCGGGTGCATGAGGCCATCGAGATGGTAGAGAAGCCGGACGTTCCCGACCACCAGGTTTTTGATGAAGTTCGCCGCGGCTACCGCATCAAAGAGCGGCTGCTGCGTCCGGCGATGGTCCGCGTCGCCAGCAACCCGCAACAGAAGGAAGCATGAGTACAACCTCCAACGTGACCAAAGCCGATTACTACGAAGTGTTGAGTGTGAGCCGCACGGCCTCCGACCAGGAGTTGAAGGCCGCGTACCGCAAGCTGGCGATGCAGCATCATCCGGACCGCAATCCGGACGACCACCACGCGGAAGAGAAGTTCAAACAGTGCAGCGAAGCCTATCAGGTGTTGAGCGATCCGGATAAGCGCGCGGCGTATGACCGCTATGGTCATGCGGGGGTGTCGGGCGCCGGGCAGCAGGGAAGTCCGTTTGTCGACTTCCAGGACCTGGGCGATATTTTTGGCGACCTGTTTGGATTTAATGTGGGCGGCGGTGGCGGCGGCAGGAGACAGTCGCGCGCGCAGAAGGGCCGCGACCTGCGCTTTGACCAGACGATTGAATTTGAAGAGGCTGTCTTCGGCAAGGAGACGGAAGTTTCGATCCGCCGCATGGAGGCATGCGTGGATTGCCGGGGGTTAGGTACAGCGAGTGGGCGCGGTCCGGCGACCTGCCAGCAGTGCCAGGGACGTGGACAGGTTCGCTACCAGCAGGGATTCTTTTCGATTGCGCGCACATGCAGCGTTTGCGGCGGCACAGGATCGGTGATCTCAGACCCGTGCAGAACTTGTCGCGGCGATGGGCGCGTGGAGCGGGAACATACGATCAATGTGAGTATTCCGGCCGGAGTTGAGGATGGAACGCGGATTCGCTATCAGGGCGAAGGAGATGCCGGGCGCGCGGGCGGATCTTCAGGCGATTTGTATGTCGTGTTGACGGTGAAGCCGCACAAATTTTTTGAACGCGACGGCCATGACCTTCACTGCCAGATCCCGATTTCTTTTACGCAGGCGGCACTGGGCGCGGAGATTAATATTCCGACACTGGAAGGACCGGCAGCACTGAAGATTACCGAGGGCACGCAGAGCGGCAAGGAATTTCGTTTGCGCGGCAAGGGCGTTCCTTACCTGAATGAGCATGGACGCGGTGATCTGATTGTGCAGGTTGCGGTGCAGACGCCGAAGAAGCTGACGCGCGTTCAGAAGGAACTGCTGCGGCAGCTGAGTGAGACGATGTCGGTGGAGAATACTCCGACGCCGCGCGGCTTGTTCGACAAGGTTAAGGAGATGTTTTCTTAGCGGCAGCCATTCAGAATCAGCAATCAGGCTGGTTTCTTTTATTCGAGGATGGCGGCTGTGATTGCCAGCGCTGATATGGCTGCGGTTTCGGCTCGCAGGATTCTGGGGCCGAGGCTTACCGGCTTCCATCCTTCGTCGTCGAAGAGGGCTTCTTCTTCGGCGGCCCATCCGCCTTCGGGGCCAATTGCCAGGCGGATCTCCCGAAATTCATCATCGACAATTCTGAGGGCTTCTTCGAGCGCCGCGCGCAGCGTGGTTGAGCGCTCCTGCTCGGCGAGCAACAGCTTGACGGCTTCACCTTCGCGGGCTGCGGCTGCTTTCAGAGGGATTGCGTCTTCGATTACGGGAACATCGGATCGGCGGGACTGCTTTGCGGACTCGCGAGCAATTTTGCGCCAGCGCTCGACGCGATTCTGCGCGGCCTGGACGAGATGCTTTTCGCTGCGGCGCGCGATGATGGGGATGATTCGTTCGACTCCCAGCTCGGTTGCCTTCTCGATGGTCCACTCCATGCGATCGAATTTGAAAATGGAGAGCAGCAGGGTGATGGGCAGCGTGGGATCGGATGCGACTTCGGCGAGGAGGTTGAAGCGGACGGCATCTCCGCTGATGGCGGCGATGACGGCGTGCCAGACGCGGTCTCCGGCGACGAGGTCAAATTCCATGCCGGGCTGGGCGCGGAGCACGCGCATGAGGTGCGCGGCCTGCTCGCCGGTGAGTGATGCGGTGGCTTCATCCCAGGTGTCGGCAATCCAGCGGCGGCGCGTCATAGAGCTATTGTCGCAAAAACACTTCATCTCAGAGTAGGCGCGGGATGCCTGAAAACACCAAGGGGAACGCTTTCGCGCTCCCCTTTTGTGTTGCCTAATGATTATTGCTTACTTCTTTTTTGCGGCCTTCTTTGCAGGTTTCTTTGCCGCTTTTTTGGCTGCCTTTTTCGTTGCCATAGTTTTCTATTCTCCCTTTTTCTGCAACCACAAATGTTGCAGTTAACGAATGTATAGAAGCATGAAAAAAGAGTGTCAAGAAAAAAATCACATTTTCGAATTATTTTTTTGCCGGTTTGCGTTCGCGCAGACGGTCGTTCGTTCTCTTTTTTTCAGATCAGATGAGAATGTTTTGCGATTGCGACGACGATTCCGGTGATTGAATCGTGCCACGCATGCGCCATCATGCCTGCGCGCAAACTCTGACGACGGATTGCGAGAACGCAGAACATCGCTCCATAGGCGGTGATGGCGATCATGCCGCCGATGCCTTCGTATCCATGCGCGGCGCCGAAGAGCAGCGAGGATGCGGCGACGCCGATCCATACGTTGCCGCGGAGCGAGGAGAACTGCTGGAGCAGGTAGCCGCGAAAGACAAACTCTTCGACGATGCCGGCGGTGACGCAGAGCGCGATCCAGACGAGAAGCTGGGCGATGCTTTGGGGCGCGATGGCGATGATGGCCTTCTGCGCCTGGATGAGATGGAACATGCGCAGCACGGTTGCGATGGCGGCGAGCACGAGCATGGCCATGATCCAAAAGAGCAGCGCGATGCCGATGTCGCGCGCCCACTCTTTGATTCCGGTGCGGCGCTGACCGAGAATTTCGCGCAGCGGCGTGCGGCGCATCCATAGGCCCCACCATGCGAGCAGCGCCAGAACCCACTCCCATGCGACGGTGATCGCGTAGCGCGCGATGTGGCTGCCGCCGAAGCCTGCGGCCTTGGATTGCATGCCGCTGAGAATCGAGATGCCGACGATGAGGGAGGCGAGGATCGCTGTATGCCACCAGGGTGCGATGGGTTGACGGCGATTGGGCCAGATGGGCGCGGCGGTTGCGAATGGTGCTCCGGTTGTGTTCTCTGATACCTTCATGAGTTCGCATCTTGAGTTTAGCGGGTGCATCGAATCTATAGATAGGAAGCGAGGATTTATGGAAGAGGTTGTGATTGTTGCGGCGGCGCGGACGCCGGTGGGGAAATTTCAGGGAGCGTTGTCCGGGCTTTCGGCGACGCAGCTGGGCGCGATTGCGGTGCGCGAGGCGGTGAAGCGGGCGAAGCTTGATCCGGCGATGGTGGACGAGTGCATTCTGGGGAATGTTGTTTCCGCGGGGCTGGGGCAGAATCCGGCGCGGCAGGCAGCGCTGCACGGTGGGCTGCCTCCGGAGGTGAGCGCGCTGACTATCAATAAGGTCTGCGGGTCGGGACTGAAGGCGGTGGGGTTGGCGGCGCAGGCGATTCTGACGGGCAACTCGGAGATTGTGGTTGCGGGCGGAATGGAGTCGATGACGAATGCGCCTTATCTGCTGCCGCAGGGGCGGAATGGTTTTCGCATGGGCAATTCGGTGGTGGTCGATTCGATGGTGCATGACGGATTGTGGGACGCGTTCAACGACTATCACATGGGCGTGACGGGCGAAAACGTTGCCGAGAAATATGGGGTGACGCGCGAAGAGCAGGATGAGTATGCGCTGAACTCGCACCGCAAGGCGGCGGCGGCGCGGCGCGAAGGACGCTTTGCGGCGGAGATTGTTCCGGTGGAGATTCCGGCGAAGAAGAAGGGGCAGGCGCCGGTGGTGATGGATCAGGACGAATCGATTCGCGAGGACGCGAGCCTGGAGGCGCTGCGCGCGCTGAAGCCGGCGTTCAAGAAAGATGGGACGGTGACGGCGGGGAATGCTCCGGGAGTGAACGATGCGGGCGCTGCGGTGGTCGTGATGTCGGCGGCGAAGGCTGCTGAGCTGGGGTTAACTCCTCTGGTTCGCATTCGAGCGCAGGCTACGAGCGGCGTTGAGCCGAAGTGGGTGATGATGGCTCCGGTGACGGGCGTGCGGAAGGTGCTGGAGCGCGCGGGATGGTCGGCGGACAGCGTGGATCTGTTCGAGTTGAACGAGGCGTTCTCGGTGCAGGCGATTGCGGTGACGCGCGAACTCGGGATTCCGCTGGAGAAAGTGAATGTAAACGGCGGCGCGGTGGCGCTTGGGCATCCGATTGGCGCGAGCGGGGCTCGGGTTTTGATTACGCTGATTTATGAGATGATTCGGCGGGATGTACAGCGCGGGGTTGCGGCGCTTTGTCTGGGTGGGGGGAATTCGGTGGCGATGGCCGTTGAGAACTGCGCGTTCGGCGACACGCGCTTCGCGCCGTGATAGGGCGTAAGTAAGATGGTGGCCGCTTCCGTTGGGCGCGGATGCGGGTCCTGTTCGGTGAAGCAGGAAGATTCGATCTTTCCCACCCTACGCGCCAAAAGCCGCGCGCAGGGTGGGGCACCCAGGAGGTGTTGGCTGGGGTAGAAACCGCAGGTTCTTCGACTCGCTTCGCTCGCTCAGAATGACGTCAATTTTTTTAATGCTCGGGATGACCATTCTTCTAAACGCTTGGGGCGGCATCATTTTGTAGAGGTGATTGGTTGATGAAACCGACGGAGCGGTTTTCGACTCGGGTGGATGCTTATCGTGAGCATCGTCCTCGGTATCCGCGCGCGATTCTTGATGTGCTGCGGCGGGATTGCGGATTGACTTCGCAATCAGTTATTGCGGATATTGCTGCGGGCACCGGATTGCTGGCTGAGATTTTTCTGGCCGATGGAAATCGAGTGATTGCGGTTGAGCCGAATGCTGCCATGCGGGCAGTTTGCGAGGAGTTGCGGGAGGAGTATCCCCGGTTGTGCTGCGTGGAGGGTACGGCTGAGGTTACGGGGTTAGCAGCCCACTCGGTGGACATGATTACGGTGGGGCAGGCGATGCACTGGTTCGATCTGAAAGCGACGCGCGCCGAGTTTGCGCGGATTCTGCGTCCGGGTGGATGGTGCGTGGTGGTTTACAACCACCGGAATATGCGTGGCGATGCGTTCCATGAGGGCTATGAGCGGATTCTTGTGGAGTTTGGCAAGGATTACAGGATGGTGCAGGGCAGCCATCTGGCGGAGGATCGGCTTGCGGGATTTTTTTCACCTGCGGCTATGCAGTGCGTTGCTTTGCCGAATGCTCAGGATTTGACTCTGGATGGATTGCGGGGACGGGTGCTGTCTTCTTCTTACATGCCGCAGGAGGGCGATGCTAAATACGCGGCGATGATGGAGGCGGTTGAGGCGCTGTTTGCGCGTCATGCGCGAGATGGGGTGGTTCGGATGGAGTATGAATGCGCTCTCTGCTATGGGCAGATTGCTTGATCGAGACGGCAAGCTCCAAAGCACACTCACTCGCTTGCGGTCCGGCAAAACTGTGAATTTTCAAGAATGCGGTAGCCGCCGTCCGGTTCATTGAGAAGATGTTCTGCAAGTCCCTTGAAATCTTTGTTGCTTTCTGTAACAAGGCAGCACCACTCATCGTGGCTTATGTGAACGAAACAGCCTCCGTAGTTCGGAATGTAGTAGGCGTCCCATCCGTAGACCAGCGCTGCCAGTATGAAATTGGTCAGCAACGGATGCTCATCCGACCGGAAGTGATTCACCGTCGCCACATCAAACGGACGTTGCTCCCCGAACGTTGAGCGAATTCTTTCGATCATTTGATAGCCCGCAAGGCTTGCCTGCTCGCCCCAAATACGCCAATCCGTAAAAACCAGCGTCCCTCCATGCCATTCCACGGTATCCATAGGGCTTCGCATAGGCAGCGTGACGGCAAGAGATGCGAACTCGCCAGCTTTTTGGGGAAAGGGCATTTCGATGCATTTGGCTTCAGGATTTTCATAATATGGGCGGCGAGCGTCCCATTTGATTTTGAAAAGCTGATGTTTCTTGGCGAGGTGATTCTTGAATTCTTCGATCGTTTCAGCGGTCATGATCACTATTTCTAACACTCGATGATGTTCAAAGCGAGTCCGGCGAGGGAGGTTTCTTTGTAGCGGGATTGCATGTCGAGGCCCGTTAGGTACATGGTCTTTATGACCTGATCGAGTGAGACTTTATGGGCTTCGAGCTCGTTCATGGCGATGCGGCAGGCGTGGACGGCTTTGACGGATCCCATGGCGTTGCGTTCGATGCAGGGGATTTGCACGAGTCCGCCGATGGGATCGCAGGTCATTCCGAGGTTGTGCTCCATGGCGATTTCGGCAGCGTGCTCGACCTGACCGTTGGTTCCGTTGAGCGCGGCGGCGAGTCCTCCGGCGGCCATGGAGCAGGCTACGCCTACTTCTCCCTGACAACCTACTTCGGCTCCGCTGATGGAGGCGTTCTCTTTGTAGAGGACTCCGATGGCGGCGGAGGTGAGGAAGTAGCGCAGGATGCCTTCTTCGTTGGCTCCCTCGATGAAGTTCTGATAGTAGGTGGCTACGGCGGGGATGACTCCGGCTGCTCCGTTGGTGGGTGCGGTGACGACGCGGCCTCCGGCGGCGTTTTCTTCGTTGACGGCCATGGCGTAGACGGTGACCCAGTCGAGGGGGGCGAGCGGATCACGATTCGTTTGGCCTTCGCGTTCCTTTTCGAGCAGACGCTGGGATAAACGCGGGGCGCGGCGGCGGACTTCGAGGCCTCCGGGGAGAATGCCTTCAGTTGCGATGCCGCGCTCGATGCAGGACTGCATGACTTGCCAGAGATGAAGTATGCCGGCGCGCACTTTGGCTTCGGGTTGAGGGGCTTCGGTTCGCAGCGCGCACTCGTTGGCGAGCATGATCTGCCAGATGGAGAGATCGTTTTCTGCGGCGATCTTCAGTAGGTCGGCGGCGCTCCCAAATGAATAAGGAAGCGAGGCAGTGGTCATGATCAGTGGGTTGGATGCGCCTTCCGAGTCGGCGACTATGAAGCCTCCGCCGATGGAGAAGTAGATTTCGCTGACGAGGATTTTTCCGCTTTGATCGAAGGCGGTGAAGCGGAGTCCATTGGGATGCTGCGTTTTTGCTCCGGGCGGGAGCATCTGGTCGCGGTGGAAGAGCAGGTCTTCCGGCTCGTTGAAGGGAATAGTATGCGAGCCGAGGAGCGGCAGCGTTTTTGAGGCGCGAATGGCGGCGAGTTTTGTGTCGATGGTGGCGGGGTCGATGGTTGCAGCCTCTTCTCCGCTGAGACCGAGCAGGATGGCGCGGTCGGTGCCGTGTCCGTGGCCGGTGAGAGCGAGGGAGCCGTACAACTCGGTGCGGATGGCGGCGACCGGATCAAGCCGGCCGGAGCTGTGCAGGGATTGCGCGAAGCGGCGCGCGGCGCGCATGGGCCCCATGGTGTGCGAGCTGGAGGGTCCGATGCCGACTTTATAGAGATCGAAAAGGCTGGTTTTCACGACTGATCAGTGTAGGGCATTTCTCTGATTGTCGTAACGCTTGCCGGGGGTTGTACGGGAAGGGTTGTCTCGATGGTGAAGATGAAATTCATGCGGACGGTTGTGTGCAATATCAGACCGATAAAGATTGCAGGGGAACAACGTTTTCAGCGGCGTTCCCATCCGAGTGGCAGGAGGTAAGGAATTGCGACATTGCCGGGCACGTTGAAACGATGCCCGGTTCAGTGATCGAGACGCTTGGGCGAGTGTATGAGGATTCTGCAGATTGACGCTTAAGCGAGCTCGGCAATTCTGCGCTTCGAAAGGTTTTTCAAACCACTAAGGGTACGAGAGTACGCGAAGGAGAAAATATGCTGTTGATTATCCTGATTGTTCTGGTTTTAGTTTTTGGATTTGGTGGTTACAGAATGGGGCCCGGAATTGGGTATTACGGAGGCGGCGGCATCAGCCTGATTCTGTTGATCGTGATCGTTCTTCTTCTGTTGCGAGTGATCTAACTGTTTTAGCTTTGCGTGACGTGAGCCGCGTCGCTGGCCGAATACGTTACTTAGGGAACGTGCAGGGGTGGCGTGGCGGCGGTTTCTTTGTTGCGCTGAGAGTTTTGAACTCTATACTTCAGGCATTCCCCTGACTGTATGCTCTTCAAAGCCCTCAGCGCCGCTGTCTACGGCATCGACGCAAACATCATTGATGTAGAAGTCGATTTTTCAGGACGCAAGGCGGACCAGGACCACTTTCATACCGTGGGTCTGCCGGATGCCGCTGTGCGCGAGAGCCGCGACCGGGTGCGCGCAGCGATCAAGAATTCCGGATTCGATATTCCGCCTACGGACATCACAATTAATCTTGCGCCTGCGGACCTTAAGAAAGAGGGTTCCGGTTTTGATCTGCCGATGGCGATCGGGATTCTTGGCGCTTATGGCGCGCTGCAGCTTCGCGATCTGAGCCAGTTTTTGCTGGTCGGAGAGCTTGGGCTGGATGGCGGGCTTCGGGCGGTTCCGGGGATGCTGCCGATTGCGGTTGCGGCGCGGGAGCGCGGGATTCAGAACCTTGTGGTTCCGAAGGCCAATGCGCGCGAGGCGGCTGTTGTCGAGGGCGTGAATGTTTATCCCGTGGCTTCGCTGCAGGAGGTTCGGGAACTGCTGAACGCAGCGGGGAACGGCGGAATCCATACCGATCCGTTTCGCGTGCAGGCGGCTCTGGTGCTGGATGAGGAGCAGCATTTTTCGCTGGACTTTGCCGATGTGCGCGGGCAGCAGACGGCGAAGCGCGCGCTTGAGGTTGCGGCGGCGGGCGGGCATAACATTCTGATGATCGGGCCGCCGGGGTCGGGCAAGACGATGCTGGCGAAACGGCTGCCTTCGATTCTGGCTCCGCTGAGTTTTGAGGAAGCGCTGGAGACGACGAAGATTCATTCTGTCGCCGGCGTGCTGGATGCGGAGGCGGGGCTGGTTACGCAGCGACCCTTTCGCGCGCCGCACCATACGATCTCCGATGCGGGATTGATTGGCGGCGGGGCGGTGCCGAGGCCGGGCGAAGTGTCGCTCGCGCACAATGGAGTGCTGTTTCTGGACGAACTGCCGGAGTTTCCGCGCAATGTGCTGGAAGTGATGCGGCAGCCGCTGGAGGATCGCAGCGTTACGATTGCGCGGGCTTCGATGTCGCTGAGTTTTCCGGCGGCGTTTATGCTGGCGGCGGCGATGAATCCGTGTCCTTGCGGTTATTTCAATGACAAGTCGAGAGAGTGCCATTGCACTCCGCCTTTGATTCAGCGGTATGTGGCGAAGGTTTCAGGGCCGCTGCTGGACCGGATCGATATTCATATTGAGGTTCCGGCGGTGCAGTACCGCGAGTTGCGCGGGGGTGCGGCGAGCGAGAGTTCGGCTGCGATTCGAGGGCGGGTTCTGCGGGCGCGGGGGTTGCAGCGCGAGAGATTTTCCGGCGCGAAGGAGAAGATTTACTCGAATGCGCAGATGGGCACACGGCAGATACGCGCGTTTTGCGAGCTGGGCGCGGATGCCGAGAAGCTGCTGGAGCGAGCGATGCAGCAGCAGGGGCTTACGGCTCGCGCACATGACCGCATCTTGAAGGTCGCTCGCACGATTGCCGACCTTGAGGGTGCGGCTTCGCTTACAGTTGCGCATATTGCGGAGGCGATCCAGTATCGAACCCTGGATCGCTCTTATTGGAACTGACCGTTCAGGTACACGCGGGACTCGCCGTCCGGGCACACGCGGGACTCGCCCGTCCGGGCACACGCGCCTTCGGCGCCATCCTGGAACGAACCGGAGTGGCCGCTCCCGTTGGTCGCGGAGCTGGAGAGAGCGACCGGTTGAGGTTAGATCTTGCCCACCCTATGCGCAAAGAACGCGCATAGGATGGGGCACCCATTGTTGGTGGTTGGTTTAGAAACCGCAGGTCCCTTTGTGATTCTAGATTTCCGATCGGTCGAGGATCACCTGTGCGGCCAGTGGGAATAGGAGCACGACTACAGTGCGGATTGCGATGGATAGTCCCAGGTGATCGGCGAGGCCGTTGAACGAGTGATGGCTGAAGTTGAACAGGTTCGGAATGGGGCTCGGCAACTTGATCGACGGATAATAGTGGCCAATGAGAAGGCTGAGGACGACGTATCCAATCAGAATGCCTGCACCGAGTAGCACTCCGCTCAATCGTTTCGTCACAATCGTGGAAAAATAAGTGAGGCTGAAGACGAGGCTGCTGAAGAGCAGGACTCCCAAGCTGATCAGAAGCAGAAGCAGGGGAATTGGAATCGAGTCGCCATAAGGGGTGAGGCGGACGCCTCCGGAAATGTGCATCAGCACCTGGATATGCTCGAGTAGCCAGCCCAACATCAGATTCGACAGCACGATGATGAGAGCGATCTGCGCCATGCCGAAGCCCCAGTCGTTCCAGATGAACCATGCGCGGGACCGCGGGCGGGTGAAGAGGAATGATCCGCTGTCTTCGCCGAGGTTCTTTCCGACGCCTATGCTGGCTGCTAACCAGGCCCAGAACGCGATGAGGACGGACTCGATATAGAAGAGTGCGATGAACATCACCGGGAAGGCGCTGGTGTCATTACCCTGGACGTGGCTGGAATCAAGTTTAAGGTTGGCCTTTACGACCAGCATAAGTAGGAGGAGCAGGCCCAGCAGGCCTATCCCAGAGATGATGCGGCTTTCACGCCATTGCTTCCACAGATACATGGTTGTTCTCCTTTCCTGCCAGCTCGAGGAATATCTCAGACAGGTTCATGGGGAGCACTTCGAGGATGGTGGCTCCGTTGTTGCGGAGGTCGGCGGTGAATTGTTCTTCTCCGGCGCAGAGGACGTATTCGGTTACGCCTTCGGACGCGCTGGTGGTCAGAATCTCCGGCGACTTCGACGGGACGCGCTCGCCGGTGACGCGGATGCGGCGGTAGCTGGCGCGGATGTCGTCGAGGCGGGCTTCGAGCAGCAGCTTGCCGTTGTCGAGGATGCCGACCCAGTCGGCGATCTTCTCGACCTCCGAGAGATGATGCGAGGACATGAGGATGGTGCGCCCGTCGTTGGCGAAGTCTTCAACGAGGACGCGCAGGAGCTGATCGGTGACTACGGGATCGAGTCCGGCGGTGGGTTCGTCGAGGATGAGCAGCTCGGGGTTTTGCGCGAGGGCGAGCAGCAGGCAGAGTTTGGTCTTGTTGCCGTGCGAGAGCTTTTTGAACTTGCGGTCCATAGGGATGTCGAGGGCTTCGGCATAGCGCCTGGCGCTTGCGTCGGACCATGCGGGGAAGAATCCTTTGTTGAAGCGCAGCAGCTCGCGGCCCGTCATATAGGGCAGGAGCATCTTGTCGATGACGAAGCCGGTGCGCTGGAGGATAGCGATGCGGTCGGGTCCGGCCTCAAAACCGAGGACGCTCGCCGTGCCGCTGGTGGCGGGGGAGAGGCCAGCCAGGATGCGGATGGCGGTGGTCTTGCCGGCTCCGTTGCGGCCGAGGAAGCCGTAGACAGAGCCGCGCTCGACATGCAGGTTCACGCGGTCCAAAGCGACGACGGGGGCGGCGAGGGTTTCGTAGCGTTTGCCGAGCGCGTGGGTTTCAATGGCCAGTTCGCTCATGGTTGTCTCTCCAATTCGTTCATGGATTCTTCGAGCAGCCGCAGGGTGTCTTCGCGCGGCAGCATCAATTGTTTAGCTTCTACGGCGAGCTGCGTAGCGAGGGGCCGGAGTCTGCGGATTTTTTCGGGCTTCAGCAGCTTGGGCGTCTGGCCGTTTACGTAACAACCACCGCCTTGAACTGTGCGGATGACTCCATCACGCTCGAGGTTCTGGTAGGCACGTGCGACGGTGTTGGGATTGATGCGCAGTTCGGCGGCGAGTTTTCGCACGGGTGGCAGCGGATCGTCCTGGCGCACGGCCTGGGCGGCGATAGCCTGCTTCATCTGCGATTCGATTTGCAGGTAAAGGGGAATGCCGGAAGCGGGATGGACGCGCACAATCATGGACTAGCCGTCCAGGCACATGCGCCTCCCCACCCCAGCGCGCGAAAACCGCGCGTGCTGGGGACCCCGGCTGCGGCGCCATCCTGAGTCTGCTTAAGGGACAACTCCAGTTGGGCGCGGTTTGGAGGGTAATGCATCATTTGTACTAATACAATAATACAATTGCAAAGATGTCAAGATATTTTATGTGCGGAACGGATGATTTTGCGGGAACGGCGCAATCTGATTCGCGTATAGTGGGCAACGGGAGTTTCGAGGTTTCGATGAAAAAAGCGATATTTGCAGTGGGGTTGATGGTGGCGTCGTCGTTCGGTGCGGGCGCGCGATTTTCGCAGGCGCAGGCGGCGGGGAGTTCGGATAAGGATTACAAGTTACTGCCGGGTCTGGATGAGCAGTTGATCGACAAAAGCGCGGATCCGTGCACGAATTTTTTCCAGTATTCTTGCGGAAATTTTACGAAGCTGTATCCGATCCCGGCGGACATGGCGGGGTTTGGAACGGGCGCGATAGTTTTCAACCATACGGAGTTTGTGCTGCACGCCCTGCTTGAGAAGGTTGCGGCGGACAATCCGTCGCGCACTCCGGCCGAGCAGAAGATTGGCGACTTTTATGCCTCGTGCATGGATACGGATGCGATCCATGCGGCGGGGTTAAAGCCGTTGCAGCCGGAGCTGGACCGCATTGCGGCGCTCACGGACAAGAAGCAGCTCACGGCGCTGCTGGCGCAGTTTCAGCTGATGAATGTGACCGCGTTTTTCAACTACAGCGAACAGCAGGACTTCAAAGATGCGCAGAAACAGATTGCCGTTGTCGACCAGGGCGGATTGGGATTGCCGGAGCGCGATTATTATCTGCGGCCGGGCGCGGCCGCCGAGAAGACGCGGCAGCAGTACGTGCAGCATGTGACCAACATGCTGAAACTGATGGGCGAGCCGGAGGAGAAGGCGGCGAGCGACGCGCAGAAGATCATGGCGCTAGAGACGGCGCTGGCCAAGATTTCAATGGACATTACGTCGCAGCGCGATCCGAAGAATGTGTACCATCCGATGCCGGTTTCGCAATTGAGCGGGCTGGCTCCGGAGATTGCGTGGAACGAGTTTTTTGAGCAAACGGGAACGCCGTCGTTCACGGATTTGAATGTGGCCAACCCTGACTTTTTCAAAGGACTGAATTCTTTGCTTCAGTCGACCGATCTGGACACGATCAAGACTTATCTACGCTGGCAGTTGATTCACGCTACTCCCAGCTATGCGCTTCCGCAGGCAATGGATGAGGAGACGTTCGCGTTTTACGGGCGCGATCTAAGCGGGCAGCCGCAGCAACGGGCTCGCTGGAAGCGCTGCGTGCAGGCTACGGACGGCGCGCTGGGTGAGGCGCTGGGCGAAGTCTATGTGAAGCAGAACTTCTCGGCCGAGAGCAAGGAGCGGACGGTGCAGATGGTTCACGATATCGAAGCGGCGATGGACAAAAATATCGACACGCTGGATTGGATGAGCCCGGAGACGAAGGTCAAGGCCAAGGCGAAGCTGCACCTGGTGGCGGACAAGATCGGGTATCCGGACCATTTTCGCGATTACTCGAAGCTCAATATTGTTCGCGGGGATGCGCTGGGCAACGCGGTGCGCGCGACGGAGTTTGAGAACCATCGCGAGCTCGATAAGATCGGCAAGCCGGTCGATCGCGGTGAATGGATGATGACCCCGGCGACGGTGGATGCGTATTACAACCCGAGCATGAATGACATCAACTTTCCTGCGGGCATCCTGCAGTCTCCGCTGTACGACCCCAATGCCGACGACGCTGAGAATTATGGGCACGTGGGCTCGATTGTCGGCCATGAGCTTACGCATGGGTTCGACGACCAGGGACGGCTGTTTGACGGCAGCGGCAACCTTGTCGACTGGTGGACTCCGGAAGATGAGAAGAAATTCGACGCGAAGACCGATTGCGAAGTGAAAGAGTATGGCAGCTTCACCGCTGTCGACGATGTGAAGATCAACGGCAAACTTACGCTGGGCGAGAACACCGCCGACAATGGCGGGATACGGCTGGCGTATCTTGCTTTCCTTGCCGACGCGCAACGCAAAGGCATCGACGTGAATGCGAAGCAGAAAGACGGCTACACGCCCATTCAGGAATTCTTCGTGTCCTACGGGCAGAACTGGTGCGGCGAAACACGGCCCGCACAAATACGGCTCCAAGTGCAGACCGATCCTCATTCACCGCGCGAGTTTCGCGTGAATGGCGTGGTGCAGAATATGCCGGAGATGGGCCAGGCCTTCGGCTGCAAGCCAGGACAGCCCATGATGCCGGTCAATTCGTGCCGCGTGTGGTGATGCCTCCGGCGGCGCCTTCGCGGCGGGCGGTCTTTGCCAGACGGGCTTTGAGCGCATCGGGACGGGAGAACAACCTCCTGTCCCGATGCGCCAAAACCTGTTGCGGCTTGCACCGATCGCGTACGTCGCGGAGATGTGCTGAAAGGCATCTGCCTCGCGCTGGACGCGTGCTCACAATGAATTCAAGCCAACTTAAATCGTGCCGTCCGTGAATCGCTTATTCCACTCTTAGGGCTTCCATTGGATCTAGTTTTGAGGCGCGTTGTGCTGGGAGCCATACTGCTACGAGGGCCACGGCGGCTAATAGAAACGGGACGGTTACGAATACGATTGGGTCCCAGGATTTTACTCCGAAGAGGAAGCTGGCTATGAGGCGGGTCAGACCGAAGGCTGCTCCTGTTCCGATGAGTACGCCTGCGAGTGCGAGAGCCATGCCCTGGCGGACGACTAGATTGCGAATTTTGGACCGGTCGGCGCCGAGCGCCATTCTGATTCCCATTTCCTGCGTGCGCTGCTGCACGGAGTAGGCCATTAAGCCGTAGATGCCGATGGCGGCGAGGATGAGCGCTGCGGCTCCGAAGATGGTGAGCAGGAGCATGTTGAAGTCCTGGCGCGCGGTGGAGTGGATGACGACTTCGTCCATGGTGCGGACGCGGGCTACGGGGAAGCCTCCGCTGGCCTGGCGCAGTTGTTCGGTGATGGCGGAGATGTACTGGTGCGGATCGGTATGGGTGCGCACGAGCCAGACGACGGGGCCAATGCGGGCGTTGAGTGCAGTGACGCCGTCGGGCACCTGCGCCTGCGGAATGATCATGAGCGGGCGCGGGTCGCGGTTGAGGCCGCCGTCGTGAATGTCGGCGACAACGCCGATGATCTGGCGCGCGGGCTCTTCAAACTCCGGACCTACTCCTTTGCCGATGATGATCTGCTGGCCTACCGGATTTTCCTTGGGCCAGTACTGCTTGGCCATGGCCTGGTTGATGAGGACAACTCCGGGGGCTCCGGTTGTGTCCTGTATATTGAAGTCGCGTCCGCGGAGGATGGGAATTTTGAAGACCTCGAAGTAGCCTGGGGACGCGCTCATCCATCCTGCTCCACCGGTGTAGGGACTTTTCCCGGTGGGTCTGCCGATGATATTGAAGGGCAGGCCGAAGCCGCCTTCGAGCGGGAGACAGCAGCTTGAAGCGGAGGCTTCGACGCCGGGAATGGCGTTGAGGCGCTCGCGCGCGTCGCGGATGAGCTGGGCGACTCCGGCGGTTTTCTGATATTTGTCTCCGGTGAGAGACATTTCCATGGTGAGGACGTTGTGCGGGTTGAAGCCCGGATTGACGTCGCGAAGCGCGACGTAGGTGCGGATGAGCAGCGCGGCGCCGATGAGCAGGATGAGGGCGAGCGAGACTTCGCTAATGACGAGCAGGGAGCGCGCTTTGCTTTGGCGGAAGCCGGTGCCGGAGCGGTTGCTGCTTTCCTTGAGGGTGGAGTTGAGGTCAGGGCGCGCCGCTCCGATGGCGGGGAAGAGGCCGAAGAGGATTCCGGTAAAGAGGGATACGCCGAGGGTGAAGATGAGCACACGCCAATCGATGCCGACGGCGGCTCCGTTTTCGCCGATGCGGGGGATGTCTCCGGGGTTGAGAGCCAGGAGCGCGCGAACGCCGACGAAGCCGAGGATGAGACCGAGAATTCCTCCGGTGACGGAGAGCAGGATGCTTTCGGTGAGCAACTGGCGGATGATGCGGGCGCGTCCGGCGCCCATAGCAGCGCGGATGGCGAACTCGCGTCTGCGTCCGGTGGCGCGGACGAGGAGCAGGTTGGCCACATTGGCGCAGGCGATGAGGAGAACGAAACTGACGGCTCCGATGAGAACGAAGAGGGAGGAGCGCACGTCGCTTACGATGGCGTCGCGCAGTGGCTGGACGGCGAAGCCGTCTTTCGGGTCGAGGATGCCGGGATAGCGGCGACGGAATTGGTCGGCTGCGACCTTGAGCTGCGCGTTCGCCTGGGCGAGGGTAACTCCGGGTTTGAGGCGCGCGGCAGCGATGAAGTAATGGCCCTGGTTGGTGCTGTTGGGATCGATCTGGAAGGGCAGCCAGATGTCGGCCACGGGATCGCTCTCAAAGGATTTTCCGAGCACTCCGATGATGGTGTAGGGCTCATTGCCGAGCGAGAGCGATGTTCCGACTATGTTTGGGTTTCCTCCGAAGCGCCGCTGCCACAGGCCGTAGCTGAGCACGACTACTTTGCCGCCGTTGGGTGTGTCCTCCTGCGGAGTGAAGGTGCGGCCGAGCATGATGGGCGCTCCGAAGAGAGCGAAGTATTGCTGCGAGACGTGGATGCCGTGGACCTGCTCGGGATGATCGCCGGTGAGATTGAAGCCGGGTCCGCCGAAGTCGTAGGCGGCGACGTTCTGGAAGACGCTGGTCTGTTGCAACCAGTTGTTGAACTTTGTGGGGGAAGCGATGGCATCGTTACCCTGAGGCGACGTGAGCAGGAATTGGACGATGCGGTCGGGTTCAGGATAGGTGAGCGGCTTGAGCAGCACGGTGTTGACGACGGTGAAGATGGCGGTGTTCGCACCGATGCCGAGTGCGAGGGCGGCTAATGCGGCGAGGGTGAAGCCGGGGTTCTTCGCGAACATGCGCAGCGAGTGCTTGATGTCGTTCCACAGATTGCTCATCGAATGCTCCTGGAATGCTCCGAGTCGCGACCGTCAATCTATACGCCCGGAAGCGCATGAAAGTTCACTTCGATAATGGTGGGTTGGACGGATGGGTTGTGCGATGGGAATCGGCAGCACTGGAAAAATGAGGGGAAGGCCTGTGAACTGGCCCTCTCCTCGAATCGCAAATTTCTCTGTTGAGCCGGATATTCAAGGTTTGCTGGCATACCCGAGCTGGAATGGGTTTCCACCGAGAGCGGCGACGAGATACCAGCCTGTGGCTCCGATGTGGAGGGACGGGCCGTAGGTGTATCCGAAGCCTGTATCCATGAGGCTGGTGGAGGCCAGGAGGCCGAGGCCAACGGGGATGGTCTTGCCGTTGACGGTCTGGCCTGCTCCGAGTTCAGCTTGCGCGGCACGGCAATTGGTGACGAAGACGAGTGCCGTTTCAAGGTCTTTGAAGAGGGTGGGAAGGTTGTCTCTGCCGGCGATGGAGCGCGCGACCAGCGCCGCGATGGTGTGGGACGTGCCTTCGAGCCATACAGCGTTGGGATCGCAGCCGGGGATGGTGGGGGCGAGGCTGGCGCTGTCAAAGACCATTCCGGTGATCGCCTCGGTGCCGGTGAGTTTGCTGTTCGGGGCGGATGCGGTGTCGGTGGTCTGGAGATTGGCGAGCGCCCAATCGATGGTCTGCTTGTAACGATTGTCGAGCAGGGCGAGATAGGACCAGGTCTGGCAATCTTCCGGAACAGGGTAGGGATTGATGGTGATCTGATCGCCGAGGGTTCCGGTGTAGAAGTAGCCTGCTGACTGATTGAACATGGCGATCACGAAGGCCAGCGCGTGCTGCGCCAGGCTGGACCATGAGGCGCCGTTGGTGGCGCGGCCGTGGTGTGTGAGCGAGTCGAGCATGGTGAAGAAGGCATAGGTGTCGATGTTGTGCTCGGTGGACTTTCCGTTGGTCGATGGAACGGACTGGTTGTACTGATTGATATTGGTGCCGAAGGAGTAGCCGCCGGGGCCGAGGGTGTTGTAGGTGTTGGTCACGATCCAGTTGGCTACCTTGAGCGCGGCGGTCAGATACTTGGTTTGCCCGGTGCGGCGATAAAGCTGCGCGAGCGCCATTCCGGCCCATGCCTGGTCGCCGACGGCGCTGGTATAGAAGTAAAACGGAAAGGCCGCGGGCGTGATGTAGGCTCCGTCGGAGTTCGGGGCGTTGACGAAGTAGGCCTGCGCGAAGCGTCCGTCATTGAAGGGAAAATTTGTGGCTTGCGCCTCAATGAGGCCGTTGCCGAGGACTTCCGCGCGAACGAGATCGTCTTTTTCGCCGCGTACGAGATAGGCGTGAATGGAGACAGCATTGTCATAGGTGAAGGCGGTCGACTCGAGGCCATTCTGATCGGAGTAGCTCTGCGTGAGGCGGACGGTACTTCCGGTGGCGTAGGCGTCCATCATGGTGTTCTGGAAGGTGAAGGCGTTATGGATGGCGGTCTCATAGGTGCCTGGAGGATCCGGAAGCTTTGGGCGCACGGCGGGTGTCGCCGCGCTGCCGGCGTGCGCCTGCGTGGTGAAAGCGAGAGGGGCCAGACCTGCTGTTGCTACTGCGCCGATTCCCATTCCAAAAAGACTGCGACGTGAAAGATCGCTCATATAACTTCTCCTGTTTACGAATTGATTAGCCCTAGATGGGGACACGGCAGGCAGTCTACTAGCCGCGAAGGAAGACAGGCAAATCAGGGTGTGGCCCAAGCGATTTGCAGGCTTCGAAGGTGTTTTCGGTTGTTATAGTTGGACGCGAACGGGGTTTATTTCCTTGCCTGATCGTTCTGGTTACACTTACTTACTTATGAAGCGCATTGGGAATGTTGAAGTGTTACGACTGTGCTGTCTCGGAATTGTCCCGGTCCTGCTTTTTGCGTGGCCGTCATGGCTGCGGGCGCAGGCGGCGTCTGCGGTGCCGCAGAAGGTAATTCTGGACACCGACATCGGTGACGATATTGACGATGCGTTCGCGCTGGCTCTCGCGCTGCGGAGTCCTGAGCTTCAGATTCTGCAGGTGAATGCGGACTTTGGAGATACTCCGTTGCGGGCGCGTCTGCTGGAACGTTTCCTGAAATCGGTGGGGCGCGAGGATATTCCGGTTGCGGTTGGCGTTCAGACTGCGGCTCCCAGCAACTTCACTCAGCGGGGGTATGCGGAGCGGGAGACGGGCGATCAAGCTGCGAAGAGAGATGCGATCCAAACTACGCTGGAGTTGATTCGGAGGTATCCGGGCGAGATTACGCTGATTGGCATTGGCCCATTTGTGAACGTTGGCGCGATGATCGATCAGGATCCTGCGACTTTTCGCAAGCTTAAACGGGTGGTTGTGATGGGAGGGTCGATCTATCAGGGATATGCCAGCGCCGGCTTACCGGGATATTTGAAGCCACCTGGTCCTGAGCCGGAGTGGAATGTTCGCAATGCTGTTCCGGGTATGCGGAAGCTGCTTGCGTCGGGGGTTCCGGTATACATGATGCCGCTGGATGCGACGCAGTTGAAGCTGGATGAGGTAAAGCGCGAGCTGTTATTTCAGCATGACTCGCCGGTCACCGATCAGCTTGTTCTTCTGTATCACCAGTGGGGCCAATTGACGCCGACCTTGTTTGATCCGATGGCAGTTGGATTTGCCATTGATCCGGGCTTATGCCCGGTGACTCCGTTGCGTATTGGTGTAGATGACCAGGGCAGCACGAAACCTGAGCCGGGCGCACCCAATGTTCAGGTTTGCCTGCACTCCGATTCAGAAAAGTTCTTTGATTTTTACATGCCGCGGCTTCTGGGTGAATAGAGAACTCGCTCGCGTAGAAAAAATTCAGGGAGTGCCAATTCGCGCGATCCATGAGCCTGTTTCGGTAGCATGGTCCGGATTGCAAGGAGAGGACGATGGTCGCGCCCAAGAGAAAGATCTCCGCCGTGGTTACGCTGTTCTTTGTAAGTCCGCTGGTGGCGGAGTATCTGCTGGGAGACCTGCCGCTAAAGCTGCTGGCGGCACTGATCGTATTGGCACCAGCATACGGCGGCGGGGCGATACTGATTCGCGAGACAGTGCGGCGAACGGGTCGCGGCTGGCCGACGATGCTGTTGCTGGGCGCGGCCTACACGTTGATCGGCGAAGGCCTGGTGACGCAGTCGCTCTTCAATCATGACTATCTGAAGATGCACATGCACCTGCTTGACCATGCCTATATTCCGGCGTTGGGCATCGGAGGGTGGTGGACGTTGTTCATGTTGAACCTTCACACGTTCTGGAGCATGGGCGTTTCGATTGCGCTTGTGGAGGCGCTCTTTCCTGCCGAGGCTGACGCGCCGTGGCTGGGGCGGGTTGGTGATTCGGTCGTCGCTGTCGTGTTCGTGCTTGGTTCGGCCGCGAACTTCGGCATCGGGTTCAAGCAGAACCACTTCGTGGCATCTAATGCACAGCTTCTTAGCGCGGCAGTGCTGAGCGTGTTGCTGATGGTTTCTGCGTTTCTGATTCCGGCGCGGAGATCGCGCGTGGCCGGTGGTATGGCGCCGAGTCCATGGATAACTGGGGCCGTTGCGTTCGTGCTGGGCATGGGAGTTATGAATACGCCGCCGAAGTGGGGCTGGGCTGCGGTGGCTACGTTGGTGGCGGTCGACGCGGTCTTCCTCGTTCTGATCACTTTCTTTTCGCGACAAGCCAGATGGAGCGCGCTGCATACCCTGAGCCTGGCAGCCGGCGCGGCGCTGGCTTACGGCATTCACGCGTTTACTCAGAGGCCGCTGGTCGGCGGACTCCTGTGGATGCGCATCAGCAACACGGTTTTTCTCGCCGCCGCGGTTTGGCTGATATGGTTGGGCGCGAGTCGCGTCATCCGCTACCAGATGCCAGCGTAACGCGATAGTCGAATTTCCTCGTATAAAAATTCAGGGAGTGCCAATGGCACCCCCTGAGAAGTTCGATTCAGCGTGAATTATTTGTTGAAGGTAGCTGTGAGCGGGGTTTTCGACGGAGGATGGTCCGGCGAGGATTTTGTATTCGCCGGGGAGCATTTCCATCGCGTCCTTGTCCACATTGAAGACGGAAAGACAGAGCGGGTTGAGGATGAGAGTGATTGTCTTTGATTCGCCGGGAGCGAGATCGACGCGATCGAAGGCTGCAAGGCGCATGTAGTGTTCTCCGGCGGCCGGGGGCAGCTGGGCGTAAACCTGCGCGATTTCGGCTCCGGCACGCTGGCCGGTGTTTTTTACAGTGAATGTGACTTCGCCGTTGTTGCTTCCGATTTTGAGATCAGAATATTCATACGTTGTATACGAGAGGCCAAAACCGAAGGGGAAGAGCGGCTGAATGTTCTGCGCCTCATACCACTTGTAGCCGACTTCGGCGCCTTCGGTGTAGTTCACATCGAAGGGCGGAAGCTGCCATTCGTTGTGCATGATGCGTTTGCCGTTTCTCATGGAGGCGACTTCGTGTGGGACCTGCTTGAGGTTCATTCCGGCGACTACGGGATGGGGCAGATCCGCGTCGCTTTTGGCGAAGGTTATGGGCAGTTTGCCGGTGAAATTTACGGTCCCGAAGAGAAGATTGGCCAGGGCCTGCGCTCCTCCGATGCCGGGATACCAGGCTTCGACGATGCCCTGCACGTTATCAGCCCAGGGCATGGTGACGGGGCCTCCGGTTTCGAGGACGACGATGGTGTGCGGATTGGCGGCGGCTACGGCTGACACGAGCGCGTCCTGATCGTCAGGCAGCGAGAGCGTGGGACGATCCATGCCTTCGTGCATGGGTTGATTGACGAAGACGATGGCTACGTCCGCGGATTTTGCGAAGGAGGCGGCTGCGGCGTTGTCTGTTCCGGCGTTGAATTCCACTTTGGCACTGGGCGCGTGTTCGCGGATGTATTGGAGCGGGGACGACGGGAAGTAGACGCTCTCGCCCCAGTTCGTGCCGCCGGGATGCGGGTTGATGACGTTGCCGCCGGGAGCATCGACCTGTGCTGAGCCTCCGCCGGAGAGCACGCCAACGTCGGCGTGCGAACCGATGAGGGCGATGGAGTGGATGCTGGCGTCATTGAGCGGGAGGATATTGCCTTCGTTCTTCAGAAGCACGATGCTTTCTTCGGCGATGTGCTCGGCATCGTCGCGTCCGCGGAACGGATCGACGACATCGCGCGGCATGACCGGGTAATCGATGACTCCTGCGGAGAACATGCTGCGGAGGATGCGGTGATCCATGTCATCGAGGCGCGACATGGGAACTTTGCCGTCCTGCACAGCTTGTTTGAGGTCGGCGCCGAAGTAGGTGTCGCCGGGCATTTCCTGATCGAGGCCGGCGAGCGCAGCCTTAACCGTTGAATGCGTGCCGCCCCAGTCGGAGAGCACCCAGCCTTTGAACTGGAAGTCTTTCTTCAGGACGTCATTGAGGAGCCAGTCGTTCTCGCAGGAATAGTCCTGGTTGACACGGTTGTAAGCGCACATGACGCCGGAGGGATTGGCGATGCCGATGGCGATCTGAAAAGCGAGCAGATCGCTTTCGCGCGCGGCGCGCTTTTCGATGTTGGCGTTGAGAATGTCGCGGCCGGTTTCCTGATCGTTGAACGCGTAATGCTTGATGTCTCCCATGATGTGTTCGGCCTGGAGGCCCTTCATCAGGTTGCCGGTCATGGTTCCGGCCAGGAGCGGGTCTTCTCCGGCGTATTCGAAGTTGCGTCCGTTGCGCGGCTCGCGGGTGATGTCGACGCCTCCGCCGATGGACATGTTGAAGCCTTGGGCGCGGAGTTCGCGGCCGATGACGTCGCCGTAAAGCTGTGCGCCCTGCGGATCCCAGCTGGATGCCGCGCCGAGCGCGGAGGGCAGCAACGTAGAGTAGCGGCCCATCATGGCGGACAGGCGGATTCCGACAGCCGAGTCCTGCATGTTGATACTTGGGATGCCGAGGCGCTCGATGCCGGGTACAAAGCTGGCTCCCCAGTTGTCTCCGGGCGGGATGGGATCGCCGGGGCGAAGCGCTCCCCAGCCGGTGCCGTGGACGAGCTGAATTTTCTCGTCGAGGGTCATTTCTTTTTGCACCATGTCGGCGCGCTGATCGGGCGAGAGCGACTTGTCGCCCCAGGGATGATGCTGCGGCGCGGGATGCGGCGGTTCCTGAGCGCGGAGCGCGGGCGCGCAGAAAACGGCAAGCGCGAGGACAGCGATCGCAGAGCGAGAAAAGATTCTGGAGTTCATGAGCTGTACTTCTCCTTTGGATTTGGGGCTTACCGAAGCGGAGCCCACAGAACGGAGCAATCGTACGTGCGCGGGAAGAGAATAGTCAAACGTTTGACTAAAGGGTGCGGGAAAGGCATGACCGGTGACTGGGGAGGGGGTAAGATTTGGGGATGGTCCGATTGGATTTTCTTCGCCGGGTGGCTTGCGGCGTATTGTTTTTGTGCGGTGCGCCGCTGTTTTGTGCCGGATCTGACCGGTTGCCGAAGCAGCTGCGCTCTCCGTGGGATGGCGTGACGATTACGTTCAGCGATGCGCCGTGGAAATGCCCGGACTGCCGGTCTTCGCGAAGACTCTCGATGCCGAGAGCTACTATGTCGACGCGCATCACTCGATTATTGATCCAGCGAAGAAGGCTGCTTATGAGCAGGTCGACGCGGGACCGGTTCATCTTGGGCGGGGTGTGGGGCTGGCGGCGGATGCTTACCTGAAGAGCGGCAGCCGCGCCGCAGCATGCGGTGGCGGTGCGGGTAGGTGAGTATTTCGAAGTGCAAAAGACAAAGCCGGGAAGCGATGCGTTTAACAATCACATGTATTGGGCTGGACTGGCGCTGGCAGCCGAGGGCATTGCAGATAACGATCGAGAGGCCTTTGACTGGGGAATGGCGGCGTATCGGATGGGAGTGGATGCGATTCAGCCGGACGGCACGCTCACGGCTGAGATGAATCGCGGGCAGCGCGCGCTGCACTATCACCTGTACGCGCTGGGGCCGCTGGTTATGCTGGCGGAGTTTGGGGAAGCGAATGGGATGGATTTGTATGCCGCAGACGATGGCGCAATCCACAGGCTAGCGAAGTTTTGTACTGCGGCCCTTGAAGATCCTTCGATTGTTGAAAAGCGCACTGGAGTGGCCCAGGTGTTTTCGCTTCCTTATAGCGGACTGGATATTGGCTGGGCTGTTCCTTATGTGAAGCGGTTTCCCGACGCGCAGCTATCCGCGCTGCTTGCCAAGGCGCAGTGGACAGGTTTCTGGCAGTGGGGCGGACTGCCTCCGGATTAGCAAATGCACCTGCGGAGTTTATTTGGGTGAGGTTGGGGTCGGGGGCGCTGCAGGTGCGCTGGGTGTTGTTGTGGCCGAGACTGGCTCTTTTCCTGTCTGCACGAGTTTGATGACGAGGGCGCGGACGTCGTCATAGCTGGGCTGGCCGTCAAAGAATTTGTAGAGGGCCTGCGTTACGTGGTCGTCGGCGCTTCGCGCATAGCCGTCAAGCGAGAAGCGCCTCTCCCCGGCGGCGGCCTCCTTCGCGTGTTGCTGCGCATACATGGCCTGATCGCCGTCATCTGATTCGAGCGCGATGAAGCTCTGGAGTTTTCCGCTGGCGTCGAAGATGTTGAAGCGGTAGTAGAAGTGGAATTCTCCTGAGGGCTCGTAGAACTCCGTTGCCTGGACGATTTTGTCTCCCACCGGGATGGTTTCGATGAGGAAGGCGGGAATCTCTGCGAAGACGGGGTGTTTGCCGTCGCTGTGATAGCCGCGCAGGATGGCGCGTTGCTGGTCGCGCTGCGTTTTGTTCCCGGACTCCGCGTAGGCCTGGAGCAGAAGGCTGTGGATGAGTGGTTCGTTGAGGGGATCGTCGGGGGCAAGATCGAGCGCTTTCTTGAAATAGGGCAGCGCGTCGGCGGGTTTCTGTTGATCGAGAAGCACGACGCCGACGAGCTTGTTCGCCTTGGGGCTATTGGGATTGGCGGCGAGAATCGCTTTGGCTCCGGTGAGCGCGTCATTGAAGTTCCTGGCCTGAAGGTCGGCGATGACTTTGGCCTCCGCCTGGGGATCGATCTGCGCGTCAGGTCCCGCGGACTGAGCGGCTGGGGCCGGCTGCTGCGCGGGCTTGGTTGGGACGGTGAGTACCTGTGCCTTGGATAGCGGGGCGAAGGAGACGCTGGAAAGCGCGAGTGTCGTCAACAGGACAACGGGCAGGCAACGGGACGGCGACAACTGCATGGAATTCCTCCGATATGGCGGGGGCTTCTGTAGGAAATATATCCTGTGCCGGTTTGTAGTTCTCCTATTCGTATACCGAAGCCGCAGGCTGGAATTCTTCTCCTATCCAGTCGGTGAAGGCGTCGGTGGACTGGCTTCGGCCTAAAAATCTCTGGACGATTTCCTTGCCGGGGAGCGAGCCTCCGGGGTCGAGGACGGTTCGGCGGTACTTCATGGCAATGGGGTCGTCGAGGAGATTGGTTCTTGCGAACTGGGAGAAGAAGTCGAGGGCGATCACCTTGTCGTAGAGGTAGGTGTAGTAGTTCGATGAGTAGCCTACGAGGTGCCCGAAAGCGGCGTACATGCGGTTGCCGTCGATCCATTGGTAGGGCAGGAAGCGGGTGTAGAGGGACTTGAAGAGATCGTCGAGATCGAGCGTTGCCGGATCTTCGGTGTGCGTCTTTAACGAGCAGGTGGTGTAGAAGAGCTGAGTGCGTACGCCGTCGGCGCGCCCGAAGGCTCCAGCGCGGTTCATCTTTAAGACGAGGTCGGCTGGGATTGGCTCGTTGGTCTCGTAGTGATGGGCGAAAGTGGCGAGGAGGCGCGGATCGCGGAAGAATTCTTCGAGCATCTGCGATGGAACTTCGACGAAATCGCCTTCGGTGGCGATGCCGCTGATTCCGGCCCAGTTCTGGTGGCCCCCGAGAAGGGCGTGCATGAGATGGCCGAACTCGTGGAAGTAGGTCACAACGTCGGAATGCTGCATGAGTCCCGGGTCGCCGGACTTGCTTGCGGATGGGCCTCCGGGGAAGTTGCAGATGAGGGCGGCTTCGGGAATCTGGCGGCCCGCTGGGTGTTCTGCGATGCCGGGGATGAGCGGATGAGCGGAGAACCACTTGTCCTTGCCCTCGCGCGGGTGCATGTCGAGATAGAAGCGGCCGATGTGGGTGCTGCGATCGTAGACATCGTAAGCGACGACGTCGGGATGCCAGGTTTCGGCGTCGGGCGCGGGGCGGAACTCTACCTGAAAGAGGCGCGCGGCGGTGGCGAGGACTCCCTGCTCGACGCGGTCGTAGGGGAAGTAGGGACGGACGGATTGCGAGTCGAAGTCGAAGGCGGAGCGGCGGTACTGTTCGAGCCAATAGCCGCGGCTGGCGGCATCGATCTGGCTCTGGCCGGAAAATTCGAGCAGCATGGCGTACTCTTTTTCGGCTCCGCCCTTGGAGGCGTGGTCTAACTCATCTAAAAACGCCTGCATGTTGGCAGCGGATTCCATCATCTGGTCGGCGGTGGCGAGGTCGGCCCACATGGAGAAGCCTAGAAGCTGGGCGATCTCCTTGCGGATGGCGAGCAAGTCGAGGAGGATCTGCTTGTTCTGCGGGTAGGCGCGTGTGTTGTAAGCGAGGAACATGCGCTCGCGCAGGGCGTTGGACTTGGCGAAGGTCATGACGGGGAGGTAGTCGGGGAAATCGGTGGTGAGAGTGATTTTTCCGTCTTCTGCTGGTTTGTGAGCTTCGAGGAAGTCGGGCGGCAGGCCGTCGAGATCGGATGCGTTGTCGACTGTCACCTTGTTTCCGCCATCCTGCACGTTGCGGCTGAAGGTGAGCGAGAGGAGGGTGGCCTTGTCCTGCAGTTCTTTGAGGCGGTTGCGGGTGGGCTCGTCCTTGTCGACTCCGGCGAGGCGGTACTGGAGCAAGGTGCGCTCGAGGTAGTGGCGGGTGGGCGCGTCGGAACTTTCAGAGTCGATTTCGTTGAGCGCCTGATAGACCTTCTGGTTCAGACCCAATTCGACTCCGGCCTGAGAGATTTTTTGGGCCTGGGCCTGCGCGGTGTCGCGGATGGCCTTGTCGGGATGGACGCTGTCGAGGAGCCCGATCTGGGAACCGGCGGCCACGAGATCGGCGACGGCGTCGTCGTAGGCGCGGAGAGTTGTTTCCGGAGTGCGGGGGCCCTTGTCGGCGAGGAGCCGGTCAATGGATTGCTTGTGACGATCGAGACGGCTTTGGACCCAGGCTTCCAGGTCCTGGGGGGTGAGATTGGGGTCGGCTGTCCAGGGATGAATGGGGGGATGAATGGGGGGATGAATGGGGATTTCGGTCACGGTGGTCCTCTGCGTTTTTGATGAAGAATGTGGCTGAAGCGAGATTACAGGGAAATTTATCTAAATCCAGAGAGTAGATGCTGGCTGGAAAGGTTCAAATTCGCGGGCATTTTGGGCCAGATGCGGAATTAAGCCTAATTTAGCCTTAAAATGTGACGGATAGGTGGTGCATTTTACGCAAGGGATTGACTTCGTTCAGCTGGATTTAGCGATTGATGAAAGAGAAGTTGCATCCCGAGCCAGCACCCGTTAAGATGCCGCAATTGTAGGCATAAAGGCGATCCACAAACACATGAAAGCAACACATAAGGATGGGCAGCACTTGTCTACTGTGAAAGATCGGACGGTCACCACGTCCTCTCCTCAGTTCATTCGGTCGCGGATTGGCAAAGTCTGCGTGGCGATTATTGGATCGACTCCGGCGGAGATGGTCGAAAAGGCCGCGGAGGCGGTTCGAGAAAATCCGTTTATTGAGTTCCGGCTGGATTATCTGCCGAAGCCACTGCTGGCTCTGCCTAAGTTGAAGCAGTTTATCAGCGAACGGAGTGAAGTTACGGCGATTGCGACGTGCAGGCGCGCCGCGACCGGCGGGAAGTTCAAGGGCACGATTGCGGCTGAACTTGAGGTACTGGAGAAGGCGGCGAGCTCCGGCTTCCACCTGGTGGATGTGGAGTTGCAGACGGCCGAGTCGATGAAGCGGCCGCAGATGGAAAAGCTGCGATCGCAAGGCGCGGCGTTGATCATCAGCTATCACGACTTCGACTCGACGAAGGACCTGGACAAAATCTTTGAACGCATCCTGCCCTTTGAGCCTGAGTTCATCAAGGTCGTTTCGACGGCCAAGCATCTAGCCGACAACGTGACGATGATGCGCTTCCTGGAGCGGACGCGCGATCTGGCGAGCGTAGTCGGGATTGTGATGGGCGACCAGGGGATTATCAGCCGGGTGCTTGGTTTGCGAGCGGGATCGGTATTCACCTTTGCCGCAGCCACCGTGGGCGAAGAGACCGGGCCGGGACAGATTGCGGCGCGGACGCTGGAGGAGACGTACCGGATTGACCAGCTTGACGCGGCGACGAAAGTTTATGGCGTGGCGGGAAATCCGATCAAGCATTCGCTGTCACCGCTGATGATGAATACGGCATTCCGTCGGGAGACGGTGAACGGAGTCTTTCTGGCGCTGCAGGCGAACAAGCTGACAGATCTGCTGACGCTGGTGAAGGAGGTTCCGATCAGCGGGCTCGCGGTGACGATGCCGCTCAAGGAAGAAATTTTGAAGCACCTGGCCAAGACCGATCCGCTGTCGGCTAAGGTTGGCGCCTGTAATACCGTGGTGCGGTCGCAGGATGGGAAGCTTTACGGCTTCAATACGGATGTGGCTGCGGTGATTCGTCCGCTGGAGCGGCGGCTGCCGTTGAAGGGTGCGAGGATTCTGGTGATGGGCGCGGGGGGCGCGGCGCGAGCGGCGGTGTTTGGGCTGAAGGACAAGGGCGCAGACGTCTTTGTAATGAACCGCACGGCTGAAACCGCGCAGAAACTGGCGCGTCAGGCGAAGGCCAAGACGTTCAAACGCGATCAACTTGCGAAGACGAGCTTTGATGTGATCCTGAATGCGACTCCCGCAGGAATGCTCGGCGTGAAACCGCAGTGCCTGCTGGAGCCAAAGGAAATGAATGCGCGACTGGTGTTCGATCTGGTCTATAATCCGCTGGAGACGCCGCTGATCCGGATGGCACGGGAGAAAGGTATCCCAGTGATCACCGGAGTTGAGATGTTTGTCCACCAAGGCGCGCGGCAGTTTGAGATATGGACGGGAAAACCGGCTCCCGAGGAAGAGATGCTGCGAGTGGTGGTTCATGCTCTGCGGCAACAGGCGGAAGCGGCAATGAGTTAGAGTATTTCCCGTAAATGCGCGCTGTGTTTCAAGAAATTATCTCAATTTTCTATTCCCAGAATTTTTAGCGCACGTAATCATGGCTACTTGTATTCGCGCCACAGATTTCGGATAGTTCCGGAACTGTGGCGGGGCCCTTTCCTACTCTATAGTGGTGGCAGGTGCAGACGATGAAGGACAATATAACCGACGATGACATCCCGGTCGATCCAGCCGCACAAAAATCCGTGTCTGACTGGCTGATGCAGGTCATTTCCGGGAGAAAACCGGTAGAGCTGCACCTTAATGGGAACGCGCAGGTGGAGGCGAGCGAGCAGGCGGAATTGGCCTCAAAGGCTGAGGCTGCGGACGCGCCGGAAAGCGCGGTTGCAGCTGAACCCGCCTCCGTTGAAAGCCAACCTATTGAGACGGAACGGCCTGAGCCCCTGGGGACAGCGACGCCTGAAACAGAGGCGCTGCAGAATGCGATTCCGGTGGCAGAAGCCCGGAGTGAGCCTGAGGCTTCGGGAATCTCAGTTGCGGCTGCAGATGTGCCGCGTGAGCCGGAGGCTGAACTGGGTCAGATTGAGGCTCCAACGAGTGGAGACACCGAAGTGGATATTTTCCGGGGGCGTGAGCCGCAGCCTGAACCGGAGGAGTTCCAGAGTCTAAGGAGCGAAGTTGCAGTCGAGGATATTTCCCGCGGGTTTGCGCCGGAGCCGGAGCCGGAAGAGGATAAGTCTCCGGAGCATGCAATTACGTCCGCGGACATTTCTCGCGATCCTGATTCTTATACCGCGGAGAGCGAAGTGAGCGCGACGGTAGCCGAGGTGACTTCGGATGAGGCTGGAACTGGCGCAATCGAGCCTCCGGAGAGCGACGCTGATATAGCGCGTGAGCCGCAGCCTGAACCTATTGCGGCTAAGACGGATGCGGTCGACGGGCCGGAGGGCGTCTTTGCGCGCAAGGACTTCTTATGGGGACCCGAGCGCCGGAAGCCTGTAGATGCGGATGACAGTACTTACAGTGGGCCCGAAAGACGGTATCCGATCCCGAAAGAGCTGCAACAACTCGAAGGAAGGCCCGAGGGCTGGAACGCTGCGGTGAAGACGCTGTTGCGCCTTGGATCTGTGCTGCCCTGGCTTGTGCGCGTGCTTCCGATGCTGGAAGGCAATGCGGGAAAGGACCAGACTACGGGCCTTTCGCATGAAGTGCGGCACGAAGTGGCGGACCTGCGGCTGGTGCAGTATGAGCTTCGGACGGCGGTTCAGGACCAATCGCTGCAACTTAAGCGAGTGGAAGATCAATTGAGTCGGATTCGCCAATCGCTGGAGCCGGATTCGTCTCAGAGATCGGGTCTGGACGCGACCGTAAAGTCGACCGTTAAGCTGGTGCGTTTAATGGGGATAGGCGTGGGGGCTCTGCTGTTGGTGCTGATCGTGATGGTAGCGATCCTTATGGCGCACGGGTCGCGGTAGGGCCGGCGGCCGAAAAGCGGGCGGTTAGATCTTCCTGGAAGGGCTTATTGCGCTCGGAATGTTTATCTTGCCGAAATAATATTTCACCCAATCAAAACCAGATTTGACTTAGGCCGCTCACTTTGCCTTGGAGATGCGTCGCGCTGTTGCCAGTTGTTGATGCGCGGGACTAGCATACGTTCCAGTTATTGCCACGCGGCAGCCACGACGCCGCCATCCAAATGCAGTCAACCTTTGTTGCAATGCCTATGTTCCAAAACCTCTTACAGCCAGCGCGGAGCAATTGTCTATGGCATGGTACGCCTACTGCATAACCGAGAAACAATCCTTTCCTGAACTCCTACGTCACCGTAAACCCATCCCTCTGGAATCGGTTGCGGGCATTCAGGGCAATCAGGTTTTTTTATACCCAGCCAGTGATTTAGCAGTTATCGTCAGCGAACACTCTCCTATTGATCCTTTAAACCAGAAAGCGGCAATGGACCATGCGCGTGTAATCGCTGATTGTTTTAAGTCGTCGACTGTACTGCCCTTCCGGTTTGGGACGGTGTTTGCCGATGACGAAGCTTTACGACGATCGATCCGGTCAAATCAGCGACAGTTTGTCACCAATATCGACCGGCTGCGCGGCAAGGCGGAGATGCACCTGAAGGTCACGCTGGACGATTGCTGCAGGGAGCAGATCCGGCGGGCGATTCCCGATGCGGGCACGGTGGGGCGTGAGTACCTAACGAACCTGCGCGAGAGCGCATCGCTGCAACGCGAGCGGCAGACCAAGGCGCGTGCGGTTTCGGTGCAGATGCACCGAATGTTTTCTCCTCTGGCCGAGGAGATCTCATGCAAGCGGACGGACACGGGCAAGATGCTGCTGGATATCGCTCATCTTATCGACCATAAGGGTGTGGAGCGCTACCAGAACAAGTATTCAAGCGCGAGCGTGACGCTGAAAGACTGCCAGATGCAGCTTTCAGGTCCGTGGCCTCCGTACCACTTTGTGCACCGGTTGACGCGACCGCAAGCACATGGACAGGCCATGACTGCTTAAGTTGAACTTTTGAAGTGTTAAGCACCCCAAGGGCCGAGAATGTTCGGCTCTGTTTTTTGGGGCAGAAAGAAGCCCCGGCGGACCCACGAACCGCCGGGACTTTCGTTTGGAGGAACGAACCGACGGAATCTCTGGAAGAGTTGCCCGCGCGAACCTCTTGTATTCAGAGACGGTTGAGGGGGTCAAAAAAGTTTCAAACGGAAAACGCTTACCTAAGGCCGGGTGGCTGTGCGCGCAATCCCGGCTCGGCTCGCTACTTCACCGCGTCGTACAGCGTTTTCGCCAACAGGTCTCCCGACCAATACTGCACATGCGCAACAAATGGGATCGTCGCCTCTGGATCCCTCAGATTTTCCACCCGCCTGGGGTCATCCTTTTGCCTCGGGCATCCCGCACCCAACGGCTCCCCGGGATCGAGCGGCTGGCCGGGGGCAATTGTTGGCACGTCATAGTACTCCAAGCTCCCGGAAATCACGTCCATCGGTGACCATAGATTCGTCCAGAGATGGGGCTTTCTAAACGCCGCATAGTCCAGAATCAACGGCTGGAATGCGCACGCCATTTGTTCGCGGAGCGGATCCTTTACATGATTCGACTGGTTGCGAAACAGGAATGCAGTCTTGTCCAGCGGTGAGCCGAAGGTAATCAGCTTGGCGGTCCGCTCTGCCACACGCTTCGAGCCGGGTGTCTCCGAGGTCAGGTCGAGGTTGATTACGGCATTCAGCGTGTCGTATGCCAGCACCGACCCCAGCGAGTGCCCGGCAAACACGATCCGCTGGTAGTCCGGTACCGCCGTCACATTCCCAAAACCGTAAATTACCTTCGCAACATTCAATCCAATTGCCTGTATCCTGGTACGGATATCCTCGAATTTAGAATCCTTGTAGGGCGAGATGTATGCTGCCACGTCTCCCGCATACTCGATCAAGAAATACCGGACGAAGAATATCTCCGCCACGAGCAGGTACCAACCAAGAAGTGCCAGGGCCGTTAGCCACTTCTGCTCCGGACTCGCAGTCGCCGACCTCAGCAAGTGAATGCCAGGAAGGATAACCACCAGCACCTGCTTTATCGCGAAGTGCGAGGCCTGGATTTGCTTCAACTGGTCACCCAGCTTTGCCAGCACCACCGCAATGGCCGTTACCTGCGCGGCCAGAACCAGGCTCACGACAAGCAGCGCCATCTTCGTTTGCGCGTAAATGCTGAAGCTCCTAAGCTGACCGAACAGGTATCGTTGAAAGTCACAGGGCTTAAAGAATTTCGATGACCTGAAGCCCTGCCAGGCGGCAGAGAACAGGAAGGAGATCGTCTCCCAATAGGTCACCTGACCTTCCGTAACAGGAGCCCAGTAGGCCTCGTACACATGCACCGAGTGTGGCTTCCCGTCTGGCTTGGTCCAGTTGAGCTCGGCCCTGGCCAGAAAGCTTTCGTTCTGAAATGCAAGCTCTACTCCAGAGTGCGGCCCGGTGCAACCTTGCGCTGCTGCATGCTTTAAAAGCGCCGCAGCGATCTGACCAATCGTTTCAAACCGGACCTGCTGACCCATGCCATGACACACCAGCACGGCCACCGGACCATCGGCGGTTTCCGCCGGCATGGGCTGAATGGGTTCTCCCAGCAGAGCTGCGCGAACCGGCAGTATGGCGGGAGCTGTCACATTGCCGTAGTGAATTCGCGCTGTGCGCGGAGTGGCGTTGAAATCCTGACCGGACATGTGGAAACCTCTGAGTGCTGGGAATCGACTTAACCCTGGGAAGCGCCAAATTACCGCTTTTCCGCACACGCCGCAACGGAATTTATCCGGCCCTGAATTGAATTGGGCCGGGAATTCATTCCGCTTGCTGTTGATTTGCCTGAGATGGAGATCGAGATATTGAAGCTGAACCGCAACCAGGTTTCCCGCTGTCTCAGAATTAGCTGGCTGCTTCGCTTGCCTTCTCTATTTCCAGTAGCGTTCTTTTGCGTTCTATGCCCCAGCGGTATCCCGTCAGGTTGCCGTTGGCTCCTATGACTCGATGGCAGGGGATGACTACGGCGGCGGGGTTGGTGGCGCAGGCTCGCGCTACAGCTCTTGCTGCTGTGGGTTGGCCAATCTCTTTGGCGAGCTGGGCGTAGGTTCGGGTTTCTCCACGGGGGATGGTACGGAGCGCCTGCCAGACGCGCATTTGGAACGCCGTTGCGCGGAGATCGAAGGGCAGATCGAGCGCGGCGGGATGTTCGGTTAGCTGCGAGAGGACTTGGTTGAGCATGGGGGCGAGTTCGGGGTTGGGCTGGAGTTCGGCGGCGGGGAATTGTTGCCGGAGTTGGGTGAGGGCTTCGTTTGCCGTTGCTGCCGGGATGACCGAGCATAGGCCCTTGCCGGTAGCGGCGATGAGGATCTGGCCGAGCGGGGATGCCCCGATGGCGTAGCCGATGGATTGGCCGCGCCCTCGATTCTTGTAGTCCTGCGGTTTCATGCCGAGTTGTTTGCCGGAGTAGGCGCGGGATGAGCTGGAATATCCGGCTTCGTAGATGGCGTCGGTGATGCGGGAGTCTGGTTTTGCGAGGCTGTTGCGGAAGGCTCCTGCGCGTTTTTGGGACTGGTATTGAGCGGGGCTGACTCCGAGGACTCGTTGGAAGAGGCGCTGCACGGTGAAGGGCGACAGACCGGCGATGCGGGCGAGTTCGGAGAGTTTTACCGGGCGGTCGGTGTTCTGGTTGAGGTGCGCGCATAGGGTCTGCACGATCTGTGCTTCGGGTTGAATTCCGGAGGGCTTGCAGCGTTTGCAGGGGCGGTATCCGGCGCGAAGGGCGTTGATGAGGTCGGAGAACAATTCGACGTTGTGGCGACTTGGCCGGCGGCTGGGGCAGGATGGGCGGCAGAAAATTTTTGTGGTGCGGACTCCGTAGAAGAGTTGGCCGTCGGCGCGGGTGTCGCGGGCCTGGATGAGTGTCCAGGCTTCGTCGAATTCGGAATGAGGTTGAGACATTGCGCTGCTCATCATGGTATGCGCTCCTTGAACTTAGATCGAGGATGCCATGATTGGATTCGGGGGACACTCCGGTTCTTGCGGGGGAAGTGGTTTTCCCACTCAAGCAAAAGAGGCTTGAGTGGGGCACTCGCCCGGGCGCGAACGAGTCGAAGTGCTATCATTCTCTGCGAAAGCGATACTCACGCATGATGAAAGCATGGCTACGACTGCCGTTAGTTCTCATCACGGTGGGCGGAGGGTGCTCGGGCCTTCTCGCAACCATCCAACTCTTCGGTGGCCTTCCGAGCCAAGGATTACGCTATGCGCTGATCGTATTAGTTTAGTTTCGTTTGCAGTTTATTCGTTTCTTACTATCGCTGGTCTTTGGTTTGTTTATGACGCTAATAAGACCCGGCCGATACTCTTCGCATTCGCATTGCTACTCCCGTGGGTCGATCTTCCGGGATTCAGATACCAGATTTACTCTCTCTTTTACGCGGCGATGACCTTCGGGCCACCTCATGGCAACGGCAAGATCGGAACCTATGTAGAGTGGAGCGCTAACCTTGGGACTCATGTTGACCTCCGGATCGGCGGTCTCCCCGAGGGCAATTGGAGCGTGGGACTCAACCTGTTCGCGCTTCTCATTGTCCTAATCCTGCTGTGGTACGAGCGGACAACTGACACGAGAGCAGCTTCCGGTTTAAAGAGTCACGTCGTCCCTGAATCCTTGGGCGTGTAAAACGCTGTCGTCGGTTGTTCCTCACCTGCTCTCGTGATCGATTTAGAAAACAGCAGGTCCTTCGACTGCGTTTGGCGCAGACGCTGCACCAAACTCCGCTCAGGATGACATCAAATGCGTGCAGTTTCCGAGAGTGCAATGAGTATGATTGCCGGGCGGCCCATCGCTAACTGGTTACGTTTTTTCGGCGGGAGAGGACGAAGCTGTTGTCTCGTTTGCGGCTGCCGGTGGAGGCGTGCTCGATGCGTTGCCAGAAGGCTACGAAGTAGTCGATGGCGGAGACGGTGGAGATGAGCGCCATGTAATAGACGCCGACCACTGCGATGAGATCGAGTGGAATGATGAACCATCCGATGTGCCAGTAGCGCCAGCCGTGGGCGAGGATGGCGGCGATGACGGAGGCGATCTGGATGACGGTTTTTAGTTTGCCGAGATCGCTGGCCTCGATAGTGAAGCCTTCGGCGGATGCGATGGAGCGGAGCCCGCTGACGAGGAACTCGCGGCCGATGACGAGGACGGCGATCCAGGGCTTGACGACGTGCGGGTTGTATTCGACGAGAGTGATGTAGGCGGCGGTGATGAGCAGCTTGTCGGCCAGGGGGTCGAGGAGCATGCCCATGGTGGTAATCTGGCCGCGGCTGCGGGCGAGGTAGCCGTCGACGCCGTCAGAGATGGAGACAAGGATGAAGAAGAGCGCGGCTACGAGCTCCTGCTCACCGTAGAAGCCGCTGTGGGGGAAGTGGGGAGAGAGCATCCAGATAAAGATGGGTACGGCGAAGATGCGGCTTAGCGTGATGGAGTTGGGCAGGTTCACGGATTCAGCTCGTCTACGGGCGTGCTCTTATGGTCATTATTGCACTAGATGGTGCGGGCGGGCTTTCGGCGTGGCTGCCTTTCTTTGATTGAAGAGCGCATTGAGGCTGCTGTTTGCGCGTTCTTTGCTTCTTATGTCTGATGGTTTCAAGGAGAACGGAAAGATGAGGACAGATTGCACGGCGACGCGGATGGTTCTGGGATGTGTTTGCCTGGGTTTGCTGGCGGCGGGCTGCAGTTCGGACCTGAAGCCTACGAATGCGAAGCTGGAGAAGGGCCTGAACGCATATTTCGAGAACCACAACGAGTGCCTGTTCCCGGCGGGGCTGAAGTTCCCTTACGAGGTGAGTCCGGGAGTGGATGCGAAGGGCGAAAAGACGCACATGGATGCGATGGAAAAGGCGGGATTGCTGAAGCAGCAGGATGACCTGGCGATGCATGTGGAACGGTACACGCTGACGCCGATGGGGCAGCGGGTTGCTCCGCGCTTTTGCTACGGGCACAAGGTGGTGACGAGCGTGGACGGGTTCACCGCTCCGGTGAAGCAGGGTGGATTTATGGAGACTACGGCGAGTTTCCACGCGACGATGATGGACGTGCCGATCTGGGTCAAAACGGACCAGATGGCGGCGGCGTTTCCCAAGATGGCGGCGGATGTCACGGGCGCGCAGCCGGGACAGATGATGCTGGCTACGGCCGGGGCGGGATGGCAGGTTCCGCAATAGGACTCCGCGTCCGGCGACACGCGCTTCGCGCCATTCCGGGTGTGGCTTTTGGGCCCTCCCTTTGGTCGGGGGGCTTCGTTTAGAGGCTATTTTTCGCTGTCGAGCATTTGCATCTGGTGTTCGTCGTAGCGGGTTCCGGCTATGGCTTCGGCTGGGATTTTTGCTTCGAGTTCGGCTATGTCGGTGGGAGTGAGATGGAGACTGAGTGCGCCTAAGGACTCTTCGAGCTGTGTGCGCTTGCGTGCTCCTATGACCGGGACGATGTTTGTTCCCTTGGCCAGAACCCAGTTTATGGCGAGCTGGGTGGGTGTGGCTTCTTTGCTGTCGGCGAAGGATTTGAGTTCAGCGATGAGCTGCCGGTTGCGCTCGTAGTTGTCTCCTTTATAGCGGGGCAGATAGGCGCGGAAGTCGCCCTTGTCTTTTGGTTTTGACCCGCTCAGGAGGCCGCGCGAGAGAACTCCGTAGGCGGTCACTCCGATGCCCATTTTCTCTAATGCAGGGAAGATTTTTTCTTCGGGCGAGCGGCTGACGATGGAATATTCAATCTGCAGATCGGCGATGGGATGGACGGCTTGCGCGCGGCGGATGGTTTCGACACCTACTTCGGAGAGGCCGATGTAGCGGACGTATCCGGCTTTGATGAGGTCGGCGATGGCTCCGATGGTGTCTTCGATGGGGACTTTGGGGTCGAGGCGCGCGGGGCGGTAGATGTCGATGTGATCGACCCCGAGGCGCTTGAGGCTGTAGGCGGCGAAGTTTTTTACGGCTGCGGGGCGGGTGTCGACGCCGATCCATGAGTTGTCGGGGGCGCGGAGTGCTCCGAACTTTACGGAGAGCAGGGCTTGATCGCGTCTTCCCTTCAGCGCCTGGCCGATGAGCATTTCGTTGTGGCCCATGCCGTAGAAGTCGCCGGTGTCGAGGAGGTTGATGCCGCGGTCGAGGGCGTCGTGGATGGTGGCGATGGATTCGTTGTCGTCGGACTGGCCGTACATTCCGGACATGCCCATGCATCCAAGGGCTATGGCTGAGACTGTAGGGCCGTTGGTTCCTAGCTGGCGGGTGGGGAGCGTGGCGTTGGTCATCGGTTGATGAGACGCGCTGGGGTGCCGCGGGGATGCAGGGATTGGTCGCTTAGGCGAGAACTGTCCGTCCAGGCAAACTGCCTCGCGCAAACCAGCTTTTTCTACGCATGAATTCTTGGCTGCAAATCAGTTTATGGTATAAACCATATCTAGATCGTAAGTGCGATGATCTGAAGGAAGAGCAATGATGCAAACGGATGCGTTGCTTGCCACTACCCGCCGCGGAGACGAACTTCGTTATGTCACGGAGCACTTCCGTGACTTACAGGGCCTATATCTTGCATGGGTCTGGGCTGGACTTCTCGTGCTTTGTTTTTTGCGTTCCTCGACACTGCTCTCGCGCGCGCACATTGTGATCGTCGCCGTCAGTATCGTCGTGCTTTTCCTTTCCCTCGGCGTTCCATACATTCATGCGTGGTACGAGCGTTATGGTGTGGTTAAAAGCCGCGCTCTCGGGATTTCTCAATCCAACCCGCTCAGCATTCTGGAGATAAATCCTGCTCCCCGACTAGGTGCATCCGGTCTTTTCTGGACGTTGCTTGGGATTTCGGTCGTTTTTGTTGGAGCTGGTCTTTTCCGCGGCCTGGATACATACCGGAGTGTTCTGAATTTGTGGGTTGTGTTGTTGCTTACTGTGCCCAAGTGCTTTTATCCTGCTCCGGCCAACGGTTTCATTCAACTGCGCCGCGCTTTGCATATTGCAGGATCCGCGACAATCTTCTTCGCTATCCTCAACGCTTCCTTCATGCCTCTTTTGCATTTGTCGAAGTGGCTTCTGCTGGATATCGTTTGCACGACGCTTCTTATTCTCAGCCTCTATGATCACTGGCTTCTCAGCCATCTCCTCAGCGCGCGTCCAGGGAATTCGTATGACTGAGCCGCGTTCCATGCCGGAGATTGACCGGCTGGTCCACGAGCCTGCACGGCTCGCCATCCTAACCGTGCTGTCGGCCTGCGAATGCGCTGATTTTCTCTTTCTTGAGCGCGCTACCGGGCTGACTCGCGGCAATCTTTCTGTCCAACTCACTCGGCTCGAAGAGGCTGGCCTTATCGAGATCGAAAAGACAATTGAGCGCAAACGCACGCTGACGACTGCGGCTCTTGTGCGCCGTGGTCGGCAAGCTCTCGACCTCTATTGGCGGAGTATGGAAGAGATGCGCTCAGCAGCCAAGGCGCCTAGAAATGCCAAGTCGGCGCGAGGATTTCCGGGTAAGCTTTCTCCGGCAAACAGCGTGTCTTCGGACTACGCGTCCGACGATATCCGCTTTCGATGGTCGCAGGAAGTGCTAAGTATTAAACGTGCTCGCTTCGCCGTGCTGCGCTCGGGCCTGCGGCAGCAAGGTTGCGGCCCTTCGGGCCGGATGTTATCCGTGGGCTAAAACCCAGGGCTTTCGGGGAATGTGTGTCGTCGATCCGCGCAGTTTCAATTTGTAATTCTCCCCTTCTGGCGGTCGAGAGGGCTTTTAATTATTGCCAGGATTCCCCCCACGTCCGATGGTCTGGACGTGGAATGAACCCAATTCTGCTTAGTTTACTTATGCGTAGATGCCGCGTTGTTTGATGGTGAAGGCTACACGGTCGATGGCGAGCATGTAGGCGGCGATGCGGTTGTTGACTCCGTGGGCTTCAGAGTAGCGGACTACGTCTTCGAAGCTTTCGGAGAGGATGCTTTGGAGCTGCTCGTTGACGATGGCTTCCTTCCAGAAATAGCCCTGGCGGTCCTGCACCCACTCGAAGTAGGAGGCGGTTACGCCTCCGGCGTTGGCGAGGATGTCGGGAATGATGAAGACGCGCTTGTCAGAGAGGATTTCATCGGCTACCGCGGTGGTTGGGCCGTTAGCGCCTTCGCAGATGATCCTGGCGCGGATGTGTTCGGCGTTGCGGCTGGTGATCACGTTTTCCGTTGCTGCGGGGATGAGGATTTCGCACTCGGAGGTGAAGAGTTGGTCGGGGTCCGCGGCCTCGGCTCCTTTGAAGCCGAGCACAGAGCCGTTGCGCTGACGGTAATCGATCAGCGAGCAGACATCAATTCCGTTGGGATTGAAAAGTGCGCCGTCGTATTCCACGATGCCGATGATTTTGTAGCCCTTCTCCTGCATGAGATTGGCGGCGTTCGAGCCTACGTTGCCGAAGCCCTGAACGATGACGCGGCAGCCGTCGCGCTGGAGGTGGAGGTGTCTAAGCGCTTCGTCGCAGACGATGCTGACGCCGCGGCCGGTGGCTTCGCGGCGGCCACGGGAGCCGCCCATGTTGATTGGCTTGCCGGTTACGACGCTGGTGACGGTCTGGCGCATGTGCATGGAGTAGGTGTCCATGATCCAGGCCATGGTCTGCTCGTTGGTGTTGACGTCGGGGGCGGGCACGTCTTTTTCCGGCCCGAGGAATTCGATGATTTCTGCGGTGTAGCGGCGCGTCATGCGCTCGAGCTCACCCATGGACATTTTTTTGGGGTCGCAGATGACGCCGCCCTTGGCTCCGCCGAAGGGGATGTTGACGACGGCGCACTTCCAGGTCATCCAGCTGGCGAGGGCGCGTATTTCATCGAGATTGACGTCGGGCGAGTAGCGGATGCCGCCCTTGCCGGGACCGCGAGCCTGCGAGTGCTGGACGCGAAAGCCGGTGAAGACCTCGATGCGGCCGTCGTCCATGGATACGGGAAAATGGACGATGATTTCGCGGGAGGGATAGCGGAGGACTTTCCAGATACCTTCGTCGAGGTTGAGTTTATGCGCCGCAAAGTCGAATCGAGCAGCTTGTGCTTCCCACGGATTGATCTCCTGCTCAAGGGTAATAGTTGCCATAAAAGTTTGTTTGCTCCTTGGTGGCCGGTCCATGAAAAAACGGATTTCGGCCAAACCAATGGAGTATAGGCTTGTAGATTGACGGTGGGCAAGCGGCGGCGGGGCGGGTTCCCAAGTTAGTTATGGGCAGGCCGTTCCGGGTCAGGAATTTCCAATCTGAACGGCAATTTGACACCTTTTTCCTCGCTTGCTGATATAAACGATTCCTATCCCCGTTACGTCGGTTGACTGGAGGATCTGATGTCGAATCTGCTTCGCAACTTGCGGTTCAGCTGGCGGATGCTGCTGAGGAATCCCGGCATTTCCTTGACGATTCTGCTGACGCTGGCATTGGGCGTGGGCGCGAATACGGCGATCTTTACTGTGGATTACGCCACGATGCTTCAGCCGATGCCTTATGCCGAGCCGAACCAGCTGATGATGGTGTGGTCGAAGATACAGACCTACCACAACGGTGTTTCAGCGGGCGATTACACGGACTGGAAGAACCAGAACACTACGTTCCAATCTTTGAACGCCTGGACGGGCAGCAGCTTTAACATGGCCACGGCAGACCAGCCGGACAAGGTGGTTGCACGGCTCATCACTCCCGGTTTTGTGAAGATGATGGGAATACCGCTTTTCCTGGGGCGCGATTTTCTGCCCGAGGAGGGCCAGCCGGGACGCGATCACGAGGTGATCCTGGCGAACAGGCTGTGGAAGCGGCTGGGATCGAACATGCAGATTATCGGCACGACCCTGAAGCTGAATAATGAGCCCTACACAGTGGTGGGCGTAATGCCGCCGGGGGTAAACGACCGCGCGGAAAACGAGATCAGCGTGCCGCTGGCGTTCAAGCCGGAGCAATTGAACCACGACTTCCACTGGCTGCTGGTAATGGGGCGCCTGAAGCCAGGGGTAACGCAAAAGCAGGCGCAGGCGGATATGAACTCGGTGACGGCGCATATCGCGCAGGCGTATCCGAAGAGCGATAAAGGTTGGGGAGCGTTCGTGGAGCCGCTAAAGAATGACTTTCTTCCTAAAGAAGAAATTCGAACGCTTTGGATTCTGCTGGGCGCGGTGGCCTTTGTTCTGCTGATTGCGTGCGTGAACGTGGCGAATCTGCTGCTGGCGCGGAGCATGGCGCGGCAAAAGGAAATGGCGGTGCGGGCGTCGCTGGGCGCGAGTTCGAGGACGATTTTTGCGCAGCTGTTGACGGAGAGCCTGATGCTGGCGGTCGCGGGCGGCGCGCTCGGCGTAGGCGTGGGCTATGCGATGCTGCGCGGGTTGATTGCGGTTATGCCCCAGGGCACGCTTCCGAGTGAGGCGGACCTGAGTTTGAATATCCCGATTCTGCTGTTCACGCTGGCCGCAACGACGCTGGCTGGGCTGCTGTTCGGGTGCATTCCGGCGTGGTCCGCGTCGCGGGTAGACCCTGCCGAGGCGCTAAAGGAGGGTGGACGCTCGGGAGCGGGCGTGGCACGCAACCGCCTTCGGCGCGCTCTGGTGGTCGGCGAGTTTGCGCTGGCGCTGGCGCTGCTGGCGGGCGCGGGGTTGGCGATTCACAGCTTCTGGAATCTGACGCGCGTGGATCTGGGTGTGCGCACAGATCATATTCTGACGTTCGGTTTGTCGGTTCCCGATTCGCGCCCAAAAGATCCGGCGAAGATCACTGCCTACTACCGGCAGATGCTGGCGAGTATTGCGGCAGTGCCGGGAGTGACGTCAGCTTCGGCGGAGACGGGCATTCCGCTTGAGGGATCGGGTTTTGGGATGCCGTTCATTATTGCCGGCGGACAGACTTATTCGGATCCTTCGCAGCGTCCCGGCGCGAGTTTTGGCATGGTGACTCCGGACTATTTCAAGACGTTCGGCATCCGGCTGGTGAAGGGGCGCTCGTTTACCGATCAGGACACCGCGTCGAGCCCGAAGGTGGCGATGGTGAACCAGGAGTTCGTCAAGAAATTTTTAAGCGGCAAGGACCCGCTGCAACAACGCGTGGTGGTGGAGCAACTGATTCCCGGAGTGCAGACGCTAGGGGCGCCGGTCGAGTGGCAAATTGTGGGTATCTTTCACAACGTGCGCGACGATCTGCGCGAGGATAATGCGGAGATTGAGATTCCGTTCTGGCAGATTCCGTGGCCGAGCGCGGGGATTGGGGTGCGCACGGGACAGGATCCGGCAGCGATGACGAAGAGTATTGCGGCGGCGGTGCATTCGGTTGATCCGATGATCGCGCTGAATACTCCGCGCACGATGGAGCAGGTGCGCGATGAGGTGCTGGCGGGCGACCGGTTCACCCTGATTCTGTTTGGAACCTTTGCGGCGATTGCGCTGTTGCTGGCAGGGGTGGGGATTTATGGCGTGATGACCTTCTCAGTGGAGCAGCGCTCGCATGAGATTGCGCTGCGGATGGCGCTGGGCGCTACACGAGGGCGGGTTATCGCGCTGGTGGTGCGCGAGGGTCTGACTCTTGCGGCGATAGGGCTGGGCGTGGGGCTGATTGGCGCGTACTTTATTGGGCGCGGCATGCAGAGCGCTCTCTATGGTGTAAGCGCTTTGGATTTTCGCGCTTTCTGCGCCGTGGGGATTGTTCTGCTGGCGGCGGCGCTGCTGGCTTGCTATTTGCCGGCGCGACGCGCGGCCTCGACCGAGCCGATGCGGGTGCTCCGAACTGAATGAACTTGCCATTCGGGCACACGCGCTTCGCGCGCCAATTCCGAAACGCGTCAATTCCGAAATATGATCAATCCAGAGGGTTGGAATCGGTTGTGCCGTCTGACCATCGGGCGACGAGGATCATAAATACTGTAAATCTGTCTTCGGTGTCGTCGACTGCGACAACAGGAGAACCATCCAGATTGGCTCCCCACGCGTCGGGTTTGATCAGAGGGGAGAAAATCATGACGTGAGGGTGCCAGTTCCGGCCTTGGTCATTGAGGTAGCCCTGCTTCGACATCATGTAGCACATGGCTCCGCGCTCGATGGGAGGGAGTTTTTTCTGGTCGAAGGCGGCCTGGATGGCGGCGAGCATCTGCTCCTTTGATTTTCCTGCGAGCGCGAGGCGGGTCTTCATGATTGTGATGGGCAGATAGCTGCGCACTGCGGCGGGATTGAGGCAGAAGGGGGACCGCACCTTAGGGTTCCAAAAATCAGGGGAGTCGGTCGGGGACGTCCATGAGCGCTCCACCATACAGACGAAGCCATTGGTGCCCTTCACCGCGGTATCGTATCCCTGCCGTCCCATGACCAGTATCTCAGCGTGGTCTGAGATGGATTTTGGCGCAGCACTTCGCGCAAGAGCGATTTCCGCGTTCCGGTCCGCTATCAGATATTGCTTAAAAGGAGCCATTTGGGGATAGGGCGTTTGAGTCTGCTGCCCCTCCGCCTGACAGACGAGGGCCAGCATGGCGATCTGCGTAAGGATCAAGGTGATTGCGTTCCGCCGCATCGGGTTTTCCTTAGAAGAGGGGATAGCAAGTGCACGTCCCTTCTAGCATTTCAATGGAACGGGTGCAACAACATTTACCATGATTGATACATCATGCAAGCTGAGACGAAAGCACTTCCGACGCGCGCTGAGTTTTTGAAGCTGGCGCGCGCGCATACTCTGGTGCCGGTTTACCGCACGCTTACGGCGGATGTGGAGACTCCGGTGACGGCCTTTCTGCGGCTGGCGGCGGATGAGCCGGAGTGCTTCATGCTGGAGTCGGTGGAGGGCGGCGAGAATGTGGGCCGGTACACGTTTATCGGCATACGGCCGTATAAGCGGATTGTGGCGCGCGGGACTTCTATTGAGATTACCGAGGGCGGCCGGACGCGGCGCGTTGAGGGGAATATTTTTTCGCTTTGGAAGGAGGCGATTGAAGGGCATTCTCCTGCGCGGGTGAGCGGGTTGCCACCGTTTACGGCCGGAGCGGTGGGATTTTTTTCATATGATGTGGTTCGGCAGATTGAGCGGCTGCCGGAGCAGACGGTGGATGACCTGGGATTGCCGGATGCGTGCCTGATGTTCTTTGACGAAGTGCTGGCCTTCGATCATGTGAAGAAAGAGATTCTGCTGATCGTGACGGCGGACGTTCGCAGGCAGAAGCCGCAGGCTGCGTACGCGGATGCGGTGAAGCGGCTGGCGCGCTTTGAGAAGCGGCTGGCGCGTCCGCTGCCGAAGACCAGACAGAAGAGGGTTGCGGGCAAGCTGAAGATCGAACCGCAGATGAAGAAGAAGGATTTTCTGAAGGCTGTGGAGCGGTCGAAGGAATATATTGCGGCGGGCGACATATTTCAGGTGGTGGTTTCGCAGCGGTTCGATGTGAAGCCGGAGGTGGATCCTTTCGAGGTGTACCGCGCGCTGCGGATTGTGAATCCTTCGCCGTACCTCTATTTTTTGCGGTTTGGATTGGACAAGCCGGCGGACACGCATATTGTTGGGTCTTCTCCGGAGTTGCTGGTGCGGGTGCAGGGACGGAAGGTAGAGTATCGACCTATTGCCGGAACGTTGCCGCGCGGCGCGAACGAAGAGGAAGATGCGCGGCTTGAAGATCGGCTGATGCATGACGAGAAGGAGCGGGCCGAGCATGTGATGCTGGTGGATCTGGGACGCAACGATGTGGGACGAGTGAGCGAGTATGGGTCGGTTCGCGTGAAGGACCTGATGTTTATCGAGCGCTACTCGCATGTGATGCACCTGGTGAGCTCGATTGAAGGGCGTTTGCGTGAGGGGCTTACGGCTGTGGACGCTTTCAAGGCGTGTTTTCCGGCGGGGACGTTGAGCGGCGCTCCGAAGATTCGGGCGATGGAGATTATTGAGGAGCTGGAGCCGACGCGGCGCGGGATTTATGGCGGCAGCGTACTGTATGCGGATTTTTCCGGGAACCTTACTTCGTGTATCGGGATTCGCACGCTGCTGATGCGCGGGAAGCAGGGGCATATTCAGGCGGGTGCGGGGATTGTGGCGGATTCGGTTCCGGAGAAGGAGTATGAGGAGAGCTTGAACAAGGCTCGGGCGTTGGTGAGAGCGATTGAGCGAGCAACTGGCCGTTGAGGCAGGCGCGCTTCGCTCCATCCTTGTGCTGACTTTTCTGGCCCTCACTTTGGTCGGTTCTGGAACTGTCGGTTCAGACTCTTCCGCTTCGCGCCTGAAGGCCCGCGCTGGACTGGAACGCGCTTGAATGCCCGCGCTACACTGGAATTAGTCTATGGTTTTTGTTCTCGACAATTACGATTCGTTTACCTACAACCTTGTTCAATACATGGGTGAGCTGGGCGCGGAGATGGTGATTCGGCGCAACGATGAGCTGACCGTGGATGAGGTTGAGGCGCTGGGGCCGGCGCGGATTCTGCTTTCGCCGGGGCCCTGCACGCCGCAGGAGGCTGGCATCAGCATTGAGCTGGTGCGGCGGTTTGCCGGGCGGGTTCCGATTCTGGGCGTCTGCCTGGGGCATCAGGCGATTGGCGCGGCGTTTGGTGGGGATGTGGTGCGCGCTCCGAAGCTGATGCATGGCAAGACGAGTGAAGTGGAGCATGACGGCAAGACTGTATTTGCGGGCATCGCTACTCCGATGACCTGCACGCGGTATCACTCCTTGATTGTCTCGGAGAAGAACCTTCCGAAGGAGCTTGAAGTGTCGGCGCGCACGGCGGATGGGACGATCATGGGACTGCGGCATCGTAAGTATCCCGTGGAAGGCGTGCAGTTTCATCCTGAGAGCGTGCTTACGGGCGACGGCAAACGGCTGATTCAAAATTTCCTCAATCTTTAATTTGTGGAGTTGTAGCGGCGATGCGGATGTGGCAATTGTGGACGGTTGGCGCGGGGGTATTTGCGGCGCAACTGCTGCAGGCCCAGCAGACGCCGATTGCCTACGTCTCGACCACCGGGGTTACTGTTTCCGGATCGATGTCGGTTGAGAACGGCAGAGCGACCATTGGCAACGACGGAACAATTGCGGCGGGGGACGGGACGGCGATGGTGAAGCTGGCGCGGGGTGGCGATCTTGAGGTCTGCGCTTCGACCAAGGTGCATCTGTCGCGCGATACCAGCGTTGCGGATGCAGCTGATTCAGCGCTGATGATTGCGCTGGACCGCGGGGCGCTGGAGGCGAGCTATGTTCCGGGCAAGTTTTCGGATGTGCTTCTGACTCCGGATCTTCGGATTCTGATTTCAGGACCGGGCACGGCGGACTTGAAGATTCGCGTGAATCAAAAGGGCGACACGTGCGTGGATAATCATGGGGTGGGCGCGCCCTATGTGACGGTGACCAGCCAGTTTGAGGGCGGAGTGTATCGCGTGCAGGCGAACCAGCGCGTGATGTTCGAGCATGGAAGCCTGCAACAGGTGGTGGACAACGAGTCTGAACCTTGCGGCTGCCCTGCTGCGGCACCGGCTTCTGCGGTTGCTCCGGTCTCGGTAGCGAGCGGCGGCGTTACGGATAAGACGACGGCGGCTGCGCCGGGACAGAAAACCGGCAATACGGGGGCGGAGGCGGCAAATCCGTTTCCTCTGGCGGAGAGTGAGGGGCTGAAGCCCCCTCCGGCTGCTCCGACGACGCCTGTTGTGCCGGTGGGCGTCGCTCATGCGGAGGTTGAGGCTCCAATTACATATGACGCTGCGGCGACTCCAAATCCGGAGGGGCCGGGCGCGGCGGGACCGGCACCAAAAATATGCAAGAGCACAGCAAGCCCGGGCTGCCCGAACCTCTCAATAAGCGCTGACAGAGCCATGCCCACGGAGCCCGACCTGAATGCGGAGATTCCTCCTGTGCGGGGAGCGCCGAAAAAACGCGGTGGATTTTTTCATTCTGTCGGGCGTTTTTTTTCGCGCATGTTTGGCGGGTAAGGGCTGCTTTCAACGCACCATGTGCAGAGTTCGGCTCCAACGGGTGTCACTAAAAAAGTGCGTCACAATGTGGACAAAAAACGCGGCGCGGTCCACCATGCTGGTTTTGTCGACCTGATCTTCGGGAGTTTTGAATGACCAGTAGACGATTAGCGGACGTCCCAGAATATTTTGTTTCGGCACGAATCCCCAGAAACGGCTATCGAGGCTGTTCGGGCGGTTATCGCCCATGGCGAAGTAATGGCCGGGCGGAACGACCACGTCTCCATTATTGACATGGGAGGGTAGTTCGGCGGCCCAGGCTGGAGTTACGCCCATGGACTCTGAAGGCGGGATGGCGGGAAAGTTGTCCCGATAGGGCTCGTAATCGTCAGGAGATCGCCTGATAGTCTGCGGTTCATTCAGCGGCTGGCCGTTGCGGTAGACGGTTCCGTCCTCAAGGTGGATACGGTCGCCGGGAATACCGGCGACGCGCTTGACCAAGGTAAGATTCGGCTCGCCGGGCTTGATGAATACGATGATGTCGCCGTCGCGGATGGCGCGATGATGCACAACAGGAAACCGCGGTGAGGACTTCTCGAAGGTGATGCGATCCACAACGACGTGGTCTCCGATGAGGATGGCTGGAATCATGGAGCCGGATGGAATTTCATAATTCTGAAAGACGAAAGTCAGTGCGAAAAGGCCCAGCACGAATATGCCGCAGACGGATGCGAATTGTTCAAGCGGTGTTTCTTGTTTTGATTGCTTGATCGTCTGCGGCGGTGCTTCGGGCATAGCCCGATTATAGAGAGCGGAGGATCGGCTTCCTGCGGGGGCTGCGATACAATGAGAGTTTGGAGCGTCTTCCGAATCAGCCTATGCGCTGACCTCTGAAAAACCCCTAGAACACAGCAAGGAGCTTTCTTTCTATGGCGATTCCCGCCACACAAATGCGTCCGGGCATGATCATCAAGCACAACAACGAGCTGCACGCCGTCTTTTCGGTGGAGCACCGCACGCCCGGCAACCTGCGCGCTTTTATTCAAGCCAAACTCAGGAACCTGCGCACCGGTGCTATGTTCGAACACCGCTTTCGGTCTCCTGACCCGATTGAACGCGTGGTGGTGGACGAGGTTGCGATGGATTTTCTGTACAGCGACGGCGATGACTACTACTTTATGAACACAGAGAATTACGAGCAGACGCATCTGAAGCGCGATACTCTGGGCGACGCGGTTGATTACCTTACAGCCAACCTGCAGATTACGGTTTCGTTCTTCGATGGAGTGGCTGTGGGCATTGAACTTCCGCAGACGGTGGAACTGGCTGTGGTGGAGACGGAGCCTGGTCTGAAGTCGGCTACGGCTTCTTCGGTAACGAAGCCTGCGACTCTGGAGACGGGGCTGGTAGTGCAGGTTCCTCCGTTTATTAATGAGGGTGAAAAGATTCGCGTGGATACGGCTGAGGGGGCTTATCTTTCGCGTGCATAAAGACTGAGCCGCGGCTTTTAGAAACGGCGTCGCGTCGCTGCGCCGTTTTTTCATGTTCACGTTATATTGGCTTGCGCGGCAACATTGCATCTGCAACACTAACTCCGCGTCATCTGATTTATGGTTCGTCATTACCTTGTTAAAGGCCGCGTGCAGGGCGTTGGCTTCCGGTGGTTTGTGCATCGGGAGGCGGGCGCGCTTGGTTTGCACGGCTGGGTTCGCAATACCGAAGACGGCCATGTGGAAGTGGTCGCGTCGGGCGACGCGGAGGATCTGGGGCTTTTGCTGGAGGCCCTCCACAAGGGGTCGCGCGGGAGCCGCGTGGATGCAGTGGTTGAGCATGATCTGGCGGACAGCGAAGCAGAGGGACTTGGGTCATTTCAGATCGATGGCGCGTGGTGAAGAGTGGGGTAGCGCGCGTGGTTCGAATTTCAGGATTAAAGGAGCGGTAAATTTTGGTACCTCATCAACCCATTAATTGCGAGCCTTTGAAGGAACTTGTCCGCACCGTTCCGGATTTTCCCAAGCCGGGAATTTTGTTTTATGACATCACGACTTTGCTGAAAGACAAAAAGGGGTTTGCAGAGTTGATCGATGCGCTGGCGGCGCACTACATCGGCAAGGACGTGGACCTGGTGCTGGGCATTGAGGCGCGGGGATTTATTTTTGGCCCGGCGCTGGCGTACCGGCTGAATGCGGGTTTTGTTCCGGTGCGGAAGCCGCGGAAGCTGCCTGCTCCTACGGCTCGCGTGAGCTATGACCTTGAATACGGTACGGACATGCTGGAGATTCATCTGGACGCGATTGAGCCGGGGCAGAACGTTGTACTGGTGGATGATCTGCTGGCCACGGGCGGCACGATGGAAGCTACGGTGAAGCTGGTGCAACAACTCGGCGGACACATCGCGGGGCTGGCTTTTGCCGTGGAACTTGATTTTCTGAAGGGCCGCGAGCGCTTTCCGGAATACGACGTCTTCAGCCTGTTGCACTACAACGAATAGCTCAAAGATAAAAATGAGGGGGAAAAAATTGCGGACGCCTCTTGGGCGTCCGCAATTTTGTTTTGATTCGCTAAGTTGCCACGCTTCGTCCGCGAGTGAAATGGACGATGATGGCAATCACTGCGAGGATCAGCAGGATGTGAATGAAAAACGCAGTGACATGAAAGACCACGAAGCCTGCGATCCAAGCAAGCAGAAGCAACAACGCTATTGCGAGAAACATTTAACGCCTCTCTTTCGAGCGCATTCAACCGGCACTCTGACACATCGGATGGCGAACTGGCGGAAAGGTTTGCTTCGCGCGCGAAATGCGGACCCAGAAGCTTACGTGTCCGGGTCCGCATGACACGAAAGGATCAAGCGGCTTTGGCTTCCACGTTGACACTCTTTGCGACCTGAGTGAGTTTGGCATCGGCAGCCTTCTCCTCAGCGAGAGTCTCGCCCAGAAGACGAACGGCTTCCTGCTCGCCGAGCAGTTCGGCGTAGGTGCGGGCCGATCCATAGGCCGCAATCTCATAGTGTTCGACGCGCTGCGCCGCAGCGATCAGGCCTGCATCGAGGACTTCGGCTTCGCCGCCGTCGCTGATGCGCTCTTCGCCTTCCTTCAGAAGGCCCTTCATGGCTTCGCAGGTTTTTCCTTTGGGCTCTTCTTTGAGGCGTTTGAAGATTTGCTCGAGGCGCGTCACATGATTTCTGGTTTCTTCGAGATGATGCTCGAAGGCTTTTTTCAGGTTGGGATCGTGCGCGGTTTTGGCGAGTTTGGGAAGCGCTTTAGTGATCTGCTGTTCGGCAGAATGCAGATCCTGAAGTTCGTCGATTAATAGCTCGCGCAGGGTTTCAATTTTCATCGGTTACTCCGGTTTTTGGGGGGATTGCTTGCTGTACTGTAAGTGAGATGCCGACCGGAGCGGGGTGGTTAGATGTGAGTTATGGGCGGCGACCATGGCCGACAGGAGCTCCCCTTTATGCAACGAGCGTGCGCAGAGCAACATGCCGCACTTATCGAATCGGATGGATAGAGAAAACCGAGGCGCCAAATATATATTCACATGTCACGAATCAATATTTGCCTGATTGACTGTTCAAGGTTGGCTCAATGCGTAGAGTGTCGCCCGGTTTCAGATAGCCTTTGCGGCGGAACCAGTCCTGCATGGCGGCCTGGAGTTTGTCGAGAGGAACGCGATAGCCGGCTTCGAGGAGGCCGTCGGCTAGGGGAAGTGTGTCGTCGAAGATGGCATCATTGGTGAAATTGCGCATGGCGAAGCTGTCGAGCCACTTCAGAGGGCAAGGGGCGCTGCGGGCGTGTCCTTCGGCTTCGATGCGTTCTACTCGCAGTTTGCGTGCGAACATGCTTTCTTTCTGCTCTCTGCCCTGGTTATAAAAACCCTATTTCTGTTTTATTTCTTAACGTGGGGCCCGGCATTGCGGACCTCTTCAGGCGCGTCGAATTTGCGGAAGTTTTCCTCGAACTTTGCGGCGAGCAGCTGCGCCTGAGCATCGTACGCATGTTTATCGGCCCAGGCGTTGCGGGGATGCAGAATGTCGCTGGGCACGTCGGGGCACCAGGTTGGAATGCTGAGGCCGAATGCGTTTTCGGTCACGTATTCCGCATGTGCGAGTCTGCCGTCGAGCGCTGCGTTGACCATGGCGCGCGTGTCACTCAACTTCATGCGAGTACCGGTGCCAAAGGCCCCGCCGGTCCATCCAGTATTGACGAGCCAGCATTGCGTGTCGTGCTGGCGCAGGCGGTTGCCCAACATTTCCGCATAGACCCTGGGTGCGAGCGGCAGAAATGGAGAGGCGAAGCAGGTGGAGAATTCAGGCACGGGCTCGCTGCCGAGTCCGGCTTCGGTTCCAGCGAGTTTGGCGGTGTATCCGGAGAGGAAGTGGTACATGGCTTGCTCGGGGGAGAGCTTTGCGATGGGTGGCAGGACTCCGAAGGCGTCGGCGGTGAGGAAGAGGACGCTGTTTGGATTGCCTCCGATGCCGGGGATAACAGCATTGGCGATGAACTCGATGGGATAGGCGGCGCGCGTGTTCTCGGTGTGGCGAATGTCAGAGTAGTCCGGATCGCCGGTCTTCTCGTCGATCACCACGTTTTCAAGCACGGAGCCGAAGCGGATGGCGTTATAAATCTGCGGCTCTTTTTCTTCGGAGAGATCGACGCACTTGGCGTAGCATCCGCCCTCGAAGTTGAAGACTCCGTTCGGGCTCCAACCGTGTTCGTCGTCGCCGATGAGGCGGCGCTGGGGATCGGCGGAGAGCGTGGTTTTGCCGGTGCCGGAGAGGCCGAAGAAGAGCGCGGTGTCGCCGTTCTCTCCGATATTCGCAGAGCAGTGCATGGGGAAGACGTCGCGCGCGGGCAGCAGATAATTCATTACGCCGAAGACGGATTTTTTCATCTCGCCGGCGTATTTGGTGCCACCGATGAGGATCATCTTGCGCGTGAAGTCGGCGAGGATGAAGGTTCCCGAGCGTGTGCCATCGCGCTGGGGAACCGCTTCAAACTCGGGCGCGGCGATGATGGTGAATTCGGGCGCGTGGGTTGCGAGCTGCTTTAGATCGGGGCGGACGAAAAGCTGTTTGACGAAGAGCGCGTGCCAGGCGTATTCGCAGATCACCGTGATGGGAAGCCGGTACGCGGGGTCCGCTCCGGCGCATAGGTCCATGACGTAGAGATCGCGTTCGGCCATGTGGCGTGTCACGCGGTCGAGGAGCGCATGAAACTTTTGAGGCGAGAATGGCTGATTGACTTTGCCCCAGTGGACGCTGTCTTTTGTCAGATTGTCCTCGACGATGAACTTATCTCGCGGCGAGCGTCCGGTGCGGGCGCCGGTGAGCGCGACGAGGGCGCCGTTCGAGGCGAGACTGGCCTCACCGCGTGCCAACGCTGCCTCAACCAACTGGGGAGTTGAGAGGTTGCGGTGAATGTGCGGTCCCTCCGTCAGGGTTTGTTCGTCGCGGGTGACGGTGGTTGCTGCCATGGTCTCGGCTCCTTGTTCAGTGAAACCAAGTATTGTCCCACTGTCGGAGCAGATATGGCAAAGGGACTCGCCCCTTCGACTTCGCTCAGGGCAGGCTGTCCAGGCACACCCGCTTCGCACATCCTGGAATGCTGCTTCTGTAGCCTTCCGGCGGGTCGGGAGCTTAGAAAAGTGGTTTTTCGCGCATTTTTGGAGATGGGGAATTTCTCTGGTCTGGACCTCGGCTCGGCGATCTCTACGGATTGGGCTGGGCGTCGTCGGCGGTGGCCGGGATCAGGGTGGGGATGTTGCTAGTGTGTCCGAATTCTTTCAGCACGACGTCAAGCTGTTCGAGAACCTCTTCCACGCTCATGGTGTACATCTCGCGTCCGTTGTCGTAGCCGGATTCTATTGCCTGCTTCAGATAGCGGCCGGCGATCTGCGCGGCGAGGGCGTCGGTGATGACGTTGCCGGTGCGTTTTTTCTGTTCAACCCAGGCGAGGCAGGGCATGGCGATCCAGACGGGACGGCCGTTTACGTCGAAGCGGATGTCGACGGCGTCAGCGTGGCGGGTGGCGATGGCTACGATGTTGGCCGTCCATCGGCAGTGCAGGGAATCACTGGTCCAGCGGTCGGTTACGTGAAAGTCTTCATACATGGCTACTTCCAGCGTAACGGGAGGCTGGCGTCGAGGCAAGAGCAGTTGGTTTAAAAGGCTGATTCGGAAGACTGATTTGATGTGGTTTGAAAAATCGGACCATCGTCAAAAAAAAGAAGCGGATTTGGTCAAACCTACGTCCAACTTTTATCGTCCTAATGTGCTAATGCTCGTTACGCTTTTACAAGAAACAGGAGTGGTTGCAGTGCCTAATAATTCTCAAACTGTACGGCGTTATCAGGAACGTCTTCTTGAACAGCAAAAGTCGCTGGAACGTTCCACTCTCACTGCGGTTGAGCAGGGCCGCGAGACGGTTGCCGAAGACACGCTGGATTCCGCCGACCAGGCGGTGCTTTCTTATCAGAAGGAATTCCTGTTCACGCGGGGCACGCACGACCATGGGCAACTGACGATGGTGAACAGCGCGCTGGCTCGTCTGAAGGAAGGCAGCTTCGGCGAGTGCGTTCATTGCGGAACGCAGATCGGAGCGAAGCGGCTAGAGGCTTTGCCGTGGACTCCTTACTGCATTGAGTGCCAGGAGAAGATCGAGCGCGGCGAGATACAGGATCCGGGCAGGGCTGCCTGAGCGGGCTCGGGGCGCTTGTTGGATGCCACGCGACGGTTGCATCCGAATGGCATAAATTGCAGATCAAATAGCCGTTGAGGCGTGGATGCCGGGTCGGAATTTCGGCTCGGGCGAATCCCCGTGTCTTCCATATTCCGAATGAAGGCGGCTGCCGAAAGACGGTTGGCCGCGGTCTGACCGTTTCACCTTTCGCCCTGTTCAATTAAGCGACGCGACGTGTAGTCTTAGGTTCCCGTTACGCCTTCGGGCGTGCGAGGAGTGTGCTTCGGCATTCGCGCAGTGAAGCATGACAGCCCGCGACGACAGGGGGCAGGTTTGTTATCAGAACGGCAGCAGCACATGGTGGCGCTCTTCGAGAAGCAGGTTAGCGCTGAGCTTAAGGGCGATCTCGACACGACGATGGCAACGATGAACGATGACCCACACCTTAACCACGTTCCCAGATGGCGGGTGGCAATGGGCGGACCGGCGTGCGCGCCTTCTATCGCGATCACCTTGTGGGCAAGTTCTTTCCGCCGGATGTGACGATGGTCGACGTGTCCCGTTCGGTCGTAGAGGAGATGGTTGTCAGCTTTACGCACACAGCGGCGATTGACTGGCTGCTGCCGGGCGTGGCGCCGACGGACAAGGCGGTGGAAATGGCGGTTGCGGTGGTTGTGGGGTTCGAGGGCGAGAAGATTTCTCACGAACACATCTACTGGAATCAAGCTGGTGTGCTTGTGCAGGTCGGGCTGCTCGATCCTGCGGGCTTGCCTGTGACGGGTGCCGAGAGTGCTCGCAAGGTATTGAGTCCGAAGCTGCACCGGCGCGTTTTTTGACCGGCCCGATCAGTCCGATTGCCCTTCGAGCATATCCGCGTGCCAGATGTTGCTTTCGCTCTCTTCTCTGTTCTCAGGGGCGGGCGATCTGGTCGTATTCCTGTGCTGAAGGGCCAGGCAGCAGCACCCATAGGGTGTAGATGGCGAGTGCGGTTCCGGTGATGGGCTTGAGGATGGTCAGGAAGGCGGCGACGATGGCCAGGATTCGGGCCCAGGGTGCGCGGTTGACCAACGCGAGTCCGGTTACGACCGACAGGATGGTGCGGCCGATCAGGATGGTCGTGATCAGCGGGACGAGCCACGGCATGTGGCCGAAGGGCATTTCTCCCCACGGACCGTGGTTCCAGTGGCCGAAGTAGCCTCCGAAGAGGCCATTGAAGATCGACATTGCCATGAGCCAGCCGAAGAGAGTCCAGACGCCGTATGCGATCCACAGAATCGATAGAGACTGAATGTGCCGGTGCACGCGCGTATAGAAGTAGGGCGCGGGCGCGACAGCATTGGGGACGGCCTGAAGAACGGGGCGTCCGCAGTTGGGGCAGAACTGCTGGCCGGGAGGTACGAGTTGTCCGCAACCGCTGCAATACATGAATTCCCTCCTTACAGACGAGAGCACTGTTAAGAACTACGCAGCGGGAGCGGTGCTTGTTCCCGCAGGTGAGCGGTTAGGATTGAGTTTATGACTTTGACCCGGCCCATTCCGCAACGTGTGAGCGATTGTAGCCGGTCTGCGCTGGAGTGGAACCGCTTTCTTGATTTGCTGGGCGGCTACGCTCAGTCGGCGGTTGGCAAAGCGTGGCTGCTGGAGCTTGGTCCTTCTACTGACGCGTCCTGGATTGATCGCGAACACAGTCTAGTCGATGAAATGCGGCTGCTGCTGGGCGGCGGGACTGCGAATGATGACGCTGGGCGGCAGGCCTCATTTCCGGGGCTGCGGCTGCTGTTCGATCCTTCGGATTTGCTGGCGAAGGCGCGGATTGAGGGTGTGGCTCTGGAGGCGGAGGAGATTCGCTCGGTGGCCGACCTGGCTGAGGGGATTGCGGCGTGGGCGGCGTTACTGCTGACGCCGGGGGGTGGGCTGGAGGACAGGCTGCCACGGTTGCGTGAGCTTTTCGGAGAGGTGCTTTCGCTTCCGCTGAAGCCTCTGGTGGATTCGTTGCGCGGACGGTTTTTGCCGGATGGGACGCTGGCCGATGATGCTTCGCCGGAGTTGCGGCGGATTCGGCGCGAAATGGAACAACAGCATCGCGCGATTGAGAACAGCCTGCGAACGGCGCTGCGTCGATACTCGGAGGGGGGCACGGCGCAGGATGAACTGATTACGATTCGCGGCGAGCGATTTGTGATTCCGGTGAAGGCGGAGTGGAAGCGGCGCGTGCAAGGAGTGGTGCATGGGGCCAGTTCCAGTGGGCAGACGGTGTTTGTGGAACCGCTGGAGACGATTGAGCTGAATAACGATCTGGTTCGCTTGCTGGAAGACGAGCAGGCGGAGATTCATCGGATTTTTGCGGCCATGACGCGGCAGATCGCGCAGCATGCCGGAGTGATTTTGAAGGGCGCTGAGGTTTTGTGCGAGGTGGACACGCTTCTGGCGCGGGCGCGGTTCGCTTTGGATTTCAGGTGCGTACGTCCGCGGTTTTCGGCTGCAGACGCGCCGGAGCTGGTTTTGAGGGCGGCGCGGCACCCGTTGTTAGAGCGACGGTTGCGGACAGATTCCGCCTCTCCAACCCTTGCGCAAACTACGCGCAAGGATGGGACATCCAATATCGTTCCTGTTGTTCCGATTAGTCTTTCGCTCTCGGGCGAAGTTCGACAGCTGGTGATCAGCGGGCCGAATACGGGAGGGAAGTCGGTTTCGCTGAAGACGGCTGGGCTGCTGGGAATTCTGGCGCAGAGCGGGGTTCCGGTGCCGGTGGAGGAGGCGGTCTTTCCGGTGTTTGACGCGTTTCTGGCCGATATTGGGGACGCGCAGTCGATTGAGCAGAATCTTTCTACATTTTCGGCGCACATTTCGAATGTGAATCGCATTGCGAAGCTTGCGGACGGCTTGTCGCTGGTGCTGCTGGACGAGTTGGGGTCGGCTACCGATCCGGATGAAGGTTCGGCACTGGCGGTGGCGATTGCGGGGCATTTTTTGCGCGCCGGGGCGTGGACGATTCTTTCGACTCATCTTACGGCGTTGAAGGTGTATGCGGAGAATACGCCGGGGGTTGCGAATGCGGCGGTGGGGTTCGACGAAGAGACGCTGGCTCCGACGTATGAATTGCGGCAGGGGGTTCCGGGGGCTTCGGCGGGCATTAACATTGCGGCTCGGCTGGGGTTGAATCCGGAGATTGTTGCGGCGGCGCGGGCGCGAATGGGATCGCAGACGGAGGAAATTGGGAAGTTCCTGAATCGACTGCATGAACAACTGCGAGAACTGACTGCGGAGCGCGATCGCGTGCAGAGGCTGGAGGGCGAACTGGCGCGGGAGCGGCAGCGGCTGGATGTTGAAGGCATGAAGGAGTGGCGGGCGAAGGTTCGCGAGATGGAGCAGAAGCTGGCTTCGCTGCTGAAGGATTTTGAGTACCAGGCGCGGGAGACAGTGCGCGCGATCGACGAACGGGCGGCGCAGCAGAAGCTTTCAAAAGACGCCGAGCGGAGGATTGCGCGGTTACGGCGGGAGTTTGCTGAGGGCTTTAATGCGTCGGTCGTTGCGGGTCACACGGGCGCAGACAAGGGCGATGCGAATGCGCAGCCACATATTGTGCGCCACGTGGCGGAGGGCGATACGGTGAGACTGCGCTCACTGGGAAAAGATGGGGTGGTGCAGCGGCAGATCGACGAGAAAACCTTTGAAGTTTCGATTGGGTTGATGAAGATGCGGGTGGCTCGCGATGAGATTGCCGAAGTGGTTAAGGCGGCGTCGGAGCAAAGTCCAATTGCCGCAGCCCGCTCGCGGAAGGGGATTTCTGTTACGGCGTCGGAGCCGGATGAAAACCTTAACTGGGAAATCAATGTTATTGGGCGTACGGCGGATGAGGCTCGGGACGAAGTGGAGAAATTTCTGGACAAGGCATTTCTGGCGGGATTGCCGCGGGTGCGGATTATTCATGGAACAGGGATGGGGGTTTTGCGGAGGACGCTGCGGGCGTATCTGGAAAAGCATCCTCAAGTGGCGAGCGTTGCGGAGCCGGGGCAGAATGAAGGCGGGGCGGGGGCTACGGTGGTGGAGCTGCGGTGAAGCAGAGTGCAGGGACTAAAGATTCGCAAAGAGGTACACTGTGCAAGCCGCTAATCCACAGTCGGGTGAATTGACGACAAATCGGTCAGCGGTACAAAACGAACATTCCAATTCACGTCCTCTTGTCCGTCGGGTGATACAGTTACCGCGGGGGAAGCTACCATTTCGACTAAACTCGAGCCCATATCCTCCCACATGGCGTATGGAAGTGCCAGCGTTACTGTAGTTATTGAGGCCATTTGGGGTGCTTTGTGTGCAAGTATGCTTCCTAATTCTTAATGGCGCTAGTATCTCTTTAGGTACCCGGCTTCCAGTTTCTCTGGATTTCTAGTGTCTCTTGAAGTACTGGACATCGCGCTCGTGCTGTTTTGCCTTTTCGAGCGTGTCGAAAGTTCCGAGGTTGCGCTTCTTTCCTGTTGATGGGTTTTTCTTTCTGGAGTAGAGGCGATATTCTCCGGATTTTAATTTTCGGATCATAGTTAAATGGATGCCCAGGCTTTGTGGATGGCTGTCTGCCTGAACAGCTGCGGCGCCGGAAGAACGCATGGTTCACGATAGTATGGTGGCCTGGACTACGATGAAGCCAAACCCTCATCCAAATTTGCTGCGCGCGCTGCTGGGAGTGTTTCTTCTGGCGAGCTTGTCGTATTGGATTGCGGGCGTGCTGGATACGTGGGAGATGGAGCGGCATGCTGACCAGCACGTGGCCGCGCCTCTGGACTACAACGACGATACGGGTTTTGTGAATACAGTACAGCCCGAGGCTAAGGCGGTCGGGATCGCTCCGGGGGTGAAGATTACGGGGCTGAACGGCACTCCTTATACGGGCGATGCGCAGGTTGACGAGATCCTGTACACGGCGCGGCCGGGCGACACGGTGGACGTGGAGTTTGTGCGTCCGGATGGCAGCCGCGGCATGGGTACGATTACGCTGGCACGGCATGCGCCACCCCATGCGGGGATTGCCGACTGGGTAGCGCTTTTGCGCGATGGAATTATGGTCGTGCTGATGCCGCTGGCATGCCTCCTGCTTGGTTATTGGGTGGTTCTGGCCAAGCCCCTGGACCGGAATGCGTGGCTGCTGCTGATTCTGCTTACGTTTCCGAGCGTGCTTTGGATCAACCACGGTATGGCGACGGGGACGGGACTGTTGTTGCGGGTGTTCTGGTACGACACGCTTCAGATACTGGGTTCTCCGGCGCTGCTGCTGTTCGGGATTTATTTTCCGGAGCGGTCGCGGATCGACAGGAAGGCTCCGTGGATTAAGTGGGTGATACTGGCGCCTTATGCGGGGTTTGCGGCGATCCTTTATCCCTACCTTTACAAACTTTACTATGCAGGTCCGACAGGATTGCGGTGGCTGGCGACGATTGGGATCGCGTCCAGAGTTCTGAATGGGCTGAACCTGGCGTGCATTGTCCTGTATTTGATTTTTACGCTGGACAAGCTGCGGTCGGCGTCGACTGCGGACGCGCGGCGCAGACTTCGCGTGCTGACAATGGGAACCGTGCTGGGAGTGGGCGCACTGCTCATGGTGTTCGTCCTGCTGCCGCACTTCGGTTTTCAGCGCAACTCGGTGAAGGGGTTCTGGATCACACTGGCGGGCAGCGTGCTGTTCATGATCGCTCCGTTCACGCTGGCCTACGTGGTGCTGGTGCAGCGCGCGATGGATGTCCGCGTGATACTGCGCATGGGTTCGCGGTATGTGATGGCCAAGGCGGTTTTGATGGTGCTGCAGGTAGTACTGATTGGACTTGCGACCTGGCTACTGCTGCTGCCGGCGCTGCACAAGCAGCAGCGTGAGGCCTCCGACCTGGTGGGAGTGCTGGTTTTTCTGGCGCTGGTTGTGGTGTTGCGCGTGGGCTTGAGGAAGCGGGCGCAGGCGTGGCTTGACCGGCGGTTTTTCCGCGAAGCTTACGACGCCGAAATTGTTCTGAATGAACTGTCGGATGAGGTGCGTCGATTTACGGAGACGGCTCCGCTGCTGGAGACGGTAGCGAGGCGAGTGGCGGAGACGCTGCATGTGAATCAGATTGCGGTGATGCTGCGGAGGGGCGAGTCCTTCCATTTGCAGCAGGCGATCGGGGTCGCGATGGATGGGGCTGTGGTTCTGCCGCCGCAGGCTTCGTCGGTGCGCTATCTGACTGCGACGAATGAGCCGGCACGGCTGTACAGAGACGATCCGGATGCGTGGTATCTGATGGCGGGGCTGGGTGAGCGGCAGGTGCTGGACATGGTCAATGCAGAGCTGCTGCTGCCGCTGCCGGGACGCAACCGTTTAATGGGGTTGATGGCGCTTGGGCCGAAGCGATCGGAGGCGGCATACACTCCGGCGGACCTGCATATGCTGCACACCCTGGCGACCCAGACGGGTTTGGCGATTGAGGTGGCCGAGCTGGCGCATTCGCTGGCGGCGGAGGCGGCGCAACGGGAGCGAGTGAATCGCGAGATGGAAATTGCGCGCGAGGTGCAGGAGCGGCTGTTTCCGCAGGAGATGCCGGAGATTCCGGGAGCGACGATTGCGGGGCATTGCAGGCCGGCGCTGGGTGTGGGCGGCGATTACTACGACGTGTTCATTCTCGAAGACGGACGCGTGGGCTTGGCGATTGGCGATGTGAGCGGCAAGGGGATTGCGGCGGCTCTGCTGATGGCGAGCCTGCGGGCTTCGCTGCGGGGCGTGTCGCTGGATAATCCGCGAGACTTTGCGAAGCTGATGGATAAAGTGAACCGGCTGGTGTTTGAGTCGTCAGCTTCCAATCGCTATGCGACGTTCTTCTTTGCGGCTTACGACCCGACGACGCGGCGGTTGGATTGCGTGAATGCGGGGCATAATCCGCCGGTAGTGCTGCGTTGCGGCCTGGACGGAAGGACGGAGACGCTGCGGCTTGAGGCCGATGGGCCGGTGGTGGGGCTGCTTCCGTTGGCGCCCTATACCGAGCAATCGGTTGTGCTGATGCCGGGCGATATGCTGCTGATGTTTACGGATGGCATCAGCGAGGCGATGACCCACGACGATGAGGAGTGGGGCGAGGAGCGGATGATTGCGGCGGCGGAGAAGTGCAGGGACAAGACGGCGGATGAAGTGCTGAAGGATTTGTTCGATGCCACGGACGCATTTACGGCGGGCGCTCCGCAGCATGACGACATGACGGTGCTGGTGTTGAAGCTGGAGGCGTGAGAGTGCGGAAGCTTGCAGGATGCTTGTTGAGTCTGGCTCTGTTGTGGCCGGGTGTTTTAGCTTGCTCGCAGGAGCCGGTGATCGCCAAGGTTGCGCCGCGCGCGGCGGATACGCTAGTGATGCTGCCAGACGGCTCTACCGTGCATGTGGAACTGGCTACGACCGATGCAGAGCGCGAATATGGCCTGATGGGACGCACGTCGCTGCCGCAGGGACGTGGGATGCTGTTCATCCACGACAGGCCCGGCCGGTATTCCTACTGGATGTACCACTGCAAGATTGGACTGGACATCATCTGGATGGACCCGAACCACCGGATTGTGGAGATGTCTGCCGATACGCCGCCATGCAAGGGGCTAGCGAAGACGTGTACCTCTTATGGCGGCCATGAGACTTCGCTGTATGTGCTGGAGCTGCCTGTGGGCTCGATCAAGGTGCACCACATGGCGGCGGGGGAGGTTGTGAATTTCAATGTGGGTGGTTGAGGGCTTGCCCCTTTGGCTTCGCTCAGGGCAGGCTGTCCAGCCGACCGCGCTTCGCGCACGCCCCACCTCTCAGGATTGAGATGCGGGGCACGCGGTTTCACAATGACGTCAGCCTCAGGCTCCTTGTCCGAATCCAAATCTTTGCGATTTGAGATTCCATCCGCGTAGATCGAGAACGGGTTGCTGTCCTTCTGCGGCCGGATAGTCGATGGTGATTTCTCTGGTTTCTCCGGGCAAGAGGGAGACGTAGTTGTCGCTGTAGTAGGCGGGGAGGATTCTCTCGCCGCTTTTCTGGTCGAGGAGGGTCAGCTTGTTTTCGAGAGCGGCTGCCGTGCCGTTGTTCTTGAGGTCTACGACGATGCGGGTTTCTCCGTTTTCCTGTTTCTCGAAGCGCGCGCGGGCTTCGATCTGAGCTGCCGGCAGGTTGTCGAGGTCGCGATAGTCTTCATTTTTGTCAGCGAGCCAGTAGAAGTTTTGCGAGACGAGCTTCCCATCCTGCGATTTGAGTTCGAGTTTGACCAGCACGGTTTGATGGGCCATGAGGGGCGCGAGCGCTAGCGGGAAGGCTACGCTGGAGCCGTCTGCCGCCAAGGTTGCCGGTGCGTCGTGGTGGAGGAGCGATTTGTTGTCGAGCGAGTAGACGTCGGCGGTGACGGTGGCATTATCGAGCGCGGTGTTGGTGGTGTTGACGAGATCGACGTCGTAGTTGGAGAGATCAAGCTGGACGTGCAGCGGCTCGCAGGCCTTCATGGTTCCGTAGAACGAAGCCTGGGTGTCGTAGTCGGAGCTGAGAATCTCCCACATGTTGCTGGGCCACGCGGGCTGGGTCATCCAGAGCATGCGTCCGCTGTTGGGCGACCAGAGGTGCGCGTTCATGCCTTCAAAGATGGCGCGGTGATTGACGTAGTTGAGCATCTGCGCCTTGCGCTCAAAGTCGGGGAGACTGGTGGCGGCTCCGAACTCGGTTTGCACCGTGTTCATGAAGGAGCCGGTGGCGCCGTTTCCGCTGTGATGCCAGTCGTGATAGGCCCATACGTCGTCGATGGGCCACTGGTCGGGCTTGGGAACTGACGCGCGGAAGGACTCAAGCGTGGATATGGAGGGCGTTCCGGTTTCGACGGAGAAGCCGTGGTTGAGCGTGGTGTAGTAGGCCGCGGGATCCTGCAACGAATAGGGGCCACTGTCCTGAAGGTTGACGCGGTTGGAGCTGGGCGAGTAGTAGCGGGTGCCGTCGAGTTTGGCGACGAGGTGGATGATTCCCTGATTGATGATGGGCTGAGGCACGCCTTCGTTGCGTCCGCACCAGAGCAGGATGGAGGGGTGGTTGCGGTAGCGCGAGATGACATCGGCTACGTTCTTCAGGAATAGTTGCGGGTCCTGGGCTTCGATGTTGTAGTCCTGCGTGGACTCCCAGAAGTCGTTCCAGATGAGCATTCCATACTCGTCGGCGAGATCGTAAAAGGTCTGTTCGGTGCTTTGGCCGACCCAGTTGCGGATGATGTCGAGGTGGGCGTCGCGATCGAGACGGAAGTAGGGTTCGAGATGCTCGCGGGAGACGTGCTTCATGGCGTCGTCCATGCCCCAGTTGCCGCCGCGGCATACGATGCGAACTCCATTGACCTTGACGACGAGGTAGGGCGCGGGCCCGAGATCGTTACTGGGGCGGATGGAGGGTGAGTTATCCGCGCCGGGGTAGAGCGAGGAGACGTAGGAATGCCAGTTGGCGCGCCATGCTGCTGGCCAGGAGGGCGGCGGCGGGTCGGTGGCGGGTATATTGCGCATGCCGTCGTGGGTTACGTTGACGATTTCGCCATAGTGATCGCGATCGGCGGCGGGAGTGTAGTCGACGCGGCGTAGGTTGCCGGATGAGTCAAGCAGGCTTAGCTCGTAGGTGATTTCGCGGATTCCAAAGCGGAGTTGTTTGGTGTCAGAGATTTCGTTGCCGGTGTTGACTGTGAGCTTGAGGTGGTAGAGCTCGGGCTTGCCGTAGCCATTGGGCCACCAGAGGCGGGGGTTTTGCACGGTGAGCTGCGCGAATTCCGCTGGAGTGAGGCTGACGTTGTTTTCGCCGGGGGCGAGGGTGACCTGCTTCGTGACGGTTACTCCCTCAAAGCTGGCGTTGAGCGCGGCCTGTTCGGGTTTGTCGGATGTGTTGGTGAGCGGGACGTTGATCTCGATATTGGCGCGGCTGGTATCGGGCAGCGGGAGAGTGGTGATGACCTGCGGGTCTCCGATGCTGACGTTGTCGGTGGCGGTGAGGGTGACGGGCTGCCAGATTCCGCTGTCGCGGTCGCGGATGGCTGGAATCCAGTCCCAGCCCTCGGTGGCGACGAAGGTGGGGCCGTCGAGGCACATGAGGCCGCCGTTTTCGCCGGGGCCTCCCTTGATGGACTGCTCCTGCGGAATGCCGGGGTGTGGCGGGGGCGAGATGCGGACGGCGAGGACGTTGGTTTCGCCGGGCTTGAGAATGCCGGAGACGTCGAAGTTGCCGCGGATGAAGGCTCCGACGATGGTGCCGAGGGATTTTCCGTTGAGCCAGACTTCAGCTTTGTAGTTGATGCCTTCGAAGGTGAGGGTGAGGTGCTTGCCTTTCAGGTCTGCAGGAGCCTTGAACTCGTTGCGATACCAGTAGTCCTGCCGGTTGAGGCTTTCGGGGATGGCGAGGTTGTTGAGGCCGTAGTAGGGGTCGGGATAGACACCGCGATCGACGAGAGTGGTGAGGACGGTGCCGGGGACGGTGGCGGCGTACCAGGTTTTGGCGCTGAAGCTGGGGCCGGCAATGGTAGGGCCTTCGGCGGAGACCTTGGGTGCTTCGGCCATGGTCCATCCGCCGGCAATGGCCCAGTGGTTCGGACCGTCAGGCTCGACGGCCTGCTTGAACTGCTGAACGGGAACGGCTACAGGCGCGGTGAAGGGCGCTTTGCTGCGGGGCATCTGGGAGGCGTCCTGGGGAGCTCGGTAACCGGCCTGGCCGCGAGTCTGGACGGGCCAGGGCTTGGAGCCCTCTTCGAAAACTGCCATTGCGAAGTCATCGCCCTTCTTGCTGATTTGGGCGATGGCGTCGGCGGTGAGGGCTTCGCGGGCGAGAGTGAGTCCGGCGATTTTGCCTCCGAAGTGGGACCAGCCGGGCTCGCGTGTGCCGGGTGCGAGATCGAGTGTGTTGGCGACGCTGCCGAGGATGAGGCTGCCGGTGGCTACCTGGGCTCCGTCGCTATAGAGATGGAACTGCTGGCCATCGAAAGAGGCCGCGATGAAGTGCCACTGACCGGGCGCGAGCGTGACGCTGGCTTCGAGGCTGTTGTTTTTGCCTCCCCAGAGGATGAGTTTGCCGGGTGCGAGGGCGAGGTAGCGGGAATACTCATCTTCGGGGCTACCAAAGCCGGCGACGAGTTCGGGGGCGGTGGGAACCTCGCTGGGATTCACCCAGGCGAAAAAGGTCCAGGGCGCATCTGCTTCGAGGACCGTATCATTTTCCGTGATCTTTTTCTCGAGGCCATCGCCGCCGGTGAGAAATGTTCCGTTATAGGGGCCGTAGACGGGAGGGTTGTTCGTGGGGGTTGTGAATGGAACTTCGAGTTGAGCTTTTGCGTTGAGGCCGAGAAACAGGCAGGCGGCGACGACGGCGGATAAAACGATTGATTTACGCATGATTTTTTGAATTTTCTTTACCGCAATACTTTACACTCCCGATCCGGGTTATGGGAACGTTATCTCGGTTCGGGGCGGTAGACTGGAGTTGCATGATTCTTCCTTTCGTTCGCGAACTGCTTGCGGACCTGGAGCACTCTCCTTCATTTGAACAGGCACGGAGGCATTTGGCCCTCGCGCGTGGGCGCCGTCGTGTTTCTGGCCTGACTTCCACGGCTCGCGCGCTGTATGTTCCGTTGTTCGCGCGCGCTGCGAATGTTCCGGTGGTGATTGTGGTTGCGGACAATAAGGCGGCTGACGCCTTGCAGGTGGCTCTTCGCGCCGGGTGCGACCTGACGGGGGCTATCGCTCCGAACCGCGTGCTGAAGCTGCCCGCGCATGACGTGCTTCCTTTTGAAAACATGTCGCCGCATCCGGAGATCCAGGAGGCGCGGGCCACGACGCTGTGGAAGATGGCTTCCGGCGCGGCTTCGATTGTGATTGCTCCGGTGGAAGCGGCGGCGATGAAGCTGTTTCCGGGGCCGTTCTACGCAGGGCTGGCGCAGGTGCTGCAGCGCGGCGAGGAAGTAGACGTAGACACGCTGCTGGCGCACCTGGCGAGCGTGGGCTATTCGCCGATGGACATTGTCGAAATGCCGGGGCAATACACCCGGCGCGGCGGGATTCTGGATGTGTATTCGCCCGAGGCGGATCGCCCCGTGCGCTTTGAATTTTTTGGCGATGAGATCGAGACGATTCGCAAGTTCGATCCGGAGACGCAGCGGTCTTCGACTCCTTTGGATGAGGCGCTGTTGCTGCCGTTGACGGAGATTCCGATGTCGGAGCGGCTGCTGGCTGCGGTTCATGCCAGGTTGTCTGGGGCGCGTCTGAGCGGCGCGCAGGTTGAGGGTGGCGACGATACGGAGCTGGTAGAGCAGGCGATCGCGGCTGGAGGGGTGAGCGTCTTTCCGGGCTGGGAGTTTTTTGCGGGCGTGGCGGGTTCGACGGGTACGCTGCTGGATTTAATTCCGCGCTGCGCGCTGTTTGTGGAAGAGCGGGCCATGGTGAAGAACCAGATCGATCGCTGGTGGAACAAGCTTGAGCAGCGACATGAGCGGTCGAGCATCGGTTCGCTGATTCGGCCGGAAGATATCTATCTGCGGCCGGAGATTCTGGAGGCGCAGCTGGCTTCGCATCCGGGGCTGGATGTTGACCAGCTTGGCGTGGTGGATGTTCTCGAAGACGACACGACGCTGGGCGAGATTGCGTTCAACTCGCGGCCCACGATGCGGTTTCACGGATCGATTCCCGCGTTTCTGGAGCAGGTGCGGACCTTGATGGCGCAGGAGACGCGGATGGTGCTGGCAGCTCCGAACCAGGGTGAGGTGGAGCGGCTGGCGAATCTGCTGCGTGAGTATGAGCTGCCGTATCGGCTGGGCAGCCGCGCGCAACATGCGGGCAGCGAGAACATTTACGACGAGTCGAGTTACCTGGCGGGAAGTTTGCGGACGCCGATTCTCGTTCGCAGCACGCTGGCCAATGGGGTGAGCCTCCCGGAGGCGAATCTCGTTGTCTTTGGCGCGAATGATTTTTCAGATGACGTGGATGTGATGGCGCGGCCCGCTCCACGCAAGTCGAAGACAGCGGCGTTTGTCTCGGACTTCCGCGATCTTACGGTTGGTGACTATGTGGTGCATGTGGAGCATGGCATTGCGCAGTACATGGGCCTGAAGGAGATTGAACAGGACACGGCGACGATCGAGTTCATGGTGCTGGAGTTTGCGGAACAGACGCGGCTTTATGTTCCGCTGACGCGACTGGACCTGATTCAGAAGTATCGTTCGACGGATGCTGGACCCGCTCCGGTACTGAACCGGCTGGGGTCGCAGCAGTGGGCGAAGACGAAGGCCAAGGTCCGCAAGGCCATGCAGGACATGGCCGATGAGCTGCTGAAGCTGTACGCGCAGCGCAAGGCGGCGCAGGGGCATGCGTTCACTCCGGATAATGAGTTCCAGCGCGAATTTGAAGACGCCTTCGACTACAACGAGACTGACGACCAGATGTCGGCGATCAACGACATCAAGCGCGACATGGAGTCGGCGATGCCGATGGATCGCCTATTATGCGGTGATGTGGGATACGGCAAGACGGAAGTGGCGATGCGCGCGGCCTTCAAAGCAGTGCAAGACGGCAAGCAGGTGGCGGTGCTGACGCCGACAACGGTGTTGAGCTTCCAGCATTTCGAGACATTTAAGAATCGCTTCAAGATGTTTCCGATCAATATTGAGTTGATCTCCCGTTTCCGGACGCAGAAAGAACAGAAACATGTTGTGGAGAAGGCCGAGACGGGCAAGGTGGACATCGTCATCGGCACGCACAGACTGCTCTCGAAGGATGTGAAGTTTCACGATCTTGGATTGCTGGTTGTGGACGAGGAGCAGCGCTTTGGCGTGCGGCACAAGGAGCGGCTGAAGCAGATGCGGCGCGAGATCGATGTGCTGGCGATGTCGGCTACGCCGATTCCGCGCACCTTGCACATGTCGATGGTGGGACTGCGCGATATGAGTGTGATCGAAACTCCGCCGAAGGATCGGATGGCGATTCAGACGGTGGTGGCTAAGTTCGATGAGAAACTGATTCGCTCGGCGATTGAGGTGGAACTGGAACGTGGGGGACAGATTTACTTTGTCCATAATCGCGTGGAGACGATTTATGAGCTTGCGGCGAAGCTGCAGGAGCTGGTTCCGAGTGCGCGCATTGCGGTTGGGCATGGGCAGTTGGGCGAGGGCGAACTGGAAAAGGTGATGCTCTCGTTCATGCACCACGAGCACGACATCCTGGTGGCGACCACGATTATTGAGAATGGGCTGGATATTCCGCTGGCGAATACGATCATCATCAACCGCGCGGACAGGCATGGGTTGTCGGAACTCTATCAGTTGCGTGGGCGCGTGGGCCGGTCGAATAGGCGAGCGTATGCGTATCTTCTGATTCCTCCGGAGCAGGAATTGACGGCGATTGCGCGGGCTCGGCTGGCGGCTTTGAAGGAGTTTTCGGATCTGGGTGCGGGCTTCAAGATTGCGGCACTGGATCTGGAGCTGCGTGGGGCCGGAAACATGCTGGGCGGCGAGCAGAGCGGACACATTGAGGCCGTGGGCTTTGAACTTTATACGACGATGCTGGAAGAAGCCGTAGGGAAGCTGAAGGGCGAAGAGCGCGTGGAGCATGCGACGACGCAGTTGAGCCTGGGCATTGGGCTGCGCATCGACGAGAGCTATATCGCGGAAGAAAACCAGCGGCTGCGCATGTACAAGAAGATTGCGGGCGTGCAGGGCGAGGGCGAGATCGCGGACGTGCGCGCCGAGCTTGAGGATCGCTATGGACCGATGCCAGGGAACGTGCGGCATCTGCTGGATGCGGCATTGCTTCGGATTGAGTGCGAACGGATAGGCGTGGCGCAGGTGGACCGCAAACGGGACCAGCTACACATTAAATTCACGGAGAGCGCGGGCATCGATCCGGGGCGGTTGATGAAGCTGGTGGCGAAAAATGCCAAGCGCGGCGCGCAGTTCACACCGCAGGGTTTGTTGCGTTATCCTCTAGCGTCACCCAAGCCGGATGATGTGCTGGCGGAGGTTCGTGCGCTGCTGGATCAACTGGCGTTGAGGGAAGTGGCCGTCTAATGTGTATCTGTAAAAGTTACAAATGAAGCGGGGCTGAATGAATCGTCAAATGATTGCCGCTGTGCTGGTATGTGGAGGGTTGATGGCTGCTCAAGCGAACGCTCAAACTGCGGGCGATAACTTCCGGCATCTTGCCGATGAGTATTTTTTGCAGGTGACGTTCCGGTTTGCGCCTACGAGCGGAACGCTGGCGGGGCTGCACCAGTACGATCCGGTGCTTGAGGATTACAGCCGTGCGGGCGTGGAGCGCGAATTGGCTGCGCTGAAGGATTTTGAGGCGAAGTTCGATGCGGTGGACGGGACGAAGCTGGACCTGAGCACGCAGGGCGACCTGGAGATGGTTCGCAACAATATTCGCGGGGACCTGCTCGAGCTCGAGACGATTCGCGGATGGGAGAAGGATCCGGATAACTATTCGAGCGGGATTGCGGGCAGCGCGTTTTCGCTGATGGAGCGGCGATTTGCTCGTCCCGATGACCGGCTGCGGTCGCTGATTGCGCGAGAGAAGCTGATGCCGGCGGCGCTGATGGAGGCGCGGAAGAATTTGAAAGACCCGCCGCGCATCTACACGGAGATCGCGCTGGAGCAGTTGCCGGACATCATCAGCTTTTTTGAAAACGACGTGCCGTCGGCGTTCTCGGATGCGAAGGATGCGTCGACGATTTCGGAGTTCCAGAAGACGAATGCGGCTGTGATTGCCGCACTTAAAGATTACGAGCAGTGGGTGAAGACGGATTTGCTGCCGCGCTCCAATGGGGATTTCAAGATAGGCGCGGAGACGTATTCGAAGAAGCTGAAGTATGACGAGATGGTCGACACTCCGTTGCCGAAGCTGCTGGAGATTGCGTACGCCAATCTGCATAAGAATCAGGCGGAGTTCGCGCGGATTGCGAAGGAGGTTGACCCGTCGAAAACTCCGAAGCAGGTGCTGGCGGAACTGGCGGCGGACCATCCTGCTCCGGATAAGCTGTTACAGACTTTCCATGACCGCTTCAACAGCGAGGTTGCGTTTATAAATTCGCACCACATCATCACGATTCCTTCGACAGTGCAGCCGGTGCTGGAGGAGACTCCGCCTTTTATGCGGGCTACGACGCAGGCTTCAATGGATTCGCCGGGGCCATTCGAGAAGCACTCAACTACGGCTTACTTCAATGTGACGCTGCCGGAGAAAGACTGGACTCCTGAGCACATTGCCGAGCACATGGCAGCGTTCAATGTAGGCACGATTGTCAGCACTTCGGTGCATGAGGCTTTTCCAGGGCATTATGTGCAGTTTCTCTGGGTGAATCACACGGATTTGAGTACGGTTCGCAAGCTGATTACTTCGAACACCAATGTTGAGGGCTGGGCGCACTACTGCGAACAGATGATGCTGGATGAGGGCTATGGGCAGCCGGGTGCGGGGGCCAAGGATGCGCGCGAAGCGGAGCTGATTCGGCTGGGGCAGTTGCAGGACGCGCTGCTGCGCGATGCGCGGTTTGTGGTCGGAATTAAGATGCACACAGGGCAGATGACTCTGGATCAGGCGCGAGCCTTTTTTGTTGCGGAGGGGTATCAATCGCCTTCGATTGCGGATGTTGAGACGAAGCGCGGAACTGCCGATCCTACCTATCTTTATTACACGTTGGGCAAGCTGGAGATTATGAAGCTGCGTGCTGATATGCAGGCGAAAGAGGGCGCGGATTTTTCTCTGCAGAAGTTTCATGATGACTTTATGCGGCAGGGAGGCGCTCCGATAAAAATTGTGCGGCGCGCGATGCTGGGAGACGGCTCGCCGGTTTTGTAGATTGCATCTAAGGCTGGCAGACACTATTTTCAAAGGATTGTTGATGAAAAAAGTACGCAAAGTTGTGATTCCGGCAGCGGGTTTTGGAACCCGATTTCTTCCTGCCACAAAAGTAATTCCTAAAGAGATGCTCGCGGTAGTGGATAAGCCGATTATCCAGTATGGCGTTGAAGAGGCTCTGGCTGCGGGCTGCGAGCAGATCATTGTCATTACCGCACACGGCAAGTCTGCAATTGAAGACCATTTCGACATCAGCCATGAACTGGAAACGGCGCTTGAAAAGCGTGGCAAGACGGAGCTTTTGGAGTGCTCGCGTAGGATTTCCAACATGGTTCAGATTTCTTACGTGCGGCAGAAGGAGGCCAAGGGGTTGGGCCATGCTGTGCTGATGGCGAAGGACCTGGTGGGAGATGAGCCGTTTGCGGTGCTTCTGCCGGATGATGTGATCGACGCGGCGGTTCCGTGCCTGAAGCAAATGATTGACGTGTTCGAGAAAGTGCAGGGTTCGATTTTGGCGACACAGGTTGTGGAGGGGCCAGATATTTCGGCGTATGGGGTGCTGGACGGGCCTCCGATGAAGGACAATCCGCGGATTATTGAAGTGCACGGGATGGTGGAGAAGCCCAAACTTGAGGATGCTCCGTCGAAGAATGCGATTATCGGGCGGTATTTGCTGACTCCCGCGATCTTTGAGTTGCTGGAGAAGCTCACTCCGGGCGCTGGCGGGGAGTTGCAGCTTACGGATGGAATTAAAGGCCTGCTTAAGACGGAGAAGGTTTACGGGTTGAACTTTGAAGGTGTCCGGCATGATGCTGGAGACAAGCTGGGGATGCTGAAGGCTACGGTGGATTTTGCGTTGAAGCGGAAGGACCTGGGGCCTCCGTTCCGGGAATATCTGAAGTCACTGCAACTCTGATCGCGAAGCAAAAAGAAGAGCCCGGCTATGTGCCGGGCTTTTTGTTTCCACGCGATCTTGCAGCGGAGGGGATTTCATTCGTACGACGTTTAGTGCGCAGTACATGGATTGACGCTCACTACACCTTTTTCGTTAAACCAGAGCTCTCCCCGTCCCAGCATGATTCCTTGTGCATTCACGAAGAGGTTGTGCGGGGGATAGTTCGCGAGGCAGCGGACAAACGCGGGAGTGAAAATCTGCGTGTAATGCGCCAGAAATTGCTGTTTATCGCGGATGCTCAGGTGAAGACTATTTATGCGGAGGGGGTAATCTACGGCGTTTGCCGCTGCCTCCCGATTGCCTTGTTGAACGGCGTCATAAAACTGACGTACTTTGCGCTCAATATCCACCTCACTGCCGAACTCCCCATAACGATTTCCTTCGCTGCCACTCATCCAGGCCATTTGCCTGAGTTCAACCGGCAGCGTTCGCGACCCGTCGGCGCTCGTCCATGTTCCGACGAGGACGGAGGTGTTACTCAGTGCCAACGGCTTTTCGATCTTCTGGACGTCTTCCGTAGAGATTTTCAAGTGAAATGTCCCCGTGATTTTTCCGCTACTGTCGTATTCGCGAAGCGCGAAGCCATCCGGCTGGAATGTGCCCTTGAGCGGGATGTCCTTGAGGTACTTGAAATAGAAATACGATCCGTGCGCCATGGGATTGCCATCAACGGCGAAGGTCAGGCCGATTCTGGTGGTTCCCAGTGTGCCCTGATAATCCAACAGCCCCGGTTCGAAGCCGCCATAGATGGGCGCTACTGCCGTTGCCAGCGCAGCCATAGAAAGTTGGGCGCAGACTAGAAGCGAAGCAACGAGAATCCTTGCGGAGCGCAACTGTCAGCCTCCAGACTTCGACATCAGAACAACGGCGTTTGTTTGCGGGGCAGGGGGAGCCCGAAGTGTTCGTAGGCGAGGCGTGTGGCTACGCGGCCTCGCGGAGTGCGATCGAGGAAGCCATGCTGGATGAGGAACGGTTCGTAGACCTCTTCCAGCGCGTCCTCTTCTTCGGCGAGGGTGGCGGCGAGCGTGTTGAGGCCTACAGGGCCTCCGTCATACTTTTCAATGATGGTCTTGAGAAGGCGGCGATCGAGTTCGTCGAAGCCGTGGGCGTCCACTTCCAACATTTTGAGCGCGTATTCGGCGGTGGCGCGGTCGATATTGCCGGTGCCCCGGACCTGGGCATAGTCACGGACGCGGCGCAGGAGGCGGTTGGCGATGCGCGGTGTTCCGCGGGAGCGCATGGCGATTTCCGCAGCGCCATCCTGGTCGATGGGGACGTTGAGGACTTCGGCGGAGCGTTCGACGACGTAGCGGAGATCGTCGTCGGAATAGAATTCAAGCCGCAGCAGGATTCCGAAGCGAGAGCGGAGCGGCGAAGACAGCAGGCCGGGTCGCGTGGTGGCGGCGACGAAGGTGAAGGGCTTGATGTCCATGACGTGGGTGCGCGCACCGGGGCCCTGGCCGATGATGATGTCGAGTTTGTAGTCCTCGAGTGCGGTGTAGAGTTTTTCTTCGAGGACAGGTTGGAGGCGGTGGATTTCGTCGAGAAACAGCACCTGGCGCTCGCGGATGTTGGTCAGGATGGCGGTGAGATCGCCCTGAATCTGCAGGGCTGGGCCGGAAGTCTGCTGGAAGCCTACGTTCAACTCGTTGGCGATGATGGTGGCGAGCGTGGTCTTGCCTAATCCGGGAGGGCCGAAGAGCAGGACGTGATCAAGAGCCTCGCCGCGGGAGCGGGCGGCCTCGAGGGCGATCGCTAGTTGCTCCTTGGCTTTGGTCTGACCGATGAACTCCTGGAGGAGGCGTGGGCGCAGCTTGAGCTCGAAGGAGCTTTCGTCGTCGGCGCGGACGGCGGAGACGAGCCGGTCAGGATTCGTGTTTGGATTTTCTTTCTGCGGAGGCATCTGGCTGGAAGTCTAAATGGGAGTCTACCGGGTGAGTGCGCAGCAAGCAAAGGGTGAGCAACTCGGTTGCGATGCTGGTGGATTCGCCGTCGGATTCGGGAATTCTCTTTTTGGTACCGCTCACGTTACTATCGGGTAGTCATCCGCTTGCTTGACTGCCGTCCGCCATTCTGCACCGGAGGAATTATCATTTGTGGTTGCGTAGTGTGAACTTTTCGAGTTTGTCTCTGGGAATTCTGTTTTTTTCTCTCCCTTTCGCAGCCAGGGCGCAATCGAGCGAAGCGTGGGTACCTAACACAAAATATCTGACGACCGCTGCAGGGGAAACTCCTGGACTTCCTGTCTCGGTTGCCGCGACCGACAGTCTCCCAGCGCAGTTTGGACGGGCAATTTCAGTTCCGTCGCTGGTAGCCGCGGATGCTGAGATGGATCCGACGCAAAACGCTACGGAGCGCTGGGAGGCTGAAGGGCAAGCGCCGTCGACGGCCGAGGCGCATCTTGAGCTGTTGCCGTTGTTCGCCAAATGGCACGCGAATGTTGCTGAACATGGGGATGGGGACCAGTCTGCCGACCTCGGCGACAACCCAATCCCTCAGGGGTACCACTGGAAGGGCCTGTTGTGGCAGTCGCTAGGGTTTATCGGGGTTGAAAATACTTACCGGCTCTTTACAGATTCCTATATGCGGCACCTTGTCGCCAGCGGGCCGTATTGGCGCAATTATGGGATTTCGATGCAGCACTGGGACATGACTCGCTGGTCAGATGGCGATGACTTCCTTGTTGATGATATTGGCCATCCGATGCAGGGAGCGGTGTCCGGGTTTATTGAAATTCAGAACAGCCCCAGCGCGAAAAGATTGCGCATTGGGACTTCATCGGCGTACTGGAAAAGCCGCTTTGTCGCTATGATGTGGGCCAATGTTTACAGCATCCAGCAGAAAATTGGTCCTTTGGGCGAGGCTGCGCTTGGGAACGCTGGGGGGTACACGTATCCGCTCCATTGTGCCTTTCCCTGCACGAATCCCCATGCGGAATATACCAACAACACTGGCTGGACCGACTTCATTATGACGCCCGTAGGCGGCACTCTGTGGATAGTTGGAGAAGACGCGATCGATCGCTTCATCAGCGACCGAGTGCAGGGAGATCGCACTAGTCTTTTTCCGAAGATAGTGCGCGGAGCCCTCAATCCAACGCGAACGATGGCTAACGCGTTGCGCGGCAAAAGCCCCTGGTATCGCGATTTCCAGCATCCTGATGCTCCGGGGTCGGGCGCGGTGCACTTTGAGCGCGACGATGCAGAGGTGATTCGACATTTGCCGCGATACGAGATTTTTCCGCACTTCAACGCTTTTTCGCTTCCGGTGAACACGCCAGCGTGCACGAATTGCCGGAAATGGACGACTGGACCAGGAGTGGGCTTTTCGGCTCGCCTGTCACGCTGGGTGGATTTCGATTCGGACATGAATTACCAGCCGAATGCCAGCCCGCTGCCTTCCGCCCGCGCAGGCGGCAGCGTTATAAGCGCCACGTTTGGCTTCCGCTCCGGCATTGCTACGCCCCACTATTCCCTGAAGGCTTCGCTTCGTCCAGGCTTTGTCAGCTATGACCATGCGTACCTGGCGATACCCTCATCGACGAATCCCGCGCCTGCGATTGGGCGAGTGACGCACTTTGCAACCGCCCTTGCGATAAATGGGGACTACGCGATTACCCGCAACATTGCGATCCGGGGAACCTTTGGAAACACCCCGGTGCGCTATTTTTATGCGTACCTTCCCTACGAAGGAATTGGTCAACCGCCCTACATTAACTGGCTTTCCAAAGCAACGTTTATGACCAACGAGAATTGGGTGTACCAGGTAGGGCCGGTGCTGCGGTTCTAATCCCGGTCTACGCAGCCGAAGGATGCAACGCGAAGACGAGGATAGGCGAGAGCGGGTTGCGCGGGCAGAGGTTGGGCCTCTGCCCGCGTCGATTTACGACTTCTTATAAACCGCTTTCTCCGGTTCGTTGACGCCGGGAGCGCCACCGACTTCGGTCAACGTTTTTCCATCCTCGGATACGGTGAAGCGTCCTTTAAACATTACTTTTCCGTTCATTTTCTCCGTCAACTCAAAACTGCGCGGGCCCAATTTGGTGGCTGCGATGGTCAGACCATTGGGCACTGTGGGCCCGACGGGCGCTACATCCTTGCCGTCAAAAGTGAGGGTTAAGGAGGCTTTTATTTCCGGAATGCTCCAGATGAGGCCGTTATCGCCGTTGGCTTCAAAAACCCTTGTGTTCGGGGTGCTGTCGGATATTTTCGTACTCTTCCATTTGCCGAAGAATCCTTTGCCCGGAGTGACGCGGGTAAATGAGTCGCTCTCGTTGACGGGATCGCCATTGGGCTTTGTGCCGGTGGTGGATACATCGAGCATTTTTCCATCGTCGCTCAACTTCCAGGTGTCGGTGTCAGTCTCGGGTCCCGCTTTGGTGACGGTCTTCCAAGTGTGGTCGTCAACCTTGGTCCATTGCTCAGTCTGTCCAAAAGTGTTGGTCGCGTCGCTGCCGTCCAGTTTGAAGGAGTAGGAGCGGCCACCCGCGGTGAGGCGAACTTTATCCGCAGCTTCAGGTGTGAACGTGACGGTACGGCCAGTTAGTGTGCTCTGCGAATAGTCGATTTTCCAGGTTCCGGCGAAGGGGTTTTCCGCCATGGCTGCAGCGGTGACGCAGGATAGGGCTGTAATGAGGCAAAACTTGAGTGCACGTACTTTCATAGGCATCTTCTTTCTTTTGGGAGAAATTAGGGATCCGTGAGCCTATTGACAGGAATCCGGCGAGTATCTTCATGCCTGGACGCATGGGATGGCAAGTCAAATGTGGGTTTACTGGATGAGCAGGGGTAATCCGGCCACGCAGAGGGCGGCCTGTGCGAGGAGCAGCGCGCCCGTGATCCAGAGGAACCAGCGGCGGTAGCGGGTTTCGAGGATGTCGGCGAAGACTCCGCCGGTAAAAGCCAAGAGGAACGGGACGGCCCAGAGTCGCGGCTGGCTGGGAACCGCGGTGGTGATGAGCAGGACGAGAATTGCGGTGACGATGAGCGGCGCGGTGTTTCCGAAATAGCGGGCGCGGCGCATGGCGGCGTAAAACGCGAGAGCTGCCAAGGCGGCAATGGTGATTCCGGCGTTGGTAAGCGTGGCAAAGAGAACGTGCGCCGGTTCGAGCGAGAAACTGACTTTGGCGGCCTGGCTGCGGAAGACGTAGCTGAAGGCGTCAGGGCGGAAAGCGTAGGAGGCGAAGAGGATGAGGATGGCTCCCAACACCCAAACGATGAGAAGGGTGGGCAGATAGGCGCGCCTGCTCTCTGCCAGATAGGCGATGAAGGCTATGGTGAATAGAAGCGCGAGGATGAAGGCGGAAACGTGTGCGGCAGCCAGGACTCCCAGAATCACGGTGAGCAGAATTATGCGTGGACGCCACTTTTTTCTTGGTCCCTGCAGGGCGTGCGCGACCCCGATGGCGGTGTAAACGGCGGCGAAGAGTCCCAAGGCTGCCCATATCTCATTGTTGGGCGACGTGGCGGCGGCGATGATGGGTGGCGCGAAGCAGTAGAGACCGAGGGCGATGTATCCGCCGGTGTTGCCGTAGAGACGGCGGGTGACCCACCAGAGGCAGGCTCCGAGAGCGAGGGCGGCGAAGACGAAGGGCAGGCGCAGGAGCAGGTTGATGTGACGGACTTCGTGGCGCATTTCCCAGGTGGATGTGGTGGATGCCTGGCCGGCAAAGATGCGCTCGATGGTCAGCGGAAGGCCGGCGGCGCGATAGGCCAGTGTTCCGTCGTGGATATTGCCGCAGGTGGTGAAGTACCCGGCGAGCGGGGAGGGTTTCTCCCACATTTCCCGTCCGCATCGGGCGTAGGCGTAGTCGGTGTCAGAGAGAGATTGGTGGCGAATGACCCATAAGCACTGCGCGAGCAGGAGCGCGAGTAAGACTGCGGCGATCTGTTGCGGGCGATTGAATCGGAATCTACGCAGATGGTGGATCGGCTGGGGCATCGTTCGCGGAGAGCTGGTCTGGACGGTCAAAGGTAAGTGTAAACGGTGGGACTGTCCCCTTCGACTTCGCTCAGGGCAGGCTCTCAGGCGTACTGCTCGCGTGGCCACTTCTTTTGGTCGTGGGTGGAGTTTGTGGTGCCTCGACGAGACAGGAATTTCTGAGCGCAACGGGCTCGTGTGCGGCCAGGTTTTTGGACAAATGACGGGCGGACATTCGGGAGGGTTTCCAAGCCGCTGAATCCATTGGGAAAACTGCAGTTGCTTCGCAGTAAGTAATTCAGTATCATATATTTAGGTCGCTCATAAGCTAATCCATATAGCTTTCTGCACAGTTGCAGATTTCAAGATCGAGAGCACTGACGACCGCACTTAATTTATGGCAGACGAACAAAATCCTCAGCTTCCTCTTGGTAATAGCAACGGCGGCGATACGCCAGGTGGTTCGGGTCCGGGTTCTACCGGTCCGGGCGCCGCGAACCTTATTCCGATCAACATTGAAGACGAGATGCGCCGGTCGTATCTCGACTATTCGATGTCGGTCATTATTGGCCGCGCTTTGCCCGATGTGCGCGACGGTTTCAAGCCCGTCCATCGCCGCATTCTCTTCGCGATGCATGAGATGGGACTGCAGCATAACAAGAAGTACACGAAATGCGCCAAGGTCGTGGGTCAGGCGATGGGAGTTTACCATCCGCACGGCGACTCGGCGATTTATGACACGATGGTGCGGCTGGCGCAGCCCTTCAGTCTGCGCTATCCGATGATTGACGGACAGGGTAACTTCGGGTCGGTGGACGGCGATCCTCCAGCAGCGATGCGTTACACGGAGTGCCGCATGACGCGCATTGCCGGGGAGATGCTGAACGACATCGAAATGGAGACGGTGGACTTCACGCCGAACTATGACGAGTCGACGTTCGAGCCCACGGTGCTGCCGACGCGCTTTCCCAACCTGATCGTGAACGGATCGAATGGTATCGCGGTGGGCATGGCTACAAATATCCCTCCGCACAATTTGACCGAGGTGATCAACGCGGCGATTGAGATGGTGAACAATCCGCAGGCGGGTCTGGCTGAAGTGCTGAAGCATGTGCAGGGGCCGGATTTCCCGACGGGCGGATTCATTTATGGACGCGGCGGCATCGAGAACGCATACAAAACGGGTCGCGGGCGTTTTCTGATGCGGGCGCGGTGCGCGATCGAGCAGATGGCGCAGGGACGGCAGTCGATTATCGTCAGCGAGATTCCCTACCAGGTCAACAAGAACACACTGATCAAGCGCGTCGCGGAACTGGTGAACGAGAAGACGATCGACGATATCTCCGATGTGCGCGACGAGAGCGACCGCGACGGAATGCGGATTGTGATTGAGCTGAAGCGCGGAGCCGAAGCGCAGATTGTGCTGAACCAGCTCTACAAGCACACGCAAATGCAGGAGAGCTTCTCGATGATTTTCCTGGCCGTGGTGAATGGCCAACCGAAGGAGCTTCCGCTGCCGGATGCGATTCGGCACTTCATCGAGCATCGCGTGGATGTGGTGCGACGGCGTACTGCGTTTCTGCTGCGCAAGGCTCGTGAGCGGGAGCACATTCTGCTCGGGTACCAGATTGCGTTGGATCATCTGGACAACGTGATCAAGACGATTCGCGGGTCTTCGTCGCGTGCGGATGCGCGGGAGAATTTGTTCCAGTTCTTCTCAGGACGCACGATTACGGTGCGCGGACAGGCGCTGGCTGGAATTACGCTTGATCCGGCAAAGTACAGCATCGATCCGGCGATGATGCAGACGACTACTCTGATTCTGAGCTATCGACAGATCGATGCCATCCTCGAATTGCAACTGTATCGCCTGACCCAGCTTTCGATTGATGAGCTACTGAAGGAACTGGCTGAAGTTCGCGACCGGATTACCGAGTATGAGTCGATTCTGGCTTCAGAGAAGAAGCTGCGCCTGGTCATTGTTAAGGAGCTGGAGGCGGTTCGCAAGGACTACGGTGATGCTCGGCGCACGGAGATTCTGGATGAGACGGCTGAGTTGCAGCTTGAGGACCTGATCGCCGATGAGCAGGTTGCGGTTACGGTTTCACACTCAAGCTATTTGAAACGGACCCCGATTTCGACCTACCGGCAGCAACGTCGTGGCGGAACCGGGCGGCTGGGGATGAAGACGCGCGAGGAGGATTTTGTCTCGCAGCTCATCATCGACTCGACCCATGCGTACCTGCTGTGCTTTACGAACACGGGACGCGTGTACTGGTTGAAGGTCTATGAGGTTCCGGATGTGGGCGCGGCGGGCAAGGGCAAGTCCATGGCCAGCCTGTTGAACCTGCAGCCGGGCGAGACAGTTCGCAACATTCTTCCTGTCCGCAATCTTGAGGAAGAGGGGCGGTTCATCTTCTTCGCGACGCGCAAGGGCACGGTGAAGAAGACTCCTCTGAAGGATTTCTCGAATGTGATGTCACGCGGCATTATTGCCATCGGCATTGACGATGACGACGAGCTGATTGGCGTGCGGCTTACCGACGGCAGCCAGGTTGTGTTTATCGCGACGCACGAGGGTATGGCGATTCGCTTTGACGAGAACGACGTGCGTTCGATGGGGCGTCCGGCGTATGGCGTGCGTGGGATCGATCTGGGCAAGAACGATTATGTGGTAGGGATCGCGGTGACTCCGAAAGAGCGCCGGAAGGACGGCGAAGGGGCAAACTGCGATTGCCTGATTCTCTCGGTTACGGAGAATGGATTTGGCAAGCGCACGGATGTGGACGAGTATCGCCTGCAGACGCGCGGCGGCAAGGGCGTAATCAACGTGAAGACGACGGCGCGCAATGGCAAGGTATCTTCGATTCAGCTTGTGGATGAGTCTTCGGAGCTGATGGTCATCAGCCAGTATGGGAAGATCATTCGCATCGACACGAAGACGGTTCGCGCAGCAGGGCGCTCGACGCAGGGCGTGAAGCTGCTGAATCTTGAAGACCAGGACAAGGTCGCCGCGGCGGTGGTGATTCCTCCGGAAGAGGCGAAGATTGAGCCGGAGAATGGAACGCTGTTGCAGTAAGGACAGCCATTAGGGAGTAGTCATTAATTTTCAGAAGGCGGCTATTTGCCGCCTTTTTCTTTTGTAAGTTTTTATAGTTCGGCGATTGCGATGCAGACCCTTCCTACGATCGAGGCGGAGGGCGATTCGTCTGCGCCCAACTTCAGCAACTCGACGGGACAATCCACTGCGTGAGGCCTGAGGATGAGTCGATTGGCCTCGTAGCTGACGTAACGAAAGACGAGTGCGTTGGCGGCGTTCACGGCATAGATATTCGGACGCGATGGGTGATTGGGTGCGAGGGAGTTGAAACGCAGGGAGCCGATTGCAGGATCGAGCGCACCGGAAAACTGCGTTTCTATCCCACAAGCACCCCTCAGGCCGGCGAACTCATTGCGATCTCCTACCGCACAACGCACCGCGCGGTGGCGCGATTGGCGAATGCGGCGAGCATCACGGAGGAGAGCAATGGTGGCGTGCTTCCCGGTGCGGCGGCTTGGCTGGGAACGGTTACCAGTCCCGCGCCGCGCAGCTCGGTTGATTGTGAGAACGCGGCTTCGGCGCTGCTGGATCTTGCGACGAATCGCGGTGCGGCCTGGAAAGGCAAATACACGGCGTGGAACATGGAGACGCAGGGCGATGTCTGGCCGGGGGACGTTCTGGCGGTGGCCTCAACTTCGGCCAATCTGAACGCGAATCTGGTTGTGCGCACGGTTGAGCTTGAACTGTCTTGCGGCTCGCCCGGCCTGGTGAAATACGTCGTGAGCTTTGCGAATGACTGGGCGGACGCGCTGGCGATCAAAACGTCGTCGACGGTTCCTGCGGATGTCTGGTTGCCTCAACAGCCTGAGGCCACACCTCCGCTTGCGAACCTGGCAACGTTGACGATTTCTTCGGTCACGGGCAGCGCGATCACGGTGAACGCGGTTGCCGTGCCTCCGACGAACGGCGGTTTCGAGGTGCGGCGACGGGATTGGGCCTTCGGCCCGGGAGCGAATTCTGACCTTGTGCTGCGAAGCCCGGTGAATAACTTCACCATCCCGCGTGAAGCCGCAGTGGAACAGTATTACATACGCATGTATGACGGCTCGACTCCGCCCAATTACTCGCGATTTTCGAGTGCGGTCTTTGTCAATGTCGCCTTATAGAGATGAGCCGGCGCGTTTCTGCTCCGAAGACGGGTGGAATGCAGCCAGTCAGGGAAAATGGAATGACGGAATTTGAAGCACAGGTGCTGGCGGATCTATCCGTCATGAAAAACCAGATGAACACACTCCTCGGCGATGGCAACTCAGGACGCATAGCGGTCATTGAAGACCGAGTGGACCAGCATGAGCGGAGCCTTCAACGTGCCAAGGGCTTTGCCGTGGCAATCAGCGCGGTCTTTACGCTCATCCAGTGTGTTGTTGAACTGTTGCGCAGGAAGTAGAGCGGCATTTCACACCCAGTCGCGCGATGAGTTACAAAGATAGCAGAGGTCCGCGAGAACGCCATGCCGAAACCCATCGCCATTTATTACGAGCAGCAACACTGGTTCAAGCCGCTCTTCGCCGAGCTTGACCGGCGGGGCACGCCATATGTGAAGATTGACGCCGTCGACCAAGCCTATGCCATCGAGGAGCATCCCGAACGGCACTTCTCGCTCGTGGTGAATCGCATGAGCCCCTCGGCGTGGAACCGCGAGCATGGCGATTGCATCTTTTACACGCTGGGCTTTCTCGATCACCTGGAGCGGCGTGGCGTGCGTGCCATCAACGGCCTGAAGGCATTTCGCACGGAGCTGTCGAAAGCGGCGCAGTTGTCGCTTCTCGATTCGCTCGAGCTGCCTTTTCCCAAAGCGCGCGTGATTCATCGCGCTTCCCAAGCCGTGGCCGCCGCACAGGGGTTGCGCTGGCCGATTGTCGTCAAGCCTAATATCGGCGGTTCGGGCGCGGGGGTGAAGCGCTTTGATACTCTGGAAGCGCTGGCCGCGGCAGCCGCAGGGAATGAGCTGGCTTTTGGTCTCGATTCGACGGCGCTGGTGCAGGAGTTCATCCCTGCGCGCGACTCACATATCGTGCGCGTGGAAGTGCTGAATGGGAAGTTTCTCTACGCGATCAAGGTGCATATCACCGGCGAGACATTTGACCTGTGTCCAGCCGACATCTGCAAGACAACTGCCGGGGTCGATTTGAATCGCGTTGCCTGCCCGGTCGATGCGCCGAAGACGGGCATCAGCGTGGAAGGTTATCAACCGCCTGCTGAGGTCATCGACGATGTGGAGCGCATAATGAGTCACGCCGGGATCGAACTTGGCGGCGTTGAATACATCACGGACGACCGCGATGGGCAACGGCTATACTACGACATCAATGCTCTCTCAAATTTTGTCGCTGACGGGCCGCGTGTGATCGGGTTCGACCCTTTCACGAAGCTGGTGGACTGGTTCGAGGCGGAAGCTGCAACCGTGAATGCGCGTGTGCAGGAGCCTGCGCTTGCGGGTGCGCGGTGATGCGCTACGGATTCTGGCTTCCGGTCTTTGGCGGATGGCTCCGCAACGTGGAAGACGAGCGCATGGAGCCGACGTGGGAGTACGTATGTCATCTTGCACAGCGCGCTGAAGAGCTTGGCTATTCTCTCTCGCTGATCGCCGAGTTGAACCTGAATGACATCAAGGGTGTCGAAGCGCCTTCGCTCGACGCCTGGTCTACGGCGGCGGCGCTCGCCGCGGCTACGCGGAAGCTGGAGTTGATGGTGGCGGTGCGCCCAACGTTTCACAATCCCGCGCTGCTGGCTAAGCAGGCTGCGAATATCGATCACATCTCCAAGGGGCGCCTCACGCTGAACGTGGTGTCGAGCTGGTGGGCGGATGAGGCTACAAAGTACGGGATTCCGTTCGATCAACACGATGACCGTTATGCCCGTACCTCGGAATGGCTGGACGTAGTGGACGGCTGCTGGTCGCAGCAGGGCTTCAACTATAACGGCAGCTATTATCAGGTGCGCGATAACGTGCTTTCGCCCAAGCCGGTTTCGCAGCCTCGTCCGACGCTGTATGCGGGCGGTGAGTCGGAGACGGCGAAAAACCTGATTGTGCAAAAATGCGACGCATATCTGATGCACGGTGATGATCCCGCGACCGTGGGCAGAAAGATTGCCGATATGCGCCAGCGCCGCGACGAACTGGGCCTTCCGCCGCTGGTCTTTGGAGTGGCCGGGTACTCGATTGTGCGCGACTCCGAGGCCCAGGCGAAGAAAGAAGTGGAGCGCATCACGAACGTGCAGCAGTCGGCGCGCGGCTATGCGAATTATCAGCAGTGGATCACCGGCTCGAACCTGGAACAGAAGATCTCGCTGGAGGATTATTCAGTTTCCAATCGGGGTCTTCGCAGCGGGCTCATCGGCACGCCGGAGCAGGTAAGCGCTCGCCTCGACGAGTTCTCCGCAGTGGGGGTGGATCTGGTGCTGCTGCAATCGAGTCCGCAACTTGAAGAGATGGAGCGGTTTTCGGAACAGGTGATTCTGCCGTCGGCGAAGTCGGGTTAACCCGGCGCGCACCAAACCGGCTTCTTGCTTACAATAAAGATAAAGATCAAGAGAGAGACGAATGCCGCATACCGTATTTTGCACCCGTTACAAGCAGGAGATGGAGGGCCTCGAAGAGCCGCCCTTCGACAGCGATTTTGGCCACAAGATTTATCACAACGTGTCGAAGAAAGCGTGGGGCGAATGGCTTGAGCACCAGAAGATGCTGCTCAACGAATACCGCCTGCAGCCGTGGACTCCCCAAGCGCAGGAGTTCCTCGTCGAGCAGATGCAGCAGTACTTTTTTGGCGAAGGCGCGGCGTTGCCCAAGGAATATGTTCCACCCAGCCACTAGGGTGCGTGCGCTGACCGCTTCGATGGCGCTTCATGTAAACTAACTCAGTAGTAACCCTTGGTCGTCGGGACGTGGCTCAGCCTGGTAGAGCACTCGCTTGGGGTGCGAGGGGTCGGCAGTTCAAATCTGCCCGTCCCGACCATTTCGCCGGATTTTCCGGGCGTTTTCATCAAGAACATTTCCAATAAAAAGGGGAGAACGCATCAGGCGCTCGCCCCTTTCCTGTTATTGGCTATTAGTGCTGTGGCTTGCGGTCATCGGGGCTGGGCTTCGCCTTCTGTTCCGGAGCCGGCTTGCTTGCGGGTTTCGACGTCGGCTTCGCCTGCGGTTTCGGTGCCGGACGCGCTTCGGGCTGTGCCGCCGGCTTCGGTGCTGGAAGGGCTTCCGGCTTTGACGCCGCAGGTTTCGGTGCGGGACGCGCTTCAGGCTTTGGTGCGGGTCTCGCTGCCGGAGCCAGTACAGGCTTTGCTGCGGGTTTGGGTGCTGGGCGTGTCTCAGGTCGACCCTGTGGCGGTGGTTGCGAACGCGCCGCAGGGCGGCTTTCAGGCTTGGCTGCGGGGCTAGCCGTTTCGGGCCGTGCTGCTGGGCGTCCTGCCTCAGGGCGAACTGCAGGCTGAGCCGCCGGTCGTCCAGTCTCGGGCCGTGCTGCGGGCTGGGCTGGACGAGTTTCGGGCCTTGCGGCAGGTTCCGGGCGAAACCCGACGGGACGTGCGGCTGCTTCGCGCTGGACCTGCTCGTGAACATTGGCGGGCATGGCAGCGGGTGCGCGGTAACCCGTATCCAGGGGACGCGCCGCAACTACGGTTGCAGGGCGTCCACGATTGACGCTCGCAAACTGCGCACGGTTTGTGCTAGCTTCACGTCTTTGTGTCTGTTGTGCGGGCAGCGGACCCATGTGACGCTCCTGGCGGGCCACGCGCTCGGCTGGCAGCGGACGAGCGGCCAGGCCGCCGCGCCCACCGTTGTAGCTGACGTTTGTGCGATTGATGACGGTTACGTTGTGAACATACGTGTTTTGAATGATGGTAGCGTTCACTCGCGTGACGGAGGTGTTGTACATGAAGTCATTGTTACGCCAGTAGCCGCCCACGTAGCCGACGCCCACATAGCCGTAGCCGTAGTTCACGCCGCCGTAAAAGCCGATGTGCGGACCCCAGTAGCCGTGATGCCAGCCATATCTGCCTCCGTAAAAGCCCCAGTAGCCGGGCGTCCAGAGCGCACCCACGTAGGGGGCAGTGACCCACGTGCCCGGAACCCAGTAGTAGCCAGTGGGTGCATAGCTCCAGTAGCCCGGCGTCCAGAGGTAGTCAGGGCCGGGGCACTGCGGCTGCTCATATTCAGGCAGCGGAGGCGGCGGCTGTGGGGCATAGGTTACGGGCTCGTCGGCTGACGCTTCGCCCTGCGGTACAGCGTTGTAGCTGTAATCATCATTGTTGCCAGTCGATTGCGGGCCGGCTGTTTCATCGGCGGGCGGCGGCGGCGCGGCCTGCTGGTCCGAAGTCCCCTGTGTGGTGTTAACGGCCGGGGCAAGGTTAGCCTGTTGCGCGGGGTCCTGATTGTCGTCTGCTACCTGGGTAGCAGTTGCGGTCGGTGTCTGAGTTGGATTGGTGCTGTGGCAACCCGCGATGCCAAACGCTAAAAAGCCGACGGTTAACGCATAAACGGGGAGATACTTGAGGTCTTTCACTTTACTTCTCTTGCTCATAGGGGAATTGTTCTCCAAAGATAAATGCAGGTATGTAAGATGCGGATGCAACGCCTCTAAGCTGTTGCCACTAACAAGATCCCGGCTTACCTAGCCCACCAGCCCAATGCTACGAGAAAAAAGCTGCGGTCGGAGCCGCAGCTTTTTGCGTTACGTTTTGGCCATCAGGCTGACTTTTTGTCTCTCTGGTGCGTTTTTCTCTGCTCCTGTTCTACGTTCCCAGGCGGTTTTCCCTGCTGTGAGCCGCCGCCTTGTTGGGAGCCGGTTCCCTGGTGGCGTCCGGCACCGCTTTGCTGCGAACCAGTTCCTTGATGCTGGCCGCTCTGGGGCTGATTCCCAGCGACACCTTGATTCTTGCTAGCCTGTTGGGCCTGAGTCGGATCATGGACATGGCCAAATTCACGGCCACCTTCATTTTTCCTTTCGTGCTCACTCGTCCCGCTCGGATTTTTCCGCTCGCTGTTCATTCGGCATGTACCTCCTGCCGTTTAATGGGATGGAGGTCCTCAGCCGCGAGTTGCCGCGAATTGCTGAGGGCGTCTGTAAGCTCACAGCCCTTGTAGCATCCGGAGAGTTTGTCGAAGAGCGCGCTGGCAAAATTCCCCAAACGCCCGTCACGATTATGTCGAATCACTTCATGCGCGGGCCCGTGCCCTGCGTCCGTGCAGCAACCACACGACGACTCCGAAGATTGCCCATGCAGTGCCCGCAATAAGGGCTGGGCGGTTCAGATTCAACCAGATAAACCCGCATACCGCGAAGCCGAGCAGCGAAATCAGAATCCAGAACCACTGCGAGCCGCGGCCCTGCCGCCAGCCCAGCACGGCAGAGGAGAGATTCACTCCCATGAACGCCAGCAGTGCTCCATAATTCAACAACTCTGCGCCGCGCTCGTAGCTCATCATCAGGGCGCCTACCAAGCAGATTGCGCCGATCATGATGACGTTGTTGCTGGGGATGCGGTTCTTGCGGGAGACCTGGCCAAAGAACTTCTTGGGAATCGCGCCATCCTGACCCATTGCCAGCAAGAGCCGCGATGCTCCGAGCTGCGATGCCATTCCGCTGCCGATGGTCGCCAGCAGCAACGCTCCGTTGACGATGGCGAAAAGAATCGGGCCGCCGGCGCGCCCGGAGATGTGAACGTAGGCTGTGTCAATGTCGGGGAAGGCAAGACCGCGCGGCCATACCAGTTGCGCCAGATAAACCTCGATGGAAGCGAGAATGCCGGTGATCAGGCAGGTGGCAACAATTGCGCGGGGAATGCTGCGGCCGGGGTCTTTGGCTTCGTCGGAGAGTGTCGAAATGCCGTCGAAGCCGATGTAAGTCAGCACTGCGATGGATGTGCCTCGAAAAAGCGCCGAGGACGAAAATGTGGAGCGGTCGTAAAACGGAGTCACGTAAAACGACGCAGGCTGATGTGTCATATGGAAGAGGTATCGCAGAAAGGCAATGACCACCAGCACTATGACTACACCGAGCGCGGCCGCCATCATGGTGTTGATGCGCGCCGAAGTTTCCACACCGTTCAGGTTGAGAAGAGTAAACATTGCCGCGAAGAAGATGGCCCACGCGAAGTAGGGAACTCCGGGCAGAAAATTTCGTGCTGCCTGGCTACACCAGATAGTGCAAATCAGAGGATTGAGGATGTAGTCCATTGCCATGCACCATCCCGCCATGTAGCCGGCGGCTGGGTGCAGCTCGCGGCTCACATAGGTGAACGCTGATCCGCCCTCGGGATACTCGCGCGACATGCGTCCATAGCTGATGGAGGTAAAGAGCATCGCCACCAGCGCGCAAAGGATTGCGGTGACCACGTGGCCGTGGGCGTCCTTGTAGATCACCCCGAAGCTGGGCATGGGCGCCGTCGGTTGGATAAGAATGATGCCGTAAAGCACCAGATCCCAATAGCGGAGACTGCGCTTTAAGGTGACCTTGCCGGTGACGACGGCGGATTCTGCGGACATTCACATCCTCGATGGAGAAAAAAGAACGACCTGCGCAAGACCGCAGGACCGCATGCTTTAGAAGTTACACTTCAGGGCCAATTGCTTGCAGGATACGCTACACCCGCCCGATCGGGCGCGGAGCGTAACACATGCTCGTGATTTGGTCGGCGTCGTGGTCCATCAGAACGCAAACCGCGCTCCGAACTGAAACTGCCGCGGGGAGTTGACGGTCGAGGTGATCTGGCCGAAGAGGACCGCCGAGGCCGGCTGTGTCTGAACATTCGTGAGAGAGGGAACATTGGGCATCCCGAACTGGGGACGATTGGCGACGTTGTACGAAGAAATGTCGAAGCGAAGCGTTCTTGATTCTCCGAACGAAAATACCTTGTAAACAGACAAATCCACGTCCTTTGAGCCCATGGCGCGCACCGAAGAAAGATAGGCGGGAGCGTTTCCGGCAACGAACGGTGTGGCCGGATTCACAAAGCAGTTTGGGTTGAACCACGTGTTAACTGTGTGCGGAGCGTTGGCGCCCGGGTTGCAGGCGAGGTTTGGCCGTTGATTGAACCACGATGTGGCGGCGCCAACGACGGGCGACGCAATGGGAATGCCGCTGCTCCAGTAGAAGATTCCGTTTGTTGTCCAGCCGCCTAGAACAGCGTTTGCGACGCCGTTCAATTGGACAGCCCGGTCCTTGCCGACAGGCAGGTCGTAGGAAGCCTCGCCGGTGAACTGGTATTCGACGTCCTGGGGGCTGACCGAATGTTCGAATTGCAGATTTCTCCAGTCCTGAGCCGATCCCAGGTGTGAGCCGACAAAGCCCAGCGGCGGATTGCCGTCGTCCGTGATCAGCTTGGCCCATGTAAAGCTGCTGAGGGTTGTGAAGTGATGGGTGAGACGCTTCTGCAGTTTGGTCTGCAAGGAACTATAGTCGGAGTCGCCGCCGGGATAGCCATTCACAATCACGCCATTGCCGGCACCATAGCTGCCATTGCCGAACTGTGGATACGGCTGGACTGCTACGAACATGGGAACAGTGGCCGAGCCATAATTGGCGTTCGTCGCGGGCTGGATGGCCGCCCACTGATTCGGTACCTGGTTATTGAGCAGCCCAGCCTGGTAGCGGTTGATCGTTCCAAGGTCGAGCTGGTTCAAATCGACGGAACTAAACGGCAGAAATAGACCGCGGCTGCCGACATAGGCTGCGCTCAGCACAATCTCATGCGGGAATTGATATTCCCAGCCGAAATTGAAGTTGTAGGTTGTGGGCGTGCGCTGCGAGTGCAGCATGGTAGCGAGTTGGATCCCGAGGTTATTTCCGTATCCCGTGGGCGAAGCGATGGGTTGAATTACGCCGTTGGGAAATGGATTACTGAGAGAGTTCAGGATCACGGTGTTACCCTGGCCGCCGCAGAGATTGGCGTCTTGGGCGCAGTCATATGCGATCGTGTTCGGGTCGTTATTCCACGAGGTTGCATTCCAGGTGGTGTAGGTGGCGAAGCCGTCGCTGTTGAGCGAAGCGCTGCCGACCATCTGAGGACTCGGTCCGTAATAGAAACCACCGCCGCCCCGGAACACCAAGTGCGATTGAGGCTGCCATGCGAACCCCAGACGGGGACCGAAGTTGGTCAGGTTGGTTTCGAAGGGAGAGCGATTCTTACTATTCACGTAAACCTCGGCCCCGGTGTAGGAGACGCCGCTTTCGCTTGCCTGGATACTCGGATCGAAATACTCCAGACGATTGTGGCGTTCTGTGCGGCCGCCAAAGATATCCCACCGCAGACCGGCGGTGATGGTGAGGGCTGGGGTGGGGCGCCAGGTGTCCTGGACAAACGTACCGTAGTAGGGGCTGGCCTCGGCGGCGAACAAGTCCTTGGAGAAGTTGGGGTAGTTATTTGATTCTGTACCGGGCACCGTACCCATCCCGACCAGGGCGGAAGCGAAGTCGCTGCCCCCTGAGGCAGTGTTCACAGTTTGATCGGTGGCCGAGATGTCAAACGCGTATGAGCCCGAGGGCGCGATGGGCTGGCCGACATTGAGGAAGCGCTTCATGTATTCGAAACCGGCTGAAATCTCGTGCTTGCCGAAATCCTTTGTGAGTGCCGCGCTCGCGTCGCTGTTTTCGCTGGCAAAGACAAACGTGTTGTAGTTGGCGGTGCCGCCCACTCCGCTGCCCGAGTCGTTAAAGTTCATGAAAGGAAGCAGCTTGTAATTCTCCTCCGCAGCCAGGGAAGCAGGAAAGCCCAGCGTTGTTATGTCGTAACCGTTCTGCCCTGGATCGCCGCCCTGATTTTCATAGTGCCGCGTAAAGGAGTATCGAAGCTCGACGACCGTGGTCGGATTAATCGTGAGGTCGTCCGCCAGAAGGATATTCCGCCCGTTGGTTACATTCTGGGCGTAGTTCAGATCCCATATGTTGCCAAATGAGTTGAATGTGGAGGTGAACAGCCTGTCGAAGGAGAAACGCCCGAAGATGTGTTGCTTTTCACTCTGATCCCAATCAATGCGGATATCGAACTTCTGCGCCGACGTGGGATCCAGGCCCGGCAGGAAATAATTCGGGGTCAGATCGTCCGACTGCTGGTCACAGGGAACGCCCGGTATGTTGCTCAGGTTGCATTTGGGCATCTCGGAGAGAAACTTCGTCGCGATCGAATTGGGATTGGCAATCGTGTTGTTCGCGAAAGGCTGACGAGTCCCGGCAAGCGGTCCGGTGGCGATATCGGGCTGTGTCGGATCGTAGATCGTGAACGGGTCAGCGGAGAAATCTCCATTTTTTTCCGCTGTAGTGGGCACTACAAATCGATTGGAGCCATCGTATAGGTCCTGTTGCGTAGCCTCATAATCACCAAAGAAAAATAGTTTCTTGTGCAGGATGGGGCCCCCGATCGCCCCTCCTTCCTGGTATCGGTGAAACGATGGAGAAGTATTGGGCAGATCATTCTGCTCGTCGTACTGCTTGTTGAAGTATTCGTTTGCGGCAAGAGCGTCAGGCCGAAAGACACCGAATACGTCGCCGTGGAAGTTATTACCGCCGGATTTGGTGGCAACGCTGATTACGCCTGCTGCGCCGCTCTGATAAGAGGCCGGAGTGTTCTGCGTCTCGACGCGTATCTCATCAACGTCATCTTCAGGAAGATCCATCGCGGGGATGATGGCTGCGGCATTGTTTTCGGCGATTCCGACGGGACTGCCATCGACCATGTAGTAGACAGATCCCTCGATGGCTCCGTTAACCGTATACGACGAGACATCGACTCCCGGGCGCCCGCTGGAGATGTTCTGGATATCGTATGAACTCGACGAGTTCGAAGCTCCGTTCGCAGGCGTGACGCCGGCGCTCAATTGAATGAGATCGTAGACGTTGCGGGTAAGCAGCGGAACACGATCAATGGTCGCAGAACCAATGAGCTGGCCGACCGTGGAGTTGCTCGTGTCCACCAGTTCGGTAGCGCTGTTGACGGTAACGACCTGGTTGACCGATCCAACGCTGAGCTTGAAGTTTACCGTGGAGACCTGGTCCACCGTGATGCTGACATTTTTCTGGACAGAGGTAGCGAAGCCCTTGGCAATCGCAGAAACGTCATACGATCCCGGCGACAGCGAGACGAACGAGTACAGGCCTGCAGCGTTGCTGACCGTAGTGCGCGTCGTTCCCGTGGCGTCATTCTTCGCCGAGACGGATGCCCCGGGAACGACGGCTCCGCCCGAGTCGGTGACCAGGCCGCTGATGCCGCCCCTGCCAGCCTGGCCGAAAGCGCCAATGCAAGCGCACAGCATAAATACATAAATGAAAAGGAACCGAAACTGCGGCGTGCGTGCAGCCCTGTTTTTCATGGCCATCCCCCTAATCCAGTCCTTGAGCACTCAAGCCGCATGGATAACGGGCCAAAACCAACGGCTGGTCGTGCGATTCCGCGGTAGGATATTAAATCGATTGAATATTAGCAGATATTCACGACTTGTCAATCGATTATTCATCGCCACCACTGTTTGCCCGATTCAATGCAGGCCCGGAAGACGAAACGAAACAGCTGCCCGAGCGTTTGCGTAGCACCCTCGGAATACTTCCCTGCCGATCCCGTCTTCAAATGCATAAATAGCACCAGAAATGGGAGTACTTCTGTCTTGAGCGGAGGTTCGCATTTCGATTCACAGGAACCTCCGGGATATCCAGGTGCGAACGCTGGGTATTGAATCGATTTAATATCAGGAAATACAGCGTTTTTGGGTGGTTTGTCAAGAGGGAAATCGCTGCAAGAAAGAAATGGATTGCGCGACCCGCGGAACAATTGCCGGGCGTCCGCTATTCAGCGGGCCAGTCGCAGGCTAACAGCTCGCAAATGAGCGAGCAGGGCGAGAGGAGGGAAATCGTTGGCCGGAAATCAGAGAGAACCCGCCTCAAGAGCCATATCCTCTGTGCTGCATCTTGAGCAGTTCCTGGTTGCAGGGCCACGCGATTGTCAGCAGGAATGCAGAATCTTCCAAAGACTCCACGTCGTGCTTGATCGATGCGCCCAGGGTCAACAGGTGTCCGGCCTGTAATTCGTGCGTCTGCCCCTTCGTATGAAAGCGAATGTGTCCTTTCACGACCTGCACTGAAATAGTGCCGTCCGCGTGATGCTCCTTCATCTTGGCGGCCTTTTCCATGGCGATGAGAACCACTCTGAAGTCTTGCTTTTTGAAGAGGGTTTCGGCATAAATGCCAGAGGGCCACGGTTTTTTCTTTTCAGAAGCCGCAATCTCGTGTTGAAGATTGAATTGGGCGAGATCGTCGATCAGGTTGCCATCAGAAGCGAAGTTAGACATTGCGCATTCCTCGGGTTCCCAAACTATGCTTCAACAGTATGCTTTCTGGCTGTTGGTTGGTGCAACGCCGCTCTGGAATCGTGTTTGCAGATGCTGGTTCAGATGCATGGTATTGGACATTCTTGTCCGGATATGAACACTGAGTCGGCAACCTCTTTTGCCAGGACAGACTTAAGTTATAGGGAATAAGAGTTCTTTTGGTGCACCGACTATTGGCCCTCCGGGTGCACATATAGATGCAAGATATGGGAACGGCTGGCTCACTTTGTCCGGGCCGATGTTCCCGCGAGGCGAGCATGACTTTTCTGAAACAGGACGTCTGGTATGCGCTCCGGCAATTGCGGAGCAACCGCGGTTTTACGCTGGCGGCTGTGCTCACGTTGGCCCTTGGCATTGGCGCGAATCTTACCGTCTTCCTGGTGATGTATGGGGTTCTGCTGCGCCCTCTGCCCTTCCCGCAGCCCGACCGGATTGTGCGTGTGCAGGCTACGTATCCTGGAAATATCAATCCAGCGTATTCCGGCACCAAATTTCTTTTCATGCGGCGCGCCAGTCGCACCTTTGAATCGTCCGCCGCATACGACTACATCCCCGCCACGGCAAATCTCGTTCAGGGAGACGACGCAATTCCGATCAAGGTCCTCCGCGCGACCTCCGACTTCTTCAAGGTTTTTGATATGCAGCCCCGCATCGGACGCGGCTTCAGCACGCAGGACATGGTTTCCAATGCGCCCGGTGTTGTTGTAATCAGCGACGCGCTATGGCATCAGCGCTTCTCCGCCGATCCCAACATTCTGGGCCGCTCCATAACCCTCGGCAGTCAGCAATATACCGTGATTGGCGTTGCCCGTCCCGAGTTTCACCTTGACGCAAAGGTGGATGTCTGGACGCCGTTGCAAATTGCGGAATCACCCACCGATCGGGCCAATATGTACAACTTCGTAGCCAGGTTGCGCGCCGGCGTTACGCGCAATCAGGCGCTGGATGATCTCAATCGCGTGCTGCTCGAATTCAAGAGCGCATATCCGGTTCTGTGGACTCAGCAGGAATCGGCGGGTGTGGTCGATTATCACGACTCGCTGGTGGGCGACGTGCGCCCGGCGCTGGACATGCTGATGGGCGCGGTCCTTCTACTGCTGGTGATCGTCGCGGCGAATATCCTCAGCCTGCTGCTCACGCGGTCCATCGCGCGCCGCCGCGAGATGAGCCTGCGCGCGGCGCTGGGCGCTTCGGGATGGCGTATCCTGCGCCAGCTCCTCGTGGAGAACACCATCCTCTGCATCGCTGGTGGCATCGCAGGAGTATTGCTCGCCGAGTTTGCCGCGCCGGCGTTGATGCACCTGAGTCCGATCGAACTGCCGGGCTTCGCTTCGCTCGACATTGGCGGCGCGGCTCTGGCCTTTGCCGCCGCGCTTACTTTTGCCTGCGCGCTCGTTTTCAGCCTGGTTCCAGCTTGCGAAAGCCGTCGCACACAGCTCAATGAATCGCTGCGCGTGAACGCGACGCAGCTTGCAACCGGGCGCAATCTGGCGCAAAGGGCTTTGGTAGTGAGTGAGGTCGCGGTGTCGCTGGTGCTGATGGTGGCTGCGGCGCTACTGCTCACCAGCTTCTGGAAGCTGGTCCATACTCCGCCGGGCTTTGCGACGAAGAACGTGCTTACCTTCAAGAACACCTTTTCCAATGAGCAGGCGGCAAGCAGCGCCCAGCTTGGCCTGCGCCTCAACGAGCTGACGGCGCGCCTCGAAGCCATCCCCGGAGTGCAGTCGGCTGCGGCGGTCAGTAACCCTCCCACCCAGCTCGTGCCTGATTTTCCGTTCGATATCATCGGGCGCGCGGCGGATCGCAAGGACGCTTCGGGCGATGAGAAATATATTCCCATCACGGCCCACTACTTCGACGCGTTGAGCATTCCCGTCCTCGCGGGCCGGGCTTTCACGCTGTCTGACGCGCATGGCTCCGCGCCTGTGCTCATCATCAATCAACAGTTCGCGCGCACCTATTTTAAAGATGAAAATCCCATCGGCCAGCACATCCGCATCGGCGCGGCCATGGGGCCCGGTTTTGAAGATCCGGTCCGCGAAATCGTTGGCGTGGTGGGCGATGTGAAGCAGACGGGCCTCGGCTTGGATGCGCCAGGCATTCTTTACCTGCCGGCTGCCCAAGTACCCGACAAGCTGACCCAGATGAGCAACGGTCTGCTGGGTACAAGCTGGGTGGTCCGCACTAAGTCCGCCCAGATCGACGTGGCCACTCCGGCGCGGCGCATCTTTATGGACAATGCGCAGGCGCCCTTGCTGAATGTAGAACCACTCAACGAGGTCATTCGCGCATCCGTCGCGCAGCAGCGCTTCAACATGGTCCTTCTCTCCGGTTTTGGGCTGATCTCGCTCATTCTCGGCGCGGCGGGGCTTTATGGGGTGCTGTCTTACACGGTCGCGCGGCAGACGAAAGAGATTGGAGTGCGTATGGCCATTGGCGCGCAGCGCAGCGATATTCTGGGGATGGTGCTGCGTGAGGCCGGGCTGCTGGTGGGGCTGGGTCTGGTTGTGGGAATCGGCGCGTCGCTCGCGGGCGCGCAGCTGCTCCGCAGTTTGATCTTCGGTGTCGCTCCGCGCGATCCAATCACGCTCCTGGCGATGTGCGGTTTATTGCTGTTAACCGGTCTGTTTGCCGCATGGTGGCCTGCACGAAGGGCGGCTTCGACCGAACCGATGCAGGCTTTGCGGATGGAATGAAATGACCGGGCAAGGCGGGTTTGCGGAGCGTCTCTGCCCATGCTAAACTTTGATTCTGTACCCCCTGATTGCGAACGGCTTCGTGTGTCCGAAACAGGTTCAGGTACAGGCTGTTTTGGGCTGGCGTAGCTCAGTTGGTAGAGCATCTGATTTGTAATCAGACGGTCGGGGGTTCAAGTCCCTTCGCCAGCTCCAGACTACGCGGACAAAGCAGGACATAAGCAGGGTTTGCCGGTTACTTTCGGAGCGAAAATCCCTCAACCAGCGCAGTGCATTTTAACCGGAGTTTGCCTCCGGAATGCTGGCGGGTGTCTCGCGATTGAGATTTCGGGCTGGTTTATGTGTTGCTGGAAGGGTGAATGGCGGTGCAAGCGTTCAAAAAGGCGCGCGCAAAGCCAGAGGGCGAAAGCGGTTCTACTGCGAAGCCCTCGAAGGTGTGCACAGGTGGCCGAGCGGTTAATGGCAGCAGACTGTAAATCTGCCGCTCCTTGGAGCTACGGAGGTTCGAATCCTCCCCTGTGCACCAGAAGATTGTAGGGGTAGAGGCGTCGCAGATGGCGGTCGCAGGCGGAAGGCGCAAGGCAATCGCGCTGGCCGGGCTGGCAATTCTGGCTGCTCTGGCCTGGTGCACAATGGATGCGGGCAAGGCGCGCATCCTGGTGATGATTTTATTGGGTGGATTTGCTTTTCGCATCGCGATGACCGGTAATCGTTCGCGGTACGATAAAGGAGAGCCTCCCGAGTAGGTTTTGGAGCAGGGTCTCAGGTTTGGCTGATGTAGCTCAGTTGGTAGAGCACTCCCTTGGTAAGGGAGAGGTCACCGGTTCAATCCCGGTCATCAGCTCCAGACATTATGGATGGCTCGAGGCCGACGGCGGACGCTGTCGGCCCTGCAGCGTCCGGCGGGAGTAACTCAGTGGTAGAGTCACAGCCTTCCAAGCTGTTGGTCGCGGGTTCGATTCCCGTCTCCCGCTCCAGAGATTGATTGCGCGTTTACGAGGGTAGCAGGATGTTCGAGCAAGCAGCGCTCGCAATACAGGATCAGAAGACCTTTGCAGAAGTGCACAGCGCGCTGGACGCGGCCTTTGCGCGGCAGCATGTCGCAGATTTTTTGCGCAATGTGCAAAAGGCGAAGTTGCGCGCGCGACAGTTTGAAGCAGTCCTGGCCAGCGGACTGCTGGGTCCGGAGACCACGACGAAATACGCGACACTCGGCGACGCGGATCGCGGACAGGTTCGAGAGCAGTATCTGAGTATGGTTGAGAAAGTCGATCCCGCGATCCGAGCAAAGTTTTTGAAGGTGTACGCGTATTACTGAGGCGTAAATTTCCGGCGGCTGTAGCCGCAGCACAAAGTTTTTGTATTCAGGAGAAGAGGTATGGCGAAGGAGAAGTTTGACCGTTCGAAGCCTCATGTGAACGTGGGGACGATTGGGCATATTGATCACGGCAAGACGACGTTGACGGCGGCGATCACGAAGGTGTTGTCGAAGCATAACCCGAACAACAAGTTCCGCTCGTTCGACACGATTGACAACGCACCGGAAGAGCGGGAGCGGGGTATCACGATTGCGACGGCGCACGTGGAATATGAGACGGCGAAGCGTCACTATGCGCACGTGGACTGCCCGGGCCACGCCGATTACATCAAGAACATGATTACCGGAGCGGCGCAGATGGACGGCGCGATTCTGGTGGTTGCGGCGACCGATGGTCCAATGCCGCAGACTAAGGAGCACGTTCTGCTGGCGCGCCAGGTAGGCGTGCCGTACATTGTGGTGTTTCTGAACAAGTGCGATGCGGTTGAGGATCCGGAGCTGATCGACCTGGTGGAAATGGAAGTACGGGAGCTGTTGTCGAAGTACAACTACCCGGGCGACGATGTGCCGGTGATTCGGGGCTCGGCGCTGGGCGGTTTGAACGGCGAGAAGCAGTGGGAAGACAAGATTGACGAGCTGATGGATGCGGTGGACGCGAACGTTCCGTTGCCGGCGCGCGCGATCGATCAGCCGTTCCTGATGCCGATTGAAGACATCTTCTCGATCTCGGGCCGCGGCACGGTGGTTACGGGCCGGATTGAGCGTGGCAAGGTGAAGGTGGGCGAGGAGACGGAGATTGTGGGCTTCCGCGACACCCGGAAGACCGTGGTGACGGGCGTGGAGATGTTCAAGAAGCAGCTGGACGAGGGTCTGGCGGGCGATAACGCGGGCTTGTTGCTGCGCGGCATTGCGAAGGAAGACGTGGAGCGCGGGATGGTTCTGGCCAAGACCGGCTCGATTACGCCGCACACCAAGTTCAAGGGCGAGATTTATGTGTTGAGCAAGGAAGAGGGCGGGCGCCATACGCCGTTCTTCAACGGCTATCGTCCGCAGTTTTACTTCCGGACGACGGACGTGACGGGCTCGGCGAAGCTGCCGGAAGGCACGGAGATGGTGATGCCGGGCGACAACATTGCTCTGGAGATCGAGCTACACACTCCGGTGGCGATGGAAAAGGGCCTGCGGTTCGCGATTCGCGAAGGCGGACGCACCGTCGGCGCCGGCACTATTACCGACATCCTGAACTAAGGCAGAAGTGAGTTGAAAACATTGCCCGGACAGAAGTCCGGGCAATCGGTTAGGATAAAAAGATGCGTGAAATCGTGACGTTGCAATGCCCCGTATGTAAGGAGCGCAATTACTCGACGACGAAGAACAAAAAGACGACCACTGGCCGTCTGGAGTTCTCGAAGTTCTGCAATCGCTGCCGCAAACACACGGCGCACAAGGAAACGAAGTAGGACTGTCGTCCAGGCCCTCGCGGGCGATGTCTGGATGGTTCGGTAAAGGCGATCGGGTTTCGACACAGGCAGAAAACGCGGAGTCGGAATCTCGAATACAGGGGCGTAAGCTCAACGGTTAAACTGTCGGTCTCCAAAACCGAACTTCTCGGTTCGAATCCGAGCGCCCCTGCCAGGTTTGGACGTGGAAATACCCTCGGGTGACCCCGAGTTGTGGAGCGGCAGAGTGCCGTTCCGGAAGAAGAAGGATTTTATGGCAAAGGCAATCACAGCGCCGGAGCAGGAGCGTTCCGCGGCGAAGCAGGGCATCGGTCAGGTGTCGGGTTTTATTACCCGCTCCGGCGATTTTCTGAAAGACGTTCGCAGCGAGATGCGTAAAGTAGTCACGCCGACGCGATCTGAGGTGCAGAGCACCACGATGGTCGTTCTCGTGACCGTATTCGCTTTTGCCGGGTTCTTTTATGTAGTGGATTCGGTGCTGGATCACGCTCTTCGTATGTTGCTGCACTGGCTGGGCAGCATATAACGAGAGCGCGCCAAGAGGATTTAATGACGGAAGAAATTCAAAACGACAACGCTGCAGAGACTACTGAGACTCCAACGGAGCAACTCGGTCCGGCGGCCAACGAGCAGTTCAAGTGGTACATCATCCACGCCTACTCTGGGTTTGAGCGCAAGGTGCGCGAATCGCTCGAGAGCCGAGTGCAGGCCTTCGGGTTGCAGAACCGTATTGGGCGCGTAATGATTCCCACCGAGCCGGTCACGGAGATCGTCAACGGCAAAAAGCGAACTGTGGAGCGGGTCTTTCTGCCGGGTTATGTGCTGGTCGAAATGGAACTCGACAACGACCTCTGGCACGTAATCAAAAACACCCCGCGCGTGACGGGCTTTCTGGGAACAGGCGATAAACCGGTTGCGTTGAGCGAAGCTGAGGTCAGCTCAATTCTCTTCCGCAGTGAAGTTACCAAGGACAAGCCACGACTCAAGATCAAGTTTGAGAAGAACGAATCGGTACGGATCACCGAAGGGCCGTTCGCCAACTTCAATGGCCTGGTGGACGAGGTTAACGAGGACCGCGAGACGGTCAAGGTAATGGTAACCATCTTTGGCCGCTCGACTCCCGTGGAGCTTGAGTTCGGCAAAGTTGAAAAAGTTGAGTAGTAAGTAAAGTTTGGCTAAGAGCTAGCAGAGGAACGCTGATAGCTGCCGCAAAAGAGAGGGTTTCAAAGCAAATGCCACCGACAAAGAAAGTACAGACGCAGGTAAAACTCCAGATTGAAGCGGGCAAAGCCACGCCGGCGCCCCCGGTTGGTCCGGCCCTAGGCCAGGCCCAGGTCAACATCATGGAGTTCTGCAAGCAGTTCAACGCGCGCACGCAGAATAAGGAGATGGCCGGACTCATCATCCCCGTCGTCATCACCGTTTACGTTGATCGCAGCTTCACCTTCATCACCAAGACGCCCCCTGCGGCGATTCTGCTGAAGAAGGCCGCGAATCTCGCCAAAGGTTCGGGCGTGCCCAACAAAACCAAGGTGGGCACGGTGACTGAAGCCCAGGTACTCGAGATCGCCAAGCAAAAAATGCCTGACCTGAACGCCGCCTCCATCGAGGCCGCTGTGAAGAGCATCAAGGGCACGGCACGTTCCATGGGCGTCGACGTCGTAGCGTAAAAACCAACAAAAAAGGGTTGGAGTCTTTACCCTCGCACTAGCCTAAAATCTCGATCCCCACGGGATCGAGATTCTTGTTTATGAGCCCTTTCTGCATTCGCGCTCGCCAAGTTTGAGGACCCAGGCAAACCTGACTTCGTTCTCTAGAACGCCCATTTTTCTGGATTGCGGATTGGTGTCGCGAGGGGTTGTACCCTCATGATTGCAACGGGTACAGAGTTGCGGGCATGCCTAGGCATCATCGTGCAGCCTTCAAGGGAGCAAAACCCGCGATCTGCAAATCGGCTAACAATTGACCGATTTCATTGATGCCGGTTGAGGTTTGATTGCTCCGTTGCGGACACCACAGCCGCAGGGAATGGTTTCAGGCCAGCTCTTACAACACTCGGTTTTGCGCGATCACTTGGGGGCTGGGGCGGAGCGCAAATGCGCCCAGCGCTTTGGGCTCTCCATTAACCACGCTGGGAGTCTCAAACGCATATTCATCGCAAAACACTCAATAGATGCCCGGAAACAGCCGTTTTGTGCTGCGGCTATAGCCTTCATAATCGGCTCCAAAAGCCAGGCGGAGCGCGGTCTCTTCAATATGAATGCGATACAACACAGCCAGAGTCGGCGGAACCAGGACAACGGCAAAGCAGGCCCATGTGCGTGCGTGAAGGGCAAACGCCAGGAGAATCAGTTCCAGACCGAGATAGGAAGGATGACGGACGAGGCTATAGAGTCCGCTTTGCTGCAGGCTTTGTCCGGCGCGCGTCGCTACGTTGGTGCTGAAGGCCCCGCCCAGCGTAACGATTGCTACGATACGAACTCCGAGGCCGAGAATCAAAATTCCAAGGGTCGCAGGCCGCAGCCAGCTATAACTTCCGGGCCTATCGACCGCGAAAAAGCTGTGCATCCACTCCTCGATCTTGAACGATGCAATAATCACAACCCAGAGAATGATCTGCGTTCCGCGATCTTGTATCTTGCCCTCGCCTTGGCGCGTTTGGGTGAACACGGCGAGCAGGATTTCTCCCCCCCATACACTTGTCAGTGCACTAAAAAAGAATTCGAGATTCATAATCGTCCCTCGCGTGACGGTAAGAAAAGAATGCGCTGGACGGCAGGGCAAAAACAGTAGCAGCTGTCATCGATGAGAGATGACACGTATCACCATGACACCTGTCATGGGTCTCATATGACAGCTCTGGCTATCGGGAACCGCTTGTCTGGTGGAATCATGAAGGTATGAGCGAGGCGCAGTCACACGCACCGGAACGAAACGCCGCGGCATCGGGCACGCACATCGCCGGCTCCAAACGGGAGTTCATCCGTGGCCGCACGATCATGCGTTTGGTGGCGTTGCTCTATTCCGTTTACATCTTCGTCGTGCCCGCGTATCGGCACTCATTTGCGGTCTCGATGGAATTCGCGGCTTTTTACACGGCCTTCCTCGCCCTCTATTTTCTAGTCGGGGAGCTTACGGGACGTCGGCAGACTGTGGCGTTCATACTGTTCTTTCTCGTCGCATTTCCCTATTACCCGTTCAACCCGGCAGCCTACGGAGTGTTTATCTATCCCTTCGCGGTGCTTTGCCTTTTCCTCAACCGTTTGCGCACCCTGTTCCTGGTGCTGGCTACAATGATGGCCGGCGTCGTGGCGGAGACTCGATACATCGGTCATCCTCTTACTACAGCCGAAAACGTCCTCTTCTACTGCGTGATCATTGGGTTCACTAACTTTGCCTTCGCCCAGCAGGCACGAACCAATTCTCTTCTGGAACGTGCAAATTCTGAGATCGAACGTCTGTCCCAGGAAGCGGAGCGCGAGCGCATCGCACTCGATCTGCACGACCTTCTTGGCCATACCCTGACCGTCATTACCGTAAAGCTCGATCTCGCCCGGCGCCTCCTGTTCCACGATTCGGACCGCGCCCACAACGAGATTGTGGAAGCGGAGCAGACTGCTCGAAATGCCCTCGCCGAAGTTAGAGAAGCCGTGTCCGGTTACCGCGCCGAAGGACTTGGCGCAGAGATCAGTCGCGCCCGGCGAAGCCTGCAGTGCGCCGATGTGAAACTGACGACGACTATGGTTCCGGTGAATCTCTCATCGAGCCAAGTCAACGTGCTTTGCCTGGCCCTGCGCGAGGCCGTAACGAACATCGTCCGCCATGCTCACGCAACCGTCTGCCACGTGGCGCTCCTCGAAAAGGGCAGGACGATTCATTTTACGATTGAGGATAATGACGTCGTCTCCTCGGATCTGCATTCGGAATGGTCCGCTATCGCAGCGGAGCCAATCGTTACATTTCAGGTGGCTCGGGTTCGTTGTGTCTCGGCCTGGACATCTGCAGCTCGATGATCGCTGGTGATAAGAAATCGCAATGGAAGATCCGCCCCCTTCTGAATTCCAATCCTTGGCGTCACGACGACGCGCGATACATGGTAGCCGTCGTCTACCACGTGTAATGTCGAGCCCGGCCGGGTGACGTCCACTCCGTTGTGAAGCTCACGGGTGATCCCCAACGCCTGGCACAGTCGACCTGGACCACCGCTGATTCGAGATGCGCCCGACGCTTCGGGTACACCTCTCAGCCTGGCCATCGTCTTCACCCCTTCCAGAGGCTCGATCGCGCGAAAGAGCACGCCACCGGGCTCGCCCGCCGGCAAACAGGAAACATTCAGGCAGTAGTACATGCCGTACACCAGGTAGACATAGGCGACCCCGGGCGGTCCGAACAAGACCCTATTCCGCTCGGTCTGGCCGATGAAGGCGTGGGAGGCGGGATCATCCAGACCGAGGTAAGCCTCAACCTCAACGATTCGGCCGCTTAGCCATTCGCCATTGTAATTGTGCCTCAGTACTTTTCCTAATAGCTGACGAGCGACCACCTCCGGAGAGCGGTCAAAGAAAGCCCTTCCCATCCGCCTGCCATTGGCACGCACCTTAGCGGTCACCTCAGATCCTGTGCGATCACTCATCAAGGTAGCCTTTCGTATCGCGCCTATCAGCAAACCAGTGTGCCAATCTGGAAGCCTGATTCGGATACGATTCAAAAATATTGTTTCCCGGCACCGTCAGGATGACAACTGTGTCCGCGGCAGAAGCAGAAATGCCAAGTTGCCCCGATTCGCACTAGAAGCGGTCTCATAAACCGGAAGTGCCTGCAACGGCACGGATGAGACCCGCCACCGAAGCGGGTCTCAAGCTCTTTGCCGAAACCGCAAGTCTATTTGTGAGACCGCTTCTAATACTTCTCTGTCGTTCATACGAAAACGGATGACATTGCGGCCATCGTACGTAATTTCATGAAGACGCAGAAGTAGCGGTGGACCGGGCGTACTCTGATACTGAGTGACTCGGCAGTCGCCCGCTGAGATACCGCATGGACCGCTTTACGGATCACCTCTTTTCCTTCGATCCAACCGGGGGCGTCTTCGCTCCCTTGTTCCACCCGTGAAATGGCGATCGGTCGTCCGCGTTCCATGCATCGCGGAGCCCCCGGGGCGCTCAGATCCCAGTCAGGCCGAATCTCGCTTGTGACGCTGCGCAGGTCGTGCCAGAGATCAGTGATTGAGGGGCGGCCCCAGAACCAGTAGCCGTTGTAGATGCGGTGAATGAAAAGGCCCGGCTTGAGCACCAGCGTGTGCGGAATCATCGGATTGTGCTCGGGATCGGTGTACTCCTGGATGTCGAGGTCCTTCTGCACCATTCGTTCAGGACCGGACAGGAACGTCCACTGGGCACCGACAGAAGCACGGAACTCCTGGAGTGTGTGATGGTCGTCGGTGGAGATCGTAGCGATCTGAGTGTAGCCCACGGCGATTTTTGGATAGAACGAGGCCAGTTCCAGATGTTGCTGGTGTTCCTTCGGACAGTAATGGCCGCGGGAGAGCGTGAGGATCAGCGGGTCATCTCCCTGTAGTTCGCTGAGCTTCCGCAGAGTGCCCGTGTGATCGTGCAGCTGATAATCGGGGAAAGTGCTCCCCGGAACGATGTCAGAACGCATATGTGCACTCCTTCAACGAAGATGGCAAGTGATGACAGCCCCCTTCCCAGTAGCCGGGATGAAGTTTCGTTCACTTGCCTTGTGCGATGAAACCCGGGACGCCTGTGTCCACCACGTGGTTGAGCCTCTGCCTGGTCTCAATGCGATTGATTTCATCGAACGCGTCTTCCGGAAGGGCGGAGATGTCGAAATTCTCTCGCGCGCGAGCCACAGTTTTAGGCGTGGTAAGCAGGGCCGTGCCGCGCTGCACCGCCCATGCCAGCAGCACCTGTGCCGGCGTCTTTCCAACTCGTACGGCGATTGCCGAAATGACCTGGATCTTCGAGGAGTCCCGGCCTCATTCCGTGACCCAATGGCGCGAAAGCTAAAAACACGACGCCGTTCTCTTTGCAGAATTCGAGAAGCTCTGTTTCCGGCAGATACGGATGTGCTTCGACCTGGACCACGGCTGGTTTGATTCTTGCCGACTCGTAAATGGGCGACAATTCATTCAAGGTGATGTCCGACAGCCCAATGGCCCTGCACCTGCCCTTGTCCACAAGACTTTCCATTGCTCTCCAGGTATCGAGCAAAGTCACGCCGCGGTCATAAAGGACATCGCCGTTTTGATCCCGCGGATCCTGCTCGTCGCCCGGTTGAAATGCAAACGGCGTATGAATGAGGTAGAGATCCAGATGCTCGAGCCCGAGTCTGTCCAGGCTCGCCTCGAAAGCCGGTTCGACGCGCTCAGGCCGATGATTGGTATTCCACAATTTGGTGGTAACAAAGATGTCTTCGCCCGCGATCCCCTCAGCGGCAAGTCCTGCCTGCAGCGCCTCGCCTACCTCGCGTTCGTTCCGGTATCGCTCCGCACAATCGAAGTGTCGAAATCCGGCTTCCAGAGCGTCTCTGGTTGCCGCTATCGTCTCGGCCAGGTCGGGAATTAGAGTGCCAAAGCCGAGTGCGGGCATCTGACCGCTTCCGTTATTGAGCGGCATTCTTGTCAGCCGAAGATTAGAAAAGTCAATCATGGAAACACCTCCGCGCTTTGGCCCTGCTTCACCGCCCGAATCCGAGAATTCGAGTGACCGCCGCTGAGATGGGCAACAGCGAAACCATCAAGGGTGTTCCTTAAGACTTCGTCCGTTTTGCCTGCACTGTTGGTCTACATCAATCTGCAGGATTAACCGAGCCTCATGTGCCGTGGCTGCGGTAGGGACAGGCTGATTAAGCCATACGGGCTCGATTGTATCTATTGGACGAAGGTATCGGCTAATACCTTCGTATTAATAGTCCGACCGATGCGAGGAAGCTCGTTGGCCATGGCGATCACGAAAACTTTGCGAGACACGTCAACGAGTTCTCCATGAGTGCTAAATCGCCGATGCACGTTTCGAGCGAAAGCTGATGTGGAAACGTGCATTGCCCGTTATCGCCAATTGAGACTCAACCTCAAGTTAGCCGTGATCCGAGCGTTATCCCGCGAGGCTCAGACAATTTTCAGTGCGCACTATCAGTTTTGTTAGTGGACTGGTCAGTACGGCGCTTTTAGACTGTCCGATATAGTTGCCTGCAACTGGAAAGCGCACCATTTTGTGGAAACGCTGTCGTTCCAGTGGGACCTTCGCCCGGGAACATCTGAGGCATCCCTTAGAAATTCCCTCCCAGTTTTCCGAACCACCCAAGCGGCAGAAGATGGGCCCTCCCAAGAACTGAAATAGGACGTCGGAGGAGACAATGGCACAAATTGGCAGCACAGGTCCGACAGCCGCTGCCCAGCAGACTCCGGCAGCGCCGGGTTCACCCAGCGCGCCCGCCACCATCGACGGGAAATATCTTCCGCTTCCGCCCAAGGACTCTGCAAAGGGAAACTTGCACTTTGGCGCGGTAAAGCCGGCAATGTCTTCTCTCAACCCTACGCGAGTACATCGGATCCCGAAATCGCGGAAGAACCGAAATTTCTCTAGCTTAAGGATACGACATGCGACGGAGAACCTGGAATGAGCTACTCCTGCTTAGTTGCACCCTTCTCGGCGGAGCAATGGCCTTCGCACAGTACAACCCACCAGCCACGCCTGCGCCGTATAACCCGATCGCTCTGGCCGAAGTAACAGGATCGCCGCGAATCGGCAAGTGCCCTCAGATCTGAGTCATGTCACATCCAGCTCATATGTTGGCGTTGCCTCCGTGAAGCAGGCGAATGGAACCGAGACGGCGACTCAAATCAAGATATTCCCGGCAGAATTGCGCGGTGCGGGCGAGGGCAGTGTCATGATGGATGCCGCTCCGGGCGCCATGACCCATAGCAGAATGACGAACGGCTCCGTGTCTCGACCGGTCTTCGCCATGTCCCACTCGCGCATGACAAACGGCACAGTGCAGAAGGGCGATGGCACGACGTTGGTTGTTCATTACCAGGATGGCGCAAAGACAATTTCGGTGCATGCAGGTGTCCCGGTCACTCAGGTTGTGCCGGGAAAGGTGAACTTGGTTCCGGGAGACACCTTATACGCAGCGACAACGAAGCAGCCCAACGGAACGCTCACGACGAACAAGATCTTTCTCATCGCTGCAGCTCCGACCGAAAACGCGATGGGGTAGCTGGGGGATTCTTATGCCTCAGGTAATCCAAATCAACCAGCAGCCAATCGCTACAAGCACGCCGGTGGATCATCCGCGCGTGCAGGTAGCTCACAAGCACCACCTGTTAGTGAGATGGAGCCATTGGCTGAACGTGCCAATCCTGCTGGGACTTATCCTAAGCGGCATAGCTATCTACTGGGCTTCGCCGGTTTACCAGCACAAACCAGATCCGCAGACCGGCAATTTTGACTACTTAGCGGATGTCGGTATCTGGATATGCGCTCATGTGCCCGGGCTGCATCATTACAGCAGCCCGCCGGACTGGATTTACAACCATATCAGCCTCGGGCCTGGGATGCTCGGCGTGGCGTTGCGTCTTCATTGGCTGTGCGCCTATCTATTTCTGCTCAATGGACTCGTATACGTGGCCGGGCTGATCATGGGAGGAGGGTGGCGTTTCTCTGTTGCCACGCCGCACCGATCTGCGCGACGCAGTGAAGATGTCTCGGTACTATACGGGTCTTCCTTTTGCATGGCTGGCGCGCCGCACTTGCCTGCATCCACGCTTCAACACAAAGTACAACCCGCTACAGCGCATCGCTTACTTTTCTATTCCGGTTGCCGGATTTCTTTCCGTTGCCACGGGTTGGGCGATTCACAAGCCGATGCAGCTCTATTGGCTGGCTGCGATCTTCGGGGGCTACGACAAGGCGCGTATTTGGCATTTTTGGTTGATGTGGGTTTTTGTCCTCTTTGTCGCGCCGCATGTGATCTTGGTTCTCGCTGACGGCTGGGATACGCTACGCAGCATGATCGTAGGTTGGTCAATGAAGATCAACAACCCGGAGGACATCCACGATGAATATTGAAGACGAAGATGCTGCGGCAAAGCCGGACAACACAAACTGTGTCGAGGCAAAGCCGACAGGCGAGACGCCGGATCTAAGGGGGATTGAGTTCGCAACTGAAGGGTCTTCTACACTTCCGCAGGCTGAACTTAACGAGCCCGATGAGGCTGAGGCACACGATGCTTCGATTGGTCCCGGAGAGCCGCAGCTTACCGAATTAGCACTTCCGCCGGTCGAAGCTACCGCGATTACGGAGCAGCAGACAAAACGGGACGAAACCACCCCAGAGCCCGTTGAGGATGAAGCACCGCCTGCCGAAAAGGCTCCGTCTGTTGCTGCGAAAGCTGTCTTCCCTCCGAAAGTAGCCCGGTTCTTCCAGGAGCAGCCTCCGGAGACGATCGAAGTGGCCCCTCATGTTCTCCGACATTGGACCCGCCGCGATGTTCTGCTCTTTGGGGCAGGAGCTGTAGCTGCCATGGTTGGAGGCGGCGCTTTGCTGCCGCAAGCCACACTGGAAGGCCTTGGATTGTTGCATGGAAACAAGACCTGGCTCCGGAAAGAGTGGCCTCTGAACAAAGCCTTGCGCATCGATGATGACGTTGCAGAGGCACTCTATTCTCAGAATCGCCTGGTCCCGACCTACACGAAGTCGCAGATCACGCCACTCAAGAACAACTACAACGGTGCAACCCCGACCCAATCTACATCCCGGAGTGGCATCTGACCCTCGGTGGTCTCGCTTCCGGCATAAGCGTTTCGCTGAATATCCGAAACCTCCTCGCTCGCTTCCATGTACGTGAGCAGATTACTCGGCTGGTATGTGTCGAGGGCTGGAGCGCAATCGCGTGGTGGGCCGGCCTGAGCTTCAACGACCTGCTGCAGGCCTACCCGCCCGTCTCTTAGGCAAAGTGGGCGCGGATAGAATCATCAGTTAACCTCGACGCGTACGGGAATCCCGACCCATATTTCGTTTCGATTGACTTGCCGACAGTACGTCATCCGCAGACGCTGCTCGCAACCCACTTCAATGGTCAGCCGCTCACGGTCGATCATGGCGCTCCTCTTCGTTTACTCGTTCCGGTGAAGCTCGGGCTGAAGAATGTCAAGGCTATCACTCGGATCACCTATATGAAGGAAGAGCCAAAGGACTACTGGGCAGAACGTGGATATTCACGTTATGACGGTATATAGGCCGGGAAAGCTACGGGCGCACGATTGACCCAAATGCCAGTTTCTACGCTCCAATCTGGTAAAGCAGATATAGGAGCAAAAGACCAAAAGGACCGCATGCGCGGTCCTTTTCCTTTCTTGGATTCCGCAAGCAAACCGGGCAGCGCTGGAGCCGCTTGTGTATATGTCGCAACACGCGCCTAACGACACAGGTGACTTGGGACAACCCGAGGCGCCCCAGGAAGGGCGGCCTGTCACCTTCCGCACGGTCGACGGCTCACTGCCCCGCATTCAAGCGCTTCGACTGACTCCGGTCACGACACGCACACTGGTCGAGCGGGCACGAGAGGAACGGACAACTGTCCACGGCGCGCTTTGCGCGGCCCGAGGTAGGTTTCTCGGGTTTGGGCACAGTTTGGGCACAGTCGAGAATGACGGCGAAGGATTCCTTAATTGCAAGTGATTGATTTTATGGTGCCGGGAGGGGGGGTCGAACCCCCACGGGCCGAAGCCCGGCGGATTTTGAGTCCGCTGCGTCTGCCAGTTCCGCCATCCCGGCGTTGGGTGGCCAGAGCCGATCAGCTCCTCATGGCAGTATCGCACAGGCCCTCAAACACCGACAAACATATCCAGCGCTATAGTGCGCCCAGTTGTTCTGATTTCGGAATCAGGTTGAACAGGTGTGCGATCGCGGTCTTGAACCCGGATTTCCGCCGATCCCCTCCAGCCGGGCCCGCAGGCACGGGTGTTGAGATCCAATCCCCTCCGCATGTTGCACGAACGGTTGGGAGCAGGTCGCCTTGCCCGGACACGGCGTTCAGCTCCGCCTCAAAATTGCGCTCTGCCGCAATCGCGTCTTCCAGATATCGGCGCGGGATACTCTGCCCTGGCTCGCCTCAGCTATCTTTACCGCCTCTTTTCAGGCTGGGGGGTCCACCGGCTGCCCGCGATTCTCCTTCGCCGATGGCAAGCAGAGGAAATCGCGAAAACCTGCGCCCCACACCAGCCCTTGTTCTGGATCGCGCCCCGCAGGCATGGCCGAGCCCTTGTTGCGCGTAATCAACAGGGATGCGTGCAGGTATGTGATAGGTAGCTTGCTGTCCCCCAAAGTCCCGTTCGCTGGTGAAGCGGCAGCTGGTAAAGCGGCACCGAAGTCTGTTGACTGGACATATTCGGGTTGCGATCTGGAATTGTCGGATTGATCTAGATGGGGAATGGCATCCGACGCAGGGACAACACGCCGTCAGCAAACACAAAAGCGGTTAGCGGAATTGAGTCCGCGCACCGCTTTTTATCTGACCAAACTTTCGTTGCCCACCTTAACGGCCAACCGCTGCAACAGTTACTTCACATTGCTTCCAGGAATCTCGGGAAAAACAGCGCGGAGTGCTCCTGAAAAAGGGTGGTCATATGCGCCAGCATGGAACCGTAAGCGCAGGCCGCACGATGCGCGTTTACCGAGGCGGAAACGCCAGAGCGCGAGAAGCCATAGCGGGCTATCGCGATCAGTACTGCGATGCGCAGCTGCATCGCGTCGCTCCGCAATTCTTCAATCAGCATCTCGGGAACGGCTTCGCGGCCGTGCGTGGAGGCATACTCTGCCAGTTCCATCAGCACGCCAGCATTCACATACATGGCCCACAGTCCGTTAACGCCATCAATCCTCGGCCAGACATCCTGAGAGGTGGCCTGGATACCGGGACTATACAGGTAGCGCTTGGAAATCTCGGCGAATCCGAACTCGCTGTTCGAGCGTAGACGGCCCAGAATTGAATTCCAGTCCGCATTGCGGCGTCGAATCTGCGTGCGCCGCCAATAAATGACATAAGCGGCCGGGATGGCTGCTATTGCGACGGAAAAAATGGAAAGAATCATGTGCTATTGATCACGTGTACGGGCAAGAACAGAACCTTGCCTCTTTGTGCTTCCAGATAGTGATACCAGAATTTTGGTCATTTGTGGACTAAATTCTTTGCGTGGAGCCTCTTTTTTCGCAAAAGCGTAGCACCAGAAGTACAGGGTACAAAGGTAACCAATGACCTGTATTTTGCTCCAATACGAGTATTGAGCGGTATAAATGGGCCCGGCGCGGAGCTGGCTTTGGGCGAGTTCCCCTACCAGCATTACCAGAGAATAAAACGCCAGGCCCGTAGCTAGCTGGAGAACATGGTTCTTCCAGTTAAGACCCAGAACTTGCGAAAAGCCAGCAATCAGAAGAAATATAACCAGGCGCAGGATGGCGAATCCTGTGTCGATAACAATGAAAGTGCGGTGGTCGGTGAGTGTAACCGCATTCGCGCGTGCGGCGAAAAAGAAGGAACCCAAGCCTATGACCAGGATCGCTCCCAGAAAGAAATAAAGAACGCCTCGCTGAAAAGATTGTTTGGCCGGACGGATCACGTTCGCGGCTATCTCCAAAAGGACGCCTAACTCAAGCAGATATTCAAGAATACTGAAGGCATAGTACGTCTGAAAATAGTAGTGGTTGAAACCGCCGTGACCCGCAGACAACACCAGATAGAGCAGCGGATCGGAGATAACCGCCCACAAGACAAATATCGAGAATACCGGAAACATCCGGTACAGTCGCCGCCTGAACAGTATCGCCAACAGTAGAACGTGTCCAACAACACCCGCGACCCAAAATATGTTGTCTAGACTTGAAACATCCATCCTCAAGCCCTTCTGCCAGTTAGCATACAGCAGCAGGACGCAGGGATGCGGTAAAAATGCGGCGGCCGACTACTATTATCCTAAAACATCGGTCACAGTGGAGGGCGGCGGAACCGGGCGCGGAGCAGCGGGACTCAATGCCAGCGCAGGCGGCGGTACTGGGCGTGGAGCAGCGGGGCTTAATGCCAGCGCAGGCGGCGGCACTGGGCGTGGAGCAGCGGGGCTTAATGCCAGCGTAGGCGGCGGCACTGGACGTGGAGCAGCGGGGCTTAATGCCAGCGAAGGCGGCGGTACTGGGCGCGGAGCGGCGGGGCTTAATGCCAGCGCAGGCGGCGGAACTGGACGCGGAGCGGCGGGGCTTAATGCCAGGGCAGGCGGCGGTACTGGACGCGGAGCGGCGGGGCTTAATGCCAGGGCAGGCGGCGGTACTGGACGCGGAGCGGCGGGGCTTAATGCCAGGGCAGGCGGCGGTACTGGACGCGGAGCGGCGGGGCTCAATGCCAGGGCAGGCGGCGGTACTGGACGCGGAGCGGCGGGGCTCAATGCCAGCGCAGGCGGCGGTACTGGACGCGGAGCGGCGGGGCTCAATGCCAGCGCGGATGTAACCGGAATCAAAAGAGCAGCAGCGACGGAAATCGAGCGGGCATACAGCTTTGACATAAGAGTATTCTCCTTAGTACTTTTTTGCGCGGATCGCGCGTGATATGAGAGTAACCCCATATAGCACGCTTTCTGCAAGTTTGCGTTGGAAATCGGTTTCTCACTTTGACTTTAGATGGCCAACCCTGAAAACTTTAACTACTTTTTAGTAACTTTTAGTAACTTTCGGAGGTTAATTGTTACCACTCAACCATCAAAAAGCCGGACGTTTGCATCAAACTTGTATGGAAGGCCTTGCTGGATACTCTCTGATGTATGGGCCGTGTAAAAGGATGTCTTAAGGATTTCTGCCTCGGCCCCGTCTTCCAACTAATTCCAATTAATTGAGCTCTTTGTGCGGACTTCTCACGTCTTTGCGACGTACTTTCTTCTGCGGCGCTTGACCGGAGTGGCGGAAGGAAGCTTACGTGCCGTCGCGGGCGGGATATTTTCCTGAGACGCCTTTCCTTCAGCGACTTGGATAAAGAAGTCCTGCGCGCTAAAGAGCGGCTGTCCGCGTTGAGTGTCTGGTTTTGAAATGCGCTGATAGACTCCCGATGCGTTGAGGACTCGCGTCTTTAGCTGGTCCGCGAGAAGAGCGGCGAGAATTTCGTTGCGGATGCGCGCGCTAATCTGAGCATCGCGAATCGGGAAAACGACTTCGCAGCGCTCGAACAGGTTGCGCGGCATCCAGTCTGCGCTCCCGCAATATATGTCACCCTGACCGCCATTCATGAAGTAAAAGATGCGGCTATGCTCGAGGAATCGGCCAACGATAGAGTGGACGCGAATATTTTCACTCATGCCCTTAACTCCCGGACGAAGCGAGCAGATGCCACGCACGATAAGGTCGACCTCAACTCCGGCTCGCGATGCGGCGTACAGCGCCTCGACGATGCCGGGTTCGAGAAGTGAGTTCATCTTGGCGATGATGTGCGCCGGACGGCCAGCATCGGCGTGTTCGGTCTCGCGATGAATGAGGCGGATAAGATTTTCCGCCAGCGTCAGTGGGGCAACTAGCAGCGGCGAGTAATCGCCGGACTCAGAGTGCGCGGTCAGATAGTTGAAGACCGCGTGCATGCTCGCCGTAATCTCCGGGTCTGCCGTGAGCAGGCTCAGGTCGGTATAAAAGCGCGCCGTCACCGGGTTGTAATTGCCAGTGCCTAAGTGCCCGTAGCGGCGAGTCACGCCATCCGGGTCGCGCCGCACCAGCAGCGCCAGCTTGCAGTGCGTCTTCAGGCCTACAATTCCGTGAAACACCTGCACACCCGAGTCTTCGAGGTCGCGTGCCCAGCGAATATTTGAGGCCTCATCGAATCGTGCCGTCAGTTCCACCACCACCGTCACTTCTTTGCTCTGCGACGCTTCCGTCAGGGCATTGAAGATGGTCGAGTCGGCGCTGGTGCGGTAAAGCGTCTGTTTGATGGAGACGACATTCGGGTCCTGCGCGGCGGCTTCAATAAAGCTCACCACGCCGTCATAGGAGTCATACGGATGGTGCAGCAGAATATCGCGGTGGCGCAGCTCTTCGAAGAGATCCGCCGATTTCCGATTCAGGCGCAGTTCACGCGGAACGAAGGGCTGATATTTCAGGTCCGGCCGCGGCGTGTCGCTGTAGAGATTCATCAGGCGCGAGAGATTCACGGGGCCGTCGGTGCCAAAGACCTGCGAATCGTCCAGCTCGAAGTTGATTCGCAGACGGTCGACGATCTCAGCGTCGGCGGATTTTTCGATTTCAAGCCGAACCGCGTCGCCCTTGCGGCGGTTGTGCAGTTCTCCGCGCACCGTTTCCAGCAGTGTGCGCGATTCCTCTTCCTGAAAATAAAGATTGCTGTTGCGCGTGACCCGAAATGCAGCCTTCGACAGAATTTCATATCCGCGATACATGCCTGCGGCGTTGCGCTCGATCAAATCGTGCAGAAACACATAGTCATGCGTGCCTGAGGTGGAAGGCAGCCGCACCAGGCGTGGCACGGCACGTGGAATGGTGACCACCCCCAGCACCGGTCCGGCTGAACCCTTGCGTTTGTGCCGCAGCAGCAGTGCGATACAAAGGGCCTTGTTCAAAACGCGCGGAAATGGATGCGCCGGGTCTATGGTGATGGGAGTAAGCAGCGGGTCGACCTCGCGCTGATAAAAAGCGGTGGCCGCCTCGCGTGCCGCGTCGTCCATCGTGTCCCACGTCAGCACGCGCACGCCAGCCGAGCGCAACGCGGGCAGCAGCTGCTGGTTCCAGCAGTCATACTGGGCCGCGACGAAGGCGTGCATATTCCGGTTAATCGCCGCCAGCGATTGCTCCAGCGTCACACCGTCGTCATCGGTCTCGGAGTAACCATCTTCAATGCGCTGCAGAATGCTGGCGATGCGGATCTCGACGAATTCATCGAGATTGCTGGCCGTAATGGCCAGAAATTTCACGCGCTCCAGCAAAGGATTCGTCGTGTCCTGAGCCTCTTCCAGCACGCGGCGGTTAAAGTCGAGCCACGACTGATCTCGTCCAATAAAGCGGCTTTGCTTGTGACTTTGCGATCGAGTCATAACGTCAGCGTTCTGCGGTCAGGGATCAGGTCCCAGACTCTAGTCTAGCGATTTCTGGAAAGCTACCGGTCTTTCTACCGTTGCAATGTCAATAGAAAGTGAAAAGAGGCCCTCAGAATCGCGTCCTGCACGCTGACCTGCACGGTGCCAGTTGACTCCCGAGGGGCGCTGCATGAGGATGAAGAAAACAGCGGAGGAAACTGAAATGGTGGACAGCGATTGCGAAGGCGGACGCTCAAGGGTGCACGATGCCGCCGCTGAGCTTTACCAGCTTGCGGCGCTTATGTTGAGCGATGAGTCGCAGGCGGTGGAGCTGGTCGAGGCCACGGTAGCACAGACAAACATCGATCCCTGCGCCGAGGCTGAAGCCTCCGTCCATGCCGCCCGGCTCAATCTCGTGGAGACGGCGCTCGCGCGTCTGAACCAGGCCGATCCCCGCGCCTTCGACGCTCCCGCCATATCCGGCGAAGGGAGCGGCGGCTGCATCGAGGGCGACGACCTGTCTTCGGCCGGAATCTCCGCCAGCCAACTTGCCGGGATGGTCAGCGGTCCGGGCCGCCGCACCCTGCGTGACTGGCTGGAAAGGCTGCCTGTGGCGCAGCGGGCGATTTTTGTGGAGCGCGCCATACTCGGATGGGATAACGCGGCCACCGCTGCTTCTCTGAGCAGGGCGGCTGCCCGCAACTGGCAACCTCGGCAGGTGAGCGAACTCTTCCGTCAGGCATTGTGCTCGCTGGCCACGTCGCTGGTGCACTCCGCGGCCGTCAAGGCTTGAGTCGGGTCTCGGCCGGGTGGCACAGAATCCTCCCGGCCATGTCTTTTGCCCGAGAAATGCGTGCCAGGACGCTCGTGTCGCTCTTTTTTTTGAATACTTTCAGGGCCCTAGGCATCCAAAACCGCGTAACCTGAAAACAGCGTTTAGGCAATTCAGTTTTTTCAATCAGGGCAAATTTCCCCCGCGATGGAGTGTTTCGTGTTGAAGGCAAGTCTTCGCAGCCGGCGAGCGTTTGTGTTTTCCGGCCTGCTGTCCGCCGCGATTCTGTTGGCAATGGCCGCCCCGGCGGCTCATGCTTTCCAGTTTGGACAGAGCGGTGGAGGCTCCGCCCAGCCGGCGCCGCCTATTCAGGTCATCCAGCCGCAGATCAACAGCACCACCTTTCAGGGAAGCGAAACCACGGAAAAGCCTACCGAGGGCGTTCTTCCTCTGTCACTCGATAACGCCATCGCGCTTGGGCTGAAACATAACCTTGGCTTGATTCTGACCAGCCAGAGCGGGCTTTCGGCGCGCGGCCAGCAGTTGGACGAGTTGCAGGCGCTGCTGCCAACCGTAGACGCCAGAATAAAGGAATCGGTGCAGCAGCAAGACCTTCAGGCCGAGGGACTGCGCGTTCCGGGGTTTCCGGCCATCATCGGCCCTTACGGGTACACTGACTTGCGTGCTTCGCTCTACTGGTCGCTGCTGAATCTGTCTGCGCTGCAAAACTATTTGGCGTCGAAGCATAATTTCGCCGGCACGAAGCTCTCGGTCGATGACGCGCGCGATATGGTCGTACTCACTGTGGGCAATGCCTACCTCACCTGCATCGCCGACAAGGGATTGATTGACGCGGCGAAGGCGCAGGTGAACAGTTCAAAGATTTCGCTCGATCAGGCCGTCGACAACCACCAGGCCGGCACCGCACCCCTGCTCGATGAGCTGCGGGCGCGCGTCGATTACCAGACGCAGCAGCAGTCGCTGATCACGGCGCAGAACGCATACGACAAGGATCGCATTGCGTTGGCGCGGGCCATCGGCCTGTCGCTGGAGCAGAAATTCCAGTTGACTGATCAGGCCCCGTACGCGCCGCTCGACAACCTCGATCCGGATACGGCGGTGAAACAGGCGCTCGCCGCCCGCAGCGACTTGAAGGCCCTCGGCGAGCAGGTAACAGCAGCCGAACATGCGCGCAAGGCCGCGACTGACGAGCGTTTGCCGGTTATCGGCTTCAGCGGAGACTACGGCGATATCGGCGTCAATGTGGCGAATTCGCACGGAACCGGAAGCGCTACCGGAACGTTCGATATGCCGGTCTTTGAAGAGGCCAAACTGCGCGGCGATGCCGGGCAGGCGCAGTCCCAGCTCGATCAGGAGCGAGCGCGACTGAGCGATCTGCAAGGACAGATCGGCGCCGACGTGCGCGACAGCATCCTCGACATTCAGGCAGCGCAGAAGCAGGTGGAAGTATCGCGCAGCAACGTGGAACTGGCCCGCGAGGCGCTCATCGAATCGCAGGAGCGGTACAAAGCGGGCGTAGACGATAATCTAGCGGTTTCACAGGCGCTCACGGCGCTTGCCCAAGCCGACGACCAATATGTGAAGAGCCTCTACCAGCACAATGTCGCGAAGCTTTCGCTGGCGCGCGCGCTGGGTGTGGCTGGCAATCATTACAAGATATATGTGGGAGGAAAGTAACTGTGGCGGACGAAATTCCCGATCAGGATAACAAGGCGCAGAATCAAAAGGCGCAAAATCAGGACGCGCGAAAAAACGAAGGAAAGTCCGAGCCCGAGCCTACTGACCCGCGCACGAAATCGCGCCGCAGGTTCATTATCATAGGCGTCGTGGCCATCCTCGTTGTGGGTGCGGTGCTGTTCTGGTGGCACTCCACGTTTTACGAAGACACCGACGACGCGCAGGTGAACGGACACCTCATCCAGATCAGCTCCCGCATCGCCGGCAACGTCGTCAAGGTCAACGTGGACGAGAACCAGTATGTCGATGCAGGCACCGTAATCGCGGAGCTCGATCCGAAGGATTTTCAGACCGCGGTCGAGCAGGACGAGGCCACTCTGGCCAGCGCCGAGGCCGCCTACGAGGCCGCACGCGTTAACGTGCCTGTCACGCACATAAACACGGGCTCAACCTTGTCCTCCGCGGGCGCCGATGTCTCGAGCGCGCGATCCACCGTGGCCCAGGCGGAACAGCAGCTTGACGCTGCTCAGGCCGCCGTCGCGCAGGCCAAGGCCAACGCCACCAAGTCGCAACTGGATTTGGACCGCTACACGCCGCTCGTAGAGAAGGACGTAATCTCAAAACTGCAGTTTGACGCGACTGTGGCCGCAGCCGACGCCAACAAGGCGCAGCTTGCTCAGGCAGAAGCAAATCTGCAAGGGGCGCGCGACGGCGTGCGTATCGCACACGACCGCGTCGCCGAGGCGCAGGCAAGCCTGCAGAACGCACAGACCGGTCCGCAGCAGGTCGCGATTCAGAAAGCAAAAGCCGATCAGGCGGCAGCTATGGTGCAGCAGGCACAGGCGCAACTCGATCAAGCGAAGCTGAACCTGAGCTACACCAAACTCGTCGCTCCGGAGGCCGGAATCATCACGCGCAAGAGCGTAGAAGTGGGCCAGAACGTGAGCGTGGGCCAGAACATGATGACCCTGGTCTCGCTCGACGACATCTGGGTGACGGCCAACTTCAAGGAAACGCAGTTGGATCACATGCGCGCCGGCCAGCACGTCGTCATCGAAGTGGATGCCTATGGCGGCCGCAAGTACGACGCTAAGATCACGCAGATCGGCGGCGCAACCGGCTCCGTGCTCAGTCTCTTTCCCCCGGAAAACGCGACGGGCAACTATGTCAAGGTAGTGCAGCGCGTTCCCGTGCGCATCGACTTCACCAACCCCAGCCAGATCGCAGACCATCTGCTACGGCCCGGCATGTCGGTTGAGCCAAAGGTCAGAGTGAAGGATTAAACTTCGCCGCCCGCGTTCCGGCACCGGACGCGGGCTTCACGCAAGGGCCGCTCGCGTCATCAAAGCAAGTGCAGAACTTCGCAATGAGCGGCCGGATCATTCAAAGGCGGTCCGGCCTTCCATATTCACAGAATCATTTCGCGCCCGGCGGCATCTTCTTTACAGTTATCCTTGAGCGAGAGGCAGCCTCAAAATGCCGGTTGCGTTAGATTTCTTCCTCAAATACGGCTATTGGATACTTTTCCTCTGGGTGCTCATCGAGCAGCTGGGAGCTCCTGTTCCCAGTGTGCCTATACTGCTCACCGCCGGGACGCTGACAGCTACCCACAAAATGAGTCTGCCGCTGGTGTTGATCGTCGTCATTCTCGGCAGCCTGATCAGCGATAGCATCTGGTACTGGATGGGGAAAAAATATGGCGGAGCGGTGGTCAAACTGCTCTGCCGCCTGTCAATGGAAAGCAACACGTGCGTACGTCGCACCGAGAACTACTTCACGAAGCATGGAGCTGGGGCTTTGGTAGTTGCCAAGTTCCTCCCCGGCCTCGGTTCCGTGGCCGCACCCATCGCTGGCCAGACCGGTATGCAGTATCGCCTGTTTGCCATCTATGACACGGCTGGCATTCTGTTGTGGGCTTCCGCCTTCACGTTCGGCGGACGTTTCTTCGGCGACGTTCTCAATCGGCATCCCAACGCGCTGGCGTGGGTCGCGCGCTTTGGCTTCCTGCTCTTCGCGCTGCTGCTGCTGGCCTTCTTCATTTGGAGATTCTTCCGCCAGCGCGCCTTTCTCCGCGAAATTCGAATGGCCAGGCTGGACCCAAGGGAACTGAAGGAAATGATCGACCGCGGCCAGCCAGTCTACATCGTCGATCTCCGCCATCCCCTTGACTATCTACCCGACCCCAGAACCCTCCCGGGAGCCATCCTGCTCTCGCCAGACAGTCTTGTAGCGCACAGTGCCGACATTCCCCGCGACCGGGACGTGGTGCTTTTCTGCACCTGCCCCAGCGAAGCCACGGCGGCCAAGATGGCCCTGACCATTCGCAAACTGGGAGTTTTCCGTGTACGGCCCCTCCTGGGCGGCTTCGACGAATGGAAACGGCTGGGTTATCCACTGGTCGAGATACGCCCAACCGCTGCAGCCTGAGAGAACCGCTGCAAACATTCTTCGGGCGGTAGGCCGTCAGGTTGGGGGCTGACCCGTGGTGGCAAAGTTCCTGTGAGTGCCGGGCCGTGTCAAGCCCTGCCCGTAACAAGCCAAGTTAGCTCAATAACATCCGCGCGCATGTGATTATCCCCTGACGTTTCTATCCTCAAGAAGGGGAGAATTTGTCAGAACATGAACTCCACTAGACCGGGAAAACCAAGCAGAACCAATGATTTGCCGAAAATGAGACCTAAGAAAATCAAGTGGAATCAAAGAATTTGCAAGGAATTAGATTGCGCTCATTGCCGTGAAAGCCAAGCGAATTGAATGAGTTATGGCGACAACGGGGAGCGGAAGGACTGGGACGGGCGCATGGCGCGATGCCTCGACACCAAATCCAACGACGAACGGGAAGGTCCACGCGAAGCGGTTGCCTGGACGGCCAGTCCCTGTGCTACTCTCCTCAAACGTAGGGAGCATCGCGTATGGCCTGGACCGAAACTTATTCCTGTGACGTTTGCGGCAAAGAAAAAAATGAAGAGGCGGAGGACTGGTGGCTGGCATGGGGAGAAGCTGTCTCGCCCACCCCGGAAGTGGAGCAGTCAGTGTTGAAGGTGACGCATTGGAATGTTTTTCTCTCGCATGATGCTACTACGAAGCACCTCTGCGGAGCACGCTGCGCCCAGACCTTGCTCGATCGCTGGATGCGCACCGCCGGCGGCTAGCTCGCAGGCGCGCGCCCCAGCTTGCTTCGTTTGCCGATAGGTCTCCAATTCAAGGAATTCATCGGCGAGCGCTTTTCGAACGGCAGGACTATAGCTGATCTCGCGATAGCCAACCGCTCTAACAGCCAACCCATTACTATGAAGAGTTGCGCTCCCCTTTAGGGAGCGCCGGGGACAACTTTGGCATACGACGACCTGAGGGAGTGGATCAAGGCGCTGGACAAGACGGGCGAACTGAAACGCGTGCGCCACGAAGTGGACCCGTTGCTCGAAATCGCCGAGATCACCGACCGTGCCTCAAAGGCTGGCAAGAAGGGAGGGCTGAAGGGTTATGAGCCCGGAGGTCCAGCGCTGCTGTTTGAAAACGTCAAGGGCTACCCCGGCACCAGCGTGTTGATGAACCAGTTCGGCAGCAAACGCCGAATGAGGCTCGCGCTTAACGTAGATTCGCTTGACGAGATCGCGCAGCGCATCCGAGCGCTACTCGAAGTGAAATCGCCCGAGGGCTTCCTTGAAAAGCTGAAGATGCTGCCCATGCTCGCCGAAGTCGGGAAATTTTTCCCGAAGACGGTGGCAGCCAAAGATGCGCCTTGCAAGCAGGTAGTCCTGCGCGAAAACTTCAGTGTGCTCGATTTTCCAGTGCTGCAATGCTGGCCGCTCGACGGAGGCCGCTTCATCACGCTGCCCTGCGTCGTCACACGCGATCCGAAGACAGGCAAACGCAATGTCGGCATGTACCGGATGCAGGTCTACGACGGACAGACCACAGGAATGCACTGGCAGCGCCAAAAGAACGCCGCCGAGCATCTGCGCGAGCGTCTGCGCGCAGCTTCAGGGTCGACAGCCGCTGAGCACGTTCACGCAATGGCCGAAACCGCCGGAGGGACCACAAGAATCGCGCTCGGCAACCTGAAAGATAATCGCCTCGAAGTCGCGGTAGCCATCGGAACTGATCCTGCGACAACCTTTGCTGCAATTGTGCCTGCGCCACCCGATGTGGAAGAGTATTTGATTGCCGGATTTCTGCGGCAGAAGCCGGTCGAACTGGTGAAATGCGAGACGGTCGATCTCGAAGTCCCTGCGCATGCGGAGATCGTGCTCGAAGGCTACGTAAAGCTCGACGAGCTGCGATCCGAAGGCCCATTCGGCGACCACACCGGCTTCTACACCATGGAAGAGGAGTATCCGGTCTTCCACATCACCTGCATCACGCACCGCAAAGATCCCATCTATGCCTCGACTATCGTAGGCAAGCCGCCGATGGAGGACGCCTGGATGGGCAAGGCCGTCGAGCGCATCTTCCTGCCGCTCATGCGGCTCACGCTGCCGGAGATCGTGGATATCAACCTGCCGGTAGAGGGCGTCTTTCACAACCTGATGATCGTATCGGTGAAGAAGAGCTACGCGGGGCAGGCGCGCAAAGTGATGAACGGCATCTGGTCAATGGGCCAGGCGATGTTCACGAAATGCGTGATCGTAGTAGACGAAGACTGCGACGTGCAGGATTTAGCCGAGGTGACGCTGCGGGTGGCGAACAACATTGATCCGGAGCGGGACATCCAGTTCACTCTTGGCCCGGTGGACTCGCTCGACCACTCCTCGCGCCTACCGAACTACGGCAGCAAGATGGGCATTGATGCCACGAGGAAGTGGGCAGCGGAGGGCTTCACGAGGCCGTGGCCCCCAATGATCGAAATGGATGCGGCAACAAAATCGCGCGTAGATGAAATCTGGAAAAAACTGGGAATCGAAGAGTAGTGCTTTGGTATGGCGGCGTGTCAGTTGGTCATTTCATCGCGGTATACTGGAAGCATGTCGATCGTGCGCAACATCGCCGCAATCAGCAAGGGGATGAGCATCACTTTCAAGGAAATGTTCCAGCCGACCGAGGTTGAAAATTATCCAGATGGCCCCGGTCCCACGCGTGGAGCAGTTCTGCAGGAGCGTTTTCGCGGCGCGCACGTATTGCAGCGTGACGAAAACGGACTGGAAAAATGTGTGGCGTGCTTTCTTTGCGCGGCAGCTTGTCCTTCGAACTGCATCTACATTGAAGCCGCGGAGAACACGGCTGAGAAGCGCATCTCCAGCGCCGAACGCTATGCCAAGGTCTATAACATCGACTACAACCGCTGCATCTTCTGCGGCTATTGCGTCGAGGCCTGCCCGACCGACGCCATCACGCACGGACATGGCTTTGAGCTGGCCAGCCTGAACGCGACCAATCTGGTGATGCGTAAAGAAGACATGCTGGTGCCCAATGCGGGTATGCCGGGCGAGCTGGCAGCGCACTCCGACTCGATCAAGTAACTTCCGGTTCGAGCCTCAAACACTTCATTCAGTAGCTGAAAATCGACCTTCTAGTTTGACTGGATACGGCTTCGCTCGGAAACGGGAGCACCTTTTTCAGCCAGTATCCTGTATGCGAGTGAGCCGCCCTGCGCGATCTGCCCGGGGGTCCTGCCCAGACGAGATTATTCGGGCCGAATCCGATCCCCACAATATGATCGACGGGTTAAGCACTTTCTGGACGAGCAATAGTTTCTGCCGGTCTCAATTTTTACTTGTGACCTTGTGCTCGGCGCGGCATGTTCTGCTTCTGTTCAGCCTTTAGAGCTCCTTTGCGAATTGCTTTCTCATGCAGCAGAAGTTCGCTCGCTTGAAAAACGCGATTAGCATGGAACCATTCCTGCACCGAATTGTCCTCGAGCAGATTGAGAATTGCAAGAATAGCCATTCCCTGGTGGTGCGCCATCCATTCGCGGACTAACACTGGCCTTTGCGTGGACTGTGAAAAGTCGGCGGATTCGTAAAAGCCGTATGCGCCACTCCATCCGGAGTCATCCATGCGATGTAGATTGCGAAGAGCTTCAGCCGAATCAACACCGAGCGCTAGAAATGTGGAGTAAGGCGAGATGACTGGACCGGCTAAGGCGTCCCACTTGAGCGAAATTTGCGGGATGCCGAAGGCCTGATAGTGATAGTGCCCAGCCTCATCTGTTTTTCCATAGCCTGACTCTGAAATGCCCCAGGGAATGTTAAGAGATTGCGCGAAACGGCGTTGGATCTCGACAGCGGCCGCGAGCGAACGCGCGATAAGAGTATCGGGGTAGCTCCGCATCCATAGCGAGGGCATGAGGTATTCAAACATGGTTCCAGTCCAAGAAAGCAGGATGAAATGGCCAAAAGCTGAGGTATGAGCGCGCCCCATCTTGAACCATCCCAGTTGCGGAAGCTCGCCGCGCGAGACTGCGATGAAGGTAGCAATGCGGGCTTCCGAAGCGAGCATGTCGTAGCAGGCAGAGTGAAGCTTTCCTGTCTCGACGTCGTAGCCGATGGAAAGGAGTTGGCGATCTTTCTTGGCCAGAAAAGTGAAATCCATCGCCTCCGCTTTGAGAAATGCCTCACTGGAGATGGTGCGGATGCTCGCCACAAGTTTTTTCAAGCGTTTGCGTGTGGCCGGAAGTTCGGAGCGCAGCTTTTCGACCAGGACACTCTGGCCTAGTTCATCTTTGGCCGCATTCAGAGTAGCCCAGGTGCGGGAGAGCCGGTGTTCCAGCTGATCGGCAAAACCTTCCGCGTCTTCAAGCGTGGGAAACAGATCATCCCGATGCAAGGCCAGAGCCGGAATCTGCCGGAGGGGCGTAAATTCTGGCAGGAGCCATGGCAAAAAGTCGGCAATGAGCGACGTGATTGCCCGCAAGCGGGCCCGTGTTTCATTAAGCCACCATATAGATTCGTCAGGAGACGGTTGTAGATAATCGGGGATGTACGCAAAAGCCGGCAACTCGGCAGTTTGGAAGCTCCAGGCGCACCAATTCTCAAGGCTTGCGTAGGCGGCAGGCAAAGCATGAGCTGCAATCTCGGCAGGGATGTCTTTCTGTGAATGCATCAGTTGCCAATGCGTTGCCACGCCGCGGAACAGGGCGGCGGAAAGCAGTGAGGTGCGCAGTAAAGCTTCCGCTCCTGTACGCAGGGTGTAGAGCGATGCGGCCAGATTGCCGCTGTCAACGGAAGACACGGTAATCGGTTGAAGGGGCTGAAGTGTCTGCATGTCGTACCAGTTGTACAGGTGGCCTCGGTATTTTGAGAGCCGATCCATAGATGCGAGGCTCTGCTGGGTGAGTTCCGAAAATTCAGGTACGGTGAGGAAACCGAATTTCACCGCGGCCTGGCGTGCGTTGAGCAGGAGGCCAAAATTGGTGGGGGAGACGCGTCCGGCTTCAAAGAGCGCCTCTTCCTCCACATTGTCCGGAATCAGAAAGTTATGGCGAGGCCCTCCATACTCTTGGAAAAAGCGCCATACGCGCAATGCATGCTGGCGCAAAAAGGTTTCTTCGCGCACGCTTAGGCGTTGCTTCTGTTCGCGGGGCGGACGGTTCAGCCAGAGGGTAATTCCGTTCGCGAATCCCCATAGGATGAGAATAGGAGCAGCAATAAACAGCGACCGCAGCCGAGTGAAGGCAAGCACGATGGCAACGGCGACCGCAAAGGCGGATGTGGCCGCAAGGTAGCGATCGACGGGCGTAATTTTTGCTTTAGAAGATTCAGCTTCTGCTGCCGTCTCCCATTCGAGAAGACGCTGGCCGGTGATGAAGCGCCGAATGAGCGAACGAACAATCGCATCCAGCGACAGCATTGTCTGGTGGGGTAGAAATGCAAGGTTTAACAGTGTAATGAAGATGGCTTGCCAGAGGCTGTCGAGTGCTTCGCCGACACTGCCTTGTTGTTCGCTTAAGAAGGCGCGCCCCAGGCCGAAGGCGAGTTGCACTAGCGTAGGAGCGACGAGCAGGAAAAGAGTGACTGCGGTCCAGTAAAGCGCGCCTCCGGGCAGGCCAAGCCATCCGGCGACTAGAAGAAGGAGCGTAAATGGTTCGACAAGCGAGCGGCGCAAATTATCAAAAATCTTCCACCGGGAGATGGTGGAAATTGGATTGCGCACGAAGCGGCCTGACTCGTCCGGCACGCGGGCGAAAAGCCATTGAGCGATCTGCCAATCACCGCGCACCCAGCGGTGCTGGCGGCGAGTATAGGCACTGTAGTGTGACGGATAATCGTCGATGACTTCAATGTCCGTCGCCAGCCCGGCTCGAGCGTAAGCCCCTTCGATGAGGTCATGACTGAGGAGCGCGTTGCGCGGGAAACGCTTGTCAAGCACGGTATGGAGTGCATGGACTTCGTAAATTCCTTTGCCGGTGAAGCTGCCCTCGCCATAAAGATCTTGATAGCCGTCGGAGACCGCTCGCGTGTAAATATCGAAACCGGTTTGTCCGGAATAGAGTGATGCGAGTCGCGAACGGGATGCGGAATGCACGCTCACCCCTACACGTGGTTGCAGAATGCCGTAGCCAGCGGTGACGATGCGGCGATCGGGATCGATAATGGCTCGGTTTAACGGATGAGCCATCGCCCCCACCATCGCACTCGCGGTGCCGCGCGGCAATTGCGTATCGGAATCGAGGGTGATGATGTATTTGACCCGGGAAAGCGTGGTTAGATCGCCGGCCTTTACGGGGAAGGCGTCGAACTCCCCGCGAAGATACTTATTGAGGTCGAGAAGCTTGCCGCGCTTGCGCTCCCATCCCATCCAAACGCCCTGGCGTGCATTGAAGATGCGATGGCGATGAAGGAGGAAGAACGATCCGTGTTTCGGCGATGTGGGATAGCGCAGATTGAGTTCATTGATAAGGCGAACGGCGAGATCGACAAGCGGGTCGCTGTCGTTCTCGCGCGGCCGCGTGACGGAATCAGGCAAATCGGTAAGCAGGGCGAAATGGAGATTAGGGTCCGGATTGGCGAGGAACCGGACTTCAAGTTCCGCTACTAACTTACGCACCTGCTTTTCGTTTACCAACAGTGTGGGTACCGTGACGAGCGTTGTGTAGTCAGCGGGAATGCCTTTCGTGAAGTCAAGCTTCGGCAGTGCGGATGCCTTAAAAAGGGCGGTGATAGTGTTGTTCACAAAATCCACTGCTCCTTGGGTGGCAGGAAGCAGCAGAAGGAGGAAGGCAAATGTGAGTCCGCCAAAGATGGAGTAATTCGGGATGAGGGGAAATAGTATGGCAGCGATGAGCAGGACGGTGAGGATCTCGATTCCGCCGATGTAGAAGTCATCGGCATGACGGCGCACAAAGGTTCGCAGGCGGTCAACAAAGCGAGGGTGATATCCGATACTGTCAATGAGGGAGTGAAAGCCGCGATCAATAAGGTAGTAGCCGATATGTGCGTACCGCAGGTAGAGTCTTGGGTCTTCGATTTTCCGCTGTTGGGCTTGTCGGGCGAGTTCGAGCGCTGCTGAAGCCACCTGGCTCTCGGAGCATTCTGAATGATGGGCAATTTCAGCAATGCGCTTGCGATAGTTTTCCCGGCTATCAAAGTCCATCTGGGAATAGGCGCGCGTGGGATCCTGCTGCAGCAGGGCATCGAAGACGACGAGCGGCTCCATGAGCGAGAGCCAATCGGCGTGGCCTAGGTCGCGCAGGCTTTTGATGCGTGATGTCAAAAGCTCTGGAGCGGTTGCCTCCGGCGATTGCGGCGCGTGCAGCATGGCATCGGCCTGCAGGAGAATCAGTTCCACGAGAGCGAATTTCATGAATGATGGAAGGGCCCACAACTCCCTCAGCTCCAGCGGGTCGTTACGCTGCGCGGTTTCAACATAGATGCCCAGTGCCGAGCCATTCCAAACGGAATGTGCTGCGTCAAGGTAGGCGCGGGCCAGCGCAGCATTTCGCGGTTCGTCCGTCAAGCGGGGCAGATGCAGAATCTTCCGGCGTATCGAAGAGATTTCATTAATTGCGGAACGCAGAAGACGAGGATTTTCGCGTAGCTCCAGCAGAGGACTGGGGCTGTTAGCCGGAAGAGCACCGAGTTCCTGATTAAGCGTGTCGAGTGCCATCTGCGCTCTATCGATCAGTTCCAGAAATGGAAGCGGTCCGCGGACGCGATGCACTGTATTCCAACCGGCAGCGGCTAGGCGTGCGTGTGCGCGAAGGTCTTCGGCGCAAATGCCGGCGTTATCGAGGATGTTCTGATCTATCTCAGGAACCTGATACGTCATGGATCTCCATCAGCGATAACTCGCCGCCTGCATCTCGAACATTCCGGCATAGCGTCCACCGAGCGCTACGAGTTGCTGATGTGTGCCCTCTTCAACGAGTCGGCCGCCCTCGAGAACGACAATGCGGTCAGCCATTCGGACGGTCGAAAAGCGATGCGAGATAAGCAGCGCCATCTTGCCCTCAGTCAATTCCGCGAATCGCTCGAAAACTTCGAGCTCACTTTTTGCGTCGAGCGCGGCAGTCGGTTCATCGAGCACTAACAACTGCGCGTCACGCAGATAGGCACGAGCCAAAGCAATCTTTTGCCATTCCCCGCCTGATAAATCAACTCCGCCTTCAAAGCGGCGCCCCAGCATCTGATCGTAGCGGGCCGGCATCTTTTCGATTACACCTTGCGCAAGGCTCTTCTGCGCGGCGCTTTCGATCTCTGCTTCTGTATGCGGAAGTTCAACACGGCCAATCGCTATGTTTTCGCGTGCGGTCATTTCGTAGCGCATGAAATCCTGAAAGATGACCCCGATTTCCTTATGTAAATCGTCCAGGTCATAGTCGCGCAAATCGACGCCATCAAGAAGTATCTGGCCTTCCGTCGGATCATAGAGACGGGTGATGAGCTTGACGACCGTGGTCTTGCCTTGGCCGTTTTCCCCGATAAGGGCAATACGCTCGCCGGGCCTGAGGACGAAGTTGAAGTCCTTCAGCACACGGCGCTCGGTGCCAGGATAGGCGAATGAGACATTGCGGAACTCGAAACCGCGCTGAATTGGTCGAGGCGCTGGGAGCGCATCCGGCTTTGTTGTGACCGTCGGCTTCATGTCAAAGAATGCAATGAGGTCGGTGAGAAAGAGCGCCTGATCGGCAATACCGGAAGCCGTCGAAAATGCCTGCTGAAAGTTACTGCTGGACTGCTGAATGGCTAATGTAACCAGAGAGAAAACGCCGATTGTAGGATAACGGCCTGTCACTGCTTCGTAGATCGCGAACACGTAAGCACCGTAGTAGCCAAGCGTGCTGATGAGCGAAAGCAGCCCTCCCCAGGTTAGCTTGCGACGCGAGAGGGCGACATCTTCCTCGTAGATCTTCCTTGAAAGAGATCTGAAGCGACTGGTCAGGTAATCGCTCAGATTGAAAAGCTTCAGTTCCTTCGCGGCTTCCTTGCTGCCCCCCAACTGCCGCAGGTAATCCATCTGGCGCTTGGCCGGCGTCTGGCGAAAGTTCTTCGCGTAGCCAAGGAACGCGAAGTGCGTTTCTCCGAAGAACGCCGGCAGGACGCCGGCGATTAGTAGAAGGATCATCCATGGCGAGCGATAGATGAGCACTCCACTCCAGATCAGAGTCAGAACGACGTATTGGAATAGACGGCCCATCTGCTGGATCATTGCCAGACGGTCGGTAGCCTGGGCGCGCGCGCGTTCGAGCCGGTCGTAGAAGATGGGATCTTCGTAAGTTGTAAGGTCCAGCTGCGCTGCCTGCTGCATTACCCTCACGCTAACGTGATAGGTGTAACGGTCGGACAATAGCTGGTCGGTGTAATCGATGCAGCGGCTCAGAATTCCGGTTAGGAGCGCGAGGCCAACCTCCAAGGCGACCAACCACCAGAAATGCGGAAACTGCGGCTGATGCTCAAGGGCGCGGGCGACGCCGGTGATAATCTTGGCAGCGACAATGCCAATAAGAAGTCCCAAAAGCGGAACAACAACTCGCAGCACCAGTCCCCAGGTAACGACTGAACGCCCCGAATCCCACACAATACGCAGCACGGCGGGCACGTTGCGAAGTGCGCGAATACGGTCGCCCCACGCATTGTGGGAGCTAGATTGAGGGTTTTTACTCATGGAATCAGGTCGATGTCACTATTTGGATGGCCCAGAAACGAGTATAGTTGTGCGTCTTGCAACCAGACGATGTCGACACACGAACGACTCCAGGAGCGCAGTTATTTCAGAATCGCGTTATAGCCATCATTGAGAAGCTTCGTACGCATGATCTTCGCTTCACCGAGTGTGGGAAACGGTCCAATTTGCACATGGAGCAATTTGTCCGCAGCTTCGCTGCGAACGGAGGCGCTGTATCCGAGTCTGCTGAGCGCCGATACCAATACATCAGCGTCTTCACGGTGCGAAACGGCTGCAATCTGGACCATGATCGCAGCAGCTGCCGTGGTAGATGCCCGAACCGGCAAAGATGGCGAAACAGCTCTAACAGGCTCGGGGACGCCGTATGAAGTCTCAGTGGCTTCGGATCCATTTGAACTGCTGACGTTCTCCGGAGAGGCGTCTGCCGCATCGGACACCGGTAAGATAGAGGATGCTGCGGATGGCTTAGACGGCAGCAGCGCCTGTGCGGGCTTGCGTGTTAGACCGCTTGAGTCGGCAGCATCCGTGGACAGATCATTCCCGGATGCATGAGCGCTGGATGGGTCCGAATCCTCGACGACTGTCTTAACCGCAGAAGGAGGCGTGGTCCCGAGCGGCTGCGGTACCGCCTGCGCAGACGCTGTTACTTTACCCGTGTTGCCTCGTCCCAGCGAATAGCCGAATCCGAAGAAGACTCCGCAGACCAGCACCAGCCCGAAAAAAATCCCCAGGATCGATCGCATCCCGAGCGTGATTTCAGCGTCGGAATGTTGGAGTTCTTCGGATTCTTCGTAGGTCTTCATTCGGGTTTTTGCGGCGGTTGAACTGGAGTGGGAGTGTTGACAGGCGCAACAAACTTACCGAGCAGAGAGATCAACTCTACCGGTAGCGGGAAAACGACGGTAGTATTTTTTTCGGTGCCGATGTCGGTGAGGGTTTGCAGGTAGCGCAGTTGCATGGTGAGCGGTTGCTGCGCCAGAAGGTTGGCTGCTTCCACGAGGCGTTGTGCCGCAGCAAACTCGCCCTCAGCATTGATGATCTTGGATCGCTTTTCGCGCTCGGCTTCGGCCTGTTTGGCCATGGCGCGCAGCATCGACTCAGGCAGGTCCACTTGTTTTACTTCCACGCTTACCACCTTTACTCCCCACGGCTCAGTCCGCAGGTCGATGATGGTTTGAATGCGCTGGTTCAGCGCGTCTCGATGGGAGAGCAGTCCATCAAGTTCGACCTCGCCCAATACCGAACGTAGCGTCGTCTGCGCGAACTGCGAGGTTTGGTAGACGTAGTTCGCAACCTCAATGACGGCCCTGGCGGGGTCGAGAACGCGAAGTGTAATCACGGCATTTACCTTGATCGTCACGTTGTCGCGCGTAATGACATCTTGCGGTGGCACCTCCAACACTTCCTGCCGAAGCGAGATGCGCACCATCTGATCGAGGGGCCTGAAAACCAGGATGATCCCGGGACCTTTCGGCTGTGGCAACGCGCGGCCCAGGCGAAAGATAACGCCGCGTTCATACTCGCGCAGAATTTTTATGGAATTGAGCAGGTAGAGAACAATCGCGGCAACAACGATCAGTACTGGAACACTTGTCATGCGGCTTCACCCGCAAGCGATTGTATCGCACTGGAGCAAAGCAAGTTTCGGCTAATTGGAGGGGGGATGCGGCACGGGAACCCGCTCTACCAACAGAGTGAGGCCGCGCACCCCGCACACGCGAACCGGATCGCCAGGATTTATGGGGACGTTCGATTCGGCTTGCCAGAGTTCGCCATGCACGAAGATCTGGCCATAAGGAACGAGTGGCTGCTGAGCCACTCCGGTTGCGCCAAGGAGCGCCTGAGGTCCGGTCAAGACCTTATTTTGCCTCGCGCGGATGGCTATGCGAACCAGAAATAAGGTGATCAGCCCGAATGCGACCCCGCAGGCTATGGCTGTGGCCAGACGCACGCGCAATTCTGGAATCGGGCCGTCTACCAGAGTGAGCGTTCCGAAGATTAGAGCGATTATGCCGGCACCTGCGAGGATGCCGTGGCTCGGAAACTTTGCTTCCAGTACCAGGAAGGTGAATGCGCCGAGAAGCAGCATGATTGCGGTATAGCGGACGGGAAGTAGGTTTAGCGAAAAGAGTGCCGTTAGGAGCAGGAGCGTTCCAAGGGCGCCTGGAATGATGGTTCCAGGTGAATTGAATTCGAGATAGATGAGCAGGCCCCCCATCACCAGAATCAGCACGGCGAGATTCGGGTCCATCATTCGATCCAGGATTTTCTCGCGCAGGGTCGGTTCAACATCAGTTAGACTCGCTCCGCGCGTGTGCAGCGTTACCGTACTGCCATCGAAGCGCGTTACAGTGCGTCCATCCAGTGAATCGAGCAGTGCGCGGTTGTTGGGCGCTACCAAGTCGATCAAGCGTAATTGCAGGGCCTCTTGCTCCGTGTATGATTTCGAGTTCAACACCGCGTCTTGCGCCGCATCCGTGTTGCGATTGCGGCGCGATACGAAGGAGCGCAGAAAGGCTGTCGTGTCATTCTCAAGTTTTTGCTTCATGATGGGATCGAGCGTGCCGCCCTCAATCACCGGATGTGACGCGCCCGCATTCGTTCCGGGAGCCATGGCAGCTATATCCGCCCCTTCGAGCAGAAAGAAGCCGGCCGAACCGGCGCGGCTGCCGGAGGGCGCGACATACACAATAACCGGAACAGGAGAGGCGAGAATTTTGCTCACCATGGAGCGTGTCGTATCGAGAAGGCCGCCGGGCGTGTTCAGGTCAATCAGCAGGGCATCCGAATGGTTTTGCGCCGCTTGCGTCAGGCCGCGTTCCAAATATTGCTCGCTCACCGGTTGGATCGTATCGTCGAGGTGAAGGACGACTACCTGTGGAGAAACGCCGCGGCTTTGAGCAGAGGCGAGAGTAGTCGCCATCAGAAGGCAGAATGTGGAGACGCACTTCACCGCACGCGTCGTAGAGCGTGACATAGAGCCCGATGCAAATCGCTTCGCAAGCCATCTCATTGAACTTGTTGTCCTCTCGCTTCGACGGCCTGCTTCATCCCTTGTGCATTGGCATTCGCCGGCTCAATGCGCAGTGCTGCGCTCACCTCGATGGCCGCCGCGGAAAGCTGATTTGCCTGCAAATCCATCCGTGCGAGCACCAGATACGCCTGGACATTGGGAGCGAGGCTTAAAGATTGTTGCGCCTCGGCGCGCGCGGCCTTCGGGTCTTCGCTATGTTCTCGAACCTCGGCCACGCCCGCGTGTGCCAGCGCGGAGGAGGGATCGGCCTGTAAGGCGGCCTGATATTCCCGCTCGGCTTCGAGAATCAACCCGCGATTCAGAAACTGATTTCCGTCGCTTACCAGTTTCGCAGCCCGTTCCTTTGCAGGAAGCGCGGCGAGGCGCAGGCCTTGTATCTGTTCCATTTCAAAAGCAGCCTGGCGAAATTCAGTTTCGTTGTAACTACGCTTGATGCGCTCAAGAGGTAGAGCATCATCAGGAATATGGTCACCTTTATCGGGATTTTCTTTAGCCGATGCCGGGTGTCTTAACATCGTGGCGAAAGCCTGGGCTTCGGTGTCCTGGGGACGCAGTTTCAGCGTCGCATCGATCTCGCGTATGGCTCCCGCGATATCGTTTCGTTTCCGCAGGGTAACAGCGAGGTTGAAGTGGTAATCAGCGTCGCGTGGATCGGAAGCGATAGCCTGCTGAAAAAGCGGCGCGCCGTCGCGGCCTCTGCGGCTTGCGGCTACACCCTCATTGTTCACCACTTCGGGCAGTGGCAGTTGGGTACCTACAAACGCGAATGCGTCCTCGGCCTTCAGGTAATTTGCAGTGTAGAACAACGCGAGTCCGCGATCGAAGTCGGCCTCAAGCGCATTTGGATCGTCTTTCGGCATCTGGCCAAACGTAGCAGCCGCAGCCTCATAGTCCTGATTCGCAAAGTATGCCTTGCCAAGAGCCAGCCTCGCAGGAACGAAGCTGGGACTGATTTTTACGGCTTCCTGCAGATGGGCAATCCGGTCTCGAGGCGCTTCGGCAATCATGCCGCGAATGTAGTTCTCAAATGCGTCCGGGCGCAATGGCGCGTCCGCTGCGAGAAAAGTCTGCTCCGCTACGGAATACTTTGGATCGAGTCTTCTAGCTACATTCCATGCCAATCCATTGAGCGTGTCGAGAAGGTTCTTAAGATCCGCTCCTTGCTGGATCGGAGTGCTCAGGGTTAATTGATGCAGGTTGAGGATTTGTGCCGTAGCTTCGAGCTGGCCGCCTGTTTCGGCATATGTGCCGACAATCACGGCATCGGAATCAAGCAACTGCGCAATGCGAATTGTTGTGGCGCGTGAAGGCTGGAAATTCAAGGGCAGCCCCAGCCGATCCAGCGCATAGAGTCGGTCGGCGCGGCTGATGGTCAGAAAGCCCGCTGCGTCGAGTCGGCGATTGAAAATATCCGCCGCGCCTTCGCCGATCCAATCGAGATTCGGCTGCCCAGTGTGGTTTTCGAACGGTAATACCAGCAACAGTCGGCCGGGCGCCTGCGCTTCCGACGTCGGTTCAGCCGAGGATTGCTGCGCATGGGCGGCTCCCGGTAACAAAACGAATAAAGCCGCAAGTAGACCCGGACAAAGCCACCGAAATCGAAACATTTGCCGCACGAGATGGATTATAGTTGGCGCCCGTTTGCGCTGCTCGTTTACGGCCGGCCAAGCTGCGCTTCCTCCGGACGATCGAAATGGAGCACCGCCGCCCATTCACCCTTGCGCTGCTCGCGCCAGACCACATGACCGTCGAGCAGATGCGCAATCGCCGCTGGATCAAGGTCCTGATGAAAGCCGAAAAAGCGTGCGTCCATTTTCTCGTTGTAGCGTCCAAGGTTGAGGCTCCACTTTGGAGGGACGTACTTCGTTGAAAATATCAGCCCCACAGTGTAAGGCTCGGCTGATTGAGCGGCATGCTGCAGTTGCCCGAAGGAAAAGTCATCGATGGCTGCGACGCTTATGGGTTCGGTAACGTAGCCCAGTTCCGGTTTTGTAAGTTCGTCTGACGCCGGCCATGCGGTGAGCACGGTTTCGTGCGGATAGCGCGTAATGATCTGCGCAATGGCATCCTGTTGTAGATGGATCATGTCGCTGTATGAGAGGTTGTCTTCCGGCGCAAAGCTGTACGGCGGATTGACGAACAGCCCCGCGAGAAAGGCAACCGCGGAGAGAGCCACAAACCAGGTCCATCGCCGGTAGCGCGTTCGGAAGGTATGTACGCACAGGAGGATCACCAGAGGATAGAGCGGCAGCAGATATCGTGTGAGCAAAGCGCCCCCCAGGATGGAAAAGAAAGTCACGTTTGCAAGAATTACGACGAGAAATGCGGTGCGATTTTCCTGGGAAATCGGCGGACGTCGGGAGCCATCCTTCTCCGGCAATGGATCGAGTAGAAGACAGGCCAGCGCCAACAGCACCGGCACAAAGAGATTCATATGCAGAGTGACCTGATTGGTGCGATGCCAGAATGCAATCAGCACCCGTACCGGCGTGAGCGTGGCCGTCGCATTGTAGCGAAGGTACTCTGGGTTCCCGAATACGAATCCCGTGCGGTGCCAGTGGTAGAAATACCAAAGTCCGAGCGGGAGCGGCGGTAGCACCAGAAGGGCTGCGATGCGCGCATTCTTCGAGCAGCGAGTTCGCAGCGCAAGCCATGTCTGCCATCCGGCGAGCGCGAGCGGAGTGACAATGGCGGTCTCCTTTGAGAGCGCCGCAAGCGAAAAGCACAGGATGGCCGGTCCCATGCGACGGTCGTCGATGAAGAATGCCAGTGCCCAGAGCGTAGCTGCGGCAGCGAACACGTCAGCATGGGCGAGCGAGCTTTGTGCAAAAACGACCGGGTACATTGCGGTGAGCGCCAGCGTTGCCAGCGCAATTGTGCGCCGGCCGGAAGCGGCGACCGCAATCCTCCAGGCAGCGACGAGCGCGAGCGCAGCAATCGCACACATGGCCGTGCGTGTAACGAAAGGAGAAAAGCCAAATAGCTTCCAGCATGTGGCGAGATAAATCGAAGGCAGCGGGGGATGCGCGTTCGACAGAGTGGAAAAAGGAATCAGTGAGCCTGTGCGAAAAAAATCGAAGGCCGCAGGTATGTAATAACCTGCTTCATCCCAGTAGTAGGGAAGCCGCAGCAGACGCCAATGGGCGAAAAAAACCGCTGCGAACGTAAAGAAGAAAATCGCCCAGGATGGGGGATTGTTCAGGATTCGCACAGTATCAGCCTGGGATGATTTCGACACGCGCCAGTGTACCAAGCTTCGGATTCGAGCCGGACTAATGGATAGGGCCAGTTCGCATAGGCATGGGATGACCCTGCGGTTCCAGCGCAATTGCTCCAAACGTCTGCTCGTACTGGGCGAGATTCTGGCCAAGCATACTCAAAAGTGCCTTGGCTTGCTGCGGACTCAAGTAAACACCGTGGCTATTCTCTATCGTGACCTGATCTGGCGTCTCTTGATGAACGATGCCGAAATTCAGAAAGAAATCCCAAACGCTTACGCGCACCTGAACGCTGTTGGCATAGGTTTCGCGATAATCCGGCGATTTACTGATCTGGATCCTGGGTTGGGAAGGGCTGCTATTCATTGTGCCTACAGGGTATCGCAAAATCCAGGAGGAGGGCTGGTGCGAAAGGGGGGATTTGAACCCCCATAGGGTTTTCTCGCCAGATCCTAAGTTCACTGCAAATCAATAATGAGTGACTTAGCCCGGTTTGCACGGATCGAGACACGTCAATATTGTCGTTGTTCGAAGCAAATCCCATCACTCGAACTCGTTATTTCGGATTCTTGGGCGGGCAGTGCGCGTCGTAGGTCGCCTGCATCCGTTTCAACTTGAGCACGCCGTAGAACACGGTAATCACCATCGCGATAACCAGAACACCCCCAAGCCGCCTTTCCATGAGGTAGTCGCCCTCGCGGTAGGAAATATAGCTGGCGACGATCAAGCAGAGAATGCCGATGTTGATGGTCCAGTTGATGGACTTGGGCACGACGAAGTGCAGGGTGCCGAAGCCGGCGAGTTGGTAGAGCATAAAAGGCAGGATCGCTATCATCGGCAGCAATTCGGAGGCACCCAGCGCAGCGTCCACAACGTCAGGCGCAGCGGAATGCAATAGCCTACTATGCGCCAGTTCATGGAACAGAGCCGGTATCGCAGCCAGGAAAGGCACCACGGCCAGCAGTTCGAGCACCAGCGACCCGCTCCAGGTGCCGACCTGGGACGAGGGATTAGCGCCAGCACCCGATGATTCGGCTCCGACGTAGAGACCGCCGACGATAGCGGCCGCACTGGACAGCATCAGCAGCTCTACCGTGATTCCGAAGCTCGCCGGTTCGCCGGTCTTGATCAGCAGCAGGCCCATAAAGCCAGGCAGGTAAAACATCACGCGCACCAGTCGAGCCCAAACACGCGCATCGCGCTCCGGTGGCAGGATTGGGAGCGCGAATCCGTCGGTTCCGATAGTCAGTCGATTCTTCGACATTTTTGATTCCTTACGTATTGCGAGAGATTTAGATTCCGATCCAGGCTCGGAGTTGCGGCGAGCCTATTACAAAGCGTGAGCGTGATCAGTGTCTCAAGCCGACAGCCGGGCGTGAACGCACAAAAATACTAGACATCCTGACGAATAGACAGCGGTTGTGGGCCACTTTGAGTAGGTGTCGTAGTTCCTGGTCATTACGTGTTTTTCTGGTGCTTGTCTGCCGTGATGCCGAGATCCTCTTGCACATTCGGATCATGTTTCTTGAGTTCCGCAAGCAGGCCCTCATCGGAGAGATCCAGCGGATGCGAGTTTGCCCAGTCCTCCTGGAGGGTTTTGGAAATGCGACCGGCGATATGCTCATCTTTGACCTGGATGGCGAGTTCGCGCCGGCTGTCGAAGCTGCCAGGGGCAAGGTTGATGGAGCCGACAATCGCGACATTCTCGTCGGCCATGAGCAGCTTGGCATGCAACTTGAGGTGTTTGAGCTTGCGAATCTCCACGCCGAGGTCTTGAAGGCAACGCAGGCCGCTGACACCTTCGTTGAGTTTTGCCTCTTTAAGCTTCTCCGGTGGGCGGGCCATGACACGGATCCTAACGCCGCGGTTGTGCGCCCGGATCAGGTGCTCGATGATTACCGGGTCCTGATAGCGCTCGTTCTGCAGCCAAAGAGTGTGTTGGCTGTCGTCGATAAGCTGGCCGATGCGCTGTCGGCCGTTGCCGACGCACCAGATAAGATGCGATTGATCTCCTGCGTCGAACTTGGTGCGGTCCCAGTCGGCGTCGAAACATCGCGCGATCTCTTCGACCTCGTGTTTTTCTGAAGTTACGACGGCGTAGTCGCGAGTGACCGTGAGATTGGCCGTCTCCCAATTGAGGGACATCACGAATGCAGTTTCGCCGTCAATGACCATGGATTTCTCGTGGGTTATATCGAAGTGCGGGTTACTGTCCTTCACATGAACGCCGGCATTGGCTAGCTTTTTACGCGATTTGTGGTTCTCCTTCTCGCCATCGCGCCGCTCAGGGTTGAGCATAATGTGCACGTGGACTCCACGATGATGAGCGGCGATGACTGCCTCCAGCAGTGACGGGTCAGAGAAGAGAAACATCTTGATGCGAATGGATTTCGCAGCCTTAGCAACGGCCTCGAGCAGGGGCTTGGCCGAATCGTCGGGTAGAACGATGATGGAGCGGGACATCGAATTTCCTTCGCCTTATTGGTCGGACCCATTATCGGCGGCCGACTGCCCTTGGGATGGAAATCCCACCAACGGACACGTTACGCAAGAAGGATATCTGGGCGCTGAACCCGCGCGAACTCCCAAAACTACCAGCTCTTCGCTTTAGTTTTATGTGCATAGAATGCCAGCCCATAACCGCACAAAATGATGCCGCTGGGACCTTCATCGGCCAACAAATAAGCACGTTTTCTAACGGGTGGGCACAATTCCACGCGGAGGCGTGATGAAGGACATTGGAGATGGGCCACAAATTGTGGTGCGAAAGGGGGGATTTGAACCCCCACGGGTTGCCCCGCCAGATCCTAAGTCTGGTGCGTCTGCCAATTTCGCCACTTTCGCGTTTCTGCTCATAACTTCGACTGGACTGCTGTATTTAATCTACTGGTGAAGATCGACGGGTGCAATGCTTGGCGGGAGGCATGCCAATCGCATGCTAAACTCAAATGCAATTGCCCGGCAGCAAGCGCCAGGTTTCGGCGAAAAGATGCCCTTGTTTGTATCGCATCGGGCCGGCTATCGATTTTGCGTGAGATTGAGATTCATCGCGCAAAGGGACGCCAATTAAGATGCTCACCCTGCAGAAAGATCCTCTGTGACCGCGACCGCCCCGACCCTAACGGAACTCAAGAGCAGGATAGAATCCCGAAAAGCCAATATCGGCATTATCGGAATGGGTTATGTCGGCTTGCCGCTGGCGTTGCTATTCAGTGAGCAGCGGTTTGCGGTGACCGGTTTCGACATCGACAGGCAAAAGGTAGATACGCTGAACGCGGGCGGCTCCTACATCGTTCGCATCCCGAGCACGGATGTTCAGCAAGCCCAAAAAAATGGCTTTCGCGCAACCGCCGATTACAGCGAGATTGCGCAGATGGATGTGGTCATTATATGCGTACCCACTCCACTGAATGAATATCGCGAGCCCGATCTCAGCTATATCACCGGAACGCTTCATGCCATGGCGCCTCATGTGCGTCAGAACCAGCTTGTTATCCTCGAGAGCACAACCTACCCGGGAACTACGGAAGAGGTTGTGGTTCCCCTGCTGGAAAAGGGAAATGTCCTTGGTCTGCACGTTTCGCGAGATGAGAAAACGCCCGGATTCTATGTAGCCTTTTCGCCTGAACGGGAAGATCCCGGCAATGAAACGGTTGCCCGTCGCGATATTCCCAAGGTTATCGGAGGATGTGGACCAGTCGCGCTAGAGCTGGCGTGCTCGGTATACGCGGGCATTTTTAATCGTACCGTTCCAGTGTCCTCGCCTGCGGCGGCCGAGATGACAAAGCTGCTTGAGAACATCTACCGGTCCGTAAATATCGCGCTGGTGAATGAGTTGAAGCAGCTATGCCTGCGAATGAACATTGACTTGTTCGAAGTCATCGACGCGGCCAAGACAAAACCCTTTGGATTTCAGGCGTTTTATCCGGGTCCGGGACTGGGCGGACATTGCATCCCTATCGATCCGTTCTACCTGTCCTGGAAAGCAAAGGAGGTCGACTTCCACACGCGTTTTATTGAGTTGGCGGGTGAAGTCAACAGCAACATGCCATATTTCGTGCTTGAGCAGACGATGGCTGCTCTGAATGAGCATCGAAAGTCGCTTAAGGGTTCGAAGGTATTGCTCCTGGGTGTGGCCTACAAGAAAGATGTCGACGATTTACGCGAATCCCCCGCGTTGACGATTATCGAGCTGCTTCGTAAGCGCGGAGCGGTTGTCTGCTATAACGATCCATACTTCGCTCGGGTTGGGCGGGGACGTCATTACGATCTTGATATGGAAAATACTTCGCTCGAAAATCTGGAACAGTATGATGTCGTCCTCATCGTGACAGATCATTCCGAGTACGACTATGCGCGCATTGTTGCTGAATCCAGGTTGGTGGTGGATACGCGGAACGCGACAAAGGGGATCGTGTCGGACAAGATTGTTCATTGCTAGGCCATTTTTAATGGAATTCATTGATTTAAAAACGCAATACAAGATGATCAAGGAACGCGTGGATGCGAGAATCCATGCGGTACTTGAACATGGGCAGTTCATTCTTGGTGCGGAAGTGGCTCAACTGGAAGGTGAACTGGCGCAGCGCACCGGCAGCAAAGACTGTATCTCCTGCGCGAGCGGTACCGATGCGCTTTTGATTGCGCTCATGGCTCTTGGCATTTCGCCGGGAGACGAGGTCATTACGTCGCCCTTCACTTTCATCGCTACCGTCGAGATGATTGTGCTGCTGGGCGCCACTCCGGTCTTTGTTGATATCGATCCTCGTACTTACAACCTTGATCCCTCCCGCGTTGCCGCCGCTATCACCTCTCGGACTCGCGCTGTTATGCCGGTTTCACTGTACGGCCAGTGCGCCGATATGGACGCGATTCAGGATGCGGCCGGCGATGTGCCAGTGGTCGAAGACGCGGCGCAGAGCTTTGGCGCGACCTATAAGGGACGCCAGTCGTGCAACCTGAGCGCGATTGGCTGCACCAGCTTCTTTCCGTCCAAGCCGCTTGGTTGTTACGGGGACGGAGGGGCTTGTTTCACGAACGACGATCGCCTGGCTGCGATCATGCTGGAGATCCGCAACCATGGGCAGGATTCCCGGTATCATCATGTCCGCCTGGGGCTGAACGGGCGGCTGGATACGATTCAGGCGGCGGTGCTGCTGGCGAAGCTTGAGGTATTCGAGCGGGAACTGGCGCTGCGGTCGGAAGCGGCTGACCGGTATGGAGAAGGGCTCGCGGGTGTTGTCCAGACGCCATTCGTAAGTGATGGAAACCGCAGTGTTTACGCGCAATACACGATTGAGGCCGACGACCGCGATGGTATGGCTAATTCATTGAAACAAAAAGGGATTCCCACGGCGATTCACTATCCGATTCCGGCTCATTTGCAGCCGGCATTCAGTGGACTGGGGTATGTTGCCGGGGACTTTCCGGCGGCTGAAAGGGCTTCGGGCCGGGTTCTGAGTTTGCCGATGCATCCCTACCTGAAGGCCGACGATCAGGACAGGCTATGTGAGGCTGTTGGGGCGTTTCTCCGGCTGGTGTAGTCCGGCCCCCACCCCCTATTTTGTGCCTATTTCCGTGTAGATCATTCATTCCGTTGAGTTTTCATAAAACGCGACTTGCGCTAGTTCATTGATTCCATTGGGTTTTCTGGATTTCGTGGTTTGCGTAACTCATTGATTCGATGAAGGTTTCAGGCAAATTTATTGGATTTCAGAGCTGGGAAGCTGGTGCGGCGATCTGGCACCCCCCCCCGGATTATTTTTGCCTGTTTCTTTGTAAATCATTCATTCGGTTGAGCTTTCTTAAAAGCGTGATTGCGCTAAGCCGCTGATTCTATTGGATTTTCGTGATTCTGGCCTTGGTCTAACTCATTGATTTCATGAGCTTTTCTGGAAAACTCCCTTTGTTCCGGTGGCGCGATGAGAAAGGGATCGCGTTGGCGGTCCCCTTTTCTATTCGTCTGACTCTAGTTCTATTTTACCAAATCTGCGAAATTGACCAGCCAATTTTATGTTTCATTTTTGTTATTTGAATCAATGCTTTGCGAGGGTTCTGGCGTGCCGGAAAGTTGACAGGTTTTTGGTTAGCATATGGAGGCGCAATGCTGGACCGTGTTCGCAGCCAGCGCCGGATCACTTCCGGACTGCCGACAGGCCAGGAGTAAAGTGACGAGAAGCGCGTTTTACCCGGCACTAATTCTCTCGAAAGCCCCCAGACCGAAGCTGGATGCGTGCTAAGGCCTGATATGGAGTGACCGTGTCAACTCTGCGCGATCTATGGGTTTGTTGTTGTCGTTTTTCGAGGACAGAGCGAGCAGCAGTCGGGGCAGTTTTCAGCGACGATTGATCAGTCTGATATTCGCGGGTCGAAACCGCATAATCTTGATCCGTCGGGGGCTGCCTCTGACTGTTATCGCGAGTCCGGCTGAGCCTGTCGCATAGGGCATACGAGGATTCTCCTTCGTGCTTGCTCCGGCTGCTGCTGGCTCTGTGCTCGATTTGGACGGCGTTTTTCATCAGTAAGTTCGATTTTGTCTTTTCATTCTTAGAAAGATTTTCTTTTCCTCAAGCCGCTACTCGCTGCCTGACAGTCGCTTCCGCTTTGGTCCCTATGGCCCAGATGAAACCCAACAGTTCGCGACCTACGGCTGTGACGATCTTTTTCTTGTCTTTGCCCTTGGCCGCCAGTCTCGCGTATCGCTTGTGCAGTCGGTGTTGTGCCTTCCACGCAATCTCTTTAGCCTCTTCCGATACGCTTTGCTGTCGTTTGCGCAACCCAGCCCAGATGGCAGGAGGACGATGATAACTCCATGCTGCTTCGACGACGATCCGTCTCAGGTGAGCGTTGCCCGTCTTCGTAATGCCGCCGCGGCGGGTTCGCTTGCCACTGGAGTTCTCGCTCGGCACAGCACCGCAATAACCCATCAGTTCTCGAGCACCTGCAAAGCGAGAAACCTGACCTAACTCAGCCGCGATCGTCACAGCAGAAATGTGCGCGATGCCGCGCAATGCCTGCAAGTCCTGAATGACTTCTTGCAAATCAGGTGACGCTAGCTTGACCGCCTCCACGATAGCCTGCTCTAGTCGTAGAACCCGTTCTCGCATGTGTTCGACTTCGTGCAGATAGTCCAGTCGCGTAGACTCCTGAGCCATCTGTGTAAAGCGTATTTGCGAGACCCAGATCAGATGGAGATGTGTCCATGCTCTAACTCCAGGCGGCGGACGGTGACCCGAGCGTAGTAGAAACTTGCCTAGCCGATGACGAGCTCGCAACTGATCCTGCTTCGCCGCTTCACGCGCACGCACCAAGTCGCGCAGCGCCTCAGAACCCGCGTCCGGAACCCAGACAGCCGTCAGGTCGCCGGATCGGTAGCTTCGCGCCAGCTTCTCGGCGTCGCGCCGATCGGTCTTCACCCGGTCGCCGGCCTTCACAGGTACCAGTGACGGGGCTATGACCTCGCACTGCACGCCCAGTTCCGCCAACTGCCAGTACAGGACATAGCCAGTCGGCCCGGCTTCATAGCAGACCCGCAACCCCTCTACTGGGCCAAGCCTCTTGATCATCTTGCGTATCGACTCGGCGCGGTTCGGAATCGTTCCCAGGCTTCGCACCTCACCCTCCGGCTCCGCAACGGCCACGGCGACCGTCTCCGCATGGACATCCAAACCTAAAAATCGTAACTTCTCCTTCATGACCGGCTCCCTTCCGCTTGTGGCTCTGCACTGTGCGTCCTTCTGAACTCACAGCCTAAACCCACGGTCAGCGCATCGGCGCCGGTCACTCCATAATGACTGTTGGCAACAGTTGAGGCAAGGGTCACTTATCCGGACAGGCGACTATTCGGCCATCAAGTGACGAGAAGCCCGAACTAAGCCGCCTCCCGTCACCCTTAGCTGTATCTCGCGCATGACGATAGTCAAAACTTCAACTTCTTATTTCGCCTGCACTAGCCCCGCAATAACCGTGGCAATTTTATCGAGTATCTGGTTCCAGCCCTCCATTTGACCGCTATTTTTCGCGCTCTCCATGGGTTCATTTCCAATGAAGGTGAGTTTCGTCTGGCCGTTTCCGAGATCCTCAAAGAGGGTCACGTCGTACGCACCGTCTATGGCTTCATGTTCTATTCCTAATTGCGCAGGCTCAATCTTGTTTCCCTTCGAGTCCGAAAAGTACATCAAGGAAACGATCTTCTCGTGCAGAACAATCTCGTGGTATTCAACCGCATTCCAGAACTCCTGCCCATCCGGCGCCTTCATGCAGCAGAGAGATTTTCCTCCAACGCGAAAATCCATCTGGCAAACCGGCGCAGTAAAGCCCTTCGGTCCCCACCACTGCATCACGTACTTCGGTTCTGTCCACGCCTTCCAAACCAACTCGCGTGGGGCATCAAAAACTCTCGTAACGACCATCCGCTCAATTTCGCTAACCGTGTTTTCTGTCATCTCTGACCTCCTCTTTCTTCATTTGATTTACAACTACATCCAGTTTGTCGAAACTCTCTTCCCAGAATCGGCGATAGCTAATCGCCCAGTCGCTGACTGTCTTGATCGCCCCTGGCCTAAGCGTGCACACACTCTCTCGTCCACGCTTCGTCTTGATCACAATCCGCGCCCGCACCAAGTAGGCAATATGTTTTGAAATCATCTGCTGTGAGAGTGCAAACGGTTCCGTCAATCCATGCACAGAGGCAGGCCCATGTGAGAGTCGTTCGATCATCGCCCTACGGGTGGGATCAGACAAAGCCGCAAACGTTGTACCCAACCTATCCACAACCATATGGTAGTGGATTTTCTGTCAGTGTCAAGTATGAATTTTGCGATCCCTGATTGCTGCTCCCTGATCTCTGAACCCTGACACGTGCGCTAATTTATACTCCCCCATGAGCCGCCTCTCGCAGCTGGGTGCGTCACGGTTGAGGCGCTGGCATCAGGGGCCGGAGGAATGCCGATTGCCTGTTCTCGATGTACCACCGGCTTGTTGAGCAAGTGACCGTTGCCCGTTGACCGCTACGACAATCGCGACGAGTAGTAAATCGCCGATGCACTCAGGGACCAGCGACGTTCGGAATGCACGAGGGCGCCTCCAGCGGGACAGAAGACTTGCTCGCGATCTCGACTTCAGTCTGAGGTCGGAATCTGCTTCAGCCGGTGGCGGAAGTACTCCTTCCAACTTTCAGGTAATGCTGCGACTCGGAGGGCCTGCTGTACCGAGGCCACATCGGCGTTGCTGTATCTTTTCTCGGCATACAGGCGAGTGATCTCCGAAACCGGGACGTTGTTTGGGTCTCGGCTGATAACCCTCATCTCATCGCCGATGCCGACCTCTCCTTCGCTGGTAACGGCGAGGTAGAAGCCTGTGCGGCCGCTTATGAAGAATCGCTTTACCATGTCGTCGGCTTCAAATCTTATGCCAAGTTTGTAGCAAGGGAGGCGAGGCTGGGTCACGACCACTTTTGCCGAGCCGACGGAAAACTGATCGCCAAGGTGGACCGGCTCTTCCGGCGAACCATCGAGTGTGAAGTTTTCCCCAAAGATGCCGATTGGCAGCTCCCGGTCCGGCAATTCTCTTTTCCAATAATCGTAGTGTGCGAACGGGTAGCAGTAGACGGCCTTATATGGGCCGCCGTGAACAGTGAGATCCGCTTGACGGTCGCCGTCCAAATTCAGCTTGCGCAAAGCGACGCGGCTGTGGACCGGCTCCTTGAAGATTCCCGTAGTCACGGTTCTCCCGTGCCACGTCACGTCTCGGGGAAGCCCGGTGTTTAGGGACATTAGCTTCATCTGACCCTTCATCTGACTCTGGGGCCCTCGTCTGTTGCGTCCGCAACGACCTGACTTGCATGGACGCATAACCTCTGCGGCGTGATCGAGATTTTACTCGCATCAGTGCGTGAGTTTGAAGGAGTGGAGTTGTTTCGCCGCGGTTCCGAAGTTGCCGAATTGGTAGGCGGACGCTCCGGCGGCTGAAAAGGTGAACGTGGGAAACGGTGCGGCGAGCAGGGCGTTGAGGTAGTCGACTGTGCCGACGCCGATGGTGACGTGCGGGCTGTAATGCTCTCCCCTGTGCGCGGCAAAATATGTTGCGACAGCATCCATGGCGGGCTGGTTAATTTCAGGGTTCTCCGGTGTGGTTTCGAAGGCGGCGGCGGTGCCGGAACTGGCCGGCGCGAAATATTTTCCGATTGCATCGAATAGCTCATCCTGCAGCCTGATCAGGTCTGCGGTTGGCTGAACCAGGATGCCGCCAAGTCCAATCTCTTTCAAGGGTATGTAGTAGTACTTGAAGGCCGTCAACTTCCAGCTCATCACCTTCTCGCTGGCCAGTACTTTGCTTTCACCGGCGAACACATCGTCCAGGTTTGCTGTGTAGAAATAGCCTCCTATGACCGACATGTGCGGTGCGTGTTCGTCGCCGAGTGCGAAGCCTTTGGGGAAGTTCTTAAGGAGTCCTGCGTTGGCGGCCTGCGCATTCTGGATCATGGTTGCGTCCGGCTCAAGCACGATGTCTACGGCGGTGACTGGATTTGGCGCTGCGCTCATAAAATCCTCCTGTTACAGCTTTTGAAATGAAAGTGCGCTATTTGCCGTCTTCGAACGGGAAGACCCGGTTCCAGTCGTTCTTCATGTCCACGACGGTCCAACCTCGCGCCGCTGCTTCAGTCAGCGCCACCTGCAGTTTGCCCAGTGGCGACACTTCATAGGCATACTCGCGGATGGGGTCGGTGTGATGTACGACCAAGGCAAAGCGACATCCCGGACAAATGGTGGTCCACTGCAGCATCTCCAGATCGCCGTCGGAATTGCCAAATGCAGCGATGGGCCTGCGTCCGATGTGCATGTTGATACCCACGGGCTTGCCGACATTGTCATCCATGAAATTCAGTTGCGGCTGCCGGGTGAGCACCGGCACGCCTCCAACCATCTCGAACCTGGTTACGATGCTGCTGCCGATCACCTGCTCGGGGGGGGATCCCATACACCTTTTCTGCCCAGACGCGCATGAATTCAACTCCGCCGCCGGAGACGATGAACGTTTTGAAGCCGTTGGCACGCAAATAGGCAAGCAGTTCCAGCATCGGCTGGTAAATCACGTCCGTGTACGGACGGTTGAATTTTGGATGCCTGGCACTTGCGATCCAATCTCTCACGATCTTTAAAAACTCGTCCGTGGTCATACCGGCGTGGGTAACCGCTGCAAGTTCCAGGATTCCCTTTACGCCCCCGGCGGCGACAGTTTTCATGTCGTTCTCCAGGACCGCCATAAAGAGTGGATTGTCTTTCCATTCGGGATGTTGCGGAGCCATCGCCTTCATGCGATCGAAGACGAACGCAAGCTGGAAAGCCAACGGCTGCTCGCTCCACAGGGTTCCATCGTTATCGAAGACCGCGACGCGTTCTTCGGGTTCGACGAACTGAGGGCCGCCAGCCGTGGTCACTCCACGGACAAAATTCAGGATGCTTTGCTTGGTTGAACCTTCGTTCCAGGAGGGAAGTGGATCACTGCCTGCCATATGGATGCACCTGTTAATAGAGTTGCCAGCCGGAGCGACAGATTATCAAGTCGCAAGGCGCAGGAACACTGGCAAAACTACGATAGCCAGATGAAAGGCCAATTCTTCCGGGCCGGACTTACACAGGGGTGGCTGGCTTCTACGATGCTGACGGCGGAGCTGGTGGGGATGACGCGGTTTCCATCTTGCCTGCCCGGCTACCAGAGAATATACAGGCCTTATTCAGGCTGGGTGCTCTCGACTATGAGTCGCAAATCAGGCATTCTGGAGAGAGTCGATTCGCTATTTTTCTCCATCCTGATTGCTCTTGCAGCGGGCTTCTGCGGTCGCGGCGCATGCGGGATATTGAAACCTCGCGGTTGGCCATCCACGGTTGGCCATCCACAATTCACCGTCAAGGGTAAAGAATGAAGCAACAAACTGTAATTGCGGTTGTGGGTTCCGGGTATGTGGGACTTGTATCCGCCGCGTGCTTTGCCGAAATAGGGCACCGCGTGATTTGCGTCGACAATGACGAGGAAAAAGTGCGTCTGCTGAATGATGGTGGAGTGCCAATTCACGAAGAGTACCTTCCTGAGCTGCTTGGGCGGCACCACCGCGGGAGCATTGAATTTACTACCGATCTGCACGCGGCTACGACACAGGCGCAGGCTATCTTTATCGCCGTGGGCACTCCGCAGTCGGATACGGGTGACGCCGATCTTTCGTATGTGGATGCTGTGGCGAGCGAAATCGCCCGTTCCATCGATGGCTACAAGGTAATCGTTGAAAAGAGTACGGTGCCGGTTTACACGAATGAGTGGATTACGCGGATTCTTGAGCGCAACGGCGCCTCACGCGATACGTTTGATGTGGTCTCGAATCCTGAGTTCCTGCGTGAAGGCACTGGCGTGATGGATTTCATGCATCCGAACCGGATTGTGATTGGCGTTGAAAGCGAGCGCGCGGCCAAAGTCATGCGACAGATTTACGAGCCGCTGACCTCGGGCGAATATTACGACTTGCCCCATGCTGTTCCGGGGAGCCGCAGCTCGAGCAATCCTCCTGCTCTTTTGAAGATGTCGACGAAGGCCGCGGAGATGACCAAACATGCGACCAACGCGTTTCTGGCGATGAAGATTTCTTTCATCAATGCAGTTGCCAACATCTGCGACGCGGCAGGCGTGAACGTTGAAGAGGTAGCCGCGGGCGTTGGACTGGATGAGCGTATCGGCCCGATGTTTCTGCGTGCGGGCATCGGCTACGGGGGATCCTGCTTTCCCAAGGATATTGCGGCGTTTCGCTGGGTGGCGGAGCAGCTCGGACAGCAATTTGATCTGCTGGCCGAAGTTGAGAAGATCAACAATCAGCAAAAGATTTTGTTTTTCAGAAAGATTCGTTCCGCGTTGTGGACATTGCGCGGCAAGAATCTGGCTGTGTTTGGCCTTGCTTTCAAGGGCGGCACCGACGATATCCGGGAATCCCCGGCGATCGAGATAGTGCAGATGCTTTTGAAAGAGGGCTGCTGCGTCACGCTGTTCGATCCGGCAGCGATGGAACGCGCGAAGACGGTTCTAGAGCCGGGCCCTCAGGTAAGGTATGCCGCCGACATTTACGAGGCGGCCAGGGACGCTCATGCGGTGGTGGTTCTGACCGACTGGCGGGAATTCGCGACGGTCGATCTTGATCGGTTGCGCCATACGCTGCGGCATCCCATTGTGATTGACGGGAGAAATATGTACGACCCGGATGTGATGCTGGATAAGGGATTTACTTACTTCAGCGTTGGGCGGCCGCACCCTGCGGCCGGGGTTCAGGCACTCAGAAACCCATAGTAAGGGGAGCGCTCGATTGGCAGGAAAACGTGTATTGGTGAGCGGCGCGGCGGGCTTCCTTGGCTCCCATCTTTGCGAGGCTTTGATTGCTGAGGGCCACAGCGTCGTTGGCGTCGACAACTATGCGACCGGGAGCTCGGTGAATCTGGCGGAGCTCAATAAGAAGCCAGGATTCAGCTTTATTGAGCGCGATATCTGCAAGCCGTTGAAGATCGACCGGATCGATTACGTGTTTAACTTTGCTTCGCCGGCGAGTCCTGCGGATTATGCGCGGCTTGGGCCGGAGACTTTGAAAGTCGGGTCTTACGGGACCATTAACCTGCTTGATATCGCCCGCAGTTCGGGCGCGAAGTTTCTGCAGGCTTCTACTTCAGAGTGTTATGGCGATCCGGAGGTTCATCCCCAGCCGGAAAGCTATTGGGGCAGGGTGAATCCGATTGGTCCGCGTTCGGTTTATGACGAGTCGAAGCGGTTTTCAGAGGCTGCGGTTATGGCGTACCACCGCTATTACGGCGTGGACACGCGGATGGCCCGCATCTTCAATACTTACGGGCCGCGGCTTCAGCCTACGGATGGCCGCGTGATCTCCAATTTCATGATGCAAGCCCTTCTCGGCGAGGATCTCACGGTTTTTGGAGAGGGATTGCAGACGCGGAGTTTCTGCTATGTTTCCGACTTGATCGACGGGATTGTGCGGCTGTCGAAGTCGGACGAGCACTTGCCGGTGAACCTGGGCAATCCGGTGGAGTGGACGATTATGGAATGCGCCAGAGAGGTTCTGGCGGTGACCGGTTCGAAGAGCAAGATTCGCCATGAGCCTTTGCCGACCGATGACCCGGCGCGGCGCAAGCCCGACATAACAAAGGCTAAAGACATCCTGGGATGGTCGCCTGAAGTGCCTTTGCGTGAAGGATTACAGCTTTCTCTTTCGTACTTTGAGAAGCGCGCTCGGGAAATAGCTGTTTCTCGTCAATAAGCTATTCATAATAAACAGCTTAATCGAATTTTGTGTTTACTTCTCCGAATCTGGAGAATTTGACTTCGACTCGCGAGCCGGCGCTGGCGAGAGCTTTGCCGGACCAGCTTCCGGTGGTGATCCATTGGCCGGATTGCAGGCCTCCGGTTCTGTAACTTCCTTCATTGGCCAGCCAGGTTACGAGCCGTAACAGATCGGTCCCTGCCGGGTTTGAGGCTGTCCCTTCAAATCGAACCGCTCCGTCGATGGCGACGATTACGGATTCCTCGGCGAGGTCGTAATTCTTCCACCCCGCGACGGCGGGACCGTAAACGAAGCCTCCATTCAGCTGAAGATCGCCGATCATAGAGAACCTGTCGACCTTGTCCGGGTCAGTGTAGGCCGACTCCAGCAGTTCGATTGCGGGGTGGGCGCTGGCGATTGCTTCGGTGACCTCCTCGCGCGTGTACGGTTTCGCTCGTGCCGGCAGGTCTCTTCCGAGGCAGAATGCAATCTCGGCTTCGACGCCGCGGAGGCGTTTGAACGAGGCCGCGATGCGGCTCCCCGATGCGGCAAACCCTCCCCATAGAGGCATGGCGGCGAAGAGAGGCGTTGCATCCGGACTCGGGGCACCGACCTTCCATCCTCCGATCGGCCCCATTGCCACTGTCATGACGGTTTGCAGGTCGTAGGCCTCGTCGAGGGTATGCGGGCGAAGCTTTACAGGCAGATCGGGAACGGGCATTACCTCGCGGCGCGCCCTGAGAAGAATTTCCGCCGCCTGCCGCATCCGGTCATCGTCCAACCCCGAAATCTTGTGCTCCGCCTCGCTTGTCGCCATCGTTTTCACACTCCCCATCCTTGATTTGCCAATGGCTTGGAAGGCGCATTCGGCACATTGGTTTTCCGCGAAGCCTCGTTCGTCAAGCATCCAGCGAGGTTTGTTTGCCCGAACTGTAACCGGAGATACCAGAAATGAATCGAATACTCAGGGGAAACAACAGTCGTATGTTCATTGGCAAATCCGATCCGATTCCTTCGTCCGAGATTACACCCCGCTCCACTTATATGAACCGGCGGGCTTTCATGGCCGCGGGGGCGGTGGGTGTGGCGGCTTTGGCTGCGGAGCGCGTGGCTCATGTTCTGCGCCCGGACAGCGTGCGCGCGGATGTGAAGCTGAACACGGTTCCCAGCCCGTTGTCTGCCACAGGGCTTACTCCTACGTCCTATTACGACATTACGCATTACAACAACTTCTACGAATTCGGCGCGGGCAAAGATGATCCGGCGAAATATGCGGGCAGCCTTAAGACTCGCCCGTGGAGCGTTGCGGTCGAGGGTCTTGTGAAGAGCAAGAAGACGTTCGATATTGACACCCTGATGAAACTGCGCCCGCTCGAGGATCGCGTTTACCGGTTCCGCTGCGTCGAAGCCTGGAGCATGGTGATTCCGTGGGTTGGCTACTCGCTCTCGGAGTTTATCAAGCAGTGCGATCCGCTGCCCTCGGCGAAATATGTTCAGTTCCTCTCGCTGGATGACCCGAGGCAGGAGCCCGGCATACGAGACGTTGGGCTGGACTGGCCCTACTCCGAAGGGCTGCGCATGGATGAGGCGATGCATCCGCTGACTTTGCTGACCTTCGGTCTTTACGGCGAGACGCTGCCCAACCAGGATGGCGCTCCGGTGCGCGTGGTGGTGCCGTGGAAGTACGGTTTCAAGTCGGCAAAGTCGATTGTGAAGGTGCGCTTTGTCGACAAGCAGCCGCACACTACCTGGAACGACATGGCGTCGAACGAATATGGCTTCTACTCAAATGTGAACCCCAATGTCGACCATCCCCGCTGGAGCCAGAAGACGGAGCGCGTGATCGGCGCGCCGATCTGGAAACAACGCCAGCCCACGCTGATGTTCAACGGCTATGCGGACCAGGTGGCGAGCCTTTATAACGGCATGGACCTCAAAAAGTACTATTGAACTGGCCGTTCAGGCAATTGCTTCGCGTGGCCACTCCCGTTGGTCGTGGAATTTACCGCTGAGCTACAACTTCAGGATGAAATACTGAAACGATGCCGAAGCGCGTTCTCGTTGCACTGAAAGTTCTGGTTCATGTTGCCTGCCTTGCTCCGATTGCATGGCTGCTGGTTCATCTTTTCCAAAATAACCTTGGTCCCGACCCTACCCATACCGTGACCTTCTTCACCGGGCGCGGCACGCTGCGGCTTCTGGTGATTTCGCTGGCGATCACGCCGGTCCGGCGGCTGACTCCGAAACTGGCGTTGATCATCCGGTTTCGCCGGGTGCTGGGCCTGTATGCCTTCTTCTACGGTTGCCTGCACCTGATGACTTACCTCTGGCTGTATGCCGGTTTCAGCCTTGCGGCGATCGTTGATGACATCAGCCGACGGAGATTTATTGTGGCCGGGGTGGTGGCCTGGGTGTTGATGGTTCCGCTGGCGCTTACTTCGACGACGTGGTCAATCCGGAAGCTGGGCGGCAAGAACTGGACCCGGCTGCATCGGCTGGTTTACCTGTCGGCCCTTGCCGGGGTGGTGCATTACTGGTGGGGCGTGAAGCAGGGCGACCGGACTCCCATGGAAATCACCGTGGCTCTGGCGGTCGTTCTGGCGGCCCGTCCAGTGCTGGCGTGGGTTCGAAGCAGCACCCCTCCTCCCACTAAGATCGCTCACAAAACCTCTTAGATTATTCCTACCGGACTTGCATCTGTTATTGTGGAGAGTCACATTTCACCGCAAAGAAGGGCCGGGAACCATGGCTAAGGCAGTCTGGAATGGCGTAACGATCGCGGAAAGCGATAAGACTCAGGTAGTTGAAGATAATGTGTATTTTCCGGATAGCTCGGTGAAGCGCGAATACCTCCGCTCCAGCTCCACGACGTCGACGTGTCCGTGGAAAGGGCAGGCGCGCTACTATTCGCTGCTGATTGATGGGCAGGAGAACCAGGATGCTGCCTGGTACTATCCGGATCCGAAACCGGCTGCTCGCAACATCAAGGGCCACATAGCTTTCTGGCGTGGCGTGGAAGTCGAGAAATAGAGCGGCGAACTTTCGGCGAGGCTATTCGTGGCCATTCCGAATCGAGTGAATGTACAGGTTCCGAGCGAGATCCCGAAGAATTGGATAGCAACTGCACGCGGCTTTTTCGAGGTTTTCGGCGTTCACGATGTGAACCCGTCCACGCGTGTACTCGATCAATCCGCCCTTCTGCAGGGTACCGGCTACGAGAGTGACCGTGGTTCGGCGCGAGCCCAGCATCTGAGCCAGAAACTCCTGCGTGAGGCCCAAACTATCCGACTGGATACGGTCGCGAACCATCAGCAGCCAGCGTGCGAGCCGCGCCTCTGCGTCATGGAGACGATGGCACCCGGAAATCTGACTGGCGCCCAGGGCCTGTGTCTGGACATATTCCAGAATCCGCTCCTGGATCTCGTCCGATTCCCGGTAGGCTTTGCGGAGTTCGATGAAGGGTATCCTGACGGCCGCTCCCGCCGCCTGCATAAAGCATTGGGTTGGAACGGGTGCCGGACCGAGAAGCTGGACGCCGCCAGCGATGCCCTCTAAGCCGATCATGCCGACCTCTGCGGTGCCTCCCTCTTCGACGGAGGCGACGACGGAGGCGACCCCCGAGGTGAGGAAATACCCGTATCGCGGCTGTTCTTCCGGCTCATATAACACTGCCTTCAAGGGCAGCGTGACCATTGTGGCGTTAGAAAGAAGACGATTGCGGCTTTCGGGGGAAAGAGCTTTGAGAAGAAGATTGGCACCTTCAGGAGGCATGGTGGTCCTTTGCTTTCAGTTCGCAAAGGAGGGCCGTTCAGAACGAAGCGGAGGGCATCGGCTGCATATTACGTCTCTGAAGAGAGCTGGCACAAGACTCCGCCTAGCACCACTACTATACACGAAATAAAAATCATGTTCTGTACGGTAGCAGGCAGACGCTTGGGACTAACATCTCTCAAACTGAAGTACTGTTTCGCTTATCCCGGATCCTGATGGTGGCTTTATGGTGTCCTCGCCGAGCATTCTTCTCTATGGTCACGATGTCCGTCTCCTTGAAACCCGCCGGTGGATTCTGGAAGGCTGCGACTTTCAGGTGCGAACCGTATCCAGCCTTCTGGCGCTGCATGAAACTATCTCCACCCGCCAAATCGATGTCATGATCCTCTGCCATTCTCTTTCCAGCGAGGAATGCGAGCGCGCTCTCGATGTGGCGCATCTCAATTCGCCGGGAATCAAGACGCTGGTGCTCACGGCGCAGGACTCCATCTGCGCGAGCGCGGCAGGAGAGGGCGACAATGTGCTGGACACCTGGGAAGGGCCGAGGGTTCTGCTGGACACAGTGCAAAAACTGGTATGCAGTTCTGACGCTGCCTGAGTTTTCCTCTGTAGGGTGCCCATGCCCCGTGGAATCCCAAATCGGCAGGGAATCACAAGAGTAACCACCTACATTCTTGACATCGGGCGCGCGCGCATCAAAGATGCAAACAGCGGCGAGGCAAGACGCGTTGCCGCGACCTTCCAATGTGGAACCGCATGCGCAGCGCTCACGCATCCACGGAAACCGCCCTCTCCGCAAACGCGGATACGGGATGGCCAGCGCGACACTCAGCCGATTCGGCACTGACTTTCACACGACAATCCAGACAGAGGAGGAACGCGGATCAGCGCGCCACCGCATAGTGGCCCAGAGACCACCCGCACAGAGGCGGATCGGATATTTCCCCACATTCGAGCCGCAACCAATTGGCGTACACGAAGACAGGAGAAGCCACAATGTCGTCGGAACTGCAATTGCTCGAACAATGGATTCCCGAACAGATGGAGCCGGGAACGCTTTTTCTGCTGGAAAACGCTGGATCGCTGGGTGACGCCAAAGACCCGTACTGGGCGGTGCTGGCGTGTCCGGGCTGCGGCGCGCTTGGCTTGATTACGCGAGCGCAGTTCGGCGGACTTCATTCCATGATCTGCGGCTCAGACAACTGCTCGCTGGAATATTTTCTGCGCGGCGAGGAGATCGAGTACCGCAAACCGCATTAGGGGACTGGCCCCTTCGACTTCGCTCAGGGCAGGCTGTCCAGGCGCACGCGCTTCGCGCCCTTCCTGAATCTGCTTTCGCGGCCCTCCCGTTGGTCAGGAATGGCCGTCCAGGAATACGCCCGCAGAACGATAGGAGATCGCGCTGGGTCTGAAGCGCGCAATCATTTCATCCGCCTACGGCACGAGTAAACTCGTGCCCTGATACAAAGGGGCTTTCTCAGCAGCTTGAGGCATTGCATGGGGGGCTCGATCCTTTGTGCGCTGCTTTGCCGATATCCCGCTCCATTCTGCATCTCACTTGGCGGGAGAACAACTCAACATGCGTAGTCAACAAGTGATGGGCCTGGCAATATGTGCAGCGATGCTGGTGGCGGCAGGATGCCGTAAAACAAATACGGTCGATAAGAGCGCGTTCAAGTCCGCGATCAACGATTATTACAGCGCGCGGCAGGATTGCGTTTGGTCGAATCCGGTGAAATTTCCAGCGCAGGCGGATACGTCGAACGATGAACAGACGAAGGGCTTTGACGCGCTGACCGATGCGGGGCTGCTGACGAGAAAGTCGGCGGAGAAGAAGCGCTTTCTGGTTGGCTCGAAGCAGGTGAACGATTATGACGTATCGGACAAGGGCCGCTCGACATGGACTGCGGATCAGACGCAGCCGGGGTATGGGAATTTCTGCTACGGACATTCTGAGGTGACTTCGATCGACAGCTATACGCCGAGCGACAACGCGGATGCAACTACTTACAGCGTGACCTACCATTACAGCGTTACGAGCCTGCCGGATTGGGCGAAGTCAACGGAGATGCAGACGGCGTTTCCGAAGATCGCAGCTGAATCGAATGGGCAGCAGACGGCGACGGCGAATCTGACTAAGTCGACAAATGGCTGGCAGGTGAGCAGCGTGCAGCCTGCGGGCGGCGGTTCTTCACTGCCGCAGTGACAGGCGCGAATTTCTGAAGCGTGCGGAAGTAGCCATGCATCCAAAATTCATGGCTACTACCTTTTCAGAAACCTCTTTTACAACGCGTCAACTTGGCAACTCCGATCTGCATCCTACACCGATTGGTTACGGGGCATGGGCCATCGGCGGCGGCAACTGGGAATTTGCGTGGGGCGCCCAGGATGATGATGAGTCGGTCAACACAATCAAACGCGCACTCGACGCTGGTATCAACTGGATCGACACGGCGGCGATTTACGGCCTCGGCCACTCGGAAGAGGTGGTGGCTAAGGCGCTCAGGAGCTCCGGGAAAAGGCCTTATATCTTCACCAAATGCTCGATGCGGTGGGATGCAGACCGCCAGATCTATCACAGCCTGAAGGCCGCATCGCTCGAGGAGGAACTGGAACAGTCGCTGCGACGCCTGAACGTCGAGACGATTGATCTTTACCAGATTCACTGGCCGAATCCCGAAGGCGAGATCGAAGAAGGATGGGAGACGCTGGCCCGCTTTCAGAAGCAGGGCAAGGTACGCTATCTTGGCGTGTCCAACTTTAATGTGGCGCAGCTGAGGCGTGTGCAGAAGATTGCGCCGGTTACTTCACTGCAGCCGCCCTACTCTTTGGTAAACCGCGGAATCGAAGCGGAGATTCTGCCCTTCTGCGAGCGGAACCATATCGGCGTCATCAACTACTCGCCGATGGTGTCTGGCCTCCTTACGGGTAAGATGACCGCAGAGCGCATCGCCAAGATGCCGGCAGACGACTGGCGCAAACGCAGCGCGAATTTCAACGAGCCGAAGCTGTCGCGCAATCTGAAACTGGTGGAGCTGCTGCGCGAGATTGGCGATCAGCACGGCGTGGAGCCGGGCGTGGTGGCCGTGGCGTGGACGCTCCGTGAGCGAGCCGTGACCGCCGCTATTGTCGGCGCACGCCGCCCGGACCAGGTGGATGGGATTCTTCCTGCTGCTACGTTCCGGCTGAGCGAGACGGAATTGGCGCGGATCGATGCGTTCCTTCAGAGCAATCAGTGAATTGAAACTGGCGCGCGCCCGACTCAAACTTCTTTTGCTTGAGTGGGGCACCCGCCAAAATCAGGCCAAACCAGTCAGATCCCGGCGCGTTTTCCCTTCTATACATTAAGAAAAACGGCTTGCCCTTTATGAGTGGCTGGGTCCCATAGAGGAAGGCTTTGTGCCTTCGTGTTTGTTCACGTGATCAAACATTGTGCGTCGCCGGACCCGGGCTTAGCGTGGATTTGCAGTGCTAGAATGCTGGCCCGGAGGATCTCCCATGATTCTGCGTTGGCCAAAACTTGCTCTTGCCGGTCTAGTCGTCTTCTCGTCCGCTTCCTTCCTGGTTGCGCAGGTCCGATCAACAGCTACGGCTTCTCCGCAATGGATTTCAGCGGGACAGGGTATCTCAGATGATTGGAGCCAGCCTGCCGAGACCCTCATTAGTACGGCGAACGCCAAGTCACTGGTTAAGAAATGGGTGTTTACGACGGAGGGAGATGTGAGTGCGACGCCTACTGTCAGCGGGGGCGCCGTATATTTTCCGGATTGGGACGGGAACCTCTATGCCGTGAATGCCAGCACAGGCGATCTGATCTGGTCGCACCTGATTTCAGATTATGACGGCATGACCGGCGCGTTGTCGCGCACCAGCCCCGCAATCAATGGAAACACGCTGATCCTTGGGGATCATCCCAGGGCGGCTGTAGCGCATGCGGGGGCCAATGTGATCGCCGTTAATCGCACCACCGGCGCGCTTTTGTGGAAGACGCAGGTGGAAACACACTCGGCCGCGATCATCACCGGATCGCCCGTGGTCTATAACAATGTCGTCTACATTGGCGTCTCCTCTGTCGAGGAGTCGTTCGCCGATAATGCTGATTATGCGTGCTGCACCTTTCGGGGCAGCGTGGTTGCGCTCAATGCGACGACGGGGAAGAAGATCTGGCAGACCTATACCGTGCCGGAAAACCTGGGGAATACGGAAGGCTACAGCGGAGGCGCGGTCTGGCAGCCTCCAGCGATCGATACCACCCTAAAGCTGCTGTATGTCGGCACCGGTAACAACTATTCGGTGCCTTCATCGGTAGACGAATGCGAGAAGTCAGGGCTGGCGGATGGCACGATTCCGAACTGCACGGCGGCGGACGACCACTTCGATAGCGCGCTTGCGCTCAACCTCGCCGATGGCTCGATAAAGTGGTATGCGATCACGACTCGCTGGGATGATACGAATAACGCCTGCCATGTCACGCCTCCCGGTTACAATTGCCCCTCCCCCGACGGCCCTGACATCGACCTCGGTGGCGATGGTCCCAACCTTATTGGCGGCCTGGTGGTCTTTGGACAGAAGAATGGCTACCTCCGCGCCTACAACGCCGAAACCGGAAAGCAGATATGGGCCATCGGCGCAGGGCCCAGCGGCAGCCTGGGCGGCATCATGTGGGGCACCGCCAGCGACGGCACGCGCATCTACATTCCTATTTCGAACTCCAACCACAAAACGTACAAGCTGATTCCATCCGGTAAGTCGATCAGCTGGGGCTTATGGAGCGCGGTCAACGCACAGACCGGGAAAATTCTGTGGCAAACCGCAGATCCTATCTCTGGATCGATAGATGTGTCTTCTGCCAGCGTTGCGAATGGGGTTCTTTACGTCGGCTCGCTCGACCCGAAGGGGCACATGTACGCGCTGAATGCGGCCACGGGTGCGGTGTTATGGAGCTACGCGAGCGGAGGTTCCGTGCTGGACGCGCCTTCCATCGTGAGCGGGGTGCTCTATTGGGGCTCCGGTTACCGTCGCTATAGTGGCTTCGGATCCACCGGCAACAACAAGGTGTATGCCTTTACGCTTCCGTAACTGAGCGTAGATAGTTGCGCGCTATAAGGCTGCTGTTTTCGTTGTTGCCGCGCTGGAATCAGATGAGAAGGCTTCGTGTCTTCAACCACGTCACATTGCTCTGACTGAATCACGATCGATCTTCCGGGGGTCTTCCCGGTCCCTTTGCCCCGCGATTGATTGCTTTCGGGGCCGGCGATGAAGAGTCCGATTTTTCAGCTTCTGAATGATGCGGCGTCTCTCCGCGTCGTCTTCCTTATCCATAAATTTGCTCGCAAAATCCAGCATCGGCGAAATGAGACTTACTCCCGTTCCGTCTATTGCTCTTCTGGCTGTGGTCCCTGCGGTGAGCTGCTTCGCTTCCGGTCATGATTTCGATGCTGTGGTGTCCGCGGTGGAGCATCGCTATCAGATCCATGCGCAGCATGTTCCGATGATGGGCTTTGCCAGCTTTTGCGCGCATGTGGCGACAAACGGCGGCGTAAAGGGTTTACGTATTGCCGAATTCGACCACGTCGCAAACATTGCCAGCACTGAGCAGTTGTCTCAGCTCGTCTCGGCAAGCCTAAGCGATGAATGGCAGCGCTTCATCACCGATCGGGAGGGGAGCGATAAGCTCAGTGTCATCTTCGTTCAGCCCGATGGCGATGGGATGCGGATGCTTATTGCCGATATGGATCACGGCGAGCTGGACGTGGTGCGCATGGAGCTAAATGGGGAGCAGCTTGCCAAGTGGGTGCGTGAGCCGCAGGTGGAGGTTCATCGGCGTGGCTATGGAGCTCAGTGATTTCAGCCGCTTCGCCTTTGGCTACGCTCCAGTCTGCTGCAGTATCGGGCGTCTTTTCGGCTGGTCTTTTCATCCCTGGGCTAAAGCCAGGGGGCCGCAACGGCGTTGGATCGTACTGGCAGAAATTCGAACGCGTGCACAACCAGCCTCGGGGTTTTGGACTGAGCTACGTAGCCACGCCACAAATCATGGAATGTGGTGCGTCGAGTGTTTCTGCGGTGTAGGCTGTGTGGTTGCGGGCTCCATCCGTTTTTCCGCCGCCGATTCTACCTGGTCTTGAGGACAGACGTGAGGCTCATCCCCCTCAGCAATCCACGAGCGCTGTTCTTTCTCGTGACGATCGTGGTGTTGTTTATCGGAGCGCGTGGACGGCTTCCCGCGCAGCGGATCTCTGCGTCTGTCGAGGTTGCCACACTGCCAGACGCTCCCCAATCGCAGGTTTTGCCTGACCCATCGGATGCGCGTCAGGTTCCTCCTCGGAAGGGCTGCCCGCCGACATCGCCGCCTACCGGCGGGCCGGCGGGCGCTCCACGGACGGCAACGCCACCGAAGAATACCGGTTGCGGTCGCAAGTTTGATTACTTCTATCCCTTAGGAAAACCACCGAAGACCGGGCCGCTGAGTTCGAGAGATAAACTCCGCATCGCGGCCAGCAATGTAGTGGATCCGTTTAACCTGATCACGATCGGAGCGACGGCGGCAATCACCATTGGCAGCGATCCGGATACCGGGTACGGACCCGGGATGAAGGGCTGGGCGAAGAACTCCGGCACGTTGCTAACGGAGGATATGTCGGGCGCGTTCTTTGTCACCTATCTCGTTCCGTCGCTCACGCGGCAAGATCCGCGGTATTACCGAATGCCAAACGGCTCGATTCCACGCCGCATCCTAAACGTGCTCGTGCAGCCGATCTGGACGCGAAGCGACAGCGGAAAGCACATGCTCAATTATGGAAACCTGATCGGCGTTCCGGCTACGATCACACTTGCAAATGTTTATGTGCCCGGACGAAAGCAAGGCGTTGGACCAACAGCCGAAAGCTCGGCAATCACGATTGCTTCGTCGCCGATTGACAACCTAGTTACCGAGTTTCTGCCCGACGTGGCGAAACACATCAAGATACGCATCGTGCTCATCCAGCGAATCGTGAACCATATAGCTCTCACCTCAGGACAAAGTTAGAGGCCGGGCAGTTTCGATCTGACCTGGCGATGGCCGCTGCCGAGTGGTGGTGTGGGTTTACGCATAAGCAGCTGTAGAGCACCTTCAGTCGCAATCGAGCCCGGTTGAAGAATCGATTGTCGTGGGCCACACCCGCCGAGCGATATGGATCACGGCGAGCTGGACGTGGTGCGCATGGAGCTAAATGGGGAGCAGCTTGCCAAGTGGATGCATGAGCCGCAGGTGGAGGTTCATCGGCGTAGCTATGAGGCTCAGTAGGGTATACACGAGCAGCCGCTGTGGTGCCGCCCCACATGTAGGGATCGGCTAAGTTGGATGAGACCGGGAGGATCGTAGTTCAGTGCCCCCACACAAGCAAACGCTGCTTGTGCGGGCCACCCGCCAAGCGGCTGAGTCTCCGTAGCGAAGCCGACTCGATTACTTGCGCCTCGGAAGATTGCTGAGCATTCGCTGGTATTTTTTATAGTAGACGCGCTCAACCCACTAACGTATCTTGACAGTCGTCTGAGCCGAAGCAATCGGCTTTGCAACGCGTCGAGCGCACACGAACGTTCGCTCTCTTCGACGGGTCCCACGCCGGTCGTCGGGTCTGTTTAGACTCACCTGCACTTCGACTGCGCGGTCGTTAACTCTTTTCAATGCAGGAGGAAAAAATGTATTTCACCGATGACTCATTGCTACCGGAAAATCAAGCGCCACTAATGATCACCGCCGCCCCCTACGGGCCGGTCTGGATGCCAGTGGATTGCACACCTGAGCAGAAGCTCCCCGTCACCTGGGATGAACAGGTCCAGGCCGCGGTGGATTGTTACAACGCCGGCGCAACGGTATTGCACATCCATGTGCGCGATCCCAAAACCGGCCACATCTCAAAAAACTTCAATGAGTACAACGATCAGGTTGGGCGTCTGCGCAATGCAGTGCCGAAAATGGTCCTGCAGCTGGGCGGGTCGATCTCGTTCGCGCCGGAGCCAGGCGAGGAAGCCCAGTTCCAGAGCTACGACTCTCGCCACAAGCTGGCCGAAGTCAATCCCAAGCCGGACCAGGTCACGGTTGCCTGTGGCACCTCCCTCTACGATCTGACGGCATTACACCCCGTAGACGACGCTTTTGAGGGAACTCGCTTTACCAATCCGGCGATGCTCCATGCCATGGCCAACCTCGTCGCGGACTCAACGCCGGACTTCTATCTCGAAAACATCAAGCGGCTTGTGCAGCATGGCATCCAGCCGTATTTCGCACTACCTCATATCCACGGACTCGAACTCGTGGAGCGGCTCATTCGCAAGGGCTATTACATGGGGCCGATGAACGGCTTCTTCAGCATCGGCGGCGGTGGCGTATGCGGCTCGAACCCGTTCGACCTGATGGAACTCATTCGTCGCACACCGCACGGCTCCTTCTTCACCTACCAAACTACGTTTCGCTTGACCCACCCGGTCGCGGCGATCTGCATCGCGCTCGGGCAACATACTCGCGCCGGCATTGAGGACAACCTGTGGGACACGACGAAGGGCAAGCGTATGTCGACGATCCAAATGATCGAACGCCATGTCCGTATGGCCAATGAGCTGGGGAGGTCGATCGCTACGGCCGAACAGGCCCGCCAGATGCTGAAGATCGGAGTCACTTACACATCTACAGCGGAAACCCTCGCCAACCTTGGCCTGCCACCCAATCGCCGACCAGGCAACATGGGGTTCATGGTGCATGAAACGGACGGAATGTATCATCCAGCGGCCCAGGGCGGTTGCGGGCATATCCACGCCGGCGAATGGGAGGAACATCTGGACATTCCGATCAAAACTCCCAAGGTCGCATAACAGTGTCCAGTGACAAGGTCCCTGCATGGCGCAAGGGAGGGACCTTGCCGCTTTGCACTGCGGATATCCGCCCTAGCTGTGTGTACGATTCCGTTTCTGCAGGAGACAACTGTGGCGCACTTGATCGAAGTAGCGCGTCTCGATCAGATCCAGCCCGGAACCGGATCGCGGTTCAACATCGCCGACAAGGAGGTGGCCATATTCAATGTGGATGGGCAAATCTGCGCCATCTCCGATACCTGTCCTCACGCTGGCGGCTCTCTGGGGATGGGAAAGCTCAGCGGCACGATCGTGACATGTCCAGTGCATGGAATGAAATTCGATATCACCACCGGGTGCTTCGCGGGCACTTCGGACTTCGGCGTTGCTTCTTACCCAGCGAAGGTCGTGGACGGGAAAATCATGGTAGCAGTTTCTTGAAGTGCTCGCGGTGGTCAGGAGGAGAAAAAATGGCGACAAAAAATGTAGCAACGAAAGCATCGTTGACGGAGCAACCGGCAGACCCCTGGGGCTCGTCTTTGGATAAGCTCAAGGAATGGGACTCTAAAGGAGCAGAACTGCTGCTCCGGGTTGGAACAAGCCCGTGGACCAGCGGCGTTCTGCCGCGCAAGGAGGTGGAGCTGATCTACCTCGCGCTCAATTGCTCCTGCACGAACCTGGATGAGGAAGGCACGCGCCGCCAGATTCGCGCCGCGCTCGACGCGGGAGCGACGCGCGATGAGATTCTCCTGGTCCTGAAGTGCGGCGCCGGGCTCGCCGTCCATTCATGCAGTCTCGGCGCGCCCATTCTCCTTGAGGAGATGAAGGCGGCGGGAGTGAAGGCGGCAGGAGGCCCAAAGCCGGAGACGCCAGCGTGCGACGCGATGCGCGCGATCGGCCAATGGAACACGGCGTGGGATCCGTTCTACGAGCTTTCCCCTGCCTGGACCGACCAATTCTTTGCCTTCGGAGCCAGCGTATACAAGAGCGGTCTCTTCACGCCAAGGTTCCTGGAACTGATCAGCATCGCCTTCGACGCGTCCATCACGCATATGTACGCACCCGGCACTCGACGGCACATTCAGGGAGCGCTCAAGGCTGGAGCGACGCCGGAAGAGATCATGGCGGTGCTGCAACTCTGCGTTTCGATGGGCCTTGAAGCTTGCGCCAAAGGCGTTCCGATCCTTGCCGAGGAATTAGAACGCAGCTCAACGAGACAGAAAGCGAGCGCGTGACCTAATTTCAGGCTTCATCGAAGTGGTCGCAATGCCAGGTTGAGGTAGCAATTCAATTCATGTGAGTGGATGCGTGTTCGCTGGCGCGGAAGGCCCAGCTTTGCGCCAGGCCTTCTTGTTGTTCTGCTTGCGGTAGTTAATTTACTTAGCTGCAGCCGGAGGTGCTTCCGCAACTCATGCAGCGGTAGCAGCTTCCGTTTCTTACCATGATGGCTCCGCAGGTGTGGCAGCTTGGGGCGTCTCCCATGTCGTACATCTCCTTCATGGCGTCGGCGGCGTGGTAGACGCCTCGGTCCTTCATCTCCGGCATGGTTGTTGAGTCGTAGCCGCTGGCTTGCAGATCGGGCAGGATTCCTCCCTTTGGGGCGGTGGTGGCTCCCATGCCTCGGGTGGACGCGTGCTGTTCGGGGGACAGCTGCTGGTCCCTCGATTCATTGCGCTCGCCTGTGATGGCACCTTCCGTAGAGGTCGAGGTCGCTGCCGCGCCTGCGAGTCCGGCGAAGAGGCTTAGCTGGGTTCCGGAGAGGAAGCGCAACTGGAGCCAGCGGAAGATGTAATCCATGATGGATTTGGCGTAGCCGATCTGCTCGTTGCCGGTCCATCCGGAGGGCTCGAAGCGGCTGTGCGCGAACTTCTCGCACAGGACGCGCAGCGGGACTCCATGCTGAAGGGCGAGCGAGATGGCGGTGGCGAAGCTGTCCATGAGGCCGGCTACGGTTGAGCCTTCCTTGGCCATGCGGATGAAGATTTCGCCGGGCTGTCCGTTGGGGTAAAGGCCTACGGTGATGTAGCCCTCGTGTCCGGCGATGCCGAATTTGTGGGTGAGCGAGGCGCGCTCCTCGGGCAGACGGTGACGCACGGCCCTCGGCGGGGCATCAGCAGACTGATCCTGCGGATTGGTGGCGATGGTGGCCAGTGCCGACGTGAAGGCGCTGGCTGCGCTGCTGACGGATTTGGCGGTGACCTCGATCTTGTCGGAGAGCTTGGCTGCGAGGGTTTTTACGTCGGCCTCGGGCGCGGCCTTTCCGGTGGAGAGCGCGGCGAGGACGCGGTCGGCGGCAGCGGTGAGGGTTTCGTCTGCGGCCGCTCCCTTGATGGCCTTGGCCTTGTTGCCGTCGGAGACGTTGAGGGGTTGCGCGCCCTTCGATCCGTCGCGATAGATAGCTACGGCCTTGAGGCCCTGACGCCAGGACTCGGCATAGGCCTCGGCGATGTCGTCGATGGAGCAGTCGTGAGGCAGGTTGACGGTCTTGGAGATGGCTCCGGAGAGGAAGGGCTGCGCGGCGGCCATCATTTTGATGTGGCCCATGTAGTTGATGGAGCGCGTACCCTTGGAGGGCTTGAAGGAGCAGTCGAAGACGGCGAGATGCTCGGGCTTGATGCCGGGCGCGCCTTCAATGGTTCCAGTGGCGTCGATGTAGCTGACGATGACGTCAACCTGATTGTTGTTGTAACCGAGCTTGAAGAGCGCGGCGGGCACGGTGTTGTTGACGATCTTGATCATGCCGCCGCCGACGAGCTTCTTGTACTTGACGAGGGCGAGATCGGGCTCGATGCCGGTGGTGTCGCAATCCATCATGAAGCCGATGGTGCCGGTAGGCGCGAGCACGGTGACCTGCGAGTTGCGGTAGCCGTATTTTTCACCGTGGGCGAGGGCCTTGTCCCAGCAGTCGCGGCTGGCTTCAAGGAGTTCGTCGAATTGCGGGACGGCGAAGGTCTTGTCTCCGGCGGTGCGGGACTTGCCGATGTTGTTGACTTCGGCGCGGTGCATGCGGATGACGTCGAGGAAAGGCTCGCGATTGACGTAGAAGCCGGGGCAGGCACCTCCATTGTGCTCGACCGAGGCGGTGAGCGGCGTGGCGGAGGCCATGGCCGGGCATTTTTCGGCGATGCGCGAGGATTGCAGATACGCCTCGCCGCACATGATGGCGGTGAGGGTGGCGGCGAAGTCGCGTCCGGCGTCGGAGTCGTAGGGAAGGCCGAAGGCCATGAGCAGCGCGCCGAGATTGGCGTAGCCGAGGCCGAGCGGGCGATAGTCGTGCGAGTTTTTGGCGATGGACTCGGTGGGATAGCCGGAGTTGTCGACGAGGATCTCCATGGCCGTGATCAGGACGTCGATGGCGGCGCGGTAGGCTTCGATGTCGAAGGTGCCGGCGGGCGTGACGAACTTAAGCAGGTTGAAGCTGGCCAGGTTGCAGGCGGAGTTGTCGAGGAACATGTATTCGGAGCAGGGGTTGGAGGCGTTGATGCGTCCGGTGTTCTTCGAGGTGTGCCAGCGATTGATGGTGGAGTCGTACTGCATGCCGGGATCGCCGCACTGCCATGTTGCTTCGGCGATTTTGTGCATGAGATCGCGGGCGCGGTAGGTCTTTACCGGCTCGTGACCCTTGACGGTGTAGGTGGTGAAGTCGCCGTCCTTCTCGTAGGCACGCATGAACTCGTCGGTGACGCGCACGGAGTTGTTGGCGTTCTGGAAGAAGATGCTGGAGTAGGCTTCGCTGTCGGGCCCGGAGGAGCCGTCATAGCCCTCGCGCATGAGGGCCCAGGCCTTGGCCTCTTCCTTCATCTTGCACTCGACGAAGTCGACGATGTCGGGATGGTCGACGTTGAGGATGACCATCTTGGCGGCGCGACGGGTTTTTCCGCCAGACTTGATGACTCCGGCGAAGGCGTCAAAGCCGCGCATGAAGCTGAGCGGGCCGGATGCGGTGCCGCCGCCGGAGAGCAGCTCCGAAGAGCCGCGAAGGGTGGAGAGATTGGTCCCGGTGCCGGATCCCCACTTGAAGAGCATGCCTTCGGTCTTGGCGAGGGTGAGGATGGAGTCGAGCGAGTCGTCCACGGCGTTGATGAAGCAGGCGGAGCACTGCGGGGTGCTGTAGCCGGTGACGGAGAACTCGATGGCGCAGGTGTGCTGGTTGTAGTGCCAGTTCTGCGCGTCGGAGTTGGGCTCGAGCCGGTCGCAGCCGACGTTGAACCATACGGGCGAGTTGAAGGCCGCTTTCTGGGTTACGAGCAGATGCACGAGCTCATCGTGGAAGATGGCCGCGTCTTCGGGCGTCGAGAAATAGCCGCCGTTGAGACCCCAGTCGCGAACCGTCTCGGCCACGCGGGCTACCAGCTGGCGGACGCCGGTCTCGCGCTCTGGCGTGTTCATCTGGCCGTGGAGATATTTGCTGGCGACGATGTTGGTTGCGGTCATCGACCAGTCGACGGGAACTTCCACGTCCTTCTGCTCAAAGATTGCTTTTCCGGATGCGTCGGTGATGAGGGCGGTGCGGCGCTCCCACTGGACGTCGTCGTAGGGGGAGACATTGGGCTTGGAGAAGAAGCGGTTGAAACGCAGTGCGCTGGAAGCGGAAAGGCCCGCGCCTGCGATGGAGCTGGAGGCGGTTGCGACGGATTTTCTGGTGGCTTCGGCCATGGGTGGTCCTCCAAAAGGAGCTATAAATTGGGATGATGTATGTATGATGAGGCGGCTAAAAAGGTGCCGCGGCCGCCAAATCCTTCATAAGACAGAGGCCGGGGGAAAACATTCCGCTTCCCGAAAACGTCAGGTTGAAGCGGTAAAAAATGCCACTTTCCCAGGTCTGCGGCCAAAGTTTTTTAAGAGCCGCAGATGGCAAAGTACCGCTGTTAATAGTGCGTGTCAAGCTGTAACCACAATATCTTGTATTTTAGATGAAAAGCAGTAACCGAATGCTTCAAATTCGGGCGTTCGCCTGTGGAGAATCCCGGGAGCCCAAGCCGGGCGGGGCCGGAAGCCTTTCAAAATAAACTTGCCCGCGGTTCGAAGTGGGATGGAGGGCATTTCGTGACCCTACTCTCCGGGGCGATAGGGAAACAAGGCGCAGGAGCGGTGCATGTTTTGTGGAGAGCTGTGGAAGGGGTGGATAAACCAGGGTTTTCCCGGTGCGGTTAGTGAACAAGATAGATAGCCGTTTTTTCCGGAGCAAGCCGCATTTCGACGGAGCCGTCAGTCATACGCGAAGCCGAAGCGAGGCGCGAAGTTATTGTGATTAGTGTCGTGCCGGGCTGGCGTTTCTGGCTGGGTTCCGCATTGCTTCCAAGCCGTCGGCGCTCCCCTGATCACCCAGGTGACTTTTTCGGGGCGCGTATCGCCGGGCGATCCGCAGTTTGAGAGTTTGCCGGGGACGGCTACCGCTCGGAGGGTTTGTTCAGCCCGCGCTGGTCGCCGGATGGCCGCTATATTGCCGCACTGTCGCTCGACCAGACAAAGCTGATGCTCTATGACACTGTTGCCAAGACATGGCGGACGCCGGCGCAGGAAAACATCGCCGACCCTGTCTGGTCGCATGACGGGAGAGCCATTTTCTTCCATGATTTTGTGCAGGAAGGCCAGCCGATCTACAAATTGACGGTGGCAGACGGGCACATGGAGCGCGTTGCCGGACTGCGCGACCTGCGCTCGGCGGACGTGGTCGATTACCGCTTTGCCGGGCTTGCACCAGGAGATATTCCGCTGGTAAACGCCCACATGTCTACAGCGAATATTTATTCAGCTGCGATCCGGCAAAGATGAATCAAATTTCACCGCGTGTTTGATTCTGCGATGGTCATTGGTCCAGCGCCACTCTCAGAATTCGGGAGGTCGCGCCTGGAATTATCCGGGATTACCCGGGCAATAGCGGACTTCCACCATGGTGCAGTCATCCTCCGGCTCGGCTCCAGCGGTGAAGACTTTGAGTTCCGCGAATATCTGGCTGAACCTGGCCCCGTCGGTGATGAGCGATTGCAAACGACCCTCGCCGAAGCACTGGCCTGACGGATCTTCAGCCTCTGTTATGCCATCGGTGAGGACGAAGATTCGCTGGCCACGCTCGAGGTGGAGAGTCTCAGAGGTATAGACGGCATCTTCGAACAGGCCAATGGGAAGGTTGCAATTCGCAGGGGCGATGAGCGTGGCGGCCGATTCAGCGGTAGGGGCATGAAGCAGCGGCTGAACGTGCCCGCAGTTTACATACTCGGCGGTTCCGTCGGGTGTGAGCCGGAGAAGCAGGAGCGTGGCATATTTGCGGATGCTCCTCTGGCAGATGTACTGGTTGGCGAAGAGAGCGATTTCAGCGAGCGAAAGGCCGGAGAGAATCTGCCCGTGAATCAGGCCCTGCAGCGTTGAACCCAGGACGGCGGCGGAGACACCCTTGCCGGAGATGTCGGCAACTACGATGTAGAGCGCGTTGTTATTGCAGAGGACGTCGTAAAAATCTCCGCCGATGCCGGTGCAGGGGATGCTGTGCGCGTCGACTTTCGCGAAGGACAGATCGGGAATTCTTACCGACATCAGGCCCTGCTGAATCTCGGAGGCGATTTCGAGTTCTTCGCGATAGCGGCGAGCGGCGACCTCCGCCTGCGCAAGTGTGGCGTTCTCGACCAGGAGGGTGGCCTCGGTCGCAATGGTTCGCAGAAGGTCGTTGTCCATGCGGGTGAGGCGGCTTCTTTGCTGCCGGCTATCGAGGTAGAGGACTCCGAGCACGGGAGATGCTGTGGGGTCTTCCCCGGGGGACCGTTTGCGCAGGGGGATGCAGATGATGGCCCGGATGCTCTGAATCAGGACGCTGTGCGTAGGCGTTGCGGCTTCCGCAGAGAGTGTGTCGGTCACGATGAAGTCGGAGCCGCCATCAATCGCCTGCCGTATGGCGGAGTGCGAGATGGTGGAGCTATCGTCGGGGGTTTCGGCGCCCCGGGTGCGCCCGGCGGCGAGACGCAGTTCGCCGTCGGGGTTCCTGAGAAAGACATAGCCGCGTTCGACGCGGGTCAGCTCGAGGGTGGTCTCAATCAAGGCGCCGAGGATCTCCTGGACGGCTCCGACATTGTTGAGCCGGCGCGCGGCATCCACAAACCAGCTGAGCCTGGTCAGATCGGCATCGGTACCGGAGGGCTCCTTGAGGTGATCGAGAGTTGCGCGAAGAGAGGGGTGGCTGTCGGAAGTTTCGATGACGGACAGGAGCGGCCCTTGCAGGAATCCAAGCCGGATTTTGTCTCCAGGGGAGAGCGGTTGACGGGTGACACGATTTCCGTTGACAAAGCAGTCGCTGCCGACACAGACGAGTTCGAGGTGCCTGCTGGATGGCTCGAATTGAATATCGGCGTGATGGCGGGAGATGTAGGGGTAGGGCAGCACCAGATTCATACTTGGTGAGCGCCCAATGGTGAACGGGGCCTGCGCGGCAATCCTCGTCTCCTTGCCGTCGTGCGCGAGGAGCAACGAAAACGATTGGGAAGGAGTATCCGGCATGGCGGTATGTTAAACCCGCCGGAGTGAGGGAAACCAATATTTCGTTATACAATCGACACGACAGAGCCTGCGCTCCCTACGTGGCCGAGTTTTCAAGCGATTCAGGAGGGTAGTTGATGAGCAGCGAGAGTAATGTGGAGCGGCTCCACGCAGCCGGGATCATTGTCGCGGAGAATTTTTCGGAGAGCGACAAGAAAGTGATCGAGGCGATCACTGACGAGGAGATAGAAGTCCTAATCAAGCTACGCAAGAAGTTGGGCGATGTTCCGGCAGGCAAGGGACACATGCGTCCTAACATCTGTGTCTAGCTGAGCCGGTTGACTCTATTTCTGTTGCGACAGTTTTGCTCTCAAGCGATAAGCAAATGAGCTTTCCCGGATGTATTTCGGGTGAGAACAGAATGGGTCAAGCGTTGGAGTGTGCAATGGAAGGTCCGACGAATAGTGAGGCCCTCTGGGGGAAGATTCACCTTGCGGAGGGGCGGCTGTTTGCGGCGACGCACGTTTTCTGGAACCACTCCGAACTGGCCGTCCTGCTTTCCAGATTTCTTATCCAGGCACATATTCTTATGCGGAGCGGGCTTACGCTGATGTCTGTGGCGCGCGAGCGGGCGCTTGCGCAGTCCGGAGATTCTGTCGCGCGCGAACTTGCAGCGTATTTGCAGGTGCACCTTGAGGAAGAGCTAGGCCACGATCTCTGGCTGTTTGACGATATTCGCACGCTCGGGATTGAGGAGCGGGAGATTAATCAGGCTCAACCGTGCGCCGCCGTAGTAGAGCTGGTGGGGGCGCAGTATTTCTGGATGATGCAGGTTCATCCGGTCGCGATCATGGGGTATCTCGTCCTGATGGAAGGGTATGCTCCGCTCGCGGAGCAACTGGAGGACATAAGGGTGCGGACGGGAGCCCCGGCGAGCGCGTTCCGGTGCCTTATGAGACATGCTGATGACGATCCGGAGCACCTGGCGGACCTGAACAGGGTGCTCGATGGCATGACGCTGAGCGTTGAACAGGCGCGAGCCGTGGGAATGTGCGCTTTTGCTGCGATCGAGGGGCTTTCGGCAATGTTCGAAGAGCTGCTGGAGAATTGCGCGGGAACGACGGACGACGGGATCGGGCAGCAGAGGGAGCTGCGGCATGCCAGCGCTTGAGGGATCAAAGATCGCGCATTACGAGGTCCTCGAACGGGTCGGTTCCGGGGGAATGGGAGTCGTCTGGAAGGCGAAAGACACGCGGCTGATGCGACTGGTGGCCCTGAAGTCGCTGGCTTCGGCGAAGGACGGGAATGGAGAGTTCCGTGCGCGGCTGATACAGGAGGCAAGAGCCGCCTCGCAACTGGACCATCCCAACATCTGCAGTATCTACCAGGTTGAGGAGCTTGCGGATCAAGAGATCGTGATTGTCATGGCCTTCTACCACGGCGAGACGCTGGCGCAGAGGCTGAGCCGGGGTCCGCTTGAGCCCGACGCTGCCGTGGATGTCGCGTTGCAGGTCCTTTCCGGGCTGGAACATGCGCATGAGCGGGGAGTGATCCACCGCGACGTGAAACCTGCAAATCTGATCATGTGCGACACCGGTGTGGTAAAGATCGTCGACTTCGGCCTGGCAAAGGACGCCGGCGCGGGCCAGGGTCTTACGATGACGGGCGCGATGGTAGGGACAGTGAGTTATATGTCTCCGGAACAGGTTTTGTGCCAGACGCTAGACCGTAGGGCGGATCTATGGGCCTGCGGCGTTGTGCTTTACGAGATGTTATCCGGGAAGCTTCCGTTTTCGTCGGAGAGTTCCTACGGTGTCTTCGAGGCGATTCTGCAGAAACAGCCCCGACGGCTGCGGGAGCATGCGCCTCATGTTCCTTCGCATCTGGAAGAGGTGATCGACAAGGCGCTGCACAAGGAGATCCTGCGGCGCTTTCAGAGCGCCGGTGAATTTCTGGCAGCGCTCCGGCCAGCCTCCGAAACACATCTGTTCCGGACGACACATAAGTCGGTGCTGCCCGAGGAGTTGCGCATCAGCGCTGTTTCGGTGGAGCGGTCGGTACTGGTGTTGCCCTTTACCAGCACGGAGCGCGACGACGAGACGCACGACTTTTGCGACGGGCTTACGGACGAGATCATCACGGACCTCTCGGGCGTACACTCCCTGCGGACGATCTGCAGCACGTCGTCGATGCGGCTGAAAGACTCGACACAATCTCCGGCGAAGATTGCCGAGGAGCTTGGTGTTCGCTACGTGCTGCGCGGCACGGTACGGCTGGGGCCCGCGGGTGGCACAGCGCGGCAAGGCGGCGCTCAGGAGCCGAGCGGGAGGGCCATCCGGGTGACCGCGCAACTAATCGATCCGCGGAGTGATTCCCTGATTTGGGGCGACAAGTACCGGGGAACGACCGAAGACGTTTTCACGATTCAGGAAACCATCTCGCGCCAGATTGTCGCGGCGCTGAAGGTGACTCTTAGCCCGGAGGAGAACAGGCAGCTGGAGGCGCGAGCGCTGCCGGACATGCGCGCGGTTCAGTTTTACGTCAAGGCGAAGCACGAGATTCTGAACTATTCGCGCGAAGGGTTGGACAGGGCACTCGAATACCTGGAGATGGGCGAGCGGGTGGTGGGAAGCAATGCTCTGCTGCTTTCGACACGAGGCCAGGTCTACTGGCAGTTTGTGAATGCCGGGATCAGCTCCGATCCGGAGCATCTTACGCGCGCGAAGCAGTGCGCAGCCCAGGCGGCGGAGCTGGAGCCCGCGTCGGCGCACGTGCTGAGACTGCAGGGACTGATCAGCCTGCAGGAGGGCGAGATGCAGGAGGCGGCTTTGCTGCTGAAGCGCTCGATTGCTGCGGACCCGAATGACTCCGATAGTCTGAGCTGGTACTCCGCAGTGTGCGCTCTGAGCGGAAAGGCGCACGCCGCGATGCCGCTGGCGCGGCGCATTCTTGAGATTGACCCGCTTACGCCGGTCTACCGGTTTGTGCCGGGGCTGCTGTCGCTGATGGCGGGAGAGTTTGCCGACGCGATTCCCTCGTTTGATGACGCGATTCGGCTGGACCCGGGCAATCCGATGCTACTTTTTCTTCGCGGGCAGGCGTTGGCGCTCAACGGAAAGACCGACGAAGCGATTGCCCAGTTCGAAGCGCTGGGGCGGAATCGCGGGGACCATTACTTCTGCCAGCTCGGCGGCATTCTGATCGCAGCCTTGCGCGGGGATACAACCGCAGCCGAGCAACGAATCACTCCGGGCTTCGAAGAGATCACCGCGGCAGACCCGCACTACTCGTGGGTGCTGGCGGAGTGCTATTCGCTGCTGGGCAAACAGGAGCTGGCGCTGGCATGGCTGCAGAAGGCTGTGGATAAAGGTTTCCTGAACTATCCCATGATCGGGCGGTGGGATCCCCTGCTGGCTGGCGTCCGGAGTTATGCCGGCTTTCGGGATCTGTTGCATCGTACTCGGGAGCTTTGGGAAAAATTCGAGGTTTAAGTGACGTTCAACGTTAGTGCGATTTCGAAGGACGCTTCGCGGATCGGTCATCTCGACCCGGATCACCGTATCGACTTCACAGTTGTCCTATGCTCGAAGACCCCGCTCCCAGCCATCCATTCCGCTGAGAAACACGGAGACGCTGCTGCGCAGAGGGCTCCTCGAGCGGCACACCTTAACCATGCGGAGCTGCAGAAGACCTACGGGGCGATTGCGGGGAGTGTCGAGCTGGTCAAGGCGTTTGCGAAGACGTTCGGGCTCGAAATCATCGAGATGGCGCCGCAACGGCGCAGCGTGAGGATACGCGGACGTGCAGCGGATGTAGGTAGAGCGTTCAAGACGAGCTTCGAGGAGTTTGAGCTGAACGGCCAAAAATTCTTTGCCCCCATCCACCCACCGAGCATTCCTGTGAAGTGGAAAGGAGTCATCGAAACGGTGCTGGGCTTGCAGACCTTGGGCCATGCGTGGCCGCAGCGCCGCTCAGTGGTGCACGGGCTGCCTACTTCGACGCGCTTGCACGCTCTTGCCAAGGCGTATGCGTTTCCGCCGAATCTGGACGGATCGGGTGAAACGATTGGGCTGATCGAGTTTGGCGGCGGGTTTTATGCGGAGGACATAAAGCAATTCTGCGCAGGAATGGGAGTTGCCACGCCGCGGATCACGGTGGTTGAGGTTGGCAGCGGTGCGAACAGGCCTGCAAGTCGCCGCGAAGTCCACGAGTTCCTGGATGTGGTTAGTGGCACACTGACCCTCGCCGCCAAGTCGGAGCAGAGCGATCCTTTCGTAGCGGCCCAGTCCACCACAGAAGTAACCATGGACCTCGAGATCCTCGCGGCGCTGGCGCCCGGAGCGCACATCGTGGTTTACTTCGCGTCGAGCGATGAGCAGGGGCTTTACCACGCGATCAGCCGGGCGGTGCATGATGAGCAGCATAAGCCGGGCATTCTCTCCCTGAGCTGGAGCGTGCCCGAGCACACCCTTTCGCAGTCTGAACTCCATGCCATTGAAGGTGTGCTTAGCGAGGCTGCGCACCTTGGGATGACGATATGTGTGTCTTCGGGGGACGACGGCGCGCTGAATGGCTCGGCTGATGGAAAGCCCTCGGTGAACTATCCGGCCAGCAGCCCTCATTGTCTTGCGTGTGGTGGAACCAGCGGACTAATGGACCTGGAAGGGATTGAAGAAGAAGTAGTATGGAACACTACGCATTTTGGAATCAAGGGCGCCTCTGGTGGAGGAGTCAGCGAGCTGTTCCAGTTGCCCGCATGGCAGGAGGATGCGCGGGTTCCTGTGGGGCCGGGCGGCAAGAACGGCCGCGGAGTGCCGGACGTAGCAGGGCTTGCCGATCCTCGCCACGGCTGCGAATTGCTGGTTGCAGGGCGAGTGTTCGCATCAGCGGGAACGAGCGCGGTGGCTCCGCTGTGGGCGGCTTTGGTAGCCAGGTTGAATCAGGCGCTTGGCCAGCGCTGCGGGCATCTTCATCCGCATATCTATCGCATGGGCAAAGAGCGCCGAACCGCGCTGCGCCATGTGGTGAAGGGAGACAACGGTCTCTATCGCGCCGGTAAGGGGTGGAATGCGTGCGCTGGCTATGGAACTCCCAGGGGCGACGATTTGCTCAGGGATCTGAAGGCGTGGCTGGACGGCTGATCTTGCTGCGCGGTTGCGGCGCATTGGGATGAATTTGCGCGTTACTCCCGGCGATGGTCTGACGAGAATCTGCTCATTTCCTTGCGAAAAATGAGGTAACTTGCAATTCCGTATCGAGGCTTTTACCTTTTCAACCGGGCGCGATTTGACCTTCTGGATGATCCGAAAAGTTATTGAACGTCTAAATTCCGAACACGCGATTGAATCTGCGTGAGTGTTGCAGTTTGCGCTGCGGCTTCGTCAGTAACCTTTGAGGAGAGCGACAAGAAATATGAAACGGCGTGATTTCGTCAAGGCGATGTTGGCAGCATCGGTGACCGCTAAGACAATGTTAGGACAGCAGGCGGCGACTTCTGTGGCTCCGTCCGCTCCGCCTCCTACAGCGGCGGCAGCGCCGGCTGCCCCGACCGCACCGGGGCCGGTGCCGTGGATGCGAGGCCTGATGGACGTGAAGCCTCTGCCAATGACACCGCTTGTTGCCGATGCGGTAGCCCAGACCAACGCGCATTTTTTCAAAGACCAGCAGATTGCAACGTTGCGGCGGTTGTGCGAAATTCTGCTGCCTCCGCTCAATGGCCATCCAGGAGCGGTGGATGTGGGCGCGCCGGAGTTTCTGGATTTTCTGATCGGCGTCTCACCCGTGGATCGCCAGCAGATGTATCAATCGGGTCTGGACCGGCTTAACGCGGAGGCGAGGAAGAAATTTGGCGTGCCGTTTGCGCAAGTGCAGACCGCGCAGGCGGAGCAATTGCTTCAGCCCTGGTTGAGGACGTGGATGGAGGATCATCCTCCGACGGATCCGTATGCGCATTTCATCAATATCGCGCATAGCGATATCCGTACGGCGACGGTCAATTCCCAAGCCTGGAGCGAGGCGGCGAATGCTGCGAAGCAATCGACTCCGGATGTGGGCTTGTACTGGTTTCCGGTCGAACCCGACGTTCACCGCGAAGAATACGCGCCGGTCCGGCGACCTGCCCGGGGTCAACGACCTTCCTGATGCGACTAAGTCTGCCTGCCCGACGGGGGTTTAGAAGCTTGCGGCTGGCGCCCATGAATATTGCACTGCGGAGTGAAAACTGAGAGGTTATGGCAGAAGAAACAGTTGACGTTTTAATTATCGGGTCTGGTCATTCAGGCGGGATGGCTGCGAAGATTTTGACGGAGAAGGGAATTTCGTGCCTGATGCTGAATGCCGGCCCGATCGCGGACGTTCACAGAGATACGGAAGTAAAACCGGCCTACGCGTTGCCTTTCCGCGGGTTCAAACAGCCGGGCCGTCTGCCGCATGTTTTCCAATCGAACGAGTTCAATGCGAATACGTGGGTCGACGAGAAGGAAGTTCCTTATACATTCGACCCGCAGCATCCTTATAACTGGGTGCGGGTGCGGCTGTTCGGCGGGCGCTCGCTTTTTTGGTCGCGACAATCATTCCGCCTGAGCGACTACGAGTTCAAAGGCAAGTCGCATGACGGTTTTGGCGATGACTGGCCGATCAGCCTGGCAGACCTGGCTCCTTACTACTCGCGGGTAGAGGCGATTTTCAGAGTGCGGGGACATGCGGATGGATTGCCGCAGTATCCCGACGGCAATTTCGTTGCGGATGATTCTCCGTGGGCGGGATGTATGGAGCGCTTTAGAGCGGCGGGTACGCAGATGGCGATTCCGGTCTGCAAGCCGCGCGAGTCGCTGGGAGTGGATGGGCTGGCCAGCTCAGTGAATCTGCTGCTGCCGGACGCGTTCGCTACCGGCAAGCTGCGAGCGATTCCCAACGTGGTGGTGCGCGAACTGAGCGTGGACAAGCACACCGGCATGGTGAACGAAGCACACTTTGTCGATCGGCTGTCGCGACGGGAAATGTCAGTGAAGGCGCGCGTGGTTGTGCTGGCAGCGGGAACTCTGGAGAGTACACGCCTGTTGCTGAATTCAAAGCTGGCGAATTCGAGCGGGGTGATGGGCCACTATCTGATCGATCAGGTTTACGGGGCGGGCATCGTCTGCTCCGTGCCGGAGGCGCGCGACGGCAAGTCGACACCGGAGTTGATGCGCGGCCAGGCGCTTATTCCGCGCTTTCGGAATCTCGATACGAAAGCCAAGAATTTCATTCGCGGCTATGCTTTGAATATTTACAGCAGTACGAACCCGATGGATCCGCGCAACTTCGCGGCGTATGGAGAGGATCTGCAAAAGAAGCTGGACAGCTACAACGGCAGCGGGTTTTCGACCGGGATTATGGGAGAGGTCCTGGCGCGCTATGAGCACCACGTGAGCATTGACAAGAATGTGGTGGATGCGTGGAACATTCCAGCGTTGCACGTGGAGACACAGTACACCGATAACGAATTCAACATGACGCGCGATGCCGTGGATACGAGCATTGCACTGGCGGAAGCCGCGGGCTTTGAAATTCTTTCCAAGAATTACGAACCAAATCCGCCCGGTTATAGCATTCACGAACTTGGCACATGCCGGATGGGCGACGATGCGACGACCAGCGTGCTGAACAAATGGAACCAGAGCCATGACCTCAAGAATCTTTTTGTGGTGGATGGCAGCAGCTTTGTGAGTTCGGGATGGCAGAATCCGACCATGACGATCGTGTCGCTTGCCATGCGGTCCTCGGAGTATCTGGCAGAACAGATGCGTCGAGGGGAAATTTAATGGAGTTCCGGCTCCAACACTGTTTTTCCTCCTAAAGAAAGAGGTTTTTATTTTGAAGTATTCACGCAGAGATTTTGTCAAAGCCAGTTCCGCTTCGCTGGTTTGTGGCTCAGCCCTTCTTTCCGTCAGCAAGTTATACGCAAAGACTTTGAACCTGCCGCTGGGACTTCAACTTTATTCTGTGCGGGAACTGCTTCCCAAGGACTACGACGGCACGCTCAAGGAGGTTGGAGCGCTGGGCTATCGTGAGGTGGAATCGGCCGGGTACTTCAATCACAGCGCGGCGGAAGTGAAGCAGGCGATGGAGGCCGCGAAGTTGAGCCTGGTCAGCGCACATTACTCCCTGAATGATCTGCATGCGCAGTTGGATCAAATTCTTGCGTTCAATAAGGAACTGGGGGTAGGTCACATCATCTGCTCGTTCCCTGGCTTCAAAGACCCATCCCGGCTGAAAAATATGAGTCCGCGAGAAAGGATTAACGCGTTCACGCTGGAGGACTGGCGATGGAACGCGGAGCAGTTCAACACGCTCGGAGACAAGGTAGACGCTGCCGGTATGAGGTTTGGATATCACAACCACACGATGGAATTTCATGAACATGATGGTGTGGTGCCTTACGTCGAGCTGCTGCGACTGACAGATCCTTCCAAGGTCACGATGGAAATGGATTGCGGATGGGTGGTTGTCGGCGGCGGAAATCCGGTTGAGTATCTTCGGAAATATCCGACACGCATCACCATGCTGCACGTGAAGGATTTCAAGCCCACTACCGGTCCTGCATCGACTACAAATCCGCCTCCGGCTACGGAACTGGGACGAGGCACGATTGATTACCGTCCCATCTTTGCGGAAGCGGTGAAAGGTGGACATGTGAAGCATTGCTTTGTCGAGCAGGAGGAATTTGATGTTCCTCCGATGGAATCCTTAAAGATTGATGCGGACTATATGCGCAAATTGGGCGCGGCATAGTTTGGTGTCGTGGCCGGCGAATGCGGACAGAAATGCGGAGGGAATCACTCCGTCACAATAGAGGGCTGGCGCCGGCGAGGGAGGGTTTTCGCCAATTGCACCGTCATGGGAAGAAAGATGCGGTACAGAATTACAAAAGCCACCGGCGCAAACACCAGCCATGCAACGATGCCGTGCAAGGCCAATCTCCAGAGCACGTGCAGTGCCTGGACATGGTTCTTGCCGAAGAGCGCAATCATCTGGGGCAGGGAAAGCTTTGTACGGTCGGTGCGCAGGATGAATTCGCCCGCGCGGATAAAAGGCAGGATAAGCGCGAGCTGCGCTGGGTAGATGAAGTAGTTGACCAACTGCACCGCTGGAAGGTTCAACCGGAAGAGGAGCGCCACCGCGGCGCAGAGCAGGGTAGTTGCGCCCGGGACCGGAAAGAGTCCGCAGACAACGCCACACGCGAGGCTGAGAGCCACCTTTTGCGGAGTAATGCCCTGGCGCAGTAGCAGCTTAAGTGGATCGACGATGCGACGCTGGAGAAAAGGTCCCATTGAGTGCGCTCCTGCCGCTATGTCCATTCCTTGCCTTGTACGATCACGGTGTGCATTTGCAGCGGCCGGCCCTCTTCCATTGTGAAGCGAACTAGATTTGCCGGAGCACCTACGCGCAGCGACCCACGCCCTCCGGCGAAACGCCCCGGATTCTCTGTCGCCATGCGTAGAGCATCAGCCAGCGAGAAGCCGCACATGTTCATTGCCCTGGCGATCGCGTCCTTCAGAGGAAGCACTGCGCCGGCAAGGAAATTGGTTCCTTCGAGATTCAGTTTTCCGTCCTTGTGCAATTCGACACGCCCACCTACAGACGTCTCATACAATCCGGGCGGCATACCGGCAAGCGCGACCGAATCTGACACGAGAATTGAGCGATGAATGCCTTTTGCCCGGACAATCACCTTGAGCGTATCCGCGGGGAGGTGGTGCCCGTCTGCAATGAGTGTAGCCGTCAGTCGGTCGTCGGCCATCTGCGTCCAGAGTGCGTTCGGGTGCCTGGGAAGTTCGCTGGCGATTCCATTTCCCAAGTGAGTCGACAACCGCGCGCCTGCATCTACCGCAGAGCTAATTTGCTTTGAATCTGCTGTTGTGTGGCCAGGTGCGACATGCACTCCACGCGAAACCAGCCCAACAATATATTCACTGGAGTTTGCGTAGTGGGGCGACAGTGTCACCATGCCGATGATGCCTCCGCAAGCTGTTTGCCAGCGGTAGAATTCGGCAACGGTCGGTGGACGTACGTGCTCGCGCGGATGTGCGCCTCGAAAACCGTCCTCCGGGCTGATGTGTGGCCCTTCGACGTGAACAGAATGGACCACGTGGGAAACCAGGCTGTTGTTTCGCCGCGCCGCGGCTATCGCGCGCAGGGCCGCGATGATTTTCTCTTCGGAAGCTGTGATGATTGTCGGCAGAAAGGTTGTCACTCCGCTTGCGACAATCTTTCGGGTAAGCCGAACGACGGCTTCCGGCTCGAGGATGTCGGCGTTGATATCTTCGCCGCCGTAGCCATTTACCTGCAGATCGACCAGGCCAGGTGCAAGCCACGAGTCGTCCTTATGCTGACTGGGCTCGATGGATTGCACGATGCCATCCGCCACGGTCAGCTTGATCGGCGTTCCATCGTCCGGATTGCGTCCGGTAAAGACCTGCACATTCATCGGCCGTCCCACCTCCAAGCGGGACGAATCTACGTCGATTGAGACTGATTATGATCGGCCCGCTGGAATCTTTTGAGACCCTTCCACATTATGTCTGATTGATTTGACTCCGGCTGCGATCTCACCACCCCCGGCAGTTCAATTTAGACTCGATTGCATGCGACGATTGATTCTACCCAGTCTGGAGAAGTTACAACGAAACAGCGGTTCGACGTCAACCCGTAATCGCTGGATTACGCTCTCTCCTATCGTATGGTGTATCGCCCTTCCGGCTCTCGTGGCTTTCGCGTTTCTGATCCCGCCAAGCGTTCGGGGCCAGCAGGCGCGCGTTTCCGTGATCCCCGAACCGCTCTCTGTCGCGGCAAGAACAGGAGATTTGACGGTCCGCTCGGGGATGGCTATCACTCTCGCCGGCATGATCAGGGAGCAGGACCGCGCGGAGGCGAGCTGGATTGCGAGCTACCTGAGCGACCTCCTACGGCGAACCGCGGGTTTAAACATCGCTTTCCTGCCTCAAGAAAAGGGCGCAGCGCCGAGCCCTGGGATTACGTTAATGCTTTCGCCCGAACAATCTTCCGAGCTCTCGGTGCAGGCTAAGGAAAGCTACGATCTTGACGTTTCGCCTGGGGGAATCGTCATTCGCGCGCGAACCACTGCCGGTTTGTTTTATGGAGCGGTGACACTATGGCAGCTCCTGACGCAAACGCCGGACTGCCGCGGTCCAGTGACGCTCAATGCTGTGCACATCCATGATGAGCCGCGTTTCGCGTGGCGCGGTTTTATGCTCGATTCCGCGCGACACTTTCAGAGCGCGCAGTTTGTCGAACAGATTATTGACTGGATGGCGCTGCACAAGCTGAATACGCTGCACTGGCACCTTACAGACGATCAGGGCTGGCGAATCGAGATCAAGAAGTATCCACGACTGATTGAGATTGGCGCATGGCGTGTTGAAGCGGGTCATGCGAATCAGACAGACATCGACCCAGCGACTGGAAAGCCGCGCCTCTATGGCGGTTACTACACGCAGGACCAGATAAGGGAGATTGTGGCTTATGCCAGCCGTCGCAATATCACGATCGTTCCTGAGATCGAGATGCCGGGGCATGAGTCCGCGTCGATTGCGGCGTATCCAGAGCTTGGTTCTACTGCTACGCCACCGCTGGCTCCGTCGAACACTTACGGGGTTCATCTCAACCTGTACAACGTCGATGATTCGACGTTTACCTTCCTTGATAATGTGCTGACTGAAGTGATGGCTCTCTTTCCGAGTGAATACATCCATGTTGGGGGAGATGAAGCTGTCAAGGACCAGTGGAAATCGAATCCCGCCATACAGGCGAAGATGCATCAGCAGGGGATCACAAACGAAGATGCGTTGCAGAGTTACTTCATTCAACGTGTTGAGAAGTTCCTGAATGCGCATCAGCGGCGGTTGATCGGATGGGACGAGATTCTGGAGGGCGGCCTTGCACAGAATGCGACGGTGATGTCGTGGCGCGGCGTAGAGGGAGGAATTACCGCTGCCAAAGCCGGCCATGATGCGGTGTTGTCACCGGCGCGGCCACTTTATTTGAATTATCGCCAGAGCGATGCTCCAGATGAGCCTGCGGGGCGCGCGCCACTTAATACGTTGAAGGATGTTTACACATTCGAGCCTATTCCGCCGAATCAACTCACTCCCGAACAGAGCGCCCACATTATTGGAGTGCAAGCCAACTTGTGGACGGAATATGTACGCAGCGATCCTCAGATTGAACACATGCTCTTTCCGCGCATGGCGGCTCTGGCTGAAGTTGGCTGGTCGTCTCCTTCACAACTAAGCTGGCCAGACTTCCTCACGCGTCTTGTGCCCCAGTTCTCGCGCTACGCGGCTCTGGGTATTCATCCAGCAGATAGCGTCTTTGAGGTAAGAGTGTCGAAGCAACTTGAGGCGAGCCACGACAATGTCAATGTTTCGTTGTCGAACCAGGCAGAGTTCGGCAAGATTCGCTTCACCACCGACGGCGCTCCGGTTACCTCGGAGTCGCCGGTGTACACGGAGGCTGTGACGCTGCCGCTCCCCTCAGTTCTTCGCGCGGGAACGTTTTACAACGGCAGCCTGGTTACTCCGGCGATCGATGAGACCCTGAACTCTCTCACCGTGCGGCGGCGCAATAGCCGGGAATTGCAGCTCTGCAGTGAAGACCCGGCTCTCGAGATTGAGGATGACGCTCCGCTCAACGGAAAGCACGCCGTGTTTCTTGTGAATTACTTCAACCCTTGTTGGATTTATAAGGATGCCGATCTCAGCGGCATTGCGAGCATTGAAGCTGGGATTGGTCAACTTCCTTTTAACTTCGCGATGGGCGACAGTCAACCACCTCGTGTCCGGAAGCCTTCTACGCCTTATGGCGAGCTGGAGGTTTTTGATTCGTCGTGTAAGGGGAAACCCATTGCCGTTTTGCCCCTCGAGCCCGCGACGCACAGCGATGCGGTGACGAAGCTTGCCGCAAGTCTGCCCGCCATGAGTGGCACCCACGATCTGTGTTTCACCTTCACGCGGCCAACGCTGGACCCGATGTGGGTGATCGACTGGGTGCAGCTGGTCCCGAAATCCACTGCCGCTTCGAGTCTCATGCCGCGGCAGCCTGCGGATTCAGGAAACTAGCCTAGGTATTCGGCAGGCAAGCGCTGAATTGAATTTCAGGGAGCGCTTCCACCGCGCTTCTGAGTGCACGCTCCCATTGCTTGTGAATGCCAAGCATCTGCGGGTCGTCCGCCTCGAAGCTGCAGTATTCGTCGAATTCGAGCTGGTTATTGCGGTAGATGAGAATCTCAATTGGCGGTCCCACGGTGACATTCGATCGCAACGTCGCGTCGAAGGAGAGCAGCGCGTAGAGCGCTGCCGATTCGAGCGAGGTTCTTGAATAGACGAGTCCTCTCTCAAGAATGGGCCGGCCGTACTTGAATTCGCCGATTTGCAAAAAGGGCGTTTCGTTGGTGACCATGAGGGGATTGCCCTGCGGATAGACCAAGTAAAGCTGTGGAGGTTCGCCTTTAATCTGGCCGCCAATAATCAAATGGATATTGAAGTTGTAGTCGTCTTTTTCGAGAGCCGCGCGATCCACCTCAGCAACCCTGCGGACATATTCGCCGACAACTCGGACTGCGTCGTAAAAGGTTTCCGCAGTCGCCAGGCCTTTGCCGGCGTTGAAGTCCTGCCGAAGAAGCGTGATTGCGGACTGCGTGAGGGACAGGCTTCCGCTGGCCAAAATCGCGAACGCGCGCTCCCCAGGCTTGGCGAAGGTGTACATTTTGCGGCACACGTTCACCTGATCGTGCCCGGCGTTGCTTCGCGAATCCGCCGCTAACACCAGCCCCTCGTGGGTCTTAATTCCGACGCAGTAGGTCATTTTCTCCTGTCTTTTCCCGAATCTTCTTGCACTTCGGCCGGTTGTGCTGCACCTTTAGAGTTCAACTAAAATTCGAACGCTTAGCGGACTTTCATCATCTTAGCCTTGACAGAACCATTCATTTTCCTTTGGGACAGGATACCGCGATGTTGATTCGCATTGGCTACGATATTCGTTTTGAGCTGGCGCAGGATGTTTCCTTTCTGACGCTGCTCCGTGTTCATGCTTCTCGCCAAAAGGATCTTCGCTCGCCTGATGACATCCTGACCGATCCTTTTACTCCTGTGGAAGACTATCGAGACAGTTTCGGCAATATCTGCAGCCGCTTTCTGGCACGTTCCGGACCGCTGAGCCTCCGCACCGACGTGGTGATCGAGGATTCGGGGCAGCCGGACCCAGTCGCTCCCGATGCTCCCGAGATCGCGTTGACCAAGCTGCCGCCGGAAACGTTGCGCTTTCTCATCAGCAGCCGGTACTGCGAGGTGGATCTCCTATCGACCGTCGCCTTCGAGCTTTTCGGCCATGTTCAGCCCGGATGGCCGCGTGTGGAGGCCATCTGCAGCTGGGTGAATACGCATGTCGCCTTCGATTACGCCAGGACGCGCGCGACGAAGACGGCCCTCGATGTCTACACGGAGCGAGTGGGGGTTTGCCGGGATTTTCAGCATCTGGCCATCACGTTTTGCCGCGCGCTTAACATCCCGGCGAGGTATGCTGCTGGATATCTGGGAGACATCGGCATTGTTCTACCTCCGGCTCCCATGGACTTCAGCGCGTGGTTTGAAGCCTGGCTGGGCGACCGCTGGTGGACCTTTGATGCCCGACACAACATCCCGCGCATTGGACGCGTGCTGATGGCCACCGGGCGCGACGCGGCCGATGCGGCGATTACGACAACCTTTGGCCCCGCCAAATTGACCGGCTTTACCGTGGTGAGCGATGAGATCAGAGATCAACCCTGACGCAGGAACTCATAGGCTGCCGGCGCCTTATGATAAGGCTCTCCCGGGCTACCACCTTGATGACGCGTATGACGAGATGTTTGCAGCCGACGGCCAAGTGCGGTCCGAATATCAGGCTCTGCTAAAGGCTTTTCTGGAGATGCCGGCAGAAGAGTTGCAGGCTCGCAAGCTTTCCACCGATGCGTCATTCATGACGCAGGGCGTCACTTTTACCGTTTATGGCCGCGAAGAGGGTACGGAACGAATCTTTCCCTATGACCTGCTTCCGAGGCTGATCACCGGCAAGGAGTGGGAGCACATTGAAAAGGGCCTGGCACAACGAATCACCGCGCTGAATCTGTTTCTTCGTGATGTGTATCACGAGGGGAAAATTCTTAGCGACGGAGTGGTTCCTCGAGAAGTGGTGTACTCCTGCAAACACTTCCGGAGCGAGATGCGCGGATTACAGGTTCCGCGGAATATCTACATTGCGATTACCGGAACGGATCTTCTACGACTGAGTAATGGGGAATTCGTCGTGCTCGAAGATAACCTGCGAGTGCCGAGCGGCGTGTCGTACATGCTCACGAACCGCCGCGCGATGAAGCGTACGCTGCCGAAGTTGTTTCTCAGCCATCGCATTCGCCCTATTGACCACTATGCGCAGCTGCTGCTGAGTACCCTGCGGTCTCTCGCTCCCGAGGGCAGACCAGAGCCGACTATCGTCCTGCTGACGCCGGGAGTGTATAACTCAGCGTATTTCGAACACACCTCTCTCGCGCGTCAGATGGGCGTGGAACTTGTTCAGGGCCGCGACCTGCTGGTGCATGACAACATCGTCTACATGCGGACGACGGCCGGGTTGCGGCGCGTGGACGTGATCTATCGCCGTGTGGATGACGATTTCTGCGACCCACTGGTGTTTCGCTCAGATTCGATTCTGGGAGTCGCGGGCCTTCTGAATGCGTATCGCTCGGGCAATGTCACCGTGGCTAATGCCTTTGGCACCGGGCTCGCGGACGATAAGGCAGTTTACGCATGGGTTCCTGACATCATTCACTATTACCTTAATGAAGATCCGATCCTACCCAACGTAAAGACCTATGTGCTCACCGATGCTAAGAAGCGGCAGCACGTGATTGAAAATCTGGAAACGATGGTGGTCAAGCCGGTCGGCGAGTCGGGTGGATATGGCATGCTGGTGGGTCCCCACAGCACGAGGGAACAGCGCCGAAATTTCACGGAGGCGATACAGGCCGAGCCCCGAAATTTTATCGCGCAGCCGGTGCTCAATTTTTCGCGTGCTCCCTGCCTGATTGGCAAGGACATCGAGCCCCGTCACGTAGACTTGCGGCCTTACATCCTGTATGGCGACCAGATCAACATCGTTCCCGGCGGATTGACGCGGGTGGCGCTACAACGAGGTTCTCTGGTGGTGAATTCATCGCAGGGAGGCGGCAGTAAAGATACGTGGGTGCTGGAATCGTAACGAGAACGCCCGCAGAAAGGAAATGGCGCAGAGATGCTTTCACGAGTAGCAGACAGCTTGTACTGGACCGGACGCTATCTGGAACGTGCCGAGCATACGGTTCGTGTGCTGGACGTGAATTTGAATTTGATGCTGGAAGGGCCGGCAATCAAACCAGAAGCGCAATGGCAGAGGACGATGCACGCGCTGGCGGTTCCGGGCGACCTACAGGACAGGAAGCTGGACGATCTTGTCGATGCAATGTGTTTCGACGTCTCGAATGGCGGGTCGGTTGCCGCGTGCATCGGCGCCGCGCGTGAAAATGCACGCCAGGTTCGAGACGAAATCAGCAGCGAACAATGGCAGAAGCTGAATAGCCTTTATCACAGCATGGCGGAGATGCGGACGCGACAAAGCTACGCTACCGTATCCGATTTGCTGCAGACTTTGCTGGATGGAGTTCACCTTTTCGAGGGCGTGACGGATACGACAATGTCGCACGGTGAAGGCTGGCAATTCATCCGGGCGGGGCGGTACATGGAGCGGTCTTCGGCAATCGCAACGTTGCTTGAGATGTATTACCGGTATCCGCTTAGCGAGCTTGAAGGAATGGTCGACTCGGCACAGTATCTGGAGTGGGTAGGGCTGCTGCGGAGTTGTACCGCTTTTGAAGCCTTCTGCAACGTTTATACGGCGGACCTGACTCCGGGACGGGTTCTGGAGTTTCTGCTGCTCAATCCACTCTTTCCTCACTCCCTGCGTTATTCGGTCAATTGCCTGGTCGACGCGCTCGCCGGAATTCAAAGCGAAGGAAGACGCTCTCCCTCAGAAGAGCTGGCGCGACGGGCCGGCAAACTTCGAGCCTCCCTGAGTTTCGCGCAGATCGATGAAATCCTGGCTCAGGATACTGCGCGGTATCTGCGCGATGTGCTCGGGCAATGCCGCATTATCCAGGAGCTGATTTATCGGCTCTACATCAGCTATTCGGTGGATACAGCGCTCACGGTTTAACGGAGACCTTGATGAATTTCTACTCGATCCGGCACATGACGCGGTTTGAATATGAGCACCCGATCAGCGAATCGCTGATGGAGGTACGCATCCATCCGCGGACCGACGCAAACCAACGCTGCTTCACCTTTTCGCTCTCGGTCAGCCCGCGATGCCGGGTGTTCTCATACCGGGATCATCTCGGAAACAATGTCCATCATTTCGACATTCCGAGACAGCACAAAGAGCTGGTGATCATTGGCCGAACGCTGGTGGAACTGCAAAGACTGGCGCGCATCCCTGAGGCTCTCAGCCTGTCCGCATGGAGGGAACTGGACAATATCGTCTACCACGGCGACTACTGGGAGATGCTGCTGCCGAGCAAGTTCGCCACGCCAACGCCGGCCTTGTTGAAGCTGGCGGCTGAACTCGGCGCCGTGCGCCGCGACGATCCTTTGACCGTGCTGCGCGAATTAAATACGCGGCTGCATGATGCGATTAAGTATGTGCCGAAAAGCACGCGGGTCGACTCGCCAATCGATGAAGCCCTGGAAAGCCGGGAGGGAGTATGCCAGGACTTTTCCCATATCATGATCGCCCTGGTGCGCCATATGGGTATTCCTTGCCGGTACGTCAGCGGATATCTGCACCATCGTGACCAGGACCACGTGCGCTCGACTGAAAGTGCAACCCACGCGTGGGTGGACGCTTTTCTGCCGCATATCGGCTGGGTGGGTTTCGACCCAACCAACGATCTGCTTGCCCGCGAGACTCATATTCGGACCGCGCTGGGGCGCGACTATGAAGATGTGCCGCCGACGCGCGGGGTATACCGCGGCAGAACCGTCAGCGAGTTGCAAGTGGCTGTGCAGGTGACGGAGCATGAAAAAGCTCCGCAGACGGACGAGGACTGGCCTATTCCGGAAGACTGGTCAGTTCATATAGAGCGGGCGCTCGAACCTCCTCCGCCGGCATCTCCTATTTTGCAATTGCAGCAGGTAGAGCAACAACAGCAACAGGCGCGCGGAGGTCGATGAAAAACCGTGTATGGGATTAGAAATTATTGAACCCTTGTCAGATGCCGGGATGATTCGATCTCTGCCCATTTCTGGCCGCTGTTTTTTGAATGGCGCGAAGGCCTGCTGAAGCACTGCATCCTGGGCAAATGCTTCTGACCTCACCAATGCAATAAAAAGGGCCGGCTTCTAACCGGCCCCGATTGCGAGAAATGCTTTGAAGAATTAGCGGCTGATCTGGATCACTACAAAGCTGCCGGGCACGATACTGGGGCGTGGATGCGGATGATCCGCTGTGGCCGCAGGACGAGGACCGAAGTCGGCAGTGACGACGTAGACTTTGCCTGAAGACTCATCCAGCGCCATGGTGCGCGCTCCGCGCTTCGTAGGCAGAGTCTGAAGTACGGAATACGAATCGGGGGAATCCTCGTGGACTACTGTCAGCGTTCCTTCGCCATTCGAGGCGAAGGCCAGCTGATGCGTTGCGTCAAAGCCGGCGGCGTCAGGACCGTCTCCGATGGCGGGAGTGGCTACGACTTTGCCCGTGTTTGCGTCGACGACCGCCATCTTTCCGTCACAAACGGCAAAGAGCCGGGCATGTTTCCTGTCGATGGCGAGACCGGATGGACCTTCGCAGGGAGCGATGGGCCATGCGGCGAGAACCGTATGCGTCTTCGCATCGATGTGGGCAATCTGGCTGAGGTCTTCGATGTTGTCGTAGATAGACCCCTTGCCGTCGGCTACGGGAAACTCAGGCTTGCCTGGAAGCGGTACCGTGGCGACCACCTGATGGGTGGCGTCGTCGATGACAGTGGCGTTCTTGCTGCGTCCGTTGAAGGCCCACACGGTCTGCGTGACGGGCTCGAAGACCATGCCGTCGGGGTTGGTTCCCGCGGGCACGCGCTGCAGGATGGCATTCGTTTTGCGGTCGAAGACGACGACCTCGTTTGCGCCCCCGTCGCTGATGTATCCAAACTTGCCGCTGGTGTCGAACACCACGCCGTGGATGGCCTTGAGGCCGGTGATGTCGGCTTTCATCTGGCCCGAAGCGGTATCGAGGACGACGACATGATCGCCGTGTGTTACATAAAGCAGCTTGCTCATGGGATCGACGGCGAGGTAATCCCAGAAACTGTCTCCACCGATCTTCCATTGAGCTGTGATGTGGTACGGACCCTGAGCCATGGCCGACGCGCTCACCGCGATCATGGACAGAAGAGAACTGGTGGCCAGCAGACGGGCCCATCGAGACTTATAACTTGTTCTCACACTTTCCTCCTGCCGGCTGCGATTGTCTTGGATGGTGGCCCGGCACATTCATCGTATATTCGGTTGCTGAAGATAGTATGAAGATGGGTTGCGGGGTGGCTGACGGTCAACGGACCGTCATGCAGACGCCGTGTCCGGGCTGCTGCGAATTTCGTTTCGTCCAGTGCGGCTAAACCTTGGATGAAAAAGCCACGGGCAGAAAACAGCTGGAGGCTTCAGAAACAATTTGGTCCATTCTTCAGGCGCCGGTCAGGCGGCAGGCCGCGGAGGGGAAGCGTCACCTGTTCGTTTGCGCGGTTCCACCGCACCGAACGGAAGAATCAAATCACGGTTCGGTTTCGGCACGGGTTTAGGGTCACATTTTCGGTTCTTGCCGGCGGTTGCAATGAGTGAATCAAGGCGAAGTAAAACCCAGGTTACGAAATCCATACAGCCTCACAGGTAAAACAGCATAGGGATACGTCAGTCGAGGATGCACGTGTGATGCCCAAGAACGCATCGGTAAAGACAGATAAATGTGGAGGATGCGGCGTGGCGGCGGTCTCGAATCTGCAAAATCCTGCAGATGTTGTTCCATGTTAATGCAATTTTTCAATGAATGGAACCGAAGTCGGGCGCGAGCCGATAGTTTAGCCCGCGCCTGTTCGATTTGATAATCCATCAGGGGTAATTGCCCAATTTTCTCAAAAGACATATCGCAACCATCGGGTGCGAACTTGTGCGGTAAATTGGTCGGCAATTTGTCATGATAAATGTTTGATTCTAAGTGCACACATGTTTGAAGCCGTCAGGGCCTGCTGAAGAACGCACGCATTCGGGTGGATCTTTCTTCGACCCGTAACTCGGGCAATCTTTTCCGTTCGGGCTGATGGTCACGATTCCAGCTGTACGATTTTGACCTTCCAGGCATCTCAAATTGTAGAGAAGCTAGACTTATAACGATAGGCTCTGCCACCGTACTTTGGTCGCGCCGGGATATCCGTGCCACAGACTACATTGTGAGTCTCCATCATCTGCAAGCAGACAAAGGAAGCCCGAGGTATTTTGATATGCGTATAGGTCTGATCGCATCTCCGTTCATCTCTGTCCCGCCGGCCCGCTACGGCGGCACTGAGCTGTTCATTGCGAATCTTGCGGAAGGTTTGGAAAGAAAAGGGATCGAGGCGGTGGTGTATTGCAATGGCGAGTCCAGGGTGAAAGCAGAAAAGCGTGCGTACTATCCCCGGGCCGAGTGGCCGCTGGCTACGGAGACATCCGGCATGTTGAAGGAACTCGATCATGTATCGTGGTCGATTGAGGACGCTGCGGAAACCTGCGATTTGATTCACATCAATAGTGCTCCCGCAATCACCTATTCCAGATACGTACCCACACCCTTCGTCTGTACCTTGCATCATCCGTATGAGGTTGCGCTGGCGCGCATGTATGAGCGCTATCCAGAGATCCACTACACTGCGATCAGCGAGCATCAAGCCTCCGTTCATCCGACGCTCGCAGTCACGACGATTCATCACGGTATCGACATGACCCAGTACCGGCTCCAGACCAGGAAGGAAGACTATCTCTGCTTTCTGGGTAGGATCGCTCCGATTAAGGGCGCACATACCGCGATCGAAGTTGCAAAGCGCGCGGGAATTCGGCTGAAAATCGCCGGAGAGATCCAGCCCATCTTCCAGGAGTATTACGACACGATGATAAAACCGCATGTCGATGGGCGCTTCATTGAATACGTGGGTGAGGCGGATCTGGAAATGAAGAACGAACTGCTTGGCGGCTCCCTTGGTATGCTCTTTCCCATCCAGTGGAAAGAACCCTTCGGCCTGGTGATGCTCGAGGCCATGGCTTGTGGGACACCCGTTTTTGCGTTTCCCGGTGGTTCGGTGCCAGAAATCGTTCTGCCAGGGGTATCTGGCGCCATCAGTTCCTCGGTGGAAGAGATGGCAGATGCGGTTAGAAACACGAAGTGCAGTCCACGGGAAGTACGCGCCTGGGCAGAGCAACGGTTTTCGGTGGAGATCATGGTGGAACGCTATATCGAACTCTACGAATCGATTCTCACCAACGGTCTCGGTTCGGACGGGCCTCTCGACCTTGCCAAAGAGGTTGCGGCATGAACGATGCTCTCGCCGCGGAAGCCAGACTGCAAGACATGGGGCTGCGCCCGATTTCGGCGCCTCCGGAACCGAGATTTCTTTATACAGAACCTCATCTCTCGAATGTTGAAAGCCTCGCGCTGATTCGTGGACGGACGTTCTTCGTCTCCGATCTCTCCGGGAACCTGATGCCACCGGGCGCTCCGCACGTGGGTCTTTTTCGCGAAGATACCCGTTACCTGAGCCAGATTGAACTATTAGTAAACGGCCATCCGCCTATTGTTCTTTCCGCGACGACCGAAGGCGCCTACGCTAACCGAGTGGAATTGACGGTGAAAGGCAGCGTGCCCGGTGACGGCCTGGATATTCCAGTCAACACCGTCTTCGTGCATCGCGAGCAGATCCTTGAAAGTGAGGGTTTACACGACATTCTTCAGATTCAGAACTTTCATAGCGAAAAGGCGCATCTTGTCGTCGAGATCACTTATGGCTGCGATTTCATGGATATCTTCCAGGTGCGCGGCATTATCCGCGGCAAGAGCGGCCACTATTTTGAACCGGTGATCACGTCTTCACAGATGACTTTTGTCTACGAAGGTCTCGATGATCGTATTCGTACCGCGGCGCTCTCCTTCGATCCCACTCCAGCAAGGATTTCCGGTCATACAGCGCGATGGGAATTGGACCTCGAACCTCGCGGCCACGCGCAAATTGCCTCAACGATTGTTACGCAGGCTCTTCCGAAACACCTGCTCCCCTCCAGCTTTACAACTCCGCTCCCTGCGCCCCCCTGGCTGAGCGAGGGCGAAGGGGTTGAGAAGCACGAGGAGAAGCTGCATTGCGCATTAGCTTCGTGGGAGAGGGAATGCACACGGTTCCATTCCAACAATGACATCTTCAATGCGCTGCTGAGCACATCGATGCGCGACTTTTATGCGCTGCAGATTCCCGAAGGCCCAAACAAAGCGATCGCGGCGGGCGTGCCTTGGTTTGCCGCGCTCTTCGGCAGGGACTCGTTGATTTCTTCCTTGCAGACGTTAGTTTTAAACCCGTCGCTGGCGTGCGGCACACTACGTTCTCTGGCGGCGCGCCAGGGACAGGAGGTATGCGCCGCAAACGACGAGCAACCGGGCAAAATTCTGCATGAGCTACGCTTTGGCGAGATGACAGCGACCGGCGAGGTCGCGTTCGGGAAGAATTATGGCTCGGTCGATGCAACGCCGCTTTTTATCATTCTGTTGAGCGAGTACTTCAAGTGGACAGGAGACCGGGAATTGCTGGAGGAGATGCGGCCTGCGCTCGCCGCCGCGCTTCGCTGGCTGATCGAATATGGCGACATCGATGGCGACGGCCTGATCGAGTATCAAAGGATGAGCGACAAAGGCCTGCTCAATCAGGGCTGGAAAGATTCCGGCGACGCCATGGCGCATGCCGATGGGACTCTTGCGCAGGCGCCGATTGCGCTCGTCGAGGAGCAAGGGTATGCAGCCGATGCCTTTCGACGCGCGGCCGCGCTCATGCGCGTGCTCGGTGATCCTAAGCAGGCAGACCAGTTGATGCCACGCTCGAACGCGCTGATGCAGAAGTTGGATCTATCGTTCTGGCTTGCGGAGCGTGCGTATTATGCCATGGCTCTCGACCGGGACAAGCGACCGCTCGCAGTCATGTCGTCTAATCCCGGTCATCTGCTTTTCACCCACACCATCAGCGACGACCGCGCGCGCGACGTGGTGACCAAGCTGATGGCACACGGCCTTTACTCAGGATGGGGCGTTCGCACCCTGTCTGAGGAAGAGCAGACCTACAATCCGATGAGCTACCACCGCGGTTCCGTGTGGCCGCACGACAATTCGCTGATCGCCTATGGAATGGCGAGCTATGGCTATCAGCAAGAGGCTTCGACGATTTTTTCCGCACTGTACGAAGCATCGCTTCACTTTCGCGAGTACCGTTTGCCGGAGCTATTCTGCGGAAATCAACGGCATCATCGCGATGAGCCCGTGCAGTATCCAGTCTCGTGTTCGCCGCAGGCCTGGGCTTCGGGCACGCCTCTCGTGATTCTGACGGCACTTTTGGGGTTGAGGCCAGATGCCACCAGCGGTGAGCTCAGGATCGAGAATCCACGACTGCCGGAGTTCCTCACCTTGCTTGAGCTACGTAACCTTCGCGTCGGCAAGAGCTGGCTGGACCTGGACTTTCTTCGCCAGGACGACAGAACCTCGTGCCGCATTGTTGGGCGAAGGGGCGAAGAGTTGACCGTCAGCATCACCTACCGGTGAGAGCAGATACACGAAGAGGCAAGGTCATTTCTTGTTTGTCTTATCTTCATTGCCTGTTTTCAGCTCGCGGGTTTCTTCCTCCATCAGCCAACGCCGCAGTTGCAAGATGTCATTGGCGCGGGCAAGTCCGATGGGTTTGCGAACGCCGCTCGATTCAACGACGACAACATTCTCAGTATTTTTGAGCATCATGTCACGGTGAACCTGGTCCACCGATTCGCCGGCATAGGAGAGGATAAAGTCGCGCCGCGCGAGTTCTCGCATCTTGAAATGGTGATCTGGAGGCTCGGCTCTCAGGAGATCATGGGGCTCGACAATGCCGACCAGCAAGCCATTTTTTTCAACTACCGGGATCAGCCCTACCTCGCCAGGCACAAAGTTTGCGAGCACGGTTCGCAGCTCATCTTCTGCCTGGACTACGTTGAATTCTTTTCGCATCACCTGGTCAATTCGGGCACGCATCAAGACCGGTACGGAGTAGTCCTGCAGGACGATGAGACCGCGTTTGACCAGCTTGACGGTCATGATGGAGTCCCGGCTGAACAGCCGCACAAAACCATCCGATACCATGACGCAAACGATCAGCGGCAACAATGAATTCGGATTATGGCTAAGCTCGAACATGAATACGATGCTGGTAAACGGCGCTCTAGCAATGCCTCCAAACACTGCTCCCATGGCTACAAGCGCATAGAATGCCGGATTGCTGACAAGGGTTGGGAACAGATGTTGGCAGCCAACAGCGAAAGCTGCGCCGAGTCCTCCGCCGACAACCAGCGAAGGGGCGAAGACGCCTCCGGTCGTTCCCGAACCCAGGGAAATCACCAGTGCCCAGAACTTTGCGAGCGAGATCCCCACAAGCTTTCCGGGGGGCAGCCGATTATTCAGCATGTCCCGTATCGTGTCGTAACTTGTACCGAGCACCTGCGGATAAAAGTAGCCGATCACGCCGAGAATCAGCGCGCCGATGGCCGGCGACCAAATGAGCGCGCGCTTGATCGGGAGGTCATCGAAAAAGTCTTCGAGCCATGAAAGCACACGGATCATGGCTATGCCGACCATGCCCATGAGGATACCCAGAACGCCGAAAAGCCACAGCTCATTCATCCCGGTCAATTTGTACGCCGGAGTCGGAAAGAGGGGCGCCCATCCAGCAAAATGAATGCGAACCCCAGTCGCGATAGCGGCTGCGAGAGCCACGGGGATGAAGGACCGAGCGCGAAGCTCGAAGAGAAGGAGTTCTACAGCGACAAGAATTCCCGCCAGCGGCGCCGTAAATGTGGCTGCCATTCCTGCAGCGGCTCCCGAAGCAAGTAAGACTCGCCGATAGTAAGGGCTAAGTCCGATCGCCTGTCCGAAGAGTGATCCCAACGCTGCGCCGGTCTGAATGATGGGGCCTTCCGCTCCGAACGGGCCGCCGGTCCCAATGGCAAAGGCAGTAGCAAGCGGCTTCAGGATCGCCACCCGGATCCGCATGCGGCTATGGCCGAAGAGAACCGACTCCATTGCCTCCGGTATTCCGTGCCCTTTCAGTGTGGGTTCCCAGTAATGAACCATGATCCCCACGAATATCCCGCCAATCGGTGGAATGAGAATGACCCACAGACCTAGATGGTTGTGGGCCGGATATGTGATGGCGAAAGAGAGGCGTCCGTAAAAGAAGATGTTCGTGAAGAGATAGATGAGTTCGAGCAGGGCTTGTGCAACAAGGCCGCTTACGACGCCGACGATAAGCGCATATCCGCAAACCTTGACAACCTCGGGTTCGAGGGCGACCCCGAATTGACCCTTCTTATTGGATTGCGCCTCGGGGGTTGATGCGATCTCAGGAATGGGAAATTCAGCCACTAGCTACCTCCTGGAGCGCTGCTTCTGATCGTTCGAGAGGGAGAGGAAACTGGACACAAGTCGGCATGTGGTTCAGCAGAGCTGGAATCGCAGGCGGCTTGCGCCTGCAGGGCGGTTTGCTATTCGTTCCTATCTGTCGCATGGCTAACTTCCATCGCGCCTTGTCTGCGAGTGTTCAACGCCTGCAAAATATCAGTCTTGGTCACCACGCCTCTCATTTTCCCTTGGGCAGAAACCACGAGGAGGATGGTCTGGCCGTGTTCGCTCAACAGGAGGCGAAGCGCCTCCATCACGTCGCTTTCCGGGGAAACCGTACGGATTCTTTTCTCAACGAGTTCGCGAATCGTGGTGCTCCGCCATTTGTCGGGTGAGATCCGGGTGACCGACCAGAGAGTGACCGCCCCAAGGAGCTTATTGCCGTCGAAAACCGGGAAGGCTTGATGCCGCGATTGGGGTGAAAGCGTGCTGATGAATTCATGCACGCTATGGGACGCCTGGGCCGAAATCATGTGCTCCTGCATTACCTCGCTGACAGGAACGTTTTTCAATTCCTGCAATTTCACGCCCTCATGCAGTCGCTGATCTCCCGATGCAGACGCATCGCCAGAGACGGCATACGCCACTGCGGCAGCGATAAGCGCAGGAATGATGAACGCATGGCCACCGGTCGCCTCCGCCACAAACACCACCGCCGCGAGCGGCGTTTTATAGCCGGCCGAGATGAATGCAGCCATGCCAACCGCGGCATAAAGCCCGAGTGACGAGCTGTGGACGATGGACTGGGCAAAGGCGGTACCCAGCGCTCCGCCCGTGAGAAACAACGGGACGAACATTGCGCTGACTCCGCCGGATGCGAGCGTGAAGACGGTAGCGGCAAGCTTGAGCGCGCTGAAACTAAGAAGCTCAGGAGTAGTGTGGTGCTGGCCCAAAATCTGGCCGACCGCCTCGTAATTCGGACCGATCGGTATCAAAGTACCGTGATAAACCAGTAGGAACAGAAGTCCGCATGATCCTGTCAGCAAGCCGCCGATGGCGAGCTTTGTCCAGTGCGGTATCGACCACTTGATAAAGAAGACGCGGGCACGCCGGAAGGTAACGACAAATGCCATCGCGATGAGCCCTATGATCAGACCGAGCAGCGCGCTCCAGTAGAGATCGTGGCGAGTGAACGACGTGCCGTGCACAAAGTTGAACAGTGGCGACGCCCCCAAGAAAGAGCTAAGTGTTACGAACGAGACGACAGAAGCGATCAGAGAAGGCACCAATGCTTCGTGCGCGAGGTCGTCGCGATATGGCATCTCCAGGGCGAACACCATGCCCGTAAGCGGCGCGCGAAAGACGGCCGACATTCCGGCTGCGGCCCCACAGATCAGCATGATGCGGCGGTCTCGAGCATCGAGGTTCAGCCGCCGCAGCTTCGTCCATAGCCAAGATCCGATAGCCGCTCCACCATAGATACTGGGCCCCTCTAACGCCGCGCTTCCGCCAAAACCTACAGTGGTGATGGCAGCGATAAGTTTGGGGAAGAAGGGCCTCATGTCAATGTCGCCCTGGTGCTCATGGTAGGAACGGATGACCTCTTCCGTGGAATGTTCGTCAGGATCCGAAGTAAGAAACTGCATGATGAGACCGGTAACGGCGAAGCCCAGAACCAGCCCTGGGACGATGGCCCAGTGATGCCGCAGATAATATCCAAGGACCACGGGCCATAACTTGTCGAGAATGATGACCGCAATTCCCGTGATCGTTAGTCCTGTTGTTATGCCAACGATCGGTGCAATGAGCAGCCACTTCAGGAGGTCGCGAGAATAAACCGCATTAAGGTCGTCGTGAACCAGGGGCAAGTATTTGTGAAGCAGCGGATGCTGTAATACCCACGCCCCCTTTTTCTGTAGCCTTGTCGGTATTCGTTCCACGTGAATCGCAGCACTCCCTTTAAAGTAATGTTCGAGACAGGTACAAATGCGTAGCCGGCCTTCAAATCAGCCAGTCTTCTTTCTGCCATCAAAAGACGAAGGCGGAAGACCATACGTATCGCCAAAATCCCGTATTCGCTTAGCCTCTTCGTGATGAAGCGTGGCCAGCTCTGATAGGATTTTTTGCCCGTTCTGGGTCAAGGAAACATTAACAACTCTCCGGTCTGATGTATCTTGCGTCCTTTGAACAAGCCCGTTCTGGACGGCACGCTCGATCAGTTCCACCACCGAGTGATGGCGTTCCTGCAGGAACTCGGCGAGTTCCGAGACAGTAGCGGAGGACCGGCCGGTGAATCCAGCTACGCCGAGCATCAACTGGTGCTGCTGCGGCGTCACTCCACATCGCCTGGCTGCGTTCTCGCTAAAGCGCAGAAATTTGCGAAGCGCATAGCGAAACCGGGCGAGATCGCGCACGACATTCTCGGCGGCAGCCTGAGCCTTAACTCGAGAACGACCAGTGCAGGAATGAGGGCTCATGCCATTATTATATCGCATTACGACTAAAATGGCGCCACTTTATATCGCATTGCGATTAAAGTTTTATTCTGGGACAACCAACCGTTCACGGGGAGATTCCGAATATCAGGAGTAGATGTCTAGTAATAACCAGGTGTGTCAATTCCCGGCGCCGCGAGGAGCTCGGATACCTGGGGAAAAGGGAACAGGAGAGCCTGAAATGCCATCTTTTTGTCGCGTCGCCGGCGCGATACTTTGTGGTGTAGCGTCTCTTGCGCCGGTGTTTGTGTCTGGTCAGGAGGCGACTGGGCGGGCTCTTGTGCAGTCAATCGTCAACAGCGAACTTAGAGCCGATGCAAACGACCATTCACGGTGGATGTTCCGCGACGCCAAGAAAGTTCAAGGCAAGAGTACTATCACCTTGGTGGTTCAGACCTCGCAGGGCGATATATCCAAGCTCGTCGAGGTAAATGGCCGTCCGCCGACGCCCCAGGAGCAACGCGAGGACGAGCAAAAGATGCATCAGTTCATCATCGATCCAGCAGTGCGGCAGAAGCAGAGACGCGACCACCAAAAAGACGACGAAAAGGCAACTGCATTAACACGCATGCTGCCAGCTGGATTTTTGTGGACGAAGACAGGGCAGAGCGGCGCGGAGACAACTCTTACCTTTCAACCTGATCCTAAATTCAAGCCACCCACGCGCGAAGCCCGGGTCTTTGCTGCCATGGAAGACACCATGGTAGTGAACACGGAACAGATGCGGATCGAGTCGTTGAAGGGAAAACTCACGCAAGCCGTAGATTGTGGCCATGGGCTGTTAGGCAAGCTCGAAAAGGGCGGAACCTTTGACGTCGAGCGGCAGCGGATCGGCCCGAAGATATGGGAAAGTACCACGACACGCGTGCATATTCATGGGCACGCTCTGATCTTCAAGAGCATCAGCGAAGACCAGGATGAGGAGACAAGCGACTACAAACCCAGCCCGCACTCCATTAGTCCAGAGCAGGCTGAGAACCTGCTGAAAAATGGGACCATTGCAAGAGAGCTGGGTCTGAACGACGCACATTAATTCAAGTAGAATCCGGAGTCTGATTGGAGGAGGGAGTTCCAATGTTTTACTCTGAGCGCACGAATCTGTTGGACCAGATGTTTCACGGATACCGAAACGTGCCTTTTGCCGTTCGGACTCTGGACGGCTGGAGGTGGCGATCCTCAGAGACGCGGGAGCCAGAGTGTACGATCGTGCTCAAAACGCCCGGGGCTTTGCGATCTTTGCTCAACGATCCTTCTGAACTCACTTTGGCAGAAGACTTTATTGATGATCATTTGGATGTAGAGGGAGATATCTTCGCCGTTTTTCCGGTCGCGGAGCACCTGTTCAGTCTGCCCCGCAGCCTGGAGGGCCGAGTTGCAAGTGCGATGAAGCATTATGTCTCGGATATTGTGCGTTACTGTAAGCGAGGTCCTCTGCATACAGTCGCTCGAGATCGGGCAGCAATCGCCCAACATTATGATGACCAACCCGCTGACTTTTACCGCCCATGGCTCGGAGAATCTCTTGCTTATTCCTGCGCATACTTTCGGAGTCCTGACGAGAGTCTTGACGTGGCACAAGAAAACAAGCTTGAACTGATATGTCGCAAATTACGGCTGAGTTCAACTGATCGTTTTCTGGACGTAGGTTGCGGGTGGGGAAGTTTGATCCTGCATGCCGCTCAACTATACGGTGCAGAAGCTCGCGGTATCACGCTCAGCCGCTCTCAAGCAGCCGTCGCCACTCGACGCATCACCGATGCAGGGATTGCGCGGCGCTGCGCGGTTGAGTTTCGCGACTATCGCGATGCAACCAGCATCGGGGACCCATTCGATAAGATAGCGAGCGTTGGCATGTTTGAGCACGTCGGGCTCGCGAATCTAAGGCGCTATTTTGCTATTATTTTCGACTTACTCAAGCCCGGAGGGCTATTTCTGAATCATGGAATCGCGCGCTCCGCCTGCTCTCCTCCCAGGAGAGATTCCTTCATGGACGCGCATGTTTTCCCGGATGGACAACTCGTCCCCGTTTCACAGGCGATGCAATTGGCCGAGTCTGTCGGATTTGAGATTCGCGATGTTGAGAACCTTCGCGAGCATTATGCGCGTACACTCCGCTTGTGGGTTGAAGCTCTTCAGCAGAATTCAGAAAGTGTATTGGCGAAAAGCTCAAAGAAAACATATCGAACCTGGCTTTTATATATGGCCGGATGCGCTTTTACCTTTGATTGCGGAGACATCGCAATTTATCAGATACTTTTCCGTCGCCGCAAAGATGGGCGATGTAGTTTGCCGATGACGCGAGAATGTTTTTACCAGGACTGGCCGCAAGAGGAGAGCCGACTCGTCGCTTAATCCATGAGCTAAAGTAGCGTCTCGAAGCACGACCACCTGGACATGTGAAAGCGCGATCCACCGGGCTTAGAGTCATCATTTGGCATTCTTTCGGGCGGTATCGATCAGTTTGAGCGCGGTGGTCTCGCCTTTACACCCAAGCAGCTTGTACCTCTTTCCCTGAAGCCGGTGGTAGTTGACAAAGAACTCTTCGAGTTCCTTAAGCGCTTGCTTTGGGAGATCCTTGGGCCGCCTCAGGTTGCCATACATGTGAGCCGTTTCGGCGACGGCAACGAGGCGGTCGTTCCGTACGGTCTCCTTTGACGTAGTCTGCTCTCCCTCGATGACCCCAATAAGTCGTGCCCGCAACGCACAACCTGGAAATGCAGGCTCATCCATCAGGACCAGGACGTCCAGCGGATCGCCGTCGTCAGCCAATGTTCGGGGTACGAAACCGAAGTCGTAGGGAAAAGACATTCCGACGGGCAATGCGGCCTTCAAAACAAATATCTTTTGTTCTGCATCGAAGCTGTACTTATTACGGGAACCCTTCGGGGTCTCGATGATCACCTGTAGAAGTTTATCGCCACTTTTCGCGGTGGCGGTTGTACTGTCTTCAGCTTTCTTCGGGAACGGTTTCAGCTTTGTAGGATTTGCCAGCCCGTTCCGGGTTGCTGCCGAATTCTTCGATTTCCTGCCCATGAATGTGGACCCGAGGGGACAAGGATAAGTTGTCGGGTAAGTCCCCTGCGTATTGGATGCGCTTTTGTGTGCAAGGAAAATTTATCCAGATGTTGCACACTCTTATATGCCGGATGCTATTGCCGCTCTCTCAATGGGCGACGATGCCGCGCCGGTCGGTGACTCAACCTGAAATTTTGCTCAACTCTGGACAAGAATTGGCAGAAGCCTCGTGATGTGGGTGCGCACGCATGCTCCAGAAGAGCGCGGCCGCGATCATGGCGACGAATGCGATGCCACGAATCACCGTCGGGAACCCGTACCGGAGAAAGGCTGCTCCCGCGAGTGTTGCGGCGATGGCCTGCGTGGCTGATATGACGAGGCTGTTGGAGGCGGACGCTCCGCTCCTTTCTTCAGCAGGAACCTTGTTCATCAGCAGACTGTAGAGTCCGGGTTCGTTCATCCACTGAAATGCCGTGAATCCGACATAGATCATCGTGGCAGCGAAAGGATGGTTGATCGACGTCAATGTGAGAAGGAGAAGGGAGGCCGCCAACTGCGTATAGACAATTCCACTGACGAGACCCCATTTCCTGAAGATGAACGGAGCGATAAGGACGGCGGCGACCTGCACGATCTGCGAGATGGAGAACGCATTGCCGATCTGCGGTAGCGACATGCGCAGGTGCTGAGCAAAGTAGATAGTGGCGAATGGGCTGAATGATCCTGTTACGAGACTCCACACGGCAATTGCAGGCAGAAAGCGGAGCAGGAATGGCGACAGAAAAGGCTTGCCCCGTGCCGGAAGATCTACGCGGGTGAATTTGACCTTCGCGACCGGCCATATGCCGAACGCTACAAAGCAACAGGAAAGTAGCAGGACGAGCTGATCTGGCTGCAGAGCGCGGAACTGAACGTGATGGCTTGCGAACCAGCCCGGCAACCTGCTGCCGGCGAGGCCGCCCACTGCACCGACACCGATGCCGAGCGAAAAGATGAGGCTAAACGCCAGCGGGCGCTGCTTCTCGTTTGTTAGCTGCGCGACTGCAGGAGAAATGCAGACGGCCCAGGCTGAAAGAGCGACGCCAGCCAGAAATGCGAGGGAGGTCTGCCAGTAAAACGTTAGCAGTATGGCACGTGCCGAAGACACGATTGTGGCGAGCAGGAAGCAGACAAGCAGAACAGGTCGCAGACCGAATCGCTGAGCCATCTTGCCGGCGGGGATCGCTCCGGTGAGGTTTCCTATGGCCATTGCACTGGTGATGAGGCCCAGCGTCTTATCTGTAAAACCGTGGCCAATCAGAAAAAGATTGAAGAGAAAGAAGTAGATCGACAGGCCCAAGTCAAAAAAAAAGATGCAGCAAGAAATATCCAGAACTGCCGGACTAGCTGATGCGGCGAAAACCGCCAGCGAATCCCGCGCAGTAGCGTGGTCACGCTCAGGGAGCTATAGGAGGCGCTCCGAGAGGCCAGATACGCGACGTACTGCTTAAATGGATGGGCGCCACTCAACCCTCTGAGGCGTCTGTTGTCTACTTTCACCGCCGTCGAATCGATGGATGAAATGTGAGTTGGGACGAAAGTTTGTTTGAGCAGGATCAGCTTCTTACTGAACGATTCAAGCAAGCTCAGGTGCAGCCAGACTGAATCCTTGTTCTGATGAAACATGACCTCGAGAGCGGATCCGGCGAAACGATGCAGCCACCGCTGTTGCACAGATGCGATGTTCGCGATCGCATTCTCGACCTGTTGATGGAGTCGGCAATCAAACCAGGCGTGGGCGTAGTAGAAGGCGATGGCCTCCAACTGCCGCAAAGAAGGATCATGAGTCTCGCTCCAATCCTTCCAGAAAGCGTCGTCGGTCGCGTGGGAGTGAAGAAAGACGGCTAGTTCGCGAACATGATGGATGACCCATTGATTGGGAAGTACATTGCGGAGAATATGAAGGGCAAAATAGCCGAGCTGATCGAGGGGACTCAGGGATGGGAAAGAGAGTTCCTCGACGACTCTCTTGATTCGCCGGTCCCAGAAGGCGTCGACTCCCCGTATGGGGAACAGGCAGGTTGCTTCGTTCCAGAGACAAAAATGCAGCTCGATGGAGAGCGGCATCTCGGGATCGAAGGGGTTTCCTTGCCACTTCCAATTGCCGGTTCGCACCATTGTCGGCGCATGGTCAGCGCGGCTGTAGTCGACTTCTTTGTTGGGCACATAGCCGATGGACTGTAAGGCGATTTGCGCGGACTTTATCTTTTCTGCCGGACAATACAGGTCAATGTCAGACTGCGCACGGAGGCGTGCATCCTTGACATACTCGGGAGCCTGCGCGAAACCCTTGATAACAATGTGCTCAATTCCCGCGTGGTCGAGCGCGTCGGCGGCTTCTTTATAGCTGGCCTTCACGCGTTCGAAGCGGAGAGCATTGTCAGCAGAATTTATCGCAAGACGCTCGACGACCCAGGACGGAAAGCCGGTTCCTGGAAGTTGGGCCAGAGGAAGCGTAAGGTGCGCCAGGTCGGAGAAAGTGAGCAGACTGGTCCACTCCTGATCAGACAATACTTGGAGAAGCGATGTATCGGGTTCACGCAGCTGGAGGGCGGCAATCAGCGCGATTGCCTCAGGAGGAATTTTGAGAGCGGCGGTTTCTGTTCCAATCATGAGCGAGTTCATAGAAAACCTACCGTCCTGTGATAGCTAGAGTCTGGATCCGCTCAATGGCCCAATCCAGATCGGTGTAACGAAGTTCGAATATTTCGACATCAAGGAGGTGGCGAATGGCAGCCTCCTGAGCTGACTGCGACGGCGTGGTTTTCACCGAAAATTGATTGAACCAGGACACTGCGGATTCTCTGGAGAAGGGCACCAGCTTTGAAGTTTTTGCATTCTGGCGGTTCAGAAAGACGACATATTCGACAGTTGCCGAGTTGGCCGTGCGTATATCCGGGAAATCGGCCGTCAGCAGCTCAACCGATGGTTTGCCGGAAGCACGAGGGGTGACGGGGCGCCCCTCAAGCTCAGGAAAGAGCTGAACACATGAGTCACGGAGTCGAATCTGATGACAGTTGCCCAGGACCAAACGATCTGTGCGATCGAGCGGCAGATAGCTGGAGTCGTCACAGACGAGGGTCCAGCCGGAGCGGGCACCGGCAAAGGCAAGTGTGGACTTGCCAGCTCCTGAGTCGCCACAAAGCAGCATCCCGCGTCCCGACGGAATGACACAGGCAGCGTGGAGAGGAGCGGCACGAAGAGCAGCCACCATGCAGAGGGTCGCCGCTTCGAGGAAGTGATATCGCAGATACAACGCGGACTCTGCCGCTTGAGGAGTAACCGAGCCAAAAGAGAAACCTGCGGCGAGATCGGTGATCACAAAATTGTGGGCGTCGGCGATGGTTGATATCAGATTCTTCTGAATCCTGCATACGGGAACCGGCGGTATATCAAGCGAGTCCGACCTATCTCCGATAACTCCGAGACGCAGAGTCAAAGGAGGGCATGAAAATCGCGGTCGACACAGACCCCAGCTTTGCGCGGCTGCGGCCAACACTGCCTGGGAGTTGGTGGCAATCTCAAGAGGAAAGCCGAGAGGAAAGTAGAGAGCTCGCAGAGGCAGCGCGGTATTCGACAATACTGGATCTGCATCTGCCAATCCAACCTCTTCCGTCGTTCTAGTAACTTCCTGAGTTAGTATCTGCATTTCCCTCTTCCGTAACGATCTGCGTTCATTCTTATAACTGTGTCGTCGGCAAACTACTTGGAATACTCTTCCCCTGAATAAGCACTCGGTTCCCCCAGGCTTCCAGCAGGGGGCAGATGACGTAGATAGACGACGATTGTCCACATATCCTCATCGCTGAGGATGCCCCGTGACGCGGGCATCCCGGATGGAGAGACACCGTTCTCGATGATCCACTTCAACTGTCCATCGGTATATCGTTGGACCTCCGCGGATGCGAGCGAAGGGACTGGCGGCGACATGCTCTTGGCGAAAGGCACGCCGGTATTTTGACCGTCGCGGCCGTGGCAGACGATGCAATAGGAGCCAAACACCTGCTTGCCGGCCTCAATGGTGTCCGCACTGACTGGGACAGGATTCTTGTCATGTTTGCCGCCAACTGTCACTGTGTGCTTGGTCCATTGAACAACCGCGGACTCGGCCTTACCGGGCGAAGTTACCCTACAACCCCCGAGGACAAGGGTCGCTCCGCACCCCAGCACAGCGACAATATTGTAGGCCCGCATGCTGTCAGTCCTTCACGTGAACGGTAAAGAGCATCGATCCGTGACCGCTGCCGCAAAATCTTCCGCATTGGCCGTGAAAGTCCCCCGCATTCTCGGGAGTAACTGTAAGCTCGGCAGGGTGTGCCTTTGTAACCAGCTGATTAATTCCGAGACCCGGTATAAGGAGACTATGAGCGACATCGTCCGATATCAGTTGCAACTTAACGGGTTCACCTTTCTTCAAAGTAATTTCGGACGGAGAAAAAGCGAATCGGTGTGCGTGAATTACGATAGTGCGAACCTGCCCCTGCGCCCGGGATGTCGAGGGTATCTGCGTGAAAAGGCCAAGTAGCAGAAGTGCCGGCAGCATTTGCCCTATTATCTTCTTCATTATGTATTCCTCCATTTGTTTCAACCTGTCGGATGCTTCCTTACTTTGCAGTTCGTTAAGGCGCCATGTATTTCAAGAGAAGTTGCTCATCCTCGCGGGACAGGCGTGCACGAACTCGCATGTGCATGATGACTGTTCCTGTGATTCCCGGAGAGATACTCATTGGCGGCAAGTGACAGCGACCGCAGTTTGCCTTGAAAACCTCTTCCCCGGTATGCGGAGCGGCATGGCTGGCATGTGCCGCATTCTGCGTGTTGTTATGAGGCGACGGCTTCGTCTTCATCGTCGCAGCGGAGAAGGCTAAGCTTGATACGAGCGAGAGAGTACAGATACAAAGGATAGAACGTCTCATTTTGTTTTTCCTGCCCACAACGGAAATAGAAAGCGGTAAGTAAATCCAACGTTCCAGACATTCGCATTCCCTTGAGAACTTAGACTTCTTCCGTAACTTGAGACAAACCGTAAGTCATCACGTACGTAGTAATTGAGTCCTGCATCAAACCTTTGCGTATTGACTCGAGGAAGACTATTTCCGCCTCCATTCGAAGGAAAGAACTGCTGCACGCGGCCGACAAGCTGCGTGCGACGAAATATAGATGGAACCGCCGACTGCTGGAAGCGGTACGAGGATTCGAGCCAATATCCGCGACCGTTGTAGCTGTAATCGCCTTCTGCTTTTATATCCACGGGCGTTGATGGCTCCCATGAGAGGTAAGTCGCTACGCTGTTGATGTTGTGGCCCTGAAGAAAACGCTGATAGGAGGTCCCGATCTCTAGACAGGCGTTCGGCAAATAAACACTTGCATCTCCGCCCGCAACCCTTGCCGCCGAAAGCTGGTTAATATCGCTCTTCGCGGAAAAGTATGCCGAATACTGGACGGAATAGGAGGGCTCTTGTACGGCTACCCCGCGCAGCATGAAACCGTCGCCGGATCCGCTTGTCAGTGTGCCGATGGTTGCGGTAATCGGGGCATCCTGGAGATTTCTGATCCAGAGCGGTTCGAGACGTTCATTATAGAGTCCGAAAGGGAGCAGATATCGTCCCGCAGTGGCAATGACGTGAGTATTTGCGAGCCAATCTACCTGCGCAAATTCAACTGTCTTGAAGACCTTTCCCGTAAACGGACCGCTGGTCAGATTCTGTCTCTGAAAGAAACCGGTGAAGTCGGTACGGGATTCGAGTAGTACGTGAGGACCAAAAGGGACGAGAAGAATGGGATTGATCTGAGGTTCGAGGCTGGTCACTCCGCCATTCACGTTTTGGATGTAGCCAATACCGCCGGATATTGCCGGTATATATTCAGCGTGATTGTCGACCGATTGCGTATCCTGTGCGGCCACTCTGCCCGCCAGCATAAGGCAGAGTGCGATGCCCAGCGCAGAACCCATGAATTGCCTTTGAACTCGCAGTCGCACGATTGTTGTCCGTCTCATTTGATATCGGGTGGCTATTCAATGGCCAAGTAAGTCAAGGGCCATCGAACAAAATCGAGTATAGGAAGATCGAATGACGGGTATGTCATCGATATGTCATAGGTTTGTCAAAATCTTAGCGTCACAGACATTGCGCCAAATCCTGACAAAATCATGACAACTGTCAACGAAGAGTGGTCAATACTTGGTCTCGAATCTTCTATCCATGTGGAATGCCGAGGCGAGACTATGAATTGTTTTGTAACCAGATGCTCCCGTATTGTGCGAAGTGCGGTTCTACTCTTGGCGGGTGCTTCCGCATGGGCCCAGAGTCCCGGTACCGGGGCGATCGCCGGTACGGTCAGTGATCCTTCTGGCGCGGTTCTCTCGCACGCGAACGTATTGGTCGTCAATAGTGAGACACAAGCTGCGCGGTCTGTGGTGACCTCATCTGATGGATTTTTCCGCGTCTCGCTGCTGCCGCCGGGCGCATACTCTGTTTCGGCTAGCTCCACAGGGCTTGCGACCAGAGAGATACGCTCGGTGCAAGTGGATGCGGGCGACCCTGTGACCGTGAACCTGAAGCTGGCTATTGGAACGACCGGCGAGACATTGGTGGTCAACGATGCCTCTGAGCTTGCTCAGCTTGAAAGCTCGACGCTCGGCCGCGCCGTTGACCAAAATACCATTCAGGCACTGCCGCTCGCTAATCGGAATTACACGCAGATCGTTGCGTTGTCCCCGGGAGTAGTTGTCGAACTGCCCGATGCGGCTGCACTGGGAAGGAACAGTCAAAACGTGTCAGCGGATGGCAATAAAACCACGTCCAATAATATTCAGTTCAACGGAATCGATGCCAACAACCTTTCGCAGAACTCGGCCTCTGGGTATCAATCGGAGGTGGGCACTGCCATCCCTGCTCCGGACACGATCGAAGAGTTCAGAGTCCAGACGGGAAACTTTGACGCAGGATATGGCAGAGGAGCGGGTGCGAATGTCGACGTTATCAGCAGGACGGGAAGCAACCAATGGCACGGAAGCCTCTGGGAGTTTCTACGAAATGATGTACTGAATGCGAATGACTTTTTCGCTAAAAGAAATGGCCAGCCGCGGCCGGTTCTCAAGCAGAATCAGTATGGATTTACTGTTGGTGGGCCGATTCTACGAGACAAGCTGTTTTTCTTTGCCGCATACCAGGGTTCGACACAACGCAACGGCGATTCAAGCCTTTCGCTGGTCAGCGCGATTCTTCCTCAGCTAGGGAGCGACCGTTCTGCAGGAACGTTGGGCGCTCAGTTCTGCCCAGCCAATCATCCGGGCAATTCCGGATACCAGACCTTCGCCGGGGGCGAGCAGATCGCCTGCGATGGATCGAACATCAATCCCGTTGCGCTGGCGTTTCTCAACTTCAAGTTTGCGAATGGGCAGTATGCGATACCCAGCCCGCAGACGCCACTGGCCAGCGGTCCAGGGCAACTTCCGATTGGTGAGTCTACGTGCTCGATTCCTGCGAGTTACAAGGAAGATCAATACACGGGCAACGTGGATTATGTGAGGTCGGAAAAGAACCAGCTCGGTGGGCGGTTCTTCTATTCGCGAGCCTCAACTGGTGAACCTTTCTCACCCTTTGGAGCAACTGTGCCGGGCTGGGGTACGAACGAACTGGATCAAAACGACATGTTTGTTCTCTCAGACACGCATGTCTTCAATCCTGGCCTTGTCAATATTGCCCGGTTTGGCTATATGAGATTCGACGGCGATGCAGTCATTGCTCAACCCATCAACGCTTCCGACGTGGGCATGGCAACGCCGTCTGGACTGCCGGAGACACCGGGTCTTTCGATCAACGGGCTATTCACAATTGGCACTGCGGGCCAACCGTTCTACTGGCAGAACACCAATACATTTGTCTGGCAGGACACGGTGTCTCTCACGCGCGGCATACACAGCCTGAGACTGGGAGCGGAAGTGAAACGTCATGAGGTCGATGTCAACGTTCCTTATGTGAGCGACGGCTTCCTCTTCCTACTCAGTCTGCCAGACTTTCTTCTCGGAGAGAGCGCATCTGAGAACGGAAGCACAACCAGCAATGTCTACTCAGTGACTGGTTCTTCCGGTATATTCCGCAAAGATGAGCGCTACACAGACTTCGCCGGCTTCGCTCAGGACGACCTCAGACTCAAGCCATGGCTCACGCTGAATGCAGGCATGCGCTATGAAATCTTTGGGCCGCCATCGGACACGCAAGGCAGACTCCCGACTTTTGACCCGACCATTGCCTCGCATTCGGCACCGCCGACAGGAACATTGAGCGGCTTCATTCTTCCGGCGAACTACACAGGAGAGCTTCCCCCTGGCGTCGTGAAGTCATCGCATGACGGATTATGGGCCACTGACTATTCAGACATATCTCCACGCTTCGGGTTTGCGGCGACGCCGCGAAATGCTCCGGTGGTGGTTCTGCGAGGAGGATACGGGATTTACTTCGACAGAATGTCCGGGGATCTGGCCGAGCAGACTGTGGGACAGCCGCCATTTTCCTTCAAGCAATCTTTGCAAGGCGCGCAGAATGCCGGAGCTACCCTGCAGCAACCCTACAATCCCGTGCTGCCGCCAAACTCAAGCTTTCCAATCTTTCTGCCCCGAGTTCCCGGCGGAGGCTTGTCGCTTGCAGCGATCTCTCCACACCTGACCGATCCTTATATTCAGCAATACAACTTGAATCTCCAAACTGAGCTGACGCGAAACATTCTTTGGGAGATCGGCTACGTGGGCGAGAAGTCGACACACGTTCCAGGATGCCTGGAATTCAATCAGGCTCTGCTCGCAAGTCCTGAGGATCCGGTTAACGGTGAAACGACGAACACAAATGAAAACATCGTCCAGCGCCTCCCGTTTGCTGGAATCGCGCAAGGCTCCTACATCTGTCAAACGATCTTTAATGCCAGTTATAACTCACTTCAAACCAGCGTCACAAAACGGCTCTCGCATGGACTGCAGTTTCTGGCCAGCTACACGTGGTCAAAAAACCTAGACACTACAAGCGGCTCAGGAGGACTGTCGAACTTTGAATTGGGCTTCCTTACCAATGATCAGACGAATCAACGCCAGGCGCGGGGGCCCGACGATTTTGACCGCACCCATCGTGGCGTTCTAAGCCTCGTCTATACGCCGCCTGCACTTACGACCGGCCCTGAGGTGCTGCGGCATACTCTCTCCGGTTGGATGATGTCGGCACTCGCCGCCGCGCAGTCGGGCACGCCAGTGACCGCGATAGACACCACCGCAGGCAGCGTGTACGGCAATCTATCCGGCTTCTCGCGGGCCGAATGTACGGGCCTGAACCCGGCCACGCCCGGATCCGTGTATTCGCGTATTAACGGTTATCTTGCCCAAGATGCGTTCACTTCCCCGCCGTCAATCGGAGATGGCACCGGCTTCGGTAACTGCGGCGTCGGTATCCTGCGCGGTCCAGCTCAGAAAAATATCGACCTGGCCGTTCAGCGCTCAATCTCCATCGGAGAATGGGGCAACCTGCAATTCAGAACCGAATTTTTTAACCTGACGAATACACCCAACTTCGGTGGGCCGATCACCGACCGCGCCGCGGGGGCCGCATTTGGACTGATTACTTCGACTACGACCAATCCAAGGATCATCCAATTTGCACTGAAGTATGCATTTTGATCAGGTTGAGTTTCACTCTCCGCTCAGGAACGTGGCAAACCATATGAAGCATGGATGGTATGGACACATTTCCGTCTTGCTGATCGCTGCGACACAAGCAGCCACTGACGTTCGATTCTTGATGGTTTATGGCGCCTCACAACCTGCAGGGGGTCGAGGAAAGCTCCGGGAAGAGCGCAGGGCCTCTTAAAAGAACGGCGTTGTTTTCGTCCGGCCTGCCCTCGACACAGGAGTAACACTGCCAATGGGTGTCACAATCTTGTCACCGGTTTGTCATTTCCATGTCAATGCTCTCTGCAAATCCATGAAATTGGAGGACAATCATAAACAGTCTCAAAAGGCTTGCTCAACTTTCGTCTTCAACGGGTAAAGGTGATGAATACGATACTGATAATTGAAGATGATGTCCGAATACAGAAGGCACTGCACCGTTTGTTTACGTCGGAGGGCTATGAGACAAAGAGTTCCTCCGAGGGTTCGCAGGGCCTTGAGAGCTTTCGGAGCATTTCTCCCGATGCGGTTGTCCTCGACCTGATGCTTCCTGGTATGTCGGGCCGTGAAGTCTGCAAGTCGATGAAGCTCTCGTCTCCTGACACTCCGGTAATTATTCTTAGCGCGATTTCCGAAGTTGCGGATAAAGTCCTCCTTTTGGAGCTCGGCGCGGATGACTATGTAACCAAGCCTTTCAGTCCCAGAGAGCTGTTGGCGCGGGTCCAGGCGGCGATGCGGCGTTCCAAGCATCCCCAACCAAATGCATTAGTATCCTTCGGCGATGTGCGGGTGGATTTCGCAAGAATGCAGGTGACAAGAAATGGAAAACGAGTTTCACTCACCGCACATGAATTTAAACTGCTTCGTTTCTTTCTCGATAATCCTGAGCGGGTACTCAGTCGCGAGGAGCTTTTGAACGACGTATGGGGCTATAACTTCTATCCTTCTACCAGAACTGTCGATAATCAGATATTGAAATTGCGTCAGAAGCTCGAAGCGAATCCGGCTGAGCCTGCACACTTTTGTACAGTCCATGGAGCGGGCTACAAATTCGTGCAGTCACCACAGGTGTGAGTCCGGCTGAAGAAGGGGAGGCAGAACGCGAGTGGCAATGCGCATGCGAACGACGCTGCTTTTGTGTCTCCTGTCTGTTTCCTTCGGTGTGGCTGTGCTGAGCCTGTTGATTGTTCACAGCATCCTCGAAAAACAAATCCGCCAGGACATCTCTTCCGATCTGCGCCACTCCATGCAGACTTTTCAAAACATTCAGGGCCAGCGACAGGAGATGCTGCGGCGCGAAGCGGCCCTCCTTGCCGATCTCCCGAGCTTGAAATCTCTGATGACCACGGAAGACGGCCCCACCATACGCGATGGGGGAGTTGAATTTTATAGTGTAAGCGGAAGCGACTTCTTTGCTCTTGCCGATAGAAGCGGTAAGCTCATGGCGCTTTATGAAGACGGCGCTGCGTGGAACGGAATAGAAAATGTTCCTGAGATCAGCAGTTCTGTTTTCACATCGAATGAGCCGCATTACGTTCTGCGCGGCGGCCGTCTTTATGAAGTTTCGGCACAGCCATTGTTTTTCGGCTCGCCGCGCACAGGCACTCACCTCGGATATGTCGCTGTCGGCTATGCGATCAACGACCGGCTAGCGCGGGAAGTCAGTGAGGTTGCGGCTGCCGAAGTTGTCTTTTCCGCCGATGGCGCGATCGTGGCAACTACGCTCGATTCAAAGCGCCGGCGAGAATGTGCCGAGTGCAGGGAAGCGTTGATTCATAACCCGGCAAACGGAGCGGACATCTGGCTGGGGCATGAGCACTATGTTCAGGCATTGGTAAAGCTCTCGAGGGACGGCGGCCCATTGGTCCAGCTCGTAGTCCTCAAGTCCTACGACCAGGCAAGCCAATATCTCATCCGATTGAACCATCTGCTCATTGCTTTCGGTGCTTTCATTCTTCTGATCGGAGGCGTGCTTGCGCTCTATGTATCCGGAACCATTACTCGTCCGTTGGAGGCGCTGGTTGCCGGCGCGCGCGCGCTTGGTTCCGGAGACTTCAACTATGAGTTCTACGATGCCGGTGCGCGAGAAATACGCGAGTTGAGCAGCGCCTTTAATCGCATGCGTATTCGCCTGCAAAAGACGCAACAGAAACTTCTTGAGGCCGAACGTCTCGCTACGATCGGAAGAATGGCCAGTTCCATCTCTCATGATCTAAGACACTACCTCTCTGCCGTATATGCGAACGCAGAGTTTCTTGGCTACGGTTCAACAAGCCCGCAAGACCGTGCCGAACTGCTGGCGGAGGTGCGCCTGGGCGTTCAGGGCATGACTGAACTCATTGACTCGCTGCTTCTGTTCAGCCGAACGGGGCGCCCTCTGCAACTCACGTATGAGTCGTTGCCATTCCTCGCGGAAAGAGCAAGCCTGATGGTGCGCGCACACCCGGATGCGCAGGATGTGGCTGTTACCTGGGGTCCGATGCCACAAATCGAAGCATGGATCGATGCACTTAAAGTCGAACGCGCGATCTACAACCTATTGCTTAATGGGTGCCAGGCCGCGAAGTCAGGCACGGAGCCCTCCACCGTCAATATCTCGCTTCTCGAAACAGAGGAGTGGATCAAACTATGTGTAACCGATAACGGCCCTGGCGTACCGGATTCCATTCGTGTCAGCCTATTTCAACCGTTCGTAAGTGAGGGCAAGCAAAGCGGCGTTGGTCTCGGGCTCGCTCTCGCATACAAGATCGCTCAGGAACACGGTGGAAGTGTCACGCTCGAAGAATCGCGGCCCGGGCGAACTGTTTTTTCGCTTTTGCTCGGAAAAGCTGCTTTGCGAGACTTTGCGAAAACCGCGCAGCAGCCTCATGCTGCAACTTTAATCTCACATCCCTAGAATGCATTGTTTCTGTGCGGGCTCCGGCCCGCTTGAGGATATCCTGATGATGAGCGAGCAAAGCAAGCGAATCCGCGGTCCGATTCTTTCACTCATAACATTTCTCTGCGTGGGTATAGTCAGCGCGCAGCAGACGGGTACCAGCACAGATGCTGTCTCCGATACGGCCGATTCAGCGCATCTTGAGCAGCGCCTGGATCAGGTTATGACAGCACTCGACAGCATGCGCCAACAGCTAGATCAATCCCGGCAGGAAATGGACCAAATGAGAGCCGAGCTGCAGCAGTTGCGAGCGCAGGTTGCTCAGAATAACAAAGACGAGAGCGCTGCACCGGCTGTGTATTCGCTGCAGGCCAGCGTGCAGCAATTGATGGAACAGAGCGATGTGCTGCAGTCCGAGGTGAAGCAACACGATCAAACCAAAATAGAAACGATGTCGAAGTATCCGGTGCGCATCTCCGGAATGCTTCTCTTCAGCTCATTTCTCAATAGCGGCACCGTCGACAGCATTGATCTGCCCATTCTGGCGCTTCCACGACAGATGGATCAGGTGCCAGGCAGCCTTAGCGCCTCTGCACGTCAAACGATCCTCGGCATCGACGCAATAGGGCCCACACTTTGGGGCGCGCATTCCTTCGCTGACCTCAATGTCGACTTCTTTGGAGGGATTCCCTATGCCGACTACACTACCAGTTCAGGGATTCTCCGCCTGCGCACAGCCCACGCGAGCCTTGACTGGTCGCGCCGTTCACTGACAGCCGAAGTTGACATGCCGTTGATCTCGCCTCTGAACCCAACCTCTTTCGTAAGCGTGGGAGAACCGCCGCTTGCGTGGTCCGGCAACTTGTGGGCATGGTCTCCCCAGCTCGAATACAAAGAGACAACCGCCTCTGCGGGTGGAAAGCTCGGCATGGAATTAGGCCTGATCGATGTTGCGGCGCCCGGACCGCCCATGAACTACGGCCTGCGTTTGCCCAGCCCGTCTGAGCAAAGCCGTGAGCCTGGATACGAAACCAGAATCAGCTATAGTCTTCCACTCGGCGATCACCCGCTCGAAGTTGGTACATCCGGCTACTATAGCCGGCAGGCATATAGCTACGGCCATCATATCGATGCATGGGCAGGCACTGCCGACTGGAAAATCCCGTTCACGCGTTTTCTTGAACTGTCAGGGGAGTTCTATCGCGGACGGGGCATTGGCGGTCTCGGTGGCGGCACATTCAAAGACTACGTAGCGTATGGAATGTATCAGATACCGAACGGCCTCGATGCGGAAGGCGGATGGGGCCAATTCAAAATCAAACTGACGCGTTCGCTGGAGGCAAATTTCGCCGTGGGGCAGGACAACGCATTTGCGGACGACCTTCGTTATTCCGATCTCCCGACGGGACCAAATAATTATGCAAATCTGGCCAGAAATCGCACGGCATTCGGAAATGTGATCTTCCGACCCAAAACATACCTGGTGTTCTCAGCCGAATACAGAAACATTTATAGCTGGCCGATCATAGGCCAGGCGGACTCTAATCAGAGTATGGGACTCGCCGCAGGCTATCTCTTTTGATGATGCGTTACATGTCATTTCATCGCGCGTTCGTACAACTCGCCTCTTTGACTCTGGTGTTTTCCGGGGTGGCGCTCTGTCAGTCTGTGGATGTAGTGGCGCAGGTTCAGATAACACATTCGGGTAGCCAGAGAGCGGTATCCCGCAGTCAATCATCCGGGGTGGTCGTTTGGCTCAATCAAGTTTCGCCTGACCCAACTAACCCTCCGGCCGTCGCCAGGCCCGGGCACTTCCGTCTCGCGCAAAAGGATAAGAGCTTCCATCCACATCTCCTTGTCATCCCGCTCGACAGCAGTGTTGATTTCCCGAATCTGGACCCCTTCTTCCATAATGTCTTCTCGCAATTCAACGGAAAGCGCTTCGATCTGGGCTTGTACGAAGCTGGCAGTACGAAAACTGTTCACTTTGATCATGAAGGTGTCTCGTATATTTTCTGCAACATTCACCCGGAGATGAGCGCCGTTGTCATTGCGCTTGCCACTCCTTACGTCGCAGTGTCCTCTGACAGTGGCGGAATTATCCTGCACAATGTCCCCGTCGGTACTTACCAGATGCGAGTCTGGGCTGAAGGAGTCGACGCGAACCAACTCGATGCGCTCACTCGGCGCGTACGCGTCTCTCCGTCACAAGCCAATCTTGGCAGCATCCAACTTGTAAAAGACGAGATAACCAAGCCCCATAAAAACAAATTTGGCGAAGATTACAAACCCGACAAGTCAACGGTTTATTAAGCTATGTGACCCTAACTGATTCGGAGTTGCTCACCGCTTCATACTTCCGTCATCTGCTAAGCGAATGAGCTGGCAGTCGTCATGTTATGTGGATACGCTGTTCAACCATTGTTCCAGAAAGCTAATCAATTCTTCTGGAGGCCGGAGCCAGATTCGCGCATTTGTTTCTCGATATCCAGGGCGGACGAGAACGCCGAGTCCGCGAGAATTCAAAGCACGAAAGGCGTTTTCATCTGTCTCATCGTCGCCGAGATAAGCAATCTGCGCGTCCTGATCTGAGGCGCCCAGAATCGAGGTGGCCGCATCCCCTTTGTTGGGGCGAGCGACACGAAGTTCCACACCTCCCTCAAATTCCAGAAACTCCAGTTCCGACCCCTCCAGAAAAACGCTCAAGCCTTTATGGACGCGCGCGTGAATCTGCTCCGCCTCTGCGTCCGGCGCGCCCCGCCAATGAACGGCAATGCCGCCCGGCTTGATTTCCATCCTCGAAGCCAGCTCCGCCGCAATCAACCATGACTTCGCCCGTGAAAGGAATGCCGCTGTTTCCGGTGCGATCGCAGTCTGGCGGTAAGTTCCATTTGCCAGCAGATACTCCAGGCCATGGCAGCCCCATATTTCAATGTCATGCAAGGGATGAAGCAGGGGACCCATTTCGGCGACCGGACGCCCCGTGATGATGACGACTCTCGATTTCCCGCACTCGAGAATGCTTTGAAGAAGCGGTACAACCCGAGGGTAGGGATAGGCGAGCTGTCGCTCGGCTTGAAACGGAGCCAGCGTTCCGTCGTAGTCCAGCAGCAGCAACGACGACGGTGCAGCAGTCAGTTGCTCCATAAACTCAGAAAGGACTGTCTCTGCGTCTGAATCCCGCAAGCTATTCCTTTCCTCGTGCTCTGTTGCCGGGAAGTGCGCTCTCTCTTTCGTCCAGGCGAATGTCGCAGAGTTCTCCGATCAGACCCGCTGCCCACCAGTAAATGTTGTGTTCCTTCACCGACCTCCGCATCCGCCGCATTCGGTCGGCCATCTCTTCAACGTTCATGTCCAGGCCTTGCGCAATTGCTTCCGCAGTCGCATGGATGTCATAAGGGTTCACGAGAATTGCGTCATGCAACTCCCGTGCTGCGCCAGTGAATTTACTGAGGATCAGTATGCCTCGTTCATCGTGACGTGCCGCAACGTACTCCTTGGCGACCAGATTCATACCGTCATGCAGAGACGTGACGACGCACAGATGTGCGGCACGATAATAGCGTTGGACCTCCTGATGACTATGCTGGCGGTTTTGGAAGACAATCGGCTTCCACTTTCCGCGTTTGAAGCGGGAGTTGATCCGGTTGGCTTCGGCCTCTACTTCTACCTGGAAATCCGCGTATCGCTTGATGCGGCTGCGAGTGGGCGCGCCTATCTGGACGAAAGTGAATTTTCCCTTATAGCGCGGGTATCTCTCAAGAAACAACTCCACTGACTGAAAACGTTCAATGATTCCCTTGGTATAGTCCACGCGATCGACGCCCACACCAAGGAAGGTTGTTTCTATCCCCAACTCAGTAAGCAGTGAGCTGCGTTCGTCTTCGATTCCATCCGGAGCATCAGCGCTTTTTTCAGGGAACTCCACGCTGATAGGGAACGGGCGTACGCGGCACTCGTGGTTGTTGCGGTTGACCGAGAAGTGCTCCCAATCGATCCGGGCTTCAAGTAAGCGATCGACAGAATCGAGGAAGTTGTTGCAGTGCGCCTGGACATGAAATCCAATCAAGTCCGCTCCCAGTAGCCCATCCAGCAGTTCCCGCTGTCGCGGGCAGATGCCAAACGACTCGGAGTTGGGCCACGGAATGTGCCAGAAGATTGCGACCCTCGCATGAGGTAACCGATCCTTCAGCATTCGCGGCAACAGGGCGAAGTGATAGTCCTGAATCAAAACCACGGGATGATCTTCACCCCCGATTTCCTCTACTACGGCATCCGCAAATTTCTCGTTAACGGCGTTGTAGTGTTCCCAGTCCGATTCGCGAAACATCGGGCGAGTATGTGCGATGTGGCAGAGGGGCCAAAGACCTTCATTGGCAAAACCGTAGTAGTATCCGTCTTCCTCTTCGGCGCTGAGCCATACGCGACGCAGCGTGTAACGCGGTTCATCCGGTGGAACCTGCAGCCGATCGTGGCTATCCACCGTTTCTACATCCGCATCACCGCTTCCGTGGGCGATCCAGGTCCCGTTGCAGGCACAAAGAATAGGCTCAAGCGCTGTGACTAAGCCGCTGGCGGGTACGGAAACCGTAATGTCCTTGCCGCGCCGGTTGTGGATGTAAGGTTCGCGATTCGAGACCACGAACAAACTGTTGCCCTCCAGTTTGCTGCGGACATGGTCGGTGAGCCGCTGCGCAGTCCACACAGATTCGTTGGTATTCCGTAGTCTGGCTTCCATCTCCGCCGCCGCTCGCGCCTGCTGTATGCTTGCCGCCAATGGCGCCACTTCTCGTGCCAGTGGCAACAGGAAATCGAGATCATTTGCAGACGGCTGAATAGCGTGCCGGTCGGTGCGTAGGGCTTTCATCCACTGCGTCACGCGCGCGATAGGCCCAGCAAGGCTCCACCGCACAATCAAGAGGGTAATGGCAACAATCACCAGCACCTGAAGCACTATGTGGACAAAGGCACGGCCCCAGATGCGAAAAATTTCCGTGCGGATATAGGCAGTTTCATAAACTACGAGGATCTCTCCAGACACACTCTTGTTCGCGTCGTGCAACGGGGCTGCCAGTACGTAAACCTGCTTGAAGTGCAGCAGCAGGGATCGGCTCTCCGCGCGATTGTTCGCAAGCGCGTCCTTGAGCAACCGTGGCGGAGTAGAAAGGGTGGAGCGTAAACCGGGAGTCACCGCCAGCGGGGAACCGTCTCCGCTATAGACGCCGATTCCCAGCAGGTGATCGCGGTTGGTGAATTGCCGAGCCATCTGCTCGAGCCCGGCTTTGTTTCCGGCCTGCAGATAGGATTCCGCATTGCCTGCAAGGCTCTCGGCAAGGGTCCCGGCTTTACGTTCGAGATCGCGGCGTAACGAGTCTTTTTCCGTCCCGACTTCATACCAGGACGAGGCGACCGACACGAGCGTGATCCCGACAATCAACGCCACGATCAATCGCAAACTCAGAATCCGCATAAGACTGCTCCATACTAACTACTCTCCTCATCATAAAGAGAAGTTCGTCGTTGATGTGAAATCGAGAGATGTGGCGTTTAGCTCAACTCTAAAATATGTCGATCTCGCCCAAGAGTGGGCTGTGTTCATGCGGATACCGGTCGAACTTGCTATACGTGGCTATCGCATCGCGCACGCTCAGAAATCTCTTCTCTCCTATTCTGGGGCGGACCGGTAATGACGATCTATCCTGTCTCGACCGGATACCTGGCTGGGAGACTTTCTTGCAGTCTATAACCAGTTTGCTGTGAACGTAACGGCGCGCCGCCGTTCAATCAGACATACGGACTAACCCTTCCGATGGTTCAGAAGGCATATGGAGGCAGGCCGAAGTCGATGGCTGCAACTCGAAAACAATATGATCCGCAGAATCGCCTGTCGAACGACTACTTCCGAAACCTGCTTCTCTGAGGGTCAGCTCAGCGATAATCAATTCCCCGCTGCTGCAGGTGGCGCAGCTACCGGCGGACTTGCTGAAGCCGCACCGGGAGGCGCCCCCACGACCTGAAAAAGCTGATACGTGGATGCCGGAATGCCCGCCTGCAAAGAAAGATTGGAGGGGTTATAGCCATTATGATGCTGGCAGCGAATGAGAACGCTGTTGGCAAGTACCGAGGCTGGCGGGACGCTTCTTGGAACCGGAAATCCCCAAAGCAGACTCCACGAATCATGAAGCTGATCGAGCGCATAAGTAGGGTCGAGTGGATACGTATAGTGGGCCAGAGTCGTCGGCGAAAATGTCAATCCAAGACTCTGCGCCTTATTTATCATCCAGCTGAGCGTGATATCCGATAGCGCCGTAGCAGTCGCGTCGGGGCCCGCTCCATAGCCTCCACCGACATCGCTGTGAACTCCACAAAACCACACCTGTTGAAGGGTCTGCCCCGGTGCGGGGGCCGATGTCCAGAGTGTTGGCGGAAACTCCTTGCGCCGCTCGTCGATGGCGAGCGCTTGAAAGGCATTCTGGATTTTTGGGTTAAGGGATGTATCGAGAAATCCATAGATCGCAGGGTCGACTCCGCCAAAAACTGCGGGTATGCCAAGCGATCCCACGGTGTCCCAGACGCCAACCATGGTTATTTGTGCATCGCACATCGAATATTGTGACGATAGAGTAGCAAGAATGGCGGCTCTCTGACCTTTGTTTCGGTAAGCCTGAAAGGCACTCTCCACCAGTTGATCATTAAAATTCTTCGAGGGCAGGCCACAAGCCGCAATCATCCCCCCCAGACTGCGGGCCGTGTAGGCGCCGCGGCTGAAGCCAAAGAGAAAGACTTGGTCTCCAGCTTCGTAAACCTGGGAGATTTTTGTGTATCCATCTTTGATCTTCTGGAACAGACCAGCGCCAAACGCTCCCCCGGCGAATTTCTCAAGGGGATTCCCATCTGCTCCGACCCCGCTGTCATAGAAGGGCATTTGGTCGGATGAAACAGATAGAGCACTGAATAGTTTGAACACGTTCGTAGCGTTGGATTTTCCATCCCACGTTCCATCGGCACAGTACACAATTTTCTTCATCACTGCCTCTCACTCCTTCGGTTTCATCCATAATTTCGACAGACCGCATGGAACAAACAACGAGCTAAGGCGGCCCAATAGCTGCCAGATAACGCACGGCACTCAAACTCGGCATGAAAAAGTATGCGCCTCCACGCACGGTCACAAATTGCGGCAGATCTGTGATGCGAGTGCGCACACCGGATTCCTGAGGCACGGAAAAGGTATTGGTGAAGGGGCATCCCGCAATGGGTTCGCGGTTACCCAGAAGCGAATCACTCTCTTCCGTCAACGCATCGAATTTTGTGCCCATCATCCACGCATTCTGAACGAATTCAAACTGGCGCAAGATATTGGCCGCGATACAGATGAAGTGAATCCCATGTTCGCCCGTGTCCGGACCGTCGGCGACTGCTTGCTCCGGAGATAGGCCAGGCCCATATTCCCGCCCGCGGCGAAGGAGGCGGTGAAAGCGAGTCGAGGCGATCACGTCGTCTCTGTATCCAGGATTGTCAAAGCCGAGCGTGTGCAGCACGCGCCCAATCAATTCGGTGGAACCGGGGGGCAAGTCTGCGTTGCGCGGATTCGCTCGCCGGATGTGCGAGCCGAACGGGCAACGGATGCCATCGCTGTCAGAGCCGTAGGTGAACTGATTCTGGAGTGCGGTCTTCGGATCGAGGCCCGCGATTGGCTGAGAGACCGCCGGAAGCAGCGGATCGCCGTTCATTCTTCGACCCACCATGGATTCGGCCAGATTCTTCCGAGCCTGCGGGCTCGAACCGGTCTGCCTGTCGAGAAACCGCCAGAATCCTCGGACGTCCTGCTGCAACTGGCGGAAGACCAGATAGGTACCGTTGCGTCCTAGGTCGCGCTTGTTCGGAGTATCTTCTGCGAAAGGCAAGAGCAAACCCGGGGGCGCATCTGGATTAAGCAGAGGCCGATCTGTGTACTTGCCATACTCGTTTTCATATCCGAGCAGGAACTCACCGAGGGTAAGGAGGTTGCCGTACTCGAGCTGATCACCGTTAAGATTGCGTTGGCGCTTCCAGTCGGGTGTGGGCTGACTGACGCCATCATTGAACCCGAAGGGTTCCACGCCAAATAGATTCGACGTTGGCAGACAATCGAGCACGTCGAAAGCCGAATCCCACTGCGTGCCCTGGATGGTTTGCTTCCATGCTTCGAGCCGGTCTGGCTGGGCATAGAGCATAGCGACCATGTGAGGGACTCTGCCCGCTCCGCCCCACTGCCAGTATTGCGGGGAATTCGCGCCCACATCGCCGAGCCTTCGGGAGCGGCTTTCCTGCCCCGCCATGCCGGAGAGAAATTCGGCGGAGAAACCTGCAAGTACATCGTCGGCGACGCCGAGTGCATGCAATCCTTCCCGCGTGAATGCCACTTGGAGAACTGTCTCCGGTGGCCGGGTCAGTTCCACCGCCGTAGAGACTGGCGCGCTCAGCAGCCATGACCGTGCAGCCCGAGCGTCGCGAATATTCAGCAGCAGGAAACAGGCTTCAGAGAGTGCACCATATCCAAAGCGCACCAGGCCCTGAATGTCACTGTAGTCCACTGCGGAGGTGTTCCTGACTTTGCCGCCCATAAGACAGCTCCAAAGTTCGTGATGATTGTGGCCCACGCAACGCTGGGACGCCACTCCAGCGGTTGCCCTCAGGTTCAAAGCCCTAGAAAAGTTGCACCCACTCCTTTATCGCCGAGTCCGTCATGGACGATTGCCGGAGTCCGTCACGGATAAGGGTGTTTCGCTTCCTGTCCAGGGCCGTCAATCCCGGATATGCGTTGTACCAGACCTGCGTCGGCATCTGATGCCGGCGAAGAAAGTCCTTGAACTTCTGCTCATCCTTCGCGCCGTCGAGAATCAGCCAGTTCGTTCGCGGATAACCGATGCCGTTGCTGAAGACGACGTTCAATCCAAATGCGACTTTGTTGATGAAGTCATCCATGTAGCTTTCAAGGCTGCCGTCATAATTACTGGCGAAGATCAATCGCTTGCCGCCATCGAGAGAGACCCAGCGCGCGAACTGAATTGTAGTAACGCGGCCAAGGCGTCCACGGTTGAAAATATGCCTTGCCGTGTAATCGATGACCACGAGCACGAAACTGACCGTGAGGCGACGAAATAGACCGGGCTTGAGACTTCCCATGGCACTGAACTGATTGGTTACATCGTGATCTTCGAGCGATGCGAGCAGGTTCGCGTGCGTGGGATCAATGCGCGGCGTGATTTCGGGATCGGACCCTTCGTGCACCCGAAGCTGTATGAGAAAGAACGGAAGATAAAGCAGCAGTAGGGGCGAAACGATCAGCAGCAACAGCGGTATGAATGCAAGGTTGAATAAATTGCGAAATTTCCATGCTACGGGAGTTGGCGCGGGAGGTGTCAGCGTGATGCGGCCAGACTGCTGCTCCGCCGCGACGAATTCCTTCAGCGTGTTGCGAATCTGCTGCGGCTGCATCGTGCTGAGCGATGCCGAATTTTTCTGGATGTATGTCTCCAACGACTGCCGCAGCGCTTCTTCTTCTCGAACCTGCTGCACTGTTCGCCCAATCCAGTTCACATAGGCCGCCGCCGCCGCCATGTTCCGGGCCTTCATCCAGGCAAGAAGATCGGCGCCGGGTGCGTAACCCTGGCAGTGCGAGAAGATGCGGCGCAGTCCATCGCCGGCCCGCTGCGTCAGCTCAAGGAAAAAGGCCTCCAACGGGCCATCGAAATCAAACAACATCGCCAGATATTTCGGGTAGTTGACTCTCGGCAAGCCATACACCTTGATGTCGTCTAGCGTCTGGTCATCGAGAATCAGGATTCGCCCGAAGTGCAGCCGCTCGAACTTCCCGAAGGGAATCAGCGGGTTCAATGGATCGACAATCCCGGGCTCTCGATTCATGGAGGCGAGCAGCATGCGAAGCTCTGTCTCGCGCTGCGAGTCGATCGCCGCCAGAATCATCAGGTTGGATTGCGGAGTCATTGTCCTTACTCAAACACCTCGTCTCCGGTGGGTTCATAAAGCGGTACGTCATTCATGCCGTGTCGTAGTTTTGAAAGCGTGTCATACATTCGCCGCCGCGCGCGATTCTGATTGCCGAGCGGACGATGCTCTGCGATACAGTGCCACGGATTGTAAGAAAGCAGCCTGGCAAAATCGAGCTGCGCAGGCGAGTCGAATTTCTGACGGGGCAAGCGCAGTGTGGCTGCCCAGATGCGTGGAGAAAGCTTCTCTGGCCACAGCACACTGTTGTTCTCAAGAGGCATCAGATGAGGATCGGTTTGCCTTTGCAGGCGAATATCGAGTTCAACGTCTCCTTTCGCGAGGGATGCGACCATGGCGTTGCGCAGATAGTTGTCAGGAGGGAGCAGCGGGAGCCGCGGTATCGGCGTTCGGCACTTCAATTTTGGCCATACCGAGTATTGCATCGCCTGCCCTTCTCCCAGGAGATACGGAACGCAACTGAAATAAGGCGCTTCAAACGGACTGCTCTGCGTTTTGAGCCATAACGACTGCATTACGAGGTCCAGCGCGTGCGGCCGGTGCAGGTTGAGGAAATAGAATATGGTTGCGTTCTTCAGGCTCTCGACCTGCAACTGCGCGTTCGCAACAGTATCAGGCGTTACGAAGGTAGGAGTGGAGACGGCGAACATATCCTGCGTGAACTTTTCCTCTTCCATCAGCTTCGGGCCGGGCACGCCCATCAGCTTGATGCTGATGCTCATGAATCCGACGTCGTCGATGTCTGTTGTGATGTAAGGGCCAGGCCCGGAGAAGCGGACCCATGCCCGGTACGTATGCGGTTGCGCATAGATACCGTGGCGCAGTTCAGCGGGAAGGCCGTCATGAACAATAAACTCACCGCGCACGATGCCGTGCGTCTTTGTATTGCCGCCCCGCTCGAACATTCCCGGCTTCCACAGCAGCCTCATCTGTTTTTCAAAGCTGTTGATGATTGAGTCGAGATAAGCGTCTTCATCCGGAAGCAATTTCTCTTCAGCAATTTTCAGGCCGTCGTTGGAGCGCCTTCTGTTAATCAGGGCTGTAACCAGACGCGCGATTGGATCGCGAAGCAACGCGTCGAACACCGGGCGGAAAAATGGATCGAACCGGCGTTCCAGATGTACAAACGCAATGGATGCATCGCTTAACCAGTTCAACAGCGCCGAGCCGGTGTTCGCTTTTGGCAACGGGCGATCGGGGTTGGGCTGAGCAATCATGAGAGTGGAAATTGCAGGGCAAAGTGAATGGCCTTCGTCTTCTCCCAATACACCAGACCTAAGTAGAATCCGGGGCCGATCTGGCGAATCTCATCGCGGACGTGCTCGGCGACGAGCGAAGTCTGCGAATAGTCGAGCACGATGCATTCCTTGCCATCGAACCAGCTTGGGGTCGTGTAGACCTGCGCTATGATTGCGTTCAGTCCAATGGCGGTAATGCGGTTTCTCAGCGTCCCATGTGCGGCGTCAAAGGTCTTTCCCTGCCAGCCGAAAATATTAATCAGGGACGCGATCTCAGGGCTGAAGATCGTACCGGGTGTGATAATGGCAGTTCCCTCGGCTTCACCGTTAGGAATGTCACCGGCTGGGCTGCTGGAAAAGAGGCCGTCGAGTTCCTGCTGGGACATCGATAGAAGTTGCGCCGTAGTATAGGCCATGGTTCAGGCTCCTCAATGGGTGAGTATGTCGTACTGGATTTGGCGCTGAATAGGTTGCGGGGTGCGCCACTGAGAATGTTGCCCAATATCGTCGCAGATCGGACTCTTGTCAATGGAAAAGATTGCGGACAAGCCGGAAATTATGGCAGAAAAAGCATGACCACAAAGCCGAACTTCACGGAAACCTCTAAAGATGTCAGGTGCAAATTGAGGCGGCTCTAACCTCATGTTCCGTCAAGCTTTCAGAGTCAATAATCCATGCCGAATCGAATCGAGCACTTACGGGTAGCCGCTAACGGCATTCACTTCCACGTGGCGGCCGCAGGTCCAACGGAGGCTCCGCCCATCCTTTTTCTTCATGGCTTTCCTGAAGGATGGATGAGTTGGAGGGCGGTCATGGAAGCGCTGACCGAGTACCGGGTCTACGCGCCTGACCTGCGAGGCTACCCGGAAACCGATAGCCCCGTGCGCGGCTACGATGTTTTCACCCTGACCGACGACATCCGGTCGCTGATCGAGGCCCTGGGACTCGTCCAACCCGCGCTGGTCTCGCATGACTGGGGTGGCGCCCTGGGCTGGATCTTCGCGCATCGTTATTCAAACCTCATCCGGAAGCTGGTGGTGGTGAATTGCACCCATCCAAAGACCCTGGCACGGGCCGTGTTTAGATTTGAGGACTTTCAGACCTTTCGTAGTGGCTACGCTGCTTTTCTGGTAACACCCTGGATCCCGGAACTCTTGTTCGCAACTACAGCGGGCCGGAAGCTACTGGGGTTCTCCTGCACAATGCTGGAGGGGAAGCGAGGCGCAGCGAGCGCGGCGGAGTTGAAAGAAATGCTCGCGCGCTTTCAAAAGCCGAAAGACATTCACGGGCCGCTCAACTACTACCGCCAGTTAGTTCTCTCGCAAATTATTCCGGGAAAACGGGCACGCCTTGAGGCCGTCTACGAGAACCCCATCACGGTACCCACGACTCTAGTCTGGGGAGACAAGGATTGGGTGCTTTCAGAAGTCGTGGCACGGAAGAGCTATCAGGACGCGGGCTGCGCGGTCGATTTTCGACTCCTCCCCGAGTTAGGTCATTTTGCAGAGCTGGAGTCTCCGGAGCAGCTGGTCGCGGAAATACGCCGCGCCCTAGATCCTTCGCAGCCTTAGCGTATCGTTCCCATGCTTCCGATGACTTCTGATCTCAGCGAGAAGACCGTTGGTCCGTAGCATGGTCATCTTTACTGCGGAGAGCCGATATTCGCGACCCGAACAATCTTGCATTCCACCTTTTTGCCCTGAGGAGTTTTGATTTTTGCCTTGGTGCCGTCAATTTGATAACTCACTTCGTTGCCCACCACGAAATCGGTCGCATTCATGGACTTTTGCGGGTCGGTGCGGCAGGTGTACTCCCTGCCTGATGCATCAAACGTAAGATCGTACGATTGATGTCGATGTTTTTGTCCGTTGTCCATTGCTTCCGTTGGTTGAGAATCTTTCAGAGTGGTTGTGCCATCGATCTTCGAGGCCCGCGATGCGGGTACTGCAACCGCCATAATCGTAATGAGGATTGCAATTGTATTGAATTTACGCATGATCCCACCTCTGGGGCAATTGTAAGTGGGGGCAAGGAATCGCTGCCAGAGCTTCAAGGTTTCGCCGCAGTCGTTCTCGACAGTCGCCTTGCATCTTCCAGGATCACGTCCGCCGCCTTCTCTCCGACCATATAGACAGCGCTGACGATGAAGAATCCCGGAATGCGGGGAAACACCGACGCGTCCACCACGCGCAAGCCCTTCGTTCCGTACACGCGAAAGGCGCTATCCAGAACTCCGTTTTGTTCGCGCGGTCCAATGGCGCAACTGCAGGAAGCGTGGTGACCCCAGGCGTAATCGCGGACAAACCCCCGCAATTCGTCGTCGGACTGGAGCTGTTCGCCGGGCAGCTCTTCCTCGGCGATCAGCCCTTGCTGCTTCAGCTTTGCAGTCAATTTGCGTACGAATCGGATGCCGTCTACAACCGAATCGAGATCCTCACCATTGTCTCGGGTGCCTTCCTCGAAATACCGGAAGTTTACCTGCGGCACGTCGCGAGGATCGCGCGAGCGGAGAGTTACTTCGCCGGCACGGTTGTTAGTATGCGCCTTCAGCACCGCCCAGGTTAGATAGTTCGGGTCTTCTGCGAAAAGACGGGAATAGTTTGGGAAATAACCCTGAAATCGGCTCAGAAAGGCGATGCAGAAAATATCAGGGAGAGGGCGTTCGGGTGCCGATCTCTTGAAAAGCGAGAGCACTCCCCCATTGGTGATGTAAGGTCCCTTACGGCGCATTTTCCATTCGTGGAACTGTGGATCGCTGGTATCGAACTTTGCGCCTTGAAATATTTGCCACTCGGCGAAGTTCATCCTATTCACGACACCGACTTCATAGCGGTCCTGCAGGTTTTTACCCACGCCGGGAAGATCGACCCTGACTTCGATTCCATGACGTTTCAATTCCTCGGATGGACCAATGCCGGAGAGCATCAATATTTGCGGTGTATTGAAGGCGCCTCCCGCGAGGATGACCTCCCGGGAGGCATAGAGCTGTCTGGTTTCCGCAGCACTATTGCCTGACGGGGCGTTTGCTCGATAGAGCCGTTCGCCGCTCAGATACTCAACACCGATCGCTCGCTGGTTCTCGTCGAGGAGAACGCGTGTAACAAGGGCGTTCAGTTCAATCTTCAGCTGGTTGGGGTTTTTTCGTGAAACCTCAAGAACGCGTTCGCGGGAGCCATTGCGCGCGTGTTTGTGCGTGGTCAGCGGCATGTACCGAATACCGAAGGAGTTTTGCTGTACCGTTCGCCAGTCGTTGGGATCGAGTTGGCTTTCCTTCAGCCAGCGTGCACGTTCAGCCACGTGTCCGATATCTTCGATGGCTGCGGCAGAGGTCTCAACGATTGCCTCCAGTAGATCGCGGTTGTCGATGGAAACCATCGGGATGGCCTTCTCGGTGTGCAGCCAACCCTTGAACCCGTGGCGCGTGGGGTTGATCCCGAGCCAGGAAAGCAAGCGATAGGGCCAGCGATGATGGCAATTTTCCAGACGCTCGAAGTAGCTGCGCATGTTGCTGGAGTTCCAGGAAGAATCCCCGGTGAGGGCGGCGATCGCGTCCCAGTCCGCATCATGCGGGTAGACCAGAATCATCGCGTTATGCGCCGTGCAACCGCCCAGTGTTGCGGCGCGCGGATAGAGCACTCCATCAACGCGCTGGCCACTCCACTCTTCAAGGTACTTCGGATCACGGCGCTGGATAAGGTCGCTCTCGTAATGACGCACGAAGAAATCCCACTTCATGGCTTCGTTCTCAGAAGCGAAGGCGTGAAAACAGGGCACATCGTAATCGAAAGGCAGCCGGTTCTCTGCAGAGTTAACAGCGTCGCCGCCGGTCAGCTTTCTGGGGTCGCCACCCGCTTCGAGCAAAACCACCGTATGCCCCGCCTCCGCCAGGCGCGCAGCCACGGCGCCACCGCCTGCTCCGGACCCAACAACGATGTATTCGCAATCCGGTATTTTGTTCGTGGCCATGCACACTCTTCCTGAACGCGATCTCAGAACCCGGCGAATGAAGGGACGAACTGCAAGCGCCCTATAGATTCCACAGGCCTGATTCAAACCTGGTCAGGGCTGCGGCAAAATTATATCCGAGCCGGCGTTTCTCATAGCAAAAGGCGATCGCCTAGTCCAGTGTTCACAGATTTCAGCCAGATCCGCGGCATGCCAGACATGAGCGAGCTCGCGTCTATCTCTTTCTAACTTACGTAGAGGTAGCCGGTTATCTTTGCGGGCCTCATTGATCAAATTGAGCCAAACCCTTGGCAGAGACATAATAGTCTTTACGCCCATCCGATTTGGGGCTAACATTTGTCACCACGATCATGCCGGCCCTTTGGATCGGCATTCCTTGACTTGCCTGTTGTGGCTGCGTGTGGATTGCCCGTAGGAGCGGAACCTCATGAAGCAATCATGGCGTCGGTCGTTTTGGCTTTGCGGACTCATTCTTGCCTTACTGCCAACCGGTTGCAGCACAGGAGGTATTCCTGGGCACGTTCAAGACGAGGCCCGCTTAGCCGGTCGTCCTGCCTCTTCGTTTCCAGCGGCTGATGAAGACTATTTTCACGATATGGATGGGGCGATTCCGCTGACGGCCGACGAGATAAAGGGCCGCAACACGTGGATCATGTGGACGGGTGGCGACGACAAACTCTGGGACACGCTGACCGTAACAAGTCTGGGCACGGTCGACCTCCTGAAGACCGTTTCTTCATATCCGGGAATGAAGGCCTCGCGCAATAATCGCTGGGACTATCTCGGACTGGTGAATGAACCATGTTTCAAGCAGGCTACCGGACCCGATCCGAATCGATACGGTCTGTGGCTGGATAGGCGCGGCCCCGGTTGCCCCCCCGATCCGTTCGAGAATGAGAGCAAATATCCCGGCGTGAAGATCGGCGCGCGCGGGAAGAATATTCCTGTTGGTTCGTATTACGGCTATGCCAGCGGCATCGTCGGGCTTCGTTTGTTCCCCAATCCCGATTTCGACAAAGCAGCTGCCAAGAGATGGGACCCGAAGCGTTATTACGATGATCCCAGCTACTATAACGACAAGAAGCTCGTAAGGCCTTACCGGGTCGGCATGTCCTGTGGCTTTTGTCACGTGGGGCCCAGCCCCACAAACCCTCCGGTCGATCCGGAGAACCCGAAATGGGCGAACCTGAGTTCCATCGTCGGTGCGCAGTATTTCTGGATTGACCGAGTTCTGGCGTGGAACCCGGACAATACCAGCTTCCCGGTTCAACTCTTCCACACCTCCCGGCCTGGCACCCTCGATACTTCACTCATATCCTCAGACAACATCAATAATCCACGCACGATGAATGCGTTTTACGGGTTGCCGGCGCGCATGGAGATGGCGAAGCGCTGGGGGAAGGAAACCCTGGCCGGCGGAGAGTTGAACAACAAGCAGCTCAACGACTACATCCATGAAGGCCCGCTGACTCAATTCTTCCAGCCACCGGATTCGGTTTCTACGCCTCGCGTTCTGAAGGACGGATCGGACTCTGTTGGAGTTCTCGGAGCGCTGAACCGTGTCTACCTGAACATTGGATCATTCAGCGAAGAGTGGATGCTGCATTTCCGCCCTCTGATCGGCGGGGCACCCATCACGCCGATTGAAATTGCCGTAGCGAACAAGAACTCCGCCTACTGGGAAGCAACACAGCAACAGACGCCGGATGTGGCGCTGTTCCTGCTCAAAGGTTCTTCAGGCCATCTGCTTAAGGATGCTCCTCGCGGCGACGCCTATCTGACGAAGGACAATCTCCAACTGCAGCACGGAAAACTTGTGTTTGCGGAGCGCTGCGCCCGCTGCCATTCCAGCAAGATTCCCGCACCGGCTTCCGGCCTCGATCCCGGCGGCTGCTCGGGCAAAAACTACCTGGATTGCTGGAATAAGTACTGGGCGTGGACAAAGACGGAGGACTTCAAGTCGAAGATGCGGGCGATGGTTCTGCAGCCGGATTTTCTGGAGAACAACTACCTCTCCATAGATCAACGCGTTCCGGTCACCTTGCTGCAAACCAACGCGTGCAGTCCGCTCGCTACCAACGCCATCGCAGGAAACATCTGGGATAACTTCTCGTCGCAGTCCTACAAAACTCTTCCATCGGTCGGCAGCATTACCGTGTACGACCCTTTCACCGGTGCCGCGAGCCAGTACAAAATGCCCGGAGGTGGCCGCGGGTATACGCGTCCGCCATCGCTAATCAGCCTTTGGTCAACCGCGCCTTTCCTGCTGAATAACAGTTTAGGAAAGTTCAACTCCAGCCCATCAGTTGCGGCGCGGATGGATTCTTTCCAGGACTCCATTGAGAAGCTTCTGTGGCCAGAAAAGCGCGAGAAAGATTCGTTGTTGCCCGACAAGCTTCCCGGTGTGATCGATCGGACAAGCGAGAAGAGCTACATCCGCATTCAGGCTGGTTATTTGCCGGACTTTTTGAAGCCGCTGCTGAGTCCGGGGCAACGGTTCCTTCCGTGGATTTTCAGTGACGGAGCGGTTGTGATTGGGCCGGTTCCTCAAGGCACGCCGATTGACCTGCTGGCGAACATCGACCTCTTGGGTGAAGGAACGACTCCGGACGAAAAGCTGAATCACCAGAAGCAAGTCCTTAACCTCTTGCTGAAGATGAAACACGACCTCGAAGCATTGCCTCCAAACGCGAGTGACGATCAGTTGAACAAGACTTTCGCCAATCTTGTTCCGGGACTGATCGAGTTAAGTAAATGCCCCGATTATGTGGTCAATCGAGGCCACTACTTCGGCACCAGCTATTTCCAGGAGGAACCGGCGTTGAGCGATGATGACAAGCGCGCGCTGATCGAATACCTCAAGACGTTCTAACGTATTCTTGCGCGCGACCCGGGTGGTGTAGACGCCCGGGTTGACGGGAATCACCGGACACTGTGATTTTGCTATGAGAAGGATATTTTTGTGGGCGGGTGTTTTGATCCTGGCGATGGACGCCGCCGCCATCTGGTTCCTGCGCCCTCGAAACCACGAGCCGGTCGACGATGCTGAAGCCGCAGGCAGGGCCGTTGCCGATTTTCCTGAAACAGCATCACATGCGTTTGACGAGATGGATGGCACCCAACTGCTGAGCGAGGATGAGCGTAAGGGCCGCGATACCTGGCTGCTGTGGACAGCCGGTGATCAGGCTTTCTGGGACGGCATGGCTCAGCATGGCCTTGGCATTGCAGATCTTTTGAAGGTTGTCGATTCCCGCGTTCATCGAACAAGATTTCGGGACATGGGCCTGATCAACCAGCCCGGCTTTGAGCAGGCCGCGCAGCCCGACAGGTTCGGACTTTGGCTCGATACCGGCACACAGGAAGCTGGCGTCGATCCTGCCGTATACGGAAGACCATCCGGTATCGTGGGGTTGCGGATTTACCCGAATCCGTCGTTCGACGACGCGGCGCGCAAGCGATGGGACCCCAATCGCTACTACAACGATCCCGACTACTACGATGACCCCAAGCTCGTGCGGCCCTACGTCGTAGGAATGGCATGTGGGTTCTGCCATGTGTCGTTCAATCCTCTCAAGCCTGCGGCTGACCCCGAGAAGCCGAAGTGGGAGAACCTGTCGTCGACCATCGGCAATCAATATTTTAATGCCAGCAGGATCTTCGGCAATGGTGCGCCTCCGGACAGCTATGCTTACCAACTGTTCCGCTCCTGGCCGCGTGGAACCGTGGATACTTCGTTCATCGCGACAGACAATCTGAACAACCCGAGCAGGATCAATCCAATCTTTGCAATTCCGGCGCGTTTGACGGCGGCCCACGAAGAAGACATCGCCGGCGGAGCGCTGCATTTTCCCGGCGAACAAAGCCGAATGGCCGTGCCGCACGTGCTAAAAGATGGCGCAGATTCAGTAGGTCTGACTGGCGCGCTGAGCCGCGTTTACGTCAGTATCGGTGAGTTTAGCCAGCAATGGCTGCAGGACCACAATGCTCTGGTTGGCGGCAAGCCGCAAATTCCGTTCAGCGTGCCCGGGGCGCAGAAAAACTCGACGTACTGGCAGGCCACGGCGCAGCGCGTGCCGAACCTGGCGAAATTTCTAATGACCATGAGCGGGCCGCAGCTGCACGATGCGCCGGGCGGCCAAGTCTTCCTCACGCAGGACCCGAAACTGCTGCAGCGAGGCAAGATTGTTTTCGCAGAAAATTGCGCCCAATGCCACTCCAGCAAACAACCGCCTTCCGGTTCCGCTATGACACGACAGCAATACCTTGACTGGATGCGTCGCACAGTCCAGCAGCCGGACTTTCTCGAGCATAACTTCCTGTCAACGGAGGAGCGCATTCCAGTCAACGTAGTCGAAACGAATGCCGCTCGCGCGTTGGCAACGAACGCCATGCGAGGACACGTCTGGGATAACTTTTCGTCTGAGACATATAAGAATTTGCCGTCTGTCGGTGAAATCGAAGTGCAGAATCCGGTGGATGGCTCGCCTTATCAGTTTGAGGTGCAGGGCGGAGGCCCCGGTTACTACCGCGTGCCGTCGCTCATCGGCATCTGGGCCACCGCGCCACTGTTGCACAACAACTCAGTCGGCGCGTACACGGGAGATCCGTCGGTTGCCGGACGGATGAAGGTTTTTGACGATGCCATAACGACATTGCTCTGGCCAGCGAAGCGGCGGGGCCTGGATTCCATCGCACGCACAACAGTTGAGAGTTTCATCGATATACCCGCGTCCTATCTTCCGCGCGAACTCCAGTCATTGACGCAGAATGGATTTCTGCGCATTGGTCCGATTCCGGCTGGAACCCCGGTTGATCTGCTCGCGAACGCCGATCTCGATTTATCGAGCTCCAGCAAAACGCTTGATCGTATCGCGTTGGTGAAGAAGATGGAGGATGATCTGGCCACGATCAAATTGCAACATCTCAACCCGGACGAGTCACGTCGAGTTATGGAGAATCTCACCCCCGAACTATTGAAGATCAGTAAGTGCCCAGACTTCGTGCTCGACCGAGGCCACTACTTTGGCGCCAGTCTGCCGGATCAGGATAAGTTCGCTCTTATTGAGTTCCTCAAAACGTTTTGACGTAGATTCGTGACGCAAGCGCCATGCTGCCATTCTTTTATCGGGCTCGCATCAACTATTGTTTGGGTCGTCGTCCGAGTTGGCGGAGGCTGCGATCGACAAGCCGCCACTGTCTGCGGCTCCAGTTGGCGTGTCTTTCGTGGCTAGCGCTTTGACCGCTCCTCCAATGCCACTGGCAATTGTCCCAGGGTTGGCGGTGACTATGCCGGTTGCCAATGTTAAAGCCGCAGTCGCGACTGCGATGAGCTTGTCAACCTTCTGCGTGGTTTTGATCGCTAACTTGAGCTGATCTGTAGTGTCTTTCAGCTTCGCCGTATCAATTTGAAGGTTGTTCAGCGTTTGCTGGAGGTCTGCCGCAAGCATGTCTGTGCCCTGGTCCAGCAGACCGTCGCGCTGCTTCTCCAGAGCCGCGTATTGCGTAAGGCTCATGGGTGGAGTTTGAGCATCGAGCCGGTTCTGGATATCCGTAGCCATTCCCTGATACTCTTTTGCCAAATCTGAATAGTAGGGCACGATGAGCTCCTCTCAGAACGCCTTTGCCAGCTTGGTGCTTTGCTCACCAATGTCTTCCGCATAGGGTTCAAGCAACAGGGCCAGATGTTTCTTGTCCGTATGGGTAGCGTTGTCGTAAAGTTTCTGGTGCGCTTCCCCGATATCGACCAGAATTTTCTTATAGGCCAGCGCCGCTTTTTCCTTGTCGTCGAGCTTCGAAAGGTCGGCATTCATTTGCGTATTGACCAGGATCGCCGCCAGCGGCTCGTTTTTTCCATATTGAAAGATAGCCTGTCCGTAATAGCCCCGTACTGAGGTGCGCTCTATGTTGAGCTGGGTAATGTAGTCAACACCCACGATCTGTTCAAGGCCCTGCAAATACTCCTGTAGGGGCGCGTTGGCTTCGCGGATCGCTTGCTCAAGTTTTCTGCTGCGGTATCCGGACACGAGTATATCGGCCAGCTTGCCTGCCAGTGCAACGCCAGCCGCGGCCTGATTTGTCGTCATACCGAGCTGTGTCAGGTCAGACTGCGTCGCCTGAATCGATTTCTCGCGCGCCGTGGTGCTATCAGTGGATAGCGCCGCGAGCGCGGCCACATAATCGACCAGAATCTTCTGAGCTGTTTCGATCTGGGGCTCCAGCTCCTTGTAATGCTCGGCCTGGGCCAGCACCTTCGGCTTCTCATCGGCGTTCACGTAGCGGGCGCGGCGCGTGGCTGAACCGGCAAAGTCATTGGCAATGTCGGAAAAACCGGTGCAGGCTTTCTTCGCCGAAGCCGCGAATTTCGCAACGGCGGAAGTATCCGTGCAGGCGACGCAGAAAGAAAGCAGTATGAGGCTGGCTGCGGCGATGCGCAGGGTACGCGCACGGGTTTCGCGTGGGGAGGGAGCCCGCTCTTGCGAAAAACCTGAACGAAAGCTGCTAACCGCGGGTGGGACTGTCGGTCGTTTCACGGTCTATGTCCTGCTTTGAATAAAAGCGCGGCGATTATAAGCCCTGCTGTCATTACTCCACAATGAGGAGGCTGAATCGGTTCGCGGCAATGGTCACGTTTCCGTGTGTCGGCCAACGGTGATGCTTCCGGAATTTTTTTACTTGCAAGTGGCGAACAAAACGGCCTACGTTACTAACCAACATTTCTGGCACTCGTCGTTCGCATTCCGCTCGCACCGATTCGCTTTTCAGCTGGAGCATCTATGAATCTGCGATCTTGCCGCTTTCTGGCGGTCGTTGTCGGGTGGGCCGGCATAATTTCTGCCGCCACGATTTCTCCTCAGCCAAACCTTCCGGTGACCACCCGCGGGCAATCCGTTGTGGTATATGGCGACGGCTTCCCGAATGAACCGATCACAGTGTATTTGCGCAACGGTAAGGAGGGAAAAGGGGACCTCGGATACAAACTGCCCGGAGTGGCGAGCGCGGACCAGAAGAGCGTGACCTTCAAGTTGCCGGACGACGCGCCGACCGGGGACTATCTGGTTTTTCTGGATTTCGACACCACTGAGCTCGCCGTCCCCGGCGAGCTGCGGATCCTCTCAGATGCCTCAGCTAAAGTGACACTTGATTCGATCGCGCCAACGACTGACTATTCCAATCCCGACAGCAAGAGCTTTGACTTTGTGATTGCTGGGGAAAACCTGGCGCAGCATGCCTCGGACAATACTTTGATCGTCGTGGGGTCCGGGCCGGTGAGCGCCGGCTCGGATAGCGAGTGCGCGGACTGGCGCGCGGCGAAAAAGTACAACAAGGTGTGCCTCTCATACGATCCGGGTATGGAGGGTCAGAAGCTCAAAGTTTCCGGTTATCATCCCCGCCGCTACGAAGGGCCGGTCAGCTTTGGGGTCAAGGTCGGCAATAACATCTCCAATCCTGAAAAAATCACCTTTTCCGGCATGCGGGCTGAATCGTTGCGGCTCGCGGCGATCGTAGTGTTTTTCGTTTTGGCCGGCCTGGTTTTCCTGCTGGTGCTAAGGGGGATCAGAGAAAGCACGCTGGCTGGTGAAAAGACAGGTCCGCTGGCTGCTTTCTTTCTCGATCGCCAATCGAACTCTTTCAGCCTGTCGAAGTTTCAGCTACTGGCGTGGACAGCAGTTGCCGTTTTCGGCTACCTATATCTATTTTTCTGCCGCGTTTACATTCAGTGGACGTTTTCATTTCCTCCGATCCCCGAAAATCTTCCGACATTACTTGGCTTGAGTGCGGGAACAACAGTCGTCGCTGTGGGCATAACCGTCAATCGCGGATCGAAAGGCTCAGGTCCTCTCCATCCTTCGATGGCCGACTTCATCAGTACGGGCGGCGTGGTTGCTGGCGAGCGTTTCCAATTCTTTATCTGGACGCTGGTTGGGTGCTTGGGCTTCCTGGGAATTATTCTCTCCGCTGATCCCGCGTCGCTCGCCCAGTTGCCCGATGTCCCCAGTGCGTTCCTCACGCTGATGGGCATCAGTTCCGCAGGCTATCTGGCAGGCAAGTTCGTGCGCCAGCCCGGTCCGATCATCGAACTGCTGACCATCCTCAAAATAACGCCGCCAGCCAATGGAAATCCAGCCGTGATCAAGATGGAAGTCAAGGGCCAGAACCTGTCCGACACTGCCATCATCAAAGTGGACAAAGACGAGTTGCGTATGGACCAGTTCATCGTGACGGGAGTAATCAAACAGGACCAACCTGCAGGCTCATCCTTCTATTCGAAGGTGAATGTGGACCTTTTGGACGCAGCGGCGTACCTTGCGGGCTCGCATCTCCTGTTCCTGGTGAATGATGATGGGCAGTCCGCCTGCGAGACCTTCCCGATGAACGCGCTGAGCCTGGATGCGTTGCCGCCGATCGACTCCGGAGACGCTCCGGTGACGATCACTCTGGTCGGAAGGAACCTTGCTTCCGGCTTCCATGGAACCTGGATCGACGCTAAAAAAACACCCCATACCATTCCGGACGATGACATCCAGTTCGTCGATGAGAATCACCTGAAAGTCACTCTGACTCCCGGACCAGCGGGCACCGGGAAGCTAATTCTGGAAACGCCGATTCACCTGTCAGGCATTGCCGAGATAACGGTTCGCAAATCTTCATGACGTCCGGCCACGCAGGTTCCGAATCGAAGGAGCCGGCGATCCGCCTGCCTGCTGCTAGCAATCTTAGCCAAAACGTCTCCTGGCTCGGGCAGAACTCACATGCGCTCCGAGGCAACAAAGACGCATCCAACATCTTTGATTGACGCGATTGCTGATTCATTTGCGACCTGAGATTCGTACTTACGATAAGTTGTGACTAACGTTCAGACTAAAACCTCACGAACAGGGTCGCCCCCGACGCCTTCCCGGTTGTCGCAATTCCTTATGGAACTTGGTCCGGGGCTCATTACCGGCGCGGCGGATGATGACCCATCCGGCATCTCGACGTACTCCGTTGCCGGCGCGTCTTATGGATTTGCCACGCTCTGGACGGCCCTCCTGTCTTTCCCATTGATGGTAGCTGTTCAGTTGATGTGTGCGCGTCTCGGCATGGTCACGGGCTGCGGATTGGCCAGCGTGATCCGCGCGCGCTATCCACGTTGGGTTTTGTGGTTCGCTTGTACGCTGGTGATTATCGCGAACATTTTTAACATCGGGGCCGATCTTGGAGGTATGGCCGACGCGATGCAGATGATTACCGGCATCCGCGCTTATTACTGGACGCCATTCTTTGCCGGTTTCATCCTGGCCCTTCTGCTCTGGACTTCATACCGCACGATGGCGCGCATCTTTAAATGGCTCACGCTGGTTCTCTTTTCTTATGTCATCACAGCGTTCCTAGCTCATCCCAATTGGGGCGCTGTTTTACGCGCGACCTTTATTCCTCATATCGAATGGAGCAAAGCTTACATCGCGGTCCTGGTCGGAATTCTGGGAACCACGATTTCACCCTATTTGTTTTTCTGGCAGGCAGCGCAGGAAGTCGAGGAAGACCGGGATCACGGCAAGACCACCGTGGCGCAAAGGAGGGGTTCAACGGACGAAGAGCTGCGAATAGCGAAGAGAGATGTCATCACAGGGATGTTGCTTTCCAATCTGGTGATGTACTTCCTCGTCCTGACGACAGCCGCGACCTTGAACGTCCACGGTCACAAAGATATTGAAACGGCGAAACAAGCCGCTGAGGCATTGCGGCCGCTGGCGGGTCGAGGTGCTTATTGGCTTTTTACGCTGGGCATTATTGGAACCGGGATGCTCGCCGTCCCGGTTCTGGCGGGATCTTGCGCATATGCGATTGCAGAAGGCGCAAAGTGGAGAAAAGCTTCACTCAATTTGCAACCCCGCCTTGCACACAAGTTTTACGCGGTGATCGCCGTCTCAATCCTCGTCGGTCTTACATTCGACTTCGCCGGTCTGAACGCTGTCAAAATGCTCTTTTGGTCTGCGATTCTGAATGGTCTGCTGGCCCCGCCTCTTGTGATTATGGTCGTTCTTCTGACAAGTGATCGAAAGGTAATGGGAAATCGAGTCAATTCGCGCCGCATGAAAATAATGGGGTGGACATGTGGCGTCATCATGAGCGCTGCCGCGCTGGCTCTGTTGGCGTTCCTGCGTTGAACGCGAAGGCCTCTCGCTGTAGGCACCCCACGGGATTTCTTTTGAACCTTCCTATCTTTATTCCGTCCCGCCGCCAATTCGCTGCATCCTACTTCTCAGGCAAGTCAGGCAAAACGAGGAGAGTGCACCATGGCCTCAAGTCAGGAAAAAACAACCAGGAAGATCGGGAACGACGCGACCGTGACCACAGAATCTGGTCCAGGCTTCGCTAAGATCGATCGCACAGCACCCGCCGGCAGCGAAAACTCCCTCGGTGCGGAGAGTGTTCGCGATGGCCGCCCCGCAACCGACGACAGCACGGTCGAGGCGATCGACGAAGAAGGCCCCGGCATCACCACTCGCTAGCTCCCGACAAGGGCAGTGGCTGGCGGCTCCTTTAGATCCTTTATATCTTGGGTGAGCCGCGACGGTTCTACTCCCACATTTGGCACACTTACCAAGTCGCAAACCAACCTCTCCGATCGAACGAGACCAAGTCAGCGCCGGGCCTCTCAGATTGCGGAGGCGCTTCTGTGTGGATGCAGCAGTTTAGCGAGGCGGCCCAAAGCCTCTTAGTACCGACGAGCGACTCAGCACCCTGCGCGTATGCGAGGCCGAGCATTCCGAAGGACGGAAGCCGGAACTCTGCTTATTACCGTCGTGAGGAGTGGCAGGGAAATTCAAGAGCGCGCCGCCTATTCGGAAAGAGTTAACAGGGGATTAATCACAGACTTCGAGGCGCAACACATTCCCTGGAAATCGCATCTCACGCTACGTTATCCTTCTCTCCGCGGTTCGTAAGACGCATAACCGCGCGACAAAGGTCCGACCGGAGGCGGTATTGGGCTCGTTGAGTCAAACTTACAGCGGCGCGAACGAAACACTTTTTGGGTCGGCGCTGCACATATCGCATGGCCGGTCGGCCGCTAGTTCCTGCTCACATTCTGTCCAGTTCTATGAGGACGACGCCATATTTTTGGACGGCTTGAGTGAGTTTGTCGGTTCGGCCTTAGGAACAGGCGGAGCCTGTGTGGTGATTGCAACCGAGGCGCACCGCGAAGGTCTTGCCGCCCGGCTAAAGGAATGGGGCATCGATCTTTCTGTCGCCGTCGAAAATAATCGCTATCTCTGCCTTGACGCCGAAGCGACACTCGCGAGATTCATGGCTGACGGTTGGCCGGACGAGCAGCGATTCTACAGTGCCATCGAACCTCTGCTGTTGCGAGCCAAAGTTGGAAGGCGGCGGCAGGCGACGTCGACCGTGGCATTCGGAGAAATGGTTGCTGTCCTGTGGGCAGAAGGTAATCCTGAAGCGGCCATACGACTGGAGCAATTGTGGAATGAGCTTGTGCGCAGACACTCCTTTTCATTGCGCTGCGCCTATCCCATGGGACGTTTTGGGAGGGAAGGGCACGATGGCTTTTTCAACCGGATTTGTGCCGAACACAACGATATTGTCCCCACCGAAAATTACACCTCACTCGAGAACGAAGACGAACGGCTACGAATGGTCAGTGCTCTGCAACAAAAAGCACATACATTGCAGGTGGCGGTCGAAGATCGGGAACGGGAGATAGTGCAGCGCAAGCACGTAGAAGAGAAGTTGCGACGCAGCGAGGAGTTTGCCAAGAAGGTGGTGGAGAGCAGCATCGACTGCGTCAAAGTTCTTGATCTCGATGGACGCTTGGAGTACATGAGCCCACCGGGCCAGCGAGCCCTTGAGATTGAGGAAATCAGCCAGTTTTTGGGCCGGCGATGGGTAGATTTCTGGAAGGAAGAAGACCAGCCGAGAGCCGAAGCGGCAGTAGCGGAGGCGAAAGCAGGTGGTGTGGGAAGTTTCCACGGAGATTGTTTGACGGTGAGAGGTACCTCAAAGAGCTGGGATGTGAAGATTACCCCCGTGCTGGATGGCGATGGTAAGATCGAGCGGCTGATTGCCGTCTCCCGCGATATCACTGAGCTAAAACGGGCTCAAATAGCCGTGATACAGGCAGAAAAACTGGCCGCGACAGGCCGGCTGGCAGCAACCATGGCCCATGAAATCAATAATCCTTTAGAAGCGGTAACGAATTTTATCTATCTGGCCAAGACAGGTGAAGGCGTTCCTGAAAGAGTGTGCCGGCATCTGGAGATCGCCGACCGCGAGCTCGCGCGTGTCGCGCAGATTGCGCAACAGACGCTGGGGTTTTACCGCGATAATTCCAGGGAGAAGTGGGTGAGCATTGCCGAATTGATCAAGGGCGTAATGGCGCTCTATGAACGCAGGCTGCGGTACAAGCAGCTGCACACGGAGATTGATGTCGATGCGGAACTGCGGGTGAACATCAAGGAGGGTGAACTGCAACAAGCCTTGTCGAATCTCGTTGCCAATGCAATCGATGCATCGAGTGAAGGCGGAAAGCTCTGGGTGCGCGCCCGGCCGACAAAAGACTGGACCAATGGCCTGAAAGAAGGAGTCCGCATCACCCTTGCGGACAATGGTTGCGGAATGCCGCCGGAAGTGCAGCGGCGCATCTTTGTGCCATTCTTTACTACCAAGACGGACGTCGGGACCGGCATTGGCTTGTGGGTAACGAAGAGTTTGATTGAGAAGCAAGGGGGCTACATGCGCTTTCGCAGCAGGCAGGGACCAATGGCCGGGACAGTTATGAGCCTTTTTCTCCCTTCGACTCACGATAAGGCTGCGGACGCGACGCCCGCTAGTGATTCACGACACGTCTAAACAGGTAGAACGCTAGTGAGTCGTCGGTGCGCCTCCAGGGACCAGAGAAACAATTCGCGGATCCTCGTAGAGCTTGCGGAGCGCGTCCGATTGGTCCGCCGCCTGCGCCTGCGCGGGTGATACCAGAAACCATGCCCAATCCGTCTGCTGCGTGAAGAGATCGGGCGCCGGAATTCTGCCCGTCAGTTCCAGGCCGATCACTTTGCCCACCCCCATTTGCGAAAGGAAGATGTCGCTGCGGAAGTGCGATCCCATCTCCTCCACGTTCACGGCCAGCGCATCTACATAGAGCAGCCCCGGAAAGTAGTCGTCCAGCGCCCCAGATCCACCCGGTCCGAATCCCGGAGGCGCCGCAGTCCAAACCCACACCAGATTGTGCACGCCGTCATGGTTCACCACGCGGTCAAAGAGTTGGCGATAGAGGGCGGCTGAGCCGCGGTCTCCCTTGCGCCCAGCCCACCAGAATGTCTTACTGTTCGACTCCGGATACGGTTGCCACAGCACCGGAACGCCGGCGTTTTGGAGTTGTTTCAGGGTCGCTGCCACGTCGTCTACCTGCGCGCACCACCGTTTGTTCAGGTCAGTGCCGGGCGTCAGCAGTTCGTTCCATTCGAAGTCCGCCAGTTGCCCGCGAACGCTCGTCGCCTCGCTTGCCGGCTCATCGTCGGTTGGCCGGGCCGCGTGCCAGCTCAGACTCACAATGGCGTGATCCTGATACTGCCGCTTCGCCTCGTCCACAATCGCCTGACGGGCTGCCGCAACTCCCACGCCCATTTCGCTGGTGATGCCCAGCTCTTCGCCATAGATCGACGGACGCTTTCCCGTCAGCCCCAGGATCGCCGCGGACGCGGCTGTAACTGCCTGCGGCGAGTTCTGTTGGCCGCTCAACGTCTGCTGCCCCGATGCGCGATACAGCCGCGCCATCAGAGCCGTTGCCTCCGCAGTCGCGTCGGGAGTCACGAGTTGGCCGCCCGGTTGGCTGCCGGTGCGCTCGGCCGTTGCCTTACGAATTTCCGCCATCGGTTCCGCGATTCGCGGATTGTCGCGGGTCAGCAGATGCGGCGCATGATAGATGGCGTTGAGCGACGCGACCGAGTTCGAGAAATCCACCAGGTTACTCCACACCATGAAGTACGCCCATCGAGGCTGCTCAGCCAGGATCTCGGCCGTCGGAGCGGCGCCTACCTCGGCCAGCGCGATCGGCTTGCCCGCCGCCAGCGCCAGCACATCTGTGTAGTATTCCGGCTTGAACTCGCCGTAGATATCCATGGTCACCACATCGACGTATTGCGGTCCGGGGTAGTAGTCGGCAATCGATCCGGCGTTCGGGCTGGGGGCGTTCACGTTCCACACCCACACAATGTTGTCCAAATGGTGGTAGTTCACAAAGCGGTCATAGATCTGGCGGTAGAGGGCCGCCGATCCGTCCGGCCCCGGCCTGCCGCCCCACCAGAACCAGTTCCCATTCATCTCGTGGTAAGCACGGAACAGCACGGGCACATGGGCATCGCGAAGCTGCTTCAAATATCCAGCTACCACGTCCACCTGCGCGCACCAGCGCTTGTTCAAGTCAGTGCCGGGTGTCAGCAACTCGTGCCACTCAAAATCGCTGAGATGCCCCTGCACGCTGTCGTGGAAGGTGACCGGCTCATCGTCGGTTGGTCGAACGGCATGCCAGGTCAGGGCGATCACCGCGCCATTCTGGTACTGTCGCTTCACCTCTGCGATCATCGCTGGCCGCGATTCCACCGAGTCTTTGTCGTCGCCCCCGGAGAAGCCGAAATCCTGTCCGAAAAGCGTCGGATACCTACCCGTCAGGTCGTAGGCGCGGTCGGTCCAGCGTGAGGCGTCGTTGGGGAAATTATGCTGGCCGGTCAGCGTAAACCGCCCCGAGATCGAATCCAGGTACTGCAGCAGCGCGCGCGCTTCAGGAGAAGCATGAGGATTGACGGGGGCTGGAGCTGCCACTCGCGTACTTGCCTGCGCGCCCGCAAATTGCGCACAGAACAACATAACTACGACCGAAATCGCAGCCCCAACTCTTCGATGTATCACAGCACGCTCCAACTTTTCAGCAAGGATTATAGCCGAGGCATCCGTCGCGAATAGTGAGGCGCTCTTTAAGCTTCTTTGCAGTCACCGCATCGCGAACGGAAGGAGGGTTCTCTTTCCAGCGGCAACGCCACCAAAACGTTCAGCTCGGCGAAAGTTCGCCGCCCGCGGTTATCGGCATGTTGCGCAACCGCGTTCCTGTGGCGGAAAAGATGGCATTGCTTACGGCTGGCGCCAGGCCCACAATGCCAGTCTCGCCCGCGCCCGCCGAAGGCAGGTCCTTGCGGTCAATCAGGACCACATCAATCTCCGGCATGTCGCTGAACCGGGGAACGCGATACAGCGCAAAATGGGGATTCAGAATATGGCCATCCTTAAACTCGATGGCTTCGAATAGCGCTCCACCAATGGCCTGCACCACCGCACCCATGATCTGATTGCGCAGGCCATCCGGATTTACAATTGCGCCCGACTCCCAGGCCTCGACAACGCGGCGAAGCCGCACCTTTTTAGTCGTGGGATTCACCTCGGCTTCGACGCAGGTGGCGACGTATCCGCCCTTCTCAACGCCGCCCGCAATTCCAAAGCCAAGTCCGGACGTGGACTTCGACCGGCCCCAGCCGAACCGCTCCGCTGCTGCCTGAAAGACAGCGCGCAGTCTCGGATCAGTCAGGTTCTTCAGGCGGAATTCCAGTGGATCCATGCCGATGGCATGTGCCAGATCGTCCATCTGGGACTCGCGTGCGAAGTGGTTCGCCGTGGCCGCGAGCCCGCGATACGAACCCTGACGCAGAGGATACTTTGTGGAGTGAAACTGGATAACCTGATTCGCGACGTTGTATGGCGTGTTGATCGCCGACGGACCTGAGTTGTAGTTGTGGTGTTCCCACGCGACAAGCGTTCCATCGCGCTGCACGCCACTGCGAATTTCGATCCATCCCGCGGGCCGAAAGTATGCCCAGGTAAACTCTTCTTCGCGCGTCCACACCAGCTTCACCGGTTTACCAGCGGCTTTGGCAAGGCGCGCCGCCTCGATGGCACATTCCCCTGTGTGCTTGCCGCCATAGCCGCTTCCCATGTCGGGCATGATGACGCGGACTTTTGTTGCCGGAATGCGAAATGTCTCAGCCAGCTCGGCGCGCACGCCAAACGGACGCTGGGTGCCTGTCCAGACCGTGAGTTTGTCCCCATTCCACTCGGCCACGGCGGCGCGCGGTTCGAGAGGCGCGTGCGCGATGTACTGCACTGTGTAGTGTTGCTCCGCCTTCACCTCAGCGGCGGCCATCGCCTTTGTTACGGATCCGCTGGTGTGTTGCGAACCCTCGTCTTCGGTATCAGGATGGTTGCGGAGATAGTCGAACAGTTCTTTATTTGAGATTTGCGGAGGCACATTCCACTTCGCCTGTATGACTGAGAGTGCTTGTTCCGCTGACCATGGATCCTCGGCCACGACGCCAACGAAATCGCCATCCCGCACTACCTGAATTGCAGGCATTTTCTCTGCTGCGCTGCTGTCCAGAGAGACAAGTGTGGCATTGAATCCAGCGGGCCGCAGGATTTTGCCGAACACCATATCGGGACGAATGATGTCTGATGGATACTGATGCATCCCCGTCACGAAGTCGCGCCCGCCTGACTTGGGGAGGGGCGCACCGGCGATCTTCCATTCGATGGCTGGCATCAGCGGCGGGTCGCCTGCCACCGTTTGCATCAGCTTCTTCCCGCGTGTGATCTCGCCATACGTCAGCGACTGGCTGGTCTTCGGATTCGTAACTTTGCCATTTGCAGCTATCAGCGCAGCCGGATCAGCATTCCATTGCTGCGAAGCTGCTTCAATCAGGATCTGTCGCGCTGCGGCTGCCATGGTGCGGAGTTGCGGCCCCATGGTCGGAGTAGAGCGGCTGCCAAATGTGCCCATGTCCCACGGAGTCAGATCAGTATCACCCATCACCATTGTGATTGAGCCAAAAGGAACTCGGAGTTCTTCGGCCACAAGCTGCGCCAGAGAAGTGCGAATGTTCTGTCCCACTTCCACTTTGCCGGTGAAGACCGTAATCGTGCCGCCTTCGTCAATATGCACCCACGCGCTGACTTCCTTGGGAAGCTCGTGCTCGCGGAATCCTTTGCCGGCCTCCTGCGCCTTATCGGACGCGCCTCCCAGACAGACCAGCAGACCGCCTCCACACAGCTTTAGAAAATCGCGGCGGTCAAGCTGGAACCAGTGCAGCCGGTCCACGAGTTTTTGCTGCGCGAGTTCGAGAGTCAGCTCATCGACCGGCACGGTCCACGCGTCCCTTCTGTTGTAGCTGTGAAGCGCGCTTTATTGCAGCCGCAATGCGTGGGTAGGTTCCGCAGCGGCAGATATTGCCATCCATGAATTCGATGATCTGTTGATCGGTGGGATGAGGATGCTCGCGCAGCAGTACGGTCGCGGAAAGGATCATGCCCGACGTGCAGTAGCCGCACTGAAACGCCTCTTCATCCAGAAACGCCTGCTGTACGGGATTGAGCGTGCCATTGCCTTCCAGCCCCTCGATGGTCGTGATCTGTACGCCCGCCGCGGATGCGACTCTGGTCTGGCAGGATCGTCTGGCGGCACCGTCAATCAGGACAGTGCAGGCGCCGCACTGCCCCTCTCCGCAGCCATACTTCGTGCCTGTCAGATGGACCTTGTTGCGCAGAACGGAAAGCAGGGTTTCGCTACCTGGCGCACGAACACGATGTTCCGCACCATTGATAATCAGAAGGAAGTCGTCCATCCCGGAGCTCCTGAGCCAACGGAAACAATAGAGGTGCTACTGCCAGCAGAATACGCCGGATCGCTTCCCACAAGCACATTGCCGGACCTTGATAAATCAACGGTAAGGGCGCTGAAAGAAGCTTACGTGGCAGGGCCCGCGTTGTGGTGACGGCCAGAACTGTTGCTCGATTCACCGGTCATTCCGGTTATCAAATGGCTACTTCTGTGCGGGTGTTTCAATCTCTTTCTGGTATGCGGCAGAGAGTGTACCGTTGCTCCTGGCGATCGGTAACAGAGTTGGGTAGAACTGGACAAACGTCGTGTCCACAGCCCCGTGGGCGGCGTGGCAACTATAGCAGTCAGCCGACATGGGAATCATTTTGGCGGTTTTGCCCTCGTCGAAGCCAAAGAAGGCCCACTGGCCCGGAAAGCGCGCTTCGTCTTTTACGTGCACCTCAAACCCCATGGTGGCCCCCTGGTAGTCTCCTTTCTGGTTTATCGAACCCTTCCCCTCCGCCCCGCGAACCTCGAGCACGAGCATGGTTTTGTCGGGCCAGGTGCCCGTCTTTACAAATGCCTTGTACGCCTCAGGATTTACAAAGACATTGTCGAACATATGGTGATCGCCCATCTGCATAGCTGGGTTGTAGCTCATGTCGAACCCGGAAGTCAGGTACACCCAGTCCCGATAATGCTCGGGGAACTTGAGTTGGGAGTCGCCGGTATATTCCGGACTCGAACTCGGGGACGGCGCGTTTTGTTGGAAGGCGACCACTGAAAATAGAGCCATTGCAAAGAGCAGTACGGATTTCGCTATGGTTAGCATGTGAGCAGTATCTATCCGGGCTCGTTTGGGCGCTAGACCGGCTACTGCATGCCTCCGGCGATTGGCTGCGTTTTTGGCCTTTCGGGTAGAGCCGTAGACTACGATCTCGATATGGACACGAATCGCATCCGCACGCAGTGCGGGCGTTGTGCGCAAGCCATTCTTCTTCTCTGCGCGGACCGCGGCGGCAAAGATATCTTCTGCGCCGGAGCGAATTGAGTTGTTGAAAGAGGCTGTGGCGATGAGCCCGCAGGCTGATTCAGCGCGCATTGCACTGATTCACGCAGCAATTGACGCGAAAAACGCGCATCTGGCGATTAACGCGGCTGCGCCGCTGCTCGGGGAAATGCCTTACGATTCAGGCGGCGAGGATTTTCCGGATGAGGCCAATGAGACGAACGCAGATGTAATGATGTGGAGCTCACGGTTGTCCGCGTCTTGGAACAAGTTGCCGTCGTCAGAGCGTGCGCAGCTGCTCGGGGGGGTAGCCGAGGCTTATCGCCGGGTTGGAGATGACAGCGCGGCACTTGCACGCTATCGCCAGGCGTGGCATCTGGAAGACGATCCAGCGCAGCGCAAAGAACTGACGGCCCAGATTCGCAGCCTTCGCCACGCAATTGCGCGGAACGCAGCGAACGAGCAGTGCGCTCCCGCCATTCATGAGGCGACGGACCAGAATCATCCAGTGCGTCCGCGCCTGCTGGTGTCGACGGAAAGGAAAGAGCCATGATGCTTCGCCGTTTCCTGATTACTGCCGCAGCAATTGCGCTCTCAGCAGCGGGGGTTTTTGCCGCGTATCAGGTGAATGAAGCGCATGCGCCGGAGCTGGCGGCGATGATGCCAAGCGGCGCGCTCCTCTACATTGAAAGCCCAGATTTTCATTCGCTGCTGGCAGACTGGAGCCAGTCTTCGGAAAAACAGGCATGGCTCGAGGGCGATGACTATGCGGTGTTCAGTCGCTCGCGGTTGTTTGGGCGGCTGGCGCAGGCGCAGACAGAATTTGCAGATGCTGCGGGGGTTCCGTCAAACATGCAGTTGCTCGATCAAATTGCGGGAAAGCAGAGCGCGTTTGCGTGGTACGACATCGGCAAGCTGGAGTTTCTCTACATCACGCACTTACCGTCGTCGAGTTTTGAGCAGAGCACGCTGTGGCAGTCGCGTGGGAAGTTTGAGCAGAGACAGTCGGGCAAGGCGAACTTCTACGTTCGCACCGATCCTGAATCGAAGCGTACGGTCGCGTTTGCTGTCGCGGGTGACTGGGTGATTTTGGGCACGCGTGAGGATCTGGTTGCTGGTACACTCGCACTGCTGAGCGGTTCGCAATCGGAGACGCTGCACGATGAGGCATGGTATGCGGACTCGATAAAAGCGGCGAAGACGCCTGGCGATTTGCGAATGGTGCTGAACCTCGAAAAGATTGTGCCGTCGCCCTATTTCCGGAGCTACTGGATACAGCAAAATATCACGGAGATGAAGCAATATCGTGCGGCAATCAGTGATCTTTACCGCACCAGCGCGGCTTACCGCGAGGAGCGGGTGCTGTTGCGGCGCGAACAGGCGAGCGGAGCGGCGGCTGTTTCTGATGTGTCTGCGCTGGCGGCAGCGGTTCCGGCAAGCGCGGGTTTTTATAAGGCATGGGCTGCGCCCGATGCTGCGCAGGCAACGGCAATAGTCAGGGATAAGCTGCTTGATCCGCGGCCTGCGGTAGCGACTGACAGTCAGTATGCGCCAAGCGCAACAGTTATGGAGCAGAATGCAGGTAACGCCGCCGATTTTGAGACGCGCATCGATCAGGCTCCGGTGGTCGCGCGGGAGAATGTCTGGGCGCAGTTGCGGCCGGCAATTGAGGCATCGCAAGTGAAGGGACTGCTGGAGGTGGACACATCGTATTCGCAACGCGATGGCGCGTTTTCCGGAGTTCATTCGGCGGTTGTGCTTTCGGCTTTGCATGGATGGGATGCGAAACAGATACGGAAGCTGATCGCCGATGGGCTCAATGCGCAAACGAGCGCTTCTCATTTCGGCGTGGGATGGGTAGAGAAAGGAGATTTTCTTCAACTTGACGGATTGCTGCCGCTCTATCTTGCGGTACAGGGAAATACGCTGATTCTGGCCAATGATGCAGACCTGCTGGAGGCGCTCGGTGCGAAGCTGCGGGAGAAGCCAGTCGCAGACCAGGGAGAAATGTATATATCAAAGTTCAATCACGCGCAGGAAAGTCCAGCGTTTCTGCGGACGTCGACGCTGATTGACCGCGCCAATATGCGCGGGAGGCAGGATGGGGCGGCAGAATATGATGTCGGCCAGCGACCAGCATTCTTTTCGGGAAACATCGCGAGCTTAAGCAGGATGTTCTCCGGGGTTGCATCGGGGTCGATCATAGAGCGCGATGCCGGAATAAATGTCGTGCAGACTGTGATTTATCAATGGCGATAACGCGCCGTGCTGTATGGCTGGGGATGGTGTTTCTGTCGGTGCTTCCTCAAGAGGCCACGGTTCAAGCGAATCAGGCATCGTCTCTCTTCGGGCAGACGGCGCAAAGTGTTCTGGACCGGCAGTTTTCTGCGCTGTCTTTGTCCTATCTTCTGTTGGACGCACGTAGTGGACAGGTTCTCGCCGAACGTTGGACGAATGAGGAAAGGCCCATTCCCGTTGGTTCGTTGATTAAACCGTTTACCGCATTCTTCTATGCGCAGAACCACAGGCAATTTCCCGTCGTCATTTGTCATGGCAAAAGAGATGCCTGCTGGCCGCCGCGTGGGCATGGGCGAATGATGCTGACGGGCGCGATTGCAGGGTCCTGCAATGCGTATTTTTTGGCGCTGGCGCGAGCCATCCCAGTCAGCGAGGCAAACCGAATGCTGACGGAGTATTCCCTTCCTCCCGTGGATCAGGAGAATAATGCGCGGGCGCTTGCCGGTTTGGACGATGATTGGCGCGTCGCGCCGCTGGTGTTTGCGCGCGCCTATCTGAAGTTGGTTCGCGCGATCCGTAATGGACCGCGCGCCGATGAGGGGATTCTGCGCGGGATGGAGGACTCGGCTCAAATGGGAACGGCGCGCGCAGTGGAAAGCCAATATCCGGTGTTGGCGAAGACGGGGACGGCCGAATGTACTCACATTCCGCGCGCCGAGGCGGATGGTTTTACGGTGGTGCTGTTTCCTGCGGATGATCCGCGCTTGCTGCTGCTAGTGCGTATGCACGAAGCCACGGGAGCCGCGACTGCGAAGGTCGCGGGACAGATGCTGAAAGCTCTGGAGCCCGGGCAGTCATGATGCTGCGGGGCTGGTTGCTACCTGTCCAGCTCGCGTTTGGAGTGACGAGCGCGGCGCAGACCGTGAGCATCGGCGTGTTCTCGCTGTTCCATGCGACGCAGTTGCGGGTAATGCCGGCGGGTTCTCCAATTCTGATTACGGTGACAGGCCATGCGCCGGTGCTATTGACGGGTGAGCGCGGCAGTCAAGCGGCAGCGATACGGCTGGACGGAAAAGGGATGCTGCTGGGTCAATACCGGGTGACTTCCATCAAGGTAGGCGCCCGGGACGGTAGCGAGACGGAGTTTGTTCTTGCAATTCCGGGGAAGATTACGCGGCGCTTTCGGGGTGCGCTCACGGTGACCGTGAAAGATCAGCAACTCGTGCCGGTCGTCCGCATGGACATAGAGACAGCAGTGGCCTCAATTGTGAGCGCGGAGAGCGTTCCGGGGGCCGGTCAAGAAGCACTGAAAGCGCAGGCGGTGGCTGCGCGGTCGTATCTGGAGGCGGGCGGACGTCATCGCGACTACGACTTTTGCGATAGCACGCATTGCCAGTTTCTGCGGTCGCCTCCGGCGCACGGATCGCCATCGGATCGAGCAGCGAAGGAGACGCAAGGGCTGGTACTAACCTGGCACGGACAAGTACTGGCGGCGATGTATTCGAGCCGGTGCGGCGGCCGGACGGTGAGTCTGCGGCAGATAGGGATTCCGACCGAAGGGTATCCGTATTTTTCCGTTGTGTGCGCCTGGTGCAGGCGGCATCCGTTGCTTGATGCCGGGAGAGACAGCAAACCGCACCGCGGCGTTCCTGAAATAAATGACGGACATGGCCACGGTCTGGGGCTTTGCCAATACGACGCGGCGGGGATGGCAGAGTCGGGCGCGAAATTTGACGCGATTCTACGCCACTACTATCCGGAGACAGAGTTAAAGGAGCTTTCGGAGTTGCGCGCATCATTGCCATGAGCGTCTAAAGCCAGGTGCTTTGCGGGATGGCGATATTCGTGGTGCTGGGTTCACTGCTTGCGGTGGGAAGGGTAGAGATAGATTTCGCGGCGTTGATGGAGTCTTGAACGAACCGCTTTCTCCGGTAATTTCCTGCTGCGAGGGAAAAATACACGGAATTCCCGCGGATTCGGGGCGAAATTCACACAGCGGGTTTCTGAACATTGTTGTGGAGCAGCTTAGTTACCGCGCCTAAGCTGTGTGGCTCGCCTAAAATAGAACATCGTGAGAAACGAAAGCACTAAGCCTGCCGGCATCAGGGAGATTGCCGCCGCGCTACGCATTCCAATCGGGACCGTGGATCGGGCGCTCCACAATCGGCCCGGCGTGAACGAGAAAACGCGAAATCGAGTGTTGGCCATGGCCGAAAAGCTTGTCTATCGGCCTAATCTCGCGGCACGCAACCTTAAACTGAATCGCCGCCTTCGCATCGGCGTATTCCTGCCAAAACAAATCTCTTCGTATTTCGATCCTCTCCGCGAGGGAGTGCGCGCCGCAGCGACCGACGCGCACGGCCTGGATGTAGCGCTTGACTTTGCGGAATATCCCCGTATAGGTAAGGGAGATTTCGAATTGATTGAGTCCAAAGCGAGCAAGCACTACGATGGCCTCATCCTCACTCCAGGTAAGTCACTGCAATTTGTGCCACTTGTGAAACGCCTCGCTGCGCAAAATATAGCGGTCATTTTTGTGGGAAGCGATTTACCCGGAGCAGAGCGCCTAGCTTCCGTCACTATTGATGCTGAAGTGAGCGGGGGTCTCGCGGCTGAGCTGTTCTCGCGGGCTATTCAACGCGATGCAAGTGTGGCCGTCATCACGGGCGATCTGGGAACGGAGGATCACGCGGAAAAACTCGGCGGCTTTGCAGCCACGCTCGCAATGGTTGCGCCGCATCTATCCTTGTTGCCTACTGTTGAGATTCACGAGCGGCCCGAGGAGGCTCATGATGCCGTACTGAAACTCATCGCTAAAAAGCCGCGTGTCGCAGGGATCTATGTCAATACGGCTAACAGTCTTCCTATTCTCCGGGCTCTCGAGGAACGCAAGCTGCTCGATCAGATTCAAGTCATTACAACGGATCTTTATCCGGAACTGGTTCCACTCATCAGGTCGGGCATGGTTCTGGCTTCGCTCTACCAGCGTCCATACACGCAGGGCAAGACAGGGTTTGAGACCTTGATGCGATATCTTGTGCAACATATTTCCCCCCAATTGTCGACCAAGTTGGCGCCCCATATCATCATGAGGAGCAATCTTGCCCTCTTCACACGTGCGCTGGACAAGGCGGAAGAAGAGTTCTCCTAAGGGCAATTTGGTGGGTGCGCCGAGGCCCTCATTCCACCGCGGAACCTATCGGATCGCTTGACAATGCAATCTATGGGGCTTATTTTCGGTAACGTTAACGCAATGCACAAACTTCTAGACTTTTCTCACTTGCCGTCATGAGCAAAACTAAAGAACCGAATATCAAGCCCAGCGAACAGGACATTTCTATCGCCATATTCCAGGAGCGGAGACAGGTCGCAGGTGAAAGCGGTGTACCCCTTTCCAACGTGTTGCCCGGCCGGTTTGCCGTTCAGAAAAACATGGGTGGTGTGCGTTACGGCTTCGAATTCCACTCGAACAAACCGTTCCTCCCACTCTCGCGGCGCAGTGAACTCAAGCCGGTACCAGGCCACGCCAGCGTAGCCAGGATTGCCTGCCATCGCCTGCCATGTGTGCGGTACGGTAACTGGCATCCATTTGGATTCAGAATTGGTCTGGGCCGGAGGCACCATCGAAGCACTGGCGTCAAAGGCAAACAACCATCCTTCCTCCAGAGCAAACGAGCCGGACGCATCTTGAGCCACATCGTTGTGAGCGGATTCTCCGCCGCGCATTGCATGAGCGCTTCCTGCAACACCAGCTCCGCTGGCAAGCAGGGAAGCCACAAAGGCGCGTCTGGACTGAATGATCATTGAATACCTCGCCGGTAACGTTACCGAATGATACGCCACTCTAGTGCAAGCGCATGACGCTGGAAACATTAAGATGAGGTTTCAGGTTATTCAAATTGCTTTGTCATGCGTTCGCTGTTTTGTCTTGCAAAAATAGCCTCAGATCGTTTTTTTTGGCGGACAATTGGACGAAACGGACAAGATGGAACCGACGCGGCATCTATTTGTCAATTTTTATCTTTTGAATTAATAAGATAGGGAGAGCTGGCGGAGAGAGGGGGATTCGAACTCCCGGTAGAGCTTTTGACCCTACAACGGTTTAGCAAATCTTCGTTTTGAGGTCATGCGACGCAATCCCCCAGCACTTTCAGTCGCGCTGAGGTACGGAACACCATGCAACCTAACCCGAATAGTCACTTGTTGGACAGTGATCGGGACACTGGAATGGCGGCCGAATTCGCTAGTCATCGACTTCGGAGCAACACCACATGAAGCGCGGAATCTAAATCGGATTGTCGCGATTGAAATTCGGGTAGTCAGTCGCGCCCGGTTACAATGGCTGCCATGCCTATATCAGATTATCCGCCGCTAACGAGTTGGGTGGAATCTGACAGCTTGCCTAATGAAGGTCTCGACCTGACAGGTTTGCGCCTGCCAGTCCAAACAATAGGCAATTACCTCCTTGCGGCATCACCACCGTTACATCTTCCGTACGGTATTTCACATTTTATGTCTGGATGCTGTCGAGTTACCTGCACGCGAGGGGCGTCGATTCGTGGGCCTCGTTGTGAAACAGGCTGCCGTGGACATTTACTTCAATCCTGCGCTGCAATTACACCTTCTATTGCGCGAAGATGAGGTTCCAGAGTTGAGCAAAGAACGGGGCGAGCCATTGGCAGAGATCATTCGCATCGCCCTTTCAAAGACAGCACTCGGTGAGGAATTTTCAGCAGCAAAGTCACTATCCGAGCAATTCGAAACAGTCCTTTATGGCGCCTTGGCAGCCCAGGAAAAGTTCGCTGGAGAGAGCAGAAAAGCAGACCCTTCATAGCGCGTTGCGGGTATGCTGAGATGCAACTGCGGAGTGCGACCTCGTCTGCCGGGCCCAAATGCCCGCCTCTCTTCACCCGAAGGACAGCGAATCGGTCTAGGCTTTAGTTCAGTGAATTGAGGAAAACGGAATGAAACTGGCGGGTATACTCCTGCTGCCGGCAGGTTGGGGAATCGTAATTTCTGCAGTGTTGCTGTTTTCGCATGCAGGATTGCGATGGAGTTTTGCGCTGGCAGGCTTATGCATCGAGGCCGTGGGACTGGTGCTAGCTTTCCTTGGAACTCGCTACGCGAAGGGGGAATCGGAGTGACATCGTTTCCCGGCGGGGACGCCGCGACACTACCTCTTCTGATCGCAATAGTTCCGCTTGCGTCAGCTGGGCTTGCGCTGATCAATACGGGCTTCGGACGCGCCCGCAGCGCCGCGTACGTCATGTTTTCTTCGCTGATTGCGATAGCAGTCGCCGCTATAGCCTACTGTCTTTGCGGATTTTCCTGGGAGGGCTTTGCCGGCCAGCCTGCACACCTGTTTTTACTGGGTGGCAAGTCGTGGGACTGGATCGCAAACGAGCCTTTTCTGCTGCGAAAAATGACATTCGATGGCTCTCCGGCAACGCTGGCAATGTTACTGCAGCTCTTTACTGTTGGTCTCGCGGCAATAATACCCATCAGCACCGGTGCGGAGCGCTGGCGTCTGCGATCCATCTGCATTTCTACAGCGCTCTTCGCAGGCTGGACCTATCCGCTGTTTGCGCACTGGGTGTGGGGCGGTGGATGGCTCTCACAGCTTGGAAGTAACTTCGGTCTGGGGCATGGGTTTCTGGATGCTGGAGGATCTGGCACTGTGCAGGCATTGGGCGGTCTGTCTGCTCTTTCGATAGCCTGGATTCTTGGACCGCGCCGAGGAAAATACCAGGCGAACGGGGACTCGGCGGCTATTCCTGGACACAGCATCGTATACGTCCTGTTCGGTTGCGCGCTCATCGTGCCGGGCTGGATCGCGATGAATGCCGCAGGCGCAATCCTCTTTGCCGGAGCAACGTCCCCGCAGATCGCGTTGATCGCGGTAAACACGATGCTCTCGGCTTCTGCATCCTTTCTAGTCGCCGTAGTGGCCACTCGGATCCGGTTCAGCAAACCGGATGCCTCGCTCTGTGCCAACGGATGGGTGGGAGGATTGGTTGCCAGCAGCGCCATCTGCGGCTTTGCGACCCCCTTGGTTGCGATCGCGGTCGGGCTGGTTGCAGGAGCGCTACTGACGGTCGCGGTTGAAGTTCTCGAGGTATATCTCAGCGTCGACGACCCGGGCGGAGCCATCTCGGTTCATGCCGTTGCCGGCATCTGGGGTCTGATAGCGGTGGGTATTTCCCCTCACATCTCGGCGGCCGGAGGCCCGCAGAACAACTCCGGGCAATTACTGTCGCAGGTTGTGGGCGTCGCCACCCTGCTCGGAATCATGCTGCCCATGACATACGGCCTGAACTGGCTGCTCAACCGCATTGATCCGCAACGTGTCGAGCGCAATGGTGAACGAGTAGGCATGGATATGTACGAGTTGGGGGGAACCGCCTATCCCGAATTTATGATTCACAGCGAGGACTGACGCGAAGGCGATACAGACGAATGGCATGCGCCAGAACACCGCCGTCTCACCGCGCATGCCTTTCAAGATCAGTGGCTGCGCCACAGCGGAATCCGGCTATACTCCGTTTATACCTCCGTCGCATAAAGCACAGGTTGACACCTATGAACATAAAAGCCAAGTTCGGAGAACGCTGCCGATGAGCCCTCTTGCCGATATAGAAGCCGGCCAGGAACTGGATCACTACCGCATTGACGCCCCCGTGAGCGAAAGCGGGATGGCCACAATTTTTCGTGCGGAAGATTTGCGGGATGGCCGCCAGGTAGCGATCAAGGTCCCCCATGCATCATTGGAGGCTGATCCGGTTGGTTTCGATCGATTCAAGCGGGAAGAAGAGATCGGGAGTACTCTGAACCACCCCAATGTGATGCGGATTTTTCACGACAGCCACCGCTCGCGCCTCTATATGGTGATGGAGTGGTGCAATGGTCGCCTGCTGCGCAACATAATGTCGGAAGAGGGCAAGTTGCCTCCGGAGCGCGCCATCAAGATTACACTGGGGATCCTGCGGGCACTCGATTACATCCATCAGCACGGCGTCGTCCATCGCGATCTGAAGCCGGAAAACATCATGGTCGACGACCAGGACAACATCAAGCTGATCGACTTCGGCATTGCTTCCAAGGAAGGCGCAAAGCGGCTGACTTATGCGGGATATACCCAGGCACTCGGCACGCCCGAATATATTGCTCCTGAACAGGTGAAGGGCACGCGCGGAGATGCACGCGTGGATTTCTATTCGCTGGGGATCATGCTCTATGAAATGCTTTCCGGCAGGACCCCCTTCTCCGGCCCGTCGCCACTGGCGGTGATGAATGACCGGCTGATTAACCACCCGCTGCCTCCTCGCGTGGCCGACCCGAACATCAGTCCGGAACTCCAGGAAGTGCTGTACCGCGCCCTCGAACGGGAGCCGAAGAATCGCTATCCGACGGCCCGCGCTTTTGCTTTGGATCTGGAGCACCTTGACCAGGTGGGAGTGGCCGACCGCACAGAACTCACAAAATGGAAGAGTCGCCGCCCGGTCGCCGGGCGGAAGATTGTTCTCTATTCGATTCTGGCGCTGGTTCCGATTCTCCTGTTTTTGATCATGCTGTTTCTGGCGCGGCATCGTGGCTAGGATGGTTTCCCTGTGAAGAGCATAAGATGGCGCTGGTGCGCATCGCCTTCTCGGTTATGCGCAGGTGGATTGGTTGGCGGTACTTCGGTGCGATAGTGCGTCCTCAACCTGTTTGCGCGACTGGTGGATCGCCATGGGCTCAAACGAGGACGTCCTCACCCTGAGGTCTTCCCGTGTGCTTGGCCAGGGAAAGGCCGATTCAAGCGCCGGCCAGTGAGCACGCCGTCTTCCTTCATTCCGCGGGTTCGGCATGTTTGCGCTGCCGTTATAGTGGGCTGCTTTTCTTCCCCGCCACTCACTCATGAGGTAAATCAAGAAAATCCTGCCTGGTCTATCGCTATCTACCGATTCTGCGATAGAGCTAGAGCGAGGAAACCCCGGTTCGGTTTCCAACACCAGGGTCTGCTCACGAAAAAACACTGTTCACCAAGGTTTCACTAAAGACTTCATAAGGCATGAATTAATGGTTCAAGCGGTTTCCTGAAATATCAGAGTAAACAGCCGAATCGAAAAATTATTTGGGCCCTGTGGAAATTTCTTTATGAATTCCTTATGTCGGACGTGCGTTCCTAATACTCATCGGGAATGAAAAAAAAGGTGACGACACGAGCCAGTTCCAGATTGCGGGAATCGGAGACTAGCCAACGGCAGGTCAACCGGTATCTCCGCGGGTTGGTTATTTCCATCTGACACGACATATTTCATGGAGGAATTGCATTTGAAACCGAGCACTGCACTGTACGGAATGACGGGAGCTCTTCTCTGCTGCGTTTTGTCGGCGGGGGCTCAGACGCAAAGCACGCCAACTCCTGCCCCAGCTCCAACTCCGGCACCGGCCGCTGCTCCTGCGGCAGCAGCGCCAACCTGGAGCGTGGGATCGATGGACTTCAGCGGATATCTTGACGGGTACTACAGCTATAACGTGAATCGTCCCAGCAATGCCGCCAATGGTCAGATAAACGATCTTTATAACTTCAACGACAAGACGGATCAGTTTAATCTGAGCGCGGCCAAGCTCACCATCAACCACGACCCCGATCCATTTGGCGTTCACGCTGATCTGCTTTTTGGCCGCACCAACGTGCTCATACACAGCCCAACCGACAAGGATACGGATAATTACCTCGAGCAAGCTTACGTTAGTGCGAAACCGGCCAAAGCCAAGGGCGCGGAGTTTGACTTCGGTCAATTCGTCACCTCGGCTGGAGCTGAAGTTATTGAAGCCAAGGACAACTGGAACTATTCCCGTTCTCTGCTCTTCGCATGGGCAATCCCTTACTATCACTTTGGTCTGCGCACTTCTATGCCCGTGACAAAAACCTGGACTGCGGGCCTGCAGGTGGTCAATGGCTGGAACGATGTGGTGGCTAACAACGGTGGTGTGACCATCGGTCTCACCAGCGCCCTCACGAAGCCGAAGTATGGCTGGGCTGTGAACTTCTACACGGGTCCGCAGAACGCTGACACGCAAAAGGGCTATCGCAATCTCATCGACACAACGGTGACGCTGACCCCAACCGCAAAATTCAATGCCTACCTTAATTATGACTATGGACAGAATCACACTCCGGCCGCGGTGACGCAAAACGACAGCGGAACAGTGACCACCCCGGCTGCATCGCCGCACTGGCAAGGCGCTGCCGTAGCCGTTCACGAACAGATCACTCCGAAGACCGCTCTTTCGGGGCGCTTTGAATACTTCGACGACAACCAGGGCTTTTCAACCGGAAGCGCCCAGGCTGTTAAGGAATTCACCGGCACGTATGAGTACAAGTGGGTTGAGGGACTCCTCACTCGCGTGGAATACCGCCACGACTGGTCCAACCAGTACTACTTCCACAAAGGAAACACGGAGTTGGTCGAAGCGCAGTCCACGCTGACCGTTGCCTTCATCGCCTTCTTCGGGCCGAAACGGTAGTAGCAGTCATCAAGCTGTCACTTTGTATCGCAACAAGTGCGTTCCGATGGAGGAAACGATGAACACCAAGGCACTTCTTCTTGAACTGCTACTCTCAGGATTCTTCGCGATTGCCTGTTTCCGGGCGCGGGGAGGCGACCTCGGCACGGTTGCCGTGAAGCCCCGGGATTTCCTGCGGCTCACGGACCGTCTCGAGCGCTTGAGCCTCACTCGCTGGCAGTGGTTTTCGATGGTTCTTGTGGTTGTCTTCGTTCGGCTTCAGAGCGGCGTTCCTCTGGTGGTCGAACTGACGGCCGCCTTACAGTTCGTGATCTTCTTGTCTCTCCCTGTACAGAAGCAGCAAAAGGCACTTGCTGAAAAAGGAAGCGACCGCCCGAAATACTCTGCGCGGCTGACTCCCAGGCATGTCAGCAGCGGGAAAGCGTAAGCGCTCGTTGGATGACGGCCACGGCTGGACCTGGAAAAAATAATGGATTTCGCCCGTCACTTTTTAACCACGACTGAAGGCAACATCGGCGCCAGTTGGCCTAAAGAGTGGAAATTGAAAACTTACCTAACAGATTCAAGGAGGTATTGGCATGGCAGCAAATAAGCAACAGGGCCAGTGGTTTGGGGTATTCCTTGTAGGGCTGACGGCGGCATGCGCCGGCCTTGCGGGCTACTCCAGTGGCATCGGAAAGGTAGCGCTGCTGGTAGGCATCGTGCTGCTGGCCGCATCTTTCTGGAAATTCCTGAAAATCAAACCGCTTGAAGGAAAGATCGCACTTGGTTCACAGCCCGCGGGCATGAAACTGGTGGGCGTTCTCGTAACCATTCTGGGCTGGGTGGTGGTTCTCTTTGGCCTCCACGTTACGGCCAGCGTTGGAGGCAGGATGGTCACGTCAATCGTCGGTCTGATTGTCTCTCTTGTTGGTGTGTGCGTTATCTTACCGTCCGCGTGTAACAAGAATGCTATTTGGAAGGCCTAACTCATCCTCGACACGGAGCTGACTCAATGAAGATATTTCGAAGTAAGTTTCTCATGTGCCTCGTTCTGACGCTGTCGCTCGGGACTCTGGCCCATGGTGATACCCCAGGATCAGCAGCGGCTGATCTGAAGGCCGCAGCCGCCGCGGCGCCTTCTACTGCGACTTTGCAGCAGGGCGATCCGGGCGGAACCCTCACCGGAACCATCAACGACGTCCCGGTTTCTGACGCAAAAGCCGGCGTGACGGTCGGCGACGTCGCTAACCAGGTTGGACAAAACAAGATCGCCGTCAACTTCGTCTGGACTCTGGTTACCGGCTTTCTGGTCATGTTCATGCAGGCCGGCTTCGCTATGGTGGAAGCAGGGTTGTGTCGCGTGAAAAACGCGAACCACACCTACATGATGAACTTCACCGTGTATGCCTGCGGGCTGTTCGCATACTGGCTTATAGGCTTTGCCATACAAATGGGTGGCGCAGCCGGCAATGCGAATCTGGGCGGGCTACAGCCATTGTCTGGCGAGCATGTGTTGAACTTCTTCGGCAAAACCTGGGGCATCTTTGGCGAGAAAGGCTTCTTCCTTTCCGGCCACACATATGACGTTGGCGTGATGGTCATCTTCCTCTTCGAGATGGTCTTCATGGATACCGCATTGACGATCGTGACCGGAGCCTGCGCCGAGCGTTGGAAGTTCCTTACGTTCTGCGTTTCTTCAGTCCTGATGGGGGCCTTTACATATCCCATCTTCGGGAACTGGGCCTGGGGCGGTGGCTGGCTTTCGCAGCTGGGCACCAACGTGGGACTTGGCAAAGGCTACTGCGACTTCGCCGGATCCGGCGTAGTGCATGCCGTCGGCGGCATCACCGCGCTGGCAGTTGCGCTCATCATTGGTCCGCGCATCGGCAAGTTCAATCGAGACGGGTCAAGCAATCCAATTATCGGTCATGATATTTCCGCGGTCCTCATCGGCTGCTTCATTCTCGCGTTCGGCTGGTTCGGATTCAACCCTGGCAGCACCTTAGGCGCATCTGCCGCCGGCTGTCTACGAATCGGTTCGATTGCCGTAAACACCATGCTGGCTGGATGCACGGGAACCTTCGCCGCCATGCTGTACATGTGGATATTCAAAGGCAAACCTGACGCGTCCATGGCCGGAAACGGCCTGCTTGCCGGACTCGTTGCGATCACCGCTCCCAGCGGCTTCGTAAACACAGTGGGTGCAGCCATTATTGGCGCCGTTGCCGGCTTAGTGGTCTGCCTCAGCGTTGCCTTCGTCGAAAACAAACTTAAGGTCGACGATCCAGTCGGCGCGATCTCTGTCCATGGAACATGCGGACTCTGGGGCGTTCTTTCGGTCGGGCTCTTCGCCGATGGCAAGAGCAACTACGGTGGATCCTGGAACGGTGTCAACGGCTCGGTCACGGGACTCTTCTACGGAGATGCCGGCCAGCTGGTTGCACAGATCGTAGGAATCGCTACCCTGGTCGGATTCGTCTTCACCTTCAGCTTTGTTCTGAATTGGGTGCTTGACATCTTTCTCGGCCAGCGGGTTTCCGCCGAGACTGAAATCGCCGGCCTCGACATTCCAGAGATGGGCCAGCTCGGCTATCCCGAGTTTGTCATAAAGCCGGAGCCGGCCTTCATGGTATCCGCGGAACGCGCATACGTTGCCTGATCGTTTCCGCTGGCTTACTGATGCAGCAGGGTGGGGTTGGCAACCCCGCCTTGCTGCTGCTTCAAACACCTTAACTTAGATCGGGCCTTGACCGGAGTTCAGCATATGACAACGCAGTCACTCACGATTCACGCAGCTCAAATTGAAAATGAAATGCCTCTCCCTTCCGAGTCTTTGCAGGTCATGCTTGCTGAGGTGCTTCCCGGACCAGCCAGGGCGCAGCTGGTTCGCATGTTTCGCGATCCGCAAGTCCTCGAAAAGGATGAGCGCGCCGATTTAATCCGCGAGCTCAGGGAAGCTGTATCTCTCGAGCCGGCCGTTCCCGAGTTGCGCGTGCTTCTGGGCATGGCACTCTGTGTGAATCTCGACGTACAGACCGCTCTCGAAGAATTACGCGAGTCGGCGAAAATCGCCCCCGAGAGCTTTCTTGCAAGACTCAAGTTTGGGGAGCTTCTCATGCGGCTGCGCATCTGTGAGCAGGCGGCTGAAGAGACGCAGGCTGCGGTAAAGCTGGCCTCCAATCCTATTCAGGCGGAGTTGGCGCGGAGGCAGGCTGCTGCCATACGGACAATGCAGCGAGAAGGCATTGAGCGTGGCGGTTATGGCAAACTGCTGTCAGGGTTCAATCGCATAGGCCGGTTATTCACGCGCGCCGAACAAGGCCCGTCCTCTGTCGCTCTGAACTCCCGGTAAACTATGCCCGAATTCCTGCAACTGGCGTTGCTGATCGCGATTCTGCTGCCAGCAGGTAAGCTGGTGGCCTCTCTTTGTACGCGATTCGGCGTCCCGGCAATCATCGGCGAGCTGATGGTGGGAATTGCTGCGGGGCCCGGTGGACTGAAACTCCTCGATCTTGGCGTTTTTCATGGAGGTAGTTCCACAGGCGCCTTCATGTTGCTCGCGCAGGTCGGTGGTCTGGTGCTGATGTTTATCGCCGGGCTCGAAACCGACATCGACCGCATGCACGAAGCTGGCGTGACCGCTTTTCTCGTAGCGCTTTCCGGAGTTATCTGGCCTTTCGTGCTTGGAACAGGCGCCGCCCATCTGCTCGGACTCTCCTGGAACGCCTCGCTCTTCCTTGGCGGAGCACTGACCGCAACCAGCGTATCGATTTCTGCAAGGACGCTGATGGATGCGGGACAGATGTCCTCGCCGGAAGCATCCGTGATCCTCGGCGCTGCAGTCATCGACGACGTCATGGGTCTTTTCGTGCTTGCATTTCTGACCGCGTCCGTAAGTGCCAGCGCCGGTGGCGAAACCTTCGGCCTCGCGCCCGAGGCGTCAAGCTGGTTGCAGGCCCATTTTCCATGGGCCGCTCACCATGCTCTGCTGGTGCAGATGGTGCTGATCAGCCTCAGCGTAGCGGTATTTTTTGCGTGTGGATACGGCGCGGCCAAGCGTTGGCTCGACCCTCTGATTCTCCAGATGCGCAAGCTGTCGGCCAACGAGTCAGTGACAAGCTGCGTGTTGGCGTTGGTATTGCTCTACGCCATCTTCGCGGAATGGCTCGGCAGCGTTGCGGGAATCACCGGAGCTTATCTCCTCGGTTACGTCTTCGCCGGATCGAAGTTCAAAGCGGACATCGAACGAACCTTCGCCGCTCTCGGGCATGGTCTCCTGATTCCATTGTTCTTCGTCTCGATTGGCCTTACCAGCAACTTCCGCGCGCTCGGTGGACACTGGTTTCTTCTCGGCGTTATCTTCTTTATCGCTGTCATCAGCAAAATGATCGGCTGCGGCCTTGCCGCCATGGCGCGAGGAATGGGACCGGTACGCAGCCTGCGTATTGGCTGCGGTATGGTGTCCCGCGGCGAGGTTGGGTTGATCGTTGCTGCCATGGCGGTTCGGGCAAATGTCTTCAACCCGCAGGAAGTGGCCATCATCGTGAGCGTTGTGCTGCTGACGACTTTGCTGACTCCGCTCATGTTGCGTGGAGCGTTCCAGCTCAGATCTGAAGAGGACGATGAGGACTCAAGTGGGCTGGGGGATTTCCTCGAGCTGCCGCCTTCGGAAGAGCCTTTTGGTGAGATCAATGATATGGATTCCAGGTCATCTACCTTTTCTGCCTTTGACGATCCAGCCTCGCTCTCCAGGCTCGATCCGTCCCCGATGTCGTCATTTGGCCGGCGGTGTGACCAGATTGCGCAAGAATGGCGGGCAGACGCGTCCATTGCAGCCATCCGCCCGCTGCAGCAACCGCCCTCAGGCTGACGTCATCGGCCTGGAAGACTCCCTGGCGGATTGTCCACGGTGCCTCTTTCTCATGCTCGGACTAACGCTGTCTCCATCGCGGCCCCAGAGCTTCCTGTCTGGCTTGCAAATCATCTCGGGCGGAGAAGTCTCATGTTGGACGTAATCTTTGGACAGGCGAGCGACCCCGGCAAGCTTCGTGCAAATAACGAAGATGCGATGGGATCCTTCATTCCCCGCTCCCGGCAGGAAGCCCGGTCCCATGGCTGGATGTTTGTGGTTGCGGATGGCGTCGGCGGGATGGATCTTGGCGAGATAGCCTCGGCGAAAGCGGTTGCCGTGATGACCGAGGAATTTGCCATCGCCCCAATTGGAACTTCACTCGTTAGCCTGCTCCCACACCTGATTCAATACGCCAATGCCGCAGTCCGCGATGAAGGACTTCATCCAGAGCGACGGGGGAAGCGTATGGCCACGACCGTCGTTTCATGCGCGCTGCGTTATGATCAGGCAACCATCTCCCATGTAGGAGATTCCCGCTGCTATCTCGTGCGCAACGGCAAAGCGTCCGCCGTTACGCGAGATCATACTCTGGTAAACGAACAGCGCAAGCTCGGACTGATCACTGAGACAGAGGCTGCGCAGTCCGAAGTTCGTCGCGTCCTCGCCCGCGCTCTCGGAATGGAGCAATTTGTCGCCGCGGATACCAAAACTCTCTCACTGAAGGAGAACGATGCGCTGGTACTTTGCTCCGATGGCCTCTACTGGGGCATGTACGACGAAGACATCGCTCGCATCGTCTCCCAGGAGAAAGACGTTCAGGAGATTGCCGCGGAGCTGGTCCGCTATGCCGTCGAGGTCGATGGCTCGGACAATGCCACCGCTCAGGTTATTTCGATTCGCTCCGTTGAACAGATGGCAATGTACCGGGGACGTCCGTACCGCGTCCCGGGTATCTAATGCCGAGAATCAAAGCGCCGGCTTAGGCAGGCGCGAACCTGGCGTGATGAATTTCGAGGTTGGATTTTATTGGACGACTTGGGTGGAGAGTCATTCGAACCCTCGATAGAACTTTTTGGTGGCGGGTTCGCAAAAGACTGAACGGTACCCAAGCGAAACGTCGAACCCTCGGTCCGGTTTACATCTCAAAACCGGACTTCGGTTCGTCCCTCTGGAGAAAATGGGGATTTGAGGAGCGATTACTGCTCCTAAAGCGATTCTGTGACTCGGGTAGGATCCGCGATTTCGCGGCCAAATGCGGGGTTTTCGGGCTAGAAAAAGTTCTGAGAGCAGAAGAGAAGGGCTCACTGGCGGTGGATGGAGTCTGCTGCGAACCGATCTCCGCCCGATTTCCCTGCTAACAGGGAAAAATACAGGGAATTTTCGGAGATTAGCTCAGAATTCCGCCAGAGAATCTTTCTACCAGGCTGAATCAACAGGAGTTCTAGCGCCCGGCACCAAAGTTAAGGCCGTACGAAACAGGGAATTGTCAGCCCGGTATCAGGGAATATATTTCCCTGAACACGAGGGATTTGGAAATAACAATGTGCCGCCACGAGGTAGAGGTCCTCGCGCGACTGCGCCAATTGGCAGTCCATCGCGACCTCAGCGAGTCTCTCGCAGTTTTCCTGATCGGCATCCCGCAGGCGGACTAGTTGCATACATTCTTCCCATTCGTGGTTCCTGGATCGCACGTAGCTGCACGCAGGCGCGCAAAAAGGTCGTCTAATCTGTTCAGATACGCCTGAGACTCCGTCTGGGCCACGAGGTTCCCAAAATGATCGAGAGTATCTTTATGCGGCGATTCACTCGATCGCGGCACCTCAATGCGCCTTGCCTCGAAGAACGCGAAATCTACCTGCGGCATTTGCAGACATCGGGAACGAATTGGAAGCAGCTCCGAGCGAATGCTTCAACCTTGCTTCGGATCATACGCATAATGCAATTAACGCAAATGCGGCCGGTTGATGAAGCGGAAATAAGTGGAGCTGCGCTTAGATGGGCGTCAGAATGTCGGCAACGGTATCGCGGAGGAACCAAAAGCTCGGATGACCGGGCCAAAGACGCCGCTGATCGGTTTAGGTATCGCGCTCAGCACTGGATGCGCTTTAACAATTGTCTAGTCGTGCCAGAAAAACCTCACCACTGGTTTGACGGATATTTGGATGATTTTCGGAAAGCGTGCAGTACCCAGGGACTAGGACCGGTTACGTCCTATGAATACGCCCGCCGTCTAGGAAAGTTCTTGGAATGGCTAGGTACGAGGCGAACGTCGATACGAGGAATCACACTTTCGGATTTTGACGAATTTGTGGACGAGAGGAAAAGCCGCGGCTTTACCCCGCTGACTATCGATGGTGAGTGTAATGCGTTAAGAGCTTTTTTTCGCTATGCCGAGACGCGGAGCTGGTGCGAGCGCGGCTTTTCACAAGGCTTGACGACTCCCCTCATTCGAAGGCACCAATCCGAAAGTAGAGGCCCGACGTGGGGCGATGTGAAACGATTGATTCGTTCTTGCAACCGGAATACACCTTCGGATGTTCGTGCAAAAGCCGTCCTTCTTCTCTGCTCTGTTTACGGCCTCAGGCAAAGCGAGGTCATGCGGCTCTGCCTTAAGGATCTAGACTGGCGCAACGAGACGTTGACGGTCAGGCGATCGAAGAAAGGAGGAGTACAGCAGTTCCCGCTTCAATATGAAGTCGGCGAAGCCATAATCGAATATCTAAAACGAGGGCGACCCCGGTCCTCATGTCAAAATCTGTTTTTGTCGCAAAATCCACCTTACCGCCCCTTGCGATCACTCTTTCCGATAATCAGCAGACGCATGAGGGCGCTTCAGATCAGCACTAGAAATACAGGGGCTCACTCCCTGCGCCATGCGTGCGCGACGGAGCTCATGAGGAAAGGGGCATCTCTTCGTGAAATTGCCGACTTTCTTGGGCATCGAAGCTTAACGTCTGTCGGCATCTATGCCAAACATGATATTCGGTCGCTGCGCGAAGTAGCGAAGCTAAGCCTGTATGGCGTTTTATGAATCTTTCCCGAGCCATTGATTTTTACGTGCAACGTAAGCGATTGACTGGTCTGCTTTTCGGCGACGGAGAGCGCATTCTTAGATCCTTTTCCAAGGCGGTTAATGATCCGCCGTTAGAGAAGGTAACAACCGATCACATTCAGAAGTTTCTAGATCGCTCCCACGGTTGCGCCAGTACGTACAGGAATAATCATGGGAGATTAAGGGAATTTTCCGAGTATTGGAGTAGGCGCGGCGAAATGCCCTTTCCAACCCTGCCGCCAACCAGACCCGCGGAGCCGCAAACGTTCGTACCGCACATTTACACCAAAGCCCAAGTACGCAGTTTGCTGGCATATACAAAAATCAGCCAAAAACATCCGGTCTGCGTAATAGGAGCGGCGACTCTTCGAATGTTCATCCTGACTCTGTATGCAACCGGAGCAAGATACAGCGAGGTGCGGAATATTAAGTGCGAGGATGTTGACCTCAAGCGATCTCGGATGACTCTTCGGGGTGCGGCGCAGAGATCGCTGCGCTGCATTCCTATCGGCATCGATCTGAAGCGCGAACTGCAGGCATATCTAAAATCCGGACATCACAGCATTCGCCGCAAGGGCCTCACGTTTCTCACCAAAGTTGGAGAACCGATCGCCAGGCAAACACTCGTAGCCGCCTTTCACCGCCTGTTGCGAGTCGCTGAAGTCGCTCGTGAAGGGAACTCGACCCCAAAACCTCGCTTTAAAGATTTCCGACCTACATTTGCAGTTCATAGAATTACCTCTTGGATAAAGGCTGGCGCCGATCTAAACCGTTTGCTTCCAGCCCTTGCGACCTATATGGGTAACGTAAGCCTGCAATCGGCAGACCGGTATCTATCACTTGCGCCCGAACGCTTCCGAAAGGAACTCCAAAAGCTGAGCCCCAAACGAGGTCGAAAAAAATGGCGGGACGATGCGGAACTCATGAAGTTTCTCGGCGGCCTCTAGCTTAGTCAGGATGCATCGGTGCTAATCTGGCTCGATCAGTACATTGGCGATTTAATACTCGTTGAACGAACAGTATCGGAAAGTCTTCGGCAGCGTGGGGACGCGATAATTTAGCAGACGGACATTTTCTGCGACACTGTTGAGCATTCGACCTCCGAGAGATTTAAAGCACCGTCGCCGACAGGCTCGCACATCACTTCAAATCTATGCCGATCCACTTTGCTTGATGCCGCCACCAGGAAGTGCACTTCCTGAGGTCGAGTACGGTTTTTCTCGCACTCGCGGCTTTTTTCAGTAGAATACTTCTCTTTGCCGAATAACGGAGCCAACGTGCTGATTCCGCGGGAGGATATCCCTGGCACAAAACGAAAGCCCCGCAACGGACAGCGTTATCATCTTTTGGATGGGCACTTTGTCTGGCACACCGGATTTTCGATGTGATCTGGATGAAGCTGGCCCTGCGTCGCCGAAGGACTGGGTTCGATTCCGGCGCAGATGTTTTTGCGCGCCCCCGGGTACCGATAGACACATTTGTCCGAGCGGTCACAGGCGGAGGGATGTTTTTTGACGAGTCGTTAGTGGCTATAGCTTCGGTGAGGTTCAGCGATTCACTTAATTCGCCTTCCTGGAAGACCTGATTTGGACTCGGATCGAAGGGCAATTTACCCTTCACAGGGTGTGGATTGAAGGCTATCGAGAAAGTTAGCCGAACGCCTAGGAGACTGCCTTATCAAACCTGGCCTGATCCATAAGATCCTGTGGGCGGCGAAACCAGCACCGATTGGTTCGTGTCGCCCATGGGCACTCCAGGCACTTTTTAGACGGATAGCAGATGGCTGAAGTGGTCAGTACTTTCATATCTGTTGGATGGCTCGTTCTTAGTGAGGTATGGTCTGTTGCGGTTGGAGCTCTGCGCCAGTTCAGCCTCGTGATAAGCGGGTAAATTAATAGTGCATAACCTATCAGATCAGTCATGGATACTTCCCTCAAGCCGGTGATGACTGTATCGGCGTCGCGCGGTGTCACGTTAGAAGAAAGCGAACGGAAATTCAGATTCCTTTCTCACTTCTATCGCGACTCGTCAATTTCTCCTTTGATGCCGCTTGGATAGCGATTGTAAGCACCCGTGTCCCAAAAGCTCTTCATTCAGCGGTGGAGACACCTGGACCATAGCCTCGCAGCTTGATCCATAGCAACCACACGCTGCTGGTAATGCCGACCCGCGGCCGGTACCTCCTCAGCGCTTTCAAAAATGTGTGTCGGCTCGGCCGTTTCTAGCAGGAGTTTGAATCCGTCTCTCCCCTCAAACTGCCCGAGCTCCGGCATCGTCAATAGGCATACCAGTTGTGGTCTGGCCCGCACACCAGCGTGCGTTTTCCAGCCGACGTGATCGAAAGCGACTGTACCAACATTCCCGCATAATTGATCTGCTGAGAACTCACCGTGTGCAGAGTCACCGCATTCGACGAGGTATCCGATTTGATAATCGTGAACTCCAGTCCGGTGGGCGAAGCCCCGTCTGGTCCCGGTGTATAGCAGTTCGGCAGCGTAATCGTCTGCGCCCCGCTCATCGCATTGGCAATCACATTTTTGTTCGCTGCAGTCAGCGTCAGCGTCGAAGCCGTATTCAACACCGTGCTCAAGGCTAGGCCGCCAGTCGATCTGATCTCGGCCGCCATCAAGATTCCGCTCACCGCGGCGTTGGCAGTCGAGCTGCTCTGCGCACTTAGGCCGAATGCGTTTACCCACTTTGAGCCATTCCACACGTCATACTCCCACCCCGCATTGGAACCCGTATTACTGGGTCCACCCTTCGCGCAAAAGCGATTCAGCCCATGCGTCTGCCCGGAAGGGGGTATATCGTACCAGCAGCTTGAGCCTGCGAATTGATGTCCCATCGCAAAAGGGCTGTTGGGATTCGAGCCAAGAATCGAATCGCCGATATGATCTACCAGCCCCTCATAAAATGGCCCATTGGTGGTGTTACCCGCTTGCATGGATGTTGGATTGGAATACTGGGTCCATGCGTATGAGCCATCTGCCTCCTGCACTGCATAAACGTTGCTAGTACCTACGAATTGACCATTTGAAACTTCGCTGGATTCACCCGGCATGATCGGGCTTCCGCCACCGCTTTCAGTCACGTTGCCGCCAATGGATACCTTGACGCAGCCCTGGCCGATATTCTCGTTGGCTGCGCACGAACCCCACCACTCATCGTTATCGAAATCCACGCTGATACCGGGTGCGCCCCCTCCCCTGGAAAACGTGGTGTACCCGTTCGGAATGCTCCCAACAATAGCCTCGCCGCAAATGAAATTGTTTGTATCATTGCAACCTATAGCCCAATTACTTGCAGGCGGGTCGATGTCCTCAAGATGGCTGTTGCTTACCTGTAGCACGCCGTAGTTACCTTCCGGAGTCTGCGCGATGATAGAGCCTGCTGGCCACCCGGTATTCGCTGGCGCGGTCGAACCGCTGAGGTTCCTCTGGTAGATGTGAAACTGGCCATCACCGGAGAACATTCCAGAGACTGTTTCATACTGCCCTTGCTGGACGCCCGGTACATAGGCTGACGGAGAAGTACTTCCCTTTACGAAATCCTCTGGAAGGATTTCATAAGACAGAGAGTTCGTCTCAACACTGCCGAAATCATTTGGGTCATTAATATAGGCAGGGAACCATTGTGTGCTGGCAACTGGCATCGCATTCGACGCAATCGGTCCTGTGGTCGAAGTCCAAGGCAGAAGGCCGTTCGCGAGTATGTCCGCTTCCATATGCGGCTGCCCGTTCACCGGGTAGCCTTCACAATAGAAGCCCTGAATCAGCCCCGAAAAGACCGTCTGAGCTTCAAAGCATCCTTCGTGCCAGTTAGCTTTGATTGAGCCGCCAAGCACATTGATATCCGCCCCGCTCATATAGAAAGCCGCCGCGCGGTTGTCCGCGAGGATCGTCGGCTTATAAGTTGCGCCGGTTACCGTGGCAGTGCCACTGGCCGTGTTAGCTGCTGTCACCGTATACTCGCCACCAATCGGGCTATTGTTGATCACAGACGTGATCTGATACATGCCGTTGAGACCTGTTACGTCTGAAATGCCTGCAACGGTGAAATAGTGACCCGCTAACAGCGGAGAAATTCCGTTCGTGCTGCCTGAGTCACTGCCGCCTTTGACGATATACGTAGCCGTCGAACCATTCCCTGTAGCAGAGATGAGTTGTTGCGCAACCGTCCAGCTGTCTCCTGGGAACACGCCGTTCACGCAGTTGAGGTCATAGCAGTAATTTGTATAGTCCACACCCGCAGAGGCAATTTGCGTGTCGAGGAACTTCAACTCATTTCCAAGCGCGACAACCGGCCAGCGATCGGTATCCCACTCGGTGTCGATAACCTTCAGACGTTCCGTGTTTCCAGCCGTCGCCAGACCCCTGCCGCCGCTATTTGCACCACGCACCCGATAGAGCGTGTAGCCTGACGCATTGTCCAGCTCAATCAAACTGGCCGTATAAAGATGTCCACCCGGCGCATAAATGGCCATGTTCTCAAGCGAACCGTTGCAAGTGAAGACATCCGGTTGAACCTCCGACCCGTTGTAGATCGTGAAGGCGTTGGAGCTATTGCCCACCGGCTCAATGAGCGTAGCATCTGGACCATCTCCGAGCAGATGCAAATAGCAGGTAGCACGCAATGGCGCGCTGATCTTGTATGTTCCAGCCGGGAAATATATGTCAGGATAGGTTCTGCCTTGTGGATTCGCCGTCGCCCATGCAATAGCGGCTTGAATCGCACAGGTCGAATCCTGTTGCCCGGTAGGATCCACCGCATTCGCGCATCCCACGCCGAAATCGGGATGCCGCACATCCACTCGCGGCAACTTGTTTACTGTATTTGGGCTGTTCAGCGTACCGCTCAGGCTTCCGCCTGCCAGAGGGAGTTCCGTCGCCGCCAAAGAGTCCGCATAATGTTTCGTGGTGGCCTGGTCGGTCGACACAGGATCGCCGCTTAGCTGCAGCGGCCCACTCATTGTTCCGCCGACCAGAGGTACAAAGTTTCCCGTGGTAGCAGCCATCGCAGCGTCCACATAGGACTTGGAAACATATTGCACCGCAACTGCAGCGGGAGCCAGATTCGCGCGCACTGAACTGATCGCCGTACTCGTCACCGCCGGAACCACCCAGTATTCCCGGTTCACCGTTCCGTCGTTCAGGTGATAGACAGCCGTGTAGTAAGTACCCGCCGGGTAGGCGCCGATATTCGGAGCGAGGTTGAGGCTCACAAGCCCATTCGCCCCGATGATCGTTGAAATGCTGCCCGCCGCTACCGCCTGGTTCGATGCGGTAGAAAAAGCGGGCCAGCTCACCAGCAGCGTTCCACTGGCCGCGCTTCCGTCAGCGCTGTAAACCGTTCCCTGCACGGTCGTCGTTGCGACCTGGGCGTTCACGCGCAGCGGAAGCGTCGCCAGCATCAGTGTTAACCCCACTCCCGTCGACGTAATTGCCAGTCGCTTCATGCCCGATATCAATCTCATCCAGACGTCCTTTCTCCAGCATCTCTTTCGGTCACAATAAAGGGGAGACGCCCGCAACAGTGTCTCCCTTCAAACTTTCGCGTGCGAAATCTTAACCTCTCTAAGCATCGCTGATTCTTATTGGGGGAAATAGTTCTGTTTTGCAAAGTTCTGCCGATACTCAAGCTTGCGGTACGCCGGTATGAGCGGCACTGCCAAGTGACGGTTCTGGCCGGCTACGTTGGCTGCCCAATTATCGCGTCAACACTTAACTTTAACCGACGTTCGCACTTTGAAGAGGCTTCACGAACCATGGCCCCATTGCTAGCTGTGAAGTTGGCTGGAAATTCCTTTACAACGCGTACTGTGAGAGATCGCTGTTTTGGTCCCTGGAATAAATCCTGATGTGATCCGCAAGCTCCAAAGTGGGCATGTGCTAAAGCTATGACTTACCTCCAACTGCCTTTCCTCAGAGAGAGAGTGCTCTGCGCGGTCTCACTAATGCAATGCCGCATCATCGAACAATTGAGAATCGAGTTCCAATTCGGGACGCACGCCGAGTACTTCCCAAATCGGTCAATGGGCCGACATTCATAGCGAATAAGAAGGCCGTATCTCTACAAATTTCGCCGATACTGAGGGAAGTTGGTCGTAGCTTTTCGGACTCAACGCGCCCACCGTAACTTTACGGTGCGCGCGCCAGGGCCAGAGGGGCTGGATAGACCGGTCCGGTGACTACTGAACACGGATTCACAAAGGAGCGACACTCGAATGGCACATCTCGGCAACACAACAAGAATTGTAGTAATAGCTGCAACGTTGACACTCTCCTCTGTGGTCGGCTGCTCAGCTAAGGACGAATCGGAAACAGTAGCGGTATTGCAAAGCGCTCTCAGCGATCTAACCCAGAACAGGTCGTTGGCTGAACAGTTTGTGCGTGATGTCAAGGCCTCCGTACCGCCAGCCGATCCAAATTATCAACAGGCTCTCGATAGTTATGAAGATGCTCGGGACGCCTACAATCACTACCTCGACACGGTTGAAAACCCAAGTGGTAAAGGTTCATCTCGTTCTCTACGGTCAGTGGAAGCTATCACCGGCGCCCGCAATGCAACTGCTGAGTTTCTCGCGGATGCCACAACCGCATTGAGGCCTGACGTGGCGACGCGCCGCATTCAATTTCAGAGAGCTGTTGTGATCCCCGACGATCTGCAGCGATCGCTAAAGAAATTGCCTAAAACTGCGCGTGACTATCTGACAGATCAATTCGATGGTCAAGTTCGTTGGCGCTCTTGGGGTCAACTGTAAACAGAGCCGCTGAACCAGCTTTTCGGCAGGAGCGAACAGAACTATGATCATGACCCGAACAACAGCGCGCAATCTCGTTCTGGCAACCGTGGGATGTTTAATCGTTGTCAGCGCAGGTGCATCAACGGCGTGCGCGCATCTTACGACTGACTCGTCCTGTCCAGCAGGGGCGAAGTCTGTTTCCGAGATCCCTGGCGGCCAGATAGACGGCCATAACACGGCGTTCACGCTTAACGCCGATCCGCTGCCCAGCTTACCGCTCCGGGTATTCAGCAATGGAATAGAGATAGAAAGCCCCCGCGATTACCAAGTCACGGGCACGTCTTTGGTATTTTCATCGACTCATGTGCCGAGCCCTGGCGACGTCATCAATGTCTTCTATTTCAAACAGGGCAATGCCACCACAACCAATCAAGCGCAGCCACAACAATCGCCACCGATGTCGTCGGATGAAAAGGACATCTCGAACCAGCTCTTACAAAATGCGATGAATCGGGAAATGAGTCGCGTATTGCAAATCAACAGCGCTATAACAACTTCGAAGCCCCCGAATGGCGATCCGAGTGCAAGACGCTCTCAAAATGTACTTCAACTCAGCTCCATCGACATGCTTGAACGACAACTAAAAGCGGCCCGATCTATTCGTTGGCGGGGCTCTTCCCACAATGCTTCTCGGAGAGTGAGCGCAGACGGAATTGAAGGCCTTGGAGACAACGACGTCCCAAGCCCCTTTGACACTTTGTCGCTATCCGGCGAGCCCGCGCTCAATCGACTGCTCCAGGGAACCGCGGCTACCGGCTCGCGCTCATCGGCGGGAGGGGCGACCGCTGCGGTTCCAATTTCCCTGAGGATGCTCGTCGATCGACTAAGCAGTCAGTAATTAAAGCAACTTCGTGATCTCTGTAGTGGATGAAAGGAGACCTATGGTCCATCCCATTCACTAATGGAGTCGCGTATGAGGTAAGACATGCGCTCATTACTAATTTGTGTATCTGTGATTATCGGCATAAGCCTGTGTACCTTAAGTGCTCAGGCCGCACCGGCGGCCCGCCTTGCACTAGTCATCGGGAACGACAGCTATCCCGGAAACGAACTGCGCAATGCTCGAAATGATGCGCGCTCGGTTGCAGATGCTCTAAAGCTCGACGGGTACCAAACTACCTTGGAGCTGGATGTAAATCGACACGCGATGATCAAGGTGATCGACCAATTCGCGGGAGACATCAATCCAGGCGACGCAGTCGTGTTTTATTATGCTGGCCATGGATTACAGGTGTCAGGTGAAAATTATCTCGTGCCAACGGACTTCGTGGTCACGACGCCAGATGACGTTAGGACCCAAGGCTTCGCACTGTCATCCCTGCTCGAACTTTTAAGCACTCATGGCGCCACGACACAGGTGATAATTCTCGACGCATGTCGCGATAACCCATTCCTAGGAACTCGTTCGCTGCATGGGGGATGGGCAAGTATCGGAACCTCGGCGGGCACTTTTATTGCATTCGGGACCAGTCCTGGATCTACGGCGAGCGATGATCCAAGCCAACCGCACGGCTTGTTTACGTTGTCACTGCTGAAATATCTCTCTACGTCCTCTCTGGATATTGAGCGGATGTTTCAGCAGGTTCGCCTCGATGTGGTTCAGCAGTCCCACGGCCAGCAGGTTCCCTGGACGGCTTCGAGCCTTGTAGGTTCATTCCATATTCGTCCTGAACTTGATATGGGAAGCAATTCAGTTCCAAGTTCACTCTTGGGGGTTGCCTCTGGCGATGTGGAAGCGCCATCGCGTTCCTTGAGCCCCCAACAAACGACCACGATTTCGCAAGCTAACGGTGGTCAAACTGTTACAGCGACCGGAACAGTATGTATTCAGCTGCAACAGGCGCTCACAGAAATTCAAAAGGGGCAACTTGATAGCGCAATAGGTACGCTGCAATCTGTCTTAGCGACCGATCCACAGTCTTCTATTGCTGCAAATTTGTTGGGTCTCATATTGCAGAGTACAGGTCATGATGCGGCGTCGTCGGAAGTTTTGGGCCGGGAGATTACGCTCGCTCCAAACGACGTAGATGCTCGCATCGATCGTTGCCTGACGGAGAGCAATGTCAATCCGGCATCGGCGGTCACGGATTGCGAGGCTGCGATCAAAATGGACCCGGATTCTGCGGACGCTCACGTAGCTCTAGCAAATGCTCTTTTTTTGGGAGGGCAAGTGAAGCGCTCGTATGACGAGGCCACACGTTCCATAAAACTATCTCCTACGGAAAGCGTCGCCTTTGCTCTACGCGGTAGGATCGCAGCCACTCAGGGCTATAGCGCGATCGCACAGCAGGACTTCCAGAGAGCGGTGAGGCTGCAACTCAGCGCGGACACATCGCAAAAATAGCTGCGATGTGAAACTGGTCCGTGAGTTCGATGAGGTGTGTGTGAAATGAAACCGACCAGTTGGTTTCACCTGCGAGCAGCCTGGTGTGATGGTCGTGCTGATCCTCGGCAAAGTTGCGGTCATCGCCGACTGGGAGCGACAAAATATCGGGAACGCCGTCAATCGCCATTGAATACCCGCTTACTGCTTCTGCTGCTTTGCGGGCTATTCTCCATACTCGCGCCGGCACAGAATGTGGCGACCTCTACCCGGCTGATTGTATCTCCGGGAAGCGCATTATCCGGAGAAGAGGTAACACTTACTGCGACGGTCACGGAGGATAACCAAGAAATAACGGATGGCTCTGTTACGTTCTACAACGGATTGGCACCGCTCGGTACAATCCAAATTACTGGCCTTACGCCAGCAAGGGACTTGGTTGCCGGTGCAGCGGCATTCGTGACGTCTTTTGTTCCGGGAACGTTTTCGCTAACCGCAAAGTTCAATGGAACGTCGGGGGGAGCGCCGAGCACATCCGAAGCCGTCAGCCTTACGATCTCAGGAACTTTCCCCAGCCTGACGAGTCTATCGATACAAAACGCCGGGCAGCCATATTCTTTTGGAGTTACGGCGAGTGGCAGTGGTCTTCAGCCACTTCTGGGTAAGGTTGAGCTTCTCGATACAACTGCATCGAGTGTCGTCGATAGCCTCGGTATCGATGCGTCTCAGTTACATTCGGGACCAAGCATCCAGACTCCGTACCAAGTGGGGCAACAGCCGGTATCCATAGTAAGCGGAGATTTTAATCATGACGGTATCCCCGACCTTGCTGTTGCGAATTTCAGCTCTGGCACTGTGAGTATTCTGCTCGGAAATGCATCGGGGGGATTCGAGATAGAACAAACATTTCAAGTAGGCAACAATCCCAATGCGCTTGCAGCCGCCGATTTTAACGGCGATGGCTTTCTGGATCTTGCTGTAGTAAGCGTAGGTGATGACACCGTCACCGTGTTCTTAGGCAATCCGGATCAGCCCGGTACTTTTTCAACATTAGGCAGCACCATAAGCGTGGGCGGGGCGCCCGTTGCTCTAACGGTGAATGATTTCAATGGTGATGGTCTATTAGATATAGCGGTAGCAAACTTTTTGGATAATTCTGTTACTGTCCTTCTGGGAAATCCGAACGATCCCGGTAAATTCACAACCGTTCAGACGGTTTCGGTGGGACAGGGACCGGTCGCTATCGTGTCAGCAGATTTCACTGGTGACGGAATTCAAGATTTAGCGGTTGCGAACTTCAATGACAACTCGGTATGGGTGCTTGCCGGCGATCCCCAGCACCCTGGACAGTTTGTGGAACCTCAGCATATTTCTGCCACAGGCTTGAATCCAACCTCGTTGGCGGTCGCAGATTTCAATAACGACGGTATTCCAGACCTGGCTGTGTCGAACTCGGGCGACGGGACTGTCAGCGTTTTGTGGGGCGTGAGCGGCCTAGATGGAGTGTTCCCCACTCAGCAAATCATTACCGCAGGCATCGAGCCTGAATCGGTGGCGGTAGGTGACTTCAACAATGATGGCATTCCGGACATTGCTGTATCGAACGCAGGAGACGGCACACTGGGGGTGCTGCTCAACGAAGGGAACGGGAACTTTCAGAGTCAAGCCGCATATGAGATTGGAACGGGACCTCGACAGGTAATCCCATGGTCTCAGAGAAGCGGCGAGAGCGCTGGACTTGCTTCTATCAACATCGACGCCGGGACCGCGATCGTTTTGGCCGAAGGATCAACGTTTTCTGGAACCTTCAATAAGGAGTCATTGGGTGGTACTGGAATTCATCAGATCGAGGCAATGTATGTCCCAAGCGGCCAGAGCCCGTATGGGGAAAGCAGCTCAAATGCCATAGCGATCAACCTGGGATCAGTTTCCAAAACGACGCAGACGATCGTGTTTCCGGCGATACCATCTGTCGTTTACGGGGTGGCGCCTGTCCGGCTGGCAGCGAGTGCAAGTTCGGGTCTGCCTATTAGCTATGAGATCATTAGCGGACCTGGGACCGTCGAAGGGTCGGAAATCGCGATTTCGGGAGCTGGAAATATTGTGATCGAAGCGGATCAAAGCGGGAACGCGACTTATGCCTCGGCCTCGCCAGTGCAACAGACTCTTGTGGTGAACAAAGCGCCATTAGTCGTGAAACCCGCCAATGCGACTCGAGATTATGACCAAGCGAATCCCGAATTTGCCGGAACAGTGTCCGGCGTTGTCTCTGGCGACGACATAAGCGCAACTTATTCGTCAAGTGCGACTGCGAGCACTCCTCCGGGAGCATACTCAGAGCCGCCTTACGGAATTAGTGCGAGCATTGTGGATCCACTAGGTCGGATAGACAATTATGCGGCTACGATGGAAATTGGCACACTAACGATTGCTCCCGACTCAGGTTCGACGTCCCTGGTGCCACAGACAATTTCATTTCCGGCGCTTCCATCTGTTATTTACGGGGCCTCGCCGGTCAATCTGATGGCAAGTGCTGGTTCCGGTCTGCCAATAAGCTACAAAGTTATCAGCGGTCCAGGAACCATTGAAGGGACGGAGCTCGCAATTTCCGGAGCTGGAAGTATTGTCATCGAAGCAAATCAAAATGGGAACGATACTTATGCGTCGGCCGCGCCAGTGCAACAAACCCTTGTGGTGAACAAGAAATCATTGATTGTGACGCCCGCCAATGCGACTCGAGATTATGGCCAAACAAATCCCGAATTTAGCGGAACGATTTCCGGGGCTGTTTCCGGCGACGACATAACTGCGACTTATGCGTCAGGCGCGACCACCGACACCCCTCCCGGTAGGTATTCAGAGCCGCCCGATGGAATTAGTGCGAGCATTGTGGATCCACTAGGTCGTCGGGACAACTATGTGGTTACGATGGAATTCGGAACTCTAACGATTCGATCGCAAAAGGAACCGCCAATCGGCCCTTATCCTATTCTGCCAATTGGTCCGATCCCGGTACCGATCCCGGTACCGAACCCTGAACCCCCGATTGGTTCAGCGCCTTCGCCGCCAACTCCGTGGCCCCCGAAGGGTCCGACGCCAGCACCGCCGACTCCAGTGCCGCCGATCGGCCCGGTGCCTCCGATTGGTTCGACGCCAGTTCCGCCGACTCCAGTGCCGCCGATCGGCCCGGTGCCTCCGATTGGTTCGACGCCAGTTCCGCCGACTCCGGTGCGTCCGATTGGTTCGACGCCAGTTCCGCCGACGCCGGTGCCGCCGATCAGTCGGGTGCCAATCCACCCCATAAATCCTAGGCCTGTGCTTCCGATTGCGCCATGGCCGATACTCCCGATTGTTCCGGTACCGGTGTCTCCGATTAATGTGATCTCTCCCTTAAGTTGGAGCAGAGCAATTATCGACGCGGCATACCTAACCATTCCGAAGAGGCATTCGCGTCGAGCCGATGTCGACCTGTATTTGGCCGGCCCGGCGGACGTGATGAACCCTGGCGATGCGATTACGCTTTCAGTTCTAGCCAGTTCACAAAAAGGGCGACACCCGCGAGGGTCTGTAACATTTTGGGATGGCAAACGCATTCTGACGACATCTGTGATCAATGAACTGGGACGATCAACCGTCAGCGTGCCATTGTTTGGCGCAGGTCGACATGTGATCAGAGCAACGTATCCAGGCAATGATAACTATCGACCGGCGACCACTGCGTCAATGCCAATCAATGTCTATTCCTTAGCCGCCTGGCTTCTCGGTGGAGATGCTTCAGCCGATGTTCCTTTAGAATCTCTGGAACCCGACAAGGGGGGGTCGGAAAGAGAACAATTCGAACTCCCAGGCTGCGACAATGCTGTGCTCAATTTGGGCTGCTTTGTCTCCAGAAAACCATCTGGGTGCAGCGCGACCGAAGGAACGCCAGAGTTCACGATCAAATGGTGAGATATTGAGTTGTCCTACTGGCGAAACTGACGCGGAGCGGGAGATGACTTAAGATTTGCGCAGGGAATTGCGAGAAGAGAAAAACATCGTTCCACTGCGCGGGTGTCAGTGGTTTCTGCTATTGCCCGTGATTTCTTCGATTAATGACTGGCATTCAGCTCGGGACACATAACCCTGATGCACCACCTTGAGTGGACCTCGTGATTGCTTGCAGAGTTCCGCCATGAGCGCTGATATGTGGCTGGGGTCCGTGTGCCTCCATTCATCTATCAATTCGGAGAGGTATATCTGATCTTGACCCTCAATTCGCCGTTTCCAGTCCGGGTTTATCCATACTTGCAACGGACTTCCGTCTTGGGAATCAAAAATCAGCAGGTTCAGCGGTTCGCTACCGAAGCAGCGGGAGAATTGGAGCCTCACGAAATTGACCGGGTTCGGTTGCATAACGAGATCTATGATACTGAATCGAATAGCCTGAGCTGAGAACATCCTTAGCATCATTGAGAAGTTGAGGCAACATTGAGCGCCGTGCGTTTAGCTGCTCGACAATGTGCAGGCGCATCTGATCGCTGGCCCACTGATTCGGCACACGCGCTATAATCTGCCCAATCGTCGTCTCAGTGATCTCGCTCACCTTTCCTAGCCATCCTTGCACAATTTTATCGTCCCACAAGCCTTTATATACGTCCAGATCGTAGACCATCGCCCGTCTTGGGCAAGTAGTGTCATTTCCGAATTTTCCGCCGAAAAGGAAATCATTATCGACGAAGCTCGCATGAAGTCGGTTGCGCTCGTCGCTCAGAAAGACGGCTTGCCTCCGATCACAATTGTTTGCCCATAGGTCCAGAATCAGCGCGCCAAGGAAATCTGCCCGGTTCTCGATCCTGTTGATCCAAGAATGCGGAATCATCTGATAGGTGCACTGTTCCTCCCGCGCTTCGATCAAACGAGATCCAAAATGGAGACCGCGCAGCGGCTTAATCGTCCATGGACAACCGTCCCTGCGGAACCACAACCCAGGGTTTTCCTCGAGGAACTCGTCCGATACTTCGATCGCCGACCAGTTGGGTGCTGGCAGCCCCATACAACGAAACAACTCAGTTCCCACAACTTCGTTTACTAGGCTCTGTACACCAGGAAATCCGTTGAACTTGACTACATAGAATGATCCATCTGACCCCTGAATGATGGAAGGCTGACTACTACCGCATAGTTTAAAGACAAAACCCGAAGCGCGAACTTGCGCGCGGGCTGATCTGGAGATCGTCATTGCACACCTCGACAAACCGATTGACAGATAAAAGAACGAACAAGAGACAACAGTGCTTTTAATTGTGGTTCCAAAGATTCTGCGGAAGACTAGGGTCAAGCTAAACTATTTGCGCGTAATGAATATATTACGGAGGTAACTTAATGGGACTTACTTAGGACAGGTCGTGCAGAAATGGGATTTCGATCCCCAAAACGGGAATCGAGAACCGTCTAATGCCGCGTTGCAGGGGCGTAATTAAGTGATGTGGATTGTCGCTGAGGAATTTCGACAAAATGCGGGCCAATTCTGAGGCTGGCCCAGAGTTGCATGGAACAATTCGCGTAGAAGCGATGATCGTACGAAGCGTCTCGACCCATGCTCACTATTTGCTCATTGGTGTCACAAGAGGACATTCATTACCGAAGTGTAGTGACGTGTGGCCTTCGGCCCAAAAATCGCTTGTCAGCGATCAACCCCCGGGTTTATTGCTGATTTGTGGATGCAAACCCAATGAGTATTTTGACATTTCAATATCTCAGCGTCGCAGACCATTGTCGGGAAGCTGACGGCCATACGCGTTTGAAAGATGACACTTGGGAAGGGTGTCCGGGCGGAGCATTTCGAGGGTTCGTCTTTTCCATGCTTTTCAACCTACTTCTGCTCGCTTGTGCAGCCACGCTATGGGCCGTATTGCGTCTTTAACGGTTGAAAAGTGAGAGCGCACTGGCGTATGTGGGTCACAGCACCACGGCCGATACAAATCGACGAGAAAGATAAGGAGCAAGCGTGAACAAGCAGTTTTCGATTCTAAACGCAGCACTCTTGGGGCTCAATATCCTCGTCCTCGGAGGATTGTTGTTTTTTGGAAGCCGCGGTGTCACAGGAATCGGCAAGCCGACCGCACCCTATGTGCATCGTCCAAATGAGCTCGATCGTCTAACTTCCAGCACGACAAACCAGCAGTAGTCTAAGTGCATATCTTGGAAATATCTGAACATCTATAGGTTGTGAATCGGTCTTTACTCTAAACGAAGAGCGCTGTTCCTTCGATCATTGTTGCGTTCTGACGTGGCAAGTTGATAAGAAGAGACGCCTGACTAGAGCCATTTTGCGACTCCTCCGTGACGAGAACAAGTCCCTTGTCTGTGCCGACTGAAACTGTATGTCCCGTCTCCGCAGACTGCAGTCGCTCCTGCTGGAATCCCCGTGCTTGAGTAGGCTGGCGAGCGCACCGTTTGGCCATCGCTGTTTGTGTAATGATTGTCATTGCTGAGTTGGGTCCGTGGGTGTTGATTCGCAGTCTGCAGCGACCATTCTTTAGCGTCGTGAACAACAACCTCTGGCACGCCTCGGTACAGCGTGATCGTTCCGCTGACGCAGATATCTCCGCTGGAAGGAATCTTTCCAACATTTGCTTTGTCCTTCTCCCAAACAACAGCCGTAAATTCCTGGTTGGGGTAAGCGCGATCAAGGTTGATAAATGTGGGTTGTCCGTCGCTCTGAGATGCTGTATGCTCGCTTACGATTTTTCCACAAACGGTAGCCTGTTCGCCGACGTGCTTCGCAGCCTCAGATGCGGTGATGTTCTGAGCAAATGCTGGGACCAGCAAAAACGTGGCAGCAACGATCGCGGCTTTTCCAATTTGTATCATTTTGGTCCTCTGAAGTGCGCAAATTATATGCTGCTGGCAATGCAGTGGCAACAAACTAGGGCCTGATTTTTGCTCGAATCAGGCCGGCATGATATCGGGCCCCGTGACCGTGCCCGCTGTGGATTATTGTCGATAGTTTGCAAGGTCGAAAAGGGACTCCAAAACGCGAGATTGGGAATTGAAACTGGGCTACGTGGACTTGTTCATGACCCGGCAAAGTGAGATAAAATCTCGCCATGACCGCCCCAGATTTGGACACCGACAATCGTCATAAATTGCTTCCCGACAGTGCTCTGTTTTGCGAAACAGGAACTCGCTTCGCGCTGAATCTTGTTCGCATCAGTTGTACTGTGACCGAGCAGTTCGGCGTAGTCGAAATGGACATTCTAAAACGTGCGATCGATGATGCTTTTGAAGATTTGCGCGTGCATTGGCTCTCATGCGCGAAGTGTAACGGGGATTGAAATAGCACTATGTGAATGCCGGCTACTTCGAGGCGAAGTCAACCGAGACGTATCCAATTTTCCCTCATGCTAACGCCACGGATATGCCGAACCCGGACCCTAAAGAGGACTATTGCAACGTGAATTACCGGCTGTTCGGGCCTGAAGCGCCAAGCCAGAATCCCTCGTGGAAAAACCTCGGCTTTGTCATCAACTGCCAAACTGCAACCGGCTGCAACCGGCGCAGATATTCCAGTTCAGATCATGGACCCCTCCAGTCTCCAACAGGTGCCCGTAATCTCTCATGTCACGCAGCTAGAGGCTGAATTCGAAGTCGTCTTCGGAAGTGAAAAGCGAGAATGACTGCGAATGACAAACCCTAACGGAAGATATTTTCTGCATGGTAAATGAGGTTTTCTCGGCTTGGCGTAAATGCGGCATCCACCGGTAAAGAGATTGGTTGCCCTTGCAATTCATAGTAGTGCCTCCCGTTACTGTATTGTTCTTTGATCCGCGGACTTACCAACACACGTAGATCGTCTGGGTCGATGCCGAGGTAGCCGCGGTCGAAGAGAGTATGTAAATCGCTACGCAGCAGAAGGCCATTCGAGATTTCGTGAAGCCCCTCATTGGCATATGGACGAATGTGCGCTGCTTCAAGTACCGGAAGAGTCTTCTCGCCCGTCATCGCGCAACGTCTTTGGTATGCATCCGTAACTAAAATCCGGAAGGTGCCTTGCCCGAGCCTTGGAAAGACTAGTTGCGGCGTTCCGAATCGGTCTCTTGTGACTGCCGAGAGCGCCGGACCGGGATTCGTTGAGCGCTCACTTAGATCGATGAGCCGGTCTTGAACTTCATTCCACAAGTGAATGCCAGCTTCTGAGAGGGTGTCATATGTCTTGCCAACAACGGTATTGAGGTTGAAGTAAGGAGAGGAGTCAATCCAACTCTTCTCGGGCCAGAAAAATGGCTCCTCGAGCAAGATGCACCCAATTGTCGGATCTTCCCCTGGAGGTATTGGAGTGTGACGATAGTGGGCAATCCGCATTCGTACTTCAGCCAGAGACCGAGCGCCGTTACTCTGCCCAAACGCCTCCCAAGCCAAACTGACAGGGAGGGATGTGAATTTTGAGAAGAAGCCGCCCCCGGCAATAAAGTTCCGTGGGGAGTGGAGCTTAAAGAGAAACAGTTCGCCTGGCTGAAGGGCAGCGAATCCGGCTTTCGGAGATGGCTTCCAAAAATTGACTTCTTCGACAGAGGCCGCATTCGCATGCAGCGAATACCAGTCCCAATCTGTGACACCCACGAAGAAGCGCACCGTCTCACCTCTAACAGATTCTACTGTGTCCATCTGGGTCTTCTGCGTGCGAGCTAGAAAGCCGTAATTGGACCTAATCCAGCGATTGATCTTATGCAATTGTGCCTACATTAAGGATTTCCTGGAAATAGGGTGCCATCTTTGGCGAACGGGCTTGACTTCTCCAACGTACAGAGCGTGAATGTGGACACCGGAGAGGAGGTTCGCAGGTGTCCGTTACCCTGGCAGACGAGATCGCTGAGCTGCCGAGGCTGAATCGAGCCCAACTCCGGGCAAAGTGGCGCGCTGTTTTGAAAAAGGAGCCTCCCGCTCACCTGCGCAAACAGCTTCTTGTACCCTTGCTTGCTTACAAGATGCAAGAGCAGGCTTACGGTGGGCTCAGGCCGGAAGTGAAGCGCCGTCTCCTCGAGCTGGCCGACGGTTTCGAATCAGATCCCAAACATACTGGCGCGAAACATCAGTTACCGCTCCGAATGAAGCCGGGAACCAGGCTCATTCGCCAATGGCAGGACAAGTCTCATCATGTCACGGTTTGCGATAAGGGTTTTGAATACGACGGACAGAAGTTCTCAAGCCTGTCTGAGATCGCACGGCTGATTACCGGCACGCGTTGGTCGGGGCCGTTGTTCTTTGGTGTTAAACAGAAGCAGAGTCGTCGGAGCCGATCATGAGCGCAGGGCAGAAGCGATCCATTCGCTGCGCCATCTACACCCGTAAATCCTCCGAAGAGGGTCTGGAACAGTCCTTCAACTCGCTCGACGCCCAGAGAGAGGCCTGTCAGGCATACATCCTCAGCCAGCGCCAGGAAGGTTGGCGGGCCGTCGAAAGTCACTATGACGATGGCGGTTATTCGGGTGGATCGATGGAGCGTCCCGGACTCAAACGGCTGCTGGCGGATATCGATGCCAAAAAAGTCGATACGGTCGTTGTATATAAGGTAGACCGCCTGACACGAAGTCTCGCTGATTTCGCCAAGATCATTGAGGCCTTCGATGCTCGTGGGGTGAGCTTTGTCTCCGTCACCCAGCAGTTCAACACGACCTCCTCGATGGGTCGGCTGACTCTAAACGTCCTTCTTTCCTTTGCGCAGTTCGAACGCGAAGTCACCGGCGAGCGGATTCGCGACAAGATTGCCGCATCGAAGCGGAAAGGCATGTGGATGGGTGGACGAGTACCGTTTGGGTATGATCTGAAGGATCGCCGGCTGTTCATCAATCAAGGTGAAGCCGAGCAGGTCCGCGAGATCTTCCGGCTGTATCTCGAGTGCGGCTGCGTCAGACAGCTGAAAGGGCATCTCGACCAACGAGGAGTTACGAGCAAGATTCGCAGCGGCCCTTCGGGCAAGAAAACTGGAGGAGGAAAATACTCCCGTGGCGCGCTCTACAAGATCCTGCAGAATCGGATCTACGTTGGAGAAATCTCACACAAAGGCAGCTTGTATGCCGGAGAGCATGAAGCCATCATCGATCGCGATTTGTGGGAGCGTGTCCGTGCAAAGCTCGCCGAGAACACTCATGCTCGCCGCCATGGAACCAACGCCAGCGCTCCTAGCCTCCTCCGCAGTCTGATTTACGACGAGGAAGGGAACTGCTTCACACCTTCGCACGCTGTCAAGAATGGCAGACGGTATCGCTATTATGTATCGCAGCGGGTCACGAAAAGAGGACCAACTAATCCTAACGAGCCAAGTCGAATTCCGGCGCGGGAAATAGAGGGTCTTATCCTCGCCAGACTCAAGAAATTCTTTGCTTCACCGGATGAGGTCGTGGCTTCACTTGCCCTCGAAGATGACGATATTCCGGTGACACGTCAACTTGTAGAGGCGGCCGGTTGCTATGCCAAGGAACTGGATCAGCATTCCGCGGCGCGTGTTAATGAAATGCTAACTGCGATTGCACTTCGCATCACCGTGCGACGGCAATCAGTCGGTCTCCAACTACATAAGTACGCAATTCGTGCAAAATTCCTTAACCAAGGCCGAGAAGATAGATCGCAGCGAGATACCGGAGCTCAGCAGGAGTTGATCACTTTGGAAATTTCCGCTGTGCATCAGCGCTGTAAGGGAGAAATGCGGATGATCGTTTCCGGCCCCGCAGGAAATCACCCCGCACAACAGCCGGTCCGCTCCCTCGTCAAGGCCATCAGCCGAGCGCATGAATGGGTACGGAGAATGGAGAACGGGGAACTCAAAGATCAAAGGGCAATCGCGGCAGCCACCGGTCTCGATGAGCGCTATATCAGCCACATCCTACCCAGCGCATTTCTGGCGCCCGATATCGTGCAAGCCATCCTGGGTGGAAACCACGTCGTTGGTGTCAGTCTTGGCGCTCTGCTGAAGGGTATTCCCCTAAGTTGGACCGAGCAGCGTAGGGCGGATTTTGCGTTATTGCCAATATCGCCCCCTGGTAAACAGTAAGCCGATTTTCGAGATCGGTGGCTTCGAAGTCATGAGTCGCTTTTAGCGTCCGATTACAGATTGTCCAGAAATCTCATCAGGTTAGCGTCATCACGCCATCGCCTTCGCCCCCGTTGAGGGCTCAGTTTCTCTAGTTCTTTGCGATAACGCTCCGGTGTCATAGAAAGGTATCGATACGCCGACTCTAAGCACACGTTACCCATGTAGGTTGCCAGTGCCGGTAGCATGCGGTTAAGGTCTAAACCGCTCTTTATCCAAGATGTGATTTGATGGACGGCAAACGTAGACCGCAGGTCGTGCATCCTGGGTTGACGGACTTGGCCATCATCGCGCACGACGCCGGCCATTCGCCGCAGGCGCTGAAAGCTGCCCATCAAGGTGGTCGTTGGTATCATCTGGCCTGACTTGGCAAGAAAAATCTGACCTCCTTGCTGGTTCTTACGGGGGAAGGACTTGAGGAACGACTCGAGCTCCTGTCGCAGATCGGAGCCGATGGGAATTCGACGATCTCGCTTTGCATTTGTTCCACGAAACGTAATGTGTGATCGTCTCAAAGCAATATCTTCGAATCGAAGATTCAGAACTTCGCTAAAACGCGCACCCGTCGCATATAAAATCAGCAAGAACATTCGAAATGTTCGGGCATCTACGGAGCAAAGACGCTTCTGACAGATCTTGGTAGCGTTCAACAGCGAACGTATCTGGAATCTGGTGTAAATAAATGGAACAAAGGTTCGTTTTTCTCGAGGGCGGGGTGAAGGTAATAACAAAAACGGCATCTGCCCGCGCAAGTTCCAATATTCAAAAAAGTAGTTAAGTAAACTGTATTCGACTCGCCAGGCCCGCGTCGATTTAGACGGCGCGTTCAGAAAAGCCAAAACGCGCCTTGCGGTTATCCTCTCGAGCGGAACATCGCCGACTCTGCCACAAAACAATGTAAGAACCCGTATTCCATGAATAAATTGCACTCCCGAAGATCGCTTGTGTTGTACATAAGCGTTGACTGCCGTAGACAATGTCATAGGACGCCTGCCAGTCTGATATTTGCTACTTTTCGAAGTGAACGTGCGTCATGCTTCGCATAGACCGTGACGGACTCCACGCTTCGATGACCTAAGAAATCTGCAATGTCTTGTAGCGAGGTTCCTTTCCTTAGCAATTCGGTTGCGCACGCGTGCCGAAGGGAGTGCGCACCATAATGTTTGGACGTGATACCGAGTTTCTTCATTCGTCGGCTCACAACTTTCCAAATCACTCCTAACGGTCGGTATGGGGCGTGCAACGGCAAGAATAGGTTGCGACACTGGCATTGGGGGCGGCCCAGCTTGAGGTACTGAATCAAAGCTTCTCCAACTTCATACTGAATTGGGAACTGCTGAGTTCTTCCTCCTTTCGCGCGTCTCACGGTGAAAATTTCATTGCGCCAATCAAAATCCGCAAGAGAGAGATGTGTGACCTCGCGGCTTCTTAGCCCGTAGATCGCACAGAGAAGAAGTATTGCCTTCGCGCGATAATCCGCCGGTTTAATACCATCAGCAGCGCGGATCATTCTCCTGACGTCCTTCCAAGCTGGGCCGCCCGGGGCAGCATCGTACTTAATCCGGACTGGGTTTCGAATGCCGCGGGCAAATCCCCACCGGCACCAGCCGCGGGCCTCTGCGAAGGTAAAGAATTTCCTTAACGGTGCACAATCCGCCACCAGGCCTCGTGGCGAAAGTCCCGACGTTCGCCTTTCGTCGATGTAGTCATCTATGTCTTGAATCGTGATAGAGGAGATGCAGTAACGGCGAGCCACCAACCAATTGAAAAAGGCCTTGATATGGCTGGCATATTCAACAATCGTCCATGGGGTCAATCCGATGCCCCGCATCTCCAGGATGAAATCTTGCAAGTGGGTATCGAACCAGAATTCGGCCGGCTTTAGGACAGCCAACACGCGGTGAAAACGCAGCCAGCTTCGAGCACGGCTAAAAAATTTATAGGCTGAAGACTTATTCACTCGCCCGACACGGAAGGGGTTCTCCTCGGAAGCCCAACGGAGGCCTGCTTCTTTAATTTCCGCCTCGCTAACGCAGCGTAATTTTGTCAGATCCATGACCCGGATGATATGGAGCAAGAGCGTTGCGACCTTCTGCAGCGTACTGCTACTGAACCCCAAACCCAACAGATGCCCTAAATATTCCTCACGCTCCTTAAGAAGAGGAGCAGCTAGGTGCTTCATTCGCACTCTTTGGCTGACAAATAAAGCGTCAATCATTGCCCGACCTCGCCATTTAGGATCGCAACGCAAGACCCGTGGATCGCAATTTCTCTTTCCGATGTGCAGGTGGCATGCCCGAACTCTTGCACCAGTTGGATGCTTAGTGTAGCGCCGTGGTCGAGTTAGTGATTTCACCGCAGTTGTGGGGTGTGGAGAAGCGGGAAGTCCACAGCGGCTTCCGCTTTTCCATGCCCCTGCTCATTTCATCCGCCGGGCTGCCGGTGCTGGTGGCCGGCGTCCCAGCGATCGGTGGGGCAGCTCTGTCTGGCGCTGTGCGACGCGCTCTTATAGAACTCGACGGCCGGCTGCGTTGGCCGACGAAGCGTCGCCCTAGATGGTCCTCTGCGAAGCGCTGCCTCCTGGTGGCAACTGAGCCTTCTTCCCAAGAATTACAGACAACGCCCAATACAGACCAAGAGCGAATCACCTTTACGATTCCGGCAAAGCTCAAGCGTTGCCGGCGGCGAGATGCGGCTGATTATTTCCGGGCCCAGCGCGTTTATCGTTACTAATCCACCATCTCACCAAATTCTTTCTACTCAAATCGAACGTTGACGACCTCGTCTGCGTTGTCACACTGGAACTGTCGTCGGGACTATTGCATTTGCGTCGTCTGCGCGCACCGATTGATTGAGCGTGGAGGGATCGACACTTCGACGTGTTGCCCAATCGGACAGGTTCTTGGGCCGGTATGTTTCATCACTCCGCCAGCGGTCGAAGACAGTTGCATCAATGGTTTCGTTGATGGTGGATGTCACCGCGTCACCGGGGTCCACTGGCTCGGCTCCGATGGGCCTATAGTAATGCTTCCCAAGGGTCAATATTTCATAGATGCCGTGTGCCATTTCAGCCAAGGAGTCATGGATGGGACAGGTATTTTCGTTGCCATCGATTACAACACTGTCCTTGAATTCGAGTCCATGCGCGATGGCTTTGCTCATCAACCACTCGAGCGGGATTTGAGCGAGCAAGTCGTTCTCATAGCCGCCACCGACATTAGCATGGGCTCCTACGAACCAGCGCTGTTCGACGTGGTCAAGATCGCGGGCGGGGTAAGTCTCACCCTGTTTCGGAGTGCTCTTCACCCAAAGTGTGGGGGCGAACGCCTCCCGATGCTCGTCTATGGCTAGTGCATGGTATGCATGCGTATCGTTGATCCGCAAGTCCGTTTCCAGGAACGCGAAATCTTCACGACTGACATTCGGGACACACGGAAGAGGAACACCCAAAGCTCCAACTGTGTCCCATACGCCCTGGAACCAAATTGGAATCGGCCGAGAGTATTCCTTGATCCATTTGTCTTCTAGGGGCAGTTCGCTTTCGACCACTTTACCCAGCGCTCGGACAGAATCCGCTGTGCCTTTGCGGTATCGCTCAAACAGTTGCTTCATCGAGACCGGAGATCCCGGCTTCAACAAACCGCATTTGGATATGAAGCCGGCCAGACTGCGGGCCGTGAACGCTCCTCGACTGAAACCAAAGATGAACAGCTGCGCATCCTGTTCGTAGTTTTCGACCAACCATTCGTAGGCGCTGATTACCTCCTCGTTGATACCGATGCCGAACATTCCTCCTGAGAGATGCTCGCCAGACTGCGTTCCCACGCCCGCGCTGTAATAGACGAGCTGTTCGGGAGATTTGGCGCACAAGGATTTCAATCGCCAGACGTTGGTGTTGTCGCTAACGTTGTTCCACGTGCCGTCTAAGAACAGGGCTATGCGCTTTTTATCGGGCATTTTGGCCCTCCTGTGGAAACTCCGCCGGATCGTTATCCGGATGCTCTAATTGGGGGTTAATTATAGGTATTAGAATGACTTGACTCACCTGACAATCAGAGAGGGAATGCGGACGCCGGAGAGGAGGCTCGTAGGTGTCCGATACCCTGGCAGACCAGATCGCAGAACTGCCGAAAATGACCCGATTCCAATTGTAGGCCAAATGGCACTCAGCACTTAAACAAGCTCCGCCACCCCATCTAGAGAAACCGCTCCTAGTGCCGCTGCCTGCCTACAAATTGCAGGAACTGGCATATGGAGGACCTAAGCCTGCAACGAAACAGCGGCTCCGCGAACTAACCAATAACTTTGACCGGCGCGCCGAGGAAAGGGATCGAAACCGGCACTTCCTACTATCGGGATCAAACCGGGAACGAGGTTGATTCGCCAATGGAATGGAGAAACGCACCGGGTCACCGTCTGTGAAAGTGGGTTCCGTATCCGACAGTATAAGAATCGCTAATAAATTCAATCTCCCGAAGCCGCTTTGGGGGCGCGAGGGCCGTCTCGCCGCCGCCAATGCAGAAGCCGCCGAGAGTATTCGGTGCCGATTGACTCTCTGTCACCGCAAACACGCCCACTGAGTGCGGCCGGTTATGGGTAGCGTCGAGCCGAGCTAAGAACGCGATAGTTTCACATCTTGCACCGGTGACCCACACCAATTTGGGCTGCGGTAGTCGGGCTCATTCGGCGCGAACGCACGCTCCGGGAACTCAGGAGGAGTAGTGTGTTTGGGCGCGTGCCAGGGGTGCGTCTCGACAGTCTTAACCAAAAAGCACGACAAGCAATCATCAACGAAGGGCTCCCCGGATGCCGAGTTTGTGATTCCGTGCTTGAGTCAGAAGTGTCGTGACGCCTGATGAGCATCGACGAATATTAGCTCTTAACCGCCGGTCACCGCTTCAGCAGCAGGAATTCGCAACCGATCTGGCGTCAACTTAGTATCCGCGCACACGGTCGTTAGGCCATCTCCATTTGGTAAGAAGATCGGCTATTTTTCGACCACACTCCAAGGGGACACTATCCTGCCTTAATCCCATCTCTCATTGCAAGGGGCGCAATAGCGATGAGTGAACCTCAACTTCCAAATCGGGAGGGCGGTCTGATGAGGTTCCAAATTGGTTGCAGCCTCGTGCGCAAGAGCGAAGTGAAATAGGAGAATTTCCCAATCATTCCGATAACCCCAATGGGTCCTGGCCGCTTTCCCCAAAGAAATGCGGCTCAGCTCGGGTGGTATTTCGCCAATGTTTTTCAGGCTGCGGCGAAGGGCGCCAGACAGTTGAACCCAGGTGCACAGCACAGCAAGGAGGGGTATTTGAAAGCGTCAGCCAATGTGAAAAACCTATTCTTTCTCTTGCTGCTGGCTTCAGCTACAGCGATGGCTCAGCGTAACCAGGTCAGTGTAATAGGCGTCGGGAATTTCAACCCTGTCACCTACATCAACATTAACGAACCGGACCCACCATTTGGAAATAATACGGTGGGAAGTTCACAAAGGTCCTCGCTTGGAGGAGGCGCTGAATACGAACACTGGCTTAGTCCCCATCAGGCCTTTGGCGTAAGGTACGAACAAAACCCGTCTGGCGGCAAGCTACTTGGCGCAGTTAACAGTGTATGGGCCACCTGGCCTCAGATGAGAATGGAATTCCTTGGCATGTTTACTGAGGAAGTAAGAGCAAATAGATTTACTGAGCGAGCTAATAGATTCACATCTTTCATACAAGAGGGAGCCGGAACAGTTGTCACCGATGAAGACGATAAAGGTGACGAGGGTAAAGCGGGATGGAGTCACAGCGTGGCGTACGCTTTCGGCGGCGGAACGGACTATTGGGTAAATGATAAGCTTGCGGTTCGGATTAGCTCACTCATCGTAGCCTCTGCGACTGGGTGCTACGACGATCCCGGCTGCCGATCCACATGGGGACTGTCTCACGATTTCGAAACTGGCTTTTCCTGGAAGTGGTGAGGGACGGATGGATGAAACGAGGAGGGGCAGGTCAGATCAATGGTGTCCTGAATGGGATCGATAGCAAATTCGGATCGTTGCGGGGGCTGGATTTGAACCAGCGACCTTTGGGTTATGAGGGCAACTAAATCGTTTGTTTTCAGCAACTAAGCGGCACCGTTGGCAACGCTAAACGACTGAAAACAATAGATGGCTACATCCTATTTGTCCCGGATCTGTCCCCGATGCGCCTGAAGTGGGCTCAATGGGCGCATTGGCCTTCCATGAGAAGGCCGGTCGGCGTCAACCGTGCGATCTCTGTGAGTTTGTTTTTGGTGGTTTGCGTTTTCCTGTCCCGAAGACGCTGCGTCTTGGTGATGAACCATCCCTTCAACAACTTTGAAAGCGCTAATATTGTGTTTCCGATGTACGGAGCGAATGTGGACAGGCTTCAGATTCTCGACGGAAGGGTGTCGGCCCAGCCTCCGCAGAGGCTCTGACGCATGAGCTCCGCGTATACTCGGCTTCGGATGACCGTGCCCAGGTATCCCGGTAAGCAATACTCGACGGTTTTGCAGAAGTAGAAAATCCAGGTCTGACAGAGATTGGCGGATTATGGAACCAGGAAGGATTGGCTCCATAGTCCGCTCTTTGTTTCGGAGGAAACCGGATCTCCAGAAGGGCGTCCCGGAGCTTAGAAAGCATCCGCCGTATTTCCGGATCGCTTTGCAATCAACTTGCGGCCTCCCGCAACCATCGCGGCCGTGCATAGCGCCGTTACGGTACACCATGAACAAAGTTTTCCGAACTTCGTAATCTGACGCACCATGTTGAAACCGGCGATCGAGCCGTCGCCGATCAACTTGAGGGCCAATAGCCTGCGGGCCTTCGGCTTGGAGCGAGCGAGCAGAATCAGCGTTAACGTCAGCCCATAGCTTCCAAGACCAAGGAGACTATCCGGGATGCCCAGAGGGTGCGCGGTTGTGGACTCCGTGATTCTGTCCGAGTCAAAGATCGCAGCAGGAGGATCGGGCAGGTGACTGAGATAGCCAAGTTGATGAGCGGCCACGGGAATCAGTGTGAGGAGCGCGGCCGAGGTAGCGGCGAGGAGTAATTTGTCGGGAGTGGCCTCGGCGGATTTATGGCATGGCAAGATGGTTGTCATCCGCGCCGCCATGTTCCCCAGAGTGCGGCCCCCAAGCCAGCCACAGCCAGCGCGCCAAGTGCGAACCACTCGCGATGGAGCGAAACGTAGACCTCCGCGCTTGTGCGCTTGGACTGGTCGTCAAACTTCCCGCGTGCGCTGTGAACGCCGGGAACGTATTCATAAAGATTATTGGGCGCGTTCGGATCGCGCGGCTCGCTCGCAATCTGCTGCGATTTATAGCCTGTTTTTCCCAGATACATATCCAGCGATCCGGGGATAAACTTCTGGGCAACGATTGCCGCAACCGTCGGGCTTCCGACCCAATATTCGCGCCTTGGACTCTTCGCGAAGCCCGCCGCAACCACAACTTCAGCCGCGATCTCCGGCTCGAAGATCGGAGGCACGGGCTGTGTATTGTCGGGCATGCGATTCTTTACCCAGTCGAACTGCGTTGTGTTCATCGCCGGCATCTGCACGGCAGTGATTTTGACGTTGCTGCCGTCGTGATAAAGCTCGCATCGCAGCGAATCGGTAAATCCGTTGATCGCGTGCTTGCAGGCGCAGTATGCAGATTGAAGGGGGATCGATCGATAGGCCAGCGCAGACCCGATCTGGATAATCGTTCCGCGGTCCCGCGGAAGCATGCGCCGCAGCGCCGCCAGGGTGCCGTGGACAAAGCCGAGATAAAGCACATCCGTCACTCGCTTGTAGTCGGAAGCTTCCATCTCCTTGACCGGAGAAAACACGCTGACCATCGCATCATTCACCCAGATATCGATCAGCCCCAGCTTCTGCTCGATCTGGCTCGCCGCGCGCTCGACCGCTTCCGCATCGGAGACATCGGTGGGAATGAAGATCGATTCGCCACCCAAATCCTCACATTCCTGTTTGGCTGCCGCGAGCGCTTCCGGATTGCGGGCCAGCAATCCGAGCTTTGCGCCTCGCTTGGCGAAGCCATGCGCAATCGCGCGACCAAGGCCGGCTGAAGCGCCTGTGACTACTACAACGGGAGATCGTTCCATATTCAAACCTCGATTCAGAGTGTCGGTCGTCAAAATGCTACGTAAGTCTGGGAACCCCTTTGCCCCACGTTCCGGGCGGGGCGAGATTTCGGCGAATGGGCGGCGAAATCATCTCGCGGTCGTTTGAGGTGAACACGCCGTCCCCCTGGGAAATCAGATAGTCGGCGGTGCGGGCGGCCAGAGCTTGAATGGTGAGGCCGGGATTCGCCGAGCCCTGCGTGGGCATAATGCTGCCATCGCAAATAAAGAGATTGGGAATGTCGTGCGAGCGTCCGAACTTATCGACGACCGAAGTGCGCGGATCCGATCCCATCCGGGCCGCTCCCACAAGATGTGCGTAACGAGCCTCATGGATAGCTTCCTTTGCTCCTGCAGCATGCATCACTTCCAAAGTCTTTGCCGTCGCCGCCTTAATGAGCCGGTGATCGTTCTCATGGAGATTGAAGCTCACGTTCGCGATGGGCAAGCCGAAGCGATCTTTCTCTTCATCCAGGGTCACGCGATTTTCGGGCCACGGAAGTATCTCTCCAAGAAGTCCGAACGTCGCCCAATGGTTGTAGTCCATCATCTCCCGGCGCAGTCCCCATCCCCATGCCTTCTTTGCAGCGACCATTTGTTTGCCGAATGCAATCGGCAGCGGGCCGACAGTCTGGATGGCAAAGCCGCGCGCAAAATCGTTCTTTGGATTGGTCTCATAGAACTCCTCCGTAAGCGCATGCGCGGGAGGGGCTTTGTATACGCGAACGAGCTGATCGAAGCGCCCCAGGACGACGGTTCCGGCCTGCGCCATCAGGTAGCGGCCGACTGTATCGCTTGAATTGGCCAGACCGTTCTCAAAGCCGGGACATGCGGAGTTCAGCAGAAGTCGTGGCGTCTCGATCGCATAGCCGGAAACGATGACCGCCTTGGCACGCTGAAAACGCTCCTTACCGTCTTTGTCGAAATAATGGACGCCGTTCACGCGGCCGTTCCGGCCCAGGCTGATGCGCCCGGCCATCGAATAATCGCGAATCTCGGCGCCGCTGTGCAGTGCATCCGGCACATGTGTGATGAGCGTGCTGGCCTTTGCGCCCACTTTGCAGCCCTGAATGCAGAACCCGCGATAGATACAGTGGGGCCGGTCGCCATGCGAGCCGGCGAGGATTGCGACGGGCCCGCCGATCGAGACGGGAATGTTTAATGCCGAGCAGCCGCGAATCAGCGCATTGCCTGCTCCCCCCATTGGGTGCGGTCCATAAGGATAGCCGTGAGGATGCCCCCACGGATAGTAGGCAGGCCCGGCAACCGGCATCTCCAGTTCGAGCTGCTCGTAGTAGGGCCGAATCTCCTCATAGGTAATGGGCCAATCGACGCCCACTCCATCGCGCGTGTGGATCTCGAAGTCCGAGGGATGCAGCCGCGGAGTAAATGCCGCCCAATGCACGGACCCGCCGCCAACACCTTTGCCGCAGTTATTCGCGCCCAGGGCAAGAGGGTCCGATCCGCCGGTGACGCGCGGCTCTTCCCAATAAAGTTCGTGCGATCCGGCCTCGTCGCTCACCCAGTCGCGCTCCGTATCCCAGAACGGCCCGGCCTCAAGGCCAACGACGTTAAGACCTGCGCGCGCAAGGCGCTGCAGCAGCACGCCGCCAGCCGAGCCAACACCGACGATCACATAGTCCACCTCTTCCAGCTCTTTGAACCTGCGCATCGGGACATGAATATGCTGAAGCGCGCCCAGCATATGCTTGTCGGTGGAAGGAGGTTCAAAAGATCCGAGGATTGGTTTTTTCAAGACGGCCTCTGATTTTTTCTGCCGTGCGAGCGATGCTGGAGCGATTCCGTGTGAAATTCGTGCGTCGTTTCTCTCTCGCCGGAAACGGCCTGGGACGGCGCGACCCATGCATAACTTTGTTCTTCAACCTCCCACGGCTCAGCCTCGCCGCGCTCCAGGCGCATATAGGCGCGTGGATATGCTGGTCCGCCGAAACCTATCTCATCCCACGCCCACGGGTGGGCGTAGTATGCGTCGACCGCATCATGGATGATCTGCTGCCAGAAGCGATGAACGGACATGCGCTTCCAGATACCGGCCGCCGCCTTTGGCTTTCCATCATGAATTGTTTTCAGGACAATGTCCTGCTGAAGATGAGGGAGTGAAACGAAAGCTCCCCTATACCGATGCTGAGCCTCTTCGTTGATCGCCTCGATGCCCAGGAGATACACCTCGCGGTCGTGCGGCATGTCCGCAAACCGATAGCCGTTCGTCTTGTTGAGGAAAAGGCGCTTGTCGACAGCAGGCAGGATCGGGATGCGGCGATCCGGAGTGCGGTCAGTTTGCGGAATCAGGTGGTCGAACACAATCGACCAGAAATCGGCCTGCTGCTGGGTGAAGAAGCGAATCGGTGCGCTCGTCTCCACGCGGTCTATTACCAGTTTGCGTGTTGCATGATCCCAGAACGGCTTTTGAGAGAGCGTGCTGAAGCCTGAGTAGTAACCGGGTTGCGGACGTGGCAACAGCGGCTCGCCCGAATCCGGATCGAGAGGAAGAAGAGCGGTATCGATCGCTTTATTTTTCATCGCTTCCTCCTGCCCAGCAAGCTCGCAAGAATACCCAGCGCGCCGGCCGCGCCGAAGAGCAGCGGCGCAAAGATTGGCGGCCCGTACATGATGTTGTATAGGATGTGTTTGCCTCCGCCAGGCCGGCGAAGCACGCCGCGCGCGTGGTAGAAAAACCCCGCCGCCGCGTCGACGCACGAAAGCGCCGAGATCGCCGGAAGCAGAGCGGTCGCGGTTTTGCGGCTGCGCACCGACGCAAACGCAGATGCGGCCAGCATCGGGGCCAGAATGACAGGTGTCCACTGTGCCTTGTAGCGAAAATTATTTTTGTAGTGGGAATACCACGCCTCAAACCCGCTGAGCAATGCGCTGATCCCTGTCGCAACTGCCATCGGCCGCTGAAAGCGGCCTTCGCGAACATCCTGCTCAACGGAAAGCATTTCGCGGCCTGCTTTTCCGGGCAGCACTTTGACCAGTTTATGATCGAGAACCTCGGAAGAACTGCTCGGCCGCGAATCCGATCTCTCCTCGCGGCGCAGATAAGAGGCGATCAGACCCAGGTAAGCGCTTGTGCCGAAGAGCAACGGTGCAAAGATGGGCGGTCCCATGATCATGTTGACCAGCGGCAGTCGCCATCCCCCGGGCTTCCGCTGGACTCCCCGAGCATGAAAATAAAAACCGATCAACGAGTCTGCAAGCGTGAGTGCGGATACTGCCCGCAGCAGTGTGCGCGCGGCCCATCGGCTGAAGAATCCGCCGACCCCTGCGCACGTCAAAGCCGCACTCAGGATGACGGGCGTATACATTACCCGTCGGCTGTAACTGCCGCGATAATGTTCGTAAGCCACCTCCAGGCCGCTCATCAGGCTTGCGAAAGCGGTCAGAAGAGACAGGGTGCGCTGGAAGCGACCCTCGCGAATGTGGTTGCGAACAATTTCGAGGTCATGCATTGGCCCTTGGAGAGAGAGTCCCGTTTGCGGTGTAGCCTCCATCTATATAACCTCGCGAATCTCGTCTTCCGCGAGCGTCTTGATGATGCCGACTGCATTCTTCTGACCGCGCAGCAATGCCTCCGCCAGCTTGACAGCCTGCTTAGTGTTGATCTTTCCGGGCATGGGCGGCTCATTCGGATCCACAACAGCCTGAATGACCGCCGGTCCGTTATGTCGCAACGCGTCGGTCAGAACTCGCTCGGCATCTTCCGGGCGTTCGATGGTGTAGCCAGCGGCTCCGCAGGCGTCGGCAACCTTGGCGAAGTCGATTGGCTGAAGCTCCACACCAAACTCGGGATTGCCCTCAAGGATCATCTGCTCCCACTTGATCTGACCGAGGACATTGTTTTTGATGACGATGACCTTAACAGGGAGGTTGTACTTGACTAGCGTTGCGATCTCGCCCATCAGCATCGTTAGCCCTCCGTCCCCTACGACGCACACTACCTGGCGTCCCGGAAAGGCGGCGGCCGCACCGATGCTATAGGGAAGCCCATTCGCCATCGTCGCGAGAGAGCCCGAGAGCGAAAACATCATCGAGCCGCGCATCTCGATATACCGCGCGGTCCACGTCGCAATGGTTCCGCTGTCGGAAGACACGATTGCATCGTTATCAAGGAGCTTATTGAGGTTGTACGTGACAACCTGTGGCTTCATCGGCATGGATGTACGCGTGCCGCGTTCTTCCATCAGCTTGTTCCAGTCCTCCATGTTCCGCTGAGCTTCCTTCAGGAACTTCTTCTTCTTGTTGACATCGATGAGAGGAAGCAGTTCGGTGAGGATCGCCTTCGAATCGCCCACCAGCCCAACGTCTACCTGATGGCGCAAACCAACACGAGCCGCGTCAATCTCGATCTGGACGCACTTGGCTTGCCCCGGCTTCGGCAGAAACTCCATGTATGGAAAGCTGGTTCCAATCATGATCAGCGTGTCGCAGTCTTCCATTACATCCATCGAAGGCGCTGTGCCCAGCAAGCCGATACCTCCCGTCGTGTAGGGGCTTCGATCTGGAAGGACTGCCTTGCCGAGTAACGGCTTGACGACCGGACCGCCGACACGCTCGGCGAGTTGAGACACTTCTTCGCGGCAATGCAGCGCGCCTCTTCCGGCCAGGATCGCGACCCTGGAGCCGGCGTTGATGATGTCCGCCGCTTTGCGAATCAGAGCCGCGTTAGGATGGGCTGAAGATGGTGCGCTCCAATCTCCGCTATGGTTTGGGATGTTCGCCGGACTGCGGAGCTTGCCTTGGACAGAGACCGGCCACTCCTGAATATCTTTTGGGATGCAGAGGTGTGACACTCCCCGTCGTGCATACGCCGTGCGAATTGCCGCGTCGACGCAGTTGACTGCGTGCGCCGGTCCCATAACCCGCTCATTGAACACCGAGACATCCATGAACAGCTTGTCGAGATCGACATCCTGTTGGTAGTCCATACCTATGAGATCGTGAAAGGTGTGGCCCGTGATGGCGAGGACGGGATGGCCATCGCATTTGGCGTCATACAGGCCGTTCAGAAGATGAATGCCGCCCGGGCCGGACGTGGCAACACACACGCCGATCTTGCCTGAGTATTTTGCGTAGCCGACTGCGGCAAAGGCTGCTGCCTCTTCGTGCCGTACCTGGATGAACTGAAGCTTCTCCTGATGCGTTCGCAGCGACTCGAAGAATCCATCGACCCCGTCGCCCGGAAATCCGAAGATGGTGTCAACGCCCCATGCCAGCAGGCGCTCCACAATAAGATCTGCAACCTGTTGTGCCATACGAGTGATCCTTTCAATTCCGCGTTAAGATTGTTTCCCACTCTGTATCAGATATCGAGCTAAACGAGATAAGCGGCAGCGTCTTTCTCCTTCAACTCCAGGCCCGCCCCCGGGCGACCTAAATCCGGATACATCCTCCCCGACCGCGGTTCGCAGAACCCGTCGAAGAATATCCGCTCAATTCGGGCGTGATCGCGGAAGAATTCCATGTGAATGGCACGCGGCGCGGCACAGCAAACGTGCAGATGCATGCTCGGACCGCAGTGCGAGGAAAGCGGAACATTGTCCGCCCAGCAGAGCGATGCCACATCGAGGAAGCCGGTGATGCCGCCGCAACGCGTCGCGTCTGCCTGCAGAACGGTAACAGCCTGGGCATCGAGCATCCGGCGAAAATACCAGGCAGTGTACCCGTACTCGCCCGCGGCAACATCCATACCCGCAGGTACCCGCATCCGCACCTGGTTCAATCCGCACAGGTTGTCAGAGCTCACCGGCTCTTCGATCCATTCGACAGACTCTTCTTCAAAAACCTCTGCAAGGCGGATAGCCTGCGTGACGGTGTAGGCGCCATTGGCGTCGACGAACAGTTTCGGACCTTCTCCGATCGCTCGCCGTGCTACTGAGACGCGGTGAGGGTCCTTCGAGGCATCGGTGCCGACTTTCATCTTCATCATCGAAAATCCTTGCTCCGCCCATCCCGAGAATTGCTTCTTCAACTGGTCGTCGCTATAGCTGGTAAATCCTCCGCTGCCGTAAACAGGAATCGAATCGCGCACCTTCCCAATGAGGATGACCAGTGGAACATCGAGCAGTCGCGCGCGCAGGTCCCAGAGCGCGTTGTCAATCGCGGCAATTGCCATCATGGAGATTCCGGACTCGCCTAGGTTGCGCACGAAGCGCAGCATCGACTGCCAGATGGCCCCGTGGTCGAACGCATCCTGTTGCAGAACAATGTTTTCGAGCAAAGCCGACGCGAGATTCGCCGTTGCGGGATCGGCATAGGTATACCCAAGCGCGTGTCTGCCGCCCGCCTCCAGCTGCACAAGCACCATCGTTGTGCTGTCCCACGAGAAGGTGCCGTCAGCCTCCAGAGCATCCGTCGGCACTTTGTAGACCGATACGCTGCCTCGCGTAACCGGAGCCTCCTGCATCATGCGATCTCCTGATACCGTGCTTGCTGGAACCGTGCCGTCTGAAACTCCGTCAGCACTTCAACACCACAGCGGCCACATCACAGTGACGGATGCCGCCGTATCCGTCGAAATAAATTGCAGGCTCCACGTTGAACGTCATCCCCTCCTCAAGCACATCCGGCGATGCGGGATGAATGCGAGGATGCCCATTCGCATAGGCCGCCGCGAACCCGACTTCATGACCAAGTGCATGCTTAAACTCTTTGCCATAGCCATGCTTTTCCAGAACGTTTCTCGCCGCGCAGTCCACCTTGCTGGCGGCAACGCCGGGCCGAATCACATCGAGCGCCGCCTGACGGGCTTCCATGATGGCGCCACGCATCTGCTTCTGCCTGGCCGTTCGCTCGCCCACCGTGAAGGTCCGGGTGATGTCACTCCAGTAGCCGTCTCCGCAGGTGTTGGCATGGATCATCACCAGGTCCTCGCGCTGCACCGTTCTCTGTCGTGTGCGTGCGAAGGCTGCGGCGGCCGTTGCGGAATTCGGCCCTGACATGCAGTAGTAAAAGCCATAACTGCGCTGCATATGCTCGGCGGCGGGAGACTCCTCAAACGCCAGCTGAATCGATCCCGCGATCTCAGCCTCCCGCAGTCCTTCGCGAATAGCGGAGGAAGCAGCCATGAATCCAGCTTCCGCATCCCTGGCATTCATGCGCATGGGTTCCAGTTCCACTGAAGTCTTAGTCACCTTGAGAATTTCCAATTGCGCATCGGCGCCGGCCACAGTCAGCTTTGGAAACTCCTCATGGAGCACAGTGCTGAGCGTCGAGCGGTAGTCCGCTGTAACTGCATAACTGGCGGGCTGCAAGCCATGCTTCAATTCCATGCCCACGCTCGCTTGCGTGATGGAGAGCTTCCTGACCAGAGCAATCAGCCGTTCCCGAATCTCTTCGCCGGTTGTCGCCAGTGTCTGAAGCGACGCCGGACGATATGGGACGAGCGCAGCATTGCTGCTCTTCGCGGCAATCTCCTGTTCATCTTCCGGCACCAGTACGTGGACTTCGCCGTCCGAGGTAAAGATCGCAATGCTATTGCCCGTCACCGGCCAATAGCCAGTCAGCAGAAGAACCGCGGTAGGGCTGGAACAGAGCAGCGCATCGTGCTTTTCTCTCCGCAACATGGAAACAATTCGGAGATGCCGCTCGGGGTCAATCGCCATTCCGTACATCCTCTCTTCACTAGGTGAGATGCACGTTTGGGAATTGCTGGTCTGATGCTTTTGAGGTGCGCTCCATGCGGGCATTGAGCACCTGGGCAAGAGTTTGAAACGCGTAAACTGAAACCAGGTCCGGATCCTACGCGGACCCGCTGAGAATGACCCAACAGCCGCGTCATCGTGCATGAACGGACTGATGGCAGAGGGATGCACGGCAAGCTGGAAGGCCGCATAAGGTGTCGACAGGTGAGAGAGAAAATCGCGGCGTACGGACTTATCGGCGACCTGGAGACAGCGGCGCTGATCAGCGCGCATGGGAATCTTGACTGGCTCTGCTGGCCCGACTTCGACTCGCAAGCTTGTTTCGCAAGCCTGATCGGGAACGAAGCGAACGGAAGATGGAGTCTGGCCCCGAAATCGTTCCGGACTTCGAGCAGGCGTTACATTCCCGGCACGTTAGTCTTGGAAACCACGTACGCGCAAACCCTCGGAGCCCGGGTTACAGTCACTGATTTCATGCCTAGGCGAGAGGGTGCCTCCTGCATAGTGCGTATCGTCCGAGGCATTGAAGGGCATATAAGGATGCGCTCCTGCTTCGCGCCTCGCTTCGATTATGGGAGCGCACAACCACTACTCGAACAGCGGAAAGAGGGCGAATGGGTCGCCGTTACTGGCCCGCATCGTCTCGTCCTGCGCAGCAATGTTTCGCTTCAGGCGCAGAAGGGAGACGACCTTTGGGCCGAGTGGGTTGCGAAACGCGGCGAGACTTACTTCTTCACCCTGCAATACAGCAATTCGTTTCGTGGAGATGACCCACCGCCATTGGATATTGAGCAGGCGCAGAAGAACACCATTGCTTACTGGAATGAGTGGATCACGCGCAACACGTATGATGGCCCCTACAGCGAGGCCGTCAACCGGTCGCTGCTCACGCTCAAGGCTCTTACCTATGCACCCTCCGGAGGATTTGTTGCTGCACCCACGGCCTCATTACCCGAGAAGGTCGGAGGTATTCGAAACTGGGATTATCGCTTTTGCTGGCTGCGTGACACCACCTTTAGTCTGTTAGGGCTGATGCACTGCGGATACAGTGAGGATGCAAAGGCGTGGCTCAACTGGCTCAGCCGATCCATTCAGGGCAATCCAGAAAATCTCAAAATGATGTACGGGATTTCGGGCAAGCGGGAGCACAGTGAGTGGCAGGCCGGGTGGCTTTCCGGCTATCTGAATTCAACGCCGGTGCATATCGGCAATAAGGCTTCCGACCAATTGCAGCTGGACACCTTCGGCGAAGTTCTCGATGCGCTCTTTCGCGCGCGCTGTCACGGACTTTATCCTCTCGAGGACAAGAGCGGTCAGGGGCTGGAAAATCCCTTGCTCGAACATCTCGAAAAGATATGGAACGACCCCGATGAAGGGTTGTGGGAGTTTCGCAGTGGAACGCAGCAGTTTACGCATTCGAACGTGATGGCTTGGGTAGCGTTTGACCGTGGCATTCGCATGGTTGAGAGGTTTGGAATGAACGGCTCAGTGGAAAGATGGCGGAAGGCCCGCGCAAAGATTCATGCCCAGGTCTGCAAGCGGGGTTATCACTCTGGGATGAAGAGCTTTACGCAGGCCTATGGGACGAAGCACATGGATGCCAGCCTGCTAATGATCCCGCTGGTCGGATTTTTGCCGATTACCGATCCCCGTGTGGTGGGAACCGTCAAAGCGATCGAAAAGCATCTGATTCGCGATGGGCTGCTGCTCCGCTACGATACCGCCCGGGTGAAAGACGGCCTCCCCGCGGGTGAGGGCGCGTTCCTCGCGTGCAACTTCTGGCTCGTAGATGTTTATGTCCTTCAGGGGAGACGGGAAGAGGCAAAGGCGCTCTTTGAAAGGTTGATTCGCTTGAGCAACGATCTCCATCTTTTGTCAGAAGAATATGATGCGAAAGAAGGGCTGGTGGGGAACTTCCCGCAAGCATTCTCACACATCGCCTTAATCCATGCCGCCCTGACATTGAAGTCGGGAATTCCCGTAAGACTAGAGAACCTGAAGGAACTCCCGTGATGCTCGATTCATCCAAGGCGTATTATCAGAATCCGCCTCCCGGACTCTTTACTCATGCAGCGCTTCGATAGCTTCGGAGCTTTGCGATTTCTGATCATCACCGGTCAGGATCAGGATGAGTGCAAAATCGCCGAGCCACTCATCGAACTCCGATCAGTGATAAAAGGTTGACTTGTGTGGAATGTTTCGTTTTGGAGTGTCGTGGAGTGTTTCCGAATGACCGAAGAAGATATTCGGGAGCGTTGTGTACTTGGTCCCAGGTGCACTCCGCCTCGCTTTGGGTGTTGGAGTAACTGTTGCGCAGAGCTGCGACCTCGACTGCGCAGCGTTCTTTCTGTTCTTTCACCCATTGCGCACTTCTTTCTTTATTAATGCGCACCGCTTACGCCCCTTGTTGGGGGCGAGCGGGGCGGGCTAAGAGGAGAGAAAAGCAGATGATTCCCTGCCGGATCGCCGGGTTGAGAAAAGTGCGTGGTGTATGGAGTAACTCTTTAGTAATTGCTGCCGGAGCCGAGAAGTCAAATCACCGGTTGAGGGGTGTTTACCTATACTAGAGCGGAAAAAGTGCAGGTGGAAAACAGCAGTTTTGGTCGAAAAGTATCAAGACTACGTAGGGGAAATGGCTTCCCCCGGGCGATTTTTTGCACAAAGTCCGACCTCGATCCGGATGCGGGAATCGATCGAAAACCGGCCCGGTATCAGGGCAGTTAACGCGGGGATCAACCCTGACAAGAAACGGCCCGCGAGGATCGGGAGCAACGCCCGGGGAGAGCCGGGACTGAACAATAAAAAGCAGAAGAAAGCCTGACCGGAGGGATGCGTAGCCGAAACAGCGGCTTCCGGTGAACGGGCGCGCCTCGAGCTATTTCCTTCCCACAAATCCATCAGGCTTGCAGGCAGAAGTGCGTGCAAAACGGCGAGGCTTTCTTCCCGCGCCCGCGCGTGCGAGGGGTTTTGGGTTGAGCAGGACGGAGAGACCTGGTCTGCACGATGGCGACGAAGGTGCCGAGGGTTTGCACGGTCTTGAAAACCGCGGTGCCGACCGGGGCCGCCTGGGGATCTTCGATCGCCAGACCGGTTTCGACCAGCGGGGCGAGCGCGCCGGCGGCGGCCAGGATCTTCTGCTCGGGAGTGGTGCTGGAAAACACCTTGTCGAAGAACTTCTCGACGTCCTTGATAAAGCTCATGTTGTTTCTCCTTGTTGAGTGTTGGGGCTCAGGCTTACTGAGCGTGGGCTGGGGAGCTTGTGGCGCGGCGGATGGCCGCGGCGGGATTGGTGATTTCAATGGCCGTGGGATTGAGGTAGTAGCGGGCCTCGATGATGTCTTTGGCGATGTCGAAGCCGAAGCCGGTGTAGGCTTCGACTTTGCCCCAGAAGGTCGGGTGAACATAGCTGTCCACCTTGTGATCGATGTGGTTTTGGTGGATCCGCTCTCTGAGTAGATACTCACCGTGTAGTTCAATCCAGCGCCGATCTCTTGACACCGGCGCATTATCAGGAGTAATGAGTATATGAGCATGACCTATTTCGCTTCGCAGGCCGACTTTTCCGCTGTCCGGACCGAGGCCTGGCGCCGGATCTTCGGAATGATGATCCAGAAAACCCGTCAGGCAACTGGGCGTTCGCTGGAGGAATCGGCCCGGCTGGCCGGCATGGAGTCCTCTGAGTGGGCCGCCGTCGAGTCCGGATACATCCCCGCCGATCCGAGCAGGCTTCGTTCCATGGCCGCGGCGCTCGAGATCCGCTTCGAGCAGATGGCCACCATGGTCTTCATCTGCCAGTCAGCCTGGAAAGGCTGATCTGGCTTAAGTACTCATAAGTAGATATGCTCACTTCCATGAAAGGAGGTGAGAGAGATCGGAAAGGCTCAAGAACCGCAAATTAAACGCATGAATTTAAACGTTCCCGTTGAGTTGCACAACAGCTTCAAATCCGTCACTGCTTCGCAGGGCGAAAACATGACCGATGTGTTGTTGGAGTTTATCCAGGAATACATCATCAAGCACTCTTCCAAACCCAAAGGGCGGCGCAAATGAAGCGCGCCGTCCTTTATATGAGGGTCTCAACCGTCGATCAGCATCCGGAGACGCAGCTTCACGATCTCCGGCAGATGGCCGCCCAGCGTGGCTATGAGATCGTCCACGAATATACCGACCGCATCAGCGGTGCCAAAGCCAGGCGTCCTGGTCTGGACGAGATGATGCGGGATGGCCGCCGCGGCCGCTTCGATGTGGTCCTGGTCTGGGCCTCGGACCGGATCGCCCGATCGGTAAAACACTTCCTCGATGTGCTCGACGAACTCAACCGGTTGAACATCGAGTTCGTCAGCTTCCGCGAGCAGATCGACACCGGCGGGCCGTTAGGCCGAGCGGTGGTCGTCATCATCGGAGCGATCGCCGAACTCGAACGCAACCTGATCATCGAGCGGGTGCGCGCCGGCATGCGGCGCGCCCGGCTCGAAGGCCGTCACATCGGACGCAAGCCGCTGGATCTCGACCACACCGCCATCCTGCGGGACCGCCAGCATGGGCACAGCCTCGGTCAGCTGGCCAAAAGCCACGGCATCTCCCGCACCACCGTCCATCGCGTGCTCCGCGAGCACGCATCCCTGGAGAAATCTGCATGAGTGACGCCACCGCTCTAATGCTGCTGTGGGCCCTGATCTTCGCCGCCGTCGGCCTGATGGTCGGCGTGAAACTCGGCGATGAAGCTCGCCGTCGTCGATGTGCTGAAGACAAAGTCGATGAACTCCGCGATCAACTTGAGCATGCCTCAGCCCCCATACAGGAGCGCCAGCTCAAGGAAATCCGCAGCGTCCTCAACGACGCTCACAAGCATATCGTGGCTGTTTCAAAAGGCCTCGAAAAACAGCCCCGCTAAACCCAACAAAATCAATGGCCGGATCTCACAGATCCGGCCGTTCCATAAGGTGTGGATTAAGAAACAGCTTCACCCACCAAATCGCGTGCGACTCGATGAGTGACTTGGCCTGACTGACCCAAGAGGGGCCGGCGCTGCAGACTGCCACTTGCCTGAACCTTCCCGAATCATGAAGGGACTCAGTAAGTGCCAAATCGCCAACTCACTCAACGAGGGTGACGACCCGTTGGCCCCTAAGCAGTTTCTCGCTACCTCAAGAGCAATAAAAACCTGTCTGAACTAATCCAATTGGTTCTAGTTCAGACAGGTTCCAGTGTGCCGCGATTTGCCTACTCGGTTTCAGACACAAAAACGGCAGTAGTGAGCGCGGGCACCGTGACAGTGCCCTGTTGCGAGTTAAAGGTGGACTGCCGGGTAGCCGGGTCGCTGGAGTGTTGCTGGACGGGATGCAGGTGCAGCTTCAAGCGTTGCAGCCGGCCATCGGTGAAGCTGACCTGCGTGTTGCTCGCGTTGAAGGCAACGACGATGTGTTTGTAGATGCCGTAGTCGCCGCCGTTGGCGTCGAGCTTCATCACGATGAGGCCGGCCGTCTGGCTTTGTCCGGTGTTGAGGAAAGTGAGGTTCTGCTGGATCTCATCGAAGGTGGGCATACGGAAGAGTTCTGAACTGTAGCGGATCTTCAACAGTTCGCTGAATGCTTCGCCGCTGTATGCAATGTTCGCCGGCAGCGGTGTATACGAGGGGTTGCTGAGCAGCGGCGTCATGATGGGCCAATTGCTCTGGTTCTGGCTGGCGATGGGCAGGCCGATTCCCCAATTCGCAGTTTGGCCGCTCCAATCGATCTTGTTGAACCAGTCTCCGGAGTCGTAGCTGTTGTTATCCATATCCTTCGAGCGCAGCAGATCGTCGCCGCCCTGGAAGAAGGGAATGCCCTCGCCCAGTGTGACGAGGCTCATGCCCATGATCTGTCTGCGGGCACGGGTGGCGATGGAGTCGTTGAAGCTGGATTTTAACTGCACAGCATCGAAGAGATCCTGGTTGTCGTGGACTGAGGCGTAGTTGATGGCTTCGATGGGACTCTTGGTGTAGCCGGTCGGTTGGCCGTTGTAACTGACCTCTGCTCCGGTGACGGTCGCGCCTTCGCTGTCAGTGAAGGTGTAGTCGCGCAGGTCGCCGGTAAGGCCGACGAGGATCCAGTCGGAGTATTGGCCTAACTGAGCCTGCTGTCCGGTGGATGGCGGATTTGCGTTGGTGTAGTCGCTTGGGTCGGTGAAGAGTCCGGTGGCAAAGCCCTGGACGCGTTCGTCAGTGAATGGACTGCCGCCGCGGATGCCGTCGCGAATACGGTCGTTAAAGGTGCCGATGCCGTATCCGTAGAGGTTAACCTGCGAGGCATTGGGGCCGATCTGGTTGTTCTGGGTGTCTCCGAAGTTGAAGCCCTCTCCGTAGAGGTAAATCTTCGAGCCGTCGACGCCGTCTTTTTCAAGGGTGAGAGAGCGCAGAGCGTTCTGAATGTCGGTCATGTTGTAGAGGAAGTGGAAGCTCATGATGTCGAAGCGGAACCCGTCGATCTTGTATTCAGTCGCATTGAGCAGGAGCGTGTCGATCATCAGTTTTTCCATCATGCGGTGCTCGCTTGCGGTGTCGGGGCAGCACGAGCCTTCTTCGAGATTGCCGTTTGCGTCAAGGCGATGGTAGTAATTCGGCACCACCTCATCGAGATTGGACTTAGGACCTTCGCCGCTGGCATTGGTATGGTTGAAGACGACATCCTGAACGACGCGCAGCCCGGCGTTATGAAGTCCCTCGACCATCATGCGGTATTCGCGCACACGGCTATCGGGATTGATGGCGTAGCTGCCTTCGGGCGTCATGTAGTGCACGGGGTCATAGCCCCAGTTGTAGGCGGGACTCGTCTGGCTGGCGGTGACGGCGGCCTGCTGTTGCGTGCCGTCCGGCGGATACTGCGAGAGGCCTGCCGGAATGATCCAGGTGGACTTGTTTTCATTCACGCTGGCGAAGTGGAAGGACGGGAGGATGTGTACGGCCTTGAGCCCGCTGGCGGCGAGGGCGCGCAGATGCTTCATGCCGTTGGAATTCTGATCGTCGAAGGCCTCATACAGACCTCGATGAGCCGCTGGAACGGTGGGGTCGTTCACGCTGAAGTCGCGGATATGAAGCTCATAGATGCTCATGTCGCTGAGGCTTCGCAGCGGGGGCGAAGTGTCCTTGTCCCAGCCTGCGGGTTTCGTTTCGTCGGAGTCGAGGTCGGTGATGCGGCTCTTTATGCCGTTCAATGCGATGTCAATCGAATACGGATCGCTGGTGACGTTTGTATCGACTGCGGAATCTGACGGCACCCAGACCTGCACGCTGTAGAGGTAATACTTGTCCTGCCAGTTCGGATAGCCGTCAGCCACCCAGACGCCGTTGTGCTCGTGCATCGGGATGACAGCGGCGGGCGACGCATCGGCTTCGTGGTTGAAGAGCAGCAGAGAAACTCCCTGCGCAGTGGGGGCCCAGACTTTCAGCTTGACGGCATAGTTTTCGTCGTCAGGCCAGTCGCGCCACCCGGGCTGATCGTGAAAGACGACGCCGAGCTTTCCCGGATAGTAATAGAGATCGTCGAGGACTCCGGCGAACTGCAGGCCGGTGGCGTAAGTGAGTGCGCCGCTCGAGTTAACTGCCGAAAAAGCGAGCTGGCCCTTCAGCGCAGTTTCTATTTCGGAGAGTTGAATCTCCGGAGGAATTGTGAGAACGGTGTAGCCGCCCAACTGCGGGTAGCGATAGAGCTCATCGGCAGTGAGGGTTCCGGCCGGAGTGAGAGTGATGTTCGTGCCGCCGGTAATGCCAGAGGGAGTAACAGACAGGCCTCCGGTGAGGCTGAAGCTGATGGAATAGGTGTCGCCGCTTTGAGCGAACTGAGGTTGGATGGCAATGCGCTGGCGGTCGAGCCAGTATGCCTGCTCAACGTTCAGGAGGCTGGCCAGGATCTCGGCCGGGGTGGGCACTGAAGTGAAGACAGTTGCGTTGCCGGAGATTACCCAGGCCTGCGTGTACGTTGCCACATTGAGGTGCATGTCAGGGCCGGGGTCTTTCACGCCGGTGGCGGTGTTGTGGACGATGAATCCAAGGTCGTGCGGGCTGGGGGCGAGCTTGATATCGAAGTAGGCGCCGTAGGAGTCGTGGCTGGTGACAAAGGTCAGGCCGTCGTTGAAGTCGCCGGTGTATTCAGCGGTATCGGCGAAGGCGTAGACGGACCAGTTGGAGTAGTTGCCGTCGGGGCGGTAGTAGTGGATGCGGGCGTATCCGGGGAGCAGGGTGTTGGGGTTGCTGATGTCGATGGGTTCGCTGTAGAGCTTGCCAATGCCGGAGTAAGCCCAGTATTCGTTGCCCATGGTGGAGGGGTCGACGAATTCATTGGGGCCGGGATCTTTCTGGTCGCCGCCTGCGGCGGTGGGGTTGTGGATGATGAGGCCAACGTTCTGCGCGCCAGATGTTACGCCAACGTCAAAATAGGCGCCGTAGCTGTCGGTTCCGGTGACCTGGACGGGGCCATCGCCATAATCGCCCGTGTTTTCCGTGGTGTCGTAAAAGGCATAGACGGTCCAGCCGGTGTAAATGCCGTCGGGCCGATGGTAGTGGATGCGGATGTCACCGGACGGGATGGGCGGATCGGTCTGCGCGGAGACTGGTGTGGAGGCAACGAGGGCGAGCAGAAGCACGATGAAGGGAGACGCGGCCGTGCATAGAAGGCGGTGCGTTCTAATCATGAATTTCATTTTGGGAGCTCTCCTGAGGGGTTGCTTTCGTCGAAGTATCGGCGCGGTCGTTCGGCGCTCGGTTGGGTTCACACCTTGCAGCGGCAGTCAAGATACTCGGATATGGCGCCAAGTGTCAAGATGCCTCTGGCCTCGTTCGTTTTACGCCCGGAACAGAACGGGCCGCCGGGAGTCACGCTATCGTCGACATGCGCTTTGTTTCGTCCGTTGTTGAAGACTTGTTGCAATGCAAAGAGCGTGTCCAATCGTTTGGGCGTTGGAGGTCAGTCAGGCCAAGTCACTCATCGAGTCGCACGCGATTTGGTGGGTGAAGCTGTTTCTTAATCCACAGATTTTGGAACGGCTGGATTGGAAAGATCTGACCGATGATTTCGATGACGTTACAGAAGGGGTATTCAGCACCCTTTTGGAACGCGGCTCAGGGACCCACATTTATTCACGGTTAATCCGCTGTCGATCAGATTCAGCATGCGCACCGTCCTTCCGTCGCTCGGTGAATTCGCTGACGAAGTGGTACGACTAGATGAAATCATGATCAGCAGTAAGGGATTGCCCAATCGCGTCAACGGCACCTCGATTGCCAGCCTTATAAAAGAGATATCTATGACGCTCAGTCGTTGCATGGGAATCATCGACCTACCCAGCAATCGCTCGGTAGACCAGACCTCCACTTAATGCAATTTCGACATCAGAAACCACAACCCGCCTCAAAGACCCTTTTGAATTGAGCGAGGCTTTGTTGTTGCTTCTCATACGCGCTCGTGCACGAAGGATGACTGGCTTATCCGCCGGCTACCTACCCGTCTTCTTACGCTGGGCCGCTCTTTTCTTCCTAAGTTTTCTTCCTCGTTCTTGCCAGTAGATCCGCTGACGGTGGTGAAGTGAACATTCGGGGCTGCAGAATTGTTGCCCGGCACGTTCGATGTTGAAGAAGTTCCGGCACTCCGAGTTCGAGCAAGAATTGAACCCTCGGGGATTCAAAAATTGACGCCTTAGTATTGAGTACAGCAACGGCCTGATTCCAAACTTAATACTACGGTGCATTGCAAGCGGATTCGGAAAAACAATCGACGGAAACGAGTTCAATAGCTCGCAAATAACGATGCGGCCGGTGAGCTCATCTGGCAGGAGCCGATCCCGTGGCCCTGAACTCAGGTCATTGATTCGTTCGAGCGAATCGGGGCTAAGCTTCCATAGTGGCTCGCACCTCCCGAGCGATTTGTCACGCTCCCATTGTCGGGGCCACTCCCTAATGTTTGCAGCAATGATTTTCATAAGATTTTGTGCTGAGACATAGTCATAGATCGGTTGGTCCAGGTGTTTTTTGATGCTCACAGCAATCATTTTCAAGAGCTGCTGTGCTGAATCGTACTTCGGTCCGTCTAACTGGTCTTTCATGTTTGCAGCGGTGGCGTTCATAAGGTGCCGTACTGAAAAGTTGCCACGGTTCGGTTGGCCCGACTGCTGTGCAATAGTTTGACCGATGATTTTCATCAGCTGCTGTACCAGAGCAAAGTCATATTTCGGTTTCGGTCGTTTCAATTCCTCTGTCACCTTCATATCAATGGCTAGCATCAGCTGCTGTACTGAAAGATAGTCATGGGTTTCCTGGTCCAACTGCATGACCAAGGAAAGCGCAGCGCGATAGGCGGCCTGCTCATTTCTGAGTTCTTGCATATCCTGCTGGGCAATCAGGCACAAAGGAAAGCGCGGTCCACCCAATTCAACGTCCGGAATCAAACGTGTGTCTTTTACGCATTTGGCTACTACCGGCCCAAATTTCCGAACGAAAGCGATCAGCTTCTCATCCGTATCCGCATTTGCAAAGCAGACCTCCGGTGACTCGGTCCCGGTTCTCTGCTGACCGATAGCCACCTGCCTGGGGGAATTTTCGTACCGGCGGATCAGATCGCATGGCGAGTCCATAACCTCATAGGTCGGAACCAAGCCGGTTACCTGCAAATCGGAACCAGACCAGTCAACGTCCAACTCCTTGCCATGCAGTGGTTCTGCCCACTGAAAGCCAGGATAAAATCGCTCTACAATCGTCATGCTTTGTAGTAGAGCAAATTTTTGCTATCTTTGCAATCAATAACTGCGGAAATCTAGAAGCGAAGATTCTCATTGATTTTTGGCCGTCGTCGCAGCAAGACGGAGTTGATGAACTTGGAAGGAATCCCGTGAATATAAATGGCTCAAAGTTGACCATCGCCTACCAGTCAGTAGGGACGCTGAAGCTCAATCCTCGCAATTCGCGCACTCATACGAAACGGCAGATTCGACAAATCGCCGACAGCATTCAAGCATTTGGCTTTAACAACCCAGTCCTCTTGGACGAAGCGAACACGATCATCGCAGGGCATGGCCGCCTGTCGGCGGCGAAGCTCCTCGGTATCGCTGAAGTGCCTACGATTCGGCTGGGGGATCTGTCTCCTGATCAGATTCGAGCCTACGTGATCGCTGATAACCGGCTGGCCGAAAAGGCTGGATGGGACAAATCCATACTCGCCATCGAGCTTCAACACCTTTTGAGCATCGAGACTGAGTTCAACATCACGGTCACGGGCTTCGAGATTCCAGAAATCGATCTACTACTCTCCCCTGGCGGGGACACCGCGGATGCGGATGACCTTTTCGAGGTCGAGGGTAGTTCGGAATCAGTAACGCAGCCAGGAGATATCTGGAGTCTCGGTAAACATAGGATCCTTTGCGGAAACGCCATGGAACAGGCTTCCTATTCGAGGCTACTGGGTACAAAGCGGGCCGGAGTCGTGTTCATCGACCCGCCGTATAACGTGCCTATCGACGGAAATGTCTGCGGCAAAGGTGCCATCCGCCATCGCGAATTTCAGATGGCATCCGGTGAGATGAGCGAATTTCAATTCGTCTCATTCCTCGCATCCAGCCTTAAGCTGTTGGCACGTCATAGCGTGACCGGCTCCGTGCACTTCGTCTGCATGGATTGGCGGCACGTTGGCGAGCTGCTTACGGCGGGGAAACAAGTGTATGACTCGGTCCTCAATCTCTGCGTCTGGGTCAAGAATGTCGGAGGAATGGGCTCGTTCTACCGCTCGCGGCATGAGCTTGTATTTGTCTTCCGAAACGGCGAGGGAAAACACCGCAACAACATTCAACTCGGTCAATACGGCCGCAACCGCACCAACGTCTGGGAATACCCGTCGATCAACAGTCTTTCGAAAAGTGGAGATGAGGGCAACCTTCTAGCGCTACACCCGACGGTCAAGCCGGTGGCATTGGTAGCGGACGCGTTGCTCGACTGTTCAGCCCGGGGAGACTTGGTGCTCGATGCTTTCCTGGGTTCCGGTTCCACGCTGATTGCGGCTGAGCGGACCGGCCGCATCTGCTGCGGAATCGAACTTGATCCTTTGTACGTAGACACGGCGATCAGACGCTGGCAGCGCCACACTGGCGACCACGCCATTCATGTTGTCAGCGGGAAACGATTTGACGACGTTGCAAGCGAGCGTTTGGAGGCTACCCGTGGATAAGGGAAAGAGATCGGAGTTTTCAATAGGTTACAAGAAACCGCCGCGCCACACGCAGTTCAAACCGGGTCAATCGGGTAACCGGCGTGGGCGACCGAAGAAGAAAGCCACAACGTTCGCTGAGTCGATTGAGAGGGAGCTAAATACCTGGATCACCGTCAATGAAGGCGGTAAACAGCGACGGATCACTAAATTCCAGGCGATCGCTAAGCAGCAAACGAATAAGGCGGTCCATGGGGATCTCAAGGCGACAGCATTGGTGATGAGAGCAGTCGAGCCGCGAGAGTTTGAGCAAAGGGACAATCTTTCCCCGGTTCTGCAGGAGATGCGGGCCATTCATGCAAAACACGAGGTTGCCAACCAGAACGGCACTCGAGCCATAGTGGCTTCCGACCTGGCCGGAAATCTAGCAAACGATCACAACCACGCGCGCAATGACCAGGATTAACTACGGTTCTCGTGCTGAACGGTTTGCGATGCGTCCGCCGGAGAAGGACCGGCCGATCAATATTCTCGAAGGTGCGGTGCGAAGCGGCAAGACCTGGTGCCTGCATCCGAAGGCACTCTATTGCTGTGCTTACAACGTCGGTGGGCGCAAACTGTTCACCGGCGTCTCCAAGCAGAGCGTTTACAACAATGTCTTGACGGACCTGTTCGATTTGGTGGGTCCGAGAAACTACCGCTACAACCGCAATACAGGTCAATTGAGGCTTTACGGTACTGATTGGCTGGTCATCGGAGCCAAGGATGAAGGGTCGGAACGGTACGTTCGCGGTTTGACCGTGGGAATCGCACTGTGTGATGAGCTAAGCCTGATGCCGCGAAGCTTTTTCCAGATGCTGCTCACTCGTATGTCGCCCGAGGGCGCTCGACTTTACGGCACGACGAATCCAGACAGCCCCTATCACTGGCTGAAGACCGACTACCTCGACAATGCCGATTTAAGAGCTAAGAACCTTCTGTGGTCCGACCATTTCACAATGGCTGACAATCCGAATCTGTCGCCCGGGTTCTTGGAAGCGCAGAAGCGGTTGTATCGCGGATTCTTTCACAAGCGATTTATTGAAGGCCTTTGGGTCATCGCTGAAGGGGCTATCTACAAGGACTCGTGGTCCGACGACCTCGTCTACGATCGACAAGACGAGCCCATCGGATTGCGAGGCCAAGGCGGCTATCAGCAGCGAATTATCGCCGTAGATTATGGGACCACCAATCCGATGGTCTTTCTGGACATCTACGACGACGGACGGCTATTTTGGGTGACTCGCGAGTACTATTGGGACTCAGCTGTCGAGATGCGGCAGAAGACCGATGCCGAGTATGCCGATGATCTCGCTCACTTCATTGGCCCGCACGGCGCGGCCAAGGTGATCATCGATCCGTCTGCTGCATCATTTAAGGCCGAGATGCTTAAGCGTGGCATTTGGCACGTGGATGCCGACAACGAAGTCAACGAAGGTATTTGCATCACTTCCATGGTTCTGAATCAACGTCTGGTGCGGTTCTGCCGTCAGAGCACCCCCAAGACAATCCAGGAGATGCAAACATATGCTTGGGATGCGAAGGCAGCCCAGCGCGGCGAAGAAAAGCCGTTGAAAGTCCACGATCACGGCCCGGATGCTTTCCGATACTTCGCAAAGAGTGAAGTTCCCTACTGGAGGCTAGACTGCGCTTAGACAAGTATGCGCTCTCTGTTTGGCTGGACTCTTCGCCCGAATGGAACGGAAATGGGACACCGAGTGGAGGTCCAGAGGGGAAAGACCAGCAGAACGATTCCTCATGCAGGGCATCCATACCCGGACACTCCCTTAGAGCATGCCCAGCTATCTGATCCGGCACAGATCTTCGTGACGGATATACCCACTCCGCTCTAACTCTCTTGCTTCGGATGACAGGGGTCACGTCTTTTACTGACCGCCGCCAAGAGGCGGCGAGACGGAAAGAGACTCCCGACCCGTTATGCACTCAACTCCTTCTCTCTCTATATCTCTCCGTCCTGGCGGGAACTAAAACCTCGCGTGCGGGGGGGCGCGAAGGGCCGGGTTTGCTCACCATATGCCGACTTTCCGGACTGATCGTCAAGAAATAGGCGAGCAACGCAGACCGACTCGCGGTAAGATTCTCCTTCACTCGTGCGTCGTGTGACCGGGATGGATCCCGCATGGGACGGGTTTGCTTTCCCCGCCTCCACCGACGAAGTTCAACCAACTCGGGGGGAATGGGTTGGCGCGCGCGATGCCCGCGGGGGATCGGAAGTCCTAGCCAGATCAGGAGTGCCGCAGAAGGCGGCGCCTCAGAGCGTTCTCTTTCTAAGGCTTGGTTCTCTCGACTACCGGAAGCCGGCGGGCATCCCCCCGCGCCAGTCGGCTCTTGCTTCCCACGCCGCATTCCTGACATCCGACGGATTTGCGGGGTTCGTCGAACCAGACCTGACGGGAAAGAGGCTGAAACCTCATATATGCCGTTGGTGCGTTCGGGTCTTTCAGACCTGTCATGTAGAACAGGAAATCGTCAGAGGCGTGTGAAACCGCAACGGCGTTCAACGTGATGACGCTGGGCGCGACGACCTCCGGCTCATCGACGTACCGCTGTCCTTTCCTCTCGCCCTCCGAGATGCTTTCTTCCTGGAGCTTCGCACTGTTAATCAGCCTGTTGCAGAGCAGGCAGCCGGATTCCGACGTTACCGGGCGAACGACGCTGAATACGTCGACGACCTCGCCTGTGGTTTTATCGACTTGGACTTTGGCGCCCACCTGAACGCCGGGAACCAGATACTGGTGCACGATGGCGTTGAACAGCAGTCTTGCACGCATGCTGTCCGCTGCAAGGAAAAGATAGTCGCAGTCGATGAATCTGGACGCGATCTCCTCTTCCAGAAAGTCGCCCAAGATGGTATCGATCTTCGCGCGGGGATTGGCACGGAGAATGTTGCGACGCGCCAAGGCGACCTTCGTCTTTGCAAAGCGTACAGCGAGACGGCGCATCCAAGCAGGCTTCGTATTGGCGGCGAACCAGGAGAATGCATCCCAAAGTGTCGCGCCGGTAAGTCGTGGCAGATTCGAGAGGGCGACTCTGTCCGGGTCGGCCAGAACGAAGTTGCCTACCCCAAGCCGACCCAGATACTCCGCGAGCAGCGATCCTGCTCCGCCCAAGCCAATGATACCCACTTTCGCTCGACCGAGGACATCCTGGCCGGCATCGCCAAACAGTCTTGCTTGACGGTCATAGAGCGGATTTCTGCCTTGGGGCCTCGGAGGAGGCGCGGAATGAAGCAGTTTCAGGCTGTGGCCGACAACGGAGGCCCCGGCAAGCTCAAGCCTGTGTTCCTCTGGTAGCCAGATGTTGCCTGCAATTGCATTTTCCGCAAACACCAGGGCGCCCACGGGCATGCCTTTACTGATGCCCAGAAGAGCGGGGTATCCGCGCTCATGGGAACGCAGATCGTCCCCGGAGAAGCCGACGTGATCCCGCCCACCGTGATTGTGTATCGCAAGGTAGACGAACCGTTCGCCCGCGCAGTGCGCTATGCGGTCTGCGATGAACCCCGCCTTGAGCATTCGGTAGCCGCGGTTTCCGGGAACATAGTCGACGCCGTCCACCGCGAGATGCAGATCCCGCGCTAGCAGGCTGACGCCTTGCTCGGTTTCAGCGATTCCGGCGATGATGACCGCTCCATGCTCGTCGCCATCTCCTGGAAACAGATGTTTGTGTAGACGTCTATAAATTTGCTGGGGAAGAATCAGACGCCACGGTTTGTTTACGGACGGGTAATCAGCCATCGGAGCACCTTGCAGAGTTTGAGCAGAGCTGTTTGTGAAGTGGGGTCGAGCCGGTTGGTCCGCCGCGAAATCTGGACGGCCGGAGTTCCCCGGTAGGAGCCGATCGAAGTACCCTCCCCGAGCGCCTTTCCGTCTTTCCGGCTCAGATCATGACGAACGAAATGAGGATAAACGTCGGCATAAGGATAGGTATGGGTAATATGAAAGCCGAACCACGACATAGCCTGCTGATAGAGCTCGCCCTCGATGGGCACATCGTGGATGGTGACAAACGCGCCGCCCTGACCGTCCTCAATGGAGTCAAGATGGCGCGAAGAAAAAGCGTGGCGGATTTCCTGTACTGCGTTCTGAACTTCCGGTGTCATCGAGGCAGGACCTCACGAGTTGTCGTCGTCAGCAATAGCGTGGAACCGGCTCTCGTCGTTGATATGTACCTCCTCGTGATCGCCGATCGGTTTGTTGGGCTGCTGATTCCGGAGCAGGTACAGGAGGAAATCCAGCTCGATCTTGACCTCCTGCGCCTTTGCGGCCTCCTTGATCTGAAGTCCGGTGTGGTGATGGCCCTTCAGGTGGACCGGTTTCTCGTTGACGTGAATCCTGACCGGTTCGGCGTGATGGGTTGGATGATGATGGTGGGGATGCTCACTGTGTTCATGCGGGGTTTGCAGTTCAGGTTCCATGGCCACTCCTTGATTGCTAGTTAGACTGATAATTGCTAGAATCGAATCACAGAACGATAATTGCATAAACGACTGTCAATTGCAATATCGCAATTAGTGGAGCAGATGAATGTCAGTAAATTTCGACACAGAAGCCTTTCACGCCGCCCTCGACAGCCAGCGTTCGGCGATGGGAATGACCTGGAAAGACGTGGCTGCTGAGGCCGGCGTCAGCGCATCGACGCTTACGCGGATGTCTCAGGGGAAGCGTCCGGACGTGGACGGCCTCGCGGCACTGCTGAAGTGGTCAGGTCTGCGTGCGGAGATGTTTATTCCGATAGAGGATGCGGCAAAGAAGAAGGCGGAGCCGCTCGCCCAGATCACTGCCGTTCTTCGTGCCGACAAGAGTCTCAGTAAGGCAAGCGCGGAAGCCATTGAGCAGATCCTGAAGGCTGCCTACAAGCGTTTCAGGGAGCCGGAATCATGAGTCTGAGACGGGGCTTTAAGGCCAGTGCTAATCGTATGGCAGTAAGACTCCGGCGCGGTCAGGGCCTCTCACCGGAGGCACCGATCAGTCTCGAAATCATCGCCGAGAGGCTCGATATCGAGATCGTGCCCCTGTCTTCATTTGCTGTAAAAAACCCGACAGCGGTCCATCAGCTTACCGTCACGGATTCTGGCGCGTTTTCAGCCACCACACTGAAAATCGATATGGACAAAAGAGTGATCATCCACAATGATTCACATGACCGCCGCCGACAGAGAAGCAATGTCTCGCACGAACTGTCTCACGTCCTTCTAGGACATCCATTCACCTATCCGATAGACGCGTCGGGTTGCCGGAACCATGACCACGACATCGAGGACGAGGCGACCTGCCTTGGAGCGGCAATTCTTGTTTCCAACGAAGCTGCGCTCCACATCGTTCGCATCGGGATGGAATCCGAGACGGCCTGTGAAACCTACGGGGTAAGCCTGCCCCTCCTCCGTATGCGGCTCAACGGTAGCGGAGCACACATCCGGGCGAAACGAACCTACCACTGATGGCATCATCGGACGGGTTCCGGCCTAGAGCCTGCAATGATCTTCGCTTCGCGCGGCGGAGGTTTACAGCAGGAATCTCCGGTTTATTGCGATTGAGGGTGCTGAAAAGGGTGCTGAGATGGCATGACGACAGCATGGGATTAAGACTTATGTCTTTCTCACGACTGAACTCTTCGCGCCGGTAATCCTTGAACCAGGCGACCCGCGGCAACGCTGCAAATAACCCTATCCACACTCGTTCTGCTCGTGCTATTTTTATGTCGGCTTATTTATACGTCTGGCGCTCTAATCTTATGTTTTTGACAGGGGGGAACAATGTCTATTGACAGCAAGAAGCTGATGAGTGGAATTGCAACGAAGCTTGCTCTCCTCCTCGGCGGAAGCATTGCCGCATCAGGGGCGAGCGCGTCAATCGTTGCGACACAACCACGAGTCGACACGGCTCCGGGAGGTCATCTTAGGCTCGAAAGTAGCGTAAAGACGCTGCCCGCCAAGTTAATATTGAAGCAACAGCGGGAAAGCTTCAAGATGGTTGCTCAACATTCATCGCATTCGTCTCACTCCTCGCATTCATCGCATTCGTCCCACTCCTCGCACTCATCCAGTTCGTTCTAATGGCCTAACAACATGGAAAGCGTCGAAACTAGAGTCGCGGGGGAAACTCTGGTAGTTGATATGGAAGTCATCAGCAAAGATGCCATATTAAAAGCGTGCTACTGGTTTTCACGGGACTTCTATTGTGAAATCACGGAACTGCCAAACTCGCGCCTCCAGGTGTCTCTATCTCCCAAGGAATCTGCAATAACGGACGCGGTCCTTTCTTGCAAGGGCGACTTCCTTAACACAGCGATGGACTTCGAACTGCGGTCACAGATCGAAGCCAAGACGTCAAGTATTAGGGAACTGATCCTCGCCAAGGCATTCGCGGAGTCAGGTGTCCTCGAAGATCCGCCAATCGGATTATTCGGTGACGCGGTAGAAGAGAAAAAGCCAGATGGACTCTTTAAGATTTTAGATTCCGGTCATCACTGATCGCGGCAAGAGGCATCTCCTATGGCGCGACAATTCTATTCACCCGCAGAATTCCGGCAATCCCCAAAAGGCTTCGAGTTGTTACCTTTCCAATTCACCCGATTGAATGGAAAGGAACTGATTGTTAATGAAGCCGGGGAATATCTCTTCGCTCCACCCGGCACTGTGAGACGTTTGGCAGCTGGTCAGGTCGAACCAGATTCAGCGCTGTACAAGGATCTCAAAGCAAAGCATGTTCTTTTTGACCACGGCTCTTCCGCCCTGCTAGACATTCTCGCGACGAAAGTTCGCACCAAGTACGGACACATTGAGGGCGGAACAAAGCTGCACATTTTCGTCGTTACCCTTCGTTGTGAGCACTCATGCCACTATTGCCAGGTCTCTCGGCAGACTGCATCGCATGATGAATACGACATGAGCCGCGAAACTGCAAATCGCTCCATAAGCCTAATGATGGATAGCCCATCGCCTCACTTGACCTTGGAATTGCAGGGTGGAGAACCACTTTTGGCTTTCGATCTTATTAAGTACATCGTCCCGCGAGCAAGACAACAGGCTGCAATTCGTGGAAAAGCGCTCAACATAGTTGTGACAACCAATCTGGCGTGCGTCACGGATGAGATGATCTTCTACTTCAGAGATGAGGGGATAAAGGTTTCGACGTCGTTGGATGGACCCGCATTCCTCCATAACCAGAACCGCCCCCGTCCAGGTGGAAACAGTCATGAGAAAGCTGTTGAGGGAATAGAACGGTGTCGTTCGGTCCTGGGTCAAGAGAATGTTGCCGCGCTCATGACGACCACCGCAAGATCGCTTGATTTCGTGACTGAAATTGTTGATGAATACGTGCTCCGTCAGTTTCATTCGATTTTCTTGAGACCAATCAGCCCATACGGCTTCGCTGTCAAAACAAAACATCGTACCGGTTACGAAATGGAGAAGTTCTTGGAGTTCTACAAAAAGGGCCTCTCCTACATTCTCAACGTAAACCGGTCCGGCTATCGCCTCGCCGAGGTGTACACGCAAATCCTCTTAACAAAAATCTTGACTCCCTACGCTACCGGCTATGTCGATCTCCAGTCTCCTGCGGGCGAGGCGTGGAATGTTCTTGTATACAACTACGATGGCGAAGTATTCGCATCGGATGAATCCAGGATGCTTGCAGAAATGCACGATAGAACGTTCAGACTGGGTAATGTGCACCGCGACACCCGGCACAGCCTATTCACAAGCGAACCGGCTCTTAGGATGTTCGCAGCCGGGTGCAACCAGAATCTGCCCGGATGCTCTGATTGTGCATTTCAATCTTACTGCGGCGCTGATCCGATCTATCATCACGCAACTCAGGGGGACATTGTCGGCCACCGTCCTACTAGTGGGTTCTGCCATCGAAACATGCAAACGATCAATCATCTGTTCGGCCTGATTGAGCAAAACGATGCGATGACCATGCGTATTTTGTGGTCTTGGATTACTGGGAAGACTGCACCAATTGAGACCGAACAATGCGCTTGACCACGTCAGGAACTCCGCGCCATATTGCGCAAAGCATCATAGGGGTTATCACCCTTGATGAGGTGATTCCCGAGTTAAAAAGAGAACGAATTCGGGTTTTTGGAGAGGGAAAGCGCCCGGAAGCTGAATTCATTAACGGATACCTGGCTGTGCTGACTGTGGAACCGGTCTCCGATCAATGCGAGGTGCCAAGAGTGGAGCGGTTGAGAGACATCGACCACTTTAGAAATGGCGACATCGTTGTAATTGAGCCGGAATCTGGTTTCGTCCGATCCCTATATCGACCCGCTGAGATGCACCACTCATTGTTTGCCACGGAGAGGTGCAACAGCAATTGCCTAATGTGTTCACAGCCGCCAAAGGACAAGGACGATACGACCCTGCTTACGGCTCGGAACTTACAACTGATTCAATTAATGAAGCCAGCCCCACCGTATCTCACGATCACAGGCGGAGAACCGACTCTCCTGGGTAAGAACCTCTTTACGCTGTTGCGCTCCCTCAACGAGCATATGCCTGAGACGGAGATCCATATGCTCACCAATGGCAGGACGTTCGCCTGGGCAGATTATGTCAAGGGGCTAGCTGAGGTAAGCCACTCTCGATTTAGCGTCGGGATACCGCTGTATTCAGATTTTGCGCCGGATCATGATTACATAGTGCAAGCCAAAGGTGCATTCGATCAGACGATTGCAGGTTTTCATCAATTGGCTCGTTACGGCATCCGCTCGGAACTTCGTGTTGTGCTACACCAGCTCACAATTCCTAGGCTGACGAAGCTTATGGAATATATCTACCGGAACTTGACGTTTGTCGAACATGTCGCTTTGATGGGCCTAGAGCACATCGGGTATACACCAAGAAATATCGATAAACTGTGGATCGATCCTTATGATTATCAAGAGGAGTTAGAGGAGGCAGTAGAATACCTCACGCAGCGCGATATGGCTGTTTCGTTGTATAACCATCAACTCTGCGTCTTACGTCCATCACTCTGGCGGTACGCGAAGAAATCGATCTCTGATTGGAAAAATCTATACCTACCGGAATGCGGCCGGTGTGCTGTTTTTGGACAATGCGGTGGCTTGTTCAAGTGGGCAGTGGCAAAGCATAGCGAACACATTCATCCGCTGTAGGACCGCTGTGCTACTTTCGACTGCATAGAACTTTGGAAGTTGCCGTGACGCCAATCTCGACGGTTGCCGTCCTATTTTGGACGATGTTGGTTGCCTCTTCGTTTTGCTTCGCCCGGGACAATTACCTTCGGGCGATGCTGAAGGCTCATTGGGGAAAACTCGCGCTTCTCCTCCTCCTCACATTAGTCTGGAGAACTCCAGCAGACGGTGTTTTTTTTCATGGGTTGGAGTACGAGGACTCATACATCTACATCGTCGTCGGTCGTCAAATGTCCAAGGGCATTGGACCCAAATCGCCTTCAGCCAATTCGCCTTATTCAACTGAAGTTTGTGAGGTTGGGAGCTTGATCTCCTGCCAGCAATGGGAGCGATTTCCTGAACATCTCATTGGTTATCCGTATGCGCTCTCCATTTTCTTTCGGATCTTTGGGTACACACCCTCGTCTGGGTCCCTGTTCAATCTAGCGATCTCTTGTATCACAACCTTACTAATCTTTTTGGTGGCTCTTTCGATAACAGATGATCCGCACGTTGCATCACTGGCTGGCCTCGTATTTGCGATTACTCCAGTGTTTGCAGTCTACGGCCTTGAAACGTCGGCAGAACCTTTCTCGAATCTCTTAATCATCCTGGTCGTATGGCTGTACCTGAGGCTGTGCGATGGTGATCAATTTGCGCATACCAGTCGAATGGTCACATGGACTGCCTATAGTGCCGCTCTCCTCTTTTCGCTCTCAGTGAAGAGAGAAAACATTCTCTTGCTGGTGATATTGCCGATGATGCTTCCCTTGATGTTCAAGGACCGACACTCCCGGCGTCGAGAACGGTATCTCTTGACGGGTCTCATGATTGCTGCCTCAGCCCTGGCGATAATTCTGTGCGTCTCGATGCACCTCTTGCAAACCTCGTCAGGTGAGGTAGAACTCTTCCGGAGGTTCCCATTGACGCCTCAGCGTCTGGCAACTTTCGTCGGCGGGTTCCTGAGATCTTTCTTCATTGCCAAATGGTATGGAGGTACCGTGTTCGCTGTCGGGGCGGGCATTGTGATCACGTGTGTGCGACGCCGCCGGTCGTTGCTACCTGTTGCTCTTTTGGCTGCCTATATTCTTCTCTATGCGTGTCATATCCGCAGCTACTATGAGATGGAGTCGGGTAATGTAGAGCCGCAGACGGCACTCCGTTTTTCCATGAACGTGATGGCACTCTGGGCAGTTGTGGCTGGCTTTGGAATCGGTGCAATATTGACAAGGCTCTCCAGCAGTCGTGTTTGGAATCGAAATAAGCGACTGTCGGCTTGGGCTATGGTATTAGCCAGTTTCGCTCTGTTTGTTGTCGCTTTCATCGCAACTGCCCGCTTAAGGAACTATGAGGTCGAGGACGAGGCGATTAGTAGGCTTAATCCGGCACTCAGTGCAATAAACTTAGCTTCGCATCGTCGCTCAGAATCTGACTTCGTGGTCACAATGGAGCCGCTGATTGTACAGATGTATGCCGGTCCGGATACTCAGGTTATTGATCTTGAATCCGTCAGCACTGGCGCTCTGCGCGCGATGGTCTCGCCGGATGCAACTGCGCATCTGCTCTTCGTGAAAGAAGGAGATAGACTATCAGCTGATGACCTCAACAGATATGGTGAGCCGGTCCGCTTTCTCCTCTCTCTCCCCTATACAGTCTTGCGGAACAACAGTCGATTCCAAATCTTGGCTGTCAATACCCTCAATTCGCATCACGATCTCAATCTCAGGGATTTGGAATCACAACCAAATAAATAGTTCAAGCTATAGCGACGAAGGCACGAATAGATCAATTGTTGACAATCCCTGCACCTGCGCTGATTTGTATCGACGATGCCGAGGTTAGTGCTCTGCCCCAGGGTGCTCCAGATTATGCGGAACTTCTTAACGAGGCGAGAGTCAAGCAGTACCGGGAAATCATTGACATGGAACTTCGGTTCGTCCGTCTGGAGAAAAAGGGGATTTCAGGAGCGATTACTCCTCTCAAAGCGGTTCTCTGACTTGGGTAGGATCCCCGATTTAGCGGCCAAATGCGAGGATTTCAGAGCAGAAAAAGTTCCGAAATCAGCGAGAGAAGGACTCGCTGGCGGGGAAGAGTCATTCGAACCCTCGATAGAACTTATTGTGACGAGGTTCGCACGAGCCTGGACGCCACCGTTCATTTGGCTTGCCAATGAGAACTAACTGGTATCGTAATGACCAAATGTCCATCACACGCATCGGCGTCGATACCGGCGGCACTTTCACCGATGTCTTATCGATCGACAACCGCGGGCTCCGCGTGCACAAGCTCCGCTCCGTCCCCGAGGATCCGTCACGGGCGATCCTTGAGGGCATTCGCGCTCTGCTCGAAGGCTCCAACGCGGATGCTCCCCTTGAAGTCACGCATGGATCGACCGTTGCGACAAACGCTGTGCTGGAACGCAAGGGCGCTCTGCTTGCAATGATCACTACGGCGGGCTTTGAAGACGTGCTCGCCATCGGCCGTCAGACACGGCCCGAGTTGTACAACTTCAACGTGACTCGTCCCGAACCGCTGGTGCCGCGAGACCGCATCTTCGGCCTTGGCGAGCGCCTCGCATATGACGGCTCAGTGCTGCTGCCCATCAACCCCGCCGAAGTCGACGCGCTCATTACGCGCCTCCGCGTCCTGCAAATCGAGTCTGTCGCTATCTGCCTCCTGCATAGCTACGCGAACCCTGCGCATGAGAAACAGGTCGCGGCGGCCCTTCGCAACGCCGGCTTCCGGGCCTCCGCTTCGTACGAAGTGTTGCCGGAGTACCGCGAATACGAGCGCTGGGCCACGACTGCCGTCAACGCGTATGTCGCGCCACTGATGGCGCGCTATCTCGATCGCCTGCATACAGGGCTGACAACAATGCATCCGGAGACTTCCCTGCGCATCATGCAATCGAATGGCGGCTCGATCTCTGCCGCTCGCGCCGCGCAGCAGGCTGTACAGACCATTCTCTCGGGTCCGGCGGCCGGCGTCATAGGCGCGCAGGCCGTTGGCGATCTTTCCGGGTTCACGCGTCTCATCACTTTCGATATGGGTGGGACATCCACAGATGTCAGCCTGCTCGACGGCAGCATCGGCACCACGAATGAGTCTCTTGTTGGCGATCTGCCAGTGCGTCTTCCCGTACTCGACATCCACACCGTGGGTGCCGGCGGCGGCTCGATTGCGTGGATTGATTCAGGCGGCAGTTTGCGCGTCGGCCCGCGCTCCGCGGGAGCGCAGCCCGGCCCCGTTTGCTTCGGCACGGGCACAGAGCTCACCGTCACGGATGCAAATCTCCTGCTCGGCCGGCTCGATCCTTCGTTCTTCCTTGGCGGCCGCATGACACTCGACCTCGCGCGCACCGAGCATCTGGCAGGAGAATTCGCCGCCAGGCTCAATCTCACCACACTCTTCCTTGCCGAGGGCATCCTGCGTATTGCTAATGCCAATATGGAGCGTGCCGTCCGCGTCATAAGCGTGCAACGCGGCTTCGATCCTCGGGACTTCGCTCTGCTTGCCTTCGGTGGAGCTGGCGGCCTCCACGCGTGCGCACTGGCCGACTCGCTGGAAATACCCACTGTCCTCGTCCCTGAGCACGCTGGAGTCCTTTCGGCGCTTGGAATGCTTCTTGCCGACGTAGTCAAGGATTATTCCGCAAGCATGCTGGCGCCACTTACGCAGCTCAAGGCCGAAACTTTTAAGATGAAGACGAAGCTAGACATGCTCCGTGAATGTGCTGTCGCCGACCTCGCCTCCGAAGGATTCAGGCAATCCGAAATCACGCTCGCGGCAGCGCTCTCCATGCGTTATGGCGGGCAGGCCTTCGAAATCGATGTTCCCTTTAGCGGCGAGGTATCTCTTGAATCGGTCGAAGCACGCTTCCACGAGCTTCACCAGCAGCGCTATGGCTACTCCAACCTGCAATACGCCACCGAAGCCGTTCAGTTACGTCTGCGTGGGACCGGCCGCACATCGAAACCGGAACTCTCCGTGCACACGAACACACGCGCCTCAGACGCAAAACCGCACGCGGTTCGCGACACCATCTTCAGCAGCCAGCTTTTTTCGGCACAGGTCTTCCGCCGCTCCGAACTCGCTCCGGGCGCTAAGGGGAACGGTCCTGCGCTCATTGTCAGCGGTGAATCGACGACGGTGATCTCTCCCAGCTGGCACTGGCGCATCGATGACTCCGGCACACTAATCGCCCAAAAGGGTGGCAACCCATGAACTCCCTCTCCGTCGATCCGATCGAACTCGAAATTTTCAAAAACCTTTTCGTTTCCATCGCCGAAGAAATGGGCGTCACGCTCTGCCGCACCGGCTTCTCACCGAACATCAAAGAACGTCTCGACTACTCCTGCGCACTTTACGATACGCAAGGCCGCACGATCGCGCAGGGTGATCATCTCCCGGTTCACCTAGGGGCTATGCCACTTTCTGTGCGAGCAGCCATCGATCACACAGTGATGGCGCCTGGAGACATCGTCATCCTCAATGACCCGTTCCGTGGCGGCACGCACCTGCCAGACATCACACTTGTATCGCCAGTTTTTCTACCAGGAGAGTCGACAAAACCTGCCTTCTTCTTGGCAAACCGCGCGCATCACTCCGACGTCGGCGGGATGAGCCCTGGCTCGTTGCCTTTGGCGAGGGAAATCTTTCAGGAAGGCCTCATTGTGCCACCCGTCAAGCTCGTCAAGCGTGGCCAGCTTGACGATGAGATTCTCGCGCTCATTCTCGCCAACGTACGTACGCCGGATGAGCGTAAAGGTGACCTCACGGCGCAGATTGCTGCCAACCGTACTGGCGAACAGCGACTGTTGCAGATGGTCGCACGCTATGGACACGAAACCGTCGTGCGCTATGCCCTGGCCACACAGGACTATGCCGAGCGTGTGATGCGCCGCACGATTGCTGCCATCCCCGATGGACGCTATGAATTCGCAGACGCTCTCGACAATGATGGGTTCTCCGAAACACCCGTTCCCATCCGCTGTGAGGTCACCATCGCGGGCGATCACGCCACCGTTGACTTCACCGGCTCTAGCGTGCAGACCTCCGGCGGCGTAAATGCGAACTTCGCCATCACACTTTCGGCCACTCTCTACTGCTTCCGCTGTTTGGTCGAAGAAGATGTGTTGTACAACGATGGCATCGCCCGTGCCGTTACGCTCATCGCACCCGCTGGAACAGTAGTCAATGCGAGGCATCCTTCCGCGGTTGCCGGCGGCAATGTCGAATGTTCTCAACGAATTACTGACGTGGTTCTCGGCGCGCTCGCTTCCGCGCTTCCGCATCGCATTCCTGCCGCGAGCCAGGGCACCATGAACAACCTCACGCTCGGTGGCACGGATACACGGAGGGGACCGAGGCAAGGTCAAGCGTTCGCGTATTACGAGACCTCTGGCGGTGGCATGGGTGCGCGCAACGGCCTACCTGGCTTGAGTGGCGTACACACGCACATGTCAAACACACGCAATACGCCGGTGGAAGCGCTCGAACAGACGCTGCCCGTGCGCGTGGTGCAGTATGCGTTGCGCCAAGGCAGTGGCGGACAGGGTCAGTATCGTGGTGGCGACGGCCTAATCCGTGAGTTGGAACTACTCTCGCCCACATCCGCCACGCTGCTCACCGAACGCCGCAATTCCTCGCCTTATGGTGCAGCTGGAGGAGGTTCCGGTGCTGCGGGCCGCAACACCCTCATCCATCACGACGGCAAAGAAGAATATCTTCCTTCCAAGGTGAGGCTCGAGCTTGCCGCAGGAGACCGTCTGCGCCTCGAAACGCCAGGAGGCGGAGGCTACGGTCCCGCATCTACTGAGGCACCCAGTGCCTGAGGCGTTTGCCTGGCTAAGTCGCGCCCCGCGAGACGCACGCCGAGCGCTTCTTGCCGCTTCGCTTGGCTGGGCGCTAGACAGCTTCGATGTGTTTCTCTTTGCTCTCGTTTTGCCCGCCCTGTTGAACGATCTTCATCTGAGCAAAACCGCGGCAGGACTGCTCGGTTCGTTCAGCCTAATCGGCGCTGCTATTGGAGGCATCCTCTTCGGCCTTATCGCCGACCGCTTCGGACGCACACGCGCTCTCATCAGTTCAGTACTGCTGTATGCCATTTTTACGGCAGCGTGCGGCTTTGCGTGGAACTGGAGCTCGCTCGCAGTCTTCCGCTTCTGCCTGGGCTTTGGTATGGGCGGCGAGTGGGCTTCTGGCGCGTCCCTTATCAGCGAAACTTGGCCTGAAGCTTCACGTGATAAAGCGTTGGCGCTGATGCAGAGCGCCTTTGCATTGGGCTATGCGCTGGCGGCGTTGGTGTCCTTCATGCTGCTGCCACGTTTGGGCTGGCGCGTCGTGTTCTTCATCGGTATCTTGCCGGCGCTACTCACGTTCTGGATACGCCGCCGTGTGCGCGAGCCTGAGGCCTGGCTCGCCGGACGTACTAAGGTAAAAAATCAAATCAGGCCACTGATGCTGTTCCGTCGGCCGCTCGCGCAGGCTACCCTTGCGCTAACACTGATGAATGCCTGCTGCTTGTTCGCCTGGTGGGGTTTCAACCAATGGGTACCTGCTTACCTCTCCTTGCCGGTGAGCGGCGGAGGCATCGGCTTCCGGGCATCTACGATGACGCTGGTCATCGTCGTCACTCAGGTCGGTATGTGGCTTGGCTACGTGAGCTTTGGTTATCTTGCGAGCGCATTCGGGTGCCGCCGGATGTACGTAAGCTTCCTGCTTGCAGCTGCTGCCCTGCTCACATTGTTTGCTACGACTCGCTCTCCGCGCGCATTACTAGCCCTTGGGCCATGTCTCGCCTACTGCGCGACGGGCTACTTCTCTGGCTTCGCTGCAATTACGGCCGACACTTACCCCGCACATGTTCGGGCTACTGGACAGGGCTTCACCTATAATCTCGGACGGCTCGCCAGCGCCGCCGCTCCATTCACTGTGGGTGCGCTGGCACAGACGCACGGATTTGCCACGGCATTCCATCTCACCGCCGCATTCTTTGTCATAGCCGCGATTCTCTGGCTGTTCATTCCCCGGGAACAGATATATCCTGCTATGCGAAACTAGGAGTAATGGTGTGCAGTGGTTCGCAACGGACTGAACGGCAGCCTAGCGAGATCTCGAACCCCGGAGAAACTTCTCGTGAAAACCGGACTTCGACTGGCCCCACCAGAGAAAACGGGCATTTCTGGAGCGGATGATCCCCAACCACGATTCTCTGACTCCAGCAGAATTCACGATTTCGTGGCCAAAAGCGGGATTTCGAGACTGAAAAGTTCCGGAATCAGCGAGAGAAGGACTCGCTGGCGGAGAGAGGGGGATTCGAACCCCCGGTAGAGCTTTTGACCCTACAACGGTTTAGCAAACCGCCGCCTTCAGCCACTCGGCCATCTCTCCGGCTGTCTGGTTTCGAGTATATAGGAAGTGCGGATCTTTGCTTTAGGGGGGCAACCTTTTCCACGCGTTTCTTTTCAGATTTCTCTACTACTCCGACGCCGCTCGCGCGCATCGAACCTGGAAGCGGCATTGCTTTTAGGTGCCGTTCGAATCCAGTTTTGGCGGGGGTTTTATGTCGAGCAGCACTTGGGACAGTTCCACTAGCGGCACGAAGGATGTGGTCGCGGGCTATTTTATCAGCGGAGAGGACGCGCATCGCGCGATTAATGAGTTGAAGGACGAGGGTTTCCAAGCGAGTCAGATCGGGGCCGCGTTTCACAGCGGAACTGAGGCTGGTAGTCCTCGCAGATCTGTGCAGGCGGGAAGCGACTTTTCGGCGAGTTCCAAGCAGGACAGTTCTGAGATTGACACTCCGATGCGGTCTCCGGTGGAACCAGGTTCAACTCCCTCCGGCGCAGCTTCAGACACCAGCGCAGTGAATCCCTCGGGACTTTCGACCGGTGGAGGAACGGGCATTGCGGGCGCGGGCCGACCCGGACCCATTCCGGGCAGTGATATTCCGGGTAATCTACCGACTAATATCCCCAGCGAACTCGCCTCCGACACTGACAATCGGGCTTTTGCCGGAACAGGGTCTGGGCGAACTGCGAGTGGAAATTTTCCGGCTACCGGAGGCTTTCACGAGACGCGCGCCGAAAGGCGCGAGGCGACGCGTGACAACGGAAGCTGGTGGGACAAGCTGAAGCACTTCTTCGGCGACGAGACCACGGATGCTACCGCCAAGCGCCAGCCCGTGTCGGATAAGAGCAGCCTCAACTATGGCACCGGCGAAGGTCATCTGGGAACGTATCCCGATTATGCGTACTCCGGCACAGCCTTTGAAAGCTCTTTCTCCGGGATGGGAATTCCGCAGGATCACGCGCGACGTCTTTCGCGAGAGTTGCGGCGCGGGGGCGCGGTAGTGACGGTCAAGGCGGGATCGATGAATTCCACCGCAGAGGCGATTCTGGAGCGCAACCACGGCATTATTCGCTACGAGTCTGCCACCTCTGCAGATCAGGATGTCTGGGACAAGGACAACCAGGGTGCGCGTGTGGAGATCTTTGGCGAAGTGCATCGAGTCTATCCCGGCTATGTGCCGGCGGACAATGCACGTGATCGCAAAGCTTCATAAAAGTAAGATTTGATCGCAAGATTCTTGCAGGCCTCGTCCTTTCGGGCGAGGCCTCTTGATTGAAAACTCGAGAAAGTGCTCCGTTCTCCGGCGCTTTCGCGTTACGCTCAATCACTGGAGATGCCCACAGTCCTTTCCAAACGCGAACCTGCCCGGTTGCGGCGCGGCCTTCGCCTCATTCCGCTGGCTGCGGCCACCTACTTTATGGTCGCGGGAGGGCCTTATGGAATTGAAGACATTCTGGGGGGCGCCGGGTATGTAAAGGCGCTGGCAATTCTGCTTATCTTGCCATTGATCTGGAGTTTCCCCACCGCTCTGATGATCGGCGAGCTGGCGAGCGCGCTTCCAGAAGAAGGCGGATTCTACGTCTGGGTTCGCCGAGCGATGGGCCCCTTCTGGGGCTTCCAGGAGGCGTGGCTTTCGCTTGCGGCCAGCATCTTTGACATGGCGATTTACCCCACCATCTTCCTGCTTTACCTCAGCAAGTTGGTTCCCGCGTGGACGTTGGGCTGGCGGGGCACAGCCTGGGAGCTGGCGCTGATCGCCGCTTGTTGCCTTTGGAATCTTCGCGGCGCTCCCGCTGTAGGAGACGGGTCGATGGCGTTGTTTGTAATTCTGCTCGCGCCTTTTGCGGTGCTGGTTGCAGCAGCGGCGTGGCATGCGTATCACCTGCACGGCAATATGGCGTGGAAGTCGGGCGCGGCCGGCGGAGATGGGCTTTCAACGGCGATCCTGGTGGGTTTATGGAACTACATGGGCTGGGACAACGCATCGACGGTCGCGAAGGAAGTTGAAGATCCGCAGCGGAATTATCCGCGTGCCATGCTGCTGAGCACGGTGGTGGTTGCGTTGAGCTATGTGATTCCGCTGGGCGCGATGGCTTTTGCGGGTCTCGATATTTCGCGGTTCACGACTGGATCGTGGGCAGATGCGGCGACCATGCTGGCCGGGCCGTGGCTGGGCGTCGCCGTTGTCCTTGGCGGCGCGCTTACCGGTTTAGGCATGTTCAATGCGCTGATGATGTCCTACGCTCGGCTGCCAATGGTACTGGCCGAAGATGGATTGCTTCCGCGCTTTATCGCCGCGCGCAACCGCTATGGAGTGCCTTGGGTTGCGGTGCTGCTGTGCGCTACGGCGTGGGCCTTGGCGCTGCAATTCAGCTTTGAGCGCCTGATTTCAATTGATCTGATGCTCTATGGGGCGAGCCTGATTCTGGAGTTCCTCGCGCTGGTTGTGCTGCGATTGAGGGAGCCGGAGCTTGACAGGCCGTTTCGAGCGGGGAGCTTGGGGACCGCAATCGCTCTGGGAGTGATTCCTACGATCCTGATTGTGTATGCGGCCTTCATTTCACGAAATGAACGGATGGCGCACATGCCGGCTTTGGTTTTTGGATTCGCAGTGGCTGCCGCGGGTCCGATTTTGTATGGGATTTCGCGTGCGCTGCGCGCATTCAGCGCGGCGGAGAAAGCTTAGGCCATCAGGCACAAAATGAGCGCTGAGCGTTTCTATTTTGTCGTTTTGAAGTTTTTCGCCGCGACCAGAACGCGGTCGCGCGCATAGGCCGCATCGTGCCAGCCGGTGACTTCGACGCGTTTTCCTTCGAGGTCTTTGTAGATCGAAAAGAAGTGCGTAATCTCCTTGAGCATGTGCGGATATATCTCCGAGTAGTTCCAAACGTCGTTATAACGCGGATTGCTTTTTCCCACGGCGAGGATTTTTTCGTCGAGCACTCCCTGGTCGAGCATCTCGAGCAGGCCTATGGGCCGAACGGTCATTACGCATCCCGAAAAACTGGGCGCATCGACAAGGACGAGCACGTCGAGCGGATCACCGTCATCGCTCAAGGTTGACGGAATAAAGCCGTAATCTCCGGGGTAATGCACGGGAGAATATAGATTGCGATCCAGCCGGAAGACATTCAGTTGTTTGTCGTACTCATATTTGTTGGTTGCTTCGCTTGGAATTTCGATCACGGCATTCACAGCTTCGGGCGCTTTATCGCCAATTGGAAGCTTCAGATAATTCGTCATGCTCATCCTGCTTTTTTTAGTTGGCTGGAGGGTGTCGCTCCCGTTGCGCCCAGCAACGCAGCAACGTTTATAATCAGGCAAAATGAAGGCTCATGTCTATGTCACGCTCAAACAGACGGTCCTTGACCCGCAGGGGCAGGCCATTCACGGCGCCCTTAGGAAGATGCAATATCAGGGGATAGAGGACGTGCGGCAGGGGAAATATTTTGTGATTCGGCTGGCCGATACGCTCGACGCAGCCGCCGCCCATGCCGAAGTAGAGCGGATCGCGCGCGAAGTGCTCACGAATCCAGTAATTGAAGAGTTCCGGTTTCACCTTGAAGACGCCGGGTAGCTTTGCGTCCCTGCATTGAGTTCTCTTCATCGATAATCCGGCGAGAGATCAGAGGTAATGAAAGTAGAGGTAGTCTATGTGCGGAATTGTCGGCTACGTCGGCAGCAAAGAGGTCGTCCCTCTCATTATTGAGGGCCTGCGACGGCTTGAATATCGCGGATATGACTCGGCGGGAATCGCCGTCGGCGGTAATGGGGACGGATTCGAGTTGCGCCGCGCTCCGGGCAAACTGAAAAATCTCGAAGAGGCAATTCGGAAGCAGCCGCTCGCCGGTACGTACGGGATTGGCCACACGCGCTGGGCCACGCACGGGCGTCCAACGGAAGAAAATGCTCATCCGCATCGCGATTGCAGCGGACGCATCGTCGTCGTGCATAACGGCATCGTCGAAAACTACCTCGCGCTGAAGCAGGAACTCTCCAAAGAGGGCCACAAATTTGTAACGGAGACGGATACCGAAGTCATCGCGCACATGATCGAGCAGGAGATTGCCTCCGCCGCAACTTCAGGCAAGACGATGCCGCTTGAGGACGCAGTGCGGCGCGCTGCCCGCAGACTGACCGGCGCCTATGCGATCAGTGTTCTATCTGCCGATGAGCCCGATAAGATTGTGGTTGCCCGCAATGGCCCCCCCGTTGTGGTGGGATTGGGTGAAAGCGAGTACTTTGTCGCCTCCGACGTGCCCGGGATTCTGCATCACACGCGAGATCTGTACTTTCTGGCCGATGGCGACGTCGCTATCCTTACGAAGTCCGGAGTTGAGCTCACCGATCTTGACGGGAATCGAGTTGAGCGGCCCGTGCAGCGGATTTTGTGGGACCCCATCCAGGCGGAAAAGGGCGGCTATAAGCACTTCATGCTCAAGGAAATATTTGAGCAGCCGCGTGCCATTCGCGACACAACCCTGGGACGTATTTCACTCGATACGGGCAAAGTCTTCCTGAGCGAGATGAAAATCTCCGACGAAGAATTTCTTAATGCCACGAAGATCAACATCGCCGCCTGCGGAACGAGCTGGCACGCCGCTACCGCAGGCAAATTCATGATCGAGCGGCTGGCTCGCGTCCCTGTCGAAGTGGACTACGCCAGCGAATATCGTTACCGAGACCCCATTGCGGATCCTTCGGCCATCGGGGTGCTTATTACGCAGTCGGGCGAGACGGCCGACACAATCGCCGCGCAACGGGAGATGATCGCAAAGGGCTCGAAGACCATCGCTATCTGCAATGTGGTTGGAGCCATGATTGCGCGCGAGGCTCATGGCGTCATCTACACGCATGCAGGTCCGGAGATCGGCGTAGCTTCGACCAAAGCGTTTACTGCGCAACTGGTCGCAATCTTCCTCTTCGCGGTACATCTGGCGCAGAAACGCGGTGCTATTAGCGAGGATCAAAGCAAGCTGCTGCTCGAAGGTCTGAGTCTGCTTCCGGGCAAGGTTGAAGAGATTCTTCGGAACGTGGACAGCGTGTGCGAGCAGCTTGCGAAGACCTACTCAACGGCCCGCGATTTTCTATTTCTGGGTCGTGGCATTCACTATCCCATTGCGCTTGAGGGCGCGCTGAAGCTAAAGGAAATTTCCTACATTCACGCGGAAGGCTATCCTGCGGGCGAGATGAAGCATGGGCCGAACGCGCTGATCGACGAGACGCTCCCGGTGGTGGTGCTGGCGACCAAAGACGAGAGCAATCGCGACTCAAAGCTGCGCTATGAAAAGACGCTCTCCAATATCCAGGAGGTCACGGCGCGATCGGGGAAGGTGATCGCTGTGGCCATCGAGGGCGATGAACACATTGGGCAACTTGTGGACCACGTGCTTTACGTGCCTCCCGCGCCAGAATTGCTACTCCCGGTTCTTGACGCCATTCCGCTGCAATTGCTGGCGTATCACTTCGCCGTACGGCGCGGATGCGATGTGGATCAGCCAAGAAACCTGGCGAAGTCGGTAACCGTGGAGTAGGCGCGCGAGTCAAACCAGTAAGAGTTTTTGCTGGGCATAGCGTTTGAACCCGGTACACTGGTCAACAAGGCCTCGGGGAGGGAAATTACAGCTTGGTACGCCAGCTTTACACAGCACACCTCGAACAGAAGCTCCTTTTATCGGAGTCCGCCCAGTGTTACCATCTTGAATTTTCCGTACCGGAACTCAATTCCTTCGACTTTATTGCGGGCCAGTTCGTCTCAGTTGTCGCCGAAGATCCGAAGGGCAAACAGCAAACGCGAGCCTATTCCATCGCGTCTGCTTCCGCGGCCAATCGCTTTGACCTCTGCGTTAACCGCGTCGACGGCGGTTTCTTCTCCAACAAGCTCTGTGACATGGAGCCTGGTCAGGAAGTTCAAATGCACGGCCCACACGGCCTGTTTACGCTACGGCAGCCGCTTACGGACAGCATTTTTATCGCTACCGGCACCGGCGTTGCGCCCATGCGCAGCTTTGCCCAGCACCTGTTTCCGGAGTCGGGAGAAGATCGCAGCGAAGGACGGCACATCTGGCTGGTTTACGGAACTCGGTATGAGACCGAGCTTTATTACCAGAAATATTTCGAAGGAATAGCCGCCGAGCGTCACAATTTTCATTACCTCTCCAGCCTGAGCCGACCACATGAAGACTGGGAGGGATTACGGGGCTATGTCCAGGACCACGTCGCTGAGATTGTGAAAAAGCGCGCCAGGGAAAATCACTTCGCGCCGGTGCCAACTGCGGCAGAACCAGTTGGTTTTGGCATTCACGCCTATATCTGCGGGCTCAACGAAATGGTTTCCGGCAATCGCGAGCGGCTGATCGAGCTGGGCTGGCAGAAGAAGCAGGTCATCTTCGAGCGCTACGACTGAAGATCAGCGGCTAGTCACGGAGCGAACGTGGCTACGCGCTTTCCTAACTCTTGCTTCGAAAGAAATGCTTTGCTGGAACCGCGCGAAGTCGTTCCGCTGCACCCTCCGCTGTAATATCGCGCTGCGGCATTCCCAGCAATTCAAAACCGACCATGAACTTCCGCACCGTCGCTGACCGCAACAGTGGGGGATAAAAGTGCGCATGGAAGTGCCACTCTTCATGGGACCCGGCATCGGTGGGTGTTTGGTGCAGGCCCATCGTGTAGGGGAAGCTCGTCTCGAAGAGGTTGTCGTAGCGCGTGGTTGTCTGCTTCAGAATATCGGCGAGCGAGGTCTTCTCACGGTCATTGAATTGTGCCAGTGAACCGATGTGCCGCTTCGACAACACCAGCGTCTCAAACGGCCACACTGCCCACCAAGGCACGAGGGCCAGGAAATTCTCATTTTCGCAGACCACGCGTGCAGCTTCTTTCGCTTCCACTTTGAGGTAGTCGCACAGCAGGCAGCGGTGGTTCTCGGCGAAATACGCCTGCAGCGACTCGGTCTCCTGAGCCGGTTCATCGGGAACGTGTTCGGTTGTCCAGACCTGGCAGTGCGGATGCGGATTGCTGGCGCCCATCATGGCTCCGCGGTTCTCGAAGATCTGCACATAACGCAGCGCGGGCTGGCGGCTTAATGCTTCGTATTCATCGGTCCACGCATCGACCACTTTGCGAATATCCGCCAACTCCATGCGGGGCAAGGTGAGGCTGTGGTCGGGATGGAAGCAGATGACTTTGCAGCGTCCGCGCTCGCGCTCGGCTTGCAGCAGTGGGGAGACGTCCGGCTCGGGAGCAGGAGAGTCCGGCAGCAGAGCGGCGTAGTCGTTATCGAAAATGAATACGCTTTCATAGCTGGGCGTGAGATGCCCACCGGCGCGCATGTTACCTGGGCACAGATAGCAGTTCGGGTCGTAATGCAGATCAGAGAATCCCGGCGAAGGATTTACCTCGCCCTGCCAGGGGCGGTCGGTGCGTTGCGGAGAGACCAGCACCCACTGCCGGCGCAGCGGGTTGTAGCGACGGTGCGGAAATTGCGGCGCGGAGGACAAAGCGATTCCTTTCAGACGATGTGCTTGCTGGCGGAGGCAAAAGGGGCGATCTCCGCACGCTTCAAGAATATCCTGTAGGAGGACGCCTCGCCTTTGGCCGTTTGCTACTACGATGAATGCAGGAAGACGCATGACCCAGAAGCCCCGAACCGCGCTCGCGCCCCTGCTCAGTGCCCACGCTATTACGGCTCTCCATGATGCTTCAACCGAGGAGTGGCACGACAATCTTCCCGAAAGCCCCCCGGGGGACGACGTCGACAGCGTGATTCGCGCGCAGCATCAGGCGAACTTCGAGTTGTGGCATCTCGAAGATGAGGCACGCGCGCCGCACGCAACCGAGCATCAAATCGCGGAGGTAAAGCGGGGTATCGACCGCGTGAATCAACGGCGCAACGACCTTACGGAGCGCATTGACTCGCTCCTGCTTGAGGCTCTTAGTGCGCATGAATTGCATGCAGCGGGGTCTCCGTTGCACTCGGAGACTCCGGGGTTGATTCTCGACCGGCTCTCCATTCTTGCGCTCAAGATTTTTCACACGCGCGAGGAGATGTTGCGGGCTGATGCGCCGGAGGGCCACATTTCCCGGAACAGGGAGCGTCTTCGCCTGCTTGAAGAGCAGCGCGTCGATCTGGCAGGATGCCTTGACGAATTATGGACGCAAATCATCCGCGGCGAACGTCATTTTAAACTCTATCGCCAGCTCAAGATGTACAACGATCCGTCGCTCAACCCAGCCGTCTATAAGAAAATCCAAGAATGATCCCTGTATCATAGAGTGTTCACCCGAAAATGACGTCTGCATCCACCAGTCCCGTTCTGCCTGCCGCTGAAGCTTCGCCAGCCGGAACGGCTCACACTCACGACCATCCCCATATCCATGCTCCGCGTGCCGGAGAGACTGCTTCGTGGATTTCTGACTACCGCGAGTTGTTCAAAGATCGCGTTACGGCGATGGTCGTTCTCACTGCGTGGGCCGGATTCTACCTGGGTTCGATGCAGTCGGGGATCAGCAGCGTCCAGCCTGGGTTGCTGGAAGCGCTGCTTGGCATCGGGCTCGTGTCCGCAGGTTCGGCGGCGCTCAATGAATGCCTGGAGCGCAAGCTCGACGCCAAAATGATTCGCACCGCCAACCGTCCGATGGCCGCGGGACGCATCGGCCTGGCCCATGGCATTTTGCTGGGTATGGGCGCTATCGCGATCGGAGCGATATGGCTGGTGCACTCCACCAATCTTATTACCGGCACGCTCACCCTCATCACAGCCTTCAGCTACGTGGCGATTTACACGCCGCTCAAGCGCCGCACCAGTCTTGCTACCTTCATCGGAGCCTTTCCCGGAGCTATGGGGCCGCTGCTAGGCTGGACCGCTGTCCGCGGGCGCATCGAGTGGCCGGCCGTCGCGCTCTTTGCCATCCTTTTCGTCTGGCAGTTTCCGCACTTCATGGCGATTTCATGGCTCTATCGCGAAGACTACGGGCGCGCGGGAATCAAAATGCTGCCCGTCATTCAACCCGACGGCTGGTCGACTGTGCTCGAAGCTCTGACCTACGCCGTGCTCATGATCCCGGTCAGCCTGCTCCCGGTTTATCTCCACGTCGCCGGCATGATTTACGGCGTGACGGCTACAGTTCTGGGACTTGTGTATCTCGGATACACCATTCGGTTCGGGCGCATCACCCGCGCCCGCTCCACGATTGAGTCGAAGATGTATGCCCGCGACCTGCTCAAGGTCAGTGTGATCTACCTGCCTGTGCTGCTCACCGTGCTCATGCTCAACGCCAAAGGAAAGTAGACAGATGTCCGTCACACACGCCGCACCCGAATCGAACAAGGGCATGATCGCCGGAATCATCGCGTTGAGCATTGCGGCGACGCTCTTTCTCTTCTGGCTTATTTACGTGCATACCGCACCGCAGGCCTTTGCCACGCGGCTTCTCTTTCTGCCCGCGCTCGATGCGCTACTGAATGGTCTCGCCGCCATCTGCCTGATCGTCGGCTTCTTTTTCATCCTGCGCCGCAACATCAAGGCGCACCGACGCTCGATGATTACGGCCTTCGTCTTCTCGTCGATCTTTCTGGTCTCCTACATAGTCAACCATGCCCTGCACGGAGACGCGCTCTACCAGGGCCACGGGCCGCTCCGCACCGTTTATTTTTCTATCCTCATCAGCCACATTGTGCTGTGCATTGTCGCGCTGCCTATGGTGCTCATCACGTTCTTCTTCTCGCTCACGGGCCGCTTCCCGCAGCATAAGAAGATCGCGCGTTTTACGCTGCCCATCTGGCTTTATGTTTCGGTAACCGGCGTGGTGGTGTTTGCCATGCTCCATGCGGGAGCAAGGTAGACGCAGATGCCATCCACTCAGCCAGACGACGGGACCCGTCAACTGTTGCAGGCCGGAATATGGACCCTGTTCGCCGGGGCGCTTGCCGCGTTGCTTACCGCCGCTATCTTCGGAGGCATAGGCCGTCAGGGTCCGCACACCAACTCCGGCTGGCTGGCCCTCATCGTCGCCATGATGTGCGTGCCTTTCGGGGCCATACTCTTCGCGCTGGGCGCGGCCAAGTGGTTCCGAAACCGCCGCCTTGCCGCCTCCAGGCCAACGGAATCGGCACTGCCTCTGAACGCCGTATCACGAGACGCAAAGTCCCTGTTATCCTTCTCAGAACATTCAATGGAGCACCGCAGCCATGGCAAAGAGCGTCAATAAAGTCACCCTTCTCGGCAATGTAGGCAAAGACCCGGAAATTCGCGCAACCCCGGGCGGAACGATGGTTGCCAGCTTCAGCCTGGCCACAACCGACCGCACCAAAGACCCTTCAGGCAACTGGACCGACCGCACCGAATGGCATAACCTGGTCGCTTTTCAGCGCACGGCTGAGATCATCCGCGACTATGTGAAAAAGGGCTCCAAGCTCTACGTCGAAGGCAAGATCCAAACGCGCTCATGGGACGACAAAACCTCCGGCGAGAAGAAATATCGGACGGAGATAATCGTCAACGACATCTCCCTGCTTTCGGGTAAAGGCGATGGCGAAGGTGGCGGCAGCAGCTATAGCCGCGGCAGCTCCTCCGGCAGCTCTTCCTATGACCAGCGCAGCCCTCCGAATGCCGATGATCTCGTGCAATCCACTGAAATTACCGATGACGATATTCCGTTTTGAGCATCATTCCTCCTAATTGTCGATTCGTAGCGAAATAGGCGGGTTTGTTAGCGGAGTATTATGTGGGGAACGGGCGCCAGCTCGTCCCCTCCCCGTGGTACCCGAATCCTACCGTTTAGTTTGCGGGAAATCGCTCCTGACACTGATTTTTCTGTCGTTCCCACGTGGCCTCCATTTAGAATCAACCCATTTCGGCCAACCACCATAAATGCGAGCGAATAGTCGCACATCGGCTATGGGGGAAATTTGTAGCAACGGCCGCCAGTCGTGGGAAATTGCATTCACGGCACGACGACTTTCTGCCGCGTGAGAGATGCCAGCTAGACTGTGAGGACAAGAATGCCTGTTTTGCTGAAGCAGAACAAAACGAACACCCGTGAGTTTGAAATTGCGACTACCCATTTGCACTGGTACTTCGGGTTTTTTTTAGTCTCCGGATTTTGCGGCTTGGTTTACGAGGTGGTATGGGTTCGCCTCGCCATGGCCAGCTTCGGCGTGACCACGGCGCTCGTTTCCATCGTAATTTCGATGTTCATGGCTGGTCTCGGTCTCGGCTCCTGGGGTGCCGGTGTATTGGCGCGCCGGATTCTGACCACGAATGGGGCGCGAGCTCTACGCCTTTATTCCATTGCGGAATTATTGGTCGGAGTCTCCTCACTTTTGGTTCCCCTCGAGCTGAAGCTCGGACGTCTGCTATTGCTGCAGATGGGAAGCTTTGGAGCGTGGCAAAGCTGGCGATACTACATTCTAGCTGGCATTTGGATCGCCATCACAGTTGTGCCTTGGTGTACCTGCATGGGAGCGACATTCCCACTTCTGATGGCGGTCATTCGACAAACCGTCCGGCCCGCATCAGATCGTTCTTTCAGCTACTTGTACGTTGCCAACGTTCTTGGCGCATTGCTTGGCACCTTGGTTTCAGCCTTTATTTTGATTGAGTTGCTGGGATTCCAAGGGACACTATATGTTGCGGGTACTCTGAATACCGTTTTGGCGCTCCTGGCCTTTGGAGTAAGTTTCACCGTTATCTCACCCCCTGGGGTCGAGAAGTCGATCTCCGGACAAGCGGCGCGGGCCAGGCTCTATGGGCTTCCTGGGGGCGCCGTTCTGTTTTTCCTGTTCACAACTGGCCTGGTCAGTATGGGCATGGAGGTTGTCTGGATCCGCCAGTTCACTCCTTACCTCGGAAATGTTGTGTATGCCTTTGCGGGAATCCTTGCGGTCTACCTGCTGGCAACGGCCATGGGATCTCAGGACTACCGCTCCAAGGCCCACTCTCGCCATCCGGGAGAGAGCGCTTCCACATGGAGTCTTCTGGCGCTGTTTGCCGTGGTCCCGGTTGTTGCAGCTGATCCACTCTTGCTTCCCCGCTTTGCATCCGGCGGTCTGCGCATTTCTGCCATCGTGTTCTTCTGCGCTATGACAGGATTTCTCACTCCCTTGCTGGTGGATTCCTGGTCGTCAGGCGATCCGGATCGAGCAGGAGCCGCATACGCCGTCAATATCGCGGGCTCCATTGTTGGTCCTCTCATTGCCGGTTTCTGGCTATTGCCGTGGCTCGGCGCGCGTTGGGCAACCCTTGTTCTCTCAATTCCTTTGTTTGCCATAGCCGCCGTCACCGCACTTCGAAAGCCGTCGTCCGATACGGCACGGCCAAATTTCCGGCTTGGCGCGAGAATTCAGTTCGCCGTTTCAACAATTGCTGCAATCCTTCTTTTTAGCGTGAGCCACGACTACGAAACCAAATACCCGCAACGACAGGTCCGGCGTGACTACACCGCCTCTGTGATTGCAACGGGAAAAGGATTTGATCGACAGCTTGTGGTGAATGGAATTGGCATGACCTCTTTAACTCCGATCACGAAGTACATGGTGCACATGCCGCTTGCCTTCATGTCAAAACCCCCTCAGAACGGACTCGTGATCTGCTTTGGAATGGGAACCAGCTTTCGCTCCATGCTTTCGTGGGGAATTCCCACCACGGCGGTTGATTTGGTTCCGAGCGTTCCCGCCATGTTTGGCTACTACCACGCCGATGCGCAGAAGCTGGTGAGTTCTCCCTTGGCGCGAATTGTTATTGATGATGGCCGACGCTTCCTCGACAGCTCAACTCAGACGTATGATGTCGTAGTTGTGGACCCGCCTCCACCCCCACAAGCCGCAGGTTCCAGCCTGCTTTACTCTCGTGAGTTCTATCAAGTCGTTAAGAGCCATTTGCGAACTGGCGGGATTTTGCAAATGTGGTATCCGGAGATTGAAGGTGATGAGGCTACCACGGCTTCAATAACCAAGGCCTTAATGCAATCCTTTCCCTACGTGCGGGCCTTTCGGGAGTTCGATGAACGGTTCGGCTATCACGGGATTCATTTCCTTGCCAGCATGGAGCCGATACCCATCACCTCAAGCTCAGTAATGGCGGCGCGCATGCCGTCTACCGCGGTTTCCGACTTCGTGGAATGGGGCCCGGAGACGACACCACAAAAACAGTTCGACTTGGTCCTTTCACACGAACTTGCGTTGGACAAGCTCGTTGCCGAGGATCCCAGAGTGCCATCAATGCGAGATGACCAGCCGATCAATGAGTACTATCTGCTCCGCGACTGGTTCCATTTCTACAGATAACATACGGGTTTGGATCGCTTCAGAGTTGTAGGTCCGGGCAGAGTGAAGACCGAGGAAAAACCTCGCGCGGCCGGTCTCGATTAGACTGGAAGCATGCTCGATGAACTTACTTTTCGCCGCCACGCGGATCAGGCAATTGAATCGCTCAAAAAGAGCCTGATAGATGCCGAGGAGGCCGGCGACTTTGAAGCAGAAGAGCAAAACGGCGCGCTCAATGTTGTTTTTGAAGATCCTCCAGCCAAGTTTGTAATCACTCCCAACACTCCCGTGCGGCAGATCTGGATTTCCGCCCTCTCCACCAGCTTCAAACTTGATTGGTCGGAGGAGCGCGGCGATTTCCTTTATCCCAGGGACTCGCTCACCCTCAAACCGCTTGTGGCGCGACTTATCAACCAGCATCTTGGCGGCGATTCTGTCGTGCTTGGGTAGGTCCCGGCTTGCTCCGCTACCCGCCGCCCCGTTATGCTTGGGAGTTTTATGAGCGACGGCGATTCCATCCCGACGAGACATCCTTCTGCGGACGAACAACGCTGGAGCGAGAAGACTCTGGCTCCGGCGCTCGCGAAGGCACCTGAACGCCCTATAGGGAAGTCTTCCGGCGTCAACGTCGATACGTATGGCGACGCACGATTCACCACCATCTCAGAGCAGCCGGTCAATCGTCTCTACACCCCGGTCGATCTTCCGGAAAACTGGGACGAAGCGCACGATCCCGGTGAACCGGGTCAGCCGCCCTATACGCGGGGCGTTCACGCGTCTGGCTATCGTGGCAAGCTCTGGACGATGCGCCAATTCTCCGGGTTTGCCAGCCCTGAAGAAACAAATCTTCGCTACAAATATCTGCTGGCAAACGGAGGGGATGGCCTGTCGGTAGCCTTCGATCTTCCTACATTGATGGGTCGCGATTCAGATGACCCGGAGAGCGAAGGGGAAGTCGGAAAATGCGGCGTAGCCATCGATTCGCTGGAAGACATGGAGATTCTCTTTTCCGGGATTGATCTGGAGAAGACGACCACCTCCATGACTATCAACTCGCCCGCGAGCATTCTGTGGGCGATGTACCTGGTCGCCGCCGAGAAGCAGGGAGCAGACTGGGCGCGCGTGTCGGGCACGCTCCAGAACGACATCCTCAAGGAATACATCGCGCAGAAGGAATATCTGTATCCGCCCGCACCTTCGATGCGCCTGGTCATCGACACCTTTGAATTCGGCGCGCGCTACACTCCTCGCTTCAACCCGATTTCCATCTCCGGCTATCACATTCGAGAAGCCGGCTCGACCGCACTGCAGGAGCTGGCCTTTACGCTCTACGACGGAGTGGAGTACGTGGAGTGGGCACTGCGTCGCGGTCTCAACGTCGACGACTTTGCGCCGCGGCTGAGTTTCTTCTTTAATTCGCATAACGACTTCTTTGAGGAGATCGCCAAGTTCCGCGCCGCGCGCAGGCTCTGGTATGAGCTGATGACTAGCCGCTTCGGCGCAAAGAACCCGCGCTCCACCTGGATGCGATTCCATACGCAGACCGCGGGAGTTTCACTGACGGCGCAGCAGCCGAAGAACAATATCGCTCGCGTGGCGCTGCAGGCGCTGGCGGCGGTGTTGGGCGGAACGCAATCCCTGCATACAGACGGCTTCGACGAAGCCCTCGCCCTGCCTACGGAAGACGCGGCGCGCATCGCGCTGCGCACGCAGCAGATTCTGGCGTATGAATCGGGAGTGGCAGAAGTCGCCGATCCGCTCGGTGGCTCGTACTTCGTCGAGCGCATGACTCTTGACATGGAGCGGGGTACTCTCGCCTACTTCGACAAGCTCGATCGAATAGGCGGAATGGTTCGCGCCATCGAGCAGGGTTTTCCGCAGAAGGAGATTGCCGAGGCCAGCTATGCCTACCAGCGCGCGGTCGAGGCAGGCGAAAAGATTATCGTGGGCGTCAATGAGCACGTGATCGGAGAACAACCTCCCATGATCCTCTACATTGACGAGTCAATTCGCGAGGCGCAGACTGCGAAGCTTCGCAAGCTGCGCTCCGGCCGGTCGAACGAAACCGTGGACCGCGCTCTGACAGCCCTTTGCCGGGTTGCGGAACAGGAACCGCAGATGGCAGACAACGGCATTTCGGCGCAAAACACGATGCCCTTCATCCTCGATTGTGTGCGCGCCTACGCGACGGTTGGCGAAATCGCAGGTGCATTGAAAAATGTGATGGGAGAGTACCGAGAGGCCAGTACCGTGTGAAGATGTTCGCTTGAAAAACGGTTTAGTTGCCAGGCAGCTTCAAAAGGAATGTTTCAAAAAGATAGAAAGAACGTGTTACAACATCGGCTATGAGCAAGGCGAAGCCGCCCGAAAACGGTCCGATTAATCTGAAGCAGCTCTCGCAGCTTTTGCATCTCTCGCAAACGACGATCTCGCTCGTCCTGAACGACTCTCCCGCGGCAAAGTCCATTCCTCCGCACACGCGCGAGCGCGTCTTTGAAGCCGCACGTAAACATCACTACCGCCCGAACTATTTTGCCCGGTCGCTCCGGCGCAGCCGCAGCATGTCGATCGGCGTTATAGCTCCGGACCTCAGCGAGGGCTACTTTACGCTGGTCATGCGCGGAGTAGAGGAGGCGCTGCTGCGTTCGCATTACTTCTATTTCACGGCCAATCACTATTGGGATCCTGAATTGATGCAACAGTATCCCCGTCTGCTGATGGAGCGTGCTGTGGACGGATTCTTGTTGCTGAATACTCCGGCAATTGTGCGGACTCCCTTGCCGATTGTCTCGATTTCAGCGCACATCAACATGACTGGCGTGACCGACATTGTGCTTGATCATGGCAAGGCTGCGGAGCTCGCTCTCACGCATCTCCATCGGCTGGGGCACAGCACAATCGCGTTTATGAGGGGCCCTGAAATCATCCCCGACACGGAACATCGCTGGACTGGCATTCTGGAAACGGCACATCGTTTAAAGATCGCGGTGCGGCCGGAGTTGTGCCTGCAACTTGGAGCCGATTACTCCTCTCCGGAGGCTGGCTACCACCCAATGAAGAAGCTTCTGAGCAAACGGCGGGATTTCACGGCTATGTTCTGCTTCAATGACATTGCGGCCATGGGAGTGATCCGTGCCATTCATGACGCCGGACTGCGCGTTCCGGAAGATATTTCCGTGATCGGCTTCGACGACATTCTTAGTGCAGCCTACCAGAAGCCCAGTTTGACAACCGTTCGCCAGCCATTGCGTGAAATGGGAAATAAGGGCGCTCAGATGCTTCTCGACATGATCGCTAAACCGGAGACCGAGTCGCTCGCTGAAATTGTCATGCAACCGGAGCTCATTGTCCGCGAATCGACTGCAGCTGCGAAACCCCGCCGAAAGTAAAGCGCGGCTGTCGAGTTTTATCTTTACCCGCAAAGAATCCGTTCATAGGACAAGGGTCTTCGGCTCGACCGCCCGGACATGGAGAAACAGTCCGGCTATTCGCGTATCCGCGACGACAAGAACCGATTGGGCAACTTCTTCCGATGCGCAAGGCTCGCCAAACTGCTGGATGACAAAACCGGCCTGAGAGATCATTGCGACCCACGAGCTTAGAGTCCGGTGGAAGCGCGGAACACGGAACGGAGCAACCGCGTCACGCTCTTCGCTAGGCAGAGTAGAGAACCACCATGTCTCGATGTGGCCGTCGTTCTCATTAAAATAGCCGCCAACTTTGACAGCCCGGACTACGCCTTTTGCATTCCGCAGCACCTTGCGGTGCGGCGGGACAAAACAAGGATGCAGGATAGAGAATTGATCTCGACCACGCAGGTATCGCTCGTCTGGATAGGGCCGAGGTGAGGGTGATAGCAAACCTGCGGAACATCCTTGCCGCTGCGGTTCAGAGCGTCAATCAGGCGCTCGCCCTGATGGCATCTACGGTATACCCGTCCACCCGAATACGGCAATTGCTTTGATCTTTCGCACGCAAAGCCGCGAGCGGATGGGCAAGATGAAGGCTTTCAGCAAGACGGTCTATTTATTGTTGGGATGTTAATCCTCGGAATGCGTTTCCTCGAAGCTTTGTTGCGGGAGAATGGGACTTTCGATCCAGAGTTTCCAGCAAAAATGAGACTTGGCGGCGATACGATCAATATAATGCAGGAGACCAATGTCCCTCTCGGGCACAATACGCAGAGTGGTGCTCACTGGCTTCATGGGCGCGGGCAAGTCCACAGTCGGCATGCTGCTGGCGCAGCGCCTCGGCTGGGATTTTCTCGATACCGACGTTGCAATTGAGTCCCGCGCCGGAAATACCGTCGCCGAAATTTTCGCGCAGCGGGGGGAAGCTGTTTTCCGCGCGCTTGAGGCTGACGTCGTCCGCGACCACACCCGCCGCGAGAACCTGGTGCTGGCTCTGGGTGGAGGCGCCGTTGAGACTGAATCTACTCGTGAATTTCTGACCACGCTTGACCACACCTGCGTGCTTTTTCTCGATGCGCCGCTGGAAACCCTCGTTGCCCGCTGCGTGGCCCAACCATCCGCAGCCGAACGGCCCGTTCTAGCCGACCGGGAAGGACTGCTTCGGCGCTTCAATGCCCGCCTTCCTTATTACCGCGAAGCGCATCTCACGATTACAACTGCCGGACTCTCTCCTCAGGCAGTTGTGATCCGTATCGTCGAAGCTCTCGATAAACGCCGCACGGTTGAATCAGCAACAAAAGGTGTTCCAACCCGATGAACGATAGCCCTGTTCTGAGCCCATCGGCCCAGACCGTCACCGCCAATAAGCCAAACCGTCACCACGGCGACATCCTCTTCGCTTTCGGCGTGTTGCTCGTTCTCTACACCGCCTGGCACGTGCGCCGCGAATTAGTGCTGATCTACGTAAGCGCGCTGTTTGCGGTGGTGCTCATGCCAGTCCTGCGCGGCATTATGAAGTTCCGCATTAGGAAATGGAGCCCCGGCCGCGGCGCGGCAATCTTCATTTTGCTTTTGGCGATTGCCGCAGCCATTGCGCTGTTTGCTCTGGTTGCGCTGCCGCCGGTTATTCACGACCTGCACGAGTTCGCGCGGGAGATGCCAACGCGCGGACCGCAGCTTCTCTCCCGGATTCGCAGGCTGCCGTTTTCTCAACGTGTGAACGTGGACGCGCTCAATGCCAAGCTGCAGGATTTTGCCTCGAATCTCGCGACCTATATTCTTTTCTCCATCCGCGACTGGGCGCGAACCCTCTTTGACATCATTACCGGCATCGTACTTACCGTTTATTTCATGGCGGAGGGCGAAACTACTTATTTCTGGCTTCTCTCCTTCCTCCCGGTTGACAAGCGCCAACGCCTTGACACCACCATGGCTCGCGCTGAAGTACGCATGGGAAAGTGGCTGCTTGGGCAGGGAACCCTGATGTTGATTCTCGGCGTATCGAGCACCATCGTTTTTCTGGCGTTGCATGTCCGTTATGCTTACGCGCTGGGCGTGCTCATGGGCCTTTTCAATATCGTCCCCGTAGCCGGCGCGCTCATCTCGGTGGCGCTTGTTGTGCTGGTTGCGGCCATCGACTCCTGGGGACGCGTCGTTGGTGTACTCATTTTTTACGCGATCTATGCTCAGGTAGAAACGTCCTACCTTACGCCTCGCATCATGCGCACCAGGGTCGATCTTGCCGGGCTGTCCGTGATCATTGCTCTGCTTCTGGGGTCCGCAGTGGCGGGAGTCGTCGGAGCTATGGTAGCCGTGCCAACTGCAGTCCTGGTTGCCGTCCTGCTGAACGAGTATTTAGTGAAACCGGAACCAATCATTGCGCCAGCTCAGCCGCTGGCAAAGGTCAAGTGACGCCACGCATCGACCCGAACGACGCCTCCATTCGCTTCACGGACAAGCAGAAGACGGATGTCGCCGGGGTTTACGTCTGGCCTGGCGCGGATGCCTGCTCTGACTCTGTACGTGAAGAATCGCCGATCTTCACGGCCGGGTATTCAGCAAACCGGTAGCCCACGTACGGATCGGTAAGAAGATACTTCGGTGTCGATGGGTCGTCCTCAATCTTTTTGCGCAGTTGGCGAATAAATGTTCGCAAATAGTCCACCTCATTCCGATACTCCACTCCCCAGACTGAGCGGAGAAGCTTTCCGTATGTGACGGCGCGTCCTGCGTGGGCCATCAGATAGTAGAGGATGTCGTATTCCTTGCGAGTGAGGTGGATCGACCGTCCTGCCTTGCTGACCGTGCGGCGCACGGGAAGAATCTGAATGGCGCCGATCTGCATGGGAGCATCTTCTGGCCGTTCCGGAGTCTGAGCCCTGCGTACCGCAGCACGGATACGGGCAACGCATTCGCGAATACTGAATGGCTTGGTGATATAGTCGTCCGCGCCGCATTCGAGGGCTTCGACCTTTTGCTCCTCTGAGTCCTCGACAGTCACCATCAGAATTGGCAGCCGCGGAGCCAGAGCGCGTAGACGGGCAAGCGTTTTCATGCCACCGATGCCCGGCATTTGAACATCAAGGAGCACGACATCGAACGATTCGGTACGAACCAGATGCAACGCTTCCTCTCCACGCGATGCCTCCGCAGTCTGGAAGCCGAGTTCGTTCAGCGGAGTGCGCAGTCCACGCCGAATGGCGGCCTCGTCGTCGACCAGCAGCACCCGGATTGGAGAATCACTCATGAACATATCTTCCATGAGGAGGGAGCGGTAGGGAAGCAAAAAAAGTAGTGCCGCGGTCGCGATCGCTGGAAACCCATACATCGCCACCATGCGCTTGTGCCGCCCGCTTCGCTACAGAAAGCCCGATTCCCGTGCCCGGCACCTGGTTGGCGGAATCTGCACAGCGGAAATAGCGGTCGAAGATTCGTTCGCATTCGGCAGCCGGGATAACCGGCCCGACACTGTGAACGGAGAAAACAACTTCTTTGGTGTGTTCGGCGGCCTCAATCGTGATGATAGTACCCGCAGTCGCATACTTCCCGGCGTTGTCGATATATTGCGTCAACAGGGCCACCAGAAGATCTCGATCGCAACAGAGGCTGAGATCCTCGCGCACCACGGATACTTTCACGGAGAAATTTTCCAGTTGCTCGCGAAAACTGGCCAGCACATCGTCGATCAGAGGGGAAATGGCGACGGTTTCTCTGCGCAATGTCAGGTTGTGGGCTTCGAGCCGCGCCGTCTGGAGAAGACGAGAGGTCAACTCGTTCAATATGCCCGATTGCTCGTCGATGAGTGCGACCATATCGGCCTGGGCCGGCGTGAGGCTCCCCATTTCTCCAAGCCCTGTGCTCGCCGCCCGAATCGCCGTCAGCGGCGTTTTGTAGGCGTGAGCAAGGCTGTCTAGAACCGTAGTTCGCAGCTGCTCTGCTTGCCGGGCGCTTTCGGTACGGCTCACGTTAGCGAAAGAATGATAGCGATCAAAGGTAATGGCGATGATGCAGGCTATGATGTCGCTAATCTGCCCACTGATCTCACCCCGCAGCAGCAGCGCTCCTACGGGCAAATTTCCCATGCGGAGCACTCTCTGGGTGAGGCCGGTGTCGGCGTCGTGATTCGCCTTTTCAAAAAAGTAGATGTTGCGGACTTCATCCTCTTGCTCGGCGAACCATTCTCCAGCCTGGTATACCTTGTGCAGATCGGCGTCGAAGATGGCGACCGCCTCGAGCTCAAAGAAAGACTGAATCAGAGAGGCCAGCTGCTCGCCTGGTTCGCGGTGCATCTCCAGGTGGGTGGTCTTTCGCGTAAATTCGGACAGTTTTGCCGCAGCCTCGCGGTTTGCTTCCGAGCTCTTCGCATTCAGTGAAATGCGATGGAGAGCCAGAGCGATAACAAGCACAAAGATCAGAGCGGTCACGCCGAAGAGCAGCCCATAGCCTAAATGGGTTGCTGACTCTCCCGCGGACATTGCTGCAAAAAACAGAACCACGCTCCACCCCAATTGGAAAGCCGCACCGAAAGCGGGCCGCCACTCCAGCAAAGACAACTGGAGATCATTCTCAAAAGATTGCGGCCGAGTCCAAGGATATCTGTCGATCCAGGATCTTGCCGGAGAGTGGAATCCACCGATTCCGGCCTCGATAGACAGAATTCGTTCGCGAAAGAAATAGGCAATATAGCAGAGTTTTACCAAAGATTTCATAATGCCGTCCGATATTTCAAGCATTTTGCCCAAAAACCAAAGGACGGGGCTCGAATACTTCGACGACAACCAGGGTTTTTCAACCGGAAGCGCCCAGGCTGCCACGGACTTCACCGGCACGTATGAGAACAAGTGGGTTGAGGGGCTTCTCACTAAGCCGCGCTTTTTCGACGGATCGGATGGACTACTCCGGATGTTCGATTGGCGAGCAATCATTCGCCGAGAAATCCTTGGCGCCCACAGTCTCGGCAAGAATTCCTTTTCGTCCACTCCATAACTGGCCTTTCCCAGCTAAAATTGTTGTCTTTGCGTGGCTATGCGCAGATATGATTGTGGGGCTGAGGAGGCTATTCGTGAAGCTGCTGACAAAATTCAACCTGGTGCTCATCGTGGTATTCGGCGTGGGCATGTTTCTCATTTCTCACAACGCCTACAACTTCCTGATGACCAATGCAAAGCAGCAGGTGCTGCAGGAAGCTCAGCTGATGGCGGCCAGCGCCAGCGCTACCAAGGACTATACCGACCAGCAGGTCAGTCCTATCCTCGAGAAAACGCCGCAGCACAACAGCGACTTTCTTCCCCAGACAATCCCGTTTTACGCCGTAACCGCCACGTTCAAGTATCTGCGCTCGTCATATCCCGATTACGCGCTGCGAAATGCCGCGCTCAACCCAACCAACCTGGACGACCGCGCCACGGAATGGGAGACCGATCTGATCAATTATTTCCGCGACAATCCCTCTCAGACGCAGCACGTCGGTGAGCGCAGCACTCCGATCGGTCAAATGCTGTACGTCGCCGCTCCGGTGGTAGCTGCTTCGGGCTGTCTACAGTGCCATAGCCAGCCTTCGATTGCACCCAAAGCAATGATCAAACATTATGGCCGCGATCATGGTTTTGGCTGGAAGCCCGACGAAATCGTCGGGGCGCAAATCGTCTCCGTGCCGATGTCCGTCCCAATCGAGATGGCAAACAAAGGTTTCCGCAATTTGCTCATCAGCCTGGGAGCGATCTTTCTCCTGACCATTATTCTGATCGATATCGCGATGTACCTGATCGTCATTCGTCCGTTGCGGCGGGTATCCAGGAATGCGGACATCATCAGCAAGGGGGAGATCGATCTGCCTCCGCTCGAGGCCAAAGGCAAGGATGAAATCTCGCAGGTTACTGCCTCGTTCAATCGCATGCACACCAGCCTGATCAAGGCCTTTGAGATGCTGAACAGTTGAACGGGTTATTGCCTCTTTGATCGCAGGAAGGCGGCACGGTCAGCATCGGATGTGATCTGTTTAGCCGCCTCGCGATAGATGTAGTCAGTATCGTCAGATTGCGCGGCCAGTTTCTTCACAACGAACTTCGCGACTGGGCCGATATAAACAGCAAGCCTGCGGCTTATCTCCTCAAGCGGCAGGCTTTGAAAACCGCTTTGTGATGGCGGCTTTTGCTGCATTGATCCGGTCGAGGGGCGGGACGGAGTCGCAACCGGCTGCTGCGGCACCGGCAACTCAAAAGTTGCGGACGGCATTCGTGCAGTCGGCACCAACTGGATGGCCTCGAGAAACTCGTCTGCCGTGGAGAAACGTTGATCAGGGTCTTTTGCGAGGGCTCGCATTATGGCATCGGAGAGAGCAACCGGGATATTCGGCGCGAATTGATGAGGAGGTATCGGAGCCTGATGCATGTGGCCCATCATGATCTCGTAGTCGCTGGTTCCTGTGATAGGAAGGCGTCCGGTCAGCAGCTCATACAGCGTCACGCCAACGGAATAGATGTCTGAGCGGGGCGTTGCCTTGCTGCCGCTTACCTGTTCAGGCGACATGTAGTTCAGCGAGCCCAGAAGATATCCGGCGTGCGTCAGATCGGAGCCGCGCTCAGTGATGGCGATGCCGAAGTCCAGCAGTTTCACCACGCCGTTCTCGGTAATCATGATATTTGCGGGCTTGATGTCACGATGAACCACTCCCAGGCGATGCGCGTAGACCAGCGCCTGCAGGACCTGCCCCGCAAAATCCAGAGCCTGAGGCAGCGTGATCGTCATTCTGAGGCGGAGATCGCGTAGAGTTTCGCCGTGGATCAACTCCATCACCATGGCGAGCTGGTCTTCGTAGTAAAAGGCATTGTGGAGCGATGCAATGTTTACATGGTTGAGCGTGGCCAGAGTCTGGACCTCGCGGCGAAACCGCTCCACCATTTCCGGCGTGCCACATTGATCGGGCACCAGAATCTTCATGGCTTCACGCCGCTGCGAGATCAGATGGTTAACTTCATAGACGATGCCGAGACCGCCCGCGCCTAGCTTAGCCACGACCTCGTAATCGCCGATTTTCTGACCAGGTTCAAATGCCATATGGGATGTGGTCGCCTGCCACTCCACGGGCGGCCCAACATTGGATACTCCAGAATAATAGACTGTGCCGTCAATCCTCGTCTCCGGAATTGCGAGGGCGGGAGTGGGGCCACGCGGCGAGGCAAACTTGAACAGCCTGCTCCAACCCACGTGATTCGCTGGTAACCCGCTCCTGGCCAGCCCAATACGCTCGTGGGCCGAGGTTGCCCTAGCGCCTACGCAATCACCACATGCACATCGGAACGTTGGAACGCCGTGACTGCATCGTCCGAGATACCATCGTCGGTAATCAAGATGTCAATATCGGTGACGGAGCAGATAACTGCAGGACTGATCATTCCCACTTTGCTGGAGTCAGCCACCACGATCACCTGCTTCGCCCGCCGGCTCATTGCCCGAAACACGGCCGCCTCGTCTGCTTCAATCGTGGTTGCGCCGTGTTGCGGGTCAATCCCGCAGACTCCAATGAAGACCCTATCCATCACCACCACGTTGAGGGACTCGAGCGCCGTCGGACCTACAAGCGAAAAAGCACCGGGCCAGCGCATACATCCACCGATCAACGTGGTGTCAAGCCCGTTGCTGGAACTCAGCTCCATGCCGATATTCACCGCGTTGGTAAGGACGTGCAACCCCGAACGCAGCCGCAAGGCCCGTGCCACCTGGGTGGTGGTCGTCCCGGCTGTAAAACCGATCGTCTCATTCTCCTGAACAAGTTCCGCTGCCGCCATGGCAATGCGCTGCTTCTCCGGAGTAAAGCGCCCTTCGCGAACCGGAAAGGATGCGTCAAACCGGAACGGCTCGTAGATCTGCCCAGCCAGCATTGCTCCGCCATGGGTTCGATGGACCAGCCCCCGCTCTTCAAGGCGCACCAGGTCGCGCCTGATACTGGCCGGGGAGGTAGTAAATAACTCGGTCAACTCCTCGACCGACGTTTTGCCGTGACTTAGCAACAGCCGCAGAATTTCTTTCGCGCGTTTCTCGGTCTTTGAAGACATACTCTAGCGTTCGCCCGTGAAAGTTTCCAAATTGCAAGTGCGCTTTTTATTGTACGGAAGGCACGCAGCGCCGTAATGCAGTCTCAGATTACGTCGACCTTGCATTTCTGTGCCCCGCACCGGCGGATACCGCTGATCCAGACGCATCCGTGGTGAATGCTCGGTCAACAGCATTCTGCAGGATCCGCACGTCCTCGGTTCGCACCGTACTTCGCGCATAATCATCCACGCCGGGATCTCCCAGCCGGACCTTTCGCATTTGATGTTTAATGGGGCTCGGAATCGGCTGTCGCAACGCGGCGTGAAATTGAAGGGCCCTCGTGGCCCGCGCAATCTCCTGCACGTTCTCTGCGCGTACTCCGCCCCCCACCATCACCTGGATTCGTCCGTCTGATGCTCGCACGAGCTCGCGGATGCGGTGCCGCCCCTGCATCGCACTTGGTTCTCCGCCGGACGTGAGAATGCGATCGGCTCCCGTTCGAATTACATCCTCGAGCGCGCTTTCAACGTTGCGAGCCATATCAATTGCGCGGTGAAACGTGACTTCCATTGGACGGGCCAGTTTGGCCATCTCGCGCGTCCGTTCCACATCCACGTCCCCGTCGGCGGTGAGCGAACCCAGAACTACGCCATCGACCCCGCATTGAGCAGCGAGTGCGATGTCGTCTCGCATCACCGCGAGATCGTCCTCGGAGTACAGAAAGTCGCCTGCTCGAGGTCGAATCATGACATGGAGGCCAATGTTGATCCGCGATCGTACGGCGCGGATCAACCCCAGGCTAGGCGTTAAGCCTCCCTCGATAAGTGCGCTGCACAATTCAACTCGCTGCGCTCCACCCGACTCGGCCGCCACCGCCGATTCCACTGAATCGACACAAATTTCAAGAACCGTCATCAATCCTTACCCGTTCGAACAAGACCCAAATCCGCAGCTGAGAATCATAAAACCGGCCAGGGAATTCGAGAGGTGAATTCTGACAGAGCCCGGCTGCCGCAACGTCTGCAGGCTCTCTTAAGCGCAGACGTCCGCAGAGAACTGGCCTCGCGCTGCAGCCTGCTCGTTAAAACCTGTAGTTCGCCGAGAACTGCAGATGCCGTTCCACCGACCGCGTCGCACCGCCACCCTGGTTCGAGATATTCCCGAAGTTAGTATCGGTGATCCCTGTATCCGGGTTACCATAGCTTGCGATATTGAATGCGTTGAACGCATCGAACCGGAAGCCGATGGTCTGCTCGTGATACGTATGGAAGTCCTTGGACATCGACAGGTCCGTGTTAAAGTAACCCGGGCCGCGCACGTTTCCATTTCTTGCGGTTCCGAATGCATTCGTTGCCGGAGCTCCAAAAGCGCAAAGGCCATTGTCAACGCCGGGAGTCATGCACGGAGTGGCCGAAGGATCCGTCCCAAACCAGTTATCGACGGTGCGACCCACGATCTTCAGCTTGCGGTATTGGTTAGGCCGCGCGTTTCCGTAGCTCTGTGAGTTATTCCCCGGGCCATAAGTGGTCGTCTGCGGGAATCCGGTGTATCCCACAATCGCGGTCGAGAGTCTCCAGCCGCCGATCACTTCATCTACCACGCGATTCACATTGGAGAGATACTGCTGGCCGCGTCCAAAGGGCAGTGCGTACACTCCGATTGCACTGAGATTGTGCCGCACATCATATCCCGACGGTCCCCAATCGGCCGCGCTGTCATAGTAGTTTTGGAAGGCGCCACTGAAGCCGTTGACGTTGAGAGCATAGTTGCCAAGACTGTTCGTCAAAGATTTGCCGTAGGTGTAGTTCACCGTGAACTCCAGACCATGGCTCAAGCGCTCGCGCAAAACAGCCTGCAGCGCCTGGTAGTTCATCGCCGCGCGCGATTCGGTAATCAGCAAAGGACTGGAACCGATACCCCCAATCGGGGCATTCATCCCGATGTATTGATTGTTGTAGTAAGGTGCCGAGGTCTGATCACCGTTCACTAGCCATTGATTCACGTTGCCGTAATCCTCAATGTGCTGGCCCTGTTCGCCAAGATAGCCCACCTGCAGGGACATGGTGTTACTAACCGCATATTCGGTCGTCAGACTCCACTCCTGTATGTAAGCCGCTTTTTGATCCTTGGGATACACGTTATAGGCTCCGCCAAGGCTCACCGTGCCGCCGGTGAAGCCGTCCTGCGCTGTCCTTGGAGCAGTTGGCGGAGTAGTCGTGGGAGTCTGTACGGCTTGAATAAAGGGCGTGATCGAGGTCAGCCGCTGATTCGAGGAGTTGCCCTCATAGAATGCCGAAGCGCCATAACCTCCGCGAACCACAAACCGGTTTGTCGCCTGATAGGCGAATCCCAGCCGGGGCATGACATTGTTCTGCGCATCGTAGCAGCCACGATTGCTGCACAGCCCCGAACCAACCGGCGCACCCACTGGAACGGCGTGCGCATAAATGACCTGTCCTGTTGCCAGGTTGATATTTCCCGTTTTGTTGTTCTGCTCCGCCCACGGCTCGTTGTATTCGTAGCGAACGCCAAAGTTCAAGGTCAACTTGGGCATCACTTTGTAGTCATCACTCACATAGCTGGCTATGCGCCACTGCCGCTGGCCCACATTCACACTCGTAAGAGTCCCAGCAACCTGACTTACACGGTCCAGGACAAAATCCGCCCCTCCGTAACCTGCCGCACTAACAGCAGGATTTCCTGTGTAGTTCCCGGTGTAGAACATACTTCCCAGGTAACCATAATTGTTGGCAGTCGGATAATTATTCTGGTAACGCAGCGCCTGGACACCGATGTCAATGGTATGCAAACCATGCTGCCACGTCAGGTTATCGATGTAGCTGTAAGTGTTATCGATCAGACCACCGCCATAAACGGGATTTCCGACCCCGGTAATCGTGCTGTTCCCCATGTTTTGGAAAGTGAATCCAGCGTACGCCTGGTTCGGGAAAGGAATTCCGACCTTGGCATTCCCCGAGGTTCCGAACTGGCCCGTTGTATCCGTTGAGAAATTTTGCGCCCACACGGTGCGCGTAAAGCCAACCCGTGCCGAGTTCACGATGGCCGGCGAGAAGATATGCACCCAGTTCACCCCGAGCAGCTTTGTGGGATAGAGATTCGGGCCAGGAAACGAAATTGCGAGTACGGGAGTTTGTCCGTCGTACGCCGTTGACATTGCATAGAAGCCCGTGATTTTGTCGGGCTGACGCGGATCATATTCAATCTTGATATCCCCTTGGTTATTCGTCTTGAAGCTGCGCGTCGGTGCCTGGTAATTGTTGGCTGCAATTCCGTCAGTCGCCGTTGCGTTCGGTAGCGGATACAGGCTGGGATTTGCAAACAGATACTGGGCCACCGGATTCACGATCGGGACATTCTGGTCGTTGACAAACGGCGCATAACCATTTTCTGAATCGTAAAGTTGGACCGGGCTGCTCCCCGTAAGCAGCGCCGAAAAATCGCCGCCTCTCATCGCCGACGTGAAAACACTCGCTTGCCCCGTTCCGCCCTTGTGATAACGCGATCCAAGGTAATCGACAAAGAAGAACAGCTTGTCCCGGAGGATTGGGCCGCCGAAGGCTCCACCAAATTGCGCTTGCGAGTATGGGTTGACCGGAATAATCGGATTGGCATGATTGTTGCTCCATGAATTCGCGTTCATCCGGTAATCCTGCACGTAGCCGTATGCCGATCCGTGGAAACTGTTGGTGCCGCTCTTGAGAATGCTGACCACGTCGCCGCCGTTCACATTGCCGTAGTCTGCGGGAGCATTTGCAGTGACCACCCTGATCTCCTGCAGAGACTCCGGCGCAGGACTGTACGAGATCAGGTTGTTAAATGTCTCGTTCATGTCAATGCCGTCAAGTGTGAAGTTGTTCGCCTGCGCGCGGTTTCCATTAATGTTGACCGTATCGGTGTAATAGGTGCTGCGCTCAATGCTTGTCGTACCGCCCGTGCCGGCTGTCGTCACTGAGCCCGGTACGTACAGGGTCAAAGCCGAAAAATCCAGCCCGTTCAAAGGCATGTTCTGGATGGCATTCGCCGTCATCGTGCTGCCAAGCGTCGGATCGTTCGTATTCAGAATAGGAGCCGCAGCCGAGACGTTGACTGTCGTCGATGTGCTTCCCGGTTTCAACGTCACGTTGAACGTGGTCGTCTGCAGCGCTTCCAGATGAAACTCCGGGATGGTTTCCTGACCAAAACCTTGCGCGTTGATCGTGACCTGATAGCGTCCGATCGGCAGGAAACCGATGCGATACAGCCCCCCTGAATCTGATGTCGCCTTGGAGTCCACACCCGTATCCATGTTGTGCGCTACCACGTGGGCGCCCGGAACCACAGCGCCGCTTGTGTCGGTGACGGTGCCCGTCACAGTACCGGTCACAGTCTGCGCGCGACCCATAGCCGCGCACATCAACACTGCAACCAAAGATCCAACCAGCATCCTGAAGAAATTCGTCTTCATTGCGTCCTCGCTTATTTGCTTATTTCATCGTGTCCTTCTGCAATTCGATTGTCCGGTTCGGGAGCCATCGCAGTAGAGCAACAATAGTCTTAAAATGATCATTATGTCCACAAAAATGACTACATTGAGCATAAATTCCGACAATTGGAGGAATTTCAGTGATTTACAGCTCTAATCGAGAAGCCTCAATAGCGAAAATTGAAGAAACCAGTCAAAATGGTTTCACTCTGCAACTGGAGATTCGATGTAAGTTGTTTGGCCTCGCAAATCAATTACTGAAGTCCGGCACGTGCGGTCCGCACGCTGAAACGTAGTACTCCTTAAGACACATGCCTATCCCGAAAAAATCCGTCTTTCTCGCGGCCGTTCTCGGTCTTGTGCTCCTGTCCTGTGTCGCCGTCTATGCGCAGGATGACGGCACCGCCGCGACCACGGGCCCGATCGTTGTCAGGAGCGCGCGAGTAATTGTTCCGAAAAAAGGAGTCAGAAATGTCTAAAAATAGCACATGGTTGGATTTGAAAGGCAAGCTGTAATGTTCTCAAGACGTAGATTTATGCAAGCCCTCTCCGTTGCCATCTGTTACGACCTGCTGGATATCAGAACCACTCCGGCGCTCGCGGCGATTCTACCTGCTGCAATCATGCCCCCCGAAAGCGATGACCTGACGCAGTATGTCAATATCCGCGTGGGCACGGGCGGCCATGGGCACACGTATCCCGGTGCTTCGGTGCCGTTCGGCGCCGTACAGCTCAGTCCCGACACCTACACCAAGGGTTGGGACTGGTGCTCGGGTTATTACGAAGCCGACAGCTCGATCATGGGGTTCAGCCACACCCATCTCAGCGGCACCGGCGGCGGCGATATGCTCGACATCCTGCTGATGCCCAACATCGGCGAGGTGAAGTGGAATCCGGGTACCCGCGAAAATCCTCAGCAAGGCTACCGCTCGCCGTTCTCGCACGCCGACGAGCAGATGGAGCCCGGCTATTACGCGGTGCCGCTCAAAGATCGCAACATGCATGCGGAGCTTACCGCGACCGAGCGCACCGGCCTGCATCGTTACACGTTTCCGGCAAGCGACGTGAGCCACTTCATCCTCGACTTCGCCCACGCATACGGCGACTCTGCAAATCTGGTGAGCGATGCCACACTCGAAATCAGCGGCAGCGACACCATCACCGGCGGACGCACCGTGCACTCCTGGGCGAACGGCCGGCGCATTTACTTCGCCGCGCAGTTCTCAAAGCCGTTCACCAGCGCGCAGCTGCAGCAGGATGGCGAACTACTCGCAGAAGGCTCAACGAAGGCCGCAGGTAGAAGCCTGAAAGCCGCGCTCCACTACGACACCACCGGCGGCCAGCAGATCCTCGTCCGCGTCGGCATCTCCGGAGTAAGCGCCGCCAACGCGCTCAAGAATCTCGAGGCCGAAATGCCGGGTTGGGACTTTGATGCCATCCGGGCTGCGGCGAAAAGCAAATGGCAGAAGGAATTGAGCCGCATTCGGATTGAAACGAACGATGCGACACAGCGGACGATCTTCTACAGCTCGCTATATCACATGATGCTCGCGCCAACCCTCTTCGACGACGCCAACGCCGAGTACTGCGGCATGGACGGGCAGACGCATCAGCTCGCAGCAGGTCAACACAACTACAGCACCTACTCGCTCTGGGACACCTTCCGTGCGCTCCATCCTTCGTTCACGCTTTTCCAGCCGGAACGCGTTCCTGGATTCGTCAACTGTCTCGTCACCATGGCAGAACAGAGCCCGGCAGACATGCCAGTGTGGCCCCTGCAGGGCAAGGAGACCGGCACCATGACTGGTTACCACTCGGCCAGCGTGATGGCTGAAGCATGCGTGAAGAAGTTTCCCGGCATCGACTGGCAGCGCGCTTACAAGGTCATGCGCAAGCGCAACATGGTCGACGACTATCGCGGACTGGGATACTACCGCGAGCTGGGTTACATCCCCGCCGACAAAGAAGAGGAGTCCGTAAGTAAGGTGCTCGAGTACGACTACGGTGATTGGAGCTGCTCGCACGTAGCCGACGCAGTGGGCGCTCTCGACGATGCAACGTTGCAGCGCAAGCGGTCGCAGAACTACCAGCATCTTTTTGATCCGAAGACACAGTTCATCCGCGCCAAAATGAGCGACGGCAAGTGGGCAGAGCCGTTCGACCCCATCGACATGGGCCACACCGACCCGTATCGGGACTACACCGAGTCGAACGCATGGCAGACAACCTTCGGCATTCAACATGATGTGAAGGGTTACATGGAGCTCTGGGGAGGACGCGAACCGTTTGTCAAAAAGCTCGACGATCTCTTCACCGTGCCTTCCACTCTGCCCAAGAACGCGCCGCCCGACATCGCCGGGCTGGTCGGCCAGTATGCGCACGGAAACGAGCCGAGCCATCACATCGCCTACCTGTACGTCTACGCCGGCCAACCCTGGAAGACGCAGTCGCGCGTGCGCTCTCTCCTATTGACGATGTATCACAGTGACCCGGACGGGTTGGCTGGCAATGAAGATTGCGGTCAGATGTCTGCCTGGTACGTAATGAGCGCGCTCGGACTTTATGCGGTGGATCCTGTAAGCGGCAATTATGTGCTCACCTCGCCGCTCTTTGACAAGGCAACGCTAACCGTCACCGGCGGGCAGAAGTTGGTGATTGAAGCAAGGCGCGTCTCGCCCAACGCCGTCTATATTCAGTCGGTGACCATCAACGGCAAGCGTTCGGACAAGTTATGGGTCTCACATGAGGAGATCGCCCACGGCGGCCACATCGTCTTTGAGCTGAGTACTGAGCCGAACCAGCAGTTGGGTACCGCGGTCGATGCTGCGCCACCGTCGCTGACCGTATGAGCACACGAGAAACCAGCATGACCCGCCGCACACTTTTGCGCGGAGCCTTCGCCCTCAGCGCAGCCGCTGCATCACGCACTCCCTTGGCAGTCGCTGCTGCGGCTCTGCCTGCACCCCTCCCAACATCAGACCCGCTCACCCGCCGGCCGTCGCCGGGCGAACGGCGCTTCACAAGCCCGGCTGTCGACTCGGCAATCCGTCGCGTGCAACAGCAGATCGCCGACTCCACACTCGCGCTCATCTTCACAAACTGCCTTCCCAACACCCTCGACACCACCGTCTCGACCGGCACTTTCGAGGGAAAGCCGGACACCTTCGTCATCACAGGCGACATTGACGCCATGTGGCTCCGTGACTCTTCCGCGCAAGTATCGCCCTACCTTTCCTTCTGCAAAGAAGATCCCAGGCTCTCAACGTTGATCGAAGGAGTCATACGCAGGCAGACTCGCTGTATCCTCCTCGACCCGTATGCCAATGCCTTTTTGCCGGACGTAAACAGCAAACAACTCTCCTGGGCCGTTCATGATAACACAACCATGAAGCCCGGCGTAGGCGAACGCAAGTGGGAGATCGACTCTCTCTGCTACACCGTGCGCCTGGCGTACGGCTATTGGCAGGCCACCGGCAACATGGCACCATTTGACACGCAGTGGCGCGAGGGAGCACGTACAATTGTCAAGACTTTTCGCGAGCAACAACGCAAACACGGGCCGGGCCCATACCACTTCCAGCGCTCCTCGCCGCAGCCAACGGATACGCTGCCCCTCAACGGCTACGGCAACCCTGCGCGTCCCGTGGGCCTAATATTTTCCGGCTTCCGTCCCTCGGACGATGCATGTATCTACCCGCTCTTTGTACCCGCAAATCTGTTTGCAGTTGTAAGTCTGCGTCAGTTGGCAACGTTGGCGGGCAAAGTATGTAACGATACCGCACTTGCATCCGAGTGCAACGCGCTTGCGGAAGAAGTCGCAACTGCGCTCGCCCAATATGGCCAAATAGAAACGCCGGAACACGGTCGCATCTGGGCCTATGAAGTGGATGGCTACGGCAACACCTTGCGCATGGACGACGCCAACGCACCCGGACTGGTCTCGCTCAACTATCTCGGCTGCGTTGCGCCTGGCGAACGCGCTCTCTATGAGCGCACGCGTGCCTTCGCACTCTCAGAGAGCAATCCTTACTTTTTCCGCGGCTCAGCGGCTGAAGGTATCGGCGGCCCGCACGTGGGGCTTGGCTATATCTGGCCCATGTCGATCATGTTCCGCGCCTTCTCCGGTACAAACGATCGAGAAACTCTGCAGTGCTTGCGCTGGCTCCGGGACACTACGGCAGGCACACACTTCATACACGAGTCCTTCTGGAAGGATGACCCGGCAAAGTACACGCGAGCATGGTTCGCCTGGGCCAACACGCTCTTTGGCGAACTGATCCTGAAGCTTGCAGCCGAAAAACCATCCCTGCTGCAACAACCACTTGGGTAGCCATTATCGCTACAAAATCTGTACAGTGTCTTTCCCACCGAGCGCGACCCGGAGATCGACCTTGCTCGCCCTGCGTGCTGGAACTTAGCAGGCCTCAGCGGGACCCAACAAATCCTAATCCGGCCGCAACGGCAACATAGGTTATGGGATCACCCGGCTTCACGCCAAAGAGCAGCCCCGCGACCAGGTGCGTAAGCCCAAATGCCAACGCCGCTCCCAATCGCCATAAGAATGAACGTGAGTTGCAACCCCAGCTTACCCGCCAGCCCAAGTATGTCCCAACGGCCCGCTCCCACAGAACGCATCAATTAAGAAGGATGTGCAGTCTGAGAATTTTTCACATCCAATGCCAGACGGATCGCGCCTATCAACTGAGCATCGCCCCCCAGGGCACTGCGCGTGAGTTCCGGCATCACACGTGTGCCGGATTGCAGAAGACAAGTACGTGTTGCATCGCACAGGGCTGGATGCATGCCCACGCCTCCGCCAAGCACAAAAAGCGGACAGCTCAGCACCAGAGAAATATTGTAGATTGCATAGCTGAGCGCCCTTGCCGTTCGATGAAGAACCTGTTGCGCAACGGGATCGCCATCGACTGCATAGTCAAATATCTGGGTTGCATTCAGATCTTTTGGCAACGACGTTCTGCCTTCAGTCCACAACAGCTGCCATTGCTTTTTGATTCCTTCGCCTCCTGCAATGGACTCCAGGGCGCCTGGCTCACCGCGCTCTATCGGCTCTTCTGAAGTACCGGGCACGAGCATGTAGCCAATCTCGCCCGCCGTCCAGCCCATTCCGTGAAAGAGGCGCCCCTGCAGCACAATGCCCGCGCCAATTCCTGTTCCAATGGCGAGGAAAACGAAATCGCGCGTTCCGGTTGCAGCCCCGGCCCAGCTTTCTCCCAGCGCGGCAAGATTTACATCGTTGTCAACCGCTGCCGGCACACCGAGCGAAGATTCAAGCAGCGTGCGCAGGGGTACATCAGACCATCCCATGAGATAGGACGTCGCGATGACAACGCCCGCATGCACATCGGTAACTCCAGGAGCCCCAGCCGCCACAGCGCGAAGCGAGCTGCGCGGAACCGAAGTTTCCTTTAAGAGATGTGTGACACCTTTGGATATGAGATCGACAACCGAATGCTCATGGCACATTCCAACCGTTGAGGTCGACCATTTTGCCAATATTTTGCCATTCGGCTCTGCCAGAGCGACGCGCAGGTTGGTGCCCCCAATATCTACACCGACCACATGGCCACTGTCCTTCGTTGCCGGTAGCTCTTGTTGCGTTGGATCGTGGCAGAATTGTTGCACCATCTCAAAGCGCCTCGAATCTTGGTTGTCATTTACCTGTGTTATCTGGTTCTTTCCGGACTTATTGTGCGACTGCTGCAGGCCTTGCGCTGATGCTCTCTAATTCGCGGCCCATCGTTTCAGGAACCACGAAGCGCACGAATAGAAGCGTCGCGATGCAGAAAATTCCGTAGATGGCAAAGGTCAGCGAATTGCCAGCGGCTTTGATGAGAGAAAGAAAAGTAAGCGACACGATGAAGTTTGATATCCCCGATCCAAGCGTTGCCGCGGCGACGCCCCGACCGCGCACACGCAACGGGAAGACCTCGGAAACAAGAATCCATGCGATGGGCCCCATACTGAACGCAAAGCAGGTGATGTAGACCATCAGGCAAATCGTTGCGACCATACCGAGCGAAGAACCCAGCATTGCCTGACTGTGAAACGACCAGGACAGTACAAAGAGGGAAACCGTCATGCCGCCGACGCCGGCATAAAGAAGAGGCTTGCGTCCCACGCGGTCGACCAGCACCAGCGCAATCACGGTCGCCAGTACATTGACGACAGCGACCAAAAGAGTCGCAAAGATTGCGTTCTTGTTGGAAGTAATGCCCGCGAGGGAAAAGATTTTCGGTCCATAGTAAATGATCGTATTAATACCAGTGACTTGTTGCAGGACGGTAAAGCCGACGGCAATCAGGAGAGAAAAGCGTACAGCAGGGCTCCACAGCGCGCTCCAGCGTAGCTCGATCTTGGTTTGCAAACCTGTGCGAATATCATCCAGCAGGACTTGAACGCCGGCTTGATCGGTATACCTTCGCAATACTTCCTCGGCTTCGTTCATAAAGTTCTTCGAAAATAGCCAGCGCGGGCTTTCCGGAAGAGTGAGGATCATGAAGAGAAAAAGTACCGCCGGAATAGCTCCGAATCCAAACATCCATCTCCAGGCCTGCTGTCCGGCAAGCCAATATCCGACCAGGTCAGCCATGGCAATACCGACCGTCAGCGCAAACTGATACAAACCGATCAGCTTACCCCGGGACTGTGGCGGAGCGAGTTCGGAAACGTAAACTGGCGCCGTAACCGAAGTGAAGCCAATTGCGATACCCAGGAGTGCCCGCGCAAAAATCAGCGTTTCAACATTGGGCGACAATGGAGCCAAAATCGAGGCCAGGATGAAGATGCCTGCTCCCCATAGCAACGTCGCGCGTCTGCCAATGCGGTCAGCAATCGCCCCGCCGGCAATGGCCCCGAGCATTGCTCCCACGAGCACTATGCTGACTACTACCTCCTGCATCCGGGTGGAAAGCGCAAAGGTCTCCCGGACATAGATCAACGCAGCAGCAATAATGCCCATATCAAAGCCATAAAGGATGCCCCCTAAGCCGGCGATAAATGAAACTCTCCAAAGAAATCCGCGGTCCACACGCGGTTTTTGAAGAATAGTGGAGTCCGACAAAGCGTCACCTCGTCTGAAAAATGGCCTTCTTGCGCCGCACAAAGAGAGATAATAAACAACATTAACAAACTCTCCACAGATAGGTCGAGAAATCAACGATGGAATACGAGAAAAAGCCGACTCCCCGCTGGATCTCCGGAGTCGAACCCCCCAAGGAACTGCTGTCTGCGAATGGAACTCAAATCCTGGAGATCGAGTGCCGCCAGCAACCAGAACGTCTCCGCGAACTGATTCGCGCCTATGGAAGCGACATCGAGATTCAAATTGAACTCAAAAAGTTGAGAGAGCTGGCTGCACGAAATGGCCCCGTACTTTTCATTGGCATGGGTGCCTCCTTTTGCTCGTCTATCAGTGGTTCGATTCTGTTAGAAACCCACGGAAGATCGTCGTTTTCCGTCGACGCGGGCGAATGGCTGCATTATGCCTCCTCCGTCTGGAATGATGCGGCAGTGTCCGTGCTTCTGACCACGTCCGGAGAGAGCGCGGAGCTTGTGGAGTTAATGAAAAGAGAGGCCGCCGAATCGCTCGGGCTAATCTGCAATAACCCGGCGAGCACCTGTTGGCATATGGCGGAGAATAAGCTTCCAATCCTCGCGGGGCCGGAGTACGGAAATGCAACCAAAACCTACACGAATGCCACCGCCGCTTCCATCATCCTCGCATCGGAGATGCTGGGGCAGCCATGGCAGGCCGAAGCAGAATACGCGGCCGACGTGCTCTCGAAAAACCTCGATCCCGTCTTCGCAATGCGCGGCGATCTAGAAAAATTCTGTAGGGACGCGGCGAATACGGAAATTATCGGGCGCGGGGCAGCGTACGGGGGCGCCATCATGAGCGCGCTTTGCATCCGCGAGATGAGCGGACATCGCGCGGCTGCACACACGGGAGCCGGTTTTAAGCACGGCCCAATTCTCGACGTTGATGCATCGCACGTCGCCATCATCTTCGCTTTGGGAAGAGCAGCCGAGTTAGGCGTAAAACTTGCTCAGGAGTGCAACCGGCGCGGTGGAAGGGTAGTCCTGGTATCTTCGGAGAGCCACACCGCAACCGATACACTTTTCCCGGTAACAATTGATGCGGTTCCGGAGCCATGGGAAGGCATCACTTCGCTTCTTGTGCCACAAGCGCTCACGCTGGGCATGGTGGAAAAGACAGGCTGCCGGCTGCCGCCGCGTTTTCAGTATGGGGTCATGGAACAGTAGCTATTGCCCTTGCAATCCGCTATTCCGGGGAGCCTGATTCAGCAGTTTGCCTATGTTGATTTCCGTAAAGGAGGGTTCTCCGGCATTTGCCACATATAACCGGCCCGCGGCGGAGTTCACCGCAAACGCGTATGGATTTTTGCCAGTCTTCAAATTGGCGATAACTGCATTCTTGGAACCGTCGATGACCGAAACAGTACTGTCCAGCCGATTTGCAACAAAAATCAGATTCGTCTTTTCATCGACAGCAATCGCCTGAGGATGCCTTCCAACATGGATGGTCGCAACCGCGTGGCCCTTGGAAACGTCGATGACCGTCACGCTTTCGTCCACGTAATTCAAAACATAGACGGTATTCGTTCTGTGATTCACTGCAACAGCACAGGGAAATCTTCCAGTTGCAATTGCCTTCCATGAGTGTGTATTTTCATCGATGGCGACCACATCGTCATGGCCAACACGGGTCACGTATAGTGTCTTTGCCGGCTCGTCCAGCGCGAAGCCCCAAAGATGCATCTCTCCAAGGGGAATACGGCTCATGGCATCACTGATACCGTTGAGTAGCGTAAGGCTGGAAGACTCATAGCTGAGCAGATACACGCTGTTCACCTTCGGATCAATAAGCATCGCGTCAAATGATCCTGCATTCATCCTCGTGACTGCATTCGTCTTGCCATCGAGAATCGTCAGCACATTGCTGAATACATTGGACACATAGATTTTATTTGTCTCCGGATTCGCTGCCAAAGCATAGGGAATGCTCCCCACGTTGATCGTCGCAAGGAGCAGATTGGAGCGGCCATCCAACACGCTGACAGTTCCGCCTTCGTGATTCGCGACGTAGACGCGATTCGTCACTGGGTTTACCGCAATGGCGACTGGACCCGCGCCCACCTTAACGGTAGAAACAGAATGCGCCGCGCCGTCGATGATCGAAACGGTGCCCCGGCTCGTGTCCACAGCGTAGACTTTGCCGGTTGCGGGATTGAGCGCGATGGCCTGACGGCTGATTAAACTGCCCTCTGGCGCTCCCTGCGAAGCGTGGGTCTGCTGCGCACCCGCGGAGGTCAGCGCAATTAGGCCTGAAAGAGCCCCGCAAAGAGCGATCTTCGCTAGCAATAACTGTTGACGCCTGGCCGGACCTGAGTTGGAACGAGCCAACAGTGATTGAACGGAATGACGGCGACTGCGAATCCTCATGATATTTGCCCGAATCCTAAGAGAAAAAGTGCGAACAACAAACCCACCGTGCTAAAACCACTTTGGCCGGAAGACTCTTTTTTTGCGCCGAGACATGAAATACTTCATAATGTTTCGTTAATATTAACGCTGCGAGTTGTGAAAGCAAGAACTTATTCGCAGGCGTCTGTGGAGACATAGGCGCTTTCAAAGAAATCCTTAATGCAAACGAGGATCAGGATGTCAGCTCAACGCCCTATGCGTTTTCCGCCTGCGTACTTTTTGTGCCGCAGCCTTCCCGTCTTTTTCTTGCTCGTGTTTACCGGGGGACTCTGGGCGCAGAACTCGCATCCGAAATTCCGGGTTATCGCTCTTGCGGAAAAGGGCGGAATTCATAAACCCTTCGTAGACGCAGCCAAAGTATGGCTGGCCCAGGAGGCCACTGCCGACAATTTTTCGATCGACTACATTGAAGACACCAGCAAAATCGATGACGCTTTTTTGTCGCATTATCAGCTTTTTATTCAGCTGAACTACCCGCCCTACGGGTGGACGCCGGTTGCTATGGCCGCTTTCGAGAAATACATCGAGCAGGGAAGAGGAGGGTGGATTGGGTTTCATCACGCGACTCTACTCGGAGAGTTTGACGGCTTCCCGATGTGGCCGTGGTTCTCCGAATTCATGGGAGGCATTCGCTTCACTAACTACATCGCAACCTTTGCATCGGCAAAGGTCATCGTGGAAGATCCATCGCATCCCGCGATGAAGAATCTTGGTTCGTCATTCGAGATCGAAAACGAAGAGTGGTACACATACGACAAGTCACCACGATCCAACGTGCATGTGCTGGCGAGTGTTGATGAAAATACATACACCCCATCCACTCCCATCAAAATGGGCGACCACCCTGTGGTCTGGACGAACGAACACTACAAGGCCCGAAATATCTACATTTTTATGGGGCATCATCCCGAGCTGTTTCAGAACAAATCCTTTACGATTCTTTTCCATAATTCGATCCTTTGGGCTGCCCATCAATGAAAAACCGCATTCTTTCCGCGTCTGCAGTACTTGTCCTCGCTCTGGCATCGGCTTTCGGCTACGCGCAGCAGGCCACGTTTCATGTCCTCGCGTTTTATTCGACAGATGTTGAAACTGACCATGTCGATTTCGCAAATCAGGCTATCCAGTTTTATGCCGCCCTTGCGAACAAGGATAATTTCAGTTTCAAAGCAACAACTAGTTGGGACGAAATGAATCCAGCGACGTTGAGCCAATATCAGGTTATTCTTTGGCTCAATAACTCCCCGGTCAAGCCCGAGCAGCGAACCGCTTTTCAGGCGTACATGGACCACGGCGGAGCGTGGATGGGCTTTCATGCGGCCGGCTACAACGACAAGAGCACCCATTGGCCCTGGTATGTGGATTTCCTGGGCGGCGTTTTTCATGGAAACAGCTGGCCGCCGCTTCCTGCAAAACTTATTGTCGACGATACAACGCATCCGGTAACGCATCGACTTCCAGCCACGTATATGGCGCCTGCCAATGAGTGGTATAGCTGGATTCCGGACCCGCGTGCCAATAAAGATATAAAAGTTCTGCTTACGCTCAGCCCCGCCAATTATCCGCTTGGCTTGAAGGACACGCTGACAGCAGGCGATATTCCGGTCGTATGGACAAATACGAAGTACAAAATGGTCTACATGAATATGGGGCACGGCGATAAGATTTTTGCCAGTCCGACCCAGAATCTCATGTTCGAAGATGCCCTCTTGTGGCTTGGCGGCCGCAACTAAAGCAAAAGGACGGCGCAGCAACGAGCATCGCGATAGCCGAGCATGCCCGGGTACATCCTCTCCTTTTGTTCCTTGATCTAGATCGCGGGCAGCGGAAGCAATACAGAGGGGATCGCCTCGAGCGCCAGGGATATCCCGCCCCAGAGCACGGCGTTCTGTCCCAACGCGCCGGCAATTATCTGCGGAACCGCGAACTCATTCTCCTGAAGTTGCTTTCGAATCGAATGGATGAGTATCGGGTGGCTGCCTACGCGTCCACCCAGGACGACCAGGCTGGGATTGAGGATCAGAGAGAGATTGACCACAATGTCCGATACCATGCTGGCTCGCTGCAGAACGATTTCCTCGGCGCAAGGATCCCCGGCCTGCGCTAGGTTGAGAATCTGGGCCACATCGATTTCTTCCGCGGCTCCCTTTGCCCCATTCCGAGTCTTCTTGCTCATTTCTTGCCAGCTTCTGAGAATTCCGGAGCTCGTCAGGATGGTCTCCATCTCTCCGAACTCATGAAGCGTCGGGTGCTTGCGCGATAGCGATGGCAGCCGGAGGTATGCGATTTCCCCCGCCGACCATTGCGAACCGTGATGAATTTTACCGTCCAGGATGATACCTGCGCCTATGTTCGCATCAAGGCTGATGTAGACAAAATCCCGTTCCGACTGCGCGACGCCGCGATGCTGTTCCCCCAATGCGGCCAGGTTCGTGTCATTCTCGATGATGACGAGACAGTCGACGAACTCGTTGAACATCCTGCGCAGCGGAACCGAGCGCCATTCGCTCAGCGTGCTGATTGACAGAACAACACCATCCGCGACGTTGGTGATCGCTGGCACTCCAACTACGACGGCCTTTAGCTGCTCCTTCGTCTTTTTCTGCTTTTGCAACAAGGTTCGCAATGATTCCGCAATGTATCTGCAGACTGCGCCGGGCGTCGTCTTCCGATTACCAAAAAGGAATCTCAGCGTCTCGGGCTTGCTTCCATTCAAATCGGTGAGAAGGAGCGACACGCCGGTTGCGGTGATATCGACGGCCAGAATACAGCCGTGCTCCGTCCTGAAACGGATCATGTCTGGTGGCCGTCCCCCACTGGATTCTCCTCCGCCAAGTGGTTCAACCAAGCCTGACGAGATCAGGTCATAGACTACGTTTGTGACGGTCGGAGCGCTCAGTCCGGTTGCGCGCACAAGGTCCGCCCTGGAAAGGGTTTCGGACTCGCGAAGCAGTCCCAGAATGCTTAGCGCATTCGTGCGACGTAAGACAGAAGGTCTGCCAACTGGAAGCGATTCTTTTTTCATGCCGACTTGATCCTGCCACACACCTCATTGCCGGGCGGTGGTACTTGCCCGTGTATGTTGACAGAGCGTTCCGGGCAGGTCTGGCCTTGAAGGCCGTCCGTTCTTGAGATATAGGCAACCCCCCAAAGTATACAGGTGCCCGGCTTTTTCGGCGCCGGTGTTCTGGAGTCAAATTGCCATATTCAAGAGGTTGATCTTCCCCGATCGGAGCTTGACCTGAGACAGAAGATCTCAACTTTGTAATTAACCGTTACGGTTATTGGAAGTGAGATCAACGAAATGTGGTTACTACCGCTTTGATTTGGCTGGTCTTGTGTTTACCGGGCCTGTGGATTCGCGCACGACTAATTCCGGTTTAAAGGCGACTTGTTTGATGAAGCCTTCCATCCCGTCCAGGCGATTCATGATGCGCTGCGCTGCGAAGCTTCCCATTTCGGCCAGGGGCTGACGGATTGTCGTCAATCCCGGTCTGAGAAATGCGGCAGCCTTGATATCGTCGAATCCAATCACGGAGATATCTTCCGGTACGCGCAGACCCAGATCGGAAAGGCCACGCATCGCTCCGATGGCCGCTATGTCGTTAAAGCAAACCAGCGCAGTAAACTTCTTCCGTGTCTTTAGAAGATGCTCGACACCCGGATAGCCCAATTCCGGCGAACTGATATCCCGGTCCAGCTGCAGGATTAGCTCAGGGTGCATCTCAAGCCCCAATTCCTTGCACACTTCAACGATGCCGTTCCACCTGTCATTCGAGTCTGAACTAAAAGGCTGCCCATGCATGAAGGCAATCTGACGATGCCCCAGAGAATACAAATGATTGAGAGCAAGTTCGGCAGCCCGGCGATGATCGAGCACGATATTCGTGACATTCCTGATGGAGCGGTGTCCCGCCACGGCGACTACAGGCACTGAAAGTGGGTGGTCCAATGCAGTATCGATGCAGATCAGACCTTCAGCGCCTTTGGCGATAAGCTGTTTGCTGTATTGCTCGATCAGATTCGGCCGATGCCTGTGATGAGCGGTGTAGTAAAAATAGCCTGCGTTGACCAGACAGTCGCCAATGCCGGTTATGACCTCAGCGTGATACCCATCACTGAGTACTGGAACCATAATGCCGATGGTTAGGGTACGGCGATTGCGAAACGACCGCGCCACAAGGTTTGGCTGGTAGTTGAACCGTTTAGCCGCATCTCTGATCCGTATCCGAGTTTCTTCCGGAATCGATCGCCCCGGTGTATCGTTCAGCACCACGGAAATGGTCGAAGGGTTCAATCCCAGAAAGTGCGCAAGCTCTTTGAGCCGCACCGGCTTATCAGACGGCGCCTGACGCGGTTTTGCGTGAGAGGCGGTGCTCTTTTTCGATTCTTTATTGGGTAGGCGGGTCAAAGGTTAACTTAACCGTCCTTAAGATTGGCCTTACATCTCGCAATAGTAGACAGAGCTGGCAGCAAATCTTTTATACCTTACTTGCACCCTTTCTATTACGGAACAAGAACCTGTTTCGTTCCCCTTGGAAACCATGTTTTCTCTGATATTCGAGGTTTACGCCTCGTTCCAGAGAACGGTGACCGCAGAGTTACCGGGAAGGCTTAGATCCAGCGTCCTCCCGGCAAAATTAAGGAAAACCCGCCGCGCGTTGCCCTGATTGCCGACGACCAAGACATAGCTTCCATCGGGATTAAGGAAAGCCACGTGTTCCACGCCAGGAAATTCGCCTCCGGAGGCAAGCACCCGCGCCCCACGCCGAACGGCCTTCGAGTAGTGCGCGAAGGCCCAGTATTGTCCGCTGCGAGTGATCTTCTGGGTCTTCGAGTCAAGAGTGACAACGCCGCCGCACGAGAATGGGCCGATATTAGGATCGCCTTTTTCATCCAGAACGAGATTCCACGACACAATGCAACGCGCCCAGTTCTTGAGAATTTTGGCAAATTCGCAGGACCATTTCGCCCAATCTAACGCATAGTTCGGATCAGCGATGTCGGGACCGCCCTCGGTCCAGTAGGCGTGTTTGGAGGGGAAAGCATCGTGAACGTGCGTCATGGCGGACGGATCACCCATGTAGCCGTGCCAGGCAACACCGTCTACATATTTGAGAAGACCGGGATCTTCCAGTTCGTCCATGGCGCGTCCCCAAAGATCGTAGTTGTGATCGAGAATCCAAATCTTCGTATCGAGAGAGGCCTGCTGAAATGCGGGCCCCAAAAACTCCTTGACGAAGCCTATTTCATACTCCTGACCCCATAAAGCTGCCGGCATTCTGCCATCCTGATCCGTGTCCACCTCGTTCTGCGAAGTGACGGCGCTAATCTTCACGCCGGCCGACTGATACGCCTGCAGGAACTTCACAAAATAGTCCGCATAAGAGGCGAAATACTTCTTCCGCATCGAGCCGCCCAGCATCGAGCCGCCTGCCTTCATCCAACCCGGCGGACTCCAGGGAGCCGAAAAATAAAACATCTCAGGATTTGCCTGTTGTGCAGCGCGAAGGGTCGGAAGAATGTAGGTCTGGTCGTGCGCAATGCTGAAATTCTTCATTCCCGGATCTGGACTTGAGCTGTCGTCGAAGCTGTAAACGTTCCTGGAGTAGTCGCTGGATCCAATGCAGGTTCGACCCATAGAGAGCCGCAGGCCATCAGGCCCCACCAGATCGGCCAGCAGTTTCTCCCGCTCCGTGGACTGCATCTGACCGATCAGATAGCAGGATGCATCAGTGAAAGCCGCTCCGAAGCCCAGAATGCTCTGAAATCGCCGCGTTGAGTCAATCTCAATACCTGGCGATCCTGAAGCGGCTTGCCAGGGTTGAAGTTCGACCTCGTTGAACTTCGCTTCATCAGTTGTGATCCAGGCGCGAGTGCGCGAGGTCGATTGCGGCATCTCGGCCCACAGGGGAGTACGGCTGGTGCAAAACAATGAAGCTGCTGCAACTGCGGCCTGGCCTAAAAAATCGCGACGGCTATTGAATGACATGAATCGAAGTCCTCGATATAAAATCAGAAACGTACGCGGCAGCTTCAAAAAACCGCTAGACAAACGATTTTCGTACTATACTGCACGAAACCTGCTTTCGGCCAGCCATGTTCTTGGGACGTTTCAGAGCCAACAGCCCGTCAAAGAATCAAGCATTTCCACAGATATTCAACCTTCCTAATAAATAATTAGAATCTCCCTTGACATCGGCTGTTCTGAGGGGCTTTAATCGGCACCGCAGGCAATTTTCAGGGAAAACCTCCTTAGACAAGCGATTGTCCATTCGGTCTATCGAGTTTCCATGAATATGCGCCATCGACTGATTCAGGGTGATGTGCCCAGCAGCCGGCGACTCCATGAGCGGAAGCCATGGGTGATTAGCAACGATTCAAAGAGAAAAAAGGTATGCGGAATATTTTGGAGGTCATTGAATGAGAAACGCAATGCGTTGGATTTTGTCCTTTCTCCTGCTCTGTGCAGGCGGAGCCTGCTTTGCGCAAAGCACAAATTCAGGAGATATTCGAGGCACAGTAACCGATACTTCCGGTGCGGTAATCCCTGGAGTGAAGGTGACGGTGCTGAACGTCAACACAGGGGTTTCAAAGGATTACTCCACAGACGATGCCGGCGTGTACGACACGTCCTCGATTGTGGCCGGCGCTTACACCCTGACCTATTCGAAAGATGGCTTTCAGCAGTTGGTGCGCGGTCCCATCACTCTCGAAGTCGGCAATACGAGCCTAAACGCTCAGCTGAAAGTCGGATCGATCACCCAGAAAATCGTGGTGAATACCGACGTGCCTCTTCTCAAGACCGACTCCGGCGAACAGTCGACCACCTTGGAAGCTAAAACCATGGAGCAGTTGCCGCAAACCGGTCAGGACTGGGAGAACTTCATCATCTTGCTCCCTGGCGTTTCCGGTAACGCCTCTTTTGGTGACGGACCAAACCCCGGCCAGGTTGCGGCGGTGAATGGCAACCTGCCTTACAGCAACGTGCTCGCAGATGGCGCTTCCACCAATTTGCCATCTAGCGCTAACTCCGATGTCTCCGTGTTGGAGACAGTAGCCGAACTTCAGGTCAGCACGTCGGCGTTTTCGGCGCAATATGGAATCGGCGGCGCCATCTATAACCAGATCAGTAAGGGCGGCACTGATAGATTTCACGGTTCGGCCTATGAATATTTCCAGAACGATGCCCTGAATGCCAAGGGGTATGGCTTTGGCAGCGCGGTCGTGGTTCCGTTCCTCCGTTATGACAACTTTGGCGGATCGATTGGCGGCCCCATCCTCAAGAAGAAGATGTTCTTTTACTTCGACTACGACCACACGATTGATAACGGTTCAAGTGGTGGATTCACTACCGTTCCGACCGCCGCTATGATGGCCGGCGACTTCACCGGGCAACAGACGGTTTACGATCCCACCACACAGGTCGTAACGCAGACGGCCAATGGACCTGTCGTGACCCGGCAGTCGTTCGCCGCAGAGTATGGGAACGGCAATAAAATCCCGACCAATCTGATCAGTTCGGTTGCGCAGGCAATTCAGGCTTACTACCCGACTCCGGCTACAGATAAGCCAAATGCTCACTTCGTCCCGGGAACTCTGACCTCCAACGGAATCTATCAGAATAATTATTATTACCAATATCCATCCGACAGCCCATTCATTAAGTATTTTGGGCGTCTGGACTACGATATTACGCCGAATAACCGGCTGACAGTTTCCGATACCCAGCGCGATAATCCAGGTTCCAGCGTTTACATCTATCCGTGCCCCGTCAGCTGTCAACTCTATGATATCGACAGCAACAACGCGCAGATTTCTGACGTGTGGAACATTAGCTCCAATACCATCAATGAAGCTCGCCTGGGCTACACTGACCAACTCAACTTCTTCACGCCGCCGTCGCTGGGTCAGGGATATCCGGCCAAGCTTGGACTGCAGTTTGCCAAGGCCGACCTGTTCCCGTCGGTCAATCTGTATGGAGCCAACTGCTGCGACGGACCAGGACCTGGCACAAACGCGCAATATAAAGAATTTACTTTCGATCCGTCTGATGTGGTGACGATGATTCGGGGCAGGCATATTCTTCACTTCGGTGGCGAGTTCCTGTTCCAGCGCGACGACACAACCGCATGGGGCAATATCAATGCCGCGACCTTGCAATTCTATGGAAACTACACCGCATCCACGGTGGGCGATAGCTCAACAGGAGGCGTTTACGCTGATTTCCTGCTTGGCGACGCAGCATACTGGAGCGCAGAAGTTCAGCCTGAGTACGGGGCGCGCCTCAAGACTCCGCAAATGTTTATCCAGGACGACTTCAAAATAAGGCCGAATTTGACGTTGAATCTCGGTCTTCGCTATCAGATCCAACACGGCTGGAACGAAGTCAAGAACAATATCAGCGTTTTTGATCCGACGGTGCTTAACCCGGCCACTGGTACCGATGGCGCGCTCTGGTACGCCGCAACTGCTGCGAACGGCCGCAAATCTCTTCAGGCAAATGTCTTCGGCACCGTTCTGCCCCGCCTGGGATTCGCATGGCAGCCTATGTCTGCCACAACCCTCCGCGGCGGATTTGGCGTCTACGCCTATAACTACAGCCTGGATGCAAATGGAAATGGACTTGGAAATGCCTTTGCCGCTCAGGGAAACCTCTCAGATCAGACGAATGGCATTTCCCCGGTTGTGCAGATTGATTCAAGCGGTTCGAATCTGCCCTACGCTACGCCAGATAACAATCCGAGTGCCTTCGCCGGGCAAGGCCTGACCTACAACATGTATCACGCACCGGTGGAGAAAATTTACCAGTGGAACTTAGCCCTTCAGCAATCGCTGGGCACTAACCTGGTGGCTGAACTTGCCTACGTAGCTAGCCATGGTTTCAACTTATCCTTCCCGGTTGATATCAACCAGGTGCCGGAAGATAAGCTCGGGCCTAACGATAGTCCCGCTGATCGTCCCTATCCATACTGGGCTGGCCTTACTGGAAGCACTGGGACCCAGAACGCCATTTCCAATTACAACTCGTTGCAGGCCTCCATCACCAAACGCCTGACGCAAGGAGTTAGCTTCAACTTCAATTACACTTGGTCGCACTTCATGGACGACCAGGATTCGTCAGGTTGGGGAAGCCGTGCAGGAACCCAAAACTACCAGTACTCCTACAACCCATCCGCAAATTACGGTGCGTCCAACTTTGACGTTCGCAATGCGTTCAAGGGAAGCGTGGTCTATGAGTTGCCCTTTGGGCAGGGAAGAATGTTCCTGAATAATAACCGGCTGTTGGATTCGGTTATAGGAGGCTGGCAGGCATCCGGTACAATGGTCTTCTCCAGCGGCAATCCCTACACCCCACTTATCAATACAAATAATTCCTATGCGCAGGCAGGGGGCTGGTATCCCAATGTAATCGGGAATCCGCGTCTTGCGCACCCGGACATTTACACTGGCTGGTTCAACCCGGGAGCTTTCACTTCTCCCGCCAATGGAACCTTCGGCGACATGCGGAGGAACAGTCTGTATGGCCCGGGTATCAACGTGGTCAACCTTTCGGCCGGGAAAACCTTCTCGCTCCTGGAGGGTGTGAAGGTCGAGATTCGCGGAGACGCAACCAACGCCTTCAACCATCCGAGCTTTGGGCTGCCGAATTCGGGGTTGGACTGTACCGATCCCGGGGTCCCCTGCACCTCCTCTGCTAATGTCACGGGTACAACGGTAGGCGGCCGTACGATGCAGCTGGCAGCGCGGTTGTCCTTCTAATTTTGGCCGGCTTCACTAGGCCTCCTTGGAGAGACGGTGGCAGTTCGCCGTCTCTCTTCCTTTCGGATCGATCTTTGGGAAGCTCTCTAATTCTCTATATATGATCTGGATATCATGAGTGCAAAACGAAGAATCGCCTTAGCGGCGGCCATTTGTTTGGGCTCCGCTGCGTGTTTTTCCCAAACCCCCACCGACAATCAACAGCAAATAGAGGCTCACACTCGCCAGGCCCAAAGCTACCTCCAGCAAAAAAGGCCCGATCTTGCGATTCCCGAACTCGAGTCCGTCGTAGCGCTTGACCCCAAAAACGTCGATGCTCAAGGCAATCTCGGGGTTCTCCTCTATTTTCAAAACGACTATATCAAAGCAATTCCGCATCTTCGTGCCGCACTTGCGATCCAGCCGTCCCTTCCCAAAATCCAGGTTCTGTTGGGATTGGCGGAAAAGCGAACCGGCGATCCCGCAGCCGCATCCAGGGATCTTGAAGCATCGCTCCCTGCGCTTAAAGGCCAGCACCTACAGATCGAAGCAGGATTGGAATTAGTAGACCTCGATACGGCAAGCGGCGATCTTACAGGAGCTGCAACTATTCTCGAAGAACTCAGGCAAGCGGACCCGGAAAATAAAGAGGTCCTCTATGCCGCCTATCAGACTTACTCTGATCTGGCCGGCGAGTCGATGCTCACCCTGTCTTTGGTCGCTCCCGATTCGGCCCAGATGCATCAGGTTATGGCCCACGAAGACGTCAGGCAGGGAAACACAAACGGCGCGATCGCGCAATATCGCGAAGCCATCGCGGTTAACCCCCGTCTTCCAGGAGTGCATTTTGAATTGGCTGAAGTGCTGAGTTCGTCAGATGACCTCAAAGAGAAGCAGCAAGCGTTGCCGGAGTATGAGGAAGCCTTAAGACAGAACCCTCTGGATGTGAAGACGCGGTGCAGATTGGGTGAAATCTACTTGCAGAAGAGCGACCTGCCGCGGGCGTATAGCTACTATTCAAAGGCAGTTGAATTACAGCCCGAGAATGCCGAGGCGAACTTTGGGCTAGCCAAAACCTTGATCGCAATGAATCAACAGACGAAGGCGTTACCGATTCTTGAACGCGCTGTACAACTCGAACCTACGAATGCTTCAGCTCATTACCGTCTAAGTACGCTGTATCGCGAGCAAGGGCGCAGCGAAGATGCGAAGCGCGAGTTAGCTGAATTTCTCAAGTACAAGCAGATGAAGGAAAAGCTGCGGGCGATCTACAAAGAAATGCGGACCCAACCAGAAGAAATACGTGACGACAAGCAACAGTAATGGATAAAGTCGTGCAGAGGCCGAAACAATACACAATTGCGCCATGGGCTCAGGCAAGAGTGGGTTTCCTCCTACCGTTGCTTGCATGTAGCACCCTTTGTCACGCAACTTCGAAGCGCGCGCAGCAGAATGCTGTCGCTCCCGCTCCGATCAGAGAAGCTGCGCAGGACAAAATTTCCAGAGAATCTTCCTTACTTCCGAAACTGGTTGATATTACCAGTTCCACCGGCATTCATTTTGACCACCTTTCCAGCCCTGAACAGAAATACATCGTGGAATCAATGGGCGGGGGAGTGGCGCTAATCGACTACGACCGCGATGGGTGGCCGGACATTTACTTTACCAACTCGCAAAGTGTAGATATGGCTCTTGCTGGTAAGAAGGCGCGCAGCGCGCTGTACCACAATAACCACGACGGCACCTTTACCGATGTCACCGATAAAGCCGGAGTTGGAACGCCCTGCTGGGCCATGGGTGCTGTTGTCGGCGACTATAACAATGATGGCTGGCCCGATTTGCTAGTGACCTGCTTTGGTGGGGTCGTGCTTTACCGTAACAATGGAGACGGAACGTTTACCGATGTAACTAAATCGGCTGGCCTCGCTGGCGATTCGCAATGGGCGACCGGGGCAGCTTTCGGCGATTACGACGGCGATGGTTGGGCTGACCTTTTTGTCTCGCATTACGTGGACTTCCACTTAGACGATTTGCCCGCTTTCGGATCCAGCAAGACCTGTAAATATAAGGGAATCGAGGTTCAATGCGGCCCGCGCGGGCTTAAGGGCTCGCCAGACAATCTCTACCATAACAATAAAGATGGCACGTTCACCGACGTCTCGAAGCAAGCTGGACTGGACGATCCACAGCATCTATTTGGTCTCACCGCAATTTGGTCGGACTTCAATAACGATGGCAAGCTCGATCTTTTTGTAACCAACGACGGTCAGCAGAATTTTCTCTATCGTAATAACGGCGACGGCACCTTCGCTGAAATCGCCTACCAGGCAGGCGTGGCTGTAAGTCAGGATGGTGACGCCCAGGCAAATATGGGAATCGCGCTGGGAGACTATTTGCATACCGGGCGTATGTCCTTGCTGCTGTCGCACTTCGATAACGAATACGCGGCCCTGTATCGCAATGGCGGCAATATGAATTTCACCGACGTCTCCGATGCTTCGGGAATTGGACAAGCCACAAAGGGATATGTCGGCTGGGGAGATGCCTTTGTAGATTTTGACAATGATGGATGGTCGGACTTCTTTCTCGTCAATGGGCATGTCTATCCGCAAGTGGACAGCGCGCCCATTCAATCTAAATATCGCGAGCCAAAGCTGTTATTTCTGAACCAGCATGACGGCACATTTAAGAACATCAGTCGGCTCGTTGGCCCCGCGATTCAGATACCTCAGGTCAGCCGCGGATTGGCGGTTGGCGATCTGTTCAACGACGGAAGGCTGGACTTGGTGGTTGAAAACCTGACTGGTCAACCGATGATTTTGAGCCCGGAAGGTGGCCGCTCGAATCATTGGATCAGCTTTCAGCTTGAGGGCACAAAGACAAATCGTCTGGCCCTGAATGCGCGAGTCACAGCGACGGCAGGAGATCTAACACAGGTGGGCGAAGTGCTAAGCGGTGGAAGTTATCTTTCACAAAATGATCTCCGCATCCATTTTGGCCTCGGCAATCACAACCACGTCGACAAGGTAGAGATCCTTTGGCCCGACGGGACTAAGGACGTGGTGTCGAATTTGGAATCCGACCGCTTCTACAACTTGCGCGAAGGTTCAGGTGTAATTTCTGTTGTGCAGCCGCAACACGGGAATCCATGAAGGTTTCAGGTGAAAGACAGAAGTGTCGATATCTAAGTGCAGTAAAGTCACGGTGCTGAATGTGTTAACGGAATTAACGATTCACAGAAGATTGTATTAGGAGAGCTTATGCGGTCGAGATTGACCTTTTGCCTGCCGCTTGCGTTACTGATGATTTCCGTACTTTCCGTAAGCGCTCAACAGAAGGGGAACGTTTCCCTGTGGCTTACCACTCCTGACAGGGCGTCGCTGTTTGCGCGGCAGGCCACCTTGTTACGCTTCGGCAAATCTATGGCGCAAGTTCCCGTCATCGAGGTGAACGACAAGCAGAGATATCAGACCATGGACGGCTTTGGGTTTGCCCTGACCGGCGGGAGCGCCCAACTTCTCATGCGAATGGATGCCCCGCAGCGAACGGCGCTCCTTAAGGAACTGTTCGGAACAGGCGACCATGAGATTGGCGTGAGTTATCTACGTGTGAGTATCGGTTCGTCCGACATGAACGACCATGCCTTTACATACGACGATCTGGCTTCTGGGGAAACTGATGTCGACTTGAAGAGCTTCGACCTCGGCCCGGATCGCACGAGCGTTGTCCCGGCGCTTAGGGAGATTCTGGCCATCGATCCTTCCATCAAAATCCTGGGTACGCCCTGGTCAGCTCCGGCGTGGATGAAGACCAACGACGATCTCAAGGGCGGCAGTTTGAAGCCTGCATACTATGACGCCTACGCCCGATATTTTGTGAAGTACATCGAAGCGATGAAGGCCGAGGGCATCGATATTGACGCGATTACTCCCCAGAACGAGCCGCTCAATCCCGATAACACTCCGAGCTTGGTCATGCAGGCTAAAGAGGAGGCTACGTTTATCAAGCAATCGCTTGGACCAGCCTTCCGGCAAGCCAGCATCAAGACAAAGATTCTTGTTTACGATCACAACTGCGACCGCCCGGACTACCCGCTCACAATACTGGCCGACCCCGACGCGCGGCAGTATGTAGACGGATCGGCCTTCCATTTATATGGTGGCGAGATAACGGCACTTACACAAGTTCACGACGCCTATCCGAACAAGAATGTCTACTTTACAGAACAGATGGTTGTCGATCGACCCCGAAGCACGACTCTCGACATTGCCTCGCCGGTGAGGGGTCTCATCATCGGCGCCCCGAGTAACTGGAGCAAAAATGTCCTGCTCTGGAACCTCGCTGCCGATCCCAATTTCGGGCCCCACACGAATAACGGAGGGTGTGACTCCTGCGAGGGCGCCATCACTCTCGATGGCAACAAGGTTACACGCAATGTTGGCTATTACACGGTAGCCCATGTGTCGAAGTTTGTGCGCCCCGGATCTGTCCGCGTCGAATCGAGTTCTCTGAGCGCGCTACCCAACGTGGCCTTTCTGACCCCGGACGGGAAGAAAGTTCTAGTCGTCGCTAACGATGGTAGCGCGCCGCAAACATTTCAGATTCGATTCCACGGTAGGAGTGTTACCTCGACTTTGAGCGGGGGAGCCGTAGGGACGTATGTCTGGTAACGAAGGGAACCAACGCAGAATGAAAGCGCATTTCATCTTTCGCTTGACGGGCCGCAAAATCTTGTTTTTCGGCGCTCTGGTTTGTATGGCCGTGCCGTCATGGGCTGCTTCCTGGTACACCCATCGTCTCGACGACCCAACCGCCGTCTACCTTACTCCTGACAAATTTTCCGTCCGCGCCGACGGAGTTGCCGATGACAGCGCGGCCGTTCAGCAGGCCATTGATAAGGTGCAGGAGACGACGGAGCAAGGGATTGTTTTTATTCCTTCGGGCCGATATCGCATCAGCAAGACGATCTATGTATGGCCGGGAGTCCGAGTCATCGGTTACGGCGCAACACGCCCCGTGATCGTTCTCGGCAAAGATACTCCGGGGTTTCAGCAAGGCATGGGATACATGGTGTTTTTCGCGGGCGGGAGGCCCGGTCATGAGCGCGGCTGGCCGCAAGGAGCGCGTCACCATGCTGGCGCGGTTCATGAAGAGCGCCCAATGTTTCCGGGAACTGTGCCTCCAACGTCTGAAGTGATAGATGCCAATCCTGGAACCTTTTACTCCGCGATGAGCAACATTGATTTTGAAATCGGCGACGGCAATCCCGCCGCCGTGGGCATTCGCTTTCACGTCGCGCAGCACTGCTATCTGGCCCACATGGACTTCCACATCGGCTCGGGACTCGCGGCGCTGCATGACATCGGGAACGAGGCCGAAGACCTGCATTTTTATGGCGGTCAATACGGCATCATCACCCGCAAACCTTCGCCCGGCTGGCAGTTCACCTTGCTGGATTCGACCTTTGAAGGACAAAGCGTTGCTGCGATTAAAGAGCACGAGGCAGGTCTAACGCTAATCCACGATCAATTCAAGAACATCCCCGAGGCGATCTCTATCGATCCCACCTACCCCGAAGAACTCTGGGTTAAGAGTTCAAGATTTGAAGACATCACCGGCCCCGCGGTCACTATCAGCAATGAATATAATGCGCGCACCGAGATTAACTTTGAAGACGTTGTGTGCAACCACGTTCCACTCTTCGCCCTCTTTCGCGAAAGCGGCAAGAAAGTAGCGGGCCCGGACGCTATATATAAGGTTAAGGTCTTTTCCCACGGGCTCACCATTCCCGACGTGGACGCAAAAGCTGAAATTCAAACTGCCTTTCAGACCGAACCCCTCTCCTCGCTTCCTGATCCCGGCCCGCGCGCCATTCGCGATCTGCCCGCGCGCGATACCTGGGTTAATATACGCACGCTTGGCGTCAAGGGAGACGGAGTCACCGACGATACCGAGGCCATCCAGAAAGCAATCGACGAGGACCCGACCCTTTATATCCCTTCCGGCCGGTATCTAGTCAGCGACACCATCATGCTTAAACCGAATACGGTATTAATCGGCCTGCACCCCAGCACTACGCAGTTCGATATCGCCGATTCCACGCCTGCGTTTCAGGGTCCGGGTGCGCCCAAGCCTCTGCTGGAGACGCCGAAGGGTGGAACGAATATCGTAACTGGCATTGGACTCTACACAGGCGGCATCAATAGCCGGGCTGTGGGTGCAATGTGGATGGCGGGGGCGGATTCGTTGATGGATGATGTACGATTTCTTGGCGGGCACGGCACGAATAACCCCGACGGAACGCGCGTGAATCCGTACAACAACACGCACACCGCCGATCCTGATCTTGCAAAGCGTTGGGATGGCCAGTATCCAAGCCTTTGGGTGATCCACGGGGGCGGCGGCACCTTTGCCGACATATGGACTCCCGATACCTTTGCCCAGGCTGGCCTCTATGTATCGGACACGGATACTCCCGGCTACGTCTACGAGCTGTCGAGTGAACATCACGTTCGCAACGAGGTAAAGCTGAATCACGTTTCGAACTGGGAGATTTTCGCTCTGCAAACCGAGGAGGAGCGAGGCGAGGGCCCGTTCGCTCTGCCGCTCGAAATCGACCACTCCAACAATATCCTCGTCGCCAACTACCATTCGTATCGCGTCGTCAGCATGTATCAGCCCTTCCCATATGCGATTCGCGTCTCCAATTCGCAGAACATCCGCTTTCGCAATGTGCATGTCTACAGCAACAGCAAAGCGTCCTTCGACAATTCTCTTTTTGACCAACCGCTGAATACCGAAATTCGATACCGAGAAATTGGCTCGCTCAACATTTCAGGCGAACCTAAGACGCAGCAAAAAGTCACGATTCCGCCGGTCCTCGCCTCAGGAGCCAAAGTTGAAAAACTCTGCGATGGTTTCTTCAACATCTCTGGAGCAGTTGTCGATAATGCCGGCCGCCTGTATTTCGTAGACACCCACTGGCAGCATATCTATCGCTGGTCGCCGGAAACTCGCCAGCTGGATATAGTGCGGGACAGCCCCCTCGACCCGTCGAATCTCGCCATCGATAAGTCCGGAAACATTATGGTTTTCTCCTATGCGGGGAAGGGCGGCACTGTCTATAGCTTTAAACCGGACACTCCGGAGGATCAGATTACCTTCCTCAACCCTCAGCCTGCCGTTGCGCGGCCGGGAATGGGCGCTTATCTGCCGGCCGATCACTATGGAGATGAAGGCATCGATTTTTCCAGCGACGTGCCCGATCCCAAGCCTTATCAGTATGTATCGCCGGACGGAAGCACATTCGTTCCGGCCGGCAAGGATTTCGTCGACGGAGCCCTTTCCTGGGGGGTCAAAATGGCGGACGTGTTGCGCGCCTTCGGCTTTGCAAAAGCCAAGCCCGGCAAGCCGTTTTATGTCTCGGACGAATCGGCGGAGAAAACTTACTCTGCGCAGATCAACGCCGCTGGAATGCTTACTCATTTGAAACTCTTTGCCGAGCGGGGAGGCGAGAGCGTCGTCAGCGATGATGCCGGTAACGTGTATATAGCGGCGGGTCAGGTCTTCGTCTACAACCCTGATGGCAAACAGATAGGCGTCATCGAGGTTCCTCAACGCCCGATCGACATATTGTTCGGCGGCAAGAATGACAAGACGCTATTTATCCTTGCACGAAATTCTCTTTATGCCGTGCAGTTGAAGTAACGGGGCCGCAACGCTATTTAAAGGAGTGGGATCTATGTGGAAGATTGCTATATTGTCACTGGTGTCTTTGTGCGCGTGGGGGCAGTCGAGTCACCCCATCCTGGCGCTGGGTTCTAAGGCTCCAGATTTTGCGCTGCCAGGTGTAGACGGAAAGATCCATAAGCTTAGCGACTATTCTGCATACCCTGTGCTGGCGGTGGTCTTCACCTGCGATCACTGCCCGATAGCGCAAATGTACGAGCAGCGCATTCAGAAGCTGGCTGACGACTATCGAAGCAAGGGCGTTGCCGTAGTCGCGATCGAGCCCAACGACCCGAAGGCCATCCGCATTGACGAGTTGGATTCGTCTGACATCAGTGACACGCTGGATGATATGAAGATCCGCGTGGCATACAAACATCTCACTTATCCATACCTCTATGACGGCGAAACGCAGCAGGTTACGCGGGCTTATGGGCCCCAAGCTACGCCGCACGTGTTTATTTTCGACAAGGAGCGGCGGCTCCGGTATGAAGGCCGCTTTGATAACACCTACCGCGTTGAGATGGTCAAGACCCATGACGCGCAAAATGCAATCGACGCCATCCTGGCAGATCGGGAAGTGCCAGTGAAGCACACAGGAGTGTTTGGCTGCTCGACGAAATGGAGCGAGAAAGAGGCCTCGCAGATTGCAACCCTGCAGAAGATCGATTCAGAGCCGGTAACACTGGAGTCCGCGTCTGCTGTTGTTCTCAAAAAGCTGCGCACCAATCCCACACACGAGTATGTGCTCGTCGACTTCTGGGCCACCTGGTGTGGATCCTGCATCGCGGAGTTTGCTGATCTTCAGGACACACTCCGCATGTACGGACTGCGGGATTTTTCACTGGTAACGGTTTCCGTCAATATGCCGGACGAGAAACCGGGTGTCACCCGTTTCCTGAACAAAATGCATGCTACCAGCCGCAATCTGCTGTTTGACTCCGACGATACGGCGGCGCTGCAGGCAGCCTTCGATCCTGAATGGGAATCGGCTGTTCCGTACACTGTGCTGCTCGCACCCGGCGGTAAGGTGCTCTATCAAACACAAGGCTCGGCAGACATTCTCAAATTGCGGCGCATCATTCTTGCCAACCTGCCGTCGGATTACATCGGTTTCAATCGATACTGGACCACTGACTGAATAGTATCCATAAACCCGGAACCGGGTCTGTAACATGGCGCATCGCTCGCCGGAGGGTTCGTGAAGAAGCAATTGCTTTTGTTGGCATCTCTAGCCTCCTTTTTTGGTGCCGGCATGTCTGTAGCGTTGGCGCGGGATGAAATACCCAAAGCGGCATGGAGAAGGCCAATAGGGCTTCCGTTGTCGAACCCGGGAGTTAAGCGCGACGCCAAGGACATCGACGATGGCTACTGGCAGGGTGCGCCGGTCGGGGGCTTCGGTTCGGGCACCTTCTCGCGAACGTATCGCGGAGATTTCGCGCGTTGGCACATCAAAGCTGGTGTACATAAATATGAAGTCAGCTATGCCAATGAGTTCGCCATGTATCAGCGCGTCGAAGGCGAGACGAACGCAACGGCGCAGGTTTTGCTGACTGACCATCCAAAGAACGGTGAGCTGAGTAGCTGGGCTTGGAACTATCCAGAGGGCGCAGGAGAATATGCGGCGCTGTATCCAAAGTCATGGTACGACTACAAGTGGAATAAGTTTCCGGCTCATGTCGTGCTGGAACAATTCTCGCCGGTTCTGCCGAATAATTATCGTGAATCAAGCTATCCCGTCGCTGTCTATCGCTGGCACGCCGATAACCCTACGGATCGAACGGTAGTAGTTTCAGTACTGCTTTCCTGGACCAACATGTCCGGCTGGTTCCGGACCTTTACTCGAGACTTCAAAGGCGCGCCGAACCAAGGGAATTACAACACCTTTGTAAGCCAGCCTGTCCAAAACATGGGAACCATGAAGGGCATTGTTTTTGACCGCAATCGTGCTGGTGTTGAGCCCAATGAATGGGACGGGCAATTTGCGATCGCGGCCCTGCAATCGCCCGGCGTAGACGTTACTTATCAAACCACATTTCAGACGGAGGGAGATGGAAAGGCCGTATGGGATTCTTTCGCTAAGGACGGACGCCTTGCGGACAACAACACATCGTGGGTGAGCGATGGGGAAAAGCTGGCAGGCGGCATTGCGATACGGTTCACGCTGAAGCCGGGCGAGAAGAAAGTCATTCCCATGGTGATTGCCTGGGATTTCCCGGTCGTGCAGTTTGGTCAGGGCCGCAAATGGGACCGCCGCTACACGGATTTCTATGGAACGAACGGAAGGAACGCCTGGAAGATCGCCCGCGATGGGTTGTTGAACGCAACTTCCTGGAGTAAGGCTATCGATGCGTGGCAGGCTCCTTATATTAATAACGAGAGCGAGCCGCTCTGGTATCGGGGCATGCTCTTCAATGAGATGTATACGCTCACTGATGGCGGCTCATTCTGGGGCCGGCAAGTCGGATCGAACACCAAAACTCCGCCGTCGTTCGCTCTCCTCGAGTGTTTTGACTATGCGTACTTTGGAACGCTCGACGTCCGTTTTTACGCTTCGCTACCTTTGCTGAAGTTCTGGCCGGAGATTGATAAGCAGGTCCTCCATGAGTTTGCAGATACAGTTCCCCGTGAATGGCCCGAGAAAGGTCTATGGGTATGGAAGACGCAGCTGACAGGGCAGCCGGTCCTGCATAAGCGCAAGAAAATTGGAGCGGTGCCCCACGATCTAGGCGTCCCTGAGGGCGATCCGTTTGTCGCCGTAAATGAACCTGGCTGGCAGGATACAAATGACTGGAAGGATTTGAATTCCAAATTCGTCTTGATGGTTTATCGAGACTACGTTTTCACCGGCCGCAAAGATATTGCCTTTCTGCGGGAAACGTGGCCCGCTGTTCAAGATGCCATCGCGTATCTTCGTCAGTTCGATCATGGCGGGGGCGTTCCGGAAAACAGTGGCTATCCGGATCAGACTTATGATTCCTGGGTAGTCCAGGGAGTAAGTGCCTATTCCGGAGGACTATGGCTTGGAGCGCTAAGGGCCGGAGAAGAAACGGCCCGCGTGCTGGGTGATACCGGGAAGGCAGACGAATATCACAACCTATTTCTCAAAGCCCAGAAGACCTACATTGATAAGCTCTGGAACGGCGAATATTTTCGCTACGACACGGAGCGCGGAACCGGGGACGCGATTCAGGCCGATCAGTTGGCGGGGCAATGGTACGCTAACATGCTGGGTCTCGGAGATCTCGTCCCCGCCAACATGCAAATCTCGGCAGCGAAGAAAATCTATGCCTTCAATGTAATGAGATTTAGCGGGGGAACCATGGGAGCAGTAAATGGAATGCTTCCGGATGGTTCAATCGTCGATAACGACGAGGGTAAAGAAGTGTGGGTGGGAACCACTCTTGGCTATGCCGCGCTTTTGAAAAGCGAGGGCATGACTCAGGAAAGCTGCAAGACGGTCTGGGGACTTTACCACGTGATCTACGAGAGCAAGGGTTATTGGTTCCGCACTCCGGAGGCATGGGACATCACAGGAAATTTCCGAGCCTCTATGTATATGCGACCGGCGGCCATCTGGGCGGTTGAGATGACAAAACCGGTTCGCTAGTGCGGACACTGACAGAGATCCAATTAGATGTGTCGCTTTAGCAGATGTGGAAGCAAGAGGGTTAAGCCTTTTGAGTTCTATATATTGATCGTTGGATAGGGATGACCCGACGCGAATGGCAACCATGGTTGGCGTTGTAATCCCTGCAACTCTCCTGACACCCGTGGTCGGCGTGTAGTGAGCACGCGCGACTCCCCGGGCCGCATGCAAAACTCTATCAGCGAAGGAAACAGGAAAAAGGGGAAGTGGATGATGAGTTGGGATCAGCACTGCACTCAAATTTGGAATGACAAAGATTTCAGATGGCTTATGAGACTTGGCCTGATTTTAGGGCTGCTTGCGTATTCCGCCGCTCCGGGGATGGCAGCCAGCAGTGCAGAGCCGAATTTCGGACCCAATGTGCTCATCTTCAGCCCGTCTATGCCGGCGGCAGCAATCCAAGAAGAGATCAATAAGGTTTACGCCACGCAGCGCAGAAATGAGTTCGGCCCGGAGCGCAACGCCCTCCTCTTCATGCCAGGCAGTTACAACGTGGATGTCCCGATAGGTTTCTACACGCAGGTTTTGGGATTAGGTGCCTCGCCTGACGACGTCCATATCACGGGGAATGTGCATGCCGACGCCAGCGAGCCTCGTAACAATGCCACAACAACATTCTGGAGATCTGCCGAAGGCTTCTCCGTGACACCCACTGGGGGAACCACGCAGTGGGCCATCTCTCAGGCCGCGCCCTTCCGCCGCATGCACATTCAAGGCAATCTCGTGCTCCACCAGCGCCATGGATGGGCAAGCGGTGGCTGGATGTCCGACGACCTTATTGACGGAAACGTTGACTCCGGTAGCCAGCAGCAATGGATTTCGCGGAACAGCGAGTGGAAGAGTTGGACTGGTTCCAACTGGAACATGGTTTTCGTCGGCGTTGTCCATCCTCCCACGGGCGAATGGCCTGAACCACCCTACACCACGATCGCACGAACCCCCGTCGTTCGCGAGGAACCATTTCTGCAGGTCGATCAGGCCGGGAACTATAGTGTTCGCGTTCCGTCGCTGCGCACCAACAGCGCGGGCATTACCTGGCGAGCCGGATCCACACCCGGCAAGTCTATCCCGATCAGCCAGTTTTACATCGCCAGGCCCGGCGTCGACACCGCGGCATCCATCAACGCCCAGTTGGCTAAGGGCAACAACCTGCTATTCACTCCTGGCACCTACGAACTCAATGACGCTATCCACGTGACGCGACCTGAAACGGTAGTGATGGGGCTTGGCTTCGCCACCTTGAAGCCGGTCAACGGCACAGCTGCGATGACCACAGCAGACGTGGACGGAATTATCATTACAGGTCTGCTCTTCGACGCGGGACCGACGCAGTCGCCTGTCCTGCTCGAAGTAGGGCCGGACGGAAGCAAAGCCAGCCACGTTCACGACCCCATCTCCCTTCACGATGTCTTCTTCCGAGTGGGCGGTGCCGGAGCTGGCCGTACATTGGTCAGCCTCAAGGTCAACAGTAACGATACGATCATTGACCACACCTGGATATGGCGCGCGGATCACGGTGCTGGCGTGGGCTGGAACAGCAACATCAGTGCGAATGGTCTGGTCGTGAACGGCAACAATGTGACCGCCTACGGCCTGTTCGTCGAACATCACCAGCAATTCCAGGTTCTCTGGAATGGTAACCGCGGACGGACCTACTTCTATCAATCTGAAATCCCATACGACCCTCCCAATCAGCAGAGCTATACCAGCGCACCCGGCACAAATGGCTGGGCCTCCTATAAGGTGGCGGACAATGTAACCAGCCACCAAGCGTGGGGGCTTGGAATCTATAGCGTTTTCATTCATCCCGGCATCGTGTTGAGCCGGGCCATCGAGGTTCCCAAAAACCCAAACATCAAATTTCACGACATGATCACGGTGTGCCTGGGCGATAACGGCGCAATCGAAAACGTTATCGACAATACGGGCGGTCCAACCGCGGTGAATCCCCGCGTAACCCCGAAGGTAACCTCATATCAATAAACAAACACTGCTCGCATTTTTCACAGCAGACGCGCAGAACCTCCCCGCAAGCCCATATTGTCCAACAGGAGATCCTTGTGAAAATTCCACTTCATTCTTCGCCATTGCGGCGCTGATGACTGGCAGTCTCGTTGCCAACAGCCAGGACTATGTTGCACATTAAACGCCTTGTCGATGATGACCGGCTGTTGGTAGACAGGCGCCAGTTCGCCATTCGTAATGATGATCAGCGAGCTCTGCGACCTATCTTCACGGTGACCTATACCCCTGATGGGACCGTAAGGGCCGGAAGGGTTGCGGGAAAATGGCCGCCGCCGTCACCAAGCCCCACGAATTCCGCGCTGCTCTGGCCTCCGGCATTAGCGTACTTTGCGGATGAGGCGAGGAAGATACTGGCTGCGCGTTAAACGCGCAAGGTTGGTATTACCGCGCGAGTCTGGAAATGATCACCGGTCTCACGATCGCAAGCCCGCGAGAGGGTGGTCGACAATCGCCATCATCTTTGTAGCACCACGGTCGATGAGCCGGAATAGACGAAAGCGTCAGGGATGCTGCGGCAGCGAGACCCCAATCTGCGGGTGGCCTTTTCCTTCAGTGAGCTCAATTATTCGATCGACGGTTGCGGGTGGGTCGAAGAGCTCTGTCTCGCCGTTTGGCCAGCGAACCTGGATGCTTTTCAGATGGGTCTCTGTGCCCAGGCCGAAGTGCAGGCGGAGATCGCTCGAGGAGTCGTAGCTGGAACCGCTGCGTATCTCATCGACCCATAAACGGGTCGTTCCACGGATGGTTACGCGTGCACCGATGGCGTCGCGGTTTGAGGATGTGCCTACCAGGTGAAGCGTAAGCCAGTGGTTGTTGTTTTTTGCGAGATTGACGAGGAGCATGGGGAAGTCGCTCAGGTTGTTGATTACGGCTTCGATCCGGCCGTCGTTGAAGAGATCGGCGATGGCAAGGCCGCGGCTGGAGCGGGGATCATTGAGCCCGGGTCCGGAGGTTTTACTGACATCGCGGAACTTTCCATTGCCGAGATTGTGGTAGAGAAAACGCGGTTCGCGGTAGAACGAGCCGAGTTTGGCGGAGTCCACCTCGGGATAGACGTGACCATTGACGACCAGAAGGTCAGGCCAACCATCGTTGTCCACATCGGCGAACATCGCGCCCCAGCCCAGCGCGTCTGAGTTGACCCCAAGCCCGGCAGGGAAGGTCATGTCGGTGTATGTGCCGTCTCCGTTGTTGTGGTAGAGCGTGGAAGTATCGTCCGAGAAATTGGTCTTGTAGAGGTCGAGCCTGCCGTCGCCGTCATAGTCGGCGGAGGTTGAGCCCATGCCGGCTTGTTCGCGGCCATCTTCGTTGAAGGCTACACCGACGTCCTCGGCAGTATCGGTGAAGGTGCCGTCATGGTTGTTGTGGTAGAGGATAGCCGGGGTTGAGTCGCAGGCGACGTAGAGGTCGGGCCAGCCGTCGTCGTCGTAATCGAGTGTCGTGATGGAAAAGCAGTAGTGGCCGTTGGTTTTCTCGAAGCCGCTGGACTTGCTGACGTCTTCGAACTTTCCGCCGCCGAGGTTGTGGTAAAGGATGTTGGGCGCGCTTTCGAGGCCCCGGGGTCCGCACATCACCGCGACGCCCTTCCACATGCAGCTTGAATTGCCGCCTGGAGCCGGTGTTGTTGCCAGGTCGAAGTGAACGTAGTTGGCTACGGCGAGGTCCAGTTTGCCGTCGCGGTCGTAGTCGACGAAGGCACAGCCGGTGCCCCATTCTTTGCCTGTGCCTGCCACGCCAGCTTGCTCGGCCACTTCTTTGAAGGTGCCGTTTCCTTGATTGTGGTAGAGGCGGTTTTTGCCGTAGCCGGTTACGTAGATGTCGTCGTATCCGTCGTTGTCGTAATCGCCCACGCAGACGCCCTGTCCCCAGCCGGTCGAGGCGAGGCCTGCTTTTGCGGTGACGTCGGTGAAGGTGCCGTCGTGGTTGTTGCGGAAGAGATGGTTGGTAGGCGGAGTTCCCGCACTGCTCGTCTTATCGCCCGGAAGAGTGGTTCCGTTGACAATGAAGATGTCTGGCCAGCCGTCGTTGTCGTAGTCGAGGATCGCCACTCCGGAGCCGGTGGCTTCGATGATATAGCGCTTGGATTCGATGCCGCCGTTGACGTTGCGGACTAAAATTCCGGCCTTCGCCGCAACATCTACGAACCATGCCGGCGCCGGGTGATCTGTTGTTGGAGGGTAGGGTTGCTGGGCGACGGCTGAGATGGCAAAGATGAGGATCGCGAACTGCACGGCAATGCAGTGGAGGAGCGATGGAACTGCCTGTCGCGTACGGAGCATGGCTATGGTTTACCTGACTTTGGTGGAGCACCCATCGCCATGGTCTTCAGGATCTTCCCACCTTCTTGAATGACGTAGAGGTGGTTTGCGGGAAGGTCTGTCAGCTTGTCTTTAACGCCGGAGGGCCAAGTGATCTCTACTGTGTCGGCTTTCGTCGCATGGTTGAGGCCAAAATGGATGCGGAGGTCGCTCTGCGAGTAGTAGCTGCCGCCGCTGCGCACTTCGTCGATTTGGACGAAGGGTTTTTCGGCCGGCGAGGCCTGCGTTGTGACGGCAATGCGAGCGTCGATGCCGGTGCGGTTTGATTTCGTTCCGACGGTGCGGATCTTGATCCAGTTGCGGCCGGTGGTCGAGTCGCAACGGAGCAACTGCGGGAGGCTGTTGACGCAGTTAACGGCTACGTCCATGTCGCCGTCGTTGTCATAGTCGCCAAAGGCACAACCTCGGGCGGCCACGGCTTCGTTGATGCCCGGGCCTCCTTGTGCGGTCACTTCTTCAAACTGTCCGTTACGCAGATTACGGTAAAGGTACTTGTGCTCAGCGTATGGGGCGTCGACGTCGGTCCCGTCGACCTCAGGATAAACATGGCCGTTGCAGACGAGGATGTCGGGCCAGCCATCGTTGTCCATGTCGAAGAAGCCTACGCCCCAGCCCAGGAATCTTGTGTTGACGCCAAGCCCGGCAACGTAGGTGACATCGTCAAAGGTCCCGTCGCCCAGATTGACATAGAGAGAGTCAGTGTCGCCGGCGAAGTTTGTTTTGACGATATCGAAGAAGCCGTCGCGATTGAAATCCCCGATGGAGACACCCATGCCTGCCTGGGGCTTGCCGTCGGGGGAATACGCCACGCCGTCCTCAATGGCCATGTCCTTGAACGTGCCGTCTTTCTGGTTCTGGTACAGCGTGGCGGCAGTGGAGTCGTTGGCGACATAGATGTCGGGCCAGCCGTCATTGTCGAAATCGCAAACGCCGACCGAAAGGCCGTAGGTTCCGACCGTGTCCCACATGCCGCTTCTTTGCGAGACGTCTTCGAACTTTCCGTTGCCGAGGTTGTGGTAAAGGATGTTCTTCCCGCCCTGAAGACCGGGGGGTCCGCAGGCTACCTGGATTCCTTTGTAGGCACAACCGGCCGCCTCGGGGATCGGGGCTGTCTTGATGTCGAAGTCGATGTAGTTGGCGACGAAAAGATCGAGATGGCCGTCGCGATCGTAGTCAAGAAAGGCGCAGCCGGAGTTCCAGCGGGTTTTGGATTGAAGGAGTCCGGCCTCGGCGGTTACGTCGGTGAAGGTCCCGTTGCCGTTGTTGCGGTAGAGGACGTTCTGGCCATAGTAGGAGACGAAGAGGTCGTCCCAGCCATCATTGTTGTAGTCGCCGACACAGCAGCCCTGGCCCCATCCTGACTTGTGTTCCAGCCCCGAGCCGGCTGTTGTGTCGGTAAAGGTGCCGTCGCGATTGTTCTTGAAGAGGTGAGAGACAGGCTCCTGCCCTTTTGGGAAGCCTTCCAGGCGGTAGCCGTTCACAAGAAAGATGTCGAGCCAGTCGTCGTGGTCGTAATCGTAGAAGGCCACTCCACAGCCGGTGGTTTCAAGGAGGTATTTATTCTTGTGTTCGCCGCCGTAGATGGTCTTTGCGTTGAGACCCGACTGGCGTGCTACGTCGATGAAGCTAACCCCCAGCGGAGTGCCAGTTACCGGGGATGGTAGCCGCTTGGTCGCGGGTCGCGGTTTGGTGTCGTACGTGGGGCGGGAACCGAGTTGAGAGCCCGGCTGCATCGTATTTTGAGGTGCAGCGAGAGCGAGCACATCATCCAGAGTAAGAACGAGCGCGGTGGTGCAAAGAGAAGTAAGGAAGTTGCGGCGCGACCAACTCAAACAGGACACTCCCCCGCGATTGCTTGCCCAGCGGCTGGGTCTGAAAACGCCCTTCGGTTTGCGGTCGCCACTTGCTAGGTCAATCAACTGCAGATTGAAAGGGCCCGATAGAAGTGGACTGAGTATAGAGGAATCGTTGTTGAGCAGGCAATGAAGAGGTTGGCCTTTTCATTGCGTTGATTCGTGAAGTCTTACGGGTGTTCTGCCGGAGTCGTAGCTAGTTGCTCGGCCTTCTGGCGCTCCATCGCCGCATCGGCGCTTCGACCCTGCTGGGCCAGTGCGTTGGCCAATGCCAGGTGCGCCTCTGCGTAGGATGGGTCCGCGTTGACAGCCGACTGAAACTGAACAATGGCCTCGGCGACCCGACCACTGCCAAGAAGCGCTTTTCCGCTATCCAGCGCGAAGTTTGCGCGCTGGCGGCTGACGGCTGCGCGACTGAGATCGGCGGCCTTTTTGCGTTCAGCCCCAGCGCCTGCCCGGTCGCCCTGTTCGCTGAGGATGGAGGCCAGAGTGATATGTGGGCTGGGCTGGTTTGGCATTAGTTGAATGGCGCGTTGCAGCGCGTCGATGGCTTTCTGCGGCTGGTCAGTTTCCTTATATATGTTGCCGAGGAGAGCCCAGCTCTCGCCGCTGTCCGGGCGAAGCGAAGTCGCCTTCTCAAGTTCCGTCTGAGACTCCGGGAAACGGCCAAGCTGCATATAGAGCACACCGAGTGTATAGGGAGGGTCGGGTAGCTGAGGGGCGAGCTTTTCCGCTGACAGGAGTTCCGCAATCGCTGCAGTGGGGTTGTCTTTCAGTTTGAGGGCGAGGCCCAGGTCGTAGTGCAGACTGGCGTCATTCGGATCAACCTCGAGGCCGGCACGGAACTGCTCTATGGCGTGGTCGAGATCGCTCTGCTGTAGGTAGTCGACGCCGAGATCTTCGCGAAGGGTGGCGTCTTCTGGAGTGAGTTTAAGCGCGAGCAAGTAGAAGGGGATTGCGCTCTTCGCGTCACCTGTCTGCACCAGGGCCAGGCCCAGGTTGGTAAGTGCGGAGGGATCTTGAGGGTGTGCCGCTTCGACTTGCTCGAAGAGAGGGAGCGCCTCGCGGGCACGTCCGCTGGTTTGCAGGGTCAGCGCCAATTCGTACTTGGCATCGATTAAAGTTGGGTCAAGCTCGATGGCGTGCTGAAAAAGTCGAATGGCGTCGTCGTCCTGACCCGCTGCCCGCAGGGCACGGCCGAGCTGGAGCGTGTAGTCTCCATTGTCCTTGGCAAGGGTGTGGGCCTGCGTGAGTTCGCTTACCGCGCTTGCCGGATCATTTTGATTCAGCAAGAGGGACCCGAGGTGGTAGTGCGCGGATGGCAGCATAGGGTCGAGCGCGATGGCCTGCTGAAATTCGGCCTTTGCCTTGTCATATTGTTCGTGCTGGGCGAGCAGGGCGCCGAGAGCATCGTGCAATGTTGCATTGTTCGGGGAGTTGACCAGGGCATCCTCGAGTTGCTTTTGCGCGGCCTCTGGTTGTGCTGTCGCAGCCAGTGCGCTTGCATAGGTGATTGCATCTTCAGGCGAGAGCGCCTGCGGTGCGCCACTGTACGAGTTATCGAGCAATTGAAACATTGCCGCGGACTGTGCGTAATTGTGGAGCTGCGAGTAGGCCAGAGCAAGGTTCAGTATGGCATTTGTATCTCTCGGGTCCAGTTTGTGTGCCAGCTCAAGTTCTATTACTGCCGCATTGACTTCGCCCTCGGCCAACAGCACGGTTCCGAAGGCAGTGTGGCCTGCCGCCACGTTAGGGGCAAGACCCACCAGCTTTGCGAACTGCTCATGCGCGGTTCGCAAATCGTTGTGCGCGTACGCTGCTGATCCGGCACGAAAGGCAGCATCTGCTGCCTCGAGATTATCGTTCGCGATTGCGGAAGGCTTGGGGCCGGCGACGGCGGGCGCCGAGCTTTGTGCGTGAGACACCGGGAGCATCGCGACTAAGGAGGCGATGAGTACAAACGAACGTGCCCGGAGAAATTCCATCTCAGCGGTGATTGTACTTATGGACGGAGCAACGAAGCCATTTCGTCGATTGTCTTTGCGTTGCCCCCAGTTGAAGTAGCTGTCCCGCATGGCTTACCCCTTCCGGGCTCCCTGACCGCACAAATGAAGCGCTGGAGGAGACGGTGAAAGCGCACTCACTGAAGCTGGAGCTGGAGGCTGGCGAGGGATCGGCGGCGGAGTTGAAGGTCCGGCGCAATCTACAAAGCTCCGCATTCGCGCGGAAGGTGCAACCATCGTGCCTGCGGGTCAGAATGCCACCGAGTCCGGATTGCATTCCCCTCTTGTGAAGTTCCCCCCCGGCGCTGGGTATCAACAGAAGACGGTCATCTTGCGCTGGTGGTTGCTTCTTCCGCACGGCTCCGGTTTTGCAACGGAATAGACACTGCCAACGCTTTCTGCGCGTGGGCTAGCATGTCAGTCATTCTGAGATAGACGGCATTGGTCCAGCCGAATCCGACAACGTTGCTCGTATACCCTACAGCGACTTGTATGTTGGCGGAGCCGTTGACAACGTTGTACTTCTCGCGGATGGTTCCGTCATGGAGGAAGTTCTGGCGAATAGTCTGTGTAAACTCCTTTGCAACACGGTCTGCGTCGCCGGTAAAGTCATAGTCCGCAAGGCCTTTCGTCGCCAGCCAGGTCGTGGGAGCCCAGCCGAAGGGCAGATCCCATTGCGTGCCTGACGCGTAATCGCTCATCGCCAGGCCACCTTCGTGTTCGAAGACCGAAAGGTGATGATCAACTGCTGTTGCCTGCTGTGGAGTCGCAAGACCCGCCCAGAGCGGGTAGAACGTAGTGATGTAGTTGTAGGTCGACATCTGGTGTGTGACGAAATTGTAGTCATAGAACATGCCTGCAGTTGAATGCCAGAAGTATTTGTTGATGGCTTCGCGTCGGGCAGCGGCGCGTTGTTTCCACTGTTTGGCCTCTGAGCTGCGGCCCAGCAAAGTCGCAAAGTGGGCCATGTCGAGTTCGTACTTGTAGAGAAGACTGTTGAGGCCCACGTCAGCATAATCCTGGGTGGAACCGCTGAAGAGGCCGTAACGGAAGCTGGGGTCGAAGCCGGACTCGCGCATGGCGCGGTCTCCATGATAAAACCCGCTGCTGAGGCGGTGGTCTCCCACGTGCGCGTTAGCACAGAGCCGCGACGTTAAGATATCGCAGCTTGTCTTTGCAAGAACGGCTGCCTGCGCCGGGGTCGGGTTCGCCGGTGCGCCAACGAGATACGTCGTGTGAACATCGGGGTGTGCAATCAGCCAGCGGATGACATCTGGGTAGTAGCTGTCGTTGTCGGACATCTCAGGGACCGGGCCGCTTCCAATGTCGTCATAGCGGGCAAGGCCGGTGTCGCCGGCGAGGTGAGGTGCGGAAGACCATAGAGCGTAGTCGCGCTGTGCGTAGCTATAGGCCTTGGCGAGCCAAGCTTTTGAAAGCGGCTTGTCTGCAGGGTGTTCATAGACCTCGCGGATCATGGAGGTCAGAAAGGGCGGCTGTGAGCGCGTGAGGTAGTAGGTCCGGTTCGCATTCAGGATGGCGCCATAGTTTTCGATCTCGAAAAAGAAGTTTTCAACCATGTTGCGCGCGAGATCGTCGCGCTTATCCTTAACCAGTCCGAGAATGATGAAATAGCTGTCCCAACCGTACATTTCGTTGAAACGGCCGCCGGGTACGACGTATCGATTGGGCAGATACAGCAGCCCTTCGCCTGGAATTTCAGCAACACTTACATCGCCCATGTGGATGATCTTGCGGGGCAGGTGCTTTACCTCCACCCTGCACTGATGTTGCATGGTGACGACTGTCGTTGGAACAGTCATGCCTGAAGGTAGATAGAGGATAGGCGCCGTGGCTACCTTGGAATCGCCCAGCGATTTGCAGTCGCTCATGGAACGCGAAAGGGTGTTCCAGCCGCTGTCGATGTAGCCAAGTATTTTCGCGTTGCCACTTGTGTCAGGCGTGGGAGACTGCGCGTGGACTGAACCTGCGAACAGAAGGGTGACAGCGAGCAGAAATGTATAGGTACGTGCAGCACGGTTCATTGAACACCTCTGGCCAATATCTATTGGTAATCCAGCTTTGACGGCAATTTGGCTGAAGGATAAAGACGATGCAGCAAGAGCGAATGGGTTCAAAGCAAGGGCACCTGAGATTTGTCTGATCAAGAATAAACTGCAGGCGACGATCCTGCCGTACGGACGCGCCATTATTCGACGCTACCAAACCACGAAGCATACGGCGGCAGTGTGATATTGCGCAAACTGTCTGTCTGCATGAGTGACGGCGCATCCGTGAGCAGCGTCTTCACCGTTTTGCCACGGACCCCGGCTTCCTCACGATTGAGTGAAACCATCCGCGGCTGGCTGGTGAAGTTGAGCGCAACCACAACCGCTGGATTACCGCCTGCCTCTATGCGAACGTACAACAAGACAGACGGGTTGTCCCTGTCAAGCATCACCTGCTTTCCATCGCGGGGTCGGGTAGTGCTTGCGCATCGCGATCAGATATTCGTGCCAGTTCAACAACGAATCCGGTTCCACCCAGATGCCCGATATTCATCGGATTTCGTAGATTTTAGAAACGAATCGAAGGCTGTCGGTGACCTCTAAATGGGGTTGGTGCGGCATTCGTTTCTCCGAAAAACAGCAAATTTCGCAGGCCAAGCCACTCCTTAATGCGTTGGTTCGACATGTGTTGGCATAACCCCGCGTTGATTCCCGCCATCGGTCATTTCATAGGTGAAAAATCGCCACTAAAACCAATATTCAAAAGCCCTTGACATGCTTGGGCCGACAGAGTTACTTTTGCTCGATTTTTAAGAAGACACGCCCTTCGTGTCCAAAGGCAAAGGGACCTGAGTCCAATCATGTCCGGCAGCCTCTAACGCGGGGGTAAGTCCAGCACCATCACGATTAAGTGCAACATCGTTTAACAAAACAGAAGAAATATGCAGTGCATTTTCGGAGGTTTGTTATGAGATACGTGGCGCGAGTGATGATTTTGCTATCTGCCATATGTTTGCTAGGTTTTTCCCCGGCAGCGTTTGGTCAGGCGGTCTACGGTTCCATCTACGGCACAGTCACAGACACCACCGGCGCGGTCGTACCAGACGCATCCGTCACCGTGACCGACGAGGCTAAGGGAACTTCGATCATCGTAAAGTCCAACAGCAGCGGTGACTTTACGGCCGACCACCTCATTCCGGACGTCTATGACGTAACGGTGGCAGCCACTGGCTTCGAAGGTTTTCAGCAAAAGGGTATCGAGGTCAATGCGGATAACTCGATAAAGGTCACGCCAGCTCTTAAGGCGGGGGGTGCAAATCAGACCGTCGAAGTAAATGCGAACTCGGTTCCCGAGTTGAAGACGGACCGCGCTGACGTGTCAACCGAATTCGATAACAGGGACGTTCAGTCTCTTCCGGTCGAAGGGCGCAACTTCACGAGTCTGCAGCTGCTATTGCCCGGGGCGCAATTACTTGGCTGGAACCACGCGGCTGATGAGAATCCCCAGGGCAGCCAGCAGATTCAGGTTGACGGCCAGGCCTTCGGCGGCGTGGGATATATTCTGGACGGGACAGACAATCAGGATCCGATCCTCGGCATTATCGTCGTGAATCCTCCGCTTGATTCCATTTCCGAAACGAAGATCGCCACCCAGAACTTCGACGCGGAATTCGGCAAAGCCGTTTCATCTGTCATGACCGCGCAAACGAAATCGGGGACGAACAGCTTCCACGGTACTGCTTATGACTACCGGGACAGCAACGCGAACCTCGCAAGAAATCCATTTACGCAAAATCCCCCTCCAGGCAGCAACGCGACCGGCGGACTCATCCCGGGCGGATTGAAGAATCAGTTTGGCGGCGCGATCGGCGGGCCCGTCATCAAGGACAAATTCTTCTTCTTCGGCTTCTACGAAGGCATCCGCCAAAAGGTCGGTACTTCAGCCTCCATGACAGTGCCGTCCGCGTTTCTGGTAAACACCTGCCTGGGAACCGCAAGCACCACCACCGGCGTCCCCGGATGCGACTTCAGCCAATACTCAACCGCATTGGGCGCTGCGGGCATCATTTATCAGCCGAATGGAACGCCATACCCCGGCAACGTGATTCCGGCATCGCAGCTCTCGCAACCGGCGCTGAATCTGTTTAAGCTTCTTCAGCCGTATGCGCCGAACAAAGCCGGGAACTATACCGGCCTGCAAAACAACTATGGGGCGAGCGGCACGGGAATTTTCAACGCCAACACCTGGGGCGAGCGCGTCGACTATCAGATCACCAGCGCTATGCATGCCTTTGAGCGTTTCAGCCGATTTACCGATGTCCTGAGCGGAACTACGATCTTTGGGCCCGCCGGGGGTGCAGGATTCGGTATTAGTAACTACGGTGGCAATTCCAAAGGAGCGAATGACAGCCTGGCCGCGGGCATGGACATCGCCATCAGTCCCACCCTGCTCACCGACTGGCGTATCGGCTACTATCGCTACGACATCGCCGACCAAAAGTACAACCAGGGCACGGATTTCGCGACGACCCTGGGGATTCCCGGCATCAACTTGGGGACTTTGGACACCAGCGGCGCGCCCGGTTTTAACATTACGGATGTGGGCTCTTCGGGCGGACCAAACAATCCGACCAGTGGAGGAGCGGCCTACGGCTCCGACCTCAACATTACGCGTTGCAACTGCCCTCTGACCGAGCGCGAAGATCAATTCCAGTTGGTGAACAACTGGACGAAGATCCTTGGCAATCACTCTATCAAGCTGGGCATGGATCTTCGCTATGCGCGTAACCTTCGCGTCCCAAGCGATACGGATCGTGCCGGCATCCTGAGCTTCGGAACGGGCCCCACTTCCAATCCAACCCTGCCGGCTCCGGGTGGCCTGGGCTTTGCAACCTTCGTGCTTGGTCAGGACACCGCGTTCGGGCGGTATGTGAGCGTCTCGACGAATGCAAAGGAATTTCAGAAGCGGGACTTCTTTTACGGGGAGGATGTTTGGCGTGTCACTCCCAAACTGACGGCTAACCTGGGCCTTCGCTATGAGTTTTATTTCCCCGAGTCCGTCAACGGCAAAGGGAATGGCTCGTTGATGCAAATGAACGATTACGCATCGACGGACGGCTACATGCGTGTTGCGTTAAACGGCAACATTCCTAGCAATATGGGATGGAGCAAAGCTACCAATGCATGGAATCCTCGAGTGGGCCTAGCCTACCAGATTAATCCGAGGACGGTCATCCGCGGGGGTTACGGCCGGAGTTTCGACCTCGGCGTCTTCGGCTCCATCTTCGGGCACGTGGTCACGCAAAACCTGCCCGTTCTCGCGAACCAGGAATTGAGCACCGGAGTTCCTACCGGTTACGTTTTCTGTCTCGCTCCTGATGCGGGTTGCGCGCAGCCTGCAAGTCAACCCGCCGGCGGCGGCCCCATTCCCTACGTCTTCCCAACGGTGCCCTCGAATGGACTTCTGCCGAATCCGGGCTACGCGGTCAGCGCTAAGGCGCGTCCCAATAGCCTTCGTCTTCCCACGCTGGATGCGTGGAATGCAAGCCTCCAGCAATCGCTCACTCCAACCCTTTCCCTCACCATCGCTTATGTTGGCAACAAGGGCACGCACACGTTGAGTGCTGGAGACGGAAATAATACCAATCCTAACGAGGCGGCGATCAATTTACCGGCGGCCTACAGTATTGAGGGCAGGCCGTTGCATTACAATCCCAATCCAACAAACCCCGACGCAAACGGGATCGGAGCGGACGGCGGTACCAGCAACTCGAACTTCCTTTCGCGCTTTTACGGGGGCAGTGTAGCCGCCTGCACAAGTCCCAACTACGCAACACCTACCAACGAGCCGGGAATCGTACCCGGCATGTGCGGCTGGAACCAGAGCATCGGCTACTACGGCGATGACCAGAACAGCGAATTCCAGGCTCTGAACGTGACGCTCGCCAAGCAATTTTCGCAGGGCCTGTCGTTCACTTCGGTCTACGCATGGCAGCGCGGGTGGGATTTCGCCGGGAACTACTCCACCTGGAGTCGGCCCGCGGTAAGGGGCGTCAACAATGACATCCGTCAGCAGCAGGAAGTGCTATACGGTGTCTATGAATTCCCCTTTGGCCGGAACCAGAGGTTTCTTTCCAACTCGTCAGGGTGGGTGAATCAAGTCGTCGGTAACTGGCAGCTTAGCCCGGTGCTGACCTGGTCCAGCGGCCTGCCGTTTACCCTCTCCCTTGGAAATTGCGCTCCTTACGTTCCCACCAGTGGTACTGGCGATACGCCATGCTATCCGAATGGAAATTCTCGAAGCCTGGTTACTCATGTGGGGGCGTATAACCCCGTTACCCACAATCGGCTCTTTTACAATGGAAACCTCTCAACCGGGCAGTTGCCGACAGGCTTTTTCTACCCAGTTCTGGATCAAATCGGCAACGCGGGAAGAAACGACGCACGCGGACCGCACTTCTTCAACACGGATATGTCGCTGCAGAAGAACTTTCCGATTCATGAGAGTTTGCTCCTTCAGTTCCGTTTTGATGCTTATAACGCCTTCAACAACATCAACCTTGCCTTCAACACTGATGGGAGTGCTCCTATCGACCAGGGCCCGCAGTACATCAGCAGCATGGCGCCTGGAATCAACCCGGGCGGAAACCCTCGTCAGTTGCAGTTTTCTTTCCGTTTGCAGTTTTAGCGCAAACGGAGGGACGCAAGTGGCTGCATGCTGCGGTTGACGTTCTAGCGCAGCTGTTTACAAAGAGAGGGGAGCTTTGGCTCCCCTCTTGTTTTTCGTCTACACTTAGGCCTGTTCTTTTATGCGTCGTCTACCCAAGGCAGCCTTGCTCCAGTTCGTCCTCATCATCGCAGCGCTGTCATTGCCACTTGCAACTGCACAAACACCCCCACAATCCTCAGATACAACAAGCTCTGCTGGTGGACCTGCGCCCGCCGATTCCTCACCGACTCTAGCTCAGCTAAGCGCGATGATCGATCGTGGACATATTGCCGAGGCTCTGAAGCAACTCGATATATTAGCTGCTCAGCAACCTGTACCCGCCGGCGTCAATCGCTTGCGCGGCCTGGCACTCTACTCGCAGAACCAATTCGCTGCAGCCGACGCCGCATTTGCGAGTGCCTTGAAAGAGAACCCCAATGATGAGGCCTCCACGCAACTGCGCGGTCTCACGCTATTCCGGCTGGGCAGGCCTGCGGACGCGATTCCGTTACTTGAATCAGCGCCTCATTGGACATCTCAGACCAAAGTCGATCCCAGTTATGTGCTGGCCCTCTGTTATATCGATACCCGGCAGTATGACAACGCCCGCCGTGCTTTCGCTAACCAATATGGTTTTGCTCCCGACTCGGCGCCGGCATATCTTTTGGCTGCGCGAATGTTGCTGCGTCGTGAATACCTTCCGATAGCCCAGCAATTTGCCGCGAAGGCGTTGCAACTGGACCCTCAGTTGCCACTTGCGCATGAACTTCTCGGCGAAATCGCACTCGCAGGCGAACATCTTGATGTGGCCATTGCGGAGTTTGAGAAGGAACAGCTCCGCAACCCGCTCGAAGGCGGCGTCTATGACAGGCTGGGCGATGCCTACACCCGTGCGGGAGACTACACAAAGGCGCAACAGTCCCTGCAGCGCGCTCTACCCCTGGAGCCAACTGCAACCGGACCATATATCCTGCTTGGAAAAGTTTTGCTCAAGCAGCAGGACCCGGCGAGTGCCGTGATGTATCTTGAACGCGCCGAAAAAATGGATCCGAACAACTTCATAACCCATAGCCTGCTGGGACAGGCGTACCGGTCCTTAGGTAGGGCAGAGGATGCAAGTCGAGAGACTCAGACTTCTCAGAAAATACAGGCTGCAAGCGAACCGAGGCTTGAAGCGGTTCACTAAGGATGCAGGCACAAGATTGCCACGGGTGACACCAATCAGCAGCTCATCACATGACAGCGAACACCCACTTATCCGCGGCAGCCGGTTATCTAAGGTGCGGATAGGTTCCCGTAAGTCCCTGCGAAATTTCATCCATCCTTTCCTGGTTTTAACCACCCTGTTAGTAACTGTCCTTCTTGTCTGCGTTTTCCCTGGCTCATCCATAACGGGTTCAACCAGTATTAAGGCGCAGCCAGGCCCTTCCGCGCTTTCCCAAAATCCTGATGTAGTTTGTAGCGGGTGCCATCGAGAGATCTACCAGAAGTATGAACGTACTCCAATGGCGCGGGGGAGTGGGATTGCCTCGGAGGGTCTGCTGCCGGGGGGCTTCCTGCATGCTGCATCCGGGATCCGTTATAACGTCTTTCTGCGCAATGGCAAGGCCTGGCTGTCCTACGACCGCGATGCAGAGTCCGGCAACTCCGGCGGCCAGCCGGCTCTGCATGGGGAGAAGCAACTCATCTACTTCATCGGTTCCGGACATCGCGGCCGAACTTATCTCTATCAGGAAAATGGTCGGTGGTTTGAGGCTCCAATCAACTACTACAGTAAGAAGCAGCTATGGGACATGGCTCCAAACTACGGCGCAACGAAGACGATGCCCGCAGCGCTGCCTGTCGATTCAAACTGTCTCCACTGCCATGCAACAGATGTCCAGACAGCACTCCCCGAAGCTCGTAACGAGTACGACGGACCACCCTTTCATCAGGCCGGAATAGGATGTTCGGCCTGCCATGGTGATCCGTCGAAGCACCTGGCGGAACAGGGGCACGGTCCCATCGTGAACCCGGCCAAACTGACTCCTGCACGAAGAGACAGCATCTGCCTCCAGTGTCATCTTGAAGGAGATGTTGCTATTTACCGCGCCGGAAAATCGCTCGCGCAGTTTCGTGCGGGAGACAACCTTGCCGACTATGCAGTGTACTTCGTGAGGGCCAGCGCGGAGTCAGGTGGCGGCCGGGCAAGCAGTCAGTATGAGGCTCTTCTGCGCAGTGCATGTAAAGCCGCCAGTGGTGACAAGCTCACATGTACCACCTGCCACGATCCGCATAGCTCACCCGGCGTTGAGGATCGTGTCAGCTACTTCCGCGGTAAATGTCTGACGTGTCATACGGGTATCCAGATGGCGACCAGACATCATCCCGAGCAACAAAACTGTGCGGTGTGTCATATGCCTACTCGTGAGACCACCGACATCTCACATGAACAGGCGACGGACCACAACATCCAAATTCGGCCCTCGTCTGCAACCTCGGTACTTCAATTGACCGATCTCGGAAACTCTGACGAGTTGGTGCCCGTAGGCACTGTATCAGCCGCAGACCGCGAGCTTGGATTGGCCTATGCGCAGTTGGCCGAGCATGGGAATCGGAAGGCTGGTGAGAGGGCGTTCAGCCTTCTGCAAAAGGTAGAAAATGACGCTAAGGGCGACGTTCAGGTTCACACCCAGCTTGGCTTTCTGGAACAAATGTCTGGCGACAACGCGAGCGCCAGTAAGGAGTATGCAGACGCGCTGTCAGAAGATCCTTATGAAGCGACGGCGATAGGAAATCTCGCCGTTTTGGATGCCGCATCGGGACATACCGCCGAGGCGATCAATCTGTTGCAGCGCGTAGTCAACGCTGATCCCAGCCAGATGGCTGCCGGGTTAGACCTCGCTTTCATCGAGTGCAGAATGGATAACAAAACTAAAGCTTTGGAGATACTAACCAGACTGTCCGAATTGAATCCTGACGATCCAACGCTTCGTAGGTTTGTCACCTCTGGAACCTACGGGGGACAGCGATGCGATCTCCGCTAGAAAAGTGCGCGGATACGAACCCTCGCCGTGCGCATAGTAAGCCGAGATTATTTTGACGACGTGGCGTAGTGACCGGGTCGAGCGTTGATTCGCACACATAAAGCATTTCCGGTGTTAGCAGAGCAACGATTTAAGGCATGACGGAAGCGAAGAACTTTCGATATCGCATCATACTTGGTGGAATGTTCTTGCGTGGATTATTCGCAATATTGTCTACTCAAAACGTTATGCGGCTCTCCTGTTTTACAGCGTGTCTTTTGTTTGGCGTGTTGACCGTCGCACATGTCGGAAGCGCATGGGGATCACAGGTACCGTATGGCTACACCTTGAATGGGCAGCCGGTTACAAGTCTTGCTCCTGCCGGCACGGAAGCGATTGTGCTCTTCTTCACGGCAACCGACTGCCCCATCTCCAATCGCTACATTCCTGAGATACAGCGCCTCGAAAAGAAATACGCCGCGCAGCATGTAGTATTTTGGTTTGTCTATCCCAATGTCGGAGAAACTGGAGCCGCCGTGCGCCAGCATGAAGCCGACTACGGTACAGAAGCCCACGTCCTGCTCGATCCGCATCACCGGCTTGTTGACCTCACTCGCGCCCGTGTTACCCCCGAAGCTGCAATCCTGGTTCCTCAGCTCGTCGGTGCGGAATCTCTTCGCACCGTTTATCACGGTCGCATTGACAATCGCTACATACAGATCGGGCAACAGCGCCCAACGGCCACCCAGTTCGATCTCGAGCGAGCTATCGTGGATGTCCTTCAGCATCGCCCCGTACAACGGCCGGACGGACCAGCCGTAGGTTGCGGAATCATAGGCCAGTGATGACATGGCGAAGCGCCAACCATCTTCTTGCGGTTCTCGCTGGAACTGCTGCGCTCGTTACAATCTTCACTCCGCTGCCGCATGCGCGTGTCCGGGCTGCCGCGGCGCCGGTTACCTTCAACCGGCAGATCGCCCCTATTCTGTACGACCATTGCAGTAGTTGTCATCACCCCGGCGGCGCTGGCCCCTTCAGCCTGCTTTCGTATGCGGATGCGAGGCGATGGGGAACCGTGATGCAGAACGTTACGCAGAGTCGCTTCATGCCTCCCTGGCTCCCGGCGCCCGGCTACGGCAACTTCGCCGATAACCGCCGACTCCCTGACGAGGATCTGAGGCTCATCAAGGAATGGGTTGAAGCCGGTATGCCTGAAGGAGACCCCGGCGAAGCACCCAGGCCTCCTGTCTACTCAAAGGACTGGCAGCTTGGGCCGCCGGATCTCATCCTGAAAGTGACGTCACCAACCCAGGTTCCTGCCTCGGGCCCGGATCTTTTTCGTAACTTCATCCTGCCCGTTCCAATCAAGCAAACAGAATACATTCGCGCCATGGAAATCAAGCCCGGCGCGCCTCGGGTTGTACACCACGCCAACGTCATCATCGACCGCACTGCCTCCCTCCGTCGGCAGCATCCCGACGATTGGCAACAGGGAATTCCGGGTATGGAAGTCACCTTCGATTCAGGAAGCACCTTTGACCCTGACAGTCACTTTCTCTTCTGGAAGCCCGATACCCCCGCTCTTATCGAACCCAAAGGTATGCCCTGGCGGCTCGAACCCGGTAATGATCTCGTCCTGAACATGCACCTCAAGCCCACCGGCAAGCCGGAGACCGTGCAAGCCACCGTGGGTCTTTACTTTGCCGACAAACCTCCCGTCGCGCATCCCATGCTTTTGCAGCTTGAGCACGATGCCGCACTCGACATTCCGCCGGGAGACGCAAACTTCGTTGTCGAAGATCAGCTCACGCTTCCTGTCGGTGTCGACGTCCTCGGTGTCTATCCGCACGCCCACTACCTCGGCAAAAGGTTAGAGGGTTATGCCATCCTGCCCAACGGAGAGAAGAAGTGGCTCATTCTCATCCCCGACTGGGACCTCGACCGCCAATCGGTCTACCGTTATCAATCGCCCATCTTCCTGCCAAAAGGCAGCGTGATTCACATGCGCTATACCTATGACAACTCCACGGCGAACATCCGCAATCCAAACAGCCCACCGATACGAGTCAAAGCTGGAAATCGTTCTGTCGACGAGATGGGCCACCTCTGGCTGCAGGTGCTGCCCCATGCACTTCCTGGCTCAAATGAGGATCCGCGGCTCCTGCTCGAACAGGCCTGGATGCAGAATCAGTTCCACAAGGACCCCGACGATCAGACCGCGCTCTACAATCTTGCCTCGGTCGACATAATCCAGAGCGACTACACCTCCGCCGCAACGCTCCTTCGTCGCATCCTCGCGACCAACCCTGATGATTTCCGAAGTCTCACCGCACTCGGCACCGCGTTTGACGGAGCGGGGGATTGGCAGCAGGCCCAGGCTGAGTACCAAAAAGCGCTCACCGTCAATCCAGAGTATGCTGACGCGCGTTTCGACCTTGCACACCTCTATTTCAAGCACAACAGCTACGCCGAGGCTGAACAGGAGTATCGTCGCCTAATCGTCGAAGATCCCAAAGATGCCTCTGCACATAACGAGTTGGGAGCTGTCCTCACTGCAACCAACCAGACCGCCGACGCACAGCACGAGTTTGAAGCCGCAATCGCGATCGACCCGGACAACTTCGACGCCTTGTACAACCTGGCCAGCATCGAGGCTGGGAACAATAATTTCCCTCGCGCCACTGAGTTACTGCAGCAGGCGCTTAAGCAGAAGGATGACGCCGACGCTCATCAATTGCTCGGCAATATCTACATCCAATCCGGCAGGCTCGGCGACGCACTGCAACAGTTCAAGGCTATTCAACTCCTGCGGCCACGCGACACCCTGCCGCACCGTCAGCTTGCGCAGCTATACGAACAGATAGGTCAGTTAGGCGATGCAATTCGCGAGTTGAACGCAGCTCTCGTGTTGGAACCGAACAATGCGGACGACTGGAATAACCTGGGCGTACTGCAGGCTCGCGCAGGCGATACCGTGTCTGCTCGCAAAGACTTCGAGCATGCTTTAATCCTTGACCCTCAGCACGCTGCCGCACGTGCAAACCTGGCTCATCTCTAACCACTATGCGCAAGCCTCCTCAAAACCGGTTGTTGCTGCTGAATGCCGCGTTTCTCGCTGTGATGGCAATCTCCAACTCCGCGTTCTCTCAGGAGCCGTCAGCCGCCCTTAAGCAAGCGGATGCCGCATATCGCGCAGGTCAGGCGGCGCTGGCGCAGCGGGATCTTAGCGCAGCTCAGGCTGATTTTGAGCAGGTAGTCCGCCTGGCTCCGCAGGCCGAGCAGGGACACAGCGCCCTGGGGGCGGTTTTGGTAAGTCGAGGACACACGCAGGAGGGCATCCGCGAACTTCAAAAAGCGCTGGCCATAAAAGCAACCGACAGCATCGCACAAATGAACCTGGCACTGGCGTTCGATCAAATCGGATCAGGTGAAAAAGCGTTGCCTTTATTCCGAAGCCTCGAGGCAGGCGCACGCCTGCAGAAACGCGAGCTTCCGTCGTATGCTCTGGCAGCATACGCGCGTGCGCTGGCGCAGGCGCATCAGTTTCCGCAAGCTGTACTAAAGATGAAAGCGGCCGTCGCGTCAGACTCTCAGAACCCGGAGTTGCACGATGAGCTTGGCTCTCTATACGCGCAGCAGAAAGATTGGGCAAACGCGCAGCAGGAGTTCGCAAAGGCCGTTCGCCTCAATCCAAGTTCAGCCCTCGCCCACCTTCAGCTTGGCTTGGCAATGCGCGCAATGGGCCGGACGGAGGGACTATCTGAACTGGTGGCGGCATCGCAATTGGAGCCTCAGAACACAATGATTGCCCTCGAACTCGGTAAAGCACTGGCAGCCGATGGGCACGACGAGCAAGCAATCCCGGTCTTCAAGCACGTATTGCAATTGAAGCCGGAATCCGCAGTGGCCTCCTATCAACTAGCCCTCGCCTTGCAGCGTTCCAACAAGGTGCAGGAGGCAATCGTACTGCTCAAGAGAGTAGTGGCTGCCGAGCCGAACAATGCTGAAGCCATGACGAATCTTGGAATGGCGTTAAGTCAGGCGCAACTTGCAAAAGATGCTGTCCCCGTGTTGCAACGCGCCATTGAACTCGCCCCGGATAATGTAACGGCGCATCAGGATCTCGCGGCGGCCTACGTGCAGCTCAGCCAGTTTGCAGATGCGGTCCGCGAGCTGCAAGCAGCGCTAAAGCTGGCGCCAAATCTGCCTCAACTGCACTACAACCTTGGGCTTGCGCTCAAAATGCAGGACGATGCAGCAGGCGCAATCCCCGAACTGGAGACCGCCGAGCGACTCAACCCATCCGCTCCGGAGGCTCCTTACCTTCTCGGCGTCCTCTATATGCAGACGGGGCGGTATGCCGATGCCTCCCGTGAGATGAACATCTCCCTGAAGCTCCGTCCGGAGAATAGCGACGGATGGGCCACCCTGGGCAGCGTGGACGAGAAGTTGAACAATCTGCCGGAGGCCACAGCGGCACTGCGTGAGGCCATTCGCCAAAATCCCTCCCAGCCCGACGCGCACCTGACACTCGCGTCTGTGCTGGTCAAACAGAATCAGCCCGCTGAGGCTGCATCCGAGCGCAAAATAGCGGCCAATCTTATGCGGGCCCACATGAATTTTCAGCGTGCGGAGGTCGCTACCAACGCTGGAAACTCACTCCTGCGGAACGGCGACGTAGCGGGCTCGGTTCTTCAGTTTCAGGAGGCGTTGAGTTACGACGCAAACTACACAGACGCTCACCTCGGTCTCGCGACTGCCTTGGATCGGCAGGGGAAGACCGCCGAGGCGGCAACGGAACGCCAGAAGGCTGAAGCCGCCAAAACAGCAGCAAACCCGTAGCGGTCTCTGCCAAGTGAATGCAGCCGAAATCGGCGGTGAGCTCGATAGTCCGTATGTCTTGTGATGCAGCCTGTTTGCTATAATCCGCGCGTAGGTGAAGTGTAGAACTTCGTTCAGCTAGAGGATTTACCCAATAAGTCGCCCTTCCCAGCTTCTGTTGTGAAGTCTATGAATGTATTTGGTCGGCGCGCGTGCCTGCTGCTTTTGCTTTGTACCGGAATGTGCGTCTTTTTGTGGTCGACCACCCGCGCAGCCGAGGATGCCCCGTCACAGGAAGCGATGACACGGAAGGCATACGCGGACAAGATCGGCCAGACTTATACCTACCCATTTGAAGCTGGCAGGATTTCCCTCCCGGGAAATGCCGCTGTCGAAGGAAACACCTTTCTCGAACCCACAGCCTTTCCAGACGCCGCGTACTGCGGGCATTGCCATCAGGAGGCGTACCACGAATGGCGCCAGTCACTGCACGCCAATTCGTTCCGAACGCCGTTCTATCGCGCCAGCGTCAATATTCTTATGCGGACCAAGGGCATCGAATACACGCGGCATTGCGACAGCTGCCACAACCCAATCGGCGTACTCTCGGGTGCACTCACCCCTGCCGCGCAAGGAGATCGTTCGTTCGATCGCGATGGAGTAACGTGTATGACCTGTCACTCGATTCAGAGTGTAAGCTCAAAGCTCGGCAATGGAAGCTATGTGATGGGAGTTCCGGCCGTGATGGTCGACGAGAAAGGAAATCGCATTCCGGGAATCGTTCCCGATGCTGAGATCCTCGCCCATCTCGATCGGCACGCGAAGGCCGTGATGGAGGACTTCTACGACACGCCGGAGTTCTGTTCCGCCTGTCACAAAGCGTATTTTCCACCGCAGCTTAACGACTATAAGTGGATTCGCGCGTTCACTGCCTATGACGAGTGGCAGAACTCGAAATTTTCGCAGCGCAACCCGCTTACTTTCTATCCCGGTGATTTCACCACCTGCCAGGGTTGCCATATGAAGCGTGCGGCAATCAGCCTCCCCGATTATGGAGCGAAGCACGGCACACTGGCTTCGCACCGCTGGCTGGCTGGAAATACGGCCGTGCCGTTCTACTACGGCTTCGACGAGCAACTGAACAAGACGATCGACTTTTTGAAGAGCGGCAACTACCTCAACGTCGATCTTTTCGCATTGAAGATTGGCGACAGCGCCTCCATGATCGCTCCGCTGGGTTCAACGCCCTTCACGCTGAAGGCGAATGACGTACTCGAAGCATTCGTCGTCATCCAGAACAAGAACATCGGCCATTCGCTCATTCCGGAGGTTCGAGATCTCTATGAGGCGTGGACACAGTTCACAGTGAAGGATAGAGCCGGGGCAGTCATTTACGATAGCGGCTTCCTGAAGCCCGATGGCATGCTCGACCCACGCGCCCATAGTTTTACGAATCGGCCCGTAGACATGACGGGAAACTTTGTGGACAACCACAAGGTCTGGACCATTCATTCGGTGGCGTACGACAACACGATTCAGGCTGGACGATCCACGCTCATCCGCTACCAGTTCCGGATACCTGAAGATGTGAAAGGACCCCTGACGATTACTGCCAGTGTCAACTATCGGCACCTGCGGCAAAGCTACGTGAACAATGTGTTCGGCAAGGATCATCCCGCGTATCCGGTAGTCGAGCTTGCTTCACGAAGCCGTACGCTGAATATCGGCGACAATCCGCCCTCGGCGCCGCTGGCGAAAGATAATCCGGACTGGATGCGCTGGAATAATGCCGGAATTGGATATCTTGACGAATTGCAATATGAAGACGCGATGAATGCGTTTGAGCAGGTCGTTCGCTTGCGTCCGGATTACAAGGATGGCTACATCAACATCGGCCTCACTTATATTGAATGGGAAAAGTATGCCCAGGCGCGCACGCCGCTGGAGAAGGCGCTCACGCTGCATCCTGATGACGCGCGGGCACTCTACTATATGGCGCTAGTCGAGCGTCGGTCACGGCATTCGCAGGCTGAAGTTGCTGATCTGGAAAAGGTGGTTGCGCAATATCCGCAATCTCGCGATGCGCGCAGAGAGCTTGGCATATCCTACTACCAGCAGCATCGCAGCGAACAAGCCATGGAACAGTTCAAGGCCCTCCAGACAATCGACCCGGATGATCTGGCCGCGCACTATAACCTGGCAATTTTGTACCGCCGGATGGGCATGAAGAAGCAGTCAGCCGTAGAAGCCTCTCTCTACAACATAAAGAGAGTCGATCCTGGCGCGCCCACCTACTCGCTTGACTATCTGCGCAAGCACCCGGAAATCTCAACTGAGAGCGTGCCCTGGCACATGCACTCCGACCTGACGCATGCTGCCGGCAGCGCCGCTGGACAAGAATAAACCTGAGGATGGTAATACGTTGAATCGTCGCAAGTTCATCCGTTCGCTCAGCCGCACGGCGCTCGTCCTGCCCTTTGCCGACATCGTTGCGTTAGCCTCACCCTGGCAGCAGCAGGCGCAGCCTGAACAACCCAAAAGCATTGGGCCGCAGGAGCGTGACTACGACGCAAAGCCTGCGCCGCCTCCTCCTGGTCCGAAGTCTCCCATTGAGGGCACACCACTCGGCGTGAGCTTTGTCGATGTGGTCAAGGAAGCGGGCCTCAATATCGAGACCACATACGGCGGTGAAGGCACCAACAAATACCTGCTGGAAACGACCGGATGCGGGCTCGCTTTCTACGATTATGACAATGATGGCTGGCTCGATCTTTTTCTCGTAAACGGCTGGCGGTTGGAAGGATTTCCTGGTGGGGACGCACCACACTGCCACTTGTTCAAGAACAATCGGGATGGAACGTTCACTGATGTAACCGCCGGCTCTGGGTTGGAGCATAAGACAGGTTGGGGCCAGGCCTGCTGCGTAGGGGATTACAACAACGACGGCCACGACGATTTGTTCGTCACCTACTACGGCCAGAACGTGCTCTATCGCAATAATGGCAACGGAACGTTCACCGATGTGACCGAGCAGGCGGGTCTGATTCAACCGGGACCGAAAACACGCTGGAATACCGGTTGCACCTTCGTCGATTATGACCGCGACGGGCACCTCGATCTCTTTGTTGCAAACTACGTCGACTTCGATCTGAAAACGGCGCCGAAGCCGGAAGACGGGCCATGCACCTATAAAGGCATTCTTGTTGCCTGCGGCCCTCCCGGATTGCCCGGCGGCAGAAACATCCTGTATCACAACAACGGCGACGGAACGTTCACCGACGTTAGCGAAAAATCCGGCATGTGGACCGCCGTAGGCACGTACGGCCTGAGCGTAGCCGCATCCGACCTGAACAACGACGGCTGGCCAGACATTTACGTCGCGAACGATTCGGCGCCGGCGACCCTTTATCTCAATCAGAAGGACGGCACATTTCAGGATATTGCCATCGAGGCGGGAGCTGCGCTCTCAGCAGAGGCGAAACCACAGGCGGGCATGGGCGTTTCCATCGGCGACTACAACCGCGACGGCAATCTGGACATTGTGAAGACCAACTTCGCGGGCGACACCGATTCTCTCTACACCAACCTCGGCGACGCTTCCTTCGAAGATCGAACCTACCCCAGCGGCCTCGGAGTGAATACTCGATTGCTGGGCTGGGGTGTCGGCTTTTTCGACATGGACAACGATGGCTGGCTCGACATTCTCATGTCGAACGGACACGTCTATCCGGAGGTCGATAAATCGAAGGCCGATCTGAAATACGCGGAGCACAAGTATCTCTATCGCAATCTGCGCAACGGGCGATTCGAAGAAGTCACGAACCAAGGAGGGCCGGGCATTTTGGAGCGGGCTCCTGCTCGCGGCTGCGCATTCGGTGACTACAACAACAACGGATCCATCGACATCGCCGTGAACTGCATCAATGCGTTACCCCAACTCCTGCGCTGCGACAGCACGCTCAATCGCAACTGGATCAAGATCAAATTAGTAGGCGTCAAATCGAATCGATCCGGTATAGGCAGTCGCGTCACTGTCACCGCCATAACCACGACTGACGCCACTAAGCCGCTGGTTCAAATGGACGAGCTGCGGAGCGGCGGCAGCTACTTCTCGCAAAACGACCTGCGCATGCATTATGGATTGGACCAGGCGAAAAAAGTGGACATGGTGGAGATTCGCTGGCTGAGCGGGCAGGTGGATCAGCTCAAAAACCTCGCCGTCAACCAACTCTACGTCGTCCAGGAAGGCGGCAGGATTCTGAAGTCTGGCCCCCTGGCAAATGCCAGGACGCCGCCGAAGGCAAAGGCCTAGCTCCGCCATGTTCAATCGAAATCTTTTTTTGCTGTTGCTGTTTGCTTCTTCGGCGGCCGCAGCCCAGGCGCAATACAGCACCCCGACCGCTCCTCAAAGCGGCCCCCAACCCCGCTCACAGAACACCGGTTGCCCCTGGCTCACCCAGGGAACTGCGGCCCGCGCGCTCGGCGGGGATGTATCTGTGTCAGTTAATGTGTCGGGGACAGGCGAGGGTTCCTGCAGGTTTTCCCAGCAGCCGGGCTCTCCCCATTCCTTGGAAATTCTTGTCAGCAAGGCTGCCCTGCCCACGTGCCCCCCGGACAGCACAAATCTGAAGGGCATCGGAAACCAGGCCGCAAGGTGCAAGCGCCCTGGCTCACACGGCGAAATCGTTGAAATGGTAAGCAGTCGAGTTCGCGACCGTTATTTTACCGTGACACTCACCTCTCGCGAACAGAAGGGCTTGGTGAAATCTCCGGACCCGCAGGACGACGAATTGGAGCAGATTGCGGAAAAGGTAGCAGGAAGCCTCTATTGAGGCGTTTGAGCTACCGTCCACTGGCGGCAACCGGGAGCCGAATTGCTCCGGCAAGAGGTAAGGAATGCCACGAGGTCCTTCACCTCGCCTTCCGTGAGGACGTCCTTGAACGGCGGCATGCCGTGACCTCCCTTGAGTATCTGTTTCTTGATTTGACTGGCCCCACGGCGCTGGCCAACGCTGCTCAGATCGGGTGCACGGTCTCCGCCAACTCCCGTAATGCTATGGCAACGCTCGCAACCCTTGGTGTGAAATACACTCGCGCCATGATCGCGCGCATCCGCATTCGACGCGTATGCTACGGGACGACTCACCACAATTAAGACAGCGATTGAACAGGCGAGGAAGATAATACAGGCGCTCACCGCGCGACGGAATGGGATCGTCATCTGCAGTCCATTCTAATGGCCCGCAGGGCTAAGTCTTGATCTCCAGCGGAACTCCGATGGCGAGTATAGATTGCCATCCCCGGCCCAAGCCGCGATCCAGGTGTCACCCTGATTATTCGCAATCCTGTCGGCGGTCCCTGCGTGGACGCTGGTTAGAGGACGGGATGGCTGGCTGTTGGAGAACACCCGGGACACGAACCCGGGACGTCCGATCCTCCCCGATAGCGAGGCTGCCACGGAGTCAATGAGGAAGTCCCCGTCTTAACTTCCGGATGCGCCGTCGACCGCGGAATGGCGATTTTGTATCACTCGCGCAAATTCATGACTCTACCAGCGAGTTATCGAGCGGATTGCGCCGTTGTCACATCGTTAGAACCACGCGGAACTGTGCTTTGCCGCTCATCATCCGCGCGTAACCCTCGGCTGCCTTTTCGAGCGGATATGTTTCAATCATGGGGCGCACGCCGGTCAGTTCGGCGAAGCGCAGTGTGTCCTCGGAATCTGTTGGTGTTCCCGCTGCCCAACCTTGAAGCGTTCGACTCCCACTGATGAGCTGTATCGGTGTTACTTCAATTGGATCGAATGTTGCACCGATCACCATGAGCTTGCCGTTCGGCCCCAGACCGTCGATCAGCTCGGACATTGCTTTCGAGCTTGGGGCTGTCGCCAGAATTACCTGTGCCCCGCCCAGCTTTTGCAATTCCTCGGCCGCATTCGTCGCTTTGCTATCGATGTACACGCTAGCTCCGAGCTTCTTTGTGAGCGCCGCGTTTTCGGGCCCGCGCCCGATGGCCGCGACCTTATAACCAAACTTGCTCGCAAATTGAATTCCGAGGTGACCCAGACCGCCGATACCCTGCACCGCAACAAGGTCACTGGGGAGCGCACCGCTGTGCCGTAGCGCGTTGAAGGTGGTAATTCCGGCGCAGAGCAGCGGTGCGGCGTCAACGTCACTTAGACTTTCCGGCATCGCCACCAGTGCCTCCACGGGGGCCACCATGTATCGCTGGTATCCCCCGTCATAGCTGATGCCCGGAATTTTCAGATTTCGGCAATTGCGAAAATCTCCCCGCCGGCACGAGAGACACGTGCCGTCGTGGCCGCCGTGCCAGCCGACACCGACGCGCTGCCCCTTCTTCCACTCGGAAACACCGGCACCCAGTTCATCGATGATGCCCGCGATTTCATGCCCTGGAACGCGGGGATACTGAATTCCGGGCCAACTGCCTTCTTTTGTGAGCACATCACTGTGGCACACACCACAGGCCTGCACCTTGATGCGCACGTGTCGTGCCCCCGGCATTGGAATCTCGCGCTCGACGATCTGGAAATCTGCTCCAGGCTTAGAAACTTGCGCTACCTTCATCGTTGCGACTGCGATTGCTGTCGTTGCCATAAATCCTCCTACGAACTCTCAATCATGATGTTGGAATACGCTTCCTGCGGGGCGACCGATTTTCGCTGGCCCCACCGGTTTGTGCTTTCGCGCGAATGGGTCTTCGAACAACCCGTGACGTTACGACCGACTTCGTCAGTTGACTCATTAAGGCGGCGTCTTCTCAGGCGCCGGCCTCGATCTTCGTGCGGCTCCAGGGCGTGTTGGTTCAACCTGAAATGGAGAACTGGCGTTCCCCGTTAGCGAGTATAACGCCATTTTCGGCGGGCCCGCTTGAGAGGACACCGCCCAATGCAGTGGCGGTTGGTGGAACAGGCAGCCGAGGCGTGTGCCCTTGAGCGATTTCTTAAGAATCGTAGCCGGGGCCGCCAGGCGACCCGCATTCTTTCCACAGCTTTTCCCAATTCCAGATCCCGCAGGCCACCTCGTTCGGCAGCGGGAATCCGAGCTGATGCGCGAGCATACACACCTGCCCGCGATGGTGGGCTTCGTGAGAAATCATGTAGCACAGCATTTCCGGGCCAACCGGCCAAGGCCGAGCCCAGCCGTCTCTGCGAAACTTCTCGACGCGGCCCCCAGAACCGCCGAGCGCTTCAGCGAGCATCTCCGCGCAGCGCGCGGCGCTCTCGGCCAATCCCGCACGGGCCTGCTGCGGCGTGCAGTGCGCGCGGTTGAGCTGTGATGGAACCTTCAGGTGCGGAGCTGTAAGCCTGATCCACTTGGAGCGGACATTGTGCATGTGCGTGAAGATCGCCGCAATGGTGCGGGTTTTGCCGGGCGGTTTGGCTCTCCAGGCGGTAGGGTCAAGATGCTCGATAAGAACCTGGTTCATGCGATCATTGGCGGCAAAGATCTGGACTGCGGCTCGGCCGAGTTGAGTGTGAACCTTGTATTGACGCGTGGTCACGGCTCCCTACTCCTTGACCTATAGTACTTCCGGGCCGTCCGCCGTCCGGAAGTAATCCACGTCATCCGTCACGCGGAACCGCCCGGAGATTAGCGCCTTGGCTTATTCACGCGGCCGACTGGCGACGAATCTGCCGTCGTTGCCTCGCCGCCTCCAGCTTCCGAACTCCTTCAGCAAGTCGGGTAGCGACTCCCGCACTGACTCCTCGTCATCAACGACCGACACAAGAGGACGTTTGTTCATCATAGATTCCTCACGACTTGCCGGGGATACATCGCATCCGGTGTTCGACGCTCCAAGACTGGGCGCCCGTCAAGCCCGTAGGTCCACGAGGAGTAGAGAACGAAAACATGGCTCCCGGACACCCGGAGGATCGAGTCTACACAGTTCTGTCCGGCATTTTCTACGTCGCGCTGGGACGACACCAGTTGGACGGCGATAAGCTGGAGGCATATCCGCCCGGCAGCGTCATCGTTCTGCCCGGCAACACGACCCACTTCCATTGGGCAAAAACCAGCGAGTACGTCGCGCAGGTGACTGCGATTAGACCGCTCGGCTTTGATTACATGAACCCGAAAGACGACCCGCGAAACAAGAGCAAGTAAACAACAGGAGCTAAATATGGCAAGCAAAAAGACAGTCATCGTAACTGGTGCTTCGCGAGGCATCGGAGCGGCCGTTGTCCAGGCCTTTCTGGGTCGCGGCTATAACGTCGTTGCAACCTCGCTTAGCTTTTCCAACGGCGGCTTCGCGCCGTCACCGAACCTCGCACTCGTCGACGGAGACATCGGTCAGGCAGCGACGGCTGAAAAGGTCGCGCAGACCGCGATCAGCAAGTTCAGCTCGATCGACCATGTTGTCAACAATGCGGGCATTTTCTCAGTCAAGCCCTTCACGGACTATACCATCGACGAATTCCGCAGTTTCGTCTCTACCAACCTGGAAGGGTTCATCTTCATCACCCAGCTCGCAGTCAAGCAGATGCTGTCGCAGGGCACTGGTGGCAGCGTGACAACCATCACGGCGGCGCTGGCCGATAACCCCATCGCCGGCGTTCCGGCGTCGATTCCGATGATCACGAAAGGCGGACTTAATGCAATTACCCTCAGCCTCGCGAGCGAATACGCGAAAGACCATATCCGCTTCAACGCGGTCGCGCCTGGCGTCGTCGACACGGCTCTGCATAAGAACGCACCGAAGGACTCTCTGAAAACCCGTACCCCTATGGGCACAATCTCAGACCCGAAGGACATCGCTGAGGCTGTCGTTTATCTGGCGGAAGCTGCTCACGTCACCGGGGAGGTGCTGCACGTGGACGACGGTGCGCACGTGGGCAGTTGGTAGCGGGTTAAGGTTCGCAGCTGCCAGATAATCACCGAG
>CAVUON010000007.1:0-485063 GCA_963743135.1 uncultured Acidobacteriaceae bacterium
GCTTGACCATAGAATTAACTCCACGCAGGAGTCATCTCTATGTATTGCCGCCTAATGCGAACTTCATCTTACATCTTACGAAGTCGCAAAGATTATTCTAAAGACACTCAACTAAACAACTTCCTGACCTCCTGGGTTACGAAACTCAAGGATCAAGTCATTGCTCAGCCTTGTAATATATTTACCCAATCGATTTCGTTGTCAAACATCCAGACATGAGCTCTACACCCATGCTCGCCCTCAGGCGAAGTTGAACCAGACCCGAATCCACTTATTCTTCCAAGTTATGATTCAAAGTCCTGCCCAAAGATCAATCTCTAAGTCGCAATAACTCGACTTAGACATTCACCTTCAGGCAGCTCGAACAAAACAGTTGGTGGAGCTGAGGAGGATCGAACTCCTGACCCCCTGCTTGCAAAGCAGGTGCTCTCCCAGCTGAGCTACAGCCCCATTCCCTGGAATCCAAGGAGAAGTTTTGAAGCTATGGTGGGCCTGGGTAGATTCGAACTACCGACCTCACCCTTATCAGGGGTGCGCTCTAACCAACTGAGCTACAGGCCCGGCATCGCCCAAAACTGATGCCCAGTTCCCTTGCCGCCCCAATTCAGAGGCGCGCACGCTGAGCCCGACTGCTCGTAATTCCTTACTCGTTCGAGAAGTTTCGAGGACCAGGTTGAACATGCAAAGCAGCTACGCCGCTTCGGACTGTCGTGGAAATATGAAGAAGCAGAGAAGGCTTGTATCGAATTCCTGCCTCGAGTCCGAAAACCCTCGACAGGTTGTATATGACAACGTCCCGCATACGCAACCTTACGGCTGTCCGCTATCGCGGATATATGCGAGTGCCATAACGTTCTCTCTTAGAAAGGAGGTGATCCAGCCGCAGGTTCTCCTACGGCTACCTTGTTACGACTTCACCCCAATCATGAATTACACCTTGGAAGGCTGCCCCCTTGCGGTTGGCTCACCTGCTTCTAGTGCAACCCACTTTCGTGATGTGACGGGCGGTGTGTACAAGGCCCGGGAACGTATTCACCGCGGCATTCTGATCCGCGATTACTAGCGATTCCAGCTTCATACAGTCGAGTTGCAGACTGTAATCCGAACTGAGGCCGGCTTTTTCCGATTAGCTCCCCCTCACGGGTTTGCGACGGTTTGTACCGGCCATTGTAGCACGTGTGTAGCCCTGGACATAAAGGCCATGAGGACTTGACGTCATCCCCGCCTTCCTCCCCGTTATCCGAGGCAGTCTCACCAGAGTGCTCAACTAAATGGTAGCAACTGGTAATAAGGGTTGCGCTCGTTGCGGGACTTAACCCAACATCTCACGACACGAGCTGACGACAGCCATGCAGCACCTATATAGCGGTCTATTGCTAGACGCCGATGTTTCCACCGGATTCCACTACATTTCGAGCCCAGGTAAGGTTCTTCGCGTTGCGTCGAATTAAACCACATGCTCCACCGCTTGTGCGGGCCCCCGTCAATTCCTTTGAGTTTCAGCCTTGCGACCGTACTCCCCAGGCGGATCGCTTAACGCGTTAGCTTCGGCACGGCGGGATTGGGTACCCGTCACACCAAGCGATCATCGTTTAGGGCTAGGACTACCAGGGTATCTAATCCTGTTTGCTCCCCTAGCTTTCGTGCATCAGCGTCAGTTGTGGTCCAGTGAGCCGCTTTCGCCACAGGTGTTCCTTCCGATATCTACGCATTTCACCGCTACACCGGAAATTCCACTCACCTCTCCCACACTCAAGCCCGGCAGTTTCTCATGCAGACTTCGAGTTGAGCCCGAAGATTTCACATAAGACTTACCGAACCGCCTACGCACCCTTTACGCCCAATAATTCCGAACAACGCTCGCCCCCCTCGTATTACCGCGGCTGCTGGCACGAAGTTAGCCGGGGCTTCTTCTCTCGGTACCGTCATTATCGTCCCGATCGAAAGGAGTTTACGTCCCAAGGGACTTCATCCTCCACGCGGCGTTGCTGCGTCAGGGTTTCCCCCATTGCGCAAAATTCCCCACTGCTGCCTCCCGTAGGAGTCTGGACCGTGTTTCAGTTCCAGTGTGTCCGTGCGCCCTCTCAGGCCGGATACAGATCACTGTCTTGGTGGGCCATTACCCCGCCAACTAACTAATCTGCCGCGACCCCCTCCTTAAGCGAATTGCTCCTTTGACCCGTAGGTGTTATGCGGTATTAGCCAAGGTTTCCCCAGGTTATCCCCCACTCAAGGGTAGGTTAGTCACGTGTTACTCACCCGTGCGCCACTTTACTCATGGATTGCTCCACTTTCTCGTTCGACTTGCATGTGTTAGGCACGCCGCCAGCGTTGATTCTGAGCCAGGATCAAACTCTCGTTTGAAACCTAGATGGCTACAACCAAGCGACGGAGGTCGCTGGAGTAACCGCCTCCGCAGCGCTCGAAAGGCTGCGAAGGACTAACATTGTGAGAATGATCAAACCAAGATCTTCTTCCATTCTCACGACTGGCATGTTCAACCTGATTGTCAAAGATCCACATCGGTTTCCCGCCTGAGCGGACCGCTTTGGATCGGGAATCGCAGACTAGCTGCGGTCCTCGAACTTGTTGCGCTGCATCTTTACGCGCATCTCTTGAGACTATCGAAGATCGCTGAACCTGTCAAACAGAAACGCTTCTTATTCTCAGACAGGCATCAGGACTGGATCAAACTACAGTCAATCCCAAAAACGCCGTGCAGCACCAAACTTGAAAAGATCGAACTTCATTCAGCCTTTGCTGTTGAAGCTGGGCCATCAGGCCGCATACAAAGATGAGGAGTCTTGCTCCTCTTCACGTGCAATGGATTGTTCGCTTATTAGGCGCCCAGCGCCTGTCGAACACCCGCCTCGCATTTCTAAGGGCAGACTCAAGTCCGCGCCGCGAAGCAATTTGCAACCTCTATAACCGTTTCTTACTGTAGCACAGCAGCCTTCACTTTGCAACCCGTCAGGGATGCCTCATAGCTGCGCGCCACGTTCGTAACGACTCTTCAGATACTACCTGTCCGCAGCAGTTCCCGCAACTGTTGAAAAGCCAAGAAATCTGTTGAAAAGGAGCCCCTTCGACTTCGCTCGGGGCGGGCTCTCAGGCCCACGCTTCGCAGGGTCACTCCCGTTGGTTGTGGGACGTATCATTGAGGCTCTGCGAAGCCCCAATTTCTCTGTGCGGAAAACCGGCGGTAGCGAGAGGTAATTTCGCCACCCGCTTTTTAGCCACCCGGACTTTAGCTGGCCGCTTTATCAGCCGCCCGCTTCACCAGCTATTGCTTTGCAATCACGCCCAGATCCGTCAGACCATTCACAAAAAACTGCATGGCAAGCGCCACCAGCAGCAACCCCATAATTCGCACCAGGATGCGAATGCCCGTCTCTCCCAGAACCCGCCGCAGCCGGTCCGCCCCGCTCAGAACGGCATAGCTGGCCGCCGCCGTAATCGCAATCGATCCAAGAATCGCCAGCATGTGCCACTTATCCGGAGCCTGCCCCACCAGCACCATCACGCTTGAGATCGCTCCAGGCCCAGCCAGCATCGGGATACCCAGCGGCACGATACCCGCATCTTCCTTCTGCGACGCGTCCTCCGCATCGCCCGAGGACTCCTGCGTAGGCGAGCGCTTGGCCTCCAGCATATCGATGCCGATCAGCATAAGAATCAGGCCGCCCGCAATCTCAAACGCCGGCAGCGTTATGCCGAACATCCGGAAGATCAACTGTCCGGCCAGCGCGAACGACGTCAGCACAATGAAGCACGTCAGCGAGGCCTTGGCCGCCATGCGCTTTCGCCGAGCGCCATCGGCTCCCGCGGTAATGGCAATGAAGGATGGGATCGCAGCAAAGGGATCGACAAGAAAAAAGATGGAGCTGAGCGCCAGCACGGAAAAGCGCACGTAGGTCGAGTGCAGCTCGTGCAACGCCTTCGTCGCGGGCCCAAACATCACGCTGACGAAAATTGCTTGCATCCCTTTTCAAGCTCCCTTCACCAGAATCTCGCCGCTCCAGAGACCCGCACCGCGTTTTTTGCCATTACTTCTATCGAATCAATGCTTTCTGGCTCTTTTATCCCGCTCGATGGCCAGCGTCAAGTCAAAACTTCGCAGTCCCATGAAGGAAATGCCCAACCCTGAAATGGTTGCCCGCGACAAAAACCATTAACTGCTTATTAATCAAATACATACAGCTAATGGCCAGATGGCCACTGGCCTGCCGTTCCTATTTATATTGCGTCTATATTGCGGGTGAATTGCCTTACCGTCGCTCCCCTGGCACCCGCCATTCCAAAAACAGGAAGAAAAAGGGAGACAGCAGCCCAGTGAAGAAAATTCAGCAGGATTTCCCCAGTAAAACCACCGTAGAGCCGCCTTTCATCCTTTTATCCGGAGATAATGCGCGCACCGCCTTTCCCTTGTATCTCGCGCTCGTCGAACACGGTTTCCGTGTGCAGTTTGCCTCCACCTACATAGAACTCGAAATTCTATGGCAACAGCAGCGCTATCCCTTAATTCTGCTTGAAGTCTCCGATGCGGGAAGTGTGGAAGCAGCAGTCAACGCCGCCATGCGCCTCAAGCGTCAGGATACGCGCCAGTTTGTCGGTTACCTCGCGGACCCGATTCTACGCACCAGCGGCCTCGCTGGCGACGCAATCTTTCCGCGCGACTCAGAGCAACTCGCAAAAGCGCTCTGGCTCTATCTCAACGAAGGAGCATAGAGCCAGCCCAAGCTTCAGTTAGTCCGAAGCGCAATCATCGGATCAATCCGCGATGCGCGCCGCGCCGGAAGGTATCCCGCCAGGAAAGCCACCACCAGCAGCAGGCAGATCATCGCCGAGAAGGTGGTTGGATCGGTCGGTTCCGTACCGAAAAGCAGCGAAGAGATCAGCCGGGCCACAATGAAGGAAGCGACCGCGCCCACACCAATCCCAAGCAACGCCAGCCTCAGCGTCTTGGTGATGACACCCAGCTGCACCCGTCTCCGGCTCGCACCCAGCGCCATGCGAATGCCAATCTCCTGCGTCTGCCGCGTCACCGAATACGAGATCACGCCATAGATGCCCAGCATTGCCAGCAGAAGCCCCAGCCCTGCAAAAATCGCCACCAGCACCATGAAAAATCTCCGCGGCGAAACCGCCCGGTCCACCAGCTCCTGAATCGGCTTGAACTCCGCCGCCGGTTGGTTTGGGTTCAGTTCCCGCAATGCCCGCAGCACACTGCCCGCGAGCGTACTCGGAGGAACAGTGGTACGAATCACCAGTTGCGCATCATTAGGTCCCTGCTGCGTCGCCGGATAATAAACCTGCCAGCCCTTCTCCTCCTCAACACCGGATGCGTGGACGTCGTCGATGACACCGATCACATGCAGATCTTGCGATCCATTCGTCAGCACCCTGCCCACCGCATCTTCGCCCGGCCAATAAGCGCGCGCGGCAGCTGCATTGATGAGCACAACCGCCTGGCTCTTCGGGCCGTCCTCCCACGTAAAGTCTCGCCCGCGCAACCTCATTCCCATCGCCCCTACGTACCCAGGCGAGCACACATACACGAGCGGAGACGGCAACACTCCATCGGGAAAGGTTTTGCCCTTCGGCACCAGCACTCCCCAGGCCCGGTTCGGGCCCAGCGGCAGGTAGTCCACGATCCCCGCAGCCTGCACGCCTGGCAGCGCGCTCACACGCGCAATCACTTGTTGGAAAATCTCTCCCCGTTTCGCCGCGCTCGCATCGCCAGTTGGCGCGCTGTCGTCATACTCCACTTTGATCGAGGCAGCATGGCTCGGCTGGAACCCGAGATCAATATCCAGTACGCGCAGAAAACTCCGCAGCAGCAGCCCGGCACCCACCAGTAGAACGCATGCCAGCGCCACTTCGGAAACCACCAGCACCGCCCGCATCCGGTCATGTTGCCGTCCCGAGCTCGCATGTACACCATCCTTCAGCCCATTCTGCAAATCGACGCTCGAGAATCTCAGTCCCGGAGCCAGCCCGAACAGCACCGCCGCCCCTGCCGCAATCAGCAGCGTCCAAACAAGCGCGCTCGTGTCCACGCGAACCTCACTCAACAGTGGCAACGCCAGCGATCCCTGATGGGCCAGCCACGCCACCGCCGCATAAGCAATCCCCAGCCCCACCAGCCCTCCCGCGCATGAGAGCACCAGGCTTTCTGTCAGCAGTTGCCGCACCAGCCTCCCGCGTCCAGCACCCAGCGCGCTCCGCATCGCAAACTCTCTGCCGCGCGCCGCCGTCCGCGCCAGCAGCAGATTCGAAAGGTTCACGCAGACGATCAGCAGAATCATCCCCACCGCGCACCACAGCACGATCAGCGACCGGCGCATCTTCCCGCTGACATGGTCTTTCAGCGTCCGCAACTGTACGCCCCCACCAAGACCCGCATACTGCCCGCACGACTGCGGAATCTTCACGCTCCAGCACAAATGCGGAACGACGATGTTCGCTTCGGCCTGGGCCTGTGACAGCGGCACACCCGGCTTCAGTCGTCCGATCATCGTCACGATGTTGCCCCAGGTCCGCGCCTGATCCAGAATCAGAGGCTCGATCAGATCGACCCTTCCCCCCGGCGCAAAGACCGCCCCAAAATCGAAGCTCTTTGGCAACACCCCAACCACCGTCACCGGAGATCCGTCCAAATCGATCTCTTTTCCTACAATCGTCCGATCGCCCGCAAACTGCCGCCGCCAGTACTCATACTCGAGCAGCGCCACCGGATGTGCGCCCGCACGCGCCTCGTCCGCGGTGAACAACCGTCCTAGCATTGGCTGCACGCCGAGAATCTCAAAGAAATTCCCGATCACGTTCATTCCTGTCGCCGGCACCGGCTCGCCATGTCCCGTCAGCCGCAAATTGTCCGGATTGTTGAACGCAAAATATCCCGTCACTCCCTGATACGACTTCGTCTGTGCAACAAACTCGTCATAGGCGTCCGCCGAATAGGTTGCACACGATAGCCCACACTTCTGCGGCGGCGGCGCTATCCAGGTAAGCTGATGCGCATCATGAAACGGCAGCGGCCGCAGCAGAATCGTATTCACCACGCTGAACACAGCAACGTTCGCGCCAATCCCCAACGCCAGAATCAGCACGGCAATCAGCGTAAAGCCGCGATCACGTTTCAGCGTCCGCAGCGTGTAACGCAAATCCTGCATCAGCACGTCGAGCCACGGCAATCCACGCGCCTCGCGCTGCTGCTCACGCGCCTGCTGCACTCCTCCAAAACGAATCAACGCCTGCCGCCGCGCCTCCTCAGGCGTCATCCCCTGCGCGATATTTTCCTCGACCGCAAATTCCAGGTGCGACGCAAGTTCCTCGTTCAACTCGCGATCCAGCGGCTCCTTGCCGAAAAACGACCGCAGCCTGTTAAGCATTTCCCGCGCAAAAAATCTCATCGCTCGCCTCCCTCATCCTGCATAGCCAGCACACGGCCCATCACACTGGTAAGCCGCTCCCAATATGCCGCGTCTGCGGCCAGCTGTTTCTCGCCCGCGGAAGTGATCGAATAAAACTTGGCTTTGCGGTTGTTCTCCGACGTGCCCCATGCGGCATCGATCCATCCGCGTTGCTGCAGCCGCACCAGCGAGGCATAGATCGTGCCCTGATTCAAAAGCACCTCATCCCCGCTCACCTGCTCAATCCGCCGTGCAATCCCATAGCCGTGGACCGATCCCATCGCCGCCAGCGTCTGCAGCACCATCAGGTCGAGCGTGCCCTGCAACAAGTCCAGTTTCGATTCCGCCATAAGTCCTCCTGTGGCATCACCACATCAATACCACACCCTCCTGTGGCTCCGCCACAGGAAATTCCTGCGCCAAAGCCAATCCCCCAACGAGGTCATCCTGAGCGAAGCGGAGCGAAGTCGAAGGACCTGCGGTTTCTCTCCCGACCACAAACGACGTTGGAGGGCGAAATCTTGTCAAGTGGGTAATGCCTCAACTCCAACAAACCAAGCCTCTTCCGGCTGCACAGAATTAAGCCGAAAATTGATAAACTAAAAGAAAGAGAACACAACAGAAGGCGCAGCCATAAGCTGCGCCTATCGCATTTGCAGACACCCTTCGCAGGCCACTAAGCCATTCAGAATCAACTACATATTGATAAGTTTATTAGACTCAATTACATAGCGAAACACGATCAGAGGTAACTCAAGCAATATCTATCAGATACAGAAAAGCAGGGGGTGGGGCATCGCTGACCTGATAGGGAGGTGCGCCATGACCTATCGCGCTGGCTCGGCTTACTGGCCGCAGCAGCCCCTTCTTCTGGAACCGGCGTCGGATCGCACCATCGCGCAAGAATTGATGCCGATGCAAGGAAGTCCCGTGTAATCAATTATTTACGCTTGGATGCCGCAGCTAAACCACGTAGAAACAATTAGATATAAAAAACAGGGGGGTAGGGGAGATCAAAAACCAATTTGCTCCCCTGTTCAAGGCCAGCTAACCGAGGTCAAACAAGCATCGCCGGAGATCTCGCTCATAAAGTTTGCGGCTCAGAGTACACTGGCGGGTCATAAGTTCGTGACAAGTTCGTGACATTTGGCCACAATCCGCGTCTCAACAGCAACCGGCCGAAACGATGCGCTGGAGCGTAGAGGAAACACATGAAATGCTTTTCGAGGCTAGTGCTTGCATACACCGTCAGTTGTTTCTCCCTCGGAGCCGTGGCCTTTGCCGCTGCTGAACAGCATGTCATCCCAGTGCAGGACGTACCTGCTCTGCTCGGCCACAGTTCACAGAGTTACCTGGGCGTAGACATTCGCGATGTCGACAATGACCGCGCCAGCGCCCTCAAGCTGAAGCAGCCCACCGGAGCCGAAATCACCAACGTCGACCGCGATGCGCCCGCCGGCAAGGCCGGTCTTCGCATCCATGACGTGATCCTCCAGATGGACGGTCAGCCCGTTGCGGGCGAAGTACAGTTGCGGCGTATGCTGCACGAAACTCCCGCTGGGCACACCATCACTCTCCTGATCAGCCGCGATGGACAACAGCAGACCGTGACCGTGCAACTCGCCGATCGCGCCACCATCGAGCAGGATGCCTGGTCCCAGCGCATGATCGTGCCAGAGCCGGAAGACGAAGGAACATTTGTGCTGGAGGGCCCATCCGACCACGGCTTCGGCGCGGGCAACGGATTCTTTGGTGCAATGTCTCTGGGGTCCTCGCCAACGGGCGTTGAGCTGGACGTGCTCGGCTCCCAGCTTGCCGACTACTTTGGAGTGAAAGACGGTCAGGGATTGCTGGTGAAGCACGTAGCCGAGAACAGTCCCGCCTCCAAAGCAGGCTTGAAAGCGGGCGATGTCATCATCAAAGCCAATGGCCAGACCATGGCAACGCTCGGCGAGTGGATGAAATTGATTCACACGAACCGCGGAAAGCAGGTCCAGATAACGCTGGTTCGTAATCGCAAGGAACAGACCGTCACCCTCGACGCCGGAAGCGGCAAAAACCATGGCGAGATGATCGTGCCCGGGAAACTTCAGCTTCTCGATAACGAGGAGATAGATTCTGAGCTTGCCCAGTTGAAAACCCAGCTCTGCCCGGAAACGATCGCTCCGGAAATGACCCAGCAACAGTTAGAAGCTATGATGGCTTCCCCGGACTGGCAAAAGCTGCAAAAACAATTGAAAGAACAGGGTCAAAAGACCGATCAACAAATGCAGCAGCTTGAGAAAGAAATGCAATTGATGCAATTGAACCGGATGGACTAGAAGCAGGTCTCATAAACCGGAAATACCTGCAACGGCACGGATGAGACCCGCCATCGAAGCGGGTCTCAAGCTCTATGCCGGAACCGCAGATCCATTTATGAGAGCGCTTCCGAGAAACTCAGTCAGCAAATCGCAACCGGGCGCTGAAGACAGCGCCCGGTTATTTTTGCCATTCAACCGCCACGCGACACCGTTCAACCACTCCCGGTGGCTACCGCCCGCCGCATGTGATTCAATTAATAAGGAATGTCATCGCCCGTCGCACAACCAGGTTTGAGAAAGCACACCCCGGCGCGGAGGATCAAGGCTGCGGCGCTCAAGGCGCGCGAGCTAGCCATCGTCGGTCACGCGCTGGCCTCGACGCGGCACCCGGTCATGGCGCAGATCGTGCCCATGCGCTTCTGCAATCTTTCCTGCGCATATTGCAACGAGTATGACAAAGTGTCAGAGCCGGTGCCGGTCGACGAAATGCTGCGCCGCATCGACCACCTCGGGCGGCTTGGCACCAGCATCATCACCATCTCCGGAGGCGAACCGCTAACGCATCCTGACCTGGACAAGATCGTCGCACGCATTCGGAAGGTCGGCGCGCTGGCGGGCATGATCACTAACGGCTATTTCCTGGTTCCGGAGCGCATCGAGCGGCTGAACAAGGCCGGCCTTGACCACTTGCAGATCTCCATCGACAACGTCGAGCCGGACGAAATCTCGAAGAAGAGCCTCAAAGTTCTTGACAAAAAGCTCCAGTGGCTCTCCGAGCACGCCGACTTCCACGTAAACATCAATTCCGTGGTCGGCGGCGGAATCAAAAACCCGCAGGACGCGCTGACCATCGGCCGCCGCGCCATCAAGCTGGGCTTCACTTCAACTATCGGAATCATTCACGACGGAGATGGCCAGCTCAAACCGTTGGGCGCCGAAGAGCGCCGCGTATGGGAAGAGATGCGCGGCTGGAAGAAGAAGAACTACTCGCGGTTCAACCAGTTTCAGGAAGCCATCGCCAACGGCGAGACCAATGACTGGCGGTGCCGGGCGGGATCGCGCTATCTCTACATCTGCGAAAACGGCCTGGTGCATTACTGCTCGCAGCAGCGCGGCTTTCCGGGTGTTCCGCTCGCCGGATACACACAAGCCGACCTCGACCGCGAGTTTCTTACCGAGAAGACCTGCGCGCCGCACTGCACCATCAGTTGCGTGCATCAAATCTCATACATCGACCACTGGCGCGCGCCGCAAACCTCGCGCATCTCGCCCGGAATAGCGGACAGTCTGGTAAAGATCAGCAGCTAAACCGTAGCTCATTGTGCCAGATCCCAAATCTCAACTCGAATTCATTCGACGCCTGCCCAAAGCCGAACTGCATCTGCATCTCGAAGGCACAGTCGCTCCGGAAACACTCGTCGAATTGAGTCGAAGGCATGACGACGCTCCGCTTTCGCTGGACGAAGCCCGCGCTATTTATCAGTACAAAGATTTCACCGGATTTCTGGTGGCCTTCAAAGCCGTGACCGAGAGGCTGCGAACACCCCAGGACTACGAACTCATCACCTGGCGCATGTTGGAGCGGCTGGCCGCACAGGGAGTGGTTCACGCCGAGGTCTACGTCGCCGTCGGCGTTGTCTATTATTGGGGCCGCACCGAGTTCGAGCCGCTCTTTGAAGGCATGGAGCGCGCACGCAGGCAAGCTGAACAGGACTTCGGCATCACCTGCTACTGGATCTTCGACGCCGTCCGACACTTCGGGGTCGAGGCCGCAGCGCGCGTCTTTCAGAAAGCCGCGGAGATGCGCGCGGAACATCCCGCCATCGTCGGCGTCGGGATCGGAGGCGACGAACGGCAGACGGGAGCTGAAGTTTTCCGCGAGCTCTACGCCGAGGCGCGCGATTCTGGCCTGCGGCTCACGGCGCACGCCGGCGAATCGGCTGGACCCGAGAGCATCTGGGGCGCAATCAATATCGGAGCCGAACGCATCGGCCACGGCCTTACCGCCATAGACGACCCTGAATTGATGGCAGTCCTCGCCGAACGCCAAATTCCGGTCGAGATATGCATCACGTCGAATATCCGCACCGGATGCTGCCTTCCCATCACGGCTCACCCGGTCCGCAGCTACTTCGATGCCGGGCTCATGATCACGCTGAACTCCGACGATCCGGCGATGTTCGGTAGCGATCTCGATCAGGAATATGCGCTGGCCGAGCGGGAATTCGAGTTTACGAAGGAACATCTGCGCGAGCTGGCCGCTAACTCCATCGAGGCCAGCTTCCTCCCCGCGGAACGCAAAGTGCAGCTATTGCGTCGCATCGAGCAGCAGCGTTAGTTCGATGCCGCGGCCAGTTGAGTCTTGTGGTTCGCAAGAAACTCGCGGGAGTGCGCGATCTCAGGCAGGTTCGCGTCGCCGTTCTTCCACGCATCAAGGAACTTCTCGTACTCAGACTGCGCTTGCGCCACGTTGCCTGCTGCTTCGCTGCTGCGCGCCACCCCATAAAGACCGAAGCCTGAGTTCGGTCTTTCCTCCAGCGCCGATTCATAAGCCTTATGCGCGCCTGCATCGTCGCCTGCCTGCAGCAAAGCGAACCCTTCCGTCTCGCCTACAGGCCGGATGAAGGCAGGCGGCTCCCGATACCCTAACTCCTTCTCCTGCCTGGCTGCGTCTGTGAACAGCGCTTTGGCCTCCGGGATGTTTTTCCGAGCAGCGAGAATGGAGCCGCGTAACTCAAGCGACATAATGGAGAGGTTTTCCATGAGCGGTCCGGAAAGCGCATCGGGCATCACAGGCGCCATAACCGGTGCCGCGGTCGTCTCCGTAGTCTTCTCGGGCTGATCTTTCAGACGCTGCGACATGCGCCAGAGATCGGCGTCCAGCTTTTCGGAAGCTTCCTGCGCTGCGGCTATATTTACGGACTCGACCGCCTGCATTCCGCCGGCGAACTCCTTCAGTTGTCCGGCGAGAAAGTTCAGGTTCGGAAGCTTCGCGTCCGGCTGAGTTGCATCGAGCAACTTCAACACGTCCGGCCAGTCTCCGGTTCGCAGAGCAACAGGCAATTGCTCGTTCAGGCGCGCCATCCCATCTCGGGGAGACCGTATATACAACGTCGCCGCCGACTGCCCGCGGCCGCCCGCCAACTTGTTCGAGAGCGCCGCGGCCTCCTGCAGCTTGCCCTCTTCCATCAGGTTCGCGACTGCATACATCAGGTTGTGGATGTAGTTCCAGTCATCGTCCACATCCACATGCTGCGAGCGAATATAGTTCTCGTCGACGGCCGTCGATGCAGCAAACCAATGTTCGGCCTGTGCGTAGTCACCCACGCGGTAGTAGATGTGTCCAGGCATGTGAACCATGTGTCCCGAAGCCGGAGCCAGGCTCGCCAGTTTCTGCGCGCTTTCGAGCGCTCTTTCAGGATGCGCGCCTGGTTCCATTGCATGAATCCAGTAATGGTTGGCAGCTGAATCATTGGGGTTCGCCTTCAGAACTTGCTCCAGAAGCGTAATGGATTCCTGTGTCCCTTTGTTGGGCTCCCCTGCATCGTCATACCCATCGCGAAGGCTCTCAGCCAGAAATATCTTTGCCTCCGGATCGGCAGGATAGCGCTTCACAAGTTGCCTCAAAATCGCAATCTTCTTCGAGGCACCCGGGCGCGCCCCTGGCGTAGCGGCCTTTGCTTCATCCCCCGCCTCAGCGGCTTCGATATAGAGCTGTCCGGCCTTTCCTGCGTGTTTCTTCAGCCGCACTGCGTTCGCCAGCGCCTGCTCGGAGTATGCGCTCGCGGTGCCGCTCCGCATCATTAATGCCTGATACAGCCCCCAGTAACACATCGCACAGTTCGGATCGACCCGAATGCCCTGCTCGAACGCTCGCGCAGACTCGTAGTCCCAGAAGTCGTGCAGCAGGTTCAGCCCCTGCTCAAACCATGCCTGCGCTTCGGGAGTGGCCTTGATGGCCAGATAGCTGTTGCCGATTCCGGTCATCTTTAGGGGGACAGGGAGCATGTCCGGCGACGGAATTTCCTTCATCTGCATGCCCATTGACCCCTGCGCGACCGCAAGGCTTGACCCGGCGCACAACAAGAAGAACATTGCGACCAGAGAGCACAGAACGCCCGGACACAGCCCACGCGCGGAATCCAAACGACCCCCGGGGGACATCAAACAAAACGGAGATCGGATCGACACTTGAAGGCTCCTTTTTAATCAGCTTTCGCTTCGTCGCAAGGTCGTGAAGTTGGAACAGTGCGAAGGGGACTCTACGGAGTATACGGGCAAGGCTTAAGACGGTGCATCATGGCCACATAACCTTGACCGTCCAACATGGAAAGCCGCCAAAGAGTTCGGCAGGAATCCCCGGACGGGAAAGTTTACCAATGTGACAAAACTGATACATCCTGTAGGCACAGCAGTGATTGCGTTGCGGCAAAACTGAGCTATGATGATGGCAACGCGGAGCTGAAATCCGCGGAAAGTAGGTCTCTTTGTGAAAAATCTGCCGTTTGGTAAGAACAAATCGTGTTGTGAAAGCCAAATCGCCCTGCGCGTTCTTGGATGGACTTCGGTCGTCGTGGGAGTGACCGCAGTGGGCCTGTACGTGGGTCGAGAACTGCGCTCGCGCTATAAATTCAGTCACCGCACGCCCAGCGATTTCTACGCGCATGCCGGAGACGAGTCCCCCGCTGATTACGGCATGGGGATCTAATCAGAAACCGCGTTTTCAAAGAAAGGCCCCGGACGCATCCGGGGCCTTTCTTTTCGCGGCAGGTTTAGTTTTTCCCGGCTAGCCCGCGCAGCACATACTGAAGGATTCCGCCGTTCTCGTAGTACAGGATTTCCTGCGGCGTATCGATGCGTACCTTGACCTCGAACCCCTTCGCCCTGCCGTCAGCGGACTTCGCGCTCACCTTCAGCGTGCGTCCATTGGCAAATTTCGCGTCGAGCAAAGCCTTTAGTCCGGGGAAGTCGAAGACCTCTTCGCCCGTCAGACCGAGGCTTTCGACATTCTGGCCGTCTGCGAATTGCAGCGGCAGAATACCCATGCCCACCAGGTTCGACCGGTGAATGCGCTCGTAGCTTTCCGCGATGACTGCGCTGACTCCGAGCAGCTTTGGACCCTTGGCGGCCCAGTCGCGCGACGAACCCGAGCCGTATTCCTTTCCAGCGAGAATCACAAGCGGCGTCTTGCGATCGGCATACTTCACCGATGCGTCGAAGATGCTCATCTGTTCGCCTTCGGGCAGGAGCCGTGTAACGCCGCCTTCGGTTCCGGGCGCGAGCTTGTTGCGCAGGCGGACATTGGCGAAGGTTCCGCGGACCATGACTTCATGATTGCCGCGTCGCGAACCGTAGGAGTTGAAATCGGCTGGTTTGACGCCATGCTCCGCCAGATATTTTCCCGCCGGCCCATTGGCCTTGATCGAACCGGCGGGCGAAATGTGATCGGTCGTTACCGAATCGCCGAGCACAGCCAGCACGCGCGCGTTGTGGATGTCCTCGACTGGCGCGGGTTTGGCCGGCATTCCATCAAAGTACGGAGCTTTGCGGATGTAGGTCGAATCGCCTTCCCACTGGTAGACATTCCCTGTCGGAAACTTGAGCTGCTGCCAGTTCTGGTCCCCGTCGGCTACGGTTGCGTATTCCTTCAGGAAGATTCCGGAGTCGATGGAGGCCGCGATTGTGTCCGAGACCTCCTTTTGCGTGGGCCAGATGTCCTTGAGATACACGGCCTCGCCGTTCTTGCCGTTGCCCAGCGCATCTTTCTCGAAGTTGTGGTCGATGCGCCCGGCAAGCGCGTAGGCCACGACCAGCGGCGGCGACATAAGGTAATTCGCGCGCACGTCGGAGTTGATGCGGCCCTCAAAGTTGCGATTTCCGCTCAGGACCGAGACGGCGACGAGTCCGTGGTCTTCGATGGCCTTCGAAACATCGGAGGGGAGCGGGCCGGAGTTGCCGATGCAGGTGGTGCAGCCATAGCCGACGACGTTGAAGCGCAGTTTATCGAGGTACGGCAGGAGGCCTGCCTTCTCGTAATAGTCGGTGACCACGCGGGAGCCGGGCGCGAGCGATGTCTTGACCCAGGGCGGAACGGTGAGGCCTTTTTCAACGGCCTTCTTTGCGAGGATTCCAGCGGCGACCATCACGGAAGGATTCGACGTGTTGGTACAGCTTGTGATGGCCGCAATCACAATCGATCCGTTGTCGAGGTACTTGTCCACGTCGACCCCGAACCGCTCCTTGATGCTCGTCGTTGGTCCAGCTTCATGCACTCCTTGCGCGGAGTCGATGGCTTCGGCTGTGTGTCCGCCTTCGCCTTCCCAGCGGACGACCTGGCGCACTCCGTTCTTGTTGCCAGTAGGTCCTAGCAAGTTGGGCAACTGTTTGGCGAAGCTGGGGCCAGCGTCCTTCAGAAGCACGCGATCCTGGGGACGCTTCGGTCCAGCCACGCTTGGTTCGACGGTTGCGAGGTCGAGCGAGATGGTCTGCGAATATTCGGCTTCGGGAGAGCCCGCGGCATGGAAGAGGCCCTGTTCTTTGTAGTAAGCCTCGACCAGCGTGATCTGTTCCGCCTTGCGGCCGGTCAGCTTTAGGTAGCGCAGCGTCTCCGCATCGACCGGGAAGATGCCGCAGGTGGCGCCGTACTCGGGAGCCATGTTGGCGATGGTGGCGCGGTCGGCGAGAGCGAGCTCGCTGATGCCAGCCCCGTAAAACTCGACGAACTTTCCAACGACTCCGAGCTTGCGCAGCATCTCGGTTACGGTGAGCACGAGGTCAGTTGCGGTTGCGCCCTCGCGCAGTTTTCCTGTCAGCTTGAATCCGACGACCTGCGGAACCAGCATGGAGACCGGCTGGCCGAGCATGGCTGCCTCGGCTTCGATCCCGCCGACACCCCAGCCGAGCACGCCGAGTCCGTTGATCATGGTGGTGTGCGAGTCGGTTCCGACGAGCGTGTCGGGATACGCGATGGTCTTGCCGTCCTGCTCCAGCGTGAAGACGACGCGGGCAAGATATTCGAGATTGACCTGATGGCATATTCCCATGCCGGGCGGCACGGCGGAGAAGTTGCGGAATGCGGATTGTCCCCACTTGAGGAAGGCGTAGCGTTCGCGGTTGCGCTGGAACTCGAGCATGGCGTTCAGCGAGTAGGAATTACTGGTGCCGTATTCGTCGACCTGCACCGAGTGATCGATGACCAGCTCCGCCGGTTGCAGCGGGTTGATCTTCTCCGGATTACCGCCTAATACTTTCATTGCGTCGCGCATCGCGGCGAGATCGACGATGGCGGGAACGCCGGTGAAGTCCTGCATGAGGACGCGTGCGGGCATGTAGGCGATTTCGCGCGAAGGCTCGGCCTTCGGATTCCACTTGGCGAGGAACTCGATGTCGTCGGCGCTGACGCTCTTGCCGTCCTCGTGGCGCAACAGGTTCTCAAGCAGAATGCGGAGGCTATACGGCAGGCGGCTGAGAGTCACGCCTTTCTTTTCGAGCGCGCTCAGGCGGTAGATCTCATAGGTCCGATTGCCGGACTTCAATTGCGAATGGCTGCCAAAACTATCTACTGATTTGCTCATTGCATAACCTTTCTTCGTTAGGGGTGCAATCTCAATCCGGAGACGGCGCGCAGAGACGCCAGCGGAGTCGAATCCGCCGGAAGTTCGTCCGGGAAAATTCTATTGAGTCAGCAGATGATCCGTCCACGGTCGCGGTGTCCGTGTCGGTAGCGCTTGAGAAGTGGAGGGAAATACATCGCTCTCGTCCTGTAGACATTTTATGCCAGTGCAGCGATGACGGCCAACGGTTCCAGGGTGAATTGTCGAGACAGAGCCTTCGTCGGCTGCTTTGTTACGCTTGAAGGAGCGATGAGCGAGACAATTCTGCTTCATTTTTCCGGCGCGGATCATGCTGGCTTGACCACGGAACTTACCGGCATTCTGGCCGACTTCCGCGCGTGCGTGCTGGACATTGGGCAGGCGGTGGTCCATGAGACGCTGGCGCTGGGGCTGCTGATTGAGGTTCCTTCGGGCCGCGATTTTGGGCCGCTTAAGAGCGCGCTCATGGCGAAGGCGCAGGCTTTAGGTCTGCATGTTCGATTTACTCCGGTTTCGAAGGAGGCGTTGGATCACTGGCTTGCGGCTCAGGGCAAAGACCGGTTTCTTGTCACCATTCTCGGACGCGCTATCTCTGCCGGTGCCCTGTCGCGGGTGAGCGCGATCATCGCGGCGCATGGGCTGAACATTGACCGTATTCAGCGGCTGTCGGGTCGGTTGTCGCTGGCCGTGCATACCGCGAATGCCAATGCTTGTGTGGAGATGCGGGCGAGCGGGGCGGTTCGGAATGAAGATGCGATGCGTGGGGAGTTTGTCGCGCTGGCTCAGGAAATGCCCATCGACATCGCCTTCCAGTGCGAGAGTCTGTTCCGGCGCAATCGGCGCCTGTTTGCGTTCGATATGGATTCGACGCTTATCCAGGGCGAGGTGATCGACGAGCTGGCGAAGCTGGCTGGTGTTGCCGATCAGGTGGTGAAGATTACCGAGTCTGCGATGCGCGGCGAGATTGAGTTTCAGGAGAGCTTTCGGCGTCGCGTGGCGCTGCTGAAGGGTTTGCCCGAGTCGCGGGTGTGCGAGCTGATTGGGCGGATTCCGCTGGCCGAAGGCGCGGAACGGTTGATCAGCACGCTGAAGACTCTGGGTTATAAGACCGCGATTCTCTCCGGCGGATTTACGTTCTTTGCGCGGCATCTTCAGGAGCGCTTCGGCATCGACTATGTTCATGCCAATGAGCTTGAGTTTGCCGATGGCGTTGTCACTGGCGAAGTTTCGGGCGCGATTGTTGATGGCGCGCGAAAGGCTGCGCTGCTCAAGGAGATTGCGGAGCAGGAGAAGATTTCTCTCGAGCAGGTGATCGCGGTTGGTGATGGAGCGAACGATTTGCCGATGCTCAATCTTGCCGGGATGGGCATTGCGTTTCGGGCGAAACCGCTGGTGCGGCAGAGCGCGGAACACTCGCTTTCGCAGCTTGGTCTGGACGGGCTGCTATACCTGATCGGCGTCCGCGACCGCGACCTCGCGGCTTCGTGATCAACAATAAAGTTCATTCCACGACCAGCGGGAGCAGCCACGCGAAGCAATCGCCCGTGCGGCCAGCACCTTCGCCAGGTCGAACCAGACCCACGCGAGTTTCCACGGAAGCGAACTACGGAATGCCGCGAAGCGCGTGTGGAATGGCGCGAAGCGCGTGTGGAATGGCGCGAAGCGCGTGTGCCTGGACGGCCAGTCCTGATAGGCTCAAAGAGATGATCAAGGGCATTACTGTTATTCGTCCGGCCAGTTCTCCGGCGGTTTATGAGGCGCTGGTGAGCTTTTTTTCCGTGCTCGGCTTTGAGCCGGGCAGGGGATGGGACGACGAGATCAGCCGGGGACGGCCGTTTCTGGCTCCGCTGGGAAATCTGGAGTTTATTGATGGAAGCGTTCGCGCTTCCGCGGATACTTTGATCGAGGTTACGGCGCTTGATGATGTGCGCCAGGTAGTCGAGCATTGGCTGGCGAAGAATCTGAGCGCGGCGGAGGCGGCGAAGCGGATTTCCGCAACCTCGGACACGCATTGGAAGTCGCGGGCGTTTACGGTCGAGCCGGTTCCCGGCTTCTCCTTTGCCTTCTGGGAGTGGATCGATCCGCTGAAGGGAAAGCCGGTTGCGCTGGAGGGCGATCTGGTTGCGACGGGCATGAAGTTTGCCATCATCGTCGCGCGCTGGAACGCTGTGATCACTGATCGTTTGCTTGCAGGCGCGCTGGATTGTCTGCATCGCAGCGGTGTTGCGAAGGAAGACATTAACGTGCTGCGCGTGCCGGGAGCGTGGGAGATTCCGGCTGCGGCTCGGGCGGTTGCGGAGACGAAGCTGGTCGATGCGGTCATCACGCTGGGCTGCCTGCTGCGCGGGGAAACTGCTCATTTTGAAGCGATTTACAACGAGGTTGCGCGGGGCATCGGGCAGTCGCAGCTTGATACGAACACTCCGCATGCATTTGGCGTGCTGACTTGCGACACGCTGGAGCAGGCTCTGGACCGCGCCGGGCTGAAGGCGGGCAACAAGGGTTTTGAGGCGGCTTCGGCGGCGATTGAGATGATTTCGCTGGGCCGCAAGATCGGTGAAGACGCGTCGAACAAGCTCGAAGCCAACAGACTGGACGCCAGCCGATGAGCGTGATTGGCAAGCGGCGCAAGGGCCGCGAACTCGCCATGCAGATGCTGTTCCAGGCGGACCTGGGCAAGCAGGATCCGGACGAGGTTCGCAAGACCTTCTGGCAGGCTCGCGATGAGGTCGAGCCGGATACGCGCGGCTTTGCCGAGGACCTTTTCCGCGTGGCCACGGTGCGCGAAGCGGAGATCGACGGACTGATCGAGAAGCACTCGGCCAACTGGAAGCTGACGCGCATGCCCGCCGTCGACCGCAACGTGCTGCGGATGGCGATTGCGGAGTTGACCGGGTTTCCGGGCACGCCTCCGCCTATTGTCATTAACGAGGCGCTGGAGATCGCGCGGAGGTATTCGGCTCCGGAGTCGATCAACTTTCTGAACGGCGTTCTGGACGCCATTGCCCGCGAGCAGCTCGATAAAAGAAGCTAAGAAGCAGTCAGCTATGTTGCGGTCAGCTATGGTCCGGTCGGCTAAAGTCCGGTCAGGGACTGCGCGTCCAGCGACACGCGCTTCGGGTAGCGGGTCAGTTTGAATCCGTAGGTTCCGAACGGCCGACAACTCGCCCGGGACTGTGAGAATGCTTTTCCCGGGCCGAGCGTCAACCGTACGTGAGGTCGGTGCTCTGTCCGACCTCGATAATATATCCGTCAGGATCGCGGATGTAGCAGCGCGTCTCGCCGTACTTGGGGATCGGCGCCGTGATGAACTCCGCCCCTCGACTCTTCCATAGCTCATAGCACGCTTGAATATCCGCAACCCGGAAATTCAGAAAGCTGTTAAGGTGATTCGGGTCGGGGACGCTGAGCGATACCGTCGGCTTGTCCGGTGTCGGCCCGCCCCCGACATTGATAATCATCCAGATATTCGCGAGCTGAAGGTACCCAGGCGCGTTGCCGTCGCCTCTGCTCAGAATGGTCGCACCAAAGACCTTCTCGTAATAGTCAAGCGACCGTTGGATATCGGTCACAGTTATAAAATGCGCGATGCTCATCCCCTCCTTCGGGGGCATCTCAAAGCTCTTCTGATCGATTTGTACGCTGCTCATTTGACGACTCCAATCCGGATAGACTTGCCAACAGGGGGAACCACGGAACCAGCCCCCACTTACCGACTCACTTTTTCTTCTCGTTGAGTGCCTGCAGAAGAAGTTTCAGAACTGCTTCATCAGAGAACGGGTTCTGGCCCGAGATCAACTCTCGATCTTGAAGGGCGTAGCTCCCCCATGGAGCGACCACACTAACGTCGCCGCCCGCCGTACGCAAGGCGAAGTCCGGGTAGAACAGAACCTTACCATCAATCTCAAGTGGCTCCCGCTGCTGCTCTTCCGCCGTCGCAAAGATCGTCATCTTATATCCGGCATAGATCCAGCCTTGAGCCTTGGCGTGCGCTCCGGCGACATCGCCCGCTGCCAGCGCTGCGACGAACTCCCACGAATTCGGAAGAGCCGAGAGCAGTGAAATCGGGCCATGGCAGAGCACAGCCGTAGGCTTGGACGTTTCGTGAAAGTGTCTCAGCACGATGCCGGCATTCGGATCATCCAGAAGATCGATCATCGGGCCATGGCCGCCCGGAACGAAAACAGCGTCATATTGATCCAGGCCCGACGCGATGACATCCCTGATGCGAACTGGATCTCTGAGCCCAAGCAAGCCGTCGCGGAATAGCAGGTAGTCCTGCAGCTTGGCCGCGTCCCCGCCGAAAAAGCCGACGACCTCGGAATGGACATCCACCTGGGGCGTATTGCCGGTGGGGTTGGCGAAGGTGATTTCGTAGCCCTCCTTCATCAGGGCGCGAACCGGAACCGTCACTTCGTTGAGGTAGTAGCCGGCGCCGGTATAAATCTTGCCATCCTTCAAGGGCAAACCGCGACCGCTCGAGATCAATGCCAGGATTTTTCCTTTGGTTGCCATTTTTATTCTCCTCTGTGAAATCGAATTCTGTTCTCCTGAATATGAGCTAGCTCATCGTCCGGGCTTCCTCCAAAGTGCGCAAGGACGCGCCACCGCGGTTGATGTGAGTTATGCCCCGGGGAATCCGAACATCAACCACGACTGATTGGCTACCCAATGCGGGTATAGCTCCGTCATCTGATCGAACAGCTCCTGGTCGGAGGTCGCGGTTTTCTGCACCCGATCGAAGTCCTGCAGGTAACGCTTGGTGTCTTGGATCGTCGAAGGAGAGTCGGGCGCGCCAGGCTTCTTGTGACCGGCGACAACAATCGCCGGGTTCAGCGCCGCTAACCGGTCTAGCGCCGCGATCCAATTCTGCCGGCTCTCGGGGGTGGTGTCGCCGACGTACATGCGGCACTGGTTGTACACAACGTCGCCAGCGACGATCAGGCCGATCGATGGAACGTGTAGAGACGTCGAATCGGGACAATCGGTGCGGCCCTGTTCGATGATGCGCAATTCGTGGCCCTCAAGCGTGAAGGTGTCGCCCTCATAGGGCTCAGGTGAGACCAACTTCGTGGGCACTTGCCCAGGAAACAATTGGCGGGCGAATTGGCTCAGCGGAGGAACAAACGACGACTGCATGGCCTCCACCGTCTTCGGCGTTGCTATCGCCCGAGCGCCTGGGAAACGGTCGAGGAGAACGCTCAGACCGTAGAAGTGGTCGAAATGGCCGTGCGTTATATAGATGGTCTGCAGGTTGCGATTGTGCAATGCAACCCAATCCGCGAGAGCCTCCGCCTCAGCCACTGTCCCCATTGCGTCCACCAGTACCGCGTCGTGCTCGCCGAAGATCAACGTCGACGTGATCGGGTCAAAGCCGAGCGGCTCGCCGAAGGGCTTTGGCCGCTCGCCGACCATAGCCTTCCCCGGGGCGGTAAAAATGTTCACGCTAAGCGTGTTCGACGCGACAGGCGCGGTCACGCGCGTGGTCTCTTTCAGTCCATTTGTCGCGTCCATTTAGTACTCCTTTCGATGTCAGAGCGAGTGACTGTCCAAGGCAAGATTGGCAGAAGCGCGACGACGAATCCATTGGACGAAGGTATCAATCCATACCAAAGTATTGGTTGGACGTTGCGGTCAGGGACGGGCATGATTATATCCCAACGGGCGCCGCTCGATCTGCTGTGTGGGATGCTATGAAGAAGATGACGGCTCCGATTCCTTTTGCTGGTTCTCAGCTCGACCAAGCGCGTCATGTCTCCGCTTTCTTCAACAGCGCCGATGAAGAGTATCGAGTCCTGCTCCCATGGGGCTGCTGGGAACATCTGGTGTCCCAACAAGGTCAGCAAGACTCTCAAAACTGCGCTAGGACTTGTTGTGATCTTCGTCAAAAAAGCCGACGTGGTGGCAACCTCACGTCGCTGCTGAACTCAGCTTTAGGGGCACCCTACGCATCGTTGGCTGTGAGAATTCACGAGTTCTGAGTGTGTCACCGGCAAGCCGGAAACTGTGGATTCAAACTCACCCCATTGCCGCGCTTCGCGCCAAGTCGACTTTTTTCACCATAGGTCAGGGTTGATTTCTGGTGGTTGGTTGGCGAAGGCTATTCTGGCTTCTTCTTTGAGGTCGATGGGTTTATAGGTTGGGTCGAATTCGCGGTTGATTGACGCTGGTTTTGATTCTTCGAGCGGTTCTTCTTTTCCGAATCTTCTTCCCCAGATTTCTTTGGCGATCTGCTTGTTTTTCTCTACCTGCTCCATGGTGGCTTTGTAGCGTTTTTCGCCCTCGAGCTCGATTTTGTTGGTGGTGAACGGCTCGTAGGGCGGCGGTTCGATGCCCTCTCTGATGGCGGCTGCGGCTCGGGCGGCGTACTGAGCTTCGTATTTCCTGATGTGGTCTCCGTAGAGGTAGTCGATGACGTTGAGCTCTTTGTTGGCCGGGTCGCGGGTCAGTTCTTTGTTGTACAGCTTCTGCGCGGACGCAGTTCTGAGCACAGGGTTCAGCGCAGCCTGATCGCTGAACGCCGAACGCTGATCGCTGGGTTGATCGCTGATCGCTGAACGCTGATCGCTGCTTTCGAGATCGCTGATCGCAGAACGCTGATCGCTGCTTTCAACACACATGCCGCACTGGCAGTTCTGGTGATGCTGTTCGGCGGGCGCGTTTCTGTATTGTTCGGCGCACTTCTGGCAGGGGCATCCTTTGTGGTGGAGGGGTGGGTTTTCTCCTTCTTCTAACGCCTCGCGGGGTGGGGCGATTTCTTCTCCGTCGGGGGTGAGGATCACGCGCTGCACGGCGTTCTCTTTGCTTTCACCAGCCAGCGGAGTCCGGCCCAGATTATGCTCACAGGATTTCAGCAGCCGGTTCATCGTGTTGGCCGTGCGGTTGTCGATGCTCTTGTCATTGAGCGCCTGCAGCACCATGAAAAGGTTGAGCTGGATCGCGGCCCGGTCTTCCGGAAACACAAACGGAATCGGTTTATGAATTCCGTAGGGATCGGGCGCGGGTTTGCACTGGGCGACAGCGGTCTTGAGTGCTGCATGATGGCGGCAGAAGAGCGTGCCTTTCACGGCGGACTGATTGCAAATTACCCCGGCGGGCAGAATATGCCGGCAAAGCTGAATCATGGTTTTCCTTTCGCGGGAGCGGGCCTCGAATCCCGCACCAAAAGCAAAAGGCACAGCTTCAAGCCGCGCCTCTTCTCTGAATTTCATCTCTCTTTCTTTTAGAATACCAATTTAGGGCATAATTATATGCATATCTAAGTCTAATAATATGTATGACTTACAAAATTAAAGACTTGACACCATCCATGGTTCAACTCGTTCTTGCTGGGGCTGAGATCGTGACGCAGCGATCAGAGGAGGTAAGGCACCAGGGCTGCGGTCTGATGAGCATAGGTGGCATATGTCTCGCCGAACTGGGAACGCATCCACTGTTCCTCCTTACGGAGCTTGATCCAGAGCGCAAGGAAGACAAGAACGAAAGCGATGAACCCGCGCACTTGGGAGACGGCAATCGCCATGCCAAGGAAACCAGTCAGAATGCCTGTGTAGATGGGATGACGGACCAAGGCATAGGGACCGGTGGTGATCAGCTCGTGGCCCTGCTTAATGGTGACGGAGCGGCTCCAGTTTCTGCCGAGGTGCTCGCGCGCCCAGACAGCGAAGAGAAGGCCGGCGATGGTGACGGCAGCTCCCAGCCAGAAGGGCCAAAGGCCAACCGGCCAGAGCTGGAGGTAAAGCCATCGCAGCGGGATGCGAGTTGTCGAGAGGAGGACGATCACGATCAGGAAGATGAAGACGCGCAGGATGCGCGAGGCAGCCGGCTCGAGGCGCTGGGTGGTTTTGGTATTGATGGCTTTGATCTGCCAGTAGAGAAGAAAGAAAATCCAGACCACGGGAAAGAAAGATTCGTAGAACCAGAGCATGCAGAACCTCAGGGCGCTGAAGGTGTTTACGCAGGTGAGCGAGGGGAAGTTCCAGGGCACGCAACATTTCGCCGCCCCTATGCCGATCAAACGCGCATCCCGTCACTTGACTCCCAGTTTGTCGGCTAGTCGGAAGTCTTAGAGTTAATAGTTGCCGTGGACCGGCAAGCAGGTGCATCTCGCGTCGCGCAAAATCGCCGAGGCACTCAATGAGGGCAATGGTCTGTTGGCAATAACTGAGGACGCATTTGGTATATTGGAGGCTGCAATTCAGGTTGCAGCCCGTCCGCGGAAAGGGAAGATCCCACCTGAATCAGCTTTCAAGCACCGAGCATTAACTTCTCTTTGCCCGAGATAGCGGACACCGGGCCATAGAAGGAGAAGTGTATGTCTCGCGAGCTACCTGAAAAACCCAATCTCGAATACTTGAGGAAACAAGCTAAAGAACTGCTGCGCAGTGCGCGGCAGGGCAAGCTGGCCGATGCGCAGCATACGCTGGCCAATGAGTATGGTTTCGCCACCTGGGCGGAGCTGAAATCGCACGTTGTCAGGTTGGGGCTGAGTCCGGCAGAGGCCTTGAGGGTGGCTGTGTGCGACGGCGATGCGGGACGCGTCCGCGCGCTCGTTGAGAGTTATGCGGAACTGCGAGCGAGGATCGACGATCCGCTGCCCGGCTACGGCTTTGGCCAGCACGCGTTATTCGCGGCGGTACAGAGGAGCGACCGGGCGACAATCGATGTGCTGCTGCACGCGGATGCCGAGATCGGCAAGCGAACCGAGTGGTGGGCGGGCGGATTCGGTGTGCTCGACGATTGCGACCCGGGCTTAGTGGACTTTCTGATCGCACGCGGTGCGGTGTTGGATGCACACTCCGCTGCGCGGCTTGGAATGATGGCGAAACTTTCGGAACTGGTGGCGGCGGACCCGGGCGTTGTGAATGCACGAGGTGGAGACGGGCAGACGCCGCTGCACTTCGCCTCTACTGTCGAGGTTGCGAAGTTTCTCCTGGATAACGGCGCGGACATGGACGCGGTCGATGTGGATCACGAATCGACGCCGGCTCAGTATACGCTGCGGGTGCAACAGAAGCGGCACTATCCGCAGGATCGTCAGGATGTTGCCCGCTACTTAGTGTCTCGCGGATGTAAGACCGATATCCTCATGGCGGCTGCGCTTGGTGACGTGAATCTGGTGCGGCATCATCTGGACAGCGATCCCGGGTGCATCCGGATGAGCGTATCAGAGGAATGGTTTCCAAAGCAGGATCCGCGCGCAGGAGGCACAATTTACATCTGGACTCTGGGAGCGAATCGCACGGCACACACGGTCGCACGGGAATTTGGCCACGAGGATGTCTTCCAGTTGCTCATGGAGCGGACTCCGGAGGAAATGAAGCTGGCGCTGGCGTGCGAATTGGGCGACGAAGCGGTGTTTGAGAAATTTCTCGGCAAACATCCGGACGCAGCGAAGACATTGTCTGAGGCGGAGCAGCGAAAGCTGCCGAACGCGGCACAGAACAACAACACAAAAGCGGTTCGGCTGATGCTGGAGGCGGGTTGGCCGGTGGATACTCCGGGAGAGATGGGAGCGACGGCGCTGCATTGGGCTGGATTCAACGGCAACGCAGAGATGACGCGGGAGATACTGCGGTTCCGCCCGACGTTGGAATTGAAATCGCGGGAGTATGCGGGGACCGCGCTCTCATGGGCGCTGTTCGGGTCGGGAAATGGTTGGCATCGAGACACGGGAGATTTCGCAGGGACAGTTCGGGCGCTTCTGGAGGCCGGGGCGACTCTGCCGCCGCACGCTGAAGATCTGGAGCCCAGCGACGCGGTACTGGAGGTGATTCCGTGAATTCAAATCAACGCCCCGTTTCGATATTGATCCTCGCCTGCGTCTATCTCGCGGTAGGCGGCATCGGCTTTGTCTACCACTTTCGCGCGTTATGGCAGCCTGACGGAGTCTGGATCGAGCTTACCGAATTCCTGGCGATTCTCTGCGGAGCATTCATGCTCCGAGGCCACAATTGGGCGCGCTGGCTGGCGCTCGCGTGGATTGCATTCCATGTAGTCCTCAGTGCCTTCCACGCGTTCCGTGAACTCGCCATTCACTCTTTACTTTTCGCGGTAATTGCCTGGTGTCTTTTTCGCCCCGCGGCGAGACGGTATTTTCGCGGAGGTACTGTGATGAATGGACAGTACTGATATGGCTTTGATTTGATCCGGTCACGGCGCAACTATAAAAAGTTCGCAATGGAGCAGTTCATCGCCTGGTACTGTTCCGAACCGCGACGCGTGCCTATTTGACTGGGAGTCTGGAGACGAGCTAAGGTCTGTTGGCACCAACTGACCCTCAACTTCCGGATTGCTCGTGATCCGGGAACAATTCTGAAAGCCGTCCGGCGCAATACAGGTTCGGACTGGTACTACCCAACCTCTTTGGGGTGATCGGCGCAAACATGGGACGTAAACTCTTTGTCGCGCTGCAACCCGAAGTTGTAGGTCACTTCATCGAAAGATGTGCCGGTGGGCGCATTAGAAGGATTGAACCGCCAACCACATTCGGAGCAACCAAAACCACCAAAACGCGGTTGCTCAATCCATACCAGCTTCCGGCTCATGGCCGCCTCTGTCGCTGCGCCCCAACGAGTACCCGCTTGCTGTCAAGCGACGAAACGTGCAGGTTCGCCATTAGCAGCTCCTTTCGTGGCGGCGTACTGCCTGATTGCCGCGGAAAACCGTCACCCAGTTTGGGCGTGGCGGACGATCCATAAGAGGATGGGCGAAGTTTACATGTGCCAATTTGGATGGTCTGTCGGGCATCCTACATACATGGGAGGGTTTTGTTTGTGCGAATGTCTGATTTGGGGCGTCGTTTGAAGTGACCGGAATCGCTTTGAGCGTGGGTCATGTTTCGTGCGTCGCGATGTTTGCGCTTCAGCAGCGGTGAAGCGAATGTAGGATACCCTACAGAAGCGTCATGTTTGGAACCTATATACTCTTCCGAGTACCGCGAATAGGCAGAGTTTCTGTTTCGCACAGCATGATGGGTGAGTTCATCCCGCGTCCGAAAGGGTTTTCGGTTCTGGTTTGTGGCACGCAAAGAGCTCCAAATCGTGCAGTCAGGCGAGCGCAGGAATGTCGCCGGGAAGTCCGTCAGCAACGTTATCCTTCTATCGACCTCCGATAGCGACTACAGCTCACTTCGTCCTCATCTCGAATGCATCAACCTGCCAAACCATCTAGTTCTTCACGAGGCGGGAAAGCTGAAATTTGCATATTTCCCGAACCGAGGATTGATCTCTCTTGTAGTCGTAATGAAAGATGGAAAAACCGCCGAAGCCGGCATAGTTGGCAATGACGGCTTTACAGGAACGCCGGCGGCTGTAGGCCTGAGCAGGAGCACGCTTCAAGCGGTGGTACAAATCACGGGGGACGGGTTTCGGGTAGAGATTGGAGCTTTACAAAACACTTTGGAATCCGCTCCACACCTGCGATTGATGTTGAACCAGTATGCAGTAGTTCTGGGTATGCAGGTTGCACAAACAGCCGCGTGTAATCGGCTGCACAATGTTGAGCAGCGCCTCGCGAGGTGGTTGTTAATGACTCAAGACAGAGTGGATTCAGAGTCGCTGCCCATCACTCATGATTTTCTCGCAACGATGCTAGGGACGGATAGACCTACCGTGAGCTCGGCAGCTGGTGTTTTGCAGAGGAAGGAGATCATCGAGTACACCCGTGGTGCAGTGAAGATCGTGAACCGCAAGAAGCTTGAAGACTCCGCCTGCGAGTGCTACGAGGTTATCCGACAGTACGATGGCGAGCTTGGCTTGAAATAAGTCCGGAAATGACGACTCGCCCTGTGCTTCATTGCAACTCGAAAACGTGTTGTTGATAAATCCCCTATACACCGACCGCCGTTCGATCCAAGTGGCCATGCATGCTCGTTGCTCACTCGCACGACATCAGGATGGTTCTGGGCGGATGGTGGAAACGCAGTCTTGCAGCGCAGCGTTTCGTTCCAACGCCGCAAAACTGACTGGACCGAGGTCAGCTACCGCAATGTGATGTCGCGGAGCAGCATACTGCTGACTACGCGCGCGTTTTCAACCCGCTTGTCGATGACTTTCTGCTCGGCGCTTTGGTCGCCATACTTTTTCATGCGAATGTCATAGACCTTGTCGGGAAGACCGTCCAGGGCGGCCATGTTTTTGTACACCAGCGAGAAGCCAAGGTCCCAGTCGTCGGGACCGGAGCTCGTGGTGTTTAAGAATATCTGGTAGCCCTGAATCAGCCCGGCAGCCTTTTCAGAATCCCAAATGGGCACGATGTTGGTCTTCAGATCGTCCATAAAAGCATTGAAGTGACCGGGGGCAATTTTGAGCAGCACTACACGTTCCACTGCACCCTCGTTGTACTTGACCTGCGCCTTTGCGGAAACAAGGGAAACCAGTGAGAGACAAAATGCGGCGAGTGCGATTCGAATTGTTTGCTTCATTCGTACCTTCTCTTCCTAAAGCGGAAATTATTTTTATTCTCGGGGGTCTTGAAGTGTACACCTCTCGGGGCAGTCCAGCACGCTCAATTCTTCTTAGCTGAGTGGTACGAGGGCCTTTTTGCTCTGCCTTTGGACTTGTGACGATTCGATTTTGGCATATCGCCAGGCGAATTAATGAACTGGCCCAATATAAATCCACACAAACGCCTTTCCCGATTGAGAGCTTGGTCTGTAGCCGCAGCATTGAGGCCGGGAATAGCATCCCATCCTTGGTGGGGTGGTGCCTGATCTACGGCGATCCCGTTTTCCTTCAAAATTCTGACTACCGCTTCGGAGAAGGCGATTGCGCGCGGGTTTTCATCTCTGTGAATATGCACACCAGGTAATACGACAGGGTTAAGTCTACCCGGGCCAGCTTCCATCCCAGTCGCCGTATATACGTCATTTTCCGAAATTTTATTGAGCTACTATTTCCGCCGGCTGGCGTTAGGTATTCGGGCAGCCGGCAGACGACCGGGCGGCGAAAAGGCTCCGAGATTCAGTGAATATCCCAACTCATCCCTGGAACCTGGGCAGCCGCACAGGAGCCTAGAACTTTTGCAGTGACGAGACCCTTACGTTTGCCAATATCTCCCGCCACGCCGCGATGCCTCTAATTATGAATCGGTCGTCCCGCGGCGGGTATAGCGCGCCGTGTCGCGAATAGTCGCGCCAGGAGGTTTAAATGCCCCAACAAGCTAAGAAGCCCAGCACTCAGACCAACAAGCCCAACATTCTCGTCATCTTTGGTGATGACATCGGACAGACGAATCTCAGCGTCTATACGCACGGGCTGGTAGGCTACCATACGCCCAATATTGACCGCATTGCCAAAGAAGGCATGATGTTCACCGACTACTATGCGGAGAACAGTTGCACGGCGGGTCGATCCACATTCATCACTGGGCAGTCAGCGTTGCGCACCGGCCTTTCCAAGGTTGGCGCTCCGGGTGCCCCTGTAGGCCTTCAAAAGGGAGACATCACCATTGCCCAGGCGCTCAAGCCGCAGGGCTACGCCACCGCGCAGTTCGGCAAAAACCATCTCGGCGACAAGGACGAATACCTCCCGACCGCGCATGGCTTCGACGAGTTCTTCGGCAACCTCTATCACCTGAACGCGGAAGAGGAGCCTGAGCGCCCCTACTGGCCTAGGAACGATGCGCAGTTCGTAAAAACCATGTCCCCTCGCGGCGTCCTGCACACATTTGCCAACGGCAAGATCGAGGATACCCCCCCGCTCAACCGCAAGCGGATGGAAACCATAGACGACGAGACCGGGGAAGCCTGCGCCGCCTACATCACCAAACATGCGAAAGCCGACAGGCCATTCTTCGTCTGGATGAACTTCACACGCATGCACGTCTTCACCCATGTGCGCGAATCCATGCTCGGCCGCAGCGGAATGCCCGGAAATGAATACGCCGACGGCATGCTCGAGCACGATGAAGACGTGGGCAAGCTGCTCGATCTTCTCGACAACCTCAAGATCGCCGACAACACGATCGTCATCTATACGACAGACAACGGGCCCAACATGTTCACCTGGCCCGACGCTGCGATGACTCCCTTCCGAAGCGAGAAAGACTCGAACTGGGAAGGCGCTTTCCGCGTGCCGGCGATGATCCGCTGGCCGGGCAAGATCAAGCCGGGCCGGATATCCAACGAAATATTTTCCGGACTCGATTGGTTCCCAACCCTGCTTGCCGCCGCCGGGGACACCACAGTAACGGATCGTCTGTTGAAGGGTTGGGCTTCAGAGGACGGCGGCACCAAATTCAGAGTCCATCTCGACGGCTACAACCAGTTGCCCTATTTGCTAGGCAAACAACCCAAGAGCAGTCGCAATGAGTTTTTCTACTTCAATGATGACGGCGATCTTGTCGCAATGCGCTGGGGCAACTTCAAGGCCGTGTTCGAGGAGCAGCGCGCTCAGGGCAACATGTTGATCTGGGCCAACCCGTTCACCTCCTTGCGGGTGCCGAAGCTATACAACCTGCGCATGGATCCGTACGAGCGGGCCGATATCACCTCCGATCAGTATTGGGATTGGGTTGCGAAAAACGTATACCTGGCGGGCGAAGCACAATTGAAAGCCACGGTCTTTCTCGAGACCTTTGTGCCCTATCCACCGAGCCAACGGCCTGCAAGCTTCAGCGTCGACCAGGTTCGCAAGCAGGTAGACAAAAAAATAGACGAGTCCTTCAAAGCGCGCGGCCTGGAGTAGAACCGTATCTCTTCGGAAGTGAGCGGGGAGGTTTCTCTTGTTCCTCCCCTTCTCACGCCAGGTGGTCGGCAACTGGCACTGAGCTATGCAGTGGTCGGCTGATGGAGCGGTCAGCGTATCGGCAAATGTGTCAATTACGCCCGGATGGACTAAGCGCTTCTTCGTCAATTCCAGAGCTATCTCCAGCGGAAGATGCGCAGTGCGACAGCAAAGGATACTGCCATCCAGGCGAGCATTATTCCGATAGGAGCGACCGACTGCCCCAGAGTCGTCCCTTGCAGCATATTTCCCCGCAGGGCATCGATTGCCGCGGTCAGCGGCAGCGCCCGGACCAGGGGCTGAATGATTGCGGGGAAACGGGTCGCCGAAAAGAACACGCCGGACAGAATCCACATGGGGAGCATGACGAGATTTGCCAGCCCTGAAACGCCTTCCGCTGTCCTGGCGCGCGAAGCCACCAGCAGCCCCAGCGCGGAAAACGAGACTGAGGTGAGCACGCACAGGAAAGCCAACTGCCACATCGAACCGCGAAACGGCACTCCAAAAACCAGCCACGAAAACCCCAGAAAGACCACAACCTCGATAACCAGCAACGCCAGGCGCGACATCAGGAAAGACGTCAGATACTGCCAGCGCGGCATTGGCGAAGCCACCAGCCGCTTGAGCAACTTCTTCTGTCTGGCGTCCACAATCGCAAAGCCCAGGCTCCATATCGCCGAACCCATCAGGTTCATTCCCAGCAAACCCGGTACGACGAAGTCGATATAGCGCGCCCCTTTTTCACGCACCAGCTGATTCTCGACGTGAACGGCCTCGCGCTGTCCCTCCGCCGCCTGAATTGCACGATCGGTTACGAGGCGCGCGGCCCGGGCATCGGGATTGGTGTCGTCATATTCATAGGTGACCCCGTTCGGTTTCTGGATCGCGAGCAGCAGAATATCTCCCGTCGCCACTGCATGAGCGCCGGCCTTCTCATCCATCAGCGAAGCTCTCAGCCCCTTATCCGCCTGGAGCGCCCGCGTCAGTTGCGTTGTCGTTGCAGCCACCGGCAGGACGTCCGGCGGCCGATTGCGGAAGGCAATTCCCAGCCCCATCGCCAACAGAACCGGGAAGACGAAGATCCAGAAAATCGCCTCCGGCTCGCGCAAGAAGAGACGGAAGCGCGCCATTGTCAATTGATAGAGGCTGTTCAACTCCAGCTTATTCATCGCGCAAATTCCTTCCGGTCAGCCTCACGAACACGTCTTCGAGCGACGCTGAGTGAGTGCGAAACTCGCTCAGATGCAGACCCATGTTGTTGAGCGCGGTAAAAATCCGGGGTACCGCTGTATGCAGCTCACGAACAGAAAGCTGGTGCAAGCCGGCATCGACGCGGTGGGAGTGCACGCCGGGAATGTCTGTGAGCAGAGTCACATCGATCAAACCGGGACCACTCTCATGGCCGGTGATGGCAAACTCCACGATATGTTCCCCGCCTACGGAGGCGATCAATTCCTGCGGAGTTCCCAAGGCAATGATTTTTCCGTGGTCCATAATTGCCACCCGGTCGCAGAGGCGCTCGGCCTCATCCATATAGTGTGTGGTCAGGATGATGGTGCGACCGGCCTTCTTGAGGCCATCTACCAAGTCCCACAAGTGACGCCGCGCCTGCGGATCCAACCCCGTCGTCGGTTCGTCGAGGAACAATAGTTCAGGATCGCCGACCAGCGCGCAGGCCATTGCCAATCGTTGCTTTTGGCCTCCCGATAATCCGACCACGCGTGAGCGCCGCTTCTCTTCCAGCTGCGCCGTGCGGATGGATTCGTCTACGGAGATGCCTCGCCGGAAAAAGCTTCGGAAGAGCCGCAGCACTTCCTCGACGGTCAGCTTGTCGGGAAATTGTGTTTCCTGCAGCTGAATTCCGATTCGCTGTCGCAGTTCACTTGCGGCGGTTCGCCAGTTCAGCCCCAGCAGCTGTACTGTTCCAGCATCAGGATCGGTCAGCCCTTCGCAGATTTCAAGGGTGGTGGTCTTGCCCGCGCCGTTGGGTCCCAACAGGCCGAAACACTCTCCCCGCTCTACCTGCAGGTCAACGCCATCGACTGCGATGACATCCGCAAAAGACTTGCGCGCGCCGCGCAGCAGCAGTGGCGGCCCTTGCAGCTGGGACAAGGGTTGGGTGGACGGCTGGGCAGCATGTCCTGATTCAGCACCTCGCGCGGTAATTGTCGTGCCGTCCGACATTGACCCAGACTAAGCCGAACTTGTCAGGCCATCAACAAGCAATTGGCGGGCTGCTATTCGGCGGGGTCGTAGTTCAGGTTTTGCCCGAGCCATCGCTCGACCTCTGCCATGCTCATCCCCTTGCGTTCGTGATAGTCGGCGACCTGATCGCGTTCGATCTTGCCGAGGTCGAAATATCGCGATTGCGGGTGAGCGAAGTAGAGCCCACTCACGCTCGAGCCGGGCCACATGGCAAACGACTCAGTAATCATCATTCCGGTGTTCGCCTGCACATCGAGCAAGCGCCAGAGCGTACCCTTCTCCGTGTGATCCGGGCATGCCGGGTAACCCGCGGCCGGCCTGATTCCGCGATACTTCTCCTGAATGAGATCCGCGTTGCTCAGACCTTCTTCACAACCGTAACCCCATTCATCCCGCACCCGCTTGTGCAGGCATTCGGCAAAAGCTTCAGCCAGGCGATCGGCGACGGCCTCCGCCATGATCGCGTTGTAGTCGTCGTTCTCGGCCCTGAACCGGTCGCACAGCTCCTTCAGGCCGATGCCGCTGGTGACCGCGAAAGCGCCAATGTGATCGGGCAGGCCTGTTTCCTTCGGTGCAATGAAGTCGGCGAGCGACCGGCAGGGCTCGCTGCCTTCCCTGTTTGCCTGCTGGCGGAGGAAGTGGAATCGCTCGAGCACCTTCTCGCGGGCGCCGTCGGTGTACAACTCGATATCGTCGCCCACGGCGCTGGCGGGAAAGAAGCCGTATACGCCGCGCGCGGTGATCAGGTTTTTCTCGATGATGACATCGAGGAGAGCATTGGCATCGGCGAAGAGCTGGCGCGCCTGCTCACCCTGCTCCTCGTGCTCAAGGATGCGCGGGTAAACGCCTTTCAGTCCCCATGCGTGGAAGAGTGGCGTCCAGTCAATGAATTCGCGCAGGGTGGCCAGAGGAAAGTTATCCAGCACGCGCACACCGGTGAACGCAGGTGCGGGCAGGTCTTCGGCACGCCACTCAATGGGAGTCCGCCTGGTGCGAGCGGTTTCAAGGGAGACGACCTGCAGGCGCGGCGCGGCGTGGGCCTTGCGGAGCGCCTCATAGTCGGCGCGATGCTTTGCCACGAACGCCGGCTTACCTTCATCACTCAGGAGGCTGGTCGTCACGGGCACCGCCCGGCTGGCATCCAGCACGTGGACCACCGGCTCGCTGTAGTGCGGCGCAATCTTGACGGCCGTGTGCCGCGCGGCTGGTGGTTGCCCCACCGATGAGCAGCGGCAATTTGAAACCCTGACGCTCCATCTCGCGGGCCACATGCACCATTTCGTCGAGAGACGGCGTGATCAGGCCGCTGAGGCCGATCAGGTCCGCCTTCTCCGCCTTGGCGCGTTCGAGGATCTTTTCGCAGGGGACCATCACCCCCATGTCGATTACCTCGTAGTTGTTGCAGGCGAGGACGACGCCGACGATGTTCTTGCCAATGTCGTGAACGTCGCCCTTGACGGTTGCGAGCACGATTTTTCCCTGCGCCTTGACTACCTGGCCGGTCGCGGCCATCGCCGCCTTCTCGGCCTCCATGAACGGCGTGAGGTGCGCCACGGCCTTCTTCATCACTCGGGCGGACTTGACCACCTGGGGCAAGAACATCTTGCCGGCTCCGAACAAATCACCCACCACGCCCATGCCGGCCATCAGCGGGCCTTCAATAACCAGGAGAGGGCGGCCCAGCTTGACGCGGGCTTCCTCGGCGTCGATCTCGATGTACGCGTCTATCCCCTTGACCAGTGCGTGAGAAAGGCGTTCCTCGACCGTGCCGTTGCGCCATTCTTCGGCCTTCTTTTCACTCACGACGGCGCCAGCGCCCTTCAGCGTTTCGCCGTGCTCCACCAGCCGCTCCGTCGCGTCGGGACGGCGGTTTAGCAGCACGTCCTCAACCAGCACCTTCAGCTCAGGCTCAATCTCCTCGTAGACCTCGAGCATCCCGGCATTCACGATGCCCATGTCCATGCCCGCCGCGATGGCGTGATAGAGAAACGCGGAGTGCATGGCCTCGCGAACCTTGTTGTTGCCGCGAAAGCTGAACGAGATGTTCGAGACGCCGCCACTGACCTTCGCGTGCGGCAGGTTGGCCTTGATCCAGCGCGTGGCGTTGATGTAGTCAACCGCGTAGTTGTTGTGCTCCTCCATGCCGGTGGCAACGGTGAGGATGTTGGGGTCGAAGATGATGTCTTCGGGCGGCAAACCGACCTCGTCCACCAGGATCCGGTAGGCGCGCTCGCAGATGCGGATCTTGTCCTCGTAAGTCGCGGCCTGGCCCTGTTCGTCGAAGGCCATCACCACCGCCGCCGCTCCATATTTGAGCACTGTGGCGGCGTTCTGGCGAAATTTTTCCTCGCCTTCTTTCAGCGAGATCGAGTTCACGATGCCCTTGCCCTGCAGGCACTTCAGCCCTGCCTCGATGACCTCCCACTTCGAGGAGTCCACCATAAAGGGGACCTTGGCGACCTCGGGCTCGCTCGCGAGCAACTGCAGAAAGCGGGTCATTGCGGCGACGCCGTCGATCATGCCCTCGTCCATGCAGATGTCGAGGACATTCGCTCCATTTTCGACCTGCTGGCGGGCCACGCTTACGGCTTCCTCGTATTTGCCTTGCTTAATCAGCTTCGCGAACTTGGGCGAACCGGCCACATTGGTCCGCTCACCGATCATGATGTAGACGCCGGCCTGCTGGGTGAATGGCTGTGATCCGGATAGACGGAGCGGCTTTGGCTCCGTGGCGGCGCTCACGCGCCGACCTCGCTCCGAAGGGCGTAGGATTCGCCACCTGCCGCCGTCTTCCTCTTGCGCGGAGGCTGCCCTTCGAGCGCTTTGGCGATAGCCGCGATGTGCTCGGGAGTGTTGCCGCAGCAGCCGCCGGCAATATTGATGAGCCCTGCGCGTGCGAAGTCGCCCAGATATCGGGCCATGTCCTGCGGCCCCAGATCGAATCCGGTTTCGGAGAGCGGGTTCGGCAAACCGGCATTCGGGTAGCAGGAGATCGCCACGTCCGCCTTCTCGGAGAGCTCCTCCAGGAACGGATACATCAGGTCAGGACCGAGAGAGCAGTTGAGCCCCACCGACAGCGGTTTCACGTGCTGCACCGCGTTCCAGAACGCCTCAGTGGTCTGCGCGGAGATCATCGTCTCGCCGCCGCGCCCGACCGCCGCCGAGATCATCACCGGCAGTTCCTTGCCCTGTGCCGTCAGGCCATCCTGATCGAATACCTCGCGGATGGCGACGAGCGCCGCCTTTGCGTTCAGCGAGTCGAAGATGGTCTCGACCAGAAGCAGGTCTGAGCCGCCGGCGATGAGGGCACGCACCTGCTGACTGTAGGCGGCTTTCACCTGATCGAAGGTGACCACCCGGAAGCCCGGATCATCGGCATCGGGCGAGTTCGAGAGAGACACAGTCAGCGGCCCGATCGCCCCGGCTACAAACCGCTGACGCGAGGTTGCGTTCGCTATACGATCGGCCCATTCACGGCACTGCCGCGCCGATTGCTCATTGATCTCCCAGGCCAGGCTGCCGAGGAACGGATCGTCGATGATCTTTTGGTAGAACGCGGGATCCTTCCGGCCACCGTGCTCGCGCGGATCGTCCACGAAAAATTCGCTCTGGGTAATGCTGGTCGCGCCGAAGGTGTTGGTCTCGATGATGTCCGCCCCGGCCTCCAGAAAGCGGCGATGGATGTCACCGATCATCTCCGGCTGAGTGAGGGAGAAGAGGTCACCATTGTTCAGGAGATCCTTGGTCGAATCCTTGAAGCGCTCCCCGCGGATGTCCGCTTCAGTCATGCCGTAGGTGCGGATGGTCGTGCCCATCGCTCCATCGATGATGGCAATTCGACTCTCCAGGATCTTTTCAAGAGGATGTTGATGGGCTTTCGTCATGTCTCCCTGATGACCTTGAGCGTGGCTATACCGGCTACTTCCGCACAACGTCGAAGGCACATGGGCGGAATTGATCCGTCAAGATCTTCTGCGCACCTTCGCTTGAGCTCTGGCTCAGCCACATTCGGCACCGCAGCATGCCTTCTTCATTATAGCGATACGGCACGATTGGCCGGAGGTCCAAGCTCCGGCGCGTTCGATCGCTGATGTGATCGTGATGCGGTTTAATCTATCTGTGGCGCCCGCGAGAACCTGACGAGAAATCCGGTGACGATCGGCGCGGTCCCGCCACCGGAAAGAGGGTTAGACGCTTCGCGAATGCCACCTGGTTGTCAGGGCGTGAAGGCAAGCGCCTCCCGACTCCCGCAATTTATTTGGCTGCCAGCATCTAAGCAGCACAAAGAGGAACAGCTCTCGATGAAGATACTTGCGGCGTGTTTCTGCCTCTGTGCAATGCCGCTGCTTTCGCAGAGCAACAGTGGCGAATTACATCTGAAGGTGATCGATCCCTCGGGCCGCGGCGTGAGATCGGTCGTCACGATTGTGAGCCAAGCAAACCAGTATCGAAATACTCTCGCGACGGGCGATCAGGGTACTCTCGATGTGCGGCGTCTTCCGTATGGCATCTATGAGATCGAAATTCAGCAGCCCGGGTTTGCCGCCGTATCTACATCAGTAGGAATTCATTCCTCGCTTCCGGCGGAAGAGACGATCGGGCTCCAGTTATCGCCAGTGACCCAGTCGATAACGGTGAATGCGGCCAATACGTTGATGAATCCAGATCAGGCCGGCTCGGTGAATCATATTGGGTCAGACTTCATCGAGAACCGGGTAGGCTCAGTTCCGGGCCGTTCTCTGCAGGACTTGATCAATTCACAACCGGGCTGGCTGTACGAAGGCAATGCCGTGCTCCACCCGCGAGGCTCGGAATATCAGACGCAGTTTGTGGTCAATGGCATTCCTCTGACAGACAACCGGTCGCCCAGCTTCGGACCTGAGATTGAAGCGAACGAAGTGCAATCGATGAGCGTTTATACCGCGGGGATTCCTGCGGAATATGGCCGGAAGATGGGCGGCGTGGTCGAGGTCAATACGCTCGAGGATTCACAACCGGGTCTTCACGGCGAGATCGTGCTCTCCGGCGGCAGCTTCGACTCCGCCGGCGCCTTCGCAGAAGCGCAGTACGCGTGGGGCAAGAATACGGTTGGCGGCAGCGCCAGTGGCAGCATGACGGATCACTATCTCAATCCGGTAGTCCCGCAAAACTATTCGAATACAGGCACGCTGGGCGATTTTTCGGTCAACGGCCAGCGCAATCTGACGCCCTATGATCGCGTGAACTTCGATGTCCGCCATTCACTCGCGCGCTACGACCTTCCAAACGAGTATGTGCAGCAAACGGCAGGCCAGCGTCAGACCGCAGACAACATCGAAACGATGGGCACCGCTTCCTACCAGCACATTTTCTCTTCACAAACGTTGGCGGATTTTCGCGGAATGGTCCGCCACAATGCAAATGATTTCAATTCCAATGCGAAGTCGACCCCCATCGAGGTTTTTCAGCACAACTGGTTTCGCGAGGGGTACTTTAACAGCGCAGCCACCATCGATCACGGCCGGCATCAATTCAAGTTCGGAGTGGAATCGGACAACACATTTCTGAACGAGAATTTCAGCTACATCATTAACGATCCAACCCAATTCGACCCGGATACGCCGCTCACCTTCAGCTTCCGTGATAATCGTCCGGACCTCGAGCAGGCCGCGTTCGCGCAGGATTTGATCCATCTAAAGAATTGGACGGTGAGCGCCGGGCTTCGCTGGGACCACTATCAACTACTGTTGAACCGGCAAGCGGTTGAGCCACGCTTCTCGATTTCCCGCTATTTCCCGTCCGCTGACTTCATGCTGCATTTCTCCTATGACCGGGTTTTTCAAACGCCATCCTTCGAGAACATCCTGCTTTCGAGCTCCACCGCGGTTGAGTCCATCGATCCAGAGAGTTTCCTTCGTCTGCCGGTGCAACCTTCAGTGGGGGACTACTACGAGGGCGGATTGACGAAGGCGTTCTTTGGAAAAATCAGGGTAGATGCCAATTATTTCCGGCGGTTCGTAGACGATTATGCAGACGACGACCAGATTGAGAACACGACCATCAGTTTCCCGATCGCGTTCAGGAAATCCATAATCTATGGGGCTGAAGGGAAAATTTATGTTCCTGACGCATATCGCTTTTCCGGCTTCCTGAGCTACTCCTATGAAGTTGGCAACGCCTGGTTTCCGGTGACGGGCGGACTTTTTCTAGGCGACGACGCGTCGGCTGCAGCGACACAACTCACAGGCCACTTTCCGGATTCCCAGGATCAGCGCAACACGGTTCGTGGACGCCTCCGTTACCAAGTGAAACCGCGCTTTTGGACCGCGGGCGGAATTCAATATGACACGGGACTGCCATTTGACTTCGACGGCGATCCGGCTACGGTGCTCGCGGAGTACGGCCCTCAAGTTTTGGACCGCATCAATTTCGGACGGGGCCGCATCTATCCTTCCTTTCAGGTCAACGCCTCGGTTGGTGCGAACCTCTATAAGTCGGACCATGTGAATGTGAATTTTCAGGTTGACGGGCAGAATCTTACCAACGTCCTGAATGTGATCGACTTTGGGGGTCTTTTCTCCGGCAATGCGATAGGCCCGTCACGGAGTTTTGCTCTGCGTTTGACATCCACCTTTTAATCCTGCCGCGGGACACATCCTTTTCGACAATCGTCACTGCTCGTCAAAATTGATTTCGATGTGAGTGCTCGCGTACCCACTTTCATTCTTTGTCGACGACGGTTTTTGTATCTGCACTTCGTACAGGTGATTCGGCAATGACTGGATTGTTGCGCCCTTCACTGCCACTTCTCTCCATGGCGTCCGGATACGAAAACTGGATCCGCCAGCCGAGTTCACGTCTGCATCAACCGACAGCTGTCGGCCCTGCAGGCGGATATCTGTCATTTTCATTCCGGTGCCTGGATCGCCAATCTGCGGCGCATACTGAGGCAATATCAAAGAGACTCCACCGGAGAAGCTGATATGGCAGTGGCTGGTTCCTGAGGGTGCGTGTATTTCCAATTTTGCGTGTTCATCTTCTGCAAACTGCTCCGCGTCTGCCGCCATTGAATGGCCGTCGAACTCTGCGCCGGATAAATGGGCGCCGAGCGGGATCTGCGGTTCGAAGGCGATTGCAGCCGGCGAGCCGTCGTTCTTGATTTCAAGATCGATCCCGTCGATGGCCTGGCTCATGCTGAGCGCCAGCGTGGAGTGCGGCAGGTGGATGTTCGCAACGGAAATCTGATTCCAATCCGCCGGCAAATGAGGCCGAAACACGAAGCTGTTCTGTGCTCCGTGGATTTCAATTCCCATGAGCCCGCGTACTGCTGTATCCAGCAGGCCCGCTGACGACCAGGTTTGCTCAGGCACGGACTCGGTCTGCACGCGATAAAAGTTGCCGGCGAGAACTTCATGGATATGGCCGAGGGAGTCAAGGGTGTTCCATGGCACGATCTCTCTCCAAAGCGACCACGCGATGTCGGGGCGATGCTCCGACCAGAACATGGCAGCAGTACCCACTGAGTGCAGCGCCCAAATGCTTCCGGTTGCGTACGACCAGGGATCGTAAATTGCGGAGTCGGTGGCTGCGCTGCGTGTACCCCAATCCGTTTGGAATTTTGAAGAGGCGACCTGGTCGAGAATTTGATCGTTCTGCTGCGGCGAAAAGACATTTTCAAGAATTGCTTCGCTGGGCCCGCTGCGGCGGGTAAAGATAGGTGCTCCGCTTGCCGTGTGTCCGTCAATCCAGAAATTATGCTCTGCATCCCAGTAGTGCATCGGAATCGCGGGGCGCGCGAGCTGATTTTCTTTGAGCGCTTCGTCTGCCAGTTGGGTGTGGCCGGTGTCGTTGGCAAGCGTTGCGAAGCTGCGGGATGCGGCCACCCAGCTGATGGAGAGTCCGAGATCGTCCGCGGGACGGTGCTGTTCATCTCCTCCCTCTTTTCCGGTAGGAATGTGGGGCAGATTGTCTGATGGGCTGATAAGTGAACGGCAATATTGATAGGCTGAGGCGATAGATGACCAATGCTTCGTTGCGAAGCCGGTGTCGCCGCTGATTGCGACGTAGCGCGCTACGGTATTCAGATAATCGAAGGTGATGTCGACGTGAACAAACATGTAGGGGTATTTTGACCAGTCGAGATAGCCCGCGCTTTGGGAGAGTTCATGCCAGACCATCCCTGTCGTCTTGTCCTGATATTTGGCGATGAATTCGAGTTCGTCGCGCGCTCGGGAGTATTCTCCGGCAGATACCAGAGCATTTGTGGCGATGAGGCCGTCGCCTGCGAAGAACCAGGCATACTGCGGACGCCGCCCGGGCCGCGAAGGGCCGTAACCCGCAACGAGTCCGCAACCAAGCTGCGGGTTGCATACCCACGCCTGATCGAGCGCGATCTCGGCCCATGCAAGTGCGGAATTTACGTCGTCGTCGGGCGTTCGAATGCGAATGGCATTTCGCCGAAGCGCTTGATAATGCGCAGCCGCCTGAGCCTCCATCGCGGGGACTTGCGCGGAGAGAGCTTGAAGGGACGCTGCCGGAGCGCTATCCTTCGCCGGCAGCAATGTGACATAGAGTGTGGCCAAAGCCGGGGCGCCTGCGGCTGCTCCAGTTGGAATTCGGGGCCGGATAGAGAAGGACATTTGGTCAGTTCTGACCGTGCTGTTTGCGGTATCGTCGTGCGACACGATTTCAGGCGAGGATACAAGCGCGGACAATCCATGGACGGACTCATTCAATATGTATCCGGGCAGATCCGCATCCCACCCGGTGCTCTGGCCACCGAGCGCCCCGGGCCACATCAGGTTGAGAACTGGAGTGAAATGTATGTCGATGTCCATGGGACGTCGCGAATTCACTTCATAGGTCAGGATCGCGGACGGCTGGTCCAAGGGTACAAACAGTTTTTCGCGAACAACGTAGTCAGGGCCTGTGTAGATGCGGGTAATGGAGTCCGGTTCCTCGATGATGCGGCTCAGCAAAAGCCGTCCATCGGTTTCGGATGTAGCTCCTGAGGGCTTGAATCCGATCTGATACCCTGCGAGTATCTGCAAAGGGTAGGCCCAGATCTCCAGCCCATCCTGCGGATATCCCATGACGAGAGAGCGTTGTCCATGGACGGCAACAAAGCGCCGGGTTGTTGTGGAGCTCAGGCTGAGCGCGGAATCGACCGATGCCGGCTGCACATCTGCCGTCTGTACATCTGCCGTCTGCAAATCGGGGGAGGAGTTTTGCGCGGGGGCGGACGGGCTGATGCCAAGCAACAACAAAAGCAACGTCTTGATAAGCGAGCCGCCAATCCTGAGCCGAACTCCATACCGCTTGATGCGCACGCTTGTTCTCCCGGGCACGGTTTCTCCTGTTTGATTCATCCTTGATTCATCCTGGGGTAAGTTGAATACTGTTTGCTCTCGAACCGCTGTGGGAATGCTTAGACCGCTGCGGTTCACGATGTGGGCCGGTCAATCAGCGCCCACTCCTTAAATATGGTTACTTACCAGGTGAAGGCTACATCTTTCTCTACAAAGACTGGAGTATCCCCTCTATCGCCGGCGAATTCCACCTGCAGCTTCTGCAGCGATTCTGGTGCGTCGGGAATATCTACGCCTGTTGAATGCAGTCTGGAATGCTTGCGCATAAGTTTTGTGTCGTTGATTCGCAGAAACAGCGTCTGCGTGGTGCCTGCCGGTGCTGCCAGACGCAGAGTTAACGAGTGGGAAGTCGTCTGCTGATCGAGCACCTTCATCTGTGCCGTGACTGAACCGGGCTCGGGAAGGTTTTCTTCTATCCCTGCTTCGACCGCCGGCAACGGAATATCGAGTTCGCCCTTCGCGACGTGCGCGCCTGGTGCGTGCGACTGTAAACGAAGGCCGGAAGCTGCTGCACCGGTTGCCCCGACAACCAGTTCGTCTCCGTGACGTGTAATCGATAAATCCATGTGCTGATCGCCAAAGGGAATGTTCGATAGATGAGCTTTATCCCAATTCGCCGGGAGCGAGGGCGTGACGCTTAGTACCTTTGCGCCTGCATCCCATTCAAGGCCGAACAACCCGCGGACTACAGGAGAAATTACCATCGCCGACGACCATAACTGATGCGCGGTGCTGCGTCCCAGGGGCTGGAAAAACTCTCCTGAAATCAGCTCGGTAGTGTTTCCCAAGTCCTGCGCCCAGGTGAGATTGGCATTTTGCTCGAGATGCGCCCATGCAGAGAGCGTATGGCCGGTCCGATATTCGGCCACCGATACCCAGCCGGTGAAGAGTGGCCAGACGGTGCCCTGGTGGTAGCTGATGGGGTCGTAAAAGCTGGTCCGATCGCTCAGGATGCGCGTTCCCCAGTCCGTCGAAAACTCGGGCGATGCCCAACGGTGCATCATTTCCTGGTTGTGATCGAGCGCATAGGAGCCGTCCCACCAGGCGACGGAAGGGAAGATTGTTGCGGTGTCGTCCGTCGTTCCCTGGCCATTCCAACTGAACGCGTAGAAGTTGGTCTGCGGCTGGAAATACTCTTTCTCGATCTGCGACCGAATGTGAGCCGCACGACTTTGGGCCGTCTTCGCGAGATCGGCGTGTCCGGTGGCCTGCGCAAGATTCGCGAATGCCAAACTGGCTTGCTCATCAAGAGCGGCGAGATAGATTTCCTGGTGCGGCATCTGGGGAATCCACGATTCGACCCAGCCCGAACCCTCTGAATTGTCGTAGATGCCGTCGCCGTCGGAATCGTGCGTGCACTCGAAGTTCCAGGCGCGGGCCAGGGCATCCCAATTGGCAGAGATAAATGCCGTGTCGCCGCTGATCCGCATATAGTCATTCATGGCCATCGGCAGCAGCGGTGTGGAGTCGGCGGAAGCGAATGCATAGGGCAGGTCTTTCCAGTCCACGAGGTTCGAGGTCTGGGACCATTCGTGGATAATTTCTCCCTCTGGACTCTCCCTGCGCAGAAGAAACTCTATCTCCTGGCGCGCCGTCTGAAAACCGCCGTAGCTGTCTACCGCATACAAGGACCACAACGCATCGCGCCCAAAAAACCATCCAAATCCCGGCCGCGCCGCGTCACCGGAGCCGACAAAACCCGCAGTAAGGGCCTCTTCGTCGTGGTTCGGCGTAGTTTGCACACGGAGTTGATCAATCGAAACCTCCGCCCACGAGAACGCCTGGTCGAGCCTTTGGTCGGGCGTGTCAATGCTCATATGCGAACTAAGAAAGTCCTGAAAATATTTCTGGTTCGCCTCATAGATGGAACGGAACGACCGATCGATCGTAGAAAGCTGCGTGGCCAGAGCCGCTTTCGTTGCTGTTGCAGCTGTGTTCCCCAGACTCAACAGCAGAGGAAATAGAGTATGGGAATCGTGAGCGGGATCAAAGTGCAGCACAAACTGCAAAGGATAGATGCGGGCGAGTTCCTGGTAGGGCTGAAGAATTCCTGGCTCCGCCGAGGGCATCGCGATCGCCGCTGCATGATCCGGAAAGTTCAAGTGCAACATGTAAAAGCCGCTTCCACCCGCGGTCTTGACCCATTCAGGAGACGGGCGGTCATCCGAGAGAGCCGGCCACATCCTCTGCATTACAGGCGTGAAACTAAATGTGAGCGTCATGGGACGCACGGACTCGATTTGATAAAGAACCATTGCGCCCGCTCCTTCCGGAGGCTGCCTGGGGGCAAAGATCGTCTCGCGAACCGTGAAGATTGCATGAGAAAAAGTGATCGTGGTGGAACCCGGATGAACCTCAATCGATGACGCAAGCTCATTCACGTCGATGGGCACCGGGTAATCTTTTACTTCGGCGGAAATGCGCATGTTGCTGAGTACTTTCCAGGGAAAGAGCCACATCTCATAGGAGCCATCCTGATATCCAAGGACCGCGCCTCGCGGACCGACTACTGAGAACGGATGCAAGGAAACCGCATCGCTCGTAATGGAGAGCTGCTCTTGCGGCGAATGCAGAGGAAATGCAGGGATTGCGGGCAGCGGCTGCAATGTTGTTTGCGGGCTGGCCGTAACGGTCATCCCCAGGATGCCGAGCAGTATCAAGAATCGGGCAGCGCTACTGTTCGCCACAGGTGCTGTGCTCCAGAATAACCGCAATGCTGCGGCTGGATTTTTCATGAGTTGCAGAACATGCTATATCGAAATCAATTTCAGACGACGTTCATGAAACCGAAACATCAGCCAATTCTTCCACGCCACGGAGGCTTTTACCGAAACCTGCGCTTGCCTGAGATGTCGCGAAAAAAGAAGGGAATGTCGAACCCAAAGGTTCGACATTCCCCGGAGGCCAAGGACTAGAACTGAAAGCGTGCCCCGAACTGCAGACGACGCATTGAAGTTCCATCCTGCTCAGAATATGTCCCTTGAATCGTGCCGGCATTCTGAATGCCAACGCTGTTCAGATCCTGGCAGTCAATGCAGTTATCCGGATTAGCGAGATTTACGTGGTTAAATGCGTTGAAAGCCTGGACGATCAACTGCATGCGGAGAGCCTCATGCAGGGTGAAGTTTTTTGCGAGGGACGCATCGACATTTGTGAGACCTGGTCCCCAGAGTGAGTCGCGCCCAATATTACCCCAGGTAGCTGGCGCCGGCCGGGAGAAGCCTCCGAAACTGTTATTCGGTTGTCCCGGAGATTGCAATATATACGGCGACGGCTTGATGTAAGGAACAAATCGGCCCGCAGCGTTGTAGCTGCCCTTGTGAATGCCAAAGCTTTGGCCGGTTCTGTTCAGGAAGCAGGCACCGTCGTTGGATCCCACGTCGTTGTCATTCGAGCAGTCTGCATAGCTGGTGTTAAACGGTAATCCGCTGTCCCAGGAGAGTGTTCCATTCAACTGGAATCCACCGATAATCTCGTTCATCCATCCCGAGACTCCTGAGCCGATCGCCTTGTCCCTGCCGAAGGGCAGATCATAGTTGCCGGCGAAGACGTATTGGTTACGACGGTTGTAGTAACCGTTGCCGCGACCGATTGCCGGGTCGATTAGAAACTCATAGGACTCATGCCCCAATGCGTGAGACCAGGTGTAGTGGGTGAGAAACTGCAGACCCGAGCTGAAGCGCTTATTCAGGATCACCTGCATCGCGTCGTAGCTGTTGTCGGCCAGGTTCGCCATATAATCGACTCGCTGTGTCCACCCGTGCGGCACGCCATACTTTACGCCCAACTCTCGTTGCGCCGTGCCGTCATAGTAGGGCGAACGTTCGGGTACGGTGTAAGGAAGACCGGTTTCAGGATTTATCTGGTTAAAGCCGGCAAGGGTCTGTTCGTTTGCGTTGAACGACGGGGAAGACTCAAACATGTTGTGGTAAGAATGGCTGCCAATATAGCCCACTTGCAACGACATTGTCGGAGTCAGTTCCTGTTGAACCATCACATTCCAGCCGCCCACAGTTGGGAGCCGTACCGTGAAGGGGCGCGCAATCTGGTAAATGCCATCCGGCAGCGGGTAATTGCCGTCGGCAGGAATGGATGGAAAGGTATAGCTCGGGGGTCCTTGCGCCAGGTTGAAAACGGCAGCATAGCTTGATATCGGGTTCACACTCTGCTGGATCTGCGTTGGAAACGAAGAGGCAAGCACACCGCCATAGGAATCGCCCGCCCAGCCCTGACCGTAGACGATGCCATAGCCGGCACGGAACACGGTTTTTGGGAAAACCTGGTAGGCGATGCCGAGACGCGGCGCAAACTCCTTAAAATTGTTTTTCACGTTGAGGTTGTCGCCGTTTGATCCATAACCGGCGATATGAAGAATGCCGGTATCGATGTTCAACAGACCGCCGGAGCCCGCTGCGGTCAGAGACTCAGGGGTGTAAAGCTCCCAGCGAAGACCATAAGTGATAGTGAGATTGGGGGAGGCGCGCCATTGGTCCTGCGCGTAAGTAAAGAAGCGATTTTGCCGCGTCTGTGCGTTTGTATTCGCAGTTTGTGTGCGCCAAAATGTTGTCGTATCGCCCAGCAAAAAGCTGGCGAAACCAACGCCGGGAGATGCGACGCCGGTAGCGCTCACTCCGGAGGTAAGCGGGGCGGAAAAGAAGAAGGTGCCGGAACGGAGTGCGTTGCTGGCGATTGAAACGGTGTAGTTCTTTCCGTAACGATAGTCGACGCCAAACTTGATGTTGTGATTTCCAGCCGTGTGAGACCAGTTATTCACGACCTGATACTGGCTCGATTCCTGCAAATTAGGGTTGGCGGACGTCCCGTACTCGATATTCTGGCCGCCGTTGGCTCCGTTGCTTGGAATTGAGATGTTGATCTGCGGCAGTCCGCCGTAGAGCGACAAGGGGCTACCGTTACAATTCGGAATGCCGAGAGTGCTATTGCACAGAGGCTGATCGAAGTCGGGTCCTTCCGTTGTGTTGTAAATCCGATAGTATCCAAAGCGGAAATCCGTCAGCCATTTGGGCGAAACTACATAGTCGCCGCCCGACGCAACGCTCTGGTACCGGAATGAGTCCGTTCCCGCAAATCCACCGGAGCCATAGCCGAGCCCGCCGGCGGCTCCAAAGAAGGGGGCGCCAGACAAATCCCCACCGAAGTAGGTATAGCGTCCAAAGAGGTGGAGATTCTGTTTAATCTTGCCGTCTACACGCACGTCCCACTGGTTGGTGTTGAAGATGCCGGAACCGGAGGCGGAGTAGTTGTTCGTAATACTGTTTCCCGCCACATTTGGCGGCGGCAGGAGCTTGAAGAAGTTAACCGCCTGCTGTGAAATATCGCTTGCGGGGATAATGTTTCCGGGATACGGAGTACGTCCGGCGTTGGAAGTGTCATTGAGGGTGTTGGGTTTGTAAATCTGGCCAATCGACAGATAGTCGCTCAAGTTGCAGGGGCCACCCGATGTGCAGCTGGTGAGCGCGAGCGCTGTCGGCACGGTGGTCAAAGTTGCAGTTCCCGTTTTTTCGCGAAGCCCCTGGTAGTCGCCGAAGCCGAATAGCCTGTCTTTCTTGAAGGGCCCGCCAATCGATCCGCCGAACTGGTTGTGAAGGGTCGGCGCCAGATACTGCCCGGTGAGCGAGTTGCGTGTGGCATTGGCAAAAGGATCACGCGCCTGCTGCGCATCCGAACGGCGATACTCGAATGCAGAGCCATGGATGGTGTTGCTGCCCGATTTGGTCTGGGCGGTCACCAGCCCCGCGACGGCTTTGCCGAACTCAGCGTCATAGTTTTGCGAAGTTACCTTCATTTCCGAAACTGAGTCGAGGTTCGGATTGATCACTGCGACGCCGTTGAGAGGATCCTGGTTGTCGGTGCCGTCCAGTTCGTATCCAGTGGCGAAAGGCAGCTGACCGTTGACTTCGATCGACTGACTGCGCTGCGGATTGCCGCTGCCCTCTCCGGGACCCCAACCGATGTAGGTAGTGCCTGGGGTCAACAGCTCAAAAGCTGTGAAATTGCGGTTGAAGTTGGGCAGATCTTCGACTGCGCGGGCGTTCAGGATGGTGCTGACGTCGGCGCGGTCGGTTTGCAGCAAAGTGGCAGTCCCGGTGACAATGACGTTGTTGGAAACCTTGCCTACAGTCATCTTGACGTCCACTTTGGGTGCTGTGTCGGCGTACACTACGACACTTTCGACGGTCGCCTTGTCGAACCCGGGCGCTTCCGCCGTAACGCGGTACGAGTCAGGGATAAGATGTTGCACCCTATACTCACCACTGCCGTTGGTCTGGACGGACACTGAGGTTGCTTTGGAAATATCGATGACGGTGATGTTGGCATTAGGAATCACAGCACCGGTATTGTCGGTGACGGTTCCAAATATTGATCCATACACGGCTTGAGCGCTTGCCGGTAGAACGGTTGCGAGCGACCAAAGTAGCAGGACACCCAAGATCAGCAGCGATCCGCTGACGCGTGTAATCCTTCTCGATGGCTCTTTTTCCTGATAAGACCTTCCCATAAATAGCCTCCTTCAACTGTCTAATGCAGCTCGATCGGTAGGTAGATGCGAGGAGCACTGCGTTTCTCTCCTCACCAAGGTGCCGTGCAAGGCTGTTTAACCTAAATGCTTGTCCTTCAATCACGGCGAACATCGTTTGATCAGGATTTCGGGGTGATCCCGAATTCCATAGATAGCTTTGTGTTTCTCCTTGAGTTGAGAGAAGGCGGAAAATTCCAGCTTCTCCAACCGCGGTAAAGCATGGGCTGTTCCATCTATGTCGCGCAACGTTTTTTACGGTGATTTGACCCGTCAAATACCCCGTGAAATACTCGGGGAACTACAGTGGCGGACCTTGATCTAGCTCCGGAAATCAGCGCCAAAGTGCTGGAAGACGCGCGATGGGCAGTCGTCGAGCGTATCGCCGCGAGCCAGCACTTCAAGTCATCTGCCCGTCTTCACGACTTTCTGTTTTACATATCCGACTGCGCAATCCGGGAGGCACCGGAGGAAGCTACCGAACAGCAAATTGGCATTCGCATCTTCCACCGGCACCCCGGCTACAACTCCAGCGAAGACAGCATTGTGCGGACGCACGCTCGTCTTCTTCGGCAAAAACTGGCAGCCTATTATGCCGAGGAAGGAGCCGGGGAGCAGATCGTAGTTGACGTCCCCAAGGGGCACTACCTGCCCGTTTTCCATCCAAAAGATCCAACTCCAAAGACCGCACCAATCGAGATATCCGCCAGCGTTGTCCCGGCAGTCCCAGCCTCAATTGCTGACGTGGCAGTTTCGCTCCCTCGCCGACGAAGTTGGAGAACTGGCGCCGTTCCTCTGCTTTTCCTCGCCCTTGTAGCCTGTGCGCTACTGGTCTGGCACCCCTGGACCCGGCCGGTTATCGGGCAATCGCCGGTAGATCGATTCTGGGCACCTTTTTTCACCGAGGACCCTCCTCTTGTGATCTTCAGCAACGCTCTGTTTGTGGGAAATTCTACGGACGGCCTCCGCTATGCTCCGCAACAACCGGAGGAGGCGTCGCGACAAGCTGACAATCTGGTGGATACCTACACCGGCATAGGAGAGCTGGCATCGGTCTACACGCTCACACGGCTCTTCGATGCGCATCGGGCGCACTTTATCCTCAAGCGAAGTTTGCTGATGACCTGGGACGAAGCCAAGGTCAAGAATCTCATTTTCATCGGCTCTACCGCCGAAAACCCTTCGCTTCGCGTGCTGGAATCGACCAAGGATTTCACGATCACGGCCGAACCGGGGTCCTCTGGAGTCGTGAATCACAATCCAAAACCTGGCGAGCCGGCGATCTATTCGCGGCCCGACCCTCTCGTCAGCAAAGACTATGCGATTCTCGCGCTTCTTCCCGGCGTACAACCGGGCAAGCGCATGCTGATCTTCAGCGGTCTCACGACATTCGGAACGGAGGCGGCCGTCGACTACGTATGCCATGCCGACACGGCCGCGGAATTGCTTCGTCATATAACCGGCCCGAAAGGCGAAATTCGCCCCTTTGAGGCTGTGCTCGAAGTAACAATCGGCGGCGGAGTTCCGCTTGAGACGCGGCTGGTTACGATCCGCGTCCATTGAGCGGCCGCCTTTTTCGACTGCATTCAGACTGGACCCGCGGACTGGGCCTGGCTTCTTATTGAACCGGCTGAAGCTTCAACTGTTCCTCGGCATGAATCTTCGACGCCAGATCGGTCTCGCGTTTTGATTCGTCGTCCTGCCCGACTTTGCGATACGCCTGTGCAAGCAAGGTATGCGTGATAAAGTTTCCCGGGTCCATTTTCTCGGCATGCCGCAGGTACATAAGCGCCGTCACCGGATCGTCCCGATGCAGGAGCACCTTACCCATCTGAATGAACGGGCCGGTGCTGGAAAGATCCAGCGAGATCGCTTTGGTCAGCGCTTGCTGTGCCGCCTCAAGGTTCCCGGTCCGGGTATAAACATCGCCGAGGCGGTCATAGGTAGGTGCATACCCGGGATTGATGCGGCGCTCCTGCTCAAATTCCTGCGTGGCGTGCTCAACATCGGACTTGAACAGATAGACCTCACCGAGCATGAAGTGAGCCAATGGCAAATTCGGATCGATCTGGAGCGCTTTGCGCGACTGATCGGCGGCGAATTCCGGAAGATTAGCGCGCATGAGCATCGAGCTTAGAAGAAGATATGCGGAAGCCGACCCGGGATCGACCTCAAACTCCTTTGCAAAAGCGGCCCGGGCATCGTCATAGCGTTGTGAATTCATGTAGCAAAGGCCGAGAACGTAATTTGAATCGGCGTCCGCGTTCGGCATCCATTGGCGCACGCGTTCGAGATACGGTATTGCCTTTGCGGGTTGGCCCATGCGATAGAGCGTCAACCCCTCCATCTGAACCGATTCAGTGTCGGATGGATCTTCCTGGATCGCGGCGGCAAAGGCCTGCTGCGCTTCGGCGAGCTTTCCGGTCCGGTAATAGGCAACTCCAAAATCGTGTTGCAGACCCTTCACCGGCGGATGGACAGCCGACAACTGCTGCAGGATGGCGATTGCCTCGGCTACCTTGCCCTGCTGGAGCAATTCGTGCTCGCGAGCGAGAGACTGCTGAGGAGTCTTTGGCGCCGTGGTCTGGTTCCACGCGGCCGAGGGCAGGACAAGAAGCAGGATGCAAAGCGTTAAGATACGCATGACGCCTTTAGAATACTGCGAGACAGCGAATCATGATTGGTGGGGCCAACACCACAAAGCGAATAGTGATTTTGTCCGGTCTCGCGCTTCTCGCTTCCGCAATCGCATGCTTCGCGCAAACACGGGACACTAAGCCGGAACGGTTGGCGGTTCATCCTTATTCGGCCAGCAAAAGCTACCCCGGGCCGGCCTGGTTTGTGAATGTAGCGCCGCAAGCCGGGCTGAACATGCTGAATGTGAACGGGGACGCAGCCGCCAAGAAGTACATCATTGAAACGACCGGAAGCGGCGTTGCCATCATCGATTACAACCGCGACGGCTGGCCCGACATCCTTCTGCTCAACGGAAGAACGCTGGATGGGGAACCATCTCCAAGCCCGAATCCCACCAGCCATCTCTACCGCAACAATCGCGACGGCACCTTCACCGATGTGACCGTTGAGGCGGGCCTTACCGCAACCGGCTGGGCGCAAGGCGCTTGTGTTGGAGATTACGACAACGATGGATATGACGACATCTACATCACGTACTACGGGAAAAACCGGCTCTACCATAACCAGCGCAATGGAACTTTCAAGGAGGTAGCTGGTCCCGCGGGCGTAGCGGGCGATGGGAAAGCCTGGGGGACAGGCTGCGCTTTCGTTGACTATGATCGCGACGGCAAGCTCGATCTGATGGTCGCAAACTACGTCCAATTGGACATGGCAACGGTACCGAAACCCGGCGAGGGCGTCACCTGCATCTGGAAAGGCACGCCGGTCATGTGTGGACCGCGCGGATTGCCCTTCACGACAAACATCCTTTATCACAATCTCGGCGGCGGAAAGTTTGAAGATGTAAGTAAGTCCAGCGGCATCACAAAAACCAACGGCCATTACTGCTTCAGCGTCTCCACGCTCGACTACAACCACGATGGATGGCCGGATATCTATGTTGCCTGCGACAGCACCCCAAGCATTCTCTATCGCAATAACAAGAATGGAACTTTCACCGATGTGGCTGAGGATGCGAGCGTAGCCTACGACGAAGACGGCCGCGAACAAGCCGGCATGGGAGCGACGATCGGAGACTACGACGGCGACGGCTGGCCCGACATCTTCAAGACAAATTTCTCAGACGACACGTCCTCGCTCTATCGCAGCAACGGAGATGGAACATTTACTCCCGCAATTTTCGATGCCGGCCTGGGCCTGAATACGCAATACCTGGGCTGGGGTACGATGTTCTTCGATGTGAACAATGATGGATGGCCCAGCATCCTGATTGCGAACGGGCACGTCTATCCCCAAGTTGATTACGCGCATCTGGGCTCGAATTACAGAGAGCCACGTTTGCTTTACTTCAATCTGGGACACGGTAAATTCAAAGACATCAGTAAAGATGCCGGTCCGGGCTGCACGGAACCTGCGTCCAGCCGGGGGCTGGCGGTCGCCGACTTCTGGAATGATGGGCGCATCTCCGCGGTCATAAACAATATCGACGAGAAGCCAATGCTGCTTGTAAACATGGCGCCCAACTCAAATCATTGGCTCGGCGTTATCACACAGGGGACGCGCTCCAATCGGGATGGAGTCGGCGCCCGCGTGACAGTCTCTGGCGGGGGACGCAAATGGGTGCAGGAAGTGCGCAGCGGATCGAGTTACATTTCGAGCAATGACCTGCGCTTGCACTTTGGACTCGGCGCCGCCACAGGCATCAATCCGATTGAAGTCCTGTGGCCCAGCGGCATCGACGAAAGCTTCAAGGCAGGCGGTGTAGACCGGTTCGTTACCCTCGTCGAAGGGAAAGGTTCTCCGATAGCTCAGGGCAAATAGACTTATTGAGTGAGGTTGTAACCCTTCACGATGATGCGTGGGCGCTCGCCGCGGGTGTCGGCAATTTCCAGTTCAACATGCAGGGTCCTTCGTTCGCCCGGCATGAGCGCGATGTAATTGTCGTCGTAGAGCGCCGGCAGGATGGGATCGCTCGTCTTTTCGCGCACCGCCCTGACGCACACCATGAGGGCCGGCGCCGCGGAGACGTTGTGCAGCTCGGCGGTGAGCAGCCACCGTGATCCGTGCTGTTTGATGCGGCTTTTAACTTCAACATTGACGCGAGGCAGGTCGCGAATACCGGTGTAATCGCCCTCGGTGAGTCCGTGCAGATAGAAGTTGGATGAGAGCACCTTTCCGTTGCGGGAGAGCGTGAGGCGGATAAAGTGGGTACGCGAGAGGCCCTCCGGATACTCCATCTTGAAGGGCGTATCGGTGCTGTCCTCGTGGCTGTCGAGAGTCGCGGTGTTTTGCCACTTTACCGAACCATCCAGATTCAGAACCTCGGCATGCACCGTCAGGCCGGTCTGATCGCCCGCACTGTCGTTGACTACTTCCACGCCGTCGGTCGCGGCGTTCCACTGGATGTGCAGCGGTTCGGCTCCCTTCTTAGCGCCGAAATAACCCGCGTCGGTGTCAAAGAAGTAGTCGTAGGTCTGCCAGAGCAGAGACGGCCACGCGGGATGGCTCATCCAGATGAGCAGTCCCAGCCGGCTTTTGTTCTGACCCTCGAACATGCCGCGGTAGGCGTTGTAATCGACGAACTGCGCGAGCTCCACCCAGTCAGCAATATTGGTTGCGCCACCGTACTGCTGGTCAATGAAATCCTTAAAAGGATTTTTGGGATAGAAGTCGTGCAGAGGCCATTGGCTGCCCTGCGGCCACATCGCCGAAGGAGGCATCGTGCGGCGCAGGCTGTCCATTTCGACGACGTTGGGCGATCCCATCTCGCTGTGAAATTTAACCGGCGCGTGCTCGAAGTAGTACGGCAACGGTTCCACGCGGTAAGGACCGTGGCCGCTAACCGGGCCGTCCGCGGAACTGGAGATGTAATGCGATCCCGGCTCCAGGGTTGCCACCATTTTGCGCAATCCATCGTCGATGGGCTGCGGAGGATCGCCTTCGTTGCGCCCGCAGAAGAGTCCGAGCGAAGCGTGGTTGCGGATGCGGAGCAGATAGTCCTTCGCATTACTCAAAAACAGATCGTCGTTGTCGGGATTTGGGCCGTCCCACGGATTGGCGAGCCAGAAATCCTGCCAGATGACGACTCCGTTGCGGTCGGCAGCATCGTAGAAGGCCTCGTCGCCGATTTGGCCCACCCAGTTGCGGATCATGTCGAAGTGAAGATCGCGATGATAGCGTAGCGCCGTTTCGTACTCGCGCGAGCGATACCGCAACATCGACTCGGAAAATCCCCAATTGCCGCCGCGAGCGATGAAGCGCCGCCCGTTGATCCACATCCTCAGCACGCCGCCGTCTTCGGAGTAGGTGAACTGACGGATGCCGGTCTGGAACGAAGTTGTGTCGGAGACCTTGCCGTTTGCGGCAAACGTAATCGTGACAGGGTACAGGTTCGGCTCGCCGTAGCCGACTGGCCACCACAGCTTCGGATGCTTCAGATGCAGCGCCGACTGGGTTGCGGGCGTAAGCTCGACGGTCCTGGTTGCGGAGGCATCGAGGGTGACCGGCACCTTAACCTTCACCTTGCCGAAGCGAACGCGCAGAGTGCCGGAGACGGGCTGCGCTTCCTGGTTATGCAGCGTAGCCTGGATGGCGATGTCAGCCTGTGTTGTGTCGGGCAGCGGCAGAGTGGTGGTCACAAGAGGCGCTTCGATCGTGACGGGACCACTGGTGGTCAGCGATACGTTGCTCCAGATGCCGTCGTTCCGGCCGCGGATGGTGGAGATCCAGTCCCACCCGGCGGAGGCCTGATACGTGGGGTTGTCGCGGCCCAGCGCACCGCCGTTCACTGTCCTGCCTGCCTTATCCTTCGTGCTTCCGGGGTTGGCATTGCCGATGATGCGTACGGCGAGGACGTTCGGGGCTCCGGGATGCACGATGCCCGTCACATCGAAGCGGCCACGCATGAATCCACCGTCGATGCGCCCGACATGCTGGCCATTCAGATAGATCTCGGCCTTCCAGTTGATGCCGTCGAAGTTGAGCCAGACGTGTTGATGGGACCGCCGTGCTACAGGGGCGACGAATTCGTCGCGATACCAGAAATCCGCGCAGAAGAAGGAGTCAGAGACGGCGTATTGATTGTCGCCGAAGTCGGGGTTCGCGATGGCTCCGTCATTGAGGTAGCTAGTCAGCACTGTGCCGGGCACCGTGGCGACCATCCAGTCCTGGCTGGAAAAACCCTGCTGGGAAATTTGCTCTCCGCTGGCCGGGACAAGCGAGGCCCGCTGCAGTTGCCATTGTCCTCCGGCGAGATTGAGAGTTCCGTCCGACTGGGCGGCCGGAGCCGCCTGGGGCTGGGCTACTGGACCGCCTCTTCCATAGACCTCAAGCTCGCTGAGGATGTAGCTGTTTCCCGATTGCGCGGGCCTGGTCATCAGAATGCGGACGTAGCGGCCACGCGCAGGCTGCGCCAGATGGATGTCATCACTGAGCCCGTTGTTCGCCGGCAAAGGCTGAATCGTGCGCCATTGGGCGGCGTCGTCGGAAACCTGAATCGCTCCTTCCGCGGCGCGGCGAATCCACCACAGCGCGACGCGGTCGAAGGTGCAGGGCGCACCGAGATCCACGTAGACCCACTCCTCGCCGCTGCCCGCGCTCATCCACGCGCTGGCGAAGTTATATGGCCCGGCGAGGTGTACCTCCCGGCCTTTGTCGAAGGGCGCGATTTCGGCTACTCCCCATGTGTCGATACCGGCGGCTGAGAGCTGCATGCGGTAATAACGGTTGCGCGCAGGCGCGGTAAAGGGAATGGACTCGTCGAAGCTGGGGCCGGAAAAATTCATGCTCGGCCACGTGGTGCCGGTCGAGCGGCCCAACTCCTCCCAGGTCACATGATCGTCGGAACCGGAGACGACGTATGTCCAGCCGGTGGCGGGCAGCGGGCCTTTCAGCCTGCGCAGCCACAGATCGACCCGATCCAGTTCGGGAGGCTCGCCACCACCTTCGAGATCGAACTCGACCCACGGATTATCGCCCGTGACATCGATGGACGAGGTGATGTTGCCGTCGAGAAAAACCTCGCGTTCGTTCTTCTTCAGAATGCTGTCGCTGCTCGTCGAGGTGACAAGCCATTGCGGCAGGGCCTGCTCCCGGATGCCGTCAGTCACAAGCTGCGCGGTCAGGTTGTAGTCATAGGCGCTCGACTGGTATGCGGGCCGGTGCAGCGCGAGGTTGCGATAGGTGGTGGCGTCCACTTCCAGGGTAGGACCGGTATATTCATTCGGGGCACCTGGATACACACCGATGCCCCGGGTATATTCCTGCGCATTGGAAACCAGGGCGGCAGCTAGAAAGAGCAGAGCAAAAAGCTTCAACAGGAATGTCCTTCTTTCAGCATCAGTTCATCCGAATTGTACCGCCCTCCGCACAAGAACAATGGAGTTCTCAGGCTCCCGGTCCTTGCGGGCGCCTCTCGACGAAGCGCGCCCATTCCGGCGTAGAATACGTGTCGGCGCGCGAGGAGAGAGCGTTTTCGGCAGCCGCTGGTAACTCTATTACTCCCGTGAAAGTGCAGCAATGAGAAAGCCGAAAATCCCCCCTAACGCGTACCACACTGATGGCTGGTTCTCGGTCGAAAGGTCATTCATGAATCTGAAGCCGATCAGGAATCCGGGCCACAGGGCGAAAGCGACATAGCGAAAACCTTTGCCCAAGGCCGCGATGCGCGCAATCGGCGGTTACCTGTCGGGGGGCCTGAAACGGTGTCAACGGCCTCCAATTTTAACTCCATTCCAGCTGTTTCGGCACGAATTTTCGCGGATGGAGCGTAGACACCTCCGGCCATGACCTTGGTTTTGGGTCAGTGCTGAGGCGCGGTTGTTTGCCGGAGTTTTGATATTGCGAGCAGCACAGTGAGAAGCGCGATCACGAAGACGGCGCACGCTATGAGGAATGGCCGATCGAGGCCGGTCTGGGTGATTGGCTGCTCGGTGAAGGTGCCGGCGATTCCGGTCCACCAATAGGCGAAGAGGCCAATATCCATTACGACGTGACCGATCATGCCGGGGATGAGCGATCCGGAGGACCAGGCCAGAAGGCCGAGCAATACTCCCGCGCCGAACACGATGGGGATCATTCCCGCCAATGCCCAGGCCTTGGTGAGGTGCGACGCCATGAAGATGAGCGAGGAGACCAGAATCGCTGCCGTCGCTCCGTGGCGCTGTTCGATGGGGCGCTGCATGTAGCCGCGAAAACCGGCTTCTTCGCAAATCGCCGCGGATGTGGCGGACACTATGACGGCGAGCCACTTCAACGGCAGGGTGGGGATGAAGGAAAGATCATATCCGTGGCGGAACGCAGCTACCGGAAAGGCCACGAAGCGGAAGAGCAAGACGATGGACGCGTGAATCGTCACGGCGAACGAGACGGCGGCGAGAATTCCCCAACACCATTGTTGGGGCGAGAGGGTGACGCGGCGAAATGCATTCGCGCGGGCGGGTTGCGTTGTGCGTGGCGGCCCTCCGCCTGATGTCCACCAAACGAAAAGGCCGAGGAATGCGGCCTCAACTATCGCAGCGAGCGGGACCATAAGCATTGGAAGCAGAAGCGGCCACACGTTCGCAGCGACAAGGGCAATCAGAAAGCCGGTGAGGATGGCTCGCAGTGAGACGGGCAGCTCCGACCAAAGACCGGGCGCGCGGTTGTTTGCCGGCATGATGGAATCTCCGAAACTTTGCGTGGAATCGTACTCTTCAGGTCGGGTGAATGACAGAGTTTCGTTGGAGATATGTTGGCCGGTGGATCGATTTTTGGCGGGCCCACCCTGCGCTAAAGGCCGCGCAAGGATGGGTGGGTGGATTCAAGGAGCAAGTGCAACAGGTGTGATTGTAGCGGACCAGTGTTGGACGAAATCGAAGGTTCCTTCGGGGAGGAAGAGTTCGGCGGGAGCTTTCCATCCCAGGGTTTTTCTTGGCCGGGTGTTGAGCCGCCAGGCGATGTCGTCGAGCTGATCCTGCGAGAACAGCGAGAGGTCAGTTCCTTTAGGCAGATATTGGCGGAGCAGACCGTTGGTATTTTCGCTGATGCCCCGCTCCCAGGGAGCGTGAGGATGGGCGAAGTAGACGGTGACCCCGGTATTTTCCGTCAAGGTCTTATGATGCCTCATCTCCGAACCCTGGTCGAAGGTCATGGAACGACGCAACTGGCTATCAAAGCGGTTGAGTATCTCGGTGAAGGCCTGGGCTGCGATGTCGGCCTTGCTGCTGCGCAACTTCACCAGGGCAACGAAAAGGGTGGTGCGTTCCACCAGCGTGCCGACCTGGGAGAGATTGCCCTTGCCGATCATCAGATCGCCCTCCCAGTGGCCGGGGATGAGGCGCATCTGAATTTCGATGGGGCGTTGATCGATTAAAGTCATGTCGGGAATGGACGGCTTGCTGCGCCCGTCTTTGCCTCGTCGCGATCTTCTGGCCCGGTGCCGGCGGCGCATCAGGGCAAGCAAGCTGGAGCGCAGATGCCCCCGCGGCATGGTGTAGAACGCGGTATAGATGGTCTCGTAAGAGAGCCGTGCCGGATCGGGCATACGAGCCAGTGTGCTCGCAATCTGCTCCGGACTCAAGCCATGGCGAAGATGATCAACCACCTTGATCCAGAGCGGGTTGCCGGGTAGGAGTTTGCGCGGGACACGCGGCTTGCGAGCCAGCACGCGGGCTCGCCGGTCGGCGGGAACGCATCGATATCCCCCGGCCGCCCGCGCCGTGGCTCGCCGCGCCAACTCCGCCGGCGACTGCCAGCCGTTGCGGCGTATCTCGCGTGTGACAGTGGATCTGGCCCGCATGAGTGCAGCGGCGATCGCCGCCGCACTCATGCCCATCCTTAACTGCGTCTCAATCAGGGCCCGTTCCTGCAACTCAAGATGAATGTAGCTTCTCGGCATATGCAACTATCTCCCGTTTTGGAAATGTTGCACTTGCTCCTTGAATCCACCCACCCATGTTTGTGCGGACCGACAGAAAACGCAGGTCCCTTCGCGACAGCTCAGGGCAGGCTCTTCGACTCCGCTGCGCTCCGCTCAGGATGACATCGGTCGTCGGCGGATTTACTGTTCATTTTTGGACGGTTGTTATTGAAAGTGGACAACGTTGCGGCTTCCGGAGATGGCGGAAGCGTTTTGATTCATGGAGATTCACCAACAATGCAGTGGCTGGTTGCGTGCTCTTGTTTCCAGTGTCCGGACTAAGGTGACCATATGCGCGCTCTTCTTTCCGATCTGCGATATGCCCTTCGCCAGTTGCGGCGCTCGCCTGGCTTTGCCGTTACCGCGGTGCTTACTTTGACCATGGCGATTGGCGCCAACGTGATTGTGTTTGGGGTGGTCAACGCCATTCTGCTGCATCCGCTGCCGGTGCCTGAGGCCAACCGGGTGTATTCCGTTCAGGGTAAGGATGCGGCCGACTTCACTGTTTCCTATCCCAATTACACGGACGCTCGCGACCGCAACCAGACATTTTCCGCTCTGGCGATTGCGCGCATGGCGCGCATGGGCCTTGATGCCAACGGCGTCGCCGAACCGGTGTGGGGATATGAGGTTTCCGGGAACTATTTCCAGATGCTTGGCGTGCAGCCGATCCTTGGGCGGTTTTTCAATGCCGGAGAGGACACGAAGATCAATGGCGAACCTTACGCGGTTCTGAGCTACGACTGCTGGCAGACACGTTTCGGTGGCGATCCCAACGTCGTGGCAAAAACGTTTCGGATCAATAAGCAGCCGTTCACCGTGGTCGCGGTTGCGCCGCAGCACTTCAACGGAACGGAGCGGCTGATCTGGCCGGCGGTCTGGGTGCCGATCCATGATGCACCGATGATCGAGGGCTACAACTGGATCAATGAGCGAGGAGACAGCGACGCGTGGCCGGTGGGGCGTTTGAAGCCGAGCGTGACGGTGGCGCAGGCCAACGCCGATCTTGCGAACATTGCGGGGCAGCTGGCGCGCCAGTATCCCGGCTACAACAAGTATCTGACTCTGCGGGTTTCGCCTGTGGGATTGTTTGGCGATCTACTGGGGGGCCCGGTTCATGCTTTTCTGTTCGGCGTGATGCTGCTGGCCTTTCTGGTGCTGTTTGCGGCGTGCGCCAACCTTGGGGGGTTGTTCACGGCACGCATGACGGACCGCGCGCGGGAATTGGGTATTCGGATTGCGATTGGGGCCAGCCGGGCGCGCTTGCTGCGCCAGTTGCTGACCGAATCCGTTGTCCTGGCTATTGTGGGAGGAGTGGCAGCGGCTTTTCTGGCGACGGGTCTGCTTCATGCGCTTACGGTGTGGCATCCGAGCCCGGAGATCCCTGTGGGGATTCTGGTTGAGCCGGGCGCGACTGTTTATCTGTTCGCATGCGCACTCGCGCTGTTCACAGGTCTGCTGTTCGGCATTCTGCCGGCGCGGCAGATCTGGCGCACCGATCCCAACCACACTCTTAAGACCGGAACTGCTGATGCCGTTCGCCGCCGGCTAAGCTTGCGCGACATTCTGCTGATAGTGCAGATCGCGCTGTGCTGCCTGCTGGTTACTTCGTCGTTTGTTGCGCTGCGCGGGCTGGCGCGGAGCTTTAAAGTTCAGATCGGATTTCAGCCGGCGAATGTGACCGTGGCATCGCTGGACGTGCATCTGGCCGATTACAAGGATTCCGGGCCGATTCAACAACGGCTGCTGGATGCGGTGAAACAGATTCCGGGCGTCGAAAGCGCGGCGCTGGCGAACGCCACGCCTCTAAGCACGAATTCGAGCAACCGGTCGATTTTTCCGCCGGGCACGACCAGCTTCAACGCGGAGTCCAAGAGCTATCTCGCACAATATTACAAAGTTGGCCCGGGATACTTCCACACTGCGGGAACGCGGCTGCTGAGGGGACGCGAATTTACCGAACACGATGACGCGAAAGCGCCGCAGGTGGCGGTTGTGAACGCGCACCTGGCGAAAGAGCTGTTTGGAACAGTCGATGCCGTCGGCAAAAGCTATCCGACCGATTCGAAGCATCTCACGCAGGTCGTCGGCGTGGTCGAAGACGGCAAGTACGAAGCAATGGCCGAGGACCCGAGGGGCGCGATCTTCTGGCCGATTGCCCAGCAGGATGACTCGAGCACCGTTCTTCTGGTGCGATCTTACCGACCGTCTTCCGCAATGGTTCCAGCGGTGCGCCAAGCTATCGCCTCAGTTGATCCTGCGCTGCCGGTCTTCAACGTGAGTAGCTGGCAGGACGCTCTGGGCTTCTTTATGCTGCCGGAGCGCGCAGCCACGGTTGCGCTGGGCGTGCTGGGTGCGCTGGCGATGATGCTGGCGGTAACGGGAATCTTTGGGATGGCGAGCTATACGGTGTCGCGGCGGATGCGGGAACTGGGCATCCGCGTGGCGCTTGGCGCACAGAGCGGGCAGGTGTTGCGTGCTGCGCTGGGGCGCACCTTGTTGTTGTTGGGCATTGGCTCGGCGGCCGGACTGGCGCTGGGTTTTGCAGCCAGCCACGTGCTGGCGAGTATCGTCTATCAGGCATCGGCATCGGATCCGCTGGTGATCTTTGCCGTGGTTCTGACTATGGCGCTGGTGGGGCTGCTGTCGGCGGCGTGGCCCGCGCGGCGCGCTTTGTCCGCCGAACCTGCGATGCTGTTGCGGGACGAGTAGCGGGAACGGCATGGCAATTGATACCTGCTTTTACTGGAAGAGCAGATCCCTGATCGCAATATCCCCATCCACGAGTTCGCCCAGTTCAAAGGGACGTTTCGCTATTTTGTCATTTGGACCCGGCACATAGATTCCCTTGCCGAGTGGACGGCGTTGGAGAAATCCTTGTTTGGCCTGTTCAACTCGCCACTTCGCGATTGAAATATATTCCGCAGAAAGCTCTGCTCCTGCGGCCCGGCGGCCTTGTAGTAGAGCCGCGCATGCTGTGCTACCTACCCCCGAATAAGGATCGACCACAAGGTCACCCTCATTGGTGAGTCCAAGAATCAACCGTTCAACGAGTTCAATCGGGAATTGACAGGGGTGGGATGTTTTTTCAACGTGGTTGTGCTTCACGTTGGGGATTATCCAAACATCGCCAGGATTTTTCCCTAAAGGATTGCAAGAGTATTGTCCTGCTTTGGGCCCTTTAAAATAAGGAACCCGGGACTGTCAAGCACTTCCGATGCAAAGCGATATGAGAACTGTGTGCAGAAGACACGTATTTGCGGCGAGCCGCTCATGCCCTGGCGTTCAACATCCCAGCCCCGGTTCTTCAGCAGCCAGTGCCTTGCCGCAGCCAGGCATGTGGTGTGGGCCATTTGACAACCGGTGACAAGCGCGAAGGATGAAGACGGCGGCAACCGAAACAGATCTTTGAGCCAAGAACCGACGGCTTCCTCGACGATCGCCGATGCCGGGCTCACGGCATACAGGCCCGCATTCTGGTCCCATGTTGAAGTCAGCCAGTCAGCGGCGAGGGCTGCGGGTGACGATCCACCGATAACCCATGCGTAGAAACGTGCGCTCACGGAGTTGTTGAGGCCGCCTTCAATATCTCCTACAAGATCGTTGACGACGGACTCTGCCGGCATCGGATTTTGATTCCACTCTTTGCACAATCGCTGCCGCAGAGTCTCGAGCGAGGCCGTAGGGCCGACGGGGCGCTCATCGACGGTGCGCAGGTACTCGAGCGCGTGGTTCAGGGCAGTTTCGAGAGCGGGGTGGAAATCTTTTCGCATATTCGATTCTGAGCGGTTCGATTTGCAAGCAATCCGGCGACTGGGGCTCTATTGACACAGGGTGGGGATCGCCCGGAATGACGACTTCAGGCGGACTGGACTTGTTTTGCCTGGGATTGACTCGCTGGTGCGAGCTGGGTCAGGCCGGCTCCGTCGATAGCTGCCTGGATCATGGCGTCGAAGCCCATGCAGGAGTTGATCATCATGTGGTAGAGGCGGCGGTCGGTCCAGTCCTGCTGAAAGTATTTGCGGATATAGGCGGCGCGGCGCTTGTCGGTTGCGGCGAGTTCGTGCTCGGCCTGGCTGGCGTGTTCGGGGAAATGCTCCTCGAACCAGCGCACCTTGCGCCACTGCGAGGAGTAGACGAAGACGTGGAAGACTCCGGGAGCGCGGGCGAGGGTGCTCGCGGCGCCGCGTCCGACGACGACGCAGTTGCCCTCTTCGGCGAGCTTCTCCATGTATTTGCGGACGAAACCGACCATGGTGTCGCTGTCGAAGACTTCGGATTCGGGGAGGGCGGGCATGCGCTCGAGGGAGCCGTGCCAGAAGGCTTTGCCGAAGCGGTAATACCACGGGTCGAGCCGCTCGTCGCAGCGCTCAGCGAGACTTTTGGAGACGCCGGCCTTCTGCGCGATCTCCTCGATGAGGCACTGGTCGATGAGGCGCCAGCCCAGATGTTTGGCAAGATGGTGAGCGAACTCCGCTCCCCGGCTTCCGTACTCGCGTTCGACGGTGATGACCCGAATCATGGCGTACTTTGGTCCCGCGAAGATGCTAGCACCGGCCCGGGACGATTTCCAGTGGGACTGGCCGTCCAGGCAATTGCGCTTCGCGCCAGCTGGATGCCGCTTCTGTGGCCGCTTCCTTTGGTCGCGGGTTTGGCCATCGCGGCGTCGCTTGTTAATAGACGATCATGGACGAAACGCGGTTGTTCCAGGTGTGTCCTCCGCGAAACGGCACGCTGCGAAGATCGGGAACGCTGCCGCGCAGGACGGTGTCGCCGTTTTTGAAGTTGCGGTCATTGAAGATGCGTACGGAGGCGCCGCCGAAGGTCTGGATGGAGGAGAGATTGCCTCCAAAATTGCCGGGCAGCGAAGGCAGGCGATCGCCGGAGCGGACGCAGAAGCGGTTTCCGCGGAAGGACGCGCTGGTATAGAAGCATGCTCCGCGATGCGGATTGGGGCGTTGGTTCCATGACGGGTTCCACTGATTGTTCTGCGGGCCGTAAGCCCAGGGATCGTTGGGCGGCGGCGGATAGGGCCGATTTTGAGCGACGACGGTGACGGCGAAGGTGAGAATAAGAAAAGCTGCGAGGCGCTTCATGGGTTCCTCCAGGGAAGGGATTAGACTGCTGCCTTCTGAAACTCAGAGCCAGGGACGATTTCCCTCGCGGTGAGATGGTAGCGGATGGCGATGGGATGTAAATCGCGGGAATCTTTGGATAACAATCTGCATCCTGCACAAACGAAAAGCGCCATCCATTGCGGATGGCGCTTTTCGTTTTTGGGTTCCGGCGGTGTTACTGCTCGCGCTTCCAGTTCATCAGGTCGCCGAGGGTGGTGGTGGAGCTGGAGACGGGGGCCTTGTAGGATTCGACTTCGGCGCGGCTGGCTTCTTCGCCGACGGCGCGGATGCTGAGTCCGACCTTCTTCTCCTCCTGGTTCATCTTGATGATCTTGAACTCGTGCTCCTGACCCTGTTCGAGCTTGACCGGCGCTCCGTGCGAGTCGACTGCTTCGGAGACGTGGCAGAGGCCTTCGACGCCTTCGGCAACCTCCACGAAGGAGCCGAACTGCGCGGTCCGCAGAACCTTGCCGTGGACCACGTCTCCGACGCGATGCTGCGCGAAGAACGTGTCCCAGACATCGGGCAGCAACTGCTTGATGCCGAGCGAGAGGCGGCGGTTTTCAGGCTCGACGCCGAGAACGACGGCCTTAACCTTTTCGCCCTTCTTGAGAACTTCGGACGGGTGCTTGACGCGCTTGGTCCAGCTCAGGTTGCTGACGTGGACCAGTCCGTCGATGCCGTCTTCGATTTCGATGAAGGCTCCGAAATCGGTGAGGTTGCGGACGCGGCCTTCGACGTTGGTGCCGGTGGGGTAGCGCGCAACGAGATGCTCCCAGGGATTTTCCTGGAGCTGCTTCATGCCGAGCGAGATGCGGCGGTCGGCGGGATTGACGGACAGAACTACGGTCTCAACCTCTTCGCCGGGCTTGACCAGCTTGGACGGGTGCTTCATGCGCTTGGACCAGGTCATTTCAGAGACGTGAACCAGGCCTTCGATGCCCTGTTCCAACTCGACGAAGGAGCCGTAGTCGGTGACGCTGAGGACACGGCCACGGACGCGGGCGCCGACGGGGTAACGCTCCACGGCGTCGAGCCAGGGGTCGGGAGTGAGCTGCTTGAAGCCGAGCGAAACGCGCTGCTTGTCCTTGTCGAACTTGAGAACCTTGACCTGAATCTCATCGCCGACGTTGACGAGGTCGCGGGGGTGAGTGAGGCGGCCCCATGACATGTCGGTGATGTGGAGCAGACCGTCGATGCCGCCGAGGTCGACGAATGCGCCGTAGTCGGTGAGGTTTTTGACGGTTCCGGTGAGGATGGTTCCCTCTTCGAGGTGCTCGAGGGTGACGGAGCGCCTGGCGTTCTGTTCTTCCTCGAGGATTTCCTTGCGGGAGATGACGATGTTGCCGCGCTTCTTGTTCAGCTTAATGACGCGGACTTCAATCGGCTGGCCGATGTAGGCGTCGAGATTGCGGACGGGGCGAATTTCAAGCTGCGAGCCGGGGAGGAATGCCTTGACGCCGATGTCGACGGTGAGTCCGCCCTTGACGCGGCTGACAACAATGCCTGTGACCGGGGTTTTGTCGTTGGCTGCCTTTTCGATGGTGTCCCACACGCGATGGCGCAGAGCCTTTTCGTAGCTCAGCTGGTAGCCGCCTTCAGGATCCTCGCGCTCGATGACGACTTCGACCGGATCGCCGGCCTTGAGCTTGGGCTGACCGGTGTGGTCGAGCACCTGCTCGATGGGAATGAGACCTTCGGACTTCATGCCCACGTCGACGACCACGTGCTTGTCCGTAAGCTTGATTACAGTTCCCTGCACGACAGTGGTGTCGTCAAAGGCCTGCGCGGCGGCTTCGGCGGTCTGTTCGCGCTCGAAGGAGTCGAGCACGGCGGCGAAGTCTTCCATGCTGCCGAAATCGACGTCTTCGGCGAGTTCGGTATGGGGCTGGGCCTTGGGTTCGGCGTGGTTGGCGGAAGTGGCTTCCGGGTGGTGGTTGGTATCGATGGGCGAATCAGTGTGATCCGCCGCGGCTTCCAGCGTAGGGGTTTCCAGTTCGGTGTTCAGAGGATTGTTCTCGACTTGTTCAGGATTTAGGACGTCTGCCATAGACTGCCAGCTCCGGGATTTGGTTGGCGGTTTCCGCAGGCCGCCCTGCAAGGTCCAAAGGAGGCCGGGCTCACGCGCGACCGGGGGTAAGGACGGTGCAGATTTCTTCGCCAATAGCCTATTGATTCAGGACTGGTCCGCGAAGATTCGGGGAAATCGACGCCCCTTCCTTCCGGGGTCCGCGCGAAAACTCTGGAAAGAGACGAGGTGTATGGCCAGTTGAGTGGCCCGGCACTACGTCGGTCCCCAAGTTGCAGTGTCCGGCAGGCTGGGATTAAGAGGAGCGGCAATTACAGCTTTGCGCATTAAATCGGCACGCAAAGACTACCTCTTAACTATAGGACTGCTGGGATGGGGTGTCAACGCGGACTGGCCGTCCGGGGCACCTGCTTCGCGTGGCCGACAAACCACCCGGGACCCGGAAGAGACGATCAATGTTGGGGCTCAGTGAGTGCTTTGGCCTGCTGACAACAACCGACAATTATTGGTTTTCGCGCATTCGGAGCGTAGCGAATAGTCTATTTAATAGTGACTTCGCAGATTTCACTGCATTACAGGTATATACTGGATGGCGTTCGGCTTCCCGTGCTCGTCGTTTAAAGTCACTCACGAACTGCAGGGCCCCCAAGCAGAAAGATCGGCGACCCCGATTCCCTATGATTCGCTTCCAAGCCAGACGTTTGATGCGCGCTCTCAAAGATAGGCATGATACGGGGCCTAAGCGTCGAGAACATCAACGACAGAACGTGTGAATTCAGGAACATGATTCGCGGCTCCGCTAGGGGAGAAGCGAATTGACTTCCTGATCATTCCGTGCGAGCTCCTCCAAGCTGCCCGTGAATCCCGTTTAGAAGCTCACGACCGGCAGGAGAGGCTCACTTTGCAAAAGGTATCGAACGCCACGCCTTAGGGAACATGTGATTCTGCTGGCTGACGCTCGCATTCAACAAACTATGACCTTCGATTCAGTTGAACGCAAAAGGAGGAAAGAACATGGCAAACACGACGTATGAAGTCCAAGCTAACGACGCCGCCAGCGAGGCGAGCGTCGCGAGGGTCGACATGAAGTTTGAAATCGTCGTTATCCCGGTCTCGGATGTCGATCGCGCGAAGGAGTTCTACGCGAGGCTCGGGTGGCGACTCGACGCCGACTACGACAACGGTAAGGATTATCGCGTGATTCAGTTCACGCCGCCTGGCTCCGGGTGCTCGGTCATCTTTGGCAAGAACGTCACCGGGGCGGCTCCCGGCTCAGCCCAGGGCCTTTATCTGATCGTCGATGACATCGAGGCTGCGCGCAAGAATCTGCTCCCTCACGGCGTTGAGGTCAGCGAAGTGTTCCACGGCGCCGCTGACGTGTACTCCGGCCCGGACGAGCCCTACCTGTCTGGGCGGATTCGAGTCAACGGCCCTGATCCCGAGCATCGCAGCTACCGCTCGTTCGCCTCGTTCAGGGACCCGGACGGAAACGGCTGGCTGTTCCAGGAAATCACGACGCGGCTTCCCGGTCGCATCGCCGACACGGCGACGACCTTTGCATCGGCGAACGATCTGGCGAGCGCGTTTCGGCGTGCGGAGGCCGCCCACGGCGAGCACGAGAAGCGCATCGGGCAGCGCGACGCGAACTGGGCAGACTGGTATGCCGTTTACATGGTGGCGGAGCAGTCAGGCAAAGAGCTGCCGCAATGAACGACTACGCCAGGAGCGACATCGCTCCCGGCGAGACGTCGAGGCTCTCGATCGCGGGTTCTTGGAGGAATCATGAAACTCACAGGCAAGAAGGCTCTCATCACCGGCGGAAACAGCGGCATCGGCCTGGCCACTGCCCGCCTTTTCGTTGCAGAAGGCGCGGAAGTCGCAATTACGGGTCGCGATCAACAGACACTGGATGAAGCGGTCGCCGAGCTGGGATCGAAAGCGCACGGCTATCGCGCCGACGTTACCGTTGCGGAGGACCGCAAGAAGCTCTTCGCTGAACTCGCCAAAGACTTTGGCAAACTTGACATCGTCTTCGCCAATGCCGGCATCTCTGGCAGCACGCCGACTGGCACGACCGACGAGGCCATCTTCGAGAAGGTAGTCCACACCAACCTCAACGGTGCTTTCTTTACCGTCAATTCAGCCGCTCCTTTCATGAACGACAACGGCAGCATCATCTTCAACGGATCGGTGCAAAGTTATCTCGGTCAACCAGGCCTGGCTGCCTACGCTGCCACGAAAGGCGGACTCGTCTCGATGGCGCGATCCATCGCCGCAGACCTTGCACCGCGGAAGATTCGCGTGAACGTGGTGGCCCCGGGAGCGACGAAGACTCCCATCTGGAAGCGCGGGCCGCGCGCCAATGCCACGGCAGAGGAATCCGAAAAAGTTTCCGACTTCTTCTCTTCCACGGTTCCACTCGGCCGTTGGGGCGAGCCGGAAGATCTGGCCAAGGCTGTGCTTTTTCTTGCCTCCGACGATGCGTCGTACATCAACGCGGTCGAGCTCGTGGTTGACGGTGGAATGACGGGTGCTCCCTTCGGAGCCGCCATCCTTCGCGGCTGACCGTAGAGAATAGTTACGAAGGACGAACCGCCGGACTATTGGACGAAGCGTGGGTATTCACGCTACGACGGAATTAAAGTCCGCCGCCTGAGAGTGCCAAATTATGAGGAGCGAATGGAATATCCGCATCAGTCGGTGCCAAATCGCTGCGAAGGCTATTGGTCACCGCGTTCGAGCGCAAGAAAATCTGCCGTGAAAAGGTGTCGCCTGAGAGGAAATCTCGGTAATTTTCGATCCGGGTCCGTCACCTTAATTCGAGTCTGATTGCCAATGCTTTTCAAGGAGATTCTGTATGTCACATCATTTCGATACCAAACTGGCGAGGGAAGATCCGAGCCTCAACCTCTGCGACTTTTATTTATTTGACGGCCCCTCGGGCAAGACGGTGATGGCGATGACCGTGAATCCGGATGTGGGGTTATCGGCTCCGGATACGCTTCATCCAGAAGGGATCTACGCGTTCCGGTTCGACCTGAACGGAGATGCGAGGGAAGAGGTTACGTTCAAGTTCAGGTTTGGTGAACCACGACACGGAGATGGCAGTGAGCATACTCACATTCAGCCGTTTGTTGTGCGGAAGGCGACGGGTGACGATGCTCTTCGTGGTGACGCCGGAGAGAGTCTGGTTGAGGGTGAAACCGGTTCGGTCGCGACTGATTCGGATCTTCGTGCGTATGTTGGGATTGCTCCAGAGCTATTTGCGGCAAATACTGGATTCGGTCCATTTATGACTGCTTTCTATAAGGACCAGCGCTACGATGGGGACGCCTTTCTGCATCAGCAGAATCCCTTTGCTAGGCGGAATGTTACGGCGATTGTGCTTGAGGTGCCGAGCGAACTGATTGGGAAAGGAAAAATCAACGCATGGACGACGATCTCCCTCTTTGGCCATGCGCCGGAGGTACAAGTTTCGCGTTGGGGCCTGCCTATGGTTACGCATCTCTTCCTGAGCGACCCGAGCGATCAAGAGGCGAAAGAACAATTCAATGCGTCGGTTCCGTCTGAAGATCTAGAGCGCTTCGCGAAGTCGATCGCGGATTTTGCGGAGAAGATGACGACCTATGCTGGCTCGGCGCCGAATCCGGCTGAGTACGGGAAGCAGATTGCGGGGCGGCTTTGCCCGAATACATTGCTCTACGAGCTTGGAACGTCCGCCGCATTTGAGGTGGCCAGCTTCAATGGACGCGCGCTCGGCGACGATGTGCTGGATGTGATGTTGACGCTGGCGGCCAACACGCCAATTGTCGATGGACTTGCTCCCGACCGCGGGCGCATTCGCACGGATTTCCCGTATTATGGAGCGCCGTATACGGCGGAGGAGCAGGTCGGGGTGACGCCGATGCCGCGCCCGGCTAAGAAGTAGGCGGGAGCAATTAGGCGAAGAGCTGCCGCAATAAACAATCATGAGGGCGGCACGCGCATCTTTCGCCGCCCAACACCATAACCTAAATACCTGTCACTCCAACGGAGAGTTCCCTGGGTCTCATTGAGCGCATTATCGTCGATGCACTCAGGGCGTACTCGAGAGCTTCTTATGTCAGAGTCTCCACACTCGCTGATCGTGAGACCGCATTTGATGCGTTACTACCCCGTAAAGGTCTGCCACAGCAGGAAGAGATTGAGCGCGGTGATGATGCTGATGGTTAGCCAGCCTAGCCAATGGGTGAGGCGCTGGTTTGTGAACTGCTTCATGACTTCGCGGTTGCTGGTGAGCATGAGCAGCGGGACGAGGGCGAAGGGCAGGGTGAAGCTGAGCACTACCTGGGAGAGGATGAGGATGCGGAGCGGGTCGAGTCCGATGGCGATGACTGCGATGGCCGGGATGAGGGTGAGGAGCCGGCGGAGGAAGATGCTGAAGCGGACGTTGAGAAAGCCTTCGATGATGACCTGGCCGGCCATGGTTCCGACGGTGGATGAGGACAGGCCGGAGCAGAGCAGGGCTACGGCGAAGACGATGGCCGAGGCCGGGCCGAGCAATGGGCCGAGGGTGCGGTGCGCGTCTTCGATGGGGTTGGCGAGGACGTGTCCCCCGAAGACGGCGGCAGCGACGATGACCATGGCCGAGTTGACCAGCCATGCAGCGTTCATGGCGGCGAACACGTCGATGGTTTCATAACGCAGGTGGCGCAGGCGGGCGAAGTATTTGCCTTGCGTGGTCGAGAATTTTTCCGCCTGCGCGCGCGGCTGCACCAGCGCCGAATGCAGATAGACGACGTGCGGCATGACGGTGGCTCCGAGCATGCCGACGGCGATGTAGACGCTCTTGCCGTCGAGCATGGGAACAAGAGTGTGCAGGGCCACGGCGCTCCATGCGGGATGGATGAGCAGCATTTCAATGGCGTAGCAGACGCCGATGATGCAGACGAAGCCCATGATGGCCAGCTCCAGCTTGCGGAAGCCCCACAGCTCGAGCAGGAGAATGGCGAAGACGCAGACGGCGGAGACCACGGCGGCGGCGAGCAGGATTTCTGTCTTGCTCCAGCCATAGTGCAGGAAGCGCGGGCCGAAGAGGAGATAAAAGCCGAGTGCGGCACCGAGAAATTCGGCGAGATCGGTGGCCATGGCGGCGATTTCGGCCGCGACCCACAGAAAGATGGTTACGGGACGCGAGAAACGGTCGCGGCAGTTCTGCGGGAGGGTTTTAGCGGTGGCGATTCCCAGCTTGGCGGCCAGATATTGCACCAGAATGGCCATGAGGTTCGACCAGAGGAGGACCCAGAGGAGTTTGTAGCCGAAGCGGGAGCCTCCGTCGAAGTTGGCGGCGAAGTTGCCGGGATCGATGTAGGCGATGCTGGCGACGAAGGCGGGGCCGAAGTAGGACCACAGCTCGGAGCTGCGCATGCGCGGCAGCAGGGAGGGACGTCCGGGCTGCGTGGGGGGCGGGGCGGCCATGGGTGCATCTTAGCATTAACTATAGTTAATATCCAAGGATAAAGTTGAGTTAGCTGGGGTTGCGGGCGGCTAAAAGGCGGTCAGCTAAAGTCCGGTTAGCTGGTGAAGCGGGTGGCGGGGATTGTGGCTGGTAGGGGCCTTTTGAATATTGAGGAGCGGTTGCTTATCGAATCTTTCCGTGCGGTCGCCGTTTATTGAGCTGCTAACCGCTTTTTAGCTGACCGGATCTTAGCTGGCCGCTTCACTAGCTGCCTGCCGTGCGGTAGCCTTGCTGTGGAACTGAAAGTGGAGAACGCGGAAACGATGAAGGTTCTGGTGATTGGCTCGGGCGGGCGCGAACACGCTCTGGTTTGGGCGCTGAAGAGGTCGGAGCGGGTGACGGAGGTTGTGTGCGCGCCGGGCAATGGCGGGATTGCGGCGATCGCGCGCTGCGTTTCGATGAACCTGAAAGATTTGAATGACCTGCTGCGGGTGGTTGCGGCGGAGAGTCCGGATTTGACGGTGGTGGGGCCGGAGCTGCCGCTTTCGCTGGGGCTGGTGGATGAGCTGCGGCGCCGCGGGATGAAGGTGTTTGGGCCGACGCAGGCGGCGGCGATGCTGGAGACGAGCAAGGGCTTTGCGAAACGGTTCATGCAGCGGCACAACATTCCGACGGCGAGCTATGCGGTGTGCGCGAGCGAGCAGGAGGCTCTGGAGTCGCTGCATCTGTTCCATTTTCCGGTGGTGATCAAGGCGGATGGGCTGGCGTCGGGCAAGGGCGTGCTGATCTGCGAGACCAAGGCCGATGCGGAGCAGGCGATTGCGGGGCTGTTCAGCGGAAAGCTGCTGGGCTCGGCGGAATCGACGGTGGTTCTGGAGGAATGTTTGACGGGCGAGGAGCTTTCGTTCCTGCTGCTGTCGGATGGGAAGCATGTTTCGCCGCTGCTTCCGGCGCAGGACCATAAGCGGCTGGGCGAAGGGGATACGGGGCCGAACACGGGCGGGATGGGCGTGTACTCGACCGACCAGATGCTGGACGACACGATGCGCGACTGGCTGCTGCACCATGTGGCGCAGCCGACGATTGACGGAATGGCGGCGGAGGACTCGGAGTTTACCGGCGTGCTGTACTGCGGGCTGATGATGACGGCGAAGGGTCCGATGGTGCTCGAATACAACGCGCGCTTCGGCGATCCGGAGACGCAGGCGATTCTGGCGCGGCTGGACAGCGATCTTTATGAGGCGCTGGAGGCTTGCGTGGAGGGTCGGCTGAGCGAGACGGAGTTGAAGTGGAAGCCGGGCGCGTCGGCGTGCGTGGTGGCGGCTTCGGGAGGGTATCCGGCGAGCTATACGAACGGATACAAGATCACTGGACTGGAGGAAGCGGCGGCGGTTCCGGGGGTGGTGGTGTTCCATGCGGGGACGGCTCTGGTGGATGGAGAGATTTTGACCAACGGCGGGCGCGTGCTGGGGGTTACGGCTACGGCGGATACTCTGGAGGGCGCTTTGGACCGGGCTTACTTGGGGATTTCTAAGATCCGGTTTGAGGGGATGGTTTTTCGGCGGGATATTGGGCGGCGTGATAAGGAACGCCCGGGCGATTAAGGCTCAGCAGAATTCGAAGAAGATGCCTCTCGAGGAAGCCCCTCAAATCGACAGAGCACCGGCCTTCGAGGCGGAGTTACACGTTCGATCCTGTCTCGCCTATCAAGGAACCCTCCAGAGGACTTCGGGAAAATCCAGCTATTGATATGAGGCGAACGATCCTAAATAGTTACAGGCTTGTGCCGATATGCGTAATAGACGAAGTGCCGAGTCGGAAATCTGCAATCCCGTTGAAGCTCTGAGATGCATCTCATGTGATAGGCTCACTTAATGTTCATTATCTCGGCTCCAAGACGCATTCGTAGCGGGCCGCGTCCAACGATGCCAAGGTGAAAGGCGGAGAGTTAAGTCAATGTCGAATTATCTTCAGGAACTTGTCGAAGCCGCGCGTCGCGTTCCGTTCCCGAGCGATGAACGTGAAGCTCAGCGTCGGAGCTTTGCCTATGGCAACACCCATATTGAGAATGAGCGCATCACGCGCAAAATGGTGGACGAACAAGCCGAGGCATTGAAGTTGGCGTACAAGAGCAAGTAATGCTTGACCAAACCCGGCATAGCCGGGCCTTCGATGCTGAGATCATCACAGACCCAGATCTCAGGGCCCGGCGGGAAGCTCTAAACGGGCTCAAGCAGTTTGACGCCGTGGTTCGGATGGTCGAGAGTTTCCTCGACCCCGAACGGCAGCCTTTCAAATTTCGCCCCTCACATCTGCTGCATCTTCACCGCGAAGCTCTCTCCGGAATTTCAGTGTATGCCGGCAATTGGCGACCTTCAGAGATCGCAATAGGCGGCAGCAAGCACCGGCCGCCTGCTGCGTTCGAAGTCCCTGCGCGAATCGAAGAGCTCTGCGATTACATCAACGAAAAGTGGAACGACAAAAGTCCCGTTCACCTTGCCTCATACGTGATGTGGAGGCTGAATTGGATTCACCCATTTACGGACGGAAATGGCAGGACGTCACGAGCCGCTTCCTACATGATCCTCTGTTTGAAATTGGGATACGTGCTTCCTGGAAAAAACACGATCCCGGAGCAGATTGCCGCAGACAAAACGCCGTACTACAAGGCACTCGAAGCAGCCGACGTTGCGTGGGAACAAGGAACGTGGATCTTACTGCAATGAAGGAATTGCTAAGCTCTATGCTCGCGAAGCAGCTCTACGAGATTCATACCCAATCTAGATCCGGTGAAGATTAGGTGAAGTCCAGCGTCGCCTCAAGTATTTTCGATGTGCTACAAAAGGGGCAACTCAGATTTATGCGAGTCATTTTCTTGTAGCAGTGGGGCTACGCGTCGAGCTTCTTCGTCACCAGCTCGTTCAGCAGCGCTGGATTCGCCTGACCTTTGGATAGCTTCATTACCTGGCCTACGAAGAAGGCGGCTACGGTCTTCTTTCCGCCGCGGTATTGCTCTACCTGTTTGGGGTTGGCGGCGATTACTTCGTCGATCATTTTTTCTATGGCTGAGGCGTCGCTGATCTGCTGCGGTTTTTCGCGCTCGTAGACGGTTCCGAAATCTTCGTTGGCTTCGAAGGCGGTGTCGAAGAGCTGCTTGAGCTGTTTGCTGGAGAGCTTGCCCTCTTCGGCGAGGTCGGCAGCCTGGGCAATGCCTTTCATGGTGATGGGCGACTGCTCGAGTTCCAATCCTTTGGCCTTGAGGCGGCTGGTTAGTTCGCTCTGCACTAAATTGGCTACGCGCTTGGGACTCTTTGCGGCCTTGGCGGCGGACTCGAACTGGTCGGCGAATTCGCGTGTGGCTGTTAGCGTGGCGGCGTCCTGCGGAGTGATGTCGTACTCGGAGACCATGCGAGCGCGGCGGGCTTCGGGCAGCTCGGGGAGCTTGGCGCGGATTTCCTTCTGCTGCGCTGCGGAGACGAGGAGCGGCGGAAGGTCGGGCTCGGGGAAGTAGCGGTAGTCGTGGGCCTGTTCCTTGGAGCGCATGGAGTAGGTGCGGCCTTCGGCGGCGTTCCAGAGGCGGGTTTCCTGCACGACGCGGTTGCCGCTTTCGAGGACTTCGATCTGGCGCTCGATTTCGTATTCGAGGGCGGCGCGGATGAAGCGGAAACTGTTTACGTTTTTCACTTCGGCCTTGGTCCCGAATTTTTCCTGGCCGCGCGGGCGCACGCTTACGTTGGCGTCGCAGCGCAGGGAACCTTCTTCCATGTTGCAGTCGCTTACTCCGGTGTAGAGGAGGATTTCTTTGAGCCGGGTGAGGTACTCGTAGGCTTCGTCGGGGGTGCGAATGTCGGGCTCGCTGACGATTTCGACGAGCGGGGTGCCGCAGCGGTTGAGATCGACGTAGGTGCGGGTGGCGGAGTCGGCGAATCCGTCGTGGAGGCTCTTGCCGGCGTCCTCTTCCATGTGGAGTCGGGTGATGCCGATTCGCTTGGTGCCGTTGGGGGTCGGAACGTCGATCCAGCCGTTTTCGGCCAGCGGCTTGTCGTACTGCGAGATCTGGTAGCCCTTGGGTGAGTCGGGATAGAAGTAGTTTTTGCGGGCGAAGATGGAGCGCTCGCGGATTTCGCAGTTGATGGCCATTGAGGCGAGGGCGGCGAATTCTACGGCGCGGGCGTTCAGGACCGGCAAGGCTCCGGGCAGGCCGAGGCAGGTGGGACAGATGTTGGTGTTTGGCTCGGAGCCGAAGCGATTGAGGCAGCCGCAGAAGGCTTTGGTTTCTGTGAGGAGCTGTACGTGAACTTCGAGTCCGATGACGGGCTCGTATTTGGCGAGAATCTCGGGCGCGAGGCTTAGGGCGGTGCTCATGGCTTGGTTCCAGTTTAGCAACGGACTGGCCGTCCGGGGCACACGCGCCTTCGGCGCCCTCCTGATTCCTGCCTTGTGGGCGTTCGCTTCGCTCACGAGCCGGCGGTTCATTCTCCAGGGAATACGCAGAGAAAAAACAGTCGGGTGCAATTTCTGGGTTAGCATCTTATGCGGCGGGAAATTTCATCCTTATAGAGATTGAATGCAGATTCTTGATTTGCTGTTTGGCAAGCCACTGGCTTCGAGTGAAGAACGTGCCGAGCAGATTGGCCCGGCGGCGGGCCTTGGGGTCTTTGGGCTGGATGCGCTGAGCTCGGCGGCATACGGGCCGGAAGCGGCGCTGGTGCTGCTGATTCCTCTGGGCGTGAGCGGGCTGCATTATGTTCTGCCGGTGATGACGGCGATCATCATCCTTCTGTTTCTGGTCTTCTTTTCTTATCGGCAGACGATCGAGGCGTATCCGCAGGGCGGCGGATCGTACACCGTGGCCACGGCAAACCTGGGCACGGGGCCGGGGCTGCTGGCGGCCGCTGCCTTGATGATCGACTACATTCTGACGGTGGCGGTAAGTATCTCGGCGGGCGTGGAGGCGCTGGTGTCGGCGGTTCCCGCGCTGCAGTCGCACACGCTGGCGATTTGCCTGGCGATTCTTGTGCTGCTGACGCTGATCAATCTGCGCGGCGTGCGCGATGCGGGCGTGGTGTTCCTGGCTCCTACCTACCTGTTCGTGAGCACGCTGCTGATCGTCATTGTTGTGGGGCTGGCGCGTACGGTGATCGGCGGGGGCCATGTCCATGCGGTTGTGGCTCCTCCGGCACTGCCAAAGCAGACGGAAGTGATCGGATGGTGGCTGCTGTTGAAGGTATTCGCCAGCGGCTGTACGGCGATGACAGGCATTGAAGCTACGTCGAACGGCGTAATGGCGTTCCGCAATCCGACGACAACGAATGCCAAACGCACGCTCACGCTAATCGTTGTGCTGCTGTCGATTCTGCTGGCCGGGATTGCGCTGCTGTGCCGTATCTATCACATTGGCGCGACGGTTCCGAACAGCCCGGGATACCAGAGCGTGCTGTCGCAACTGACTTTTGCGGTAATGGGGCGCGACTGGTTCTATTACCTTACGATGGGGGCGGTGCTGGTCGCGGTGTCGCTGGCGGCGAATCCGGCGTATGCAGATTTTCCGCGGCTGGCGAAAGCGATCGCCATCCATAATTATCTGCCGCACGTGTTTCTTCTGCGCGGGCGGCGGTTGCTGCATTCGTATGGGATTTACGCATTGGTTTTTTTGTCGGCCGTTATCCTGATCCTCTTCGGCGGCATTACCGACCGGCTGATTCCGCTGTATGCGATTGGCGTGTTCATGGCCTTCACGCTTTCGCAGGCGGGGATGGTGGTTCACTGGCGCAGACATAAAGGCCCCGGTTGGGTGCGCCACGCGGTGGTGAATGGCGTGGGCGCGGTGGCGACCGGAATTACGCTGCTGATTGTGCTGGTGGCAAAGTTCACGGACGGCGCGTGGGTTACGGCGTTACTGATTCCGCTGCTGATTCTGGCCATGGTGGTGGTTCGCCGCCATTACACACGTGTGGCGAAGGAGACGGCGAATCCGGAGCCGCTGCGGGTTGAGAACCTGAAGCCGCCGCTGATTATTATTCCGCTGGACCGGTGGAGCCGGCTTACGGAGAAAGCACTGCGTTTTGCGCTGTGCATGTCGACGGACATTATTGCGGTGCATGTGGAGAGCGCGGACAGCGATACGAAGAGCATTTGCGACGACTGGGAGAAAAAGGTTGCAGTGCCGCTGCGCGCAGCCGGAATGAAGGTGCCGCAGCTTGTGAACCTGAAATCACCGTATCGCTTTGTACTGACTCCGGTTTTGGATTTCATTCTCGATAAAGAGAAAGAACTTGAAAACCGGCAGATCGCGGTGCTGGTTCCGGAGCTGGTGGTGCGGCACTGGTGGGAGAATCTGCTGCACAATCAGCGCGCGAATGTGCTGAAGCTGCTGTTGCTGCTCAAGGGCAATCAGCGGATTATGGTGATCAATATTCCGTGGTACCTGCATCGGGGGTAGTCGTCAGGGTTTAGAACAGGGTTCAGCGATCAGAAGGAGCTGGGCGCAGGAGATACTGAATTGTTCAGGAGTTTTTGTTTTGCCGTCGCCTACTGCTGATGTTCTCGGACTTATTGGACTGCCTGCTCCCATACGCGAGCTTGCTGCGCAGCGGTGGGACGCGATTGTTGTGGGTGCGGGGCATAACGGGCTGGCGTGCGCGGCGTATCTGGCGCAGGCGGGCAAGCGCGTACTCGTTCTTGAGAGCAGGGATCGCGTGGGCGGGGCGTGCACGATTGAAGAGCCTTTCCCCGGCGTGCGGATGTCTCCTTGCGCTTATCTGGCAGGCCTGCTGCATCCGCTGATTGTTGAGGAGCTGAAGCTGGCGGCGCGTGGGTTTCGATGGACTCCGGCGGTGAATGGGCTGTTTGTACCGTTCCTGGACGGCTCGAGCGTGCAGCTTTGGGATGACGATGCGCGATGCGATGCGGAGATTGAGAGGTTTGCTCCGCAGGACTTGGATGGCTGGCGCGCGATGACGGATGTGATTCGCCGGTTGCGCAATGCATTGAGGCCAGAGGGCGAGCGCGATTCGTGGATTGGCGATGCTCCGTCGCCTGAAGAGATTGATGCGCGGCTGGGCGCAGATGCTGAGGCGCGCAAGGTTCTGTTTGAGTGGTCGATGGCTGAGTTTGTCGAACACTACTTAACGGACGAGCGCTTGCAGGTGGCTCTGCTGGGTCAGGGCGTGATTGGCACGAATGCGAGCCCTTTCGATGCGGGCACGGCTTCGATTCGTTTTCATCATTCGTCGGGACGGCTGGGCGGAATGCCGGGCATGTGGGGCTATGTGCAGGGTGGCATGGGGATGGTGTCGTTTTTCCTGTGCGATGCAGCACGCGAGGCGGGCGCGGTGGTTGCGGCGGGGGTTCCTGTGGCGCAGATTTTGGCGGGCGAAGGTGTGGTGCTGGCGGGCGGCGAGAGAATTTTTGCTCCGGTGGTGATTTCGAATGCTGATCCGCGGCGGACTTTGACGATGTTGGGCGACGATGCCGATGATGGCTGGCGCGCGCGGGTGGAATCGGTTCCGATCGAGGGCTGCACAGTGAAGCTGAATGTGTTGATGCGGGAGCTGCCGAATTTTCGGGCTCGTCCGGGAAAGCTGGAGGCGCACTATCTGGAAGCGCACCACTATGGCCAGATCAACGCTCCGCTGACGAAGCAGGAGTGGAAGGATGGATTTGCGGCGGCGCGGCGGGGCGAATTGCCAGAACATTTGTGGTGCGAGCTTTATTTCCAGAGCGTGCATGATGCGACGGTTGTGCCGGAGGGGCAGCATACGATGAGCGTGTTTGCGCAGTATGTGCCTTACAGTTTTTCAACCGGCTCGTGGGATTCGAGGCGCGACGAGGTTCGGCGGCTGGCGCTCGATTCAGTTGGACGGTTCTGCTCGAATCTTGACTCTGCGGTGGTTGATGCACAGGTGCTGGGGCCTCCGGACATTGAGGAGAAGGTCGGGCTTACGGGCGGACATATTTTTCAGGGCGAGTGCCTGCCGGAGTTTATGTGGTCGAAGCGGCTGGCTGCGAGGACTCCGATGCGGGGGATCTACATGTGCGGAGCTTGCACGCATCCGGGCGGATCAGTGATTGGCGTGAACGGACGGAATGCTGCGATGTCTGTTTTGAAGGACTGGCCGTAGTTCGCTACCGTTCTTCGGAAATTTCCTGGGGCCAAACCCGGGCGCCATGCAATATACGCAGAATATGCACCGCATTCTCGTGAATCCGATACGCAACGATGTACGGCGTGTGGTTTATGACCAGCTCTCGCGTACCTTCGACTCGTCCGGTGCGGCCACTTTCAGGAAACCGGATTAGTCTTTCAACCTGTTCTCGAATTTGGTCATCCACGACAACGGCAGCTTGTGGGCTGTCAGCTTCGATGTAATTGAAGATCGCATCGCGGTCGGCCAGCGCAAATGGGGACCACTCCAGGCGCATCGACTATCGCGTCTTGCGCAGCGCTGCTGCACGGCGCCTGGCAAAGTGCGCTTCGACCTTTTCGTGAGAAATGCCGGGCCGCCGGTCGTTGAGCGCCTCATGCACTTTGGCGCGAAACCACGCGTCATACGCGGCGGTGTTGTTTGTCAGCGCAAACGGAAGCGCGCCTTCGTTAGCGGTTCGCGTGAGCAGAATGCGCACCGCATCGGAAACCGTGATTCCCATTTTTTCGAGCACCGCCGCCGCACGCTCTTTTACGGCGGGGTCGATCCGCGTCTGTATCAAGGCGTTTGCAGGCATGGAAAAATCTCCCAAGGATATTGTAATGCAATTGACTTACACCCGCGACAGTCGCCTCAATTCTCTTCCCAGCGTAGCTCTTAGTTCTCTTCCCAGCTTAGATCCATTAGATCGAGTTCACGTTCGAGGGTGCGCAGGGTGGTTTCGCGGAAGCGGTTCTGTTCGCGAAGGCGGGTGAGTTCTTTGCGCTGTGCAGTGCGAATGTCCGCGGCCAGCTCTCGGTATCTGCGGTCGAGCTGGGCCTGGTTTTGCTTCTCCGCTTTGCGGCTCATGCCCTGGAGCCGCTGATCGTAGTAGCGGGCGAGCAGTTCGACAGCCTGCGCTTCGGAATCATCGTGCGTGGTATCGACGCCGTGCAGGGTCTGGAGCGCGATGTTGAGCAGAACCTTGCGCGCCTGGCGCTCTTCGTCCTGCGTTCCTTCCGGTTCGGAGACGCCGAGGCGGCGAATGAGGACGGGGAGGGTGAGTCCCTGGCCGACCAGGGTTACGAGGATGACGGAAAATGCGAGGAAGATGATGGCTTCGCGGCGCGGGAAAGGTTCGCCGCGATTGGTGAAGACAGGCAGCGAGAGCGCAGCGGCGAGAGTGAGGACTCCGCGCATGCCGCTCCAGCCCATGACGATGAGTTCGCGAGGATTTGGTTTGGGCGGATGCTGATTTTGGATGTGGATGCGCAGGAAGCGCGAGATGTGCGCGCCGGGGAACATCCAGAGGAGGCGGAGGATGATGACGATGGCGCTGACGAAGGCGGCGCCAATGATGAGGCGCGGCCAGGGGAGCGGGCCGTGGCCGTTGTTGGGGCGGATACCGTCGAGGATGGCGGGGAGTTGCAGGCCGATGACGACGAAGATGAGTCCGTTGAGGGCGAAGTCGATGGTGTTCCAGACGGCGCGCGCGTCGAGGCGGGCACGGGAGCTGAGGGTTTCAGACGCGCTGCTGCCGAGATAAAGCCCGCAGGCGACAGTGGCGAGCACTCCTGACGCGTGCAGGCCCTCGCCGAGGAGATAGGCGAAGTAGGGCGTGGCCAGCGACACGAGCATCTGGAGATCGCTGGCGCCGGGAAATTTTCTGAAGAGGATGCGGTCGAAGCGGGAGATGAGGAAGGCGACGAGGAGACCGACTCCTATGCCGCCGATGATCAGCCAGATGAGGTCGGCGGCACCGCGCGAGAAAGAGGGGATTTCTCCGGAGACAACCATAGCCGTGGTGAACTGCAGGGCGAGCAGGCCGGTGGCGTCGTTGGCGAGGCTTTCGCCCTCGATGATTTCAAGCAGGGAGTGGGGCAGGCCGACGCGGGTGGCGATGGCGGCGACGGCGATGACATCGGTGGTGGAGACGACGGCTCCGAGGACGGCTCCGGTGCGCCAGTCAAAGCCGGGGATGAAGAAATGCGCGATGAGGGCGACTCCGACGACGGTGAAGGCGACGAGACCGAGGCCGAGCATGGAGATGCTACTGAGGTTGGAGCGGAACTCGCGCCACGGTGTGTTGAGCGAGCTGGCAAAGACGAGCGGCGGAAGAATGACGAGAAAGACGAACGTCGGGTTGAGGGAGACGTGCGGAATGACGCGGAAAAAGCTGAGGCCGAGTCCTCCCAGGACGAGAATGATGGGGTAGGGGGTGTTTAATTTCTGGGCGAGCATGGCGAGCAGTGCGACGAGGACGACGAGGACAAGAAGCGTCAGCTCAACGTTGTGGATGGAGAAGCCCATGGGGGAGTTATACCAAGTGCGGCTGAGAATGCGGGCTGCTTCTTAGCCTTATAATCAGAGGTTGCGCGCCTGATGCGCGTTGCCATGAGATTTTGAGGGAGCGGGAGAAGATTTCGATGCCGACGGATGTTGTGATGCCCCAGATGGGCGAGTCGATTTTTGAGGGGACGATTACCAAATGGCTGAAAAAGCCGGGCGATACGGTGCAGCGCGATGAGCCTCTGTTTGAGATTTCTACGGATAAGGTGGACGCGGAAATTCCTTCGCCGGCGGCTGGGGTTCTGAAAGAGATCAAGGTTGGCGATGGGTCTACGGTGCAGATCAATACTGTGGTCGCGGTGATTGATGAGGCCGGTTCGGGGGCTGCTGCTGCTCCTGCTGCTGAGGCTGCTAAGTCTGAGGCTGCTGCACCGGTTTCTTCGGCTCCGGCTCCGGCTGCGTCTGTTCCGGCTGCTGCGCCTGCTGCTGGCCCGGGAATGGATGTGGTGATGCCGCAGATGGGCGAGTCGATTTTTGAGGGCACGATTACCAAGTGGCTGAAGCAGGTTGGTGATACCGTTCAGCGCGATGAGCCTTTGTTTGAGATTTCGACGGATAAAGTGGACGCGGAAATTCCTTCGCCTGCGGCTGGTGTTTTGAGCGCGATTAAAGTTGAGGCGGGGAATACGGTCCAGATCAACACGGTGGTTGCGGTGATTGGCGGGGCTGCGGCTGCACCGGTTGCGGCTCCTGCTTCTCCTGTTGCGGCTGCTGCTGTTCCTGTTGCGGCTGCGCCTAAGGCTGAGGCTCCTGCTGCTCCCGCAGTCGCGGCGGCGGCTTCGGTTTCTTCGGAGCATGTTCGGTCTTCGCCGCTGGTGCGGAAGATTGCGAAGGAGAACAATCTTGACCTGAGCCGGGTTGCGGGCACGGGCGCGGGTGGGCGGATTACCAAGGAAGACGTGCTGGGATATGTGGGTCAGCCGGGTGGTGTTGCTCCAGCTGTTGTTGCGGTTTCGGCGGCTCCGGCTCCGACTTCAGCTCCGGTGGCGGCTGCGAAACCTGCTGCGCCTGCGGCTGCAGCTCCGACGCCTGGTGAGCTGGTTCCCTTGTCGAAGATGCGCTCGATTATTGCGCAGCGCATGGTGGAATCGAAGCGGACGAGCGCGCACGTTCATACTGTTTTCAAGATCGACTTTACGAAGATTGTGAAGCTGCGCGAGAAAGAGAAGAACAAGTACGAGCAGCGCAATGGCGTGAAGCTGACCTACATGCCGTTCATCACGCGGGCGACGATTGCGACGCTGCGCAAGATGCCGATCATCAACGCGCAGATGGAAGGCGAGGCGATTCGCTATCCGAAAAACATCAACATAGGCATTGCGGTTGCGCTGGAGTGGGGGCTGATTGTTCCCGTCATCAAGCAGGCCGAGGAGAAGAGCTTTCTGGGTGTTGCGCGGGCGATTGCGGATCTTGCGGAGCGGGCGCGCGGCAAGAAACTGAAGCCGGATGAGGTTGGGTCGGGCACGTTTACGATTACCAATCCGGGCATCTTCGGTGAACAGTTCGGCACGCCGATTATCAATCAGCCGGAGTCGGCGATTCTGGGTGTGGGCGGATTGTTCAAAGAACCCGCTGTCGTGACGGGTGCGGACGGAACCGACTCGATTGCGATTCGCCACTTCCTGCATCTGACGCTGGGATTTGACCACAGGATTATTGATGGCGCGGACGCCGGGAAGTTCATGGCGGAGATGAAGAAGTATTTGGAGAACTGGTCGGAGGATATTGGGTAGCTGGTGTTGCGGTCGGCTGGTGTTGCGGTCAGCTAAGAAGCGGCTAGCGGGATTTGTGGAGGGTGGGCTTTCGTGGCCTGCCCTTTGTTTTAGTTCGGCACGTTCATTTTGGTGGTATTTGTCTCCGGTGGTTGAATGCGTTGCGGTCGCTGCAAAACGCGTTTTCCGGTTCCTAAGTGAATGGGAGGTTCGGCAGGCCTCCCGCAAACGGCGCTATAATCCTCGGCACACGGGAGTGACCTCCAGGAGGTCAAAATGCGTTCTGGAAGTGTCCTAGCCTGCCGGAAAGCGCGACCGTACCACGGCCAGCCCTTGCTGGACACTGAATTAGCGAGACTGCCATGAAACCTGCCTTTGCAGCCGGCGAGCTGATTCTGTCTCGTTTTCGGATTGTCCGGCCTATCGGCAGTGGCGGCATGGGTGAGGTCTACGAAGCCACCGACCTTGAACTGGGGCGGGTAGCGCTCAAGACCATTCGCCCCGAAATCGCAGGAGATCCCACGCCTTCGCCCGCTTCAGGAAAGAGGTTCAGCTCGCTCGCAAAATCAGCGGACCGACGGTATGCCGCATTCACGAGTTGTATGTGCTGCCGGATTCATACATCGGCTTACCACACGCCTTCATCAGCATGGAATTTCTGGATGGCGTTACTCTCGCAGACAAGATTTGCGAATCCGCGCCTCTGCCATGGCAGGAAGCGAAGCGTATCGCCCTGGAAATCTGTGACGGCCTCCAGGCCATCCATGACGCCGGGATCATTCACCGCGATCTCAAGAGCCGCAATATCATGCTGGCTTCCCGCAACGGATCGATCCGCGCGGTAGTGATGGATTTTGGACTTGCCAGCGAGATTCCCAGCCCCACATCGGAGACAGTAAAAGAGTTCATCACAGCCAACGGCCCAGTCGGTACGCCGGGGTACATGGCTCCCGAGCAGTTCACCTGCGATGCACTCACTCCAGCTACTGACATTTATGCACTCGGCGTGGTGCTGTACGAACTCGTTACAGGAAAACATCCGTTTCCATCCAGCACGGCCATTGGTTCTGCGGTGCAACGGAGAAGACGCATAACTCTGCCCTCTTCCATTCAGCCGGGGCTGCCGCGCAGCTGCGATGAAATTATCTGCAAGTGCCTTGAGTTCGACCCAAAACGCCGCTACCAATCGGTAAATCAGCTGGCTGCGGCCCTGCGCAGTCACACCATCCTTCCCCGCCGAGGAGTGAAGGCCGGTCTGTTTGCGCTGATGGCTTTGCTCGTCGTTCTGCTCGGCGCACTCTACCTGACGCACCGCAATAGAAGCAGTTCGAATTATGGGGAGGGCTGGCCCTTTCACCCGACGAAACATGGATAGCATATTCAGAAGTGGACACACGGGGCAGCGACCTGATGCTGGCGGACGGCGTCCGGTAGCGACATGCCCGAGGCCTTGACAAACCCACATCGGTTCGTGGTAGCTTACCGTTAGTGGATACTTACCTACAAGCCGGGCTCGACGCACTGAGCGACGCAACGCGCATGGCGATCTTTCAAAAGCTTGCGTGCGGACCGGTTGCTGTAAACGAGTTGGCCGGGATGCTGCCGGTGAGCCGTCCGGCGGTGTCGCAGCACCTGCGAGTGCTGAAGAATGCGGGACTCGTGACTGACAGCAAGGCGGGAACTCGACGCCTGTACCAAGTGGACCCCGAGGGAGTCGCTCGCCTCAGGGCCCACTTCGACAAGATGTGGACGCGGGCGATGAGCGCCTTTCAGGCAGCAGCGGAAAAAGAACCATCAGGAGAAAGGCATGGCAGACGCCGCAGTAGAAGCCGTCGTTCGTAAGAGTGTGCGCGTGCAGGCGCCGATTGAGCGCGCTTTCAGCGTATTCATTGAGCAGATGGAGACGTGGTGGCCGGCCACGCACCACATCGGAAAAGTTCCATTTGAGACGATCTTTGTGGAGCCGCGGGTCGGAGGCCGGTGGTACGAGCGGAACGCGGCAGGCGAGCTGTGCGACTGGGGAACGGTGCTGGCGTGGGACCCTCCGCATCGCGTCGTCTTCTCCTGGCATGTCGGCCCTGCACACGATCAGCCCGATTGGAAGGCCGATCCGGACATGGCCAAGGCAAGCGAAGTCGAGGTTCGGTTTATGGCCGAAGGCCCGCGCGAGACGCTTGTCGAGTTGGTGCACAGCAAGCTGGAGCGCCACGGAGAGGGTTATGAGCAACTGCGCGCGATGTTCGACGGTCCGGGAGCCTGGGAGCAGATCCTGGCCATGTACGCAGAGGCAGTACAGAAAGCGAGTGAATGATGAAGCCCGTTCTCTTGCTTCGCATTGCATCCGTCCTGACCTTCATCCACGCGGCGCTGCACACCTTCGGCGGCGTCTTCGGCAAAGTGACGCCGGGCCCCGCGACGGTTGCGGTGCAGGCAATGAGGTTGAATCAGTTTCTAGTGATGGGACACACGCGGAGCTATTGGGATTTTTATCGCGGGCTGGGACTTGCGGTCACAATCCTTCTTACTGCCGAGGCGGTTGTCTTCTGGCAACTGAGTTCGCTGGCCAAGACGGATTCGCGACGGCTGCGGCCGATCCTGGCGGTGTTTGTGACCGCGTACCTCGTGTTTGCGGTGAACTCGTACGCTTACTTCTTTCCAGGGCCGGTAATTGTGGAGACACTGATTGCCATCCTGCTCGGCCTCGCGATCGTCACGGCGAGTTCCACTGCGGTCGCGGAGGTTACGACAGCGTAAGCTGGCTCGATCCACGTTTTTTACAGTAACGTTTTTGCTTCGAGCACTCGCTTCACCGCTTCGTCTGGTGCATCCGCGACGGCGGAGAGATGGCCCATCTTTCGGCCTTTTCTTGGGCTGTGCTTTTCGTAGAGATGCAGGCCGACTCCGGGGATGGCTAAGGCTTTGTCGAAGCGGGGTTCGCGGGGCTGGTTGTTGCTGTCGAGCCAGAGATCGCCAAGCAGGTTGGCGATGGCGGCGGGCTGGACGATGGAGACGTCGCCGAGGGGGAGATTGCAGACGGCTCTTACGACTTGCTCAAACTGGCTGGTGACGCAGGCTCGCTCGCTGGCGTGGTAGCTGTTGTGTGGGCGAGGGGCGAGTTCGTTGACGAGCAGATCGCCGCTCTTTGTGACGAACATTTCTACGGCGAGCAGGCCTTCGAGCTGGATGGCCTGGGCGATGGCGCAGGCGATCCGTTGCGCCCGCGATTCGAGAGCGGGGGCGATTGAGGACGGGATGACGCTCCAGGCGAGGATCTGGTTTTCGTGGTGGTTGAGCGCGCTGGCGAAGCTCTTTGTTTCTCCGCTGGGAGCGCGGGCGACCATTACGGAGATTTCTTTTTCGAGGTCGATGGCCTTTTCGGCGATGCTGGGTTTTTTGCCGAGGAGCTGCCAGGCTTCTGACGGGGTTGTGTTTTCTCCGAGGCCGAGTTTGACCTGGCTGCGCCCGTCGTATCCTCCGCGTGCGCTTTTTACGAAGAGGGAGGGCCCGAGTTCGGCGGCGGCCATTGCGAGATCGGCTTCGGATTCGATGGCGCGGTACTCGCCGATGGGGACGTCGTGATCGCGAAGCCAGTTTTTTTGCAGGATGCGGTCCTGAATGATGCGCAGGGTCGCGGCGCCGGGGCGCACGGGCGCATATTTCGCGGCGGCTTCAAGGCAGGCGAGCGAGACCTGCTCGATTTCGAGGGTGACGACATCGGAGCCGCGGGCAAGATCGGCGGCGGCGCGGGCGTCGTCCCAGTTGCCCTCGAAGCAGGCATCGACGACGAAGCGCGCGGGGCAGGAGGGATCGGGGTCCATGACCTGCACGCGGTAGCCGAGGGCGCGGGCGGCCATGGCGGTCATGCGGCCGAGCTGGCCTCCGCCGAGGATACCGATGGTGGCGCCGGGGAGAATCACCTTCATTGCGCGAGTTCCTGCGCGAGGACCTCGTCGCTGCGCTGTTTGCGCCAGGCGCGGAGCTTTTCGCGGAGAGCGGGGTCGGTGGCGGCGAGGATTTCGGCGGCTAAGAGCGCGGCGTTGGCGGCTCCGGGCTTGCCGATGGCGAGGGTTCCGACGGGCACGCCCTTGGGCATTTGCACGATGGAGAGCAGCGAGTCGATTCCGTTGAGCATGGTTGAGGGGACGGGGACGCCGAGGACGGGGACGAGGGTTTTGGCGGCGAGCATTCCGGGAAGATGGGCGGCGCCTCCGGCTCCGGCGATGATGACGCGGAGGCCGCGGGATTCGGCCTGTTCGGCGTACTGGAAGAGCCAGTCGGGCGTGCGGTGCGCGGAGACGATGCGCGCTTCGTGCGGGATGGCGAAGAGCTGGAGGATTTCGATGGCGGGCGCGAGGACTTCGTAGTCACTCTGGCTGCCCATTACGACGCCGACGAGAACCGGCTGTCCAGACCTGCGCGCCTTCGGCGGGACTCGTCGTCCTGACGTAAGCGCCTTCGGCGGGACTCGCCGTCCTGGCGTGCGCGCCTTCGGCGCAAGGGCGGGTGGATTTTTTGATTGGTTCCTGGGGCTTGTTGCGGTTATTGGGCCGCGGCTGGGGACTTGCTTCATGGGGTGATTATAGTTGGGCGGTTGGGGTTGAGAATTTGAGACAGGAAAACAAAAGCCTCCGCCGGAGCGGAGGCTTTTGCCGGGAACGGGGCAGTGTTATTGCAGTGTTATGCCTTTGGTCGCGGCGTTTTTCTTCTCTTCGTTGGCCTTGCGAGTATTCATGGCCTTCTCACGCCACTCGTCAACCAGCGCCATGTCGGCCTTGCGGGCGTCGTCATTCCCGCACTCAAGGTCGGCCTTGCGGCGGTAGCTTAGCTGGAGGTAGGCCATTGCGTCGTCGTAACTGGGGCGAATCTCGACGGCCTTCTGAAGGTAATCAATGCCTTCATTCACCAGCGGAGTGTTTATCTCCGCGAGAGCCTGGCAGGCTTTCTTCGGCATCTTGACGTTGCCCTGGCCGTCGTCGGTCATTCCTACATCGCGGAGCGCCTTGACGGCGTTGCGGTAGGAGAGACGCCAGTCGATGCTGCCGATGGTGTATGCGGCTTCGGCATCCTTCGGGTCGGCATCAAGAACCTTCATCTGCCACTGCTTGGCCTGATCGTAATTGTCGATGTTGAAGTAGATGCTGGCGATGCCCTTGAGGCTGTTAATGTCGCCGGGCTTTTCGGCGAGCACTTTCTGGTAATTCTGAATAGCCAGATTGGCGGTCTTTAGATTGTCCGCGGTTGTGAGGTCGGGGACCACCTGCTGTGCGTAGGCTGTAGCCAGGTAAGCGCGGGCCATGGGAAGCGTGGGATCGTCATTGACCGCCTGTTCGAAGTGGCCGATGGCTTCCTCGTACTTTGCGCCCTTGTACGCCTGAACTCCCTTATTCAACTGATCGCGGGCCTTGAGTTTCTGGCAACCGGTCACAGAAACCAGCAACGAAAGCGTTGCCATGGTCATCACCGGAAAGCGTGCAATTCGATTCATTCTGTATCTGTTCTCCTTCGGTCGCCGGACTTGTCCTCACGACTGGGATGCTTCAAGGCCGCTTGGGGGATAATTTCCCTGCGCAGTGATTGTACTTGGTTTGCGCCGAACCGCAACTTGCTCACGCGGCGCAAACCTGAAACGGGTGGCGCAGTTTACGTAGACCGCGCCGGCAGAGACTTACTGACCGGCCGCGATTTTGGGAGTGATCAATCCAATGTGATCGACCCCTACGGCGTGACCGATATCAATGACCTGCGCGACGGAGGAGAAGTTCAGGTTGGGGTCGCCCTGGACGAACATAACCTTCTCGGCGCGAAGCGAATAGATCGCGTCGAGCCGGGACCGCAGCTGATTATTGGCGACTTCGTCCTGGTTGATCTTGTAGCTGGGAATCCCGTTGGGGTTGTTGGCAATCTGCACGACAACCGTCTGGTCGTTCGGTTTGTCCTGCTGGGGATTCTTGGGCGGCTGGGGCACCAGCGCATCCAGTCCCTTGGGGGTTACCGGCACGATGACCATAAAGATGATCAACAGCACGAGAAGCACATCGATCAGGGGTGTTACATTCATGTCCGAGTTAAGTCCGCCCGGTCCGCCTGTTGACATTGCCATAGGTCAATTCCTCATTTCCGGCTTGCAGCCGGATTTAAAACTTTGGGCTATTCGCCGCCTTGGGGAGGTTTATTGGGCTCCCGGTTTTCGGTGAGCAAGCCAATTTCTTCCACACCGGCGGTGCGGACTGCGTCGATTGCATCCTCAACCGTGCCATAGTGCGCGCGTTCATCGGCGCGGAAATAGACGGTCTTGTCGGTCTTGTTTTCGAGGAGCGTTGAAACCTTGGTCCCGAGGTCGGCGAGCGAGGTCTGGTCCTGTCCGAGATAGACTCTGCTGTCGCGGGTGATGGCGACAGTGACGGCGTCCTGCTTGCTGGCGTCGTCCATAGCCACTGCGCTCTGGGTTACAGCCAGGTTCACGTTCACCTTCTGCTCGAGCATGGGCGTGATGACCATGAAAATAATGAGCAGCACCAGCATAACGTCCACCATGGGGGTGACGTTGATGTTGGAATTTACCTTGCTGCCTTCGTCTCTTTTTGCGAGTGCCATTCTTTACTCCGTAGATTCGGTTGCTGCCTCAACGTCTGCGAAAAACCGGCGCCGGGAGCGGAATGGGCGATGCCTGCCCCACTCCCGGCGAGTGATTCCCGCTGAATTGAGCCAGTTACCGGCGGCTCTGCTTGATGAAGTAGTCGATCAGTTCACTCGACGAGTTGTCCATTTCGACGTCGAAGGCTTCCACCTTATTGGTGAAATAGTTGAATGCCCAGACGGCAGGGATAGCGACCAGCAACCCGAACGCGGTAGTGACCAGCGCTTCCGAGACGCCGCCTGCGATGGCGCCGATACCGGTCGTCTTCTGCGTGGCGATCTGCTGGAAGGCCTTGAGGATACCGGCGACCGTTCCGAAGAGCCCGACGAACGGAGCGGTGGAGCCGATGGTCGCCAGACCACCGAGGCCGCGCTTGAGCTTGGCGTGAACGATGGCCTCGGCACGCTCAAGAGCACGCTTGGAGGACTCGATCTGCTCGACGGTAACAGAGCCGCCGCTACCGTAGTTGCGGAACTCCTGCAGACCGGAGGTGACGACTTCAGCCAGATGCGACTTCTTGTTGCGGTCGGCAACCTTGACCGCCTCGTCCAGCTTGCCTTCTTTCAAGGCGCCGGCGACGCGGGGAGCGAACTCGCGCGACTGCTTGCGGGCGGCCGCGAAATAGAGGTACCGATCGATCATGACCGCGAGCGACCAAATGGACATGATGAAGAGGACAAACACGACGCAGCGTGCCAGCCAGCCCATCTGAGCCCACAGAGCCATGGGACCAAAACCGATGTTTTGATCGTCCTGGAAAAAGAAGCCCAGACCAGCCGGGTGGGCGACGAGTTGATGAAGATGAGCGAGAATCACTGAATCTTTCCTCCTAAGGAGTAACTGCTTGGGAATTCACAAAACATTTGGCGGCTGCAGACTGTCCTCCGGTTGAAGGGAGGGCGATCCGGGCATCAACCACCGAGGGTAAATATAACGTTGACCTGAGTCTCCACCTCTACCGGCTCGCCACTGAGCAGGTAGGGTCTGTAACGCCAGGTTTTTACGGCCTCTAGAGCGGCCTGCTGAAGCATGGGCGGGCCGCTGATGACACGAAGATCCTGAATCGTACCGCCTTTGGAGATTGTTGCCTGCAGGACGACGGTGCCCTGGATGCGCGCGGCCTTGGCAATAGCGGGATAGCGCACGTCTGCTCCGCCAATTTTGTTGCCGGCGATCACGCCAGCGGAGACTGCGATCTTTTTGGGTGCAGCCGCCTTGACGACGGGAGCGGGGCCGGTACCGATGCCACCGAGAATGCCGCCCATGACGCCACCGGCGCTACCGCCGGACATGCCGTCCATGCCAGCCACTCCAGCCATGCTGGGCGCTGCTTCTTCCTTCACCATCTTGACTGTTTTAGGAATCTTGGTGGGCGCGGTGAGCTGGTTATTGAGCATCTCCGAAACTACCTTTACCGGATGCACGGGAGCGGGAGGCGGGGGTGGTGGCGGAGGTGGTGGTGGCGGGGGCGCTACGAGAAGCGTGGTCATGGCCGCAGTGGGCAACGCGTCAGGGTAGATCAGCGGAATCAGAATCATGACTGCAACGACCGAGCAATTCAGCACTATTCCAACGATGGTGAAATATTTGCTTTTGGTTTTGATCTTCCCGCCAGATTCCATCAATGCATCTTCAAACATGGCCTACCTCGGACATACAAAACATTCTTACCACTTATAGACACCAGAACCTTGGGTATTTGTTCCCGCGCCAGTCTCTTTTTTTATTGCGAATTGCCAATTGGCTCGTCGGGCAGAAGAGGCGGGTGTTTTGTTCTATCACAATTTGCATACGATGCGAAAGTCTAGCTCCGGGATCGCCTTCCAGCAGGTAAAACCGCGGCCTTTCCTCGCCCTGTGCGCCAATCCTGGTAGGCGACGAGCATGGGGGCGGCGACGGCGATCGACGAATAAGTGCCGATGAGAATGCCGATGACCAGAGCGAAGGAGAAGGGGCGCAGCACCTCTCCACCAAAGACATACAGCGAAAGCACGGTGAGGAAAGTAAGACCGGAAGTGAGCACGGTTCGGCTTAAAGTCTGGTTAATGCTGCGGTTGACGAGATCAGCCAGCGGCTCGCGGCGCGTCATGCGCAGATTCTCCCGGATACGGTCGAAGACGACGATGGTGTCGTTCATCGAATAACCGATCAGGGTGAGGATGGCGGCGATGACGGTGAGGGATATCTCTTTATCGAAGAGCGAGAAGGCTCCGATGGTGATAAGCGTGTCGTGGAAGACGGCGACCACGGCGGCGACTCCATAGATAAGCTCGAAGCGGAACCAGAGATAGATGAGCATTCCGGCGAGCGAATAGAGTGTGGCATAGATGGCCTGGTGGCGAAGCGCGGTGCCGACCTGGGGTCCGACGATTTCGACGTTGCGGACGGCGAATCCGGAGAGATAGGCGTCCTGCTGGAGTTCGGAGACAACTGCGGGGTCGGCTACGCCGGAAAGATTTCCGATGGAGTCGACGAGTCCGCTGTGCTGCGTATCACGGTAGTCGAGGATGGCGTTGGCCTGCTGGGTGTAGCGCTGCGTGGCGGCGTCGCTCGATCCAAGGTGCTCAGGATCTTTTTGCGCCAGCCAGTCTGCGAGGCTGCCGCGTCCGACGTTATCGAGGTCTAGCTTGCCGTTGCCCTGGTTCTGCTTTCCAGTAACGGAGTAGTTGTTGGTGAGCGCAGAGACGATGGCGGCGCGGCCGGCATCGAGCGCGGACTCGCTGGTGCGCGACTCGGGCAGCGTGATGATGACCTCGTTGTTGGCCGCCGGGCCGTAGGTCACAACGGGCGCGTCCTTGAGACCAACCTTCTGCGCGGCGTCGCGGAGGCGGTTTATGTTCGGCTGCTCGGCGAACTTGACGCGCACGACGGTGCCGCCCCTGAAGTCCACGTCCAGCGGCAGGCCGTGCCAGAACAACAGCGAGAGCACACCGGCGACGCTGAAGATCAGTGAAAACCCGAGGAAGTACCATTTCTTCCCCAGCCAATCGATCTTTACTTCTCCAAACAGTTCCACGAATTCGTTCCCTCAGGGGCGAAGGCCCCGGGCATTGCTTAAACTTGCATTTCAAAGCGCCAGTGCGGACCGGAGTCATGCTCCGATCCGGCTGGTTAAATCGAGATCGGCGCGCCGCGCTGCCTGCGGTTCAGGTTGGCCTCGAAGATGACGCGCGAGACGAAGACCGCGGTGAACAGGTTGGCGCAGAGTCCGGCGGTGAGCGTTATGGCAAATCCTTTGACCGGGCCGGTACCGAAGAGAAACAGGATGGCCGCCGAAACGACGGTGGTGACGTGCGTATCGAGAATCGTCGTCCAGGCGTGCGCGAAGCCCTGATCGACCGCGGCTGCCGGTGATTTACCGGCACGCAATTCTTCACGGATACGCTCGAAGATGAGCACGTTGGAGTCGACGCCCATACCAATAGTCAGGATGACTCCGGCGATACCGGGTAGTGTTAACACCGAGCTGGTGTAGCCCATGAACCCGAGCAGGATGACCAGGTTGAGAAAGAGCGCGAGGTCGGCGTTAATGCCCGCTCCGTGATAGTAGACGAGCATGAAGATCATCACGGCCAACATGCCGATAACGGCGGCCATTACGCCCTGATGGATGGAGTCGGCGCCTAGTGACGGGCCGACCGTGCTCTCCTGCAGGTAGTGCAGCGAGGCGGGCAGCGAGCCGGTGTTGAGCAGCATGGCCAGATCGTTGGCCTGCTGCGGGGTCATGGCTCCGCCGCTGATTTCGCCCTGATCGCGAATCTGCCCTTCGATATTGGCGACTTCGCGAATCTTGTTATCGAGCACCACGGCCAAGGGCTTGCCCTTGTTAGCAGCGGTGAAATCGGCGAAGTGGTCACCGGCAGCGGTGGTGAGGAAGAAGTTTACTTCCGGCTGATTGGTGTTGTTGTTGGTATCGACGCGGGCGCTGCGAATGTCGGTTCCACCAACTTCAGCCGCGCGCTTGATCTCATACCATGACACACCGCCGGAGGGCGATACGCCGGGGGCGGTCTGGACCAGCTTTCCGTCGTAGGGAACGCTGCCGCCGAGCTGCGAAATTGCGTCCTGCTCGCTGGTGTAAGGGCCGCCGAGGACGAGGTGAAGCTCAAGCCGGGCGGTGGACTGGATCACATCCTTGACGCGGGCGGGGTCATCGACGCCCGGCAACTCGACGAGAATCTGGTCGCTGCCGAGGTTGTACTCCTGAATGACGGGCTCGCTGACGCCAAGCGAATCGACGCGGGTGCGGATGACCTCGATGGACTGGTCGAGTGCACGCTTTTTCAGATCGGCCTCGGCGGTGGGCTTCATGGTCAGAGTAAAGGTGTTGTTGGCGCCGGAGGCGATGTCGTAGTCCTGACCATACCGAGCTGTGAGCACGCTGCGGATGTCACTGCCGCGGTCGGGCGGCGCGCCATTGATCTGGATGAGGGCCGGGTTGCTGGCGTCAGGCTTCGTGACGGAGGCGACGGTGATGCCGTTCGATTGCAGATCCTGCTGGATGTGCGCGGCGTCGCTGTCGGTGGTGATGCCGACGGCTTCATCGACCATGACCTGGAGGATGAGGTGGGTTCCGCCCTTGAGATCGAGGCCGAGATGGATGCGGTTGAGAATGGAGGTTTTGAGGGCCGCCCCGGAAAAGCCGCTGGGGATGCCGGTGATTCCGAGCACGCAAACGACGAGCACGGCAACGATCAGAATGGTTTTGCTGGTCAGATTCTCACGCATGGCAATGATGGGTTGAAGCTACTTAGCCGCCTCGTCGGTGGTTACGGAAGCAATCGCGCTCTTGACCACTTCAAGCTTGATGTTGTCGGGAGGGACGCGAAGCTGGATGGTGTCGTCCTTAATATTGAGGATGGTTCCGCGAATGCCGCCGGTGGTGGTGATCCGGTCGCCGGTCTTGAGATTGCTGAGCATCTGCTGCCAGACCTGCTGCTTTTTCTGATTGGGCCGGATGAGCAGCAGATAAAAGACGGCGATGATGAGAATGAACGGGAGAAAAGAGACGAGGCCCGAAGGAAGCGCGGCAGCCATGATAAACGTCGTCAACACACAATCCTTTTAGGGCGGGGATGAGGAAAAGCTCCGATCCACGCCACCTACGTCGAAAAATATTTTAGGAAAGGCCCAAGGCTAAGAGGAGAGTCTTTGCCGGACGGGCTTCGAACAGCTCGTGCTGCTTCCTTCTGGCGCCTGAGATCGCCTTGCGAGGCCCTCAGGAATGCCTGCCCTTTAGCATCGCGTACAGAATTCACCGTGTCAAGGGACTCGCCGGGACTGGCCGTCCAGGCGGCTGCGCCTTCGGCGGTGCTGGCCGCACGGGCACACGCGCCTTCGGCGCCTTCCTGGTGCTGGCTGCTGTGGCCACTCCCTTTGGTCGTGGATTTGGAATTTGTTATCGATACACCGCGGGGGACGCGCGCATTTTTTCAAAAAAGGTCGGCGATGGGAGGAAATGTCAGCAGCAGGCCCAGGCCCAGCAATGCGAGAGCTGCGGCGCTGATACGGCTCATCGCGACGGTCCTGCTCCGCCACCGCCAATCCAGAATGCCCCAGGTGAAAAGCCAAATAAGGATGGCAACTGTGGTTACGCCAGAGAGAGGCCCGGTTGGTTTATAGAAAACAAGGTAGCTTTTGAGGAGGGCTGATTTATCGCCTGCGATCGCCAAAACTGCCAGAGCAAAGGTGCCGATACCTGCCGAAAGAATGGCGGCTGCGCCGGAGCCGTTGGGGATGGCTGGAGTTTTCGCGGAGACGGTGTCGGATGGAGTCATTTTTCTCCTCCCTGGCTCAATTGAATTGTGTGGCCGCCGTGAACGGGCGCGACCTTGTTGATCATCGCGCCGAAGAAGCCCGCGATTCCCGCGGCAAGGAAAGAGGCCAGGGCGAAGCTGAGCACTGCGGCGCGAAGCTGTCTGTGATTCCGAAGGTCGCGACCGTATTTGATGAAGACGAATGCGACCATGGTGATCGAGATGGGAGCGAACCAGGCGACGTGCTCCTTCCACTCCATCCCGAGGGAGTGCCAGCCGATGGTGGCGGGACTGGACATCAGCAGCCGCTGCGGAAACATGGAGAGGTCGACCGTTCCGGGCGGGGGCGCGGCGCGATACCAAGGATAGATGACGTAAGCTCCGGTGAGCACGGCGGCCCATGCGAGCACAACCATCGCGAGCAGATAGACCTTGAGGAAGCGTTCACGGGTGGGCGTGGATTCGGAAGACGCGGACGAGGTGGTGAAGAAATACAGCTCCACGAGCGCGCCGGATGACGCGAGCAGGTAGAGCGCACCGAATCCCATACCGTGGATCATTGTCCAGAAGCTGCGTGCCGTGATTTCCATTGGTTCTCTACTTATAAACGGATTGGCACGAGCGCGTTACTGAAATTTGTTGGCGGAAGGTTGCGTGGATTGCATTGCGTCCGCGGCGGATTTCTGGTCTGGGCCGCGGTCTTTCCCCCAGGTTTTGTAGAGGCCGAGGTAGGCGTAGTTTTCGGTTTGTCCGGCGATGGAGTGTCCGTAGGCGAAGAGCAGTTGCAGGCCGGGCGATTTGAAGTGGTAGTAGCCGCCGGCGTCAATCATTGTTGACGATTGTGTTTGTGGGGCGGCGAAGCCCTCGCTTGCGTGAGAAAACACTTCAGCGGAAAGCTCCAGTTTCTTGCTCATCTCGCGCTTCACGAGGAATCCGCCGTAGAGGTAGTTGCGATACCCCGTTTGTGGGACGACGGTGTATCCCATGCCGCCACAGAGGCTCCAGGGGCCGAATTCCTTTTCTACCCAGAGGGGAAGCTTGTACCAGACGCGGCCTACTCCGAGACCGCGGGAGTAACTGCCGGTGGGAATTTCGAACATGGTGAAGGAGCCGATCTGGGGACGGCGCTTTGTCTGTTTGATGAAGCCGTATTTCACGCCGAGTTCCATGTCGGTGAGGCCGTAGGCGCTGGGGCCGGTTCCTCCGGGGAGATAGGCGGGGTTGTTGGATGGAATCACCGCTCCGAAGGGCAGGATGGCGTGGAGCTGGATGTTGGGGATGGCTCCCCAGTTGAATTCAAAGGCGGGGCCGGTGGGATCGATCTCTGCCGGGGTTCCGTCGACGGTGCTGAAGATGTAGGCCTCGTAATGGCCGAGGTCTACGGGGGTGGGGTCGTCGGTCTGGAAGGGAGGGCCGGCCTGCGACCAGAGTTTGGGCGCGGCGAGGAACAGGAGGAGCAGGAGCAGAGTTAGGTTTGAGCAAGTACTACCAGCCTTCATCGAGGCTCCTGAATCGGAACTCAAAGCAAGAACGAGCGGACACTCCACAGCCGTCCGAAGAAAATCATATCATCGAAATTCGATAACATGGTTACAACTCAGGTTGAGGGAGGTATTCTTTATCCGTGCCAATACATCAGCGGGAACTTTTTTCGGGTCTTATACGCATTCACGTGCTTGTGCATGCCGCTCACGAGCCGATCTTTGGGCTGGCGATGATAGAGGAGCTTAAGCATCATGGGTATCGCGTCGGCCCCGGAACGCTCTACCCGCTTTTGCATGGCCTGGAACGCAGGGGCCTGTTGAAGTCTGTGCTCAAGAACGTTGGCGGTCGCAAGCGACGCCTTTACAAGATAACTTCCGTTGGCAAGAAGGCTTTAGACAAGGCCAGAGCGAAGGTTGACGAGCTGCACCACGAACTTCATGAGGATCACCCGCGGCAGATCTCGTCTCTGGGTGACCACTCCGCAGCGAGTTAGGCTGCGAACGCTGAAGGCGAGCAATCAAGACAAATCAGAGCTTGCCGATCCCATTGCCGAAGCTATCGGTGTCGATATCGGCGCGAACTTTTTGCATGGTGTTGAGGTAGAAGGCGAGGTTGTGCAGGGTGTTGAGGACGGCGGCGAGCGGCTCCTGCGCGGTCATCAAGTGGCGCAGGTAGGCTCGGCTGTAGCGGTTGCAGACCATGCATGTGCAGTTGGGGTCGGGCGGGCTTTGGTCGTCGGCGTACTTTTTGCTCTTGATGTTGAGGCGGCCTTCGGAGGTAAAGAGCAGGCCGTGGCGCGCGGCTCGGGTGGGCAGCACGCAGTCCATCATATCGACGCCCATGGCAGCGTACTCGGCGATTTCGTCGGGGTAGCCGACTCCCATGACGTAGCGGGGCTTGTCGGCGGGGAGATGCGGGAGGGTTTCGGCGATGATTTCGCGGGTTAGCTCGCGCGGTTCGCCTACGCTGAGTCCGCCGATGGCGTAGCCGGGAAAATCGAGGTCGACCAACCGCTGCGCGCACTCGCGGCGGAGATCTTTGTACATGCCTCCCTGAACGATGCCGAAGATGCTGGGAGTTTTTTGGGCGAAAGTCTCATCCCAAGGCCGCTCATGTTTGTGCCGATCGAAATGAAGCTTGCTGCGCTCGGCCCAGCGGAGAGTGATGTCGAGGGAGTGGCGGGCGCGGTTGCGATCTGCCGGGTACTCGGTGCATTCGTCGAAGGCCATGGCGATGTCGGCGCCGAGGGCGATCTGCACGTCCATGGAGTGCTCGGGCGAGAAGAAATGGCTGGAGCCATCGAGGTGGGAGCGGAACTTGACTCCTTCTTCAGTGACTTTGCGGAGTTCATTGAGGCTGAAGACCTGGAAGCCTCCGGAGTCGGTGAGGAGGGGGCGGGGCCAGCTCATGAAGCGATGGAGTCCGCCGAGGCGGCGGATGAGTTCGTGGCCGGGGCGCAGGTAGAGATGATAGGTGTTGCCGAGGACGACCTGCGCGTTGAGCTCTTCGAGGAGATGTTGCGGGACGGCCTTGACTGAGGCGGCGGTTCCGACAGGCATGAATACGGGGGTTTCGACCGCTCCGTGAGGGAGGGTCATGGTGGCTCGGCGTGCGTGGCCGCTGGTGTTGTGGATTTTGAAGTCTAGAGACACTGACAACGATTGTAGCGGGACTGGATCAGTCAGATTGATTGCGCCGGAGACGGGATTTCTCACGAATTCTGGCGAAGACTTCTTCTCCATCGATCAGGTCGCCGGCCTCGGCTTCGGCAAGTCCTCGGTCCAGCTTGGATTGAAATTCTGAAAGCGCCGCCGTGCGCTTCTTCAAGTCGTCGAGAAATGCTTCTCCGTCGATCCCTTCGCCACGGTCAAGGGACGCGATTCTTTGGTCGAGTTCGACCTTAAATTCTTCGAACGCATGCTCGCGCTCTTGGTCAGGCGTCAGAAAATCGTTCATATCTACCCTTCATTGCCGCTACTGCTGCCCCTGCAGTGACTGCTGGGGTATGCGGGCAATGGATTTGATGTGAATCGTATCGTTTGAAAGATCACCAATGACACGGACGTTCTCAGCGGCAAACTTAGCAGCCTTCGACTGGGGTTCCAGCACGTAAACGTGATTCCCATGCCATAAGCCATATTTCGAGCCTTGTCGAACGCAGCGGCGGACACACGCACGATCCGGAGACATTGTAGAGGTGCGCTGGCAATGGGTTCCGCAGTGGGTATCGGTAACGAAGCCGTCCCAGGCACTTTGGTTTTGAGCAAACCCGAATGAACCGGATGCGAGGAACAGCAGGACTGTGCACAGGTACTTCATACCCTGCCCCTTCCTTGATCAAGGAAACTGTACCATCACTCACCCGCTGCTGGCGTCCTCAAAAGAGCTGTCACGCGCGACTTTCGAAGAACGCCAGTTCAGGATTGCTGGGCGACGGGGGCCTGGGCTGTTGCGGATTGCGCGGATGGTGCCGGGGCCGGCGGCTTAGGAGCTGCCGGCTTCTTAGGCATTTCCTTTTTGCCGGGCGCGAGGATGGCGTGCAGCGTGGTGCCTTCCATGCGCGGCATGAACTCGACGATTCCGGCGTCGCCGATGTCCTGAATGAGGCGATTGATGATGGCGTAGCCGAGCTCGCGGTGGGCCATTTGGCGGCCCTTGAAGCGGAGCGAGGCTTTGACCTTGTCGCCTTCGGTGAGGAAGCGGACGGCCTGATTCTTCTTGGTCTGGTAGTCGTGCTCGTCGACGGTGACGGAGAACTTGACTTCCTTGACGACGATGATTTTCTGCTTCTTGCGCGCCGCGCGCTCGCTCTTATCTTTTTCGTAGAGGAACTTGCCGTAGTCCTGAATGCGGCAGACGGGTGGGACGGCGTTGGGGGAAACCTCAACCAAATCCAGGCCGCGTTCGCGGGCAATTTTCAGGGCTTCAAACGGGGCGAGAATGCCGAGCTGCTCTCCGGCGTCGTCGATGACGCGCACTTCACGCGCGCGAATTCTTTCATTGATACGGATAAACTGCTTGGCCGAACGCTTATCGATGGGTTTTCCTCCAAAATTTGTGGCGCTGCCGCCATGTACCTACTCAGTATATCGTGCTTCCCTGTATTTCGATGCAGAAGTCCGGGTTCGCGCTGCGGGAATACGCGTGCTTCGAGAAAGGCTCGGTCCGCTGCGGCTGTAATTTGCGCCTGGAGCATCTGGTTTGCGGGAACGGCCGCGGCGAGCTCTACTTTCAGGAAGTTGGCGGAGAGGGCGGGGGTTTGCGCGGCGCTGCCGCCTTCAAGCGTCACGACGGAGAGCGATCGGCCTACGAACCGGCAGCGGAAGGCCTTCGCTTTTTCATCGGCGAGAGCGCGCAGGGCAGACATGCGGGCGGCTACGGCTGAGGGTGGAACGGAGTGGTCGCGGTGCAGCTCCCAGCCAGGCGTTCCAGGGCGCGGCGAGAACGGGAACAGATGCAGATAGGTGAATGGTTGCGCGGCGATGAAGCGGTAACTCTCCTCAAAGAGCGCGTCGGTCTCGCCGGGGAAGCCGACCATTACGTCGGCTCCGATGGCGGCGTCGGGCAGAGCGGCACGGATGTCGCTGGCTCGCTGGGCGTAATGCCAGGGGCGGTAGCGGCGGTGCATTTTTCTGAGGATGGTGTCGGATCCGGATTGCAGGGGCAGATGCGCGTGCGGCGCGAGTCGCGGATGTTGGCCGGTTGCGTATTCAACAACGAGCGCGAGGAGTGCCGGTGTCCAGTCCATTGGCTCAATGGAGCTGAGGCGCAGGCGCGGCAGGGATGTTTCGCGAAGGATGGCTGTGACGAGATCGATGAAGTTCTGTGCGGGAGCGAGGTTGCTCCCCCCGGAATCGCGATCACTGAGATCGTGACCACTGAGATCGCGACCACTGAGATCGTGACCCCAGCGCCCGAGATTGATGCCGGACAGAACGAGTTCCTGGCCGCCGTTTTCGGCGAAGCGGCGAACATTTTCGAGACAGGTTTGGAGCGGGACGGAGCGGCTGGGTCCGCGCGTGGCCGGGATGACGCAGAAGGAACAGCGATTATTGCAGCCGTCCTGGACCTTGAGATTCGGGCGGGTCTGGTGCGCGTCGGCGGCGAAGGGCAGCGACGCTAGCTCGGAGTGGGCGAAGGTTTCGTCTACGAAAATTTGCGCGGAAGATTTGGTCAAGACTGCGAGCGGGATAAGTTGGGGCGAGCCCGCGAGGCTTGCGCCGATCTGTGGAGTGAGTGCTTTGTGGCTGTTGCCGATGACTGCGTCCACACCTTCGAGCGCGGCGATTTCGCGGGCAGCGCGCTGGGCGTAGCAGCCGGTGACGATGATTCTGGCCTGGGGATTGCGGCGGTGGACACGGCGGATGAAAGCGCGCGCGGTGCGGTCGGCCTCCGCAGTCACACTGCACGTATTCAGAATGACGAGTTGGGCCGAATCCGGGGTCAAAGCGGGGGCCAATCCATGGCCTCGCAATCCGGCGGCGATGGCTTCTCCGTCGGAGCGGCTGGCACGGCATCCGAAGTTCTCAACGTGGTATTCTTCCACATTATTGAGTTTACCAACGCATTTCGAAACGATTGCTGGACAGTGCTGAAAGACTTGCAGGAAGACAAACAGAGAAGGAAATTTCGCCGGCTTTGAGGCTCGGCATTGTGCTTCCTTAACTGCATTTCAGGGGGGAACATTTATGAAACGGCGAATTTTACTGGTGGATGACGAGCTGGCGATTTTGCTGACGCTGAAGGCAGTGCTGGAAATCAGCGGCTTCGATGTGGAGACGGCGGCCTCGGCGCGCGAGGCGAAGATGAAGATCCGCGGCCATGAATATCACATGGTGATTACGGACATGCGCATGGAAAGCGCAAACGCAGGCATGGAGGTGGTTGCGGCGGCCAAGAAGGCTGCGTACCGTCCAGCGGTCGCCATGCTGACGGCCTTCCCCGAGCCTGCCTTCGAAAGCGAGAACGGCGCGGACAAGATGCTGGTGAAGCCGATGCACACCAGCGACCTGCTTCGCCAACTGGAGGCGCTGCTGGTCACCCATGAGGATGAGAAGCGGAAGAGTGACGTGAGCGGTTCATCGCCAGCACCTGCAAAGAGTGCCCGCAAGGTTCCATCAAAGCCAGCCCACAAAGCGCCCACAAAGACTGCGCCACGGAAACCTGCCGCGAAGTCCGTGCCTGCCGCGAAGTCCGCCAAGAAGACTCCGGCCCGGAAGCTGGCGCGGGCCCGCTAAAGCTGGACACCTGAATCATTAATCAGTGCTCGGCGCGGAAGGGTTTTCCCAACTCCGCGTCCCTTTTTTGGATGAGATGAAGAAAAGACTCCTCAGGCTTCGAAGGAAGCCTGATGGATATTTCTTACTGAGCGGGGACGCGCTTCTGCTGAAAGCAGGACCGACATAGCACCGGGCGTCCCTGCGAGGGCTTAAAGGGGACGGTTGTCTCCGCGCCGCACTCCGAGCAGGTGGTGCGCGTTTCAGGGCGGGCCGCCTTGCCGGAGGCGCGCTTCGACTTGCAGGCTTTGCAGCGCTTGGGTTCGTTCTTAAATTGCTTGTCGTGGAAAAATAACTGCTCGCCCGCAGTAAACACAAAATCGTTTCCGCAATCGACGCATTTCAACGTCTTATCGATGAAATCCATACGGCGTCCCTTGCCCACCAGCGTCTGTGATGCACGACTCCGACCGATCGAGACCGGAACAACACAGCAATCAGACGAAAATTGTAGTGCTTGGCCCTGGGCCGACATGAAGTGCGGCTCAACTCCGATTCAGATTCGTAACCGGAGGTTCTTCAATCCACTCCGGAGTCGGGATGCCCCGACTCTGAAGATGGGCAACGCGCCGGAGGGCGGAAATTGGGAGTTTGCCCGTCCGGCGCGAAATGTTTCCTTACTAGTCCTGCTCTTTACTAGTCCTGCTCTTTACGAGCCTTCTTTCGATTCCGCTTGCGCGCCAGCGCTTCTTTCACGCGGCGCTTTTCGCCTGGTTTCAGGTAGAAGGAGTGACGCTTCACTTCCTTAATGATGTCCTCCGTCTGCACTTTGCGCTTAAAGCGGCGCAAAGCATTCTCAAGCGGCTCGCCTTCCTGCACGCGAACCTCTGCCAAAGAAATACACCCCCAACCTGCTCCAATGCGAGCATGTTCAAGACTACAGCAATTTCGGCGGCGGGGATAGCCGGGGGTTGGCTAAAGTCCGGTTGGCTAAAAAGCGGCTCGCTGGGAAGCGGTCAGCTAAGCTCCGGTCAGCCGGACGACCGGGCGCTCCGCATAATCAATTTGAGAGTTTAGATTTAAGAAAACGAGGGATGATGCGGAGTCCGACGGGCCTAAAACCACCCGAACTCACGCTAACCGCTTCTTAGCTGACCGGACTCTAGCCGACCGCTCGTTAGCTGCAGTTCAGTGTTTTGCACGGGCATCGACGTCGTGCATTCGACTGGCCTCAAAGCTGACGATCTTCCACTGGCCGAGCCTTTTATTGTAGACGCGGGTGTAGCGATAGTCTCCGCTGATGTCGCTCTGGCCATTTACGCCGGTCAACTCGGCCTGCGAGGTAACGACGGCGGTGTCTCCGTAGACGCGGACCTTGAGGTCGCTGAGGTTGAGACTCTGGATGCGGACGGTCCCGGCTCTACGCTGCGCGAGCGCCTGCGCTTTGGTTTCGACGGTTCCGTTTGCGCTGATGCCGATGTAGTCGTCGGCGAGAAGGTGATCCATCTGGCTGACGTTGTTGTCGATTTCGGCGTTGCGCCACTGCATCTCGAGCGCTTCGATCTGCTTGTGAATGGCGTGCGACTCATGGCGCGGCATCGCCCAGGCAGGATTTGCGAACACGAGGCAGAGGGCGACGGCGAAAAGGATCAGCCGTTGAGAGGTTCGCGAAGCATGAGCTTGGTGGCGCATGTGCGTACCGGATGGTAGCTTGCGCTCCCGATGTGAGTCAAAGAAAAGCCCGGGAGCCACGATTTTGGACAGCGAAGAAGGCATTTTGCCGCTCGAACGGCGAAGCTCGCCGCTACCAGACTACTTGGATGCCACTGTACAGACTGAATATTTCATCGGAGGTTAGGAAAGCCTCTAATTCTTCGTTCGTCATAGACGTCATCAGTCCGGATCGTGGATGACGATGCGATTCCTTAATCTTACAGGCTTAAGACTTCCTTTGCCGGTTTTTCGGAGGCCATCGAAGCGACACAATCCGGAGGCTGCGGCAGAGGCCATCTTCTACCGCTTTTAGAATCTGCGAGAGGCGTTTTGCCTACATTATGCCGGCCCGAATGACGCGACGATCGCTTTTTCAGCCAGCTTGCCAATCCGGCTGTTCGTTGCGCGAAGACCCGTTTTCGCTGGGCGCGTTGTCAAGTGAGGAACTAGGATACGGCGACGAGGATTTCTGTTTTGCGCTCGAGCATTCGCTGGTAGAGGCAGCCTACGACGTATTTCTTGAAATGGTCAGAGGCGGAGTGGGCTTCGCGTGCGGCCTGATCGCGGTACTGCTCGTAGATGAGGACCGTATCGGGGTCGTCCTCAAGGGTGTGGGGGATGTAGGTAACGCAGCCGGGTTCGAGCCGCGAGGCGGCGGTGAGCGGGCGCAGGGCTTCCTGAATCTGTTCGCGGTCTTCAGATTTGAACTTCATACGGACGGTGAAACTGATCATCCATCTTCTCTTTTCGGCGATTGTTCGAGCGATTGCAGGGCTTCCGCAAAGGCGGGGAGGGTCATGGTCTGGGCGCGGTCGGGTCCGGTGGAGACCATGCCGATGCGCGCGCCGGATTCCTGTTCCAGAAAACGCAGATAGTTGCGGGCCAGTTGGGGAAGTTGGTCGAACTCGGCGATATTTTCAGTCGGCTGCTTCCAGCCCTTTAGTTTTGTATACACCGGCTTGATGGATTCGAGGCCGCGCACGTCGGCGGGCATGGTATCGACGAGCTTGCCGTCGATTTCGTAGCCGGTGCAGACGGGGATTTCGTCGAGTCCGTCGAGCACGTCCATCTTAGTGACTACCAGCCACTCGGTTCCGTTGATCTGGTTGGAGTAGCGCAACAGAGGCAGGTCGAGCCAGCCGCAGCGGCGGGGGCGTCCAGTGACGGCTCCGAACTCATTGCCAAGCTTGCGGAGCAGATCGCCCGACTCGTCATGCAATTCAGTGGGGAATGGGCCCTCGCCGACGCGGGTTACGTACGCCTTGGTGACGCCGATGACGGTGCCAATGGCGGTGGGGCCGACTCCGGTGCCGGTAATGGCTCCGCCGGCGGTGGCTGAGGACGACGTGACGAAGGGGTAGGTTCCGTGGTCGATGTCGAGCATGGTTCCCTGCGCGCCCTCGAACATCACGCTCTTGCCGTTGCGGATTGCTTTGTTGAGCAGCGAGGCGGTGTCAGTAACGAAGGGCGCGACCTGTTCGGCGGCGCGGGCGTAATCCTCGTACATCTGAGCGGGGTCGAGCGGCTCAGTGCCGAAGAGCGCGTGGGCGATGGTGTTTTTCTCGCGGCAGGCGTTTTCGATGTGGGTTTTGAGCAGACCGGTGTTGAGCAGATCGACGACACGGAGGCCGTTGCGGGCGGTTTTGTCCTCGTATGCTGGTCCGATGCCGCGGCTGGTGGTGCCGATTTTCTGGCGTCCGGGGGCGCTCTCGGCGGCCAGCTCGATCATGCGGTGGTAAGGCAGGATGACCTGCGCGCGGTTGGAGACGAAGAGCTGGCGGTCGACATCGACGCCGAGGTCGCGGAGCTTGCCGACTTCCTTGAGGAAGGCCATGGGGTCGAGGACGACTCCGTTGCCGATGACCGCCTGGCAATCGGGCCGCAGGACGCCGCAGGGGACGAGCTGGAGGATGAATTTCTGCCCGTGAATGATGACGGTGTGTCCGGCGTTGTGGCCCCCGGCGTAGCGCGCGACGACGTTGAAGCGCTCGGAGAGCACGTCGACGATCTTTCCTTTACCTTCATCGCCCCACTGGGCACCGACCACGACTGCTGTTTTTGCTCGCATGGATCCTTGCTGCCTGGAATAAAGTTGCACTCGTCACACACGCCCACTCCTGCCTTTTTAACCGTCGTTTTGCAGTAAGCGATTGAAATTGCCGGGTAGGACCGAGTGGGAGAAAACTTCTGCACCCGGTATCTAATGATATCCCACCGACCCCGCGCCGGGGGATCCGAGTGTGGGGTCGCAGCGTGGATAAAAGGAACTGTCTGTCTATGGTAGTGCGATCTTACGCTTGAAATCTGCATGAGACAGGAGTTCCGGAGCAAGTTTTACGCCCGTAACCTGCGGTTCAATGAGCACAGTTTGAAGACCCGCTCTACGTCCATACTTCAACGCAGGAACACAATCCGTGTCTGCGCTGACCAGAACGATCCTGTCCACGGCGTGGCTTTCGGAATAGGATGCGATATCAAGTCCGATGCGCATGTCCACGCCCTTCTGCTCAAAGTCGGGAGCAAAATCAGCGTCAGTAAGAGCTGTCTTGGTGGCTACTGGAGTCTTCTTTGGCTTGTATCCCCGAAATTTCAACACACCTCGACGCACAGCGAATAAATCTTTGTGAGACAGCGTGTGAAGCCACGCATCGCTGGATGTGAATGTCGACGATGTCCCGGACACAGGCAGCTTTACGGTACCGCTGTACATTGCGCAGTCGTAATAGAGAATACGGAAGACGGTCTCATCCGCCGCCTTGCAGGCATGGGCAAATTTCTCGATGAATTCGGGATCGTATTTTTTCTTGGCTTTCTTGGCCACAACCCGCAAAAATCCACCGTCAATCAGAATTGCAATTTTGAAATTTGACATAGAGAGAAATTAAAAGCCCCCTTGCGGGGGCTAGATAGTGCTCGCCTACGAGCGTAGCGGATATGTACCAACAATACACCAATTTCCACCAAATTCCACCAATTAATTTTAATCAAGCATAAATACAACCAAACAAATATAAAGGGTCATTTTATCAATAACTTGCGGATGCGCAGCCCACAATCCCGTGTTTCTCGCAAACCGCCGAAAGCAGGCCGTAGAGTCCGGCGAGAACTTCGCCGACGGCTTCGAGCGCGGCCGGGCGCTGGGTGTCATCGACCACCTGAACGATCTGCGCCGCTTCCACGGCTGCGTGCTCGCGATCGGCTTCGATGTGGACGGTGAAGTAGTTGTAGCCTTCGGGGTTGGTGAAGCCGTAAAACGCCTTCAGGCCCTCGATTTTCTTCTCCGATACGGCTGGAATCTGGCTCTCGTAAGCGTAGAGCGAGGCGAGGCCGACGCCGGTTCCGCGCTGGCCGCAGCAGTTGCGGAAGGTTTCAATGAGGTCTTTGGTCGCGTTCCACTTCGCGGTTTGCTTTACTTCTTCGCGCTTGAGGCCGAGGCTTTCGGCAAATTGCAGCCACAGCTCGGGATGGTTGGGCGAGCCGGCCTCTTCATCCATGAGGTTGGAGAGAATTTGGCGGCGGACGCCGGCGTCGTCGGTCTGCGCGTGCACGGCGGAGAGATACGTTGGGAAGGCGGCGACGTGGTGGTAATACTGGGCGGCGTAATCGCGGAGAGCATTGAGCGAGAGCTCACCGCGCGACCAGGCCTGATAGAAGGGATGCTGCAGGAGATGCTGACGGGCTACGCGGGCGTCGATTTCCTGAATGGTGGACGGCGATGTATGGCTTTGGCTCATGCTCGGTGGTCTCCAGAGATTTCGGTGAAATAAGAATACTCTCCTCTTGACACGCCAACTCAACATATGTAGATTTAGCGGCGATGAAACTTCGCCTCTCACGACAGACGCTGCTGATTCTGGACGTATTTCTTGAATCCGCGAAGCAGTGGAAATATGGATACGATCTGAGCCGCAGCACGGGACTCAAGTCGGGAACACTCTATCCCCTGCTTATGCGGCTGGCTGATCGAAAGCTGCTGGAAACTTCGTGGGAGACGGTGGAACCGGGACGGCCGCCGCGGCATTTGTACCGGCTGACCGCAGAGGGAGTGCGGTTTGCGCGGGAGCATCGGCGGTTAGGATCGCTGAACCGGATGCAGCAGGTGTGGAACGAGGGGAAAGGCTGATGACAGCGCGGCGTCGATGGGCGGTCGCAATGCTGCGTGCGGTTATACGGCACGCGCCCGAAGCCAGCCGCGAATGGGCGTCCGCCATGCTGCGCGAACTCGATTACATCGAGAGCGACTGGGCCGCTCTCTGGTGGGCCCTGGGAAGCGTGGCCGCAATTTGCAGGCATGCGGGCGGTAACTGGAGAAAGCATCTTGGAAGACGAGAGGAGCGCACCATGAATGAATTCGGGAAAAAGACAGGATGGCTGTTCGCAGGAATGGGAGCGGCGCTGGCTCTGGGACTGGCCGCCGCGTTCGCATTTCATCTGACAATCGATATCTTTCCGTCATTGCGGCCGCAGGGGCCGCCCTGGCTGCCGTGGGTTGCCCTCATCGCAATCCCGCAAATCCTTTTCATTGTCGGGCTCTGGCGAAAAAGACGGCCAATGGCAGTGGGCGTTCTTGTGATGGCAGTCGCGATGACAACCCATTTCGCTATTCATTTCGCAAGGCACTGGAACCATTGAGAGTGCGTGTGGGTCCCGGTGAGGTTGGTGAGTTGCTGATTGCGCGGCCATTCCGAATATGAAGAAGCGAGCGAAATCTAAGACCGTAATCTACGATTTGAAGCCGAGCCAGCCGCTGACCGCCCGCCAAAAGCGGGAGATGCAGAAGCTGGCCAAATTGCCCGAACCCAAAATTGACACATCGGACATTCCCGAGCTTCCCCCCGGAGCATGGAAGAACGCGCTTCAGGGTAAGTGGTATCGCCCGCAAAGCAGGCCGTATCCATTCGCTTGGCGCGGACGTTTTGGCTTGGCTCAAGGCGAAAGGCGCGGCTATCTGACGAAAGCAAATGGCCTGCTCCAGGAAAGATGCTGGAGGAAATCAGCAAGCAGGATGAGGTGTCCGGTCAGGTGGCCCAATCAAGCTGCTCAAATCCGAAGGGCCGCCGGAAGGCGCGAAAAAGTAGCCGCACAGCTCTATCCGGAAATTTACAACCCCACTCGCCAGTTGTAGACCTCTACGGGTGCGGTTTGATCTCTGCGGCAGGATCGCTAGTTTTCAGACCTTTCGCGCTTATGCGGACTTCCAGCGGGAGCTTAAGAGTCAAGTCATCATTGCTGTAATCGCATTGCGCTGGGTCCTCGATCACGTATTCGAACGTCGATACGAACGTCGTAGGCTTGTGCTGAGTAAATTCCCAGGTGAGGATATTCTCTTTGGCGAACTTCACAAGCATCGGCGGCCCACTCTCCACATCGACAGAAGTGACCTTTTTCCCATCGGTCGTCACCTTGATTTTGACGACGCCTTGGACTCGCGCAGCACGTGCCATGATCGGATAGAGGGGCATTTCCCCGGCAACAACCAAGGGAAGTTGCTGCTCCGCTTTTTGAGCAGCGGCTGGATACAACATTCCGCAGAGGACCATCAGCCCAACACCCACGAATTTTCTCAACGGATAGCGTTTCGCATCAGTCATCATTGTGCCCCTACAAACCTCTTCAAACGAGCCAGTAACCCACTTTAGCTCCTTTTGGCTAAGCGGGGCAGCCTAATCCCTAAGGGCTAGCAGCTAACGGCTAACCCCTAATCCCTGCATCTCCAGCTGCTCCGACCCACGCTCGTCCACATACGGGCGGAAGCAGGCGCGGCAGCGGGCCTCGTACAGTCCGGCGGCTCCGACGAGCACCAGGGACTGGCTCGCGCCGAGGCGCTGGGTGTGGATGGCGGGGGCTCCGCACTGTGTGCAGACGGCGGAGAGTTTGACTACTTCATCGGAGACGGCGAGCAGATCGGGGATGGGCGGGAAGGGTTCGCCGGCGAAGGTGGTGTCGAGTCCGGCGAGAATGACGCGCTTGCCCATGTGCACCAGCTCGAGCGCGAGCGGGACGAGGGAGCCATCGAAAAACTGCGCCTCATCTACGCCGATTACTTCGACCCCGTCGATCAGGGGAAACAAAATGGCCTTCAGCCCTTCGACGTTGGGGACAGTAATTGCGTCGAGGGTCTGCGAGCTGTGCGAGGCGATGGCAGTGCGGTGATAACGCAGGTCAAGATCGGGTTTGAAACAGAGAACGTGGCGCTTCGCGATCTGCGCGCGCTTGAGACGGCGGATGAGCTCCTCGGACTTGCCGGAAAACATGGGTCCGGTGATGACTTCAATACGGCCCGGCAGGACTGGAGAATTATTTTGTGACATTGTTGCGCCTTGGTTGTTTTGAGCAGTCTACACGGAATAGCGGTGAATGCGGCTGTGAGAAAAAATCAAAGTGCTCGAAGCCAGGATAGCCAGGGATTAAGATAATTTGAAGGCGCTGTGACTGTGACTCAGGCTATCTCTCAACCCGCACATACTCTTTCTCTTAGTGAGCTGGCTCCGCGCGTTCTGCAGTCCGAGATTCGCGCGATGACGATGGAGTGCGACCGCATGGGCGGCGTGAACCTAGCGCAGGGCGTCTGCGATACGGAGGTGCCGGCTCCGGTGGCCGAGGGCGCAATTGCGGCAATTCAGGCGGGCCACAACATCTATACGCGGCTGGATGGCATTGCGCGGCTGCGGCAGGCCATTGCGGCCACGCTGAAGAAAGACCGCGGACTTGTCGTCGATCCGGACCGCGAGGTGCTGGTTACGAGCGGCGCTACAGGTGCGTTCCATGCAGCGGCGATGGCTTTGCTGGATCCGGGCGACGAGGTGATTCTGTTTGAGCCGTTCTACGGCTACCATGCGAACACGCTGACCTCGATGCGGATGAAGCCGGTGATCGTTCCTCTGGCTGAGCCGGGATGGACGCTCGATCTGGACGCGCTAAGGGCCGCCACTACGCCGCGCACGCGGGGGGTTCTGATCAATACGCCGGCGAACCCGAGCGGAAAGATTTTTTCTCGCGCGGAGCTTGAGGCGATAGGCGCGATTGCGGCGGAGCACGAGCTGTTTATTTTTACCGATGAGATTTACGAGTATTTTCTCTACGGCGGCGCGGAGCACATCAGCCCGGCGATGCTGGAGGGAATGCGCGAGCGCACGATTCTGATGTCGGGCTTTTCGAAGACGTTTTCGATCACGGGATGGCGGCTGGGCTATCTGGTGGCGGATGCAAAATGGCTGGGCGCGATCAGCTATTTTCACGACCTGACTTACGTGTGCGCTCCTTCCGCCTTTCAGCATGGCGCGGCTGCGGGTCTGGAACAGCTTGGCCCTGAGTTCTACCAGGGATTGGCGCACAGCTTTGAAGCAAAACGCGACCGGCTGGTGGCGGCTCTGCGGGATGCCGGGCTCACGCCGGATGTTCCGGCGGGGGCGTACTACATTCTTGCCGATGCAAGCCGCGTTCCGGGAGAGAACTCGGCGCAGAAGGCGCGGACGCTGCTGGCGCGGACCGGGGTCGCTTCGGTTGCGGGCTCGGCTTTCTTCCGGCCCGGCGGAGGCGAGAACCTGCTGCGCTTCTGCTTTGCGAAAAAAGACGACGCCATTGAAGATGCCTGCGCGCGGCTGCGGGACTGGCCGTCCGGGCAGTAGCTTCGCGCGACCACTCCCGTTGGTCGTGGAATTGGGTTAAGCACCGATCACCGACCGACGGTCTTTCTGTCAAGCACAAGACCTCTCAGTCCTACAGCCAGAAAACTTCGACCGCGCTCTACCTTCAAAGGTCTCCGAGATCAGCTAATCGGGCACTCCCGGCTCCGCTACACTGATGGTTGCCATGCTGGCTACCGTCGTTGAATCCGTAACTACGATTCTTACGTTCGCCTCGCTCTTTTATTTCATCGCTGCGCTGTGGAGTGCGCGCAGCTTTGTGCGACGGCGCGCGGCGGCATCGGACTTTGCTCCGGGGGTGAGCATTCTTAAGCCGCTCAAGGGATTCGATCCGGGAATGTACGAGGCCTTCGCCAGCCACTGCCAACAGCAGTATCCCGGCGAATACGAGGTCCTCTTCGGCGTCTCAAGCTTCGACGATCCGGCTGTGGCTGCGGTCGATCGGCTTCGGGATGAGTTCCCCACTTGCCGCATCAGGTTGTTTCTTTGCCCTGAAAGACTCGGCCTCAATGGCAAAATCAGCACCGTTGTGCAACTGGCCACGCACGCACGCCACGAATACGTCATCGTGAACGACAGCGATATTCATGTATCGCAGCGCTACCTGAGCCGGATAATGGGCGGGTTTGCCGCGGCGGAGCGCAAGCCGGTGGGGATGGTAACGGCCCCGTATCGCGGCGTGGCGCACGGGACTGTTGGCTCAAAGATGGAGGCGCTGGGAATTGCGACCGATTTTTTCCCCGGCGTGCTGACCGCGCTCATGATGGATGGCGAGATTCGCTTCGGACTGGGATCGACGCTGGCGGTGTCGCGCGAGGCGCTTGCGGCAGCAGGCGGCTTTGAGGCCCTTGTGGACTCCCTTGCGGACGATTATGAGCTGGGGTTTCGCATTGCGAAGGCAGGGTTCGCGGTTTCGCTCAGCCGAGAAGTGGTTATGACTTCGGTGCCGCCCTACAGGCTGCCGCAATTCTTCGCGCATCAACTGCGATGGGCGCGCGCCGTGCGCGATTCTCGCAAGCTTGGATATCTGGGGCTGGGCTTCACCTTCGGATTGCCGTGGGCGATCCTTAACGTTTTCGCCTCCGGATTCGGGCTGGCGAGCGTCGCGCTGCTGAGCCTTACGGTGGCGGCGCGCGTCACGATGGCGCTTGCGATCGGAGTGGGCATGCTGAATGATGGCCAGGTATTGCGGGATCTTTGGCTGCTGCCGCTGCGGGACTTCTGCGCGCTGTGGGTGTGGATATGGAGCTTTGCAAGCGACTCGGTGACGTGGCGGGGCGAGAGATTTTTGCTGGAGAACGGTCGACTGGTGAAGCCAGCTAGTAAGGCGGCCAGCTAAGAAGAGGTTAGCTGGTGAAGCGGTTGGCTGGTGAAGCGGTTGGCTGGTAAAGCGGTCAGCGAAAAGGCTGCCAGCTATACGCACCCGCTAACCGCTTTTTAGCTAGCCGGAGTTTAGCTGCCCGCTTCTTAGCGACCCGCTCTTTAGCTAAAAGGACGCTCCGCCGCTGTTTGGTTGGTTGCTCAGGATTTCTCTTCCGCCGTCACGCCCTATCAGGTAGACCGTCCCGGGCAGGGTTGGCGCGGATTGCGGGGTGGTCCAGAGGAAGACTCTCCCGGTGCCGCTCCATTGGGCCACGAGCGCAGATGAGTTCTCGAAAATCGCTGGAACATCGGGGGAGTAAGGACCGAGATCGTTGTTTGGCGCGTTTACGAGGAGGATTGGGCGCTCAAGATAAAACGTTAGAGCTGACGCGTCCTTGAAGTGTCCGTTTACGATGACCACGTCGCCGGAGTTGATTTCGGGCTTGATGGCCTGAGCGAGCACCGCCGAAGAAATCACTGGTGAAAAAGTGTTCAGGGCGACGTACGCGGCGATCAGGAGGAAGACCATCATTCCGGCGAGGAAACAGTTGGCCATACGCGCCTGGTTCCTGAGGCGGAAGATCATGTTTGCTGTGACTCCCACGAGCAGCGCAGCCGCGGCGATGAGCAGCGGCACGCGGAAGGCTCCCATGGCGGCGAATGTGAGGTCAGTAAAGTGGCCCAGAAAGAGATGGTGTTGACCGGGATGCAGAGTGAGAAGCGTGGCGATATCCGCTCCCGGCGCGGGAGAGGGCGCACGCACAGCCAGAAATACGGCCAACACGGCTTTGATGATTCCAGCGACGAAAAATATCCATGCAAAGATTCTCCCCACGCGCGAGGGAGCAGCTTCATCGGCGGCGAGCCATCCTGCGGCCAGCAGGGCGAGCGCAGGAAGAGCGGGGAGCATGGAAAATTCCTGCCGCCTTGTAAACGCGACGAACACCGCGACCACGATCAGCCACAGCACGAGCAGAAGGCGGGCCTGATGGGAGCGGTCCATTTGTTTGCTGTGCGCGGAGACGCGCGCGGGAAGACGCACCAGTGCAGCCACTGAAAAGATGCACCAGGGCATGATCCAGAGAAACAGAAATGCCCATACGAGCACCAGCGGCACGCTGTAGAAACCGGACCCCGGCGTGAGATGCGGGTGAATTGCATTGGCGCGATGCACGGCCAAGCGCCATGGAGCGACGATGATCACAAAGACAAGCACGCCAATCACGGGATGCCAGCGCAGCAGGTGACGCAGGTTGCGGTTGATGGCCAGGAACAGCAGGACGATGGCGACGGGAACGGCGACTGCGAACAGTCCCTGGGAGAGCGTTCCGAGAGCGCAGGCTGCTGCAAAACCTACGGCGCTGCCGAGCGAGGCGTGTTCGTGGTGCGTCGAACGCCAGAAGAAGTAGATCGCCGCGGTGATCCAGAGAGTGGTCAAAACCTGGGGATGGAGCAGGTGCGCGAAGAGGAAGATACCTGCCGACGTGATCAGAAGGAGCGCAGCGTAAAAGCCGGCTACGGGCGTGAGGAACAGCCGTGACCCCAGAGATAGCGTGACAATGAAGAGCGCGAGCGCGGAAAGCGCGAGCGGCAAACGGGCCGCCCAGTCAGACACTCCGAACAGCTCGAAACTCAGGGCGGTGCTCCAGGTCAGCAGCGGGGAAACGGCGAGATAGCGCACGCCGTCGAGGTGCGGCGTGATCCAGTTTCCGTTGACCGCCATCTCGCGGGCGGCCTCGGCCTGCACCGAGTCCGTTCCGTCGAGCAGTGGCGGCTTAAGAAGAGAAAACGAGGCGTAGAGCAGTACCCACAAGCCGAGCAGCGGGAACCAAAAGCGCTTTGCCGTGCGGAGACTGTTCATGAGGTCAGCACCTCTGGGGATTATAGCCAGCCGGTGCGGCGGTCAGCTAAGAGACGGTCAGCTAAAGTCCGGTCAGCTAAAAGACGGGCAGCGCATTTGGACCTGCTCATTCCTTCAACTTCTTTCAACTCCCGACCAAAGAGAGGGCCATGAAAACCCATGCCAGACTGGCGCCGAAGGCGCATATGCCCGTGCGGCCAGCACGCTATACTGAAGCCGCGATCCTCCATGTCTACGACTCTTCAGGCGCCGGCGACGACGCTGCTTTATAACGACTGGTATCCGGCGATGCGCAGCGGCGGCTTGCGCGGCAGGAAAGTTCGGACCGCGATGCTGATGGGGATTCCGCTGGTTCTGGGCCGCAGGCGGGACGGCAGGCTGTTTGCGATGCGCGATAGCTGCCCGCATCGCGGTATTCCACTCTCGTGCGGGTGGTTCGACGGCAACGAGCTGACCTGCAAATATCATGGATGGACCTTTGAGCCGGCCAGCGGACAGTGCTTGAGGATTCCTTCGCTAACACAGATTGATACGCTCGATCCGACGAAGATTTATGCGACGGGTTTTCCGTGCGAGGAGCGCGATGGATATGCGTGGGTCTATGTTCCGGAGCCGGGATCGGGGCGCGCGCAGGCCGGGGCGCAGCCGCCGGTTCCCGAGGCTCCAAAGTTCAGCGCGAAATATCGCAGCGCGCACTTGACGGCCGATCTGCCCTGCAATGTGGACCACGGAATCATCGGACTGATGGACCCGGCGCATGGGCCGTTTGTGCATCAGGCGTGGTGGTGGAGGAAGAAGGCTTCGATCCACGAAAAAGAAAAGCACTTCGAGCCGATTCCGGAGGGGTTTCGCATGTCAGCGCATGCGCCGTCGGGAAACAGCGCGCCCTACAAGCTGCTGGGCGTGTATGGCGAGCCAATTACGACCACCATTGACTTCGTTTTGCCCAACCGGCGCTACGAAACCATCCGCTGCGGGGCGAAATGGTTTTCGAGCCTTACAACTGTAACTCCTACGGTTACAAATGCGTGCCGGATTGACGTTTATGCGGCATGGAACGTGTTTTATGCGATTCCATTTGTAACTCCGCTTGCTACATTTTTTGGGAGGCGATTCGTGCGCCAGGATCAGGTGACGATGATTCAGCAGGCCGAGGGACTGAAATACGATCCATCGCTCATGTTGATCGACGACGCCGACCGTCCAGCGAAGTGGTATTTCGCGCTGAAGCAGGCGCGCCTGGAAGCGGCGCGCACCGGAGAGCCTGCGAAGCATCCGATGAGCGGACCCGTGACTCTGCACTGGCGAAGCTAAACTCGCCGTTTAGGCACACGCGCTTCGCGCCATCCCGGGTGCTAGCTCTTGTGGGCCTCCCTGTGGTCGGGGACTTTATGCGTCCATTACCAGGTCGTCGACCGAAATTCTGAGAAGCTCGCCGAGTTCGTGGAAGCCTTTGATCCATGACTCCGGCTCGGGCACGGCGGGTTGGGGCGCGCGGCGCCAGATGTCGTACCAGATGTTCTGTGCCTGCCACAGGTTCAGTTCAAAGGGTAATTCGTTGAGCGTCCGGGCCACGAGCAGCGCATTTTCGAGTGTCGAGGTGTGCTCCGCCTGGTCGGCGACCTCCGCTTGCAATTCGACCATGGTGCGCTTCATCTTCTGATCGGCGAGATAGCCGAGGCGCGGCGTTTGCAGCGGAACCTGGTCCGCCTCCGCCAGTTCCAGATAGGTGCGCACATGGAGCGCGTCGATTGGATCGCTTTCGAGGGCGCGGCGCAGTCCCGCATCGATCGCAAAGCTGGCGGCGATGGTGAGCGCCTCAGGATGAGGCAATCCGGCCTGGCTCAGGAAGTGCAGCAGCGACGCCTGATTCTCATAGATCGACGCAAGACTGGCTTCGACCTCGGAGAGCGTTGGCTTCAGGATCAGATCGACGATGCGCCGCTGCTCGTCGCGGAAAAGCGACCGGATGGAGTAGGAAGGGCCGGGAAAATATTGATCGAAGGTGCGAATGGCGGCCGGAAAATCGGCGCTGACGACGGCCGACTTCGCCTCTTGTAGAAAGTCTTCGTAGGCGGCGACGGCTTCGGGGGAAGGCTCCTCGCCGTACCGCTTTACGGCGGCAGTGATGTTCTGGTCGCCGAAGTGGAGGACAGCGAAGGCGATGGTTTCCCCGTCTCCGGTCAGGTTCGAGCGCACATGGGCCTGACCGATCGAGAGGCGTCCCCGGCCGGAGGTCACGACCTGGCGATCCAAGCTCCGAATGGTGTAGCAGAACAACGTGGTGCGGCTGCCATAGCTGGTGAAGATGGAACTGATGGCGTAGTGCGCGGCTACCTGTTCGAGGTTTACGCGCTCACTCTGCACCCGCCTCCGGTAGATCTGCGCTCCGTTGCCTTCCGCGGCAATGTTGCTTTTGGCGTGTTCAAGGGCTGCGACAAAATCAGTTTCCAACGCGACGCCCTTTTCGCCAAAAAGCTCGGTGGCCAGGTGCAACACGCGTCCGGCGTAGGCGATGACCTGCACGGTTTCAATGCCGGAGACTTCGTCGAAGAACCAGCCGCAGCTTGTGTACATCAGCATGGCGTTGCGCTCCAACTCCATGAGCTGCAGCGCTGCTACACGCTCGGAAGGCGAAAGTTCGCGGACTGCTTGCGCGGCCAGGAAGACGTCTGCTTCGTCGCGATCAAGAACTACATTGACGTATGCGTTCCGTGCTGCGTCGAGGTCGCGAAACAGTTCGGCTGCGCGCTGCTGCACGAGCGGAGCGACACCGTCGCGCAAATCATCCAAAGCCTCGCGCAGCGGGGCGCGCCACTGCTGGTTCCATCCAACATGACCCTGGTTGCATCCGCAGTTGGAGCGCCAGCGCTCGATGCCGTGGATGCAGCTCCAGGAGGACTCCTCGACGATCTGGGCTTCGTATTCGGGTGGGAATTTCTCCAGAAACTCCCCATAGTTCGTAAACCGCGCGTAACCCTCGCTCTCGATCCACTTCAGGGCAAATGCCAGAGCCATCTCGCCGTAGCGGTGGTGGTGACCGTAGCTTTCGCCGTCGGTGGCCACATGGACCAACTGCGGAAGGGTGCGGTTTTCGGAAAAGCCCTCGAGCAGACGCCGCGCGAAGGTCTCGCCGTCGTTCAGCAGGCCTTCAAAGGCGATGGCGCGGGAACGGGGTCCGTCGTAAAAGAAGACGGCGATGGAGCGATTGTCTTTGAGCCTCACCAGATAGGGGCGCGTGGTATCGACGGAGGCGTTGGGCGTGAGGGTCCAGCCTATTTTTTCCGGCTGGCCTACGTTTTCAAAGGCCAATTGCACCGCCTCGACCTCGGTCAAAGGGCGAACGCGCGCGCACTGGTATGGCGCGAGGACGACGAATCGGATTCCTTCGGCGGCCAGAAGTTCAAGCGTTTCGGTATCGACGGCGGTTTCAGGGAGCCACATGCCCTCCGGTTTGCGCTGGAAGCGCTTCTCGAAGTCGGCGATGCCCCAGCGAATCTGCGTGATACGGTCGCGCGTGGAGGCCAATGGCATGATGACGTGGTTGTAAACCTGGGCCAGGGCCGATCCGTGGCCGCCGAAACGCTTCTGACTGTTGGCGTCGGCGTCGAGGATCATGCGGTAGACGCGCTGCGCATTGACTTCAAGCCAGGAGAGGAGCGTGGGACCGAAGTTGAAGCTCATGCGCCCGTAGTTGTTCAGGATGCGGATGATGCGGTTCTCCGCATTGACGATGCGGGCCGCGCCGTTGGGCGCGTAGCACTCGGCGGTGACGCGCTCGTTCCAGTCGTGATAGGGAGCGGCGGAGTCCTGCGTCTCTACTGTCTCCAGCCACGGGTTTTCGCGCGGCGGCTGGTAAAAGTGGCCATGAATGCAGATGTAGCGCTGCGAGGATGGCTGGACGGAGCTCCGCATCACCCTATTATCCACGCTGACTTCGCGATTCTGCGAGTTTGAGCCGCTATCTCATTCCATCGAGGATTGACCCTACGATTCCACCGACGACTCCGGCCTGTGTTGCTTCGCGCGGCGCTGAGGGCAGGTAGTGCGAAATCTGCTGGGCGAGGCGTGAGATGGGCAGCGTCTGCAGCCAGACTCGTCCGGGGCCGGTAAGCGCGGCGAGAAAGATGCCGTCGCCTCCGAAGATCATGTTGCGGATGCCGGGGACGCGAGTGATCTGGAACGTCACGCTGGACTGGAAGGCTCCGACGTGGCCGGGATGGACGCGGAGGGTTTCTCCAGGCGCGAGATCTTTGGGGACGAGTTCGCCGGATAGCTCAAGCCATGCGAGGCCCTGCCCGGTGATGTGCTGGAGGATGAATCCGTCGCCGCCGAAGATGCCTGCGCCGAGGGACTGCTGGAATCCGATGCTGATGGCGACCTGCGCGGTGGCGCAGAGGAAGCCGTGGCGATGCACGTAGTAGTCGCGGCCTGGGCCGACTTCGACGGGCAGGATGTGTCCGGGGACGCGGGTGGCGAAGGCGAGTTCGCCGGGCGCGCCGATGGCGCGGTATTCGGTCATGAAGAGGCTGCCGCCGCCGGCGACACGCTTGATGGCTCCGAAGATGCCGCCTCCTCCGGCGAACTGGGTGTGGGTGGTCATCTGAATGGAGGCGCCCATCCAGGAAAGCTCTCCGGCCTCGGAGATGATGGTTTCGTTGGGATCGAGGGAAAATTCGAGAACCGGCATGGTGGTTCCGACGATGCGATTTTGCATGAAAATGCTCCTGAATGAAATGTACGAGCGAATGGCCTGTGGTGTTCCATTTTATGAGGCTCGAACGGCAGGCGCTGAGGAAACAAAAGGCCATCCCGAAGGATGGCCTTTTGTTTTGCGCGAAGCGCGTGTCGCTGGACGCGTAGTCCCTAGTCCCCCATTACGGGTTCTTCTGCCTTGATGGCTGCTTTGGGGGCTGGGGCGATGGAGGTGATGGGGACGATGCCTTCGACCGGCTTCTCGCCTAGAACGTGCTCGCGATAAAGCTTGGCCATCTGGGCGTTTTCCGCATCCTGCTTCAGCCTGGCGTCGCGGGCGCGAATTTTTTCTTCGCGGGAGTTCTTGGCGATGCCCGACTTCTCGAAGGTGTCGTTGGCGGCGGCGTCCACATGCTCCTGATGCAGAAGCAGTGTGTGCTGCGCGTCGCCCATACCGACCTTCTTGCCGCCGGCGAAGATTTCGTGACGGCCATGCTCTTCATACCACTTGGTGAGCGTGGAGGTCATGTGCATCTTCTCGATGATGTTGCGCCAGCCGACGCCGGTGTTGTAGGCGCAGAAGCTGATTTCGCCTTCCTGTGTGGCGTAGGGGATGATGCACTGTTCGGTACGGCGGAAGTCGTAATTGAACAGATCCTGGAACCACATTCCGGCGATGAAGAGGAAGTTCCAGCGGTCGGCGCGGCGCTGTTCGATGTCGGCCATGGTGCGATCCGCGGTAACTTTGCCGTACTTGCGGCCGGTGGCGCCGAAGCACTTGTCGAACTTGGCCAGCAGGTCAACGATTTTGAAGTGCGTCGGCGACTTGGTGGGATCGTAGTTGCGGAGCAGCGCGAGAGTTACGCCGAGAATCGAGAGGAACTTGCCGCGGGCGGCGTCGTTGATCTTGGCTACGTCCTTGGCGAGGCGATCGGCGTTGAGGAATGCGGTGACGGGAACGGCTTCCTTGGTTTCCTTGTCGATCATCAGCGCCATGCCGATGCCGCAGTTCGGGTGGCATCCGCAGGAGAGCTGGCCCCAATCGTGGTTCGGACCGTGAACGAGGTCGGCCCAGTCAGAGAAGGTGCTCATGAAGCTGATCGGGAACCAATCGCGGACGGGCTCGCCGAGTCCAGTCTGGTTCTTGATTTCGTGGGCCATGTGGCTGAGCGTGTAGCGCTGCGCTGCGCGACGCTCGTCACTGACGGCCTCGTCGCGTCCGGTGAAGGAGACGGGCTGGAAGCTGATGAAGTTGATCTTTTTAGGATTGTCGAGCGCGAACTGGACGATGCGGCCGACCTGCTCGTTATTGATGCCGTTGATGATAGTGGTTACCGGAACGATGTCAACGCCGGCCTCATGCAGATTGTGGATGGCCTGGAGTTTTACGTCGAACAGGTTGCCGACCTTGCGGTGGGAGTTGGCGGCGTTGCCGATTCCATCGAACTGGAGATAAGCGTAGCGCAGACCGGCTTCAGCAGCGGCGCGGCAGAGTTCCTTTGATTTCGCGAACTCAATGCCGTTGGTCGCGGCCTGTACAGAGTTATATCCGACCTTGCGGGCGTAGGCGACGGCGTCAAGGAAGTAAGGCGACAGCGTCGGCTCGCCACCTGAGAACTGCACCGACATCTGGCGGCGCGGCTTGATGGTGATGGCGTTGTCGAGCATGGTCTTGATCTCTTCCCATGTGAGTTCGTGAACGAAGCCGACCTGGTTGGCGTCCATGAAGCAGGGGTCGCACATCATGTTGCAGCGGTTGGTGAGGTCGATGGTGAGGACCGATCCGCGGCCGTGCGTGACAGTCGATGTGCCGTGGTTGTGCAGCTTCTCGTCGTTATGGGCCTTAATGTCGCGGCCGGGGAAGACCTCTTCGAGGTGCTTGAAGAAGGCGGTATCCATGGACATCAAGTCTTCAAAGTGGCCGTGCTTGGGGCAATCCTTCACCATGAGGATTTGGCCGTCGCGCTCGATGATCTGCGCCTTGATCTCGCCGACCTTCTCGTTGAGCAGAATTTCATGGGGCAGCTTGCCGTCGAGAATCTGCTGGCGAATCTCAGGCACACACTTGGGACAGAGCGAGTCAGTGGTGCGTGGCCAGCCGAGGGGCGGCTTCTCTTTCTGATACGACTTAAGCAAGGGTTTGTCCGACCACCGGGGTGTGAAGGACGCGTTGGGCCGGATGCTGTTGACCTTCTCGAACACAGACCACGCGCCCTGGGCTGCGATAGTCACTGCTCTTTCAGCGTATTTAACGGCTTTCGACATTGATTGAATCTCCTCTTGCTCATGGTCCGCTCGTGCAAGAGCGGCTAATAGTTGGGTGCCTAAATCTTTGGCGTTGACGCGACTGCCAGCGGGGCGAACTGCTTCCACTAGAAGACTTTGCCCAATTCTGAGCATAGCTCGCTGCCCGAGGAAGATGAACAAGTTAAGGTCGAATGGAGAGAATCGGCATCCAGGTGGCAAATGCTGCTGGCGAATGGTGCTGGCCGCACCGGCACACTGCTTCGCGTGGGCCGCTTCCGCTGGTCGCGGATTTGGCGCGAGGCACCGCTACTGGACGGTTAGTCCCGCTTCGGTAGTATGGATGAGGAGGTTTTCTCAGCCCGGATGCGCTTCTTCAATCTGTTCTCTTCATGTGCCGCCGCTTTGCTTTTGTTTTCCGCCAGCTTTGCCCCGCAGGCAGGCGCGCAGAGTTTTTTTAAGAACAGCGACGTTGCGGTGAGCGCGTTCGGCCAGTTCACTTCCTCCGTCAGCGGCAATGGCATCACGCTCGGCACCACCGACTCCGTGGGCGGACAGGCGGCCTTCCGGCACAGCTATCACTGGTGGCTGGGGTTTGAAGGCAGCTATAACTACACGCGGTTCAGCGAATTCTACTCAAACCTACCCTTTCCGGTTCAGCACAACACGCATGAGTTCGCGGCATCGTATCTGGTGAGCGGAACCAGCGTTCTGGGCTTCCGGCCTTTCGCACAGGTCGGGGTCAGCGCACTTGTATTTTCTCCCTCACTGAATGGCGGCCAGAATGTTTCATGGCAGGGAGAGCCTGCGTTTAATTACGGAGTGGGAGTGAACCACTCTCTGTTGTCTTCGCACTTCGGGATTCGGGTTCAGTATCGCGGGATTTACTACAAAGCTCCCGACTTCAACGATGCTGCGCTGCAGACGGGGAAGTCCCGCCTGACTTCGGAACCGATGGTTGGAGTTTATTTCCGGTTTTGAATTACGCGTGGCCCGGCTTTCGTTTGCGGTGGTGAAAGAGGTCGTCTCGCACGTCAGGCCAGAATTCCAGAAAGAGTTTGCCACCCGCGTCTCCGGCGAGCGAAATACCCCAGACTTCCATCACTTCCGTCCAATTCGCGCTCGGATGCGGATAGTAGGTCATGGTGAGTGCCGCGCCGCCGAGATGGCCGAAGATATCCGAATAGTTGAAGCCGTGAGTTCCGTTGTCGCGCTGGGCCACGAACACACGTTCCGCCGCATAGAGGCCGCGGGCTCCTACGTTGCCAAAGCCTTTGCGATAGTAGCGCGGATCTTCATGGGTGAAGGTAGGCAAAAGACTGTCGGAGAAAAAGCGGAAGGATGTGACGCGCAGGAAACCTGCGCCGAGTCGCTCACCGAAGGCAGCGGAATCGCTGCCGTACTTCGGGTCGCTGTTCATCAGCTGCTCATATCCTGCCGATGCGAAGGCCGGCACCCAGCCTACGGGACTGATTGATTCATGCGCCCAGAAAAGCATTTTATCGCGAGGGTAAAGCGGCGGCACCTTTTGGCCGGGATCGACAACGCCGTACCACTTGGAGGGAGCGATCAAGCTTGTATCGGAAGCGTGCTCGGCCTGCGGCCCGGGGTCGGGAGTTGGGGCTGGAGCGTCCGGTAAGGGTGGGCCGGCCTGGCTCAGAGTTGGAAGCGCTGAAAGACTAAGCAGGAGGACCGCGGCACAAAAAAGTCGCTTGCTTGCCATGAAAATGGGTTATCTCTCAATCTTTGCCGTAGAGAATTTGCGAAAACAAAACGGAGCGTTTGCGGAAAGACCTTCACGCTCTCTGCCTAAACACTGGATGATTAGAACCGCATTGCGGCGACGGAGATGCTTGAAGAGGCATTCTTCGCATGAAAGGTAACTGGCTAGGCACGCGTCAGACCGGGTTTTGGTTGATTCCGGCGTCTGCAGTGCCGATACTGGCAGTATGGCAAATCAGGCAGGCAACGATCTCAGAGACTTTGGCCGCAAGGTAGAAGAAAAGTATAACGAGGCAAGACCACGCGTTGAGGAAGAGGTGAAGAAGGTGATCACCTATCTCAACGACGAGGTGGTGCCAGGCGTTCGCGAAAACTCCTCGAAAGTGCTGAAGGCCGCGGCGGAACAGCTGGCGAAGCTGGCGGAACTTATCGATCGCGGTAAAGGGAGCCGGTAGCATGCGGTACCGGATTTGGGCAGTGGCGTGCGGCGCGCTGCTGCTGATTACCGGCTGCGGACATCGCGCGCAGACGGCCTCCGTTCCTGCGCCACCGATTGCGAACCCCAGCGGCTATCCGCAAACCGCAGAGAGCCAGCCGACGGTTCCGAACTCGGAGGAGGGCGCGGAAGAAGTTCCCGCGGGCAGGCCGATTTACTCCGAGACAGGCATGGCGAGCTGGTATGGGCCTCCGTATAACAAGCGGCGCGGCGCCAACGGCGAGGTCTATGACGAGAACGCGATCTCGGCGGCGCATCGCACTCTACCCATGGGATCGCTGATTCGCGTCACCAATCTGCAGACCGGACAGTCGGCGATGATGCGGATTACGGATCGCGGGCCGTTTGTTCCGGACCGCACGATTGATCTTTCTGTGGGTGCGGCCAAGGCCCTGGGTGTGTGGCGGCCGGGCACGGCGCGGGTCCGCATCGACGTGTATGAAACTCCGAAACCGATCAATGAAGGTGGGCGATGGTGCGTGCAGATTGGAGCGTTCTCGCATGAGGGCGCAGCGAAAAGACTCCAAGAAAACCTCGCGCGCGAATACGCGTCTGCGAGCGTGATCGAATTCACCGGCCCAACCGGACATTGGGTCAGGATTCGCCCGGAAAATGGCGATCGGCGCCTCGCCGTAGAGATTGCAAGAAGCTTGCGGCCCAAGGAGGGCGAGGCTTATCTGGTGAGGCTGGACTAGCGTCAGCTAGAGTACGGCCATTTAGAAGCGAGGAAAAACGCTAGTGCGCGTGTGTGCTGTCCGCTAAACTTCGCTTCCGCCTTTTGTTTTGCCGCAACTGCAGCGCAAACAAGAAGCTTCCCTGCATCCGGTGAGAGCAGGTTCGGCAGCGGACTGGATAGTGGAAAGTGAGCAGGGTCGCGACATCTGTCCGCCGAAGCCGAGAGAGGCGAAAGTTAGAGTTATAGCAAATGGAACAAACCATAAATCGCTAGTCCTTCTGGGGGAATACTCAACCTGAAGAATTCGAAGCGGATTCCCAACCCGGGGATATTCAGAAAAAAGTTCTCAGCGGTCTCCTGAAGCTCGCGTGAATATATTCGGAGGCAATCAAAACTACGCCCCTGATTTGTCAGGTATATCTTACCTCGTTAAGATGCGTCCGGGGGTTTCAGGGATGCTGCTGTTCGCGGGCATTTGCACAATTTAACGGGCAGTTTGGCGAGTTTTGCGCTAATGTGGTCGCAGGCTATCCAGGCCAGATCTAGTGCCGGATGGCCGGGGTGCAATGATGACCTGGGATGTGTCTTTTACCTGCGACATATGCAACAAGAAAAAAGGCGAAGCCAACCACTGGTGGATGGTTGTACTTGGCGATGTCCCCTGTTACGACGAGGGCCAGCCGCGCGCGCGTTTTACCTTGTTGCCTTGGAATGCGGCGGAAAGCCGGAATCCTGACATGTACCACCTTTGCGGCCAAGGCTGCGCGATGAAGGCGATGGAGCGCTTCATGAGTACGGGCGCAATCGGCACGTTGGAAGATGAGGCCACGGAGGCCGCATACCGCTGAAGGCCTGGGAATTTCGATTCGGCCTATCGGTTGGTCTAAGCGTCAAATAAGCCGGGCCCGGTTCGCTTTTGGGCCGGATTATGGCCGCGCGGCTTCTCACCGCGCTTCTCGAGCTTCACGGGCGAGGACAGCAGACCCAGAATTTCCCGCAGCTCGCCACGCAATTTCGACAATTGTTTCTCTGCGGGTTCATGGGCGATGTTGCGCTTCAGCGGCAGTTCGGATTGCGAGACCTTTTTCGATTCCCGGCTTTCCGCAGTGAAGACCTGCCGCGCACCGGCAATGGTGTAACCGTCGGCATAGAGAAGCTGCTTGATTCGGAGCGCGAGCTCCACGTCGCGCCGGCGGTACAGTCTTTGTCCAGTGCCGCTCTTATTCGGCTTGAGTTGCGGGAACTCCGTCTCCCAGAAGCGGAGAACGTAGGCTTCGACTCCGCATAGTTTGGCTACATCGCCGATGCGAAAATAGAGCTTGTCAGGAATTGACGTGCCCGCGATGGGGGAGGGCGTCCTGGTCTTTTTTTGCGACGTTTGTTTGATCATCCGCACCTGAGCCCGACACAGTGATGGCCCCTCATCCACCGCATCTGCGCCTGATACTCGAAAGTATAGGCCACGCGGGCGAACTCGTGAACCCAAAACAATGGAACACGGGGCAGGGCATTCGCGTATGCTCATGCAGAGAAATTTTTCGCAGGAGCGTTGGGCCCATGAAAAGACTGCTTACAGTCCTCGCACTCATCGCCGCAACAGGCTTTCTGCTGACGGCGGGTTGTCGCGTGCAGGTGGACAAGAATTCCGATGGCAAGGAGAAGAACGTCAAGATCGATACGCCGATCGGCGGTCTGCACGTGCGCTCGGGCGATACCAACGCGGCCGATGTAGGCCTGCCGATGTATCCCGGCGCCCAGATCGCCCCGGACAAGGAAGGAGACAAATCCGCCGATGTCCATTTGGGCTTCGGCGAATGGCAGCTTCGCGTTAAGGTGGTCAATTACCAGACATCCGATGCGCAGGAAAAGGTGCTCGACTTTTATCAAAAGGCGCTTGGCCGCTACGGAAACGTCATCCGCTGTCAGGACGGACAGCCAGTGGGAACGCCCACTGTGACCCAGGAGGGTCTGGGGTGCACGGACGATAACGGCAGAGCGCATGTCCAGGTCTCCGAGGGGCTTTCTCTCAAAGCCGGGTCGCGACATCATCAGCACATGATGAGCATTGAAAAGAGCAGCGGCCCGGGAACGCGGTTCGCCCTGATTGAACTGCAACTGCCCGCGGCAATCGACAAGGACTCCTCAAAGAGCGAATAAGCTTGTAAAACCGCAATGAGAAAAGGTTGCCTAGCATTATCAATAGTTTGAGGCAACCGAAAGAGTTTCCGCACCCTCTGATTAGTCGAGTCTTCATGTTTGAAGACACCTCTCGAGATGGCCCTCGCCCCTCCGGAATTCTGCTCGGACCTACGCTGCAGGCGGGAAAACGGGGCCTAAGGAAGCACGATGAAAACTCTTCCCCTATTGCGAAATGCGTTAATTGTCGCAGCGCTGGGTGTATTGCCCAGCATCACCTTTGCACAGGTTGGTGTATCGATCACGATTGCCCCGCCTGAACTGCCCGTCTACGAACAGCCTATTTGCCCGGAGCCGAATTCCATGTGGACTCCTGGCTACTGGTCCTGGGGCGATGACGGCTACTACTGGGTTCCGGGAACCTGGGTTGAGGCTCCGAGCGCGGGTGTGCTCTGGACACCGGGATACTGGGGATGGAACAACGGAAGTTATCTTTGGAATAACGGCTACTGGGGTCCGCAGGTCGGCTTTTACGGCGGCGTGGACTACGGCTACGGTTATGGCGGCAACGGCTTCTACGGCGGACGATGGAACGGCGGAAACTTCAGCTATAACACCGCAGTGATGAATGTAAACAGGACCGTCATTCACAATACCTACGTCGATCGCAGGGTGGTAGTTAACAACGGAAACCGGGTGAGCTTCAATGGCGGACGCGGCGGCATTCAGGCTCGGCCTACCGAAGCGCAGATGTCGGCCGAACACTCGAAGCGATTTGGTCCTGTGGCGGCGCAGACGCGCCAAGTGAGTCTGGCTCGCGCGGATCGCTCTAATTACGCGTCCGTAAATCACGGCATGCCGGCGCACGCGGCCCTGGAGCGTCCTGCTACCTCTGCGGCCGACTTCAATCGAGCGGTTCCGGCGCGCGGCGCAGCTCCTGCATCTCACGTCGCAGCGGGGTCCGACGTGCGGCCTGCTACAAAAAATGAGTACCATCCGGCTGCAAAACCCGAAGCGCGGACTGAGACTCATCCTGCTGCGCGCCCCGAACCAGCTCCAAAAACTGAGTCGCATCCAGCGGCAAAGACAGAAGCACGGCCTGAGAATCACGCGACCGCACATCCCGAGTCACGGCCCGCTCCAAAAACTGAGTCGCATCCAGCCGCAAAGCCTGAGGCGCGAACTGAGACTCACGCTGCTACACGGCCCGAGCCTGCTCCACGGGCTGAGTCGCACCCTGCGGCCAAGCCTGAGGCGCGGCCTGAAACTCACGCTGCTGCACATCCCGAGTCACGGCCCGCTCCAAAAACTGAGTCGCATCCGGCGGCAAAGCCTGAAGCACGGCCTGAGACTCACGCTACTGCGCGGCCCGAACCAGCTCCAAAAACTGAGTCGCATCCAGCGGCAAAGCCTGAGGTACGGCCTGAGACTCACGCTGCTGCGCGGCCCGAGCCAGCTCCAAAAACTGAGTCGCATCCAGCGGCAAAGCCTGAAGCACGGACTGAGACTCACGCTACTGCGCGACCCGAGCCAGCTCCACGGGCTGAGTCGCATCCCGCGGCCAAGCCTGAGGCGCGGCCTGCACCCAAGCCGGCAGAAAAGCCCGCTCCGCAAGAGGACAAAAAGCCGGAGGGAGTATAGACGCTGGATTGTTCGCAACGAAAGGGTCCGGATCTAAACCGGGCCCTTTCCTTTTTCAACCCGAAGGATACATTTCGGTGATTGGGGCAGATTACCGATTGGAATTGCGAAAGAGATCTCGAATTGCGACGGCGCAATTTTTCATCGAATACCGTTCTTTGAAGGAGCCGCTTGTGCGGGCGGCCATCGCTGTCTTCTCCGCCTCGCTCAACGTGAACCAGCGGGTAAGCAGGGACCGGGTTCCGTCCAGAGTATCCGGCTCTACGAGCCCGATCCGATCCTCTTCGATCTGCGGCCAGAGGTTGACCTGATTTGAGATCAGCGCGGGACGGCCGCAGGCGAGAGCCTCTGCGACCACTACTCCAAAATTTTCCTGATGCGAGGGCAGAATCATGGCGTCGCAGGCGCGAAATGCGCCCCATTTGGCGTCGCCGGTCAGCATGCCCGGCCAGTGAATGCGATCGGCTATGCGGAGCCGTTGCGCCAGCGCCTGGAGCCTAGCCTGAAGGTTGTTTGTGTCGGGGCCGGCGATCACCAGATCGACTTTGGGGTTCTGCGCCGCAACCGATGCGAAGGCCTCAACGAGCAGGTCGCAACCTTTCTTTTCGTGAATGCGCGAGAGAAACAGCAGAAACCGGCGGCCGGCAAGCTGGGGCAGCAGGTTCTGAAAGGCTTCCCGTTGCGCCTCGGTATCTGAAGGCGGTTCATTGGTGCCGTAGGGAACCACCAGACTGGTCCACTTGTTCGGCCAGAAGCTTTTGGGGGCCAGTTCGCTTTCGAGGGTACTGGTAAACAAAACGCTTTTCGCGTGGCGCAGCACCGGATACTGAATAGGCCAGTACAGGTATTTTTTGAGGTGCTTCAGCGGATAGCGGTGGCCGAACCACGGGTCGAGCATGCCGTGCGGGAAAACCGCATAGGGGACGCGGCCGCGCGAGGCACGCGCAGCCGCAAGGCTCGAGTAGATCCAGACGGCATGAGTTACCACGCCGTCAAAGCGGGTGACATTTTGCGTAAGCCAATCTCGAAGCAGCGGAGAGCGGCCATACGTATTGCGGCGACCGCCAAGTGCATGTACCGGCACTGCGAAATTGGCGAGCCACGGGGAATTCGGCTCATCCTGGCAGACGATCTCAGCCTGGACGCCGATCTCCGGATATGCGCGGACCAGCTGGCGCAGCGCTTCGGCTGGTCCTCCGCTGGCCGGAGAAAGGGTCGGAATGACGTGCAGGATATTCAAACGGAAGGCCTGATAAAAGATTACAGGCTTGTACTTCGCAGCGCATCTTGGCCGTACTCGGCCCATCTTGGCGCTCCTCTCCTTGACAATCTTGGAGAAGGGCTCTAGTCTCTCTCCAAGTCAATCAAGGAGAACCATGAACAAGCAACTCGATCTTCTGCAGGGCACGCTGGACATGCTGATTCTAAAAGCGGTTTCGCTTGGGCCGCAGCACGGCTATGGAGTGCTGCTGCGCATTCAGCAGATCTCCGGCGATCAACTGGAGATACAGCAGGGCTCGCTCTACCCGGCGCTCTACCGGCTGGAGCATCAGGGCGCGATCACGAGCGAGTGGGGAGAGTCGGAGAACAACCGCCGGGCGAAGTTCTATCGGCTTACGGCTGCGGGACGAGCGCAGTTGCGCAGCGAGACCGGTAAGTGGAATCGGATGACTGAGGTTATTGCCGGAATCCTGAATACAGCTCCGGGTGAGATATGAGCGTCTTCGTTCGCCTGGAGTCGTGGCTTCGGGCGGTGACTTCACGCTCGCGCCTTGAACGCGAGATGGACGAAGAACTGGCATTCCATCTTGAAAGCTATACGCAGGATCTGATTCGGCGGGGCGTTTCGCCCGAAGAAGCCGCGCGGCGCGCCAGAATCGAGTTCGGCGAAGTCACCGTTCAGAAAGAAGAGATGCGAGCCTCACTCGGTCTGCGCCTGTGGGACGATCTTCGCGCCGATCTGCGCTACGCGACGCGTATGCTGGCGAAGTCTCCGGGCTTTACCGCGATTGCTGTCGGCTCGCTGGCTTTGGGCATTGGCGCGAACACGGCGATCTTTTCGATGACCCGGACGGCTCTGTTTGAGAGCCTTCCTGTTCCCCACCCCGAAGAGCTGCGCCAGCTTCGGTGGAGCATCCCAGGGCAGCGCCAGCCAATGAACTCCCTCGATGGGCTTCCAGGCAAGGCAGATCCGGGAATGGTCGAATCGTCGGCATTCTCCAACCAGGCGTATCAAAATCTGCGGCAAAGCAGCGCCTTTCGCGACTTGGTGGCTTACGCCGACACCGGCCGTATGGAGATTTCGTTCGATGGAGATGCCGATTCGGGGAGCGCCGAATACGTCTCCGGTAATTTCTTCTCTACTCTGGGACTCAACGCGCAGGCGGGCCGGATGATTCTCCCCTCCGACGATCAGGCCGCCGGAAAAAGCACCGTCGTTGTCCTCAGCGACACTTTCTGGCAGTCGCGCTTTGCGCGCTCTCCCTCCGTCATCGGAAAAACGATCGAGGTCGATCGCATCCCACTCACCATCGTAGGCATTGCGCCGCGCGGCTTTAAAGGATTCACAATCTATGCCGGACCGAAAGTCTTCCTTCCACTCTCCATCGAGCCGATTCTCTCTTCTGACGAGCGCATAAGCCGCCTGGCTGACCCAGAGACCTGGTGGCTGAGTGTGTTTGGACGCATCAAGCCCGGCATCTCTGACGCGCAAGCGCAGGCCGCGCTCGCAGGCATCTTCAGGCAAACGGTCAAAGACACATTGAGGCCGCGGCGCAATGTCGATCTGAACTCGATGCGCGTGGCCGTCACTCCCGGCAATCGGGGAGAGAACCCCTACCGGCTCCGCTTCCTGCAGATCGACTCCGTACTCAGCGCGCTGGCATTTCTGGTGCTGCTGCTCGCCTGCGCCAATCTTGCCAACCTTCTTCTGGCTCGGGCTGCGGCGCGGCAAAAGGAGGTAAGCCTGCGAATCGCGCTCGGCGCAAGCAGAGCGCGCATTCTGCGGCAGGTATTCACGGAGAACTTGCTCCTGGCAATCTCCGGCGGCATCGCCGGAACCACGCTCGGATACATGGGGCGCAATCTGGCTCCGCCTCTGCTCGGGCAGCCTCTGCCAAAATTCGATCTGGCAATCCTTGGCTTTGCGCTCGGCCTATCGCTTCTCACCTGTCTGCTCTTCGGCGGCCTGCCCGCGTGGCGCGCCACCCATGCCGATGCGCACGAAGCGATGCGCGATACGGCGCAAATGACTTCAAGACGCTCACATGCGCGCCTCGGCAAGTCGCTCGTCGTCGTCCAGGTCGCACTGTCACTGATACTGATTGCAGGCGCCGGGCTGTTTATGCAGACTCTGCGCAACCTCGTCCGCGTTCAACTCGGCTTTCAGCCGGAACGTCTGCTGCTCTTCAATCTTTCTCTTACGCCTGACTACAAGACAGAAAGCAAGCGCGCCGCCGCGTATCAGGAAATCGCCGAAGGGCTGGAAGCGATTCCCGGCGTGATTTCCGCTTCCTACTCTACCGATCCGTTCATCTCTGGATACACTTCCACCAGCAACTTCGACGTGGATGGCCGGCCCGAAGGCGAAACGCGGGCCTGGCTGAACATTGTTGGACCGCACTTCTTTCAGACCATGGGCATTCCCATCCTTGAAGGCCGCGCCTTCGGACGCGAAGACACCATCGACTCGCAGCGGGTCGCCATCGTGAGCCAGCAGCTCGCGCACGACTTCTTTGCCGGCAAGAACCCAATTGGGCAAACCTTCAGAGGCGGCGACGTCCACGGGGTCATCGTCGGAATCTGCGGTAACACGCGATTCAAAGACCTGCGCAACTCTCCGCCGCCAACTTTCTACCTGTTCAGCCGCCAGATTGGGGATTATGGTCCGGGCGGCCAGATGACCTTCGCCGTCAAAGCCGCGTCCGATCCCGCGACCGTCGCGGCTTCTGTACGCCAGACGGTCCGCGCCTTCGACCGGGATCTTCCGATTTACAGGCTGAGAACTCAGGAAGAGCAGATCGACGAATCCTTGCACGCGGAACGACTCTTCGCCTTCCTGACCTCGGGCTTCGGACTTCTCGCCCTCATCCTCGCCTGCATTGGCATATACGGCATCATGGCGTACACAGTGGCACGGCGCACGAACGAAATCGGCATTCGCCTCGCTCTTGGAGCGCAGGCCGAGCAAGTGATGAGAATGATTCTGAGCGAGGCTCTACGGCTGGTGATGATTGGGGTAATTGCAGGCTCTGGAATCACGCTGCTGCTTACCCGCTCGCTTCAATCCATGCTCTTCGGTTTGAAGCCGGATGATCCGCTTACTCTTGTGATGGCGAGCCTGTTGTTGTTTACCGTGGCGTTGCTGGCGAGCTTTCTTCCCGCTCGCGCGGCTTCTAAGGTGAATCCAATTCGGGCTTTGCGCCACGAATAGACTCAGCGAATCTTGCGTGGCTCCGGCGCCTCAGATGCGTCGTTGGGGAGTGCGGGAGGTTGAGGGTCGGACGGTGCCGGAGTGCTGCGGGAGCTGCTCACGATCAACCCGGCAACCACCAGCAACGATACCGCCAGCAGAGTGATTTCGATGACTTTCAGCATCGTTCCTCCTCAAGCTTCGTTCATGGCCCGCATATCATGGCGGCCAGCAGTGCGGTTCGCGGAGCGAGTTCCCGCACCACAACCGACTCGTTCCGCGCGTGCGCCCCTTCGCCTACTGCGCCCATTCCATCGAGCGTTGGAATACCCAATGCCGACGTAAAGTTGCCATCTGACCCGCCGCCGGTCGAAGCTTCCTGCAAGCGGAAACCCATCGCCGCGGCGAGAGTTGCTGCTCGCCGGTACAGCGCCACCGTTCCCCGCGTGCGCTCCATCGGCGGACGATTCAGTTCTCCCTCTACTTTCAAGACGCAGCCCTTGTCCTGAACGCGCAGGCTTCTGAAGCGCCGGTCGATCCGGGCAAAGTCCGCTATGCGTGCGACGCGCACATCGACCTCAGCCCATGCTTCCGCGGCTACCACGTTAGACCGCGTTCCGCCCTGAATGGTTCCAATATTTATTGTTATGCCGCGTTTGAGGTCACTCCATGCTGCGATGACGCCGACCTGTCGCGCCAATTCGGCGATGGCGGAGTGGCCGCGCTCGAAGTCCACTCCGCTGTGCGCGGCCACTCCGGTCACATGAATTCGGTACGCGGCGACGCCCTTGCGCGCCGTCTTGTAGGCTCCTTCAAGACCCTGCGCGGGCTCGAGCACGTAGACGGACTCACACCGGCTCGCCACTTTTTCAGTGATGGCGCGCGAGGCATGGCTGCCGGTTTCTTCATCACCCACGAGAAGCAGAGTTACGGGACGAGTGAGCAGTTTTTCCGCCTGCAGAAGATCGAGAGCGGTAATTGCAATCGCGACTCCGGCCTTCATGTCGAATACGCCGGGACCCCAGGCGCGACCCTTTTCAATCCGGAACGGCATCGCGGCGAGGGTGCCTAGCGGCCATACCGTATCGAGGTGACCGAGGAGCAGAAGCGGCGTTCCGGCGCGCCGGCCGGGATTTTGCGGGCCGAAGCGGGCCTCGAGCACATTGCCTGCATCGCGCCTGCGATGGCGACGGATACGCGCCCCGAGGACGGCTGCCACTTCCGCCGTAAAGTCGAGGCAGCGGTCGACGGACGCCTTTTGATCGCTGGGGGACTCAAGTTCGACAAGGGCCTGAAGCAGCTTTAGAAGGCTCGTTTCGCGAAGCCGGGCACCCTCAGCCAGGTTTTCCGGATGGTAACTCATTGTATTTGAAGAGGTTGTCGGCATGGTCATTTTCGCTCCGCTCAGGGGGTTGTACGATGCGGTTTTGCCTCACAACTGTGGCAAATATGCCACAATGAAACTTCCCGCGACGCAAGTAGTCTATGCCTTCGTGCTTCTCCAGGTACGAGGATTCTGCATTTGATCGAATCGGCGCACTTTGAACATACGATAGCGGGGGCTGTCGGCTTCTCCGGCATAGGCCTTCACAGCGGCGCACCGGTTTCCATGCGCCTTCTACCGGCTCCGGCTGGATGCGGCATTCTGTTCCGGCGCACTGATCTCGATAACTTTGAGATTCCCGCTACGGGCCGCAATGTCGCCAAGGTCAGCTATGCCACCAGCCTGATGCGCAAGGGCGTGCTGATTCAGACGACCGAACATTTATTATCGGCGCTGATCGGCATGGGTGTCGATAACGTCATCGTTGAACTGGATAACCTCGAACTGCCGATCCTCGATGGCAGCTCCTTGCCCTACGTGGAGGCATTCCGCTCGGCCGGCCTGAAGATGCAGCGACGCCGCCGCGAATATCTCCGCATTCTGAAAAGCATGGAAGTGCGCGAGGGCGACAAGTTCATCGGTGTGTATCCCGGCGATGGCTACAGCGTCTCTTACAAAATTGACTTCCCCACGCCGATCGGCCAGCAGGGATTTGTCGTGGACCTGGCTACGCGCGATTATGCCGCGCAGATCGCGCCGGCACGAACCTTCGGCTTCAAGGAAGACGAAGAGAAGCTTCGCAATATGGGATTGATTCGCGGAGTCTCCGAGCAGAGCGCGATTATTCTTAACCGGCAGCGCGTGCTCAACGGTCCGCTGCGCTTCGACGATGAATTTGTGCGTCACAAGGTGCTGGACCTGATCGGCGATCTGGCTCTGGCGGGGCATCACATCCTCGGCCACGTCGTCGCCGAACGAGCCGGCCACGCGATGCACACGGCGCTGGTGTCGCGGCTGCTGAAAGACCGTTCGGCATGGTCGCTGACCACGCTGGGCACGGAGAAGCAGCGGGTGAGGGCTCCGGCACGGGCTGCGGCCCTGGCTACCGCCTAGGACTTGGGACTACGCGTCCAGCGGCACGCGCTTTCGTCGCTATTCTAATGCTGGCTTTCGTTACCACTCCCTTTGGACGAGATGTGTAAGTCGGAAATGCGGCTATCGTCCTCTTCGCTGGCAGCGAGCTCCAGAGGGTCGGTTTCGAGGGACTGCTCCACGAGAGCTAACGGGATAACTTTGGTGGGTTTGACGCCGAGACTCCTCAACAGTTCCGCCTGCCGGATGGCATTGCCCTTGCCGGTGGCGAGTTTTTTGTAGGCTTCTTCGTAGCTGTCGCGGGCCGCATCGAGATTCTTGCCGACGTCGGTGAGGTCTTTCACGAAACCCGCGAGTTTATCGTAGAGCTCACCGCCACGGCGGACGATGTCCTGCACATTTCGGGTCTGCTGCTCCTGCCGCCAAAGATTTGCAACGGTTCGAAGAACAAACAGCAGTGTGCTGGGGCTGACGAGGATAACGTTTCGATCCCACGCTTCCCGCCAAAGCCCGGGGTCGCGAGCGATCGCCAGCATAAACGCCGGCTCGATGGGAATGAACATCACCACGAAGTCGAGCGAGTTCAGCTCAAACAGCGCCGGATAATTGCGTTGCGACAGGTCGCGGATGTGGTTGCGAACAGAGGCGAGATGACGGACCAGCGCGGCCTCACGCACTCCCTCATCTTCTGCCGCGCAGTATTCGCTGTAATCGTTCAGCGAGACCTTAGAGTCGAGAATAATATGGCGGCCTTCGGGCAAGTCGAGAATCACGTCGACGCGCGCGCGTGAGCGGTCGTCGCGGGTAAAGCTCTCCTGCACGCGATATTCGTGGCCCTTGCGCAGGCCCGAGGATTCGAGAATGCTTTCGAGAAGGTATTCGCCCCAGTCCCCCTGCGTTTTGGAGGAGCCTTTGAGCGCGGTCACCAGATTCGTCGCGTCCTGGGAGAGCCTTTCGTTAAGCGTGCGCAGTTGGTCAATCTGAACCTTCAGCTCGGAGCGTCCGACTACGCTGTCTTTCTCAAGACTCTCGACCTTCTGCTGGAATTCTCCGAATTTCTCCTTGAGCGGATTCAGAAGGTGCCCCAGATTCTCCTGATTCTGTTCGGTAAAGCGCTTCGATTTTTCTTCAAGAATCTTGTTGGCCAGTGTCTCAAACTGGTTGGATAACTCGACGCGCGCGGCGGTTAGCATGGCCAGTTTTTCCTGCGCGTTCCTTTGTTCGGCCTCAAGCGTAGCTTGCAGGGTGGCAAGCTCCGTGCGCGATGCCGACAGATCGTTGCGAACTCTGGTGTTTTCCGCACGCAACTCTTCCACTGCGGAAGCGGCCCGTTCGCCGTCTTGCTCAAGGTGCGCACGTTCGGCGGTAAGGCGAGCAATTTCCTCCCGGTGATGGGCGTCGCGCTCACTGTGCGTGGCGTCGTGCGCGGCCTGTTCCTGCCGGGCAATTTCACGGTCGCGCTGTGCGGCTTCGAGCGCTGCGGTCTTCTGGACGAGTTCTTCCGCCTGTTGCCCGGCGCGCTGCTGTTCGTCCCGCTGGCGGCTCTGTCCCAGCATCCATGCGATACTCCAGCCGACGACTAATCCGACAATTAACCCAATCCCAATTTCGAGGAGCATGGCCTGACTATAACGCTGCTCTGACGGGCGCGACAGGGTGCTCCTGTGGAGAAAGCGCGGCGGCCGCTTTACACCCTGATTCCCCCTCAGTAGACTTGAAATTTCGGGGCAACGTAAGTTGCGCCAACGAATTTGTGTGTCAATTCTGGCCCGAACATTTTTTGCAAGCGTCTTTTTTCACAAGTATCTAAGGATGAGGAGAATCAAATGGCAGCAGTGGATGAAAAGGTAAAGCAGATTATTGTCGAGCAGCTTCAGGTGGATGAGGCCGAGGTCACCCCCGGCGCGTCTTTTCAGGAAGATCTCGGCGCCGACTCGCTCGACGTAGTTGAACTGGTCATGCAATTTGAAGAGGCATTTGACATTGAGATTCCCGACGAAGACGCCGAGAAGATCAAGACCGTCAAGGACGCGACCGACTACATCGAGAAGAACGCGAAAGGCGGCAAGTAACTTTGCAGCGCCGCGTTGTCGTTACCGGAATTGGGCTCATCAGCGCGGTTGGCAACACTGCGCCTGAAGTCTGGGAGAGCCTGCTGGCTGGGAAGAGCGGGATGGCTCCCATCACCCATTTCGATACGACGGGCTTCTCGGTGACCTTTGCCGCAGAAGTGAAAAACTTCGATCCGCTGACATTTGTCGACAAAAAAGAGGCGCGCAAGATGGGGCGCTTCATTCATCTGGCTCTTGCGGCAACGCACGAGGCGATGGAGACATCCGGTCTGCAGGTGACGCCGGAAAACGCGACGCGCGTGGGCGTTCACATCGGCTCCGGCATTGGCGGATTCGACGTAATTGAACGGGAACACAGCGCCATGCTGGCAGGCGGCCCGCGCAAGATTTCACCCTTCTTCATCCCGGCGGCCATCATCAACCTTGCGGCGGGACAGGTCAGCATCCGCTACGGCGCAAAGGGTCCCAACGAAGCGACGGCAACGGCCTGCACTACCAGCGCGCATTCGATCGGGGACGCCTACCGCATCATTGAACGCGGCGATGCGGACGTGATGATTGCGGGCGGATCAGAAGCGGCGATCACTCCGATGGGCGTTGGCGGATTCGCCGCCATGCGCGCTCTCTCCACACGCAACGATGATCCGGAACACGCCTGCCGCCCTTTCGACAAAGACCGCGATGGTTTTGTTGTGGGCGAAGGCGCGGGCATTCTTATTCTCGAGGATTTAGAACACGCCAAGGCGCGCGGTGCGAAGATTCTTGCCGAGATCATCGGTTACGGCATGAGTGCCGACGCGTACCACATTACCGGAATGCCCGAAGATGGCGATGGCTGCTTCCGCGCAATGCAGAATGCTCTGAACAGCGCGCAAATTCAGCCGCAAGAGATTGACTACGTGAACGCGCATGCAACGTCCACACCACTGGGCGACGTTACCGAGTCAGGTGCGATGCAGCGCCTGTTCGGCGAACACGCCACCAGTCATAAGCTGCTCATCAGCTCGACCAAATCCATGACAGGGCACCTGCTCGGCGGCGCAGGCGGACTGGAGGCGGGCATCACGGTGCTGGCCTTGCTCAACCAGACCGTTCCTCCCACGACGAACCTCGACCACGTCGACACGGGCTGCGTGCTGAACTACGTTCCCAACAAGCCGCAGAAGGCAAAGATCAACGCCGCACTCTCGAATTCATTTGGATTTGGCGGAACGAACGGCTCGCTTGTCTTCCGCGGCTGGCAGGACTAGGCGGGACTGGCCGGACTCGCCGTCCAGGCGATCGCTTCGCGTGGCTACTGCTGTTGGTCGTGGAACTGACTTTCCAGGCGGTCGCGCATCGTGGCAAAAATCCGTTGAAGGCGGCAAGTCGCTACAATCGCTTCATCTATGCCTACTACCGTCCGCTCGTTTTCAAAGATCAATCTTGGCCTGTCCATCGGGCCGGTTCGCGGGGACGGTTTTCATAGTCTTACGACGCTCTATCAGACGCTTGGGGCGCATGATCTGGTCACGGTAACTGCGTATCCGGCGTCTGCTACACGCATATCGCTTACCAGCAATGACGCGCGCGTGCCTGCAGACAAGAATAATTCCGCCGAGCGCAACACGGCCTTCAACGCCGTTCGGCTGGCTCTGGATGCTTCGGGCTCTGCGGCTGAGGTGTCGATTCATATTGAAAAGCGGCTACCGATACAGGGCGGCATGGGCGCGGGCTCGGCAAATGCAGCGGCCGCTCTGATCGCGCTGGAGCGGGAGCTGAAGTCACACGGCATTGCTACGGCCAACATTCTGGAGAAGCTTCGGGGGCCGGAGAAGCTGCGGATTGCAGCCGAGGTCGGCTCCGATGTGCCGCTTTTTCTTGTTGGTGGAGCGGTGCTGGGGGTGGGACGCGGCGAAGAGGTCTATCCCATGCCGGATATTCCGGCAACGCGGTGCGTGATGGCGTTGCCGGAGATTGGCGTCTCGACCCCGCAGGCATTTCGCGACTGGGATGCGATTCATAGCGCCGGAAGCCTGGAGCGCAATGTCGAGCGCGAAATGCGAGCGCCGTTCGCCTCGTGGAATGTTGACCCCAAGTCGGCGCAGTCATCTACCGCAAAATTGACCCCTCCTCTCAAGTCCGGTACACTCAAAGAGTTGAGTCGGTCTCTCGCGTCTGCATTCTGCGAGCCGCACTCCTCCGGTGTCTTCGCTTTGAGCGAAGGCCTAGCTGAGAATCCGCTTCTCGCGCTTGTCCGAACCGGGATTGAAAACGACTTTGAAGAGGTCGTCTTTCCTAAGAATCCCCTGTTTGGTGAAATCAAGCGCACTCTTGCGGCCTCAGATAGTCCGGAGCTGGCGGCAGTTTATGTAGGCCTGTCCGGTTCCGGATCGGCGCTGTTCGGCCTCTATGCAACGGAGGCGGCAGCGGATGCGGCGGAAGCGAGGCTTGCGAAGATGGGCATCCGGTCGATGCGGACGGAGACTCTGCCGCGAGTCGAATACTGGCGCCGGACGTTGGTTGAATAGGCGAGCTATCTGACCAGCAGTTAGAGATTGAGTTTTGTACCACTGGGCGATCGACTAGCGGTAGGTCAAGTGCCTTTCCGCCCAACACGGCCAAAAACGGCCGTGCCGGGGACCCGGTCGAGAGCGGTTAGAGATTGAGTTTTGTACCACTGGGCGATCGACTAACGGTAGGTCAAGTGCCTTTGGAGCACTTTGTCTAGGTTCGAATCCTAGTCGCCCAGCCAGAAGTTGATTCAGCGTTCCGGCGTAACCCGCCGGAGATATGCCCTGGCGGATTTTGCGCCAGACAACCATCAAGGCAGGACAACCAGGGTCAACCAGCCCAGGAGAATCTTGTGAAGAACGAAACGGTACTGGAAACGACTTCGGAAGCGGCGGGTTCGGCGGCCAAGACAGCAGCCAACGACGGCAAACCGGCGCAGGAAAAGAAGCGGGCCCGGCAGTACAGCGAAGATAAGCGGTTCAAGATCTTCTCCGGCTCGGCAAACCGCGGGTTGGCCCAGGAAATCTGCAAGCATATCGGCGTCGCGCTGGGCGAGACCCGGATGCAGCGTTTCGCTGATGGCGAGGTTTATTTTCAGCTGCTCGAGAATGTTCGCGGCGCGGATGTTTTCGTGGTGCAGCCCACCTGCAATCCGGTGGACCAGCACCTGGTGGAGCTGCTGATTATGATTGACGCGCTGAAGCGCGCATCGGCAGGCCGCATTACCGTGGTTGTTCCGTATTACGGCTACGCACGGCAGGACCGCAAGGACCGTCCGCGTGTGGCGATTTCGTCGAAGCTGGTTGCCGATCTGTTGACTACGGCTGGTGCGAACCGCGCCCTGTTCATGGATCTGCATGCGGCGCAGATTCAGGGGTTCTTCAATATCCCGGTGGACCACATGTTCGCCAGCCCGGTGATGGTGAGCTACTTCCGGGAGCTGAACCTGCCGAACCTGACCGTAGTTTCACCGGACGCGGGAGGCGTGGAACGCGCGCGCTTCTTCGCGACAAAGATGGGCGCTCCGCTGGCGATTGTGGACAAGCGCCGGACGGACCTCAACGTGACGGAAGTGATGCACGTGATCGGCGATGTGAAGGGCCAGACCTGCCTGATCATCGACGATATTGTGGACACCGCCGGCACGCTGGTGAAGACCGCCGACGCGCTGCTGGAACAGGGCGCAACCAAGATTTATGCGTGCGCTTCGCACGCCGTGCTCTCGGGCCCGGCGATCGAGCGCATCTCGAATTCGCGGTTGGAAGAGCTGATCGTCACTGACTCGATCCCGCTGTGTGAAGAGGCGCAGAAAGTAGCAAAGATTAAGGTGCGTTCGGTTTCGGGCCTGCTGGCCGCGACGATTGAAAGCATCCACATGGAAACCAGCGTCAGCTCTTTATTCAACTGACGCGCAACAAAGGGAGCGGTTGAACTCCGTGCCCGAAGGAAAAGGATAATGATCACTCAGGAAGTCGTAACCGCCAACCCCCGCGAGGGCAAGTTCAACAAGAATGCGGCGCGCCGCGTTCGGGTCCGGGGCAAGATTCCCGCCGTTGTTTATGGCGCAGCCGAGCCGGCCGTGGCCATCGAAGTCGATCCCAAGCAGATTCTGAAGATTCTGCACTCGGACTCCGGCCACAACTCGATCTTCGATCTCGAAATCAATGGATCGACGGCCAAGGCTAAAGCCATGATCGTCGACTGGCAGTATGAACCGATCAAGGGCTCGCTGATGCACATCGACCTCAAGCGCATTGCGCTGGACAAGCCGATTCGCGTCGAGGTTCCCATTCAACTTATCGGCATTGCGACCGGCGTCAAGAACCAGGGCGGTATTCTCGATCAGGTTCTGCGCGAGCTTGAAATCGAGTGCCTGCCGGGCGATATCCCCGGCCACATCGACGCGGACGTTACCAACATGTCCTTTGGAGACGTGCTGCGCGTAGCCGACCTGCCGCACTCGGACAAATTGAAGTTTTTGACCGACGAGGACACAACCGTCGCTCACGTGACTGCGATCAAGGAAGAGGTTGCTCCGGTAGTCGAAGCCGTCGCAGCCGCAGCAGCAGCGCCTGCCGAGCCCGAAGTCGTAAAGAAGGGCAAGCAGGAAACCGCAGCAGAAGCCGCTCCTGCCGAAAAGGGCGCGAAGAAGTAAGCTTTGGCCACTGAGGAAGAAGCATCGTATAGCGGCGCGCTGCTGGTCGTCGGACTCGGCAATCCGGGGATCGAGTACCAGTTCACGCCGCACAATGCGGGCTTTCTCGCAGTTGACCGCATCGCCGATGATCATCGCGTGGCCGTAGGCAACCGCCGTTGCCGCGCGCTGACGGCGAAGATTCAGATCGCCGGACGTGAAGTAATTCTGGCCAAGCCGGAAACCTTCATGAACCTCAGCGGTTTTTCAGTCGCGGCGCTGGTAGAGGAGTTTAACGTTGATCCTCGCCGCGATTTGCTGGTTCTGTACGACGAACTGGCGTTACGGCTGGGTGCGTTGCGCGTACGAGAGCGCGGCAGTCCGGCGGGACACAACGGAGCGGGTTCGGTTTCCGGCGCGCTTCGTACGGATGAGTGGGCGCGTATCCGCATCGGAATTGGACCCGATGGAGACGCGGCCAGCGCATTCCGGCGCGGCAAGGATTATCTGCTGACGCCGCTGCGCAAAGGGGATTTGGCGACACTGGACGAGGTTCTCGATCGCGTGGCGCTGGCAGTGGAAGTGATCGCGGCGAAGGGAATCAAGGCCGCGATGAACGAGTTTAACCGCCGGGAAAACGGCCCGGCGGAAGAAGAATAGAAGGAAAATTTGTACCGGCTGTGGATGCAATTTGCCGCCGCGGCCAGAGAAAAGAGAAGCAAGCATGGAACGTTTTTACGAAGTAATGTTTATCGTCCGCCCCGACGTGGAGGACGCAGACCTGGACAAGCTGATCGCCGGCTTTGAGCAAACGATCGCCAATGGCGGCGGCACGCTGCGCTCGACCGAGAGGCTCGGACGCCGCAAGCTCGCTTACACCGTCCGCAAGTTCAACGACGGAAACTACGTGCTGCTCACCATCGACGCCGATGGCAAGCTGGTAGCCGAACTGGAACGCCGCCTGCGCGTCTCTGAGCCGGTGATCAAGTTCATCACCGTGCGCATGGACGAAGAGCAGAAGCGGATCGACAAGATCAAGGCCATCCGCGCGACGCGCAAGAAGGTCAGCGCGCAGCCTGTCGCCGCGCAGCCGCCCGTTGAGGTTACAGCCCATGCGGAAACCGCTGCGCCTGTTGCCGAAGCAGCCACTGCATAACGTTCGCCGCGCGCGAACACGAATTCAAGATTGAGCCCTTCCGCGGGAACTTCTCGACGGATGGCTGAAAAGGAAAAGGAAATAGTATGGCTGACGAAACTACACCCCAACGCTCGCACGAAGGTGGAGCGCCCTCCTCATCCGGACCACGCCCCGGCGGTCTCCGTACCGGCGGTCCCGGCGGTCCCGGCGGACGCAAGTTCTTCCGCCGCAAGAAGGTCTGCAAGTTCTGCACCGAGAAGATCGACGCGATTCCGTATCGTGACGTGCGTCTGCTGCAGGGCTTCGTAGCCGAGCGCGGCAAGATCGTGCCCCGCCGTCTTACCGGCGTGTGCACGACGCATCAGCGCCGCCTTACCCGCGCCATCAAGCAGGCTCGCAACATCGCCCTGCTGCCATTCGCGGCTCGCTACTAGGCCACGCAGCGCCCGGAAAGAGGACGGCTGACGCCGTTTCGCAAAATTCGCACTCGGATCGCGGCTACGCCGCGCGCGTGCTTCGCATATTGGAGATTCAAATGGAAGTCATTCTGAAAGAAGACATCAACAACCTCGGCCATCGCGGCGATGTGGTGAAGGTGGCGGACGGCTACGGCCGCAACTACCTGCTACCCCAAAAGCTCGCGCTTCAGGCCACTGCCGCCAACAAGGCTGTCATCGAGCAGATGAAGGCCTCGGCCGTCCGCCGCTCCGCGAAGGAGAAGTCGGAAGCCGAAGCTCTTGTCGGGCAGCTTAACAACGTCGCGCTGGTATTCCGGCGCAAGGTGGGCGAAAACGACCACCTCTTCGGTTCGGTCACCTCGGCTGACATCGCGCAGCAGCTCGAGCAGAAGGGCTTCACCATCGACCGCCGCAAGGTGCAGCTCGATGAACCGCTGAAGCAGGTCGGCGAGTTCCACATTCCGGTAAAGCTGCATCGCGACGTCACCGCGCACGTAGCGGTAACGGTCAAGGGCGAAGAAACTGCCGCCGAATAGTCGTATACGTCAGGAAGAAAAAAGCGCAGAGCCGAAGATCACGGCTCTGCACTTTTTTATCAGAATACCTCGCAATCGATAGGCGAATCTTGCGCGCCTAGTCATCTGCAGACGGGGCGGAAGACGAGGGGTGCGGCTTGGAATCCGGCTCTCGCCGTACACGCAGATTATCCACTGCATAGTCAATGAACCGCGGCTCGAAATGTGGCGTCTCCCCCATGAATCGGCAGGTTGCCACTACCTGATCGACGATGAACTTCGGTTGAAAGGCGGCTAAATCGAGGCCCTTTTCTTTTGTGATCTTGTACACAATGGAGTCGAATATTTCGCTGGGCAGAGTCATTCCCAGCCGTTCGCATTCCTTTTCAAAGATGCATCGATAAATTTCGAGAGTTGGGGATCCTATCTCGATTTTGTAGGGAAGACGGCGCAAAAAGGCGGGGTCCATCAGATCTTCGGGATCGAGGTTGGTGGAAAACATAACCAGCTCTTCGAAGGGGATGCTGAAGCTTTTGCCCGTATGCAGTTTGAGGTAGTCGACCCGGCTCTCCAAGGGTACGATCCAGCGGTTAAGCAGGTGGGTTGGGCTTACAAGCTGGCGCCCGAAATCGTCGATAATAAAACAACCGCCCAATGCCTTTACATGCAGAGGCGCCTCGTAGAAATGGGACGTGGCGTTGAATCTGAGATCGAGCATCTCCAGCGTCAATTCGCCGCCGGTAACGACGAACGGTCTGCTACAGGGGACCCACCGCGCGTCATATTCCTCACGCCGAGTGAAGGAAAGCGAGTTTTCATCCTTGGGAATGGTGGAATCCAGCTGGTTATGAATGCTGGGATCGAAGACACGGATGATCTGGCCCTCGACAATAATTGCGTAAGGCACGTAGATCACATCGTCGAACACGCTGGCGAAACGAAGTGCAACAGAGGTTTTGCCATTGCCTGGCGGACCATAAAGGAGTATCGCACGGCCCGAGTTTAACGCCGGCCCGCTTTGTTCGATGATGCTGTCCTCGAAGGTCAGGTCGCTGATCGCGTCGCGGATGCGCTGATAGGTAACGACCTCGTTGGTAATTTTCTGGAGGTCAATCCGGTCGTTAAATTCCTCGAGGGTAACCGGCGCGGGGCCGGCGTACCGCGATTGCTGGAGAGCGTCGAGGGTCCAGCGACGACCCTCGTCGGTGAACGTGTAGCTCATTTCAATCATGTTCTCGGATTCGCGCGTGCCGAGGTTGCGCAGCAGTTGACGATCAACGGCCATGCGGGCCAGCTCGTTCACGATGTGGTAGGGCAGCTTGATGGCATCCATAAACTGCCGGATAGATGCCAGGCGGCCTGCGTAGATCAGTTTCATCAACAGGCCCAGGAGATCGGTCTCGTCAATTTTGGTTGCCGCAATATCCTTCGGCTCCGTCGGCATGCGATGCAGAAAACTGTCCAGTGCTGCCTGTTCGATGGCTCCGCTGGCCACCAAAACGTCGCCCAGGCGGCCGCCGCCACCGGCTTGACTCTCGAGCGCCTTCGCCACTTGCTCAGCAGTCACCAGCTTCGCCCGAATCAGCAGATCGCCCAACTGCATTCGAATTTTAATAGTGCCTCCCCAGGAACAGTATTACGTTTCCATGTTCTTTAGTCTGCGATTGCCGCATGCTCCCAATGAACGCCGATGCCTATACTAAAGCAAGCTGATGCAGGTTGAGTTGGTGACCTGATATTTTTGGCGAGCGACCGGGGAGTCAAAAGCCTGTACTGAGCAAATCCGAAGGAGCCTGCAGTGGCTTCCTCTGAAGTACTGGCGCGCAGGCGCCGCACAAGCGCCTTAGCCCAAGCGCAGCGCCCCTTCAGCGAGCGGCCGCCTCAGACCGTCTTCACGTACGTCGTATAAGGCCGCCCTCCCACCGAGGTAAACGGCAGCATCGTAATCACTCCGTTTGTTGAGCTCACTTCCCACTGGCGTTCGCTCACGCGCTTCGCCGCCAGCAGCTGGTCCCGCGTCACCTTCGGCACCGGACCCTCTTCCTCTCGCTTCACTGCCATCAGCACCAGCGGTCCCCGCAGCAGCGCCACGGTGTCCGCGTGCCGCGCATCGATTGCTTCCAGCCGCATCTTCAGCGGAAGCTCCAGCTCGACGCGGTCTCCCGTCGACCACTCGCGCCGTATCGCTGCAAACTGCCCCGGCACCGCCAGTCCCTTCTGCCGCGTCCCATTCACAAAGATCGACGCTCCCTCCGCCCATGCGGGAACGCGAAAGTTGAGCGTCAGCTCGGTGGGCAGTGAACTTGTCATCGTGAAGGTTACGCGATCCTCGTAGGGATAATCTCCCTCCTGCGTTAGCGAGAGCGCCGCTCCGTTTTCCGTCCATCGCAGTGTCGAGGGCAGGTAAAGATTCACGTACACCGCCTGCGACCCACGAAAATACGTGTTGATGCGGTAATCCGCCGCCACCTGCGGCAACGTGCCTGCGCAGCATGGCCAGCGAGCTTTGTGATATACCCGCGTTCCGTCGAAGTTGTAATCGGAGTAGTAGAAAGCGTCGCCGTTCTCCTCCAGCGGTTTCGCACCCAGGACTGTGTTGTACATCATGCGCTCCATACTGTCGCCGTAGCGCGCATCGCGGCTCACGCGGAGCAAATATCGCGTCAGCTTGAAGTGCGCATACGAACCGCACGGAGTCTCAAAGCTGTGGTGGGTGTTCGTCAGGCTCGCGTAGACATCGTCACTGTCCGGCGCCCGCAACGTCTCATCCGGCCCCCATCCTCCCGTCGCGAAGCTCTGCTTCTGCACCATCGCAAAGCCATTTCGTCCGGCGCGCAGATGCTTCTCGCTGCCCGCCACCAGGTACGCCATCATCGCTGAACTCAGCGAGTTTACGTAGCTGTACGCGTGCCTTCCGTTCAGCACGTTCTCGTTCCGCGACAGTGGATCGAACCAGGCCTTGTCATCGAGATACTGGAGCCCCATGTCATAATACCGTTGGCCTGCGCCGCGCTGGTAAGCCAGAAACAGGTTCTCCGGCATCGTGTAGGACTCGTCCCACGTCCACGAGGGGTCGTTCTTGTCCTTGTCCGCCCGCCACGGAACCCCATGCTCCACGGCATGTCCCGGCAGGTGCGGCAGCGCAGTGTTCGTTGTCTGCTCCAGAATCGCCATCGCCTGCGGGTCTTTCACATAGGTGTGCGAATCCAGCAGTCCCAGCAGCAGCTTGTCGTAGGTGTACGCCGGAAAGCGGTTCTTCTCGTAGAAGTCCGCGGTGATAGTCTGCGCATAGAGCCGGTTCAGCCGCAGCACCTTCTGGCGCGTTGCCTCGTCTCCGGTAATGGCATAGACGCGGGCCAGCGCCGACACCCATTGTCCGAAAGTGCATGCTGGAGCGAACCCCTCATCCTGATTCCGGTAGTCGTAGTTTGGATCGTAGTGGTACCAGCCGCCCAGATCCTCGCCCGGCGCCGGCATGCCCGACATCTGCCGGAACGGCTTCAGCAGACTGTCGTCGCTCAGGGCCATCAGCACCGCGTGCGTCTCGTGAAGCTGATTCTCAGGCAGATCGCTGGACATCAGCACATCGCCATAGCCAAACTCCGCCAGCGGCGCTCCGGAAACGGCTTCTGCACCCCACGCCATATTCCGCCATATTCCGTGGCCGGCAACTGCCGCGGCCGCCAGCGACCCGGCTTGTAAAAATCCCCTGCGCGAAACCCTCTTCATCTCTTTTGACCTCATATCCATTTAGACGAATCTTCTCAGATTTTCACTCAACATGATGCACGCGTCCGGGCAAAGCTGTCATCTTCGCCAGACATGTGCCGCACACCGTTCCCTGCAAAACCGCGCCGTCTTCTGGAGATATGGTTCAAGCTGAAAGCAGGACGACTGCAATTAATGCGCAAACTACTCCAACAACCTGGAGCCTGGTAATCGATTCATGCAAGATGAATGGAACCAGCATAATCACAACCAACGGGTATAAGGCCGTAAGGGGTGCGACGATAGAAGCCTTTCCGCCGCTCTTCATGGCTGCAAACAGTGCCCACGCGCCAACCGCATTCAAGACACCGCTCAAGAGCGCCCAGGTAAGGTTCCATGCTGAGTAATGGAGTACAGCTTTCCCTGGATACAGCAGGGGCTCAAGCAGCAAGAACCCAACGACAAGCCAAATAAGAGAAGATTCCGCTGAAATGTAGTTCGTCGAAAGCTTTTGAAGGAGCCCAACGATGCCCCACGCTACGAGCGTGACCACGGCATACCAAAACCACGGTGGAACATGCATCGGCAGTACCCCTTTATTTATAAAGAGAAAATTACAATCGCAATCGCAGCAAAAACAAGGCCGAGAGCTTGAATAGGACGGAACCGCTCACGCAAAATCAATATGGCGAGCACCACCGTGACCATCGGATAGAGTGCCGTAGCAGCTGTAACTAAGGATGTATTGCTGTTTGTGTGATACGCAGCAAAAAGAGCAAGCCCGCCTACGCCGGCAAGCACGCCATTCAAGACCGCATAGGAGATGCCTTTCGGGCTCTTCTCCAATTTGAAACGTCGCGCGATCAGTAAAGCGATGCAAACTGGAATGGTACCGACGGTAAAAAGAAACTGCATTGTTTCTGGAGGGATCTCTCGAGAGCCGAGTTTAGAAAGCAATGCCCATCCACCCCAGCAAAGCACGCACGCCATGGAGTACCAAAACCAGCGCGCCTTCAAGGTCTCATTCAACACCATTCAGAGAAACTCCTTATTACAGTAGAACGGCGACGGCCGAAACATATACCGGAGAACTTCATCACCCGAAGTTTCGCTGGTATAAGTTCCTTGGCCAATCGCCCTTTCGATACCATGAACTATTTCCTGGCTGGAGTAATTACGATATTCCGGTATGCTACTGTTCCCTCTTCGCTACCTTGAAGATAGATAGGTCCAGGCAGTCCTTCGTGACTGTCCAGAGCGCCGCCGGTGATTCCCGGAATCTCCTTGTGATCGATGACTGTCTGGCCGTTTTGTACTACCGTGACGGTGCGGCCAACCAATGTAATATCGAACGTTTGCCATACTCCATCTTTACGGGGTAGTTCAGGCGTGGGAGCAATAAAACCATATACACCGCCCGTATGATGGCTGGGCGGCTCCGCCACGGAATCGGTTTCAATCTGTACTTCATAACGACCGCGCAGGTAGACCCCACTATTGGCTTGCGGTCCACACTTGAACTCAAGATGTAACTTGAAATCTTGAAACTTTCGATCGGTGATGATCTCCGAACCGTGACCCGTATTCACCAACGTGCCGTCTTCGACCTTCCAATTGGTGGCGTTATTCGGGTCGCTGAATTTCCAACCACTGAAATCCTTTCCATTAAAGAGGGTGATCGGGCGTCCCCATTGTGGCGTACCGGTTCTCTCCAGGGACGGCGCGCGCACCCCTGTCCAATTCCACGGAGTGCCATTCGGGCCTGTCGTAGTGCCGGTCAGTTCCCCACCCACAAGCTTCCCTTGAAACACCATGTCGTTCTTTCTGTAGAAGTCCGCCCCTGGCGAGAAGAATGTAAGCTCGCCATTTTTCACGTCAGCCTTAGGCAGCGGCTGCGCATTTCCACTCCGGTCAACCATCTCCACTTTTGGCTGACCTTGTTCTTCCGACACCTCTATCCAGGCTGGATAGTCTCCTGCCGGCGCCTTTACGGTTAGGTCCCATCTGCCGAGGAATGGTTTGATGGAATCCTGCGCCTGGAGTCCCAGACCGGGAAGCGCCATCGAAAGCGCAAAAAAAAATATGGAAAGCTTTGCAACATTGGCATGGACAGCCGCACCAGACAGGCTTCGCCGGCGGTTCATCTTAGGTATTCTCATCGTCATCGGGAATCGAATCATATATTTCTCCTCACTCTGAAAGCTGTTCGAGGCACCGGCCATATTTTGATACAGCCCGCGCCAAAGCTTGTGCCGGAACTACCGGGTGCTGCAGAGACTCGATAGTTCAATTTGCGATCTTCCCTTGCCTGGCATGGGCAAAGCTTGCTTCATCAGTTGCTACTTGCGGAGTGTAACGAAAACTCCCCGCAGGAATCCCTCGTAATTGAGCCATCCGGAGCGCAGCTACCTGTACCGGAACGATTTCGAACAACGGAGCCAGCGTTTCGGGAATAGCGATGATATTGCACCATTCCATCCCGGGGACAGCCTCCTGTGATGGCCCAATTGCGCGAACGTATCCGCCAAAACGCGCTAAATCGCGTCCAAGAGCTATGTTCAGATCCCGCGTGCGCCCTTGAGGCGCAAAGATTAACCCTCTGAAGTTGTTATCAACGAGTTCTACTGGCCCGTGTCGAAAAGAAGCTGCCGCCATTCCGACGGCGGGAACCTTAGCGACCTCGTTGAACAGAAGAGCTCCTTCCAAAGCTGAGGCGTACGACGGTCCGCGGGCCAACAGGTAAATTGGCGATGCTGTTTCAAGAAAAGTATCCCACCCACAAAGCGCATCGAAACTGATGGCGATCAATTGCGAGAATTCAGGGCGCAGTGTTTCGATCTCATCTTTGGCCGCATCGAGCGCATTCGTCACTGCGCTAGCCAGCAAATGCAATGTCAGCAACGTTCCTGTATAGGTCTGGATCGCTACCATTTCGTCAGGCAGGCTACCTACATGCAGGTTCACATCTGCCTTTTGAGACAGAAGGCTGGCAGGCTCGTTGGTGACTCCAATGATTGGTTGGCGTCCTTTTAGAATGGCAAGCAGTTTCGCTATTTCGACGGACTCCCCAGATCGGGAGACCACTACGGCGACGGCATCACGGTAGGCCTCATGCCGATAGTGCAGCAGCTCGGCAGCCTCGATGATGACTGCGTCAATTCCGCGGGAGGAGAGAAAATATTCGAACGGAATCGAAGCAAACATTGAGGCGCCAATGCCGGTGATGAGAACGCGCTTTCCCGAACGAAGGAGAGAGGCGGCCTGCAGCAAAGCAGATAGGCCCTCTCCACACTGTTGCTGCAGGACACGAGAGATCGAATCCGACTGAGCCAGAATATTGTGGGCGAGGCGCGACATTGTCATTTGCATAATTCCAATCTGACTAAATTGCGCGCATTTGCCGGATCACTGCTGCAGGCTTCCATAACGTTCTGTGATACCTCCGACAGTCGATAAATTGGTTTCTGAACCGCGAGATTCTTAACATTCAGGAACATTAGCGATATCTGCATAGCCACGACTGAGCAGCACCTAAGAGCCCCGTGTCAGATCCGAGCGATGCGAGCGTTATATGGGTCTTCTCGGCGGGTACCTGTGTACATACATCGCGAACCACCTTCAGCGCATTCTCAAGAAAGAGTGAACTGCTTTTCATTACCCCGCCACCCAGCGCAATTGCGTCAGGCGTAAACAGAGTAACGAGGTTTGCTAAGCCGAGCCCCAGATAATACCCTTCCCGCTTCACGGCGCGCAGCGCGAGTTCCTTGCCTTGCCTTGCAAGCTCGCATATGTTTTCGGCCGAGATTGCAGATGCGCCCGGTTCCTGCTCGCGCATCCATGAGCTCATGGCAGAACCACTCGCCAAGCTTTCCCAGCACCCGTGGGCCATGCAGTAACACAGCGGGCCAGACCTATCGATTATCTGATGGCCCAGTTCCGGATGAGCGCCCTCAACACCCCGGTACAGCTCGCCTGCAAGGATAATCCCGCCGCCGATCCCCGTGCTCACAGTTATGTAGATAAAGGTCTTACTGCCTTTTGCGGCGCCCCAGTTCACTTCCGCCAGGGCTGCCGCATCGGCATCGTTTTCTACAGCGACGGTCACTCCAAAAGCCGACTGAAGCTCTTTGACCAGGTTCCCCCCCTGCCAGCCCGGCAGTGTACCTACGTCACCGATGACGCCTGTAAACGGATCGAGTGGACCAGGGCAGGCAATACCTATACCATCCAGCCTGTTACATGTAGTTGCAACGCTGCGCAGCATTTGCTTAACACGCTGCATTGCATCCTGGAATCCTTGTTCCGACTGCGTCGAGCATTCACAGCGATGCGCAATCGTTCCGTCTTCTCTTATTCCGCCGACTGCAATCTTGGTACCGCCAATATCAACAGCCCCGATAATCTTCACGTTGCCAGCCATGCCGCATGCAGAGTATCACTCAATCGCCTCAAGGTACGGGTTTCCTATTACAATCCGTTACCTCCTTGTCCTGCCTGCCGTTATCTCAGGCAAGCCTACTTTGATCTACTTCCTCTGAGGAGAATCTATTCCCTGCCGGGCAGAACAGGAAGCGATCTGCCCACGCATTGCAGCAGACTTACGCCTGGTTCTTCTCGAAGACCTGTTCCTTCTCTGCATCGAAGTAGTACACTTTGCCGTTTCGATAGGAGCGAACAGGAAAACCAGATGGAGCATCAGAAACCGATTGCGGAAACCGATTTCACAACCCTATATAAATATCCTTCCGGCCATGGTCCCTTCCCGTTCTGTACCGTGCTTGCAGTTTTCCGTCCCTGGCTCAGAATAAGCAGACTAAATTCTTCATTCAACAATGCGAACACACCGGCCGGGTCTTTTGCAGCTCCGGGCAAAGTTCCAGGCAAACATAAATCGTGCCCTCACCCCGGATCTGACTTGCGCAAACACACGTTGCCAGTGACGCTGCGGAGTGAGCATTATCATAAACCGATAACCGCAGCTTCGAGCCTCCACGCTGCGCTGTGTGGGAGAACGCTGTGTTGACTGTGAGCTGGCAGCGGGAGTGTAGCCTAGGCGTTCGTATAACCCCATTATGGCCGGGCGAGAAGAACGGGACGGATGGCGAGGCCGATGTTTTGATACGATCATTTCGAAATTGAGAATCTAAAAAAGAGGGACCGAAATGACGAATGATTTTTCTCGCCGCAAACTTTTGCAGACCGGCGCTATTGCCGCGGGGGGTCTTTTCTTGCCAAATGCCAAAGCGATCGTGCTCGAGTCTCAATCGCAGCCGGTATCGAGCAAACCGGTTGCGCCGAGTGACCGGATACGGTTTGGGATTATCGGCGTTGGGATGGAAGGCTCCAATGTGTTAGCCAGTGCGCTGACGATTCCCGGGGCGGAATGTGTAGCGGCGGCAGATCTCTATGACGGCCGTCACACTCTGGCGAAAGAGATTACCGCCAATCCAAATCTTCAGACGACGCGGAACTATCAGGAACTGCTGGATCGCAAAGACATTGACTGCATTCTGGCAGCTGTGCCGGACTTTTGGCATAAGCAGGTTGTGGTGGATTCATGCCAGGCAGGGAAAGACATCTACTGCGAAAAGCCGATGTCGCACACTGTCGCAGAAGGCTTTGAAATGGTCAAGGCTGCCGAAAGCAACCATAGGATCGTACAAATCGGCGCGCAACGGGTTAGCTCGGTGCTGTGCGCCAAGGCTCGAGAAATGTATAGCGGGGGGGCCATCGGAGACGTCACGATGGTGGAGCTCACGTTGGGACGCAATGACCCGACGGGTGCATGGGAGTATCCGCCGCCGTTTGATCTTTCTCCTTCAAATCTGGCTTGGGACACGTGGCTGAAAGATACTCCCAAGATCCCTTTTAACCCGGACCGATTCGCTCGATGGCGCTGCTGGAGGGACTATGGCACCGGGGTGGCCGGGGACCTGATGGTGCATTTGCTGAGCGCGATGCTATTCACGCTCGACTGGAATGAGCCTCCCCGTTCTGCAATTTCCCTGGGTGGGATCTATCGGTGGAAGGATGGGCGGGATATGCCCGACTTGCAAACGGTGCTCTTCGACTACCATGGAATCCCGGTATACGTCCGTCTGGGTCTAGGCACTGAAACCCCTGAGCTTGCCCGGTATATGGGTCCGAAAGGAATCCTAGATACGACTGAGTTTGGCATCCACTATTCCCCGCAGGCAGGAATAGACACCGCGCCAAGCTATTACGACTCTAGTTTTCCGGCGAAAATGCGTGCGGAATATGTTAAGGACTGGCACGCCAAACATGATCCTCCTATCGCAAAAGAGCCGCTTACAGAGCAAACAATTTTCGCCGGCGATGACTGGGATGACCTGAGGCCGCATATCTGGACTTTTTTTGAATCTATGAAATCGCGCAAACCTAATGTAGAAGATGCTGTTTTTGGAAATCATGCCGCGATCGCATGTCATATGGCGAACGAATCATATTTTCGCAAACAGCCAGTCTATTGGGATGCGGCTTCTCAGACGGTCAGGACCTAGCCATAGGGCGAGATGTCTTTCCGGTCACCGCATAGCAGAAGATTCAGCTCTTCTTGGATCACGCTACGGACGCGTGTGGCTATGACTGCCCGCGTCCGCTGAACGGCGACTTTCAACTCAATGGGATCGATCGCGCACGCTGGCTCTGGTTCCAATCGCAATATTATGTACGCGCACTTTACAGGAGATACATGGCGGGTCAGATAGAACGAGGTGAAGCTCGTCTTGGAGCACAAGCAAAGCTCTTGATTGCGGTCGCGTTGGCGTGTGGGAGTATCAGCCTGGGATGGAGTGCGAATAAACCAGCAGCGTCTGCCGACGCTCCTCCAGTAGTGACCGGCAATGCCCGCGTCGACAAGCTGCTCAGCGAAATGACTTTCGATGAAAAGATCGGCATGATCGATGGGGCAGACGAGAATCCCGCAACCTTCCAGGGACAGGCCGGCTACCTGCCAGGCGTTCCGCGACTGGGAATCCCGTCGCTGCGTCTGGCCGATGGTCCTCCGGGCGTTCTGACCCGTGTGCCATCAACTGCCTTGACCGCCACTATGGGCGTGGCTGCCACTTTTAGCCGCGAGGACGCCCGCGAGAACGGAATCGTTATCGCACGGGATGCACGGTCGCTTGGTATTGACGTTGTGCTGCAGCCCTTCATCAATATGGATCGTGACCTGACATTTGACCGCGCCTACAACACCTTTGGCGAAGACCCTTTGCTTACCGGCGAGATTGCGGCGGGGGAGATTCGGGGCGTACAGAGCCAGGGCATCTTAGCTCAGGCCAAGCACTATGTCGGATACGACGGCGGCACGGATGTTGTGATCGGCCAGCAGGCGCTGCATGAAATTTACGTGGCTCCGTTCTCCGACGCAGTGAAGGCCGGTGTCTCCTCAATCATGTGCTCGTACAACAAAATCAACGGCCTTTATGCGTGCGGTAATCCAGACACGCTGGTCAAGATCCTCCGCGACGAGGTTGGCTTCAAGGGCTTCGTAACTTCGGATTGGGGAGCGAACCACAGCACCAATTTCGTCAATAACGGCCTGGATCTCGAAATGCCGGGGCCGAGCACAAAAAATATGACAGAGGCGATGCGGAATGCCGTGCTGTCCGGAGCGGTAAGCGAGGCGACCATCACGCGGGCGGTGGGCCGCATCCTGTGCCAGATGGATCGTGCCGGTTTGCTGGATGGCAAGTCGAAGCACAATATCACTCCAATCGACACCGCGGCCGATGCTCCGGTTGTTCAAAAGACCGCCGAAGATGCCGCGGTTCTGCTGAAAAATGACGATGGCGCGCTTCCGCTGACGAAAGAAGACCTCAGCTCCTTAGCGCTGATTGGCCCCGGGGCCGGACAGACGATGGCCATCGGCATCGCCGACGAGAAGGCGGTTGGCATTCCTTCGCGGGAAATCGGAACCCTATATGCGTTAAAGAAGGATACAGCCGGTGGTCCGGCTGTCCACATTACGTACGCCGTGGCCGACGATATGACCGGTACAGCGATCCCATCGAAATTTCTGTCCCACAATGGAAAACCCGGGCTCGAGCGTACATCGAGCACGGGAAAAACAGAGCAGGTAGATGCGCAACTTAGCTTTGCAAGTTCCAATGGCAAGGCTCTCCCCGCCAACTCAACTTACAGCTGGAATGGGACGTTAACTGTGCCCTCTGCGGGCACTTATATGCTCTATCTTGAGAACCTGGGTTGCTATGCATCCTTAACCTTGGATGGCAAGGAACTGGTCTCGAACCACCAGATGGTGATCCACGGAAATGTTACGCAGGCAGGCCAGGACAGTGTCCTACCGACGACAGACGGCCTGGACAATCTGCACGTGAAGATTGATCTAACTGCGGGCCCACATACTCTCAAGGTATCAGTAGAACCAGACACCTCGAACGATCCAACACAAGTGCGTTTGAGCTGGGTTACACCGGCACAGCAAAGTGCAAATTACGACGCTGCCATTACCGCGGCCAGCCATTCGCGGATGGCAATCGTCTTTGCGTGGAGCGCGAATGATCCGGTCTTTCACCTGGCTGGAGATCAAGACAAGCTGATCGCCGATGTTGCGGCGGTGAATCCCAACACGGTTGTCGTGCTCAATGTGAGCCAGCCGGTCTCAATGCCGTGGTTGCCAAAAGTGAAAAGCGTTCTGCAAATGTGGTTCCCGGGAGACGAGGGTGGATGGGCGACCGCCAATCTGCTGCTTGGCAAGGTAAGCCCGGCAGGCAGGCTGCCCTTTACCTGGCCGCGGCGTCTGGATCAGGGCGTGGCCAGCGATCCGGCGCATCCAGAGCGCGCGTCCCGCCTCGAAGGGAAGGGGAAGACAGTTTATTCAGAAGGCATCTTCATGGGCTACCGCTGGTATGACCAGCAGAAGCTCGACCCGCTGTATCCCTTTGGTTATGGCCTCTCCTACACTCACTTTGGATACTCTGCGCTCAAAGTCGCACGCGCTTCCGACTGCGGACTCGATGTGAGCTTTGACTTACGGAACACCGGGCACACTGCGAGCGACGAGGTCCCACAAGTTTATCTCGATGCTCCGGAGCAGGAGCCAGGCGATGGGGTGCAATTCGCGGTCCACGCTCTGGCTGCATTTGACCGAGTCCATCTGGATGCTGGACAGTCCCGGAAAATTACGTTGCATGTGCCGCTTCGCTCGCTTGAGTATTGGTCAAGTGCCGATAATCGCTGGATGCTCGCAAGCGGACCGCGCAAAGTGCGCGTGGGCGCCTCCTCGCGCGATCTCCCCCTGGAGGCGATGACGACCATCGTAAAAACAACAATACCTGGTAATTCGCGATCGCTCGCCAGAGTCCGTCATCCCGAATAATCTGCCAGTCTCACGCGAGGTGGTAGACGAGTTGCCAAAGAATGCAGCCGCGAAGGTTGCAAAGACCATCCGCAGCCGTCGATGCCCTTTCCAATACCGAAGGAGGGTTGGTAAAGAAGAAATCGACGCTCGGTCTCGTGGATTTTGGTTTTGTGTAGACTTTATCGGGTGGAGAAAGCATGGTAAAAGCGACGTCATCACAGACTACGCGGCGTGAATTCATGATGAAGTCGGCAGCCTTAGCTGCTTTAGCAACGGCTCCGCCGGTGCAGGCGGCCACTGGTTCTTCTATTTCCTCGCGAAACGCCAAGGGCGAATTTGCAATTTATCAGGAGCGCCGCCGTTGGGAACTCTGGAGCTTGCTGGGCGATCTACCCTGGGACCACGAGCCCGCCCCTCCCCAACTGGTGCGAAAAGAAAAGCATGACGGGTACACTTTAGAGCGCTGGATTCTGGATCTTAATGGTATCGAGCCGGTCCCGGCGCTGCTACTGATTCCCGATCATCGACAGGACCCCGCTCCGGGACTGCTCTTTATACACTGGCACGCCGGCCAATATGATCTGGGCAAGGAGCAGCTGCTTCGGGGAACCGATGTGCAGCCCGCTTATGCTCCGGTTTGTGCGGAAAAAGGTCTGGTGACACTCGCCATCGATAGCTGGTGCTTCGGCGAGCGTAAGCATGAGGCGAACGGACACGAGGGCGAAGAAAGCACGTTTAAGCAAATGTTATGGCAGGGCCAAGTGCTGTGGGGGATGATGATGCTTGACGAGTTTCGAGCCCTCTCGTACCTCGCGGGCCGTCCTGAAGTAGATCCGTCCCGGCTGGGCGCGTTCGGCATGTCCATGGGCGCCACAAAGGCATGGTGGCTGGCGGCGCTCGATCCACGGGTGAAGCTGACAATGGATGTCTGCTGCCTGACCGATTATGAGTCTCTTATTGAAACTCACGGGTTGAACGGCCACGGCGTCTATTACTTTGTTCCTTCCCTGCTGAAGCAGTTCGATACGTTTCAGATTAATGAGTTGACGGTTCCGCGAGCTCATCTCAGCGTGAATGGACGCAAGGATCCGCTTACTCCGCTCGAAGGAGTGGAAAAGGTCCGGAACAAGTTGCTGCCCTTATATGGCGCCTATGGGCACGAGCAAGACTGCGAGATTGAGCTTTTCGACTGTGCGCATCAGGAGCTACCAGAGATGCGAGAACAAATTCTAAAATGGATGGATCAATACCTGGTCGCACGCTCAAGTTGACCCAATACCCAAAATTTACCGTCTGTAGCGGCGTTGTTTTCGGGATTGGACTCGTTTGATGATCTTGTTTTGGATGTTCCGGGCCGAGAATAGTTGTTGCCGTTGATGTGATGTGGCTGTTCCCTGTACTTCAAAAGGCAGGCACCATCGATGATTGTTCAGCGGATTGGGATCGTGGCGATTGGACTACTCGTCCTGTCCAGCGCTGTCCCTGGGTCGGCGCAACACTCTAACCTGGAATATCAGAAGCGGGTTGGACGCTACGAAGGAATCAAACCGAAGCCTGTCGCAGGGTATGACATAGAGTTGCTCTCTGTCCGCGCTGACTATACAGAACCGGCGCAACCTATGCCCGCCGAACTCAAAATCAGGTTCTATCTCGACTCACCCTCTGACGCCTACGTATATGTCCGCGAATTAGACAACAAATACTACTACTGGCTGGATAGAGTTCAGCCGACGGCTCCGTGGGGAGCAGGGTTCAACAACGTCTTCGAATGGCCCTCGAGCGATGTGATTAAGCAGCTGGATCAGATGCAGATGTATGACCTCGGGGTTCTCGTTCGCCTGGGGCGCCCTGAGCCCAGCGCCATCGAGCGAGTCGCGCCGGCGATTTTCTATTCTTCTTCCGCGCCTGCTCGAGTTAACGGCTATCTCTTCACTTTCAGACTGAACGGTACGGCCCACATAGTTGCCACGATCTTTGAAGGCGAAAAACAGGAACCAGTCTTCCGACAAATATATCCAAGAAAGGCAGGTGGCGCTCCCTTCACCGTAAGGTGGGACGCATCCGCTGCGCCAGCGGGGTTATACCGATTGGTGATTGGAGGGTGGTTTTCGGATACAAATCAGCCGATTAGCCAAACGGTAATGTTCTTTCACCAGCCAGTTGTCAATTGACCGGATGGATCAATGCGAAGACCTTCTTTGTCCGTCGTACTATTATTGGCCGCGCCAACCGTGGTTGCCGGCGGCATCGCCTTTGCGCTAATGAACTGGCGATCTCCCAGCCATATTCAGTTGCGGCTTACGACGGACCACCTCGTCTTCCATGTGAGCGGCGAAGAACCGAGGCAGGTACTCAACTCTGTAGCCATTCGTTCCATCACCATTGAGAGTTACTCGCGTTTCGAGTTACATCCTGATCAGGGTGCATTTGCAGACACGGCAGATTTCTCTGCCTCCGAAGAGGCTGCCGAATCCGCCTGGAAGCCTCTGCGCCTGACTCCGCCAGTGATCATCACCTCCGGGCAATCCTCCCTGCAACCCTCCATTACGCTGGAATCGGCTCAACGCAACGCTGGTACGGCAGGCATGCTAGATCAAGTATGGGTTAAACCCGGCACAGAAGTTACGGTGGACACGGCGCAACCCTCCGCTCTTCAAGCGTCCATCAAGTTAAGCGGCCAGCGGACAGTCGCTGTACTGTCTCTTCCCAATACCTTTAACCTGTTCAGTGACTATGGCCAGGTCTCGGGGGTCGATTATCCCTCGAGGCAACCTGATTCTGAAGCATTCCGGTTTCATCTACCAGCCTCTAATCCCCAGGCGCAGGTGACCGGTGCGGCTAATTCTCTCGCGTTGTTCCTGACACTCCCAGACGGTAAGCCGCCGGCCGTATTTTCGCCCGATGAGATTCCAGTGGACGCCATCGATCTCACTCGCCAGAGTTCGCTTGGCAGCGTTGAATCGTCGATCGTCGGCACGAGTGAGATCGTTTACGCCGATGATCCGAAAGCTGAAAGGGTCGCACTCAGTCCAAGTCAGTTTCTTGCGGTCGGAGATCTGAAGCAGTTTCGCATTGAGAAGATCGAACTGGATCCGTCGACTCATTCGCTGCAATTGACGGCCAGCGGTATCGCCGGCGTAATTCGAACGGGAACGGCAGGTTTCGGCCAGGACCGCCGATTGACCTATTTTGAGCGCGTCTGGCACAACCCCGAGTTGATACTTTTATTTGGCATTGCCGTCTGGGTATTTCCTACGACGGTTGCCGGATACAAGCTTTATAAGGAGGTAGCAGCATGAGAGCTACCGTGACTGCTCTCACGAGTATGGCGTTGTCACTCGCCGCCTGCCTTTCCACTGCGTCGTTCGCGCAAAATATCGAAAATATCGAAGGCGCGAAGAAGGCTGTGGTTAAGATCACGTCTCAGGCTGAAGGTGAGAACAGGGTGGGAACCGGGTTCATCGCGAAACTCGACGAGAATACAGCGTACATTGTCACCGCATCCCACGTGATTGAGGGAGACAGCAAACCCCAAATTTGCTTCTACCCCGACGCGGAAAAAACATATCCGGCTACGGTCATTGGCACGGAAGGAGATCTCCCGCGCGGACTCGCCCTAATCCGGGTACAGGGCCCGTTACCGAGTGGCCTGGCACACCTTGGGATCGACGCTTCGTTCAATCTGGAAGCCAGCGAGCAGGTCACAATTATCGGATTCCCAAGGCTTGCGGGTACACCTTGGGCGGTTACTCCGATAACCATCGTCGGCCGGCAAGGCACAGCGATTACCTTTACGGGCGCCGCGGACGAAGGCAGTTCTGGAAGCCCAGTGCTCAGGCATGGATGGGTCACTGCGCTGGTCGCCGAAAAATCAGGGGAATTTGGCTTTGCGGTGCCCGCGGCGGCGGTGCGTTTTGCCATCGAGGGTTGGGGATTGAAATTACTCCCGGATGAAGCGGGCTCCGGCTCCACTCATGCTCCGCTGACGCGCCCTGATGCGAGGCTTGCGAACACCCGGATCCTGTTCATGTCGGAACGCGACTCGAATCTCACGGGCAATAATTCGGATCTGTATACGATGGACGCCAATGGGAAGAATACAAAACGCGTTTCCCCAGCACATGTCATCGATGCACACGATGCAGGGTGGTCTCGCGATGGCAACAGCATCACGTATGTCGTTGACGAAGACGTAAAAACGATGGGGATCTACCAGACAGAAATCGGCAGCGGCAAGACTACGAAGCTAACCAAAGATATGGCGTACTTCGCTATACCCGTCTGGTCTCCAGACGGAGAGCGAATCGCATTCCTGGCCAATACAGGGGTAGATTCTGACGACAAGGATGTTTTTACTATGGCCCGGAATGGTACCAACCTCACGAGACTCACCCGCAAACCATCGCGAAAGGTGAGTCTGTTCTGGTCGCCGGGAGGGAATAAAATCGGTTTCGCAGAGGAGAGCACAGGGGGTTATAAAACATTCCTGATGAATGTTGATGGCACCGAACAGCAGCAACTCTCAAGCCCCCTAACCGATTTTGGAGGCGCGGCGTGGTCGGCAAACGGCAGCAAGATCATCGGGGAATCAATGCATGACGGTTATCCGGCCATCTACACGGTGAACGACGATGGGAGCGATCCCGTCCGGCTCACGAATGATCCCGAAGGGGATGGCAGCCCAGACTGGTCTCCGGACGGAACCAGGATCATCTTCACATCCTTCCGCGACGGCCACGCTGAAATATATGAAATGAATTCGGATGGCTCAAATCAGGTACGACTCACTTCAGGAACCGCTCCAAGCTCTTCGCCTCAATGGTCACCCTTCCCTCAGTGATCGCTTGCATCGAGATACCACTCCGCCGTCGAAGCGTACACATGGCTGGTAGCCGCAAGCGCATAGCCGATCCCTGTTTCCGAAAAGCCAAATCCCTCGACAACCTGTAAGTGCGAATTTGCGTCCCGGGTCCCGGCAGGCCAATTCCTACAGGCTAGAAACCGAAAAAGGCATCTCGCGCAGACCGGCCCGAACCTTTCCAGCGTTTGACGATTTCATACACGATCACGCTGGCGTAAGTAACCGCAATCCAGAGGTACACCTCTTCGATCGGGAGACGGCTCCACGCCGTAATGCGGATGCCAACCATCTGGTTATCCTGAAAGTTCCACCAGCCATAAGGCAGCGCAAGCGTGACCTCCCATAACAGGCTGGTAAGAAGAATCATGAACATCGTGAGGCTGAGGGCGCGCCAGTTGATCACGGGACGGGCGGCGGGCAGCAACGCCGTCGAAGGCAGCAGAGCGAAGAGCACGAGGAAGACGAAATAACCCGGCAATATTCCGGGAGTTCTTGCAATGTAATGCTTGTAGAGAATGCCTGCCGCAATCAACCCCACCGCCAGCATCAGCGAGGCCGGATGGAAGCGAAGCAACCGATCGAAGGTGATTCTCTCGGCATCGGTCCCGGCGACGCTATAGGCTGCCAGCCAGTACTCGTCCAGCCAGATGTAGAGCAGTACAACGGCGATAAATCCCATGAGATAGAACGCATATTCTTCAATTGGAACTCCTCCACCCAACGCCGGAGCCTTGATTCCCAGCGTGGCCTCCGCATTCGGGAACATAAAGAAGTAGTGTGCGAAGAAGAAATCCAGCATCGCGCCCAACGGAAACAACAGGCCGATAGTCCAGGCGAACGCCCGGCGCGAAACCTTCAATCCCTCCTGAGGAATGAACCAGAACACAATAAAGAGTGACGGGACAACGAACAGCAGCAGGCTCACCGTGTATCCATAAGGGGACGCATTGGCAGCGATGCCGGAGCAAAAGACGCTCACCCGGACCGTGTGCAGAGTCAGGGCAGCGGGCACAATCACCATGGCCAGCATGGCCACAGTCACCCAGAACCCTGTAGATGAAGTTTGCGGAAGCTTTCGCATCGACGCACTCACGGTGCGTCCCATTATGCACCCGGCAACATGGCGCGGGATGAGAAATTCCATCAACTTCGGAGAAGAAGCGCGAACTCCACGTCGAGACAAATTGCGCAGCAGGCCGGCTGACGGAAGGGGATAGGTCCCGTACTACTGCCATCAGAGACGGACATAATCCAGAACAGATATGCTGAATGGAGCGTCTATGTACGCGGGAGGCGACGAATGGCAAAGCATCCTCGCTCGCATACTTCCAAGCGTCCGAAGGGCTCAGTCAAGGCAAAGCCCAAGGCGAACAGCAATGAAGAACCGGTTTTCGCTCAGCCGAAGCCGTCTCCTGATCCGACGACCTTCAAGGATCCGGTAACGGATCAGAAGGACACAGAGGTCGCTGACCTCGAGCCCGTGCCTCAACCCGCTGGAGGTGCTGCGGAACCAATCCTGACGCTTGCCCAGGTCTATGGAAGCGCGGGCGATCAAAAGGTGCAGACGATCGAGCAGGCTGGCCAGATTGTCTTTCATTCCGTCGGCGATACGGGCAGCGCCAAGGGACCCGATACGCAATCCCTGGTGGCCGACAAGATGGTCTCCGACTTCGACGAGGAGAACGCGGCGGACGTACCGTCGTTCTTCTTTCACCTTGGAGACGTCGTCTATTATTTCGGCGAAGGCGCTTATTACTATGACCAGTTCTACGAGCCGTTTCGAAGTTACCCCGCGCCGATAGTCGCTATCCCCGGCAATCACGACGGCGTCGTCTATCCCAACGATCCCGCGCCTACGCTCGATGCCTTTCTGCGCAATTTTTGCGCCTCCAGTCCCGCTCCGTCTCCGGATGCCGGAGGGATCTCGCGCACCACAATGATCGAGCCCGGAGTATATTTCACCTTCGATGCGCCATTTGTGCGCATCCTGGGGCTTTACAGCAATGTGCTTGAAGATCCCGGAGTGATTTCGAGCCAGGGCGGCACGAATTCTCTCGATGACCGGCAGATTACATTTCTCACAACCGCGCTGAACCGGATAAAAAGCCAGAAGTACTCCGGCGCCGTAATCATAGCCGTGCATCATCCTCCGTTCACCGCCGGTTCTGTCCACGGAGGCAGTCCGCAGATGCTCGCCGACATTGATAGCGCCTGCACCGCCGCCGGTGTCTGGCCGCATGCCGTGTTCGCCGGACACTCCCACAATTACCAGCGCTACACACGCACCGTGAGCGGCCTGCAAATTCCTTTTCTCGTCGCGGGATGCGGCGGACACTCGCCGCTCTCAGCCATGCGTGGAAGTTATCGCACGCCGTATAAAGTCGACAATACGTTGACTCTGGAGAGCTACGACGACACGGATTATGGTTATCTGCGCGTCGTGGTGGCCGCGGGGTCCATGACGATCGAATTTCATCCAGAGAGCGACGGCGGAGTGACGAAAACTCCGAATGACACGGTAACAATCAATCTGCAGACTCGCGCGCTCAGCTAGCCCTCCTCAGCGATGAATGGTGGGAAGGAAGGATCCGGGTCTGGACCACATCTGGGTCGGGCCAGAGATCCTGGCGAGTGGATGCGGCGCAGCCTCTGCCGCGGCCCGAAAAGGGTATGCTTGCACCCGGAATTTCCAATATGAAATTCGGCGTGCCTGACAACATACACCCGAGTGTCGCTGGACGCAATGTTGCAACTGTTTGGTCCCATAAGTTCTATTGAGGGGCCGAAGTAAGTGGTACAGCTTCTCGCGACCCTCGAATGTTTCAGTTTGTCTCGCATCCATTGACACAAGTTTTGCCGGTGGGTCGGCAGGCCAGCGGTGGGTAGTGTATTTTGATCTGGAGAAATCCTTTGAACGCGGTCGCACTGCGGAAAGCGCTGGCCTGCGACCACGTACCTTGACCGGAAATCGTACTGAGGGAACCCTGGTGAGCTATGCAATACATTCTTGCCCTTGATCAGGGAACGACCAGTTCTCGCGCTATCCTTTTCGACAAAGAGGGTAGGATAACCGCAAAGGCCCAGCACGAGTTCCAGCAAATCTACCCGCAAAGCGGCTGGGTGGAACACGATCCGTTTGACATTCTCACCTCGCAGTTGAATTCGGTGATTGAAGTCCTGGGCAGGGCCGGTGTGCGGCCCCGGGATCTGGTTGCGGCAGGCATTACCAACCAACGCGAGACAACAATTATCTGGGACCGCGAAACGGGAAAGCCCGTCTACAACGCTATTGTGTGGCAGGACCGGCGCACCGCCTCCGCCTGCCAGAAGCTGACCGACGAGGGCGCGGGCGAGATGGTACGCAGCAAGACTGGTTTGTTGATCGACCCCTATTTCTCTGCAACCAAGATCGCGTGGATTCTCGACAACGTGGACGGTGCCCGCTCCAGAGCGGAAGCCGGCCGCCTGGCCTTCGGAACGGTCGATAGCTGGCTTGTGTGGAACCTGACCGGTGGAACGAAGCACCTCACCGACTACACCAATGCCTCGCGTACAATGCTGTTCAACATCGTCAAGGGGGAATGGGACGACGATTTGCTCAGGATGCTGCGAATACCAAGGAGCATGATGCCTGAGGTGGTCTGGTCCAGTGAGCGGATCTGCACCGTCACCACCTCGTTGGCGTTGGGCGCCGTCCAGCTTGCCGGAATTGCCGGCGACCAACAATCGGCGCTCTTCGGCCAGCTATGCCTCAACCCGGGTGACGCCAAGAATACTTACGGCACCGGCTGTTTCCTGCTGCAGCACATCGGCGACAAGTTTGTACTCTCCAACAAGCGCCTGCTCACAACGCTGCTCTGTAGTCCGGACAAGAAGCTTGAGTATGGCCTCGAGGGCAGCGTCTTTGTTGGGGGCGCCGTCGTGCAATGGCTCCGTGACAACCTCAATCTGATCCGTAAATCCTCCGGCGTTGAGGCTCTGGCAGCGACCGTCGAAAGTACTGACGGCGTGGTCTTTGTACCGGCGTTCGTAGGTCTGGGCGCTCCCTACTGGGACCCCTACGCGGGGGGTCTCATCATTGGCTTGCGACGAAGCACCCAACCGGGTCACATCGCTCGCGCCGCATTGGAAAGCATCGCTTTCCAGGTGGCGGATGTACTCGAAGCCATGGGCGGCGACGCAGAGCGTCCCGTTTCCTCGCTGCGGGTTGATGGCGGAGCCGCGGCCAACGATATGCTGATGCAGTTCCAGGCGGATCTGCTCGGCGTGCCGGTGATTCGTCCTCAGATCATCGAGACCACGGCTCTCGGCGCGGCCTGCCTCGCCGGAATCGCCACGGGCTTTTGGGGCAGCCCGGAGGAGATTCGGCGGGAGCGGCAGGGAGATTCTACCTTCGCGCCCGCGATGGATCGGCAGCATGCAGCCGAAGCCCGCAACCGGTGGAAGAATGCCGTCGAGCGCTCACGGCACTGGAACGAGGAAAAAAGATAGATGCACCGCAACCACATGTTGTCGCGCGCGCGGGCCCGTTCCACGCCTTGGGACATTGCCATCATTGGGGGTGGCGCAACTGGAATGGGGGTCGCGGTCGACGCGGCCAGCCGCGGCTTTGACGTCATCCTGTTCGAGCGGGAAGACTTTGGCTCGGCAACCTCGAGCCGCAGTACAAAGCTGGTTCATGGCGGCGTCCGTTATCTGGAGCAGGGCAACATCTCGCTGGTGATGGAGGCTTTGAAAGAGCGCGGGATTTTGCGCCAGAATGCGCCCCACCTCGTGCACGATCTCGGATTTGTCGTCCCCAACTACTCCTGGTGGGAAGCGCCATTCTATGGCATCGGCATGAAGGTGTATGACTTGCTCGCCGGCAAATACGGTTTCGGCCAGTCGCGCCTTCTCACCCGCGAAGAGACATTGGAACGGCTACCCACTATTCGCACCGACGGATTACGCGGCGGCGTTATCTACTACGATGGGCAGTTCGACGACACGCGCCTGCTCATCCATCTCGCGGTGACCGCGGCCGAGCAGGGGGCAACGCTCATCAACTATGCCTCTGTCTCCGAAATCACAAGAGACGCAGATGGATTCGCCAATGGGATCATCGCAGTCGACCGGGAGTCCGGCGAGCGTCTTCCCGCACCTGCCAGGGTAGTGGTCAACGCGGCCGGGATCTTTGCGGACGAGGTGCGGCGGCTGGCCGATCCCTCCATTGACGGCCTGATTGCGCCCAGCCAGGGGATTCATCTGGTTTTCGAGCGCTCCTTCCTGCGCGGCGAAACCGCAATTATGGTTCCGCATACCAGTGACGGGCGCGTATTGTTCGCCATTCCCTGGCATGAGCACACGCTGGTCGGGACCACAGACACCCCAATCGAAGAGCCCTCCTACAATCCCTTGCCGTTCGAGCAGGAGATCGAATTCATTCTCGACACCGCTGCGCGTTATCTCAGCCGTCCGCCTAAGCGCAGCGACGTCCTCAGTGTCTATGTCGGCATCCGCCCTCTGGTCAAAGCAGGCGGCGCGCAGAGCAAGACCTCCGCGCTTTCACGCGACCACACCATCCACGTCGACAACTCCGGCCTGGTCACGATTGTGGGCGGTAAGTGGACCACCTACCGTCACATGGCGGAGGATTGCGTGGACCACGCGATCCTTTTAGGAAAACTTGCGGACGCGCCGTGCAAAACCCAGAATCTCAGGATCCACGGCTATAAGGAGGATGTCGATTCCCTGAGCAGCCTGGGAGTCTATGGTTCGGACGCCGAGGCGATTCTTGCGCTGGCTGCTGCCAATCCAGAATGGAACAAGCCGCTGCATCCTGCTTTGCCCTACATTGGAGCGGAGGTCATTTGGGCGGTGAGGAATGAGATGGCGCGTACACTCGACGATGTTCTCTCCAGGCGCACGCGGGCGCTGTTTCTGAATGCCGCGGCGGCCATTGAGGCTGCGCCCCAGGTCGCAAGGTTGATGGCGCAGGAGATGGGAGCGGAAGCAAGCTGGATAGGCCACCAGCTCGCCGATTTCCGCGCACTCGCAAAGCAATATCTGGTCAATTAAAAACGGCAGGCAAGAGCGTAAAAGGTTATGACAAAGAAAATCTACGGTGAGCTGGTCGCGGAAGCGCTCGCAGTATTGATCATCATCGCCTTCGGCGATTCGGTCGCGGGCATGTACCTCCTCTACAATCCCAGCCCCTATCAACAAGCCTATTGGGGGGTCTGCATCGCGTGGGGTTTAGCTGTGACCGTCGCCATCTATGCCACGGGCTCCGTCTCAGGAACCCACGCAAATCCTGCTGTTACCCTCGCTCTTGCGCTTTACCGCAAATTCTCCTGGTCGAAAGTGATTCCGTACTTTGTCGCTCAGGTATTGGGCGGCTTTGCAGGTGCCATCGTCGTATATGTGCTGTACGCGCCGGTCATCGATCATTTCAACGGGGCCGCGCACTTCACGCGCGCTGCCGGGGGCGCGGCCGGCGTCTTCTTCACGCATCCCGGCTTGGCCGTTACGCCCATGCACGCCTTTGGCGACGAGATCATCCTCACGGCGTTTCTTGTCTTCGGCATCTTTGGCATTACCGAGCAGTACAACGAAATGGCGCCGGGGGCCAACACGGGTGCTCTCATCATCGGCCTTCTGGTCGCGTTGATCGGCGCCTCAATGGGATATCTGGAAGCCTGGGCGATCAATCCGGCGCGCGATTTCGGTCCAAGACTCTTCTGCTTCTTTGCCGGTTGGGGAAGCTCCGCGCTCCCCTCTCCGGGCAATTATTGGTGGGTACCGATCATGGGTCCGTTGATTGGCGGCGTGGCAGGAGGCGGCGCCTATCAATACATGATCCGGCCTTTTCTGCCAGCGCGTCTCCGCGCGCGTGATTCAGTTTCACGGTCACTATGATGTGGCTGGCTTAACCGTCCGATGCCCTCTACTGAATGTAGAGTCGGCACGGACCTGAATGGCCGAAGACTGTGCGACACGTGAACCTGACCGAGTAAGTACGCTGCTCCGCTATCCTCGATCAAAGCGCGGGCGGTTGCAGCACATCTTTGCCGACCAGCCGCACAGTCACAATCTGATGCGGGTGGACGGAGAACTGAAAGCCCTGCCTCCCGAGCAGCGATAACGATCTCTGATTTCTCTCCACGGCATCCGTCTGCCATGCCTCTTGCAGGTTGAGGAGCGGCGTGTGCACTGTGATGGTCCGCGCTGCACCGCCGAGATCGAGGAAGCGCAGGATCGTTCCGTGACCATCCTCGGCGGGTTTCCAGGTTTCGAGAACCAGGTCAGGGTCCTGAACATCGAGAAAGCTGCCTTGATTTTCTTTGAGCGGGCGAGGCCGGCTCAGCGCCTTGTCCTGCGTGGTTATTTCGTCGGTCTCCAGCGGCGTCGCTTCTTCCCAGCCCATGGCGCTTAGCGCGGCTGCGTTTGTCGAGGGCGCGCTGGTGACGACATAGCGAAAGCGAAAATGTCCTCCCTGGCCAGCGGCATAGTTGGTGTCCCAGTAGTTATTCATCACATAGGAGAAGATGGTCCCCGTCCGATTTCCAAATTGCTCTGGCCACGCGCCGCGGAAGATGTCGCCCAGCGTAATGAGCGAGGCATCGAGCGGCATCACCGTTCCCGACACGCCGTTTTGCTGGACTGAGACCCAGTGCTGCGCGGGGAACCACTCATGGCCCGCTCCCGGATACATGTCTTTGGCGGGATCAACCACGCCGTTCTGAATTTCGTACTGAAACTGCGGCTGCTTCATGGCGAATGGAAATGCGAAGTAGACCGCCTCCTTGCTCAAGACCTTCTTCTTGGTTACGTCTTCCAGAAATTCGATCTTTTTTTCGTGGTCGAAGAGTCGGACCTCGGTTGTGATTTCGGGGGTGTTCACGTCCTGACTCGTCATGCGCGCTACCCAACCGTCGTATGTGCGAGTAACGGACACAAGGTTGCCGTTGTCGGCGGGATGGACTTCAAGATGAGGCTGTGGGTAGACCCGGCTGTACTCCAGTGCTGTATTAGGAGCTTTATCGCCTCCGGTGACATAGAGATATTGCCCAAAACGGTAGGGGCCCTGTTGGTCGACCAGTTCGCATTGCAATTGCTTATCATAGATGCTGCGCACAGCGCCTGTTGCCGGATCGAGCGTGACTCGGTAGTACCGGTTTTCCATCGTAGCGGTGTGTGAGGTTTCAAACGGCGCCTGTGTTTTCCGCGCGGCGCGTACTTCGTAGACTTTATAGCCGACCGGAGGAACATCGCGTGCCTGAAAGCGGACGTGATCAAAATTCTCGCTGCTGTCCAGCATTTCGACAGGTACGGCTTCGCCGTTAGAAGGGTCGATGACCTCGTCACTTTTGCTCAGGTCAATGTACACCGGCCCGCTGCGCTTCCAGTTGAGCGTATTGAAGACGATAAGGTGGCCTGGATCTGCAGAGATGGAGTTTGCGAGGCTCGCCATGCTATTTCGTACCAGGAAGTCGGCGGTTGCCTGCGCCTTGACGGCATATTGGTCCTTTAGAGCCAGTTGTTTCATGGCTTCCATACTGGCGGGGTCAGAGACGCTATTGTAGGAATCCCATGTGTGCTCATCCATCAGCACAATGTTGTTCCACATGCGGTCCAGATCGGACTTGTCCGCAGCCAGCAAGGGATTGACCAGCGAGGTCAGCGTTGCCAGCTTTTCCGCGGACGGTGCACGGTCTTCGTTCTGGCGTTCCATGGCGGCATAGTACGCGTCGGAGGCTATGCCATCTTCCCAATACGGGCCGCCATCGCCGCGCATGCTGGGAATGTCATCGCCGAATTGCTTTGCAATATTCTCCAAAGCGTCGTGAAAGCCGGAGTACTGGATATGGGGGTAGGCATAGACCTGGTTCCACTGCCCAGCTAATTCAGCCTGTGACGGAAAGAGGTCAGTGTTCTCGACCTGCGAACCATACAGAATGGCCGCATTCGCATGGTAGCCCGGGTGCTCATACTGTTGCATGAACAACGGAAGCGTGTCGCGTCCTGCTTCCAGCACGGGCGGAAGGCCGAAGAGCATCTGCATCTGCTGATAAATACGTGAGTACCAGAGCAGAACCTTCTGGCTGTCGGGGCCTTCCCACCAGATAGGTGAATTTTCATTGAGCCTGCCTTGCAACAGCACCGGTGCGCGGTAGTTATTACTGCCTCCAAGCAGTTCGTGGATGCCGGCGGACGCCAGGATCGAAGCATAGGACCACGAGTAAGAAGGGACGTCGGTGATGGTGGCGTAGTTGAAGGGAGTTCCGTGTTCGCGGCTGAAATTCGCGCTGGCATAGAGCGACCGGATCAGCGTCTCCGCAGAGGGGAAGCCGGTGAGCAGGTTAGCGTAATCGGCAGGAATCAATAGCTGCTGCTTTTGCATGGCCGTGATCGCGCGCTGCTGCTGTGCGGACGTGCGCGTCTTCATAAACTGTTCGAGCGGCCATGCGCCGTCTGTGCTAAAGCGGAAGTCAGGATGCTTCTCCATCATTTCCAGCGCTTCGTCGATGGCATGGCTCTGAACGGTGGCAACCTTAGCCTGATAGTCCGAATATCCGACATCGAGGTGGATATGAGGTACCAGCAATAATGTCCATTTTTTCTGCGGATCGACCATTTGTTCGCCGCGCTCTCGATGGCCGTTGACATCCCAGGTAAGCTGCGCGCGCGTGTTCGCCGGAAATTCCGGCACCGCAAACTCCAGCTTTTCTTCGCCGAAATCCTGATCCCCGCGAAGCGGCAGATGATAGCTCTTTCCAGCAAGTGTCAGATCCACGCTGCTGCCTGGTTTTACCGGCTCGCCATACCGGACAACGACGTCGACCATCTCATTGAGCTCCGCTTGCAGTTGCTTGTAGAAAATGGTGGGAAATAGCTGCGCGGAGGATCGGGGATTCACGCCCGAAAGATCGCGATCCAGCTCAATCGCATCATAGGTCAGCCCCGCGTCGGGGACTGCCTGATCCGCTTCTTCAATGGCCTGCAACTTAAGCGTGTTATCACCTCGTAGCAAATCCTCGCCCGGAAGTGTGACATCTACCTCTGCATAGGAATAGGCGGGATAGAAAGAGTCTCCCTGGTCGCCATTGTTGTAATCGAGCTTCGGATGAAGATAAAACATCCCATGCTTCCCGTTGATGTCGATCCGTAAAGCCGGAACACTGAGGTTCTCAATCAGCAAAGCGACACGGAGCCGATAGGTCGCTACTGGCGCGCTCTCCAGCGAGAACGTAATGACGCGGGGAGCCGTGGTGATGTTTGCTCTTTGCACGCTGGAGCCTGAACTGAGTTCGGCAGGCTGCGACGCATACCAATCCTTTGCAGGGTCACTTTGGCCGACGACAAAATTAACAGGTTGCTTTGGGCTCCCAGGTGCAAACTCCACCGAGGAGTGATCAAAGTTGCCAATGCGGAAGACCGTGTTGTCCTGGTCACTTTTTGCCGTAGCCGCACATATGTGCAAGCTGGCGATGAAGAACGAAATAATTCCCGAGAGAAAGATTGCTTTCCATTTCGTTATCATCGATCGGATTCTCCATTATTCCCAGATATCGACGTGCGGCGTTGGAAAGCGCTATTTCTTCATGCCCTTGCTGTCCCGCCCACCCTGGTGCGGCATGAGAGATGTCACTTCTCCCTCATCGTTCTTAAGAAATTCGATCTGTGCGTCTACTTTCATGCTCGCTCCTGTCACCGGATAAACAGCATGAGAAGGATACTGTATGGGGCCATCTCTGTCCGCTCATTTCAAAGTTGTGCAACCTCATTCGGATACGCTGGTTGACACGCGTTCCTCGAGAGAACGCTGCATACAAACATGTCAGAGACGCGCTCAAACAAATCCTTGCTGTATGAAGCATCCATTCGCGAAGATCCGAGCGACTACTCGGAACCAGACGTAATCATCGACTCGCGCGACCTCACGATTCCGGCTCGTTATAGTACCTTTGCATGGTGAAGTTCATCCGCTCATGGAGAGACGCGAGTAATCCCTGCTTCAATCTATTTCGTCACCGCTTTGACTGCATATCTGGAGAGTGCACCGTGTCGAAGAAGGCTAATGCAGTCGTTTTCCTATTGATGATCGCGCCGCTGTTCACAGGGCAGTCCGCGTTCGCGCAGAACGAAGGCAGGACAACGGCGGGGAACGGTCCGAATGGCATTCCGCAGACGACTTTTCTGGAGCATCGGCTGGGCACAGATCACTCCGAGGGCATCACCGTGCTCGACATGAATGGCGATGGGCGCCCGGACCTGTTGAGCGGTGCCTATTGGTATGAGAATCCCGGGCCTGGGGGCGGCGAGTGGAAGCGCCACCAGTACCGGACGGTGGGTATCTTGAACGAGTTCGTCTCCGACAGTGGCGAGTGGACCGTGGACGTAAACCACGACGGCGCTCCGGACGTTGTGACTGCGGGCTGGATGACGAATGGGCTCTGGTGGTACGAGAATCCGAAGCAGCCGGGAAAAATGTGGCAGGCCCATAAGATTACCGACAGCTATGACACCGAAGGCGGAACGATGGCCGATATCAACGGCGACGGCAAGCCTGATCTCATCCTCGCGCATTACAACCATTCGGGCATCCTCTGGGTGGACTTCAGCGGACGCGTGCCCAGGGTTCACCATGTGGGCGCTCCTGCGCAGGATGGGCATGGCATCGGCGTTGCCGATGTGGATGGGGACGGCAAGGCCGATATCCTGACGCCGTACGGTTGGTTCCGGAACATCGACGCCGATCACGACAAATGGGAATGGCACGGAGACTGGAATCTCGGCGATGCAGGGTTTCCGATTCTCGGCTATGACGTGAACGGGGACGGCAAGATGGACATCATCTACGGCCATGGGCACAGCTATGGACTCTATTGGCTGGAACAAAAAGGCAGCGGCGCCGGGCGGCGCTGGGTGAAACACACGATCGACGAATCGTATTCCCAGATCCATGCGCTGAAGCTGGTGGACATTGACGGAGATGGAGTTCCCGAGCTGCTGGCGGGCAAACGTTATCGTGGACACTCCGGCAACGATCCCGGTTCGTACGATCCCCTGGTGATCTACTACTACAAGATCGACCGCAAGACAGCGACCTTCACGCGGTATCCCATTGCAGTGAACAGCGCGGCAGGCGCCGGAACACAGTTCATCGCGCAGGACCTCGACGGCGACGGAGACATCGATATCGCGACGGCCGGCAAGACAGGCGTCTTCTTCTTCGAGAACCTGACCGTGAATAAAGTGCCGAAGGCGACCCGCGAAGAGCAGATTCTGCTCAACAAGAATTGGCCTTTTCCGGGCGAGGGTGTCGTCGTCAAGCAGGAAGAAGGTCCGAAGCAGTAGAAGACCGGCTCGTCTGAAATTCTCAAATCCCTGTTCCAAATTTACGGCGGCATCGCCGGCAACGCAAAGCCGGCGAACAATGACGCGATCGAAAACGACATTCTAAAGCGCGCTATAGCGATGCCCTTGGAGAGTTGTGAGTGCATTGGCTGTCGCGCGCGAAATGCAATGAGGATCGAAGGATGCGGTAGTCGTTCTACGCGAGCGGATATGAATAACGGAGTTCGCAAGCTCGAAACAGAAATGTCACTGACAGCCGGTCGGCATAGAATTGCAGACGAGGGTACCGAAATGGTTTACAAAAAGATCGACGTGGAGCTGATCGTCGTCGCCGATGAAGCCGAGGCGGTCGTCGCGGAGTTGAATGCGGCGCTTGATCGGCTGGAAGATAGGCACACAATTTTCGGCGGTGGGATTGAGACCGTCGATGTCGAACACAGCGGGAGGCGGCGGAGGTCGGCGCTCATGCATACGCGCGCGGCGGGTGAGACGGCGGCCGTTGCCCTCCGGACGGCTGGGGAGAAGGTGGCTGGCGCGCTCCGGCTAGTTATTTGATGTAGGCATCGCCTGCCACGGCGACGTGGGCGGCGTTCGCAACAACCGTTGGGACCTGATCGCGCCAATTACGATCATGGACTCTTTCCCGGCTTCGTTTGCCCACAAGATGCGGGTCGACGTTCACCCCCACAAATGCAAAAAAAAAACATGCCGCCTCCTTCGATATACTCGGGGCATGGAATTCGACCTGGGTATCCCTGGCTACTCGATTAAGACCGCTGACCGAGGACAGTGCAGTGGAGTCAACCTGTCGCCGAACCCTGGGCAGTCCCAAATGGAAAATTGCCCTACCAATCCCATTTTTGCCATCTATAAAGCCGGATCAAAAGACGCCGACTATCGCTGCTGGAAACATTTTCGGGAGTTTGTCATTCAGAATCCAACTGCGGTCGCGGACATAATCATCCAGCTCCTTCTCAAAGGCCAATCGGCTGAATAGCATCCTGCTCTCACATAGAGATGAGCGGCGCGTCAACCTGCAGATACGATTCCGAGCAGCCGAAGTGAGCATTCGGCGTGATCGGAACGATACTGCGTTATTGGCTGAAACGCCGACTTTCAGGAGTATGGCTGCTCTTCCCCCTTCCAGTCCCCGTCAGGTGAAGGTTCGCCTTGCCAGCCGGAGAACCCCCAACCGCTGACCTATATCGAAGCCGGCTTTCAGAAGTTCGGTGCGATAGTCCTTGATGCGGATCGCGCGGGCGATGCAGCCAAGCCGCAGGGCACCCCAGCGAAATCCAACCGAAATTCTCTCGCGCTGGATTTCTTCATCGTGCTTCTGAATGGATACACTACTGGAGGATGGACAGATCGATCGCGCCTGAGGCAGAATGACCACGATCCTGATACGTAATTTGCTTCTTGGAATTGCTGCAATCCCTTTCATTTATTACACCCTTGTCCTTTTCAGCACCGTGCGGTTTTGCCTCGCAGTGCCAGCGAAAGGTGATCACGAGAGAGGATTCCAGCCACCGGTAAGCAACCTAAAACCAGTGCGGGGACTTGATCCGGATGCCTATGAAAACTTCGCGAGCTTTTGCCGACAGGATTACCCGAATTACGAGATCCTGTTCTGCGTAGGCGACACCGCGGATCCTGCGTTGCCGGTGTTGCAACAGCTGGTCCGCAACTTCCCTAAGTGCCAAATCCGAATACTGATCGGTTCAGGCCGGGAGGCTGCGAATGACAAGGTAGCCAAGCTGGCGCGACTCGTGGATGAAGCCTCCTATGAACACTTCGTCATCAGTGACAGCGATGTGCGAGTCGAGCCCAACTATCTAAGTACACTGATCGCTCCGCTGGCAAATCCCAAGGTAGGCGCAGTTACCTGCTTCTATGTGCCAACTGAACAGAACAACTGGGTAGATGAGTTGCAGGAGGTTGGGATGCTTTCCGATTTCTATCCCGGGGTTCTGGTAGACGAGCAGTTGGAAGGACTGAGATTTGCCCTGGGTCCAACAATTGCTACGACGCGCGCACGACTGCAGGCTTTCGGGGGATATGCTGCCATCGAGAACCGTCCGGCCGATGATCTTCTGGTAGGGCGATTGATCGCCGAACAAGGCTACGAGGTTAAGCTCCTGCGATATTGCATTTCGACAGTTGCGGACTATGCGTCCTTGGGGGAATTGTTTCATAAGCGTCTCCGCTGGATGACTGTGATGCGCCATATGCGCTCCTGGGGACACGTTGGACTTATCTTCACGCTGGGGCTTCCCTGGGCCCTTCTAGCGGTCGCGGTGCATCCTACCGTCGCAATCGCAGCGATTTATCTGGGCGGATATTTTGTCTTTCGCGCCGCGATCACTCTACTAGTGGGCGCCTGGGGACTCAAGCAGCGCGGTGTCTTTGGGAAGCTGATTCTTATACCGTTGTGGGATGCCTTTGCCTGCCTCATCTGGTTGATAAGCTTTGCCCGCAAGACCATCCGGTGGCGAGGACAAGACTATTTGATTCGCAACGGCGAGCTGGTCCCTGTCGCTCCGAGTGAATCGGTCGCTAAGGCTAAGGCCCAGCTCATACCTTAAGCCGTCTCCCTTCCCAGATCCGCTTGTTGCTCGCGATGTGGCGCTCATTTCGCGCCTGCCGCCAATTTACCTGGGGCGGAAACAGAGCAGGATCGATTCGATCCCGATAACGCAGCGCGACATTGATCAGTGAATCGACTAGCGAGTCAGAGAGCACATGGGGGACCAGACCGAGATCAACCAGCTTGGAATGCTTGGCATTATAGTAATGGGACTCTGCTTCGACACGCGGGTCAGCAAGGTGATCGATTTCCACTTGCAGTCCCATCTGTTCGCCGACCGTTTTTACAATCTCAGCCAGTTCAAGCACGGAGAATTGTTCGGTGAACTGATTAAAAACACGGAACTCACCAGGCGCAGCTGGATTGAGGCAGGCAAGCTCCACACAGCGAACCGTATCGCGAATATCAAGAAAACCACGTGTTTGTCCGCCGCGTCCGTAAACCGTAAGCGGAGAACCAATCGCAGCCTGCGCGCAAAATCGGTTAAGAACGGTCCCAAAAACCTCGTCGTAGTCGAAACGGTTGATGAGCGCCTCGTCCAGGGTAACTTCGTCGGTGATAGTGCCATAAACGACCCCCTGATTGAGGTCAGTTGCGCGAAGTCCCCACGCTTTACAGGCGAACATTATGTTGTGACTGTCGTGCACTTTCGAGAGGTGATAGAAGGAGCCTGGCTGCTTGGGATACGGGAGCGTGTCTTTGCGGCCGTTATGCTCGATCGTGATAAACCCCTCCTCGATATCGATGTTCGGGGTGCCGTATTCACCCATGGTTCCCAGCTTCACGATGTGACAGTCCGGCTGTAGCTCCTGGATGGCGAACAGAAGATTCAGGGTTCCTACTACGTTGTTCACCTGGGTAAACGCCGCGTGCTTGTGATCGATCATGGAGTAGGGGGCCGACCGCTGTTCCGCAAAGTGCACCACGGCGTCCGGCCTGATGGTCTTGATTGTGGAAGACAGAAAATCGTAATCCGACACATCCCCCACGAAAAGATCGATGTTCTTGCCGGTGAATTGATGCCAAACATTGAGCCGCTCAGCCAGAGGACGGATCGGCGTGAGTGTCTGCACACCCAGTTCGTAGTCCCATTGGCGGCGGGAAAAATTGTCGATGATCGAGACCGAGTGTCCCTTCGCCGCAAGATACAAAGAGGTGGCCCAGCCACAATACCCATCACCACCGAGGACGGCAATCCGCATGTTTTCTCCAAATTAAGGTTAGAAATAAGTCTCAGGTACATTTTGCTACGTTTCGAGCCCGGTCTGACTAACAAAAGATCCATCGAGACTCACGGACTACCGGCTGTGAGTGGATGGTTCGTGAGCAAAACCTTCTCGCCGCTCACATCGACCGTATCGAGCTGACCGCTACCTACCAATGATTCCAGATGAGGAACGGCTGATGTCCTAGCCACAATGTAATACCTTTGCGGTTTAAGCCAAAGATCCCTGAATTGACTATCGTCAATGAAGACAGTCGGAGCATCCGGCGCATACGAGCCATAGACCAGGTTCATAAATCTTCCATTCAGTAGCAGCGCAGTTCTGTTCGTGTAAAAGAACACCGAAGAGAACCAATAGTAGTGATGGTCGATAATCAGGCCGCCTGGTGGCGACTGGTCCAGCGCCGTGACCAGCGGGCGGGAAGAAAGGTACGGATCAAACGTGACCATCGCCAGGCGAGCGGCCTGAAAAAAAACAACCATCATAAGTCCCAGCGCTATGAATGCACCGCGGCGCGCTGTGCGCAGGGTGCCAATCGCTCCGATCAGGAACGCAACCGCGGCCAAAGCGAGCGGAAAGCGCAAGTAGGCAAAGGAATCGAGCGTCAGGTCTTCCATGTGGCCCAGCGAGAGCTTGTAGGCATTAGGGTGCGGGCTCAGCGCATTGGAGATATCGCCCGGCGTCGGGACATGCCGCACAGCGACAAGGATGGCGATGGCTGCGAATGCAGCGCAGGCGCAAATGACGGTTAGGGCGCGCGTTCCGCTTCGCACCATCCGGCCATTCATGGCGATCGCCGAACCAATCAGCAACGCCATTGCCGGGTAACACGGCATCGAGTAGTACTCCTGCGTGGTGGAAAAGGTAAAGAAGACCATCACAAACCCGATCCAGCAAAGAGCAAGCAGTCTCGTCTTCCCAGCGCGATCCACGGGGCGATAGGAAAGTCTGATCGCCGCCGGAAAGTAGACGCTCCAGGGAAAAATCCAGATCAGGTTGAAGAGCCAGAAATAGAGGCGAGGAACAGTGCTGTAATCGCGCGGATAGCGAAGATTCAGGAAGCGAAGAAGCTGCTCGTTGATGAAGAAAAACCACAGGAAGCCGTGATACTGCCCGGGAATGCTCTTCATGGTGAAGGAGAAGTAGGGTGGATTGCGAAGCGTGGCAAGGATGTGCCAGGGAGCGGCAATGAGCAGGATGATCAACGTCCCGCTGAACAGCCTGAGCCGCTTCCAGATCTGCGCCGAGAAGAGCTGGCGCGTGCACGAGAGGTAGACGACCGCGGCTCCGACGGGAAAAACGATGGCAATCAGGCTTTTCAGCAGCAAACCGACGCCCAGGCTGGCCGCGAGCGTAGCTGCCCATGCGCGCGGATGCCGTTCCTCGGGATCGAGAACCCGAAGAAATGCCCACAGGGCCAGGGCGACGGTGCAGGTTTGCATCGCGTCGGGAAACAGCGCGCGCGTAAAGAGCCATAAGCCAATGCACGTTGCCATGCACAGGCCCGCGTAGAGTCCGGCGCGTCTCCCGAAGGCCCAGATTCCAAACGCTGCGATCAGCCAGCATAATGCCACTGCAGAAAGCGCGACCGGGATGCGCGCAACCCAGTCATGCACGCCAAAAATCTTGTACGAACCGGCGATCATCCAGTAAAGGAGGGGAGGCTTTTCGAGGTACGCCACTCCATCCAGGCGTGCGGTAACCCAATCGCCCGACGTCAGCATATTTCGAGCGATCTGCGCCTGCACCGCATCCACGTCGTCCATCAGCGATGGCGGAGACAGGATGCAGGCAAGATAAACCGCCGCAGCGAAGAGGATAACGACCAGAAAAACCTGGCGGCTGCTTATCCTTCGACTGCGAGCGTCAGTCTCCTCGACTTCGGAGACGGCGCTGACTGAATATTCCATCGTTTCATCCACAAGAGAAGAATCATCAGGCCCCAGAGATGGAAGCCGACATTGATCTGCTTGTTCAGGTGAAGTTGCATATAGTTTCGAATCGTCTCAAAGCGAAACAATTCAGAGTGCTCTGCTTCTGCCGAGGTCAATGTTTCGACCATCATCGATCGAAGAGTTCCCCGCAACCATTCATGCGTTGGGATATCGAAGCCTATCTTCTTGCGGCGCACGATCGCCGTAGGCAACTTGGGATTCATCAGTTCCTTGAGCAGATATTTCTGGCTTGTCCCATGAATCTTGAGACTGGTGGGGAGGGTCGCGGCAAATTCCACGATGCGATGGTCCAGGAAGGGAGGACGGACTTCGACCGCATGCGCCATGCTCATACGGTCGGATTTCACCAGGATGTCATCGGGAAGGTAGTATTCCTGGTCAAACTCAAGAAAAGGTGCAACCCCATCCCCCGGAAGTCTCTTTCCAAGGCGTGCAAGAATGCCCGTCAGGCTTTCAGGCAGCGGAGGGCGGACAATCGCGGCTTTTTCGGCCTCGGAAAAGGTTCCGTTCCAGTAGACATGGGATCGCTCCGGCGGCATCAGGCTGCCTTCAAGCAGACGCCTTAGCTTGTATTCCAGGCTGATCTTCTCGTTCGAAACGGGCCAAAGGCTCAAGCCCCTGAGGGCCAGGCGGATCGCTCCTTCAGGTAGATGCTGAATACTGCTCGCGATACGGTTTGCGCGATAAGTAAGGTAACCGCCGAATAACTCATCGGCGCCTTCTCCGCTAAAAGCGACCGTTGTGCGCGTCTTACAAAGTCTGGAAAGAAACCAGACGGGCAAGGCTCCGGAATCCGCGCTTGGCTCATCCGAGTAATACGCGAAGTTTTCGATCGCGCCTTCCAGATCCTGCTCCGGGCTCAAGTCCAGTTGTTCGTGATCCGTCCCGTAATGTTCAACTGCCTGCTCGATATATTTCGTCTCGTCAAAGCTGCGACCGTTAAAAGCGATCGAGAAGGTCCGGAGACGCGAATTGGATGCCTGGGCGGCGTAGTGCAGGATCGTCGATGAATCGAGACCGCCGCTGAGCCAGATTCCTGATGGTACATCCGCGATCAGATGCTCTCGAACCGACGAGTCCAATAGAGAATCAAGTTCCGTTTTTGCGTCTTCCAGCGACGTGGTCCGGGGAGCCATCGGCGGGATGCGCCAATAAGCCTGCTCTGTCCTACGTCCATTTCGCCATTCAAGCCACCGGCCCGGCGTCAGCTTCTCGACTCCCGCAACTAGCGTCCACGGACACGGGACGTAGTTCATTGAAAGATAGCAGTCCAGTCCCTCGAGACTGAGCTCCCGGTCTACCTCGGGATGAACGAGAATCCCCTTCAGCTCTGAGGCAAATAGGAGATCATCTCCGCGTTCCGCGATGTAAAGCGGTTTGATGCCGAGGCGGTCGCGAGCCAATACCAGCCGCTGCCCAGCATTGCTCCAGATCGCAACGGCGAACATGCCGCGGAACCGCGAGAAGCAATCCGTGTCCCACTCGAGAAAAGCTTGTAGGGCAGTCTCTGTATCGCAGTGGGTCTGAAAGCGGCGACCCAGCGCTTCGAGCTCCTGTCGGATGGAGAGATGGTTGTAAATCTCTCCATTGAAGACAATCACAGTGTCCCGATCTTCAGAAAAGACAGGCTGGTCGCCCGAAGCAAGGTCAAGAATCTTCAAGCGGGTTGCGCCGAGTGAGCACAATCTGGATCGAAATACGCCCTGCTGGTCTGGTCCGCGATGAATAAGGGTCTCTGTCGCATTCTGGATGCGATCGTGCTCCGGGCGCCAGCTTTTGGTCGTGAACCCGACAATGCCGCACAAGTAGGTTATGCCTCTCTTGGTGAATTGCTCGCAAGCGCCTGGAGCAGTCTTCAGCTCTCTTAGCAGTCTACTTTAAATAGGCGACGGACGGACTGTAGACGGAGAAGTGAACGCCAAAGTTATATTTTCGCAAGATGCGGCGGGAGTTCTTCATAGGCTGGCTATAGAATGAAAGCATGTTTGTCGCCACAACAGGCCCCGAATCAGGCCGATGACGGATCTGAACAATTCTCATCTGAAGACCTATCTGTTGATCCTAGTGATGGTGATCGCGGGCCCGCTAGGAAATGTCCTGCTCGGCAAGGGCATGAAGCAAATAGGTGAATTGGGTCTATGGCCTCCCTCGCACCTGCTGCATACCGGCCTCACAATCTTCACCTCCGGAACAATCTGGTTGGGAATCGCTTCGCTGCTCTGTTTTTTCGTCGCGTATATGCTGGCGCTCTCCTGGGCTGATTACAGCTACGTCCAGCCTGCCTCTTCGCTCGCGTACGGCGTGGTAGCGCTGCTCGGCTATTGGATGCTGGGCGAGAGAGTTTCACCCCTGCGCTGGGCCGGCATCGCTCTGATCTCCCTGGGCGTTTTTGTGGTCGGCCGCACCAACCCTCGCACCGCGGAGCATGTTTAGCTTGACACAGGCGATTCTATTTACACTGATTGTAGTAGCCGGCACTGGCGGTGAACTCTGCGTCTCCCGCGCTATGAAACAGGTCGGAGGCGCCATCAGTTTTCACCCAGGCCACATTGTCAGGATCATCCTGAGAGCTTTGCGTGTGCCCTGGATGTGGGCTGGGGTGGGCATGATGACCCTGGCTTTCTTCTCTCTGCTGGGAGCCCTGTCTCGAATGAATGTAAGCTTCGTTGTACCGGTAACGGCGCTTAGCTATATCGCCGGCGCCCTGGGCGGGTTGACCTTTCTGGGCGAGCGGGTAAGCCCCCAGCGCTGGCTGGGCGTCTTCTTTGTGGCAGTTGGCGTTCTACTTGTCTTCCTGGGTAACCGGTGAAGGGCTCGCGAAGGCAAGAATGATGAGTCCCCAGCCGTGGGCAGAGAACGAAGAATATTCCAGGATATCTTTCACCTCGCCATCGATACCTTCCGCGCGAATCGCGCCCGTTTCCTTCTTACTTCTCTGGGGACGATCATGGGCAGAGTTTCGCTGATCTGGGTCGTAACCATCAAAAGATTGCCCTCGGTTTGATTTCGATGGAAGGGAATCATGGCTGGAGTGAGAATGTCCAGTGAATGCCAGCGGGAGCCGACAACCGCCATTTGGAGGCAAAAAATAATAAAACGGACCATTTGGCCCGTGTAAACTATTGATCCTAAAAGAATTGGTGCCGAAGAAGGGACTCGAACCCCCACACCCTTGCGAGTACATGGACCTGAACCATGCGCGTCTGCCAATTCCGCCACTTCGGCACGCATGAAATCCAGCTCAAATGGCTGGACTGGCAGCTAGCTCTAGTGTTGCAAAGGCGTTGCCTTGTGTCAAACTCAACATGCATCCGCGCTGGCTACGACGAACCGCTTTATCGGTTCCGGCATCCCACTACTCGTCAATTCAATTGCACAAAAGGACATCTTCAGGCATGACCAATTCGCGGCAGAACGATGCTTCAACACCTTCCGAGTCCAAAATTCCGCCGCAACAGGCGGATGAGATTCGCCGTCTCTCGCACGACTTGAGCAATGCGCTCGAAGTGATCGTTCAGACAAACTATCTGCTGGGAATGACCCCGGTCAGCGAAGAAGCCCACAAATGGCGGCAGATGCTGGACCAGGGAGTACTGCAGGCCACGGAAATAAACCGGCAGCTTCGCGATTATGTTCGCTCCAATAGCTGACGTTACCTTTAGCGGGTCAGAGTGCAGCGGCCAGCGACCTCGAGGTAGATGCGGGATATGGCTTTCCTGCGCGATATCCCGCTCTGTTTCTTAGACCAGCTTTGCGTCCAGCGTAATTTCGGTATTGCCCTTAAAGAGACGCGAGATTGGGCATCCCGCCTTGGCATTCTGGGCAGCAGTTTCGAACGCTGACTCGCTTGCGCCGGGAACCTTCGCGCGGGTGGTCAGATGAATGGCCGTGATGGTAAAGCCTGCATCGGTCTTCTCGAACTTCAGGCTTGCGTTGGTTTCGAGCGACGTCGGCGTCAGATTCGCCTGCCCGAGTTGCGCGCTCAATGCCATGGTGAAGCAGCCAGCGTGCGCTGCCGCGATCAATTCTTCAGGGTTGGTTCCGACACCGTTCTCAAAGCGCGTTCCGAACGAGTACTGCGTCTCCTTCAAAACTCCGCTCTGTGTCGAAATAACGCCTTTGCCGTCCTTCAAGCCGCCATTCCAAACGGCGCTCGCTGTGCGCTCCATGTTGATACTCCTTTTTTATTTTTTCTTGGGATAAGTATTGAGGGCTTGCTTGTTAGTACTTTAGGATGCGACTTGCCCGAAAACATTACCGCGTATACGAGCATAAACAATGCAGCGTTGCCCGTCGAATTTGTGCCACCCATCCCGGCCCCGCCCGGGACTCCACTCGCGCATTGACGAAAACGGAACCTGCTTGACGCTGCTGGCTCAGGACGCGGTACTCTTTCCAGTATGAGGTTTGAAGAGGCCGTGCGGACCGAGCCCGAGGATTCGGCGACCCAGACCGCAAAAATACCGGAGCACCATTCGGTCTATTGCCCGACCTGTTCGCACAGGCTCACGCCACACCGGTGCAAGCTCATCTGCCAGCGCTGCGGATACTACCTGAGCTGCGCCGATTATTACTGAGTGTGAATAATGAAGGCTGGCATTAGAGGCTGGCGTTCACTGAGGCGTTGCCCGCGACCACAATCTCGGGCCTTTGCGAGAATTCGCGCTCAATGCGATCGTTGATGCCAGCCTGGGCGAACTCCGCTGTGACGCGGATGCCGTTCATGATGGCGCGCTCGTTTGATGATCCATGGCCAATGATGCAGGCGCCACGCACACCAAGCAGCGGAGCTCCGCCGTACTCTGAGGGGTCTATCCGTTTCTTGAACGCATTGAATGCCTTGCGCGAGAGCAGCGCGCCCACCTGCGCCGTGACGGTTCTTGTAAGCGACTCCTTCAGCATCTCGCGCACCAGGCGCGTGAGCCCTTCGGATGTCTTGAGAGCCACGTTACCCACGAAGCCGTCGCAGACGATCACGTCACATTTTCCGTTGTAGATATCGCGACCTTCGACATTGCCGATGAAGTTGAGCGAGGACTCTTTGAGGAGCGCGTAGGTCTCGCGAGTAAGGTCGTTTCCTTTGCCCTCTTCTTCGCCTACCGAAAGCACGCCAACCCGCGGGCGGTTGATCTTGAGCACGCTGCGCGCGTACATCTCGCCCATGATGGCAAATTGTTCGAGGTTCTGCGGCTTGCAGTCCACGTTCGCGCCTACATCGAGCAGGATGGAAGGGTTTCCGCCGAGTGTAGGCACAACCAGCGCCAGCGCGGGCCGATCGACTCCGGGCAGCGCGCCGAGAACCATCTTGGCCGTGGCCATAGCCGCTCCGGTATTGCCGGCGGTGACAAAACCTGCGACCTTTTTCTCGCGAACCAGCTTGAGACCGACTCGCATGGAGCTGTCGCGCTTGCTGCGGACAGCGCTCGCGGCCTTCTCATCCATGCCGATGCGCTCACTGGCGTGGACAATCTCAATGGGCAGATGCTCGCCGTCGAGAGCGAACGAAAGGGCGCGCCGCAGAACATCCTGCGGTCCGACGAGATGCACCCGCACCGGCAACTGGCGGCAGGCGAGGATCGCTCCGCGCAATTCGGGCTCCGGAGACTTGTCCGAACCCATTGCGTCGAGAGCGATGTCAGTCAGCATCGACAATGGAGTTAACTGGCTTCTTTAACGTCGAGAACATCGCGGCCCTTGTAGGTTCCGCATTTGGGGCAGGCGCGGTGGGGCAGCTTGCGCTCGTGGCAGCTAGGGCATTCGGAGGTGCCGATCGCGGTGAGCGCGTCGTGCGCGCGGCGCTTGGAGGTGCGGGCCTTGGAGTGGCGCCGCTTTGGGTTAGGCATTGCAGATTCCTTTCCTTGCCAGTCCGCACCTGCTGTGCCCCTGGCAAGCGGTTCCGGGGCGGGCGAACTGTCCGTGTTGCTTATGTTTTTATCCGGCTTGCGAGGTCTGAGAGCGCCGTCCACCGCGGATCGGCCGGAGCCGTATCGCAAGCGCAGGGTTCGGAGTTCAGATCCCGGCCGCAGCGCGGGCAAAGTCCCTTGCAGTCTTCGCGGCAAAGCGTTTTTGCGGGGAGGGACAAAAGCACCTGCTCCCGCAAGACGTCTTCGAGCAGAAGACCACCCTCTTGATAATACCCGATTTCCGTCTCCGCAGTGTTGATGGAACGCTCGGAAGAGCCCTGATCGATACCCAGCGGACGAAAGAGGAGGTCGAAACTGCCCTGCAAGGTGTGCCGAACGGGTTCAAGGCAGCGCGCGCAGGGAACTTCAAACTCGCCGGAGTAGCTGCCCTGGAGACGGATGTCCTCCACAATGGCGCGCGGCCCGCGGTTCTCTTCAATCAGATCGGCTCGTCCCTCGACGGCGAGAGGAGAGATTTGTGTGGCCTCCGTCCCATAATCGATGGCTCCGGGCTCAATGGAAACATTGAACGTAAGCGGTTCGCGCTCAAGATCGACAAGGGCAATCAACATAAACAGGGCCTCATGGGGGGGAGTTCTCTCTTCAGGGTAAGGATGGTTCGCGCGGCGGTCAACTCTGCTGCGGCCAACCGGCGGTCGAACCTAACTGTTGGACGCACTCCGAGGGTTTCCGCGAGAATAGAGCAGCTTCAGCGGGGGACGAATGGCTTCTGCGTGGAAGACGGAGGATCGAAGCAGGCGTGTGTTCTCTCTTTTGGGAACGGCGGCTTTTCTTTTGCTCGCCCCCGGAACGGTTGCAGGATTTGTGCCCTGGTGGATCTCCCGGTGGCACGTTCACGCGCCTTTCCCCGGATTCGCATTTCTCAGAGTCATAGGCGGCCTTCTCATAGCAGTGGGCATTGCTGTTCTGCTTGAATCCTTCGCGCGTTTCGCGCTGCAAGGCCTGGGAACACCTGCCCCGGTTTTTCCGACGCGGCATCTGGTGGTCAAAGGATTCTACCGTTTCGTGCGAAATCCAATGTATGTCTCGGTTCTCGCGGTGCTCGTGGGCGAAGCTCTGTTTTTGGGCAGTGCTGGAATTCTGGCGTTTGCCGCGTGTGCGTGGCTTGTTGCTCACCTGTTTGTCATCGGTTACGAAGAACCGACATTGCTGAAATCCTTCGGCGTGGAGTACGAAACCTATCGCTCTCATGTTCCGCGGTGGATACCTCGTTTTAGCCCATGGCGCGCGAGCGCGGAGTAAACATCAGCCGGCAGCGAACGCTGGTGCGGGTGCGGCGGATGAGCGCTAACCCGGGAACAAACTCGTTTGCGGCAAGTTGTGCCATACTGTCCCGTGTCGCAACAACCTAATCCCGAATTTCTGAAGCGTGCCATTCAACTGGCTACGGAGAATGTGCTTTCCGGCGGCGGAGGCCCGTTTGCCGCCCTCGTCGTAAAGGACGGCGCAATAATCTCCGAGGCCGTCAACACCGTCTTCACCACCAACGATCCCACGGCGCATGGAGAAGTGAACGCCATTCGCAAAGCGTGCGCGGCTCTGGACGTTTTTTCGCTCAGGGGCTGCGAAATCTACACCAGCTCCGAACCTTGCCCGATGTGCCTGGCGGCGATTTACTGGGCGCATCTGGACGCGATCTACTTCGGAAACAGTTGCGAAGACGCGAGCCGCGCCGGATTCGACGATATCTTTCTCTATAAGCAGCTCGCGCTCGATCGGGACGCGCGCAGCATACCCTCGCAGCAGCTTTTGCAGGAGCAAGCTGCAGAGAGCTTCCGGCTCTGGGAACAATCGCCGAATAAAATGGCATATTGACCATTTTTCGGGATTGCGGAGAATGCCCCATCCGGTGAAGAGGCGGCCTTCGCAATCGCGTAGACTAAAGGAGACACCTGGACTCCTCATGGGAGCCGGAAGTTTCCATGCCAAACTCTAAATCAAGAATCGTTCGCTGCTCCTTGATTCAGGCGACCAACGTCGAGGCCGCCTCACAGCCGCTGGAGCGCATCCGCCAGGCGATGATCGACAAACATGTGGACATGATCCGTCAGGCAGCAGCGGCGGGCGCCCAGATCGTCTGCCTCCAGGAGATTTTCTACGGCCCCTATTTTCCCGCCGAACAGTCGGCGCGCTGGTACGATTTTGCCGAGCCCGTGCCGGACGGGCCGACGATCCGGCTGATGCAATCACTGGCGAAGGATCTGAAACTGGCGCTTGTGGTTCCTCTGTATGAGATCGAGGCGGAAGGTTTCTACTACAACACGGCTGCGGTCATCGACCGCGAGGGGACATATCTCGGCAAGTACCGCAAGACGCACATTCCGCATCTTGAGCCGGGCTTTTGGGAGAAGTTCTACTTCCGTCCCGGCAACCTCGGCTATCCTGTCTTCGATCTTGGCTTCTGCAAGATCGGCGTCTACACCTGCTACGATCGGCATTTCCCGGAAGGCGCGCGCGCCCTTGGCTTGAATGGCGCGGAGATTGTCTTCAACCCCTCAGCTACGGTCGCCGGGTTGAGCGAGTACCTCTGGAAGCTGGAGCAGCCGGCTCACGCAGTAGCCAACGGCTACTTCATCGGAGCAATCAACCGCGTAGGCACTGAAGCACCCTGGAACATCGGCGAGTTTTACGGGCAGAGCTACTTCTGCGATCCGCGCGGGCAGATCATCGCCGAAGCCGGGCGGGACAAGGATGAGGTTCTTACCGCCGACCTCGATCTCGATAAGATCGCCGAGGTTCGCAAGACGTGGCAATTCTTTCGCGACCGCCGTCCCGACCTTTATGGCGACCTGGTGAAGCCATGAGCAAATCTGATTTGCAGAAGCCTGATCTTTCGGTGCGGTTTGCAGGAATTGCGTCGCCGAACCCGTTCTGGCTGGCGTCGGGGCCTCCGACAAACACCGGCGGCCAGGTGATGCGCGCGTTTGATGCGGGCTGGGGCGGCGCAGTATGGAAGACGATTGGCGCACAGGTTCGAAATACCACGTCCCGCTACTCGTCAGTAAACCTGGGTCGGCGCCGCATGATGGGCTTCAGCAACATTGAGCTGATCAGCGACCGCTCTGTCGAAGAGAACCTACGCGAAATCGCCGAGGTCAAGAAGCGTTACCCAAAGAATGCGCTGGTGGTTTCGTTGATGGTCGAGTCGAAGCGCGAGGCGTGGCACGAGATTGTGCAGCGCACCGAGGATGCTGGCGCCGATGGACTGGAGCTGAACTTCGGCTGCCCGCACGGGATGAACGAGCGCGGAATGGGTTCGGCCGTAGGGCAGGTTCCCGATTACACGGAGATGATCACCGCCTGGGTCAAGGAAAAGGCGCGCACTCCGGTGATCGTGAAACTCACGCCGAATATCACGGACATTCGCACGATTGCGCGTGCGGCCATGCGGGGCGGAGCCGACGCGATCTCGGCCATCAACACCATCAACTCCATCACCAGCATCGATCTCGATACATTTCTGCCTCAGCCAAATGTGGATGGGCGCTCAACGCACGGCGGCTACTGCGGCCCGGCCGTGAAGCCTATCGCCCTGAACATGGTGCAGGAGTGCGTGAAGGAAACAGGGCTTCCGGTTTCCGGAATCGGCGGCATCGGCTCATGGCGCGACGCGGCGGAGTTTCTGCTGCTCGGCTCCGGTACAGCTCAGGTTTGCACGGCGGTGATGCACTACGGCTTCCGCATTGTCGAGGGCATGACCAACCGCCTTGCTGAGTGGATGTCCGTGAAAGGCTTCGCGAGCATCGAAGACTTTCGCGGGCGCAGCCTCCCGCGCGTCACAGACTGGAAAAACCTCAACCTGAACTACAAAATCGTGGCCCGCATCGATGAGCAGACATGCATCGGCTGCGGGCTTTGCTACACGGCCTGCTGGGACGGCGCATATCAGTGCATCCACATGGACCGAGAATCTGAAGAACGGAATACGCCCTTCGACGCTGAGCCGGCTTCCGTGGCGCGATTTGCGGACGATCCGGATCTTGCGCGCTCGAAGCGTAAGCACGCAACACCGCTCGCAAAGATTCCCCGCGTCGATGAAGTAGCCTGCGTGGGCTGCAACCTCTGCTCGCTGGTCTGCCCGGTCGACGACTGCATCCAGATGGTTGAGATTCCGAACAGGCTGGATTCTGAAAGCTGGGCGGAGCGGACGCAAGCCGCAAAGCTGTAGGAAAATCTGTCTTATGGCATTGCTGATTCAACATGGAACGGTCGTTACCGCCGACGCCACTTTTTCCGCTGACGTCCTGGTCGAAGGCAGCACCATCCGCGAGGTTCGCGCCGGAATTTCCGCCGAAGGCCACACGCTCGTCGATGCCAGTGGCCTGCTGGTGCTTCCGGGCGGGATCGACGCGCACACACATTTAGACATGCCGTTTGGCGGGACGACCTCCGCCGATGACTTCGAGTCGGGCACGCGCGCCGCCGCTATCGGAGGGACCACCACCATCGTGGACTTTGCCATTCAGGCCAAGGGCACAAAGATGCGCTCGGCGCTGGATACGTGGTGGAAAAAGGCCGAAGGTAAGGCCTGCATCGACTACGGACTGCATATGATCGTCACCGATCTCGGAACTTCAGGCCTCGAGGACATGGACGACATGGTGCGCGAGGGCGTTTCCAGCTTCAAGCTGTTCATGGCTTATCCCAACGTGCTGATGGTGGACGATGCGACCATCTTCCGCGTTTTGCAGCAAACCTCAAAGAACGGAGCGCTGGTCTGCATGCACGCCGAGAACGGCAGCGTGATCGACGTAATCGTGCAGCAGGCCTTGGCAGAGGGTAAGACCGCTCCGGTCTACCATGCGCTCACTCGCCCCACGATTGCCGAGGCCGAGGCGGTGCAGCGGGCCATCGCGATGGCGGAGATCGCGGGGACTCCGGTCTACATCGTGCATCTCTCCAGCGAAGACGCGTTGAACCAGGTGCGCGAGGCTCGCGATCGCGGACTGCCGGCGTTTGCCGAGACCTGCCCGCAGTATCTGCTGTTGTCAATCGAAGACCAGATGCCGGGCAAAAGTTTTGAGGAGGCGAAGTATGTCTTCACCCCTCCGCTGCGAGAGAAGAAGAACCAGGCAAAGCTCTGGGATGGTTTAAAGCATGATCACCTGCAAGTGGTTTCGACCGACCATTGCCCGTTCTGCTTCGCGGACCAGAAGGCTCTGGGCAAGGACGACTTCACGAAGATTCCCAACGGTGGCCCGGGCATCGAGAACCGGATGCAGCTTATCTACCACTATGGAGTAAACGCGGGGCGATTGAGTCTGAATCGCTTCGTCGAAATTACGTCTACCGCTCCGGCGCGAATTTTTGGGATGTATCCACGCAAGGGAACGATTGCCGGAGGCAGTGACGCCGACCTGGTGCTGTGGGACCCGAAGGCCGAGCACACGATCAGCGCCGCGACGCACAATATGCGCTGCGACTACTCGTTGTTTGAGGGCTTTCGGGTGCAGGGCAACGCCCGAAAGGTCTATTCGCGAGGCGAACTCGTAGTGGACGGCGGCCGGTTTATTGGCCAAGTCGGGCGCGGCAGGTATCTACGGCGCGATGCCCGTGGCGGGGCTTGGATCTAAAGGGGTTCTCCAGCTTGCGTGGTATTTCGAGAGACGCGCATTGTGGCTTTTTCTTGAGAAAAAAGCCCTCTAAGGTCTCGGCTTCGGCCTACAGCAACTGTAGAACCGCTTTAGGTTTTAACGAGTTGCGACCGCCACACAAGAAGGGCGCATCTGGAAGGAGATACGCCCTGGTGTTTTGGTGAGGACGGCTAGAAATAGATCTTTCCTGCGATCTGGACAGCGCGGCCCGGCTGGGGATCGGCGTTTCCGCCGTCTGCCGTAGGAGTAATGACCGAGGTGATCGTCCCAAAGGCACCAGGGCCGTCTCCCAGGAAGCCGTCGGGCGGGGAGAAGTTGGCGTGGTTAAAGACATTGAAGCTCTCCAGCCGGAGCTCGACGTAGCGGGGACTGTCGGCGCGACCCAGAGGAAAGTCCTTGAAGAGACTCATGTTGGTGTAGTTGAAGCCGGGGCCACTAAAGAAGCCTCGCTTCACGTTGCCGAAGGTGCCGACAGGCTCGGGCGAAAAGACCGAGGGATCGAACCAATAGTTCACTTGGTCATACAGCGTCCGCGGGTTCCTCAGCGGGATGTGATAGGTGGAGGTATCGGGCGTGTCCGGGCATTCGTAGAAGAAAAAGAACGAGCTGTTGCAGTAGAGCGAAGAGTTGAGGCCCACATCGCCGATCGAGACCGGGTTGCCCGACTGGAGCGCGGTGATGCCCGTAAAGTGCCAGCCGCCCAGGAGTTCGTTCGCAATGTAGTTGCTTCTCATGCCTTCTGTGATGGGGATTACATAGCCGTAGCTGGCGACGAAGCGGTTCCGGGCGTCATACTCCGAGTTGCCGTAGCTGAGCTGCGTGAAGCCGGGCACCCAATTGGTTCCCACGAGGTCGTAGCTGTTGCCGAAGCCCGAGCTCTCAAAACCGGAACCGTTGTCGAGCGCATGGCTATAGGTGTAGCCCAACTGGAAGTACAGGCCGTGGGTCATCAGCTTGGTCAGGCTGATCTGGAGTGAATGGTAGCTGGAGGAGCCGTCCGTGTAAACCTGCCCCACTGTACCGAAGTTGCCTGAGGTTTCCGTAAACCACTGTGGGTAGGTCAGCGCGAGAAGCGAAGCCACGTTAGCCTGGCAGTCGGAAGGACTCATTGTCTGGCAGAGGGAAACGGCGGCAGCGTGGCCAGCCGCTGTGATCCGGTCAGCTTCATATGCCCGCACCAGATGACGTCCCAGCGACCCGACATAGCCGATCGAGAGCACCTGATTGCCGGGAAGCTGGCGCTGGACCTGCAGCATCATGTTGTAGGCGTAAGGGACGTCGTATTTCGGCGATATCGTGCTCAGGCCGTAAGGAACGAATTGAGAAAAGTCAATGGCTTGTCCAGGAGTCGGGAAGGCATAGGGAAATTTATTCGGCTCAGAAAGACCGGCGCGACCAGCCACGTCGTTATAGGGATTGGCAAAACTTGGGCTCCCACCTAAATCGGTTGCGCCGCCGCTTGATGTTCCGAACGGCGGATCTTCCAGGTTCTGCAACTGCGCTTCTTCACTGTCCCGGTTGAAGTAGAGACCAAAGCCGCCGCGAACGGAGAAGCGGTGCTCGCCGGCGGGGCCTGTCAGCCAGCCGATCTGATCGCTGGGAGACCAGGCGAAGCCGACGCGCGGCGCGAAGTGATCGTACTTTGCCGACGCCCCACCTTGATCGTTGCAGCCGGGATCTCCTGGGTACAGAAGACTAGGTTGTGCAGTTGGGAAGACCTTGGACTGGGCGCCGGGAGTAAAGCAGATGATAGCCTTGCCGCCGTACTGCAGATTGGCGAACGGGGTCTGTATGTCGTAGCCGGTGCCGTAATTAAAGGTAAGAGAGCTATTGACCTTCCAGTTGTCCTGGGCGTAGCCGTAGATCTCCCAGGCGCGGGCATCGATCTCAGCCCCGGAGCCCTGGGAATAGGACGTGGGAACTCCTACAAGAAAGTCCAGCAGCGGGTCGCCGGAGGTGAATGTTCCGCCACCGCTGAAGCCGTAGTTGCCAAAGAGATTCGCATAGAAAGGGTTGTGAACCGTAAATCGCTCAACGTGGGCGCCGAACATCAGGTTGTGGTTGCCGATCAGTTTGGTGAAGTTATCGGAATAGTCCTGGTTGGCGTCGAGGCGGGGCTGGGGCCCGTTGTTGCTGAAGCCAAGCGTGAAATAACCTGTAACGCCTATTTTAGGCAATGACCCCAATGCTGGATTCTGCGGACTGATCGCGAATCCAAAGGAAGAGGGAGACTGAACCTCGGCCGGCTCAACTGCTGCATAGTTGAACCGGTAATATCCCGCACGCAATTCGTTCAGAGTGCTTGGGTTGAAGGTGTGGGTCCAGGAAGCGTTGAATATCTTGATGTGTCTCGCATTGTCCTGGGCAAATCCCGGCAAGGTGGATCCCGTAAAGGGCAGCGTGTTGAAACTGGGAGCTGACTGGAAGATTCCGGATGCCCAGAGCAGGTCGTTGCGGGTCACTTGAGCGTCAGCGCGCACAATTCCCTGATCCGCTCCTGCGGTGTTCCCCGCGTTGAAGTTGTAGAAGGTGCCGTTGTAGTTGGGCGACGGTACATATTTGTTAAGCAGATTCGCGGAGATGGAATTGAAATCTGTAACCGGAAGCTGAACCGTTGATCCGGAGAAGCAGGCGTTCCATGCCATGCCAGCCGGGCAGGCGGTTCCGCCGGGCCCCGCAATAGCAAACGGGAGAGGATTGCTGGTGAGGCCGACGGCGCCGTTGGCGCCGCCGTTGGCTATGTTATTGTCGCCGGTCAGATCGGCATAGCCGGCACCGTTTCTGCCAAGTTGCGCGTCGGTGGGAACTTTTGTCACTGTGGTCGCTCCCGTCGCGTTGCGCAGACCCTGGTAGGCCAGGAAGAAGAAGAGCTTGTTCTTCAGGATGGGGCCACCGAAGGTTCCGCCATAGAGGTTCTGGTGGAAGACGGGGCGTGTGCCCGGAGCCGAAAAGTAGTTCCCATTGTTTAGAAAAGTGTCGCGATAGAACTCGAACCCGCTGCCGTGAAATTGATTGGTGCCGCTCTTGATGGTTTCGTTGACGATCGCGCCGGAGTTACGGCTATACTCCGGATTCTGGGTGCTGGTAACAAAGGTGACTTCGCCGAGAGCGTCGGGGTTGACGACGAGACCCTGTTCCTGGAGGGGCGCGTCGTTGATGTCGGCGCCGTCAAGCAGGTAGGCATTCTCCTGGGTCTGCGAGCCGTTGGCGGAGTAATTGCCGAAACGGTCAGAGGATTCGACGGAGCCGGGGCTGAGTTTCTGCAGAATGGTGGCATCGCGGCCAAGGAGCGGCATCTGCTCAATCTCGGTGGCGGTCATGGTGCTCCTAAGCTGCGTATCTGAGGTCTCTACCTGAACCGCAGAGGCGGAGACCTGAATGGTCGTGGTGCCGGAGCCCACTTCAAGCTTCGCCTCGACATCGCGATTATCGTTAACATTCAGCGTAAGGCCGCTCTGGGTGAAGCTCTTGAAGCCGGAAGCGGTGACCGTCACGGTATACGGGCCGCCAGCCTGCAATTGGGGCAGGATGAAGTAACCCTTGCTGTCCGTGGCCGCCCTGGTGATGATGCCGGTGCTGGTGTTGACTACCGTTACCCTTGCATTGGGAAGAACAGCGCCGCTGGCGTCAGTTACGGTTCCGTGGATCGCCCCGTATAAGTTTTGCGCCTGGACTGTTTGGGAAGGGATTAGAGAGATTACTGCAAAAACGACCGTCACGAAAAGCACAACCTTGAGCTTCATAGTTCCTCCATGAAAAGCACTGCGGTTGAGGACTTTTTTGTAATTCTCGGAAAACGCTTAAATCGATTCAACTCCTGCAAATGATTTTGAATCCGGCCCGAACAACACGGTTCGCGTCTTCCAGAGTTTTCTTCTCTGGTTAATCTAGAGAGATAACGGACTTTAGTTGCAATCGCGGAACCAAACCGATATTTATCAAAGGAAACCGATTACCAACGTGCGGCAGCCTGCTTAATTCCCAGATTCGTTGGAAGTTTTGGCGCGGCTATTTCTGACTCCTTTGAAGTCACCCTTCTTTTCAGCCTTTGGAAGGACGAGGTAAGCCTGCGCTTTTTCATATTCTTTTCCGGATAGGACTACGAAAAATAAGAGCATGCCCGAAGCCGGCTAATCCGATTCGCAAAAACTCGGGCGCATACACTGGAGCTGTGAAGGTCACGGTAGCATCGGTTGCAGTGCGTGGGCGTAGCGAACGTTTCGACGGTCTTGCAGCCGAGTATCTCAACCGGTTGCAGGCCTACACGGAGGCCGAGGCTCAGATCTTCAAGACGAGCGACGCCTTGTTTGAATGGGCCGAGCGGCTGAAGTCGCGAACTTCTCCAGTGTTAGTCCTGCTCGATGGGCGTGGAAAGCAACTCTCGTCTGAGGCGCTCGCCAAATGGCTTCGACGGCAGCGCGATGACGGGCAGCAACGCGTAGTGTTTGCCGTGGGTCCGGCCGATGGATGGGCGGATAAAGAGCGGGCGAAAGCGGGACTGCTGCTGTCGCTGGGTCCCATGACTCTGCCCCATGAGCTGGTCAGGGTTGTCGTAAGCGAACAACTGTACAGGGCATTTACAATCCTTGCTGGACATCCATATCACCGGGCAGACTGATACCGGCTGATAAAGCGGCTGGCTAGAAAGCGGCCAGCTAAAGTCCGGGCGGCTAAGAAGCGGGTAGCGGGTTTGTGTTGGCGCCTGGTTTCGTGAGTTTTGTTGGAGGTTTGCGTGGAGGAATTGTTTGGCTGAGTCGCGTCAGGGTCTGATTCTGATCAACACAGGACCGGGTAAGGGTAAATCGACCGCTGCGATGGGTACCGCTCTGCGAGCGGTGGGCAATGGGCTTCGCGTGCTGATGCTCCAGTTCCTCAAAGGATCTTGGCACTACGGCGAGCTGGATGCGGTCGAGGCCTTCGGCGGCAATTTTGTGATGAAGCAGATGGGCCGCGGCTTCGTGAAGATCGGCGGAGCGGAGACCGATCCGGAAGACGTGAAGATGGTGGAGGCCGCGTGGGACGAGGCCCGGTCAGCAATCCTGTCGGGCGAATGGGACATGGTGATTCTGGATGAGATCAACTATGCCATCGGCTACGGAATGCTGGATCCGGCGAAAGTGGTCGAAACGCTGAAGGCACGGCCGGAGATGGTTCATGTGATTCTTACCGGGCGGAACGCCCATCCCTCACTGGTGGAAATCGCCGATACGGTGACCGAGATGCGCGAGGTAAAGCACGCATACCAGAAGGGGATTCTGGCGCAGCGGGGCATCGAGTATTAAGAAAGATAAGCAGGGGCTGGGTTTCTCAAATTAAGGATAGTGGAAACACGGTAGAGAAAGGGTTCGTAATGTCGTGGTTTCGGCGGGATGACAGCAATATTGGGGGCGGCGGCGCAAAAACGGTCCGCACTGAAGGCCTTTGGATCAAGTGCGACTCATGCGGACAGGTGATCTGGCGCGCTGATCTCGAAGCGAACCTGCTGGTCTGCCCGAAATGCGGGTTCCACTTCAAGATGGACGCGCGCGCCCGCGTGACGATGCTGCTCGAGCCCGGCTTTGAGCTTGTGGACCTGGAATTGAAGTCGACCGATCCGCTGGAGTTTACCGATCTTAAGCCCTACAAAGGCCGCCTGAAAAAGGCGCAGGCGGATACGGGCCTGAACGACGCGATCGTAAACGCCATCGGCCAGCTCGGCGGGCATCGCGTGGTCTTGAGCGTGATGGAGTACAGCTTTATCGGCGGCAGCATGGGCGCGGTGGTGGGCGAAACGATTGCCCGTGCCGTCGATCGCGCGCTTGCCGCACAGCAGCCACTGATTATTGTCGCCGCTTCAGGCGGAGCGCGCATGATGGAAGGCATTGTCAGCCTGATGCAGTTGGCGAAAATCTCGGCTGCGCTGGGGCGGCTGGACGAGGCGCGGGTTCCGTTTATCTCGGTGCTGACCGATCCTACGACCGGGGGCGTTACGGCCAGCTTTGCTATGCTCGGCGACCTGAATGTGGGAGAGCCAGGCGCGTTGATCGGCTTTGCCGGACCTCGCGTCATCGAGCAGACGATTCGGCAGAAGCTGCCTGAGGGCTTCCAGCGGTCAGAGTTCCTATTGCAGCACGGCTTTCTGGACGCGGTAGTCGGGCGCAAGGAATTGAAGGTCTATCTCTCCCGCGCGCTCGATTTTATGGTGCTTGCCGCACCGGCATAAGCTTCGCGCGGCGACCAACGGGAAGGCCACAAAAGGCAAAATCAGAATGGCGCGAAGCGCATATCGCCGGACACGTAGTCCCGCTTAGAATCTTTGTATGTCTTACTCCGCTGCGGTTGACGGGTTGTTTTCGCTTGCCGGTGAGTTGCATTCCGCTCCCGCACAGCCTCGCCGCAAATTCGAACTCGATGAAATGCGGATTTTGATGGAGGCTCTCGGTTCTCCGCAGCTTCATTTTCCTTCCATCCTGGTCGCCGGAACGAATGGTAAGGGCTCAACCTCGGCCACGCTTGCCTCAATTCTGAGAACGGGCGGCTATCGCACTGGACTCTACACTTCTCCCCACCTTGCGCGTGTGAACGAGCGCGTTCGGATTGACGGACGGGATATCTCCGACGACGATTTTGCTGCTTACTACTTTCGCGTGGACGACTGCGCGCGACAACTGGTTGCTGAAGGGCGCCTGAAGGGATGTCCCAGCTTCTTTGAGGCCATGACGGCCTTAGCCTTTATGGCCTTTGCCGAACAGGGCGTGCAGATCGCGGTACTCGAAGTTGGCATGGGCGGGCGGCTCGACGCGACCAATATTGTCGAACCACTGCTTTCCGTGATCACCGATATTTCGCTCGATCACACGGAATGGCTGGGTTCGACCATCACTGCAATTGCGAGGGAAAAAGCCGGCATACTGCGGCAGAATGGCGTGCTGGTGACTTTGCCGCAACACCCGGAGGCGAATCAGGCAATTGGCGAGGCCGCGGTAGCGCTCAATGTTCGAGGAGTGAACGCCGCGGAGTATGTTCCGGCGCGCGGAGATGAGGGTGACGCCTGCTCGCTGACAGTTCTGGGCGAGCGCATCGTTGTAGAGTCGCCGCTGAGTGGCGCGCACCAGCAGCGCAATGTAGCGCTGGCGGTCGCAGCAGCGGTGGAGTTATGTAACTGTCACGGTTACAAATTAACCGCCGCGCAGGTCGCGGACGGCATTCGCGCCACACGCTGGCCTGGTCGGCTGGAGTGGTTTTCGAAGACAAGCCGGGCCGACGTGTTGTTGGATGTGGCGCACAATCCGGCCGGAGCGTGGGCTCTGAGGTCGGCTTTATCCCACCTTGATCTGGCGCCCCGCAAGATGACCGCAGTCTTCGGCTGCCTGAAAGACAAGGCCTTCGACGAAATGGCCCAGATTCTGTTTCCCCTGTTTGAAACGGTCGTGCTCACGGAGGTTTCCTCGCCACGCACCGCCTCCTTGCCTGAAATGCAGGCCGCCGCGGTGGCTACAGGCACCCACGTTCTGACCGCTGCCAGCCCGAAGGAGGCGTTAGCCCAAGCACTCAAGTTAACTCCTTTAGATGGTTTAGTTACGGTGACAGGCTCGGTCTATCTGGTTGGCGAGTTGCGAGGCCTGCTGATGGGGGCTGACTCGTGAGCCATTTCACTCTTGGCCCGCGGCCGGATCCGATGCCCTGGGGCGAACGGATCGTTAGTTTTTGCTTTCGAGGGCCGCTATTTTTGGGGGCGACAGCATTTTTTGGAAGTCTATCTCTAATTTCATCCCTCTGGGACAAGACAGGGAAGACACAGCACCGCATCGCGCAGCGCTGGGGCCGGGCGGTAACCTGGATCAGCGGCGCAAGGGTCACTGTGCTGAACGGGCAATACCTCGATGGGCGCGTCGCTGTCTATGCAGCGAACCACCTTTCGTATTCGGATACACCGGTGCTTTTCGGCGTTCTGCCCTTTCAATTCAGAATCGTTGCGCGTCATGACCTTTTCAAACTGCCCTTCATCGGCTGGCATCTCACACGTTCGGGACAGGTTCCGGTCAATGTGACCAATCCGCGGGCCTCGATTTCAAGCCTCAGCAGCGCGGTAAAAACGCTGAAGTCGGGAATGCCGGTCTTTATCTTCCCCGAGGGTGGACGAACGGAGACGGGCCATCCACAGAGTTTCCTGAATGGGCCGGCCTTTATGGCCATCCGCGCCGGGGTTCCGATTGTCCCAATGGCGTTGATCGGAACGCATGAGCTCCTGCCGATTCACACGGCGCAGTTCCACCCCGTTCCCGTGACTCTGGTGGTGGGAGCGCCGATTGAGACTGCGGGCTACTCCATACGGCAGACAGAGGAACTCACGGAGCGGGTGCGGGATACGATCAGCCACCTGTACTATCAGCATTCTCACCTGGAACAGCTGGTTCCAGCGGAACAAACCGTCGATTGGGTGACGGAGCGCAAGGAGAAATGCGAATGAAACAGCCGAGGATTGCAATCCCCGAACCCACTTCCGGCGACATAGCCTATAACGAACGCTCCTGGCCCCAATACGCGCGGGCGGTCGAGGCTTCAGGCGGCATCGCCGTGAAGATTCCACTGGGCGCCACGCCTTCTGAGGCCGCCCAGCTCGCAGCCTCATGCGAAGGGGTGTTGCTTCCCGGCAGCGGCGCGGACGTGGATCCGGAAAAGTATGGGCAGGAACGCATTGCAGAGTGCGCACCAGCCGATCCAGCCCGCGAAGCTGTCGATGAGTTGCTGATGCAGGATGCGGCGAATCTGTATAAGCCGCTCTTTGGGATTTGTTACGGGTTCCAGGCATGGAATGTCTGGAGAGGCGGAGCGCTGATTCAGGATCTCCAGACCGGTGTGAATCATAAACCTGGGCGCGAAGTTCGAGAGGCCCACCTGGTATCCGTAATGGGTGGCTCTAAGCTGGAGCAAATCGCTGGACAAAAAGAACTTACAGTGAATAGCAGCCACCACCAGGGCCTCGCCCGGCCTGGAGACGGCTTGACCATCGTGGCGCGGAGTGCCGAAGACGGACTGATTGAGGCAGTTGAGGGAGCGGAAGACCAATTCGTGATCGCCGTGCAGTGGCATCCGGAGCGAAGCTTCGACTACGACACCGCATCCAAAGCGATGTTTTCGGCTTTTGTGAACGCTGCGGCAGACTGGCATCCGCGTGTAATTCGGGAGTCGATCGCCCAGTGAACTCTGCGGCGATAGAACTGGCAGTCCGGGAAGCGGGACTTAAGGCGCTTTCGCCCGAAGCCGCAGCGCGATTCACAACGTATCTCGCACTGCTTCTGAAGTGGAACTCGAAGTTGAATCTGACCGCAATCCGCGAACCTGAGGCAATCATTCGCAGACAATTTATCGAGTGCATTCAGTGTGCTCAAGCATTGCCCGATGGGCCTACATTACTGGATTTTGGTTCCGGGGCGGGCCTGCCAGGTATTCCGATTGCCATTTGTCGGCCCGAGATTAGCGTCACCCTGGGAGAATCGCAAGGGAAAAAAGCCGCTTTTCTGCGGGAGGCGCTGCGTTCTCTGGAACTGAATGCTGAAATCTTCGATGGGCGCATAGAAGAACTACCCCCGGCCAGGTACTTTTCCATCGTTACGCTTCGGGCGGTCGACAAGATGGCGGAGGCCTGCAGGATCGCCTTAGCCCGGATGGTTCCGGAGAGTTGGTTGGTGCTTTTCGTTACGACGGGAACAGAACCAGAGCTTCGATCAGCGCTCCCAGAAGTTGATTGGCGGCAAACGCTGCCCATTTCTGGGCTTGCTACGGGCAGGATCCTCTTTGGGCAGCTAAGGTAAACGACCCGATGTTCCATGTGGAACATTCGCTCATGCCAGCTCCGAATGTTCCACATGGAACATCGGTTTTCCACCGGAGTCCGCGAATCTGCTCTATCGCGAGCCCAATCTGATCTGAAAATATGCCTCATACTTTCAAAGGCTTGCCGGGCTTCTAAGTTATCCGCCGAAAGGGTTCCACAGAACGCGCCTCGTTCTGCACAGGCATCCCATTTGCCTTCCAATGCTGACCAGCCATACTCTTGATGATTCATGGCCAATGTCTTAGCAGTTGTGAATCAAAAAGGCGGCGTAGGCAAAACAACAACCGCCATCAACCTTTCGGCAGCACTAGCCCTGGAAGGCTTGAAGACCCTACTGGTAGATTGCGATCCGCAGGCAAACTCCACTGGCGGCTTCGGGTTTGCACACGATGACGACCGCAAATCCACCTACGACATCCTTGCCGGCGATTGCACGCTCGCAGAGGCCGTCCTGCCCACGGAAATCGACACGCTTTCCTTGGTTCCGTCGAGCAAAAATCTGATCGGCGCCAACGTCGAACTGATCCAGAATGAGCGCAGGGCCTTCCAGTTGAAAGAGGCGTTGGAACCGGAGCGGAACAAGTACGACTTTATTCTGCTCGACTGCCCTCCGGCGCTTGATTTGCTGACTCTTAACGCCCTCGTTGCAACGGACCGGCTTCTGGTACCGATGCAGGCCGAATACTTCGCGCTGGAAGGCATCAGCGAACTGGTGCATACGCTGGAGAGGGTTCGCGAAACATTCAATCCCAAGTTGGAAATCGAAGGTGTGCTGCTTACCATGTATGACGACCGCACGAACCTCGCCCAGCAGGTGACAGAAAACCTCCGGCAATTCTTCAAAGACAAGCTCTTCAAGACAGCGATTCCACGCAATGTGCGTCTGGCCGAGGCTCCCAGTTACGGAAAACCGGTCATGCTGTACGACCCGAAATCGCGTGGGGCCGAAAGCTACCGCGACCTGGCGGAGGAGCTATTGGTCCGAAACAAGATCGAGAGCCCGCGCGCCAAGGAGCGCAAGGCGGCTGCGGCGAACCGCCCGAAGGTGAATGTAAAGTTCTGGCCGTACGGGGATTGAGACAATAAGCTGCTTTAAATCAATAACTTGAGGTTGAAATATGATTGCAACGGGAAATACTGCGGAGCCTCCCAAGCGCAAGGCGTTAGGCAAGGGACTGGAGTCATTGTTGCCGCGGATCAATGCGGTGGCTGAGGATCGTACAGTGAAGCCGGCGACAGAGGGTACTCCGCGCGAGATTTCGCTCGAGGAAATTGACCGCAACCCCTATCAGACGAGGACGCGCTTCGACGAAACGGCATTGGCCGAACTCGCTGCATCGATCACCGCGACAGGAGTAGTCCAGCCAATTCTTGTCCGGCCGCTGCCCAATGGCCGGTTCCAGCTCATTGCAGGAGAACGCCGTTTTCTCGCCTCGAGAAAGGCGGGAAAGCCGACCATCCCGGCGATTCTGCGGCAGGTTTCCGACGAACAGGCAATGGAAATCACCATTGTCGAGAACCTGCAGCGAACGGACTTGAACCCAATGGAGCAGGCGCGCGCCTACGACCGTTTAAGCCGCGAATTCAAGCTTACTCAGGAACAGATGGCGCAACGCACAGGAAAAGATCGCGCTTCGGTCGCAAACTTTTTGCGCCTTCTCCGCCTGCCCGCCGAGGTGCAGGCGAAAGTGGAAAGCGGTGAACTCAGCTTCGGGCACGCCCGCGCACTTTTGTCGCTCGAAGATCCGGACACCATCCTGAAGGCCGCGCAGAAGGCCATCGTTCTCTCCATGTCGGTTCGACAGACTGAGAGCTACGTGCAGGGCATCGTGAACCCGGAGAAGCGTAAGGCCGACGAAAAGCTGAAGGAGCCTCTCGACCCCAATGTTCGTGAGGCCCGCGACCTGCTTCAGCGCGCTCTTGGGCTCAAAGTTACGATCGAAGATCGCAAAGGCAAGGGCCGCGTCATTATCGAATACTCAAGTCTCGAGGATTTCGATGAACTGTTGGAAACGCTGGAGTCTGCGCGGCGAGCTTGAAGGGAAATCCTCCAAGGAAATCCGGAAGCCACTTTGAATCTATGATGTAGCAAAAAAGCGAACGGAATTATTTCCCTAAAAGGCCGCGGCAGTGAACTAGTTCCGGGCCTGAAATCTCCACTACCAAAGTCAGGTGCAATGGACGACCTCTCGCAACTTCCCACCGAATCCCGCAACCCGGCAACGGAAAACCTCGACCGTCTGACCGCACTCGAGCTGGTGCGCGCGCTGCACGTTGCTGACCGCGAGGCGATCGCCGCCGTCGAGGTCGAATTGCCGCAGGTTGCGCTGGCCGTCGATGGCATTGTTGCCCGGCTGGACGACGGCGGCCGATTGTTTTATCTGGGAGCGGGAACTTCGGGGCGGCTCGGTGTGCTCGACGCATCGGAGTGTCCGCCGACCTATAATACCCCTCCCGAAATGGTGCAGGGCCTGATCGCCGGCGGAGATGCTGCGCTGCGGCGCTCCATCGAGCGCGCGGAGGACGACGAGGCTCACGGACGGCACGATCTTGAAGCACACGGTTTCTGCCGCAAGGATGTGCTGGTGGGGATCGCCGCCAGTGGGCGCACTCCGTACGTGCTGGGAGGCGTGAAGTATGCGCGCGAGCTGGGTGCTCTCAGCATCGGGTTAAGCTGCGTTCCGGGTTCGGAGCTGGCCATGGCGACGGATTTGGCGATCACTCCGGTCACCGGGCCGGAACCCGTTACCGGATCGACGCGCATGAAGGCTGGAACGGCGACCAAGCTGGTTCTGAACATGCTCTCGACCGGTGCCATGGTGCGTCTGGGCTACGTCTTCGGCAACCTGATGGTGAACGTGCAGCCAACCAACGAAAAGCTGCGGGATCGCGCAGCGCGGATTGTTGGAACGGTTACGGGACTGGCATATGACGAGGCCACAGCGCTGCTTCAGTCTGCCGGATCGGTGAAGACGGCAATCGTCATGGTGAAGCTCGGCATCGGGCGCGACGATGCTGAGAAGCGGCTGGCAGCGGCCCATGGGCGCTTGCGCCCAGTGCTGGAAAGCTAAGTGGAATCGCGCTGGTTTTTCAATTGCAAATAATTCATAACAGTTACAGTTACATATTTGGAGCAGCAGGCAAGTGAAAGCGACTCAGTTTGAATTTCGATTTCGGATTTGGATACTATTTGCGATTTATTTCCTGGGCTTCTGGGCACCCTGGTTGCGTTATGGCAACTCTGCGACGCCGGTCACCACGACCTGGCTTGAACTTTCGGGCGAACTATCGCACCTGCTGCCATTGCAAACTGCATCTGTGGTCGTAACTTCCCTCGCGATCCTCTTTTGCGCCCTTGGCACGGCCTTTCGCCTGTGGGGGACGGCTTACATCGGCGGCTCTGTGGCGCAATCGGGCGCGATGCGTGCGCGCGGCGTGGTGGCGGCAGGACCATACCGTCATCTCCGCAACCCACTCTATCTTGGCGACCTTGTGTTTGCGATGGGGGTGGCGATTCTTATGCCGCCTACGGGCGCTATCTTCTTTCTCGTGGCGAGCTTTGTGCAGTTGTGGCGGCTAATTCTGCGCGAGGAGCCATACCTGGAAGTGCAGCAGGGCGAAGCTTACCTGGCATACAAGAGCAGCGTCCCGCGGCTGTTTCCCAGCCTCGTGGCGCGCGTGCCGGAGTCGGCTGCACAACCGGAGTGGCTGCAAGCCCTGGTTGCCGAAATCTTTTGTGTGGCGATGACGGGCTGTTTCGCCGTACTGGCCTGGCGCTACAACGCAAACCTGCTGACGCAGGCACTCCTCATCTGCTTCGGGTTGTCGCTGGTAGTGCGCGCGTTCGCGGTAAAGAGGGCTTGAGGCGAAAAGAAAAGGGGAGACGAGCCTCGGTCCGTCTCCCTCTCCCTATTAGTGATTGCCGCTTGCTAGCTATGTGTATGGCGGCGGCTGCCATGCAAAGTTGTTACTTCTTGGGTGGCGCGATGACGTCCTTCGCTGCCTTGGCAACGCGGAACTTCACAACGGTCTTGGCCTTGATCTTGATCTGCTCGCCGGTCTGCGGATTGCGGCCCATGCGCGCCTTGCGCTCCGCCTTTACCAGGCGTCCGAGGCCGGGGATCACGAAGACGCCGTTCTTCTTCGTTTCCTTGATCGCGGTCTCCGCGAGCAGGTCGAGGAAGGCCGCCGACTGCTTGTTGGTCAATTCGAGCTTCTCCGCCAGGTGACGGACGAGAGCGGTCTTGGTCAATGCTGTTGCCATGTTGTTTCCTCCTGATTCGTTTCTGCTCGAACCGGTAGAACCGGTTCGTCGATGTCAGGTCTTTCCTCTCCGCATTCCACCTGTCGGCGCCTCGCAGCCGCAGCCGGAAGCCCTGTGTTTATGCGGGTCCGAGAGAACCCACCGCCGTTTACCTTGCGTCTTTTAAAAGCCTTTGTCAACAGCAAAAGGCCGGTTTCCACAGGTTTTTTACGGTTTTCTTTGGTTTTTAAGGGTTTTCCCGCCATTTTAGGGCAAAAACACCGTTATGGCGCATGGAAAACCGTTGTCCAGCAAAGATGAGAGCGGCTGCCGTTGGGCTGAGTGTAGGCTCCGCTGCGCGCTTCAGTAAAGACCAAACAATGGCTTCTTCCTTTTTCCGGCCACGCGCAGCAGCGGCTTGTTTAGAAAGTCAACCAGCGGCGCCGAAAGCCGAAAGCGCTCTTCAACCGTCGCCGTCAAATTTGGTTGAAGCGCAACAGTCGCCGGCAGCCTGGCGATGACGCCCCACTGCCGCCACTTGATCCATTCGATCGCAGGATGGTCGGCGCAAAAACCTTTCGGGGGACGCGTCAGCGACTGAGGATCGTGCATGATCATCTTCGCGCGCAGCTTCTTGTTCTCAATCAACCGCCGAAACTCCACGTGATGCTCGAGCAGATGTTGGCGAATGGCGAAGATTTGCTCCTTCGGCGGCATGTACACGCCGGCAGCGATAACCAGTTCGGTCGCGCTGAGATGCAGATAATAGCCTCCGCCTGAAGTCTTTTCCAGGCCGTTGCGCGTCCACCACGCGGCGAGATTCGTCTTGTACGGTGTTTTGTCGGCGGAGAAGCGCGTATCGCGGTAGATGCGCAGCATGCACTTCTGCGGCGGACGGATGTGGTCCGGCGCGTAGTCCATCATGCCGTGCGTCACGCGCTCAATGAGAGCCAGCATGGGCCGCTTCAGTTCCTGTTCATAAACATCGCGGCGCGCCTCGAACCACTCGCGCCGATTGTTGCGCTTTAGCTTGCGGAGAAAATCGAGCGCAGGCGAAGCGAAGTACGGCCTCGCCGCTAGTTCGTTTGTATTTTGATTTTTTGGAGTCTGCTTTCGCGCGGCCACATCGCTATTGTACGAACGCCTGAGCCCCATGTCTCGCTTCCACAATGCAAAGGCACTTTTTTCACCGCACCAAACAACGCCCGTAACCTTTTCCGCCTGGCGTGCTCCAATAGGAAGGAGATTCCCATGCTAAAAATGCTTGCGCGCGCAGGCGTGCTCCTTCTGGCCGGATTGCCGATGCTGAGTTGTCGCGCGGCTACAAGCTCGCCTATTCCTCCCGCAAAAACCGACGCGGCGCTCGCGTCGTCCTCTTCACGCGCGACGGCGGTCTTTGCCGGGGGATGCTTCTGGGGAACGCAGGCTGTGTTCGAGCGCGTAAAAGGCGTCGTGGAGACGACCGCGGGCTATTCCGGCGGCTCGGCCGCGACGGCCCACTATGACGACGTAACGACAGAGACCACAGGACATGCGGAGAGCGTCCGCGTGGTCTACGACCCGTCGAAGATTACCTACGGACAACTGCTGCGGATCTTCTTTTCCGTCGCACACGATCCAACGCAGCTCAACCGCCAGGGCAATGATGTGGGAACGTCCTACCGGTCAGTGATCTTCTACGCGGACGACGATCAGAAGCGCATCGCTACGGACTACATCGCGCAGCTCGATGCAGCGCACGTATTTCCGAAGCCGATCGTGACACAGATTGTCCCGCTCAAGGGGTTTTATGCGGCGGAAGATTACCACCAGGACTACGCACTCAAGAATCCTGACAATCCATACATTTACGTCTGCGATCGTCCTAAGATCGCGGCGTTGAAGGCGGAGTTCCCGGACCTCTTCGTGAAATACAAAGGCGAATAACCTGAACGCTACTCCACCGGAACCTTGCGCGCCTGCTTCACGTGGAACGATGTACCGGCGCGCAGCGTGAGTTGCAGACGGTCGCCGCGACGCACGTTATAGACAAGCGCGGGACGAAAGCAGACAAGGCACTGACCCGAGGGTCGCCGAACACTGGGATAGTGAATGCCATTCGACTGCTGCGCGAGTAATTGCGCGGCTAGCGCCTGCGGTTCGGCATAACACTCCGGAATGGGCGCGGGACGCAGGTATTTCTTGAACGGCGGCCTCGACGCGGTGGCATTTCCCGTTAGATCACAGACGGTCATTGTGAAATCAGCGAGGTAATCGTCGAACTTTGAGATTTCCGGTTCGGGCCAACTTACTTCTTCCAGGTGGCGTTGCTTGTGAAAAGCGACTTCAGTAAGCGCCGTCTCCCGATCGAGGCCTGCATACCAGGCTCCCCGCTGCGGTCCGTTGAATCTGCCGCCTTCGGGCGCCGCGTGGGTAAAGGCCGCGTTGACGATATGCGCGTAATCAACGCCATAGACCAGCTCATGGATGGTGATGCCGGGCAGCAATCCCTCTTCGCCGAGCAGGCGGTCATTGGTCGCGCTGTCCAGCTCCAGCAGGTTGTCGAGCATGCGGCTGTCGTCCGTGAGCCGCGAAAGCACTGTGCCGCGTTCGCTGTACTTCGCCGGAATAAGCCGGTGCGTGCTCTTAAAACGCACCGCCGTGACCGGCGGAGTCACTGCCCCCCGCGCCTCGCATCGAGCAATTGCCGAACATGCACCATGCCGGGCTGCCCGCGCTGCACAATGTAGGCCAGCGGCGAGAGACCGCGAAACATTGGATTGGTATTGGGCAGCGTCATCCAGGCATCGGCCAGCTTCGGGCTGTAAAGGATATTGAGCGCCTTGAAGATTCCGACCAGCAGCGAGATGCGCGTGAGCGTGTCCTGATCGAGTGCGCGGCCCTTCGGCTCCTTTTTGAGCGCATAAAACGAGCCGGTAGACATGCCGCCGAGCAGTTGCCGCGCGTCCGGATCGCGCAGGTTCCACTTTTCCATGATGCCGAGAAAGCCTCTTACAGCAGCGAGACTAAGGCGGCGGCGCGTGGCGGGGTCGGATAGATCGGCGGCGGCTTCGGGGATATAGCCGGGAATTATGGGAAGAGCTAGGGTTGCGGACGCCATGCGGCATCCTCCATTTCTGAATCTTCATTGCATCATATTTGATGCCAAGAACACAAGCCGGATTTGCGCCAGCAGTGATAAATCTAGCGAATAATTTTCAAAGCGGCGCGGAACAGCCCGTCGAAGTCCTGGCCGAGGGACTTTTCTTTTTCGATCGCCGCTTCAATGGCCTTTTGCGCGGCCGGTCTTTGATAGCCCAGGTTCGTCAGCGCGGAGAGGACGTCTTCAGCAGCCGGTCCGGCGGAGAGGACGGCAGCTGGCGCTACGGCCATGTCTTCGAGCTTGTCCTTCAACTCCACGACTAAGCGTTCGGCCAGTTTCTTGCCGACTCCCGGAATATGCGTGAGCGTGGCGTGATCCTGCGCGCGGATCGCGGTCACGGTTCGCTCCGGATTTAGCCCGCTCAGGATGGTCACGGCCAGCTTCGGACCAACTCCGCTGACGGTAATGAGCCGCTCAAAGAGGCGCTTTTCCTTGAGGTCGAGAAACCCATAGAGCGCCAGGATTTCTTCGCGAACCTGCGTGTAAATGTGCAACGACACTTCCGCGCCCTCAGCCGGAAGCGCGGTAAAGGTCGGAATACTGATGATGACCTCGTATCCAACTCCGGCGGCCTCGACGATGGCGTGGCCGGGATGTTTTGCGAAGAGGCGTCCGCGCAGATGAGCGATCATCTCAAGTCAGCCGCGGCGCCGGTAGCGAATCTCAAATTCGTATCCAGGATTGGCCGGGAAGAGCTTGGCCACGTGGCGTAACCGTTCGGCGAGGGCCGCGGCGGTCAGTAGCGGATATTCGCGCTCCTTCAGCTCCGTGTAATCGAAGTCGAGAGTGAGCGCGAGCATGTAGATGGCTACAGCGTCGGAGAAGGCCGCTTCAAAATAGGCTGACTTGGCTTTTTCGTCGATCGCTTCGCGGTTCTGGTTGCGGTCGAGCGCGCGGCGGCGGTTCTCCCAGGCGTCCTGGCTGGTCTCTCCGCGAGCCTCAGCCTTTGCCTGGGACCACACTAGATCGGAAAAGCTGGCCGGCACGCCAACGGCTTCGACAAAGTGATGGCCTACGTTGATGAAGTATTCAAAGGCCAGCGCAAAGCGATCCTGCATGATGCGCGTCGAGATGAAGATGCAATCCGAGCCGCCAAGCTTCGCATTCCGATGGCAGATGGCGCGGTCGGCAAGATCGACGGTGTAGCCGGAGGCGATGGTCGTCTGGTCCTGTTCGCCAAGGGTGAGCGGCACGAAGTAATAGGCGCGGCGCACAAGGGCGTTGGCTACAGTCGAAGGTACGGCCTGAACAATACGCTCCAACTCTTCAGAAGCGATTTGCGTATCTCCAAAGGCCGCGAAGCACATGCCGTTATCCGCCTGCTGGACGTGCGCCTCCTGAGTTACCTGGGCGGCAGACAGCAGAGGAATCTGGGCGGTTTCAACCATAAAGAAGTATTCTAAACTGAGGCGCGCAGCGAGCACCGTTGCGCGACGGGAACTCTTATGTCCAACCACGATACGATCACTTCTCCGACCCCGCTCCCCTCTAAAGTCTTCGGCATTCCTCTTGGAGATATGGGGTTGTTCCAAAGCCTGCTGATGGCCTGTATTTTTGGCGTAATGGCCTTCTTCGCCACCTGCTTCGTCGCGATCTTTGCCCTGCTTATTTATAACGAGGCCGGACACCACAGCGTCGACATGGCCGATGCCTACCTCTATGCGGCTTCTCCGGTGGGCCTGGTCGCGCTGGGCGTGGCTTTGGTAGTGCTGCTGGGGCTATGGATGCGCCGCAAGATCTCCGGGAGATAGCGGGAGTGGGGCTGGTTACGATTACGCGCGAAGCTCTGGTGAATGGACTACCACCTTCTGACGAGCAGGCCCGCGCCTGGGCCGCGCAGCTTGAGGCAGGCGAGATTCTCTATTTTCCCGAAACGCCCATTGCGATTCCGCAGAATGATCTGGAGTTTCTGCTGGGCCAGCAACAGACGGACAGCTCGCTGCACAAAAACATCGCCTATAAGTCGAACATCGACAAGTTGAGCGGCGTGGACACGAAGACTGCCGATGTGGCTGCCGTGGGGCGGCTGCAGGGCATCATGCGCGGATACTCGCAGGCAGTGGTGAAGTTTTTGACTGGCTTCCTGTCCCCGTACCACGCGAACTGGCGGCTGGACTACGCCAGCTTTCGCCCGCAGGAAGAGCAGGGTCGCGATCTCTCCGTGCGGCGCAGAAATGATCTGCTGCACACCGACGCGTTTCCCACACGACCCACGCAAGGAGCGCGGATTCTTCGCTTCTTCAACAACATTCATCCCACGCGCACGCGCGACTGGGTGGTGGGCGATCCCTTCGCGCAAATGGTGCGGCAGTTTGCACCGGCGGAAATCGCTCCCCATCCGGACACTGCAGCATCGCGCGCGGCAAAGTCGCTAGGGCGAGCCGTGGGACTGGGCGCGGCAATTCCTTCGCTCAAACGCTCGCCCTATGACGACTTCATGATGCGGTTCCACAATTTCCTGAAGGAAAATCCGCGGTTTCAGGTCGAGTGCGCGAAGTATCCATGGCAGTTTCCTTCGGGGTCGAGCTGGATGGTCTATACCGATACGGTTCCCCACGCGGTGCTGGCTGGGCAGTATGCTCTGGAGCAGACGTTTCTGGTGTCTCCGGAAGCTCTGGTGGCTCCGGAAACCTCTCCGCTGAAGGTTCTGGAAGAGATCGCAGGAACGGCTTTGCTCTAGGACGCATTTGTCATCGGCTGGATTATGGGACGCTCAACCGCTGTAGTTTGCGACGACTCTAACAATCTTGTGGCTCGCGTCGAATTCCATGAATTCCGCGGTCTTCGTGCCTTTCTGATTCACGTAACAAAGAACGACACTGGAAAGCCCCCACATCACATCCAAAAGTTCGAAGGCGAGACCTGGGTATGCTTCAAGCCCTCGTTTGAAATAACTGCGTAGGGCTTCTCTCCCTGCGACAGTCCCGGATGCGTCATTCGAGAGCTTTGCTGCAACGGACGATGTCAGAACAACCTCCGGTCCATAGTGAGACATGATGGCGTCGAGGTCGTGGGAATTCCATGCGGACACCCAATGGTGCGCAAACTGTCGAGCCTCAGCTTCTGTGAGCATTCGATTCGGGATCTCCTTTTCAGCACCATTCGCTCGAATTGTAACGCTACTGAGGAGCACTGCAAGATCAGCGCTGCAATTGGCCACATCGCTCAAGAGGAGTACTAGGTTTTCACAAATAGTATTTGCATTATTGTTGCCTGAGCAACTATATTACTTTTATCGAGAGAATTATGAGCGCCAAAACCCCTGTCAGCAGCCTCGAAGACCATATCGGATACTGGCTTCGCTATGTGTCGAACCATGTCTCACATTCCTTTGCGCGAAGGCTCTCGAACGAGGACGTTACGGTTTCGGAGTGGGTCGCCCTCCGTTGTCTGTATGACCTTGAAGAGGGCTCGCAGAACGAACTGGCAGACGCCATGGGCATGACCAAAGCGCCGGTGTCGAGAATTCTTGACCGGCTGGCAGCAAAGAAGCTGGTGCGGCGTATGGAGAGCGCGGAAGACGGGCGAGCGCGCTTGATCCGCCTGACGGAACAGGGGCGTGCTCTGGTGCCGAAGCTGGCAAAGCTGGCGGACGCAAACGACCACGCATTTTTCAGCTGTCTGAGTGGCAAAGAGCAGGCAGCCATTGTCAACGCCATGCGCAAGCTTGTGGCGCACCACGAACTGGCGCATCTGCCAACCGGCTAACTGAGGAGAAACCCGTGATCGATCCAACAACTATCGAGGTATTAGAAGAGTGCAGCCGCCGCTCGGTGGCAGAGAACATCACCTTCCCGGAGGTCGTGCAAAGGCTCGCTTCAGCAGGCGTCGAGTTCTACTACACCGATCTTTACCAGCATCGCAAGACGTACTACTTTCCCAATGGCGACGCGCGCACGATCCAGGACGACCTCCCGAATCAGCCCGCTCCGGCAATTGATTTCTCAGCGGACGAAGTGAGCTCGGCGATCAAGAAAATTCAGCGGGGCGAGATTCAATACCGGGAATTCCTGCGGCTCATCCTGGCTGCGGGGAATGCGACATACACGGTTTACATCGCAGGAAAGCGCGCAGTATACGTCGGACGCAACGGCGACTCCTACACCGAGTGGTTTCCGGGCACGCGATAGCTTTGCCTTAGTGTGTCGCTGGGCGGGCGGGAACCTGAGAGAGTGGTACGGGAGATCTTTGCCTGCCCCTCGGGTTGAAGTCCAGAAAATAGTAACTCGCGGGGCATGGCGAAGAATGCGGGCCCTGTCGATGGAGGCCGGCAAACGATCTGTCCGGAATGGGGAAGGAAAGGCTTTTTAAGATTTTCGTGAACTTTGTTCTCCCATGGGACGTATCTCTGCCTGCGATGAAAACTTTTCGAGTCTTCGTTACCTTCGTCCTCGGTCTGGCGGTTATGCTTTCCCTCGGCATTCCCAAGCCAGCCATGGCGCAATCCACCCCTTCGACCGTCAGAACAGAGACTCAACCAGGCTTTTCGGTCGTCGGCATCTCCGTCCCCACCACTCGCGAGAAAGAAGCGGGCGGCAATGGGGAAATTCCGCAGCTGTGGCAACGCGTGATGCAGCAAGGACTGCTCGAAAATGTTCCCCACCGCACAGACAATAATCTGACCGTCGTCTATACCGATTACTCCAACGACGCGAACGGCGAATACACCTATCTGCTCGGCGTGCGTGTCAGCGGTGTAGACAAGGTTCCCGACGGCATGGTGGTCGTCAACGTGCCCGCGGGCAAGTACGCCGTTGTGCCATCAGACACCGGGTCTCTGCCCGAAGTGCTGCCAAAGGTCTGGGGACGCATCAGCACAATGTCCGCAACGGAGCTGGGCGGCCAGCGCGCCTTCAAAGCCGATTTCGAGGTGTATCCAGAGAACTTTGACTGGCAGAACGCGCAGATCGACGTCTATGTAGGGTTGGAATAGGCCTCAGTTCAGCCGCCAGAGCGCCAGATTCAGATAGCCCGCGAACGTAACCCACGCCAGATAAGGGACAAGCAGCCATGCCGCCGTCGTGCTTACCTTTTTGAAATTGAGCATAGTGAGGAAAATCCCTGCCCATAACGCCAGGATGTCGACAAATGCGGTGCCGATCTGATGACGGCTGAAAAATATCCACGACCAGAGAAAATTCAACGCGAGCTGCACATAGAACAGCCGCAATCCCTGACGCCGGCACCCACTGGGCCGCGTTTTCCATACCAGCCACGCCGCGATTGCCATGAGCGCGTAAAGCGTCGTCCATACGGGTGCAAAGACCCAGTTGGGAGGGTTTAACAGTGGCTTAATGAGTCCAACATACCAGGTTGGAATGTTGTGCGCGCTGACGATCGAAGAGACGCCGGCCACGGCGAAACACAAAATCAGAAACTCGATGAGCGCCAATGTGGCGCGAGGCCGAGGGACCGGCGATGATCCATTCCGCGTGCCCATGGTAGTCCTCCCCGATTTAGATGCAACGGTCCTGCGCTCTCGACGCAAATCCTTCAACACCATATCCTAAATAGGACAACTCATCCTCCGCACGACGATTGAGATCGATCCCGTTTATGAATTCCACAGAAAATTCCGTTCAGATCAAACTGCCCGACGGCGCAGTCAAGCAGTTCCCGTCAGGCGTAACTGCGTTGCAGGTAGCCGAAAGCATTTCCCCTCGTCTCGCTGCCGTTTCCGTCGTAGCGCGCGTGAAGCCGCTGCATGCGACCGCCGCTGCCACGATTGCCAGTGACGAGGAGGCCATGTACGCCGCTGAAGACACTCAGGCCGAGCGCCTCGTGGACCTGAGCACGCCTCTCACGGAAAACGTGGAGTTGCAACTGCTCACGGAGAAAGACCCGGATGCGCTGCGCGTTGTGCGCCACTCCGCCGCACACGTGATGGCGACCGCCGTGCTTGAGCTTTTTCCGGAGACCAAGCTGGGCCACGGCCCTGCGACGGATTCTGGATTCTTCTACGACTTCTACCGGCCCACGCCCTTCACGCCAGAAGACCTGAAGCTGATCGAAGGCCGCATGGCCGAGGTTGTCGCGCGCGACGAAAAGTTTGTCCGGGAGTTTGAACCGCGCGACGAAGAACTCGCACACTTTAAGGCCGATCACGACTTCATGAAGGTCCACTTCATCGAGCGCTTTACGCACGAGGGCGAAGATATTTCACTCTACCGCAACGGCAAATTCGTTGACTTTTGCCGCGGCCCGCATGTTCCTTCAACCGGGCGCGTGAAGGCATTCAAGGTAACCAGCCTTGCGGGAGCCTATTGGCTTGGCGACGAGAAGAATCCACAGCTGCAGCGCGTCTATGGCACGGCGTTCTTCAACGCGAAGGACATGGAGGCTCACTTCAAGCGGTTGGAAGAGATTAAGGCGCGGGATCACCGCGTGCTCGGCAGGCAGCTTGATCTGTTTTCGATCCAGGAGGTCGCGGGCGCGGGACTCATCTTCTGGCACCCCAAGGGCGGCCTGATCCGCAAAATAATGGAGGACTGGATGCGCGAGGAGTGCATCCGGCGCGGCTACCAGATGGTGTTTACACCACACATCATGCGTCGAGAGCTGTGGAATATCTCCGGCCATGAAGCAGTCTACGCCGAAAATATGTACCCTCCGATGGAACTTGACGACGCGGAGTACCGGTTGAAGCCGATGAACTGCCCCGGCCACATCCTTATCTACAAGAATTCGCCGAAGAGTTACCGCGACCTGCCGCAACGCTACGCCGAACTCGGCAATGTCTATCGCTACGAGCGCTCGGGAACCATGCACGGCCTGCTGCGCGTGCGCGGCTTCACCCAGGATGACGCGCACATCTTCTGCACGCGCGACCAGATCGCTGGCGAAATCGAAGAGTGCCTGGACTTCGCCGAGGCCGTGTTGAAGACCTTCGGTTTCAAGGAGTATCGCGTGGAGCTTTCCATGCATGACCCTCAGAAGGCCGGCGAGTTCATCGGCGCCAAAGCCGAGTGGGAGCATGCGGAGGAGGCGCTGAAAAACGTACTGTCCAAGCGCGGCGTGGCCTTCGACTCCATTCCCGGCGAAGGAGCGTTCTATGGGCCGAAGATCGACGTGAAACTGGTCGATGCACTTGGCCGCCTGTGGCAGCTCTCTACCGTGCAGTTCGACTTCAACCTTCCGGCGCGCTTCGAGCTCGAATACGTTGGCGAAGACGGCGAGCGCCACCAGCCGGTGATGGTGCACCGCGCGCTGTTCGGCTCCCTGGAGCGGTTCTTCGGCGTGCTGATTGAACACTACGCCGGAGCATTTCCGTTGTGGCTCGCTCCTGTACAGATCGGATTAGTGCCGATCAGTGAGCGGCACCAGGCTTACGCCGAAAAGGTGCAGAAGGAGCTTCAGAATGCGGGCTTCCGCGTGGAACTCGACAGTCGCAACGAGAAGATGAACGCAAAGATACGCGATCTCACCCTGCAGAAGATTCCATATGTGCTAGTGATGGGCGACAAGGAGGCGGAGGCCAATGCTGTGAGCGTGCGCGTGCGCGGCAAAGGCGATCTGGGTTCGACTCCGCTTGAGCAATTTATCGTTCAGGCCAAAGCACTGGTGGAAGAGAAATCGCTGGCGATCTAAAGCGACACGCCGCGGTAAAAACAGATAAGAACGAACAGAGGAGTGTCCTGCAACAGGACACTCCTCTCGCCGGCATCTCTGCTAAATTCGTTACAGCAACTGCGCCGAGGATATGCCGTATCTACATCATCGGCGCGCGGCGACAAATCTTTAACGCAGCCATAGGTCTTATGCAGCCCGAGCCCTTCGAGGTCAGCGTCCGCTTCCGCACCGCCGTTGTATCGGCCATCTTCCGCCTCGAACACAACGCCGCGCAGGACGAACAAACACTCCCGGGGCTCGCCAACGAAGACCACCAGCGCCGTCAGCGGCTGTTGATCGAGAAGCAACTCGACCGAGCCTTCCGTCTGCGCGAAATGTTGGCCCTTCTGGAAGTGTCTAGCTCCAAGATTACGTTAGAGAAGAACAAGGCCGCCTCCGTCATTGTGAAATTGTAATAGGGCGTGCAAATCGACATTGCCAAAACCGTCTCCGTAGGTGGCGAAGAACTGGTCACCTACGTGATCGAAGCATGCGCGGATACGGTCTCCGGTGTCAGCCTCGAAGCCCGTGTCCAGGATATCGACATTCCATTCGGGGAAACGGCACTCGAAGTAATCGAGGAGCATCTCTTTGCGATGGCCGGCGGCGAGAACGAAGCGGCGGAAACCCTGGCTGGCGTAGATGTGCGTTAGGTGGACGAGGATTGGCCGACCATTGATGGGCATCATAGGCTTGGGAAAGTATTCGGTGAAAGGGTAGATGCGCGGGCCCTTCCCACCGAGGAATTACGACTGCCAGGTCATCTGTTGTTTCGTTCAATCTTTACTGCCTCCGTTTTCGTGACCGGTGCTGGTCATCGCGCCATGTCTTCAATGAAAATGGTCTAATAGACATCTTAGTTCCGAAGCGCTCAGGCGGAAACGGCAAGGGCTCTGGAGAAGTTGATTTCGCTGCGTGCGTCGGTAAGACGCAGGTCTTTCGACTCGCTGCGCCAGCCCAGGACGACCGTCCATGTTGGCGAGTTATGGGCTCAGCATTCATTTGAAACGACGAGGTTGGATTGGGAACATTCTGGGAGAGTAAACGGGTCTTCGTCACCGGGGCCACAGGGCTCATGGGAGGTTGGCTGGTAAAGGCGTTGCTTCGCGAAGGCGCGGAGGTGGTCGCGCTGGTGCGGGATCAGACGCCGAAGAGCATGCTTGTGACGGAAGGCATCCTGTCGCAGATCGCTGTTGTATCGGGCGATCTGGAGTCGCTGCCCACTATGCAGAGTGCGATTGCGGAATATGAGCCGCATACAGTCTTTCATCTGGCCGCGCAGCCATTGGTGGGCGTAGCCAAGCGCGACCCTGTCGGCACGCTCCGCGCCAACATCATGGGGACATGGAATGTGCTCGACGCTTGCCGGTTGGCAGGGCATTCCAACGTGGTAGTTGCTTCGTCGGACAAAGCCTACGGCACAAACGTAGACCTGCCGTATCGCGAGACTCACCCTCTGCAGGGTCGCTATCCTTATGACGTTTCGAAGTCGTGCACGGATCTGATTGCGCAGATGTATGCAGCGACGTATGGGACCGTTGGGGCAATTTTGACCTGCCCGCCCCAGGACTGCACCTCCTGGGCTCCATCTACGGCATCCACGCTATAATCTCCGCCCTTGACGAGCACGTGAGGCCGTGTGGCTATGATGAGTTCCAAGGGAGTGGGGTCGTCGAAGACCACGACGGCATCCACGGCGGCCAATGCGGCCAGCACGCGGACGCGTTCGCGCTCGCCCACGATGGGGCGGCCGGGCCCCTTGAGGCTGCTTACTGAGGCATCGCAGTTGATGGCCACTAGCATGCGGCGCCGGTACGGCGGGCCTCCTCCAGTACCGTGATGTGCCCGATGTGCAGCAAATCGAAGCATCCATTGGTAAAAACCACCCGCTCGCCGTTCGCCTTCCAAAGCGCCACGCGACTGACTAACTCGGGGCGGGTTAACACCTTGTCCTCAGCGTGGAGGGCGATATCGGGAGCCAGCGCAGCCAGCAACTCATACGTCTCCACCAGAACTGTACCCACCTTGCCCACCACAATGCCGACGGCCACGTTGGCCAGTTGCACGGCGCTCTCCGGCTTGAGCCCCGAGGCAAGGCATAGCGCGAGCACTGCGATCACAGTGTCTCCGGCACCGGAGGCGTCGAAGACTTGTCGTGCCACGGCCGGCGCCAGAAACCGATTGCCGGGTCGCACCAGGGCAATGCCCCGCTCGCTTAGGGTCGCCATGAGGAACTCAATGTCTAAGGCGGATACAATGGATTCCGCTGCGACCAGCACAGCTTCTAGGTTGCGCACATCCTGCTTCAACGCGACAGAGAGCTCACTTAGATTCGGGCAGATGGTAGTGGCACCGCGGTAACGCGAAAAGTCCGTGCTCTTGGGGTCCACGAGGACCAGAATATCCAGTTTGAGCGCGGCCTCAATCACCACCTGGCACATCTCGGGCGTAAGAACACCCTTGGCATAATCCGAGAGCACGACAGCATCGCAGTCGGGCAGCTCCCTAAGCACACTTCGCGTCAGACGGTCATAGTCGCTCTGATGTCTCGCTCCCAACCGCTCGCTGTCAAGGCGTAGCATCTGCTGTCTGCCGCTGGCTACATCAATCGACCGGGGTCTCTCCTAAGAGAGAGATGTCATGGAGGAGAATGTCATGGCCAACAACAAAACTCATATACCGAAAAACGTTGAAGGTAATCGCGGGATGCACCCATGTTCGCGATCTCCTAGACACGATCGCTCGAAATTTGTTTAGCCCAGAATTTGGGGTGCATACTCAACTGACGCTTGACCTTTGGCGTAAGCAGAGCCTCTTCCCTACCCAGCCGGTATCCAACGAATTTAAGCCCAGTCCGCACCAAAGCTGAAGGAATCCGCCACACATCCCTCTGCCAAAGGTAGCTCAACTCGGAAAGCACAAAGCGTTTACCCTCCTCCCCGGCCGGGCCAAACTCTTTGAGGAGCCAGCGTTCGCGGCTATGCAGCACGCCGATGTCAAAATAGCGCCTAAATTCCTCCATCGGCGTATAAGGGTGGCTGTGGTATGCGCATGCCTCTGCAACGTAAGCAACCTTATAACCTGCCAACAGGAGCCGGGCTGCAGTAATGGTGTCTTCGCCAAAGATCACATTCGTAGGGAATCCTCCCACACTCATCAGCGCTGAACGCCGATACGCAGCCAGCGAGTTCGAGAGAAACACTGCCTTGATCCCAAGTCTCTTCCGGCTCGCCAGGGACCGCACATTCGAGATCGCTGAATAGTTGAAGATGCGCGCATGTGCCTCGATCATCTCGGCCCCTGGCCTAGGCAACTGCCTACCGCATGCCGCGCCGACCTGCGGGTCGTCGAATGCAGCCAGCAGACTCGCCAGCGCGTCTGGTCCGGCCAGCACCGCGTCTTGTGTTACATACACCAAGATCTCGGTGTTCGGCAGCTTCTCCGCAGCCATCTGCCGCGTGCCACCGTGGTTAAACTCGGCCCGCGCCACCGAGCAGACCTGAAACCCGACCGCCTGCGCCAGTTTCACAGTCCCATCTGTCGACTCGGAGTCGATAACCAACACTTGCTCGGGACGGACGCAGGTAAGCAGCGCTGGTGCAAACTGGGGCCAGTCTTTGGCCGCGTTCAGCGTAGGGACAATTACCTTTACGTGCATAATTTGGCGCTATTTGATCTTCAAGTTCAGTTAGCTGGATATGTTACGCCATGGATGCAAGCGTCCGGCGATCGGGTTGCGGCAAGCATGTGGACTAGGGGTTAATTGCCAGAAGCAAGAGATGCCCAAAACCCGGCAACGCGTTCGCGCATCAGAACCCACCCGCTACCTGCCAGGCACCCCAAAATCAATCCGCCAAAGATCATCAGCATCCGGGGCGGCCACGATTTGGTATCAGGGTAGGACGCGGGATCAAGAACCTGTAATAAAGGAGCATCGCGAGCTTCGTCCATCTGCGCCGCTTCGTACTGCCTGGCGAGCATCTCGAAAAGCGCTTCGTGATATTTTACCTCTCGCATCTTGCGGACATAGTCCAATTCAAGCCCGGGCACCTTTGAAGTCGGGATAACTACGCTTCCGCTCTTGCTCGTGCCCGTTTGGAGCCGAGACAGTTGCTCCTGCAAATCATTAATTTCGCTTTGTAGGCGAATAACGTCGGAATTCTGGTTCGTAGCAGATTGGCGAAGGGCGCTCAGCTCCACTTGCCGCACGGCGATCTGGGCCCGGGTCTCTGCAATCATTTGAATTTCAGTGGCTGTTTGCCCGATTGGAGCAATTAGTCCGGATTGTTCTTCCGTTTTCTTGAGGTCAACTTCGGCATTCTCTAAGTCGTCCTTCTCCCTTGCGAGTTGTTGACCGAAGAAGAGTCGCCGCTGGGAGGCCTCGGTGAGAGCCAGGCGACCATTTGTCTTTGTCAACGCATCCAGATAAGCATTGACAAGATCCCGGGCTCGGGCGGGACTCTTGTCGGTCACGCTGATGGTGACAATGGAGTCCTTCACGCCGACGTCGAATGCGGAATGAGAAGCCAGCGCCTTCTCGGCCTGACTCTCTTTCTTTACCTTATAGACGCCCTTCAGATTAAAACGCTGGACAAGCTCGCTTCCAATCGACCGACTCTTGAGGATGCCGACATAAAGATCACCTTGACTCTTTACTCCCCCAAGGAGACTGCTCGCTCCAACGCCAGCAAACTGAGACAGTTGTCCAACAAGAGCAGCCGCGCTTGAGGTGCTGTTTGAGTTAGGTGGGATAAAGGAAGCTTTAGAGGTATACCGGGGGGCGATGAGAAACGCAGCAGCCGTAGCAATCGCCAACACCCCTAGAGTCACAGCGCCGATCGTCCTTCGCCCCCGATTGAGCGTACGCAGGAGCACGGCGTAATCGATAGATGCCTCTTCTTCCTCTGGCATTAGCGTCTCGCCTTCCCCGGGCTGCATCAATTCCGCTCGATACACTGTTTGTTCAGTCATGGCCTGTTCTCTACATCCACTTTAAGCGACTACGGCGCATCCGTAGCGCACATTGCAAAAGCAACATGGTCAACGGTACAGAAACTCAGGGTGTTGGCGCTCGACTAGCATTCACGGAGTGCGCGCTGTCGCACTGGAGACTAGAAGATTGTGCCCATTTTGCGTCCCAACACTTCTTGTGCGCTCCCTTCGAAAAATAAGAAAAAACCATCCCAATTGAGCGATGATCGGCAAAGAAAGAAATAAATCATAAAATAAGCTAAAAATGAGGCACATCGCAAACACCGCAAAACAAAGCTGAGATCGCAAATCGGGCTTGTACCAGAACCATTGACACGCGCTCGCCGCAATTAAGCTAAAAAGAAATATCGCAGGTAGGCCAAAGTCCTGAGCCGGCCCCAAATAAGCGGTCGAGACATTGAAGTTCGCCTCGATCAAGTCCCCTGTTATCTCATTTGCCGCATCGCTAGCATTCCCATATATATAGTTTCGAACAACAGTAGGGAGGAGCAATGAAAGAGTGTGTGGGAGCAGGGGATTTCCTTCCGGTCTTCGGGATACCATCGAATAAACAAGGTTATTCAGCGGGGTCGTGGCATAAATATAGATCCACAAAACCCCTGAAGGTAACCATTGCGGATAGGAGGACGCGGGCTGGGCAAGCTCACGAAAGCGATCAGCCCCCGTTCTCAGATCTCCGAGCCAACCGAAGAGCAAGACAACTAACAGCGCGCCAGCTGCAATCCTGTTTATCGTCTTGCTGCGGATTCGTCGGATCCGGAGCAGAAGAATCATGCATTCGACCAGACTGAAAAGCAATGTTCCCCGGGTGGCCAGCATAATCCACCAAATTAACGAAAACAGAGGGGTAATCAGATGTCTCTTGTTGCCGGTCAGCAGGTACAGAGCGAATCGGCACAGCGCTATGGCCAAAAGGAGCGAATTGACGAAGCCGTGCAGCGATGGCAGTCCGTAGTCGAAATAAGTCTTCGACGGATTCGTGAAGACCCAAACAATCGGAAACCCGCCGCTGAAAGCAGTTTCGAATGCTGCGAGAACAAGCCACAAGTACCAAAGTGACCTCAGCCGCTTTTCGATCGTGACTAACTGCGCCGGACTAGGTAGCTGCAACCTGTACCGTCGCCGCAGCGCTCTTGGTCGCCATAAGAAGGATCCGAGCGCTACAAGGCCAAAGGGTATCCAGATCGCAAGCGTAACTGGGAGAAGCTCTGGCGTAGAAAACAGAAGCAAATTGCTGAAATGGAGCGCATAGAAGATCATCAGCATTCCCCACAGAACGCTAGCGATAGTTAGCGGATGAAGCAATAGGCTCCGCCTCGATGCGAATGATGCTATGGGATTCTCGCGCTTCGATGCCATCGCCATAATTCTCTATGCGTGCCTGGAAGGACGCATCTGCGCCTCCTCTACAACGCAATCGTCGTTTATTCAGCATAGAACAATGCGCGGTGATCCGAAAATAAACGACACAAGGCACCTCCAGGGGGAGAACGTAAGCTCCCCCCTACCTCGGTCGAAAAGGAAGCCAGTTTGTGGCCATCCCAAAGCCCTGGCGAAGGCTGCGCAGCTTCAATAGATACCGTTCTCGGTCGTATTGACCCAGAAGTCTCCGCAGAAGATAGACGAGCGCCAGGCCGGCAACATACGGAGATGCTAAGATCCGTCCGAGGAACTTAGATAGCATATAGGTTCGATTCCGGGTTCCCATCCTCACCGAAAACTCTGACTCCGCACCGCCCGTGAGCGAACTCACTTTGTGCAGCAGCTTAGCATTCGGCAACAGGTAAAGGCGCTGATTTGCCTTGAAACAACGCAACATAAAATCGGTGTCATCGTGGTAAACGAAGTAGCGTTCATCCATGAAGCCGACCGCGTCGAATACAGAGCGGCTAAAGAGGACACAACAGGTCGGCGCATGCTGGATACGCCGTGCATCGTTGAACTGACCCACATCCTCGATTCCCTCAGCGAGATGGTAGCAGCGATAACCGAATATAGGTTGAAACCTGCCGCCCGCGGCCCAAATCAAATTCGGGCGGTCAAAGTAATACATTATCGGCGCAGTCATCTGGCATCGATTGGTTGCAAGGCCCTCCATCAATTGTGAAAGAAGTTGTGACCCAAACTCGACATCATTATTTATTAGAAGAACATACTCGCAACTGGCATCAAGGGCTGCGTGGATACCTTGATTGTTTCCGGCCGCAACTCCTATGTTTGTTTCATTCGCAATCACAGTGCAGCGGTCGCCCTGGGCGCGACAGACGGCAACCGAGTCATCGCTAGAGGCGTTGTCGACCGCCCATACGTGAAAGTCTTTGAAGTCCTGTCGCTCAAGCGAGGAGATAAATCCTGGGAGCACCGAAGAGCTGTTGAAAAGAACTGTCACTATCCCGATTCTGCTTGAACCGGAAAAAGCCGGTATAGCCAGCGGATTTTTCGAGATGGACTTAGACGACATAAGAATTAGCGGTCTTATGGAGTTAGTTTTTCCCCGCTATCATTCTTGACCTGCTTGTAGAAGTGGGGATTATCAACTATTCCCTTCTTGAAAACTTTACGAATTCCCTGACGCAGAGCGATGTCACCTGAAGTGGCGCTATTGCCCTGGCCAAAACACCGATGGCTATGTGGACATGTTGGCTCAGAGATCAAAACATCGCACTAGGATATATTTGAACCCTACGGCAAGCACAAAGAGCGATCGGTTCTTCCAACACATCTTGACTTCATTGCGCACACTCAGGAGCCGCGCTTTACGCGACATGGCACTGCGACTTTGCCAGCCCCGGCAATGATATCCGAGCAGTTCAGGATGATGCACGATATCCCAACCGGCGCGTCGAACCCGCCATGACAGGTCCGTGTCGTCCTTATACATGAAGAAGCTCTCGTCGAATAACTGATCGCCACTTTCAACAACTGCATTCATGGCGTCGCGCCTCCCCATAGCTACAGCTGTGCAAAGCCACGGAATCCGGTTTGGAGCCGTATAGCGCCTCAGTGCATCGGCGGGTTTTGATTGGTCGCGTTCACCAAATCCGTGCCAATTCCTCACCACGCCGGTCGTATCGATTACGTTTGTTGAGCGATGGCTCTCAATGTCATAGCGTATGACAGACGGCGTCAGCATGCCCACTTCCGGATTGCCATCCAGATAGGCGACAGCTCGTTCAATGAAATCATGTGCGAGAAAAGCATCCGGATTGAGGAAGAGGATGTAGTCGAACCCTCTCACTCGCCGCCAACCGATGTTGTTCCCGACGCAAACACCTACATTCGTCTCCCGCAAGATCTCAACCGGTATGGAATAGGCACTCACGCGATCCAGGAATGCCGGCTCCGAGGATCCTGAATCCACCAATACCACCAGATCAGGTCTGCAAGTCTGCGCCTGCAATGCGGCCATGTAATCATCGAAGTAGCGGTCACTGTTGTACGTCACAGTTACAACGCCGACCGTCGCTTTCCGCGGCACCGCAGTTGTCGCGGACAAAATCGATTTCTCAGCGGTGGCCATGCAGAAGCCCCCGCTCTTTCATCTCCATAAGTGAGCGCTCATAGCCGCTGCGTTCGGGCTCGCTGTCTTCGGCCCAGGCCAGAAAATTGCGGAGGCCGTCCTCAAACTTCACCTGCGGCTCATAGCCCAGCAACTTCCTGGCGCTTTCAAGGTTCGCCATCCCATGGCGGATATCACCCTCTCGAAATGCACCGTTGACCTGGACCTTTGAATTACCACCGAAATAGCGATTCACCGCCTGCGCCACCTGCATGACGGTGGTTCGTTCGTTTGAACCGACATTAACCGCGTGCGAACTCTTCTCGGGGCTATTGACGCAGGCGATTGTGGCTCGCACCACGTCGTCGATATACACAAAGTCACGGCTCTCGTCACCATCTTCGAAGACGTTAATATCCGCACCAACTCGAGCCAGATTCGAGAATATGGCGAGAATGCCGGTATACGGGTTCTTCAGCGACTGTCCTGGACCATACACGTTCTGGTAACGCAGAGCGAAGGACGAGATCCCGAGCACTTGCGCGAACAGCAATGTCATTTGCTCCTGCACCTGCTTGGTAAGCCCGTAAAACGACGAGGGCTGAAACGGAGCGCTCTCTGGCGTTGGAACAGAGAAGCAGGCTCCCCCGCAGGTCGGGCATAGAGGATCGAAGAGGCCTTTCTTCTTGTCGACGCTCGCACGCGGCTGCGGATAAACCTGGCCGTGTTCCTGGCATTCATAGGCCCCCTCGCCGTAGATGGCGCGGGAGGAGGCGACAACGATGCGCTCAACGCCATAACCACTGTTCCTGGTGAGCAAATCATACAGCAGAGCGGTTCCCGCCAGGTTCACCTGTTCGTACTTTGCGACCTCATACATTGACTGGCCCGTACCCGTTTCGGCAGCCAGATGAACTATGACCTGATGACCATGCACAGTGGAAGCCCAAATCGCTTCGTTGCGTACATCTCCATGCACGAGTCGCGCGCTTCGGCGAAGGTCGGCAGGCAGCTCGGCGTTGCTGCCATGGATCTGCGGGCTGAAATTATCCAGTACCGTGACAGAGTGTCCTTGCTGCAGAAGCGCGCGCGCAAGGCGAACGCCGATGAAACCTGCTCCTCCGGTGACAAGTACGTTCAATTTGTCTATCGCCCTTTTGTCCTGCGAACGTGGTCGAAGTCTTATCAGCTGAAAACAACTTGCTTTACCAGACTCTCTGCAACAGCGCCTACCAGCGTTCTGGAATTTCATGACCTGGTGACGGAAGCGGGCGCCATGGGAGCCACATCGCAGAGCGTTCCTGACACCATAGTAAATGACTGCCTTGAGACTCGAAAAGAGTCCGGGCTGTAAGGAAGACGGCTGCCTATTCGCGTCGTTCGCCTAGTGTCTCCCACTGCCCCGATGTGTGGGAATAGCGCTTCAGCAGGCGAGCGGGCGACCCGCCAACCATAGAATAGGCCGGAAAAGATCGAGTGACTGTGGAATTTGCGCCGACCACACAATGCTCTCCCAAGGTAACGCCTGGCATGATCGCGACACGAAAGCCGAGAAAACAATTGGGGCCGATGGTAACTGGGCCTTTGCAGATCAGCGGTTGTTCCATGATTGGACCACCCCGCGGATCCATGCCGTGGACCTCGTCGGTGATATACACGTACTCACTTAGTACGCAGCCGGATCCGATGGAAATGCGGTCGACGGCTGTGAAGTAAGCGTGCCTGCCGATATAGACGTTGTCGCCAATCTCGATGCGCGGCTGGTGGGCGACTCCAGCATATGCGGTAATTGCCTCGATGTGAAGTCCGCCGAGCACGGAGGTTCTGTTGCCGATTCGCACATGCTTGCGTCCGGCGATCAAGTAGGGGCGCCGGATAAAGGAACGCTCTCCAAATGTCACTCCCGATGGCCGGTAGAGCAGAGCTTTGACAATCTTTTTGACGAACCGCATGGATTTTTTTCCCTTCAGGTAGACGCGTTTCAGGCGCGAGCGCCATGCCATTCGTGCAGCACTGACTGAATTGCTGCGAGAACCTCTTCGCCGGAGACTTGCAGGATGCAGTGCTGCGCATCTTGCTGACACATCGGCGAACACGGGGAGAGAGGATCTTGCGGCTGGAGGACCTTCACGCGGGGACCCGCAGGTCGGAACCGCTGCGGCGAGTTGGGGTGGTCCAACGCACAGGAGAGCGGGAAAGGGCTGACCACGACCGTACTGATGCCGAGACCGCCCGCAATATGGGCAGGCCCGGAGTCGTTACCAAGAAAGAGTTCCGAGCCAGCCAGAAGGTCCAGCATTTGCAGCGAGTCTGTCTTCCCGGCCACGGAGAGCGCGCTGTCCCCAATCAGGTTGGCAAGCTGAGCACAGAGTCGGCCATCTGCCGGGCCGCCGATAATGATGGTTCTAAGTCCGCGCCGCTCAAAGAGGACGCGCCCAACCTCACTGAACCGTTCGATTGGCCACATGCGTCGCGGGTTGGTAGCCCCTGGAGAAAACACCACGTATTTCTCGCACACTGGAGATCGCATGGCCTCGCCCGTGGTTTTGCGCCGTTCCGCCACACATTGCAAAGCATGAATCGGAGATTGCGGAGTTGCCGGGTCGATGGCTCCAGCAGATTCAAGACCGCAACGGCTCAATAGTCGCGCATATCGCAGCGATTCATGCTCGTGCCCTCCGCCCGTTGCAGCGACGGTAAGAAAGTTATCTACCTCTTTCGAGCCGCCGTCGGAGCCTCCAGAGTAGCCGCAGCGGATCGGAGCGCCGGTGAGGTAGGCCAGGTAGGCGGAAAAGAAGGAGTCCGCCGAATCCCAGCGGGGTGCGATCGCCAGGTCATAAGCAATTCCGGAGAGTTCATCCCGAAACAACCGTGTAGCGTTTTGCAGCTCCGCGTATGCGGCAATCAGCGGTTGCCGTATTCTGGAGCGCGGCAACTGGAATACGCGATGAACATAGGGGATGGCACTTACCAGCGCTCCCATTGTTGAGCCCACGACGACGTCGATCCTGGCCTCGGGCCACACATCATGAATGTGATCCACCAGGGTGAGTGACAGCACAAGATCGCCAACGCTATGGTAAGGAAAGGAAAAGAGAATTTGCCCAACGGTCTTGGACGGCTCGATACGCGGCCTCGAGATTCTGCCCAGAACGCGGAGAATTGCGACCCGCGCCATCAGGAGCCGCGGCGTAATTCCCACTCCAACAATGCGCTTCAGGACGACTTTCAGCATTGCGGTTGGGCGGCCTCCTGACGCGGTGAAAGATCATCAGCTAACACAGAGTAAGCCTTCCACGTCTGTGGCACCACCACGATGACAAGGTAGGACACGATCGTACCGAGGATGACCCCGGGAGCCCCAATCCGTTGCACCCATATGATTGAAAGCGCAAGATTCATCGCTGCTGATGCTAGCCCGCACCAGGCAATCAGACGCGTCTTTCCCTTGGCAACCAAGACGGTAGCTGTGTTATTCATGAAGGTACTGATCAGGACCCAGACGCACATGAGCAGCATCAGCCTTTCGGTTGGAACGGCGGCCTGGCTGGCCCAGACGCGAATAATCCAGCGGCCAGCTAATGCGAACACGACCGAACATCCAAAGGCGATGCTCATCGTGGCCCACATGGTTCGACGAAACATACGGCGGACCCATTTTAAGTCACCACGTGCGAATGCTTCGCTGAAGGCCGGCCACAACGCTGGCACTATTAGCGTCTGCGCTATGGCGGCATAACTGGTGAGGCGCCATGCAACGCTATAAGAGGCCACCTGCGCTGGTCCAAGGAAGTGTGTCACTACCAGATTGTCGCTGTTGAAGGCCATAAGGCCCGCGATCTGCAGAACGAAGAACTCTCCACCGGACTGCATCATCCTTCGTGCCACGCCGCCGTCAAGGTGGTGCAGGCGGGGCATCAACCACGGTTTGTGGACACACCATATCCAAAGCAGGCACAAAAGATTCGCCCCGACCAGCGCCGCGGATGAGGCGGTGACCAGCGCCACCAGTCCAGCATGCAGGCGGACCAGGATAACAAGCGAGGCGAGATTGCAGAGACTGCCCGCCGTGACGAAAATATTAGCCGCGCGCAGCTCTTGGTAACCACCCAGTATTTTCGTCGCGAGCCCGGCTGGCAGACCCAGCAGAAAAATGGCAAGTGCCGCGGCCACGGCGCGTCCGACCGTTGGAGCTTCAGCCGACGACGAAAGATGAAACAATCGGCCCCAGTTGAACGCAGGCCAGATCCACCACGCAATCCCACCCAGCAGCAGCGCTATCGCAATCATCACTCCCAGGGCGGTTGTCCCACAGGTGCCGGCGTACTCGCGGTCGTCCCTGGCGTAGGCCTCGGAGATAAAGTTCGTAAGCGCGTTTGCAATCCCCAGGTCAAGCACCAGAAACATCGAGAGGGCGGTGGAAATCGTAACCCATACACCGAAGCTCTCGGCGCCCAGGTAGCGCACCATAATCGGTATCGAGACGACATTGACGAGAAGCACAACACCCTTGCTCAACATCGCCGAGAACGCGCCCTCCAGCAGGCGCCGCGTTCGGCTCATTGCCGGCGGCCTGGCGGTTTCGTTAGGCTGACCGGGGAGATATCGAACAGGGTTGCTAACCACGTTGCCAAGTTTATACTGGCCGCCCATACGGTGCGACAGTCAAATGAGATACCTGCGCCGGGATTTCACCGTTCCAGGACCATCGAGCATGGCGATACTTGCCTCGACCAGCTGGTTGCAAACCACTTCCTGTGTCGAAGCGAACACGTCAAAGTATCCAACTGAGTCATCCCCCAAAGCCACACTTGATAGGCCACGCAGGAACAGCCGATCTGGCTCAGACACTTTGCAATAGTAGTCGCCTCGACCCGTAAAGAAGACAAAATGGCGGTATCCAAAAGTAGCTAAATACTCGAATCCGCTCCACACCTCTTCACCGAGGTTTGAGATAAGTTTTGGATACCACTCAAAGTAGACTGCCGGTTTGTATTTGTCCAGAAGTCGTGGTGCCGAACGCAATACGGAAAAATCATAGCCTTCTGTGTCGATCTTGATAAGGCTGATCAGGCCTTGAGCTTCAGCGAACGGACCGGCGACTGTGTCCAACCTTACGAGCCGTCTATAACCGGAGTTACCCTCACTCTGATCATCGGCCGCGGACTTGATAGATGGATTTGAGCGACCATCGTCCTGCAACGTTACCGCCGCGCCTTCGTCTTCCCCGATGTAGCAGTGTTTCACCTGGACTCGACTATTGCCTGTATGGTTTAACGCGCACAACTGAAGGATATCTTGATCCGCATCTATGCATAGATACGAAGGGAGCCCAGGTTTACGATCTTCGACGACGGCTATCGTCTCTCCGACATTTGCGCCCACATCAATGATGACTAAGGCTGAATTATCGGTGCGCGACAAAGCCAGCGCTTCCACCGCCAGACCTAGCGGGCGATTATATTGCGGAAACTCAATTAAAATTGCAGCGAGAGGATGTTCTGCAGGCACGGTCAGGAAACGACCATACAAATGCGCGGAAACGACATGCCTGGAGCCCAGGCTTCGCGATAGCGGCCTAACGATTCTATTTGCCACCCGCGCAAGCAATCGAACCGGCAGGCTCGAATGCACAGACATGTATAGCAGTTTATTTGCGGCGTCAAAGGAGTATTGTGCAAGATTAGAGTGAGAACGACTCATTTACTGTGAACCCTGTTTTCATAGGTTATAGCACGAACAACGGCACCCTTCGCGCGTGGGAGAATGCAGGCCGAGTGCAACTCGGTCAGGCTGCAGGTGCAGACGTCCTATCGCCCATCGTTGGCATAAAGCCTCGGAGATGAAGTTTAAGCGCGGTGTCGACTGCTGAGGTCCAGTGCCTGAAACATCAACGAAGCTATTGAAATGGTAATCCATACACCGAAGTTTTGTGCCTCCGGGAGGAGTATGCGTCCACTCTGCATCCGCAAGGCCCGCCGTGGCAAAATGGTAGAGTGATGCAACGTGCTTGGAATCCTCGGGCTCGAACGCTATTAGACCTTGACCTCTGTTTGATTCTGGATCGCTCATGACTTTTGTAGATAGCCTGCTCGAAAAGGTTGCGCGCCCCGTCCCGTTCAGAGTCCGGATCCTCCGCAGGATTTTGCGGCGTTGGCCCATCGGTTCATGCGAGGCCCGCTTGAATGCGGGTGCGGTAGACCGCCCCCATTACTTTTGGTGCGTCTATCATGCCGCAGTGGAAGCGAAGGCTCTTGGATACAAGGCAATAACCGTCGCTGAGTTTGGAGTGGCTGGAGGCAACGGACTGGTGTGTCTTCTTCAGCAGAGGAAAGAAATCGAAAAAGAGGTGGGAGTAGAGATCGTTGTGACCGGCTTCGATGCAGGGTCTGGTTTACCGGCCAGCAACGATCCGCGCGATCTCTTATACTGCTGGCCCGCTGGCTCGTTCGTCATGGACCGGGCAGCGCTGGAGCGGCGCATCAACGGCGCAGCGGAACTCATAATCGGGGACGTCAAAACAACAATCACCGCGTGGGAGATCAGAGCCGACGCACCGCTGGGCGCGATTCTATTCGACTTAGATATGTACACCTCCACCATGAACGCGTTTGCCATTTTCGATAAAACGAATGTCCTTCCCCGCGTGTGGTGCTATTTCGATGATATCTGCGGCGGGCCTCAAAATGCGACTGCGAATAGGACAGGTGAGCGCGAGGCAATTCGGCAATTTAGTCTCGGCCCGGAGCGTAGCCTTCGCAATGACTATCTCTCGCCCGCTTACACGTTCCGGGGAGTTCCGGCGGAACAGTGGCATGAGCACATTTATCTCTATCACCGTCTCGGCCATCCGGAGTACAACCGTTGCCTTGCCAAGCGGGAAGAGCAGCAATTGCCCTTAGTCGCGGTGTGATTTCCCTTTATCGTAGATAAGGCGGCGTCACTGGCGCTGCATATCATATTGCTATTCTTTCGGGATGCCGCGCTCTTGAATGATCCCGCCCCCGCAAGTTCCATGTGTGGCCTCAAGATGCTTGGCGCCCGCGCCTCCCCGTTTTCCATATTGAGAACATTCAAACTCGGCAAGCAATCTGAGCCGTTCAAGTCTCCCGCATGGAAAGAAGCCTTCCGTGGAAGCTTCCAGATCCGCGGCAGTCGACTAAATGGCCGTCACTTTCAAATCATGATTTCGAGTTTTATGTCTGTTAGTCGCGACTACCTCTCGCTCGGAAGCGCAATCATTTCCCGATGCAGAAGGTGGAAAATATCCGGTTCAGGATGTCGTCGGCTGTGGTTTCTCCCGTCAGACTATCTAATTGTCTCAAGGCCGCGTACAGATCGAGCAGCAGCATTTCGTGCGGAATTTTCTGGCTTACCGCCTCCGCTGCTTTTCCCAGAGCGGCCAGCGCTGCGGTGACCGCGTCGTGATGCCGCACACTGGTTAACATTCCAATTTCGGTCTCTGCCCCTGGGTCCCTGATCATGTTGAGCAGCGTCTCCCGTAGTTCCCCCATCCCTTCGCCGGTGATCGCCGAAGTGTTGACGACGCGCAGCGCCAGTTCGGGAAGGGGCTCGCGCGCCAGTTCCAGATCGCTTTTGTTGCGCGCGATCAGCGCGCCGCGCCCCTGAAGCGATTCGATCAGCATTGCCTCATCTCCGCGCAGCGGGGCGCCTGCTTCCAAAACCACCAGCACAACATCGGAGTCCGCTAAGGCCTCGCGCGACTTCTGGATGCCGATTGACTCAGCTTCGTCCGCGGCTTCGCGCAAGCCGGCTGTATCCACCAATTGCAGCGGGATGCCGCCGAGCGAAACCGTCTCTGTCACCAGGTCGCGCGTGGTACCAGGCATCGCCGTTACGATCGCGCGCTCGCGCTCGATGAGCCGGTTAAAGAGCGAAGACTTACCTACGTTGGGCCGGCCTACAATCGCCAGGGTCAGCCCTGCATGTACGATGCGTCCATGCGCAAAGGAGCGTTCCAGCTTTTCAAGGGCAACGGAAACCGCCTTTACGCGCGCCAAGATTTCGACGTCCGGGGTGACATCCACATCGTCTTCCGCAAAATCGATTCCGGCTTCGAGCACGGCGATCAGTTCCACCAGCTCCTGCTTTGGAGGCTGGATGCGCCGCGAGAGCGTGCCGCCCATCTGTCCGGCAGCCACGCGGGCCTGGTAGAGCGTCTGCGATTCGATCAGGTCCCGCACCGCTTCGGCCTGGGTCAGGTCAATTCGCCCGGAGAGAAAAGCCCGCTCAGTGAATTCGCCGGGCCTTCCCAAACGCGCTCCATGCTGGAGCGCCAACCGCAGCAACAGGTCGAGAATGACCGGTGAGCCGTGCGCGGCAATTTCCACCATATCTTCGCCGGTGTAGGAGTTCGGCCCCGCGAAATAAGTTGCGATGGCTTCGTCTAATTTTGCCCGTGTTTCCGGATCGAGTATTTCAGCAAAGCGTGCCTGCGCGTGGGCCAATGGATTTCGTAGCTTAAGCAGAGACTTTGCGATTTCGAGCGCCCGCAGTCCAGAGAGCCGCACGATGCCAATGCCTCCGCGGCCGGGCGGCGTGGAAATGGCCACAATAGTCTCGTTGGCCAGCGATTCCTGTTTAGCGATTTGGGGATGTGGCTGCACCGTTGTTGGCTCGCGGCGCGGCGTCTGACTCGCAGCGCGGAATGAAGTTCAGCGACGTCCGCCGCGTCCGCTGGCAATGGGTTGGTTTCCCAGGGCAGCCAACTTGCTCTTGTCGTAGCCCTTCGGGTGAGCAACGACAAAACGCTGCAATCCTTCGCCGGTCGAGGAAGTTTCGAGATCCTGATACGGTTGGAATGCCAGATGCAACATGCGCCGCTCGCGCGAACTCATGGGGGCAAAGCAGTAGGGCTGGCCGGTGCGGCGGACCCTTTCCGCGGCAGTTTCGGCCGAAAGCTTCAACTCTCGCGCGCGCAACGCCTTGAAGTTGTTGGCGTCGAAGGAAACCTTATCATGTTCCTCATTTTCCAGCCGAATGATCTTGGCCGCGACGTGTTCAAGGGCGCGAAGCAGTTCTCCGCCGCGCTGCGTAAGAAGAGGGGCATCGGGGCCGGCCAATTCGACGTAAATTTCGCGCGCCTCGAGCTTGTCAGGATCGGCGGCTCCCTCGCCTGCGGTGATGCGGTATTTTAATCGGAGACCGCCGGCGGTGGTGAGGGTTTTGAGCAGAGCAGCTATCTTCTGGGCGGCGGCAGAATAATCCTCGATAGGCATTGGTTTTAGTATCTCACTCTGTCGCTTTTTCGTCAGCGACACTCACGGGCAAAAAGAAAAAGCGCCCGGAAAATTCCAGGCGCTTTTTACACTCGTCGCGTCCCTTATTTTCTGGCGTTAACCAGCTTGCTGTTTTTCTTTTTGGCGGCTCGTTTGAGGGCGATCTCGCGCATCTCGCGGCCCATGCTGGTGCGGTTGATCACGACCTGCTGCCCCACTCCGATGAAGTTGCTGCCCGCCCAATAGAGTGACAGGCCCGACCCGTAGTTCAACATCATGAATCCGAAGACGGCCGGCATGACGAAGGCCATCATCTTCTGCTGTGCCGGGTCCATTCCGGGCGATGGCGTGAGGTACTGCATCAGGAACATGGAGACGATCACGAAGATAGGCAGAAGATACAAAGGATCGGGAGCGGAAAGATCGTGCAGCCAGAGCCAGTGCGCGTGCCGCAACTCGATGACATTCTCGAGCACGCGGTAGAAACCAAACAGCAAGGGCCATTGGATGAGCATGGGCAGGCAGCCGCCGAACATATTCACCCCTTCCGCCTTCTGCAGCGCAAACATCTCCTTCTGCATCTCCTGCTTGCGCGGGTCGGTAGCCTTGTATTTCCCGTACTTCGCCTTGATAGCGTCCATCTGCGGCTGAATGCGCTGCATCTTGAGCGACGACTTCATCATCTGAAAGCGCGTCGGCAGCATGGCCAGATTCAGCACAATGGTGAGCAGGATGATGGCCCAGCCCCAGTTTGGAACCCAGTGGTTATAGATGAAGCGCAGGAACAGGAAGAGCGGCTTGGCGATAATACCGAACCAGCCGAAGCTCACCACTTTCTCCAGGCTTGGCCCACTGACGGCGTGGATGGAGCCGAGCACATCGAGAGCCTTGGGGCCGGCAAAAATTCGCACGCTCAATGGCCCATTGGAGTCGCCGATGGCCGCGCCCAGCACCGACGCATGATCGACGACATTCGGATCGGGCTTTTTGAGGTTGTGCGGGACGTCGATGGTGTTGTGCAACGTTACCAGCGTGGCGTCCGGCGGCGAATCAGGCAGAAAGATAGCGGTGAAATACAGGTCGCTTACGCCGGCATAGTCAAAAGGTCCGTGCAACGTATCTCCGCTGGAGACCTTCTTCCCGGCGATCTGGTCGTCTTTGCCGCCCGACGAGGTGTCGATCGTGCCCTTGGCGTAATCCGGGAGCGTGCCCTGGTCGCCAAATCCAGAAGGCCACGCAAGGAGCGCCTGTACCGGCGCGCCGTTCTGCGTAACCGTGACCTTGGCGCTGATCACATAGCTGGAATTGAAGCTGAAGGTTTTGTGGACTGTGAGGCCGCCCGACGAATAATCGAAGCTTAGAGTTCCCGGAGCGTTGAGGCTACCTGTTGCCGACGGCACATAGAGCCCATTCGCCAGCCTGGTGCGCATGTTTGCGTCGTAGGTGTACAGGGAGAGCGGATAACCGAACTTCTTCGCCGCTGCCTGATTCACCAGGTCGAGCGGCTTGCCGTTCTCGTCCGTATACTTCTTCAAAATCCACGATTTGACCTGAGCTCCGCGATTGGTAAAGGTAATGCGATAGAGCTCATTTTCTACAACGGTGGTGTTTTCCGCAGTGGCTGCAACGTTGTTAGCCTGTGGAGGGGCAGACTGCGGCGCAGGAGACGACGCATTCGCGGCCACAGGCGCATTCGGCGTTTGGGCAGCCTGCTGCTGCGAGGCGCTGTTCGTGGTCGCTGAGGTCTGCTGTTGCGCCGGCGCGGTTTCAGGACCCTTCTTCGCGCGGAAATATTGCATTCCGAGAAGGATCACGAGAAAGAGGCCGGTAAAGATCAGGATCGTCTTCGAGTCCTGACCGCCGCCGCCCTGCTGATTGGGATTTTTTATCTCTGCCAAAACTGCTTTCCTGTTCGATCGTAAGTAGAGGGTTACTTCTTATGGTAACGGGCGCTGCACCAGCGTAGGTGAATCATGAGGGTGAATGCGCGGATTGGGCCTGACCGGATCAAAGCCGCCTTTGCACAAAGGCTGGCAGCGCAGCAGGCGGCGCAACGCCACCCATCCGCCGCGCACCATGCCATATTCGCTCACGGCAATCGCCGCGTACTCCGAGCATGTGGGTTGAAACCGGCATGCGCCGGAAACTCCGCCCACGCCGTGCAGCAGTGGAGAAAGCGCGTACTTGTACGCGCGATGAAGCGCGGAGACGGCACGCTCGCGCGCACTCATACCCGCTGCCCTTTTTCGCACGGCTGCCCCTTGCCGAGTTTCACCGAGACAGAAGAGAAGACCTTCGCGACCTCGCGCTCCAGCCAGGAAAATTCCATGTCGAGGACAAGCTTGCGCGGATGCAGCACTACGTCGGCAAACCGCGGCAGCAAGGTCAGATTAACCCGCGCGGCCTCGCGCATGCGCCGTTTAATGCGGTTGCGCTCGACAGCGTTGCCGAGCACCCGACCGGCGGTGAGTCCGACGCGTGGCCCCGCATAGGGTGGCGTCAGCTCATCGGCTGCGCGCAGGCGGACAAAGTAGCTCATCGACGGCGAGAACTGCTTGCGGCCGGCTTTGTAAACCCGCTGATAATCGGCGTGCTTTCGCAATCGCGCGCGAGACCAGTCAAGCTGCGGGTTGGGAGCGCCATCGTCCATCAGATCATTGTCGCGCACAACCGGACACCCGCCGGGCAGAGAAAAATCCCACGCAAGATAAACCGCGGCAGCACAGATCACCTGACTGCCGTTGGTCATAGAGTGAAACTCATTTCGGAGTTGAGGATCGAAGGCGCCAATTGACTGGACCAGCCGCGCCCCGATATCTGGGGAAACCTAGTCGCGGTAGCCCGCGCTCACTGAGACGCGCTTGCGGCCCTTTGCGCGGCGACGCGAGAGAACAGCGGCTCCGCTCTTGGTCTTCATGCGGGTACGAAAGCCGTGAACCTTGGATCGATGGCGGCGGTTCGGTTGAAATGTGCGCTTGGGCATGGAACTGCGCTCCTGAACTTTATCTTGTCAATATGGCTGCCCGGCAGACACAGAGAGAAATGTCACTTCCAGACAAAGATTGAGTATATCTCATCCGCTCCAAAGCCGCAAAAAATCTGCCTGCGGACCGTTTTTTCACAGTCTTTGGTGCAACTGAAGGCGCAGAAAATTTTTCCCGAGAAACCACGCTTGCACTCTCCTCCGATTGTGCTAGTATCGGCAACGTTCAGTACAGAATTTCCTGACGCCTCGCGGCCGTCAGCCGATCGACCGATGCTCCGGAGTAGTTTCCCGTCCGAAGCACCCTTTCCGGCCAGCCCGCAATGCCTCCGCGCCCTTCCAATACGGACAGGCGTAACTTTGGCATTCGGATTTGGCTCCGGACCCGGCCCCCGCGAGCCTCAGCAAGGAAACCGCATGTCTTTTGTCGCAACACCCGCCGCCGTTCTCAATCCATGGGTTCGCATTCTTGGCGCACTGGAAAAAAAGATCAATCGCCAATCCTTTGACACGTGGCTCAAGCCCACGCGCTTCAGCCATGTGAAGGAGCGCATGTTGTACGTGCGCATTCCAACACCCGAGTTCCAGCACGTAGGCGAGCGCTATACCGATTTGATTCAGGAGGCCATCGACGCCCTCCAACTCGAATTCGACGACGTAACCTTCATCACGCCGGAAGAAGATCCGACCCTCGCGCGCGTCCGCGAAGACGGCGGATTCGCTCCCGTCCCCACTCATGCGCCCAATGCTCCCGGTAACGGCGTCCGCGGTGCGAATTTGCGCTCCTCGCAGCCCGCCGGAGTGCCGCAGCAGGCCCGTTTCGACTGGTCGACGGCGGCTCAGCTCAACCCTCGTTACACCTTTGACGCCTTCGTCATCGGATCGGGAAATCAGTTCGCTCGCGCCGCAGCCGAAGCCGTGGCCGAGCGTCCTTCGAAGGCCTATAATCCGCTCTTTTTGTACGGCGGCGCCGGCATGGGCAAGACTCACCTGATGCACGCCATCGGGCATGAGGTGAAGCTGCGCCAGCCCAACTTCTCCATCAGCTACGTCTCGGCGGAAAAGTTCACCAACGAGATGATCAACTCGGTCCGCAATGACCGCATGACCGGCTTCCGCGACAAGTTTCGCTCCATGGATCTGCTGCTCATCGACGACATCCAATTCATCTCACAGAAGGAACGCACACAGGAGGAGTTCTTCCACACCTTCAACGCCCTGCACGAGAATATGAAGCAGATCGTCATCGCCTCCGACCGCCCGCCCAAGGAGCTGCCCGAAATTGAAGACCGCCTCCGCTCACGCTTTGAATGGGGCCTGATCGCCGACATCCAGCCACCCGATCTTGAAACGAAAGTCGCCATCCTGCAGAAGAAGGCTGAGAGCGAACACGTCATCATCCCGACCGACGTTGCCCTCTTCATCGCCTCGAATGTCCGCACCAATGTCCGCGAGCTCGAGGGCGCGCTCACCCGCCTCTTCGCCTGGTCAAGTTTGAACGGAGTCGAGATCACGCTGCCCACGGCGCAGATATGCCTGAAACAGTTCATTGATACTCAGGTACGCAAGATCACCATTGAGGCCATCCAGCGCGCCGTAGCCGAGCAGTTCGGCATGAGGGTAGCCGAGCTGAAGCAGAAGAACAACTCGCGCGCTGTCGTCGTGCCCCGGCAGATAGCCATGTACCTGGCCAAGCAGATGACGGAAGCCTCGCTGCCCGAAATAGGACGCCAGTTCGGCGGCAAGCACCACACCACCGTCATGCACTCCATTGCCAAAATCGACGAGCAGCGCCGTTCGGACAAAAGTCTGAACAGCACCGTGAACAAACTGCAGGAGACGCTCAACGGGTGATTATTGCAAATATGTATCAGGCCAGCGAATTCTTATTCTGAACCGAGCGGCACAGAGCTTCCTGCTGGGTAAAAGCGCTTTCTCGCAAGTTGTACGAGGTGCCTTTGGAAATCTTGCATCCGCTTTTTGCGATCATCTCCCCTGAGCAGTTGGTACCCTGTTATCACCGCATGTGCTCCCGCAAATGCTCCCCAATCAGGCGCATTGCTCTGCAACAGCCCTATGCCAATATGCCTGACAGGCGCGAGAGCTTCGGCTACATTTAGTTCTGCTACCCCAAAATCATCCCCGTAACGCTGCCGAATTGTTTCAATAGACCGCAATTGAGAAAGAGAAATTAGGCTCGTAATTCCAGTAGAAACACCGTCCCCGAGTCGATCTCTTCGGGTCATGACAAAGTGATTGTCAACTGGCAATCCGTCTTCGAAGTGTCTAGGGTTGAGAGCCCGGTAAATATTTTCTTCTGGCGGCACAGCGCCGCCTGGCTCAATCACTTGAACAGCCACTCAAAGTGCTCCGAGACGCCGTTCACCGGGAGTTCCCAATATCCATCGGACTCGAAATGGTTCGGCGAACCCCACCTGACAACCTCAACTACGTCCCCGATGACCGTGCACTTCAATTCTTTGGCACCATACGTCCACTTGAGAATTACACACCCGTCCACAGAGGGAATCAGTGAAGGCGCAGGACGTTGGGTTGTTGCGGAAACCGTGCAAGCTTCTTTCGCGATATACAGCAAAACCTGTGCATTGTCGATTACGGCTCGGGAAATAGCCTCAGCGCCTTCTCCATCCCAATTGTTGTCGAGGCTCGCAATGCGCATTAAATCTAAATTGAGGCGGTCCCACGCAATGGTATTGCCGGCATTCTGGGGTACAGGAACATAGTATGCACGCGCGGTCGCTTGTAGGAGATCACTCCAATAGATATTGAGCTCATTTCGATCGTGTTGTGGCGCAAAAAATATGGCCGCAGGAAAATTTTGTGAAGTCCCACTAATCTCATAATCCTGCGTGGTTCCAGGTGCAGAACCGCCCAAAATTGGTACTACCACCTCTGTGTTTGCAACATACGAATTCCTAATGATTTCAGCCGTCGCCATCTACACTTCCCTCTGCCAAATCCGTTGAGCCTCAGGCGTCGTCAAGTCGGTGAAGCCGCGCACAATCCACTGATGTGCAGTCTCGAACCAGTCGTTCATGGAGTATTCTTCATTTGCACTAGCACCTGAGCACATTAGAGTAAGCACAACAGCTGTGCGCCCGTCGGGCTTCGTAAACCGATTCGTGCTGACATTCATCATTCCTTTTGCTTGAGGCAATGGGAAGCTCCAAGCAATATTCGTTCCATTTGGTTCCGGAAGGAACGCCGCCTCAATCCTCGACCAGTCGAAAAGCTTCACAGCTTGTTCAACTCTAAGAGAGCCTAGGATGTTTAGCTCGTTCACGTATGTTAATTCGTATCTCGTCGGCCTTGGCGCCAGCATTCCCTGACGCCTAGCGAAATCCGAGAATCGACCCCAGTACCGCAAAAACCGATCAAAGACTTCGGGAAATCTTGGATACTGCACACCGGGAGAAAGCTTCCTCCAGTTCGAGTGAAAACGCGATGCCTGAAGTTGGAGGCTGAATTCAGTAGACGCCGTAGCCATGAAGGTTCGTCGAAGAGGCGGGATCATCAAAATGCTTATATTGGGGGTATCTCCAACATCCGGCACTGGAGGAAGATCTCGTGTTAACGGGTACTCGGCTGCAATTTCAGTCCAAAATTGTCCGATGTGCCGAGTCTCGAGCGGGAGCCCTTCAAACTGAACTCCACATACAACCTCCGTAAGAGGCGGTTCGTTATAGCTCGGGATCGGAGTTGTCGTCATTCGAACTCTTAAGACTATACATTAATTTCGAAGTTTGTGTAACATAAGTTTCGTAACATAAGATTCAACATGAAAAGTACGCTCGATGATAAAAATTTCGCTGTGGAGTTCGGCCGCGAACTGAAGCATCATTATGATCGCGCGACGCGCGAAGGGGTCAACGGGGTCAAACTGTCAGATGAGCAGTTTGCCTCAACTCTCGATGTGACCCGACCCGCGCTGAAAAAGTATTTGGGCGGCTCTGCCATGCCGGCCCTGCGAGTCGTTGTACTTGCTTTCATACAATACGGAATAAATGTTCCTTATTTTGGGACCCCTCTGTTCGGGAAAAAGGGGAAGAAAAGGGAATCGTCGCCTGCGATAACGCAACTTGTGCTTCCGTTCTCTGTTCAAGGGTTAAATACCGCGGCCATTCAGACAGAGATTGCACGAAAGGGGCCAAATCGCTTTGAGCTACGTGTCCATCTAAATAGAGCTGTATAGATTAGATCGCACCCATTCCGAGTCAAATTTAGCGGTGCTCGGCAATCACAACCCCGGCAAACCCGCCGACTTGTAAATCTCCGACATCAACTTCATATCGCGCAGACCCTCTTCTCCGTCGCTCTTAGGAGTTTTGTTGTTCCAAAGGCAGTCGGCAAAATAGTCCGCCTGCACCGTGAACTGCTCTGGACCGTGCTGTGGGTCGGGCATGTCAATCGGACCCTGGTCGTAGAGCTCGGCCTTCATGTGTATGCCCTGATAGCCAAAAGCGGGTGACAGCTCAATCATCCCTTTCGGGCCATGCACGCGGTAGAAGCCGTTCATGTCCGAGCCGTAGCTGGTATTGCAGCTCGAGATGATCCCCGAAGGAAACTTCATCGTCCATCCCACGTTCTCTTCCACTTCCTGGAAGCGCCCGTCGTGATCGATGACGGACGAGTTGGCGTGAATGTCCAGCGGCTCCTCGCCCGTCAGATAGCGGCTGGCATTCAGCGAATAGATGCCCACGTCCATCAGCGGACCGCCGCCTGCCAGCTTGCGGTTCAGCCTCCACTCCCCCGGACGAATGTTGAACCCGTTCGCGCTCTCAATCGCCTGCACGCTGCCGATCGCACCCGACCGGATCAGCTGAATCGCCTTCAGGTTCACGGGCTCATACTGGCAGCGGTAGGCGATCATCAACTTCTTCCCTGCCGCGCGGCACGCCTCAATCATTGCCTTCGAGTCCTCCACGCTGGTCGCCATCGGCTTTTCGCACAGCACATGCTTGCCGGCCTTCGCTGCGCGGATGGTGTACTCGGCATGCATGCTGTTCGGCAGCGCGACGTATACCGCGTTGATCTCTTCGTTCTCGCGAATACGGTCGTAATCCTCGTAGCTGTAGATCGCGCTGTCAGCCACTCCGTACATCTTCGCCTGCTTCTCTGCCTTCGGCCGATGCCCGCTCACCAGCGCCACAACGCGCCCCGTCTGTCCCTGCTTCACGCCGGGCATGAAGTGGTCCATCGAGATACGCCCCAGCCCGACAATGCACCATCCGATGCTGCGGCCCTCCGCCTGCCCATGAACGCGTGGCAACATTCCAGCCAGCGCGGCAGCCCCTGCCAGTCGTCCAAAGTCCCTACGTGTAAAGTTCATTTGCATCTTCTCCTGAGTAAATCTGAATATCGCAAGCCTAATTCCACCTGGAGCCAGCTAAAACCCAGATCAAAACGTAGCCAGCGTAGCTCGCAGTACCTGTGCGGCCGATGTAAAGTTCAAGCCGTAGTCCGTCTGATCTCCATTCCAAATGCGCAGAAAATGCCAGGCGCCGCCCTGGTAGCTGCCTTCCTCCACGCGAATGAACTGCCGTTGTTTCGTCGCATCGGCAGGAGTGAAGTCCACCCGCGCATGCAGTCCCGTAACTAGAAACTCATTCGGCCCCAGTTGGGCCACCAGCGCCCCCCCGGACGGCTTCGGATTTCCCTTAGGCTCGAACCATGAGCCGAACTGCGGCAGGCCATAGGAGACTGTAACCTTCCATGCACCAAAATCCAGCATCTGCCGATGGACAGCCGGATCCTCTGAGACCGCCTGCAATCTGCCTTCAAAGTTCAGCTTCGCCAGCTCCCGCTGCATCGGACCCGCAATCGCATAGTCCTCGGCAAATGGCGTTACGGTTTCGTCGTTGATCTTCGTGGCACCCAGCGGAGCGTTCACATATCCAGTCGTGTCCATCCCAAACGGAGAAAAACCGATGGTGCCGTGTCCCAGCGCAGCAAAGAAATAGCGCGCATACTCCGGGCTGTTCCCCGTCTCGGGCACAAACATTGCGTTATCGGGGCGATGATACAAATCGAGCACCTTCGTATATCTCGCGTAATCGCTCATGTAAATATCCGGCCCGATCAGATCAATGGACGGAGCAGCGGCCTTCCATATTGGAATCACATTATCCGTCGGGCCTCCGCTCTCATAGCTGCTCGCGTTGCCCGGATGCAGGGGGTCACGCAAGGCCACATTCGCATACATCGGCAACGGATACTTCGCTTTCCCCGCGGCCGCAACCTGTTCGATATAGTGAGCAATTGACCATGCGTGGAAGAACTCGTCCGCGTCGTCCCCAAAAACCTGCTGCCAGTTTCCCGGCTGCTTGTTGAGCGTCTTCAGCAGCGCCTCCGGCACCTGCTCCTCGAACGCCTTCTGGGCGGCGGGACTGTAATCGCGCACGCTTCCGTAAGTTCCGGGCTCATTTTCCACCTGAACCATAAGCACTGTGTGCTCGGGATCGTCAGCCTTCAAGTCACTCATTAGAGCCGCGAAGGCATTGCGATCCGCCGCCAGGGTTGCGGGTGCGACCGGCGAGAGCGAATCCACATTGCGCCCCTCCTTGTTCACCACGTGCGGATAAAGCTCATTGTTCCGCTTGATCCATTCAGGTGCATAGTGGCCGCTCCCGTTCTTCCAGGTGCCAAACCACAGCAGGACCAGATGTACCTTATGCGCGCGCGCCTCGGTCAGCAGCGTGCGCATCACGGCGTCGTCATAGACTCCCGGACGTGGCTCAAATTGTTCCCAATAAATCGGTATCTCAACGGTATTCGCGTGTAGAGCCTCAATCGTCGGCCAGACCTTCGGCAGCATCGCCGGCCATGCGCTGGAGTTGTTGACCTGTGCGCTTAGCATCAAGTAAGGAGCACCATCGACAAACAGCGCATACCGCCCGTGCTGCTCGACCATGCGAGGCATTCTTGAGTTCGCGGAGATTTGTCCATAAGCTGAAATACCGGCAGAAACAATGGCGCACCATGCAACGCCCCGCACTAAATTCCCGAAACCAAGACTGCCCACTTTACCTCTCCACGAATTTATTAGCGCAGACACAATTGCCAGCGCAGGCTCGCCAAAGTGTATTCCGATGAATCGCTTTAGTAAAAATTGTAAGCACTTCCAGTGCCACGTTAGATCCAGGGTGCAGACACATCCCACACCTGATTTCTCCACACCAGCCGAACCGCGGTGGGAAACTTGAATAATCGGCCTCAGTTGAAATCTCCTCCCCTACACAGCCGCGCCAGATGCGCTCCAACCCCTGCTTTCCACGCAAGCCCCTCGGCTTTCCACACGTCTTTTCGGCCGGCATGTGGAGAAGAAGAACAATCAGGAACGACCGTTACGTTTTCCGGCGCGTCTTCCTGCTTTTCAGATTTCAGCCGACCACTTTTCTAAAACAGGGCCATCTCTCGAACGCGCTCCTGCAGCGGTTTTACTCCGACTTTCCACTTTTCCGTGCCAAACGGTTACGGCTACTAGAGAATTACCTCTTAAAAAAAGCTTTTTAGCAGAAGCGCTGCCCCGCCAAGCGACCTGCGGCTGCGGCTCCCTTCTGCGATTCTGCTTCGCCCAAAATTTCCAGTCTTCGGACGCGTTTTCCAGAGCGCACAGTTACTCCTTTTGTCACTAGAATGGAGGCGTGATGCACAGGCCCTGATTTCCTGCTGCGGATTTTCGCCGACGGGTGATACATTGGGCGAAAGCGCACATGGGGGTAGTCATGCCAGGTCTGGATCTGGAGCAGGAAAAGTCAGGGCAAGCTGCAAACGCGCACGGCTCGGCGCTGGAAATAAGCATCAGCCGCCAGGATCTGCTGCGCGAGCTGACAGCAACGCAAAGCGTCGTCGAGCGCAAGACAACCATCCCTATCCTGTCAAACTTCCTTATCGAGGCAGAAGACGGCCGCATCACCATCGTCGCTACCGATCTGGATCAGAGCATCCGCACTTCATGCGCCGCCAAGGTTAAAAAGCCCGGCTCCTGTACCATTCCGGCGCGCAAACTTTACGACTACATCAAGCTGCTGCCCGACGGAGACATCTCCATCAAGCTGATGGAGAACCACTGGGTGCAGATTCGCTCCGGCCGCTCCAACACCAAGATGGTCGGCATGGCCCGCGCCAACTTCCCGCAGGTTCCCGAGTTCCCGCAGACCAGCGTCACCAGCATCCCCGCTGCCTCACTGAAGAACCTCATCGCGAAGACTATCTTCGCCATCTCCAACGAAGAGTCGCGTTACACATTGAACGGAGCACTGCTTATTCTCAAGGCCGAGTCGATCGCTATGGTCGCAACCGACGGCCACCGCCTCGCGCACATCGAGAAAAGCGGCGAGACTCTCTACAACGTAAGCGGGGAGCGAAAAACTCTCATTCCACGCAAAGCTCTGGCCGAACTGCAATCGCTGCTCTCAAACACCGACGCCGAGGCAGTCGAATTTGCCGACGATGACCACACGCTCTACTTCCGCATCGGCCACCGCGTTCTTACCAGCCGCAAGCTCACCGGCCAATTCCCCAACTATGAGGCAGTGATGCCGCGCGACAACAACAAATTCGTCGTCGTCCGCAGCGAAGACCTGATGGGGTCGATCCAGCGCGTAGCCCAGTTCGCAGACGAGCGTTCCGGTGCCGTCAAAATGCGTCTCGAACAAAACGAGCTGAAGATTTCATCCTCTTCCACCGACTCCGGCGAGTCCGAAGACACCATCGAAACCCCGTACAGCTTCGATCCTCTGGTCGTGGGCTTCAACTCGGCCTACCTCATCGACTTCCTCAAGGCCATAGGCAACGCCGGCGAAGTCCGCCTCGAATTCAAGGACGCGCAGTCCGCCGGCCAGGTCCGCCCCGAAGACCCCGACAACGAATTCAAGTATCGCTACATCATCATGCCAATGCGCATCTGAGGCCTGGCCGTTCAGGCAACCGCACTTTCAGGACTACGCGTCCTGCGACACGTGCACGAGTGAGGCACGGGTGCCCGTGTCTGCTAAGAAGGCCTGGGCTTTTATTTAGCGAACCAACTGTTCGCGCCGTATCCCAGCCCCTTCCAACATGCCGGCGACCAGCGCCAGAGGCAATCCAACCACATTGAAATAGCAGCCCTGAATGCGCGGGATCCAGCGCGCGGCATGGCCCTGGATTGCATAGGCTCCGGCCTTGTCCATCGGCTCGCCCGTGGCGATATACGCGGCGATCTCTTCGTCCGACAAGGTGAGCACGCTCACGAGGGTAACCTCTGCAGCGGTTTCAACCCCGAAGGCTGAAACCACGGCCACGCCGGTAATTACTTGATGCGTCGCGCCGGAGAGAAGCCGCAACATGCGCGCGGCGTCGGCAGCATCCGCTGGCTTGCCGAGAACCTCGCCGTTAGGCGCAACCACGGTAGTATCCGCGCCCAACACAAGCGTCGAGTCATCCTGCGAATCCAGCTGCGCATAGATGCTTTGGGCTTTTTCCAGCGCCAGGCGCGTCACATAGGCCAGCGGATTCTCGCCCAGGCGCGAGTCTTCATTGATCGACGCCGGTGCGACGGTGAAGGCGAAGCCTGCCAGGGTAAGCAGTCCTCTGCGACGCGGCGATGCGGAAGCAAGTACGAGCATAAGGCAGATTATTCCAGAAGCCGCCGCATCGCGGCTCCGCATCAAGGTTTGGGGGGCAAGCTCTATTCCACTTTCACGCCCGTCCGCGGACCCTCGCTCGTGCAGATACCCCACGCCATGCGCGGAGTGTTATGTGCAATCCCAAAGCGTCCGTCCGGTCCCAGCAGAATAATCCCGCCGTGCCCACCCAGCCGCTTGAAAAGATACGTTATCGCCTCAGGCGCAACCTGCTCCGGCGATTGTCCCTGTTGCACGCGATCCGTAGCCCACTTGCCCAGCACAAGCTTCATCATCGGCTCGCCCCATCCGGTAAGCGAGACGGCGGCGCTGACGTTGTCGGCATAACAGCCGCAGCCGATCAAAGAAGAATCGCCCACACGGCCCGGAGCCTTGTTCAGCGTGCCGCCTGTCGACGTGCCGGCTGCGATGCGTCCCTCGGCGTCGAGCGCAACCGCGCCGACTGTGTCATGAGAATCGAGTTTGTCGGGCGAATCAAAATCCGCCGCCGTCTCCGCCGACTTGTCGTCGCCGGCAAACGTAAGGTCCGGCAGTCCGGCCCGCTCCTTGGCCTGAGCGGCAGCCAGCCGTTCGCGTTCCCGGTCGAGCACCAGCTCGGAGTTGTCGATCAGCGCCATGCCATGCGACTGCGCAAATTCCTCCGCGCCCGCGCCCACAAAATAAACGTGCGGGCTTCTTTCCAGCACCAGCCGCGCCGCTTGAATCGGATTGCGTAGCCGTTCCACGCAGGCCACGCCCCCGGCGCGAAGCGTCGCCCCATCCATCAGCAGAGCGTCAAGCTGCACGCGCCCCTCGCGGGTAAGAAAGCTGCCCCGCCCGGCGTCGAAGGTCACATCGTCTTCGAGCCTGGTGACGGCGGCCTCCACCGCATCGACCGCTGAGGCTCCGCGCTCCAGCAGGGCATAGCCCACCTGCAGGGCATCGAACACGCCCTGCTCATGGGCCTCAAGCATGTCATCCGGAATAGCCCAGGCTCCGCCGTGAACAATAAGAATGGGTGAGTGTGGCATAAGCGAACACCTGAGTATACGCGGACGCGCAACAAGCCATTTCGGCAGGCGGAGTTTACTTGCGGCGCTTCGTCTTTCGCTTCTTTTTGGGAAACGGATGCGGTTTGCCGCCGCCCTGCCGCTGCATACTCAGCTTGCCCCGTTTGTCGCGAGCCTTCTTTTTGCCGCCCTTCGTGGGCTGAGGCCGCGCCGCGCGCGCAGTCTGGACTGCGACGTCCGAGTCCTCATCAAGAATAGAAAACTGCAACCGCTTTTGAACCGTATCCACACGCTCCAGCAGCACGCGAACCCGCTGACCGATAACGAATTTGCGTCCCCAGCGCTCGCCCAGAATCTGTCGCGTATTCTCCCGATACGTGTAATAGTCGTTATCCAGCGCCCCAAGGCTCTGAATCGGAACCAGGCCTTCCACAAAAAGATCGGCCAGCTCGACAAACAATCCGTATTTCGTTGCGCTAAGTATCATTGCGCTGAAGTCCTCGCCCACGCGGTCACGCATGAACTTGAGCTTCTTCCACTCCACCAGTTCCCGCTCGGCATCGGCCGCCCGGCGCTCGTTCTCGCTCGATTCAGTGGCAATCAAAGCCAGGTCCGCCTCGGGAATCACCTCAGAGTTAGCCGCGGACCCATGAGCCGCGTGTTCTGTTCCATGCCTTTTCGCATGAGGCTCACCTGCAACCAGCCGTCCATGCCCGCTCACACCTTTGCGCAGCAGTGATTTCGCAATCCGATGCACAATCAGATCGGGATAGCGCCGGATCGGCGAAGTAAAGTGCGTGTAGCAGCGAGCGGCCAGCGCAAAGTGGCCCTCGTTCTTTTCGCTGTAGCGTGCCTGGCGCAGGGAGCGCAGCATCAGATACGCAAGAATCCGCTCCTCCGGCTTGCCCGCAATCTTCGCCGTCAGCTTCTGATACATGCGCGGAGTTACGGGAATGTCTTCTGGAACCTCATGTTGTCGAGGGTTGCGCCCGCGCCCGTGCTGCTCCCGCCGCTCGCCGCGTGTTTGAAATTTGCGAACCGGCAGATTCCCAATCCCCAGCGAGTATCCAAACGCCGCCGCTGTCTCCTCGAACTCGACCACCCGGCGCGCCTCCGGCTTTTCGTGGATGCGATACAGCGAAGCCACGCCCAGATTCTCGATCCACGACGCCACCGACTCATTCGCCGCCAGCATGAACTCCTCGATCAGGCGATGCGCCCAGTTCCGCTCCGAGCGCGTGACGGACTTCATAGCGCCGAACTCGTCGAATTCAATAATCGGTTCCGGCAAATCGAAATCAATCGACCCACGCCGGTCGCGCTTGCGGTTCAGAACCTCTGCAAGCTGCTTCATCCGCTTGAACGCCGGGACCAGTTCCGCAAACTGCGCCCGCACCACCGCGTCGCCCTCCAGAATCTGGTGAACCTGCGTATACGTCATGCGCCGCGCCGAGCGAATCACGCCCTCCGTAACCTCGTAGCCCGTAACGTTGCCGCTCGAATCAATTTCCATCAGACATGACAGCACCAGCCGGTACTCATTGGGGCGCAGGCTGCAAAGGTCGGTCGAAAGCTCCTGCGGCAGCATCGGAATCGCGCGGTCAGGAAAATAAACTGAGTTGCCTCGCAAACGCGCCTCAAGATCCAGCGCCGTCCCGGGTCGAACGTAGTGCGCCACATCCGCAATATGCACCTGAAGCCGCCAGTTCCCCGTGTCCGCATTATGCTCGACCAGTACCGCGTCGTCGAAATCCCGTGCTGTTTCGCCGTCGATGGTCACAATCGGCAAGTCGCGAAAGTCGCGCCGTGGCGCAACCTCATCGGTGTCAAGACGCGCTACGGTGCGAGCCTCATCGAGCACTTGCTCCGGAAAAATCCGCGGCAAATGGTGTTTGCGAATCACCATCTCGACATCAATGCCGAAATCGTCCTCGTGGCCCAGCACTTCCAGCACACGGCCGCGGGCTGGTCGCGTGGGAGTGGGCCAATCGATGATTTCGACATCGACAACCAGGCCTTCCAAATTGTCACTGTCATAGTTACGAATTGCCGAAGCTGCCTCTTCGCCCAGCACACGATGCGGCGCGGCTGCCGTCTCCGGAACCTCCGCGCCGGGAGGAATCAGTACCGGCTGCGTCATGCGTTCGTCGAACGGCGTGACGTAATTCCCTTGAGCGCGCTCGCTACGCGAATAGTGAAAAATGCCAACTACAGTCGGGTTGCGCCGCGTGAGCACGCGGGCGATGCGCCCCAGTCTTCGCCCGTCACTACGCGGCGGAGCGAGCTCCACCAGCACCTGATCGCCCTGCATTGCTCCGTTGATTTCGTTCGGCGGAATAAAGACGTCGTCATCCCCGCCGCGCTGCCGCTCGTTAGGCCGCACAAACCCAAATCCATCGCGATGCAGATCTAGCCGCCCAGCCACCAGATCGTCGCGGGAGCCTGCGGCTTTCGCAATCACCCAGTGGTCGCGATCCGCCTTCACCAGGTGACCCGACGCGGTCAGCCGCGCCAGATGTTCGAGCAGCAATCGCCGCTCGCGCCCGCCGCCCAGCGAAAACTCGCGGATAAGCTGCTTGTATCCAGCGCGCTGGCCCGGAGATCGCTCGAAATGCCGAAGAAGTTCGCGGTCGGTCACAGCTCTAAAGATAGCTGGTAAATGGGTCAGCTAAGAAACGGTCCGCCCTTCAGCCACCCGCTTTCTTAGCCGGTGCGACCCCTATGTGCCTGATGAGATTGGACAATACAAAAAGTTTCGTTTTCATGCGTGCATTTCTACTGCAGGCATGTATAAGATCGAATCACAGAGCCGATTGCGCGGATTTGCCGATGGACCTTCTACGGGCCATTCAAAGAGGATTGAAGTTATTTCTCGCTCTGGCGGTTGGAGCGGCGATGCGGTGAGAATTTCTCACCGGTCCAGCGACCGCTCCCGGGGCGAGCCAAAGAAGAGAGAGGAATTGTAATTACGATGTGGAAACCAACTCAGCAAGGAAGCTCGCCCCAGACACCAGGCAACGAACCTGCGCGCCCTGCGGCTCCTCAGACCACCACCCCCAGTTATGAGCCACCCGCGCGCACGCCTACGGCCAGCGCGCAGACCGCGCCTTCCGGCGACCAGGCCACCATCGGCAAGAGCCTCGTGGTCAAAGGCGAAGTTACAGGCTCGGAATCGCTCTACATCGACGGCAAGGTCGAAGGCGCGATCAATCTGCCCGGCAACCGCGTCACCGTGGGCCGCAACGGACAGGTAGCCGCCAACATCAGCGCGCGCGAAATCGTCGTGCTCGGCAAGGTGCGCGGCAACGTAACCGCCAGCGATCGTGTCGACATCCGCAGCGAAGGCTCGCTGACCGGCGACGTAACCGCGCAGCGTATCTCCATCGAAGACGGCGCGTTCTTCAAGGGCGGCATCGACATCCGCAAGCCGGGCAACGACGCCAAGTCAGGGAACTCCGTAGCAGCCACGGAAACCTCGAAGACCCCGACGGCCACGGCACACGCATAACAATTCGCGCTCACTTCACAAGGCTCCGGTACCAGTCCGGAGCCTTTTGTCTTTTGGGTGAGAAGCAAAATTGCGCGTGAGTGAAAAGCAAAATTGCGCGCTGTCATCGTAGAATGGGTGCGCGCCGAATCCCGGCATTCAAAGAGGCCATGAAAAAAATCGATTTTCTTCTCTCCTGTGCCCTTTTCGTTTTTCTAGCGTACGCATCAGTCAACTCCCGCGCCGAGGTCACGCTACCAAAGATTCTGAGCAGCCACATGGTCCTGCAGCGCGGGCGTCCGATTCACCTGTGGGGATGGGCTGACCCCGGCGAGCAGGTCAAGGCTACGCTGCGGGGCGCGACCGCTTCCACCAAAGCCGACGGTATCGGCCACTGGAGCCTTTACCTGCCGCCGGAGCAGGCCGGCGGCCCCTATCAGCTCACCATCGCCGGAACCAACAGCATCGTTCTGGATGACGTGCTGATTGGCGACGTGTGGTTCGCCTCCGGGCAATCGAATATGCAGCTGCCGCTGATGGGCTTTCCGGGCAGCGCCGTGGTGACGAACGGCGAAGAGGAGATTCGCAATGCCAACCAGCCGAATCTTCGGCTCCTGCATATTCCGGATAAGGCCTCGCCCTATCCGCAGCAGGATCAGCCAGCATCCTGGACGCTCTGCACGCCCGAGACGGCGGCCAGCTTCTCAGCGGCGGCCTATTTTTTCGGGCGCGAGATCGCGAGCCGCGAGCACGTCCCGGTTGGCCTGATTGATTCGAGCTGGGGCGGAACTCCCGCCGAGGCCTGGGTCAGCATGGACTCGATCGGCGCGGACGCGTCGCTGATGCCGGTCTTCGCCGAGTGGGCGCAGACGTCCGACGATTACGTGGACGACCCGCTGCGCATCGCCAAGGAGAAGCGCGAAGACGATGCCGCTCGCGCTGCCGGCAAGCCGTTGCCGGTACGCAATACCTGGCATCCCGATCTCGACTCATGGGATCCCGCGTGGCTCTACAACGGGATGGTCGCGCCCGCCATCAATTACCCCATCAAGGGCGTGATCTGGTATCAGGGTGAAACCAATGCCGCGGTCGAGCGCGCGGCGATGTATGAGCGCATCTTCCCGGCCCTCATTCAGGACTGGCGCAAACAGTGGCAGGAAGGAAATTTTCCCTTCCTTTACGTGCAGATTTCGAGCTTCACTTCGAACCCGACCGAGGACTGGGCCGTTGTCCGCGAGGCGCAGCGGCGGACGTTATCTGTAACCAATACGGCGATGGCGGTCACTATCGACATCGGCAATCGCACCAATGTTCACCCTGCCGACAAGCAGGACGTCGGCGCGCGGCTGGCTCTGGCGGCGCGGGCTTTGGCGTATGGCGAACAGGTGGAGTATTCCGGGCCAAACTTTCGACAGACAAGCATTGACGGTGGCCAGATTCGCGTCTGGTTCGACCATGCTTCGAGCGGGTTAGTGGCCAAAGGCGGACCACTCACCGGCTTCGAAATCGCGGGCGAGGACGGAAAATTTGTCCCCGCCACGGCCCGCATTGACGGAAAGAGCGTGCTGGTTTCCAGCAGCCAAGTAACGGACCCGAAATATGTCCGCTATGGATGGGCGAACTTCCCGACCGTGAACCTGTTCAACCAGGCGGGGCTGCCCGCGTCTCCGTTTACCTCGGAGAAGGACATTCCAAAACCGTAAAGCCGAGTCCCGGCAGAGTGCGCAGACTCGGCCGGGCTCGCTGCTTGAGATTTTGAATCGGTCGGCCCTACCCCCTCCCCCGTCAAAAAATGTTATCTCATAGATTCTAAAAGGAGAGATTGTTGAGATTGTGCGTTATGTAATTGATTTCAGGTTACTTATCGTCACCTGCTTGACTCTGAAGAGGTTAACCGACTTACTCCCTGTTACCGCCCTAACTTCTGCTATGAGTGTTTCCAGATGCCCCCGCCTTAACGCCGGAGCACTTCTGATCTGGATTGGCCTTCGTTCTTTGTCAGGGCTTTGCGGCAGGTCACATGTGTGACCCCTCCCCCCGTCAAAATTGTTATCTTATAGATTCTAATGGACTGGCATTCGGCAATGAGCGCTATCAAATTGATTCTGTGAGACTTATTTGCATCGATTTGATTTTAATAGGTTTAGTTTCGGTGCCTGGAGGGGTCGAGGGTTGTCTTTCCCTCTCTTTATTGTATTGGATTTGGGCATAATTCCCTGCAGGCGGAGGTTCCTTAGAATGAGCAGCTTGCAAGCTTTATGGCTTGACACCGGGTAAGAGCGGCACTCAGGCGCGAAAACACCGACCGACCCAGAGTTGACTGACTGGCAGGGCGTAATGCGCCGTATGATCCAGTCCACTACAGGCTGGTTGAAGCTCCCGTATTGGAGTACAAGAAACTTACAAATGCTGCCTTGAATTGATTAAGGTTGAACTTCTTGCCCCACGATGACCTCCAGGTGATCCGGGGCAACTTCGGGAGCAGGTACAAGCCTTCCTCCTCCAGAAAATTGCTTATGAATGATGCAGTCTGCCGCAGCTCCACTGGGTGTCTCGGGGTCAGAGAACATCTTTCCGTCCGGACCCTTTAGGACGTAAACATGGAATTCGATCCCAGGCGTTGCAGTGCTGGCAGGTATAGTCCGGATTTCACCACCGTCAATCATCCAGTGCGCCGACTGGAACACCTCGAGCCAATCCTTTGCGAATGTGGAAGCTTCTACTTCAGATATCGAAGAAATTCCGACACTACCAGGATGCGTTGCTAAACAAGAAGCAAGTACTTTCTTTTGCGCATCGTCAATCCTAGCGGCAGGCAGAGAGCTGCGCTGAGGTTCACCCGTGGTTTTTACTCCTATCAATGCGTCGGTGACCTCCGAGTTTCTTATATCAATACAGCTATTAGCAGTCTCGAAAGCGGTTCCTACTCGCTTCATGCTTAAACCCGAGATCGTGGCAGAGGGGTCTGCACACTTGGGAGTATTCGCTGCGACTGGAGGGGGCTGCGGTTTGGTACCCGGCGACTGATTTGTCGGGGCCGATTTCGTGCCGGATTGGGAGAGATCATTTTGCGCCGATTGCCTATTCCGATTTGAACCTGAGAGTCCTCCATAAACCAAATATGAGGAGCCACAAACCAAAAGAAAAACAACAGCTAGACCCACAAACCCAAATTTCTTGTCATGCGGATTAATACCCATGTGAGTTTCCTTATTGACGATCCATAGGCTGGCTAAAACGTGCCAAATGGCAAAGCATGCAAATACTATCGCCGCCGAAGCAAGGGAAACCTTGAGATTTGACCACGCAGCAACGTCTCGACCGCGGGCAACCCAATAAGTTACGATGCACAACGCGCAGAAGACTGACAGATCGCGCTTCCACGTTTCGTAGCATCGATATCCGATTGTCTTGAGGACGTGCCAAATCCAAACATAGACGGTAAGCTTTGGTTCCATGTTGACTCTCGACAATACGCCGTGTGAAACCTTGCGTCAAGATGATAATCTTATGATTTTAATAGGTTTAGCTTCGGTGCTTACACCGGGATAAGCTTGTACACTTGACGGCTTGACAGCAGGCAAGGGCGGCGCTCACGAAGGGAAACACTGACCTATGCAGATCTGGACTGGCAAGGCGTAGTGCGGCGTGTGATCTCGTCCAGTCCTATTTTTTTTCGTAACAGCCAACGCAGCAAACATGCATATAACCGCGGTAAATGCGGAAATCACAACCGTGAAATATGGTGAGAATTGTGCCGTGCGCGTATCTTATGCCTACCTTGTCACGGCAATTCCAGCAGCTAGTCAGTGAATTGATGCGGGGATTCACGGGTTGAAGCAGAAGACCATCAAGCACAGTGACGGCATCTACGTTGACGGAGACATTACGGGCAGCGGCTTGCCTCAGGGTGCGCGGCGGATAAGGTGTGGTCAGGCCTGAAGCTGGTGATTCGCAAGAGCGAAGGCTGACGGGCCGTGAAGAATGCATCGGAACTTGCCCGCTCAAGTCAGGGCTTGAATGGGCCAAATTCGCTTCCAACAGGGCAGGAATTTTGAATGGAATCCTTTTTTAGCGGCTTCCTTGATGATCCCCGTACTCCGGTAATCCTGGTTATCGTCGTCATCTTTTGGACGCTTCTCCTGCTTCTGTATAAAAATTGGCGCCAAAAGAACCAGCCAAGGGCGGAGGAGGTCATGGGGCGTGATACTCGTAAGCCGGTGTTGTATCTGCGGCCGTTCAAAGTAGATGCGAATGTGTTTCATGTCGGCTCCGCCAGGAAGCTAGACGACGTGAGAGCCGAGCCGTTGTTCCTTGAACCATTTAAGATCCTGGGGCCGTTGGTAGCGATCGGTCACCCGGGAGAAGATATGCCTCCATGGGGCGGTGCGGCGCGGCTCTATGTGGGGGACGACTGGCAGAGCCATTTTCGAAAGCTGCTGGATCAGGCACAGCTTGCGGTTCTCTTCGCGGGCACGACTGGGAACTTCCAGTGGGAGCTGGAACAGGTCTTCCATCACGAGCCTTTTGTGCCTACTGTTCTGCTGGTGCCGTTCGCGGGGCAACGATGGAAATCGTTTCAAAGCAGCTTCACCGCAACCACCGGTATTGAGCTTCCTGAAGCGGGGAATAAGGCGCGCCTCGTCTATTTTCCGGCGCGGGACGAGCCGATCCCGTTCGCGGATACAGGTGACGAGGACGATCGTTTGCTCACCGTTGACAACCCGTATCTCGGCGCGTTGACGCGGGTTGTGGAGTTGATCCAGCCAGGATCCGCGGCACCCTGGATTAAAAAGGCACATGAAAATAGGTCGGCCAAGATTTTTGGAACCGTAATCGGGATCCTGATTACTCTGCTCCTTTTACTCTCCTACTTCTTGTAGCGAAAGCCTGCTCAAGTCAGTGAACGGCAGGAGCGAAGTCAGTGCGCCGGGCCTGAAGGCCGCTGCCTCCACCGCTCGGCGAGCAGAAAAATACCGGTGCGGGGCCGGGGGGAGTGCCCCTCCCGGTATCTATCTCACTGTATCTATCTCACGAGGCGGGTGAAGCGTTCTTTCGGCTCGGGAGCGTTCGGCACAATTACTTCACCTGAATCGCGGTGAATGCGCCGTTTCCGAAGACTTGTACGTTCGTCGAGCCCTCATACGTGCATTCCAGCCAGATCGAAGTATTCGCCGCCGTCGAAACCCAGTACCCGTTCATTGGAACGGCGATAACCCCGTAAGATCCAAGTTCTTCCACAGTGTACGGCGCGGTTTGTTGGGAATTTCCTGAAGCGTCCATGACCGTACAGTAGACCGTCGCGATGTACGATTGCTCATTCCGCACCATAACCTGTCCTGAAAGAATGTAGGTTCCCGGATTCTTCAAAGTGGCAACGCTGAACCTGCCCCACGATTGCCCCATGGTGGCGACCAATACGCCGTTTGCCGAATACGACAGAACTTCACCCTGCGGCCCCTGTGGGCCGGTTGGTCCAGTCGGCCCCGAAGGTCCTGCGACTCCCTGTGCTCCTGTCGCGCCCTTCGGCCCCGCCGGTCCCTCGGGGCCGGTTGCGCCATACGTCACGTCGAACACAAATTTATTCGCTTCGCTGTTCGTGACCGTGAGGTTAAAAGTTCCAGCCGCAACGCCGCTGGGCAAATGGGCAACGATCTTCGTGTTGGTGTCGGAGACAAGCGTGAGCTTCGTGTTGTTGAACAGCACAGTCGGAGCAGTCTTCACCGGCAAAAAACCTGAACCGTTAACCGTGATTTCATTCGACGTGTAACTGACGGTAACGCTGTTCACAACCGGAGAAATCGTGGCAGCAGGAGCAAAGAGCGGTGTGAGCAGCAGAAGAGCGGGCAACATAAGTTTACGCATATCGATGGTCCCCCTCGCCAGAGATGTGGAAGAGTGTGCGTTGCGTCCGATCCGGCCGCAATACAGACGGGGTAATTGTCTGGGTGGCACTCGGATGGCGAACGCTGGCCGCACGAGTGCCATGCCCAGTTAGTCGTGCGACGACGGGAGATTCAACAGGCTGCTCGTGCAGGTCACCAGTTTTGCGCTTCCGCCGAAGGCACCGACGTCTTCCCCGGTGGCGGTCAAAAACGAAACTGATGACGAACTCCGGAGCAACTTGATGTAATCCAACCCGGCCTTGCCCCCACCCAAATAGTCCGGGTCGGCGCTGGAAACGTTGAGCGTCAGCGCTTTACCATCGCTGGAAAGGCACCCGCCACCGGACGTCGTTAAGATGACGGTGGAAGCGGTCTTTGTGAAGCCCGACCACGGGTTGCAGTTGCCCGGCGGCGGCAAAGTAAAAAGTGGCTCGACGAAAGTCGTGCCGCCATGGCCGAAGCCGTTGTCTACCGCGATGCAGTAGCTCGCTGAGGCGAAGCTGGGGACGGGGGCGATCAGCCCCAGCAGTAGAAACAGATGGAATGTCTTGAAGCGAAACATAAGTGGTTCCTCCTTCGTTCGGTTGTTCTTACACCCGGAGGTGGTGCAAGCGCTTCGCCAAAGGGGCTGCACGTCGTTGGGATTGGGTTCCTCTCCGCGCTCTTCAATATTTGTAATGAGATACAGCCGCCGCGCACAATTGCGACGCTGCCGGCCCCCGCCGAGCCCCGCTGATTGGTATCCGATCCGCTACCTGTCGGTATCCGTTCGGTTCCCCAGCGACCTGATATTCAAGCCACCTTCGGTTTCGCAAATCGACCGAGGAGCTGCTGCGGCAAGGCCGAGCCGGTGAGCTTTAGAATCCCGGCAGAAATTCCTACCCAAATCACCGAGGCGACCAGCAGCAGTTCGAGCTCGCGGAGGCGGCTGGTGGTTGGCGCATAGTGGCGCAGGGCAACCAGCGCGGCGTACGTAACTCCGGCAGCGATTACGGAGCGCAGCAGCTCCGGGTACTCCAACCCGGCGAGCGAAACCATCTTGCGGCGGTGCAGCATTACGGCCAGCGTGAGGGTCTGGATCAGAATGCCTATATCCGACGCGATGGCCAGCCCCGCGGGTCCGAAGGATTTGTAGAGCGACCAATAGATGGGCACGGAGGCCGCGGTCACGATCGTCCCGGCGATCATGGGCGTAAGCGTGTTGCCCGCCGCATAAAAGGCGCGGGCATAGATGGCCTGCGCTGACCACAGGCACAAAGAAATCGAGAAGATGGCGAAGTAGAGGGCCATGGTTCCGGAGTCTGCGCGGTGAAAGGCGCCTCCGCGCAGAACCACGTCGACAGAGGGAAGCGCCATGGCGATCAGGAAGGCGGTGAGCAGAATCGAAAAGGCCAGGATCCGCGAGACGGATGAGTTGACGGTGCGGGAAAAGGGACCGCGATCGGGCTTGCCGTAAAGCGACGCGAGAAAAGGCAGCGAAGCCGCGCCGGCGGCCTGTCCCAGAGCGACCGGCACGTTGAAGACCTGCTTGGCGTAGGTGAGCAGCGAAACCGCGCCGCCGGTATGCGAGGCAAAGTAGTTGATGATCCAGTTGTCGGCGGAGACCAGCGAAACGCCGAGCATGAGCGGAATGGACATGCGGACCCACTGATGCAGACCGGGGTTCGACCAATCGAGGATGGGCCGGTAGCGCATTCCGGCGCGGTGCGCCCAGACGGCATTGAGCGCAAAGGGGCCGAGGAAGGCTCCGGCCACGGCTCCCAGGGCGAGCGAGGAGGGACCGAATTGCCGGTAGAGCAGGACGCCTCCGGCGATGATTCCGCAGTTGTAAATGAGCGGAGTGACCGCCTGCACGGCAAATTGCTTGCGGGCCAGCAGGACGGCGGCGAAGACTCCTCCGGCGAGAAAGAAGAGCTGGGCCGGAAACAGAATTCGCGTGAGATGTACGCAGAGCGCGGCCTTGGCCGGATCGTTCTCAAACCCCTTCAGCAGCAGACGCACCAGAAAAGGCGCGGCAAACTCCGCGAGCACAATCGCCGTTCCGAGCACCAGCGCCATGGTGGTGAGGATGACGGACATGGCGCGCTCGCCCTCGGCATCGCGCCCCTCGTCGCGATAGCGGGTGAGCATGGTGACAAAGGTGATGGAAGCGGCTCCCCCGATGAGGAAGTAGGACAGCATGTCGGGAAGCTGAAAGGCGGCGTTGAAGGCGTCAGCAGCGGCGGAGCGGCCCAGCAGGTAGGCAATGTACTTGGTCTTGACCAGGCCGATTACGCGGGAGGCCATCACCGATGTCATCAACAGCAGCGTCGCGGTAAAGGCGGTATGGCTGTGCGAAGGGCGCAGCACGGCAAGTGCTCGTCGCCAGCGCGGAGTAGTGGAGGATGTGGACATCCGGTTGGTTGATTCTACTTGTGAAAACAACGATTCAGGGAGTCGCTTTGCTTCTAGCTGTTAGTTTCAGCATGAGAGGTGGCAACTTCGGATCAATCTGTGATCGTTACACGCTTGGAAGGCCCGTCGAATGAGATTATCCAGTTTCGCAGAATGTCTCTACCGATCAAACATGCGTAGTTTGGTTCTTTTTCGAAATCGGCAGAAATGATTCGGATGAGGTCGAATGTCCGCAAATTGGTGCCGGGAAAACTGACGGAGCCGGCATGCTCCCCGCCGCGGTAGGTGGCACCGAGTACTCTCAGCTCGGTACCTTCATTGGTTTGAAAGAGCTTGCAGTACTTAGTAAAAGTCTTGCTAATTACGGTGACAGATGCGCCAGTATCGAGAAGGGCTCTCATTTTGCGGGATTCGGGATATTCGAGACCTAGAGCACGCCCTCGCTCAATTACATCAGGTGAATTTCTCACTATGACGTAAATGCATGGGCCGGGATCACCTTGCCCGAACGGATCCCAAAAAAGCTCAATGCGAGCCATACTATGAGACGAAATAGACTGGCTCAGTCATCCATACCTGCTTCACAGAAACTCCCGGCCCACGCCAAACCTCTGCAGGCCAGCCTTGAAAGCGTCCGCGTACGAGCCGAAGAATCCTTCTACTATCACGTCATCTTGGATTGCAACGAACTCGCCAGGGTGCGAACACATCCACTCTTCGCGGTGCTTTGCAAATACCTTGAGCTCCCCCGAAAACGGGCCAGTGGGTGCCATCTAAAATCCCCTTCCAAAATCTTATGATGCGATTGCCGGTGGTCATCGATCTTATTTTGAGCGTAACCACGTTATTGCATTTTAACGTAATAATGTGACAATTTGAAAGTGCAGTCAACGGCAATCTGAATCGTGAGCCCGAGAGAGAAACACATCCCGGATGATGCCCTGCGGACCACTATTGGCCTGACCGCCGCAGAAAGGGCAGCCATACGCTGGATCAGCGAGGTTCGCCGGGCTGGTAAAGACAAGCGAACCACCACTAATGACATTCTCGTCGATGCGCTCTGGTATTTTTTGGAGAAGAGTCAGGGCAAGACCAGAGATCAGATCCGAGCCATGGTGCCGACTGTTTCGATAGAAGAGCGGCCGCAAAACAAGGTCACAGAGATGCCAAGGCCAAAAAACAAGCGCTGAGCCGAGCGTAAGAACCGAGATTTCAAAATGCCCCAGCGGAGTTTTCTCGAATAGAATTGGGGATTCTTGTGGAGTGTGCATGTTGAAGCTTCCTAACTTTTCCGCAAGCCGCACCTCGGCGGCTCTGATCGTCTTCTGCCTTCCTCTGACGCTGCTTGCGCAGCAGAACGCTGTTCATGGACGCGACGGGATCACGCTGCCGCCTCCGCCGGTGGCTGCCGTGCATTCGGTCACGGACGACTACTTCGGCACAAAAATCGTGGACAACTACCGCTGGCTGGAGGATGCGAAGAGCCCGGAGACGCGCGCCTGGATTGACGAAGAAAACAAGTACACGCAGCAATATCTCTCGCAGGTGAAAATGCTGCCGGAGATTCGCCAGGGTCTCACCGCGCTTGAGCGCGTGGATGAATACTCGATGCCCACGCTGCGTGGCGGCAAGTATTTCTTCGAGAAGCGGCTGGCCGACGAAAACCAGGCGTCGATCTATATGCGCGACGGCTGGACGGGCGAAGATCAGCGCCTGGTCGACGCAACCAAACTCAGCGCCGACCAAAATACCTCCGTCCACATTTGGGATATCTCCGAAGACGGCAGCCTGCTGGTTTATGGAGTGCAGCAGGGCGGCGCGGATGAAACCTCGATCCACTTCCTGCGCGTGAAGGACCGCAGCGAGTTGCCCGACACGCTGCCCTCGGCGCGCTACTTCGGAGCCAGCCTGAGTCCGGATAACGGAGGCCTCTACTATTCGCGGTTCACGCACGAGGGAACTACGGTGTGGTTCCACAAGTTCGGGACGCCGGTGAGCGCCGATCCGGAAATATTCGGTGGTGAATATCGAGGGGAGAAGCTCGGCGAGATGGCGCTGGTGGGCGCGTATGTGACCGACAACCAGCGTTATCTGATGATCGACATAAGCCACGGAGTACCCGCGACGCGCGACGATATTCTGGTGAAAGACCTGCGCAAGCCCGGCAGCGATGTCGTGCCACTTGTTTACGGAGTCGAAGCGCACACCAGTGCGATCAATATTGGCGACCGCTTCTTTCTCATGACCGACTACCAGGCCGCGAATGGACGCATTGTCGAGGCCACGCCGGGCGGCCAACCGTCGGACTGGAAGACAGTCATCCCTGAGGGCAAAGACGTCATCGACAGTGACAGCATCGTCGGCGGCAAGCTCTTTATCTCGCGTCTGCACGATGTGAAGACTGAAACGACTATCTATTCCCTCGATGGAAAAGAGACCGGCACGCTCACCTATCCCGGCATCGGGTCGGGATCGGTGGTTTACGGGCGCCCCACTCAGAGCGAAGGCTTCTATAGCTTCGAGTCGTTCATTACACCGCCTTCGATTTACCGCTACGACACGAAGACCGGCCGCAAGGATACCTTCTTTACGCCGAAGGTTCCCTTCGACTCCTCGCAGTATGAAGTGACACAGGTGTTTTACACGTCGAAGGACGGAACCCGCGTGCCGATGTTCATCGCGGGCAAAAAAGGGCTCGCCCGCGACGGCCCGGCCCGCCTGCTGATGACCGGCTACGGCGGCTTCGATGTGCCCATGCTCTCCGATTGGAACCCCGAATATGCGTGGTGGATGGAGCAGGGCGGATTCTTCGCGTTGCCTAATCTACGCGGCGGCGACGAATACGGAGAGCCGTGGCACAAGGCGGCCATGTTCGAGAAGAAGCAAAACGTCTTCGACGACTTTTTCGCAGCCGCCGAATATCTCATCGACAATCACTACACCACGCCCGATCGCTTCGCCATTCGTGGACGCTCCAACGGCGGCCTGCTGATGGGCGCGGCGATGACGCAGCGGCCCGATCTCTTCGGAGCCATCTGGTGCGGCTATCCGCTGCTTGATATGTTGCGGTACCAGAAGTTCGAGTTCGGACGCCTCTGGACCACGGAATACGGCAGTGCGGAAAATTCGAAGGACTTTCCGTATATCGTGAAGTATTCTCCGTACCAGAACGTGAAGCCAGGAACCAGGTATCCGGCCATCATGTTCTTTACCGGAGACGGGGATACGCGCGTCGATCCCATGAACGCGCGCAAGATGACGGCGCTGATGCAGGTCTCGACCGGGAGCGACCGTCCTATTTTGCTCCATTACTCGGTCAAGGGCGGCCACAGCGCGGGCGTTTCGCTTACGCAGCTGGTCGAGGATCAAGCCGACGAGCTGGGCTTCCTGTGGACGGAGACCGGCGAGAAGAAATAACAGCACTTCAAGTTAAACCGCCCGCTCGCAACAATAAAGCTTTCTGCGCATTCTCCGATAAATCGCATATCGGCGTGGGTCCGGCGTGTCGTTTTTGCGCGGTACGCGCTGTATCCAAAGAAAGTGGGAGCAGAGATGGCGGCAGAGGCGTCGAAGACGGGGTGCGAGCAGCGTTTCGCCATGGCGGCGCAGACCTCTCTCGATGGCTTCTGGGAAGTGGATCTGCGGACGAACCAGGCGTATTTTTCGCCGCGATGGCAAATGATTGCGGGGTTTGAAGCCGGGGAACATGCGGCGGGACTTGAACACTGGCTCACCCGCGTGCATCCGGAGGATCATGCGCGTCTGGCTGGTGAGCTGCGGGCTCTGCGAGCCGGCAAAGCGCGGCAGATGCGGAATGAGCACCGGCTTCGCAATGAAGGCGGCATGTGGCGATGGGTAACGGTGCGCGCGGTTGCGGAGCGGAATGAGCAGGGTACCGTAACGATCATCGCCGGGTCGCTTACCGACCAGACTGAACGAAAGATGGAAGATCCGCTCACCGGTTTGCCCAATCGGCTGTTTTTCATCGACCATCTGGAGCGCCGGTTCGAACGAGCGAGGCTGCGCGGCGACTGGGACTTCGCCGTCATGTCGCTCGGACTGGAGCGCTTTAAGCTCGTCAATGAACGGCTTGGATACGAGGGCGGCGATGCCCTGCTGGTCGAGACCGCGATGCGGCTAGGGGATGCAGCGGGTCGGCGGCAGAGTTCGGAAGAAGCGGTCATTGCTCGCGTGAACGGCGCGGAATTTCTCGTCTGTTTAGAAGCGGCCGCAAGCGAATCCGACGCAATCGGGGCGGCCAGGGATATCGCAAGCGAGTTAAGCCGCCCCTTCCAATGGCGATGCAAAAGAATGTCGCCGGTTGCGGCCATTGGGCTGGCGCATGCCGATGCATCCATTGCCGACCCCGCAGGTCTAATGCGCGACGCGGAGACGGCGCTGGCCGAGGCAAAGGCGGCGGGACGCGGGCATGTAATCTGCTATTCCCGCGGAATGCGCGAGCGGGCGATCGCAAAAATGCAGATGGAGGCAGACCTTGAGCAGGCCATTCGCAACGGCCAGCTGACGCTGCACTATCAGCCGGAGATCGAGTTGGCCACGCGCAGAATTATCGGCTTCGAGGCGCTGGTGCGCTGGCAGCATCCGGAACGCGGGATGATCATGCCGGGTGAGTTTATTCCGCTGGCTGAAGAAACAGACCTCATTCTCCCGCTGGGCGATTGGGGATTGACCGAAGCGTGCAGGCAAATCGATGCCTGGCATGACCTGACGCGCGAACAGGCTCCGGAGCAGCCCGTCGATCTGCGGGTAAGCGTGAATCTGTCGGCAAAACAATTTGGACGGCCAGGACTGGTCGACCGCGTTGCGGACATTCTGTCCTCAGCCTCCGTCTCCGCCTCGGATCTGCGTCTCGAAGTGACGGAGAGCAGCCTGATGAGCCATGAAGATACGGCCCAGGAAACCATGCACGGACTGCAGAAATTGGGGGTAGGTCTGCACATGGATGACTTCGGAACCGGATACAGCTCGCTGAATCATCTGCACCGCTATCCGTTCGACACGCTGAAGATCGACCGTTCGTTTGTTCAGGGAATCGGGTCGGAAAAAAACAGCGCGGAGATCGTGCGAACCATTCTCGACCTGGCTCATTCGCTCGATATGGAAGTGGTCGCGGAGGGAATCGAAACGGCAGAGCAGGCGGATCAGCTGCAGTCGCTTGGTTGCCGCCTGGGACAGGGCTATTACTTCGCTCGGCCCATGGCTCCAGAAGCCATTAGCGCGATGTTTATGGCGGCTCGCTAGCATAGATACTGATTTTCCAGCTGCAAAAAACAAGACTGAGCGCCGCCAATCACCACAGGTCTGTTGGTTGTCGACGGGATGACTGGAGGAGCACGCGCGCCGTAGCCCAACCTCTTCCCATCGCAATAAGACTCGGCGCACCCGCCGGGCCTGTAGCTCACCGGTTAGAGCGGGAGATTCATAATCCCTTCACGGCGTATCAGGCAGAATTGGTCTGCGTGAATAAGCGGCTGTAATCGTTGTGAGTTATCGCTCTTGTCTTCCCAGCCATACCAACCCAGCTAAGCGAGTACTCCCCCTTCAAGTCCATGCGACGACCTCCTTTCATAATAGCCATACACTCTGACACGGAGAAAAGCGCCGGCTACGAGGAAATCTGAGCCCTGAGTATCCGCTGGCCATGACCAGCAAGTTCAAGTCAGCCACTGATCGGCAATGAGGAAGTTTCTCATCACACGGCGAATATGCCGTGTGGCCGGTTGTACGCCCGCGGCACATTCATACAGCTATGCCGACGTCCCGGTGCAATCCGAACTCGGCACCATGTCTGTTGGAAGAGATGAAGCCGATTCGCAGCGGATGGATCAGCGTGTCTTGCCTATTAGGAAGCTGACTCTTGGCGTAGGAACCGCCGAATGGTGCTCTCGACACCGCGCATGGGACTTATGGCTTCGGGGGCTGGGGCTTCGGAATCCGGAACGTCCACGAAAAGCCGAAATCGATGGTGCGGCCTTGTGGACGAGCCTTGGCCGAATACTCGTCGTAGTACTTGAAGAAAGCTACCAGATTCTTCGCGGGGAGGATGAAATTGGCCTGCAAACCAATTCCGTGGACTGAGTAGTACGGAATGCTGCTCGCAGGGACAGGAATACCGAGAACAATAACTGTCCCGCCGTTACTCGTAACCTGCCATTGGTCATAGCCAACCAATCCGAGTTGGGCCAGTCGGCTGAAATCCTTCTTCAGGGGAAGGACCTGCCCAAATCCCCACTCATCAGTGAATGCCTGACCGGGGGTTTTTTCGCTGAACAGGCCCGCCGGCGTGCTGGCGGTTAGCCGCTGCCCGTGGATCTCCCAGTCGGTGGCCAGGTTTGCGCTGGTTGCCTTGTTCTTGGTGATGTAGTAAGTGGTGCCACTGGTTATGTTGTTGCCCCAATACCCGGAGCCCACGTTGTCGGTCGCTCCCGCGGTGTATCGGCCGGTAGGAGCGACGAAAGCGTATCCGACGTCGACATCAGCATGCTTCAAGTGCCAACCGAGGTTCAGTGGCTGGACGTACATATCGGCAAAACCCGATCCTCCTCCGCCGGTGCTGAGGCTGGTCCCGGTTATGTTGGCGACTAACTCACCGTTCGCGTAGTTGAGTGCAAGATAGGGCATGAAATACCCGCCGAAGAATTTGTGTTTCGGGACAAGGTAGAAAATGTTCTCATCCACCCAGAACGAATAGGTTCCATTAACATTCTGAAGAATGCGGTTTCCGTTCGAGTCATTCAATTGGCTGGCGGAGTAGTTGAGTGCCAGGTTCGCGTAGGTGATGCCGGGTTCGGGAATCGCACCGGCATTGAGACCAAACTGTCCCGGGACCCATTGCCCCTTTTGTTGAGCGAGCAAAGGCGAAGCAAATCCCAAGATGATGAGGGCAAACGCAAAGGTTCTGGATTTGATCGGTGAATACATGCATTTCTCCTTGACCGCAATTCATTTCTGGTAGCCCTTGAAGTCTTCGCCGACCTTGATGTTGGGGTATTGCTGAATGCTGCGTTTGTATTCACCGATGAGCTTGAAACACGGCGCCAGCATCCAGGCGTTGGTCAGATCTGTATCGAACAGGTTGTTGTCCTCGTGTGGATCGCTGCTCAGGTCGTAGAAAATAGGCCACTGCGGATCGATGAAGCCTTTATCGACGGCGTGAGGCTCCGTATAGCGAAAGATTATCTTGTAGATCTTCCACTTGATCGACATCAGCTTGCCATCTACGCCGAAGAACATATAGCTGTCGCGCCCGGTGGTATCGCTCTTGCCCAGCATGAAGGCCGAGGCGTCGATGCCGTCGATCGGTCGATCCCTGGGCACGAGTTGCGACGCACCCGCCATCGCGGCCAACGTGGGCAGCCAATCCACAGCGGCGAACGTCTCGTTCGTGACCACACCGGCTGGGATGTGGCCCGGCCCGCGGATGATGGCAGGCACTCGCATGCTTCCCTCGAACGGCGTGTTCGGGAAATCGCCGCGAAAGGGCCCGTTCGAGCTGGGCCCGATTTGGGGGATAAATCCACCGCCTCCGTTGTCGCTGCTCAAGATGACGATGGTGTTGTCGTCGACGCCCGCTTCCTTCACGGCGTCCAGAACCTGGCCGACGCGGTAGTCCATCTCGGCGATTATGTCGGCCAACAGCCCACCGCGCTGAGTGGACTTGCGGACGAAGTCCGGATGGCCGACGACCGGCGGGTGCAGCTCGGAGTAGCCAACGTAGACGAAGAAGGGCTTCTTCTCCGCCGCCTTTCGCTTGATGAAGTCGACTGTCTTGGGGATGATGTACTCCCCGTCCAGGATCGGTCGTACCTGGAGGTCAAGCGGCATCACCGGCGTAGAAGGCTCGCCTTTTTTCCCCTCCCAGATCATGGGCGCCTCCATCCCGCTCTCTTTGAACAACGGCCACGCAGTATAGCCAGCCTCATCCAAGCTGTTCTTGACCCCCCACCACTCGTCGAATCCCTGATCGGTTGGCAATCGCCCCTCGTGTTCGCCCAGGTGCCACTTGCCATACAACGCGGTAGCATAGCCGGCGTCGGAGAGCAGTTCGGCGGTGGTGTACTCCCACGGCGCCATCCCAGATAGTCCCTCCCCCGGAAAAGGGACTTTGAAGGTACCCGAGCGGACCGGGTGCCGCCCGGTCATGATGGCCGAGCGCGTCGGTGTGCACTGGCATTCCACGTTGTAGTTGTTGAAGCGGATGCCCTCGCTGGCCATCTTATCGATGCGCGGTGTAGGTGTCATACCGCCGTACACCCCAAAATTCCCCCAGCCGACGTTGTCCACCAGGATGAAGACAATGTTGGGTTGGACAGCCGTCCCTTTAGTTATCGATGCCATTGTGTTTTCCCTCCGGATTGCCGACCACACAATCGGAACCAAAATTCAGCTTGCGAGCCCCTCAAACAAGCGGCCCGCAAGCCTCAATCCAATGACGACTCGCTCCTAGCTGTGCACCGCAGCTTCGGATGCGGCTTTGGCTTTTTGGTCCTCCGGCATCAGCTCCTCCGGTCCGAGCTTATAGGTGAGCTTGTTGAGTTTTCCGGTGAAGCGGAACGGCACCTGATAATCGTTGTCGTCCACCGGCGTGCGGGTGTCCACGCCGACGTCAAAGGTTTCGTCCATGCTCATCAGGAACGGGATGGTGTGGGGAATCGTTTGGGTGGCAACCTGCTTGCCGTCCACGGACAGGATGCCGGTACCGCCCTTGCCGGGACCGGGACCGTCGTACTTGAAGTCAAAAACGATCGTGTGGTTACCCGGCGCGAGCACCGCCGGACCCTCCCACCGGAACCGCGCCATGTCAAGGAGATTGTAGGTGAAGACCGGCGTGCCTTTGAGCAGGTAAAGGCCGTAGCCGCCGAAGCGGCCACCCAGGGTGACGAGCATCCCCTCCGCACCGCCTTGCGGGATTTCCACCTCGGCGGTAATAGAGTACGACTTGTTGAGGATGCTGGGTGCGTTACCGACGGGAAGGCCGGGTACCTCGCCCGAATAGGTGAAGAGAGTCCGCCCGGCAGTTGCGCTAGGACGCGGTGTGATAATTCGGGTGAGGGTCGAGTTATCCAACGGAAAGACGTTGTATTTCGTCGCCTCCACGAGGAAGAGTGCCTGCAGGTCGCGCAGCTTTTCGGGGAACTTGGCCGCGAGATCGTTGTTCTCTGAGTAATCGTCGGCGATGTGGTAGAGCTCCCATTGGTAGCCATTGACCACCTCGGGCAGTGGTTTAGCTCCCAGCAACCAGGGTGGTTCCGGCGGCGTGGTTGCTGCAATCCATCCGTCGTGGTAGATGGCGCGGTTGCCGAACATCTCGAAATACTGCGTCTCGCGTTTCGACGGAGCGCTGGCGTTCGCCTTGTCGAAAGAGTAGGCCATGCTCACACCTTCGATTGGTTTCTGTGTAACGCCGTTGACCGATACTGGCTGCTGGATGCCCGCCGCTTCGAGGATCGTGGGCACAATGTCGATAAGGTGATGGAACTGCGTGCGGATGGAACCGGGGTCGTTAATATGGCCGGGCCACGAGATAGCCATGCCCTGTCGCGTGCCGCCAAAGTGCGATGCCACCTGCTTGGTCCACTTGAAGGGCGTATCAAACGCCCACGACCACGCCACCGACATATGCGGATAGGTCTCCTCGGAGCCCCATGCGTCGTAAGCCTTCATCTGCTCGGCGATGGGCAAATCGAGAATGCCGTTGTAGGCGGTAAATTGGTTCGGCGTGCCGACCAGAGTGCCTTCGGCGCTGGTGCCGTTGTCGCCGACGATGTAAATAATCAGCGTGTTGTCCAGTTTTCCCATATCCTCGACCGCCTGGATCACGCGGCCAATTTCGTGGTCGGTGTAGGCGACGTAGGCGCCATAAACATCTGCCTGATGGGCAAAGAGCTTCTTGTTCTCGTCGGGGAGCGTGTCCCACTCCGGAAGAATGTCTTTCGGCCACGGGGTCAACTGGGTGCCCGGCGGGATCACCCCGAGCCGTTGCTGGTTGGCGAAAATCTGCTCGCGCAATTTTTCCCAGCCTTGATCGAACAAGTGCATCCCGCTGATCGTCTTGATCCATTCCGGAGTGGGCTGATGCGGTGAGTGGGAGCCCCCAGGAACGTAGTAGAGAAAGAACGGCTTGTCGGGCGCGGCTGCGTTCAACTCTCCCAGGTACTTGATGGCTTCATCGGCCATGTCCGTGGTGAGGTTGTAGCCAGGTTTGTCGAGCCACGGGAAGATTTGAGTCTGATTGCGAAAGAGGTAGGGCGTCCACTGGTCGGTCTCGCCGCCCATAAACCCGTAGAAGTATTCGAAGCCCATCCCGACAGGCCATTGATCGAAGGGTCCCGCCATGCTGTATTGAAAGGCTGGAGTGTTGTGCTCCTTGCCAAACCAGGATGTCGCATAGCCGTTCTGCTTCAGGATTTCGGCGATGGTTGCATTGTCGGTTCCGATAATTGAGTTGTAGCCCGGATATCCGGTGGACAACTCCCCGATCTGGCCGGAGCCCACCGAGTGGTGGTTGCGGCCAGTGATCAGCGCCGCCCGCGAGGGCGAGCAGAGCGCGGTGGAGTGGAACTGAGTGTTGCGCAGTCCCGCTTTCGCGACCCGGTCCAGCGCCGGTGTCGGGATGACTCCTCCAAACGTGCCGGAGACGCCGTAGCCCTGGTCGTCCGTCATGATCAGCAGAACATTGGGGGCGCCCTTGGGCGGCACTACCGTGGGCGGCCAGAACGGTTTCGATTCTTCAGCGCTCAGGTTGATCACACCGCCGAACTTTGCCGGTGGAGGCGGGAGATACTTTCCATCGATGGTGGTGGTCGCGCTGGGTGAACCCGGCGCGGCTGGTGTCTGCTGTGCGGGGGCTTTCGGCCCCGTGCCGTCAATTAGTGCCATTGTCTCCTCCGACGTCCTATTTCAGTTCTTGGCAGGGCCCATCTTCTGCCGATTGAGTGGTTCGGGAAACAGGCAGGGAATTTGTAACCGCAAACCCCAGATGTTCCCGGGCGAAGATCCCGCTGGAAGAACAGCGTTTCCATAAAACGGTGCGCATTCCTGTTGCGGACGACTATATAAGGGACAGCCTAAAAGCACCGTGCTGGCCAGTCCATTAGTAGAACTGATAGTCGCGCACTGAAAATTGTCTGAGCCTCGCGGGATAACGCCCGGATCACGCGCTAACTTGAGGTTGAGTCTCAATTGGCGATAACAGGGCAAGGACGTTTCCACGTCAGCTTTTGCTCGAAACGTGCATCGGCGATTTGGCAACAGTTGACCAGCGAATCCGTCAGTCCCGGTCCGCACTCTCCTTCGTACTTCCCCGTTATTGGTGAGCTGAGTCTAGAGCTAGTTGCATAAATGCCTCAAGGTGATGAGGAGGCAGGGTTGGGGGCGGAAAGCTCCATTGGAGCGCGTTCCGCAACAGGGGCAAAATCACGCGGCACGTACGAGCAATGCTCGTTCCGACCCGACAGCACAGGCCAAAGATCGAATTGTTCCCTTCTACGGCAAAAAAACGCTCAACTTGACCAGTACCTCTCAAATGGTAATCGCCCAATAAGACACAGTACCGCCTGTCCCTCTACAGAGCCGCCTCAAAAACTTATTGAGAGTCTTGGAATTCAGGTGATCCATAGATGCGGAAGGTTATCCGTCTGACCGAACAAAGGGCGCAGCCGACGCCGTCGCTGGTAGCCCTGATCATCTCAAATCATCAGCAATAGCAACGGCACCCAGAGTCGCCAGATCATTCTTAGTTGGCGATAACAGAGGTGGCTGTTGAAAAACTCGGATGCGGGAAAATGTCCAAAATGACTTCGCGTCAGGATGCCCTATAAACGATTCGTAGGCGTTGACTGACCATTTACCATCACCCAGAATCATGCAGTTTCTGCAAAGATCGAGTTTTTCAACAGCCACAGAGCGAGGCACTCATTGAGGTTCAGGTTAGCCGTGGCCTTGCACGATCAGTAACGAAAAACCCGAGAATACGAAAAAGCCACTCCGGCCAAGCAATCGTTGAAGTGAATAATAGATGATCGTAAAAGTGCTGGGGAGGTCGCCAGTTGCAGAGCGACTGTGTGAAACTGAACTGAGTACTGAGGAAGCAACCGGTACCGGCACGAAAGAGGTTGTCGAAGTCGTTCAATGATGACGGTGGTAAATATAGAAAATAACGCGACTTAAACAACTTGCGGGCCTGTAGCTCAACGGTTAGAGCAGGGGACTCATAATCCCTTGGTTGGGGGTTCAAATCCCTCCGGGCCCACCATGCTTTTACGTGCGCTCTAGCGCGATCTTCCGATAGCATGAGCGCGTGGCCTCCCTTCTTGCGATCCATCAACTTTCTATCCGGTTTCGGGCGACCGTCGCCGTGCGTGGCCTTACGCTCAACATCGAACCGGGTGAAGTGCTTGGGCTGGTGGGCGAGTCCGGATCGGGGAAATCGGTTACGGCTCTCGCCGTGATGAGGTTGCTCGACCCGACCGCGCAGGTCGAAGGCTCAATCTGCTTCGACGGAATTGAATTGCTCTCCCTGGATTCCGAATCGATGCGCAGGCTGCGCGGGCGCGATGTCGCCATGGTTTTTCAGGAGCCGATGACGGCGCTCAATCCCGTGATGGCGGTCGGCGAGCAAGTGGCTGAGGCGGTGCGCGCGCATCATCCCGAATACTCGCGGCGTAAGGTTCGCACCGCTGTGCTGGAGGCGATGGAGGCGGTAGCGCTGCCCGATGTTGTGCGGCGGTATGGCGATTATCCTCACCAGTTTTCCGGCGGCCAGCGACAGCGCATTCTTATTGCGATGGCGATTGCGAACCGTCCTCGGCTGCTGATTGCCGATGAGCCAACCACCGCGCTCGACGTAACAGTGCAGAAGCAGATTCTGGAGCTGCTCGCCGATCTGCGCGAACGTTTTGGCTTGACCATGCTCTTCATCTCGCACGATCTGACGGTGGTGTCGCAGGTTGCCGATCGTGTCGCGGTTATGCGGCATGGGCTTCTGGTTGAGGAGGGCTCGTGCGCTGATATCTTCCGCGAACCCGCGCATCCTTATACCCGCGCTCTTCTGGGTGCGGTTCCGACCATGACTACCAATCTGGATCGGCCACTGGCTGTTTTGGAGCGCGGGGACTAGCCGTCCAGGCAATTGCGCTTCGCGCTAAGCAGCGCAGGTCTTTCGTTTTCCAACCTCCGCGCCAAAGGTTGGGCAGAGGATGGCGCGGCCTTATTGTTCTTTCGCCGTAACGCTAGAACAGCAGCTTCACTCCGAACTGAATCTGCCGCGATGTTGAAGATGTTGATGTAATCACGCCTGCCGTTGGCGAGGGCGTCGTTCCCGCGGCCGAATACACTACTTCATTCGGAGTTCCGAAGTTGGTGTGATTCAGCAGGTTGAAAAACTCGGCGCGAAATTGAAGGTTGGTTTTTTCGGTGAGCGCAGTGGTTTTCTTCAGAGATGCGTCAAGGTTTGCCAGGCCGGGTCCGACCAGCGAATCGCGTCCGGCGTTGCCGTAGGTGCCGGCAACCGGAACGATATAGGCTTCCGGGTCGAAGTATTGGGTGGGTCCGCCCTCGATCACTTTGCCGTGAAAATCGGGATTGATGGATGGCCGTATCGGGTCGCGGCCGTCGCCGTTGTTGGTGGGGTTGTAGCCGAGTTGCGGCGTGAACGGAAAGCCCGATTGCAGCGTGGCGATCTCGCTTACGCTCCATCCGCGAACGAGAGTGCGATTCAGTCTGCCGGTATCGTGGCTTCCGAATGGAAGATCGTATGTTCCGCTGATGACGGCGAGATTCCGCACGTCGGTGTTTGCCGGAGCCCAGTCGAGCTTTGGACGTGAAGGAAATTCGACGAAGGCGGGTGAGTTCGCGCCTACGCTGGTGTTCCATGCCGTGCCGTCGTCGAAATTCTTAGACCATGTATAGACGCCGCGCAACTGCAAGCCGTGCCCGAAACGATGATTCACATCCAGTTCAAGCCCGTTGTAGCTGCTCACGCCTTCTGAAATCCACGTTGTGGTGTTGGCCAGCGCGGGATTCGCGTTGACCGCATTTTTGGGATAGTAGACCGTTCCCGCCGACAGGGTTGATGGGCAGGGCGATGCCGGGCAGATGGTCGGTATCGGCTCGTTCACGTCTTCAGAGAGCATCTGGTGATAGCCGTGCGAGCCGACGTAGCCGATGGTCAGCGAGGTATTGGGAGCGACCTGCTGCGCGATGCTCAGCGACCACGTAAGCACCGTTGGTGTGTAGGCATCGGGCTGCACGCCGCTTGGAGAAATCTTGCTGCCTGAAGGCGGCGCCTGGCCGGGAACGATGTTAAGGCTGCTCAGCGGCACGTTCTTCAGCGTGTTCGTGGTGTTGTACGGCGCGGTCTGGTCAAGCCGGTAGTCGAGATTGTCGAGCAGCGCGTGGTACACGCCGAAGCCCGCGTGAACAATGGTTTTGCTACGCCCTGTTGGATCCCAGGCGATGCCGATGCGCGGCTCCGGGAGAAATTTTGCGCGATTTGTGGCGAGAGCCGAATGTCCGATCGCAGGGTTCGTCTCGATTACGCCGTTGGGGTCGAAGAGATAATTCGATGCGCGATTCTGCGCTTCATTCCAGCCGTTGGTCGACTCAAAGCGGAGGCCTGCACGAAGCTCCAGATTGGGTCCGATGTGAACTGTATCCTGCGCGAAGCCCGCCCCTTCGATGGATCGCCATCCCAGTTCGGTGGGGGAAGGAACCGAGGTAAAGGTAGCGACGGTTCCCTGAAGGAAACTCGTAAGACTGGCGAACGACGCCTGTCCATACTGATCCTGTGCGAGATTGTCATTGGACTGAATCTGCTGGAGCCATCCACCAAATTCGATCTGATGAATGCCGTGTGTCCAGTAAACGTGGTCGTCGTAGGTGTAGAGATTGCGGGCTGTGGAGAGATTGCTTCCTGCGTTGGTGCCGGCTCCGCTGATCTGGGAAGCGCCGTTGAGTGCCGTACCGCCGCCGATGACAACCGCGCCGATGGGGCGGCCCGCGATCCAGCCGGGGACATCCACTGGCGTGGTGCCAGTGAAGGCATACGCGGCGCGCGAATAGCCGAAGCGTGCGGTGTTCAGCAGTTTGGCCGAAAACACATGCTGCTCCTGCACGCTGGTCACCTGCTCACGCAGCGCCTCGACGACGTAGCTGAAGGGGTTGGAATTCGGAGTATTCGCGTCGCTGTCGTCGATGGTGTAGACGCCGAAGAGCAGGTCTTTGTCAGAGATGTTGTAATCCGCGCGCGCGGTGCCGAAGTCTTCGCGGATGCGTTGAAGCGGATTGCTGAATGCTTCGGCAATGCCGCTGCCGAGTTCGGGACCATTCTGCACCGGCCACAGTGCCAGCAGTGGCTGCGCCGCGGGGCTGACTCCGATGTAGGTTTCCGCGCCGCTGGAGTTGGGAATGTATCCCTGGCGCGCCTGATTGTCGGGCACCAGGGTGAGATCGCTGAGGTGCAGGTTTTGCCGGAAGCCCTCGTAATTGCCGAAGAGGAAAACCTTGTTGCGACGCAGTGGGCCGCCGAGCGATCCGCCGAACTGGTTGCGCTGGAACTCGGGAATGTCCGCCTGATCGAAATAATTGCGCGCGTCGAGCGCGCTATTGCGGAGGAACTCAAAGACCGATCCATGCACGAAATTTGTGCCCGACGCAGTAACGATGCTCACCTGCGCGCCGGTGCGCTTGCCGTATTCGGCTCCGTAGGTATCGGTGACCACGTTGAATTCGCGCACTGCGTCGACGCCGAGCAGTTGGCCACTGGTGCCGCCTGGAGTCACGTTGATCTCCGAGGATCCGGTGTACTCGACGCCGTTCAGGAGGAAGAGATTGTCCTGCGGGCGGTGTCCGGAGACGGCAAACATATTGCCAACAGCCGAGTTCGATGTTCCGACTCCACCAGAGCGTTGTGAACTGTAATTGACGATGGCCGGATTCAGCGTCATCAGTTCGTCGTAGCTGCGGCCGTTCAGCGGCAGCTCTTTCACCTGCTTTTCGTCGACCAGGCCGGAGGTCTGCTGCGTCGATAATTCCACCGTTGCCGGAGTGGACGCGACGGTTACCTCCTGCTGCACTGGCCCGATGGCGAGCGAGAGATCGACGACCGCGCTCTGACCAACGACGAGCCGAATGCCGGTTTGTGTCTGCGTGCCGAAGCCTTCCCTGGCGGCGCTCACCGAGTAAGAACCCACAGGCACTGACGGCGCTGCGTAACGCCCTTCGCCATCACTGGTCAGGGTGCGGCTTGCGCCGGTTTCTACATTACGAATTTGCACGGTCGCGCCGGGGATGACCGCGCCGGTTGTGTCGCGCACGGTACCGGAGATGGAGCCGCCTACAATCTGGCTCCAGCCCGTGGCGGCAAGGGTGAGAGCGAACAGCAACGCAAACACTCGAATTGAGCGAGGAGATAGGTACACGGCAAACTCCTTCAAGGGGCGATCCGCCCAAAAGTTCAAGAACTTGAAATGGAAAAAGTCAGAACAGGCGCGCCCGGCAGGCGCGGATCGATGGGACGATCAACAACACGAGCGCTGCGGGTAGCGCGAAGCGGAGAGCCGGATTAAAGAAAGTGCAAACACGTTTCGATTCACAGTTCTTATGGAAAAAGGAAAAGCCGAACCTTGTCGGTCCGGCAGGGATGCTTCGTAGCGGTTTCTGTTAGACGCTCAGAAACGTTCTCCCGCCGGGCAGGCATGTGCGCGAAGGCAGCAGCTACACGACATGGCGGTAAGAGTCATCGTGATTGCGAATATAAAGAAGTGTCGACATAGCGTCAAGCGAGGGCGGTTTTTTCGGCAAGCATTCGATTGACAACCGGCCCACCGTGGGCGAAGCTATTAGCAGATGCGGTTCACTATGAAAGCTCCGGCCAGTTCCATGCAGCCCGCTTGTTGTTGTGCGTGTTGTTCATGTGCCATGGCTGTGAGCTTTGTATCTGACAAGATCAAGTAATTTACCCTACGATCTTCGCACCCCCTAAGCCCACTGCCTGACCTTACGGCATGTGGGTTTTCTCTTTTTCAGCACAAAATCTGCAACGGGCCGCATGAGCGACTCTGAAAGCTCAACGAAATGGCATCTGCAACGCTTGCCGAAATTCCGGTTCGACACGATCCCGCTCCGCTCAGCCACCTGAAGCAGCTGGAGGCCGAGAGCATTCATATCTTTCGCGAGGTTGCGTCTGAATTCGAGAAGCCGGTGATGCTCTACTCCATCGGCAAGGACTCATCTGTCATGCTCCGGCTCGCGCAGAAGGCGTTTTATCCTGCGCCGATTCCCTTTCCGCTGTTACATGTCGATACCGGCTACAAATTCCGCGAGATGTTGGAATTTCGCGACAACTACACGCGTGAACTTGGCCTGGAGCTGCTCGTCTGGCGGAATGAGGCGGCGCTGGCGGAGGGCGCTAATCCGGTGAAGCTGGGAACGCAACGCTGCTGCGGTTTGCTGAAGACCACTGCGCTGCTCGATGCGCTGCGCCACTACGGATTTGACGCGGCCTTTGGTGGAGCGCGCCGCGATGAAGAGAAATCGCGCGCCAAGGAGCGTATTTATTCCTTCCGCGACCGGGCCGGGCAATGGGATCCCAAGGCGCAGCGTCCCGAACTCTGGAACGTCTACAACTCGCGTGTGGGACCGGGCGAGAGCATTCGCGTGTTCCCGCTGTCGAACTGGACGGAGCTGGACATCTGGCACTACATCCATCTTGAAAACATTCCGATTGTGCCGCTTTACTTCGCCAAAGAGCGAAGGATGCTGGTGCGCGGTGACAGCCTGATTCCGGTGGAGCAGAGCTTTGTTCAGGGACTTCCCGGCGAGGAGCAGTCTGTGCGTTGCCGGCTGCGCTCGCTTGGATGCAGTCCCTGCACGGGTGCGATCCGCTCGGATGCGGACACGCTGCCGAAGATTATTGCCGAGCTGGTTTCGTTCCGTTCATCGGAGCGTGCCAACCGCGTGATCGACCATGACCAGGACGGCTCGATGGAGATCAAGAAGCGCGAGGGGTATTTCTAGAGCGGTTCTCCAGTTTGAGTGCCGTTTTAAAGGGAGTTCAAGGTGGCCTTTTCTTAACGAAAGAGCCACTTGAGGGAATTGGCTTCACACGATAGCAAGAGGAGAACCGCTGGAATGGCGCTTACGCAGACTCTCGAAGAACAGGCCGCGTTTCAGATCGAGGACTTCCTTGAAGCGGAACAGGCCAAAGACCTGCTGCGCTTTTCGACGGCGGGCAGTGTGGACGATGGCAAATCCACGCTTATCGGGCGGCTGCTCTACGACTCGCGCAATGTTTATGAAGATCACGTGCGCTCGGTCACGCGCGGCGGTGGCGGATCGTCTCCCTCGTCGATCGATTTCGCGTTGCTCACCGACGGATTGCGCGCGGAACGCGAACAGGGCATCACGATTGACGTAGCCTACCGCTTCTTCTCGACGGCGCGGCGCAAGTTCATCATCGCCGATACGCCGGGTCACGAGCAGTACACGCGCAATATGGCAACGGGCGCGTCTACTGCGGATCTCGCGATCATTCTTGTCGATGCGCGCAAGGGAATCCTTACCCAGTCGCGCCGCCATGCTTACATCGCCGCGCTGCTTGGCATTCCGCGCGTCGTTGCTGCCATCAACAAGATGGACCTGGTCGATTACAGCGAAGAGGTCTTTGAGAAACTGAGCAACGACTTTGCCCTCCTGGCTGCGCGCGTGGGACTGCGCAGCTTTGAAGCTATCCCTGTCAGCGCGCTGGAGGGCGATAACGTCGTCCATGCGAGCGAGCGGATGCCGTGGTTCTCGGGCCCTTCGCTGCTTGAATACCTTGAGACCGTCGAAGTCGCGGGCACCAACAGTGGCGCGGCTTTCCGGCTGCCGGTGCAGCGCGTGATTCGCCCGCACCAGAATTTTCGCGGCTTTGCCGGGCAGATCGCCGCAGGCACCGTCTATCCTGGAGACCGCATCGTCGCGCTGCCTTCAGGCCGCACCAGTCGCGTTGAGAGCATCGTCACTTTCGACGGCAACCTCGATTCGGCGAGCGCGCCGCTCTCCGTTACGGTCACGCTCGAAGACGAGCTGGACATCAGCCGCGGAGACCTGATTGCCGCCGCCGATGCGCCGCCCGCTGTCACGAATCACTTCGAGGCATCGGTCGTCTGGCTGCATTCACAGCCTCTTGCCCTTCATCGGCGCTATCTGCTCAAGCACGCCAGCCACGTTGTTCCGGCGCGCGTTCGCTCGGTTCGCCACAGAATTGATATTGAAACGCTCGATCCGCAGGCTGCCACTGCGCTCGATCTGAATGGGATTGGCGTGATCGAGGTTGAGACCGATCGGCCCATCCTTGCCGATCTTTATGGCGAGAGCCGCGCGACGGGCAGCTTTATCCTGATCGATCCTGCAAACAACGCCACTGTGGGCGCGGGAATGATCCGGCAGGTTCTGGCCACGGCTGTTACGGATACCGAGCAGCCTCCGCGGATTGTTCTTGCGCACAGCGAAGTTATCGCGCAGCTTGAGCAGCGGCTGCTCGATATGGGTTATCCGGCGGTCCGGACGCGGGTGCGGGACCGAAGCGTGTGGCGCGCGCTGCATCACGCCGGAGTGGTTGTCCTGGTCGAAGTGGAACAGGCCGCACAGATCGTATCGAAGGATTTCATTCCGGAGCTTGTGGGCGATGTTTCGGTTGACGCGCTGCTGGCTGCGCTTGAAATTTCCTCCGCAAAGGAGCTTTTGTGAGCACACTTTCTATTACACCGACGACGCTTGATGAGAAGATTGCCGCCGCTGCTGCGCTGGTTCGCGGGCAGTTGCATAGAAGCGAGCTTGATGCTTGCGTTACGAGCAGCTTTCAGGCGGAGGATGTGGTTGTGCTGCATCTCGTTCGCGAAGTTGCTCCGGATATTCCTGTGCTGTTTCTTGACACCGGCTATCACTTTGCTGCGACTTACGAATACCGCGACCGCATTTCTGCCGAATGGCATTTGAATCTTAAAAATATCCTTCCTGCGCAGACCGTTGCCGCGCAGGAGGCGGAGTTCGGCATTCTGAACCAGACGGCTCCTGACCGCTGCTGCGCGCTGCGTAAGGTCGGCCCGCTGTTTGCCGCGCTTGAGCCTTACGGTGTGTGGTTCACCGGACTTCGCCGCCAGCAGGCGAAGACGCGGGCGAATCTTCAGGCGGTTGAAAGCTTCATCCTTCCTTCCGGCAAGCAGCTTCGCAAGCTGAGTCCGCTGGCGGACTGGCACACGCGCGACGTTTGGCAGTACGCCGAGCGGCATGCGATTCCGCTGCTGCCGCTGTATGACCTCGGCTACTCGAGCATCGGCTGCGAACCCTGCACCAGTTTGCCTGCCAGCGCGGACGATCCGCGCTCGGGCCGGTGGGGCGGAGCCAAGGTTGAATGCGGCATTCACATTCAGCCCGGGGAGAGCCACTAGGCACGCATGGAAATCGCGCTGGGGTTCCTGATCGCGTTCATCATTGCCATCACCGGTGTCGGGGCCGGAACCATTACTGCGCCCATGCTCATCCTGCTGCTGCATGTGCCGGTAGCGATCAGCGTGGGCACGGCGCTGGCTTACTCGACGATTGTGAAGGCGGTGGTAGTGCCGGTGCAGATCTGGCGCAGGCAGGTGGCGTGGCGGGTGTTGGGGATCATGCTGCTTGGCGGGCTGCCCGGAGTGGTTGTTGGATCATTGCTCTTTCGCCGTTATGCTGCTGTTGGCAGCCACGCGGTTTTCTATGCAGTGCTCGGGCTCATCATTGTGTTTTCCGCGGCGTGGCATCTTTACCGGCACTTCCGTCCGCATGCCTTCTCCGGAGAGCGACGAACTCGGCATGGGGTGATTGCAGCTCTCATGTTTCCCATTGCTGCTGAGGTTGGGTTTGCTTCCTCGGGCGCGGGAGCGATGGGGACACTGGTGCTGATGGGTCTTTCGTCGCTCGACGCGGCCAAGGTGGTGGGCACTGACCTGGCGTTTGCCTTCTGCATGACTCTGACGGGCAGTGGAATTCATTTTGCCAGCGGTTACTTCGATACCGGGCTGCTGCTACGCCTGACCATTGGCGGCGTTGCGGGAGCCCTGGCCGGATCGATGGTTGCGCCGCGGGTACCGAGCCGACAGCTTCGGCTTGCGTTGTCGGTCTGCCTGGTGCTGCTGGGGCTTGGCTTCTGCTACCGGGCTTTTGCTCAGGAGGCGGCCGTTCGGGGCCGAACTTCGGTCTCCGAGTCGGCTACGGTGCGGGTGAGCCGGGGTCTGCCTCTGGGGTCGCGCTGAAGTTGGTACCGCTCCCCCGCTGCAAACTGCGCTTCGGCGTTGGAGTAAGCGACTTTATTTCAATAGTTTAAGTGGAGGGTGGGGCAAGGGGGGCTTGACAAGTTCGAGTCCCTACCTTTGACCGGTGCGGGTTCCGGCCATTACGGCGAAGTGGCCTTCCTTGAACCAGCAGTCGGCGTCTTCGAATCCGGCAGCGCGTATCCATGCGAGCTGGTCTTCTACGCTGGCGCATTGGTCGGCTTGCATCCGGTACTCGGCGTCGGCAATTTCCTGTTCGCTGGCTCCGCGCTCACGGATCTGAGCGAGCCATTGCTGGTGGTAGCGGCGGGTGAGGTCGGGGGTTGGCCCGGCTACCTGTTCGGCGTTGACGAAGACTCCTCCGGGAGCGAGGGCCGCGTGGACGCGGCGGAAAAGACCGCGCTTGTCCGAGTCGTTTAGGTGATGGATGGAGAGGGCGGAGACGATGGCGTCCCACTGGCCGTCAATTGGCAGCGGGATCGGCTGGGAGCCGTAGTCGCTGGCGGCGTAGGTGGTGCGACGGGTTCCCAGGCGGGTTTTGGCGCGATCGAGCATGGTTTCTGCTATGTCGATGAGATGGAGCTGGGCGTTGGGAAATTTTTCCCGGATGAAGGCGGAGAGCAGGCCGGTTCCTGCTCCGAGGTCGAGGATGCGAATCTCGGCTGTTGGCTCGAAGGGGATGAGATCGACGGCGGTTGAGTAGAAGCGCTCATAGGGAGGAATGAGTTTGGCGCGTGCCGCATCGTAGGTGGCGGCGGTACGCTCGAAGACGGTTTGTGCGCTGGGGGAGTGATTTGTCATTGGATTGGAGGATTGGAAATCCCCGCTCTTTTCTTCAAGTCTAAATGCTGCGCTGTACCAGCCATCAGCGATGCTAAACTTGGGTTTCTGGCTGGTTTCAAGCCCCATTTCAAACTCCTGGGATTCCTTTGGCTGACGCGAAGAAGAAGAGCACCCCTGTCACCTATGCCGATGCTGGCGTGGATATTTCGAGCGGCGATCGCGCGAAGCAGCGTATTAAGTATCTTGCGCAGCGGACCTTTACCAAGAACGTGCTGAGCGAAATTGGCGGCTTTGGCGGCCTTTTCAAGCTGGACACGGCGAAGTTCAAGCAGCCGGTGCTGGTTTCAAGCGCGGACGGCGTGGGAACGAAGCTGAAGATCGCGTTTGAGCTGGGAATTCACCACACGGTGGGCGCGGACCTGGTGAACCATTGCGTGAATGACATTGCAGTGCAGGGTGCTACGCCGCTTTTCTTTCTGGACTACCTTGCGACGGGTCGGCTGAACGAGGAAGTGACGGAAAAGATTGTGGTTGGACTGTCTGAGGCGTGCCGCGCCAACGGCTGCGCGCTGATCGGCGGCGAGACAGCGCAGATGCCGGGCTTTTACGCCGATGGGGAGTATGATCTGGCCGGCTTTATCGTGGGCGTGGTGGACAAGGACAGCCTGATTACCGGGGCGAAGATCCAGATCGGGGACGTGCTGCTTGGCCTGCCCTCGACCGGGCTGCACACGAACGGCTATTCGCTGGCGCGCAAGCTGTTTTTTGACAAGGCAGGATACAAGCCGGACCAGTACATCAACGCGCTTAAAGAGAAGGCGGGAGCGGCGCTGATGAAGACGCATCGCAGCTATCTGCATGTGATCCAGAAGCTGACGGCGGGTGAGCTGATCGCGGGCATGGCGCATATTACCGGAGGCGGCATTACGGAAAACCTTCCGCGGATTTTGCCGAAAGGGATTTCGGCTCAGGTGGATTTGGGATCGTGGCCGGTGCTGCCGGTGTTTGAGCATCTGCGCGAGCTGGGGAATGTGGAACAGGACGAGCTGCTGCGGACCTTTAATATGGGCATCGGGTTGATCGCCGTTGTTCCGGCGGACAAGTTCAAGCGGGCGAAGGGATTGCTGGAACGCGCGGGCGAGAAGTTCCATGTGATCGGGCGGACGGTGAAGGGCGACCGCAAGGTTGTCTACGTCTGATGAAGCGATTGGGTGTGCTGCTGTCAGGGCGTGGATCGAATTTTGTTGCTATCGCGGAAAATATTGCGCAGGGACGGCTGAGGGGCTGCGAGATTGCGGTGGTGATCTCGAACAAGGCCGATGCGCCCGGGCTGGTGGCGGCTCGCGAACGCGGATTGAAGGCCGTGGCTATCGAGGCGCATGGGCGCAAGCGGGCGGAGCATGACGCGGAGATTATCGCGTGTCTGCGTGAGAATGAAGTCGATCTGGTTTGCCTGGCTGGATATATGCGGCTGCTCTCCGCCGAGTTTGTGCAGGCATTTCCGCAGCGGATCTTGAATATTCATCCCTCGCTGCTGCCGTCGTTTCCGGGACTGGATGCGCAGGAGCAGGCGTTTGCGTATGGCGTGCAGGTGGCCGGATGCACGGTGCATTTTGTGGACGAGCAGCTTGATCATGGGGTGATTGTGCTGCAGAAGACGGTTCCGGTGCTGGCGGACGATGATGCGCACGCGCTGGCGGAGCGGATTCTGGAGCAGGAGCATGTTGCTTACAGCGAGGGGATTGCCCGGGTGTTGTCGGGGGAGTATCGCGTCGTTGGGCGGCGGTACTTGAGGGCTGATTCTGAAGGTTGAGCGCTAGTTTCCGCTTCCGGGGATATATATAGACAGTCAATCGGATACTTACTGGACTCTGTTTTGGAGTTCGTCTTGCGGCACTCGTTCCCATCGAAACTCGGCTCCATCAGCCGGCTCAACAAGTCGGTAGACGATTCCCGTTTGAAGCTCTTTGTACCATTTCTCCCTCGAATCTGCGGACGGGTCTGCATTTGACGGAACAAGAGGCTCCACTGCGCCCTGACGAATCAGTAAATCCATGAGCCCTTTTATTCCCTTCGCTTCTACCCTGCTGGTCCTCCCTATAAGGATGACGCTCAGATCGTTCGGGTGTGGTTCGGGAATCTCAGACTCCGCAAAAGGATCAACCTTTTCCCAGATCGGCAAGATGGGAGCATCGGGTTGGACATAGACATAAATTTCTCCCGTTTCTGGATCCAAGTACCATTCTTCGTCTTTGAAGTGCACCTTTCTAATCGCAGGAATTTTTCTCACGCGTCCGCTGCGAACCGACTCCTCAAGCCTTTGTATAAAGATCAGCCAATCTTCGTAGTGGGTGATCGTGAGCTGATCTGTCAGCGAGCCCAAGATGCTTGCCATACGCTTCCTTACTGATCAGGAACAGAGTTGAACTCCACCGCAAGGATAGCCTGCCTGCGTGGTTAATAGTGATGAGTATTTGTCGATTATTTAGAACAGATAGTGCACGCCGGTGAGTTGTTCGGAGGCCTGCCATAGGCGCGCGGCGATGACGGGGTCGTAGGCCTGGGTTTCTGCTTTGACCTCGACTGGGTAGCCGCGCATCTCGCGAAAGCCGTCGGAGCCGTAGAATTTTCCGCTTTGGGCGTGGGGCGACGTTGCACCGTAGAGCGTGGGGAGGGCTCCCTGTTCTTCGGATTGTCCGATGATCCTGATGAAGATGGGAGCCATGATTCCCTGAAGATTTCTCTTTTGTCCGGGACCGGCATGGAAGAGATTGGTTCGGGAGACGCCGGGGTGCACGGCGATGCTGGCCACCTGCGCGTGCGCGGCGCGGAGTTTGCGATCGAGCTCGAAGGCGAAATAGAGGTTGGCGAGCTTTGACTGCCGGTACGCGGGCCATGGTCTGTAGCCGCGGTTCCATTGGAGATCGTCGAAGCGAATTTTGCCGCCGCGGTGCGCAATGGAGCTGACGGTAATGATGCGCGCCTGACCGGCAGAGAGTAGCGCGGGGAGCACGAGGCCGGTTAGTGCGAAGTGTCCCAGATGGTTGGTTCCGAACTGGAGCTCGAAGCCGTCGGCGGTGAGTTGGCGGTCGGGGAGCGCCATCACTCCAGCGTTGTTGATGAGCAGATCGAGGTTGCGGCGCTGCCCGATGAAGGCTACGGCGAAATCGCGGACGGACGCGAGGCTGGCGAGGTTCAGCTCGGCTGCTTCGAGGTGCGCAGAAGGAATTTCAGAGAGGATGCGATGCTTCGCGTCGTTCGCCTTCTGCAAGTTCCGGCAGGCGAGGATGACGTGAGCGCCGGCTCGCGCGAGCTCCTTCGCGGCGTGGAAGCCGATGCCACTGTTCGCTCCGGTCACGAGAGCGAGCTTGCCCCTTTGAGGGGGAATGTCGGCTGCGGTCCAGTGCTTCATGGTGTTTTAGACGCAGCGGGTGGAGCAAGGAGTCAATTTCTTGCGGGCCGGCGAATAACACCTTGATCTGCGGGGCGATCTCGCCTGGGGACCTCACTTATGCGGCCTGATCGTGAGCTTCGCCGAGCGTAATGTGGGTGGTCATCTTGCGCCTTCCACGGTAGAAGGTGACGGTGATGGTGTCTCCGACCTGGTGTCGATTCATGACGTCGGAGATGTCCTGCGTGTTAGTGATCTGCTGGCCGTCTAAACCTACGATGAGATCGCCGCCCAGATAAATTTGCAGATTGCCGAGATAGGCGCTCTGTGTGCCTCCGTGCAGACCAGCGCGCTCCGCGGCTCCGTTGGGGATTGTCTGCTGGATGAGCACGCCGTAATTGGCGGCGAGACCCATCTGGTCGGCGAGATCGGGACCGATGGGAAGAGATACGATGCCGAGCGAGGGACGCCGGACGTGGCCATACTTCTGGAAATCGCCCAGCACGGCCTTGGCGGTGTCGATGGGGATGGCAAAGCCGATGCCTGCGCTCTGCTCGACGTCCTCATTGGGATTGGTGGCGATGAGCGAATTGATTCCGATGACTTCGCCGTGCGAGTTGAGCAGCGGGCCGCCGGAGTTGCCGGGATTGATGGCGGCGTCGGTCTGGATCGCGTTTTCGATGAGCGCGCCCTGCGGGCTGTGAATGGAGCGGATGGCGCTGATGATGCCGGTGGTCATGGTTCCGCTGAGCCCGAACGGATTGCCGATGGCATAGACCTTCTGGCCCACGACGAGGCTGCGCGATGAGGCGGCGAGAACGGCGGGAACGAGGTTGGGTGCGTCGATCTGCAGGAGGGCCAGATCGTGGACGGAATCGTGTCCGATGAGGGTTGCTTTGTAACGGTGCTGATTGGCGAGAGTGACTTCAATCTGCTGGCCGCCAGCGACGACGTGATTGTTGGTGAGGATGTGTCCCTGCGTGTCGAGGATGAAGCCGGAGCCCTGGTCCTGTTGAGGGACGACCTGGAAGAAGAAGTTCATGGTCTGCATCGACGAGGTGATGTTGACGACCGAAGGGAGCGCCCTTTTGTAAACGGCGATGTTGTTCATCTCCTCGGAGTCGTACTCGGGTGCGGCGTGGGCTTCGGTCAGGGTGAGGTCCGATCCGAGGGTGTGGCCGTTGAGTATGCGCTGGCGCAGCGGTCCGAAGCTAAGCGTGGTGAGATACCAGAAGCCGCCGACGATGAGGAGAACGATCACGATCCTTCGAAATGTCATAGCCAAATCTCTGTCTGTGGGATGGCGTTTGTGCGCGGTGTGGCGCGCGGACGCCCTTTTTCCAATTTTATCGAGTTTGCAGATTCACATGCGGGAGGTGCTGGCGAGTTCGGCGAAGATGGGTTCGACCTGGCGGCGCGTGGCTTCCAGCGAGCCGTCGTTGCGAATCACATAATCGACGAGCGGAATTTTTTCGCTGTCGGGAATCTGTGCGGCCATGCGACTGCGCGCATCTGCTTCGAACGCGGCGCGCGAGACTGCGTCGGAGGCCTCCGCCATGCGGTCGACATAGCGAGCGATGCGGAGCTCGCTTGGGGCGGTGACAAGGATGATGCGGTCGAAACGATGCCGCCAGCCGGGCGCGGAGCCTTGGCGGTCGGCCTCGAAGATCAGGGCGGACTCGACAATGGCTACGGCGCGTGGATCTCTCGCGAAGATGCGGTCGGCCCATTGCTTCTGCGCCGCAATAACGGGCGGATGGACGATGGAGTTCAATTCGGCGAGGCGGTTCTGGCGAAATGCGAGATCGGCAAGGAGGCTCCGGTTAAGGACTCCATCGGCGCTGACTACTTCGGGCCCAAAGTGATCGATGATCGCGCTATACACGGCGCGACCGGGGGACATCAGCTCGCGTCCGAGCGCGTCGGCGTCGATGATGTGCGCGCCCAGCGAGCGAAACATTGCGGCCACCGTGGTTTTTCCGCTTCCGAGGCCGCCGGTGAGTCCTGCTCGCAACATGATTTGTTTCTCCGGCCGCGGTTTTCCCCGGCCTATCTTTCAGGTCTTATTTGTGGGGCCCTTTTTTGCTTTGGGTACACTGAGCAGATGCAAAACGTGGAGCGAATTCGTGAAGCGCTGGAGCTGATTGTATGCCCGGTGTGCCACGGGAAGCTGGCGCTCGAGGAACGATCTGTTCATTGCCCTGGATGCGGGAGAATTTATCCCGTCGAGGATGGCATTCCGGTTCTGCTGGCCGATCGCGCGAGTTCCGGAGGTTGATCCATCAATGGTGAAAGGACGGGGCCACCATCCGGCAGGCAATTGCCAGGGCAATCAAGATGGCGATTCCTACGAGCGAAAGGGTGAGCACCCACGATGGTCCTTCTGGCTTATCTGACATACTCCTTTAGTTTAATAGCGACCCCGCACGGAAGGGTTTGCGTTCAGCGCATGTGAAAAAATTTGCGCACATGAAACCGCTAACGGGTGTTGCGCGTACATCTTTTAAGAAGAATCGACGGAGCCACAGCAACATCTACGGCCCAAGCGGTGTCTAACGTTGCAGGCCGAAACAGGGCCGGGAGGCTACGACGATGACCGGAGCCGGAAGAATTGAGAAATTCGCAGCGAATGAACTCTCGAATTTGCGAAGTGAATTGATGCAGTCCGGAATCGACTTGTGGCAGGCGGCCGAGGTGTTGTCGGCCTTCCTCGCGGGACGCGGCTATGGCGTAATCCAAGAGCAGGCGCGCGATGCGGTGCTGCGACTGGAAGGTGCGGGCTGCTCGCATGAATGCATGCAGTCGGAACTGGAGCGCGTTGCCCTGGTGATGTGATCGGTCGTCTTTCTTCGGGCCGCAAGCATCCTGGTGCTGAGTCACGCGGTAAGCCAGAGCGAAAGTATGCTCAAGACGAGTGCAGTGGGCATCACGACCAGCCCTGTTTTGAAGAACTGCCACGCCGTAATTTCCACCTTTTCCCGGCGCAGCGCAATCAGCCACAGAATTGTGGCGAGAGAGCCCGTGACTGACAGATTGGGTCCCAGATTCACTCCAATCAAAACAGCGTGCGAGAGCTGCGGTGTCAGCTTCAAGGCTGCTCCACCGGCAAGCGCGACGGGAAGATTGTTCATCGCGTTGGACAGGATGGCGGCGGCGCCGGACGCTGCGAGACAGGCGGCGAGCCGGGGCTGGCGGGCCAACCATTGAAACGCTCCCTCAATCAGCCGCAACATGCCCGCGCCGTTGAGTGCTTCAACGAGGATGAACAGCCCGGCTACGAGCGGCAGAATGCTCCATGAAATTTCGATCGCTGCGCGCTTGAAGATGCCACGGTCTTTGATGCTGACCACGATGAGCGAGGCTACGGCGGCGGCGCAGGTAGGGATTCCCAGCCCAATTCCGAGTGCAGAGGCGGTGAGCAGCACGACCGACGCGAAGATGAGTCCGCCGAGCGCGAGACGCCCGACTGCGTGGAGAGAAACCGGCTCGTTCGGGCAGTGGGCTTCGGTTGCAAGCGATTTGCGCGACAGAGCTCGAAGGCAGAAACAGGTAACCGCAATGGAGACGGCGGATGGAACGAGAAAACTTCTGAGCCATGAACCCAATGCCGGAATGTGTTGACCGAACACGACAAGATTTGCAGGGTTAGAAACCGGCAGCAGAAAACTTGCGGCGTTGGCCACGAGCGCGCATGCCAGAAGATAGGGTTTGGGGTCGACCCGGGCGCGGCGCACGGCGGCGAGAACTGCGGGAGTGAGTACGACCGCGGTTGCGTCATTGGAAAGCAGCGCGGTGACCACTACACCGGTGAAATAAATCAGTAGAAAGAGCCGCGTCGCAGAATTTCCGGAGCGGCGGACGGCGACATCGGCGATCCAGTCGAAGACGCCCTCGTGCCGCGCGAGTTCGGCGAGCAGCATCATTCCGGTCAAAAAGAAATAGACATCGACGCCTTTGCCAACGGCGCGGGTTGCGAGTGGAAGAGGAATCAGGCGCGAAACGACGAGCAGAAGCGCCCCGGAGCTGATCCATATTGCCTCACGAATGCGCCAGGGACGCAGCAACATGAAAAGGATGCTGCCGAGCGAGATCAACCATATCCAGAAGACGTGAGAGGCAGGAAAGTGCATTGATCCCAGTGAAAGTTATGAGTGTTGGATGCCCGCGGAGACCGCGACTGCGGCCGGCGCGGAAGTGCGGCGATATTCAGAGTATCTCGAATAGGGGGTGGAGCGGTCCCGGCACAAGGAGAATGTGCCCGGCGCATTCTGTAAAGTGAGACCCCAATGGCTTTTGTGTCACCATTTCGCAGGCTGTCGCTGCGGAAGCCGCGCCGCCCCACACAATTTCCCGCACCTCTCTAAAGCTGCGCGAGCTGACACGCCGAGCGCCTGTCGATCTTGAAGTATGTGCTCGGGCAGATGGCGAGACACCCGCTGCGTTTTCTTTATCCAGTGGAACGCGATGGTGCTTCGGGCGCAGAGGCTGCGCCAGTATCCGACCACTCACCCACCTAAGGCTTCAATAGCTAACGGTGACAACATTTTGCAGCGGCTCATTCTTCAGGTAGCGCGCGACCTGCTCTGCTGCAAATGCGATGGCGCGCGGCACAAGAGCAGGGCTGGACGCAGCTACGTGGGGCGTGATGAAGACGTTTGGCGCCGACCATAATGGATGGTCAGCAGGCAGCGGTTCGGGATCGGTTACGTCGAGCGCCGCGCGAATCCGGCCATTTGCCAGGGCCGCCAGCATTGCTCCGGTTTTCACCACCGGCCCGCGGGCTGCGTTGACCAGCAGCGCGCCCTGTTTCATTTTCGCGACCTCACGCTCGCCGATCATTCCTTTGGTCTCCGGTGTTTGCGGAACGATTAGAACGATGACATCAGCAGTGGGCAGCAAATCGAGAAGGCGTTCGACCGGTTCTACTCCGGCGCGCGCGGTTCGGGCCACGCGCACAATTTCGACGCCGAACGGCAACAGGCGCTCTTCAATCGACCGTCCGATGGAGCCGTAGCCGACGATCATTACCCGCTTGCCATAAAGCTCTTCCTGCAATATGGGCGGAAATTTTACTTGAGTGGTGCGATGAATGGCCCGATACTGCCCGTCGGCGTTCGCGCGCCCGCGCCAGTTATGGTCCCGTTGCAGTGAGCCATAGAATGGAAAATACTTCAGAGAATTCAGGATGGCCGCGACGACCCACTCGGCAGTGGGGATGTTGTGCATTCCCTGCCCGTCGCACAGGATTACGTCAGGCGACAACAGAGGCCGAAGCCAGTCCACGCCCGCCAGCAGGGATTGGGCTACGCGCACTCCGCGGAGATGAGGAGAGACTTGCTCCGCTTCCCGCTGATATACGGGGGCGATCCAGAATTCCACCTCGATTGCGCGCTCCGGCTCTGCATCGACGCGCTCAAGCACTGCTTCGCGAGGAAAAGCCGCCAGTAATTCCGCATCAACCCAGGCAGGCACTCCCACTTTCAGCATGCGCGAGAACTCCCTCTATCAGAATGTACCAACGCGGAGTTGATCGGCGCAGCTTCTAGTTCTTCTGGTGGAAGACTGCACTGTTGACGTCAGGCCAGAATTCCTTGAAGACAAAGGTGAGACCGTCGAGGCTTACATTGGTGAGCCAGCGCTGTCCGGTCTTCGTCCAAGTTTGATCCTGCGACGGGTAATAGAGATCGGAGATGCCGGCAGCCGCGCCTGCTCCTACGATTTCCGATGCATTGAACGTCTCGTTGCCGGCATCGGTTCGCGTAATGAGCACGCGAGAGAAGGAATAGGCAGTGCGCTTGAGAATTCCTCCGCGACCCAGTGTGTAGTAGCGGGGATCCTGGTGGATAGCTGAAGGGAGCAGAAACTCGACCCAGTAATTCTCGTCGGTCTGGTCAGCGAGGGTATGCCAGTAATAGGTCCCATATCCGGATGCGCCCTGACCAAACGAGGGATAGGAGTCCTGCGCCTGCGCTACGCCGGCCAGTATTCCGACAAAGATGAAGGAGGAGTAGTCAAAGCTGTCCTGAGTCGCTCCCAGGAATTTTTCCTTTACCGTCTGCGGAGGAAGCTTCACGTCAACGGACACGGAACGAAAGTTGGGAATGATGCCCAGGATGCGTTTGGTCTGTTTTCCCTGAAGGCTATTGTTATTTGGCGGTGTGGCCTGTTGCGGTGCAGGAGCGTCAGGCAAAACGGAGGACACGAGCGCATCCTGGCCGTGGAGGGCTGCCGGCGCAATCAGCGCCAAACACAACCATACGGGCAGGAGTCGTCGGTGAAGGGAGGACGCGCGGGAGTCCATATCTGTATACCTTAAGACGCAGGTGAGCGTGGTTCGGCTTCAAAAACATTGAGAAGGCTTGCAGCGAATGACGGAAATGTTGCCATAAGTGGAAAAACCTTATCCTGCCTTGCGCGGCGCATGGCGCAGATGCTCCGTTAGCGCTTTCAGGCCGGCTGCGATCGCATCTTTAGATATGGCATAGCCGAAACGGACGTGTCCCTCGCCCTGCGCGCCGAATACCACGCCGGGAATGGTGGCGACATGCGCTTTTTCAAGCAGCATGGATGAGACCTTGCGGCTGTCCTTGCTCAGGTTGCTCACGTCAGGGAAGGCATAGAATGCGCCTTCGGGCGTCACGCATTCAAGGCCGGCCTCATGCAAGCCATTGACCAGAAGATCGCGACGTTCGCGGTATTCTTCGCGGCGCGTGTCGATTGTGCTCTGCGGAATAGCGAGAGCTTCGAGCGCGGCCCACTGGGTGGGCGTCGAGACGCCGTTGGTGGAATAGAGCACGAGCTTCTTCAGTGCTGTCATGAAGGGTTCCTTCGCGACGACGTATCCCACGCGCCAGCCGGTCATTGCATACGATTTTGAAAATGTGTAGCACGAGATAGTGCGCTCGGCCATGCCTGGCAGGGACGCGATGGAAAAATGACTGCCTTCGTACACCAGGTCTTCGTATGCTTCGTCGGCAATCACGATCAGTTCGTGCTTCTTCGCGAAGGCGGCGACTTCCTCGGCTTCGGTGCGTGAAAACACTGTGCCGGAGGGATTCTGCGGTGTGTTGTAGTAGATTGCGCGAGTGTGCGGCGTGGAAAACTGCTCCAGCGTTTGGGTGATGCCGTTGCGGCGCGCTGAAGCCGTTGGAACCAGCAGAGGGCGCGCTTCGGCGCCCGTTATCATGTCGCGGATCGGCGTCCAATAGGGAGAAAACAGAAGCATGTGGTCGCCGGGATTGAGCACGGCCTGGAAGGCCACGTAGAGGGCATGTGCGCCGCCGGCGGTCACGAGCACGTCGTCGGTCTGTGCGTCGATATGGTTCTTCTCGCGCAGCTTCTTTGCCAGTGCGACGCGGAGCGGTTCAATGCCAGACGACGGCCCATAGCGGGTCTTGTTCTCGACCAGCGCCTTCATCAGTGCATATTTGATGGTCTCAGGCGTGTCGAAGAAGGGCTCGCCGCCGTGAAAGGCGTGAACGGTCTGCCCGGAGGTGCGCAGTTCCAGAACCTTATTTCGTATCTGCACGATGTCGGAGAAACCGACCTCATCCAGCCGCTTTGCCACCCGTAACGCGCTTCCCTTTGTCGCCATGCTCTTGATCCCTCGCCGCGGCTTTCCACGCTCCGCGCCGGACTCAATAGCTTACGGCATCCGTGGTATGCTCCGGAAGAATGCAACGCCGGTCTTCACTCTGGTTCATCCTTGCCGCTGCCTGGTTTGTGCTGCTCGTTTTGAACATTTTGCGCCATCGCGACAAAAATACGCTGGTGATTGGCATAGCTGTGGCGGCATTTCTTGTGGTCGGCGCGGTGTACCGGCGCCGGGAAACGAAATTGGCCGGGAAGCAAAAGCTCAAGTAGCCAGCAGGCCCGAATACACGGCCATTCCCACTACGGCATCAACTCCTATTGCATCGAGAGCGTCGATCTCGGCCTGCTCGCGGATTCCACCAGCAACAATGAGCTGACGCGATGTGAGTTTGCGGAGCGTTTGTGCGCGCTCAAATGGGAAGCCCTGCATCGTACCTTCAGTATCCACGTGAGTATAGAGAAATGCGCCCGCATAGGGCTCAAGGGCGCAAATGGCGTTCTCGGGGGTGAGATTTACGTTTTCCTTCCATCCGCGAACCGCGACCTTTCCGGTTTTTGTGTCGATACTGGCTACAAAGTTCTCGCGCCCGATCGATTTTGACAGGGATGCCGCGGCTTCCGTTGCGACGCCGTCTGCGTTAAAGAGGACGGAGCCGAGGATTACGCGCCGCGCTCCGGCGTCGAGAAGCGCTCGGGCCTGCTCCGCCGTGCGAATGCCGCCGCCGACCTGGCAGGGCAACCGCTTTGCGATGTTGGCGATCAGCGTGGTGTTGTCGCCCTGGCGCATTGCCGCGTCGAGGTCGATCAGCTGGACGATGGGGTAGGCGGCGAATCGTTCGATCCAATACTCGAAATCGTCGAAGGCCAGCTTCAGCTTTTCGCCCTGCACAAGCTGAACGATGCGTCCGCCCATTAAATCGATCGATGGGATCAGCATGGCAGCCTCATGGCGACGCCGCTGCGCGCGATCTCTTCCTTCAGGGCGCGCGCGTCGGAGATTCCAAAGTGAAAAATACTTGCCGCCAGAGCGGCGTCCGCTTTGCCGCGCAGAAACACGTCGGAGAAATGCGCTGCGTTACCCGCGCCGCCGGATGCGATGACGGGAATCTGTACTGCTTCGCTCACCTGCGCCGTAAGTTCGCAGTCGAAGCCGGCTCGTGTGCCGTCGGCATCCATGGATGTGAGCAGAATCTCGCCTGCGCCACGCTGCTCGGCCTCATGAGCCCATTCGACGACGTCGCGGCCGGTGGGTTTGCGTCCGCCCTCGATGAAGACTTCTGCGCCGCTAGCAGTGCGGCGTCCGTCGATGGCGACGATGACGGCCTGCGCTCCGAAGCGCGCGCCGATCTCTTCGATCAGTTCCGGACGGCGCAGTGCTGCGGAGTTTACGCTTACTTTGTCCGCGCCTGCATCGAAGACTGCGGTTGCGTCGTCGAGTGTTCGGACGCCTCCGCCGACCGTGAAGGGGACGAACAGCCTAAGCGCCGTGCGCCGAACCGTGTCGAGCAGCGTGCCGCGTGCCTCGTGCGTAGCCGTGATGTCGAGCAACACGATTTCGTCTGCGCCCGCATCGGCGTGGCGTGCGGCCAATTCGGCGGGATCTCCGGCGTCGATGAGGTCCACGAACTGCACGCCTTTGACGACGCGTCCGCCTTTCACGTCGAGACAGGCGATGATGCGTTTGGTCAGCATGGAAGCTCCACGAAGTTGCGCAAAATCTGCAAACCCGCCGCGCCGGACTTTTCAGGGTGGAACTGTACTCCCATTACATTGCCTTTTTCTGCGGCAGCGGTGAAGGCGTCGCCGTAATTTGTAACTGCTACAGTTCCATTTATTATCGGTGCGCGATAGGAATGAGTGAAGTAGACGAAGCTGCCGGTGGGAATTCCTGCCATGAGGCCCGAGCCCTCGCTTACTTCCAATGAGTTCCATCCTACGTGCGGAATTTTCCCGCCCTCTGTGAACCGCTCGCAGATGGCGTTGAAGGCGCAGAGACCTCTTTGGCCGGGCGCCTCGGTGCTGCCGGCAAAGAGCCATTGCAGGCCGACGCAGATTCCGAGAAACGGGATGCCCGCTGCTGTACGTTCGGCGATGGCCTGCTTCAGGCCGCGGGTCTCGAGAAATGCTGTCGCGGAAAAATGTCCTACGCCGGGGAGCACGATCTTTTCTGCGCGCCGTACGGCCTCGGGGTCTTCGGTGGCGACAGCATCGGCTCCTACGGCGGCCAGCGCCTTCATTACGGAGGTGAGGTTGCCGGCTTTGTAATCTACGACAGCGATCACAGCAGTCCCTTTGTTGACGGCAGCATTTTTCCGAGTTGTTTATCGCGCGAGCAGGCGACGCGTAGTGCGCGGGCGAAGGCTTTGAAGAGGGCTTCGACCTTGTGGTGGTTGGAGCGGCCATACATGGTCTTCAGATGCACGTTGGCCCGTGCGCCGCGGGCGAAGCCTTCGAAGAAGTCTTCGACCAGCTCGGATTGCAGGTCGCCGACGAGGCGCGTTTTTACTTTTGTCTCCACGACGGATGCGGTTCGTCCACTCAGGTCGATGGCCGCGAGACCGAGCGTCTCGTCCATGGTCATGAGGAAGTAGCCGGCGCGCAGGATGCCGCGCTTGTCGCCGAGCGCCTGATCGACAGCCTCGCCGAGCGCGATGCCCACGTCTTCGACGGTGTGGTGCTGGTCGACGTCGAGGTCGCCTTTGCAGGTGAGCTCCAGATCGAAGGCACCGTGGCGCGTGAACAGCTCCAGCATGTGATCGAAGAAGCGAATGCCGGTGGAGACCTTGTAGCGGCCTGCGCCTTCGATGGTCAGCTTGAGGTGAATCTGTGTCTCGGCCGTCTTGCGATCGATGGTTCCTGTGCGCTTTTTCGTCATTTCGCGTCTCCCGCCCATCCGATTTCTTTTAGGGATTGCTCCATTGCATGCGCGCCCTGCGCTGTGTGTTCGCGGATGCCGATGGTGATGCGAACGCAGCCGTCGCAGCCGGGATCGTTTGAGCGATCGCGCACCAGCACTCCGCGTTCGCGCATGGCTTTTGAGAACTCCGCGTGCTTTGGGCCGATGCGAGTGAGCACAAAGTTTGCCTGGGAGGGCCAGTAGCGCACTCCAAGACGGTCGAGAGCGGCGGTGAATTCTTTGCGCGCCTGAAGAACTTCACCTACGTACCAGTTGATGTAGTCCTGATCTTCGAGCGCGGCAGGCAGGCAGGCGAGGGCGAGCGAATTTACGCTGTAGGGCGAAATCACGCGCCGCAGCCAGTGCATCTGATCTTCCGCGGCGGCGAGCAGGCCGAGGCGCAGTCCGGCGAGTCCGTAGGCTTTGGAAAAGGTACGGGCGACGATTATGTTCGGCACGCGGCCGATCAGGTCCATCAGCGTTTGGCCGTGGAAGTGGAAGTATGCTTCGTCTACGAGCACGGCGGCCTGGGGAGCGGCCTCCGTCACGCGCAGGATCTCTTCGCGACGTACAGACTGGCCGGTGGGGCTGTTGGGGTTGGCGATCGCGATCAACTTTGTGGCCGGCGTAATTCCCGCGAGCAATGCTTCGAGCGGGAAGCGAAAATCTTTGTCTGCCGGAACCTCGATGAGCTTCGCGGCGGTGGCCGAAGCATAGACCGCATACATGGAATAGGTGGGGACGGGCAGCAGCATCTCGTCGCCGTCGCCGAGATAGGTCTGGCAGAGGACGTGGATGGCTTCGTCGACTCCGTTGGTGAGGAGGACCTGTTCGGGTGCGAGGCGGAGATGTGCGGCGGCGACGCGCTCGACGTGTTCGCGCTCGGGATACATCGTCAGCTCCGCGCGCGAGACGCGGCCCAACGTTTCGAGCACCTTTGGCGAGCAGGCGAAAGTGTTTTCGTTGAAGTCCAGACGCACGCCGCCGCGGTCTCCGAGCGGGGGGTGATAGTCCTTCATGTTGCGAATGAGATCGCGCGGCTGCGGCTTGTTGATGGCGACGTTATTCATGGATACCTCGCGCACGGATTGCTTCGGCGTGTCCGTGCAGGCCTTCCGCCTCGGCGAGTGTGATGGCGGCGGGGCCCAGGCGGCGCAGGCCTTCGGGTTTGTATTCCTGCACCGTCACAACTTTTAGAAAATCTATTACGCTGAGACCGCCGCGTACCCGCGCGAGTCCGCAGGTGGGTAAGGTGTGATTTGGCCCGGAGACGTAATCACCCAGCGGCTGTGCGGAATATCGGCCTACGAAGACTGAACCGGCATTCTCCACCCATGCAAGGTCTGCCGCCGCGTCTACTGTGAGGTGCTCGGGGGCGAGCGCGTTGGTGATGGAACGGGCTTCTTCAAGCGTGGAGGCAACGATGGCGACGCCGTTGTGCGCGATGGACTCGGCTGCGATTTTGTTGTGGCGGACGCGCTGTTTGACGCTGGCGACGACCGCGCCGGCGAGCGCCGCGTTGGTGGTGATGAAGATGGCCTCGGCATCAGGGTCATGCTCGGCCTGAGCGATGAGGTCTGATGCAATTTCTTCTGCATTGCCGTTCTCGCTGGTGACGACGATTTCGGTCGGGCCGGCGAGCATGTCGATGGCGCAGTCGAAGGCCACCAGTCTTTTCGCTGCCGTGACGTAGGCGTTCCCGGGGCCGACAATTTTGTCGACGCGCGGGATGCTGTTTGTGCCGTAGGCGAGAGCGGCGATGGAGTGTGCCCCGCCGATGCGATAGAACTCGGTGATGCCCAGCATGGCCGCTGCCGCGAGCGTTTCAGGCGCGGGCCTTGGGGAAGCCACGACGATGCGCTCGACGCCCGCGACCTGGGCTGGGATCGCGGTCATCAGCAGAGTTGAGGGCAGAGGGTAGCGTCCACTGGGTACGTAACAGCCGATGTTACAAATAGGCCGGATCCGCTGACCTACTGTTACGCCGTTGGCTGGAGAAAAGGTCCAGTCCTTTGGCTTTTGTCGTTCGGCGAAGGAGCGAATGTTTTTGGCGGCGAGTTTCAGAGCTTTTTTGAAGGCGGGAGGGGCCAACTTCCAGGCCTCCGCCATTTCGCTCTGTGAAATTTGTAACTGCTGCGGTTGCGTATTGCCGTCGAACTTCTCGGCATAGCGGCGGAGAGCGGCGTCTCCACCCTTGCGCACGCCGTCGACGATGCGCCGCGCTGCGGGCAGGGCGCGTTCGTAGGCTGCGTTGCGGCGTGCGAGCAGAGCGGCTATGCTCACTCGTCCGGCTCGTGCGCCGCGTCCTGCGGTGGAGATAAGCTTCATCGCTAGAGGACCACCTTGTTGAGCGGATACTCGACGATGCCGGTTGCGCCCGCGGCCTTGAGCTTTGGAACTACTTCGCGCACGACGCCTTCTTCGAGGATAGTGTTCAGGGCTACCCATTCGGAATCGCTTAATTCGGAAACGGTGGGCGAGTTCAGCGCTGGCAGGATGCTGAGAATGTTGGAAAGGTCCGCCTTCTTCGCGTTCAGCATGAGTCCGACCTGCCCTTGTGCGGAGATGGCGGCGTTCAGCATGAGTGCGATGCTGTCGATCTTGTGCTTTTTCCACGCGTCGTTGTATGCAGTGAGGTTGGCGATGAGGTGCGTTTCGCTTTCCATGACCGTGTCGATGATGCGCAGGCGGTTGGCGCGGAGCGAGCTGCCGGTTTCGGTGACTTCGACGATTGCGTCGGCGAGTGTGGGCGGCTTGACTTCGGTTGCTCCCCAGCTGAACTCGACTTTGACGGGGACTTTCTTCTCAGCGAAATAGCGTTTGGAGACTTCGACGAGTTCGGTGGCGATGGTTTTTCCGCTGAGGTCTTCGGCCTTTTGATAGGGAGAGTCCTCTGGAACGGCGAGCACCCAGCGCACCTTCTGGCGGCTCTGTTTGGAGTAAGTGAGGCTGGTGACGCTCTTTACATCGAGCGCGCTTTCGACGACCCAGTCGATTCCGGTGAGTCCGGCGTCGAGTACGCCCTTTTCTACGTAACGCGCCATCTCCTGCGCGCGGATCAGCATGCACTCGATCTCAGAGTCATCGATGGAAGGAAAGTAAGAGCGGCCATTGGCGTAAATGCGCCAGCCTGCGCGCTCGAACAGCGCGATGGTCGCGTCCTGCAGACTGCCTTTGGGGATTCCGAGACGTAGTTTGTTTGCCATTAAAGCGACTCCTGCAGTGCGGGCAATGCGATTGGTTTGGTGAAGCAGCTTACGGTGCCTTCGTGGCAGACGAGTCCGTCGCCCTCGACTTCGACGCGGAAGAGCAGCGTGTCATTGTCGCAATCGGTAGCGGCGCTGAGGACGCGGAGGCGGTTGCCGCTGGTCTCGCCCTTCATCCAGAGCTTCTGGCGGGTGCGGCTCCAGAAAGTTACAAAACCTGTTTCGAGGGTCTTTTGGTAGCTGGTTTCATTCAGAAAGCCGACCATCAGCACCTGTCCGGTTTTTGCATCCTGCACGATGCCGGGAATCAGGCCATCCATTTTCGCGAAGTCAATTCTTGTGTCGCTCATGCTTCTTAATTTTCCTTTGGCTTAATCCCGTTGGATATAGTTTGCCTGAACGTAAAAAGCCCGCCGGTGCTGGACGCCGGCGGGCTTTTTGGATCCTGATTCAGGCCGTTAACTCAGGCCACACAGATTCGCCGGCATGTTCGTCGCGTGGTGATGCTGGTGCTGACGATGATGGCGGTGAATCTGCATCTGCATTAAAACTAAATCCGCGTTGGGAGGATGTCAACTTCCGACTCTCGCGGTGCGTGTCGTGGTTTTCTTTTTTGCCATTGTTTTTGCCGCGCTTTTGGCGGATTTCTTTGCGGGTTGTTTCGCCGGCGCTGATTTTTTTACTGCAGGGGTGGATTTTTTTGCTGCCGGTTTTGCGGTTTTCTTTTTTGCCGCGGGCTTTTTTCTTGCTGCCAGTGTTTTTTCTGTGAGGACAGCCGTCAGCTCCGCCAGGTCTACTTTGCGCGCCGACTTTCTCAGTCGTTCAATGTCATAAAAGGCGCGCTTCTCTTCGAGGAAGATGTGAACGACGAAGTCGACGTAATCGAGCAGAATCCACTCGGCGACGCGGCGGCCTTCGACGGAATTTGCGTAGACACCGAAGTCGCGTTTCATGCGATATTCAATGTCGTCCGCGATGGCCTGCGTCTGCCGGGTGTTGGACCCGCTGGTGATTAGAAAGAAGTCGGTGAATCCGGAATCCAGCGGGTCCAATTCCAATACCCGTGTGTCGACGCCTTTTTTTTCATCACAGACCGCGGCTGCGGCCAACACCATCGCGCGCACTTCGTTTGATGCCATCCTGATCAGGTTCCTCTTTTCGTGCAGTCTCGTAAGGGGGTGGGTGGGGCTTCCCGATTGATTCCGGCTGCAATCTCCATTCTATAGATGCGAGTACAGGCGATGGACGCGGATATATTCGATTACCGCCGGATTCAGCACGTTGCGGGTCTCCGAGTCGCCAGCCAGGGCGGCGCGGATCTGGGTCGCCGATATGTCCTCGGCGAGGTCCAGCAGCAGATAGAGCCGGGACTGGCCGCCGGTTTGAGCTGCCAGATTCAGGACCTGCGTGTGGGGAAGATCAGTGGGCACTGGAGTTGCGGAGGTGCCGCCGGGCAGGCCGGCGGCGGCGGCTTGGTTGAGATCGAAACCGGGTCGCGCGCCGACGATGAAGTCGCAGGTCGTCAGCAAGTCGGCTGAGCGATACCATTTACCGATGGTGAGAAGCGAATCTGCGCCGAGGATGCAGAACAGCGTGTCGGCGGGATCTAATTGCCGGCGCAGCGCGGAAAGCGTGTCGATTGTGTAATTCGGGCGGGTGTTATTGGGGTGGGGAGCGTCGAGGAGGGAAACCTCCGCCGCGGGCTCGCCTGCAAAGGCCAGCCGCGTCATGGCTACGCGATCTGCAAAGCCGGCCTGAGCCGTCCCCTGCTTCAACGGTTGCGTGGCTACGGGGGCTACCAGAACCCGGTCGAGCGCAAGTCTCTCTCGCGCCAGCCGCGCCAGCGCGACGTGTCCGCGATGGGGAGGGTCGAAGCTTCCGCCGAAGAGCGCAACTCGCATCGTGCTTTCATCCTATCCCGTGGCTATGGCGGCTATGCTGGAGAGGGCGCGCATGAGATATACGGCATTCATTGGACTTGGCTCAAACCTTGCGTCGGTTGCGGGAACTCCCGCGGAAACCGTGCTGGCGGCTGTTCAGGCTCTGTCGGCTGCCGGTGGCGTGGTGGCGCAGTCTTCGCTGTACCGAACGGCGCCGGTTGGCTATCGCGAGCAGCCGTATTTCATCAACGCGGTTGCCTGCATTGAGACCGCGTTGGAGCCGGAAGGTCTGCTGCGGGAGTTGCTGACAATCGAACGCAGCTTTGGGCGGGAGCGGGACCGAGGCGTGCCGAAAGGACCGCGCACGCTGGACCTGGATATCCTGCTGATTTTTCGTGTAGAAGACGACGGCGACGCGATTGTCTGTGAGTCGCCAACGTTGACGGTGCCTCATCCGGAGATTGCGAATCGCCGTTTTGTGCTGCAGCCGCTGGTTGAGCTGGAGCCTGAGTTGCAGCATCCTTTGCTGCACAAAACCATGCGGCAATTGCTGCGAGAGCTTTTAGACAACGGCGAAAATGTGGACGAGGAAGTCAGGCGGCTTGACCGCGGATGACAAAGGCTTCATCTTCCCATCCTTGACGCATAAAGCGCGTCAAGGATGGGCACCCATGTTCGTGCGACCGAAAACGGATTTATTTTGTCTTGATGTGCAGGTCTATGACTATCAGCTTGCGTGAATCGTAGGCGCCTACGCTTTTGGTGGCGCTCTTTGCGTCCTTGAACTGCGCCCAGACCTGGTAGTCGGTGTCGGACGTGAGCTGTCCGAAACGGTAGCTCCCGTCGCCGGTGGAGATAAAGCTGCGGATGCTGTTTGTCTTGCTGTCCTGCAAGTAGACGATCGCGCCGGAGAGCGGGTTGCTGCCGCTAAAGACTTTGCCCTGGAGCGTTTTTAATGTGCTGCTTTGGGCCAGCGCGATGCCTGTCGCCAGAGCCATGATCAGGACGACAAGTCCCGTGCGAGCTGCTGCTTTTTTTATTGGCACCTACTCTTCCTCTTCTTCTTTGCCGTGGACGACGTCTTCATCGTCTTCGTAATCGTCGTCAACTTTGATAATTTCAAGCGGATCGGTGGTAATCACTTCGAATTCAGTTCCGCACTCATCGCAAACGACTATGTCTCCTTCGTCGACTTCGTCGGCTTCAAAATCAAGCGCGCTTTCACATTCAGGGCAAATTGGCATAGTTCCTCCCAGGGAGATGGAGTGTTGGCGTATTGAAATGGCCAAGATGAAATTGCAAGTGTACTCCGTTAATGTTGAAGAGAACTGGCTGGCGCGTCAAGCCGTACGGTCTCAATTTTTGTCTCATAATTTCGGTTAGACGGGAGGAGTTTCATAATGGAGCATCCGTTTTCGCGGTCTGGACGTTTGTGTCTTTGGGCCGGTGCGACCTCGTTCCTCCTTGTGTTCACGGGACTGGCTTGTGTGCCTGCCAGAGCCGCTGTTTCCTCTGACGGCGTTCAGCGTGATCTGGATGCCACGGGCGCCCAAATCCAGCGTGCCCCTGTCGACCCGCGCATTGTCGCAGCTCTCAGCCGCATCTCGGCAACGCAGATTCAGCACACCATTGAGACGCTGGTGAGCTTTCGCACGCGAAATACGCTTTCCAGCATGGAAACGGATTTGCCGGCGGGCCAGGGCGCAAATGCTGCCGCGGACTGGATTGAGAGCGAGCTGAAAGGCTACTCGTCCGCCTGCGGAGGCTGCCTTGAGGTGAAGCGCGATACTTTTACCGAACCTGCCCAGACGGGCCCCCATGCGCGCATTTTGCGGCCGACCACAATCACCAACGTGTATGCGGTGCTGCGCGGCACCGACCCAGCGCAGGCTAATCGCGTGATTCTAGTGACCGGCCATTACGATTCGCGCATTACGGATGTGATGGACGACCACGGGGCGGCTCCGGGGGCAAACGACGACGCGAGCGGCGTGGCTGTGAGCCTTGAGTGCGCGCGGGTGCTTTCGAAGCTCAAGTTTCCCGCTACGCTTGTATTTGCCACCGTTGCGGGCGAGGAGCAGGGGCTGTATGGCAGCGCACATCTGGCGAAGCTGGCCAAGAGCGAGGGCTGGCAGGTAGAGGCCGCGCTGAACAACGACATTGTGGGTGGGAACACAGCGCCGGGAGACACGCTGCAGGATAAATCCGACGTTCGCGTGTTCTCGGAGGGTATTCCTGCGACGGCCACGCCGGCGGAGGTTCGCCGGATCGTCGCTCTTGGCTATGACAGCGATTCTCCGTCCCGGGAGCTGGCGCGCGCGATTGCCGATGTGGCGCGAACGTATGATCCGGCGGGCGCCGACGCGTCTCTTCATCCGGTGCTTGAATTCCGTACCGACCGCTTTTTGCGCGGAGGCGATCACATCTCCTTCAATGAGCAGGGCTTTGCGGCGGTTCGGTTTACCGAGTGGCGCGAGGACTTCAATCATCAACACCAGAATGTCCGCACGGAAAATGGCGTGGAGTACGGCGATCTGCTGAAGTTTGTGGACTTTCACTATGTAGCTCGCGTTGCGCGGCTTAACGCGGCGACGATGGCTACGCTGGCCGCGGCGCCACCGCCGCCGTTGAATGTTCAGATCGTGGCCGGCAATCTGGACAATAACTCGACGCTGCGCTGGACGGGCGCGCCGGGCGCTCCTGCGGGAACGCGCTATGAAATCGTGTGGCGCGAGCTGGCGGCTCCGGACTGGCAGCGGTTCGTCGCCGCTCATCAGCCGGACAATGCGGGGGGAGGATATGCGATTACGCTGCCGATTTCGAAAGACAACGTCATCTTCGGGGTTCGTGCCGTCGATGAGGCGGGCCACGCCAGCCCGGCTGTGGTTCCCGCGCCGGTGAGGTAAACCTGAGACAATAGAGAAGCCCGTATGCCACGTTCTGCCGGTCTTCTCACCTTTCCCGACTTCAGCGGATTCACGCGCAAGCTGATCCTCTGGAATCTCGGAGCCTACTTTGCTCTGGTGCTGCTAGGGGTAGCCTCCGGCCATTCGGCGTTCCTTCTTTTTGCCTGGACTGCGTTGTTTCCGCCTGCTGTGTTCCATGGATATATCTGGCAGCTGGTTACTTATAGCTTCGTCCATCAGGGGATTCTGAATACGGCTTTTGAGCTGCTTTCGCTCTGGTTTCTAGGTAGCTTTCTTGAGGCCACGCATGGGTCGCGCTGGCTGGCGGAGATCTACTTCGCGTCGGTGGTTGGAGCGGGTCTCGCGGCTCTGGCTCTGTATGCTGTACCACCGCACGGCGGGTCGGCCCTCACGGGCTGCTATGGCGGCATCTTCGGGCTGCTGATCGCTTTCGGGGTTCTCTACGGCGACCAGCAATTCATGATGTTCCCGCTGCCGATGATGATCCGGGCGAAGTACCTGGTGTGGGTTTACATGCTGATTACGCTGGCGATGCTGTTTTCGAGCGAGCGGGCCTTTGCGTTTTCGCAGCTGGGCGGAGCGCTGTTCGGCTATCTCTACATCAAGTTCGCTCCGCGCCGCGGATTCGCTACGGCATCGAGCAATCGCTACTTCGGTCTTCGCAACAATTACTACCGCTGGAAGCGCCGCCGGGCCGCGCGGAAATTCGAAGTTTACATGCGCAAGCAGAACCGCGACGTCAGCATCGACAAGGAAGGGCGATACATCGATCCGGATAAAGATCTTGGCAAAGACCCCAATGACCGGCGCTGGATGAACTGACTGCTGGCCGCACGGGCGGGCGCGCTTCGCGCCATTCTGACGCGGCTCTTGCGGCCCTCCCTCCGGTCGGAAATCAGCAGTGAGCCTGAAAAAGCTAAATTGCCACAAGGCTGGCTAACCGGATTTTGGCGGACCGCTTTTCAGCGAACCGGACTTTCGCTGCCCGCTTCGCCAGCTAAAATCGTGTATCGTGAAAATTTGCGGTCTTGTGCCGCGACAGCATTCTATTCAATGAGGTTCAGGATTCTTGTGAAAGCCGTTGTTCGCGCCGTGTGCGCTGTTCTTTTTGTGATTCCCTCCTTTTTGCCAGCTGTCCAAGCGCGCGCGCAGGTTACGGCTGTGGCTCCTGCTACCGAAGCGCCTCAGTACAACAACCGCTGGGAGATTTACGGCGGCCTGCAGTATTCGCACTTCAATCCCAGCCCGGGGCGCAATGTGCAGGCCAACAACCTGCTGGGATGGAATGGCACGGCGACGATTTACCTTCACCCGTCGTGGGGTATTGAGGGCGGCGTTCGCGGCTTGTACGGGTCGATGAGTGTGCCCGCAAATCCCTACGGTGTTGAGGCGAACCCCAAGATGTCCGAGACGCTGTTTCTGTTTGGCCCTACCTTTCGACTGAGGCGGCGTGAGAACTATGCGGCTGGGCTGCATGCTGATGTTGGTGGCGCTTACGGGTCGTTCGACAATGATTTTCCGCCGGGCGTGTCTCCGAACCAGGTGGGGATATACAACAACAAGCTGGCGTTTGCCGGTACGATCGGCGCATGGTATGACTACAACCTGTCGCCGAGGCTTTCGGTACGCACGATATTGGACTATCAGCTGACTCGCTACGGATATAAGAGGCAGAACGAGTTTGCCGGTTCGGTGGGTGTTGTGTACAAGTTTGGAACGCTGCGTAAATAGCTAAAGTCCGGGTGGCTATGAAGCGGGTCGCTAAAGAACCGGTTGCTAAAAAGCGGGTTGCGGGGATTGGTGATCTTACTTTGTGGAATGCTCCGCTCGCAGCATTCTGACCAGTGCGTTCATCATCCTTGTGATTTTTTCGCATTGCGAGAGTAATGTGGGGAGCTTCTCGAGTTGGAGATACCCTAAGCTGGCTGCGAGTTCCAGTTGTGTCTCCACTTCAAATAGAGATCCCCGCGCCTGGCCAAGAAAAACAGCGAAGTTTTTGTCCGAAAGACGTCCATGCCCCGCGGCGATATTGCTGGGCACCGATATGGCGGCCCGGCGCAGTTGGCTGGTCAACCCAAACATCTCGCTGCGCGGAAAGGCTTTTGTGATCTCGTAAACCTCGCGCGCCAGCGCCATCGATTGTTGCCAAACTAACAATTCACGAAACCGCCGAGTCTTCATCCGGCATTTAATCTGTCCCAAAATCAGAACGCCGGCAAGATTACGATAGTTTCGGATGCCGAATCTCGCGACCCGTTCTTTAGCTACCCGCCTTATCAGTTCTTCGTTGGTTTGATATGAAGTTCGCGTAGCTGCTGCTCGCTTACCGGGGTGGGCGCGTCTACCATCAGGTCGATTGCCTTTGCGGTTTTGGGGAAGGCGATGACTTCGCGGAGGCTCGTGGCTCCGGCGAGGATCATTACGAGGCGATCGAGGCCGAGGGCGATTCCTCCGTGGGGCGGCGTTCCATATTGCAGGGCTTCGAGGAAAAAACCGAAGCGCGATTTGGCTTCTTCGTCCGACATGCCGATGGAGCGGAAGATCTCCTGCTGAATGTGCTGCTGATGTATACGGATGGAGCCTGAACCGAGTTCGAGGCCGTTCATGGCTAGATCGTAATAGCGGGCGCGCACGGATGCGGGATCGGAGACGAGACGGTCCATGTCTTCTTCATGCGGCGAGGTGAAGGGATGGTGCGCGGGCATCCACTTCCCGGTTTCCTCGTCGAATTCAAACATTGGAAAGTCGGTGACCCAGATGGGGCGGAAGGCTTTTGAGCCGTTCACGATGCCGGTGTTGCGCTCCTCTGTTGCGACCACCTGATCCGTGACGGCGAAGGCTCCGTGGCGGTCGGCGTATTTTTTTGCGAGCTCGACGCGCAGGTTTCCAGCGGCGGAGTAGACGGCTATCTCACGCTCGGATAGGCGGCCGGTTGTTTTGGTGTCGGACGCGCGAATGTGCGTGGTGGCGTCTCCGGCGACGATGACGATGAGGTCGTCGGCTTCGGCACCGGCCAGTTCGCGGACTTTGGCGACGGCTTCGGGAAAGGATTTTTCGAGGCGCTTCAGATCGTCGATGAGCTTGGCGCCCTTGCGCGTGTCGAAGAGCGGGCGGTTGTCGTCACGCTCCTTGCGCGAGAGCTCGCCTACTTTGGGTATACGCACGGCAATGACGGGGAGGCCGGTGTCGATGGCCAGCGTTTCGAGATTTTCGGGTGCGAAGGGGGAGCTTACATCGGTGAGGCCGGGGAGGCGCAGGTCGGGCTTGTCGATGCCGTAGTTGCGCATGGCGTCGTCGTAGGTGATTTGCGGGAATGGCGTGGGCAGGTCGATGCCGACAGCTTTGAATGCGGCGGAGAGAAAGCCTTCGACGATGCCGAATATGGTTTCCTGCTGCGGGAAGGTCATTTCCAGATCGATCTGCGTGAACTCGGGCTGGCGGTCCGCGCGCAGATCCTCGTCGCGGAAGCAGCGCACGATCTGGAAATACCGGTCCATGCCGGAGATCATTAGGATCTGTTTGAAGAGTTGCGGCGACTGCGGCAGGGCGTAGAATTCGCCGGGATGGACGCGGCTGGGAACGAGATAATCGCGCGCGCCTTCGGGCGTGGAACGCGTCATGAAGGGCGTTTCGATCTCGAAAAAGCCCTTGCTGGAGAGATATTGGCGAGCGGCGAGGGCGACTTTGTGGCGCACCTCGAAGTTGTGCTGCATTTCGGGACGGCGCAGGTCGAGATAGCGGTACTTGAGGCGGACTTCTTCGTTGGTGATCGCGTCGTCGGATGGAGAGAATGGCGGAACCCTGGACTCATTCAGGATGCGCAGCTCGTCGGCGACGATTTCGATTTCGCCGGTGGGCATTTTGGGATTGATGACGTCTTTGCCGCGCAGGCGCACCTTGCCGATGGCGGCGACGACGTACTCGGGGCGGGACTGCTCGGCCTTGGCGTGCGCAGCGGGGCTCTGGTCCTTGTCGAGAACGATCTGCGTGAGGCCGTAGCGGTCGCGGAGGTCGAGAAAGATGAGGTTGCCGTGGTCGCGGCGGCGGTTGACCCAGCCGAGGAGGACGACGCTCTTACCGGCGTCGGATGCTCGCAGTTCTCCACAGGTGTGGGTGCGTGTGAGTGTGCCTAGAAAGTCCAGCAATGTATACGTTCCTGCTCTTCTTATGAATGCGAAATGGTTTTGAGGACCGGCGCGAGTTGTTCGCGGGGAACTTTGGTCTGCTCGCCTGAGGCGAAGTCCTTCACTGTCAGAATACCGGAGCGTTGCTCGTCTTCGCCGAGGAGGATGATTTTGCGGGCTAGTTTGTTGCCAGTCTCGAACGATTTTTTGAGACGGAAGCTGCCGTCGCCGAGTTCGATGCGGAGGCCTGCGCGGCGGAGTTCGCGCGCGAGTTGGAGGGCTGCGGCGTTCTGGGCTTCGTTGAGCGGGGCGATGAAGGCGTCGACTAATGTTGATGGCTGTTGATGCTGGGCCTGCAGGGTGAGAATGAGACGGTCGAATCCTATTGCGAAGCCGATGCCTGGAGCTTTGGGGCCTCCGATGGCTTCGGAGAGGCCGTCGTAGCGTCCACCGCCTAACAGGGCGTTCTGTGCGCCGAGTCCTCCGTGGGTGAACTCGAAGGCGGTGCGCGTGTAGTAGTCGAGGCCGCGGACGAGGCGTGGGTTGACTTCGTATTTGACGCCGCAGGCGTCGAGCGCTGCGAGTACGGCGGCGAAGTGGGCTTTCGATGCGTCGTCGAGGTAGTCGGCGATCCTGGGCAGCGTTTCGATGATGGGTTGGTCCTCGGGGACCTTGCAGTCGAGCACGCGGAGCGGATTGGTTTCGGCGCGGCGCTGGCAGTCGACGCACATGTGTGCGGACTTGTCTTTGAGCGCCTCGCGGAGAGCTTCGATGTAGCGCGGGCGGTCGCTCATGGAGCCGACGGAGTTAAGGGTGAGGGTCCAGCCGGTGATTCCGAGTTCGTCGAGGAAGCTGGCGAGCATTTCGAGAACTTCGGCATCTCGTAGTGGCGATTCGGAACCCGCGCTGGGCGGGCCGATGACCTCGGCTCCGATCTGCCAGAACTGGCGGTAGCGGCCTTTTTGCGGGCGCTCGCGGCGGAACTGCGGGCCGATGTAGTAGAGCTTTTGCAGCAGGCCGGTCTCGCCGAGCTTGTGCTCGATGTAGGCGCGGACTACTCCGGCGGTGTTTTCGGGGCGGAGGGTGAGGGACTGCGCCTTCTCCGACAGGGCGCGGGCGCGATCTTCCCAGGTGTACATCTCCTTCGAGACGATGTCGGTTTCCTCACCTACTCCTCGGGAGAAGAGCTGCGTGTCCTCGAAGATGGGCGTGCGAATCTCGCCGAAGTTGTAGCGGGCGAAGACCTGGCGGGCGGTGGCCTCGACGCGGTTCCAGAGTTCGGTTTCGGGCGGCAGAAGATCGCGCGTGCCGCGGACTGCTTTCAGGGTGCTCATGAATATCTCAGGGTGAGATTTTAGGATATCAGGGGAATTTTGGCCGGTATGGCTCGGGAGCATTCTTTACACTGGTGTTTATGCTCGTTCCCATCACCGCTACCGGAGTTGCTGCGCTTGGACTTGCTGCCGGGGGGTATCTCTATGCGGGGATGGCGCCGGGATCGCAAGTATTTGGGCGGACTTTGATTGCGGGGAGCGATCCCGATGAGTTTGCTTTGACCTACGATGATGGGCCGAATGATGCGTGCACGGAGCAGATTCTGGAGATTCTGGCGCGGCATGAGGTGAAGGCCACTTTTTTTGTGATCGGGAGATTTGCGCGGGAGCGGGTTGCGCTGATTCGGCGGATTCGCGCGGCGGGGCACGTGGTTGGGAACCATACGTGGACGCATCCGGTGCTTCTGTTTCGGTCACCGGGGCGCGTTTGCGAAGAGCTTGCGGCGACGAGTGCGGCTCTGGAAGACGCTCTGGGAGAGAAGGTCGAGTATTTTCGTCCTCCGCACGGGGCGAGGCGGCCGGATGTTCTGAGGGCGGCGCGAGGGATGGGGATGGTTCCAGTGCTGTGGAATGCGATGGGCTATGACTGGAAGCCGACGACTGCGGAACGGGTTCTCTCAAATTTAGACAAGGGGATTCGGCGCAATCGGAAGCGCGGGTGCGGCTCGAACCTGCTGCTGCATGACGGCGGGCAGGCGGGGATTGGGCAGGACCGCTCGCATACGGTGGCTGCTACGGCGGCTTTGTTGGAGCAGTGGCGCGGGAAGGTTCGGTTTGTGACGGTTGCGGACTGGTTCTAGCCGGGACTGCGCGTCAATCGTTCTATTCGGAAGAAGCTGATTTTTTTCCCATGCTTTTCCGGAGAGCGTAGATCGCGAGGATTGCCAAGATGAGGGCGAGGACGGTGACGGCGGCGATCATGTGCCGGTGCATTACGACCTGCAGCTCATGCACGATCTGCGGGCCGTAGTGGATGACGAGCAGGCTTTCTATTCCGAAGCGGATGAGCCGTCCGGTGAAGACGGCGAGCATAAAGTTGACGACGCGCATCTCGAAGACTCCGGCGCCGAGGACGAAGAGCTTCCACGGGGTGGGCGGCGGCATCATGGAAGGGATCATGAGCGCGAGGAATTCCTGGTGCTCGAATTTGTCGCGCAGGGCTTCATACTTGACGCGGTCGATGCGCTTAAGGAGGAAGATTTCGCCACCGGCGCGGCCTATGAAGTAGGGCACCAAGCCGCCGATAGCGGAGCCGATGGCGGCCATGAGCACATAAAGATAGAATCGGTGTGCGTCGTGCCATGCGTAGAAGGCGATGAACGCGTCCATGGGCACGGGGATGGAGCTGGAGTCGAGGAAGGCGAGCGCGCCGATTCCCCAGAAGCCGAAGGGCGCAAGAAATTTGAGGAGCAGGCCGCTGTATTTGTTGTAGAGGGCGAGCAGATGCTTCACTCGACGCCTCCGCCGTGGCTTGTTTTTCCGGCGAGCAGGTCGAGGGCGTGGCGGAGGAGCGGCAGGACGGCTTCGAGCGAGGTGACGGCTCCGCGCGGGCTTCCGGGCAGATTGAGGATGAGCGTTTGCCCCACAGTTCCGCAGAGGGCGCGGCTGAGTGCGGAGTAGGGCGTTTCAGGCAGGCCTGCGGCGCGCATGCGTTCGGAGACGCCTTCGAGGAGTCGGTCGCAGACGGCGCGGGTGGCTTCGGGGGTTACGTCGCGAGGGCCGATGCCGGTTCCTCCAGTGGTTACGACGAGGCGCGAATGGGCGGCGGCGCCCCGCAGCGCGTCTTCGATGGCTCGGCGCTCGTCTGGTACTAAAAGAGGCTCGGCAGCGTCCAACCCATGCGCTTTGAGCGTTCTGGCGATGGCGGGTCCGGAAAGGTCCTGGCGGGTGCCCTGAAAACAGGAGTCGCTGACGGTGAGGATCGCGGCGGGAGTCATCTTGAACGATTGTAACGGCGGGGCCTGTCAGGGTCTGCCGATCAAAACTGCGGTGGGGAAAGACCGCAAAGAATGAGAGAATAGCAGTATCGGCTGCGGGCTTCCAACTCTTTGCCGGATCACTGCGTTTCGAGAATGCCGACCACCGAAGTCCCAACCAGTCCACCGGGCGCTCCGCCCGAACCACCTCGCTTCAAACGGGCCAGCCGCTATGAGGATTACGGCACCCATGACTTACTGTCGGTAATCGAGGACCTGGAGGGCGACCGCAACTGGGTCAGCCTGCGTGAAAAGCTGTGGATCGCGATCATCATCCATATGATCGTGCTTTGGGTCCTGATTTATGGGCCGAAGTACATTCTGCGTGAACAGGTAAGAGTGGTCGATTCCTCGGCGCTCCAAAAGCAGAAGGATATGACGTACCTGGAGACGCCGGACACTATCAAACCGATCAAGCCGAAGCCGACGCCGATTATCTCAAACAAGAATCACGTGGCGCAGTCACCCAAGCCCACGCTGGATCGCAAGACGCTGGAAGAGCTGGAGGCGATGAAGCGCGCAGGGCCGCCGGTTCCGACGCCTGCTCCGCCCGCGCCGAAGCCATCGCAGGCTCCTCCGGCTCCGCAGGCGGCACAACAGCCGAAGCAACCGGCGCAGCCGCTGCCGGCGAATGCGAAGAGCCTCATTGAGGCTCCCAAGCCCGCACCCACCAAGCCGAACTTCAATAACGGGCCGAGCACGCCGGGCGAGGAGCTGCAGCAGATGGCACGCAATGCCGCGCGCGGCGGCCAGTACGGCGGCGACATGGGACAAAATGCTCCGTCGGAGCATCCGGGAGAAAACGGCTCGGTGGACGTGCTGAGCGACACGATGGGCGTGGATTTTGGCCCATATATTCAGCGCGTGATTTACGACACGAAGAAAGCGTGGTATCCAATTATTCCCGAAGCGGCTCAGCCTCCGTTGATGAAGCAGGGCATCGTGAATATCAGATTCAGGATTCTGCCCGATGGCTCGGTGCAACCGGGATCAATGCATCTGGATGGGGCTTCGGGAGATGTTTCGCTGGACAAGGCGGCGTGGGCGGCGATCAACTATGCGGGCTATCCGCCGCTGCCGAAGGACTTCAAAGGCCCATACCTAGAGCTGCGTTTCTACTTCCTTTACAACATACGGCCGGGCCAGGAGTAGCCAAGTGAACGCCCGCGAACAACTGCGCAAGCGGCAGGTTTCCGGGCTGCTGCTGGTTGCGGCGGCGATCCTGGTGGTTGCGCTGCTGCGCGCGAATCTGCATGATATTTTTCCGCGCGGATGGTGGCGGTTCTGGTGACGCCTGCGAATGCGTCGGCTGGGCCGGAGCCGCTGCTGGTCGTTCTGCTGGGGCCTACGGCGAGCGGGAAGACGGCTTTGTCGCTCGAGCTGGCGGAGCGGTTCGAGGGCGAGATCGTGAGCTGCGATTCGGTGGCGGTGTATCGCGCGATGGAGATTGGAACGGCGAAGCCTTCGCTGGCGGAGCGCGCGCGGGTTCCGCACCATTTGATCGATATCTATTCCCCTGACGAGCATTCGACGGCGGGCGATTATGCTCGGCTGGCGCGGGCGGCGATTCGCGACATTTCGGCACGCGGGCGTCTGCCGATTGTGACGGGCGGGACGGGGTTGTATCTGCGTGCGCTGCTGGATGGGCTGTTTGCCGGGCCGCAGCGGTCGCAGAAATTGCGGGCACGGCTGGAACGGAGCCATACCCAACATGGCGCGGGCTGGCTGCATCGTGTACTGGGGCGGCTCGATGCTGCTTCGGCCGAGCGCATCCATGCGAATGACACTCCTAAATTGATTCGGGCGATTGAAGTATCTTTGGCGGCGCGGAGGCCTCTGTCGGAGGCATGGAAAGACGGGCGCGATCCGTTGAGGGGCTTCAGAATTTTGAGGATCGGATTGGAGCCGGAGCGACAGGCGTTGTATGCGCGCATCAACGAGCGGGCGGCGCGGATGTTCGACGAGGGATTGATTGAGGAAACGCGCGGGTTGATTGAGGCTTATGGGGAGTCGCCGCGGGTTTTTGACTCGCTCGGCTACCGGCAGGCTCGGGCGGTGCTGCGCGGCGAGATGACACGCGAGGAAGCTGTTGCCGCAGCGCAGCAGGGGCATCGCAACTACGCGAAGCGGCAGCAGACCTGGTTTCGAAGGGAGCCGGAGGTGCGTTGGCTGAAGGGCTTCGGCGATACTGCCCTAGTTGTAGAGCAGGCTGTTCAGTTGGCGGCTAGCTGCCGGTAGTGAAGACCTGCTCGACTCTATTGTTGGCTACGCTGTAGATGGCATATTGGCGTCCGGTTTTGCTTTCGAGGGCGAAGATCAGCTCGGCGCGGTTGTCGGCGTTGGTGTCTACGGCGTCGATGAGCTTCATGCGCGGAGTGATGTCGAGCTCGCGCTGTGTGGTGATCTGTTTGTAGAGGACGAGCGGCGTGCCGTTGAAGTCGGGCTGCGCGATCAGCGTGATGTACTTTGCCGCGTCGCCCTGGCCGCTGGTGGCAGAGAAAACGAGTGTGGCTCCTCCGCCGTAGGAGAGCTCATAGGCGGTGAATTGCTCGTCGGTTAACGCGGGGAGGGCGGGACTGGCCGGTTTTCTGGTTGTGGTTCTGTGAGTAGCGGCGTGATTCGTAACTGTCTTAGTTACATTTTGCGGAGACGGTGCAAGCAACTTCTGTGCAATGGTCTCGAGCGCAGACTGTATCTTTGTTTTATCTTCGGCATCGGTCCAGGAGTAGACGTAGGAGTGCGGCTGACGGGTTTGGGCATCGGAGACGGCTGCGATCTCTTCGAGATCATCCTGGTGGCCGGTGAGTTTCGCGGTCTCTATAGCTGAAGGAGCGTCGAGCGATTGTAGATCGGCGGGTTTCCCATATTCGAGATGGGGGCGGTCGGGATCGGTGGTATTGGTTGCGGTTTCGGGTGCGCCGTTGTCATTCGAGTTGGTGGGCTGGTGCAGGACGGGGCGGTCAGGATCGACCGCGGGCGCTGGGTTGGATGGGGTAGTGCTGCTGGTTCCAGACGGCGCGCTTGTGGTCTCGGAGCGTGTATGCAGAGTGGGGCGATCGGGATCGACTGGAGCGCTGGTCTGCGAATTACTTGTCGCGGCGCCGGAAGTGGAATTGCCTGTGGGGTTATCGGCCGGGCGGTGCGCGAAATGCGGTTTGTCGTCGTCTGCATCGCTGACGATGCGCGGCAGGTTTCGTGAGCGTTTGAGCTTTGCGAATTGCGGAGCGACCGGCTTTTGAAATTTGCCGATCGCGATCCATGAGCCGCCTACGTCCGAGGCGGCATTGACGTCGAACAACCCTTTTGGAGTACCTGCGACCTGAAGCACGTATTGGGTTCCGGACTCGACGGTGAGCGGCACGGGCTGCGCGAGGTAGAGGCCGCCGGGCTGGTAACGCTCGCCGTCCCATACGGCGATGGGGACAAGGCGGCTGGCGGTGGGCTTGGCGAGGTCGCCAGTGTATTCAAGCACCGCAGTGGCACGCAGAGTGGGGGCATTGGTGTCCTGATTGGGGTCGACGCGGCCTACGTACTGGGCGTGCGCGGGCAGCCGCGAGCCGGTGAGCAGCATAGCGGCTGCGAAGAGGAGGGCGCGGGGGGCGAGTTTTCCGAGGGCCCTGATTTGCGACATGGCGATCCGTGACATAGCGTGGCTGTCTAAGCAACAATCTATAAGACGCGGGAAGGTGGAAGAATGCCGCGCGAGTTTGTCTTCTAGAGGAAGTATATGGAACTGCATAAGAAAGTTGCCGATTTTACCCTTCAGGACGATCAGGAAAAGACCGTTCACCTGAGCGATTTCGCGGGCAAACCCGTGGTCCTGTTCTTTTACCCCAAGGCGGATACGCCGGGCTGCACGATTGAGGCCTGCGGCTTTCGCGATACATTCAAAAAGCTGCAGAAGGCGGGAGCCATGGTGCTTGGCATTTCGCGCGATACTCCAAAGGCCCAGCGCAAGTTCAGAGAGAAATACGACCTGCCGTATCCGCTTCTGGCTGATGTGGAGGAAAAGGTCTGCAAGCAGTTTGACGTATTGAAAGAGAAAAATATGTACGGGAAGAAGGTCATAGGCATTGAACGAACTACTTTCTTGATTGGCCCGGATCAGACTCTGTTGAGGGTTTTCCCCAAGGTGAAGCCGGAGGGTCATGCGGAAGAAGTGCTTAGGGAGCTATGAAGCGGTCGGCCAGGGTCCTGTCAGCTAGAGTGCGGCCAGCTAAGAAGCGGTTAGCGGAATTCTGATTGACGGAGGGTCTTCAATAATCCGTTGAGCATGCGGCCTATTTCAGAACTTTCTGCCAGCAGCTTTTGTAGTTGACTTTCGGGCAGGTATCCGAGGCTTTTGGCGAACTCGAGTTGTGTTTCGAGTTCATAGAGCGAGCCCCTTGCCTGCCCTAGAAAGACAGCAAAAGCCTTGTCGGAAAGCCGCCCGTGGCCTTCGGCGATGTTGCTCGGCACGGAAACCGCCGCACGGCACAGCTGGCTGGTTAGTCCGAAGATTTCTTTTCGCGGGAAGCCTTGTGTAGTCTCGTAAACATCGCGGGCAAGTTGCATCGCGCGTTGCCACACCAAAAGCTCGCGGAAATGGCGAGTCTTCATGTTCGTTGATGGGACTCGAAGTAAAGAACATCCGCAAGAGTACAGAAGTACCGACCTGAGACTGCAGGCCGGTTTCCATCGCCTATGTCCCGACTCCTTTCTCGCCGGTTTTATCTTCGTTCTCCTGATCTGGTGGCGCGGGGTTTGCTGGGTAAAGTGTTGGCGCGGCGCCTGGATGGGGAGTGGCTTTTGGGGCGGATTGTGGAGACGGAGGCTTACTTTGGGCAGGACGACCCGGCGGCTCATGCGTTTGCAGGCAAGACGGCGCGCAATGCCGTTCTTTTTGGCCCTCCGGGCTTTGCCTATGTCTATTTCATTTATGGAATGCACTCGTGCCTGAATGTCTCGTGCGAACCTGAGGGAGAGGCAGGCGGTGTGCTGATTCGGGCTCTGGAGCCGGTTGCGGGTCTGGCGACGATGGCGAGACTGCGCGGGCTTTCGGCGGAGGCCAAGCCTCGGCAGCTTACTTCGGGGCCGGGGCGTTTGTGCCATGCGCTTGGCATTACTCGCGCTGTGCACAATGGGCTGGATATGACGGATGCGGCGTCGGAGTTGCAGATTCTGGACGATGGTTTTCAGCCGGGATCGATTTTGGCGACTCCGCGGATTGGGATTCGCAAGGCGGTCGAGAGGCCTCATCGATTTGTGATAGCGGAGAACGGGTTTGTTTCAGGCTAACAAGCGGTCAGCTGATAAAGCGGTCAGCTAAAGTCCGGTTGGCTGATAAAGCGGTTAGCGGGCTCTTTGGCTGTTTTGGGCAGGGGGCTGCTTCTGAATCCCCGACCAAAGGGAGGGCCGCTGACGATGATGCAAATTCGGCGCCGGAGGCGCTTATGCCCGTGCGGCGAGCACTTGTGGCCCATAGATACCAGAGAAGCCAGAACGGGGCGGGCCAGAGATTCCAGCGCGAACGGACGCCTGATTCGAGGAAGATCTGGATCAGGATGAGGGTGCTGGCTGAGGCGAGGATGGCGGTGACGGTTCGGGAGCGGGCGCGGTAGGCTCCGTGCAGCAGGGCGGGGATCAGGACCGATTGATCGATGAGCCAGGCGTAGGGCGCGACGAGGAGGGAGACGATCATCAGCAGGGAGCCGTGTTCCAGCCAATTCCACTCGCGGCGATGCTGGAAAAAATACCACAGCGCCCAGATGCAGCCCACCGCCGCTGGAAGGCCTTGCAGCCATACTGGATGCGGGCTGATGCTGCGGCGTAAAACGACGCTCCAGGCGGGAAGGAATTCGCGTGCGATGGCGGGGGCCAGGGCGTGCATCATCTGGCGGTATTGGGTCCAGGCGGACGGGTCGAGCAACCAGATGAAGGCGGTGCTGGCGGCGAGAGCTGCGGCTGCGCCGATGGCGATTCGGTAGCGTCTGGTGGTGAGAATCCAGACGATCAGCACGACGCCGAACGGCAGGAACAGGTGAGGCTTGACAGCGCAGAGCCACAGGCTGGCTCCCGCTGAGAACGGATGCGTGCGGTGCAAGCGCAGGAACAGGCCGAGACCCAGCAACGCGAAGAGGGGAATCTGTCCGGCCAGGACGCAGGCGATGGCCGGGCCGAAGCAGTATCCGATGATGTGGATGTAATTGGGGGGACTACCGTGCAGGGTCCAGACCATGCGGACGGAAGCCACCAGACAGCCAAACAGGCAGAGCGACCACAAGAGGCCGCCTGTCCTGGAGCTGACGAGTCCGAGCGGAAGCGCCAGTGGGAGAGCGGTCGGCGGGTTGAGCATGATGAGGGACCGCAGGGGCCCGTGGAATCCGGCGGCTGATTCGAGCCGCGCGACTGCGTCGGCGTCGTATGGATTGGCGCGGTGAATGAGCTGCTGACCGGCGGTCCAGTAGGACAGGAAGTCGCGGACTGAGACAGTGAGAGCGAAGGCCGTCAGGATTCCGGCGATAAGGATGAGCGCGATGAAATCGCGAGAGGCAATCCATTGCCGCAGTCGCGTGCTCAACGCGTCTCCTTGCTGGTTCGGGGGATGCTCGTGGAAGCCGTGGTCAGGAGTACGCGCAATTGGATTTCCCCCCGGAATCGAAGTGGAGCAGCTTTGAACCTTAATTAAATTGAGTTTAACTGAGCGAAATTGCCAGTATTATGATGGCACCCTCCAAGGAAGGATCGCCGTGTCTTCAATTATTGTCCCGATTATCGGGTCTGGAATAATTTTCGTGCTGTACCTGGCGCTTGCCGCGGCCTTGATGCGCAAGTATCAGCGTACTCGCGACGTGGGCTTTGTCTGGCTGGGTGTTGCCGCCGTTCTGTGGCCGTTCCTGGCTAACGTGGCGAGGTGGGGCATGGCCCTGTTCATGCAACACTCCAGCCACGGTCAATTGATCGCAGTTGCCGGAGGGAACCCCGTAGGACTATTCGACCTGTTGGAGCGGGGGGTCGAACTTCTGCTTCTGCTGCTGGCTGTATTCTGCCTTTCCAAAAAGCAAAGCGATTTGCCGCCCGTCGTTTAACGGCACGTGTAGCCGCTGGGTGAGTACTAGCCCGGGGGCCAGTGCATCTGGCGTCCTCCCATGAGGTGTAGGTGCAGGTGGTCTACGGTCTGACCTCCGTCGGGGCCGGTGTTGATTACGATTCGGTAGCCTTTGTCGAGGTTCTGTTGACGGGCCAGCTGGCTGGCGATGCTGTGCAGGTGGCCCACAAGGTTTATTTCCCGCTCGCTGGTTCTTAACTCGACGAGTGACGCTATGTGCTGTTTGGGGATGATGAGCAAGTGCACGGGCGCCTGCGGGTTAATGTCGGCGAGTGCGATTGCTCGTTCGTCCTCGTAGAGCTTTTTGGCGGGGATCTCTCCGGCGGCGATTTTGCAGAAGATGCAATCCATGGTGTCCATGCTAACGCCGCCCTCATGGAGATACATAGCGCGGATGTTTTCCGGGCGCCCAGGGATCGTAGTGGGCGGCGAAACTCATTCGGTCGGCGGTGGGCGGGTGGCTGTAGGTCCAGAAGACGACGAAGCGATTGGGCTGCGGCACGTCGAGCCAGAGTTCTCCCAATCGCTGGAAGGACTGCGCCATGGTGGTCTGCGGGCTGGGCACGAGGCCGTGGATGACTTCTTCTCCGTAAACGTCGGCCTGATGCTCGATGTGGCGGCTGAAGGCGTTGCCGATGGGATCGGCGACGAAACCGAGGATGGTGACGAGGAGCAGGACGAGGCCGAGCGAGGACCAGTCGTCAAGGGACGGGATGCGCCAGCGATCTCCGTAATGCCGCAGCAGCCAGTGGAGGATGCGATAGGCGATCCAGAAGAAGACGAACATGACTACGGCCGAGAAGAGAAGGCCTTTGGGGATGTGCTGGAGGACGTAATGGCCCTGCTCGTGGCCGTAGATGCCGAGGATTTCATCGGACGGGACTTCGTGAATAGTCGTGTCCCAGACGACGATGCGCTTGGAGGCGCCGAAGCCGGTGACGTAGGCGTTGGGGCCGGTGACTTTGGCGCTGGCGTCCATGACATACATGCGGCTGGGTGGGATGTGGAGGTGGCCGCGCGCGGCGACACGCTCGAGTTGATCGACCAGGACGGGATCGGCTTTGGCGAGCGGTGAGAAGTGATCGAAGAGCGGGTCGATGACGACGGGGATGACGAAGATGGCCGCGACTTCGACGGGGATTGCGAGGATCCAGAACCAGAGCCACCAACGGCGCGGTGAACGGCGGATGAGCGCGTAGAGGACGGCGAGCACGATGGTTCCGAAGACCAGGGTGAGAGCGGCGGATTTGGCGAAGTCTGTCCACCACATGCTCCATGGCTCGACGGAGATGCCGTAGGTAAGGTCGACGCGCTGCATGATCAGGTCGACGGGCAGGGCGATAACGGTGAGGATCAGGAGCCAGAGGGGCGCGGCGATGAGGCCTTGTATCCACGGTCGCTGGCTGGCGCGGATGGCGAGGTTGCGGATAACAGAGCTGGCTCCGAGGCGGAGGAGCAAGTACAGGATGGCCACGGTCCAGAGCGTGCCTCCGAAGTAGGCCCAGTTGCCGGCGTGGTAGAGGGCGACGGCCTTGGCGAGCTTGTCTGGCGGGAGGCTGTAGACGGATTGGATGGCGGCCTGGAGCATCTCCCCTCTCTCAGAAAAAGTTTGTGGCTTTTTGTTAACTCATTGATATTGTTGGGTCTTCTTGAATCAATTCAGATGCTATCTTCTTGATTCGAGATGATTTGCCTGCGAAGTCCAGATTCTATGCGACTTAGCGTGGACCTGCATGCTAATTCCTGATTGCAAAAGGGTTACGTCGAAACTATTCATTCCCAAGCCTTTTTCGCCCCAGCCGGGAACCATCCCTCGGCGGCTAAAGCCGCGCTTCCCGCCAACTTCCTCGCGGTACGGCTAAAGCCGTGCCCCTTCACCCTCAGGGGCTAAAGCTCTTTTGTGTTTCCTGCCTTATTTTTAGGATAGCAGTTCCGGAGAATTCATCTGCAATTGTAAGTCATAGAAATAAAGCTTGTTGCCGGAAGAGGGGCTTGACAACATTATTCTTAGCCTTAGCGAAGGTCAGCGTGGGCCGAGGGTGGTCATCTTTCGCATTCCCTTGTCCATGGCTTCGTTCGCGAGGCGGTCGGCTTCTTTGTTTTTGTTTCTGAGGACGTGCTGGATTTGGAAGGATTCCAGCCCGGCGATGCGCCGCTTTGCCTCTTCGTAGAGCGGGCGCAGGTCGGGGCTTTTGACTTTGTACTGGCCTTTGATCTGCTTCACCATCAGTTCGGAATCAGAGACGACTTTGAGCCGGGGGTGTTCATATCTGAGGGCAAATTCGAGGGCGGCGAGCAGGCCGGAGTATTCGGCGAAGTTGTTGGTTCTAAAGCCAAGATATTCGCTCAGTTCGGCTACTTTTGCGCCGTGTTCGTCCTGAATGTAGACGCCGAAGCCGGCCGGCCCGGGATTGCCGCGCGCGCCGCCGTCGCAGAAGGCGGTGATCATGCCCTGCTGGCTTGGAGCTTCGACCGGCCATAATTGGCCGCTTCTGAATTGGTTGTGCTGCTGGTTCATAAAGCGAGTGTAGATTAGCGGCGGTAAACTTTCTCCACTGATTTTCGCTAACAAATCGCGAAACGTTGCGTCTGGTGGGTAAGGATGGGTGCGCCCGATTTTGGAGGCGGCACCCAGAGGAGTTCGTTATGCCTGCTGACGCCCTGCGCCTACCCTCCCCCGCTCCGACCCGGTCTGCCACCCAAACCGGGCCGTCCCGCCAGAAGATACAATCCTCGCGAGAGATGGACCCGAACGCCCGCGCCTCGGAAAACGAACTGATTCGCGAAGCCCAGCAAGGTTCGCGCACAGCCTTTGAGGCTCTCGTGCGTCAATATGATCATGCGGTTCTGCGATTGGCTCTGCATCTGACCGGTTCGGAGTCGGACGCGGAGGACATTCACCAAGAGGCGTTTCTCAAGGCCTACCGGTATCTGGGGAATTTTCGCTTTGAGTGCTCCTTCTACACGTGGATTTACCGCATTGTGACGAATCTTTGCCTGGATCTGCTGCGCCGGCGAAAGTCGCGGCGGGAAGATCAGGCGGTGATGATCGACTCCAGCGGCGAAGAGATGGATTTGCTGACCAACGTGTCGGATGACCGGGCGAGCGCGAATCCGGACCGTGAGCTGAGCAGGAAATTTCTGGGCGAGCGGATTTTGTCGGCGCTTGAGCAGCTTACTCCGCGGGAACGGATGGTGTTTGAGTTGAAGCACTATCAGGGACTGCGGCTGAGAACGATCGGCGAAATGCTGAATACGACGGAAGAGACGGCGAAAAATACACTCTTCCGCGCGACCAGGAAGCTACGGGCAAACCTGGCGCAGGTACGGTAGGACTGGCCGTCCAGGCCTACGCGCTTCGCGCAAAAACTTTTGAGGCAGTGAGGCAAGGAAACGTCATGAAGTGCGAATCGGCACAGGAAAATATCGCTTTGGCAGCGTGGGGAGAGCTTCCCGACGAGCAGAGATTGCAATTGGAACAGCACCTGGCAACTTGCGAGGCGTGCCGGGACGAGCTTGAGGCTGTTCAAGGGCTGGCGAAGGCCATGGCTCTGCTGCCGGTAGAGGAGCCCTCGGCGAATCTGCTGGCGCGCACGCGGCTTCGGCTGGAAGAGGCTCTGGACACGCTGCCCAGGGAAAACTGGCTGGTGCGTTTTTCGCAGCGATTTTCGCTGGGCATGTCGAGGCTGCGGTCGGCTCCGCTGGCGGCTTCGGCTCTGCTGGTTCTTGGCGTGGCGGCAGGCGCGTACGGCGGCTATCGCGCCGGCGTTCGCGGGCATGACGCGGCGCAGGCAGCCCTGATTCTCCATGCGGTGCAGCAGAACGATTCGAATGCGCGGATCGCCAGCGTGAGCAGTATTGTGCAGGAACCGAACTCGGAAAACGTGGTGGTGAATTACAACCGGCTGGTTCCGGATTCGATTCGCGGCTCACTCGACGATCCGCAGATTCGGCAGCTTCTGCTGCTGGGCGCGCAGAACCGTGTTGATACTGATGTGCGCGACGACTCGGTGGGATTGCTGGCGGACGAATGCCGCGCGGGACACCAGTGCACGGATGGGCCGATTCGCAACGCGTTGATGGTCGCCATGCTGTATGACAAGAGCCCGTCGGTGCGGCTGAAGGCGCTGGATGGGCTTCAACCCTACATCGGAGATGATATGCGGGTGCGCGATGCGGTGCTCGAGTCGCTGATGAACGACAGCGATGCACAGATTCGCGCTGAGGCGATCGGACTGCTTACGCCCGTGGAGGCGGACTCGAGCGTGCGCGAGGTGCTGCAGACGGTTGCGACCCAGGACGATAATCCGCATATCCGGACCGTCTCGCAGCAGGTGCTGGATTCGGCTCCGCAGATCCAATAGGACTGCGCGTCCAGCGATACGCGCCTTTGGCGCCATTCTTGAGGCGCTTTAGCGGCCACTCCCGTTGGTCGTGGGTTTGGTGACTGGACGCTTGATGCTATTGAGGTCTTTCTGCCTCGGAATCCAGAAAAATAGATTCGATGGTGTTGTCGAAGAGCCGGGCGATGCGGAAGGCTAACGGCAGGCTGGGATCGAATTTGCCTGTTTCGATGGCGTTGACACTCTGACGGGAGACTTCGAGACGGGCGGCTAGATCTGCCTGACTCGAGTTGCGCTCGGCGCGGAGCACGCGGAGGCGGTTTTTCACTGGTATCTCCAGCCTTGTACGCGGACAGCGATCATGGCTGTGATACAGGTCGACGTTGAGCATCGGCATGACGGCGTTGACGGGCGAGAATTTCCAAAAAATCCCCGGACTGTGTCGATCCCCATGGGCACGGCAAAACCCCACAGCAATGCGCGGATTACCAGCGTGAGCACGAAATCGTTCTTTTCCCGCGCGAGATAGCGGGGGATGAGGAGCATCATGCCGAGGAATGGGACTGGCGGGCGAGGAAAATCAATGCTTTGAGTGGCGCGCATCTTAGCTAATCGGCGATGATGGTTGGCATGTCAATCAAGATGAACCGGCGGAAGTTTGTGGCAGGAATGGCGATCGCACCCTTTGCGGCGCGGGCGTGGGGAGCGAGGATGGTCGCGGGAGGCACGGATAGATTGCTGTTTGTGGGGACGCAGACGACACCAGGCACCAGTAAGGGCATTTACACGTATCGCTTTAACGAGGACACGGGCGAGCTTTCGGGGCAGGAGCTGGCGGCGGCGGTTGAGATGCCTACGTTTCTGGCGCTGTCGCCGGATGGTAAGAATCTTTACTCCGCGAATGAGGCGGAGGATTTCCAAGGAAAAAAGAGCGGAGGGGTATCGGCGTTCGCGGTGCATGGCGCGAAGCTGACTGCGCTGAATGCAGTGCTCGCTGGAGGGACAGGAACCTGTTACGTATCGGTGGACCGTACGGGGCGGGCGGTGTTCTGCGCGAACTACAACAACGGGAGCGCGTCGTCGTTTCATGTGGATGGTTCAGGCGGCCTGAGCGCGGCGGTTTCGAATTTCCAGTACCACGGACATGGTCCGGTGGCCGACCGGCAGGAAGGGCCCCATGCGCATCGCGTGATGGTCTCGCCGGACAACGGCTTTTTGCTGGTGAACGATCTTGGTCTGGACTGCATTCACATTTACAAGCTGGATTCGGCGACGGCGAAGCTGACTCCGAGCGATCCTCCGCAGTGGACTTCGGCACCCGGGTCGGGGCCGCGCGCGCTGCGTTTTCATCCCAACGGGAAATGGGCCTACTGCGTGGACGAGCTGGATTCGAGCGTGCAGGTTTTGCGATGGGATGCTCAAGCGGGGACGCTTACGCGGATCCAGAAAGAGCGGCTGATTCCGAGCGACTACAGCGGTCCGACTTCGACGGGTTGCGATATTGTGATTACGCGCGGCGGCGATTTTGCGTATGCGGCGAATCGCGGATATGACTGCCTGGTGAGCTTTCGCGTGGATCCGGAGACGGGCAGGATCAAGTTTCTTGCTCGCACGAGCAGCGGCGGCAAGGTTCCTCGCGACCTTACGCTTGATCCGTCGGAGAGGTTTTTGCTGGCCGCCAATCAGGAGTCGGACAATATCGCGGTGTTTGCGCGAGATGCGAAGACGGGTCTGCTGGCGGAGACTGGCAAGAGCTTTCCGCTGTCGAGGCCGCAGTGCCTGGTGTTTGCCCGATGAGGGCGGCTACTTCCCTGCTGCCAGCGGGTGCAGTTTGTAGAGGATGAGCTGATCGCGGTCGGGATCGTCGAAGGCGTTGAAGCTGGCGACCTGTTCGAGACGGTAGTGCGTTTCAAGATCGGCCTGGGTTCCGGGGTCGAGATCGTTCCATGTGGCGTACCAGCCGGGCTGGTAATACTGCGTGCGAGCGGGGAGATTCCAGGGGCCGAAGTCGTCGCAGATGGCGGGCAGGCCGGTGACGAGCGTGATTTCATCTCCGCTGATGGAAAGAAGCAGGCGGTTGCCGTTGGGGTGCTGGTCAATGTAGCGGGTGAGGCCGTTGGCTGCGTTCAGCCAGGTGTATTCGGGATGGCGCGCCCAGTGGATCATCTGGCGGAGATTTGCGGCAGTTGAAAGAACGAGCACGATGGCGGCGGCTGCTCCGGCTGCGGTTACGGCGTGGGGCAGCAGGCGCGCGAACGCGGGAGGTTCTGCGCGGAGTACGTTTACGAGGTGCTCCAGTGCAAGCGCGAGAGCGATCGCCAGTGAATAGGCGAGGACATGGTAATAGCGCGGCTGCACGTTGTTGTGCCACGTGATGAAGAAGATGTATCCGGCAGCGGCGAGCAGCGAGGCCATGAGCAGGGGATTGCGCCAGATTTTTCGGTAGAGCAGTGCCGAGAGGGCCAGCAGAGCCAGCAGCAGAAGCATGAGCGCGGGGCTGATCCAGAGCGTTTTATGCAGCGCGTACCAGATGGCGGCGGCCCAGCCGCTGACGCCCAGAGGGCGGTCGTATTGATTGGCCGTGAAGAGGTAGCGGTAATCGACGAGGTAATGCGGACTCACCCAGAGGAAGTAGTAGGCAGTCCACGGGAGGGCCGCCGCGATGGTTGCCGTGGCGATGGCCTTGACGCGCGCGGCGACCGCGGGGCCTGAGCTCTTCCAGAGAAGAAAGAGCGTGGACGGCAGCAGGAAGATTGCTGTCGTTTTGGTGAGGATCATCAGGCACATGCAAAGGCCGCAGGCTGTAAAGGCTGCGCTTCGCGCGGCGGCTGATTGTGGAAGGCGCAGGGCGATCAGCCAAGAGATGAGCAGAAAAAAGACGAGCAGCGGCTCAAGGATCGCGAGGCGGCTGAAAGCGTAGACGAAGGAATTCGCGGCCAGCAGAGTCACGGCGAGCAATGCGGTCCACGGCGGGGCCTGCGTGCGAACGGCGAAGTATACGAGGAAGAGATTCGCGGCGAAGATGGCGAGAATCAGCAGACGGGCGGGGGCGAGTCCGACTCCGGTGAAGTGGAAGACGGCCAGCTCGAGCGCGGGCAGCACGGGCAGAGCGATGGCGGCATTGAAGCCTCCGGGCCGATACCAGGAACCGATTGCGTAATGATCGATAGCGGCTTTGCCGTACCACCCTTCATCGGTGTACTTCGAGTAGTCCATCCACGGGGAGTTGTTGGGGAAATCGGCGCGGGGATGGAGGGCATGCACGGCGATGAGCGCCAGGATGACTGCGATCCAGACCCAGTAGAAGGGTTCGTGCAGGCGACTGCTTCCTCGCACGCCGGTTCGCGTAGCAACTCCGTTTCGCGCTGGAGATACCTGCAGAGCCATTTGCGAGGGATTTTATCTGAAAGTGGAGAGTCTAGCGGGAGAACCTGATGTTTTGCGCAGCGGCACTAGTTGTCAATTGCAATGGGACTGCAATAATTGCTCTACGCGGCTACCGCGATCCACTGATCGTTTGCGTCTCTAGTGGCGATAATCCGCTCGCCTCCGCTAATTGTCCGAAGCTCGGCTGACCATTTAGCGATGGCCTCTAGGTTTACTAAGCGATCTCGGGCAATGCTTGCGTAGATGAGGCGGACAAGCTTATCAATGTTCGGCTGTATGGCGCAGCGGCCATTTTCAAATCGGGATAATGTCTCAGCCGAGATGCCAATCATTGACGAAAACTCTATGCCAGATAATTTCAATCGCTTTCTAAGGAAGCGCAATTCCTCTCCAGTCAGGCCAGAGTCTTTTTTTACCAAGGCACGCGCTATCGCAGTAAGTAGCTCAGGGAGTGCTGGTATGTCGGCGGCAGCACCTCCGCAATTCTTGCAGACGTGGTACGTGATCCCCACCAGATATACATTACCGAGGCCTGAACCAACGTAGTGGTAGGGTCTTGCTTCAGAGGCTTCGCGCATTTCCCTATAGTCGTGGCAGTTGTGATGTTGTTCAGTCATGATCCAAGGTGCCTCGATGCTGGAATCGGCTAATACTTCGTAATAATTCTGATACGGACAAATTCGGGCTCCACAACGATCTTGATGTGGAGCTCGTCTCCCTCGATGTCTTTTGTCCGAACCAAGTATTCCCAGTTTCGATGGCTGGGGTCCCAGTTCGGTTTTTCTGCCAAGATCCAGTTGAGCATAAGGCCATGCTGTATATCGTCGTCGGAAATGTTCCGTGTCGATCTTTCCTCTCGCGAGTGGTACGACTCCCGTACGATGCCATAAGCCAAAATCCTGGACACGCTGGCTGCAAGTTCATCGGCGGTCAGAGGGGGAACTTGACCGGAAATTGATACTACATCAAGTTTATGGTCCTGTATAGATCTTGTTTTGGTAGTGTTCCCAATGGAGTTAACCTGATCAAGCTTCCGTTTATTCATTGAAAACGTACCCAGATATTCCTACAGGATTAAACTTCACATCATGTATTTAGTATACACGGGGTATGATAATTCTTGACATAATGTCAAGAGCGGAGGGCGATATGGCGCACTTCATCGTGAGGGTAGAACTCCACCAACCCTACACATCTGATACCTATCAGAGATTGCACGAGATCATGCGTGCCGCTTCTTTTTTTCGTCTGATTCAGTCGAGTGATAGTCGCTTCTATCACTTACCCGAAGCTGAGTATTCTCACTACGACTCGAGCGGAGCAACACCTTTTCAAATTGTTGACCTTGTATGGCCGCTGGTCGCGAGAGTCCACAGTAGCTATGAAATCTTGGTTTCCCAAGCTGACTCTTGGGCCGCGCGAGGCTTAAGACCTACATAGCTAAATCGGCTTCAGTCGCGATTCACTAGACACTCAGCGGACTCTCGCAGCCAGCCGTACAGCGGGAACTGGTTGGCCAGCTCCAGAACCTGTCCGCGAATCTGGCGCAGCGCCTGCGGGTCGTTGCGGTGTTCGAGCGCCTCTACAATCCACTTGCCGATGGTGCGCATTTCGGCTTCCTTCATGCCGCGGGTGGTGAGCGCAGGGGTGCCGATGCGGATGCCGCTGGGCTTGAGCGGCGGATTTACGTCATAGGGGATTGCGTTTTTGTTCACGGTGATGCCGGCCTCGCCCAGCGCCACTTCGGCTTCGCTTCCTAGTATGCCTTTGGCGAATACATCTACGAGCATCAGGTGAGTGTCGGTGCCTCCGGAGACGATGCGCAGGCCTTCGTTCTGCAGCGTTTCTGCCAGGACTTTGGCGTTGGTTACGATCTGCTTCGCGTAGGTTTTGAATTCGGGTTGCAAGGCTTCCTTAAAGGCGACGGCCTTGGCGGCGATGATGTGGACGAGCGGGCCGCCCTGCTGGCCAGGGAAGACGCTTTTGTCGATGGCGGCGGCGAACTGCTCTTCGGAGAGAATCATTCCGGCGCGTGGTCCGCGCAGTGTCTTGTGGGTGGTTGTGGTGGTGATGTGCGCGTGCGGCACGGGCGACGGATGGACTCCGGCGGCGACGAGACCGGCGAAATGGGCCATGTCGACGATGAGCAGCGCACCGACTTTGTCGGCGATCTGTCGCATGCGAGGAAAGTCGAAGGTGCGCGGGTAGGCGCTGCCGCCGCCGATGATGACCTTCGGCTTTTCGCTTACGGCAATCGATTCGAGTTCGTCGTAGTCGAGCTGTTCGGTATCTTTGCGGACGGCGTAGGAGGCGACCTTGTACAGCTTGCCCGAGAAGTTGAGCTTGTGGCCGTGGGTGAGGTGGCCTCCGTGGGCGAGACTGAGGCCCAGAATTGTGTCGCCGGGTTGCAGAACGGCCATGTAGGCGGCGGCGTTGGCTTGCGAGCCTGAGTGTGGCTGCACGTTGGCGTGCTGGGCTCCGAAGAGCTGTTTTGCGCGGTCGCGGGCGAGGTTTTCGACGATGTCGGCGTATTCGCAGCCGCCATAGTAGCGGCGTCCGGGATAGCCCTCGGCGTATTTGTTGGTGAAGACCGAACCGGCGGCCTCGAGCACAGCTTGGCTTACGAAGTTTTCCGAGGCGATCATCTCGAGGCCCTCGTGCTGGCGGAGAATTTCGTGTTCGATGGCGGCGGCGATCTCCGGATCGGCCTGGGCGAGCTTGAGAGACATGCGGTCGGTCATATAGAAGATTGTAGCTGGGGACCAGCCCCTTCGGCTTCGCTCAGGGCAAGCTGTCCAGGGGACCGCGCTTCGCGCCCGGCACACGAAAGCCCACCTCGCCTTGAGCGCCGTTAAGCTTCTCGTCCGTGTTGCGGCGAGGTTCGGAGCCGACCGCGGAATGTCCAGTAAACAAAGACAAAGTAGGCCGCGGCCAGCGCCATCCCGAAGCCCCACCAGATCAAGCCAAACGATAAGCCATAATGCCCGGCTATTGCCTTCGAAATGGTGATGTCGTATGCGGGGTTCACGGAGGAGGGCATCAGAACCGGATAAAGAGCAAAGGCTGCCCCGAGCAGCATTGCGGCGAGATAGAGGGCGCTGCATGCGAAGCTCCTCGCATCGTTTTCCCTGAGCATGAACAAGAGCATCATTCCCAGACCTGCGGCAACCGCCGCCGGGAAGATGAAGCCGGCGGGATGGTGTACATAGTTGGCCAGCGACTGACGCCGCACAAAAATTGTCGCGCCCAGGCTCAACGTTGTGAGTCCCACGAGAGGCAGCCACAGCATCATCCCGAAGAGATGTGCCCGCTTCCGCATGGCTCCTTCTGTCTTGAGCGCGAGGTAAAGCGCTCCATGTTCCGCAAGTGCAGTCAGCGCGAGAATACCGCCAAGGAGGGTGTACCAATCCAGAATGCCGGGATAGGGCCCGGTGCGGAAATTGGACCAGAGAGGGAGGAAGAAGTAACTATCCGGCCCGATCGGTACGCCTCGTATCACGTTGGCCAGAGCTGCCCCGAAAAGGATCGCCAGCAGCGCGCTCGCGAAGAAAAACAGTCCGTCGAAGAAGTCCTGCCAGATTCCCAGGCTGAAGTGCGTACGCAACTCCACGGCGATACCGCGGAGAATCAGCAGCCACAGGACAATCATCAGGGGCAGATAAAATCCGCTGAATGCTGAGGCATAGAGCAGGGGAAACGCGAAATACAGGGTCCCAGCAGTGGCAACAAGCCACACTTCATTCCCGTCCCAGACGGGCCCGATCGTTCGCAGGGATGTTTCCCGCTCCAGGTTCGTTCTGGCCACCAGCAGGTGGAGGGCTCCTACGCCGAGGTCGAATCCGTCCAGAACAACATAAAGCGCGAGAATGAATGCCACCAGCCAGAACCAGATTGCTCCCATAGGATCGGACTCCCCTGCACGGAATTGCGAGCAGTTGCTCAGGCCGCCGACACAGGCCGGCCCGTGCTCATTTCATCGGCCTGCTCGCGCTCCGGCCCCCTCTCGATGACGTGATAGACCAGCAGCACAAACAGCAGCGACAGCACCGTATACATGCCCATGAATCCCAGCAGCGTAAACATAATGTTCCCGGTCGAGACGTGGGGGGAGTATCCGGCTGCGGTCCGTAGTTGGCCATAGACGAGCCAGGGCTGGCGTCCTGTTTCGGCGGTGATCCAGCCGGCGGTATTTGCGATGTAAGGGAAAGGGAAACTGAGCATCAGGGGCCAGAGCAGCCATCGCGTGGTGAACAGTCTTCCCCGCCAGAGAAAGAGCGCGGCCAATCCCATCAGGGCGAAGAAATAAGTGCCGAGCCCCACCATGATGTGATAGGCAAAGTACACCAGCGGAATGTTGGTGGGCCACTGATCGCGCGGGTAGGCATCGAGCCCTCGGACCACTGCGCGAGGCGTTCCGTACGCCAGGAAGCTGAGGATGTCATTCACGGCCAGAGGGTTGTCGATTCTTTCTTCCTCAACATTGGGCTGGCCGACCAGCACGATCGGCGCGCCCTTCTCGGTGTGGAAGAGTCCTTCCATGGCCGCCGTTGTCACGGGCTGATGACGCGCCATGTATTTGCCGTGCAGGTCTCCGGTGGGAAAGATTTGAAGAATGCAGGCGATCACTCCAGCGATTACACCTGTCCGCAGAAAGATCCGCGCATACTCCTCATGCTTGCTTATGAGCAGGTACCAGGCCCCGGTTGCGGACATAACGAAGGCCGCGGTGGTGACGGCGCCGCTCATGGTGTGCGCGTATTGAATGAGAGCCCAGGGATTGTTCAGCAGCTTCCAGAAACTGTTCAGTTGAAAGGTGCCGTCGGCGCCCATCTGGTAGCCCACGGGATGCTGCATCCATGCATCGGTCACGATGATGAAGTAGCCGGAGATCCAGGAGCCGAGGAATACGGCGAACGCGGTCCACCAGTGGGCCCATCGCGACAAGCGCTGTTCGCCAAGAAGAAACAGCCCGAGGAATGCCGATTCGAGAAAGAAGGAGAACACGCCCTCCATGGCCAAAGGCTGCCCGATGACGCTGCCGGTCAGCCGCGAAAACTCGGCCCAGTTCGTTCCGAACTGGAATTCCATGGGAATGCCCGTCACAACTCCCATCACGAAGTTAATCGCGAAGATGCGCGCCCAGAAACGGGCTGCGTCGTCGAAGCGCCCATCATTGCGCCGGATGGCCATCGTCTTAAGCGCGACAATAAGCAACGCGAGCCCCATGGTGAGCTGAGGGAAGAGATAGTGATAGGTGATGGTGAATGCGAAGTGAAGGCGATCGTAAAAATCGCGGTCCATCACAGTGAACTCCAGCGGGAAGGGGCCTGCACAGTGGGATGCTCGGAAGGCCGCCTGCGGGTGCGAAAAATTCATCGGGAAGCGGGGCAACGGCAGAGCCGATCAAACCACAGCAACAGGCGTACAGCGAATCAGGCTGAAGAATGGGGCTATGTCCTGGTTTGCGCGGAGAGAAACTGACTGGCTGAGCGGCGGAAATTTCAGTAGAAATGCTGTATGGCGGGAAGAGATTGGGAGTATTCGCTGCGGGTTTGCGGACCGGGCGACGAGGAAAGGCTCGCGCTGGTGGGCGCGGCAAGCTTTCTTGAGGCGTTTGCGGGTTTTTTGCCCGGTGAGGATGTTCTAGCGCATTGCCGGAACCAGCATTCTGTGCAGAAGTATGTGAAGATGCTGGCCGACCCGGAGACGCGAGCCTGCGTGGCCGAAGTGAAAGGGTCTCCGGTGGGGTATGCGGTGATTTGTCCGCCCGATCTGCCGGTGCCGTTCGGGCCGGACGATATTGAACTGAAGCGGATTTATCTGCTGCACCGATTTCAGGGGTCGGGGATTGGCGCGGCGCTCATGAACTGGTCGGTCGAGACGGCGCGGTCGCTGGGCAAGCGACATCTGCTGCTGGGTGTGAACGCCGAGAATGACAAGGCGGTGGCCTTTTATCTACGGCATGGCTTTGAGCATGCGGGAACGCGGAAGTTTCAGGTGGGGAATACCATCTGCAGCGATTTCATTCTGGCGCGGAAGCTTGAAGCGTGAGCCGCATTCAGGCATTTCTTCGATGGCTGTAGCCCTTGCTGGCGGTGTGGCTGGTGGCCTTTCTCAAGAAAAAGGCCACTTAAGGCCCCTTGGGTTCAGTATCCAGCTATCGGAGAAATACTATAGCCGATAATATTTCTGCAGGGCGTTCAGTGAGGATGGAGTGAATCAGCAGGGCTTTGAAGTTTTGCTCTTGAAAACGGATACATTGGAAGTCGAGATGCTGCCTGCGCTGGGAGGAAAGGTTTCATCGCTGCGCCGCAATGGAGTTGAACTTTTGCAGGCTCCGCTGCGACCTTATGCGCTGCGCACGGCTGCGATGGGCTTTGAGGCGAGCGACGCCAGCGGGTTCGATGAGTGCTTGCCTTCGGTTTCGGAGTGCGTGATTGCGGGGCCTTCGGGCGAGATAGGCATTCCCGACCATGGAGAGTTCTGGCGTTTGCCGTGCGAGGTCGAGCAGCGTGGATCGAACGAAGCGCGGTTGACGGCGACCGGCTCGGTTCTGCCGCTGCGATTTGAGCGAACGCTAAAGCTGGAGGGAGAGACGCTACGCCTGGCATACCGGCTGGAGAATGTGGGCGAGGCTGAGGTCGGCTATGCGTGGTCGGCCCATCCGCTGTTCTGCGTCGATGCGGGAGACTTGATCGTGCTGCCGTCGTCGGTGGATTGGGTCAGCGTTGAGGGATCGGCGCATGAGCGGCTCGGGGCAAAGGGAACACTTCATCGCTGGCCGATTGCGGAGGGACGGGACGGCGAAAAGATTGATCTTTCAACGGCCGGGAATGTAAGCGATGACATTGGCGATAAGCTCTATGTTACGGCTCCTGAGGAAGGATGGGCTGCGATTGAGCGCAGGCAGGTTGGACTTCGGGTCCAGGTGGGATTTGATCCGGCGCTGTGTCCATATTTGGGTTTGTGGGTTTGCTTTGGAGGATGGCCGGAGGGCCAGGACAGGCGCCAGCAATGCGTTGCCCTCGAACCTTGCACGGCGGCTGGAGATTCGCTGGCGGAGGCTGTCGAAAAGGGATGGGCGCGGAGGCTTGCGCCGGGGCAGTCAACGTTATGGTGGATGACAATCGCTGTGACTGAGATATTGTAATGACTTACCCTGTAATTAGCGGGCGGGCCGTTTTCCTCAGAGGTTATTTGCGATGCTTGATGTAACCGGTACCACCGAGCTGCACGAGGAGCGATTCGGGCAGAGGCCGCGCGTGTTCGCGGCTCCCGGGCGGGTGAACCTTATCGGCGAGCATACAGATTACGCCGATGGGTTTGTGATGCCCGCCGCGATCAACTTCGCCACCTTCGCTGCTATAAGTCCGCGCGAGGACGGCGCTGTCGTTCTTCGCTCGGAAAACTTCGGAGATCAGACGACGCGCTCGCTCGATGACCTTCCGGTGCGAGGCAGCGGGCACTGGAGCGACTATCCGCTTGGCGTGCTTTCGGTTCTGCGGGAAGAGGGCGTGGCGGTTCCGGCTTTCAGCGTGACGCTGAACGGGGATGTGCCGCTGGGCGCGGGACTCAGCTCGTCGGCAGCGATTGAAGTGGCGACCATGGTTGCGGTTCTCAGCCTTACGGACACGAAGATTTCCCTGCCACAGATCGCGCGGCTCTGCCAGCGCGCGGAGAACGGCTATGTTGGGGCTTCGACGGGAATTATGGACCAGTTCGTTGCCTGCTGTGGCGCGGCGGATCACGCGCTGCTGCTGGACTGTCGCAGCCTGGAGTTTCGTCTGGCGCCGATACCGTCGAATTTGAGCCTGGTGATCTCGAATACGATGGTGAAACACTCGCACGCGGGCGGCGAATACAACATGCGGCGCGCCGAGGTTGAAGAGGGTACGGCCATCCTTCGGCGTCATCGCCCGGAGATCAAAAAATTGCGCGACGCTACAGTGGAGGACCTGAACAAGTGGGGTGGCGAGATGCCGCTGAGCGTGCTGAAGCGGACGCGCCACATCATTACGGAGGACGAACGTACGGTTGCAGCAGCCGACGCGCTCGAATCCGGAGACCTGAAGACACTGGGGCGGCTAATGTACGAGGCGCACGCGAGCTATCGCGATGATTTTGAAGCAAGCTGCCCGGAGGCCGATGTTCTGGTTGAGCTTGCATCCAGGGAGGAAGGCTGTATTGGCGCCCGACTGACCGGGGGAGGGTTCGGAGGCTGCACGGTGAACCTCGTTGAGACGGCCCATGCTCGGCGGTTTTCAGATAATTTGCGCGAGGGTTACAAAAAGGCCACGGGCATCGTAGCCGATATATACCTGTGCCATGCATCGGCGGGCGTGCGCGAAGTGACGGCGTAAGGGAAGGTATGTTGTTTTCAGAAACTTACAGCTAAAACGTCTTTCTTCCCACGAAAAACGTTTACCTAACGGGCGAATTGGTAGAAGATAATTCGATGCCCGTTAGAAAAATGGCATCGAAATATCGGAGACCTATTTAATGAGTTTTGCCTGGCGGTCGCAGGACCTCTCTGACCGCAATCCCGTTGCCTACCTTTCCATGGAGATCGCCGTAACTCCGACGATGCCGACTTACAGCGGGGGCCTTGGCGTGCTTGCTGGAGACACGCTGCGCGCCGCGGCCGATATGGGGCTGCCGCTGGTTGCGGTTACGCTTGTGCATCGCTGGGGATATTTCCAGCAGCATCTGGACGCCAACGGCGGCCAGACCGAAGAGGCGCAGCCGTGGAGCCCGGAGACTATTCTTGCGGCGGAAAAGCCGGTTGTCAGACTTACGATTGAGGACCGCAGTGTGGCGATGCGCGCCTGGCGATACGACATGGAGGGCGTTACCGGGCACATTATTCCCATTTATTTTCTCGATACGGATCTCCAAGAAAACGATCCGGTAGACCGCAAGCTGACGGACCGACTTTATGGCGGCGACGGCGATAACCGCCTGCGCCAGGAATCCGTGCTGGGCATGGGTGGCGCGCGCATTCTTGACGCGCTGGGCTATCAGCCGCTTGTGTATCACATGAACGAGGGCCACGCTGCGCTGCTTACGGTGGCACTCCTCGAGCAGGAGCGGCACGGCGGCAACGTGGACAACGCCAGCGACGAGGACATCGATTCGGTGCGGCAGCGTTGCGTCTTCACGACGCATACGCCGGTTCCGGCGGGGCACGACCGATTTTCGGCGGAGCAGGCTTACCGGATTCTCGGGCATGATCGCACCCGGCTTCTGGAGCGGGTGGGGGCCTTTCACGATGGCCTGCTGAACATGACCTACATTGCGCTGCGCTTCTCGCGATTTGTGAATGGCGTCGCGATGCAGCACGGCAAGGTATCCCGCGAGATGTTTCCGGACTATTCGATCGGCGCGATTACCAACGGCGTTCATGCCGGAACGTGGACGGCGCCTTCGTTTCAGGCGGCGTTTGACCGACACATGCCGCGCTGGCGGCAGGACAATCTTGCGTTACGCTATGCCATTGATATTCCTGAAGGCGAGATTGCTTCGGCGCACGCCGAAGCAAAGCGCGCGCTGCTGGCTGCGGTGAAAGACCGCACCGGCGAAGAAATGCGTCAGGAGATCTTTACCCTGGGATTTGCGCGCAGGGCCGCGACCTACAAACGCAGCGACCTGCTCTTTCACGATCCGGAGCGCCTGGTGCGGATGGCGCGCGAATACGGCGGTTTGCAGATTGTTTATGCGGGCAAGGCGCATCCGGCGGACGAGCCGGGCAAGGCGATGATTCGGCACGTGATTGAGCTGGCAAAGCGGCTGAACTCGGACGTGCTGAAGATTGTTTACCTCGAAAACTACGAGTGGACCCTTGGCGCGCTGATGACAGGCGGCGTCGATCTGTGGCTCAATACGCCCAAGCGGCCGTATGAGGCCTCGGGCACCAGCGGCATGAAGGCGGCACTGAACGGCGTCCCAAGCCTCAGCATTCTGGATGGGTGGTGGATCGAGGGATGGATCGAGGGCGTCACCGGATGGGCTATCGCGGACCGTGACGAGGAGTCGGGCGAGGCCAAGTCGCTCTATGAACATCTGGAGCAGACAATTCTGCCGCTCTACACACGCGAGCCCGAGCAGTGGCAGCGCATCATGCGCTCGACGATTGCGCTTAACGGATCGTATTTCAACACGCAGAGGATGCTCGAGCAGTACGTACTGAATGCCTACTTTCCGGAAAGCGCAGTGAAGGGCAAGAACAGATCTCTGGAACCGGCGATGGCGAAGTAGGCAAGTCCCGCCTCAAATTCAACGCAATTTTGAGGTTCGCGCAATCGTCCCAACTTATAATCAGGCTTTGACAGAGCAGGAGAAGTTATTGGCGGAGTCTACCCCTGTTGTCGAGGGAAAAACGGTTCGTGCGCTCTGCGTCGACCTCGACGGCACGCTGGTGAAGAGCGATACGCTGGTGGATTCTCTGCTGCTGCTTGTCCGGACTCATCCGGTCCAGGCTGCGCTTGCTCCTTTGTGGCTTAGAGGCGGCAAGGCCGCATTCAAAGCGCAGGTAGCGTCCCGCGTTACGCTTGATGTGAGCCATCTGCCGTGGAATCGGCGACTGCTGGACTACCTGACAGGACAGCGCGCGATGGGCCGCAAACTGTATCTTGCGACAGGAGCCGATTCCAGCGTGGCCCAGCGCGTCGCAGACCATCTTGGGCTTTTTGAAGCGGTGCTGGCCAGCGACGGGGAGACGAACCGTACGGGCAATCACAAACTGGCGAGTCTTCAGGAGCGATTTCCAGACAAGGGTTTTGATTACGTAGGCAACGCGTATCCCGACGCGCTGCTGCTTGCCCAATGCGGCGAAGCAATGGTGGCGAATCCCACGCGTTCGCTGCGCGCGAAAATCTGGTCGCACAAAATTCCTGTCAGCCGCAGGTTTGAAGATCGCGCGGCCGTCTGGAAGTCTTTCTTACGAGCCATTCGGCTGCATCAGTGGGCAAAAAACATTCTTATTTTTGTTCCGCTGCTGCTGGCACACGCAACCAAGGTTCCGCTGCTGCTCGAGGCTGTGCTGGCATTTTTTTGCTTCTGCCTGTGCGCGTCTGCTACCTATGTCGTCAACGACCTGCTGGATGTTGAGACAGATCGACGGCACCCGAAGAAGCGCCGTCGCCCTTTTGCCGCAGGAGACCTTCCGGCAAGTAGCGGCATAGCGATTATTGCGCTCTTCCTGGCGGCAGCGTTTACGGGGGCGGCCTTTCTGCCCCGCGCTTTTCTCCACTGGCTGCTGGTTTATCTGGGGACGACACTTGCTTATTCTCTGCACCTGAAGCGGGTTGTGCTGGTAGACGTGGTGTTGCTTTCAGGGCTGTATACGCTGCGCCTTCTGGCGGGGGCGGCAGCGGTGGATGTGAAGATTTCTCCCTGGCTCGCGGCCTTTTCCATTTTGCTGTTTCTCTCGCTGGCCATTGTCAAGCGGTTCAGCGAGCTGCAGAATGTTCGCGCCCAGAGCGGGGCAATCTCGAATGGCCGCGGATACCTGCTCTCCGATATCGAACAACTGCGCAGTTTCGGTACGGCGAGCGGTATTGGCGCAGTAGTGATTTTCTCGCGGTATATCAACGGCGGCGATGAGGTTGGCCTGTACCGACACCCGGGACGACTGTGGCTGATTATGCCGCTGCTTATATTGTGGATATTCCGGGTGTGGCTGCTGGCTTCGCGAGGCGATCTCGATGAAGACCCGGTGATCTTCGCCATGACCGATCAGACGAGTCTGCTGATTGGTTTGGGCGCGGCCCTTATCGTCTTTCTAGCTACTGTTTAAACTCAGAGTGACAGGAAGACTGAAACGCATGCCACAAAAATCTCCTCGCCCGGGCTTTGAAAGCTGGGGACGCTATCCAAAACTCGATGCTGCTATCGTGCCGCTGAACTGGACCTGCGATTTTCCGCTGCGTCCGCCCCCAGCGACACGCATGCTGCCGGTTGGAGCGGGCCGCAGCTATGGAGACGTTTGCCTGCTGGGACATGGAACGCTGCTGCGGACGCGCGGGCCGGGACTTTCGGGAGGCATGGACCGGCTACTCGATTTTGACCGCGCGACCGGGGTTCTGTGCTGCGAAGCGGGCACGACGCTGGGGGAAATTCTGGATTTCGCCGTGCCCCGGGGTTTTTTTCTGCCGGTCTCTCCGGGAACCAAGTACGTGACTGTAGGCGGAGCGATTGCCAATGACATTCACGGCAAGAATCATCATGTAGCGGGGACCTTCGGCCGGCACGTGCCGCGTTTTGAAGTGGTGCGTTCGGACGGTACCCACCTGATCTGCTCGGCGGCGCAGAATGCGGAGTTGTACGCGGCTACCATCGGAGGGCTGGGGCTTACGGGACTGATTGCCTGGGCGGAGATCAAGCTTCGCCCGATTGTGTCGCGGAGTATCCAATATATCGGGATCAAATTTTCGGGTATCGAGGAATTTGTCGCGCTGTCTGAAGCGCACTCCAAGAACGAATACACGGTTTCCTGGCTTGATTGTGTTGCGACGGGACGTAATTTTGCGCGCGGAATCTTCATGGTCGGCGAGCATGCGGCTGTGCCCGGACCACTGAAGCGCAGCAAGCCCGCAAAGCTCGCGCTGCCCATCGATTTTCCGGATTTCATGTTGAACCGGCGGTCGGTGGGCGTGTTTAACACGCTCTATTACAACAAGCAGCTGGGCAAGACGAAGACCGGCCTTGTCGATTACGAGCCGTTCTTTTACCCGCTCGACAAGCTACAACAGTGGAACCGTATGTATGGCAAGAATGGCCTGCTGCAGTTCCAGTGCGTGGTGCCGTGGGAGGCGGGTCAGACTGGACTTGTTAAGATTCTCAAGGCCATTACCGCGTCCGGGCTGGCGTCTTTTCTGGCTGTCCTGAAGGTTTTTGGGGACGTGCCTTCGCCCGGGATGATGTCTTTTCCGAAGCCGGGCATTACGCTGGCGCTCGATTTTCCTATCCGGCAGGAGGTAAGCATCGACCTGCTGGAACGGCTCGCCGCAATTACGCTCGACCACGGAGGCCGCATGTACCCTGCCAAGGACGCGACTATGACCGCCGCGCAATTTCAGGCTTTCTATCCGCAATGGAAGAAGTTTGCCGCCTACATCGATCCGGCCTTCGACTCCGCCTTCTGGCAGAGGGTGATGGCCTGATGCCGGCACGCCAGTTTCCTACGGCCGTGCTTGCTCTGGGCGCTACTTCGGCGATTGCCGAGGCCACTCTGCGACTGTTTGCCGAACGGGGCGCACGCTTTTTCCTGGTCGCCCGCAGCCAGGACAAGCTTGATTCAGTCGCCGCTGATCTGCTTACGCGCGGAGCCTCCGGGGTCGCAACGCACGTCATGGACCTCGATGACACGGCCGCGCATCCGGCGTTGCTGGCCGCGGCGGCGCAATCTCTTGGGACCATTGAGATGGCTTTGCTGGCGCACGGCATTCTGGGCGATCAGGCGGAGGCTGAAGCCAGCTATCCCGCCGCCGAGGCAGTTTTTCACACTAATTTTCTCTCCGCGGTTTCGCTGATTACGTGGCTTGCCAATTACTTCGAGCGTACGGGCCAGGGAACGCTGGCGGTCATTTCCTCGGTGGCCGGAGACCGGGGGCGCAAGAGCAATTACGTCTATGGTGCGTCGAAGGGCGCGCTGAATGTTTTCGTCGATGGAGTGCGCAACCGCATCGATCGCGCGGGAGTGCAGGTGCTAACCATCAAGCCGGGGTTTGTGGCTACGCCAATGACCGCGCACCTGGAGTGGGGTCCGCTATTCGCGCGGCCCTCGCAGGTAGCGCAGGGCATTGTGAAGGCGGTTGAGAAGCGCAGGGACGTCGTTTACCTTCCCGCTTTCTGGGCTGTGATCATGCTGATTCTTCGCATGGTCCCGCGCCGGATCTTCAAGAAGCTGAATGTGTGAGCTGATCGGCTGAGAGATTTCCTGCCCGCATCCTCTGAATCGATCACGCGGTTTGCCGCATCCAGTTAACTGCCCTGGAAATGTGTCTCGTGGGGTCCTTTCGCGGTCCTGATTCGTCTACAAAGACAAGCCAGTCCGGAATGCCCCATTTGTTCATTCTGTCTGCGCAAGCTGCTCATTTTGTGAGAACGTTTTTCCGGAATCCCGGGAGCCTTGGGTTCCTGAACCGGATGCCATTCGTATCGCATGCGCATGGGTCGCCGCTGAACGAAAACAGGAGAAGCTGAAAAGATATGTGGATAGTTCGCCTCGCGCTCCGGCGGCCTTATACCTTTGCTGTCCTTGCGCTCTTGTTGATGATTCTGGGTCCGATCGCGGTCTTTAATACGCCGACGGATATTTTTCCGAACATCAATATTCCTGTGATCGCGATGGTCTGGCAGTACACGGGCTTCTCGCCCGAGCAGATGGCTGACCGCATCACTACCCTGAGCGAACGGTCATTGACCACGACGGTCAATGACATTGAGCACATTGAATCGCAGTCGCTGAACGGCATCGCGGTCATTAAGATTTTCTTTCAGCCGAGGGTGAACATCGGAGATGCACTCGCGCAGGTTGTCGCGATTGGCCAGGCACAGGTCAGGCAGCTGCCGCCGGGAACGACGCCCCCCTTCATCATCCAATACAACGCTTCGAGCGTGCCGATTCTGCAGCTTGGGCTCTCGGGAGCGGGGCTTTCCGAGCAGCAGCTCAACGATTACGGACTGAACTTCATCCGCACGCAGCTGGTGACGGTGGATGGCGCGGGCATTCCTTATCCGTATGGCGGCAAGCAGCGTCAGGTGCAGGTCGACCTCAATCTCCCAGCGCTTCAGTCGAAGGGGCTTTCGCCCGCCGATGTTGTCAACACGATCGCTGCGCAGAATCTCATTCTGCCCTCGGGGACCGCCAAGATAGGGACTTTTGAATACCAGGTGGCGACCAACAGCGCGCCGGAAACAATTCAGGAGCTGAACGACCTACCTATCCGCTCGGTGAACGGGGCCATGATCTACATTCACGACGTGGGCAATGTGCGTGATGGCTTTCCACCGCAGACCAACATTGTGCGTGTGGACGGACAGCGCGCCTCGCTGCTGAATATTCTGAAGACCGGCGACGCTTCGACGCTCGATATCGTGAAAGGCATTCGCGCGGAGCTGGATACGATAAGACCAGGATTGCCCAAGGCGCTCAAAGTTACATTGCTTGGCGATCAGTCGATCTTCGTTCGCGCCTCGATTGACGGGGTGGTGCGCGAAGGGGTGATTGCCGCATGCCTCACGGCCATCATGATCCTCGTCTTCCTCGGAAGCTGGCGCAGCACGCTGATTATCGCGGTCTCGATTCCGCTGTCGATTCTCTCCTCGCTGCTGATGTTGAGCGCGCTGGGCGAGACCATCAACATCATGACGCTCGGCGGACTGGCGCTGGCGGTGGGCATTCTAGTGGACGACGCGACAGTTGAAATTGAAAACATCAACCGCAACCTCGAGGAAGGCAAGGCCATTGAGCAGGCCATCCTTGACGGAGCGTCGCAGATCGCAGTTCCGGCGCTGGTTTCGACCATCTCCATCTGCATTGTGTTTGTGCCGATGTTCTTTCTCACTGGCGTGGCGAAATATTTGTTTGTTCCGCTGGGAGAGGCCGTTGTATTTGCCATGCTGGCTTCCTATATCCTGTCGCGCACGGTTGTGCCGACCATGGCGAAATACCTGCTGCAGGAGCACGATGACGAGGCCGTCGAAAGAAAGCAATCCAGCCGCAATCCCCTGGTGCGCTTTCAGATGATGTTCGAGCGCGGCTTCGAGAGGTTTCGCGGCGGCTATCACCGGATTCTGCAACTGTGCATCGAGCACTCGGCAATCTTTCTGATCGTCTTCCTGGTGTTTATCGGGGTCTCGTCCGTGGCGCTCTATCCGTTTCTGGGGCAAGACTTCTTTCCGTCGGTGGACAGCGGGCAGTTCAAGCTGCATTTGCGCGCGCAGACGGGCACGCGCATTGAAGATACGGCCGCGCTTTGCGACCGCGTTGACGACGCCATCCGCGAGACGATTCCAAAGAAGGAACTGGTCACGATCATCGATAATATCGGACTGCCCTATAGCGGCATCAATACTGTTTACTCGAACTCCGCGCCTATCGGACCAGCGGACGCCGACATTCAGGTGTCTCTTACGGAGAAGCATCATCCCACGGACGCGTATGTGCAGGAGTTGCGGACCAGGTTGAACCGCGAGTTTCCCGGCGTTACGTTTTACACGCTGCCGGTGGATATGGTGACGCAGATCCTTAACTTTGGACTGCCCGCTCCGATCGATATCCAGATTGTCGGCAAGGACGCGTACGGCAACCGCGCATTTGCTGCGCAGCTCCTGAACAAAATCAAGGGAGTTGCGGGAACCGCCGATCTGCGAATTCAGCAGCCCTTTAATAATCCTGAGTTAATGATCGATGTGGACCGCACCAAGGCGAGCCAGATCGGGCTTACGCAACAGAATGTGGCGCAGAGCCTGCTGGTGGCTACGAGCGGCAGCTTTCAGACATCGCCTACCTTCTGGCTCGATCCGAGAAACGGGGTGAGCTATGACATTGCGGTGCAGGCTCCCCAGTATTCGCTCGACACGATGCAGGACTTGAAGAATATTCCGCTTACCGGCGCAGCGAACACAGTCCCGCAGCCGGGCGGCGCGCCGATGGGCGGAACACCGATGGGCGGAACACCGGTACAAATTCTCGGCAACGTGGCCTCGATCACGCCGGGCGCGCAGATGGGCACGGTGACGCACTACAACATTGCGCCCGCGATCGACATCTACGGCAACGTTGTGAATACCGATCTGGCCAGCGTGGACAAGAAGATCGAAAGAATTATCGCGGAGTCGAAGGAGCAGCTTCCGGTCGGTTCGCATATCACGGTCCGCGGCCAGGTGCAGACGATGCGGACTTCTTTCCGCGGTTTGTACAGCGGCCTGATCTTTTCGATCCTGCTGGTCTATCTGCTGATCGTGGTGAACTTCCAGTCGTGGCTCGATCCGTTCATCATCATCTCGGCGCTGCCTGCGGCGATCGCGGGCATCGTGTGGTTTCTCTTTATCACGCATACACGCATCAGCGTTCCCGCGCTTACAGGAGCCATCATGTGCATGGGCGTGGCCACGTCGAACTCGATTCTGGTGATCAGCTTTGCCCGGGAACAGCTTGAGGAGACCGTGGGCGATGCGCGCGCAGCTGCTCTGAGCGCTGGATTTGTGCGCTTCCGCCCGGTGTTGATGACGGCCCTGGCGATGATCATAGGCATGGTTCCAATGGCGCTCGGCCTGGGCGACGGCGGTGAGCAGAATGCGCCGCTGGGGCGCGCGGTGATCGGCGGACTGCTGTTCGCTACCGTATCCACGCTGTTCTTCGTTCCCACATTTTTCAGCGTTCTACACGGAAGGCGTGAACGGCGGCGCGGAGAGCGCGAGGCGCGCCGCGCAAAACATCAGCCAGTTATGGCGGAGAACTAACTATGACCGAACATTCGCCTACACAGAATTCCGGTGAGGAAAAGCCACCGATCTCGGGACGCAAGGCGCTGCTGCTGCTTTTTGCGGTGCTCGTGGTTGCCGTCCTGATTGCGGTTCTTGGAATTGTGCCGCGCGTTCGCGCCCGCAGCAAGCTCCAGCAACAGACGAACGCCCTCGCTGCGCCCAACGTGGTGGTAGAGAAGCCGCAAATGGGGGCACCCTCGCAGGAGATCGTGCTCCCCGGCAATATCCAGGCCTATACCGACTCCGGTATTTATGCGCGCACCGACGGCTACCTAAAGCAATGGTATTTCGACATTGGCGCGCGTGTGCAGAAGGGCCAACTGCTGGCAGTTATCGAAAGCCCTGAGGTCGATCAGCAACTCACGCAGGCCAAGGCCGATCTGGCCACCGCGCAGGCCAATGCGGGCTACGCGAAGTCTCAGGCCGCGCGCTATCAGGATCTGCTCAAGAGCAACGCCGTTGCCACGCAGGACGCGGATAACTTCACCACGCAGGCCGCGTCCACAAGTACGCAGGTGAATTCCGCGATCGCCAACGTGCAGCGGCTGGAACAGCTCACGGGATTTGAGAAAGTCTACGCGCCGTTTGACGGGACCATCACCGCGCGCAATGTAGACATCGGTACGCTGATCAACTCGGGGACGGCGCTCGAGTTGTTTCACCTTTCGCAGGAAAACGTGCTGCGCGTCTACGTCAACGTGCCGCAGATTGATTCAGTGGCCTGTGTGCCGGGAGTGGGCGCGACGCTTACGCTTGCGGAATTTCCCGGTAAAAGCTTCGCGGGCAAAATTGTACGCACCGCAAAAGCCATCGATCCTGCATCCCGCACGTTGCTGGTTGAAGTGGATGTGAAGAATGCTACCGGGGAGCTGTATCCCGGAGCCTACGCTCAGGTTCACTTCAAGCTGAATGACACGCGGCACACGCTTATTCTGCCGGTGTCAACGCTGATATTCCGGTCGGAGGGGCTGAGGGTTGGCATTGTCGAGAACAATAACAAAGCCAAGCTGGTGCCCATTACGATTGGACGCGACGATGGCAAGACCGTCGAAGTTGTCGAAGGTCTTCAGCCGGACGATGAAGTTATCCAGTCTCCTCCCGACTCGCTGATCGACGGTGAGACGGTGAGTGTGGAGCGGGCGCAACAGAAAAACCAGCAGAAGCAGCCGGAGGGAGGCCAGTGACCCTGAAGGCAGCTTCGTGGATGGCCGCCTCGCTTTGTTTTGCCGTGCTCACCGGCTGTGTGGTGGGTCCGAATTACGAGCGCCCGTCTACGCCTCCTCCTCCCACAGCTTTCAAGGAGCTGCCGCCCCCTAATCCGCCTAACGGGAGCTGGAAGCAGGCTCAGCCGAGCGATGCGCAGCTCAAGGGCGATTGGTGGGAGCTTTACAACGATCCTCAACTGAGCGCGCTTGAGGAGAAGATTGCTGTCTCAAACCAGACCCTGAAGGCCGCGGCCGAAGAGTATTTTTCGGCGCGCGAGCAGGTCCGTGTCGTCCGCGCGAACTACTTTCCCACTCTTGGCGCCGGGCCTTCGATTACACGCACTCGCGAATCTTACAACCAGCCCAATACAGTACCCGGCAGCACGAACTATCAATACAACACGTTTAGCCTTGCGGGGCAGGTCTCCTGGGAGCCGGATCTTTGGGGTGCGGTGCGACGCAGCGTGGAAGAGGCGAGCGCCAACGCCCAGGCCAGCGCCGCCGACCTTGCGAATGTGGCGCTCAGTCTGCAGGCCGAGCTGGCAACTGACTACTTCGAGTTGCGCGGGCTCGACTTGCAGCAGCAACTTCTCGATAACACAGTGAAGGCGGACGCCGACTATCTGCGACTGACGCAGGTTCGCTTCAAGGGAGGAGTGGCTACCGATGTGGATGTCGCTCAGGCGGAGACTCAGCTTGAAACCGTCAAGGCGCAGGCGATTGATGTGGGAGTTGCTCGCGCGCAGTTCGAGCACGCCATCGCTACGCTCACCGGGCAACCGGCGTCGACCTTCTCGCTTGCGCCCGCGCCGCTGATGCTGGCGCTGCCGGCGATCCCTGCGGGTGTGCCGTCGGAATTGCTGGAGCGACGTCCGGACATTGCCGCGGCGGAGCGCCGCGCCGACGCGGCCAACGCGCAGATCGGCATTGCAATCGCTGCCTACTATCCCAATGTCCAGCTTGGCGGTACCGGCGGATTTGCGAGCGGCAACCCCGGTACATGGATTCAAGGGCCGAGCGCTCTCTGGTCGCTGGGTGGCTCGGCAATAGAAACTCTTTTCGACGCTGGACGCCGCCACGCGATTACCGCTCAGGCCCGCGACGATTACGAAGTGCAGGCCGCCAATTACCGGCAGAGCGTACTCAATGCCTTTCAGGAAGTCGAAGATAACCTTGCTGCGCTGCGCATCCTGAATGATGAAGCCAAGACCCAGGCCGCGGCTGTGGATGCTGCGCGGTGGTCGCTCCAGATCAGCACCAAACGTTATAAGGGCGGAGTTACTACGTACCTGGAAGTGCTCACCGCGCAGATCATACAGCTTTCCAACGAGCGGACGCAGGACGACATCACGACACGTCAGTTCGCCGCGAGCGTGCAGCTCATCGCAGCCCTGGGTGGAGGCTGGAATCGAACGCAGCTGCCCTAGGGCCGGTCGGCCAAAAGGCGGTCAGCCAAGCGGCGATCAGGAGAACTTATTTCAGGTTTCTGTAGAATAGACATTCTATTGCCGACGCTTTTCCCCAAACCGGCAGAATTCCTTTGTTCAGAATCTGCTTGCCTGTGACAACCCACTCAGCAGTATTGGATTCTCCGGTCGCCGTTGCGCGCGAAACTATTTTGAGTCGCTCGACTCTGCTGCGTCTTGCTGCGCTCACTCCCGCGGTCCTGCTCATTCACGGTTATCACCCGTTCGCGGACGATGCCGGAATCTATGTGGCCGGAATCCGGAAGCTGCTGAACCCCGCACTCTTTCAGCCGGATGCGCCCTTTGTACTGGCGAACACGCATCTTTCAGTTTTCGCGCATCTGATGGCCGAGGTTGTCAGGGTCACTCATCTGCCCCTTGCTGTTGTGCTGCTGGCTACGCATCTTGCGTCGATCTACGTTTTCCTGCTGGCGAGCTGGAGCGTAGCCAGCCGCGTCTTTCCGCGCGCGGCGGAGCGCTGGTTTGCGGTTGCCTTTGCCGCCGCATGCTTTACGATGCCCGCTGCGGGAACGGCCCTGGCTCTGATGGATCCTTACGTGACGTCTCGGTCGTTTTCGACGCCGATCGGTTTGTTTGCCGTGGCGGCTGTGATCGACCGGCGCTGGACGCGCGCGGCTGTATTTGTGGTTCTGGTGGGCCTTATGCATCCGCTCATGGTCCTTTTTGCCGCGGCTTTTATGCTTATTTATGCGGTGGTGGACAGCGGTCACCCGCGCATGGCAATCCTGCTGGGCGCGGCGGGCGTTGTAGCCGCTGGTCTTGTTGCGTTGGCCACCCGTCATATTCCCGTATCGCCCGCTTATTTCGAGGCCATCCACAGCCCGGCAAGGAACTTCCTGTTTCCGGCGCGGTGGAAGTGGTATCAGGATTTCGGCCTGGCTGCGCCGGTTGCGCTCTTCGCGCTGGCTGCCTCACGCTCGGACGCGGCAAGCCGTGTTCGCAAGCTGTGCCTCTCGTGCGTTGTGCTGGGAGTATCGAGCGGGCTGGCCGCGTTTCTTTTTGTTCATCCTTCCGGACCATACCTGCTGGCGCGCGTGCAGATTCTGCGCAGCTTCCACATTCTCTATTTGCTGGGAGTGCTGCTTCTCGGCGGCTGGCTGGGTAGGGTGCTTTGGTACAGGCGAAGCACGCGCTGGGTTGCCTTCGTTCCGCTTGCCATTGCGGCCGGGGGGTTGTTTGCCGCGCAACGCGCAACCTATCCGCTTTCGGCGCATATCGAGTGGCCCGGGATGCGCCCGCGCAACGCCTGGGTACAGGCCTATCGCTGGATACGCAACAATACTCCGGCCAATGCCATTTTCGCCGCCAACCCGGACCTGGTTCGTATCGATGGCGTAGACATGCAGGGGTTCCGAGCGACAACGGCGCGCAGCATCCTGGCCGATGACAAGGATCAGGGAGTGGCCGCGGTCGTCAAGCCATCGATTGCTGGGGTATGGGCGGCGCAGCGCAACGCGCAAGTGGGGTTGGACAACATGAGCGACCAGGAACGCATTGCCCGGCTCAAGCCCTTCGGAGTTACGTGGCTTTTGCTGCCATCGAGTGCGGCGACGAATTTCCCATGTCCCTTCGAGAATGCTGTGGCCAAGGTTTGCCGGATGGACCCGCCGTCCGGGCAACTGCTTCGCGTGGCCACTCCTTTTGGTTGTGCGACTGGCCGCTGAGGCCGTTCACGCAGATTTATTGATCCTGGAGATTCTCTACGGCTTGTCCGACGCGGAAGATGGTGGACTCGTCGAAGTGCTTGCCGAGAATCTGCAGGCCGATTGGCAGACCTTCGCGCGAGTTGCCGCACGGCACGGAGATTCCGCAGATGCCCGCGAGGCTTCCGGTGACGGTATAGATGTCGGCGAGGTACATGGACATGGGACCGTCGACCTTCTCGCCTAATTTGAAGGCTGGAGTAGGCGCGGTCGGCGTCAGGATGGCGTCTACTTCGTGAAACGCGGCGAGGAAATCGTTGGCCAGCAAGCGCCTTACCTGCTGCGCTTTTTTGTAGTAAGCGTCGTAGTAGCCCGCACTGAGGACGTAGGTTCCGAGCATGATGCGGCGCTTGACCTCGGGGCCGAATCCGCCCTCGCGCGATCGGCGGTACATGGCTGAAAGAGTGTGGGCATCCGGTGCTCGATAGCCGTAGCGCACTCCGTCGAAGCGGGCGAGATTAGCGCTGGCTTCAGCGGTTGCGATCACATAATACGTGGGCACGGCGTAGCGCGTGTGCGGCAACGAGATGGGCTTGATCTCTGCGCCTGCGGCGCGCAACTGGTCAATTGTTGCTTCGACGGCGCGGCGAACTTCGGGATCGAGCCCCTCGGCAAAATACTCCGCAGGCACGCCGAGCCGTAGGCCGCGCACTCCGTCGTCGATCTTTGCGGTGTAGTCTGGAACGGGTTCTGTGGATGAGGTTGCGTCGAGGGGATCGTGTCCGGCGATGACACCCAGCACCGTGGCCGCGTCGCGCACCGAGGCGGCGAATGGTCCGATGCGATCAAGTGAGGAAGCGAAAGCGATTAGTCCGTAGCGCGATACGCGGCCGTAGGTGGGCAGCACGCCGACCACTCCGCAGAAGGATGCGGGCTGGCGGATGGATCCGCCGGTGTCGGTGCCCAGCGTGGCCACAGCCATTCCTGCCGCTACGGCGGCAGCCGATCCGCCGCTCGATCCGCCGGGGACACGGTCTGTGGCGTGGGGATTTCGCACGGGGCCGTAGGCGGAGTTTTCATTCGACGAACCCATCGCGAACTCGTCGCAGTTGAGCTTGCCCAGCAGCACCGCGCCGGCATCGGCGAGGCGGCGCACGGCGGTTGCCGTGTATGGAGGATGATAGCCCGCCAGTATTTTCGAGCCAGCGGTGGCGGGAAGACCCTCCTGCGTCAGCACGTCCTTGATGCCGATGGGAACGCCGGCGAGCACGGGCAACGATTCGCCCTTTGTTGCGGCGGCATCGATCTCGTTCGCCTTTTTCAGAGCGCCTTCGCGGTTGAGCGATAACCAGGCATGAATGGTTCCATCTTCGGTATCAATGCGATTGAAGCAGGCTTGCGCTGTCTCTGCGGCCGAGGCGGTGTGCGCGCCAATGCCGCTGCGCAGATCGTGAATGGAAGGGAGTGCGGTGTCTACTTTTGTCATGCGGAAATCCGTAAACCTGTTGAGGAAACGCCTTAGCGCTCAATCACCTTGGGAACTTTGAAGAAGCTGCCGTCGGTCTCCGGCGCGGAGGCCATCACGGTTTCGCGCGGCAGCGAAGGGCGCGGAGTGTCGGGACGCAGTGCCAGGCGGGTGTCGCCGAGAATTTCGGCTACCTGCGCCATTGGCTCGACGGACGACGTGTCGAGTTCGTTCAACTGCGCTACATGGTCGAGAATCGCGTTAAGATCGCGTTGCATGCGGACCTCTTCTTCCGCGGTCAACTCCAAGTAGGCCAATTCGGCCACACGCTTTACGTCGTCGACGGCTACTCGCTGCGTTTCTTTTTTTGCTTCGCTCATAGGGAATCAGAGCTCATTATAAAGCGGTGCCGGCCGCACGGGTGGGCGCGCCTTGCTATCCCAGCACGCGAGAACTAAAACGGCCCAGCTATCCTTACTCTCATGGAACCAGTTACGCATTTCCTGACCGGAGCGTGTCTCAGCCGCGCTGGATTCAACCGAAAGACCGCCTACGCCACGCTAGCCATGACGCTTGCCGCCGAAGCGCCCGATCTCGACGTTCTATGGGGGCTGCGCGGCCCGGTCGCCGGATTCGAGCATCATCGCGGCATCACGCACACCTTCATCGCCGCGCCGTTCATCGCGTTGGTGACGGTAGGAGTCGTGTGGCTGATCCATCTCATCTATCGCCGGCGCAAAAAACCACCCGCGATCGCGCCGCGCTGGGCGCTGCTCTGGCTCTTCGCCCTGCTCGCCGACCTCAGCCATCTGCTGCTTGACTACACCAACAACTACGGCCTGCGTCCGTTTTTCCCATTCAACGATCACTGGTACGCACGCAGCATCGTATTTATCTTTGACCCTGTGATTTTTCTTGCGCTGCTGGCTTCGTTCGTGATGCCCTGGCTGTTCGGACTTGCCGACCGCGAGATTGGCGCACGCCGCACGCCCTTTCGCGGGCGTGGATGGTCGATCGCCGCCCTCATCTTCATCGTGCTGTGGTGGTCGCTGCGCAACGCCGAGCACGCCCATGCCATCGAGCTGGTCCGCAACGGCGGTTTTGTGGGTGAGCCCATCACGCGCGTCGCCGCTGAGCCTTCCATCATCGATCCCTTCTCCTGGAAGGTCATCGCCGAGACACACGACTACTACCAGATCACTCAAGTCGGGACCCTGCACAATGACGTGCAGTCAGATACTGCGTCCACAATCTACAAGCCGCAAGTCACTCCGGCTGTCTCTGCTGCCAAACAGTCCTGGCTGGGCCGCGTCTACCTCGGCTGGTCGATGTTCCCCGTAGTAACCGACGTTGGCAGCGCTCCGGCGGGAAACGCGGCCCCTCCCCAACCCGGCTGGCATACCGTGCATTTCCAGGACCTGCGGTTCGACAATATAGGCAGTGAAGGTAGAAATCCGCTTGAAGCATGGGCCTACATTGGCGCCGGTGACGAGGTCGAAGCGATGTTCATGAGCGGAATGGAGCAGAAATAGTGCGAATCTGCGCGGCGAGCACCAGCTAGAATTCCTCCATGAGCAACGCTGCACTCGAGCGCCGGATTGAGAAACTGCGCGAGACGATCCGGCACCATGAGTACCTGTATTACGGGCTGGATGCGCCGGAAATTTCCGATGCGGATTTTGACGTTCTGATGCGTGAGCTGAAGGCCCTGGAAGAGGGGCATCCTGAGCTGGTGACTCCCGACTCGCCGACACAGCGTGTGGGCGGCAAGCCGAAAGAGGGATTTGCCAAGGTTGCGCATTCGCGACCCATGCTGTCGCTGGATAACGTGAATAGCGAAGAGGAGCTGCGCGACTGGGATCGCCGCGCGCGCGAGCTGGCCGGCGAAGGTGCGGAGATCGCCTATGTCTGCGAGTTCAAGCTGGATGGGCTGTCGATGGCGCTGCATTACCGGCAGGGCGCGGGCGGAGCTGTATATCTGGAACGAGGAATTACACGCGGCGATGGCGCGATCGGCGAGGATGTAACGGGTAATGTGCGGACGATTCGATCCGTTCCGCTGTCGATCCCTCATGCCAAGCTGGCGAAGGCGAAGCTACCCGCAAACTTCGAGGTGCGGGGCGAAGTGGTAATGCCGCAGACGGCGTTCCTGAGGATGAACGAGGAGCGCGAGGCGCAGGGGTTGTCTCCGGCGGCGAATCCGCGCAATGCCGCCGCTGGGACCATTCGCACGCTGGAGCCGAATGTCGTAGCGCAGCGGCGCCTGGATTTTTATGCGTATTTTGCGCTCACGGAGACGGGAGAGACTCTCTTCGAGGAGCAGTCGGATGCGCTCGATGCACTGGCTGAGGCCGGGTTTCGCGTGAATCCACACCGCGAGGCGATCAAGAGTTTTGATAAGCTGATGGATTTCATCAATCGGGCGGAGGAGAAACGTAACAGTCTCGGTTACGAAATCGATGGAGTGGTCATCAAAATTGACTCCGCGGCGATTCAGCGGCGGCTGGGATACACGGGACGCGCTCCGCGCTGGGCTGTGGCCTATAAATTTACGGCGCGTGCGGGCGTCACGCAGGTGGAAGACATTCGCGTGCAGGTGGGACGCACAGGTAAGCTGACTCCGGTGGCGGTGCTGACTCCGGTTTTTATTGGCGGCACGACGGTGAGCCGCGCGACTTTGCACAACGCCGACGAGATCGAGCGCCTGGGCCTGCTGATTGGCGACTGGGTGAAGGTCGAACGCGGCGGAGACGTGATTCCGAAGGTCGTTGAAGTGGTCGATGACAAAGACCATCCGCGCGGAAAGAAGAAGTATGAGTTCCCTGCCCATTGCCCGGACTGCGGCAGCGAGATTGTGCGTGCAGAAGGCGAGGTGGACTATCGCTGCGTGAACGTGGACTGCCCGGCGCGGCTGCGCGAGAGTCTGCTGCACTTTTCCGCACGCAGCGTGATGAATATTGAAGGATTGGGAGAGGCTGTGGTGACGCAGCTGCTGGATCGCGGCATGGTCAACCGCATCTCAGATATCTATTCCCTTACTGACGCCGATCTCGCGCAGCTTCAGCATGTCGTCACCACCCGCGACAAGAAGACCGGCCAAGAGAAGACTCGCACGCAGGCGCTCATTGGGCCTAAAGAGCGCACGGACCTGCTGGTCGAGATCGAGGCCTCGAAGAAGCTGCCTCTCAACCGCGTGCTCTTTGGCCTCGGCATTCGCTTCATTGGCGAACGCACGGCGCAGCTGCTGGCCGAAGAATTCGGCTCCATGGACGCGCTGATGTCCGCTTCGCTTAAGGATCTGGAATGCGTCAACGATGTCGGCCCACGCGTCTCCCAGGCCATTCGTGAGTTTTTCGACGAAGAGAAGAACCGCGAGCTGATCCGCGAACTCCAGTCTGTCGGCTTGACCATGACCGCCGAGAAGCGAAAGAGGTCGTCACAACTGGAGCGGCTCACGTTCGTCCTCACCGGCGCCCTGCCGAACCTGTCTCGTGAAGACGCGAAGGCGAAGATTGAGGCGGCGGGAGGGCGTGTTTCGGGGTCAGTGAGCAAGAAAACGGACTATGTAGTGGCGGGCGAAGAGGCGGGGTCAAAGCTGGACAAGGCTCGCGAGCTAGGCGTGAAGGTGATTGATGCGGATCAATTGCTTCATTTAATCGAAGCCGGTAGCTGAATCGACGCCGAATTTATTTAGATTCTATATACGCTATATCTGAAAGTCAGGAGAGTGGCGATTGGACTTTGTAGTAGTCGATGTTGAAACTGCCAATGCCGATCGGGCGAGTATTTGCCAAATTGGCATCGCGGACTTTCGAGATGGCTGCCTATCTAGCTCGTGGGAGTCCCTCGTTAATCCTCAGGATTATTTTGATTCGCTCAATGTTTCCATCCATGGAATCGACGAGAATAGAGTTCGATTGTCGCCGACATGGGTAGAGGTTTATCCGCAAGCCGAGGCGATCATTAGGGGTAGGATTGTGGTCAGCCACACTATGTTCGACTATGTTGCCATGCAACGAGCGTGTGAGCGAGCAAATATTCCAAAGTATGAATGTAAATGGCTTGACTCGACCCGCGTTGTAAGGCGCACATGGTCCGCGTTTTCTCATTCGGGATATGGACTAGCAAATCTGGCGACGGAGTTTGGTATTAATTATCGAGCGCATGATGCCTTAGAGGATGCTCAATGTGGTGGTGAGATTCTTCTGCGCGCGATTTCTGAATCTGGGCTGACTATTGATCAATGGTTGATCCGAGCTAATCAACCCATACATCCATTTTCTAGCTTTAGGCTCGGACTCGAACCAGACCCCAACGGTCCGCTTTTTGGGGAGGTACTGGTATTTACCGGCGCTCTTTCCGATTCGCGGGGAGAGGCAGCTGAATTGGCATCTTCTATCGGTTGTCGCGTTGACAGCGGGGTCACAAAGCACACCACTCTCCTGGTTGTGGGCGACCAAGATATTAGAAAACTCGCAGGGCACGAAAAAAGTGCCAAACAGCGTAAGGCCGAGGACCTAATACGAAAGGGCCGGCAGGTCCAGATACTCAGTGAAAGTGATTTTCGCCAGCTTGTTATCAACGCCAACGGCAGGATAGCTACGCCTCACTAGTTCTGAGCCACGTTAAGACTTCGGCGCGAAGTAGCCTTTCATGGCCCGAACCGCATAACGGCGATCGAGACAGAAAAGATAGATGGTGCGGAAGGCTCCGTCATCTTTGAAGTCGGCTGGCTTGTAGACCAGCGCGTACTGGCTGCGCAGCTCGTCCTGAATGGCCTGGAAGCTGGACGGCATGTCTTCGAGGCTCTTGGGAAAGAAGGCGCGTCCGCCGGTAGCCTCGGCGATCTTCTGCAGCACGTCGTCTCCGCGATCGCGGCTGGGGCTTACGTTGGTGCTGATGGAGTAGACGATGGTTTCGGCGCGCTGGCACTCCTTGATGGCGTCGTCGAGGTAGGCGTGGCTCTGATTGTCGTCGCCGTCGGAGACGAGGACCATTGCCTTGCGAACCGGCTCTTGCCCACGCGCGACATCGAGCAGTTTGTCGCGGCAGGCGCTATATACGGCGTCGAAGAGGGCGGTGCCTCCGCCGGGACGCAGCGAATTGATTCCCGTGGTCAGCAGATCGAGATTGTTGGTCCAGTTCTGCTTGTAGTCGGGCGTGACGTCGAAGCCCATTACGAAGGCCTTGTCCGTCTGCGGCTTGATGGTTTGCAGGAGGAACGCGATCGCGGCCTGCTGCTCAAATCGAAAGCGTTGGCGGATGGAAGTGCTGGTGTCAATGAGCACGCCGACGCGCAAGGGCAGATTTGTCTGGCGAGTGAAACTGTAGACGCGCTCCGGGGCCTTTTGATCGTCGAGCAGAGCAAAGTCGTTCTGGCTGAGGTCTTTGATGAAGTGACCATGCTTGTCAGTGACGGTAAAGACCAGATCGACTTCGTTTACCTGCAGGGGAATGGTGTACTGCTGCTGGCCGTTCTGATCTTGAGTCTGCACGGGCTGCGCCTGTACGGGCGTTGCCGCATTTGGCTGCTTCGGGGCTGCGGGTGCGGTCTGCGCCGAGACGACGGTGGAAAGCGCGAGCAGGAAGGCAGGAAGAATGCGAAAGGGTTTAAGAAAGCCTATGTTCATTTTGCTGGAGCTATTTTACATGCAGTCCCGAAATATGCGCGCGCCCAGCCTGGAGCTCGCCCTTCGCCGGGGTCCGGAGCGGTCGGTGAATGCGCAATCTGGTGAATGCGCTATCTATTGACGGCGCGCATCCCTGCTGCATCATAGCGGTCGCCGGCGGCAACTCCTCGAGGTGCGATGGCTTCGATTTCAGCGAGGTCAGTCTTGTTCAGTGAAATCTTTGTGGCGGCGGCGTTTTCCTCCAGATACTTGCGGCGCTTGGTTCCGGGGATGGGGGCGAGGTCTTCTCCCTGCGCGAGTACCCAGGCGAGCGCGAGCTGCGAAGGCGTGCAGCCTTTTTTCGCGGCTATGCGCTCAACGCTTTGAACGAGATCGGCGTTGCGCTGAAAGTTTTCGCCTTGAAAGCGAGGTGAGGAGAAACGCCAGTCATCGGGAGCGAGATCGGACTGGGATTTGATCTGGCCGGTGAGAAATCCGCGGCCCAGCGGGGAGTAAGGCACGAAGCCGATGCCAAGCTCGCGTAGAGTGGGCAGGATTTCGTCTTCGGGGTCGCGGCTCCAAAGCGAATATTCGGTTTGGAGCGCACTGAGGGGGTGGACGGCGTGGGCGCGGCGAATAGTTTCGGTGGATGCCTCGGAGAGCCCGAGGTAGCGTATTTTGCCGTCCTTCACAAGCTGAGCCATGGCACCCACGGTTTCTTCAATAGGGGTGTTGGGATCGATGCGGTGCTGATAGTAAAGGTCAATGGTGTCGACGCCTAGGCGCTTGAGGCTGGCGTCACAGGCTTGGCGCACGTATTCGGGGCGTCCACTGATACCGCGACGGGTGCCGTCGGCGTCGCGCATGATGCCGAACTTGGTGGCGATGACGACCTTGTCGCGATAAGGGCGGAGCGCTTTGCCGACCAGGACCTCGTTGGTGAAAGGGCCGTAAATGTCAGAGGTATCAAAAAAGTCGATGCCGAGATCTATGGCGCGATGAATGGTAGCGATCGATTCGGTTTCGTCGCCGGGACCGTAAAACTCGGACATGCCCATGCAGCCGAGGCCGAGAGCTGACACTACGAGACCCTGAGCGCCCAATTTGCGCTTATGCATTCGCGGAATCTCCTTCAGAGAATAGGATTCGGGGGCGGCGGATTAGATGCGCGGCTTTCGGGTGCGCTTGTGATCACGGGCCGGTGTAGAGTTCGACGGGCGAGAAGCCGATGGTTTTGGACTTGTGATCGACGCGCAGGAAGAGCGGTGTTTTGCCGCCGTTGATGTCTACTCCCATGACAACTCCATTGCCCACGGTTTTCGCGATGATGATTTGGTGGGATTTGATAACGCCATAGTCGCTGGCCGGGCCCCAGTCCTTCTGGAACTGGCTGAAGTCGTAGGCCGCGTACTGCGTAGGGTGCTGCTGCCAGTTGGGATCGTTGTTCCAAAGGCCATAGGCGCCCTGGAGATTGCCGGACTGCACGGAGGCGAAGAAGTTGTCTACGCGGTGATCCGCAGGCCAGTGCCATAGGGACCATGGCACATCCAGAGCATAGAGACCAAAGGATACCGCTGCGAGAACAACCGCAGCCACGACCGCGATCCAGATATTCCGGGTCCGCCGTTCGCGGCGGGCGTTGAACTGGGGAGCATCCATCAGAGTCATCGGCGGCTATGTTCCTTTCAGACGGAAGACAAGTATCCCCTTTATTTTGACACCGCTGAGGCGACTTGTGTTCCCTTAAAGCGGTTCTCCAGTCTATGTGGCATTTCCAGAAGGTTGCACGCGGCTTTTTCTTAAGAAAAAAGCCACTTTAAGGAGGCGGCTTCCCACTACAGCAACAGGAGAACCGCTTCAGCGGCTGTAACTGGTGCGGTCTTTTTCGGCACGGCGCTCCAGAGCCAGCTGAATCAGCCGGTCGATGAGGTCGGCGTATGCCACGCCGGAGGCGGCCCAAAGCTTGGGATACATGCTGATGGAGGTGAATCCGGGCAGCGTGTTGATCTCATTGAGGTAGATGCGCTGGGACTTGCCTGGGTCCATGAGGAAATCGACGCGGGCGAGGCCAGAACAGTCGCAGGCCCGGAAGGCGGCGATGGCCATCTGCTGGATTTGTTTGGTCTGGGTCCTGGTGATTTTGGCGGGCAGGATGAGGTTGGAGCCTTCGGTGAGGTATTTGGCCTCGTAGTCGTAGAACTCCTTGCCGGGGATGATTTCGCCGACGACGGACGCTTCGGGATTGTCGTTGCCAAGGATGGCGACTTCGAGCTCGCGGGCTTTGCCGCGTCTGCCTCCTACGGCCTGTTCGACGACGATTTTGCGGTCGTAGCTGGCGGCGAGGTCAATGGCCGGGGTCAGCTCTTTGCGGTCGTGAGCCTTGGTGATTCCGACGGACGAGCCCAGATTGGCGGGCTTGACGAAGAGCGGGAACTTGAGCGCGGCTTCGATTCTGGCGAGGGTCTTTTTAGGGCTCGCTTCCCACTCGGCGCGCAGAAAGCTGACGTGCCTGGGGATGGGCAGTTTTGCCGCAGCGAAGAGACGCTTCATGATGTCTTTGTCCATGCCGGTGGCGGAGCCGAGGACGCCGGAGCCGACGTAGGCGATTCCGGCGAGCTCGAAGAGGCCCTGGATAGTTCCGTCTTCGCCAAAGGTTCCGTGGAGCACGGGGAAGATGACGTCGAGGTTGAGGACGTGATTTTGCCGAGCGAGGGTGCTGGCGTGGGTTTCGAAGGGGACGAGCGCTCCGGTTTGATCGCTGGAGGGGACGGGCGGCACGATGACTGACTCGCCTCGCGCGAGGACGGCGGCGGTGGAGGTGGTTTCGGGGTCTCCGGCGCGGAGATGACGCTCGGGCGGTGCGGATTCGCCGGTGAGCAGGCGATGCGCGTCGGAGGCCGTGACCCATTGGCCTTCTTTGGTGATGCCTATGGGGACGATCTCGTACTTTTTGCGGTCGATGGCTTTGAGGACGGATGCGGCGGAGAGCAGCGAGACCTCATGCTCGCCACTGCGGCCGCCGAAAAGGACGCCGATGCGGAGTTTTTTCATTTATAGAATTTTCTTACCAAATGCTGAGGAAATCAGCTCTACGGCTAAATCGGCGGTGCGGTTGTGTTCGTCGATTACGGGGTTTACTTCTACGATTTCGAAGCTGAGCATGCGGCCGTGGTCGGCGATGATCTCCATCGCTAAATGGGCTTCGCGGTAGGTGGCTCCTCCGCGGACGGGGGTGCCGACACCGGGGGCGTCTTCGGGGTCGATCCAGTCCATATCGAGGGAGATGTGATAGCCGGCAGTGCCGCGTCCGGCGGCGCGCAGGGCCTCTTCCATGACGGTGCGCATGCCGCGCTCATCGATGTCGCGCATGGTGTAGACCTCGGTGATTCCGGCGCGGCGGATGTTTTCTTTTTCCGTGGCGTCGATGTCGCGCACGCCGATGATGACCGTATTTTCGGGCGCGACCTTGGGGCTGAAGCCGAGAATGTTGGCGAGCGGCTCGGGTCCGAGGCCGACGAGCGCGGCGAGCGGCATTCCGTGGACATTGCCGCTGGGCGAGGTTTCAGGCGTGTTGAGGTCGGCGTGGGCGTCGATCCAGATGAGGCCGATCTTCTGGTGCTGCTTGCGATAGAAGGCGGCGACTCCGGAGACGGTTCCGGCGGCGACCGAGTGGTCTCCGCCGAGAACGACAGGGGTCATGCCCTCCTCGAGTGCGTGCTCCACCATTTCGGCGACTTTGGTGCAAGTGTCGGTAATCTCTTTGAGGTAGCGCGCGTTATGCTCGCCAACGTGTTTCGTCTCGGCGATGGCGACGGCTATGTTTCCGCCGTCATTCACTTCATGGCCGAGGACTTCGAGGCGCGCTTCGAGGCCGGCGACGCGTACGGCGGATGGACCCATATCCACGCCGCGCCGCGAGGCTCCGAGATCGAGCGGCACACCGATAACCTTGATTTTGCGCGGCGGGAGGGACTGCACTCCGCTGTAGATGGGGCCGGTGGTGGCTGTGGTTGCAGCTTTTTCCGCGGCCAGGCTTTCACTTGCTTTTGACATACAGGCCTTCCTGAACAGGCTAGGGGTAGATGCGATTCAACGTTCTGGCGAAGGGAATGGTTTCGCGCACATGGTCGAGGCCGCAGATCCACGCGACAGCGCGCTCGATGCCCATTCCGAAGCCGGAGTGCGGCACCGATCCGTAGCGCCGCAGGTCAAGATACCACTGGAAGGCTTCGAGCGGCAGTTTGTGGTCTTCGATGCGCTGCTTGAGCAGATCGTAGGAGGCGATGCGCTGCGAGCCTCCGATGATTTCGCCATACCCCTCGGGCGCGAGCACGTCGACGCAGAGGGCGTACTTCGAATTCTGCGGATCGGGTTCCATGTAGAAGGCCTTCACGTCCGCTGGATAGCGATGCACCATGACGGGGCGGTCAAACTGCGAGGAGATGTAGGTTTCATCGGGCGAGCCGAAGTCGTTGCCGTACTCGAAGGAGTTTTCGAGCAGTCCTTTTGCGTGCGCGTCGTTGAGCATGGCTACGGCTTCGTCGTAGCGGACGCGTGGGAAAGGCGCCTTGATGGCTTCGAGTTTGGTGGAGTCGCGCTGGATAACTTTCAGGTCGGGCGCGCGGCGAGCGAGGACGCGTTCGACGATGAAGCTCAGGAATTGCTCGGCCAGTTCCATGAGGCCGTCCAAATCGCAAAAAGCAATTTCGGGCTCGACCATCCAGAACTCGGTGAGATGGCGGCGGGTCTTTGATTTTTCGGCGCGGAAGGTTGGGCCGAAGGAGTAGACCTTGCCGAGCGCAAGCGCGGTGCTCTCGATGTAGAGCTGGCCGCTTTGCGTGAGGTAGGCTTCGTCTCCGAAGTAGTCAACCGGAAAGAGCGTGCTGGTGCCTTCGCAGGCCGCCGGAGTAAGAATCGGCGGGTCGGTGAGCGTGAAGCCGCGCTCATCGAAGAAGTCGCGCGCAGCCTTGATGATTTCGGCGCGGATACGGAGGATCGCGGCCTGGCGCGGCGTGCGTATCCAGAGATGGCGGTGCTCCATGAGGAAGTCGGTGCCGTGCTCTTTAAGCGATATGGGAAAGGGCGTGTCTTCGGGTACGCGCTGGACGACTTCGATGCCCTCGACGTCGAGTTCGTAGCCGCCGGGAGCGCGCTTGTCGGCGCGTACCTTGCCGGTGACGATGACGCTGGATTCCTGCGTGAGTCCTTTAATGGCGTCGAAGACTTCAGGCGGGACGGCGGCCTTCGGAACGATGCCCTGGATGGTTCCGCTGCCGTCGCGAAAGATGGGAAAGAGCAGCTTGCCGCTTTCGCGCAGGTTGTAGAGCCAGCCGCGGAAGGTGACGCTCTGCCCTTCATGCTCGCCGATTTTCGCGATGGTGGCGAGAGGTTTGGAATTTGTATCAGTTTCGGTTACGAATGCTGTCTTTGTTTCTTCTGTCATACCTTGTCTCTAGAACTTTTCAAAGGCTTTCGCCGCTCTCTCTATGATCAGCTCCGGTGCGTCGCCGTAAGAGGAGTGAATTTCGAGCACTCCGGCAGGCGCTTGTGGCGCGGCCGTCAGGCCCTCGAAGACCTCATCCCATGCAATGGTTCCATCACCGGGCCAAAGATGTTCGTCCTTCTCGCCGTGATTGTCGTGCACATGCGATGAACGCAGCAGTGGCTTCAAGGCAGCGAGCGTTGCCGCCACGCCTTCACCCAGATGCGCGTGGCCAACGTCCAAGCATACGCCGATATCGCGGAGGTGTCCGGCCGCGAGAATTTCGAAAATGTTTGCCGGCCGCGTGACCTCATTCTGCAGGTTTTCGATCAGCAGCTTGACGCCGAGCGGATTGGCAAAGGCACGCAGATGCTCCAGCGCAGTGATGGAAAACTCAAGCGCACGCGGACTCCAGGTGTCCTCGCGCTCTCCCAGATGAACAATGAGAAAGCGAAACGGAATCTGCTCGGCCACTTCGAGGGCGCGCTTGATCTCATCCATGGCGTCGATGCGACGGGACTTTTCGGGATGAATGACATTGACGGCAGGAGCTCCGCCGCGTCCCATTTCGTGATCGGGATACAGTGGCGCATGCATGGAAAATGCTTCGGTGGAATTTGCCTTGAACCATCCGGAAAGCTCGCGCAGTTCGGCGCGATCGGTGTAGTCGAAGTGCTGGCGCGCGGCAAAAAGCTCTACGCCCTGCGCGCCGGCCTTCTGAAAAGTGTCCAGCAGACCTGGATGGAGGCGGTGGCGTAGAAAGATGTGCGACGAAATAACCTTCAGCATGAATTGAACCCGGATGTTGCTCCTGCCTCTATCTTCTCAGGTCTGGCCATCCAGGCGCACGGGACTGGCCCCTTCGACTTCGCTCAGGGCAGGCTTTCCAGGCTCACGCGCTTCGCGCCATTCTGGTATCGACCTTTGGGGACCTCCCGTTAGTCGGTGGGATTGACCGCCGAGGTTTAACGCGCTTTGCGCCCGCTTCTGACGAGATGTCTATTGAATATTCGTTGGGGGAGGGGTGTTTCCGCTGGGGATGTAGTTTTTGTACTGGATGTCGATGATGCCGAGGTTACGGGCGAGTCCCAGCTTGGCCTGGTTGTACTGGTAGACGCTGTTGACGTATTGCACCTGCGCCTGCGCGAGCGTGGACTGGGCCTCGGCTACGGGAAGGTTGTCGTCGACTCCGGCCTTGAACCGTTCCGCGCTCTGATCGAGCGCGGTGGTTGCCAGGTCCACATTGCTTTTCGAGACGCGGACAAGTTCATGCGCGGACTGCAGATCGAGCATGCTGTCGCGGAGCTGCTGATCGATTTTGCTGGTCAGGTCGTTCATCTGAGATCTCAACTCGTCGACCTGAGCCGAGGCTACATCGCGGTCGCCGCGAAACTTTGCTTCGTGGAAGACAGGAATATTGAGCGTTCCCGCGGCGGCAAAAGTTCCGTGATAGACGCCGCCGGTGACGCCGGTGACTCCGTAATTCCCGTTGAAGCTGAGGCTGGGGTAGCGCTCGTGTTTGACGGCTCGCTGCTCAAGCTCGGCGAAGAGGATTTGCTGTTTGAGGCCCTGATAATCCTGACGGTTTTTATATGCCTGTTGCCGGGCATCTTCGATGGTGAGGGCGGCAAGATCAGAATAGGGAGTGGCGTCGGTGAGCTGAATCTGCTGCCCAGGGGCGAGGCCGATCTGGCGATTGAGCGCAATCTTGTCTTTTTCGAAATTATTCTGGGCGGTGATGAGCGCCTGCTGCTGGGTCTGGTATTGCACGCGAGCGCGCAACTCGTCGAGGTTCGCGGCGGTTCCAGCGAGATGCGCCTGCTGCGCCTGGTAGAGAAGGGTCTGATCGGTCTTCAGGAGGGACTGCGCGTAGTCGATCTGCGCAGACGAGGCGATGGCTTTGAGATACGCAGAGCCGACATACAAAACGACGAGGCCGCGTGAGGACTGCGCGCTGTAATAGGCGGCGCGCTCGTTGGCTTTGGCGGCTCGCCATAGATCCCATCCGGACCATGTGAAGAGCGCCTGCGAGAGATTGAGCTGGCCGATCTGAGAGTTGACTACGACGACCAGCGGGAACTCGCTGGCCTCGCTGGGAGGGATTCCGAAGTCGGCGAGAAGCTGATGCCTGAAGCCTTCAGCTTCCAAATTGTACTGGTGAACGCCTACCTCGCCGTGCAGCGAGAGGTTGGGCAGAAGATAGTTTTCAAGCTGGAGCTTTTGCGCTTGCGCCGTTTTCTGGTTCAGGTGGGAGAGCGTAAGAGCGAGATTGTGCTCAATGCCGAGCCGAATGGCTTCATCGAGTGAAAGCTGGCGAACGCCGGGCGTGGCGGGAACGGCTTGAACGCTGCCCGCGTAGGGATTCTGTGCAGAGATATTGGGGTTCGATTGCGCCTTCGCGTTTGGCTGCGCCAGAACGGGCATAGAGAGGAGTGCCGCGGCCAGCGCTAAGTTTTTCCAGTTCTTCATTCCTGAGCGGAAAGTCCTTTTCAATCTTTCTATTAGATTTTAACGTCGCGCATCGGTTGCCAAACTTTTTACAAGCAGAACTCAGCCATTAGGGATTAAACACCTGGACGCCCGGCATGACAAAGGTCTGAGTTCCCGGCGGAGGCAGTCCCCCATCCATACGCACAGAGGCGTAAAATGTTTCTATGAAGCGCTTCGCCGCAGTCGCGCTCGTAGTCGCTGGATTTGCCCTTCCAACCTGGGCCCAGCGCTCCATGTCTCGTGGTAGTTTTTCGGGCCATATGTCACAGACGTTCCATGGTGGATTTGCTGCTCCACATTTTTCTGGTGGATTTGCCGGTTCGCGTCCTTATGGTTTCGCGAGTAGTCCGCGGTACCCGATACGATCTTCGATGGCATATGGATATCCAGGCAGCCGGAACCCGGGCTTCCGCCAGCCATACATGGGAGCCAATTACAGGGATGGACGCCACCGGAGGCCATACTCTTCAGGGTATCGAACGCCGATCTTCTATGGCCTTCCGGGATGGATTGGCCCTGGTCCGCTGGGATACTATCCGGATGACTTTGGCGACGATGATTCCGCAGTCTCTTCCGGTGAGTCTGCCGGCAATTATGTTGCTCAGGGATACGACGAACAGCCCCCGGCGGACACAGAGCAGCCCGTTTTTCGCGACAACTACGAGGCACCGGGGGAGATGCCCCCTCCTCCTCCTCCTCCCCCGCAGGTCCCCGAAAATGAGGATGCGACTACGATCGTGTTCAAGGACGGCCGTCCCTCCGAGCAGATTCATAACTATGCTCTGACCCGGACGACTCTCTTTGTTCTTGATCAGCAGCGCCGCGACATTCCGCTGGACGAGGTTGATATGGCGGCTACGGAGAAGGCGAATCGCGCTGCGGGAATCCGGTTTCAGATTCCTCAGGTTTCTCCGTAGTTCCCATTAGCCTACGGCAGAAAAACAACAGAGTCGGTTCTCAGCGCGGACTCCTGCTGGTGCCTGCAGTTCCGGTGGCTCTCTATCCGGCTTGTCTCTGAAGGATCGGCTCTTCGAGATCCAGGTCGACAAGGGATTCGAGCCAGAGAACCTGATGATTGAAGACGCGACCGAATTGTTTTGCCACGGCGTGGAGGGCGAACTCCATCGTCGGCACCGGATTCATCGTGTTTTCGGGGCGTGCTTCCAAATCGAGGCTGGTTACGGTGCGGTCGCTGATGCCGCAGGGGACGATGAGGTCAAAATCGCGGAGATCCGTGGTTACGTTGAGGGCGAATCCATGGGAGGTGATGCCGCGGGCGACGTGAACGCCTATGGCGGCGACTTTTTTCTCGGGGATCGAGCCTCCGGCGATGGTCCAGACGCCGGTGCGCCCAGCGATGCGCTGAGCGGGGACGCCGAAGTCTCCGCAGGCGCGAATGAGGGCATCTTCGAGGAGGCGGACATACTCGACGGCTCCGAGGCGCGGGCTGAAGCTGCGGAGATCGAGGATGGGATAGCCGACAAGCTGGCCGGGGCCGTGGTAGGTCACGTCGCCTCCGCGGTTGATTTCGTGAATTTCAACGCCGCGCTGCGCGAGGAGTTCGTCGGAGGCGAGGATGTTGCTCCGAATGGAATTGCGGCCCAGAGTGAGGACGGGCGGGTGCTCAAGCAGCAGCAAGGTGTTGCCGATGCGCTGAGCGTGGCGGGCTTCGACGAGCTTTTTCTGGAGGTCGAGCGCGGCGGAGTAATCGATGCGGCCGAGATGGACGAGGTTGAGGATCACTGGTTGCATGTCCCGAAATCCGAAGCTAATTCATCTGGGGCTAAAGACGATCATAGTCTCTCAGGCATTCTTCAAGCGGCTTTGACGGTGGTTGTGCGGGCGTGGTACCAAGTCTCTATGGTGAGGCCCTGTTTTCTTGTTGTCGACCGCGAGTATTCCGGAAGTATTTCTACCCGCAAGCTGGTTATCGAGACCGCGAAGTTCAACGTGCTGACGGCTTACAGCGCCCTGGAAGCGATCGACACGCTCACCCGGTTTCCTACCGTAAGCGGCGTCGTCCTGGATGCCGGGATCCAGGGTATGGAATGTGGCGAGTTGATTCGCAAACTCAAAGAGATCGAATCCGGAGTACCGGTGATAGCCATCAGCGCTCCGGGTGCGTCCCCATGCGAAAATGCCGACTATCAACTTGAATCGTTTGAACCAGCTCGCCTTCTGGATCTGCTCAGAAAACTTGAGCCGGAACAGGTTGCGGCGATCGAGGCGCGAAACGAGTCCCTGAATAAAGAAAACAAATAAACTGGACAAAGATCGCTTAATGTGCGCATCAACGCGGTTGATTTGTTCCTTCGCCGACGTTCGTCTCCGCGCCTTTGGCAAAGGGATTCCGAGGAGGTCGAACCGGGCTCGGTAAGGGGAGTGTCATGTCAGCGATGAAGGTGATTTTGTTCGGCGCCACGGGCATGGTGGGGCAGGGAGTTCTGCGGGAGTGCCTGCTCGACCCGGATGTGGAGGTCGTGCTGGCGGTTGGCCGCAGTCCGCTGCCAGCGCCGCTGACATGGCCGGGGCTGGGTCCGGAGGCGCAGTCAAAGCTGCGTCAGCTGGTCCAGGGTGACTTGAGCGATCTTTCAGGGGTCGAGACGGAGCTGGCTGGGTTTGACGCCTGCTTCTTTTGCCTGGGAGTCTCGTCGGCGGCCTTGACGGAGGACGAGTACCGGCGGCTGACTTTCGACCTGACACTTGCTGTCGCGGAGACGCTGGCGCGGTTGAATCCGGGGATGACGTTCGTTTATGTCTCGGGAGCCGGAACCGACAGTACCGGGAAAGGGCGCACGATGTGGGCGCGGGTGAAGGGCCAGACGGAGAATGCGCTCCTGCGCCTGCCCTTCAGGGCCGCGTACATGTTCCGGCCGGGCGTCATCCAGCCGCTGCACGGCATCGTTTCGAGAACGCGCGCCTACCGGATTGGTTATGTGCTGACCAAGCCGGTTTTGCCGCTGCTGCGGCTCGCGTTCCCCCAATTTCTCACGACGACCGAGCAGATGGGCCGCGCTATGCTTCGGGTGGCGCGCGAGGGATATCCGAGGCCGATTCTGGAAGCGCGGGATATCAGCCGACTCTGACGGGCCAGACCTCAACGGTGCATTGATTCAGATGTATACGCCGCGCACCTTCTCCGCGCAGCCATGTATACAGGCGACGACACCGCAGCCGGCCATGGCGTGTAATTCATTCATTCAAGAGACCAAGAAGCGTGTTGAAAGTGGTGATCCGCTTGCTCTAAGGAATACAACTTAGCAATTGCAGACTCGGGAAACTGTGCTAGTTTGAGAGGGAAATAAGTCCTGATCCGGATGACTCTGATCCAGCTCATTGACTTCTCATGGGAAGTGCCAGGATTTCCGTTCTGATGTAGATGTGCCAGGAGACGTACATGTTCGATCGTCGTTATCTGCAAGGATTTTTGATACTCGGTTTCGTTCTGTCGCTGGCTGGGTGCTCCAGCCCCAGCCTGGTTTCTATTGCAATCACGCCATCTACCCAATATTTCACTCTCAATCCTGGCCTGACGGTGCAATATACCGCTGTCGGAACCTTTGACCAGGGAACCCACCCCAAGACCACGCAGGACATTACCAGTGAGGTGACCTGGAAGTCGAACAGTCCGGGCATCGCGACAATCAGCTCCACAGGCTTGGTGACCACAACCGGCACCGAGTATGGCACGTCTATCGTTACTGCCAGCATGAACGGATTCACGGGCAGGATTATCGCCAGCGCTACTGCCAACGTCTGCGCACCGGGCCAGGTCGTGACCGGTACGGGATGCTCGTCGTCTACGAGTGCGTTCCGGCCCGCCCGTTAGCTGAGGATTGAGTTTCACTCTGAAGGAAAAGCCGCTCTGTGGAGCGGCTTTTTCTGGGCTTCAGTTTGATTTCAGAGCGTGGTCTATGCTGGTCTGTGTATCGGCAGCGTGCTCAGCGCCGGCGAGGAAGGTGAGGTCGCGCACGGGTGAAGCGGCGGCCGCATGCGCTGTGGCCAGGACGGATTCGGTGGCTTGCGCGTCGCGAAAGCCGCGCACGACCTGCCCGGCCACTTCTCCGGTTGCGAAGCCCGTGACGCCGCCGTCGAGAATAGTGGGTGCGAAGAAAGGATGTACGACGTCGAGGCGGCTGGACTCACGGTACGCGATCTTGCCGATGAGATACATGCGGGCCGGCGTGAATGTGGAGGAGTCGCCGAGTCCGATGATGAGCAGCCGTTTCGCGGCGAGGGTGCCGGGAGGCGGAGTGAGAAGGAGTGTTTCGCCGAGCTCTCCGCCGAAGAGACCGGGCTTGCGGACCTGGTCGAAGAGACCGTTGAGCTTCTGATTGATTTCAACGAGGGAGCCGTGGAGCGTGTTTTCCGGCGAGGAGCGGAAGAGACAGATGATCTGGAGATCGGCGGCGGTATCGGCGGGGCTTTGAACGAGCACCCTAATCGGCAGAGACTGCACCTGAGCGGATTGTGCCGAAGCGCAGATCGCGCAGGCCAGAATGAACGCCTCTGCGAACGAGCGGTACTGCCGACGAAATTGGCTCATGGGTTTCCCTCCGAGACTAAATGTTGATGGCGAGGCCTTCTACGCTGGAGAAGCCGTCGAGCATGGCTTCGGCTAACGTTGGGTGGGCGTGGATGGTGAACATCATCTCTTCTACAGTGGCTTCGAGTTCGAGCGCGGTTACGGCTTCGGCGATCAGCTCGGTTGCCTGGGGGCCGATGATGTGGACTCCGAGAATCTCTCCGTATTTGGCGTCGGCGACTACTTTGATGAAGCCTTCGTGCGAGTCGACGATGGAGGCCTTGGAGTTGGCTGAGAAGGGGAATTTGCCGATCTTGATCTGCAATCCTTTTTCTTTGGCCTGGGCCTCGGTGAGTCCTACGCTGCCGATCTGCGGCTCGGTGTAGGTGCAGCCGGGGATGCGCTCGCGTTTGATGGGGCGGGCATATTTTCCGGCGATCTTGGCCGCGATGACCAGGCCGGCCATGGCTCCTACGTGGGCGAGCTGCGGGAATCCGGCTACGATATCGCCGATGGCGTAGACGCCGGGCTCGGCGGTCTGCATGTATTCGTTGACCGTGAGGAAGCCGCGGTCGGGCTTGATCTTTGTCTTTTCGAGGCCGATGCCTTCGGTGAGCGGCGCGCGGCCTACGGCGACGAGAACCTTTTCAGCTTCCTTGACGACCTGTTTGCCGTCGGAGGCGGTGAAGGTGACTTTGGCGCCGGTTTTGGTGGGTTCGACCTTCTCGACTTTGGCTCCTGTGTTGATGTCAATACCGCGTTTTTTGAAGGCGCGAGCCAGTTCCTTGCTTATGTCTTCGTCTTCGGCGGGGACGACGCGCGGGAGGTATTCGAGGACGGTGACTTCAGACCCGAAGCTGCGGAAGATGGAGGCGAACTCGACACCGACGGCGCCGGCTCCGATGACGATGAGGGATTTGGGAATGGCGTCGATGGAGAGAATCTCAATGTTGGTGAGAACCGGGCCCCCGGCTTCGACGCCGGGCAACAGGCGGGCCTTCGATCCGGTGGCGACGACAACGTTCTTCGCCTTGATGGTCTCGGATTTGCCGCCGCCGTTCGAAACTTCCACGGAGTGGATGCCGCCTTTTGCGGGGCCGGTGAGCTTGCCGAAGCCGGCGACGACCGTCACCTTGTTCTTCCGCATGAGGAACTCGAGCCCTTTAGTGTGCTTGGCGACGATCTGGCTTTTGCGGTCGAGGATCTTCTTCCAGTTGAGGGTGCCTTTTCCCAGGCCTTCGATTCCGTAGTCTTCGGCATGCTTGAGATGGTCGTAAATCTCGGCGTTGAAGAGCAGGGATTTGGTGGGGATGCAGCCGACCTGGAGGCAGGTGCCTCCTAACTTGCTGTCCTTTTCAATGAGGGCGACTTTGAGGCCGTACTGTCCGGCGCGGATGGCGGCGGTGTATCCGGCGGGTCCTCCGCCGATGATGGCTACGTCGTAGATAGTGTCTGCCAAGAGGAAACTCCGTTCAATTGATGACCAAACTCTCCATTATAGGTGCTGGCCGCTCGGCCACACGCAGTGCTGGCCGCACGGGCACACGCCCTTCGTGCCATCGTTGTGCTGGCTTCTGTGGGCCCTCCCTTTGGTCGGGTTTGGCCCGTAGTGGTCGAGCCGAAAACGAACATCGAAAATGTGCCCAGGGATGAGACTCAGACCGTGGTGGTTGGGATTCGGGTGGCCCCTCCTGCCCTGGGTAGATTTTGCTATGGGTAACAATATACTTGACTAACTACGAAGGAAATGCGAAAGTGGGGTTACCGTGACAGGGCAGAAGGAGTGCGATCACATTATTGGATTTTTCGTCGCCAGCTATCCTCAATACGGGGATAGAGATCGGCTGCTCCGCGTAAACGACGAATGCGAAGCGGATGAGGGTTTCAACTATTGCCCACTTTGCGGGGTGTCGCTTCCCCTTCCCCGTTTGAATACCAAGTTCGACAGAGCGTCGGCAGCTTTGACGATTGAGGCCGAGACATCTTCGATTTCTGGAATGAATGCCTGAGAACTCACCATCTTGAGCGCCCCGCGCGCTGAGATATTTGATTTTCCGGTTACTCCATCATCATCGATGCCCCATTTTGAATGTGCGATTGTGTTTCTTTTCTTCTGTGCTTCCCTAAGAAGAGGCTCGACATCGGTCTTGTATTTGCATAACCAGCCATAGGCTGGATCCGTGAGGCACTCAACAATCAGAGCGCCCATAACATCCATCTTTTGCGGGAACGACATGTGAGTGAATACCACCAGCGAACGACCCTCGGTGATGCTCTTTCCTAAGAGTTCGATCAAGCTGAACTCCATGAGTCCCTCAAGCTTGTTCCACCGAACGATTACGCGTCCGATTTCAGTCAGGAACTCGTCAGGGATATCCCAATATTTCTCCATCTTCATTTTGATTGCCACTCCTCGAATTGGGCTTAGAATGTACCTATGAAGGCAAAGCCACAGTCGGAAGAGTACAGGAAATTCGAGAACCTGTTGGGCAGCGTTCTAAGCGTCTCTAAGACGGAGATCAATAGGCGCATTAAAGAAGACAAGCGCGAAAATCGAACGCCTAAAGCGCCTTCCCGCAGTGCTGCCGCTGAATCTCAGTAAACAGCAATTCCGCACGTCGAGTGAGAACTAGAACCCGCCAACCGGCGGGTTTTCTGTTGGAAGCTGAATGGCGAGAAGGAATCCGAAATGCTCAGTAACGTATTCGCCACAACGCAGTCGATTAAGGGGCGTTCTCAATGCAAACTCAGACTTCCATCGTCACGCTGGGGTTCGATACATCTCTGCTTGAATCCCGGATTGAAGAATTTATGTGCTCAGGAGAGCTTGAAACCCTTCAATGCCTCCCGGATGGCGTTATTCGCGATTTTCCTGGCGTGCTCCCGGACATCCTCTTCCGAGAATGCACGGCCACATTGGGAGCAGACGGCACCACGCATATCGTTCATAGTCTCGATTTTTCCGGAGACCTTGAAGGTCTCCGAGCCGCAGTTTGGGCAGCGAAACGGGGTTTTGCTCATAGCGGGAATCCTACCATCACCAAGAAATAGCCGGGAAGGGGCTCAAGTCTTTCGTTTTCCGCGATTTTGACGCTTCATCCAGCCGAGCTTAGAACGTCGGAACTCCCACCTTGCCGGTCAGTTCTGCATAGGTCAGTCTTTTCCCTGAAACTTGCGATAAAGCCAGCTTGAAACGGTCTGCGTCATTCTTGCCTTTGCGGTTGTTATAGCGGAACGCTTGCTCGTCTGCGTAGCGGTCAAGGTGGAAAGGTTCAACGGCAACATAGGTTCCATTCAGGCCACGCTTCAACAGGCTCCAGAAGTTTTCGATTCCCTGAGTGTGAACCTGCCCGCGCACGTATTCTTCAACGTGAGTCACGGTCTCATGGACGTACTCTTGAGCGGCGAGATTATCGTAGCTGGCCCACTTGTCGGTATAGACGGTTGAACCCTTCTCAATCTGGCGCAGGATTTCACCCTGCAAGACTTCTCGACCGACGTTAGGAATGACCTTGGTGCGTACCTCACGGCTCTCGCGGTCAAGCAATCCCATTACGGTGGCCTTGCGATCCGAGCGGCCCTGATTCAGACCAAGCCGCTTTTTGGCGTGCATGTTCTTGATCTTGCCGCCGATGTAAGTCTCGTCTACTTCGACGGGTCCGCCATTGCCGCCCAGCTTGTTGAGGGATTGATTCTTCATAGCCTCCCGAATCCGGTGAAGCATGAACCAAGCAGACTTCTGAGTTACGCCAACGCTGCGGGCGATCTCGTAGCTTGAAACGCCGTTTTTGCAGTTTGCCAGCATCCACATCGCGGTCAGCCATTTGTCCAGCTTGATGGCTGAATCCTCGAAAATGGTGTTGACCTTGACCGAATACTGCTTGCCGCATTCCCGACACTGCCAGCGCTTCTGATTCTTAAGCCAGTGCTGGCGAAGCTCGCCGGACTCGCAAGCAGGGCATACAGGGCCATTGGGCCAGCGCATTGAGGCTACGGTATCGATGCAGACTTGCTCATCGGCGAAGTATCTTATTGCATCTGAAAGAGTTTTAAGTTCGTTCTTCATGGCAAGAACAGAATACCGAAAGAAGCATCATTAGTCAAGTATATTATTGCCTTGCTATGTAATAGATTCCAAATGGTTTCGAGACTTAGAGCTGCGTACATGACACAAAACACGCGGTTTATGTAGATTTCATCGCAAAAAAGAGGAAGGGCCGCTTTTGGCGGCCCCTGCTTTCTCTCTTATTTCTATTTTAGCAAAATCCATGGAATTGAAATGCATTTTTGGTTCGTCTGGTGATGGGTTTATTTCCGGGTTACCCCTGATTCGGGCGCAATCGCGCGGGGCTCGGACTATTTACGTGCGGAACTATCAGTTCTGCCAGTATGCCGGGCGGCAGGGTGCTCGTAGGCTCACCTAGTGGATAAGTCTGTCTGCGTGGCGCATCGCCCTGGCGCATGCGGCTTCAGATTGCTCTGCTCTATCCCAAAAGCTGGAAAGCGTCACCGATGTCCTGACGGGGTTTTGTACCAAGTTTTCTTTTGATCGCGGAGGAGGTGTTTACAAGTGTCCGAGGCCGGAGGTTCCAATATCGAACTCGCCAATCTCCTGGGCGAGCGCAAGAAGCCGGGTGAGACTTGGGGAAACGCAATATTGGAGATCGCGGAGGCGGTCGTTCTGGCTGTAGTCGCTATCGCCACTGCCTGGAGCGGCTATGAGTCAGCGCTCTGGGCCGGACATCAGGCTGAACTGTACGGCCAAGCGAGCAAACTGCGGGTTGAAGCCGAGGGAGCCGCCACGAGCGCCAATCAGGAGCGTTTGTATAACGCTTCGACTGTGGTTGAGTGGCTGAAGGCCGAAGCCCACAGCGACAAGAAGCTCGCCGATCTTTTTGAACGGCGTTTCCTTCCCGAGTTTCGTCCTGCCTTTGAAGCCTGGAAGAAGACTGACCCACTCAACAACATCAATGCTCCGGCGGGTCCTCAGTTGATGGCGGAATATCGAAGCTCCAAGACGGAAGAGGCTGCCAAGTTGAATGATCAAGCCACAGAGGTCTTCGAACAAGGCACCAGAGCCCGGCAACTCTCAGACGAATACGTGCGAGCGACCGTGACGCTGGCAACCGTGCTGCTGCTGATTGCGATTAGCCAGCGTTTCAATATTCGCGGTGTGCGGGTTGGGCTGCTGGTGACCGCCATGCTCCTGCTGTGCTTTCCGGTGTTCCATATCCTGACCCTCCCCCGAGCATAGAGCGGCCTGCCACTGTCGTACTTCCAGCTTTCCTGGGTTGCGATGTTGAGAACGACCTGCTCCCTGTTGTTCTGAGTGGTTTTGGCTACTACGTTCTGTCCGAGGCGAGCAATGAGCAGTGGATATTTCCTCTTTTAGAAATTCACCACATTTCCCGCGGCGGAAGTCCATGGTAGATTCATTCAGGAGCACTCCACCTGTGTTGTCTGTAGCCTCCGGGATCTTGATGCCGAGGTTAGTGAGGGCGATTGTTTTGTTGCCGGACACCCGATGAGATCGCGCCGGTCCTCAAGCGGGCCTTCGAGATCGAGGGCCCGCGCTGATCGGCGTGCACGTCGACTACCGCGACAATCCACGTGCTATTTGAGAGTGTGTTCGAAAGCAGCATCGTCTGACGGTTCCGGGTGGATCGATCTCGATCCTGGATTTCATCATCTGAAGGAGACGTCTAGTAGAAAGGAGCCTTCCACCTGGTCGCGTTTCCAGTCGAGAAGTACAATTAGAGGCGCAGAAATGAAAACAAGTCGAAGGGACTTTCTCAAAGTCGGTGCAGGTGCTGTGGCTGCGATATCCGGCGTCTCGGGTATCGGGGAGCGAACAGCAGCGCCGCCAGGGGAGGCGCCAGACATGATTTATCGGAAATTTGGGAGCACAGGTGCGCACATTTCCGCTGTCGGGGTGGGTGGTCATCATCTCGGCGATCTGCCGACCTTGGACGCGGCAGTGCAACTCGTCCACGAGGCGATCGACGCCGGCGTTACTTTCTTCGACAACGCATGGGAGTATTACAACGGCAAGACTGAGACCATCCTGGGCAGGGCGCTCCGGGGCGGACGCCGCGAAAAGGTTTTCCTGATGACAAAGGTCTGCACCCATGGGCGAAGCGGAAAATTAGCAATGCAGATGCTTGAAGACTCGCTGCGGCGGTATCAAACCGATCATCTTGACCTCTGGCAGATCCATGGCATCGTCTACGACAACGACCCCGAGTTGGCCTACGCCAAAGGCGGCGTCCTAGAAGCATTCGACCAGGCAAAAAAAGAAGGAAAAGTCAGATTCGTCGGCTTCACCGGTCACAAGGATCCCGCATTTCATCTCAAGATGCTCGAACTCGGTTATCCATTTGACTCAGTGCAGATGCCGCTCAATCCCTTCGACGCCAACTACCTTAGCTTTGAGAAGCGGGTCTTGCCCGAGGTGAATCGGCGAGGCATGGCCGCGCTGGGCATGAAGAGCATGGGCGGTACTGCCTGGGGGATAAAAGCCGGCGTCGTCAACGCTGAGGAGTTGTTGCGTTACGCGATGAGCCTGCCTGTCGCTACCACAATTTGCGGCATGGACTCGCTCGACGTGCTCCACCAGAACCTGGGCGTCGTGCGCGGCTTTCAGCCAATGACTCAGAGCGAGATGGAGGCCCTGCGCGTTCGCTGCGCGCCGACCGCCGCCGATGGCCGCTTTGAGCCATACAAAGTATCGCTGCGGTATGACAACCCGATGACCCGCATGCCTCATGGATTCCCCTTCGACCACACGCAAAGAGAGGTCACAGAGATGCTCGCCAATGCCGACGGCCCCTGGTTAGTGCCGGAGACAACCCCGGAGACCTCGAGGAGATGAACCATGACAGAGCAAATGACAAACAGCAGCTCTGAACAGATTCCTCGCAGGCCGCTCGGAACAACGGGCGAACGAGTCCCCATCATCGGTCTTGGCGGATATCATCTCGGGACAGTGCAATCGCGCGAGTTGGCCGTGCGCCTGGTCCAGGAGGCGATCGACGCGGGAGTCACTTTTTTCGACAACGCATGGGAGTACAACGACCACCGAAGTGAAGAATGGATGGGACTTGGTTTGCAGGGAAGGCGCGATAAAGTTTTCCTGATGAGCAAGGTTTGCACCCACGGCCGAGATAAGAAGGTCGCCATGCAACAGTTGGAGGAGTCCCTGAAGCGGTTGGGAACCGACCATTTGGACTTATGGCAGATCCACGAGGTCATCTACGAGAACGACCCGGACTTGCATTTCGCAAAGGGTGGTGTAGTCGAGGCGCTGGATGACGCGAAACAGCAGGGCAAGGTTCGATTTGTTGGCTTCACCGGACATAAGAGCCCTGCGATACTTCTCAGGATGCTGGCACACGGTTATCCATTCCATACCGTGCAAATGCCGCTCAACTGTTTTGACGCGACCTACCGTAGCTTCGAGCACCAGGTGCTTCCTGAACTTCAGCGGCAAGGGATTGCAGCGCTTGGCATGAAGAGCCTCGGGGGTGACGGCCAGCCGATCCTATATGGCGTGGTGAGGGCGGAAGAGGCGCTGCGCTACGCAATGAGCCTGCCGGTCGCGACCACAATTTGCGGTATCGACTCGCTGGACGTGCTGCATCAGAACGTGGAAATTGCGCGCGGCTTCAAACCGCTGACGCCTCAGGAGATGCATGCGCTCCGCGATAGATGCAGACCTTCTTCGGGTGATGGCCATCTCGAGCTGTACAAAACAACAAAAAAATACGACGGTAGAGTTGGCCGAGAGCAGCATGGCTATCCGCCGCCGGAACAACTCCCGCTTTGAGCCGACCAGTGAAGTACTTCACATCTGGGCGAGATGCAGGATCCAGGACTGGAGCCGGTGAGGTCTGCATCCGCATCACCGCCTCTGGAGTACCCCGGGGGATTGTCAGGAAGCGTCAAGACGCCTTTGGATTCGGAAGGCCGTGGCTTTTCCGACCTCGGTAGCTAAGAAATGAGCTCGGCTTCAGTGATCTAGGGTAATGCTATTAACGAGCGATAAATCGCCGAGGCACTCATTGAACAGTGCGGACGCAAGACTTTCCAGATTTCTGGGTTCTGGGCGGATTACGGGCAAGCCGGAAGTGACCGCTTTACTTCCTGTGTGCCGACTACACAGAACTGGTCAATTTCAAGTTGTGGGTAAACGACGATAGAACCAGTATCGGATCCGCGGAAACTCCTAAGTGCGGAGCGAGGTGCCTGTGTCGAGATGAAATGGCTTCTCGTATGGCTCAACCGGATAGCCCTTCGCTTTCCAGCCCGCCAGTCCTCCTTTGAGGAATTTGACTCGCAAGAAACCAATGGCGAGGGCTCGCCTCAAAATGGCTCGACTGGTTTCATCACTGGGACACGTACAGTAAACGACCGTGTCTTTCTCGTTCGGGATAAGCGATGGATTCTCAAGCACTTCTTGTGGTGAAAGCCGCTTCGCGCCAGGGATGATCTCAGAATCCGCTAACAAGTCGAGCGGCAGGCGAACATCAAAAACAGGTACATCCTGATTTGAAACCAATAGGATGTACAGGGCATCTGGCGTGATGGTGTGCTGCTCCATCTCTTGCCGGTCTTTCATGTGTTTGATCCGAAGAACGATCAACAACAACACGAGAGCGCAAATGGCAACCAGAGTGACAGCCATCTCTGTTTTCCCCAACCTAGCAGATTCACTGAAGGTCTGAGAGGATTCATTACCAGCATAGCGATAACGGTCGATCCACAGCGCATTGCGGCATTGTGCCCGGGCAATCCGGAAACTGTGGATTCAAACTGACCCATTACCCGCTTTTGGGGCGCGCTTTCCAATGATGCGCGTTTTCGACCAGGGTTTGGCGATGGGTTGAGAAGGTTTTTCTTGCTAGAGCGACCGCAGGAAATCGATGATCTCCTGCTGCTCCTGAGTGCTCAGCTTATCGAAACGTTCGATGACCTTATTCGCCTCGCTGCCACGGCTCTTGTGGTCTCTGATGGCTTCTACCAGGTTGGTGGTGCGTCCGTCATGGAGGAAGAAGACACGTTGTCCAACTCCCCACAGGGGAGCGGTCCGGAACTCGTCGGGGCCGGCGCCGCCCTGGGTGATGCCGTCGGAGAGGCCTTCGCCCATGTGGTGGACGAGAAGATCAGAGAAGAGATTCGCCGTTTGATTGGAAAGCGCAGCGCTCGGGACGGTAGAGGAACCGCTCGTAATCATTTTGCCCGTGGTAAACGAGGGTGTATGGCATAGGGTGCAGCCAATCTTTACAAACGTGCTGCGTCCACTTTCGCTGGACGGTGTGGCGGGAGCAGGGGTGGGCGGAGCAAGCATCCGGGTGAAGTCGGCAAACGCTTCGATGTCTGAGATGACCGCCGTGTTTGAGTTGCCGGTGGCCACCGGAGTCGTCGTAAAGTTGAGCGTGTCCTCGGGCGTTGCGTTGAAGAGACATCCGGGCGTCTCGTCGCGCTTTTGCGGGAAGATCTCGTTCGAGATTCCCATCTCGACGTTGTATGCTTCCCCCGCGAACATGAGGATGGATTTGTTCTGAGCCTTCCATCCGAAGCGGGTGATGGTGCCATCGTTTGCGCTTCGGTTCACGTTTCCGCTGAGGTGTGCGTTCGCATGCCCGGAGATACCCATCGACGACTTCATGGTTGCATCGGACGCCATGTTCGCAAGAATGGCCGAGTCGGGAATCGCTTCGATGAGTCCCGCGCCGAAGAAAGGTGTCGGGATTCGGAAGATAATGTTCGGATTTCCACCCTTGCCTGTGACCGGATCTCCCGCGGGCAGGAAGTCGGGTTGGGCGATGCTGCAGCCGGGGGCGTCAGTTCGCCCGGTGATCACAAAGAGGTCATGCACTTCGCCGTCGCTGGCTCCGTCGGGGCTCCGCTTAAATCGCGCTTCGCGGATAGGACCACTTTGCGTGATGAACCAGGGCACGGTGTTTTTCGCGCCGTTCAAGGTCGCAATTGCCACTTCCGGATTTCGCGCCGGGCTCGATCCGCCGGCACTCGGCTGCGCGTGGCAGGAGAGGCATTGGTTCGAGTTGAAGCGGGGACCGAGGCCGTTGTTCGCGCCTTTGCTCACGACCTCGATTTCAGCGAACCTCGCCAGTCCATCCTGGAAGAACGCAGCTTCATCCGCAGTAAGACCCTTGAGCGGAGCGCCTGCACCCGGCGGGCCACCGCGCACGCCGGGGTCTACCGGGCCTGCTTTGGTTTGAGCCGATGTAGACACGCATGCTACCAAGGCCACAGCAACGATTCCGCCGAAGCTCTCGAGGGCAATTCTCCGGAGCATAATCATCACGTTATCCTCGGGGGCCCGGGGGGGGGCCGGGAATGCGGGTATTGTACAACCGTCCCAACTGCCTTCGTTTGGGAGGCTGACTGACCGCGGGCACCTGTTCTCGAGATTCACCGCTGTTTTTTGAGGAAGGTTAGCCACCCACTTTTGTGATTGGACGCTGATCGCTGCCCTTTGCTGTTTTCCTGTATTCTGGCCTCTTCCGGAACAACTGGCCCATTGGCTGCGTATAGCTGACCATGAGCTATGCGGCGGCAATGACGTGGGAGATGGACGGGTTCCGGGTCGTTCGTTCGCGTCCGCGCGCAGGGGTGGTTCGGGCAATGCGTCCGGAGCCTCCGCGTCAGATGCAGGCGCGCCAGGGCGAGAGCCAGCGGCCTATGGCGCTGCCGGGGCGCAGCGGAGCGGCGGTTTCCGGAACGGATCGAGTACGAGGAGCGGAGCGCGGATTGGAAGCCGATTGGCAGATAGTTGTGCAACGGTGCCTCGACGGCGATTCCGGCGCGTGGAGCGAGCTGGTTAAGTCGCATTATCGCCGCGTGTATGGACTTTGCTATCGGTTTACCGGCTCCTCTCATGACGCCGAGGATCTTACCCAGGACGTTTTTCTGAAGGTGTATGGGAACCTGTCGGCCTTCGATCTGGCGCGGGGCAGCTTTCAGACGTGGATCACGACGGTCACGCGCAACTTGCTGGTGGACCATTTCCGCAGAACGAAGCAGCATCGGTCGACCGATTCGATGGACGCGGGATGGGAGCAGCCCGACGACCTGACGCTGGCCGGGCGGCTGGCGGCTTCGGGTCCGACGCAGCATGATCGCGCGGCCCAGAAAGAAATTGCCAAGATGGTGCAGGAGGCGCTGACTCGCATCTCTCCGGAGTTGCGCGAGGCGGTGATTCTTCGCGATTTACAGGATATGGATTACAAGGAGATTGCGCAGGTGCTGCGCATTCCCGAAGGGACGGTCAAGTCCCGCATCAGCCGTGGGCGCGCAGAGCTGGCGCGGCTGCTGGAACCGAACCAGGGGCAGGTGGTGTAGAGATGACAGAGCGGAATCCATTCGATCACAAACCGACAAGCGCCGGGCTGGGAGAGCTCCGCTGCGAGGAGTGGGAACTTCTGCTGGCGGAGGGGCTGGACGGGGCGCTCCCGGCTGCCGAACAAGCGGCCTTCCATGGACATAGCGCGGGGTGTGCGGTCTGCGCGCGATTACTGGTCGAGACAAAGCAGGGGCGGGAGTGGCTGCAATTTCTCAATGATGAGCCGGAAGTGCCTTCGGACATGGTCGGGCGGATTCTGGTCAAGACGAGCGGTGCGATCGCGAGCGGTCCATTGGCGCTCGGCGGCCCGACTCCTATTCCGGTTGCGCCCCATGTGCTGGGGGTTCCGGTGCGGCGCGTGGTGTGGGATACGCGGATGGTGATGACCGCCGCGATGGCGTTTTTCTCGATTGCGCTTACGCTGAACCTGGCCGGTGTGCGGATAACGAACCTGCGCCTTTCCGACCTCACTCCCGCGAACATGGAGATGAATCTTACGCGGCAGTTTTATGGGGCCGAGAGCTCGGTGGTGCGGTATTACGACAATCTGCGGCTGGTGTACGAGGTGGAGTCGAAGATGCGCGAGCTGCGGCGCGATGAAGACACACAGCAGCCTCCGCAGACGCAGCAGAAGCAGGATGTTCCGGCGAATCCGCAGGGAAACGGCCATAAGAACGGCGGCAGGCTGGAACCGGCACCCAAGATTCCGCAGGAAGGCTCGCTGTGGGGAAGGCCTACAGTGGCCAGCGCGGACGGATCGATAGACGACGTTGAACGTTCAAAAAACAGAAAAAGAGGTTGATATTGCAGCATCTTGTGAACGAGTTAAGGACGAACGAGATCAGGCAGAAAGGAGCCTGGCATGAATTGCGTTAACCATCCCGATATTCCCGTAGCGGCATACTGCCAGAATTGCGGCAAGGGTTTGTGCGCCGCATGTGTGCGTCCGGTTGCGGGTGTCATCTATTGCGAACAGTGCCTGGCGGAACGGCTGGGCATCGGTTCGATCCCTGCCGGTTCGGCTGGCGGCCCTGGAGCAGGTTATCCCGTACCCGGCGTGCTTGCGCCGGGGGGACCGAGTCCGGCGACGGCCTTTGCGCTGGGATTCATTCCCGGAGTGGGGGCGATGTACAACGGCCAATTTATAAAGGGCCTGATACACGTGTTTGTTTTCGTGATCCTGATCGGCATTACTCAGACCCATGGCATCTTCGGAATTTTCATCGCTGCGTGGGTGGCCTATCAGGTCTTCGACGCATTTGAGACGGCCAAGGCTCGCCGCGATGGGCGGCCGTTGCCGGATCCCTTTGGTCTGAATGAACTGGGGTCGAAGCTGGGGATTCCGAGCCACCTGGGCGGACCCGGTGGATTTGGTGGCCCTGGTGGATTTGGCGGGCCGGGTGGATTTGGCGGGCCTCCTGTGCCTCCGCCGCCTGGGGTTGGGTACCCGCCCGTGGCCGGTTTCACGAATCCGTATGCGCCTTATTCCGCTGCGCCTCCGGTTCCACCTCCGGGGACGGGTGTGCCGGGAATTGATCCGATGATGCCGCCTCCTCGCCGCCGACATGAGCCGGTGGGGGCGCTGATTCTGATCGGGCTGGGAGTGCTGTTTCTGTTCAATACGATGGACATCTTTCACTTCGACTGGATTGGCCGCCTGTGGCCTCTTTTGATCATCGGTGTTGGAGTGGCGCTGTTTATTCGCCGGTCGCGTGAAATTCCACCACCGCCGCCGCCACCGTCAGGGGGCGCGCAATGAACAGGTACATCTTTATCCATCGCATCAAGGGACCGGCGATGATTCTGGTATTTGGCGTGACGGCGCTGCTGAACCAGTGGGACATTCTTTCTTTCGGCAAGAGCTGGCCGTTGTACCTGATCGTGCTGGGTGTATTGCAGCTCGCTGAACGCGCGGCGTGGTCGCAGGCGCAGTATCCGGGAGGCGACCCATACACGGGTTCGGTTCCAGGTCAGGGTAACTGGGGCGGTCCGGCTGCGCCGCCACCGTCTTCTTCTCTGACGATTACGCCGCCGAACATGCCTCAGGACGACAAATCCCAGAACAGGGAGAGGACGTAAGCCATGGCCTCGAACCCTCCACCTTATCCGCCGCCGAGCCCGGGACAATATCCTCCTCAGGACCCGCGCCGCCAAGTTCGCGATTATGCCCGCGCTCAGCGCGACCAGGCAAGAGCGCAACGCCAGTACTGGCGCACTTACTGGCGCGGCGGACGCCGGGCGTCGATTACCGGGCCGATTATCCTGCTCACCATCGGGGTAATCGCGCTGCTGATCGAAATGGGGCGGCTGAACGGCTATGCAGTCTGGAACTGGTACGCGCAGTGGTGGCCGTTGCTGCTGATCGGGTTGGGCCTGGTCTTACTGCTCGAATACTTTCTGGACCGGGGCGACCCGTATGCCGGAAGACGTTCCGGCGGAGGGTTTGTCTTTCTGATCCTGCTGCTGCTTTTTCTGGGTTGGGGCTCGCATACGGCCCACCGCTGGGGATCGATGGGGCGGCAGTTCGGAGTGAATGACAATGACTTCTGGAACATGTTCGGCGAGGAACACGATAAAGACTTTCAGACGGACCAGGCTGCGTCCGCAAGCGGCACGGTGAATGTCCAGAATCCGCGCGGAGACATCACGGTGACGCCCTCGACGGACGGCCAGATTCATATGCGCGTCCATGAAGTGGTGCATACCTCGTCGGACAAAGATGTGGAGAAAGACTTTGACGCGGTGCGGCCACAGATTACGGCGTCGGGATCGGGATCGACCATCACCGTACCGTCACGCGGCGGGTCGTCGGTCGACCTGACGCTGGCCATTCCGGAAAAGAGCTTTCTTACGGTCAACGCTCAGCACGGAGATGTGTCGGTGGAGGGGCTGAAGAACAACGCGGACGTGACCGATGAGCAGGGCGACGTGAAGTTTGACGACATTACGGGCGACGTTCACGCGCGCATGAACAACGGAGACTTTTCAGCCCATGCGATCGAGGGGCAGGTTTTTCTGAATGGCCACGCCGAGGATGTGACGCTGTCGGAGATCAAAGGGCAAGCGGTGCTGGACGGCGAGTTCTTCGGCGATACGCATCTGGAACAAATGGGCGCCTCGATCCACTTTCATTCGATAAATACGTCGATTGATTTGCCGAAGCTCGGCGGCGACCTGACGCTGGACTCCGACGACCTGACAGCAAACCAGACGGGAGGACCGCTACGGATTGTGACGCGTTCGAAAAATATTGAGCTGACGCAGGCCACCGGCGACCTGCACATTGAAACCAGCGATGGCGATGTGAATGTGACGGCGGCTGCTCCGCTGGGCAACGTAGATATTATGAACCGCACGGGCGGCCTTACTCTGACGGTTCCCGAGAACGCGAACTTTTCTGTGACGGCGAATACCACGGACGATAATGATCTGGAGACGGATTTTCCGCTTGAGGTGACGACGAGCGGCGATCAGAAGCATGTATCGGGAACGGTAGGGAGCGGCGGCGTGAAGCTGGACCTGAGCACTACGCACGGGAATCTGGAGTTGAGAAAGGGCAGTGCGGAAGTGGCGGCGCCTGCACCTCCCGCAGCTCCGGCGGCACCTGCTGGGCCGGTAAGACATCTGCGCGCGCCGAAGACTCCGGTGGCTGCGCCTACGGCGCAATGAAGTGCTGAGGACTACGCGATGCTGATAAAGCTGTACGGCTCCCCTTCGAACAAGAAGCTGGCGAACCACGAGCACATGCTGGGATCTATTTCATGTATTACAACTTCGTTCGGGTGCATCAGACCTTGCGTAACCCCTGCGATGGAAGCTGGCCTAACACATAGCGCGTAGACGATTGAGGATATGGTTGCGATGCTTGAGCTGCGTTCGATCCTTGACGGATTGAACCTAGCAGCCTAGGCTAAAGTGCTTCTCGGCGTTCGTGTATTCGTGTTTCACGAAATTTATCATATGCTCCTCGTCTTCTGCTTGGCTCTTTCTCTTATGTCGCTGACACACACAACAACCACTAGCACCCCGATGCCAACCGCCGCACCGAACTCCAGCCAATCCAAGGAATTGAATTCTCTAAATTCCGACAAAAGCTCTCTGGAAAGCCAACGGATTGAACTTGAAAAGCGGCAAGATTTCTGGCACGCAACATATTTGACCCTTGCTATGCTTGCCGTTGCGCTCGGGATACTATCGTGGCTATCCCAGCGCTTTGAATCCAAGAACGCGCACGTCGAGAGGCCGCTCACTACGCGAATTTCGAAGATCGACGATAGGATTCGCGAAATCGAAAAGGAAGTGTCAGATGCGGCCTTGGCAGAAATGCAAAGCGCAGCAGCGCATATTGAGCATGAAACGGAGGCATTGAAGCAGCGAAACCTAAAAACCGAATCTGCTCTGAACGCAGCTAACGTCAGTCTCGAACAGGAGCGGTTAAAAAGGCTAGACCTCGAAAAGTCACTGGCTCCGCGCATACTTCCATACAGGGAATACACCGACGGAACGACAAACGTAGATGACCTAAAAGCATGTGGGCCAACAGAAGTGAACATTGAATTTTCTCGGGATGCCGAAGCTGAGAGAGCGGCATACAATCTGGCATTTCTTTTCCATAAGGCAGGGTGGAATGTCGTCTCTGCCGCCCCAGCATCAAAAGTCCTTTTTGATGGCATAGCGGTATACGGACTCGAATCGCCAGAGCGCGAGAAGGCTGATTTGTTACACACAAACATTTCAGAGACAGTGCAGGAGTGGTTGCTGTTAAACGGTTGGCGGGCAGTGATGAAGGCCCCCGGGTGGGGCATAGGGAGCATCGGCGTAACAAAGGCACCAGCCCAAATATTCGTGGAGGTCGGCCTAAAACCGAACCCATATTTCGAAAAAGATACCGTGACCGACGAAGTAATGATTAAGGTGATGGAGATGTATAGAAATAAAGCCCCAAATGCTAACCCAGATAAGCCGATTAGGAATGAGAGTCTAGATGTCCCAGGAAATAACTTCCTTAAGCTGAATATGAAATAACGCGTGCGATTCAAGCAATCTTGCGCCTGACTGTCACGGAGTCTCATTTAGAGCCTCCGCGCAGCCTGTGGATCGAAATTGACCCACTACCTGTCGGGACGGCCGGTTCCTAGAAGCGGTCTCACAAATAGACTTGCGGTTTCGGCAAAGAGCTTGAGACCCGCTTCGGTGGCGGGTCTCATCCGTGCCGTTGCAGGCACTTCGGTTTATGAGATTGCTTCTAGGCGCGCTGGTACAGCACATCCCATTGGCGTCCGCCCTTAGGGTACCTTGATGTGACAAAGCGCCCCGTTTGTTTGAATCCGTTCTTTGACAGGAGCGCATCCATTTCCGGCAGCTGCCAGCAGCCGACGTAGGCTTCAAAGTTTACGGCCTCGCATTGGATGTATCGAAAACGAGGCAGAATCTCCTTTGCGGCTTCCAGGATAAGCAATTCCGAACCCTGTGTATCGAGCACCAGGAGATCAAAAGATGCCAGATCTATGCCTTTCGTGCGAATAAACGTGGGCAACGAGAGCGCCTCCAGCTCGATCGAGCGAGGAAAACCGATCTTGCCCCAGTGTCCAGGAAGCTGCTTGTTGGGCTGCAAAATCGATGACGATGAACCTTCGTTGTCTGAGATGTGAAATTGGTATTTCACCCCGTCCTGCCCGGCGATCAGACAATTGTAGGCAGTCTGATCGGGAAAGTCGGTCAAATTTGATTGGAGTTCTCTGAAGATGTCGGGATTCGGCTCGACCCAGGCTACTTTCAAGCCGTAACGCGCGTACAGGAACCTTTCCTGGCCTGTGTTCGCGCCAAGATGGATTACGCCTCGCCCTGCCTTCAAAAAACGATCCGGAAGCAGTCCCCGACTTCGTAGATTCCAATAGGTTCTTTCTGCATATCTGAACGGTGATCTGTACTTCATATCCCCCCGGGGCGAGAACTAAATTAGACGATGATTGAATAAAAAATAGTAGCATTCGCGCTACTGGTGATTGATCGTTAAGGGCTGGCCGCAACTACTCTTCTAGTAGACACGCAAGTCGCCTTCGGGCTGCGGCGCGTGGATGAGCAACCCCAGCTCTCCGGCTACGCGCTCGAGTCGCGACCTGGTGGTCGGTGAAACCGGCAGCATCGGCAGCCGGTAATACTCGCCGCACTTGCCCATCATGGCCAGGATGGCTTTGACCGGCCCGGGGCTGGTCTCCCAGAAATTCGCCTCCATCAGCCGGAAGTATTTGCGGTTCAGCCGGCGCGCGGTCGACCACTCGTTGGCCAGGGCGGCTTGTATCATCTGCGTCATCTCAGACGGGATTTGATTGGATGTGACGGATACTACGCCCGCGCCGCCGACGCTGATAACACCCAGAGCCATGTTGTCGTCACCCGCGTATACGCGGAAGCTTTGCGGGGCCTGCGTAATCAGGCTGGTAATCTGCGCGAGATTGCCGCTTGATTCTTTCACGGCGCGAATATTGTCCGCCGCTTCGATGAGCCGCAGTATCGTTGCGGGTTCGAGATTTACGCCGGTCCGGCTGGGAATGTTGTAGAGGACGACGGGAAGCGAGGTCGCGCGCGCCACCGCCTTGAAGTGTTCGAAGAGGCCTTCCTGCGTGGGCTTGTTGTAATAGGGGTTCGCGGAGAGGATGACGGTTATGCCAGGTATGTTGGCCGCGGTCCTTGCGCGCGCGGCGGCTTCGCGCGTGGAGTTGTGCGTGCAGCCGGCCCAGACGGGGACTCGTCCGGCAGCGGCCTCTGCGATGATGCGCAGAACGTGCAGCCACTCATCGTCGTTCAGGGTGGGTGTTTCCGCCGTTGTTCCGCAGGCTACCAGCCAGTTGATGCCGCTCTCAATCTGCCATTGCGTGAGCGCGTAGAGCGCCTGTTCATCGACACTCCCGTCGGGGCGAAAGGGAGTAACTAAAGCCGTGCCGCAACCTACCGTCAAATCCATAACTTTTTCGAGTTTACCGTGTGCGGGGTGTGGGGGCCAATCAGCAAAACCGTGCGCGTTGCCCGGGCGATAGAATGGCCGCAGACCATGGCTCAAGAAAGCTTGCAACCCTCCACATTTACAACGCGGATTTCAGTGCTTGTCCTCACCCGGAATGAGGAATTGGACCTGGCCGCCTGCCTGAATTCGGTGTCGTGGTCGGACGATGTGTTCGTTTTCGACTCGTTCAGCACGGATGGTACCGCGGAGATTGCACGCAGTCACAATGTAAATTTTGTGCAGCGGAAGTTTGACGGGTACTCGTCACAGAGAAACGCCGCGCTCGATGAGCTGCCGTTCCGTCATGACTGGATTTTCATTCTGGATGCCGATGAACGTCCCACTGCGGAGCTGGTGAGGGAGATGCAGCAGGCTGTGAGCGCGGCACCTTCGGGAGTGAACGGCTTTCGGATTCGGCGGCGCGATTTTTTGAATGGGACATGGCTGAAACACGCTCAGATTTCGCCCTACTATATTCGTCTTGTGCGACGCGGAAAGGCCCGTTACACGCGGGAGATCAATGAGGTTCTGGAGGTCGATGGCGAGGTGGCGGATCTGAATTCGCCTTTCGATCATTTTCCGTTTTCGAAGGGAATCGCACACTGGATAAGCAAGCACAATACCTACTCGACGATGGAAGCGCAGGTTATTGCCGGCGGCGTTTCCGGCAGCAATGCTTCATGGCGCACAGCTCTGCTGGCAAAGGATTTTCACGTTCGGCGAGTTGCTCAGAAGGCGATTTTTTACCGCATGCCCGCGCGTCCGGTGATCAAGTGGATTTATATGATGTTTGTGCGGGGTGCGATTCTCGACGGCAGAGCGGGCATTGCGTATGCCAATCTGCAGGCGACGTACGAATACCTGATTGTGCTCAAGACGCGGGAGCTTATGCGAAATCCGCGAGAATCCTGACTTATGTGCTTTTAACGCATCTTTGCGGCGATTTCGCTGAACTCCCAGACTCCGGTTTTGCCTGCGATCCATTCGGCGGCGCGCACCGCGCCCTCGGCAAAGCCGCGCCGGGAAAAGGCTTCGTGCTTCAGCTCAATCACGTCGTTCGGCGAACGCGCTTCAATCACGTGAATGCCGGAGGCGTCGCCCTCGCGCTTCGAGATGATTTCGATTTCGAGTGACGGATTGGCCGCCTGGAGGACCTGCTTGATGGAGAGCGCGGTGCCGGAGGGCGCGTCCTTTTTATCGGCGTGATGCGTTTCGGTGATGCTGAAATCGTAGTGTGGAGCGGCGACCGCGAGTTCGCGCGCCAGGCGGAGCATGGCCTGCACGCCCACGGAGAAATTTGTGCCGTAGAGAAAGCCTGCATCCCTGCGCTCGGCCAGCGCCCGCATGTCTTTGAGGTGTTGATACCAGCCGGTGGTACCGACGACCACGCGTGCGCCATTCGCGAGACAGGCGCGCAAATTGAGCACGACGGCTTCAGGGGTGGTGAAGTCGATCACCGCGTCAAAGCCTGCGAGGAAAGGGCCGGTCAACGCTGAGGCGTTGTGGTTTTCCTCTTCGCCGAGCACGCGTACGCTATGGCCGCGCTCGTGCGCTACATCCGCTACTATGCTGCCCGTCTTGCCTCGTCCCAGCACCAGAAAGAGCATCGCAACTACCTCATGCTTTCCTTCAACGCTTCAACGTCGAAGATCTCGGGGTCCGGATCGCTGAAAAATTCGGCGTGCAGCGAACGGATGGCCTCTTCGGCATCGTCTTCCTCGATCATAAAGCTCATGTTGATTTCGGATGCGCCCTGCGAGATCATGCGCACGTTGATGTGCCGGATGGCCTGAAAGACGCGCGCGGCGATGCCCTGCTGGCCGCGTATGTTCTCGCCAACCATGCAGATGAGGGCCTTGCGGCCTTCGTATTTGACGTCGGCCAACTGGCTCAGGTCGGCGGCGATCTCGGGGAGCTTCTCGTTGGAATCGACGGTGAGCGAAACCGACACCTCAGAGGTTGAAACCATGTCGACCGCGCATTTGTGTTTGGCGAAGACGTCGAAGATTGCCTTGAGGTAGCCGTGCGACATGAGCATGCGGCTGGCTACGACGTCGATGATGGTGAGCCGGCGCTTGGCGGCGATGGACTTGAAAGGGCTGCGGCAGTGGGGCGCGAGCGAGATGATGCGCGTGCCTTCGTTTTCAGGATTGCGCGAATTCAGCACAAGCACGGGGATATTTTTGCTGATCGCAGGCAGGATGGTGGCCGGATGCAGGACCTTTGCACCGAAATAAGCGAGCTCCGCCGCTTCTTCAAAGCTGATGGTCTTTACGCGCAGCGCGTCGGGGCAGATGCGGGGATCGGTGGTCATGATGCCGTTCACGTCTGTCCAGATCTCGATGGCGTCCGCGTCGATTCCGCCGCCGACCAGCGCCGCAGTAAAGTCGGAGCCGCCGCGTCCGAGGGTGGTGGTTATGCCCTTTTCTGTTGCGCCGATGAAGCCGCCCATGACGCAGATGCGTCCTGCTGCGGCGTGGGGCAGAACATGTTCTTTGAGGCGCTGCTCGATGAGCGCGTCCTGGGGAACGGCCCTGCCGTGATGGGCGTCGGTGACGATGCAGCTGCGCGCGTCCACGTGGACGGCGTCGAGGCCGAAATGCCGGAAGGCTTCGGCGATGATGCGGCTGGAGAGCCGCTCGCCTTCGGAGACGATCATGTCGCTGATGCGCGGCGTCAATTCGCCGACCGCGGACAGCCCGCGCAAGACTTCATCCAGCCCACAGAACTCGGTGTCGATCCACTTTGTGAGCTCGCCGATGGTTTCCTCGGAGACAAGGGCGCAAGCCGCTTCGAGGTGCCGGTTGCGCATGCGCGCGGTAAGGGCGAGCGCGCCGGTGCGATCTCCTCGCCCGGCTGCTGCTGCTGCTGCGAGAAGCTGATCGGTGACCTTCGCCATCGCGCTGACAACGACGATAGGCGTGAATCCCTTGTCGCGGCGGCCCTGGACAATTCCGGCGGTGCGGTTGATGGCGGCGGCATCTTCGACGGAGGTGCCGCCGAATTTCATCACGATAAGTTTAGAGGCGGCGAGCTTGTTCATGCCGAGACGGCCACCGGGTGAAGTTTGGCGGGGTCCAGCTTTCCGAGCGAGACCAGCAGTTCCGCATTCAGCAGCGCCGCGCCGGCCGCACCGCGAATGGTGTTGTGCGAGAGCACGGTGAACTTCCAGTCGAGCAGAGTGCAGGGACGGAGGCGTCCAACGGTGGAGGCCATGCCGTTGCCGCGCATTTTGTCGAGGCGCGGCTGGGGACGGTCTTCGAGCGCGGTGAACTCGATAGGCTGCGCGGGGGCGGTGGGCAGATCGCGTCCGGCGAGGGGGGTGAATTCGCGCCATGCTTCGAGGATTTCTTCGCGCGAGGCCTTGCGCGAGAGCTTGATGCTGACGCTCTCGGTGTGTCCGTCTTCGACGGCCACGCGGTTGCAGTGCGCGGACATCTTTGCGTTCAAAGGACGGACGATTTTGCCGTCGCGCGAGCCGAGCAGGCGCAGAGTTTCGGCCTGCATCTTCTCTTCTTCGTTCTTGACGTAAGGGACGACGTTGCCGAGGATGTCCATTGAAGCCACGCCGGGATATCCGGCGCCGCTGACGGCCTGCATGGTGCTCACAAAAATGGAGTCGACGCCGAAGCGGTCTACAAGGGGTTTCAAAACCATCACCAACCCGATGGCGGAGCAGTTGGGATTGGTGACGATGTATCCGCCGGATTCTTTGCGCCACGACTGATTTTCGAGGATGGGCAAGTGGTCGGCGTTGACCTCGGGGATAACCAGCGGAACATCTTCGTGCATGCGAAAGGCGCTGGAGTTCGAGATGACGGCGCAACCGGCTGCTGCGAAGGCCGGCTCCATTTCGAGGGCAATGTCGGCGTCGAGCGCGGCGAAGATTATTTTGGGGGCGCCGTCAGGGATCGCAGGCGACACGGTCATATTGGCGATGCGCTCGGGGATGGCTGTGTCGAGCCTCCACTTCACCGCTTCGCCGTACTTTTTACCGCTCGAACGGTCGCTGGCGGCGAGCCACGCCACCTCAAACCAAGGATGGTTCTCAAGGAGCTGAATAAACCGCTGGCCGACCATTCCTGTCGCGCCAAGGATGCCAATTTGCTGCCGCATGTTTCTGTGTGAGCCTGCCTTGCTGAAAGCCAGCGTCCCTGCGCGGGTATCGAAGCAAAGGATTTTTCGCTGTACGGATAGTGTATCGTGGACGGCTCCGGAGATGAATGAAGAATGCGATACCTTAGTAGCCACGCGGGTTCCGAACGTGCGAGAATACTCGACGGATCGGGAGGCGCCCATGGCGCGAAGGCTGATACTGCTAACGTTCGTGATGTGGTGCGCTGGATGCGCGACAGCACCGGCACCGCACGCCGCAGCGCCGTCATCTTCTCCACCACAGGTTTCACGAGAGGATGCCGCGAAGGCTGCACAACAGGAAGTTGATTCAGTTCTGCCTCCAGCGCCTCCGCAACTAGGCGATCATGGGGCTGAACGTCCGAAGGAACATCTCGCGCAGACGGACGAAAGTCAACAGCAAGCGCAGGTTGCCGACTGGTTCACTCATCTTTCCCAGGGGAATATTCAATACAAGATTGCGGACACGATGTTCTGGAAGGAGGCTTCTACGGTGAGTGTTGTGATTCAGGGACCGCAGGCGCCCGCGTCGTCCGGGCTGGAGAACCCTACGGAGACAGCGCCGCTGAAGATTTCGAACCGCATGCAGGTTAAGCTGTCCAGCCCCGATAATCCCGACGAATTCACAATCACGCCCGAGGCAGGGACGACCGATGTCCAGTTTGTACCCACAAACGACAGCACCACCTGGAGCTGGTCGGTGACACCGAAATATACGGGGAGCAGCCAGCGTCTGCAGGTGTCCGCGTGGGTTCTGTATCCGGGGGAAGGGGATCAGATTCTGCTGCGACTGCCGGTCTATACGTCGAGTGTCAACGTTCATGTGCCGGGGTTTGGCGAGGCGATGAAGCGGCTGATAGAGGGCGATCCTGATTACTGGCTCAAGTATGGGCTTCCGGGTGGCGGAGGATTTGTCTTTGTTGCGGGCGTGATCGGCTGGTTCTTCAAGAGGAAATCGGGCAAGAAGGAGAAACAGCCTTAGAAGCACGGATTGCCGATTCACGGGCGATGTCGGCGTCGAGCGCGGCGAAGATTATTTTGGGAGCGCCGTCGGGGATCGCAGGCGACACGGTCATGTTGGCGATGCGCTCGGGGAGGGCCGTGTCGAGCTTCCACTTCGCCGCTTCGCCGTACTTTTTACCGCTGGAACGGTCGCTGGCGCCGAGCCATGCCACCTCAAACCAAGGATGGTTCTCAAGAAGCTGAATAAACCGCTGGCCGACCATTCCGGTCGCGCCGAGAATGCCAATTTGCTGCCGCATGTGTTTGTCTTTCGATCCGCGTCACAGATATGCGGAAGTCATACCGGTGAAATCCCAACGTGCCGTCGGCTACCAGGAGCCGCATTTGCCCACCCGTCTGCTGTCCGCTTGCTTCCAGTGTATCCGGTTCTTACGACCGAATAAATACAGACCTGAGGGCTGCGGACCGATGGCAATCAGCAAAGGCAAAGGAATCCGCGGAGCTGCGCGGATCATCCATTGTGAAGAGGATACTTGCCGTGCCTACATATCTTCCGTTTAACGTTGTGCATCCATCCGAGTTTGATTCTGGAACGGCTCAGACGCCTGGGTCATTGCGCCTTGCCGCGATTACGCGGGAGCGGGGCATCGACACGGGCCTTTGGGGCGGGACGTTCCTTGTCGAGCCGGGCGCCCGCACGGGAATACATCACCATGGGAAGCAGGAGACGATCGTCTACGTGCTGGAAGGCTCGTCGCGGGTACGCTGGGGCGAGCATGGCGAATCCGAAATAACGGTGAAGGCAGGGGATTTTCTTCACGTCCCTGCCTGGACGCCGCACATGGAGATCAATCCGTCCGCTAAAGAACCTTTTCGCTGGATCGTTGTTCGCAGCACGCCGGAGCCGATCGTTGTAAATCTGCCGGACGACTACTGGGACCACAAACCGAACGAGTGACGCTACGGCTTCCCAATCATGCGGCCTCCCATAATTAGCGTGCGGTTCCGGACCCCATGTCGTAGGTAATGTCGATCACCGAGGTGTGCTGCGGAGATACGGTGACGGTCGCCGTTTTCTGCCCCAACTCCTGATGATCGGACACGATGGTATAGGTTCCGGGCGGAAGTCCTTTGATGGTGAAGTGTCCGTCGTCGCCGGAGACGGCGTAGAACGGGTTCGAAACTACGTTGATGAATCCCTCCATCCAGGGGTGGTTATTGCAGCGCACCGGAATCATCAGTTCGGGCGTGGCCAGCGTGCGCCTCTCACCCGGGCCGTTCGGTGGCTCGGAGATATCGACGGACTGGTTGGTGCTGAGCGTCGGGATCATGTGAACGTTGTGCATGGTCGCGTCGCTGTTGGTGAACTCTACCGGCTGGCCTGCCATTACGCCGATGACGTGGGGAGCGAAGCGGCAGCCCTTCTGGTCCATGACGACGGGCGTTGAAGGCGGAGCGTAAGCTTTGTCGCCCAGACCGTCCTTGATGTAGACAAATACGTTTTCGAGGCCGCCGTTCTGTACTACATACTGCTCGGTGTAGTTGTCGGGCGCGAGACTGCAGGCCGGGTCCTGGCCCATGTCAATCTTGATGCGCTGCGGTTCTTTGCCGGTGAAGTGGATGGTTCCGAGAATGGTGCCGGAGTTGTTCCAGTCAATCGTTGTATAGTTTTTTGCCGGTTCGCTCGGGCTGGAGGCAGTGGAGCTTTTTTTGCATCCTGCGCAAGCCAGCAACAGAGCGCACAGAGTAGCGATGATGATTTTCTTCGCCGGCATAGTTTCTTCTTCAGCCTCCGCTAGTTCGAATTACTCTTTGACGATTCAAGGGCCGCAATCACCGCATCCGCAAACGCTTTTGTGCCAGCGGTGCCGTGCACGTCACGCGTCAGTGTCTTTCCTTCGGTGTAGACCTTTTCGAGAGCGGCCTGCACGCGGTTGGCCGCATCGGTCTCATTGATGTGGTGCAGCATGAGAACCGCCGATTGCAGCAATGCTGTTGGATTCGCGATGTCCTTGCCCGCAATGTCAGGGGCCGAGCCGTGGACGGCTTCAAAGATGGCGGCTTCCGCTCCGAGGTTTGCGCCGGGGACGAGTCCGAGGCCGCCGACGAAGGCCGCGCAGAGGTCGCTGACGATATCGCCGTAGAGATTTTCCATCAGGAGCGTGTCGTACTGGTAAGGATTCATGACGAGCTGCATGCAGGTGTTGTCGATGATGTGCTCGCCGTAGGTGATGTCGGGATAGCCCTTGGCGATTTCGCGCGCGCACTTCAGAAAGAGGCCATCTGACATCTTCATGATGTTGGCTTTGTGGATGGCGTGGATCTTTTTGCGATTGTGTTTGCGCGCGTACTCGAAGGCGAACTTGGAGATGCGCGTGGAACCCTTCTCGGTGATGACCTTGAGCGAGGTGACGACTCCCGGGACTACCTCGTGCTCGAGGCCGACGTACTCGCCCTCGGTGTTTTCGCGAACGATGATCAGGTCAACGCCCGGGTAGCGGGTTTCAAGGCCGGGAAGGTTCTTGATGGGGCGAAAATTCGCATACAGCTCGAATTTCTTGCGCAGCGTTACGTTTATGGAGGGAAAGCCGCCGCCTATGGGCGTGGTGACGGGACCTTTCAGCGCGAGTTTGTTTTTCTCGATCGACTCGTAGAGCTCTTTGGGGATGTATTCCTTATATTTTTCGAAGGCTTCGGCTCCGGCGAGATAGGGCTCCCAGGCGAATTTGACTCCGGTGGCTTCGAGGATGCGGACGACGGCGGCGGTTACTTCGGGGCCGATTCCATCGCCGGGAATCAGCGTAACTGTGTGTGTTTTTTGCGTGGCTGTTTGATTCATAATTTCCGGTGGCCGAGGCTGACTGTTTTATCGCGGGCCGTTTTTGCGCGGTTCTTTGGAGGCCAGCAGTTGCTCCAACTCTTCCTTGAATTCGCGCACGTCCTTGAAGTCCCGGTAGACGCTGGCGAAGCGGATGTAGGCGACGGTATCGAGAGCCTTCAGGCGATCCATCAGCAGTTCGCCGATCTCGTTCGTAGTGCGTTCGCGTTCGGGCGAATCCATGAGGAAGGCTTCGGCCTCATCGACCAGCGCCTCCATTTTGCCGGCGGGGACGGGGCGCTTTTCGCAGGCGTGGAGGAGACCGCTCAATAGCTTCTGGCGCTCGAACTTCTCGCGGCGGCCATCCTTTTTGACGACCATGTAGGGAATTTCGTCGATGCGCTCGTATGTGGTAAAGCGCTTGCTGCAGCCTTCGCACTCGCGGCGGCGGCGGATGGAATCGGCTTCCTTGCTCTCGCGCGAGTCAACCACTCGGTCTTGCGCAAACCCGCAGTATGGACACTTCATTGTTGTTCTCATTCTATCAGCGAGGGAAAGAAGGGATTAGCCATCAGGGATAAGGAAGGGCGGATGAAAGTTGTGCCGGCCCACCCTTCGCGCAAAATGCCGCGCGAAGGATGGGGCACCCAGTTTTTTCGCTGGTTTGCCAACACCCGGTGAGAGAATAGAGCAGCTATGGCCCGCATTTTTTCTGCTGCATTTTTAGCTTGCCTGCTTGTGTCCGCCGGGGCGGTTATCGGGTGCGGATATCATCCCGTCGGCTCTCCGGCGCATCTGCCGAATACGGTTCATACGGTGGCCGTGCCTGTGTTCCAGAACACCACACAGTCGTATCACACGGAAGTGACGTTTACGCAGGCGGTGATACGCGAGTTTTCGAGCAGGACGCCTTATAAGCTGGTCGCGGGAAACGATCCTGACGCCGATGCGACGCTTGACGGGACGATTACCGGATTTCTGGTGACTCCGCTGACTTACAACTCGCAGACCGGGCAGTCTTCAAGCTTTCTGATCACCATCAGGGCGCGCGTGAAGCTGGTTGATCACAATGGCAACGCGCTTTACCAGAACCCTTCGTATCTCTTCCGCCAGCAGTACGAGACCACGGAGGACCTGGCCAGTTTTATTCAGGAAGACAATCCGGCGGTGCAGCGGCTGGCCAGCGACTTTGCGCGGTCGGTGGTCTCCGATATTCTGGAGTCCTTCTAATGGAACCGATGCCGGACTTCGCGAGGCGCAGCTAGATGGGAGCGGGATTCACAGCCGCCGATCGCTTCATTGCCGAAGTGCGGGGCACAAGTCTGCGTCCGGGCTATGTGCTGCTGGGGGATGAGATTTTCCTCTACGAGCGGTGCCGCCGGGCGGTGCTTGAGACGCTGGTTGCTCCCGAATTGCGCGACTTTTGCCTTTCCGATCTTGATTTGAGCGAGACAAGCATCTTTGAGGTCCTCGACCGGGCGCGCACGCCGTCGTTGATGGCTCCGTTTCAGGTGTTCTTTGTGCGCGGTCTGAAAGCGCTTTACGCGCGCGGCGCGAAGAAGGATGAGTTTGCGTCGATTGAGGAGTATTTCCGTTCGCCGAATCCGCAATGCTTGATTTTGTTTGTGGCCGACCATATCCGGATTCCCGCCGATCCGCGGCGCATGGATATGGAGGACAAGAACCGCTACGAGCGCATTCGCGAGACGCTGGGCGACTGGTGCGGGATGGTGGAGCTGGCGCGCGTGGACGAGGCCGATGCGCTGCGCTGGATCGTTTCGGAGAGCGAACGGCAGGAGGTGCGCTTTGAGCCTGACGCGGCGCGCGAGCTGGCGGATGCTCTGGGTGCGGACATGATGCTGATTGCCAGCGAGTGGAACAAACTGCTGCTGTACGCCGGGGAAAAGCGGCACGTGACGCTGGGCGATGTTGAGACGATGGTGCTGGCCGCGAAGCAACGATCGCTTTACGAGCTGACGGACGCGATCTCGGCCAAGGACACTCCGCGCGCGCTGAAGCTGCTGCACGGGCTGCTGAATGCTTCCGACGGCGGAGAAGATTCGGCCATTGGCCATCTCTACATGCTGGCGCGGACGTTTCGGCAGATGCTGGTGATCCTGGAGAAAAATGTTCGCGACTCGAGGGCGATCTGGCAGGCGCTGTGGCAGGGCTTTCGCATGCCGCCGTTTGCGGCGGAAGACCTGATCCGGCAGGCGCGGCGGTACAAGTCGAGCCGGGAGATTACGCGCGCGCTGCGGCTGATTGCCCGCGCCGATCTTGAGCTGCGTTCCCAGCCTCCCGACAAGCGCCTGGTGCTGGAGCGGCTGGTGTTTGATTTGACGAAAGAGGTCCGGGTTGCGCGGCTGGAATCAGAGGCGCAATACGCAATGGACCTGGAGTGTTAGCCACACGGGCGGACGCGCTTCGCGCCATCCTGACGCTAATTCTTGTGGCCCTCCCGTTGGTCGGGAGAATTAAAGAATTAACTTGTCTTGTTCGGGGGAAGGCGCGGCCATTCTCCGCTTCGCGCACTAGAACAGGGACGCGGTAATGACTAACAGAAGCGCAGCGAGGATTATCGCGATCTGGTAGACAGCGTCGCTCGATGGCTTGCGAATATCAATATGAATCGGGGGTTGATCTAACATGCAGCCCTCTGCTGAGTGGGATACGTCCGGACGGTCTTCTCTGGATTTCTCTCACGCTCTACTTAGACTCATTCTCCGCCGGAATCGATTCGGCTTTGTGTGAAAATTCATACTTGTGACGAGTCAGTCAACAACATTTCGGTTTTACGGGGCCGGTGCATCGCCGGATGTAAAATCGCCTTCATGGCCAACGGAGCAGACCAGACAGACTTTATGAATTCCGGCTCGTCGAAGGAGCCGCGTTCCCTTCTTCCGTGGCTTGTCGCCGGAGCCGTGGTTGTGGTGATTCTTGTGGCGCTGCTGTTCGCGGGGCGCCATGCTAATCCGGCTCTGTCGAATCCGGGCGGTGCAGGGCTGGCTCCCGCGGACCCTTACGCGAAAAGCCTGACCCTCTCGAATATCAAGATGAGCGAATCCTCCAGCCTGTCAGGGGCAAAACAGACTTACATTGACGGGGACATCGCCAATCACGGCGGCAAGACGCTGACTGGAATTACCGTGCAGGTTGCGTATCGGGACTTCACCGGCCAGATCGCGCAAAAAGCGACCATGCAACTTGATCTGATCCGCACCCATACGCCTTATGTCGACACGGAGCCGGTCTCGCGGGCGCCGGTCCGGCCCGGAGAGACACGGGAGTTCCGCCTCATCTTTGATCATGTAACCGATAGCTGGAATCAGCAGTACCCGGAAGTGCGGGTGATCGCCGTCGAGAGCAAATGACGCGGCCTGAATGACGAAAGAGGAGCGGATATTTTCCGCTCCTCTTTTTTGTGCTTGATGGAAGGCTCAGTCGTTCGGTTGAGCGGGCGGGGGCGGTGGTCCATTGCCGTCTCCATTCGGCGCCTTGGGTGTGTTCGGGCCGTTTGGGCCGTTGGGGCCGTTTGGACCGCGCCATCCACCGGGTCGTTGTCCCCAGCCGGGGCGATCTCCATCCCCGCGCGGGGGTCCGTTGCGAACCATGGTTTGCAGCTTCTTCCACTGGTCCGGAGTGAGCACCTTGCGAATGCCGAAGAGCATGCGCGCGTTGGCCTTCTCAAGCTCCGCTCGCGCCTGGGCGATGGTGTCAATCTGGCTGAGGACTTTTGCCTCATCCGGCTGGTCGGCCTGGAGCAGCGGCCGCAGAATGACTTCATCTTTTTGCAACGTCGCATTCAGATCGATCAACTGAAGGCGGTGCTGCTGAAAGATGTCGTCCATCTTTGACTTCTGATCGTCGGTCAGGCCGATCTGTTGGGCCAGGCGGGGGTTGTCCCACCAGCGCCCGCGCTCGCCGCCGCGGAACGAGTGTTCCATTGGGCCACCGCCGTCCGATCCGCGGTTGGGGCCGTGCCAGTCCTGGGCAAAGGCTGGCACGGCCGTTGAGAAGCAAAGCAGAGAAGTGAAAAATAACAGCAGTGCGGGATATTTCTTTCTAGTGAGTGGCATCAGTTCTCTCCGTTGAATTGAGCGCCGTTCTGTCTACGGAAGAATCGCTCGAATTATTTGTGGCTTGTGTGCTCCAGCTATCAAGCTCGGCCAGCGGAGCGAGGGGCGAGGGGACGGATTCCGAAACATCTGTGTCGACCTGCTCGAGCAGGGCTGTATCCGACTCTGGGGCCGCGGCGGCAGCTGCCGGCATCTGCATAAGCGTGCGCCCTATCGTTACGGGGTGATTCGAATGCGTTGACAAGGGCAGAGTCGCAAGGCAGAGCAGAGCGGCGCAGGCCCATCCCAGGATCATCCTTCGCTGAGCGCTCCGCCTGCGCCGCTGTGCGGGAGCAAGCCAGCCGGGGGCGACCGGGCGCGCTGTTTCGCGGTCTGCGACATGCGCGACCGCCGAGCGGAAGTTGCGAATCGATGCGGCGAATTCGCCGGAGGGTTCCAAAGAGTTATGTTCCATATCCGAGTTCATGCGTGACCTCCTGCCTTTTCGCGGACAATTTTCAGTGCGCGATATAAATGCGACTTCACGGTGCTGGTGTTCATTCCGGTGGTTTCCGCTATCTCCGACAATTCCATCTCCTCGACAAAGCGCAGAATGAAGACCATTCGTTGCTGGCGGGAAAGCTCATCGACTGCCTTCCATATTTCCTTCACGCGCTCGCGCTGCAAACAGGCAGTTTCGGCGGATACCGCCGTATCCGGAATCCAGTCGCTGATGTCGACCAGCTCCAGCGCCGAATCCCGCGTCTTCTGCCAGAAGCGAATCCGACGGCTGCGCAGATGGTCGCGCACCAGGTTCAGCGCAATGCGCGTGAGCCAGGTGCTGAGGCTCGACTCGCCGCGAAATTGATGGCGCGCGTTGTACGCCTTCAGAAAACAATCCTGGGTCAGCGACTCCGCCACGTCGCGGTCAGCCAGCGAGGCCATGAGGAAGCGGAAGATGCGCGGCCGGTACAGCCGCACCACTTCATCAAAGTCAGCCAGCTCCAGCACCGTTTGCTCCTGCGTCAGCGGCGGAAGCTCCGTGGAAGCGATGTGTCCCATGCAATGAGATAGACGAGTTTCCGCTGCCTGAGTTTACATGCTTGCCGCATGGGGCACACGCGCCTGCGGCGCCGTCCTGATGCTGGCATTTCTGGCCCTCCCTTTGGTCGGGAGGCTGGTTGTGATCGAAATCCGGCCACCCGAAGCCCACTGCCGGTCGGACGGCCAGTCCTATTTCTTGGTGCGGGCGGCGGTGGCGTCTATGTTGAAGGCGTCCTGGGGGAGGGGGGAGTTGTAAGCGGCTTTGTAGATGAAGCGCTGGCTGGTCATGTCTCCGTTGTGGAAGCGGGTGATGCTGAAGGGGGTGGGGAATCCGTCGACGGTGTGGTAGTTGTCGTACTCTTCGCGTTCGGTGTTTTTGTCCTGGTAGACGGGGTCGCGCCACTGGAAGGTTCGGCTGCGGGGGAGGTGGGTTTCGGTGTCCATCTGGATGGTGATGGAGTCGTTTTGGGCGTTGATGAGGGTTACCTGATCGGTGAGGTGGCGTTCGGAGAGTGTCTGTCCGTCGTCGATGAAGATGGTTTGGGGATCATTCATCCAGACGCGGAGGGCCACATCGAGGGAGTGGTCGCGTCGGCGCAGGAAGTCGTCGCAAATCTCCTTTGGGAGGGCTTTTTTGCCTCGGTAGGTCGCCTCCCAGCAGTCGTTGCCGGTGAAGATTTCGACGTCGTCGTGTTTCTTGCCGGCCTCGATGCGCTCCTGGCCTGAGGGGGTGCGCCAATCGTAATAGTCCGAGATCTCTCCGGTCGGTTTGCCCTGGTAGAAGCCGGAGGCGCGGCCATAGGTGTAGACGTTCTGAATCGCCAGCCATTGGGGTCCGCCGAGGGCGGCGAGCATGGCCTGGAGGCTGGCGCGGGCTTTCCGGGTGCTGGCGTCAGGGCTTTGCGAGGCCTGGGCGAAGGCTGGGCAGGCGAAGGCGGCCAGTGTAATGAGAAGGAGCCAGGCAGAGAGTTTTTTCATCGGTTTATGGGTGCGGCTTTTCAGCCGGCGAGTACCGCGCCTCCATTTACGTTGACGATTTCTCCGCTGATGAAGCCTGCGTAGGGCGTGCAGAGAAAGAGTATGGGTCCAGCTATTTCGATTGGACGCGCTACGCGGCCGAGGGGTATCGCCGCGAAGATGCGGGGGCTGACGGCGGAGTCGGCGAGCGCTGGGGCGGACATATCGGTCTCGACCCAGCCGGGTGCGACGCAGTTTACTGAAATGCCCTGCGGAGCCAACTCGCTGGAGAGACTTTTGGTAAGGCTGATGATGGCTCCCTTGCTGGCGGCGTAGTCGGAATGGTTGGCTTCGCCGCGCTGGCCGGCGGTGGAGCTTACGAAGACGATGTGTCCGGCGGGGTATTCGGGGGCATCAGGTAGGTCAGACTTAGCCCGGCCCTGCTTGAGCATGTGAGCGACGGCGGCCTGGGTGAGTCCGAAGACGCTGTCGAGGTTGATGGCGAGGGTGGTTCGCCATTGATTTTCGGACATGTTGGCGATGGGGGCGTCTTCTGCGGGCCAGACTCCGTGGTTGGCGACGAGGATGTCGATGCGCCCGAAGATTTCGACGGTTTTCGCTACGAGGGTTCGCCCTTGTTCGGGCGAGGAGAGATCCTGTTCGATGGCTACGCAGTCTTTGCCCAGTTCGCTTGCGAGGGCTTCCGCCGCTGGTCGCGCGCTGCGGTAATTGAATGCGACTCGGGCTCCGGCCTGATGGAAGAGGCGGACGGCGGCGGCACCGATGCCGCGTGAGCCTCCGGTGATGAGGGCAACTTTGCCTTTGAGCGAGAGCGGAACCGAAGACATGACTCGACGCTACCGGAGGGCGCAGCTAAGTGCAATTGTTTCAAGTTTCATCTGTGTAAAACAAAACGGTATACCAGTGGCTCTCAAGTTGACGAACAAGCGAAACGGAGCCAGTGAATTCCACTTGTAATTCGATTTGCTGAGATCAGAGCCGACCGAGGCGAACCGCAGGTTCTTCGATTGCGACGCGCTAAAGGCGCGCGTCTCCGCTCAGAATGACCTCGTGTTCTTCAGGTTGCGGCGACGACCTCGTAAGGGCGCATCATTTCGTTGTCTTCGTGTTCGAGGATGTGACAGTGCCAGACGTAGCGTCCGGTGTAGCCTTCGAACTTTACGATGATGCGGGTGACTTCGCCTGATTCAGCGCGGACAGTGTCTTTCCATCCGGCTTCGACGGGTTCGGGTGGAAGCGCCGGGCCGGTGTAGCGGAGCTCGTTTTTGTCCTGGTAGAGGAAGACATCGAAAGGGCGGCGATCGAGAAGCTGGAAGCGGACGAGATGGAGGTGGATGGGGTGGGTGTCTTCAGTGAGATTCACCAGTTCCCAGATTTCGGTGGTGTCGAGGACGGGTTTTTCGGTGATGGGCATGTGCCAGGGGGTTTTGTTGAGCAGCATGCCCATGGATTGCTGCACCTTGTCCATGATTTCGTCGAGGGTGAGGCGGCGGGTCTGGATGGCCTGAGTCTCGGGCGTGCGCGGGACGGGGCGGAGGGTTTGCGGAAGGGCGAGGGCTGTGGCCTTGTTGTTCGCGGCTACGCGGATCTGGAGGATTTCGAGGCTGTCGCTGAGGAGCAGGAGATTTTGTCCGGCGAATGGGCTGAAGTCGATCAGGAAGTCGGTGCGCTCGGCGGGCGCGAGGAGGATTTTCTGCTGCGTTATGGGGGCGGCGAGCAGTCCCTGATCGCTGCCGATGATGTGAAGGTCGGGGCCTTGACCAGCTTTGTGGCCGATGGAGATGCGAAAGAAGCGGCTGTTGGAGCCATTCATTACGCGGAAGCGGTAGGAGCGCGGCTCGACATCGAGGTATGGGGTCAGCATTCCATTGACCAGCATAGCGTTGCTGTAGACCTCGGGCACCCAGGGGGCTTTGGGGTCAGGCGAGACGGGGTATTGCAGTTGGCCGTCGGCGAGCAGGAAGCGGTCGTAGAGCAGCAGCGGAATTTCGTACTTTCCTTTGGGGAGATTGAGAGAGTCTTCGACATCGTCGCGGATCATGAATTGGCCTTGCAGGCCCGCGTAGATGTTGAGCCGGTTAATGCCCATGGTGTGGTCGTGGTAGAAGAGCAGCGCGGCGTCCTGGCGGTTGGGGTAGTGGTAGATGCGGGATTGGCCGGGGATGTACCAGTCTTCCGGGTAGCCGTCGCTGGCGGGCGGGGTTTTGCCGCCGTGGAGATGGATGACGCTGCGAACGTCGGGCTTGTCGGATTCGGCTCCGTGGATGGTGTGATCGATGGGCAGAAAGTGCTGGAGGGGTAGTTCGTTGGCCCACTCGACGAGCAGACCCTGGCCGCTGCGGGTTTCAAAGATAGGGCCGGGTGAGGAGTTGTTGAAGCCCCAGACGCGCGTGGGCGGCAGGTCGCGGTGGACCTTGTAGTGAAGCTCGCGCATGGCCATGCGATAGAAGGGCAGATTCTGCGAGGGGTTTTCGGGATCGGAGCGCGAGCCGGTGCTGCGGGCGATTTCAGGGATGGGGAGTGGATCGACCCAGGGGCGGAGACTTCTGGGATCGAGTGCGGGGGTGGTTACGGAGCGGGCGAAGGCTGTTTTTTTGAGGGAAAGGCCGGCGGCCAGGGCGGTGGCGTGCTCAAGGAAGGTTCGTCGGGAAATCAATACTGATGCCTCTAGGTGCTGATATTGAGAAAGCCAAAGGGCGCGGAGTCAGGATACCCCCGCGCCCTTCGGTGTTGCGTAGGAATTGAGAGCCGTTAGAAGTGGTTATTCGAAACGGGCTCTCCGGTGCCGGGGTCGAGGATGAACGGTTGCATGTTCGGGTGGCTTTTGAAGTCGAACATGTTGTTAATGGGTCCGGCGATGCTGTCGAAGGAGCCCTGGCCGATTCGCTGGCTGCCGAGCCAGTTGTCTTCGATGAAACGGATGATCGATGACTGGTCAGTGAGGGTGTGATCGACGTAGTTCGTCCGGGCGTAAGGCGAGATGACGAGGAAGGGCAGGCGTGGGCCATGTCCGCAGCGGCCTTGCACGTGGTCGCCATTGGGTCCGGCGAGAGCGGTGGTTCCGTCTCCGCAGGAACCCGGTCCGAGCAGCGCGTCAGCGGGGGTAGTGGACTGGTTCACGATCTGGCCGAGCTGGTGGTCGTACCATCCGTCGGAGTCGTCATAGTTGATGATGACGGCGGTGTTTGCCCAGTCGCGCTGCGTCTGGAGGAAGTTGATGACTTCAGCGATGAAGGCCTGCTCATCGAGCGGGTCGGAGTAGCCGGCGTGGCCGTCCTGATATCCGGGCGCCTTCAGGAAGCTGACCGCCGGGAAATTGCCGGCTTTGACCGCTGCGAAGAAATCGTTGATGTCGTACTGGTGGTTGGCCGGATCGCCCTGATAGCCAATGGTGTTTACGTTGGCCGGACGCTTGTGCGTGGGGTTGGCGGTCGAGGTGTAGTACTCGAAGGGCGAGTGATGCGGGATGTAGTCCGTCTCAGTAACACCGGTGACTGCGGAGGTGGTGCTGCGGCTGCATCCGGTGGTTCCGTTGGAGTTCTTGAGGGAGAGATTGAAGCCACCCTCAAACCAGCCCCAGGTGATTCCCTGCTTGTTCAGCAGATCGCCGATGTTCTGTCCGCTGAAGTGAATTGCCTTGGATGTGCTGGAACACATGTCTCCAACAGGGTCGGCATCGTTGATGTCGGTGAGGCCGCCGACGCCGTCAGCCACTACGGCGCTGCCGGGCGAGATGGAATCGTCCACGCCATTGGTCTGGCCGGAGACCAGGTTGATGGCTCCCGGAGTGGAGGGGCCGAAGGTGGTGTCATAGGAGTTATCGCTCATGGCAAAGCGCTGCGCGTAATTCCAGAGGGCGGTGACGGTGTTGCCGTCGTAGTAGCCCATGACCAGCCCGTTAGTGGTCTGACCAGTCGGCGGAGGTCCGGGCGTGCCGGTGTACTTGGGGAAGCCGTCCATGAGGCCGCCGTGAAAGGCCTCCTGCTCCGGGGTGTAGTTGTGGTCCTGATCGGCGGTTGACGCCTGCGAGCGATCGAGGCGGAAGGGATTTGCCGCGCCTGACCCGTTGAGTGCGGTGTTGAGGAAGTTGGGATTGCTGTTGAGCAGACCGTCTGTGTAGCCATTGACGGATGGAGTGCCGGGAGCGGCGATGAATCCGGGTTCACCCTTGGGGTTGAGCGCGTTGGGATAGGTGCCGAAGTAATGGTCGAAGGAGACATTCTCCTGGAAGATGACGACGAGATGCTGGATGGGAGTAGCTGTTGGCACGTCACCGTGCTCCGCGCCCGCGAATGCGGGTGCGAATGCCTGTGAGGCGACGAGTAAAGAAGCCAGGGAACTAACAACGAGCTTGTGCATGACTGCTCCTTGGGCCATGTGCGGGCCACCCAACGGTTGTAGTCATGCAGTGTGAATGGGCTGTTACAGGCGGATTACGCTCGGGCGAAAATCCGGATTATGTTGTTTTTCAGTCGGTGAACGGAGCGCCGCGGTTGGACCGGTAGCGGGCGCGCGCGTGATTCAGCTTGTCGATGGCGTCGTCGTCGAGCAGCTTGCGGCAGCCGAGCTGGTGCGCGGTGAGACTGACCTGGGCGAAGTGCTCGCTGGTCTCCATTTTCATGAAGGCGTCGAGGAGGTCTTTTCCATAGGTCACGAGGCCATGGTTCGCCATCAGGATTGCGTCGTGATTGCGCAGAAACGGCACCAGGCTGGCTCCCACTTCATCCGTGCCGGTTGTGGCGTAAGGCGCAAGCGGAATAGAGCCGAGCGTCATGATCAATTCCGCGCAGAGAGGCGCGTCGAGCGCCAGCCCGCAGGAGGCAAATCCGGTTGCGATAGGAGGATGCGCGTGAACGACGGCATGCACGTCCGAGCGCCCGTGGTAGATGGACAGGTGCATACCGATTTCGCTGGTGACGTTGCGCGTTCCGGAAAGGAAATGGCCGTCGAGATCGACGATGACCATATCCACCGGCCGCAGCAGAGCCTTGCTGCAGCCGGTGGGTGTGGCAAGAATGCGCTTGTCGTCGAGCCGGACGGACAGATTGCCGGAGGTTCCGGGAGCGAAGCCCAGCCGGTACATCCACCTGGAGAAGCGGGTGAGCTGGCGCCGGAGTTCGCGTTCAGATCGCTCTATGTTGACAACGGAGCCGGGGCGCGCCGGAACGTGCACTTCCATAACGCTGACTATAGGCTGGGTTGGCATTTCATGCGACCTCTTTTTCAAGATTTCTCAGCTTGCCGATACCATAACCGATACGTTCCGAGGCATTGAAGAGCTTGCCGAGAGTGATGCCGCCACCGATTTGCAGATGGCCCACAGCTGCCAGACCCATGGAGGCCATGCAGCCGCATTGCGAACAGTCGGGCTTCCCGCCGAACTGGCAGGGGGTAACTCGAGTTTTGAGATCTGCGGAAATGACCCGAGTGGTCTGAGCAAAAATACATTCGTCAGGGGAGCTTGGAGGGTTCCGGAACTCGCGCAGGACTCGTTCGCTCATGTCCAAAATGGGAAACTGAGTGCGCAGCCGCCCGAGGTCGTCGATTACCTGGCTGCGCTCCCGTGCACTGAGAATTTCCGGGCCGACGGCGCCCTGCTGGGGGGTGAAGATGCTCATCCAGATGCGCTTGATTTCCGGTCTTTTGCTCCAGAAGGCGAGAAACTGCTCGAAGTAGTTTTCCTTCCGGGTCATCTGTCCGGTAATCGTGGAGTGGATCGTCACCATGCTCCCCTGGATGTTTTGCAAAATGCGCTCATATGTTGCGGGCTTCCGCCGTTCATCATGATCGGGCTGAAGTCCATCGACGGATACGACGACGCTTAGCCGCGAGAACTTTGCCCAATGCGGAGGGATAGGCCGAAACGCGCTGGTTACAAGCTGAACATAGATACCTCTAGAATCGAGTTCTGGCAAGATATTTTCTAACTCGCGGTAACGGACCAGTGGATCGCCGCCAACCAGCGAGACGTGCAGAGGCCGAAATCGATCAACAAGATCGACCACACCCTTCACGAGGGCGTCCTGTTTGAAGTCGGAAAGAACGCGAAGGGTAACACCGTTGCCGCCTAGATGTGCCTCGTCGTAGGCATAGCAGCCCGGGCAGCGAAGCGGGCACTCCTTTGTAATTTCAATGGACAGCAGAGGCTTTCGACCGCCGAGGATGGTGGACCAGGATTGGAGGAGTTCTTGAGCCTTCATATATTTCCTCTGAAGCCCGCGGGGGCGGCTTCTTTCTATTCGACTGTTGGGGATGAATTACAGGATCGAAGAGGGAAGAACAGAAGGAGCTAGCACTGCTGGACGCAGTTTGTCTCGATGGGAAGAAGGAGAGACCGGATCAACGTGATGTGACTTATTCGCTCGACCTGCCGGAACACTACCAGACGAAAGAACAGGAGACTAGCCAAAGAAAGAGATGCGGCCAGCAGGAGGACCATGAGCAGAATGGCGGTTTGCAGAGATTTGAGGACAGTTACCGGTATGTCGACGTAAGGCGCAATACAAAGGGCAAGCACACAAGTAATGCAAAGCAGCGCCACGATGATTTTTGCGGATCGCGCCATCTGGGAAAATGGTAGATAGATTCGCTTTCATTTGCAAGGACTGCGCGTCCAGCGACACCCGCCTTTCCACCCCAGCGCGCGAAAACGCGCGTGCCGGGGACCCCGGCTTCCCACCCCAGCGCGCGAAAACCGCGCGTGCCGGGGACCCCGGCTTTCCACCCCAGCACGCGAAAACCGCGCGTGCCGGGGACCCCGGCTTCGGCGCCATTCTGGAATTGGCATCTGTGGCGCTTCCGTTGGTCGAGACCTGGCTGTTCGGGCCGCTGTGGCTAAATCACTACTGATTCCTGATATTCGCCGAAGACTTCGCGCATGGCAGCGGCGATCTCTCCTACCGTGGCGTAGCTTTCCACGGCTTCGAGAATGGCGGGCATGAGATTTTGGCCGCTTCGGGCGTGATCCTTGACCTGGTTGAGCGAGGCCTGCCAGCGTATTTTGTCGCGGCGGGTGCGCAGGACCTTCAGCCGCTCAACCTGTTTGCGCTCCAGCGCTTCGTCGATGCGCTGGATGGGAATCTGCGGCTCGTCATCGCGAGTGAAGCGGTTGACGCCTACGACGGTGGCCTGGCCGGAGTCGACGGCTCGCTGGTATTCGTAGGCAGCGTTTTGTATTTCCTGCTGGATCCAACCTTTTTCGATGGCGCGGAGCATTCCGCCGAGCGCGTCGATGCGGTCAAGATAGGCATTGGTTTGTTGTTCCAGATCATTGGTGAGCGACTCGACGTAATAGGACCCGGCGAAGGGGTCGATGGTGTTGGCGACTCCCGATTCGCCGGCGATGATCTGCTGTGTGCGGAGGGCGATGCGCGCGGCCTCTTCGGTGGGCAACGCGAGGGCTTCGTCGTAGCCGTTGGTGTGGAGGGACTGTGTGCCTCCGAGAACTGCGGAGAGCGCCTGGATGGCGGTGCGGACGATGTTGTTCTCGGGCTGCTGCGCGGTGAGCGTGGAGCCGGCGGTCTGGGTGTGGAAGCGCAGCATCCATGAGCGAGGATTTTTTGCGCCAAAATGTTCGCGCATGATGCGTGCCCAGACGCGGCGCGCGCAGCGGAACTTGGCGACTTCCTCAAAGAAATTGTTGTGAGCGTTGAAGAAGAAAGATAAGCGGGGGGCGAAACGGTCGATGTCGAGTCCGGCGTCGACGGCGGCCTGCACGTAGGCCATTCCGTTGGCGAGGGTGAAGGCGATCTCCTGCGCGGCGGTCGAGCCGGCCTCGCGCATGTGGTAGCCGGAGATGGAAATGGTGTTCCAGTCGGGTGTTGCTTCGTTAGCCCAGGCGAACATGTCGGTGACGATGCGCATGGCGTGGCGGATGGGATAGATGTAGGTTCCGCGCGCGATGTACTCCTTGAGGACGTCGTTCTGCACGGTGCCGGAGAGCGTTTTGAGGCCGGCTCCGGTGCGTTTGGCGACGGCGACGTAGAGCGCGAGCAAGATGCCGGCGGTCGCGTTGATGGTCATCGAGGTGGAAATTTTGCCGAGCGGAATGCCGTCAAACAAGCGCTCCATGTCTTCGAGGGAGTCGATGGCGACACCGACTTTGCCGACTTCCCCGAGCGCCATGGGGTCGTCGGAGTCGTAGCCGATCTGCGTGGGCAGGTCGAAGGCGACTGAGAGTCCAGCGGTTCCGTTGGCGATGAGGAATTTGTAGCGACGATTGCTCTCCTCGGCGTCGCCCATGCCGGCGTACTGGCGCATGGTCCAGAGACGTCCGCGATACATGGTGGGCTGGATGCCGCGCGTGAAGGGGTATTCGCCGGGATAGCCGAGGTCGCGGTCGGGCGAGAAGTTTTCGAGATCGGCGGCGGTGTAGACGGGTTTGGTCGGGTTGCTGGGCACGCGAGGTTGAGGTGAACGGATGATTGTAGCTCAGAACGCGCGTCAAAAAGAAAAGCCCTTCACGCAGCCGGGAGTGCGCCGTGCATGAAGGGCAGGTTGGTCGCAGCGGTTGTTTAGAAGTGAACGTTGACGCTGCCGTAGGCTGTCACCGGTGCGCCCGGATAGGCGGTCACATAGTTGTATGCGTATGGCGAGCCCGATGGAGCGGCCTGTGCCGTGTTGAAGTAGGAGCCGGCGGAGATGTATTCGAAGATGTTGTAGCCCTCGTTCAACACGTTCAAAGCCATCACTTTGAATTCCAGGTGCTTGTAAGGGACCTTTGCCCCCAGGTTGAGCGTGGCGTAAGACGGCATGGTCACGTTTTTGCTGGGCGCCGGACTGGTGCATGAGCCCGCAACCTCGGCGCAGTTGTCGAAGAGATGCTGGCTTCCCACGAACTGGAAGGATGCGGTTGGCCGGATGGTCAACCTCTCCGTCGGGTGCAGCGTATAGAAGGCGCCTGCATTCAGCGTGGATGTGGGGACGTAGGACACCGGGTAGCCACTGTAGTCCAGGCAGGCGGCGATGGGGCCGCTGGGCGGGTTGCATGTGGCCTGGCCGTTATAGATGACGCCGCCGGTCACATAGCTGCTGTAGCTTGCGGCTTCAATATTTGCGTTGGCAAAGAGGTGCAGGTGATGGAGTGGATCGTCGTCAAAGAAGATATTGACGCCGTTGTAGTTGGATGAGCCATCGGCGTCGAGGGTGTCGCCGTTGGCCAGTGTGGTGTCAATCTCCTGATTGGAAAATTTCTGGTGGTAGTACGCCGCGCCGAAGATTAAATTGTTCTCGAACCCGGTGCCGCCCTCAGGATGTATTTTGGCTCCGAACTGATAATATGTGCCACGCTCCAGGTGGTAGCTGACGGGATCGACGGCTTGAAATATTCCGCCGCCGCCGCCCATTTCCGGCGAACGCAGCGCTTCCTGAAATCCGCCATATACGTTCAGCCACGGGCGCGCATTCAGGTTAACGTCCACCGATGGCTCGACCCCGCTGCGGTTCTCGTTGGCGCTGGGGCAGGCATCCTGCACGTTGACGTTCCCGGTAAGGCCGCCGAAGTTGCCATACCGGCAGGTGGCGTTCAGGGTTGCTCCCGGCGCCAGCGTAAAGTCCTGCTGGACGGCGTTATAGAAGCCCGTGCTGAAGCCGACATAGCGGATGCCGGGCGTGATGTGCAGGATCGAAATCGGATGAATATCGTCCTGTAAAAAGATGGCAAAGTCATCCTGGTTGAAGTAACTGGAGCGGATTTTGCCTCCCTGGCTTGCGACTGTCTTGGAGCCACCCCAGGCAGGGCCATAGAAGTTGTTCCGGCTATTGTAGAGGGCATGAATGTAGTAGCCGCCGCCGTTGACGGTGTTCCACGGCAGGCGTTTGGTCAGCAGGAGCTTGTCGCCGATGGTATTGGTGTGAGGATTGTTATGCTCGTTCTGCTGCTGGTTGCCGTCAGGACCGGAAGCATCTTGAAATACGTCATCATAGCGGTCATGCGAACGCGCGATGTGCATGTACCAGGAAAGATTCTGCGCCGCGGTAGAGTCATCCAACTGGATATTCTCCCGCCCATAGATCAGTCCCATCTGGTTCGCGTCGTACTTGTTGTAGCTGTCAAACGGCAAAGTGCTGTAGAAGCCGGAGGTCTTCTGGCTATATTGCTGGCCGCCCAGGTTGCCATCCGTCGTGATATACGGATTTGCCTCGGCCGGGATGACCTGAGGGCGATAGCCGCCGGCATAAGCGTAATAGCCGCCCAACTCTATGCTGTTTCCCTGATAGTGTTTTACAGTCTTGGCAAGCGCTGCCCAGTCTTTGCTGGGATTCTTGAAGCCGTCCGGAGCTTTGCGGAAGTTATCGCCTTTGCCCACGCCACCGCCGAGTACGGTGGACCAGCCGTGATACAGGCCGGTGTCGACGTCGGCGGCAAGGTTCTTCTGCTGGTAACTTCCGTAGGTCGCGGTCAGGTTGGCATGTGGCGTTGCCGTCGGCTGCAAGGGAGTGAACTCCACAGAACCGCCGATGTTGGTGTACCAGCGATCGGCGGGAGTTCCGGGACCGTAGGTCACGTTCGTATTCTGGATCAATTTATTTTCAGGAGTGGTCGCAGACGGCCACAGATCGGTCGCAGGATCGACGATGGGAACGCCGTCAAATGTAATGCCAAGCGAAGCTCCGCCGGTGTAGCCACCGTATCCGCCCCAGCCCTGGTTCAAGCCGTTGATGGTGATGGTGTATTTGGTTCCTCCGGTGTTTCCATAGCCTGTTACCAAGGCGCCGGGAGCGGTGGCGATGACCTGCGCGCCGCCAGCGACGGGGCCAACCATGTCCATCTCCCTGCGGCCAATCACCCGAATGGTTTGATTGGATTCAAGCACCTGCTGCTGAGAGGGCTGCGTGGTCGCACCGGGCAACTCGCCTCCATGCACGATGACCGACTGCCCCACCGAAGACACGGAAAGGGTGACCGTAATAGCGAGGGGTTGGCCCGGTTGAATGAGCAGACCCTTGCTTTGGTAAGCCGTGAAGCCGGGCTTTGAAGCATCCAGAGTGTAGGCTCCACTGGCGAGCCCGGTGAAGTTGAATGCTCCATTCGCATCGCTTTCCAGATGGGTGACGGCACCGGTGGCGGCAGTGGTGAGTGTGATTTCCGCATTGGTTATCACAGCGCCCGACGGATCAAGCACCTTTCCACTTATACCGGCTGAGTCTGCTGCCCAGGCAAACAGCACACTGCATAGAAAACGATGAACGACATTGCGGCAATTTTGCGCACTTTGTTAGGTCTCCTTTTAAGGCGCGCAAATCTGCGCGCTGTGAAGTTAAGGTTTGCCATGGAGCAGCCTGGCGAACCGTGAGCGCAACATGCACACACGTATCGCGGGTTCCATGAACTGGAACATGGCGTTGCCAAAAACAGGTTGTGGATAAGAGATCCCGCACATGCTGCGAGAGCAGTTCCCGCTTAGAAGGCGAGTGCCAGAGTGAATCGGCAAGTCTCGGGCAAAGAATGCGGCCGGCAAACCCAGTTTCTAACCGGGACGAGTACGCATGCAGCGGCTGCGAGCAGTTCCTTTGCTGGAGGCTGCGCTAAGAAACGGAGATGGGAGGTGGACGGAAGAAGAAAAAGCTAAGGGAGGATTCAAGAAGGTCGGGCGGGGATGAGCGGTCCCTACTCATCGCACGACGCGGGAAGCCAGCCTCGCAGCCCAGCATGGGGATGACGAACAGCCAGAGCGAGGTGGCAACGAGCTGCGGGGCGGACGGAGCGCCGGGGTTGAGGTTTACAGAGGCCGGGCGCTCTCTTTCCGAGAGGAGCTTTGCCACGAGTACGGAATGGCCTGCCACCTTGTTCTTTTGGTAAAGAGAAGCTTTGTATTCCGTACCCCAGGTAAGCACTGAGATTGCCAGAAGAAGCGCAGCAATGGACATCAAACGAATCAGGATGCGGTTTGTATGTTCACTCTTCATTGCAAAACTTTTTGTGGTGCGATTGAACCGGGAGGGTAAACCTAGGTGCAGGTACTGAGAACATTCTGCTACAGTTGCGTGAAAACCGGTGTGAAAATTCGGTTACAAGCGCATGCATTATGAATGCAACATTAACGCGGCGAAGAGCAGGTTGCGATACATGGTGGGCCGGATCCCGCGCGTGAAGGGGTATTCGCCGGGATAGCCGAGGTCGCGGTCGGGCGAGAAGTCTTCGAGATCGGCGGCGGTGTAGACGGGTTTGGTTCGGTCGCTGGGCACTGTGTTTACTTCGGACCGTTGATTTTAGCAAGGGACGGCGGAACTTACCCAGCCGAGACGGCGGGTGCGGCCTCCTCGTTTTCGTAGATGATCCAGATGTGCTCGTTGTTGAGATAGGCGCGTTCGGATTTCCAGCGCGATACCCGGCCAGGGGTTTCTCCGTCGGGAGTTTCGGGGGCAATGCCATCGATGTATTGGAGGGAGGTATTGATGATGATTTTTTCGGGATGACGGACTGTGAGCTCAATGCCGACGGTGGGGAATACCAACTGAATGACCTGAACCTCAGAGTGAGGAACAAGGCGCTCGGTGGTGTTGAAGTATTCGTACTTGTGAGTTGCGCCGAGCCGGGTGGAGGCGATTTTGCGCGAGCTTGCATGTTTGAAAGAGGTAACTTCGTTTTCGCGTTTGCACATGCGGGCGAGTTCGGGGCTGGGTTCTTTGAGGCTGTACTGAACGGATCCGTCCACAGAGTGGGAAACTGCGATGATCCTTCCGTCGGCCCTTTCCGCGGCAGAGTCGCTGATGGAGACCCGATGCTCGAAAACGCGCTTATTCCAAGCGGCGTTTCTCACCTCATAGTGCATGGCGGTCTGCCATTTCAGATATTCAGGGAGCGAGTCGACCTTTTCCAATGTGACATCGATGACGAGATGGAGCTGATATAGATCGATATCCTGGATGCTCTCGAGCGCCTGCCGAAGCTCTTCCGGAAGATGCTGTCCTACGGTTTCGCGGGCGATTTCGCGTCCGACTTCCGTGCCGAGGCGGAATTTGACGTAGGGGTCGACGATGGCGGCCAGAATGGCGGCTACGAAGAGAGCTTCACCGAGTCCTTTGGCGATCTCGACGGTGCCGTCGACGAGCTCCCTGGAATGATTTCCCAGATGTTTGTGAGGGTTGTGGAGGAGTTTGGCGGCAGTGATGGGAACGGCGAAGCGCAGAGCCAAACCCAGCAACAGGGTTGCAAGAATCAGGAATCGAAAGATCCAGGCAGGAGATAGCTTTGTGTTCATTGTTCCTCGCAAAGGGCAGAGGAAATTCGGCTGAGTTTACCACTTTTGTTGTCCGGCGATGAAGGTTGACGATCAAGCCGCTGTGATTGGAGCGAGTGCCACCTGAGTTTCGTTTACGCTAGATGAAGGAGAGACTCCCATGAATGCCGCCGTTGTTGAAGCTTTTGATCGCCCTCCGCGCTATGGCGAATTCGCCGATCCTGTTGCCGCTGAGGGAGAGGTTCTGGTGAAGGTGAGCGCTGCTGGGCTGCATCCGATTGTGAAGGCGCTGGCCAAGGGCACGCACTATGGCAGCAGCGGTGAATTGCCGTTTGTGCCCGGAGTGGATGGTGTGGGACGGCTGGCGGATGGGAGCCGGGTTTTTTTTGGGACCGCTCGGGGCCCTTACGGCACGTTTGCCGATCGCGCGGTTACTGCTTCGTGGATGTGCGTTCCTTTGCCGCAGGAGCTTGACGATGTTACGGCGGCAGCCCTGGCCAATCCTGCGATGTCATCATGGGTCGCGCTTACGGCGCGGGCGAAGTTTGTTTCGGGAGAAAGTGTTTTAATTCTTGGCGCGACGGGAGTTGCAGGGCAGCTCGCGGTGCAGATCGCACGGCGGCTGGGCGCACAGAACGTGGTGGCGGCGGGGCGCAATCCCAAAGCGCTGGAGCGACTCAAGGAATTGGGCGCGGATGAGGTGATTTCGCTCGATCAGGATGCAGGCTCGCTCGTGTCCTCATTTCGGGCTGTTCTGAACGCGGGGAAAATCGACGTGGTGCTCGACTATCTTTGGGGAATGCCGGCGGAATATCTGCTGCAGGCGATCTCGCAAAAGGGGTTGAGCCATGCGGCGTCGCGGATTCGCTATGTACAGATCGGCAACAGCGCTGGCCCGACAATTACGCTGGCCGGGGCGACGCTGCGCAGCTCGGGGCTGGAACTCCTGGGAAGCGGCTTCGGGAGCGCCTCTCTGCAGGAGATTATGCGAACGATCGGCAATTTATTTCAGGAAGCGGCGACGAAGCCATTTCATAACGAGACAAAAAGCGCCTCGCTGCGCGATGTGGAGGCGCTTTGGAACAGCCCGGAACAGGGTGTCCGGCTTGTGTTTCAGCCCTGACAGGAATATGCCATGAATGCGGAGGATTTTCGGCGGATTGCTTTGAGCCTTGAGGGCGCGGAGGAAGGCTCGCACATGGGGGCGGTGGATTTTCGCGTTGGCGGGAGGATTTTTGCAACGCTTGCCTCGGTGAAACAGGGATACGGCAACCTGATGCTCACGGTCGAACAGCAGGCGGCCTTTGTGGCGGAGCAGCCGGAGGTCTTCGTGCCGATTGCGGGCGGATGGGGCAGGATGGGAAGCACGCATATCCGGCTGGCTGCGGCGAATGAGGACCTGATGGCGGGTGCGTTGCGCACCGCGTGGAAGCTGCGCGTGGAAAAGAACGGGAAGGCTGGGAAGAAGCCTTCGGGCACGAAAAAGAAAAGTGCGGGGCGCTGATCTGCTTACTGCGAGGCTAAACCTATCTCATAAATCGCCAAGCAGGGCTTGGCCGCCCTCGGCATGACTTCCGGATTGTCGGTTATACGACCGCAATGCGCCAAATTGACTCTTAACCGCACTGCATTAGCTGAGTGCATCGATGATTATGCGCCGACGGCGGTCGCAGTGGCCTGCCTTCAAGGCTGCTCGCGCCGGGACGCCTCATCATCCGCCGATCCTAGGCGCTCCACACTTATTTTGCGGGAGCAGCCGGTGCGCCTAGCCGCTTCAGTTCCGCCAGCGTCGCACCGTATGTCGTGTCGCCCTTCGGGCAGCCATTGCGCGCGGCATTGAGGCGCTCCAGCGCCGTCGGCCGTTGATGATGTAATAGCGCGTCCTCGCCGGTGAAGTAGTTGGCTTCGCAAGCCTGCCACTTCTTTTGCCTATCGGTACCGGGGCTGGGCGCAGCCATCATTACCTCACTGGCTGTCATCTGTCCCAGATCGAGCTTTAGCACCGGCCCAGGCCATTTCGACAGGTCCGCCGCCGCTGCCACTCGCGCGAGTTGCTGCGCATCGTCGTGGCCCTGCCGCTTCATGATCACGTGCAACATCAGAACCGCGTAAACTGCCGCACGCGAAGACGGCGCGGCGGAGATCGTGTGTTCATAGTCCGCGATGGCGGCGGTCAGGTTGGACTGGGCAAAATAGGCGTCGCCGCGGTTACCGTAGGCGGTTGTGAAATTCGAGTTCAGACCGATCGCCTGGCTGTAGTCCTGAATCGCGCGGCCGTAATCGTCCTTCTTATGGTACGCGACGCCACGGTTGTTGTAGGCGTTTGCATCATTCGAGTTCAGGCGAATCGCTTCGTTGAAATCCTGAATTGCGCGGTCGTAATCATCCTTGTCTATGTAGGCGCCGCCGCGGTCGTAGTAGGCTCTTTCAAAATTCGGGTTCAGGTGAATTGCTTCGTTGAAATCCTGGATTGCGCGGTCGTAATCGCTCTTCTTTTTGTAGGCCACGCCGCGGGTGTCATAGAAAGATGGTTCATTCGGGTTCAGGCGAATCGCTTGATCGGTATCATGGATTGCGCGGTCGTAATCACCCTTGTTGTAATAAGCGGCGCCGCGGTTGCCGTAAATGATGGACCGATTCTTGGTCGTGTCTTGGTCTGCCTGGATGAGCGCCGTGCATCCCATTATTTTGGCGTCCGGGTCAACTGACTGGCACTTGTTCAGGTTTTCTTGCCTGCCCTGTCCCATTGCGGCCACCGCCGCGCCGAGCAAAAGGCAGGTGCATAAAGCCGGTTTGCCAATCACGTTCGATACCGCCTTGCTCACGGATTAGAAGCAACACCATACTACAATCGCGTTCACGTCCCGCAACCTTCCGATTGAGCGGAATTGGAATACAGAATCGTAGTCCTACTTCGCGGCTAGTTTTGCGCCCCATTCGTCTGGGCTGACGTCGCGGGCGTGACGGGAAAAGAGCCAGTGGTGGCCTTCGAGGTCTTCGACTCCGTATTGCCGTTCGCCGTAGATGGTTTCATTGAGATCCTCGACGATTTTGGCGCCCGCTGATTTTGTTCTGCTGAAGTGTGCGTCGACATCGTCAACGAAGACGGTCAGGCTCTGAGAACTGTAGCCTGAGTATGCCGGGCTTGTCTTCCCTGGTCCCGCGCTCGAGACCATGATCCAGGCTTCGCCGAGGTGCATTTGTGCTCCGGAGACCGGCTCGCCGTAGCGATAATGCTCTTTGAATCCGAAGGTGTTCGTGAGCCAGGCAATCGCGTCGGCGAGATTCTGGTAGGAGACGTGCGGCAAGATGGTTTCTGTGGGTACGGAGCGGTTTTTGAGCATGAGAGGATGGCCCTCTTTTTAAATAATTATTTCGAGCCTATGCATTGCGCCTTTTTTGCTTTCGGTGGGCACGGTAAAAGGAGCTGGCGGCGAAATACAAAAAGAGGATGGCTATGGCCGCGTAGATGAGGAGCCGCAGATGATTCGGCCCGGTTCGCCAGTCGGCGCGCAGGCGGTAGGCGCCCTGAACGAAGAAAAGGCTGAAGAGGGCAAAGAAGAGCCCTGTGACTTCGAGCCAGAGGACGCTGCCAGCGTGGACAAAGGGTCCCCATATGGATTGGCCGATTTTTTTTGCTCCGGTCACGGCGTTTTTGCCGCGCGCGGCATATACGGGCGCGTCCTGCCTGACGGTCCTGGCGGTTTGACTGGCACGGTCGCGCAGCATTCCCGAGGCGACGCGCGCGCCGACACCCAGAGTGCGGCCAACGCGATCCGGTTTCATACAAAAAGTTTAGCAGCCGGGCTAATTCATTTCCGATTGCAGCCACTCCGCATCAGAAGTAAGGTTAAGGGAGCATCCGGACGCGCGGGCGCGTGGCGGATCGGAAACGGAGCGAATTCTTGAACCAAAAAATGCGCAAGCTCGTCCAGAAACTTGGAGAAGCCATTCACGAAAGCGTCTCCGAATCGGAACACATCGCGGGCGTGGTCCAGGACATCCGCAAGCAGGGTTTCGACGTGCTGCTAATGCTGGAAGCGACGATCGGGCTGAATGAGCTTGCAGAGCAGCAACCCCCGGCGACTCTGGAACCATCGAAGGCAGCAGGCGCGGCGGAGGCGGAGGGGGAGCGTACGTTTACGCCTCAGGATGTGCACTTTCTGAGGTCGCTCCGGATCGCAATCGAGGGAGAAGAAGACGGGCAGTCCGACGACTAGGTGTCAGGATGGGGTGTTGTCCGATATGGTAGTATCCTCCGGTTTGGAAGGCAGAATGATTTAGCGGAAACACGAAGGCGCGAGGATACGGTCATGCCGATGAGAGACACACTGGGCGTTTTGCTGGCAGGCGGTGCAGGTGAAAGGCTGTTTCCGCTGACGCGCGACCGGGCAAAACCGGCGGTTCCTTTCGGCGGAAACTACCGCATCATCGACATCACGCTTTCCAATTGCATTAACTCCGATCTGCGCCACGTTTACATCATGACGCAGTACAAGGCGCTGTCGCTGAACCGACATATTCGCGAAGGCTGGACCAGTGTAGTAGCCCAGGACCTGGGCGAATTCATTGAGATTCTGCCGCCGATGCAGCGGGTGAGCGCCAACTGGTACATGGGCACCGCCGACGCGGTCTACCAGAACATTTATTCCATCGGCGCCGAGCAGCCGAAGCACGTGCTTATCCTCTCGGGCGACCACATCTACAAAATGCATTACGGCAAGATGCTGGAGCAGCACAACGACTCTGGCGCTGACGTGACGCTGGCCACGCTGCCGATCGACCCGTCTGAGGTCTCGCGCTTTGGTGTCGTCGAGGTAGGAAAGAACGGAGAGGTTATCGGTTTCGACGAAAAACCGAAGAGCACGAACTTCCGCTCGCCCTTCAATGACAATATGGTGGATGCCTCGATGGGCATTTACCTCTTCAACACCGACGTGTTGTTACCGGCGCTGCTGCAGGACGCGGACGACCCCACGTCGAAACATGACTTCGGGCACAACATTCTTCCCGGCATTCTGGGCAAGTACAAGATATCCGCGTATAACTTCGTGGACGAGAACCATCAGCAGGCTCTCTACTGGCGCGATGTGGGCACGCTCGAAGCCTATTACGACGCGAATATGGACGTGGCCTCCGTATCGCCGGTTTTTAATTTGTACGACAGCAAGTGGCCGATCCGCACGCGCGTGCGCCAGTATCCGCCGGCCAAGTTTGTCTTTGGAGAACCGGGGCGAACGGGTATGGCGATCAACTCCATTGTGTCGGCGGGCTGCATTGTTTCAGGAGCCACGGTGCGCAATAGCGTTCTGTCTCAGGATGTGCGCGTCAATTCCTACTCCGAGCTTGATTCGAGCATTGTCTTTTCGCACGTGAACATCGGACGCCACTGCCGCATCCGGCGCGCCATCATTGACCGCGACGTGCAGCTGCCGGAAGGAACTGTGATCGGCTACGACACGAATGAAGACAAGAAGAACTACTTCGTGACGCCGGGCGGACTGACGGTGGTGACGAGGGACCACTCGTTGTATGAGAATCCGGTGGCTTCGGATTATCTTCTGGAGACGTAGAAGGCAGGGTTCAGCGTTCAGGGCTCAGGGCACAGGGTTCGTGGCAAAAGGCAAGATTCGGCGCTCTTACTCAATAGCCTATGTGGTGCAGGTAGAAGACTGCGATCGACGCCACCACGCAGTAGATTCCGAACAGATACCAGCGTCCGCCCTCAAGCCAGCGGCTGAGCCATTTCAACGCGAGCAGTCCCGCCGCGAACGAACATACCGCTCCGACAATTCCGGGAAGCATGGCCGAAGCCAGGTTTAAACTGCCGCTGATGTGCTGCGCGTGAGCAAGGCGCAAGACTTCGCGCGCCACTACGGGCGGAGTGAGAATGACGGCGAGCGCGAAGCTGAAGGTCTCAGAGCGTTCGCGGGAGACGCCGGCCAGCATTCCGGTGGAGATGGTTGCGCCGGAGCGCGAAAAGCCGCGAAACGGGAGACAGAAGCCCTGCACCGCGCCAATAAGCCCCGACTGCGAGAGCGAAGGCTCGCGGCCATCGTCGAAGCTGTCTTTCTTTTGGAGAAGCCCGGCCTTTTGGAGAAGCCCGGCAATCAGGATGAGAATTCCGGCGGCGAGCAGAGCCGGGGCGATCCATTCGAGGTGATTGAAGAGGTCTTCGATCTGGGCGTGGGGCACGCCTTTGAGCAGCGTCTTCTCGACGATCTTTTGCATGATGATGCCGACGATGCCGGTGAGGACCGTCGCGAAGATGAGGCGAATGGCGATGAGCTTGAATGTTTCGGCGCTGCGGAAGTAGGTTTTTCGCCACTGCTTCCAGAAGTAGACGATGACGGCGAACATGGTGCCGGTGTGGAGCATGACCAGCATCAGGGTCATCTGTGGCGAAGAGGCGTTGAGGCCCATCAGTTTTTCGGCAACGACTACGTGCGCGGAGCTGGATACGGGCAGGAGCTCGGCGAGGCCCTGAATGATGGCAAGGATAACGATTTTGAACAGCGGCATGAGCCTATCTTAAACATGGCGATCGGTGCGCCAGAGTTTTTGGTGACAGACGGTGCTGCCGCGGGCGATACTGAACCGGTGAACGCATTCCCACATCCGGTTCGGATTTCGATCGAGGAATACCTGGCGAGCAGCTATCGCCCGGATTGCGACTATGTCGATGGAGAGGTTCAGGAGCGCAGTTTGGGCGAGAAAGAGCACGCGATCATACAGGCTGTATTGACCTATCTCTTCATGCGGAATAAAGGAGCGTGGAGCGTTGAAGTTTATCCTGGGCTGCGCGTGCAGGTCAGTGCGACCCGGTTTCGGGTTCCGGATATTACTGTCACGCGGGCAGGACTGGAGTGGGAGCGCATCCTGCGGACGCCGCCGCTGCTGCTCATCGAAATTCTTTCCCCGGAGGATACGTTGGCCCGGCTGCGGCAGCGGGTTGACGATTATTTGCGCTTCGGCGCCGAGAATGTCTGGGCGATTGATCCGGAAGCGCGTAAGGCTTATCTCTGTTCTTCTACCGGCTTTCAGGAGCCGGAAGGCGGTGTGCTCGCAATTCCCGCCACGCCGATTTGCGTGGTGTTGAACGAATTGTTTGCGGAGTTGGACCGGGGTTAGTTACCCGTCTTCGCATTTTCCAAACGCGCCCGTTTTCTAGCTTGTCCATTCTTAACGCAAAGATCCTGAAACTCGTGCTCCACACGATTACACTTCATCCTTGCTTGCGTAGTGGCCTTTGATTCCAACCATTGCCGAATGCCCTGTTTCACAGCAATTGGATGCAAAGGCTGTTCGACTGGCAGCCACTTGAAAGGAAATTCGCGGCTTATCATAGCTTTGACAATTCTCTTTGGATTGTCGTTCGATGGACCCGTTACATTGATCCAGGACCAGCAAGGTCTCTCTTTGTAACCATCCGCATCAAGTGAGCCATACTGAAGGGTCAATTCGAATTTATATGAATGGCCGTCGATGAGCGCTGTGCAACCGCTCATCCTTCTTGTGTATGGATACTCTGTGGAATCATTCCCAAGAACGTCGGTTATTGTTATGGATTTTGCAGAGAGAGACCCACGCGGAAGACGACGTATGCGAGCATCCTTTTCGGCTTGTGCGGCTTTCTCTGGGCGAGGATTCTTACCAAATGAGAATGCCCACTTGAGGGCAAGTAACCAATTCTGCCAGAGGTGTTTATTCATTCCTAGCCTAGCGCCTTTGCCGCATCCTTCGCGAAATAAGTAACGATGAAGCCTGCTCCGGCGCGGCGGATGGACAGCAGCGATTCCATCATGGCGCGCTCGGGATCGAGCCAGCCTTTGGCGAAGGCGGCCTGCAGCATGGAGTATTCGCCTGAGACCTGATATGCGCCGATGGGGACGTCGAAGCGCTCGCGGGCCGCGCGGATTACGTCGAGGTAGGGCATGGCGGGTTTCATCAGGATCATGTCCGCGCCTTCGCCGAGGTCGAGGTCGATCTCGCGCATGGCTTCGCGGAGATTGGCTCCGTCCATCTGGTAGGTGCGGCGGTCGCCGAACTGCGGGGCGGAGTCGGCGGCGTCGCGAAACGGTCCGTAGAAGGCGGATGCGAACTTGGAAGCATAGGACAGGATTGGCGTCTGTTCGAAGCCCTCGTCGTCGAGGTGATCGCGGATGGCGGCGACGTGGCCATCCATCATGTCGCTGGGAGCGACGATGTCGGCTCCGGCGGCGGCGAGCGAGACGGCGGTTTTTGAGAGGAGCGCCAAGCTAGCGTCGTTCTCTATCTCAAAGTCTTCATCCTGTTTTTTGACGATTCCACAGTGGCCGTGCGAGGTGTATTCGCAGAGGCAGACGTCGGCGATGAGGGCCAGCTTTTTTGCTGCGCTCGATCTCTTTAGTGCGTGCAGTCCGCGCTGGACGATGCCGTCCTCGGCCCAGGCTCCGGACGCGTGCTCATCTTTGTGTGCGGGCAGGCCGAAGAGCAGGAGGCCACCGATGCCCAGTCCGGCGGCGGATTCGGCTTCCTTGACGGCTTCGTCGATGGACAGGTTGAAGACGCCGGGCATGGAGGAGATTTCGCGGCGGATGGCTTCGCCTTCACAGAGAAAGAGCGGATAGATGAGCGATCCGGGCTCAAGATGGGTTTCGCGGACGAGGCTGCGCATGGGCTCGCTGCGGCGCAGGCGGCGCAGGCGGGTTATGGGGTATTCCATGGCTCCTATTCTAGGACGTGTGGCGCGTGGGGCGGCGGGAGCCCTCTGCCGGGTGTGAGGAAGTTTCCGGATTGACTGTCATACGACTAGAATCCGGCCCAGACCTGGCTGCAGATTGTGTGCGGAATCGGCCTGTTTTCGCCGTGTGGCAAACATTTTGACAGCCTTCGCCGTATCTCTGGTTAACCTCTCACAAGCGAGGACACATGAGTTTCATCAAGAACCCAGGCAGATTCGCAGGCTTGCTGTATCTACTCACGTCAATCGTTGGCTTCTTCGCCATGGGCTATGTCCCGGGCAAGCTGATCGTCCATGCAAACGCAGCGGCGACGGCCAACAACATCGCGGCGTCAGAGACGCTCTTTCGCCTCGGCATCGCTGGCGAACTCATTGGCCAGGCCGGCTTTATCTTCGTGGCCCTGGCTTTGTACGACCTGCTCAAGGGGGTCAACCGGCGGCACGCTTCGCTCATGGTGATATTGATTGTTGTCTCGATCCCGATAGCGTTTCTGAATGAGCTGAACTCAATTGCTGCCCTCATCCTCGTGCGCGGGGCTGATTTTCTATCTGTATTTGAAAAGCCTCAACGGGAAGCTCTGGCTATGCTTTTCCTCAATCTGCATCATCACGGATTTGTTGTTGCCGAATTGTTTTGGGGTCTTTGGCTCTTTCCCCTCGGCCTGCTTGTGTACAGGTCGCGATTCCTGCCGCGGTTCCTGGGCGTTTGGCTCGCCCTCGCCGGCTTCGCCTGGGTGATCCTGAGCCTTACGGGCATACTGTTGCCGCAATATCAGGACAAGGTGAATACCTACTCTCAGCCCGCCTTCTTCGGCGAGGTTGCGTTCATGCTGTGGCTCGCGATCAAGGGCGCCAGGCCGCCCGCGCCGGACGCCACAGCCTCATCGTCGGCGGCTGGTTAGGCTGCACTTTTTGGATCGTCGGCAACTTGGAAACTGCCCTCTGCTGCGCCGCTAGGCCCTGGTTGCTCGCGCGTCCGCGAGTGCAGCCAAGTTTCGTCTCATGGTCGCGAGGCGTTCGCGGCCTTTCTTCGATCCCTCAATGACCTGCTCCACGCTTATCAGCCACTCGGGCAGGTTCATCTTTTCCCGAAAGTCCGCAAGGTACGGCTGAATCTTGGCGTATTGAAAATACATCTCCTGGCAGGTGTCATAAACAAGATCGGCGGTGAGGGCGCCGTGCCGGACAAAGGCGGCGACCATGTCCCAATATCCATAAACCTGAAGAACAAAGCCCGTATGTTTGTCGCCCGCACTGACGATGGCGACAAATTCATCGGCCGAGGCAGGCATAAACTCGCCGCCCACGTAAGAACGGGCTTCCCGCATGACGGTTTCCCGCCGCAGTTCGTAGAGCTTCAGGATCAGCTCGGCTTGCTGGATTGAGCAGGACGGTGCCGCTTTCTTTTTCGTGTTCATGTTCTTACGGTTTGCTCCGTGTGGTCCATGATATAGCTGCTCGATCGGCGAGGGGATTTGCGGCGGACAGCTTCGCGTTCGCATAGAAAGAGGGGATAGATGATGAGCGATGCGGGCTCTAGATGGTTTTCGCGCTCGAGACTGCGCATAGGGTCGCTGCGGCGCAGACGGGTGATGGGGTATTCCCTGGTGTCTATTCCAGGCCGTAAGGGTGAGACCCTGACGGTGGGACCCACTCCTGGGTACCAGGTCACTTTCCGGATAGTCCGTGACTCGAGAACGGTTCCAAGAGGCGCGAGGCTCATACGATTCCATGTGCAGACTGGCAAAATTGCCAGTTATGGAGGGCGGCTCGGCGCCTATAGGCTTAGGGGACGCATGGAGATCAGATAGGAGAACACATGAGCTCTGATGCCAAAGTATGCAAGCAGGATTCGCTGCCTTTTCCGCCTACGCCGTCGGCGAGCATCGCTGGCCGCACGATGCAGGAGTCGGTCTACAAGCGGCGCGTGGAGCCGCGTCGCCTTCCTCCTGATGCACCCAACATTCTCATCGTTTTGATCGACGACGCAGGTCCCGGCCTGCCGTCGACCTTTGGTGGCGAAGTCCATACCCCCACGCTGGACCGCGTGGCCATGGGCGGAATCTCGCTAAACCGCTTCCACACCACTGCTATGTGCTCGCCTACACGAGCGTCTATCCTCACCGGACGGAATCATCACCGCGTTGGTTCCGGGCAGATCGCGGAGCTGGCGAACGACTGGGACGGCTATTCGGGCCACATCCCCAAGAGCAGCTCACTGGCGGCCGAGGTGCTGAAGGACTATGGCTACAGTACGGCCGCCTGGGGAAAGTGGCACAACACGCCTGCCGAGGAAACTACCTCCGCCGGTCCGTTCGAGAACTGGCCGACCAACCTGGGCTTCGAGTATTTCTACGGATTCCTGGCAGGGGAGGCGTCTCAGTATGAGCCCAACCTGGTGCGGAACACGACCGTCGTCCTGCCTCCGAAGGGCCCGGAGCAGGGCTATCACCTCAGTGAAGACTTAGCGGACGACGCCATCAGCTGGCTGCACAAGCACAAGGCGCTACAGCCAGATAAGCCGTTCTACATGTACTGGGCAAGCGGTGCGATCCACGGCCCCCATCACATCATGAAGGAATGGGCCGACAAATATAAAGGTAAGTTCGATGACGGGTGGGATGCCTACCGTGAGCGCGTCTTCAAGCGCGCCAGGGAGAAGGGTTGGATCCCCGCCAATGCTCAGCTCACGCCACGGCACGAAACCATGCCGTCATGGGAGAGCATCCCTGAGGACGAGAAGCCATTCCAGCGCCGCTTGATGGAAGTGGCCGCCGGGTTCGCAGAACACGTGGACGTTCAGGCAGGGCGAGTCATCGACGCAATCGACAAGCTCGGCTATGGCGACAACACGCTCATCTTCTACATCTGGGGTGACAACGGGTCCTCGGCGGAGGGACAGGACGGCACAATCAGCGAGCTTCTGGCGCAAAACGGGATTCCAACCACCGTCAAGCAGCACATCAAAACACTCGATGAACTTGGCGGACTGGACGTGCTGGGCTCGCCCAAGGCCGACAACCAATACCACGCTGGGTGGGCGTGGGCCGGTAGTACTCCCTACAAGGGAACCAAACTTTTAGCGTCGCATTTCGGCGGTACCCGGAACCCGATGGTCATCCAGTGGCCGGCAAAGATTAAACCTGATGCCACACCGCGCCCACAGTTCCATCACTGCAACGACATTGTTCCCACAATCTACGAAGTTATCGGGATCACGCCGCCACTGGAGGTAAACGGCGTTCCTCAAGATCCGATTGATGGTGTGAGTTTCGCGTATACCTTTGACGACCCAAAGGCCAAGGGTCAAATGCTCACCCAGTACTTCGAGATCATGGGCAGCCGCTCCATCTACCATGATGGCTGGATGGCCTCTGCTTTCGGCCCGCGTGCCCCTTGGGAGACAGGCATTCCGCCGGGCATTCACGAGTGGACACCGGACAAGGACGTTTGGGAACTCTACAACCTTGAGGAAGACTGGAGCCAGGCGAACGACCTCGCCGCAAAAATGCCCGAGAAGCTGGCTCAATTGAAGGAACTCTTTCTCATCGAAGCTACGAAGAACAAGGCGCTCCCCATCGGCGGCGGCCTTTGGGTTCCCTTACTGCACCCCGAACTGCGCATCGCGCCACCCTATACAGAGTGGACTTTTTCTGGCGATACCGTTCGCATGCCGGAGTTCTGTGCGCCGGCGCTGGGCAACAAACCCAATGTCGTTACCATTGACGCCGAGATTCCGGCAAACGCGAACGGCGTTCTCTACAAGCTGGGCGCCAACTCCGGCGGCCTTACTTGCTTTGTCGAGGACGGCGTCCTCTGCTATGAATACAACCTGTTCATCATTCAGCGCACCAAGATCCGCGCCACGCAGAAACTGCCCACGGGCAAAGTAAAGATCGAGGTAGAAACGAAGTACGTAGTGCCTAAGCCAGGCGGGCCGCTGAGCGTCACCATGAAAGTCAATGGCCAGGTGGTCGCTACGGGTCAAGTCCCGATATCCGCGCCCTTGATCTTCACAGCGAATGACTGCCTCGACATCGGCATGGCCCTCGGTTCGCCAGTGTCGCTCGATTACTTCGACAAGGTGCCGTTCAAGTTCAACGGAACTATCGAGCAGGTCCACGTGGAGTACATAACCGGGAAGTGACTAGCGGCTGCCGCCCCACGATGATTTCCAGGCGCGTGGAGCGCGGTGAACAAATGCGTTGAACATTTTGCAAGCTCTCCGGACGCAGAGCGGGCTGGTCGCGTGCTGCACTTCTCCGGGAGTCTTGTCGGCGACTCAGAAATTGACCCACTATCCCGCGTTGACCCCGTTTGCGAGCCGCTGCTAGACTTTAAGTATCTCAAAGCAGGCAGCGGTGTTGCCGTTTTTGCCTGCGCGAAGTTCCCGCCCTCAAAGGCTTTCTGAAGGAAATCCGTGGATACACAGACTCGTCACGCGCTTAAGCAGGATCGTTTTGCCGTCGCTACCGTTTCCGGCCTGGACTGGCTGCAGACTAACCGCTCCAACACGATTGCGGCTGCGGTGGCCGTGGTGATTGTTGTGGCGCTCATTGTGATTGGCGCGTTTGTTTACAATTCGCGCTCTGCGCGTGCGCAGGAGCTGTTTGGCCAGGCTATGGACATTTACGGTACGCCGCTGGCGCAGCCGGGTCAGCCGGCGCCGCCTGGCGAGACGACCTATCCGACGGCCGCGGCTCGCGCGCAGGCCGCGAATCCGCTGTTTGTGCAGGTCGCCGACCACTACGGCTGGCTGAAGGCCGGCGACAATGCCGAGTATTTCGCGGGCCTCACCTATCTTGATATGGGTCAGACTGCGAAGGCGGAGAGCGAACTGCAGAAAGCGTCTAACTCGCATGACAGCGGGCTGGCTGCGCTGGCGAAGATGGCGCTGGCTGGACTGTATCGCCAGACCGGGCGCGACGATCAAGCGGTCGATCTGTACCGGCAGGTGATTAAAAATCCGACGCTTACCGTTCCGGCTTCGGCTGCCAAGCTGCAACTGGCCGGGCTTTACGAGACGACCAATCCGGCTGAAGCGAAGAAGCTCTATGCGGAGATCAAGGACCAGGACAAGACCACAGCGGCGGGACAGATCGCAACGCAAAAGCTGGCGGGCAAATAGGGACTGGCCCCTTCGACTTCGCTCAGGGCAAGCTGTCCGGGCATACGCGCCTTTCGGCGCATTTTTGTGCTGGCCTTTGTGGCCCTCCCTTTGGTCGGGAATCAGAAGCACTCTTCAAGAACCAGGTCACCAGAAAGTTCGCTGACAGTTCGATCAATTGTGGGACTTTGGCCGCCCTGTGTCTCGAATGCGCCTTCCCGAGCGGAAATGCGGTATTCTCCGTCCTTATAGCATGAGTTCCTTTTCGGGACAGATCGCCGGCTGGATGGCTCCTGCTTTTTCGTCTGCCATGACCGTGGATTCGACTGAGACTATTACCGCTCTGGTCGCTGAGTATTCGGCGGCGCTGTACCGCGTGGCCTACTCCGTGATGCGGAATAGCGCCGAGGCTGAAGACGCCGTTCAGGAAGCCTTTTTGCGCGTGCTGAAGCATCGCGAGAAACTCAGTGAGATCCGCGACGTGCGCGTGTGGCTGGTTCGCATCACCTGGAACGTGGTGCTGGACAGGAAGCGCCGCGGCAAGACACGTCCCGAAAACGACGACATTGCCGACTTTGCCCGCGTTCTGCCTTCGGCGGACCGCCGGGCGGATGAGGAAATCATCTCTTCGCAGGAGTATGCGCGCATTCTGGCGTTGATCGACCGGCTTCCGGCGAAGGAGCGCGAGGCGCTGCTGCTGTCGGCGGTCGAGGAGCTTTCGACCGTTCAGATTGCGGCGGTGCTGAAGACGACGGAATCATCTGTGCGCTCGCGCATTTTCCGCGCGCGCCGCGAACTTTCCACATTGCTTGAGAAGGAAGGAGTCTCGCAATGAAAGAAAATTACAACGAACAGGACAAGCAGATTGATCGGACGCTGCGGCTGCTTGGCTCGGCCACTCCCCCTGCGGGGATGGAAGACCGGATTGGCGCTCGCCTGGCTCGGGCCAGAGTGAGCAACAAGAGGCCTCGCTTTTTCAGCCTGCAGCAGTTCGCTTTCGGAGTGGCGGCAGCGGCGATGGCCTGCGTGGTGATCGTCGCGGGCAGCGTGAGCCATTCACGGCACATATTGCCCGTCGCTCCGGGCCTGCATCTTCCTGGATCCGCGCAGCCGGGCGTGGGAGCGGCCTCTGCTGCGCATGTTGCGCCGCAGCCGGTTACTTCGCTGCCGCAGGATCGGCCTCGCTCGGTGCGGCAGGCGGCAAATGGCCGCGCCGTGATCTCCTCTCAGGCGAAGAAGCCGGCGGGAATTGCGGTGCCGAAGACGCTGCCTGCGCAGGAGTAACGCGCCGCTCCGCCAAGGGAGGGATTTCAGCGGTGATGTTGTTTACGGTTGTAACTCAACAGCATCTCGAGATTTTCAAGATGGGAGCGCAGCGGATCGGTTTTCTTACCGCCCAGATCATGCCCTGGAATTTTCAGGGAACCGACCTGCCTGGTTCAGTTCGCGATAAAAGCCCAGATCCTCGCCGCGCAACATCTTGGTGACATAGAGAATCTGTCCGTAGTGCAGCCCGAAGTGCTCTGCGACCTGATACACCGCGGCCAAACCCGTGACGTTGCGGCCCTGAATATCAAAGCGGGTCAGCAGGTCAGTCTCCGTTAAGCGCGAAAGGACCGCGGCCCCTTGTTGCAGCGTCTCATCAAGTTGTTGGATGAGGAGGGAACGTGGACTGTGTTCCTGCACATTGAATTCCACAGGCCGGTTGCGTGTGTCCTCCAGCCGGTTGAACGACGCGATCAGCCACTGCCGCACATTGCCGTTCAGGTGCAGGAGAAGGTTTCCAACACTGTTGCTGGCCTGGTTGGGACGCCACCATACTTGCTCGTCGGTGAGCGATTCGACACAGGCGCGCAGGCGCGGCCAGTATTGCTCCAGCAGCTTTTGGCGGGAAAACTCCAGAAATATCGCCGGCGTATTTTGTTCTTCTGTCACGGCCTTTAGTCCATAACAAGCTTGAACAGCATGTGGAGCAGCGCCAGAACTGCGGCTCCGATGAATGCCGCTCCAAAAGAGGAGACGGTGAAGCCGGGAACGATTTTGCTTGCCAGCTCCAACATGAAGGCATTGACGACCAGGAAGAAAATTCCCAGCGTGATGATGGCGAGCGGAAAGGTAACGATCTTCAGCAGCAGTCCGAGCGTGACGTTCAGCAGGCCGATGACCAGAGCAGCGACCAATATTGCGGCGAAATTGGTGAAGTGGAAGCCGGGAACGAGCTTGGCCACGATCAACAGTGCCAGTGCATGGAGAATCCAGCGCAATAAAAGACGAAGCATTCTTGCCTACCCTCATTTCGTTTGGAGTCAACCCTGAGAGAGCGGAACCTGACCTGCTCGTTCAGCGTATCCTAAAACGACCATGCTCCGCGCGTGCTTTTTCTCGCTCTGCGGCTCTTTGTGCGCGGCCCTGTGCGTGGCGCAACAGGCTGCGCCGATTCCTGATGCGGCCACGCTGCTGCGGCAGGTAGCGGAGCACCAGCGCCAGTTGGACGAGACTCGCGAAAACTACACCTGGCGTGCGGCTACGGTTATGCGGATGCTCGATAAAAACGGTCACGTGAAAAAGGTTGAGAGCGAAGAGAATGAAATCTTCTTCGTGAACTCGCATGAGATTGACCGCACGGTGAAGAAAGACGGCAAAGACCTGACTCCTGAGGAACAAAAGAAGGAACAGGCTCGCGTGATGAAGGCGATAGAGAAGGCGCAGAACACTCCGCCGGGACAATTCCTGGAAAAGAACACCGTAAGCATTACGCAGATTCTGAGCATCATGAAGGCATCCAATCCGCGACGCGAGACGATCGACGGGCGCAGCGCCATCGCCTTCGATTTCATTGGCGATCCGCATGCGAAGACGCATGGCGTGGCCGAGGATGCGTCGAAGAAAATCTCAGGAACACTGTGGGTTGATGAGCAGGACCGCGAAGTGCGCCGGTTGGTCGCGCGCTTCGACGATAACTTCCACTTAGGTTTCGGGCTACTCTCGGTCGGTAAAGGCAGCAATTTCACCTTCAACCAGAAGTTAGTCAACAACGAGCTATGGCTGCCGGTCGATGCCGAGGCACATGTGGTTGCTCATGCCGTCGGGATTATCGGCTATCGCGCCGATGTAAGCATTATCGACAGCGACTATCAGCGTTTTCATGCGCAGGCCGAGCAGGTTCCAGGGGCTAAAATTGCGGCCCCAAAATAGGTTTGAAGATGGCGAAGGCCGCCAGGAAGGCGGCCTCGCCTGGTGTGGAGTGCGGGTCACTGCTGTGGAGCTGGCGGCGCCGCATCCGGAGAAGGTGGCTGTTCTCCCTGTTGGTGCTGCATCCTGCGCTGCTTCATCTGCGCCTGCATCGCTTCATACTTCTGCTTCTGCGTGTCGTTCAATACGGATTCAATCTGGTTGGAAGAGTCGTCCTGAATGGACTTCATCTTCTGATGGCGATCCTGACTCGACATCGATTGATCCTGCCACAGCTGCTGCATCTGCTGCTGGCGCGACTCGAGGATAGGCTTGATCTGCGTTTGCTGATCGGCGGTAAGGTCGAGCTGTTTTGTCATATGCCTTAACTGCTGGTCGGGGTTCATGCCGTGATGCCCCTGCATGTTCGAGTTCGGCGGTGGCGGCGGCGCGGCAGCGTCCTGAGCAAGTGCTGCGCTGCCTGCCAGTCCCACCGTGAGAAGGCCGGTGAGCGCGAAGGTACAGAATTTGTTACGCATATGTGTGTTTCCTCCAGACATTTCTAAGAACCCGGTTCACGAACACTGGTTGCGCGCCTGTTAATCAGGTTGCCGGTTCACAGATAGGACGCGAAATGTCGAGGGAAAGTCGTAGGGGAACGCAGATATTTGCGAGTGAGCTACTTAATCAAAGCTTTAGGAGGCATATCGACGAGGGCCGTCCTAAGTCCGCAAGGCAGCAGGCCTTCTTCATGTTGCTCCACGGGAGGTAGATAGGCGTAGGCGAAGACCGCTTTGTACTCCCGCTCGCCGGGATAGTTACAGTGCTCGCATCCGGGGCGGTAGGCGAGCGCCGCATTGCCGCGATCGCCCGCCGTCCACTCATACTTTCCATGGGCTGGGACGGTAATGTACGTGGGGTTTGCCGGAATGGTCTTCGGTTGATACGCGAAGACTGGTCCGCGCTCGTTGATGGCGTCCACATAACTTCCGCCAGATCCGGTGGAGGCGCGCCAAAGCCATTTGTTGCCAACGCGTGCATACCAGTGGGCGCTCGAAGGCACAGGCTCGGCCAGCCTGATCGGCCTGGCTGTGTTGTTCTCAATGCGGAAGAGATAACCGGGACCGTTTCCGGGCTTCAATTCGGCCAGATAGCTGGCCGAAAACACAATCTGCCGCGAGCATAAAGGGACGTAAGGACCGGGGTGATGAACCGCCGCCGTGGTGTATGCGAGAGAGAAAAGGAAAGCAGCCGGAAGAAGAAAAGCAATTTGGAGGGAACGCCGCATAAGGACCAGTATCGAGCTTAAAGGGCATCCCTCACCTTGCGCGAATTATTATCTGAGCGGAGACTTCGCGTGTCCGCCCAAAGCCTCGTCGACAGAGTTTGGATCTTTGACGTGTTCTTCGGTCATCAGCAAATGGAACTGCGGAGTGTTTCGAAGGGCCGCGAAGCTCTTATCCTCCATCAGTTTCTTGTTGTCGTTGAAACCGTTGATGAAAGCCGTTCGCAAATAATGAATTGCCGTATCGACCATACCAGCCTGGGCGTAAAGCGCGGCCAGAGCGTAGTTCAGCGTTGCCTGCTCTTCGACAGGCCCCATCTCCTCGACGCGCTCCATTGAATCGCGGATGAAGACCTCGGGATCGAGTGCGAAGGCTTTACGATAGGCTTCGACGCCGTGCTTGTAGCTGTGATCGGAAAAATATGCAGTGCCCAGATTGCTGTAAAAAGAAGCGCAATCGGGCTTCAGACGAATGGCTTTGCGGTAGTACGATTCCGCCTTGTGGTAGTTTTGCTGCCCGTAATACACGGTGCCGAGGTTATTGATCGCCTCAGGATACCGAGGATTCAGTTGCAGGGCTTTTTCGTATTGCAGCTTTGCAATATCGAGCGCGTACATGTGCTGGTAAGCGATTCCCAGCTTGTTCCATACCACGGCGGAATCGTGAGGAGCGCGCTGATAGGCTTCAATCGCTGCAAGGTATCGCTGATGAATCATCATCAGATCGCCAAGTGTTTCGGGATCAACCGAATATCTATCAAGCGCGGCGGGCGACGCAAGAGAGACGGTCTGCGCGGAGGGATAGCTCTCCTGCGCATATCCGAATGTGCCATAAAAAGGGCTGGGAGAAGTTGCAGGAAGGTCTCGGGGATTTTCCGCGCGCGCGCCGGGAATACAGGGAAGGGAAACTGAGACAAGCAATGCGCTGAGGAGAAGAAGCGAGCTGCGCGGCGTAGCCGGCGATCTGAAAATCGTTCGCATAAGAGCCTCCCTAATGGAAACTTCTGAACCGGGCGAACGGCTGTGCTAATTATGATGCGCTTCTTTTGCGGAAAGCGCCAGATGGGAGTTTGATCGCGTGCGACGGGATTACGGGCGTGCGGAGCGTGCCACGCACCATAGCGCGATTTGAGACGCAGGCAGCTAGCCTAGCGGAACATGACCTGGCGCCATAACTTTAGTTATATGAGATGGATAACTTTCATAACAAGGTGTTCTGGAGAGGGCAAGGCGACAGATGGGAACGCGGTAAACGGCAACGATCGACCCTTAAGCGACGCCTCTCGCACGAATGCTACACTGCCCGGGATACGGAGATCTGCCATGAAACTGCGGATGGAGTCACGGCCCTTTTTTTCGTCGGTTCTTGCTTTAACAGTCCTTATGCTCGCGGCCGGCCCTATGTGCTGCATCGGTCAGCAGGACAATGCGGAAACAATCGTGATGATTCGCCATGGAGAGAAACCTGGGAACAGTCTGGGGCAGCTCACCTGCAAAGGATTGAACCGCTCGCTCGCTCTTCCGGATGTCCTGCTCCGGCGCTTCGGCAAGCCGGATTTTATCTATGCGCCGAATCCTTCAGTGCAGATCAGCTATGGCGGGGTCCTCTACTCTTATGTGAGGCCGCTGGCGACCATCGAACCGACCGCCGTCCGCGTGGGCCTGCCGGTTAACACGCAGATTGGCTACACGCAGATTGGTCAGTTGCAGACGGCGCTGACGCAGCCCGCTTTCGCCCACGCGCGCATCTTCGTTTCGTGGGAGCATGCATATCTCAACGATTTCGCGCGACAGTTTCTTAAAGCCTATGGAGACGACCCTTCCGTTGTTCCTGAATGGCCGAACGATGATTACGACACGATCTACATCTTCCAATTGGCGCAGCAGAACGGGAAGCCACATCTCTCCTTTCGCATGGAGCACGAAGGTTTGAACGGCTCGCTCAGCGATGCTTGCCCGGGTGGGCAGCGTTAGATCTGAGAAGTTTCCTACGCTATTGCTGGTAGTCTCCCTGGTCGCCGTACGCCAGGTTTTCAAAGCGCGTGCATTTTGACAGATAGGCCAGATGCACCGATCCGGTTGGGCCGTTTCTTTGCTTGGCGATGATGATCTCGGCCTTGTTCGCTGTGTCGGGGTCGGGCTGGCCGTTTTCGTCGCGGTTGTAGTAGCTTTCGCGATGGATAAATGCCACTACGTCGGCATCCTGCTCGATTGAACCCGATTCGCGCAGGTCGGAGAGCATGGGCTTTTTGTCGCCGCCGCGCTGCTCGGAGGCGCGCGAGAGTTGGGAGAGCGCGATGACCGGCAGGTTCATCTCCTTGGCCAGAGACTTCAGTCCGCGCGAGATGGAGGAGACCTCCTGGGTGCGGTTTTCGTAGCGCTTCTGGCCGGGACCGCCTGCGCTGGAGCTCATCAGCTGCAAGTAGTCGATGACAATCAGGTCGAGCCGGCCGCGTGTCTGGCGCAGGCGGCGTGCCTTGGCGCGCATTTCGGTGAGCGAGATGCCGGGTGTGTCGTCGATATAGATTTGCGCTTCGACGAGGCGCTCCAGCGCGCTGGAGAGTTTCTCGTGATCGTCGCGTCCCAGGAAACCCTTCTGAATTTTCTGCGAATCGACCAGCGCCTCGGAGGCGAGCATGCGTCGGAGCAAGGACTCCTTGCTCATTTCGAGCGAGAATACGGCGACCGTCTTTCCCCCGCGCACCGCGGCGTTCTGCGCGATGTTAATGGCCCACGCTGTTTTTCCCATGGATGGGCGCGCAGCGATGATGGTCAACTCTGAATTCTGCAGGCCGCTGGTCATGCGGTCAAAATCGTCAAAATGCGTGGCCAGGCCGGTGACTTCGCGGCCTTCCTTATACAGGTTGTCGATGGTTCCGAATGAATCACGGACGATTTCCGGAATGCCGGTGAAACCGCGGGTGATGCCCTTTTCCGTGACTTCAAGCAGCGAAGTTTCGGCGGCGTTCAGGACTTCGAGCGCTTCTTCACTCTGATCGGCGGCGCGGGTTATTGCCGACGAGCAGATGTTGATCAACTGCCGCAGCAGGGACTTGTCTTTGACGATGCGGACGTACTCTTCAATCGACAGGCGGCGCGGCAGGCCTTCGGTCAGCGACGCCAGATAGGCGACTCCGCCGATGGCCTCGACTTCCTTGCGGCGGCCGAGTTCTTCGGCCAGGGTGACGATATCGACAGCGCGTCCGGCGTCGATGAGCTCAGCCATGCGGGCGAAGATGCGCTGGTGCGAATCGAGTGCGAAGTCTTCGGGGCGCAGCTTTTCGGCGGCCTCGTTGTAGGCATGATTGTCGAGCAGAATCGCGCCGAGGATGGATCGCTCGGCATCGATTGAGGCGGGAAGTCCGCGCTCGAAGGAGATGTCGGCCTGGGTTGCCATGGTGTTAGTTTAGGCTCAGATCCCTCGCGGTCCCTGATGAAAACAAGGCTAGTTATGTGCGAAAAGAGCGCGCTTTTTGCGGTGCATTTATCATGAATACTAAGGAATTTCGCTTTGAAGATACAATCTCTTTTGTTTTCTCTGGCCGGCTTTGCGCTTCTGGCTCTGGCCGCCATTGTTCCTCCGGCCGCTCCGGCTCAACAAACTGTACAGCAGCCTCCGCTGATTACCGAGTTCCAGAAAATCGAGGATCAGTGGAGTACGGCGCTGGTGAAAGATGACCAGTTCACGCTGGAGACAATCCTGTCGCCAACCTACCTCAACATCTCGTCTTCGGGCGCGATCCTGACCCGCGACGAGGTGGTGGCGGCCATGTACGAAAAGGGCCTGCCTCAGGCGCAGACTATGGAGCAGCGCGTGGTGAACGTGCGCGTTATTGAAGATGTCGCCGTCGTGGACGGGACCTACATCGAGCGCACCAAGCTGAACGGCATCGTGGATGAAAAGCGGGGGATATTCACACACGTCTTTCAGCATGTGCGTGGCGTGTGGGTGTGCGTGCATTCGCAGCGTACGGCAGTGGTGGAGAAATCGGACGAAAAAAAGAAGACCGCCAAGCAAAGCAACGCAGACCTGCCATTCCACATTCCGCTCTTCCATAAGGGCGCGGAATCGACGCAGCAGCCTGCTGCTCAGCCCGCGGCTCAGCCGACTCCGCAGCCTTAGGCGCATTTACGATGAATGCACGTCCCGTATGGGCGGAGATCTCCCGCTCGAAGCTGCTGCATAATTTCAACCTGCTGCGCTCGCTTGCTTCTCCGGCGGATCTGCTGGCGGTGGTGAAAGCCGATGCCTATGGGCATGGAACGGTGTTGTGTTCAGAGGCGCTCGCAACCGGCGGCGCGAAATGGCTTGGGGTCACCAGCGTAGAGGAAGGCATTGCGGTGCGCGCGGTTTGTCCCGGCGCTGAAATTCTGGCGATGGGCGGCCTATGGCCGGGCGAAGCGGCGGTCGCTCTCGCGCATCGGCTTACTCCGGTGGTGTGGGAGCCTGTTCATCTGGATGAAGCTGGGCGGGCAGGGCAGCCGCTTTCTGTACATCTTGAAGTGGACACCGGCATGTCGCGGCAGGGCGTGCGGCTCGCCGATTTGCTGGCGTTGCTGGATAAGTTCCAGGCTCTGCCTTCTCTGAAACTGGACGGCGTTCTGACCCACTTTCATTCGCCGGAGATGCTCGACAGCCCGGCGAACCATGAGCAGTTTGGGCAATTTGTAACTGTCATAGATACAATTCGTGCGCGGGGTCTGCATCCGCGCTGGATTCACGCCGGAAACTCTGCATCGCTGCTCGATCCCGGCGCCGCGGCGCTGGTGAAGCTGGCGGAAAAATGCGGCTGCAAAGCAATGTTGCGACCGGGTCTTGCGCTGTACGGCTATGCGCCGCGATTTACCGGGGGCACGACGTCTACGATCGCAGATGACCTGAAGCCGGTGCTTGCGTGGAAGTCGCGCGTTGCCTCGCTGCGCACGATTGAGGCGGGCGAAACCGCCGGATACTGCGCTACGTTTCGCGCGACGCGGCGCACGAGGCTCGCTCTGTTGCCTGTGGGCTATGCCGATGGACTGAACCGCCTGCTCTCGAACCGCGGATCGGTATTGATACGCGGGCAGCGCGCTTCAATCGCGGGGCGCATCTCGATGGACCTGACAATCGTAGACGTGACAGAGATTCCGGGCACGGAGATCGGCGATGAAGCGGTGCTGATTGGCGCGCAGGGAGCCGAAGCAATCACGGCCTATGATCACGCGGATCTTGCCGGGACGATTCCCTACGAGATTCTGTGCAACATCAACGCGCGCGTGCTCCGCGTGATGGTGGATTAGAACCCACGATGCCGCAAAGTCTTTACGCGCGCTGGATGTATCGCTGGGAAACCGCCCTGACGACGCGGGACGAGAATCGCGTGGTGAGGCCGGTGGAATGGGGCTTCGACTGGTTGCAGGACTTTATCGCGTCAGCGGGGCTGGAAGACCGTTTGGCAAAGGCCTCAGGCAGCGAAGACGCGATGGCCGCGATTAACGCGGCGATTGTCGAACACAGCGACGATTTCTTCGGCTACGAGCGGCCTCGCGACTTTGTTCTGGAAGAACGTTCTCCGCAGCTCTTTCCGACGAACGTGCGTCCGGAGACGTTGAAGCAGGATGCGGAGCTGAAGCAGAAGGCCGCCGAGGGAAAGCTTCCGCGGGCGCAATTTCTGCGGTTCACCTCGCCGGTGCGAACGCCCTATCCGGAAAACGATCTGGTGAATGCGCGCTGGTATTGTCCGTCCCCGGACAAATTGGAGGGCAAGCCGAAGCAGGCAATTGTGGTCATGCCGCAGTGGAATGCCGATGCCTTCAGCCACAACGTGCTGTGCTCGCTTTTCAATCGCTTCGGCATTGCGGCGCTGCGCCTGAGCAAGCCTTACCACGACATTCGGCGCCCGGCGGAGCTGGAGCGGTCGGACTACGCTGTGAGTTCGAATATCGGACGTACGATTTCCGCCTGCCGACAAGCGGTGGTGGATATTCGGTGTTGTCTCGACTGGCTTGAGTCGCAGGGCTACGAGCAGTTCGGCATTCTGGGCACAAGCCTCGGCTCCTGCTATGCCTTTATTGCAAGCGCCCATGACGCGCGGTTGCAAGTGAATGCGTTCAATCACGCGTCCACGTCGTTTGGTGACGTGGTGTGGACGGGGCAGAGCACGCGGCATATCCGGCGCGCATTTGAAGACGCCGGACTGACGCAGGAGCGGCTGCGCACGGCGTGGAGTTCGATCAGTCCCGTCTCCTACATGCGGCGTTTTGCCGCGCATCCGAAGAAGGTGCTGGTGGTCCATGCGCGGTACGACCTGACATTTCTGGAGCAGTACTCGCTGGAGGTCCTGCGGAGCTTTTCAGAGCTCGGGGTGGATTTCGTCTCGAAGGTTCTGCCCTGCGGTCATTACACCACTGGCGAAACGCCGTATAAATTCATTGATGGCTGGTACCTGGGGTCATTTGTCCATTCGGCGTTTAAGCGGCTGGCCGGAGGCGGGAAATAGGGCAGGATGGGTTCCCGTGATCGACTGCTTTTCAAGGGCAAGACCACCAATTTCCGGGCCTCCCGGTAACGTTTTCTCTTAGATATCAAGAACTTCGGTAACAGGCGCTTGCAAAGTCTGGTAGACTGTAGGCGCGTCAGGTCCGAACCGGATTCAGGCAGTTCTGTGATGTTGCAGGTTGTCTTCAGGCTCCGTTTCCCTCCAGCGCAATCCAATCAGGAAACAGCAATAAAATGGAACAAGGTACCGTGAAGTGGTTTAACGACGCCAAGGGTTTCGGCTTCATCTCCCGCCAAAATGGGGAAGATGTCTTCGTGCATTACTCCGCCATCGCATCAAGTGGCTTCAAGAGTCTGCAGGAAGGTCAGGCCGTTCAATTTAACGTCGTGAAGGGGCCGAAGGGCTGGCAGGCATCGGACGTCCAGCCTCTCTAAATGACGCACGCAGTTTAAAAACGTTAGCTGGAGATTGACCAGTGGGGCGGGCTTAGGCTCGCCCGCGCTGTCTCAGGTTAGGTTTTCACTGCCATCGGAGTTGAGGCCGCCCAAATGGGCTGCGAGAGATTTGTCTCCTGCGCCGGTGCCGAGGTGTGTCCTCCAATACCCACCAGATATTTCTTAGAAGCTCGCCTCAAAAACACGAAAGCGGCGTTCAAGCTCCCATTGCTGCTGGGCCTTTTCGCTGCCTGAGATCAAGCTGGCGCAGTCGCCGGCGGGCGTCTCGCTGCCGAGCTGTCCGACGCAGACGGCTACCGGCTTATCTAATGTTTCAGGAGTCGTGGATTGCCAGAGGCTTGCGCCCGGCAAAAACGCGTACTCGAGGCTGGTGCGAACCATCTTTTTGAAATCGCGGTAGCTCAGAGGATACGTCTCCGCGGCGCGCACGTATTCGTGCGTCAGGTCAATGCGCGACACGCCTTCGTCATCTGTCGAGAGCGCCACCGGAACTCCATACTTGCGGTAGATCATGAATGGATGCTCATCGCCTTTAATGTTGAGGATCACATCGTTGCTGGTCAGATTGATCTCAACCATGATGTGTTTGGCGGCCATCTCTTTGAGCAACTCGTAGGGTTGGTCTTCATACATAATGTCCACGCCGTGGCCGATGCGCTCGGCCTGCCCCTGCTCAACGGCCAGGCGGATATGAAAGGTCAGGCCGTCGGGCGGAACCATGCCGGGCGCGAGCTCGCCTGCATGCAGTGTGATGTGAACGCCTGGATAAAAGCTGTGCAGGGTGTCGAGCATCTGCATTTGCAGTCGATAGTCGCGCATGGCGATGTAGCCGTCCTCCGGCTGAACAAGATTCAGTCCGACGATATGCGGGTCGGCTGCCGCTGCCTCAAAGCCAAGCAGTAATTGCGCGAAGATAACCGGCGGAGGCTGGCCGCGCAGGATTTGATAGATGAAGCGAATCTCCACGTTGCAAGCCGGCTCGGCGTTGGCTTCGCCGCAGTGTTCGCGCTGGTTGCGGTCTGCTTCGGCCTGGTCAAAATGAGTGCGGATCGCGGGGATGCTGTCTCTGAACCCGGCATCAAGAAGCTGCTGCCGGTATTGCGCGAAGTCGGTGTTGAAGCCGATCTTCTCCGTCAGGGCTGCCGCCTGCTTGAAATCGGGCGTGTCCATCAATTCCAGATACTGCTCGTTCTGTGCAGCGGCGCGTGTGGCTACCTCATCGAGCCACTCGCCCATGTGGGTCTTGCTGGTGCCTCCAAAGCGGTCGAAGGTGTCGAAGAATTGGTCGTGGCCGGAATCCGCGGTTGTGGGAACAAAGGTCCGCATGGAGAATGCGTCGATTAACCGGTCGTAGAGGTGTTGATCGAGCGGAGCGCCGCTGGCTGGAACCTGTCCCGTGTTGCACGCGTCTCCTTCGGGTTTATCGAAGGCCAGCGTCTGCGTGTTAATGCAGAGATGGTCTTCTCCCGCGACGCGAATCCACGACTCGGCGTAAATCGCGCCCGAAAGGTGACTGTGCAGGTCGGCCCCTTTGGGCATGCGATAGAGAAACGCGCGCAAAGCAGGAGGTCCAAGCTTGCGGGCCTCATCAAAGGCCTTTGACGTTCTCGCCTCCGCACCGCCAGCAGAAGCGGGCTGCGGCTTTTGCGCATGCGCCGAAAAAGAAACGCACAGAAATGTGATGAGCAGCAGGAGTGTGAGTGAATAGCCGCGGCGGATGCGAATCATGGCCGATCATCCTAAAAATGAAGTGCAGCAAGTGTATGACAGACCGGCGCAACCGAGGGATGGCGCGTTCCGGAAGCAGCCCACACTCCCTACGACGCGATTGTGGTTTGCTATACTGACTGAGGTTGTTTTGGCGATTTGCTGCGTATCGGAATTCGATTTTTCCGGTGCTTTAGTGGTATCCGTCATTCCCTCCAGCGGCCGCCAGGTCGCCCTTGGACTTACCCAAGGCCAGATAGCTCAGTGGTAGAGCGCGGCCCTGAAAAGGCCGGCGTCGGCGGTTCGATCCCGTCTCTGGCCACCATTTTATTTACTTATAAACCATAGACTTACGAGTGATACAGACGAACTGTACCAACTTTGTACCGCCACCAGAGTTAACCTCTTTATACGGAGGTTGATTCCGATGCTCCATATCTACACCGTCACGCCGCCGATTGCGGCCACGCAGACGATACCCAATGGCGGCGTTGCCGCTGCCCCAAATGGCTCCGGGGCGTCCTGCCCAATGGAGAGGCCATCCGCGAGTCTGGCGGCACTCGAAGCTGGGAGCAGGCGGAACGAAACGCCCGCAAGAAGGAAGCTGAAGCCGACCCCACTCGTGTCGAGCAGGCGCAGCCACGTCGTGCGACCGTTCAAGATGCGATCCGCATGTTCCTGGAGGACGAAGAGGCTCGTGGGTTAGAGCACTCGTCTCGCAAGAAATCACGGACCCTCTTCGAGCGCCAGTTCCTGCCTTTTTGCGAGGCACGCAAGTTCCTCCACATCGACCAAATCGTGCCCGTCGATCTGACCGAGTTCCGCTCCACCTGGAACAACGGCGATGTGACCACGCACCGCAAGCATGAGCGGATGCACTCCTTCTTCGCCTTCTGCGTGGCGAACGATCTGCGGCGCAAGAATCCGATGGATGCGCTCAAGAAGCCGAAGACACCGGATGTCGTGCCTACCGATTACTTCCTGCCTAAAGAATTCGAGCAGGTCGTCGCTGCCACAGAGAAGTACGAATACGGGGGTGGCAACGACAATCAGCATCGCGGTCAGCGACTCCGCGCCCTGACGCTGCTGATGCGCTGGTCGGGACTCGCTATCCTCGATGCCACATCGCTGCAACGGGAGCGGCTCTCGAAGAATGAGAATGGCGACGATCAGATCTTTCTCTATCGCGCGAAGACCGGCGTGCCTGTCAACGTCGTCATCCCTAACGAAGTCGGCGATGCTCTGCGGGCCTTACCTAACTCGCATCCCAGTTACTTCTTCTGGTCGGGTAATGGCGATCCGCGCAGTGCAGCGAAGGCGTTTCAGCGGTCCTATTGGAAGCTCTTTAAGCTGGCGAAGATTCAGAAGCCCGATGGGGCACCGAAGCGGTGCCATCCTCATATGTTCCGCGATACCTTCGCGGTGGAGCTGCTGTTAGCGGGTGTGCCTCTCGATCAGGTGTCTCTGCTGTTGGGGCATTCCAGCGTGAAGATCACGGAGCGTCACTATGCACCCTTCTGCAAAGCTCGGCAGGAGCAACTTGCAACTTCCGTTAAGTTGGCGTGGAAGAAGCCGACGCAATCGCTCCCCGAGAAGAAAGACACAGTGAATAAAAAGCGCGTAAGCCGCCAGAATTCGGAAAGAGTCAAGAAAACGGCTTGAGCATGCCGCCTCGTGAAATTCGTGTGGTTGCGGGGGCCTGCAATGTCACGAATTTGCTCGTGATCCCATTCAATCGATCACTGGCAGCGTAGCTTTAGAATTAGTGGTTTCCACTGCTTCCGAGACGACGCAAACGCGATTAGATTCCACTGTCGCTGTGACACGAAGTCGTGCAAGACGTGCGGTTGCGTGGATGGGGCGATGGTTTGAGGTCATTCACAGCTACCCCTTTTATAACCTTATAATTATGTAAATTGCTCGATATTGAAAAATGTACCTCGTATATTGGTAAAGGCTAACGCTGAACTCCATAGACGAGCAGATTGGCGCCGGATGCAAGGCGCTGGGCCTCAGGCAGGCTGTGCTGGCTAATCAGGAGAAAGTCGGACATTCAACGCTCGATGCCCTGGAGAACAGCCGCCTCGGAGAACTTGGCATCTCCAAAATTATCAGACTCCTGTCGGCACTCGGACTGGAACTGAAGCTCCAGGAAACAGCAGGACGCTGCCCCACGCTGGAAGAACTCCTGGAAGAGGATCGCGATGATTAAGGTCTGGACCGACAGCGCTAAGGCGGGGTGAGTCGACCGCTCCAGAGTTCGCGGCAGCATCTTCCTCTGCCTGCCCGAAACCATAGGTGGCCGCTCCCGTTCTCGGCACTACCGGGAAGCAATTCGTCATCAGTGAAAGCGAAGCGGCGGTGGTTCGCCGCATATTCGAGATCTCGGCGGATGGCAGTCCTCAAGACAATTGCGAAGACTCTGAATAGCGAATGCGTTCCACCGCCGGTTGCAATGAGTGTCCTCGGAGCAGTAGTTGGCCTGCTTTCACAAATTGCCCCGTCTGCAAGAGGCCGAAATATATTGGGCTATTCATTCGGGTTAGCCGATCCTCACCCGAATTGAATGCACTCTTTTTTACTTTGACCTGTGTTTCACAGCCTCTGCGGAGATCTCCACGCGAGTTGGTTTCTCGGTTTGCAATTCGAGCCATATCACGAGATCGTCACCTGTGAGATGAGGAATAAAGCCATATCGAAAGGAAGCTCCACGGTCCAGCTTTTTGCCATCAACAGAAAGGGTTGGCTGTTCGTCGCCCCATCCTTCGATGACAAATGCCGGATTAGCGAGTGGAGAGTCAGAGGTTGCGTGAAGATCAAAACGCAATAACGAAGTTAGCTGCTCGGCCTTGCGTGCAAAGACAAATGCACGTTGCGTCGGATCATATCCTTTGCTCTCGAAGCCTTCGGAGTTCAAGATCGATTCCGGCGGCGAAAGCCATGATTTGGCAAGTGGAACAAGAGCAGAAGCCGATTTGGTGGTCAGACCTGCCAGCATGATCTTTGTCGTCGAGTCCTCAGTCTGTTCATACGGTTCCCAATAAATATGGGACAGTGAAGAATGCCCGGGCCGGTCAGGCGCGATCGCATTGATGCCGCTGGACGCTACCTGTGCTACCGGCCAGTGATTCCACCACTCGAATATGGAATATCGCTGCCCGCCCGCATAGATATCGAAAGATGACTTCACGGGAGAGACAATTTGGAATGGCTTCCAGATTGATTTGAGATTTACGACCTGAATATTTGGATTGGAGGGGCTGTCGATCTTCGCTGGAGGGTGCGGTAACCAGGAATAGGTAGTCGTCTCTCCTTTCATATTGCCAATCGTAAGCGCGTCCGTATTAATGTCGTCCTCGGGGCGAACCCCCGGGCCGTTAATTGAAATTGTTTCCTGAAACTCATGCCATTTGTTGACATTAGAACTCCATAAGACTTCTTTACGTACTGCAACCCCATCGGGATATACGGTGAAATATTCATCCCCTGAATCGGCCCATCCGGTCAGTGGATCAGCGTAGGCGCAAAGGTATTGTTCAACCTCGCATAATCCATAATGCCAATGAATCACGACGCGGGCATCGTTACTTTCTAGGATCCGGACACGCGCATAACGGTTCTGTTTGTCAGACATCGGCTCGCAGTCTTGTCCGGCCGGGCACCCGGGTTCAGCCGCCTCCATAAATTCGTCCGTGTACCACTTGTTGTTTTCAGTGACCCAATCCCCGCCATAGTTTGTTCCCTGCCAAAAAACCAGCCGGATGGGAGACTGGTCGAAGCGAACAACAACATCCGTATCGGGCCCCACTCGCCGCGGTTTTTCGTACATCGCGTCATAATGAAGCGTTGTGTAGTATGCGCCAAAGTGTCCGGCCCCGGCTGGGCCTGACGGCAAGACAGGCAATGGCAACGCTGCCTGCGTTGGTACGTGAACCTCTGTGAACTGGCGCTTGATTTCTGCCTCAGGCAAAGCCCCATCGTAGATGCGGACTTCATCCAGAATGCCATCCCAGGAGTACCACACCGGGTATGTAGGGGAAATCCATTGCGCCGGAACCATGGGTTCGCTCACTCTTCCAATAAGTAAATCTTCCCCCGAAGCAGACCATAGAGGTCCTCGCAACGCGAGTGTACCCACGAGGTTTCCATCGATATAAAGAGACATTCCCTTGGCGGGGTCATACGAGCCAGCGACATGCGCCCACTTTCTGAGGGGAAGCTGCTCCTTCGAAGTCAGGGACCACCATTGGCCGTTTACGGAAACCTGTAAGCTAAGATGTCCAAAGGAATCGGTTCCAAAGAAATATCCCTGCTGTTGTTTTCTCCGCTGTTCGACAATTGGCACCCAGTTCCACGGATACGCATTCACTGCCACCCAAGCATCGACAGTCAATCCACGACTGAGTTTTGGCGCCTTCGCCGCGACGCGTGTAACTCCTGCACTAATTCCATCGAATCTCAGTCCGTTCCCCACCGCACCGGGAACCCGGAGGTAGTATCCGGAGATGGGATCATCGATTCCGCTTATGGAATCGTGGACGGTATGCCCATTATTGCCGTCGAAGTTCCACTCAGCGATAGGCCGCGCATTCTGGGCCAGTGCTATAAAGCATAGCGAAGGAAGAACTGCCAGGCAGGCAAGCGCCTTGAAAAACGGAATCATGGCGAACCTTTCATAATTTGAATTTTGCTTAGACTTCCTCTTTGCATCCCTCGAAAAGGAGAAACCTGCCGACTACGCTAGCCCACTCTCAATTCAGGCTGGCTGGGGTCTTTAATCGGAACATCCCGTGCTTCGTGCATTAGGGCGGCCTTCATTATGATGTTCATATACGTAGAGCCTTCGATGGTATGGCCTCGATATGGTAAAAGCGGGCGCAGTTGCCGCCGAGAATTGCATTCTGAATCTCCAGCGAAAACTGTTGCAGGTACGCGAGCACGAGGTGCATCGTGACGTCGTAATCAGCGGAGAGCGTGCAGACGGGCCAATCGGAACCGAGCATCAGCCGCTCCCATCCGAAGGCGTCGAAGACGACATCAAGATAGGGTCGAAATATCTCGGGCTGCCACCTTCCCCATTCTGCTTCGGAAACCATGCCGGAGAGCTTGCAGTAGACGTTGGGAAAACTGGCTAGTTCGTGGAGGTCGTCGCACCAGGGAGAAAGGACACCCTCCTTGATAGGCGGTTTCGCAATGTGGTCGAGAACGAACGGCTGCTCGGGAAATTCGCGCACCAGTTTCACCGCCACCGGAAGGTGTTTGGGAAAAAGCAGCAGATCGTAGCTCAGATTGAAGGCCCGCAGCTGCGCGATGCCGCGACGAAACGCAGGCTGCAGCATGAACGCCTGGTCGGCTTCGTCGTGGACTACGTGGCGAACGCCAGAAAACTTCGAGTGTGCCGCAAAACGCTGGAGCTGGTCCGCCAGACCATCAGAGCGAAGATCAACCCAACCGACAACGCCGGCAATAAATTCGTTTTCATCTGCGAGTTGAAGCAACCACCGAGTCTCCTCAAGATTCTGGCGTGCCTGCACTGCGACACAACCGTCAAATCCAAGGGAATCGAGTAGTGGCTTCAAGTCATTAGGCAGAAAATCACGCTTGAGGGGGTCCATCCGATCAGACATCCAGATGTGCTCGTCTGGATTGTATTGCCAGAAGTGCTGATGAGAATCTAGCCGCATTGTCGCGACACCGCCTCATGAAGATAAAGCCTGCGTGACGTGGGATGCAGCCTCTCAATAAGATTCGAGAGTTTCGGATTATTTATTGGCTCGTCCAATGTGCCAAACCATTGTAGCGACATAGTTGAATATAAGTCAATAATGGAGGAAAAGTTATTGAGTTTTGCACCTATCATGGACGCTAGACTTTATATTGGTTGAACCAAATTCAGACGTGAATCTCATATGCTGCGCAGTTTCAGGTCTAAGGCGCCTAATGTTTGGCCCCTAACGCGACGTCGCGGTGAGGATGAAGGCTGCAGCTTTGAAGTCGCCATTTAATAGAGGCGTGATACCGTACTGCATCCAGTAACGGCCGCTGGCAGAGGTGGGCGCAGCTTCGCCTTTTGCGTCGCCAAGTCCATGCAGGCTGTATTGGCGGTCCGGATCGAGGCCATGGAGGTATACGGTCGGGTAGGGATTGCGCTCTTGGCTGGAGTGCAGGAAAGTGAAGAGCACGGCCTGCGTTCTGTCAAGTGAAACCGACTCTGTGGCTGAGTCTTCGCTGTCATGTTGCGGTGAGATGAGGCGGTAGAGTGAGCCGTGCTGGACCGTCTCGCGAATCTTCTTGTAATCTGCGACCAGTTGCTTTGCCGTTTCGAAATCATCAGGAGTCCACTTATTCAGGTTCGCTCCGATGCCGAGCGATCCCTGCATGGCTACGAGGATGCGGTAATCAAGTGAGCTGACGCGATCGTTGACGCCACTTCCCGAATCCGTGACCCAGGCCATCATGACACCGGGGGTATAGGCGTAGGTGAAGCCATCCTGAATGAGCAGGCGATCGAAGGGATCGGTGTTGTCGGAGGTCCAGACTTCGTCGGTGAGGCCAAGGATGCCGAGATCCACGCGTCCACCACCGCCCGAGCAGGATTCGATCTCGAGCTTCGGGTACTTGGCGCGAATCCTGCGCAGGATGCCGTAGAGGTTTTGGATGTAATCGACATAGACCTTTTTCTCTTCGTCGGGCGCGACGGCGGGCCAACCAGGCTCTGACCAGTTGCGGTTGTAGTCCCACTTGAGGAAGGCTATGTCATTTTGAGATAGGAGCTGGTCGAGAAAGTGAAAGATGTAGTCACGCACATCCGGACGGGCGAGATTCAGCACGAGTTGATTGCGCGACTCAGTGCGCGGACGTCCGGGGAAGTTCAGCACCCAGTCAGGGTGCTCGCGGTACAGATCGCTGTCAGGGTTGACCATCTCAGGTTCTACCCAGAGGCCAAAGTCCATGCCGAGGGAATGGACCTTGTCGATGAGTGGCTTGAGGCCGTGCGGGAACTTCTGAGGGTTCACGTACCAGTCGCCGAGGCCTGCATGGTCGTTGTTTCGCTGGCTAAACCAGCCGTCGTCCATGACGAATCGCTCGACGCCGATACTAGCTGCCCTCTCGGCGAGCACCTCCTGTCCGGCCTCATCGACGCTGAAGGTGGTCGCCTCCCACGAGTTGTAGAGAACTGGACGGACCTTCGGTTTCGGCGCCTCAGGCAGAATTTTCGTAAGCTCAAAACGATGCATGAGACGCGATGCTCCGCCCAAGCCGTCGTTGGTGAATCCCCCATAGAGAACAGGTGTCGTGAGTTCTTTATCGGGCGCGAGCTTGTAGCCAAAGTCGAAGGGGTTGAAACCGGCGGTAAGATGTACTCTCTGCATCTGATCCTGTTCCACGGTGATGCTCCACGAGCCGCTCCAGGCAAGCGCCCCAAACCAGACTGCGCCCTGGTCTTCGTCACAAGACTTGGATCGTTCGATCGCGAACCATGGGTTGTTCTGTTGGCCGGTCGATCCGCGGCGGCTCTCTAACACGATCTTGCCGGGCTTAATCTCGCGCTGCTGCAAATGAAACTCACTGGCCCAACGACCGGTCAGGTAGTTCAACTCATAATGATTCCCCACCGGGAGATTGAAGCTACCTGCGGCGGCTTGCTCGATCATGAAAGGAGAGCTGGTCTTGTTCCGGATAACCGCCGAGCGGCCAATGATGCCGGTCTCAGGATCGACCGTGTAGCGGAGTGTTACGAATACATCGCGCGAGATGTCCTTCAACAATACGGTGAGCGCGCTGGGGGTGATCGCATACGAGACATAGTGCAGGACCAAGTCGCGATTGCCATCGGGAAACGTAATCTTCAGAGCCGGCTCCACGTACATGCCGCCCCCCCATCCGCCGAACTCCTGTGCAGTAATGCCAACCTCGGTTTCAAAGGGAATCAGCCCGACATCACTGTGCGCGGCGAGCAGCGGATCGCTCTCGAGCAGGCGGCCACCCCAGTAAATGCTTTGTAGCTCGCCGTGCCCATTTACGCCGAAGGCGTAGGTACTTTCTGCTGTCTCGATGCGGAAGACCCGAGTCTTCTCATCATAGTGAAATGGAGAAGAAACACCAGGCTGCTGCGCCACCGCGCAAATAGGAATGGCGGCCAATACAAAAATGAAGCCAAAACGAGACATATTGAGAAAGTGCATAGGAGTAAGACAGTACTATTCCGGAAATGAGCAAAGCGGTTCTTTGATAAGGACGACACGACCGCTAAAATAAGCGATCCATCGGCGCAGCCTTTGAGGCGAATTATTGCTTTCAGTGCCGTGGCGTGCAAACAGGTTTCTGTGAGCTGGAAAATAAAAGAAGCGGCGGCATGAAAGCGCAGCCGCTCCAGGTTTTATCGTTTGGTTTCCACTCTTAAAATGTGAATCTCAGAGTGTATTGCAATTGACGTGCGCTTCCTTGAATAGCGGTTGCCGCGCCGAACCCGCTGGAGTTGTTCCCGGTTGTAGGCGCGCCGACGGCAGAGGTGATGACGTTATTCGTTGGGCTGCAGGGTTGGCCGGTGGGTCCGCCTCCAGGGGTAGCGGGAGTGGCTCCTCCGCAATAAACATTGCTTGCGGTGTAATTAGCAGATTCCAGATTAGCGCTGCTGAAGTTCGGATGGTTGAAGATGTTGAAGAAGTCCATGCTGAACTTGATCCGGTACTTCTCCTTCAAGGTCCAGTTCTTGGCTAATTGGGCATCCATGTTCGTATAAGGTGCGCCAAAGCAGGAACCGCGACGCTCCAGGTTGCTGGGAAAGGTTCCGAGGGTATAGCCGACCAGCGTGAAGTGATCAGGGTTGAGAATTTGAGGCCCATTTCGATCCGAATTGCAGTCAATGTTTGTTACCAAAGGCCGGTTGTTACCGGTATACCCGGTGCCCGCAAGAGCGGACAGGTTGCTGGTGCCGTCTGCCGCGCACGAGCCATCGGCGTTATAGTCTGTGCAACCACCTGTAGCACCGGGGGTGTAAATGGTGAGGGAACTGCCTTCATCAAGGCTAACAATGCTATTAGCCTCCCATCCACCGAGAGTATTCTTTACGAACGCTCCATGGCTTGCCAGCTTCGGCAGGAACAGCACCTCATTGGCAACGAAGATATTGGGACGGTTGATGTTGGTGTTGCCCTTGTCCAGCCCAGGATTACTCTGGTCTGTCGTGGCTTCGGCCTCGATAGTGCTATCGTTGACGTCCATGTCTACATTGCCGATTGAGTGACCCCAGGTGTAGGCTGCCTGGAAGGTTGAGAAATTACCCATCTGCATGCGGAAGAGAGCCTGCAGTGACTGGTAGCTGGCATGGCCGCCGCGGGCTTCTCCACTAATCGTTCCGAAGTTGTACGCTGGCCGATACGAGTTAATGGTAGGTGTAGTCGAGGTGCTCGCAAAAGCTCCCGGCAAAAAGCTTGAGGCGGGAATCGCATTTGCGTCATACAGCGACGTGAGGTGAAGACCGGTATTGCCTACATAGCTTAGCTCCAGAGTTGTATTGCGATGCAACTCCTGGTCCACAGTCAGGTTCCATTGCCAGGAGTTGGAAATCTTACCATTCGTGGTTTTGGCCGCACTCGGCGAAATCGAGGCGCTGGTAAGCGGGGTTACAGTATCAAAAGTACGGTTGGTGTCGATGCCAAGCACAAATGGCGCGTTACGAGCCAAGGGTGCGTTCGAGCCTACTGGTTCACGTTGATTGAACTGACCGGCGCCCGCGCGGAGCGCGGTTTTGCCATCGCCTCTCACATCCCATGCAATACCAACACGAGGAGCGATAGCATGATTGTTTTGCTGGACCAAGGCCGAGTTCGAGCCTTGAGTGCCGCTGGAAAGTGGCAAATTCACACCCAACGTCTGCAAGAAGGCCTTCTGGGTGGCGCAGGGGTTGGTCTTCGGCACAACCACAATCCCGTTACACGCATCGCTCGGATTGGCCGTCGCTTCGGAAGCGCTCCAGAGTGCCGGATTCCAGTTCGCCCATTGGTTAGGATAATTACTGCTGTTCTGAGTGGCAGGATCGGTATTCCCGCCTTTGGTTCCACCATAAGGTTCACGGAAGATGGACCAACGGAAGCCATAGTCGAGCGTAATGTTATGTGCAATCTTCCATGTATCACCGAAGTATGGCTCGATGTCATGCCAGTGAGTGTCTGTTACGGCATCGATACTGTTTTCGGTAATGCCGGAGAACGTCTGCGCATTCGCACCGTAAGAGGCAGCACCCGGCATCAGGATGTCAGCCAGACTGTTGTTGGTAGCGTGGCAGGTCGGATTGTAGCAACCGTAGCTCGGAAAGGTCGGCCGGTCTTCACCGCTTCCAACGTTGTTAACCACCTCGCCCGAATCGAGAAAGATACCAGCCTTGAGGAGATGATTTCCATGCACTTTAGAGAGGCTGTCCTGGATCGTATACAGATCCTGGTGATAGCCAAACGGAGCGACATTCCACATCAGGAGGTTGTTATTGCCAAGATTGCCGGCGTAGTCCTGCAGACCGCCCCATCCGAAGAACTCGTCCTTCTGCTTGATCGAGCTTGGGAAGGTAGTAGGGTAAGCGGCCTGGATTTGCGGCACGAGATCGGCTTTTGTACCTGCCAGAGCTGTAATGGTGGCGGCGTAGCCGTAACCGAACTGAATGTCGTTGACCAAACTGCTGGAGGTGGTGGAGGTTAGTTTAGCCATCACGCTCTTAGACGGCTGGCTCCAGGTGGACCCGATTGTCGGGAAGGCGGATTCACCCCAGAGCGGGCTCTGGGGATCATTCGGCGATGGATTCGTCCACGAGTCCTGGGTCCAACGCATGGTGGCGCGTTCGGACTTCGTGAGCTGATAGTCCCCGCGGACGTTCCATTCGCTCCAGTCTATGTGGTTCCGGATCTGAGTCGTCCAGTTGTTGCCATTCGTGGTCATGTTAGGCCCGGTAGGATAAAACTGGGCTATCAGTGATCCTGCCAGATCCGGATTGGCAATTACTTCGGGATTGCCTGGCGCCTGAGCGAAGGCCGGAATGGTTGGAATGGTTGCGCCGCATTGGTCAGTCGTACCCGAGTATCCGCTGAAATTGCCGCCTTCTTCTGCTGCCGTGGGAACGCAGGTCGCAAACGAAGCGCCCGCAATTTCCTTGTCCCACTCCTGGTTCCACCATAAGAACAGCTTGTTCTTCAGGACCGGACCGCTGATGTTGTAGCCGTAATCGTTGCGGCGCTCTTCCGCCTTACCGGTGTTGTTGTGGTTGGAGATCCAGTCGTTGGCATCGAGCGCGTCGTTGCGGCCCGAATAGAAGAAGCCGCCATGGAACTGGTTCTCGCCCGAACGAGTCGTGATGCTGACGATTGCGCCCGCTGCGTTTCCATATTCAGGGCCATAGGAGTTGCGGATCATTTTAAATTCCGCAATCGTATCGACTGACGGATAGACGAGAATGGTCATGCCAGACGCCGTGTCGTTGTTGTTCACCCCATCGATCAGGAACAAGTTGGAACTGTAAGGGTTGCCGTTCACTGAGAATCCGGGGCTGCCTTGGAGACCCTTGCCGGTGGCATTGAATCCCTGGGGTGGACTGACGCCCGGGGACAGTGTCGTTAAGCCCATAAAGTTCTCGCCGTTCAGAGGCAGTTCATGCACCTGGGTACTGGTTACGACTTCACCGATCGCAGCGGAGGTCGTTTGGACCTCGATGGCGTCTGCCCGCACAGTAACTGTCTGGTTTTGGGAACCAACCTGCAGGAGTACTGGAACTTCAGCGTTGGTCGAGGTATGAACAACGACGCCGGTTTCAACGAATTCCTTGAAGTTGCCCTGCTTCACATGGACTTCATAGTTTCCGATTGGCAGCTGCGCGAAGATGAATTCACCTTGCCCGCCGGAGGTTTGGGTAATCCTCGAGCCCGTTCCCGTGTTGATAACCGTGACGGTCGCTCCTGGAACCGCCGCGCCGGTAGAATCTCTGACCGTTCCTACAATCGTTCCGGAGTATTGCTGGGCGTGCAGGCTGAGGGGAATGGTCAGCAACACCGCGAGAAGGGAGTAGATCAGGATACGAAGCCTCGATGACTTCTGCGAGGTATCCCCGTCTTCAAATCGATTGCACATATTGCCTCCTTGAAATAATTCCTGATACTGCACGCTGGTGGTCCTAACTCTCTAGCTGAGCAGCATCAGATTCGTGGTCCATCCATTAAACGTTCAAATATGAGATCGCCATATTGGGTATCATGCGATGACGACAAATGTCAATTAAAAATTGGTTCGTCCAAAATGCATGCGCTTGGATTTGACAGAAGTCCCAGTAAATCTAGACAATTCTTGCCATTGCGTGTTTGGCGCTGCTTTCCTTGGCGCAAAATACGGGCTCTCGAGAGGGCAAAATGGGAGGCCATGGCTTGAAGAAAGAGCCCGGTATCTTTTTAGAAGTTGGATATAATCATGGCTGAACCAATCTATTTAAACGCTGAATGCAGGGTCGATAGATCACAGCTTAAGAAGGGGAGAAAACATTCGCATGCATTCACCCGTTTTGGGATTTTCACTCGTTTTCATTGCCGCGGTAGCTGGTGGAGGTCTAGCGGTTCCGCTCAAGAAGCGCCGGAAGTTCGAATTAGAAAACATCTATGTTCCTGCAACGCTGGTGATGATGATCATCCTTCCCCTGATCATGGCGGCGTTCGTTACGCCGGACTGGATGGAAGCGGTGCATGCTGCAGGCGCACGAACAGTCTACGCAGGCATGGCATACGGCTTTGGCTGGGGCATGGGAGCTATCCTCTTTGGCTACGGTGTCACCCTGGCGGGCATGTCTGTGGGCTATGCGGCCATCATGGGGATCAATACCGCGGTCGGATCCATCCTTCCGTTCTTAGTGAAGTCACCTGGCGACCTTCTGAGGCCAGGAGGCCTGGTGATCTTGTCCGGCATCGCGGGATGCGTGATCGGAGTCGCGGTCTGCGGCAGGGCAGGCGCTCTGCGGGAGCGGCAGTCTGGATCCACTGACCAACGGCATGGATTCGGCGTAGCTTTGCTGGTTTGCGCGGCATCCGGCGTCCTGAGTTCCTGCGCAAACTTGGGATTTGCATTCACCAGTCGAGTCGGCGAAGAAGCCCAGAGACTCGGCGCAAATCCGGCATTCTCCACCCTGGCCAGTTGGCTGCCTGTCTTCTGGGGAGCCGCCGCATCGCTTCTACTCTGGTTCGGAGTCTTACAGATCAAGAGGGGAACGTGGCGAAAAAATACGGGGCCGGATGCCGCTCATGACTGGCTGATGGGAGTGGCGATGGGAGTCATCTGGTTCCTTGCCACTATCCCGTATGGTATGGGCTCGTACTATCTGGGCCGTCTGGGCACCTCCGTAGGATGGGCCGTGAATATAGCCTCCTCCCTCATTGTTGCGAATCTCTTCGGCTTTCTCACTGGCGAGTGGATAAGGGCTCCGGTCCGGTCCAGACGAACACTCTATGCTGGTCTCGCGATTCTCATAGCGGCCGTCGTGCTGCTGGCTATGGGGAGTTCGATGACAGGGTACTAAAATCTTTCGGAAAATGTGGCGGTTCATCATGCAATACAATTTGCTCGGCAACACGGGATTGAACGTATCGCGGCTCAGCTTCGGAGCCTCATCACTGGGAGCCGTTTTTCATCCCGTGGACGAATCAGAGGCCATTGCGGCGGTTCATGCCGCCCTTGACTATGGCATCAACTACTTCGATGTAGCGCCAGCCTATGGGGGAACGCTTTCCGAGAAAGTTCTTGGCAAGGCTCTGCGCGGCGTCCCCCGCAATCGCTACTTCCTGTCAACCAAGGTAGGCAAGTACACGGACCCAGGTGGTTATGGCAACGACCATCTGGACTACTCGCGAGCGCGCATTCGGGCTTCGCTGGACGAGAGCGCCGAACGGCTGGGCGTGGACTATTTCGATATCATTCACATTCATGATATCGAGTACCAGAATCAAAAATATACTGAGTGGGCTTTAACCGAAGGATATGACTCAGTTCAGGAACTGAAGCGGGAAGGCCGGCTGGGAAACGTCAGCTTCGGCATCTATCCCATGGATTTGTGGAGGCGAATCTTTGCGACGCTCGATATCGATGCCGCGCTGGTTCACAATCATTATTGCCTGAACGACACGCAACTGCTCGACCTGCTACCAGTGGCCCGACAGAAGGGAATTGGCATTGTGAATGGTTCCCCATTTGCTTCCGGACTTCTGACGGATCGCGGCGCGGCCGCCTGGCATCCTGCCAGCACCGAGGACCAGAGTCGCTTCCGTGAAGCCGCCGAGTTCTGCCGAAATCAGGGAACGTCCATCAGTCGACTCGCGTTGCAGTTCTCGAGTCAGAACCCAGAGATATCTACGACCTTATTCAGCACAGCCAATCCTGAAACCGTGTGCCTCAATATAGAGAACTCCAACGAACCATGTGACATGGCTTTAGTGGCTGTAGTCCGGAAGATACTCAAACCGGTTTTGAATAAGGAGTGGGATTACTAGGATTGACCGTCGATACGCATCCCTCGTCCTCTGGTAATGCAGCCATGAGCCGGGACAGCGAAATGTGGCTGCCCTCCAGCTCTGATGATGACATGGATTTGAGCACCGTTGATTACATTTCGAGTTGAACTTTCATCGCGTTAGATTTGTTCGCCGCAAACTCTAAGGCTCTCGCTGATTCGCTTAAAGCAAAAGTATTGCTGATAAGCGGGCGTAAATTAATGCGTCCAGCCGCCACCAGCCGGATCGCTTCATCGAAAGTTTCACCATAACGCATGGATCCAATGAAACTAATCTCGCGCGTCATAATCTCGTTGGCGGGAAGCGGAATATTGTCTGTGCCGAGCGTGCCAATCTGCACAACGGTGCCGCCGGGGCGGACTAGGTCGAACGCGCTCTGCAACGCGGGTGCTGCGCCGGACGCCTCAAGAATCACATCGAACCCGTCCCCGGTTAACTCGCGCACCTGATCACGCAAATTCTCTGTCAAGGGATCCAGAGTCATATCCGCACCCAGTTCAATCGCTCTCTGACGACGGCCAGGAACGATGTCGCTGACAATGACCGGAACTGCGCCGAACGCACGCGCGGTTATCGCAGTGAGTAGGCCTATGGGCCCCCCTCCCATCACGAGGACACGTTTGCCCGAGACGATGCCAACACGTTTCACCGCGTGCAAGGCAACGGAAAACGGTTCTATCATCGCCCCGGAACCGTCGTCCATTTCCACTGGGAGCTCGTGACATTGGCCACAATGCACTGTAATGAATTCCGCAAAGGCTCCGTCAGTCGGTGGAGTGGTACTGGCGCTTCCGAGCATGATGGTCTTTTGGCATAGATTAGATCGACCATTCTTGCAATACTCGCAAATCCCGCAAGAGCGCGCTGGATTTACCGTCACGCGCTGGCCGACCCTCACGTTGTCCACATCGTCAGCGACAGCGATGACTTCGGCAGAAAGTTCGTGCCCTAGAATAAATGGACGGTCCGGCACAAAGGTCGCGCAATAACCATGTTCATAGTAGTGCAGATCAGAGCCGCAAATACCAACGCGGCGGTTGCGTAGCAACACCATGCCTGAATTCAATTTAGGCTGAGGGCGATGTTCGATGCGGATGTCTTTTGCGCCATGAAGCAAGGCAGCTTTCATAGTTAAATTCATTTTGAGCAGTCCTGGAACCTCGATCATGAATATGACAGCAATATGCCCCAATGTCGTCCGCAATCATTTGGTTCATCCATTGTACAGGAGAACCAAGCTGCCTGTCTTCGTAGAAATGTGAGGAAATTTCCACCGCAAGAAGTCTATAAAATCGGCCTCATTTCTGGTCAAAACCCCTTCATTCACGCGACCTGTCACACAATGGCAGTCAGCTTCTAGTTCGAACGCACACATATTCTATGTACAATTGGTACTTCCAATACGAAGCTTATACATCAGCGCGCCTTCCTTAGTCCTTAATCGAGAATGGCGATCTTTGATCGGCCCCGGTATTTTTGAGCCAAAGCTAATGTTAGTCTTCGACCAAATCTAATCCTGTAAATGAGGAGGATTTGGGTTGCGGTAGAGACGGTTCACCGTGGAGCAGATGATCGGGGTGTTGAAGCAGGCGGAGGTAGGATTTGCAGATGAAGCCTGCGTTTTCGAGCTGTTCGAGAAAACGCATAGCTCTCAATGATGTGGTTCCATCAGCTTTGGGCAAAATTGATGATCATTGCGACGATTTTTTGTTGACAAGCATTGGGGCGTTCCATTAGCGTACCGATACTGAAAGGCTGGACCAATAGATCGCGCTAAGTACAAGAACCAACGAAGCGATTAACTCATATTCCAGCGTTTCAGTTACGGTTGCATGCGGTAGAAACGACAGAAGCAAGAGCCCGAGTCGATCGCTTAATCTTGACGGATGAAGGCTCCTAGGTATCTGTGAATTGGTAATCAACGTCACAGTCCATCAACAAAGGGTGGACCAGCCGTCCTCTCTATCTTCTGATGTGGGAACAACAAATGGAGCAGGTCCATGAAGAAAAAGCTCGCAATACTTAGCATATTTCTTGCAGCGTGTTTCTGCACGTTGCCATCGTTCGGAACCACCTACTACCTCAGTACTACGGGGAATGATTCGAATAGTGGACTCACCGCTTCTCTTCCGTGGCTAACGCCCCACCATGACCTCAACTGCGGTGATGTGATTCACGCTGCTGCAGGCTCCTATGATGGTTGGAACTTTTGGGAGGGCAATTGGGGCACTGTCACTGGGACCGGTCATTGTGTAGCGGAACTCCATTGCACGACGTTCGACACCTGTGTCGTGAATACCTCGGAAAACGGTAAGACTGGTGCTTTCTGGGTCGACCAAAGCCATTGGATGGTCGATGGATGGGAGGTGCAGGGCTCCGTCGCCAACAGTAATATTGTGTCGTGCTTTGTTGCGTCCCCGAACACCACGACGCCCGCCAATATCCAAGACATTATCTTTGCGAACGACATTGCGAACGGGTGCCAAAATGGCGGATTTATTGCTCATAATCTCGCGAGCAGCACCACCATAAGCTTTGACTATGTGAATTTTATCGGAGACATCGCTTACAATGCGGCGCAGACTGACAACGAGTGTGACAGCGGGATCAGCGTCTATCAGCCGATTGTTGCAGACTATACCTCTGGTACTCACATTTATATCGCTGGAAACTTCAGCTACGGAAACCTGGATGCGAACCCTTGTGACGGAACGTCGCCAACGGATGGCGAGGGGATCATCATTGACACGCTTGACTATTCGCAAGGGGGCGGAACTCCATACATAGCGCAGGTCGCTGTTGAGGACAATATCGTCGTGAACAATGGTGGGCGTGGACTTGAAGTAACGAACAATTCGGCCGGTAGTCAGAACGCCTACGTATTTTTCAAAGACAACACCTCGTGGGGCAATGAGCGGGACCCACACCAGAGGTACTGTTTGGGGAATGGTGAATTATTGATAAATGCAGCTAATAATGTTGAGGCGTTCAACGGAATTTACGCTACGTCCACAGCGGATGGCTGTACGGGAGATGCGATTTTTGGGGCTGCTGTGGGAGATGGGAATTCCAGCGACCTTGTTGAGTACAGTTCTATTTTTGGAGTTGATGGAAATAATACCTTTACAAACGGTGGGACGTTCAGCTTCTCGAACCAGACAGGCAATACGATAGGAACGAATCCAAGCTTTAACAATGCTGTTGCGCCCGGAGCGCCATCTTGCTCGGGATACGCGAACACCGTCGTTTGCATGGCAACTCTCATCTCGGATTTTAAGGCGTCTGGGGCAGGGACTTCTGGCATTGGCTACCAGGCGCCTACGACCGCATCATACGACGTCTTTTTCCCACAATGGCTGTGCAACGTATCTCTTCCCTCGGGCATTATTACGAATGGGTGCGAAGAATGATGCCGACGCTCTCCTGGCGTCCGGCACATACAATCCACGATTAGTTTACAAAGCCTGTGATCAGCGCCATTATCTTAATTCTTAACTCAGAGTAGTGGCGCTGGAAATTTAATGCATTACAGGACCAGAGGGGTTGCAGTGAAACGATCTTCTTTCTTCATAATTGCAGCCGGCCTTTCGCTCCCGATGGTTGCTTTTTTCTGCCGTTTGCGCCGTACGCCAGTTCAGGGAATAGGGATGGTGATAGGCATCGAGCCTCGTCATGCCAGCGCGTATGAGGCTCTGCATGCCGTTTCCAATCCGGGTGTTCGCGATCTGTTGACCAAATATCACATACATAACTTCTCCATATTCATTCAAAAACTTGAGGGCGATCATTACTACCTCGTTGGCTACTATGAGTACAGCGGAAGCGATTACAGGGGTGACATGGAAAGGCTCGCAGACGAACCCCGAAACCAGCAATGGTTGAGCCTGATCGATCCCATGCAGCTTCCGTTGCCAGGCGAGCGATCCTGGTCAATCATGCGCGAAATATACTGCAATCCATAAGATTGGCTTTCGAGCGAGAAGCGGCTGGAACTGGAACAAAAGTGATGATTTTAAAAACGGCAAGAATTTAAGAGCAGAAAAGGAGATTTTGCTGCCGCAGAAGAAGGCTTTTGTGGAGGAGATCGTAGGGTGGAAGTAGGCCACCACTCCTCGAATCAGCGGCGCATTATGGGTCGCCAGCAGAAAGTCGTTCTTCTCAATTCGCAGCCAAACCTTTATAGCAATTATCACTTCTGCTGGACTAAAGGGAAGGATGCAGCTCACAACTGCCTTGGGGAAAGTTTTGGTGAAACTAGAAATCTGCTGGCTCCGTGGTATTAAGGACGGGTACAGGTGACATAATGGTGGTTGCATATGGCAAGAGTTTCCAAAGCGCATAAGAGTCCTCAGGACAATAGAGTTACAGCGAAGCTGATCTCCCAGATCAAGCGGATGATCGCGGACGGCACGATTTCGCCTGGAACAAAATTTCCAGCAGAGAGAGAGATGGCAAAAGAGTTTGGGGTTAATCGTGCTTCCGTTCGCCAAGTACTTAAAGTACTTGAAATGATGGGAGTTCTTACACAAAAAGTGGGGGACGGTACCTATTTGAGCATGAGTGCTGAGACTGTTTTGAACGAACCGCTCGACTTCCTCGTACTTCTGGACGATCTTTCTCACCACGAACTCTTAGAAACGCGTTTGATTGTGGAACCGGAACTGACTGCCAGAGCTGCCGAGCGAGCTGCAGCCGAAGACCTGAACGCCCTCCGCAACTCAATTGCCGCGATGCAGAACAGCAAGACAGTTCGGGAGCGCATCAATGCGGATATGGCCTTTCACGACGCTATTTTTCGGGCAAGTGGCAACCGTATATGCCATTTACTTTTCAAGCAGATCCACCGAACAATGCTTTTTAGTATGTCCCAGCTCTCGAATCGTGTCGCTCTGGAACAGCCATTGATGGACCATCAGCGGATATTTGCTGCCATCAAAGCAAGGGATAGTGAGGCGGCTCGCCAGACAATGAAAGAGCATATCCTCAATACACGCTCGCCTCTGACCCACGAAAGTCGTGTTTCTAACGCTGGCTCCGGGTAGAAATTGCCGGCTGGATTAGGCCCGCTCTCTCCACGGCGCATTCTGGAAAGATCTTACCATCGCCCAGAATGAAGACTTAGGCTGGAAGCCCTCATCAAATGGAAGTGGTCGGCTCGGCAGTCTGTCGCTCCTCTCAAAGTGCGGATCATACCGCGGCGTGAGCCACGAATAGCTATCCACTAACCCCCACGTCACCACTGCCTTCACGGCCTTGTTTTCCAGAGCCGTATCAAGTAGGTGGAAATAAAGGTCGGCCACCATTCGGTCGCGAACCGCAATCGACGCCGGAGTCTTCAGGTCAAACACATCCAACTCAGTAATTAGGATCAAGAAGCCGCGATCAGAGATATTCCGCAGAAACTTGCGATAAATATTCGCGTCAAATCTGCTCCCGTCCAGCCTCAGATGCGACTGCAGGCCAATCGCCTGAATCGGTGTCTTGCGTCTCCTGAATTCATCCAGTAGCTGCAGAAGCGTCTTCCTGCGCAACTCATCTTCCAGCGTATCCATTTCAAATCCATAGTCGTTGTAAACACGAAGTGCGCCCTTTGGTTCCGTTGTAATACAGATTGAAGTTAAAGTAAGCAGAAGTAGGCGTATTCTCCCCTTTTGCGGGATTCCGGCCCTTACCGCTGAAGAAAATATTATTGAGTACATTCACATCGATGACATCATTGATATAATCTCGCCTCTGCCGGACTCTTCGGGTCTATGCAGATACGTGATCACTGGAATAGACCTCAATCACATCCCTGCCATTGTCTCGGTGTTGCATAAGCCCACGGGAGGAACTCAGGATTGCCAAAAAACTCGGTTGTCGGCTATGAACATCTTGTAGCCTGTGTAGTTATCCGAGTTCCAGTCTTCGTAAGTGGAGATGCCACTGTTGCCATAGATGGAATACCACGCGGAGTCGTAGACAATATCATCCCAGATCGTCACGTAGTCCGAGTTCATGGTCGCGATACCACCGCCGCCACATTTACCGATGACATTGTTTACTATGCGCCGATGATGCGGATTTTGTGTCAGGTTCGCGTCCGCATTTCCGCGGGCGATTTTGCAGTTGCCGTTGTAGGCCGGATTGGGAGTTTGTCCCTGCCTCTGAGCTTCTTGCAGTGTGACGTGGTCGTTGTTACCAGTAATGGTAAATCCTCCCAGTTCGATGTAGGCGGCAGTTGATTCGACGGTAACTCCACCCCTCCCATTGAAGGAGATGAGTGGATGCTGCTCAGGGTAGGCCTGGTAGCGAATCCACTTGGCAGCCGTGCCGGGGGCGCAATCATCAAGACGGCTCCCGTGGAACCCGCCCGGGTATATGTTCCGTCTAATGCGCGGACTATATCTCCGGGCTCGGTAAGATCGGCGGCATTTGGCGTGTGCGAAACGCATTGGCCTTCGAGCGGCCTGCTGCGGAATCGCTTCCTGTTCCGCTAGCGGAGTAGGTGCACTTTGGTCCAGTCACTTGTGCAAAGCTCCATCACCCACCCGGTGTGGGTGCGATCAGGCACAGACATATGGAAACCAGAGTTCTTCTGTGAGTTATGCTATTCCACTCAAATAATATGCCATAACCGTCCTGTGCCATCGCAGCAGTTTCTGGAGGCTGTCAATCTCTGGCGCCTCATTGAAGGAATGTAAAAATTGGTACGTCCTATGAATATACAGTCTCACTCATAAGCGATACAATCGGCATGGCTAAAGCAAATGTTCAGGCGTGAAAAATTAGTACAAGCGAGGTCTCTGAGGAAGCCCAGGAGGGAAAACGATGCGGAAAGGGGTGACATGGGTACTGAGGGTTACTAGTTGATTACCTACAGATGCGAGAAGTTAAAGAGTTAACTCAATAGAAAATGCGCGGAGTCTCTGGCAAGCGGTCGATTCAGCCCTGCTCCAGACTGTTCTAGTTGGAGCGGTAAATCTGCTGTTCACTGCGATTGCGATGGCAACCGTAGACCGACTTGGACGCAAACCCCCGCTGATTGGGTGCTCATTGGGGATGGCGATACGCCTTATCGCTATGGGGCGAGCGGCAATGCATGCCAACACAGGCATGTGGCAGTTCGTCTTCGTGCTTGGCTACATCGCTGGCTTTGCTCTATCCGTTGGGCCCGTCACTTGGACTGTCCTCACGGAGATATTTCCAATCTCCGTACGGAGCCGTGCGCTAGCTCTTGCAACGATGGCTTTATGGGTTTCCAACTTTTCCGTCTCACAGGCGTTTCCCATGCTAGATCAGAGCATACTGCTGCAAGCGAAATTTCACCACGGCTTTCCATTCTTTTTTATGCCATGTTTTGCGTTGCTGAAGCACTGTTCGTATGGCGGCCGCTTCCTGAAACCAAGGGCCGCACCCTTGAGAAAATCGGGGCAAGCTGGACTGGTGGCGCGTGAAGATTTTCGAAAGGAAACAATAAGAATCATGGATCGCAGAGACTTCATCAAGTCTGGAGCGCTTATAGCAGCAAGCGGCCTTTTGCATACGCCGCAAGGGCTGGTGCAGGCCTTGCGGCCGCACCGCATTGCAATTAAAACGCAGGCAGCGTCGAGCCAAACGGTGCGACTCGCAACACTGGAGCTGGTCACGGGCCTGCGCTCCCTGAATAATGCGCCAGAAATCACGAAATCCAGCAGCGAGTCGGCTGCCGGAAGCGCGGTTCTAATACTGAGCATCGACCGCAGCTCTTTCAAAAGCGACCAGGAGTACGAGATAGCCGCCTGCAAAGCTGGAGCGATCCTCAAGGGGGCGAGTGGGCAAGCGCTGCTCTATGCCGTGTTCGATTTTTTGGAGAGACAAGGAATGGTCTTCGGAATTGATGGAACCACCGTTCCTATCGATCGCTCCCCATTGATGTTGCCTACGGCCTCGCAACCATGGACTGAGTCGCCGCGATTTGCCGTGCGCGGGCTACTGCCATGGCCCGATTTTCTCAATTGCATCAGTGTCTACAACCTTGAGGACTATAAAGCATACTTTGCTGCCATGCTGCGCATGAGATTCAATATGTTCGGCGTGCACGTCTACACGCAAAACGATCCCGGCCCTCTGGCCGAATCGTATCTCTCATTTGACTTTGCAGGCACGGGCCATCGCGCTGCGCTTGAAGATTCAACGATGAGAAGCTGGGGCTATCTGCCGCAGCGGACATCATCTTATAAGATGGGCGCGGCCCAGTTCTTCGACCAAGAGACATTTGGGGCGGATGCGACACGCCTGGAAGCGGATATATGGAAAATTGCCGGCAGAACGACCGAGATGATGCGCGCGGCCTTCAACTTTGCGTCGGACCTCGGCATTCGTACTGGCATCGGCTTTGAGCCATATCAGAACCCTGTCGAAATTGTGCGCGCGCTTCCGCCTGAGGCCTTGTCGTGCCCTGGTGGGTTCATCGAGTCTCGCACCGCAAAGGCTCTGCTGGAGCGCCGCCTTGCAGACCTACTGGAGCGCTATCCGATGGTGGACGACGTGTGGCTCTGGCAGGACGAAAACGCAAACTGGGAGAGCCGGATCAAAAAAATCCCGCTCTCGGTAACCCCTTTTCAACAGGCGCATGACTTTCTGAAACGGCATGCACCCGAAAAGCGGCTGGTGCTGGCAGGATGGGGCGGCGTGACCCATCATTTCGAGTCCCTGCACCAGCGGCTGCCCGAAGATATTGTTTTTTCTGCGCTGAACGATTCCGTGGGATGGGATCCAGTGAATGAGGCGTTCAGCAAATTGGGCAACCGTGAGCGCTGGCCGATTCCCTGGCTTGAAGACGATCCGTCGATGTGGTTTCCGCAGTTCCGTGCCAGCCGCGTTCAGGTGGATATGAAGCGCGCGCAGGATTTTGGCTGCCAGGGCGTGCTCGGCATTCATTGGCGGCACCGAATCATCGATCCCACGGCAACCTACTTTGCGCGTGCAGGTTGGAGTGAGCAATTGACCGCGGCTGCTCGTTATCGAAACTTTTGCGCAGCAATGGCTTCTCAAGGTCGCGCGTCCCGCCTAGCTGACTTGTTTAGCGATTGCGACAGCGGGCAGGCCATTTCTTCGACATTCTCGGGTACCGACAACAAGGAAGGTTATGCGAATCGCATCGAGATCACCGGAGATTATGACGAAGCCTTTAACTATGCCGCATCCGAACCCGATCTCGCGGTATTGCCGATTCAGCGTGCCACGGCTAAGGCGTTTCAGGAATTACAGGCTGAGGCAACCACGCCACTGGAGAAGAACCGCATCGGCTATTTCGCGGGCTTTGTGGCCCTCATGGTGCCTTATTGCGATGCCTACGAGACAGCACACAAATTGAATGCGGTGCTCGAGGAAGCAGTCAGATTAAGAACTGCAGGAAGCGAGGCCCAGGCCCGCACGCATGTGATGCAAAACGGCGTGCCTCTCTGGCTTTCGATCGCGCCGCTGGCGCGCCGAGTAATGCTCGACTATCAAGGAGTCATCGCGACCCGCAACGATCAAGGCCAACTGGCATCCATGCAAAACAAGTTCGTTCGGATTGCAATAGAGCGCCTGCGTCTTTCAATCCAGGAGTTCATGGACGAACTTCCGCCGGAAATGAACCAGGCATATGAAGCGGCCATCAGCCCCGAGCAAGCAAATCCAGCACGCATCTTTATTCCAACACGACCCTCTCTGATGAAACTAGGGGAGTCGCTTCGAATCTTCATCGTCGCACCGGGCGTGGAAGAGGCTGAGGTGAAATTTCACACCCGGTGCCAAGGCCAGAGCGAATGGAAAATGCGACTAGCCGCGCATGCCGGTCGAAGTGTTTACAGTGTCAACTTAGGACCCTTTCCAGCGCAGGATGAGATGGTCGAGTATTACGCTTCCGTGACACCCTCTGGACGAACCGAGTCATTCTTAGATCCACCCGAGGCGCCGCGGAACACTTATAAGATGAATATGATCGTCTGATGTGAATGGGGCCGCGGTATAACTGCGTGGACTGTACATTCCGGCCTATGTCTTGCCCGTAGATGTGCGCCTACTTCGCAGCATGAAACTACTCATTCCATGGAGGAAAAGCTTGAAAACCAAAGTATCGAAACCGGGACAACAAAGATAAACCGGCGCACATTGATCCGGAAAGCAGCGTGTCTGACAGGGGTAGATGTCGACCATGCCCCTTCAGCCGGTTCATCGGCTTATGCGAGCTGCCAGACCGTGAAACTCCCGTCCGCGCCGCGCTCGACAACCCAATGCACAGGCGTAAACATTGAAGGCCAGCAATGCTCGCTCATTCTCTGACTTCCGTTAAAGCTGGCAGAGGCGCATAAAGATCGAATCCTATTGTGAAATGCTTCCTTGACTTGGTCTCTGAGGCCCTGAAAATGTGTGGCTTGACGGATGACAGGAGTTGCTCTTAGAATTCGACATGCTATAAAAATGGATGGACCAATGTGCGGCACGTGTTTGTGGAGATCGGCAGGTTGATAACTGGCTCAAGAGGAAAGATTTTCGGATTTCTTTCCCGCGAATGGACGGATTCGGCCTCACGGGTCCACCGAACTCCCCACTCCGGTCTTACGATCCTCATTTCACCTATCGTGTCGTTGGCCAACGGAAGTTCAATGACAGTCTCTTAGACTTTGTGAAATGAGGGTATTCCATCATGCAATACAATTGGCTCGGCAAACAGGGCGAACGTATCGCGGCTTAGTTTTGAAACATCGTCATTGAGGGCTATCGTCCATTCGGCATCGCTCCGTACGATGCCAACCTGCGGTGCAAAACACCGCCATTACTTGCAAAAGAGAGAAGAGATGACTTTCAGGTACAACAGACGCGATTTATTGAAGGGCGGTGCTGCCATTTCAGCAACCTCACTGGCCAGTTCTCTAGAAATGTTTGCAGGTCAGAAGGAGAGTCTTGCTGCCTCCCCGAGCGGCCCCTACCAAAGTTCGTGGAACTCGCTGCGAAACATACCTGTTCCTCAGTGGTTGCGGGATGGCAAGTTCGGCATCTACACGCACTGGGGTGTTTACTCTGTGCCGGCCTATGGAAAAAATGGAACTTGGTACTCCCATAATATCTACTCCGATCCCGACTCCGACGACAGAAAGCACCAGGAGGCCACCTACGGCCCATTAGAGAAGTTTGGCTATAAAGACTTCATTCCGATGTTTACGGGCAGCCATTTCGATCCGGATGAATGGGCTGAACTGTTCAAGAATGCAGGTGCACGTTTCGCCGGCCCAGTGGCAGAACATGTTGATGGTTTTTCGATGTGGAACACAAAATATTCAAAATGGAATGCTGTGAAGATGGGACCGCGACGGGACGTCGTCGGCGAGCTATCGACGGCCATCAAACAACAAAATATGAAGTTTCTCACCACATTCCATCACGCGGAGAATTGGTTTTGGGTCCCCACATGGGACAAACGTTACGACGTCGGCGACCCACGTTATGCCGGACTCTATGGTGAAGCTCACGCTCCAGGCGCGTTGCCGAGCAAGAAGTTCCTAGACGTTTGGGAAGGGAAGGTAATTGAGGTGGTGAACAACTACAATCCCGACGCCCTTTGGTTTGATCATGGACTGAACATAATTCAGGAATGGTATAGGAAAGATCTTGTGACATATTACTTCAATCATGCCGCAAGACTGGGCAAAGAAGTGACTGTTTTCTATAAGTGGAACGACCTGACTCCTGGAGTGGGTATTAATGACCTAGAGAACGGCCAGGAACTGACTTTGACCTACAATGAGTGGATTACTGACACGACGGTTGACGCTGGCACGGGATGGGGATATGTCAAAGCAATCGGGTTCAAGTCGGTCAATGAATTGGTGACGGGCTTGGTCGACCGGGTAAGTAAGAATGGATTTCTCCTGCTGGACGTCGGACCAAAGCCCGACGGCACTATACCCGAGCCAGCAAAGGAGCGGCTGCGTGGGATTGGAGACTGGCTGCGGATTAATGGAGAGGCAATCTATGGCACAAGTCCATGGCTTATTGCTGCGGAAGGTCCAACACGACTTAAGAAGAACGGGGCCTTCAATGAGGACAACTCGATCCAATACACGCCACAGGATATTCGCTTCACTTGCAAGGACGATTATCTGTACGTGATCTTACTTGCGTGGCCGGGAGATAGAGCACATATCACGAGCCTAGTTCCGAAGGGCGTGCTGTGGGGTTGGGCAGGATTCTACCCTACAGAAATTGCCTCCATCAAAATGCTCGGTAGCGACGAACCCCTCAAATGGGAGTTCACCAAAGAAGCCCTTGTCGTGACAACGCCGAGGGCAAAACCTTGCGACCATGCCTTTGTCCTAAGAATTACGCTCAAGAAACCATTCTGAGCGCCATTTGGATTCGCAAGAAAGCTATTCATTTGATCTCTTTTGCATTTCCGCCTCTCATCGATGTGCGGGGCTGGTTGCCGATCTTTTTCTGGGCAGACCCTATAAAAAATCCGGCATACGAACTCCCAAAAAGGACGATTGACAAAGGAATGAGGAGGAGACTATAAAAGTCTGCCAGTGGCTGGACCAATGTTGTGCACATTTTGTAAAGGAAAATTAACCAGTGGACGAACTTCAACACGATTCCCCCGGCAAGGAGGCGAAATGGCAAAAGGTGTAATTTCCCAGGACGAAGTCCGCAAGTACCACGAGGACGGATTCCTTCTTATCAAAGGGATGCTTTCCCCGGAGGAGATTGGCTTGCTGAGCCGTGCGGCTCGCGAGGATCGTATTCTCGACCAACGATCCTACGGTCAAGCCGATGGCGAGGGCGGTACAGTACGGCTCTCACTTTGGAACCATCCTACCGATACCATCTACGGCGCGGTTGCACGTTGCGAGTCGATTGTGGGCTCAGCCGAAAAGCTGCTCGACGATGAGGTCTATCACTATCACTCGAAGATGATCATGAAGGATGCGAAGGTCGGCGGTGCTTGGGCCTGGCACCAGGACTATGGTTATTGGTATCAGAACGGAGTTCTCTACCCGGATCTGACCAGCGTCTCGATTGCCGTCGACAAGGCAACGAAAGAGAACGGCTGCTTACAGGTTATCAAGGGCTCGCACAAGCTAGGCCGCGTTGAGCACAAGCTGACGGGCGAACAGGCAGGGGCGGACCAGGCGCGCGTCGATGAGATTCTGAAGCGCCTGGAACTTGTCTACGTCATTATGGAGCCCGGCGACGCCGTCTTTTTCCACGCAAACACCCTGCACCGTTCTGACAAGAATCGCTCCGATAATCCACGCTGGTCGATGATCTGCTGCTATAACGCCAAGCACAACGACCCCTTTAAGGAGTCGCAGCATCCCCGTTATACCAAACTGACGAAGGTACCTGACTCTACGATTCTGACGGCCGCCTCCAGGCGCTTCTCGGAAGCGGACTCGGATGTCTGGATGGAAGACAAGAACAAGATGGGGGGAACAGTGGGTCTGGCCAAGGCCTGATCCTGCTATGCTCCGCATTTAGCAAGGAACCGGCACTCATTCGCAGACCGCCAAATCGTTAACCGGGTCGGTTAATAGCCCAAGAGGCTTCGATCTCCTCGAGACTTTTTTGGCGTGTCTCTGGCAGCCGCCGATAGAGGAAGACGAAGCCCATGGCGCAGATCGCCCCATAGATCCAAAGATTGCCTGCTGTGCCGAATGCTCGGTTGAGCAGCGGGAACGTGTAGGTCAGTAAGAAGCAGGCGATCCAAAGACTAGCCGTAGCAATCGCCACTCCAGTCCCTCGCACTGAGCCGGGGAAGATCTCGGCGAGCACCACCCAGGTTACAGGGGCGAGGGTCAGGGCGTAACAGGCAATCGCTGCCACAACGAGACATAGCATCGGCAGCCCATGGCTATGGCGATAGTACAGGGCGCCAAGCACTCCGTGAATGACAAACAGGCCTGCACAGCCGAATAACATCAAGGGCCTCCGGCCTATGCGATCTATTGTGGCGATCGCCAGAAAGGTGAATAGAACCAGGACGATCCCGGTCAGCAGGATATCGAACAAGATGCTTGAGAGGGTATAGCCCGCGTCAGCGAAGATCTCTTGGGCATAGTTGAATATGACGTTGACGCCACACCACTGTTGCAAAACAGCCATCACAACACTCAGAATAAGGATTCGCCGAAATGGCGGTCGCAGCAGTTGTAGTACTTCGTTCCGGGTGTTTGTGCGGAGGCCCGACGATTTGATCTCCTCCAAGACAAATTGCGCATGCCTTGAACCGCCGATTCGCTCCAGCACCCCTGCCGCTTCGCGCAGACGTCCGCGCAGGGCGAGCCAACGTGGGCTTTCCGGCACAAAAAACATTCCCAGCAGAAAGGCCATTGCTGGAACGGCTGCGGCTACGAACATCCAACGCCAGCCCCGCTGACCATTCCACGACGCGAGGACTGCGGCCGCGCTGGTATCCGTGATGGGCCTTGCAATCGACCAGTTGACAACCTGGGCCGACAGGATTCCAAGCACATTTGCCAGGTCATTCAAGCCGACAAGCCTCCCGCGAATCCCAGCCGGCGCTACCTCCGCGATATACATGGGCGACAAGCCGGATGTCATCCCGATAGCCAGCCCTCCCGCCATGCGCCACACAACAAATGCTGAGAAAGTTGGGGCAAAGCCGGCGCAGAGCGAGGACAAGATGAAGATAAACGCCGCGACGAGCAGAGACGGCTTCCGGCCGAGCCGTTCGCTCAGTACGCCTGAGAGAAGTGATCCGATCAGACATCCAAGAAGGGCACAACTCATCGCCCAGCCTTGCGACGATGCAGAGGTCAGGTGGAAATAGACTTCATAGAAGGGTTTGGCACCTCCAATCACAACCCAGTCATAGCCGAAGAGAAAACCTCCAAGGGCCACTACAACCGAGATTGACCAAACGTAGAGCGGGCTGGCAGAGGCATCCTCGCTCTGAACCTCAAGGCCGGCAGGCTTCACAGCGACTTCATTACCCATGGGGGTTCAGCGGGATATTTCCACATCTACTCGCATTGGTCCAACCTTATCGCACTGATTATTGCACCGGTCTCAAGAATGGTCAAACTCTTCCCGACTGCGGGAGAGGTCTAGAGGTCAATAATGATTGCTCCACAATGGAAATTCATGGGACTTGAGTTCCGCTGTTAATTCGGTGTAAAAAGATATAAATTGGATGATCCAATAATTCATGACTAACCAAACCTCGATGCCGGAGTTCCGCTGCTACATGAACTGGCTAGCGCTTGACGAGCTGCCGCTGCCGCCAGGAGGTCGTTTGCGTGCGATTCGCGATGCCGGATACAAGGGTGTACAGTTCATCGAGCCTCTGGTCCCAGCGCTTGTTGATGAAGCGCTGTCGATTGGCCTCGGCGTATGCGGTAGCGGTCGCGTAAATGAATCTGGCGATGCAGTGCGTCTCGCCTCGGAAGCCCGCTCGCACGATCTTGAGTGCCTTACGCTACATGTGGGATGGGGTTTCGAAGACGACGATGTCGCCCGCAGGCTAATCGAAGCCGTCCTAGAAGCACGTGACCGATTCGCCGTACCGTTGTATGTCGAGACGCATCGCGCGACTATCTTCCAGGACATGTGGCGGACGGTACAGTTTCTGCGCATTTTCCCCGGACTTGAGTTCAACGGCGACTTCTCGCACTGGTATACCGGTAGCGAGATGGTCTATGGAGGCTTCGAACGCAAACTCGGGTTTCTCCAGCCGGTCATCGAGCGGGTCCGCTTCCTGCACGGCAGGATTGGAAGTCCCGGCTGCATGCAGGTTGATATCGGAAATGGAGATGAGCAAGCGCATCCGTCAATCAAGCACTTCAGAAAGCTTTGGAGCGCTGTTTTCGCGGCATATCTCCGCTCGCCTCAGAAGCCTTTCTTCTGTTTCGCTCCCGAGTTGCTTGGGCCATCGATCCACTACGCGCGCACCTTCGCCGGCAGAGAAGAAGGCGACCGATGGCAGCAAGCTCTTGTTCTTTGCCGAATAGCAAGGGAGTGCTTCGCAGATGCCCAACGGGAACACTAGCCTCGAATGTCGCCCAAAGGGGGCCCGGTCACGGAAGAATCGGTCGCGTGAAGACGAAGTACAGCCAGGATGAAATGCCTTTCGATCCGGCCCTTGCGCGCATCCTTCTGACGCAGCGCATGTTTGTGTCCGGCCAGTGAATGAAATGGGTTTTTCCCTGTCCCCACCCAATGGAATCTGGCGCTCCTCCGTATTGCAGGGAGAAATCCTTGTTCCTGCGGGCCAAAAAGATCGGGATCGCGCAGTTGGGCTGGCATAGGTTCAGGCGCAGCTGCCATTCGCTGCTCGATGCTTGCGGCGCTCCCATCGGTGTACAGCAGAAGTTGAAGTGGCACGCTCAGGTGAGCACAACCATGCAGTACGGGAATGCTTAAATGACGGAGAAGAGGAAGACGCACGGTGCAGTTGTTCACATGGTATTACCCGCAAAAACTGCTGCAAAAGCGGAGAATTATAAGCATTTCCGCTTAGCGTGGGGTTGCGTGGGGATTTTAGGGAAGGTTTTGTGACCCAAAAACAACCGTAAGCGCTTTAGGTTGTTTGGCTGCGGGGGCTGGATTTGAACACATGACTCCGTTTTGCATCCCCATTAGGACGCCACGTCGATAACAGCCGTGGTCAGGTCGTGGGTAACTCTGATCTGTCCGGAGACTCGACTTTTCATCCCTTTCTTTGGAGCCGCGGCACGCTACAAGACCTGGGAACTCTGGGAAGAGATGGCGGAGAAGCACTCTGGTTCAACGATTCAGGGGATGTTGTGGGAATGGCTAATATTCCCGTTCCTTGCGCCGGGTGTAATGGGCCCGGCAATCAGGAATATCACGTCTTTCTGTGGAGTAAAGGTCAAATGACGGATCTGGGAACTGTCAAAGGTGACGAGTGCAACGTGGCATTTGCAATCAACGGCGAGTGTCAAGTGGTGGGGCGCCTCTGGGATTTGCCACGGTAGCTTGCACGCTTTCCTGTGGGAGAACGGTGGCCCCATGGTCGACCTGAATACTCTCATGTTTCCAAAATCTGAAATCAACGTCATTTCCCCATTTGAAATCAATGATCGCGGAGAAATTGCCGCCCAGGCCGTTCTCCCCAATGGCGACCAGCACGCGGTGCTGCTGGTTCAGTACAGCGACTGCGACGACGAGTGCGACGCCAGAATCGCTGAAAGCGAGAACAATGCAGCGGCCTCACCGCATCCTGCTATGACCCAGCAGGGCAGCGAACGCGGACAAACAGGCTCGATCAGTTGCGCAACAGATTCGTTGGACGCTATCGGGTTCCCGGCCACGCGGCTGCACAGCCGAACTAGTGGCAGCTGCGAGATTGTTCTCTCCGGGCGGAAATGAAATGGGACACAGATATCACCTTCCCACCTCACCCGCTGCGAAGATGCACAGTGCAGGCTGCTTGTTTCATCTTGCCGGGGCGGATTGCACTTCGTTTTCAATTCGCTCCGGCTGCGAGGCTTACAGTTAAATTGCAGAGGGCTAACTCGCTTAACAGATCCCCCCCTTGATCACCCTATCCTTGTAGCTCCCACCAAAAAATGTTCAGACTTGATTAAATCGAGCAACTGCTTCGCGTGGGAAGTGTCATCACGATCGATCAGGATGTTCTGGGACAGCAAGGTCGACGGGTGAAGAAGGGCGGCGAGATGGAGGTGTGGTCGAAACAGCTTGCGGACGGCGGAAGCGCCGTGGAGCTGCTGAATCGCGGCGAAGCCCTCGCGAAGATCCACGCGGCATGGACGGATATCGGATATCCGGTTGGCCTTTCTGCGACGGTGCGGGATATGTGGACAGCGAAGGAAATCCGAGGGGTGAAGGGAAGTTTTTCTGCTCAGGCTCCATGTCATGGTGCCGTGATGGTGACGGTAAGGCAATAGATACAGCAGCGGTGGTTCCGTCTACCATGAACCGTACTTCCATGTTGCCAGATGAACATTATCAAACGTTGCGGCGAGGCTCTTCAATTGTCATGATACGGTCAACATCGACATCGTGGATCTCCTGTTTGATACCACTGGGCCAGCGAATTTGGATCTCTTTGATGCGCCGGTTTGCCCCGAGTCCGAAGTGCACGCGGCTGTCGCTGGAAGACGCATATCCAACTGCTGTTGTCACCTGGTTCCACTGAGAGTTTCCATCCTCTGTGGTGATGCGAATCTGAGCGCCAATCGCCATGCGATTGCTCCTGGTGCCCACCAGATTCAGTAGTATCCAATGGTTTTTGGTGTCTGATATGTTGTGAAATAACTTGGCCGACCCGCCAAGTACCGAAACCACCATGTCCATACGCCCGTCGTTGTCGAGGTCCCCGAAGGCCACCCCCCGATGAACGGCTTCAAGTTGGAAGTCCGGTCCCGCCGTAGCGCTGATATCTGCAAACTTGCCATTGCCGAGATTTCGAAAAATCGAATTTGGTTCCGGATACCGCCGATCTGGATGCAAGAGACTAATGTTATCCATAACATTCGAGCGGGCGACGAACAGGTCTTTCCACCCGTCGTTGTCGAAATCAATCATCCCGTTACCCCACCCCGACATATTACCGGTGGGTTGAGCCAAGCCGCCGGCCACCGTCGCATCGAGAAAATTGGCGCCGTCACGATTCAGGTAAAGCGGAAACGTCTCATGCTCTACGGCTGTATGCCAAATATCGGGCCGGCCATCATTATTCACATCGCGGAAATCTGAGCCCATACCGGAGAGCGCCGTGCCGTATGCACCGTATGCCACGCCCGCATCCGCGCCGACCTCTTCGAATTTTCTACCGCCGATATTATGAAACAAGAAATTCCTGGTCGTGTCGTTGGCCACGAACACATCCAGGAAACCGTCGCCATCGAAATCTGCGAAAGAGACACTCATGCCCTTTCCCATTTCCATCGCGATCCCGGTCTCTTCGGAAACATCGGTGAAAGTCCCATCTCCATTGTTTCGGTAAAGGGTATTGTGCAGCGGGGGAAAATACTTGGGGTGACAATATCCGGGGATTCCGTTGCTGAGCGTACACGTAGGACCTTTATTCACTTCCCACTTGCAGTAGTTAACTACGAAAAGATCCAAGAGCCCGTCATTGTTGTAATCAAACCAACCGGCGCTTACCGCCCACATCTTTTTCCCGTCGAGCAGCGCTCCTGCCAAGCCCGCCTTCGCAGTAACGTCGGTGAAAGTCCCATCCCCGTTGTTACGAAACAACTGATTGCCAGTGACATTTGCGAGGAATAGATCGGGCCAACCATCGTTATCGTAATCGCCCACCGCTATTCCCATCCCGTAGCCCTGTCCAGCAACACCGGCCTTCTCCGTTACGTCTGTGAAGGTGCCATCGTGATTGTTGTGAAAAAGGCGATTCCAATATTGAGGCGATTCCTTTTGGAGCGACGGAATGGCCGCACCGCTCACTAGATAGACGTCCAGGTACCCGTCGCGGTCATAGTCGAACAACGCGACCCCTCCAACCATCGTCTCAGGCTGGTTCTTGTTTGGAGTCGGACAGTTGGCGGTCACATAGTGAAGACCACTCTTCGCGGCGATCTCTTCGAATTGGATTCCACGCGAATTGAAAGCGCTTTGGCTTCGCGGAGTCTGATAGCCGACTAAGTTTTGTAGTCTTAGCCAATGCAGGCCCGCCGCCGCCGCAGCGTCGCGCATGAACTGTCTTCTATCCATAAGAGGACTTGCCTCCGACGGGCTGCATGCAGCTATTCATTGACCTGCCCGAACTACGCGGGTGCAAACACTACGAATTGGAATGCGCGTCAGTCTCGCCGCGAAGAGAACAATATTTCACCACCGATAATATGTCGATGAAAAACATATTTTACATATGCGACACGCAATATGGATACGCGATCTCCGCTGTTATCCGACGATCGTTAACTACGAAAGCGGCGACGCACTTGAATGTTTGCTCTTTGCGCTTGGAGAACCATTCCCACCGATTTTCTCCGAGAGTTTGTTTGCCGCAGCAGCCAGGCTGCGGTGGACAGCGTCGTGATTCGGCTTGTCTCCGATTCGTTTCAAATGCGGGACTGTCAACGCGGCCACAGCAAATCCGTTCTCATCTAATATAGGATAGCTAAAATTTGTCACGCCCTGGATCTCATAACTTGCCTTCTCCTCATATCCCACATTTTTGATCATTAATAAATGGTTTTTCAGGTCCCTCGGCAGCGGCTGGCGAGTCTTCTGTCGCCACGCGGCGATAGCCCGATCAAAAACTTCGACAGGTTGATGGGCGAGGATCACATACCCCGTTGCCGCATGCATCAGATCGACCACAGATCCGAGTTTCACCGAAAGTCTTGGGCTTCTCGGAGTATCAACTTGGGCGACAATGACGATCTCTCCGCTATCCAGAACACCCAAATGACACGATTGATTCAGTTCGTGCGCAAGCTCGTGCATTATGGGTAGTGCCTCACTAGCCAAGCGCTGTATGGGCGGGTAATCATTGACGAGTTTGAATAGGTGTAGCGTCAGGCGAAACCGTTCATCCTCACCTATAGAAATGTACCCTCTCTCCTCAAGGCAACGAAGCATGCGAAAGACTTCCTGAACGGTGCGATCCAGCTTTCGCGCGACATCGCTCTTCGTCATGCCGCCACGTTCCCGCGCAAACAGCTCCAGAATATCCAGTCCCTTCTCGAGTGCCGGTGTCGCATAGAGTCTATTGTTGGATTTCATATTCACCCGCGAAACATTCGATTTTAGCAAGAGTTCTGCGTCGCAGAGTATCGAAATAATCCTGGAGCAGCACCACAGCTATGTATCTCCTACTGGGTGCCGCTCCGAATGGCAGGTGGTGTGAGGTTCTCTCTGTCATCTTTGAAGAACCTTAGAAGGCGATCTGACTTCGTTCCAAATCTTTCCGTCACGGAAGTTGTAGTCTTCGAGTGTCCCTTTCCACATTTCGATCGAATATCCGGGTCGTTCTGGAACCATATAATGCCCATTCTGGATGCGGACCGGGTCCGTAAAGTGTTCATGCAGGTGGTCGACAAACTCGATCATTCGGTTTTCCATGGAGGCGGACACTCTCAAATAGTCGAACATGGATAGGTGCTGAACGTATTCACACAGCCCAACCCCTCCCGCATGTGGGCATACTGGGACGCCAAACTTGGCCGCCATTAAGAGAATGGCAAGATTTTCAGTTACCCCGGCGACGCGGCAACTATCGATTTGGCACACATCGATGGCTCCTGCCTGGAATAATTGCTTGAATATCACGCGGTTCTGACAATGTTCTCCGGTAGCTATCTTTGTGGGCGCAACAGCCTTACGAATCCGCGCGCACCCCAGAACGTCGTCCGGACTAGTCGGCTCTTCCATCCACCAGAGATCGACCTCGGCAAGCTGTTTCGTTCTACGGATTGCCTCGTCTACATCCCACTTCTGGTTGGCGTCGGCCATCAACCGGCATTCTGCCCCAATCTCGTCGCGCACCAGCCGCGCGCGTCTCAGATCGTCGGCCTCATTGCCGCCCACTTTGAGTTTGAAGTTTTTCCAGCCTTGAGCCAGCGCCTCTACCGCGAGACGCTTGATCTTTGCATCGCTGAATCCAAACCATCCCACCGAAGTGGTATAGGCGGGGTAACCGTTCTTCTTCAGCAACGCCAAACGCTCTCCATAGCCCGTCCGTTGCTTTTGCAACAGCAGCAGTGCCTCCTTTGGGGTGATCGCGTCGGTGATGTAACGAAAATCGATCGACTGGACGATTTGCTCAGGCTCCATCTCCGCCAGCAGTTGCCAAAGGGGTTTGCCCTCCACACGCGCATACAGGTCCCAGACCGCGTTCACGAGTGCGCCGGCTGCCAAATGCACAACACCTTTTTCAGACCCCAGCCACCGGAATTGAGTATCGCCGGTCACTTCGCGCTGGAAGGCCGCAAAGTCATCCGTGATCGACGAGATCGTCCTTCCCACTACAAAGCGCGACAGGAACTCAATGGCCTGCACACAAAGTTCGTTTCCGCGACCAAGTGTGAAGGTTAGTCCATACCCCTTCAGGTCGCCATCGGTCTCCAGAATGCAGTAGGCTGCAGAATAATCCGGATCCCTGTTAACGGCATCGGAGCCTATGCTAACCCTTGACGTAGGAAAGCGGAGATCCAAAACACGTACATCCGTAATCGTCAATGGAATCATGCTGCAACCCGGCCTTCTCTAAAGTTCATATTCGGATCCTGCATTGAAGCGCTGATCATTCTCAAGCGAACCGTTGTGCGCAGATCACCCCTTGAAAACCGCGACCTTCTCTTTTGGAACCAGTGCACACTCCGCAATGCGTTTGGTTTTCTCGAGTCGCTTGCTCATATGTGAGTTGCCTAGTCTATCACTCATAAAACTATATTTCCATAAACAAACCAAAATCCTACACGGTCTCGCCACCAATCTGCGTTTCCAAATAGTCCCGAGATCAGCAGAGTGGCGGAGAACGCTGTTGCATTCGTCGAGAAAATCTCGATTGCTATTAATGTATGCCGAGAGCGGCGAAGTCAATTTAGGAGACCGTCATACGACCATCCGGTGAGATCCGAACTGTCCGAGTTCTTGTTCTGCTGACAGGAAAAATCTGGCCAGTACCTCCTCAATATGATGCGCAATCGCTCATAACCGCCGCGTTTCCACTGGCATAGAGCAGGAATCACAAGTGAACAATAATTATCATTGACAAAACACAGAAGCGAGATGTATTGTCCCGCACGATGGGAGTTGTGAGACTAGTGAAGTACCGAGTGATGTGCTTTGTCGCCGATGAGGCGCTCGGGGAATTGCTCAATCGTGCTCTGAGCAATGGCGTCTTCGCTCTGCGACGCACCGGCTACCCACTCTAACGGAGGCTAAACATGTTTCATAAAATAGACAGTACTGAATTGAAGCTGCGCTGCTCATTAAGAATGGCCATCGAGACGTTAGGTAGGATGGCCAAGTACTTCTCTCTTCTAGCCACACTGTTTTTGCTATTGCCACGCCAGATGCCCGCGCAAAACAGAAGTACAGGCGAAATAACCGGTACGGTAACTGACTCGAGCGGAGCCGTCATTCCTTCAGCAGTGGTCAGAGTACAGAATGAAGCAACTCACGTTGCCGTCAGTGTAAAGACTACGAACTCCGGCAATTATGACGTGCCCTTCTTACCTTCGGGACGCTATCAGGTCACAGTCGCTCAGCAGGGATTTGAGACCTTCCAAGCCAACGATGTCAACATTGAACTAGATCAGACGGTCCGACTGGATCCCCATTTGACTGTAGGACGAGTATCACAAGTAGTCTCTGTGACCTCTGACCAGGCGCAACTCGCAACCGAATCCTCCGAACTGGAGCTTACGTTTTCCGACGCTTTGGTCCAAAATCTTCCTATAGTCGGGCGAAGTGTCACTGAGCTTGCGGTTCTCGCGCCTGGCACGAGCACCGCGCAGTCACAGAACATCGGCAGCTCTGTTTACAACATGGATCCCGGAAGAGTCAATGTGCAGGGCTCGCGCGCCTTCACGATTAACGCTACCCTCAACGGCGGAACCATAGTGTTGCCGAATAGTGATAACTTCCAGCCAATGGTTCCATCCCTCGGTGCGGTATCCGAGTTCGGCGTTATTCAGAATAACTTCAGCGCGCAATACGGAAACGGCACGTCAGTATTGAATATCGTTACGAAGAGCGGTACGAACCGGTTTCACGGCACAGCGTTCGAATTTTTAGAGAACACCGCTATGAACGCCACGCCCGGGTTTTCCTCGTCGAAACCCGTGCTTCACTACAATCAGTTCGGCGGTGCTATCGGTGGTCCCATTCTTCGGAACAAGCTGTTTTTCTTCTTCAGTTATCAAAACACTCTCAGTCCAAGCAGTGTCAACGGCATCTTTACCGTGCCAACAACGCAAATGGTCGGCGGAGATTTCAGTGCCTTCAGCACGCCGATTATAGACCCAAGCACAGGGCAGCCATTCCCGAACAATCGAATCCCTGTAACAAGCTTCGATGCCGTGGCCGCCAAAGTTCTGACGTATTGGCCGGCTCCGAACTACGGGCCGCCAGGCGCTACGTCCAACAACTATTTTCGGCTTTCACCGCAAGATCCGAAGACGCCAATCTACGATTACAAGGTCGATTGGTCCATCTCTCCCGCGCATCAGCTATCATTCACGGCTCATAACGTGTTTGGGACTACCGCGTATACCGGGGATATTCCCGGTCCCGCTTGTTACAACACAGAGGATTGTGGATCTTCGGGCCAATATGAGTATGCCTATCAAGGTTCGGAAAAGTGGATCATCAACCCTCGCATGGTCAATGCGTTTTATGCCACCATTCTTCGCGAGAATTATTGGAATTTCAGCCCGACTTTTAACCAGAACTTTCCAAGCAAGTTAGGTTTACCGGCCGGAATAAGTCCGTGGGTCTTTCCGCTCTTTCAGATGACCGGGGGCGTAAATACCAGTGTCGGACCGGGGTCGAACGGATCTGGTATTCAGAATGTCTTCACATACTCGGATGTATTGAATTGGGTAAAAGGCAATCACAATCTAAGTGCTGGCGGCCAGTTTAGCAAGGCTCAGGTGAACGACCCCCAGAACTGGGGCATACCTACCTTCACATTCAACGGGCAGTACACCGGGAACGGTTTCGCTGATTTTCTTCTGGGGGATGTTCAGTCATACGGCTATAACGCCACCCTCGCCGAATTTGGTGAACGACGTACCTCCGGTGCCGTTTTCGTTCAGGATGACTGGAAAATCATGCCCGCGCTGACCCTGAATTTAGGCCTACGGTATCAGTTTGAGGGCGGCTTCTACGAGGCGCACAACCAATCGGCAAATTTCTCGCCGACTACCATAAATCCGGGTACCGGGACACCGGGCGCCATCGTGTTCGCAACGTCTTCTAATCCTCTTCTTCAGCAGAACCATCCTGCGTTGTTTGCTCCGCACATTGGTTTTGCCCAGTCGCTCGGGCAAAAGACTGTGGTGCGCGGAGGATTCGGCCTGTTCTTTCAGCAGCCTAGCGGGGAAGACCAGTCGAACAGCGGTCCGCCGGGATATTCGATCAGCCAAACCCTGATCGCCCAGACCGTGACCACTCCACCGGTTTTCCAACTGCAAAATGGTCCTCCCCCGTATGTAGTTCCGACTCCAGCAGACCGTAACGGGGCTATCCTGAATGGCGAAGGCATTACCTGGTGGCAATATAACAATCGCCAGCCATACTCGCAGGAATGGCACTTGTCGGTTCAGCGGCAAATTGGTGCAGAAACCACTGCTCAAGTTAGCTATGTGGGATCGGTCGGTAGGCACTTGCTGGCTAACATCGACGAGAATCAGGTTCCGACAAGTCAACTCGGTTCGCCCATAGACCAAACCAACCCACAGTTGTTGCGGCCATTTCCGCAGTACCAGGGAATCACAACCTGGGCCAATATTGCTTCCTCAAGCTATAACGCCCTCGAAGTCGCAGTGCAGCGCCGGTATTCCAAAGGCCTAACGCTGATTGCTAACTATACTTACTCGAAGTCGATGGATAACTCATCGCTCGATTTATCGACCTGGATAGGAGGTGACTATCAGGACGCGCATGATCTGCCACTGTCAGCCTCTTCCTTCGATGAACCCAATCGCGGCGTAGTCGCATATGTTTACGACCTTCCGCTTGGACAAGGTCGTGCGTTTTTCAATCAAAAGGGCATCCTGGACCAGATTGTCGGAGGTTGGATCACGTCCGGCAGCTTTGAAGCGAATTCAGGGTATCCTTTCACGATTTTTGCAGGGGGTCCGAATTTAACAGGGTCTCTGGCCGGCAGTGTGTTCGCAAATCGTGTTGGGAACCTCTCTGCAGCCAAGAATGCGACTCAATGGTTCAACCCTGCCAACTTTGCGGATCCAGCCCCTTACACGTACGGGGACAGCGGTCGCAACAGCACTAGAACTCCGGGATTTTGGGATTTTGATGCGGCCCTTCAGAAGAACTTCAACATTAGTGAGACTGTAAAACTGCAGTTTCGTTGTGATGCGTTCAACTTATTTAATCATCGGAACCTCGGTGAGCCGGGAAATTCACTCGACAATAGCGGCACCGGGCAGATTGTTTCATCAACTGCACCCCGGCTTCTTCAAGTCGGTTCGCAGATCAGTTTCTAATCAACGAGGTGACCAATGAAGGCGCTGCCGACAACGGGTTCTTTTGGCGGCGCCTTTCTTTTGCGAGAACTCATGGCTGCCGATCATCCGCGGCACCCCTCGGAACAACGCCTATTTAGACGCAATGACCTAATTTGGTATTCTCAACGGTCCGCAACGCGCGACAGGAGGACTAATTGGCCCAGCTGTTTTCACGCCGCAGATTGCTCACGCTCTGTGGGACCGTGCTGCCTTTCACCGCGCTGTCACGATTCGCCGCCGCGCTCCCATTGGCTGAGGTGTCCGATGCGAAAGCGCAACGGCAGCATTTTCCTGCGGGCTTCCTGTGGGGATCGGCAGCGGCTGCCTATCAGGTAGAGGGAGCGGTGAAAGAAGATGGCCGTGGTCCATCGATCTGGGACACCTTTTCGCACACGCCCGGCAAGACGCATAACGGCGATACCGGGGATGTCGCGGATGATAGCTACCATCGTTACAAGGAAGACGTTCAATTGATGAAAGCCCTCGGCCTCACGAGCTATCGTTTTTCTGTGTCGTGGTCGCGCGTCTTTCCAGAAGGCACAGGCCAGCTAAACCCCAAGGGACTCGACTTCTATAACAGGCTGATCGAGGAGCTTCTGCAGGCCGGCATCCAGCCATTCTGCACACTCTATCATTGGGATCTCCCGCAGGCGCTGCAGGACAAAGGGGGATGGCAGTCTCGAGATACGGCCAAAGCCTTCGCGGACTATGCGGGGTTTGTCGCAGGAAAGCTCTCAGATCGCGTGAGGTATTTCATGACCATGAATGAGATCAGCTCGTTCATCGACGGATACAAAGAGCTGACCCATGCTCCGGGTTTGCAGCTGGACGACGCACAGATGGCGCAGCTCACGCATAATGCCGTGCTGGGGCATGGCATGGCAGTGCAGGCGATTCGCTCGGTTGCGCAGGCGGGAACTCAGATCGGATTAGCGGAACACGTCATTTCAGTTGTGCCAGTAGTTGAAACCAAGGATCACATTGAGGCGGCTGCGGATGCCATGCGCGAAGAGAATGCCGATATTATGACCGTAATTCAGGAAGGAAAATACACCGAGCGGTACCTGAGCCGTCTGGGAGCCGCCGCGCCAAAGTTTACCGCAGAAGACCTGAGCATCATCAGCAGCAAGCTCGACTTTGTGGGTCTCAACGTCTACGATCCCACCTGGATTCGAGCGTCGAATTCTCCGGCGGGGTATGAAGTCGTACCTTTTCCGGCGTCCTATCCGCACATGGCAAGTACATGGCTGAACATTGGACCGGAGGTACTCTACTGGACGCCAAAGCTGGCGGCAGATGTATGGAAGTTGCGCGATATCTACATCACAGAGAATGGCGCGTCGTCCGCCGATACGCTGACTGCGGAGGGAATGGTGCTGGATACGGACCGCGTCATGTTTCTCCGCAACTATCTTACCCAGTTGCAGCGAGCTGTCTGTGAAGGTGTGCCAGTTCGCGGCTACTTCTTGTGGAGCCTTCTGGATAACTTCGAGTGGAATGACGGATATGGCAAGCGGTTCGGTATCCACTATGTGGATTTCAGAACTCAAGAGCGAACACCGAAGCTAAGCGCAGAGTTTTACCGCACTGTGATCGAACGAAACAGCGTGGCCTAGCTCGTAAGAGCGCGTTAAACATTGCCTACGAAAAGGACATGAAATGCCACATTGCTCCAGCAGGACCGAACTCGATCGCCGCGAATTCATGCGGCTGACGCTCATGAGTTCGATGGCGCTGATAGGCGCGTCCAGCCTGATGGTTGGAGAAGAGGTTGCCACTAAGGCTGTACCGGGCCAAGGGGCAATGCGTGAGTTGCCGCCGGGTGTGGTGCAGCCGGACGGATGGCTGCGGGTCTGGCTTGAGAAGCAGGCGTCGCAACTCGGGTACAACTTGCCCAAAGTATCATGGCCCTTCAGCGCCCCTTATTGGGAAGGAGAAGATCAGGCCGAATCGTGGTGGCCGTGGGAGCAGAAGGCTTACTGGCTCGATGGCGCGAACCGGCTCTCACTGGTGCTGAATGACGAACGTCTTAACCGCGAGGTGCAGGCATCGTTTGACTACACACTGGCGCATATCTCATCCGACGGCTACATCGGCCCTGCTGAGTTCGAGAACCCCATCGGTGATTTTCATCGCTGGCCGCATACCATCCTTTTTCGCGGCTTGGCTGCCACCGCGGATGCGAAGCCGAATCGCGGCATCGTGGAAGCCATGCAGAAGCACTACATCTCCGACCACGCTTCTTATGGAGTGCCCATCCGCAACGTTACGAACATTGAGACAATCCTCTGGTGCTACGAGCGGACAGGCGACCCGAGGTTGCTCGCGCTGGCAGAAGATGCGTGGGCGGAGTTTTCAAAGCATGCGGGCGATGATCAACGCGGTGATCTGACGGCGCTGCGGGTATTTGCCGATACGCCGATCAATGCACATGGAGTCACGTACGCG
>CAVUON010000008.1:0-384457 GCA_963743135.1 uncultured Acidobacteriaceae bacterium
ATTGCTGCTGTAGAGACATTCAACAAGCCTCGTAATATACCAATCGATTTCGTTGTGAGATATTAGGTTGTGTGGCGCCAGTTTGCCTCATTTTTGTCCGGGAGAAACAGCCCGAGGACGAGATCTGGCTGCGGGAGAAACTACCCGCCAAGCGCCTCCCAGGTTTAAAGGACGCACGCAACAGAAAGCGTCTGAAAGTTTGCCGGTGACCATACTGCGAGGGTCCCACCCGTTCCCATCCCGAACACGGAAGTTAAGCCTCGCTGGGCCGATGGTACTGCACGCGTAAGTGTGTGGGAGATTAGGTGATCGCCGGCATAAGTCTCTAAGTGAAAAGCCCACTCTTCGGAGCGGGCTTTTTGCGTTTGTCGCGGGAATGAATTCTGGCGCTGAACTGGGCTGTCTCTGGTGGAGTGTCTATAATCCCTGCAGCCTCACTCAAGCGACGGACGCTTGAGGGGTCACCCGCCCTGAGGTTTTTCATGCTCACATTTTAGCAGCGACCTGATGACCTCTTGTTCAAGCCAGTTGCCAAGTCTCACGCTGGTACGGGGAGCAAACGCTGCGCTGTGTTCAGTTCGCAGTTCGCTTCGTCGCTGCAAAGGCATTGGCTCTGGTTTTGAAAATGCGCAGCAATCCGTCCTGTCCGCGATCTGTAGTGAACCCGAAGTATTCAGTGCGCCGAATTAAATAGAAATAGCGATAGCTAACCTGAATCCGAAAATCTGCACGCACGAGATACGAGGGTGGTCGGTTCAAAATCATATCCGCAAAGGAAGTTGTTTGCGTCTCGCCCGGAGCGAGTTCGTCGAAATAAAGGGCTGGGAAACAAACTGAATAACCACGACCATAAAGGTGGCTGTGATCGTTTGGTTTGCCGAATCCAATCTCAATGTCGTCGGGCATGAAACAGGGTTTTACATCGCGAATAATTATGTTGCCGGAATTCTTCAGTTGAAAGGGCGCGGAAAAGGGTCTGGCTTGATCCAGAATTGGGGCTTCATCAACTGTAATATTCGGCTCGTAATAGCCAACGATCGCGGGTAAGCCAAGGATGGCTAGGATAAAGGCAACTCCCGCTACCCACGGTGCTGCTGCCCACTGCCACAATTTGATTCGCATAGTTTACTCGGCGGATTGCAACTTTGCAGACTTCATGGTGACATGTCCCGCCGCTTAATGTCGCAGTTATTTGAACGCATCATAAACCCACCCCCGCGGTCCGGCGAACGCTGTTAGCGTGCCAGCAGCCGCCATGCCATGTGGCCCAAGCATCCCCTGTTCATTCAGGCGGGTGGGCCACGCGCGCCGGCCAAATCAGCCTGAAGCACACCCCACCCAAAACGAGAAGGCTCCCACATTGGGGCCTTTTTACTATCTTGTTGCTGCACGACTGGAAACGGGTTATCTCCTCATCCGCTAGAATTCGGGAATGAAAATGCCCGCGTGCTTGGTGTTGGTTCTAACGATCGTTCCGGCTATCTGCGGAGCGCAGATTACAACAAATGTCTTTACGCGTGTCCTGCACCTGAGAACCAGTGCGAACGAAACGGCGACCGGGTTCACCATTGCGGTCGATGGGCGCGAATATCTCATCACTGCAAAGCATGCTGTAGCTTCTCTGGGACAGGACGCCAAAATCGGGATTGAGCAAAATTCGGCTTGGGTGAACATTCCGTTCAAGATTTATAAATGCGATGATCCGGTGGATGTCGCGGTCCTGATACCGCCCTACCAGCTGACGTACGACCTTCCACTTCCGAACGAGACCAGCAATTTCATGTACGGCCAAGATGCTTACTTTCTCGGATTCCCCTACAACCTCGGTGGACCTGTTGGGCCGAACGGCGCATATCCAATGCCCTTTGTGAAGAGGAGCCTGATCTCCGTTGTCGAACCGGTCGACGCGAGCAAGAAGGCCAGTCTGTACCTCTTGGACGGCTACAACAATCCTGGATTTTCGGGAGGTCCGCTAGTGGCCAAGGACAATAGCAAGCCAGGATTCAACTACGACGTGATCGGGGTCGTTACGGGATTCGAGCCAGAAGTCGTTCCAGTGGTGACAACTCATGCGATCGAATCACCGGATAAGGCCAGTGAAAAATCCAAGGAACAGCCATGGCGCATCCGCAAGAACCCGGACGGAAGCTATTTAGAGTATGTCGATACCGAGAATTCGGCGGTGCTGAACACGGGGATAGTGACGGCATTCTCCCTGCAACCCGCGATCGACCTTATCCGAAAGCACCCAGAAGGCCCGGAAGAAAAAACCCTTACTGCGCAACCTGTGCTGAAGTAGGAGCCTTCCAGGCGGGTGGCCACTCAAGCTTCCTTGCTTGAGTGGGGTTATCTGTTGCTAGACAGGGTCGCAAGATGCACATTTGATGCCGGACTCGAACGCTGCCCGGATGAGTGAAAGCTCTTAAGCCCAGAAGACATTTTGGAAGCTTACCCTTCCAGTCCTGCCCCACTCAAGCAACAAAAGCTTGAGCGGGCGACCGGATCTAAGCGATAGTTTGTCGGACCGGGATGCTCAGTGCCGCGAGTCGATGGATTGTTTCTTCGGCTGAGGTGTGGTGGATGAAGATGCCTCCGGCTTTTTCCCATAGGTGTTTGTATCGGAGATAGTCGTCTACGAGGATGTCTCCGGTGTGTTTGAGATGGAGCCATTTGTCTTTGGAGCGGCAGGTGATGATTTTTACGCCGGGAAAATGGCGGGCGGCCCACTCGACTTTTTGCGGCTCGGACCATCCTCCATGCGGGCAGCCGGTGAGGATGATGGGGTTCAGGTGGGCGACGGCTTCATAGAGGCGCATGGCGTCGGGCATGAGCGGAAGATTGCCGTAAAAATTGTTGTGGCTGCTGAGGCGTTCCCAGAACGCTTCGGTTCCGAGAGCGTCTTCGGCTTCGCGTGAGTTTTGCTGGAAGATTTGTTCGGCTGCCTTGTCGAAGTCGGCCAGAACGCCGTCGCAGTCTAAGAAGAGGTGGTTCATTGAGTAGTATATCAGCGGTCGCGTCGGAGCCGGTTGCGGCTGTCCATTTCCGCACACCGTCTTTCGGTTTCGGACAGTTTAGGCCTTTTGCGTTTTGAGAGATTTCAAGAGTAAGCATCATATTTTGAGTAGCCTGCTTGCGCGGAGAGCTGTGGGCTGGCGCGTGCTGCAATTGCAATGTTGTCGGGTTCCCGAGGCGCGATATGTACGGATGGTTGAGAGACGTTCGTTATGCTGTGCGGCAGTTGAGGAAGACTCCTGCGTTTACCCTGGCGGCAATTGTTACGCTGGCGCTGGGGATTGGGGCGAACAGCACGATTTTCAGTTGGATGAGCTCAACGCTCTTCTCGCCTCTTCCCGGTGCCCATCCGCACGGTACGGCCATCGTTATTAAACGCGGCATGACGGAGTCGCAGCTTTCCTACCCTGACTTTGTTGATTTGCGGTCGCACACTCGAACTCTTTCCGCGATGGTTGGCTGGGACACGGCGCCGGTTGATCTGACCTCGACTGGAAAGCCGCAGCGACTGTGGGCTTCGCTTACTACCGCCAATTACTTCAGCGCTCTGGGGGTGCATCCTTTGCTGGGGCGCGTGTTCGGGCCGCAGGAAGAGGAGCGTCCGGGCGGCTCGCCGGTCGCCGTTCTGAGTTACCGAACATGGCAGTTGCTCTTTAGCGGTGATCCCAGCGTCGTGGGACGGACTATCTACCTTAATCAGCATCCGTTCACCGTGATCGGGATTGCTCCGCCGCTTTTCCAGGGCGCGAGCACCGGGCTGCGCATGGATGCCTGGGTGCCGCTTATGATGCATCAGCAGCTTGAGTCGAATTATGACGCCATCCATGACCGCAGCGACGAGTGGTTGAACGCGATGGGTGTGCTTGCGCCGGGCTCGACTCCGGTCCAGGCCGCGCAGGAATTAACGGTAGAGATGCATCAGATTGCGCGCAGCTTTCCCGATTCGCATAAGGGCAGCAACGAGATGCTGACGTTTCCGCTGTGGCGTGCTCCGGACAGCGCGAATGAGTATCTTTCGTCGATGCTGCCGCCGCTGATGGCGATTGCCTTAGTCGTGCTGTTGCTGGCGTGCGTCAACGTGGCGAATCTCTTTCTGGTTCGCGCGGTGATGCGCCGTCGCGAGATGGCCGTGCGGCTTGCGCTGGGAGCCAATCGCGTTCGGCTTGTCCGGCAACTGCTGGTTGAGAGCGTGCTTGTGGCTCTGGCGGGAGGAGGGCTGGCGACTTTTGTTACGCTTTGGTCGGCGCGCACCTTCGACCGCTTTCTTCCGCCGACGGATATTCCGATTGACCTGAACATGCATGTGGATGGGCGGGTGCTGGCGGTCACGTTCGCAATGTCTGCTCTTACCGGAATTGCGTTCGGGTTGCTTCCTGCGCTGCGGTCGTCGCGGATTGTTCCGGTCGCGGTGCTTAAGGAGGAGGCGGGGACGAGCTCCGGCGGGCGGCATAAGGGGCGGCTGATTTCGGTGCTTGTGGTCGCGCAGATTGCGCTTTCATTTTTGCTGCTGATCTGCGGCGGGCTGTTTATTCGAAGCTTCCGCAACTCGCAGCATGCCAATCCCGGTTTTACGCCGGATCGTGTGCTGCTCTCTACTGTGGATCTTTTTCCGGCGGGATACACGGACAAGACCGGACTTGCTTTCCAGCGCGAACTGCTCCGGCGCATCGAGAGGATTCCGGGCGTCGAGTCGGTCTCGTTTTCGTCGTGGTCGCCTCTCAGTTTCCGCTCTTCGCGGGAGGACGTAATACCCGAGGGTTACGCGCCGCGGCGCGACGAATCGCTGTCCGTGCTGGAGACCAAGGTGGGCCCTGACTATCTTGCGACGATGAAGATTCCACTGGTTGCGGGGCGGGACGTCAAGGCGACTGACACGCTGGATACGCAGCCGGTCGTGGTGGTGAACGAGAAATTCGCTCAGCAGTACTGGCCGGGCAAGAGCGCCTTGGGCCGCCGCATCAAGATCAGTGGCGACTGGCTTACCGTGGTTGGCGTGGCGAAGAACTCGAAGTACAACGATCTTGATGAAGCGCCGCGGCCCTTTGTTTACTGGCCCGCGATGCAGCACTACCGCGCGGATTTTTCCCTGGAAGTACGGGTCAAAGGCGATCCGAATGCGTATGCTGCCCGGGTGGCGGCAGCGGTGCATAGCCTGAACGCCGATCTGCCGGTGCTGGACCAGTATCCGCTGGCACGCAATGTGGAGACGGTGAGCACGGGGAACCGCGTTGCCGGAACCTTTGTGGGGCTCTTTGGGCTGATCGGGCTGGCTCTGGCGGCGATCGGGATCTACGGCGTAATTGCGTATTCGACGCGGCAGCGTTTGCACGAGATCGGGATCCGCATGGCGCTGGGCGCCAAGCGGCGGGACGTTTTTGAGCTGGTGCTGCGGCAGGGACTGCTTTTGGCGGCGATCGGAATCGTTTCCGGGCTGGCGTGCTCGCTGATTCTGACGCCGTTTCTGCGGAGCCAGCTTTACGGGGTTGCTCCGACGGACAAGCTGACTTATGTCGTGGTCGGGTTCGCTCTGTGCGTGGTTGCGCTGGCTGCGTGTCTGCTGCCTGCGCAGCGCGCGGCGGAGGTGGATCCGATTCGGGTGCTGCGGTACGAGTAGCACCCCTCCCCCCCACATTTTTTTCTAACTCATAGATTCTGTTAGAGCGGATTTGAGCATTCTGCGGTATTTGATTGATATCAGAAGAGTTGCTGCTAACAGATGGATTTGATTGCGGTTAGCTCCGGCTTGGTGCGCTACCGGAGTCCTGTACTATCTACCCATGCCACGCGACCTGAAGGATCCCCGGGGACTCAGACGACTTGCGAGAGCGGTGATCGAGATTGCGTTTATTGTGTTTCTCTTTTACTCGAATCTGCTGATGGGGGATTACACGGCCTCGAGACACATTCGGAGCCTGGGGGTCGCGCTGCGAGACATTGTGACGCCGACCAACTTTCTGATTGCGCTTTGTTCGGCGCTGGTCGGGTATGTGGTGTTCGAGTTTTTGCGGAAAAAGCTGTAGAGGCCGTGCTACGTCATTGATTCTATTTGGTTTTCAGGCCTGGCCTTCGCGGCTAAAGTCTAGAAAGCAAAGGGCTTGTTCGTAAAGTCTTGATCCTATGTCAGTTCGAGTCGTGCTTTGGGCGATGAAAAACCCGTCCTTTGGGGACGGGTGCTTTGTTCTGATTTCTCTTCTTCTTTTAGTTTAGCAAGTTTGGGGGTAATTCTCTGCGGGGAGAGGCTGTTTCGTTTGTTGGGGTTAGCCGGTAGGTGCGCTTGACAAGGCTTTTTTGGCGGCTTTGGTTAACGTTTAGTTGTGAGCGTGATCTGGCCGGCGTGAAACATGGCGTGGGCGGTTCGTGACTGCAGAACGGAGATGCGGTTGCGGAGCGGCTCCTTTGCGAAGTCTTCTTCGGAAACAGACGCGTGCTTTTTGAGCCAATCGGCTGCGGGGAGGGCTTCGACGGCGGCGGTGAGTTTGGTGTTGACGTCGGCGAAGGACTTTCGGAGTTCGGCGGCGGAAATTTTGTCGGGAGAAGCTTTGTCGGGGTTGGCGATGAAGGCTTCGTCGAGCTCGGCGTGCAGTCTTTCTCCGAAGCCGAGCATGGGGAAGAGGCGATCGTGTACGGCGGTGAGATGGCCGAGGAGGTAGTAGATGCGGTTCCGGCCGGGAGCGACTTCCTGCTGCAACTGTTCGTTGCTCAATGGAGTGGTGAGTTGATCGAGACGGCTGAGTGCGAGCTTCCAATTGCTGATGGCGACGCCGGTGAAGAGTTCTTCGTTTGTCATTTTAGTTTCCTGCGGTTCGTGTTGGTGGGGGTTCGTTTTTGGTGGGGGTTGGGGACTGACTCGGTGGGTGTCTCTTTGATGTGTTGCTGGTGGAAAAGCTGCGGGAATATAACTAACCGGCTCGAAAATGCCAGGACGAGTTGCGGCAGTGGTGGTTCGCGCGAGTGGTGAGGGGCAAACTGCTGAGGCTAATAACCCGCGATTTCGCGGTGTCAACTAGCGGTCTTCGGTGGCTAAAAGGGGGCCGTCAATCGACGCGAATGTCGCAGGCGTAAGGCGATGCGGAAATACCAGCAGGAAGAACATCGCAAATACTGGATGGTTCACCAATAGAGGAGGCAGGGCGGATGTGTCGCGATTTTCTGCATCGCGAACCAGCGTTGACCAACTCTGTGGTTGACCGGCCGTAGAACTCTCCAATACCGCTGAGTTGGACCGCCAAAAGAACCATTCCCACGGAAGCTGGGGGACTGAGGAATCCAGAGATAGACGGGTTATTCCATCCCATAGCCCAGAAAGTGTGCGTCTCAGCCAATGCCGAGCGAGGTAATCGACGGCAACTTGACATGTATATGAAAAACCCCGGAAGCTCTCGACATCCTGCTCCCCTATATGGTGCATAAACTTTATCGAGTCTTCCGTGCTTGTAAAGCTGTCAGGTAGTCCGGCGCTACCATCGGCATGGAACAGCAGCAACAGTTGGAGATAATCGAATACAAGCCTTTCCGCGGACGGCTGTTTGCACTGCTGCTCCAATTCAAGCGCGGTTAGCAGAATAAAGGGGGCGGCAGATTCGCCCCATATAAAACTCTCACGGATGCGAGCAACGATGAGCTTCTGGACTTGATCGTCCACCTCCAAAGCGCAATATCTCCTCCGTAGTGCCCATGCTGAAAGTAGCCCGGCTAATATCAATTGGCGCGAACCATAGAAAAAGCCGTCTACCATTGGCACTCCCTCTACGAAATGTTCTCTTCCCTTACATTCTCCGACGATGTCGTCCAAAGCTCGGTTCGCCCCAAGCATTGCTAAATCGAACGACGGTTGCCATAGTTCTTGCGCGAGGGAGAACTTCGTCGCGGCGGCCAAAATGTACGATGCCGCAACCGTCCACCCCTCAAATAGGGTCCAGTGATTGGAACACTTTTCCGCTGATCCCAAGATGTAACTTGTGAGAAGCACGGCACTCGACAAAGAACGAGAAACATTCTTGCTTGTCGTACCGTCAGCAAAGGCAATCACACTTTCGAGGAAACGTGAAAATGCGGCCTTGTCGAGTGGAGCGGTCCCCTCGCTTAGCAGAAGAGTCAGAAACTGCTGGAAGTCACTCGCCTCTTGAGGCAAGTAGGCCCCGTGAGCAGCGATGAAACGATGAACTAGCTGGGGCTTTTGTATCACCTCAAGCGGATGAGGAAAGCTTCGCCCTTGCCATCCGGTGTTCGCGGCATTAATGTAGTCGAGAACCACGTCATCAACTCGGCCATTTGTGACGAAGAATGGCGTGTGTGGGGAATTCGATGGACACTGCGGCAGAACCACAGGTAGTTCAACTAGGTTGTTGATCTGTTTATCAATTTCCCGCCAATCGGCAAGTCGGATGTCGCCGCCTTTCAGTTGGTACGCGCGGATGCTACTGTCGGGCGCTCGGGTGACGACATCTTTGCCTTTTTCAAATGGCCCGTGTCTAGCGATGTATAGAAGCTCTTCACCTTCTGCCGCGAGCAATTGGCAGAAGGCTATTTGATAGCCTCTTTCAGAGGCACTACTCAACCAGTTTTCGACGATTCTCCCGATCAACCCATTGTTGTAGCTGTCTGCTGTTGATGGATTCGAGTTGTCGCTTGAGTTCAGGGTCATTCTCGACCTCTTCAGATGCCCTTTTGAGAGATGGCATGATATCTGGGTGAACGATGAACGAATTTGTGGGCTTTCCCGATCTATCAAAGCCGCATTCGGCCATGTCCATCATATCCAAGAGCATTCTGCCGTCTAACGGTTTGCCTCCAGCGTCTAGACGCTGACCCGTTTGCTCGGTGGCTTCATTGATTCTCGCAAATAAAGACTTCATCTTTTCGCTACCAGCTTGATCCGCAAGAAGCATCATCTTCTTGTCAAGGGCCTCCCCCCGTAGGGTCGGAATTTCGTCGATTCGTATTTCGACTGATACAGCTTGCTTTTCTGCTTCTTGTGTCTTCTTTCCATAATCAACTTGCTCAAACTGTATCGTTACCCCTTCATGTTGGGTAAAGGTCTTGATTTGGGCTAGGATCGGATGCTGCTCCTTTTCGAGACTCGCAATCCGCCTGGATACCTGACGAAGGAGCTCGTTCTTTGATTTGGGAAAGTCTGGGAGCACATCTATTTCTAACACTGAAGGCCACGTAGGAGAAGCCATAGATCACAGAGGGCCAATTGCTCTGTTTTTCATAACGTCTATTCTGTGAATGTATTGGTTGTCGGATAGATCGCTAGTGCGCCGGTTTGTGTTAGCTAATCGTAGTCAGAGGAATTTTTGCAGGGCTTCGGTGGTTTGTTTTGGTTGTTCTTCTAATATCCAGTGGCCGGCGTTTTTTATTACTACCTTCTTTACGTTTGTGGCTACTTGTTTGACTTGTTCGCCGAGGGGTTCTCCTAATGACTTATCGCCTCCTATGGTTAGTACGGGCATAGTTAGTTTCGTCCGGGAGAGTTGGGCGAAGTCTTTGGCGGCTTGCTGGAAGGAGACGAAGTAGTCCCAGCCTGCGTGCATGCGTCCGGGGCGGGAGTAGGCGGCGAGGTAGGCTTCGCGGTCGGCTGGCGGGATGGAATGATTTTTGTCGGCGGCGAGGTCGTTCCAGAAATATTCGAAGTAGATGCGCTCGCGGCCCTGGACGAGGGCTTCGGGAGTGGGTCCGTGGAAGCGGAAATGCCAGTAGTCGGGGCTGTTGTAGATGGGCTCCCAGTCGGGGACGCCGGGGAGAAAGGCGTCCATGAGGACGAGCTTGCTGACCTCGGACGGGAACTGCGCGGCGTAGGCGTAGGCGACCATGAGGCCGATGTCGTGTCCTACGACCTCGGCGGTTTGTATGCCGAGCGAGCGGGCGAGGTCGTGGATGGTGATGGCGGCGGACTTCATGTCGAGTCCGCTGGGGGGAATGCCGGAGTCTCCTATGCCGGGGAGGTCGGGCGCGATGACGGTGAAGCGCTGGGCGAGGGCGGGGATGATGGGCTTCCACATGAGCGAGGTCTCCGCGTAGCCGTGCAACAGGATGAGCGATGGGCCTTGGCCGGCGGTGAGGTAATGCAGCGTGACGCCGTTGATTTGGGCGGTGCGCGAGGTGATGGTTTCTTCGGTAGCCATGGAGTGTGCCTTTGTGCAGAGTTCGATGCAGAGAAAGCGCGGGGCGGTTCATGAATTGCGCCGTGAAGTTTGCGGACATGCGAGGGGCGGGAATGGCATGGGCGGCTGTGCCGGGGACACGTCTTTGATTGCGGGTTTTGGATTGCGGGTTTTGCCGGGCGGCTCTCGACTCGCTATTCGCAACGAATCGCAGCCATGGGCTCGATGCGCGAGGCGCGCAGCGCAGGCAGCAGGCTGGCCGCGCTGGCAATCGCCGCTAACGCGATGACTGATCCTGCGAGCACCCAGGGGTCATGCACCGACGTGCCATAGAGAAAACTCGCGAGCGTGCGCGCAGCCAGCATGGCGGCAATCAGCCCGGCTGCCGCGCCGGCGATCGCCACTCCCGTATTCTGGCGGAACACCATCCCCATTACCTGCCCTCGCCCGGCCCCGAGCGCCATGCGGATACCGATCTCGCTTGTGCGTCGCGCTGTCGCGTACGCGAGCGTTCCGTAGAGTCCTATCGCTGTTACCAAGAGCGCGCATGCGGCGAAGAATACGGACAGAAGCGCCATCATCCGCTCCGCGCTCAACGAGTCATCCACTACGCTCGACATGGAGGTCATGACCGGAGAGGGAATGTCGGGAGCCATGCGTGTGGCCAGCGCGCGCGCCGCTCGTGACAGCGGAGCGGCAGGGCCGTCCATCCGCACGACGGCCGTGTAGGAATGCCATTGTTGCTCGTCGTCCTGCGTCATCGGAAGATATGCTCCGGGGGGAGCGGGTGAACGCAAGTCCTCATACTTCGCATCGCCCACTACACCGATTACCTCATACGAAACGGGCGTCTTCCCGCCCTGCTTGATGACGTGTTGTCCTACGGCGTTTTGGCCGGGAAACAGCAGCTTCGCTTCGGCCCGGTTCAGAATGACCTTCAGGCCGGTGGGCGTCGTGTCATTCCAGGTGAAGTCACGCCCTTCGAGCATGGGAATGCGCATTGTGCTGAAGTAGCCCGGGCTCACGCTGTTCAGGTAGGTGTTTTGAGTCTTGCCGCCGGTTGCCGAAAATTCCTCGTCCCACATGAAATGCGTCAGCGGGACGATCATGGCAAAGCTGAGGTTCTTCACGCCGGGCTGATGGCTCAAGCCGTCTCCCAGATCGTGATAGAAGCGGACCAGCGCATCCCCGGTCAGCGGCTGCTTGTCCATGCTGAACGCGATGTTCTGTACCCCTCGCGGATCGAATCCCGCGCCCGACTCGTAGAGACGCACCAGGCTGGATGCGAGCAAGCCCGCGCCCACCACCAGCATGAGTGCGAGTGCGACTTCAAACGACATCAGCAGGCGGGGCAGGATTCTGCGGCGCTCATGTGCCTGCGTTGCGTGCTGCCCGTCTTTGATGTGGTCGCTCAGATTTCCCGATGTCGCATGTAGTCCCGGCACCAACCCGATCAGCACGGATGCCACCACCGCCGCAAGGGCCGCAAATGCGAATACGCGTATGTCGAGCGAGGTGTCGAGTTGCATTTCGCTCATCGGTCCCCCGGTGCCGCCGAGCAGAAGCGCACCCAGTGACTTTCCTAATACCGGCGCCAATGCGAGACCGGCGGCCGTGCCGAGAAGCGTTACCAGCAGGCTTTCCACGAGCAGCTGCTGTACCAGCCTCCGCCGCGTGGCTCCCATTGCCAGCCGCGTGGCCAGCTCCCTTTCGCGCGCGGCACCCCGCGCCATCAGCAGGCTGGCCAGGTTCAGGCAGGCGAGCAACAGGATCCCTCCACACATTGCGAACACCGCTACCAGCGGCTTGCGAAATAAAAAGCGAACAAATGTGAACCCCCTCGATCCGGGCTCGGCGATGAAGTGGAAATGCTGCTTTTCTTCGCGGGCAATCCAGGATGCGTCGGGGACGCTTTCGTGCAGCACCGCATCCGATATGGCGGAGAGTTGCGCATTCGCTTCCTCCAGGGTCGCGCCGGAGCGCAGGCGTCCCATCACGGTGAGCCACCAGGCGTGAAAGCCGGCAGCCGTCAAATTGTCGGTGCCATCGAGGATCGGCTCAGTCGCCAGCGGCACAAAGATCTCCGGCTTCTGCAGGGGATCCACTCCTATAAACCGCTTAGGCATCACTCCCACAACGGTGAACATCACATTGTCGATCTGCAACTTGCGTCCCAGAACATCCGGCGCGCGGTTGAACCAACTCTCCCAGAAAGGTTCGCTGATCACCACGGCAAACCCTGCCGGGTCTCCGCCCACCCGGTCATCCTGCGGCGTCAGCGACCGGCCCAGCAGCGGGGCCGTCCGCAGCGCGGGGAAGAATCCGCCGCTTACCATCTGGCCGTGAATGATTTCATTGCCGCTTCCCCGGCGAACCTGCAGGTCCAGACTGTTGTAGGCGAAGACCTGTTCGAAGATTTCGTGTCTACGCTCGAGGCTGCGGAAGAATGGCGCGTTGAAGCCGTAGTTTGTGCGCGGGCCTCCGTGCTCAATGCCGATCACCGCGAGCCTGTCGCTTTGGGGCACGGGCAGTGGGCGCAACAGCAGCCCGTCGATCATTGAAAAGACAGTCGTGTTCGCCCCGACACCCAGCGCCAGCGTGAGCACCGCGACCGCCGTAAAGCCCGGAGATTTCCGAAGCAGCCGCGCGGAGAAACTTACGTCCCGCATAAAGTTTTCGAGCGTTCGAAACTGCCACAGCTCGCGCAACCGCTCATGCCACCGCCCGGCATTGCCAAACGCGCGCCGCGTCGCCCGGTCCACATCTGCCTGCGGCGTACCTTCACGCAACAGCTTTTCGCGCAGCATGGCCTGGTGAAATTCCAGCTCCTCTGCCATGTCGCGATCCATGCGCCGCTTGTGAAAGAGCGTCTTCAACCGGAACAAGAATTCGTGAATTTTCTCAGCCATGCGTTTCCCTCGGCAACCGTCTAGGACGCCTGCATCACAAACGCAACTGCTGCGGAAAGCCGCGCCCAGCGCTGCGACTCAGCATTCAGCCGCTTTCTGCCGTCAACTGTCAACTCGTAGAATTTGGCCCGGCGGTTGTTGTCCGACGCGCCCCACCTGGCGTGCAACAGCCCGCGCAGCTCAAGCCGGTGCAGCGCGGGATACAGCGCACCCTCTTCCACCTTCAAGACCTGCTGCGAGGTCTGTTGAATCCACTCCGCCACTCCGTACCCATGCAGCGGCCCACGCGCCAGAGACTTTAGCACCAGCATCTCCAGCGTGCCCTGAATCAATTCACCTGTGTCAGTTGTTCGTTCCATAATCGCCTTAGGGGAAGACGGTAGACGAAGCCTGGGTCGATTGTCAATATGGTGCGGTGGCCTCTTCGAGACGTAGTGATAACGGTTTGGAGGATACGGGCTCGCCGATCAATTGGAACGTGTCGCCTGCCACTCTCCGGTGCCTGCGCGGTCGTGGAAGGTGCCGTGGATTGTGCTGCCCTCGACCCTGCCGTCGACGCGATTGCCTTCAACCCGGCCGCGAAAGGTGAGTACCTCGCGGGTTTTTGTGTGAAAGACGATGTGTTGTTTATCGATGGTGCCTTCCAGTCCGCCTGACTGGTTCGGACCTTTGAAATGGCCGGTGAGTGCAGTCCCGTCCTGCTTGAGGTCGATGGTCTTTGTGCCAGTTTTGCCGGTTGGACCTTTCGCGTAGATGATCCATTTGCCGGCGACGTCGGCTGGCGGCTCTTGCGGCGGGGGCGTCTGGGCCAAGGCGATAGTGCCAATGGCGAACAGTAGGGCGAGGCAAAGCAGGAGCAATCGGGAAGCATGTTTTTTCATGACATCCTCATGGCGCATTTCCGCACCTCAACATTAACAAAAATTGACGGCGATAGTGGAGCATTTCCCGCTGCATGATGGCGGTATAAAATCGCAGATTATCTCCAGGCTTCCGAGGCCCCTGATTTGAAGGACAGAAAGGAGACCCGAGCATATGGCGGAGAGGCTGACTCGACGTACGGTGATTGGCAATCTGTTAGGCGCGGCGGCTGCCGGGATTGTCGGACTTCCGAGGTACGCGGTGTGGGGGCAACGGGGCGCGTACGGGGGATCTACGGGACAGCAGCGCGGCGAAATGGGCAGGATTGCAGGCGCTTTCCGCAGACAGTATTCGGTTCCCGCCAGCTCCATTGCCATCTCGCGCAATGGCCAGTTCGTTTACGACCGGGCGGTTGGAATGGCCGACCGCGAGAAGTCCCTGCAGGTGCAGCAATCGAGCCTCTTTCGCATTGCCAGCGTTACGAAACCCATCACTTCGGTCACGATCTTTTCTCTGATTGAACAGGGCAAACTCAATCTCAACGATAAGGTTTTTGGCCCGTCGGGGGTGCTGGGGAATAAATATGGAAAGCCGCCTTACAAGGGGTACGTTACTGATGTGACGGTCGATCATTTGCTGACCCACACTGCGGGCGGGTGGCCAAACGACTCGACCGATCCGATGTTCCGCTTTGATTCGTGGGACCAAGCGAAGCTTATTGGGTGGACGCTGGAGAATCTTCCGCTGACGTATCCTCCGGGCCAGCACTGGGCTTACTCGAATTTCGGATACTGCGTTCTTGGCCGCGTCATCGAGCAGGTCACGGGGCAGTCTTACGCTGCGTATGTGCAGGCGAACATTCTTGCGCCGTGCGGGATTACGGACATGAAGATTGCGGAGAACAAACTGAAAGAGCGCGCGCCCAACGAGGTGGTCTACTACGGCCAGTACGGCGAGGATCCTTACAAGATGAACGTGACGCGTATGGACTCGCACGGCGGATGGATTGCATCGTCCACCGATATGGTGATGTTCCTGGATCATGTGGCAGGCGCGCCGAATATTCCGGCGCTGCTGAAGCCGGCGACGATCAGGATGATGACTACGCCGGCTCCGGCGTATCCGCAGTCACCGGCGAGATACGCGAGAGGATGGATGGTGCGCAACAACGGCGCGGGAAACTGGTGGCACAACGGGAGCCTGCCGGGCACAACGACGATTATGGTTCGCACGTCGACGGGCCTGTGCTGGGCCGCGCTGACCAACACGCGCACCCAACCTTCTAACGAGATCGATACCGCCCTGGATCAAATGATGTGGGACATGGTTCGTTGTGTTCCGAGTTGGGGTGCGTGATGGCTGGGTTGGGAACGAGCAGCGAGATTTATGCTTGCCGGCTTGTTTTCTCCTTGACAACTTAGGAGTGATGGCGGTAGTCTCCTAATCATCTTAGGAGGGCTTGTGACCGACCAGGCTCAACTCCTTCCCGGCACGCTCGATCTCCTCATCCTCAGGGCGGCCTCGCTGGGCCCGCTGCATGGCTACGGCATCCTGCTCCGCATCGGGCAGATCTCCGGCGATGCCCTTTTGATTGAACAGGGCGCGCTCTATCCCGGACTGTTTCGCCTGGTCCGTCAGGGACTGCTCAAGGCGAAGTGGGGCACGTCGGAGAACAATCGCCGCGCCAAGTTTTACGAACTCACCGCCGCGGGCCGCGGACGCCTGCGTGAAGAGACCGACAACTGGAATCGGCTGGTGGCTGCCATCGGTTCCGCCCTCTCTGTGCAACCGGAGGAAATATGAATTCACGGATTGTAGCTGACTCCCGGGTCCACGAAACGACGGAGCGTATTCGAGAAATATCGCCGCGGCTCAAAGCGAGAATTGCGGGTGTGCTCTACGTGATTGGCGTACTGACCGCAGTGTTTGCCGAGTTCCTTGCTCCCGGCAGGCTCGGGATTGCAGCAGCCATCCTCATTCCGGTCTTGTGCTATGCGGCCGTGACGGTGCTTCTCTATGGCATCTTCAAGCCGGTGGACAGAACCATGTCATTGCTGGCGCTGTCTTTCGGCCTCGCGGGACTCGCCTGTGAGGCGCTTCGAATGCATGTCCGGGGCGTGAACATAGGCATGGTATTTCACGGCCTCTTCTGTCTTGTGATTGGCTACCTGATTTTCCGTTCGAACTTTCTACCTCGGATCCTGGGCGCACCGATGGCGTTTGCCGGTCTGGTCTGGCTGATCTATCTGTCACCGCCGCTTGCGAGACTTGTGTCTCCATACAATTCGGCCATCGGCATCCTTGGGGAAGCGTTGCCGATGCTATGGCTGCTGGTGATGGGCGTGAACGCTCAACGATGGAAGGAGCAGGCCGGTGCCGCGGAGGGATTGCGATGAAACTTCTGGCGTACTTTCGGTCCCTCGCTGCGAAGCTCTTTCGCCATTCTCAGATCGCGGAGGACATGGAGCAGGAGCTTCGCTCGCACATTCAGCTGCGCTCGGATGATTTGGAACGCTCGGGCGTGCCTCGCGCTGAGGCGGAACGGCGCGCGCGCGTCGAGTTCGGCGGCCGTGAGCGGTTCCGAGAGGAATGCTACGAGGCGCTGGGCGGCAATTTTATCGAGACTTTTGTGCAGGATGTGCGCTTCAGCCTGCGCGTGTTGCGCAAGTCACCCGGATTCGCAATCGCCGCCGTTTTGACGCTGGCTTTGGCGATTGGCTCAAACGCCGTGGTGTTCAGCATGCTCAATGGATTGCTATTGCGCCCGCTGAATGTACCTCAGGGGCAGAGCCTTTACGCCATCCAGCGCGGGAACGACAAGTACATCGTGCAATCGTATCCTGACTATCTCGATCTGCGCGATCGCAACCGGAGCTTCGATAGTCTTGCGGCTTATAACATCGCGCAGGCAGTTCTGGACACAGGCGAAAATCCATCTCACTCCTGGCTCTATGAAGTGAGCGGGAACTACTTCGACACATTACGCATTCAGCCGTATCTTGGCCATTTCTTCCACGGCTCCGACGAGCGCGGCCCCAACAGCGCCCCGTATATCGTGCTGACCTATGCATATTGGCACAGCCATTTTCAGGATGATCGCGGCGTAGTGGGCCGTGTTGTTCGGCTGAACAAGCATCCTTTCACCATCCTCGGCGTCGCCCCGCCGGAGTTCCACGGTACTTTGTTGTTTTTCTCTCCGGATTTCTTTGTGCCGCTGATCAACGGGGAGCAGGTGGAGGGGGCGAGTTTCCTGAATGATCGCGGAACACGGTGGGTTTTTGAGGTGCTGGGACATGTGAGGGCGGGAGTCACTCCGGCGCAGGCGACTGCAGATCTGAACGCTGTTGGCGCGTATCTCGAAAAGACCTATCCCAAAGACGATGGCAAAATAAGCTTTTCATTGGTGCGTCCAGGTCTGCATGGCGACTTTTTTGCTCCTGCGTTGCGAGCATTTCTAACAGGGTTGATGCTGCTGGCGGGATTGATTCTGCTGGCTGCCTGTGCCAACCTTGGCATCCTGTTTGCCGCGCACGCCGCTGACCGTGGGAGGGAAGTTGCTTTGCGGCTCGCGCTTGGTTCGAGTCGCAGACGCATTCTGCGGCAACTGTTCACCGAAGCGGTACTGATTTCCCTGGTGGGTGGAGCTGCAGGACTATGCGGCAGCGTGGTGCTGTTGCGCTGGCTGAGCGTGTGGCAGCCATTTCCCCAATTCCCGATGAATATACCGGTGACTCCGGACGCAAGGGTTTATCTGGTCGCTCTGCTGTTGAGTTTGGCCAGCGGATTCCTCTTTGGTATTGTTCCGGTGCGGCAGGTGCTCCGCACGAATCCTTATGAGATCGTCAAGGCGGGATCGATCGGCACGGTTGGGCGGCGGATGACGATGCGCGACGCGCTTCTTGTTCTTCAGATTGCGATCTGTGCCGTCCTGGTCACTTCTTCGATGGTTGCCCTGCGGGGACTGGCACGCTCGCTGCACAGCAACTTCGGTTTTGAGCCGCGGAACACAATGCTGGTAGATACCGATCTGGGTATGGCCGGTTACAGCGGCGACCGAGTGCCCGCAATGCAAAAGCGCATGATCGATGCGATGGGGGCGATCCCTGGCGTAACGCGAGTGGGATTGACGGATATTCCACCATTACATCTGGGCTGGGCCGTCTCGCCTGTCTTCACCGACAAAGCAACAGATCTGAGGCCATCGAATGCCGCCGCTCAAGCAATCACGTACAAGATATCTCCTGAATACTTCCGCGCGGCGGGCACTGCCTTGTTGTCCGGGAGGACTGTCACGTGGCATGACGACAAAAATGCTCCGCCCGTGGCCGTAATCAACCAGGAGTTTGCGCGCAAAATCTTTGGCTCCGCAAGCAGCGCAATGGGCCGCTACTACAAGGAATCGGACGGAACGCGCGTGCAAGTGGTGGGCATTGCCGAAGACGGAAAATATACAGCGAACCTCGCCGAAGATCCACAGCCGGCCATGTTTCTTCCCATCCTGCAATCACCCGCGACTGATACGTGGATGGTGCTGCGTTCGAGCCGCGATCCGCAGCAACTGACGGCAGCCATCAGGAGCTCACTGCGGGACCTGGACCCGGGACTGTCTTCTTTCATCCAGACATGGAACGAAGAAATGGACGGAGCTCTGTTTGCTCCGCGTATGGCTACGGCATCGTTGGGAGTGCTGGGAGTGCTGGGCGCGATGCTGTCGATCACCGGCATTTTTGGAATGGCTGCGTACTCTGTGAGCAGGCGGCTGAGGGAGTTGGGAATTCGCATTGCCCTCGGCGCGCAGCGGACAGAAGTGCTGCAGGCAGCGCTGGGACGGCCATTTAAAATGCTGGCGTTTGGTTCGGCGGTTGGATTGATCCTCGGAATTCTGGCGACGCGGGTGCTGGCTTACATCGTGTATCAGGCGACTCCGCGTGATCCGCTGGTGCTGGCTGGTGTGGTTCTGGTGATGCTGTTGCTTGGGCTGCTGGCTACGTGGATTCCGGCGCAGCGCGCGCTGGGGGTTGATCCTTTGATATTGCTGCGCGAGGAGTGAGTCGGGTTTATTGAACCAAAACTCAATGATGGCCACACATGTCCTACTTGCCGATTGCCGAATACGCGGAATACGCCCCACTCAAGCCAAACCCGGGCTTGAATGGGCCACCCGCCTCGTCTACCGGGGCGGTCACGACAGGGTTCTAACGTTTTCCGTTACTAATTCTGGGCGCTCAATGATCTGCCGGGTTTTGTTTGCGGGAATTTTAGTGAGGCTGATGTTCCTAATGGGTGAAGGCGCGAGCCTAAAAGCAAAACGGGACTCGTCCCAGGAAGCGGAGAAGTTCCTGCGGACGAATCCCATTCCTGGACTGCGGAAATATAAAGTATTGCAGTTAGACCTGAGCTGTTCCACCGTCGACGAAGAGCTCGATTCCATTGACGAAGCTGGAATCGCTGGAGGCGAGGAACAGGGCGACGGTCGCGATCTCCTCTGGGCGCCCCATCTCGCCGCGTGGAATCTGGGATTTGAAGAACTCTTTGGCCTCTTCTCCCAGGGGATCGAGGATCGGCGTGTCGATGGTGCCGGGACTGAGGATGTTCACGCGGATTCTGCGCTCCTTGAGCTCTAAGAGCCAGGTGCGAGCGAACGAGCGAACCGCAGCCTTGCTGGCGCTGTAGACGCCGAACGCCGGAAAACCCTTGATGCTGGCAATGGAGCCGTTGAGAAAGATGGAGCCGTTGTCGTTGAAGAGCGGGAGGGCCTTCTGCACGGTGAACAGCGTGCCGCGGACGTTGAGATCGAAGGTCTTGTCGAAGTGTTCCTCAGTGACCTCTTCGAGCTTTGCGAACTCGCCCTGACCTGCACTGGCGAAAAGGATGTCGATCTTGCCTTTTTCGCGCTTGACCGTCTCATAGAGGCGATCGAGGTCGGCCAGGTTTGAGGCGTCGCCTTGCACGCCCGTGACGTTTTTGCCGATGAGTTTTACGGCCTCATCGAGCTTGTCCTGGCGGCGTCCTGTGATGAAAACGTACGCTCCCTCGTCGACGAACAGTTTGGCTGTGGCGAGCGCCATGCCGGAGGTGGCGGCAGTGATGACTGCTACTTTGCCTTTGAGCTTGCTCATATGTTGACCCCTTTTCTGTGTTCAACCCCTGAAGGTATTTGGGCAACTGCGCTGCCCCTCACCAGGTTTTGATGAGTAGATGGAGCCGGGTTCGGCTAAGATTCAATAGTTCTGAATTAATGAACGATTGAACCCTTAACGCGGAACGCCTACTCTTATGGAGGTGCGCCCCTTATTCCATCCATCGCTCGAGGACATCACGGTAGAGGGGATTCTCCATGCCTTGTCCGACCCGGTACGGGCGGCGATCTACGCAGATATTGTGGCTCAAGAGTATTCACACAACTGCTCGATGTTTCTGACCGTTAGCGACAAGGCGATTCCGAAGTCCACGCTCTCGCAACACTTCAGGGTGCTGAGAGAGGCTGGGCTGATTCGTGGCGTGCGGCGTGGCGTGGAGATGCACAACACCTCACGTTGCGCGGAGATCGAGAAGCGCTTCCCAAGGCTTATCCGGGCGATCGTCAACGCGCATACCATCCAATCTAAGGATGAAGCTCAAACAAAGAAACTTGCAGCGAAAAGATCGTCCAGGCGGTTAGTCAAGAACAAGTAAGAAGCTGCGGCCATCTGCTGAGCTGAACACTTGCGAGGTGGATTAGTAGCGGGAAGTCGGCCGGGGGTTCGGCAGTCGGATTGATCCTCGGAATTCTGGCGACTCGGGTGCTGGCTTACATGGTATATCAGGCAAATCCCCGCGATCCGTTGGTGCTGGCTGGGGTGGTTCTGGTGATGCTGTTGCTGGGGCTGCTGGCTACGTGGATTCCGGCGCAACGCGCGCTGGGGTTAATCCTTTGATATTGCTGCGCGAGGAGTGAAACGGGTTTATTAAAAGGGTTTCAGCCGATAGGACAGAATCCCGAGTTGTTCGCAGCGAATCGCCGCCATCGGTTGTGCTGGGGTTATAAGCCGCTTTTGGGGGCGATGAAAAACCCGTCCTTCGCGGGACGGGTGACTTGTTCTGATTTCCCTTCTTCTTTTAGTTTAGCAAGTTTGGGGTAATTCTGTGCGGGTGGAAGTGGCTTGGTTTGTTTGGGTTGGGTGCGGGTGGGGATTGACAAGTTGTGGCTCCTACGAGAGTGCCAGTAATCTTTTCAACCAAGCCGCCCCGATCGTCGTGAGCAGTCCAGCACCGAATCCGAGAACGAACGACCACAATCGATCCCACATTTTCTGCCGGTGCTCGTCAATGTAGAGAACGCCTTTGGCTCGCAGGAAAACTCGCTCTTTCTCTGGCTCAAGGCTTCCCGAGGATTTGACTCCAAGGTATGTGATTACGCCGTTCAGTCCTTTCGGAAGCGTGAACATGTGAAGAGTTGTCGCAAGCCAATATTCCCTGATCTCTTCGGCCCCGGTGGGTGGAGTGCGTTCAATAGTTGTTCCGAGATACCCGTCTTCTAAGAGGAGTGCAAGCGGATACTGATCGATATGATTTCCGTGGAGGTGCTTTGCCATCCGAAGGGCCGCTCCAAGGGAAACCTCGCCCCGGTTTCCCACGGTTTTTAGTATTCGTAATGCGCTACGGTTCATGATCTATCTGCTCTCCGAGAGTCCTAAATATGATCACGCATATGCGTTCGACCAACATCGGAGCAAGGCAGCCGCCAGTGCGGGCATTTCCTGTTCGAATTCGGCCTGGGTGATATCCTTTCCGACGTGTCGAGCAAGCTCACGCTTGAATCCCATTTGATTTCGTTGATCGTCAACCTCGGCGCTAGTCATCTTGTATCGGCCAGCATAGTACTCCTCCAAGCTTTGAGTCGGCAGGCAATGGAGTTGATTTTGGCTGACTAATGATGGATACGAAGTTTTGAAATTTTCAAAGTCCGCCAGCTTGCTGGGGTGTGGTTGGTCGCACAGGATGACTAATTTATCGCGATATATGGGATTTTGCGCAAGGGCAGCATACACCAAATTGATGGCATTCATCGATTCGCGTTGTTTCTCAAAATCTCCTTCAGAGAAGATAATTTGTAGTGCTGGTTGGTGGGTATAGAAGCGGTCGATCACAGCCTTGATAAATATCTGGTCGCTTTTTCCTTCCACGATCAAGAAATTTCGTGGAAGAAGAAGATCAGCTGGGCTCCCGCCCAAGAGTTCGTAGATAATCGCGGGCTTGCCTGCAGAATCAATCGGCGTTACCGCGGATTTCCTGTCAGATTTTTCCACGCAAAAGATGGTCTGCTCGGAAAAATCGTCAGCGACAAGAACTGAGGAGTGTGTGTTGATAAAAACCTGATCGCCTCCCGATGCTATGTCTCTCAAGGCCATCTTCAGATGGCGTTGGGCTGTGGGATGCAGATGCAGCTCCGCCTCGTCAATTAGGAAGAGGAAGCGTTTGCCGCTAGCCTCACCTCTCCGCCGGAAATCGGCGTAGCTTTGAAGGATGGCAAGCATAAGGGCTCGTTGCATTCCGTCCCCTTTTTCCTCGGCACTCGTCAATATTCCGTCATCGATTTCCGTCGTACATCCTTTCAAGAGCTCCTCAAAGGCAGGTTCCGTGATTTGAAATATGACCTTAGTGCAGTCTGGGAATTGCTTTGCTATGTAGAGGGTGACTTCGGCCCCAATCTTGTCTAGTTCGATGCGAACGTCTGAGTCCGGCGCGGTGAACAGGTCGTCAAATTTCTGTCGGAAGTCTTTGTATGGCTGGCTCGTTTCAAGAAGTGCCATCAACACTCCGGCGAGCATCGTCCCAATTGGCGATGTCTTGCTGTATTTAGCGACGTCGCTCAAGTGTGTGCTCGTGTCTACATACTCGAGCAAGGGCAGAAGATCGTTGAATGCTGAGTCGAAACCGGTCGGATTCTTATCCAGCCAGACATTATTCCTCGGGTCAAAGATCTTCCTAATCTTGGGGTCGAGGCTGGAGCGTTTGGCTCGTATCCAATCTTCGGTGCCGATTACTTTTTCGATTGAGGCTCTGTTCTTGTCATTCTTCATGGAGGCGAGCGCCGACTGCACGCCGGCAAACTCTACCTCAACTGAAACCTCTGCTTTACCTGTGCGTCCGAAGCGAATTTGGTCGGGATTACCCTTGTTTGTGTAGAACCAATTCATTGCTTCAAATACATTCGTTTTGCCGTGATTGTTTTGTCCGACGAGGACGTTGAAGTTTGATGGGCAAAGCTCGGTGTGTTCAATTGAGCAGAACTGATCTATTACGATCTTTGTGATGTGCATAGGCCCGTTGGCTTGTGGCGGAATTCTGCTAAAACATTAAGCTGGCCCGTAGCAGATGGCAAGGATGTATTTCGCGGTCAGCTCAAGACCATTCCTTCCGTTCCCTGGGCTTCGTATCTGCTGACCGCCTCTTCGCTGCTTTTTGCTACACTCATCGGTCATGGATTACGTGCATATTGTGGTTGAGGTTTCTGAGGGTGTGGCCGTTGTTACTTTGAATCGGCCTAAGGTTTTGAATGCTTTGAATGCGGCTCTGTTTTCCGAGCTGGATTCGGCTTTGGATGCTTTGGGGGCGGATGCGGCGGTTCGCGCGGTGATTGTTACGGGCGCGGGCGAGAAGGCGTTTGCGGCGGGCGCGGATATTCAGGAGCTGGCGGCGGTGTCGGGAGTGGAGGGTCAGGCGCTGGCGGCTCGCGGGCAGGGCGTGTTCAAGAAATTAGAGACGATAGGCAAGCCGGTGATTGCGGCGATCAACGGATTTGCTCTGGGCGGCGGGTGCGAGCTGGCGATGGCGGCGACGGTTCGCGTGGCGAGCGAGACGGCGCGGCTGGGGCAGCCGGAGGTGAAGCTGGGGCTGATTCCGGGCTATGGCGGGAGTCAGCGGTTGCCTCGGCTGGTGGGCAAGGGCGCGGCGTTGAAGATGCTGCTGACGGGCGAGATGGTTCCGGCGGCGGAGGCGTTGCGGATTGGGCTGGTGGACGAGGTGGTGCCGGCGGCGGAGTTGATGGCACGGGCTCGGGCGTTGGCGGGGATGATGGCGGGGATGGCTCCGGTGGCGGTGCGGCTGTGTCTGGCGGCGGTGCATGCGGGATACGATCTGCCTCTGGATGAGGCTCTGGCGCATGAGGCGGCTCTGTTTGGGATTTGCTGCGGGACGGCAGATAAGGCGGAGGGTACGAAGGCTTTTCTGGAGAAGCGGGCTGCAGTGTGGTCGGGGAGATAGGGTTCAGGGTTCAGGGCTCAGGGCTCAGGGCACAGACGAGCGGGGTCGTGGATGGTTTGGGAAAACGCAGGTTCCCTTCGACGGTGCTCAGGGCAGGCTCTCGGCTTCGTTTCACTTCGCTCGGAATGACATCTTTTTGCTGGTCCTTGATATTCTGATAGTGCTCGCATCATGACTCGATCCCATCTTCCCTTCACTATTGCGCTGGCTGTACTGCTTGGCGGCTGCTCGCATGGCAATTCGAATAGTGCCGCGCCTTCTCCACAGCAGGCGAGGGCAGCGGCGCAGGCGCGGGCTTCGGATCGCGAGCTGATCGACGAGGTTCCGCCGCCGGGGAAGAGCCGCTACATGGCGATCCATACGAAGGCGAGCTGGGAGAATCCTTTTCTCGTGGTCTCGAAGAAGACGGTTTCGCTGCGCGTAATGAATCCCGAGGCGCCGCATAGCAATGTGCTTCCGGGCAATATGCTGCAGCCGGAGAACGCTCGCAAGAGCGTGCTGGAACTGCGGCTCGCGGACCTGCCGGATGCGCTGGCGGCCATCCCGCAAGACTCGTGGCCCTATGGACGCGTGATCGCAGTGGAAGAAGACCCGGCGGAGGTTCGCGCAGATCGCATTCAGGTACGACGCAATGTAGAAGTCACGATCCAGATGCTGAACGATCTCGGCGTGGTCGTTTATGAGTGGCCTGCGGCTCGGTAAAAACAAAAGCAAAACCGCCCTGCGCGGGCGGCGGTCTTTGCCAGACGGGCCTTGAGACTGAAAAATAGTCCATCCTGAAAAGCGGATGGACTATTTTTCAGTCAGGAATCCTCTCTGCTCCATAGATCTCCGTCTGTCCAGGCAGTTTTTCCGCCTGCAGTGCATCGCGGTCCCGTCCAGCGCATGAGCTGAATTTCCACTCGGGAAGGGTTTTGTTGTGGGCCCGTCCGGCGAGGACTGCTGTCCGCGCTGGACGGTTTTGGGTTTACTTGTCTGCGGGCGACGGATTCTGCGCTGTGAATGGGGAGCAGCAGGGTTTTTCTATTGGGGTGAACTCCATGAGCTCGAGGCGGGTTCCGTCGGGATCGAAGAGGTTGTACTGCCATTTTCCGTCTTTGCCGATTTGCATGGCGGGGTGTTGATTGCGGAGGTCATCGAGGCGGCCCTGGGAGTCGAGGGTTGTGACAACCTTCTCCATGTTTACGACGCCGAGCGAGAGGTGATTGATGACGCCGAACTGGCGCTGGGAGATTTCGCCGTTGCCGCCTTCGAGCATGTACTCGAGCCAGTCGTGTCCGTTGGGAACCTGTTGGGAGACCCAGTCGGTTTTACCGGGCTTCATTCCGCCGAACCAGTAGGGGCGGAAGCCGAGGAGGTCGCGGTAGAAGGGGTTCTCGGCGTCGGCGCTTTTGACGCGCATGCCTACGTGAATGATGTGGTGGCCGATGGGGTCGGCTCCGGCCATGCTGAAGGGATGGGCGGGCGGCTGGATGAACTGAACCTTGTTTCCTTCGGGGTCGTGCACGTTGAACCAGCGGCTGCCGTCGGAGGCTTTTTCTACGCTGGACGGAACGGTGTACTTATGGTCGGCGAGGTAGTTGCGGAGGGCTTCGGCATTGGTGGTGATGTAGCCGATGTGGTCGAGGCGCGAGTTTCCTGCGTTGGAGGGGAGCGGCAGGACTTCGACGAACTGGGTGGGGTTGACGTAGTAGCGGACTCCAGAGGGATTCTCAGGGTCGGGGCCTTTTTTCAGGCCGGTGTCGTGTACGTAGTAGTGTTCGGCTGCGGAGGCATTGCTGGTGTAGACGGAGAGGTGCGAGACGCCGGTGATGGGCGGACGGGACGGAGTTTGTGCGAAGGAGGCCAGAGAAACGAGAGAGAGCAGAGCAGCAGGCCAGAGGATTCTTTTCATGTCGTCTACGATACGCGATTGGAACAGACGCGGAAAAGCGGATGCGCGCGGGCTATGTTGCCTGCAAGGTTGTTTCTTCAGGAATGGCCGGCGGCGTGCCGAGCGACACACCGCGCAGTGGAATAAACAGCGAGAAGGCGGTGCCGCTGCGGCCGGGAATACGGCTGCTCCACACGCGCAGATCGCCGAGCTGGCGGTCGATGATTTCGGCCGTGACCCAGAGGCCGAGGCCAGTTCCCGACTCCTTTTTTGTGGTGAAAAATGGCTCGTAGATGCGGTGGCGCGTCTGGATGTCCATGCCGCATCCGGTATCGAGAAAAGTAATTCTGATGCCGAGGCTCCGGCGAGAGCGCCAGTCGCGGGAGCGCCGCAGCCTGAGCACGAGCCTGCCGCCGTGACTCATGGCATCGAGTGCGTTCGCGATGAGGTTGGCGAAAACCTGCCGGAGATCTCCGGCGAGGCATTCGACTGCAGGATCGTCGTCATAGCGGCGGTCGACGATGAGGTTCGATTCCGCGAGGCGGCCCTGAAACAGTTCCAGCACATCATCGATTACCTCTGACATGCGAGTTGTGCGGGCGGCTTCGCTCTGGCGATGAAACTTGAGCGTCTGTTGCGCGATGCGGGCGACGCGCATGGTTTCTGCGAGAGCCTGTTGGGCCTGTTGCCGCGCGGTGCCGAGATCATCCGCCCGGGCGATGAGATAGAGGAGGTTGGCAACCGCTTCAAGAGGGTTGTTGATCTCGTGCGCGATGGAGGCGGCGAGACGACCGGTTACGGCCAGTTTTTCAGTACGCAACAGCGCGGCTTCGGCTTGTTTGCGGTGGGTAATATCCATCATCACACCGAGCATACGGACGGCTTTGCCCTGCTCGTTCATCTCGTACTTTGCCTGGGCCTCGACCCAACGCGTTGTCCCATCGGGCCAGACGACGCGATATTCGCAGCAGAAGGGTCGCCCTGTCACCATGGTTTCCTGGAAGAGCGCATCCATTGCGTCTCGATCTTCGGGATGGATTGCGGTTCGCATTGTTTCGTAGCCTGGGTCAACCGATCCGGGCTCGAACCCGACAATTCGATAGTGTTCGTCGGACCATATAACGCGCCCATGTTCGAGATCGTTGTCCCAGAGGCCGACATGGCCACCATCGAGTGCCATTTGCAATCGTGTTTCGCGTTCGCGCATGGCGAGCGCAGCGGCGGATCGCTCCTTGGACAGGCGGCGATCGGCGGCGAGTTTATCGAGCTGTCGCCTGAGGTCGTCCGTCTCGGTGCGATACGTGAGCGTTGAAACCTGCCTCATCAGCCCACCCACCAGGACCGATCCGGCGACAAAAACCACGAGGCGCAAAAAACTGAACTCGGGTACCGACGCGTGCGAAAGCACGCGGGAGTAATAGACGAGGTACTCAATACTGAGACCGGAGGCCAACGCGCAGACGGCTCCGCCACCGACCCCCAGATACCACGCGCTGAGCACTACGAAAGGATAGGCAATGAGATAAGGAGTGCGATAATTCACCGGTACTATGACAAAAAGACCGATCGCGACCGCAGCCGGCACCAGCCCCAGCAGCCACCGCAAGGGGCGCGGCAAAGCTCGCAAAAAATAGCGGTGTTTCGTAAGCATCGCGGCCAGATGTGCGCCGACACATACAACTTGGAGCCACCATAAATGCGCCGGGGGCATCTAAGAAATACCACCAGTAGGACCAAAGCGCAAAGAAAAATGAGATAAACGGCTTAGTTTCGATCAAGCCGTTATTTCCATGTCCGGACCAGTCTGTGGCATTCTGGAATCGACCCTGGAGGACCGTTCCAATGTCCCATGCCGTGCGCAAAACGTTAGCCGCACTTCTCTTTCTGACCGCCGGAATTATTGCGTCAGCGCAAAACCGCATCATCTACTCGGCTACGGCGGATGCTCACGCCGATATTTCCCAGGCAATACACACCGCCGCTCGGGAACACAAGCGCATCATCCTGGACTTTGGCGGCAACTGGTGCGGCGACTGCCAGGTTCTGGATATTTACTTCCATCAGGAGCCGAATCAGACGATTGTGGACAAGAATTTTGTGGTCGTCCACATCGACATCGGCCGCATGGACAAAAATGTGGACGTGGCGGAGAAGTATAGTGTTCCGTTGAAGCGCGGCGTTCCAGCCCTCGCTGTTCTCGACCAGCACGGGCACCTGCTCTACAGCCAGAAGGATGGCGAGTTTGAGTCCATGCGCCACATGGACTCAAACTCGGTAACGGAATTTCTAAACAAATGGAAGTGAGTGACTTGCCGTCACGGGCATACGCTTCGCGTGGCCACTCCCCTTGGTCGGTGACTGGCCGTCACGGACTCTCTGCTTCGCGTGGCCGCTCCCTTTGGTCTCCGCTTCGCCTGGCCGCTCCCTTGGTTCGCGGGCGCGGATGGATGTGGCTGGGAATTGTGCGGCTGGTTTCTGGCCGATTCTGGACCGCTTTATTCTCTCTATCCTGGGGTCTGGCCGGCCTTTTTCAGGAACGGGTCCGCTACGGAATACGTAAAGGCTGCGACTGCCATTCCGGCCATGGTTCCCAACATGATGCCTTTCCAGAAATTGATGCGCCCGATCACTCTGGTCTGAATAGTCTCCATATCAGGTAAGAACGCGGCGGGGCTAGGTCGGTTGCTCCCCCGGTCTGTGTGCAGGCAGTGCGATTTGGGGATTTTTGCTTTTTCCACAGATTTTGTGCATCGAAATGCTTTTAAGATATATCTTATTTGCAGCTAAAGATATATCTTAAAGCTATCAAAGAAAGGTTTTTATGTTTGGAAGAGAATGCAGAAAGCAATTTGAAGGAGCGGCTGCGGAGTGTGCCGCGCGCAAGCATTTCCGGGGCGGCAGAGGCGGCTTCTGGGATGAGATGAGCGAACACTGGGCAGCGCATCGGGGACGGCATCGGTTTGGGCGGGAGTTTGGCGGGCGGCTGTTCGAGCAAGGCGAGCTGCGGTTTGTGATCCTTAGCTTTATCGCCGAGAAGCCGAGCCACGGGTACGAGATTATGAAAGGCATCGCCGAGCAGATGGGCGGAGCCTATGCGCCGAGCGCGGGGGTGATTTACCCGACGCTGAGCCAGCTTGAGGACGAGGGCTATGCGACGGTCGTGGCGGAGGGCGGTAAGAAGCTCTACACGATTACCGAGGCCGGACGGAAGGAGCTGGAGGCCAACAAGGAGCGGATTGACGGGCTGCTGAAGCGCATCCGGCAGATGGGCGAGGCGTTTGGGAGCGGGAGCGCGCCGCAGATTATGCGGGCGATTCACAACTTCAAGCTGGCTCTGAAGCTGCGCTTTGGACAGGGCGAGATGACGCCGGAGCAGATCGCGAAGATTGCCGCGATTATTGACGCCGCTGCGCGGGATGTGGAGTCGGTTTAATGGATGCGATGGTTCAGAGAGCGCTTTCGGGCGGTTCTCCGCAGGACGGCGCTCCGGATCCGGCTGGCGCGCCCGAGCTTCATTGCCGGGTTTGCGAGCTTGAGGTGGAGAACACCCGGCTGCGATTGCTGGTGGGGGAGCTGCTGGTTGCGAATCAGCATTTGCGCGAGGGAGAGCCCAGGGAGATGGGCGAGCGGCATAGAATGAGCGCAGGCTGACGCTCGATGTTCCGCTCGAAGATTCAGCATGGATTCGATGCCGGTAGACAAATTGGCTCCCAGCGACGCAAAAGGCAGCGGGGCGGAAGACTCTGTTCCAAGTGAAGTCAAGCCGGAACGCAGGCGGCGCGATCTTCTGGAAGTGTCGGTTGGATATGGGTTCGTCCTGCTTGCGATCTGGACGCTCCCTCCCTGGCAACGATGGTTCTCCTGGGCTGCGCTTGCCTGGGTATTGCTGGCTACCGCGCTCTCTTTTGACGGCTGGAGCGCGTTGGGCCTTCGCGGGCCGGGCTTTCTTCGGTCGCTCTGGATAGTTGGCGCGGCGTTGCTGCTGGCGGCAGCGGCGGTTACCGTGAGCGCCAGGCTCGACACGTTGCACGTGCCGCGCTATCCCTCGCTATTCATTCGACGTTTCTGGGCCTATGCGATCTTTGCCCTTCTGCAGGAATTTTTGTTGCTGGATTTTTTCCTGCTGCGATTGCTGCGGTTGCTACAACCGCGCAAAACGGCTGCCGTGATGGCGACGACGGGCCTGTTCGCGCTGGCGCATTTGCCGAATCCCGTCCTGACGCCGGTGACATTGCTCTGGGGATGCATCGCCTGCCTGCTTTTTCTTCGGTATCGGAACCTCTATACGCTGGCCATGACTCATGCCATCTTCGGAATCTGCATTGCGGTCACTATTCCGGGGCCGGTCGATCATAATATGCGCGTCGGGCTTAGCTATTTCACGTATCGCCCGCACCACGCTATTCTTGCGGCCCGAGTTTCTCACCAGGCGAGAGCAACTTCCGGCAATTCTTTTCGAAGTAACTGCGGCCGGGATTGAGTGCTTGCTCTACAACGACACAGGTCAGGTTTGTTCGATCTCCGTAGGTCGTCTCGACCAGCGCCTGACCGGGGTGAATTGGCGCTAACCAACTGTACTTCGGCGGTGGGGGAGGGTTGCGAATCGGCGGCACTCACCACAAACCGGCTTATGGGCGCTGATGCTTGTCTCCGAAAGTTCATTTGGGCTTCCTTCACGCCGATCCACCGAAGCTTTCGAGACTGAACAGGCAGTAGCCAGAGAATTACGCAAAACTACAACTTGGCCCTCCAAGGATCAGAAGCGGTGACCCTTCGGCTACGCGCTGCGCTCAGGGCAGGTTGTTTGCGTGGTCGTTTTACCGTAGGCGCCGCAGACTCTCGACGGAAGGCACGAAATAATAGGAGCCGGTCAACGGCTGGGTAAAGCGTGTGAGCGCATCGCGCGTGCCGGTGATCAGGCCCGCCATGCTATCGAGCATTCTGGAAAGCCGCTTCTGGTCTGCGCTGAATCCGACGAACATGGTGCCATGATCCTCGACGTTTCCGTAGGGCATGTTGCGACGAAAGATGTTCCCAAACTCGTCCTGATCAGTGCGAGCGACATGCGAGTCCGATGGCTTGTTCTCGAGTTCGATGCTGTCGAGCTTGGTGCGTCCCATGATGCGCTCCTGCTGATCGATCGGCAGAGCTTCCCACTCAGCTACCTTTGTGCTTCCACTTTTGAAGCAACAGGACTGAGCCGGCGGCTCCGGGAACTCCTTCGGGCAGGAGTGCTGCCGATGGGAGCGTCGAGCAGGGTCGGATTCTCCGAGCCATCGATGAAGCCGGTAAGATCGCGATCGTGCCGGTAAGGCCAACTCGAGGTTTCTTCCCCCAGCGAGGCCTGGCCTGCGAGGTCATGGATGACCGAGCGGGCCATATCGAAGATAACGTCATAAGCACTGCCGGACAGCCATACCAGCGCATCATGTTGCGTGCTTGGCATAACGAATCCTTCTGTGCCCTGGATCTCTTTGTTAAAGCCCTCCACGCCCGGAGGGGCGTCATCCGGAACAATATCGCGCCAGAGCTCAGGCCGAAAGCCGATGACGAAGTTCACTCCTCCTGTGGTGGTCCGTGGTTCACGGATAGCGGAGATCGTAGAGGCGAACTCCCTGCATTTCTTCGCGTCCAGAATGTCAAACTCCAGGTACGCATGAGAGGAGGTTCCAAGAGCGAAGATTCCAGCCTGAGGCGTGTACATGCGGGCATTATATCGGTCACTATCTTAGCCAATACAACTGAGCTCGATTGCGTCGCCATCGCGGCAGTTGGCGAGAATTGCTGCCGGGTAGTTGGCTATCCAGAATGTCAGCGTTGCCTGCGCACTGATGGTTGTGAAGTAGTTGCTATAATGCGATGCTAGCGGCGGGAACGGCCGAGTTGGTTGGATCCCTGCGCCGTGGAGGGGAAGATGGCAGCTCCCGATGTCGTCTGGAAAGGCGGCAGGTTCGGCCAGACGTCTCGGCGCGATGCGTGGTGGCTCTCGCCGTCGGTGATTCTTCTGGGATTGAGCGCCTTTCTTGTGTACGGCACGTGGGCGGCGTGGCAGAACAGCCACTATACGTTTGGTCCCTACATTTCACCTTTTTATTCTCCCGAAATCTGGGGCAGCTCGCCGCACGCTCTGTTCGGCCCGAAGCCGCGATGGTATCCGAGCTTTCTTCCGTTCTCTCCGGCACTGCTCATTCTCTGGATACCCGGCCTTTTCCGGCTGACGTGTTATTACTACCGCGGCACTTACTACAAATCGTTCTGGGCGGATCCTCCGGCGTGCGCGGTGAGCGAGCCACGTAAGAAGTATCTCGGCGAACGAAGCTTTCCGCTGATTCTGCAGAATTACCATCGCTATTTTCTGCGGCTCTCCTATTTGGTGTGGGGCTTTCTGGTGTACGACGCTTTGATAGCCTTCCGATTCCCGGACGGTTTCGGAATTGGTATCGGGACCCTCGTTTTAGTTGTGAACGTGGTGCTTTTGGCCGGTTATATTTTTGGCTGTCACGCGTTCCGGCACCTGGTTGGAGGGGGTCTCAACCAGATCTCGGAACACCCTGTGCGGCACAAGCTCTACGATTGCGTGAGCTGTTTGAATGCAGGACACATGAAGTGGGCATGGGCGAGTCTGCTGTCGGTGGCGTTTTCGGATGTATATATTCGCTTGTGCTCGATGGGTATCTGGCATGACTGGAGAATCCTGTAGATGCCGGAGTTCCAGAGGTTCTCCTACGACGTATTGGTGATTGGGGCGGGAGGCGCGGGGCTGCGTGCCGCGATCGAAGCCGCGGCCAGCGGCGCCAAAGTGGGAGTGGTGTGCAAATCGCTGCTGGGTAAAGCGCACACGGTGATGGCTGAGGGCGGCATTGCCGCTGCTCTGGCCAACGTCGACGACCGCGACAACTGGCGGGTACATTTCGCCGATACCATGCGCGGAGGGCAGTACCTGAACAACTGGCGCATGGCGGAGCTGCACGCCAAGGAAGCGCCGGAGTGCGTGCGCGAACTCGAGGCGTGGGGCGCGCTTTTCGACCGGACCAAGGACGGGCGGATTCTTCAGCGGAATTTCGGAGGGCACAAATATCCGCGCCTGGCCCACGTGGGAGATCGCACCGGCCTGGAGATGATTCGCACACTTCAGGACCACGGCATTCACACCGGAATGGAGGTCCACATGGAGTGCACAGTGCTGAGCCTCCTGATGGACTCGGGGCGCGTTGCGGGAGCCTGCGGATACGATCGCGAGAAGGGCCTTTTCCAACTGTGGCAGGCGAAGGCGGTGGTGCTGGCCACGGGCGGAATCGGGCGCGCTTACAAGATCACCAGCAATAGTTGGGAATATACGGGCGACGGGCTTGCGCTGGCATACCGCGCCGGCGCGGAATTGCAGGACATGGAGTTCGTTCAGTTTCACCCGACGGGAATGGTCTGGCCGATCAGCGTCCGCGGAATCCTGGTGACCGAGGGCGTGCGCGGCGAAGGCGGGGTTCTGCGCAACAGTGAAGGCCGCCGGTTCATGTTCGACGAAATTCCCGATCTCTACAAGGAGCAGACGGCGGAGACAGAAGATGAAGGATGGCGCTACACGCAGGGCGACAGGAATGCGCGCCGTCCACCCGAACTGCTGACGCGCGACCACGTCGCCCGGTGCATCAATCGCGAGGTCAAGGCGGGACGAGGCACACCGCACGGCGGCGTCTTTCTGGATATTGCATGGATCAAAGAGCACCTTCCGAAAGCGGAGGAGCACATCAAACGCAAGCTGCCCAGCATGTATCACCAGTTCAAACAGCTTGCGGATTTGGATATCACCAAAGAGCCGATGGAAGTGGGACCTACGACTCACTACATGATGGGCGGAATCCGCGTGGATGGGGACTCGCAGATGACTACCGTGCCGGGACTGTTTGCCGCGGGAGAAGCAGCGGCGGGGTTGCACGGCGCGAATCGGCTGGGTGGGAATTCGCTCTCTGATCTCGTGGTGTTCGGGCGGCGCGCCGGACACTTTGCGGCGGAATTCGCGAAGAGCAACGGCGCAACCACAACCATTGACGACGGGCAGCTTCAGGCAACCGCATCGGCCGCCCTCGCGCCTTTCGATCGCGGTCCTTCCGGCGAGAATCCGTATCAGATTCAATATGACCTGCAGGACGGGATGCAGGACCTGGTGGGCATTGTGCGAACCGAGAATGAAATGGAACAAGCATTGGAAATGATCGCGCGACTCGGGACGCGGGCCGATCATGCGGGGATCGCAGGCAACCGCCAGTACAACAACGGATGGCACACGGCCATGGACCTTGCGAATCTATTGCTGGTGTCGGAGGCCGTCACTCGCGCCGCGCTGTTGCGCAAAGAGAGCCGGGGAGCGCAGTTTCGCGAGGATTTTCCGGGGAAAGACGCCGAATGGGGCAAGCACAACATTGTCGTCAAGCGCGGCGCGGACGGAGAAATGCAGGTCGAGAAGCGGGCTCTCCCGCCGCTTCCCGATGAGTTGAAGGCCGTGATTGAGGAGATGAAATAGATGGCCACGCAAGCGATGTTTCGAATCTGGCGCGGAGATCCGGCGGGCGGCGAATTCCAGGATTACGTTGTGCCGGTTGAGGAAGGCATGGTGGTCCTGGATGCGGTGCACCGGATCCAGGCTCACGAGGCACACGACCTTGCGGTGCGGTGGAACTGCAAGGCGGGCAAATGCGGCTCGTGCTCGGCTGAAATCAATGGAATGCCGAAGCTCATGTGCATGACCCGGCTTAGCAATCTCAATCTGGAGATGCCGGTCATCCTCGAGCCGATGCACACTTTTCCCGTGATCCGGGACCTGGTGACCGACGTATCGTGGAACTTCCGGGCCAAGAAGACGATCAAGGAATTCAAGCCGCGTTCACCCGACGCGCCGGACGGAACATGGCGCATGCAGCAGGCCGACGTCGAACGGGTACAGGAGTTTCGCAAGTGCATCGAGTGTTTTCTCTGCCAGGATGTGTGTCACGTTCTGCGCGAACACCACAAGCAGGACCAGTTCATCGGCCCTCGCCTGCTGGTCCACGTCGCGGCCCTGGAAATGCATCCGCTGGACACGGAAAACCGTATTGTCGACTTAAAACAGAAGCACAATATCGGCTTCTGCAACATCACCACGTGCTGCCGGAAGGTGTGTCCCGAATCGATCACAATTACCGAGAACGCGATCATTCCGCTCAAGGAGCGGGTGGTGGACCGATTTTTCGATCCTCTGAAGCAGCTCTTTCACATCATCTAATAAGGAGGAGGATGTCACATGTTCACACTCAAACCAATTTCCCGTGACAGCGTGGACGGCGCGCTGGGCAAGGCCGAGCGTTACCGGTTACTGAACGAGCCGCACGAAGCGGAGAGCATCTGCCGCGACGTCCTCGCAGTTGACCCGGCGAACCGGCAGGCGCGCGTCAGCCTGATTCTGGCTCTCACCGACGAGATTTCTCAGGAACCGGGGGCGTTTGCCAGCGCTATGGGGGCGGTGTCGAGCCTTGAATCAGCATACGACCGTGCGTACTACTCCGGGATTGCGTGGGAGCGGCGCGCGAAGGCATGTCGTGACAGCGGCGGCCCAGGGTCCAGCGGCTATATCTACGATTGGCTTGCCAAAGCGCTGGGGTTCTTCGAGGAAGCAGAGCGCCTGCGGCCCGCTGGTAACGATGACGCTATTCTGCGCTGGAATACCTGCGTTCGTTTTCTCGAGAGCCACAAAGATATTGGGCCAAAGATGGAAGAAGTTCCGGACCCGATTCTTTCGGAGTGAATCCTGCGCTCGATACCAATCGAGGTGGATGCAGTGGTGAGATTAGAGCGCTGCGCATTCCTTGAAGTCAGCCCAGAAGGTCAACTACTGCTTCACGCGGAATCTGAGGTTTGTTCTCGCGCCGACTTCCTGCACGTTGATTTTCTTGAGCCGGACGGGCTCAAGGCTGGAGCTTTCAAACGACCGGAGACCGACGCCTAAAAATACCGGCATGATATCAACATGAAGCTCGTCGACAAGTCCCGCATCGAAGAGTTGTTGGGCTATGCTGACGCTGCCGACCACCTGAACCGCCTTATCGCGGGCGGCAGTTTTTGCCTGGGCGACTGCTGATTCCACACCATCGGTTACGAACGTGAAGGTCAGGTGCTGGTCTTGTTTCGGTCGAACGCTCGGCGGGTGATGGGTCAGCACGAAGAGCGGCACCTGGAATTCGTAGTTGCCGACGTACGAGTCGGGATCCCCCATCTCGAACGTTCTTCTCCCCATGAGGACTGCACCAGTCTGCTCGATAGCGTCCTCCATGTAAGCGGTGTGTCTGAGCGCCGCCAAGTCGGGATAGAGGCGACCTGCGTTGGCATTTTGATCGGCTGCAGACCCGTCAAGCGACATGGTCATCCCGACGATTACTTTTGCGTGTCTCAGTGGAAAGGCCTGATTTTTGAAGCTGGTGTATCTCAATTGGCGATTTGGCATAAATCTAAGGTAGCGGACTGTTAACTTCCGGATTGTCGACAAACCGGGCATTACCGCATTCCTGAACTCTGCGGCATTTGCGCGGACCAATTTCGCGAAGTTATTCTTATCATTCGCCGTTGGCGGAACGTCGAATTCGATCACGGCAAACGGGGAATAGAGCGTCATGAGCAATGAATGGTTCGCGAGGCCTGTGCTGTTCGTAGCGGATATCGACAGGTCCGTCGATTTCTACGTAAAGCAGCTCGGGTTCACGCAACCGTGGCGATATGAGGAAGAGGGGAAAGCGTGGGTCGCGCGAGTCGATCGGCAGGGTTGCGAGCTCATTCTCTCTTCTCAATGGCCCGATAAAGTGGGCAAGGGCCTGATGTTCATCTCGCTCGATGTCGGCGTGCTGGATGCCTTGCGCGCGGAGCTGGAAGGGCGCGGCGTGGAAGTGAAAGACGGGCAGTGGGGCTACCGGCTCATGGTCATCATGGATCCGGACGGAAACGAGCTCTACTTCCCCTATCCGAAGTCGCTTGCGACCGATTCTCTCATCAGGTCGAACCCCAGGTATTGAGGTGAAAGGCAGGGTTCTGTCCGGATCGCCGACAAACCGGACGTTGCCTGACATGAAGCCTAGTTCCAGCACAGATCTGTCGGTGACCGCAACCCACCACAGCTCTCCGCGCTTACAATCATTCGCGTAGAGCCTGAGGTTTCAAATGGACAAACGCGAGTTTCTCAAGGGCTCAGCGGCCGCTGCGGCAGCGATGATGATACCTCTTACCGATTGGAATGCATTAGCGGAAGACACCATCCCGAGAACCAATTGGTCCGGTAACTATCGCTACTCGACCGATAGGGTTCTCCAGCCTGCATCCGTCCCTGAGACCCAGGACGCTGTCCGCAGTGTTGCCAGAGTCCGCGCACTTGGCACTCGACACTCCTTCAATGGAATCGCCGACTCACAAATCGCACAGATCTCCACTCTCAAGCTGAAGGACGTAACGATTGATACCAAGGCACGCACCGTTACGGTAGGTGCGGGCATCCGCTACGGTGACCTGGCGATGATCCTCGATGCGAACGGCTTCGCGCTCCACAACATGGCCTCACTGCCGCATATTTCTGTGGGCGGAGCCTGCAGCACCGCGACCCACGGCTCAGGAATGGGCAACGGCAATCTTGCAACAGCGGTTACTGCGATCGAATTCGTGGCCGGCGATGGGACCGTCCGAACTCTATCGCGCGACAAGGATGGCGTCCGCTTCGCGGGGGCTGTCGTTGCTCTCGGAGCCCTCGGCGTGGTTACCCACCTCACCCTCGCTGTCCAGCCCCGCTTCGATATGACCCAGATCGTCTATCAGGACCTTCCCTTTGGCGAACTCGAGCACCACCTTGCCGACATCATGGGGGCGGGCTACAGCGTCTCGATCTTTACCGACTGGCAGAACAGTCGCGCCGGTGAACTGTGGATCAAGCGCCGCGTCGATCAGGGCGGCGCCTCCGACCCTCCTGCAGGCTTCTACAACGCAACGCTCGCAACCAAGAAGCTTCACCCCATCTTCAACCATCCCGCCGAAGCCTGCACCGACCAGCTAAACATCGTCGGGCCTTGGTACGAGCGCCTCCCGCACTTCAAACTGAACTTCACCCCCTCAAGCGGCCAGGAGTTGCAAACGGAGTTTTTCGTTCCATTCGAGCGCGGCTACGAAGCCATCCGCGCTGTCGAAACGCTTCGTGACAGTATTACCCCTCACCTTTACATCACTGAACTCCGCGCCATCGCCGCCGACGATCTGTGGATGAGCATGGCCTACCAGCGCCTTTCCCTCGCCATCCACTTCACCTGGAAGCTCGAACCAGACGCAGTCATGAACCTTCTGCCACAGATCGAGGCAAAGCTCGCGCCTTATGCCTCCCGCCCGCACTGGGCTAAAGTCTTCACCATGACCACCAGTCAGATCGAGCCACTCTATCCGCGCATGAGGGACTTCCGCGCCCTCGCCCAGGAATTCGATCCCCAGCAAAAGTTCCGCAACCGCTATATCCGCGATCATATCGACATAGCCTGAAACCTGAGCTGATACCGCGACGGTCCTATGTACCTAGACCGCTGCGCCTCTGATTTCAAGGAAAAATAATCCCCCCGCGTAACTTCCGGAAATTGTCTTGTCGGGAGTGATCTGTTGTTCCTGAGTTACCGGCAACACGGAAATAATTGGCACCGGGCACGAACCTTCCGGATCGCCGGCAAACCGCGAACTGACCGCGAACCTCGGGTCAGGTGCTGACTGACGAATCGGGCATCCAAAATCATGCACCGACCCCAACGCGCTCGCATCGAATTGCCAGGAGGTGTTTATGCAAGCTGCAGTCGTTCCCGCTGTGAGCAGTTCGTGGGAGGTCAAAGAAGTTCCGCAACCTCAACCCGGACCCAATCAAGTACTCGTGAAGATGCATGCAAGCGGCATCTGCTACACCGACGTCCATCAAACACTCGGACACTTGCCCGGGCCATTCCCCCGAATCCTTGGCCACGAGCCGGTCGGCGAGATTGTTGCCGTGGCTCCCGACGTCACCACGCGAAAGGTCGGCGACCGTGTTGGTACCGCCTGGATTCAAGCCACTTGCGGGCGCTGCGAATGGTGCCAGCGCGGCCGCAAAATGTTCTGTCCCTATCTGAAGGGTACAGGGATTGAGTTCCAAGGCGGACACGCCGAATACATGCTGATGAATGCTGATGCAACCTATCTGATTCCCGACAAGGTTTCCTATGAGCAGGCAGCCCCGATCTTTTGCGCTGGTTATACGGTCTATAGCGGGCTCCGCTGGGCCGATCCCAAGCCGCATGAGCGCGTGGCTGTGCTCGGGATCGGCGGGCTTGGGCACCTGGCAGTGCAATACGCGAAGGCCGCCGGATTCGAGACCATCGCGGTTTCGCACTCCCCCGATAAAGACAAGATGATACGCGATCTCGGCGCGGATGAAGTCGTCCGCGACGGCAAGGGCCTTGCGGCAGCGGGAGGCGCAGACGTGATCCTCAGCACCTCAAATTCGACCAAGTCGATGGTGGACAGCATACAGGGATTGCGGCCGGACGGTCGGCTTGTCACGATGGGCGCCGACGTGGAGCCGCTTTCGGTGTCGCTGATGGATCTCATCATGAAGCGCATTCGAATCATTGGCAGCCAGCAAAACGGCCCCGAATATCTGTACGAAGCGCTTGATTTCGTAGCGCAAGGAAAAGTTAAGACGATTGTGGAGACATACCCATTGGCAGAGGCACGAAAGGCATACGACCGCGTTGCGGAGGGCAAGGCCCGTTTCCGCGCCGTCCTCACAATGTAATCGCCGATCCGAGCAGTCACCGGTGTCTCGTGCGAATCACGGGGAAAGCGGAAATTGAGGGTCTTAATTGCGGATATCAGGCCGATGCACGCATTGAGTGCAAAGGCGATTATGCGTAAATCCAGAATTGTCGGTGGGGCCATGGTCATTTTCGGGACGCATCGCAAATGAGGAATCCGCCTTCCCACCCTTCCGCCATGTATGGAGAAGATGGGGACGTGGCAACCTCATCGCACCCGTTGTGTGAGACCACCCGCACTGACTTCCGCCGGTCCCAGGAACCCATTCATGCCAAAGTGATCGCTTAGCGCCCTGCTTCCGCTGGCAGTGAGCATCAGCTCCCGGCTGTCCGGTCGGCGCAACACCCAGCGTTTAGTCTCGAATGTAGCCAGCATCGCCGCGCCAAGCTGGCCGCCAACGTGCGGTCTGCGTTCGCTCCAGTCCAAACAGCCGAAGGCAAATCGGCGGCGCGTTCTTGAGGGTCCAACGTGGATGCCGATGCGGTTCAGTTCCGACTGTCCAACATCGCTCAGCCCGGAGCTGTCCTGCTTGAGCCATTCGAGTGCAAGAAGCCTGTCATGCAGCGCCACCGCCATCACGCCGGCGAGATGGTCATAACACGTGCGCGCAAATCGCAGCTTTGTCGGAGTCTTGCTCTGGACGCCCGGCTGATCTGCTGCCAGCCCCATGATCGATTCCAGCGTTTCGGCCACCTCGTGGCTTGCGATACGGAAGTATCGATGCCGCCCCTGAGGCACGCACTGGATCATTCTTTTCTCCACCAGAATGCGCAGGTGTGCGCTTGCCGTCGAGGCCGATATGCCACCCACGAGACTCATCTCCGTCGCGGTGTAGGCGCGGCCATCCATCAACGCGCAGAGCATTCGCGCCCGGGTCCGGTCCGCAACCGCGCTGGCGACCAATGCCAGCCCATCGTCGAGAAAGTTCTGGTCCACAGCCTCATCATATGTCAGCCCCAAGGGATAGCCACTCGATGCTTCGCCGTTCAACGAAGCATCGGGTGGGCGCTTCAGTCGATTATGGAACTGGAATCGTGGAGGAGCTGTAACGATGATCGTCATGATTTTTGAATTCACTGCGAGCAACGAACATTTCGACGAATATATGCGCGAGGCCGCGGCATTACGCCCCCTTGTATCAGGCATCAAGGGGTTCATCTCGGTGGAGCGCTTCGAGAGCAAGACCACTCCCGGTAAGTTCGTCTCCGTCGGGTTCTTCGAGGATGAGGACGCCGTGCGAGAGTGGCGCAACCTGGCCGAGCACCGTCGTGTCCAGCGACTGGGCCGAACGACGCTCTTCGAGAGCTATCGCCTTCGCATAGCGTCTGTAATTCGGGACTACTCGATGTCCAGCCGCGAGCAAGCACCTCAAGATAGCAGGCTCGCGCACGATTCCGTGGAGGGTTGAGCATGTACGATCTCGAGATTCACCTGCCCGATACGGCGGGTTCGCTCTCCTTGATGGGAACTACACTCGGCAACGCGGGGATCAGCGTCGAAGGCGGTGGCGCATGGGTTGTGAATGGCAAGGGGATCGCGCACTTCCTCTTTGACGACGGCCCCGCAGCGCGCCGAGCGCTCGAGCCCGCTGGAATCGAAGTGGTCTCGTGCAGGCGAGCGTTGCGCCTGTGCCTGCAACAGGAGACTCCGGGACAATTGGGTCTCGGTACGAGGCATATGGCGCAAGCCGGCGTCAATATAGAGGTTCTCTATAGCGACCACGCAAATCATCTCATCCTGGTTGTTGACGATTTTGAGAAGGGTGAGGCGGTGGTTGCAGATTGGAGCAATGGTCAAACGGCCGAAATGAGGCGGGGAGGGACGCGATCAGAAAGGGCCTGAAGTCCTCCTAAGCCGGTCGTATTTAGCGAACGGTCGTGATTCAGAAGGTCAACTGTTGCCAACAGTCATTATGGAGTGACCGGCGCCGATGCGCTGACCGTGGGTTTAGGCTGTGAGTTCAGAAGGACGCACAGTGCAGAGCCACAAGCGGAAGGGAGCCGGTCATGAAGGAGAAGTTACGATTTTTAGGTTTGGATGTCCATGCGGAGACGGTCGCCGTGGCCGTTGCGGAGCCGGAGGGTGAGGTGCGAAGCCTGGGAACGATTCCGAACCGCGCCGAGTCGATACGCAAGATGATCAAGAGGCTTGGCCCAGTAGAGGGGTTGCGGGTCTGCTATGAAGCCGGGCCGACTGGCTATGTCCTGTACTGGCAGTTGGCGGAACTGGGCGTGCAGTGCGAGGTCATAGCCCCGTCACTGGTACCTGTGAAGGCCGGCGACCGGGTGAAGACCGATCGGCGCGACGCCGAGAAGCTGGCGCGAAGCTACCGATCCGGCGACCTGACGGCTGTCTGGGTTCCGGACGCGGGTTCTGAGGCGCTGCGCGACTTGGTGCGTGCGCGTGAAGCGGCGAAGCAGGATCAGTTGCGAGCTCGTCATCGGCTAGGCAAGTTTCTACTACGCTCGGGTCACCGTCCGCCGCCTGGAGTTAGAGCATGGACACATCTCCATCTGATCTGGGTCTCGCAAATACGCTTTACACAGATGGCTCAGGAGTCTACGCGACTGGACTATCTGCACGAAGTCGAACACATGCGAGAACGGGTTCTACGACTAGAGCAGGCTATCGTGGAGGCGGTCAAGCTAGCGTCACCTGATTTGCAAGAAGTCATTCAGGACTTGCAGGCATTGCGCGGCATCGCGCACATTTCTGCTGTGACGATCGCGGCTGAGTTAGGTCAGGTTTCTCGCTTTGCAGGTGCTCGAGAACTGATGGGTTATTGCGGTGCTGTGCCGAGCGAGAACTCCAGTGGCAAGCGAACCCGCCGCGGCGGCATTACGAAGACGGGCAACGCTCACCTGAGACGGATCGTCGTCGAAGCAGCATGGAGTTATCATCGTCCTCCTGCCATCTGGGCTGGGTTGCGCAAACGACAGCAAAGCGTATCGGAAGAGGCTAAAGAGATTGCGTGGAAGGCACAACACCGACTGCACAAGCGATACGCGAGACTGGCGGCCAAGGGCAAAGACAAGAAAAAGATCGTCACAGCCGTAGGTCGCGAACTGTTGGGTTTCATCTGGGCCATAGGGACCAAAGCGGAAGCGACTGTCAGGCAGCGAGTAGCGGCTTGAGGAAAAGAAAATCTTTCTAAGAATGAAAAGACAAAATCGAACTTACTGATGAAAAACGCCGTCCAAATCGAGCACAGAGCCAGCAGCAGCCGGAGCAAGCACGAAGGAGAATCCTCGTATGCCCTATGCGACAGGCTCAGCCGGACTCGCGATAACAGTCAGAGGCAGCCCCCGACGGATCAAGATTATGCGGTTTCGACCCGCGAATATCAGACTGATCAATCGTCGCTGAAAACTGCCCCGACTGCTGCTCGCTCTGTCCTCGAAAAACGACAACAACAAACCCATAGATCGCGCAGAGTTGACACGGTCACTCCATATCAGGACGATGCACTCATTGAGGCGCGAGATTGATTCCTATTTCCGTGTTACTTGTCGGCGATCCCCGAAACTGCTTTGCTTAGGTATCCTGTGTCTACTCTTTGCAGCCCCTTATCTTTGCGAATAAGGGGCTGCGTCGAGCAGGTTAATCCACAGGAGTGGTGATTGTTCCCGTGTTATTGGCCGGTGTGAAGTCCTGGGTGTTTGAAACAGTGGTTGCTGTATTGGAGAGTGTGGACCCCGACGCGGCATTCACGTGCACGGTCAGCTTGACGTTCCATGTGTCCCCTTTGTTCAATTGCAGTAGCTCACAGTGGAAGAGGCCTGTCCCCCCGACCGCGGGAGCCGTACACTTACCGCCGCCCGCGTTATAGCTGACGAAAGTCGTGCCGGCAGGAATCGGATCGCTCATGCGGACGTTATAACCAAAGTCCGGCCCCTTGCTGGTAACAGCAATGGTGTACGTTAAATTACTTCCCTGCGCCACAGGACTGGGCGAAGCACTCAGACCGAGCGCCAGGTCATCCATGATGACGAGCTTGCTGACGTAGATATCTTGATTTCCGCCCTCGTTTCCAGGCGTATGAATAGATAACGCCCCCCGGGTGGGCCGCGTCTGCCCGTCAGTAGTTTCCGCGGTGACGTAAACGTTAAGCGCCTTATCCACTGCAACCGCGGGGGTGGTCAGTCCATTACCACCGATAGGCTCTAGGTAGGTGGAATAGTAGACGATCGAACCAAGGGAACCAGACAGAGTTGTGACAAAACCTTGGCTGATTCCACCCGTCCGGCCATATAAGGGAGCTTTCAGAGGAAAGTTAGACGAAAACGTCAGACCGCTGACGTACACTGTCCGATATTGATCGAGCGCCAGTCCGGTGATTTGATCGTCACTGCTCCCGCCAAGATAGGTGGACCAGACTAAGCCGGTTCCTGAAGAATTCAGCTTAGCGACAAAGCCGTCGAATTCCCCTCCAAAAGTTTTCTGGAAGGCATTCTTCGTGACCGGAAATCCTTGCCCCGTGGTGCCCGCAACATAGGCTCCGCCAGCGCTATCAACGGCTACAAAATAGGGGCAGTAAGCGGGTGCACAGACAGGTTGCACGGGGCCTTGAAGGAAGGTGGCATAGACCAACGTATCCCCTACTGGTCCGATCTTGGCGACAAACCCGCAAATCTGAATGGCGCAATCCGACTGGAAGGCGCCCTTTGTGATCGCGATCTGGCCATTACCTGCGTATCCTGCAACGTAGGCCGACCCAGTTGCGTCGACGGCGATCGAGGTCGTCCCAACGCCTGCACTGAAGACCGTCGAGTACTGCAGAGCGCCAACATTATTGAACTTCGCCACGAAAACAGAGCCTTCCGTCAAAATGCTGTGGAGTTGTGGAAAGCCGTTGTAGGCACCCGTCGCTCCGGTGATATATGCGTTTTGATCGGCATCAAGAGCGATTGCGGAAGCCTCGTCCGTCGCGAGTGTACCGAGATAAGTGGAATACACCAGGGAATCGCCACCGGGGCCGAATACAGTCACGAAGGCGTCAGTATTGCCTCCATACTTAGGCTGATAGGCATTCTTCAAAGGTAGCCCGCCCGTCGTCCAACCGGTGACATAGGCTCGTCCCGCATTGTCTACGGCTATACCGTTGGCGCTGGCTCCAGCGTCCATGCTTGTATTGTTGGAGGTCGATACACCACTCCAAAACGTGGAATAGATCAGCGCCGTGCCGCTGGCATTCAACTCCGAAACAACGGCACAAATCCCTCCGGCAACAGGGCCCTGTGTCAGCAAGGCATTTACCAGGGGGAAGTTGGGGGAAGCTGTTTGGCCGACTACATAGGCATTGCCAGACGGATCGATTGCGATGGCGGTTGGAATATCCTCGCCATACCCACCCCACACGCCGGTATACTCGATCACCGGATCAATCACCAAGGGCTCACTCTTGTCATAGCTGCCGACCTGGAACTTGATCTGCTTGTTACTCGCAAGGCTGTAGGTTGCGGGAATCGTCTTTCGCTGGCCGTTAACTTCCTGATAGACAACCGGGCTGCGCAGCGTGAGATCCCCGGTTTTGGTGTGCAGAGTCAGTCCGCCGCTGTGTTCGCTAACAGCGCCTTCGCTCCCGCGCATGCTCAGTACGATGGCGTTCGGGTCGGCTCCGGGAGAGACGACAAAATCGTGCTCCAGCCTGCCCTCCTGGTTGCCGTAGTAGAGCAGATCAATGCCGGGGTAGATGCTCTGGTAGCGAACTTTGGCGTATGTGGGCACGTCCGTATGCCACTTCGACGGATCGTTGCCGATGAAGTAGTTGCTCTTGCCGGGCAGCGGATCGACGCCTGCGGCTTGCGCCCTGGTGTTGGCCCCAATGAGCTCCATTCGGACCGTGTCCGTTAAAAATGTCAGCGGCTGCTTTCCAGCGGCTGTCATTCCAGGCTTCGTTGGTCGCGGCGGCGATGAGTGCAGGGAAAGCACCGCTTCACCGGGCGTAAGGAATAAGGTGTATCCAGCTTGACGGGCGAGAAATTGAACGGAGCCGTCGGTTTGCCCCTGATTTTTTTCAAAGCTGAGCGGAAGTTTTCCGTATGTCGAGGAGAGCCGCAGAGCAGCGGACGAGGAGGAATTGGAAGCAGGGACACTTGCGGCAGACTCATGAGTCTGCGCCAGGGAGAGTTTCAAGGCTGGTGTGAGGATCAGGATCGAGAGGGCGAGTGGCAGGAAGGTTCGGCAAGGGTGTGCCATGGTGGGATACTCCTTAATGATTTGAGAGAGACTTCGGCCGACTTGCTTGGGGATAGAGGCAGCGCGCTTTCGACGGCTCCGGACAGCCGAGGATGGCGATCGCGGAGAGCAGGGAATGGCCGTGAGACTGCAATGGAAGCGGGCGACGCGGTGCGGGTGTTCATACAACACCCCGTAAATCTCAGCGTCGAGCGACTGAAGGTGAGGCTTTCCCCGGCGGAGAGCTTGTTGTCGCTGGATGAACCGAAAGATATATTGGTTGTCTCCAAATAGAAGTAATTCGAGAATCGTTGCGAAGAGCGTCAGCTTTTGGAGCGCGATCTTGGGATCAACTGCGCTCCGCAATCGATATTCCGACTTCCGGGTGATTGGTGGGCGATCCGGAGACTGCCGATTCAATTGGAAGGGTCTCGCTTTACTTCCCTTTGAGTGGGGCGTATTGTCGGAAATTGGGTTCGGGTGGCATTCCTTTTGGAAGCTGCACTGGAGATGAGATGAGTGTTACTAACTTCCGCACGAGCGGCGCCGGTTCTGGCGCTGCTATTTCCAAAATCACTTTTCAATCGTTGCAGGACAAGAAACGGGCGCACCGGCCTATTTCTGCGCTGACTGCTTATGACTACGCTACGGCTCGCCTGGTGGATGAGGCGGGCGTGGATATGGTTCTGGTGGGCGACTCGCTGGCCATGGTGGTGATGGGCTATGAGACGACTCTTCCGGTTACGGTGGACGAGATGCTGCATCACACGCGGGCGGTGAGGCGGGCGGTGAAGCGGGCAATGGTGGTGGCGGACATGCCGTTCGGGTCGTACCAGGTGAACGTTGCGGAGGGGGTTGCCAATGCGATTCGGTTCCTGAAGGAAGCGGGCGCGGAGGCGGTTAAGATTGAGGGCGGCGCGGTGCGCTGCGAGCTGGTCGAGCGGCTGGCGGGAGCGGAGATTCCGGTGGTTTGCCATCTGGGGCTGACTCCGCAGTCGGTGCATCGCATGGGCGGATATAAGGTTCAGGGCAAGACGCAGGCGGCAGCCGATGAGCTGGTGCGGGATGCGCGGATGCTCGAAGCTGCGGGGGCGTCGGCGATGGTGCTGGAAGGAATGCCGCGCGAGGTTGCGGCGCGAATCACGTCGGAGCTGCGGATTCCTACGATTGGTATTGGCGCGGGGCCGGATTGCGATGGGCAAATCCTGGTGTTTCATGATCTGGTTAATTTGAGTTTTTCGCAGCCACCGAAGTTCGTTCGCCAGTACGGCGACGCTGCCGCGCTCTTTCGCTCCGCCATCGATGGTTATGTGCGGGATGTGGAAGAGCGCGCATTCCCCTCGGAAGCGGAGAGCTATCATTTGCCGGACTCGCCGTCCAGGCATACGCGCCCCGCGCCATCCCTGGGCTGAATTTGTGGTCGCTCCGATGGCCGCGGGCTGGAGTTATTCTGAACTAGTCGTTGGTTGCGGAGATTGATATTGCGGATTGCCCGATCCATTGTTGAAGCGCGCACGGCTGTTCGCGAATTGCGTGCCGGTGGCGGGCGGACGATTGGCCTGGTTCCTACGATGGGCGCGCTGCATGAGGGGCATCTGTCGCTGGTGCGGGCGGCGCGGGCGGGTTGCGATGTGGTGGTTGTGTCGCTGTTTGTGAACCCTGCTCAATTTGGACCGAATGAGGATTTCGCGAAGTATCCTCGGACGTTTGACGCCGATTGCGGACAACTGGCAGGCGAGGGCGTGTCGCTGGTGTTTGCTCCCCCGGTCGAGGAAATGTACAGCCCGGGCGCGAGCACGTTTGTGGACGTAGAGGGCGTGAGCGAGCGGCTGGACGGGGCGTCGCGGCCGGGGCATTTTCGCGGCGTGGCTACGGTGGTGGCGAAGCTCTTTCATGTTGTGGGACCGAATCGAGCGTTCTTTGGGCAGAAAGACGCGGCGCAGATTGCGGTGCTGCGGAAGATGGTTCGGGATTTGAATTTTCCGGTGGAGCTGGTGGTGTGTCCCATTGTGCGCGAGCCGGATGGGCTGGCGATGAGCTCACGGAATGCGTTTCTAACGCGTGAGGAGCGTGGGCGGGCTTTGGTTTTGCAGCGTGCGCTGCGCGAGGTTTCACGGCTGGCTGCGGACGGAGTTACGGCGGCCCAGGATTTGATCGCGGCGGCTGAGGCGATTCTGGCTTTGGAGCCGGGGGTTCGCGTGGACTACTGCAGGGTGGTGGATGCGGACACGCTGGAAGATGTGCCGGATGTGCGCGAAGGCGCGCTGGTGGCGGTGGCGGCGCTTGTTGGATCGACGCGGCTGATCGACAATCTGGACTTGCCGTCCAGGCATCTGCGGGACTCGCCGTCCAGGCACACGCGCTCCGCGCCATCCTGAACTTGCTTCTGCTGGCCCTCCCTTCATTCGGGATAACGAGAACTTAACCTCGTACGGAAATACTCGGCCCTTCGGCCAGCGGAAGTGGCCACGCGAAGCGATTGTCTGCAGGTGAAGTCTTAAATGCCCGAGCTGCCTGAAGTCGAGACTGTTGCGAACGGCGTGAATGGCCGCGTGCGCGGCGAGCGTATCGCGTCAGTGTGGTTGAGCCGCTACAAGGAACCTTTCAAGACTTCGCGTGCGGAGATGGCCGAGGCGCTCTCAGGGCAGCGCATCGAGCGGGTTTATCGCGAGGGCAAACACATTGTGTTTGATTTGAGCGGGCCGGGCGGCTCTCGAGACCTTCAGTGGATCGTGCATCTGGGAATGACGGGGCGGCTGCTGGTTTCTTCGGCGGAGGTTCCACTGCCTGCGCATACCCATGCGGTGCTTTCATTGAGCGGCGGGCGGGAGCTGCGGTTTGTGGATGCGCGGCGCTTTGGGCGGCTGGCGCTGCATCGTGTTTCGGGCGGCGCGGGCTTTCGGGGGCCGGGCAGTGAGCCGCTTTCGATTTCCGGCGAAGATTTTGTTGCTCTGTTTCGGGGACGGAAGCTGCCGATCAAGGCGGCGCTGTTGAACCAGACGCTGCTGCATGGGGTGGGCAACATTTATGCCGATGAGAGTCTGTTTCGGGCGGGGATTCGTCCGCAGCGGGAGGCGGGACGACTGAGCCGCGTTCGTCTGATGCGGCTGCATGGTGCTTTGCAGGAGATTTTGCGGAAGGCGATCCAGTTGGGGGGATCGTCTGTGTCGGATTATGTGGACGCGGACGGCGTCGCGGGCTTCTTTCAGCTCGAGCATCGGGTGTATATGAGGACCGGGCAGCCCTGCGTGGCGTGCGGGCGGCCGATTCGCAGGATCGTTCTGGCGGGACGCGGGACGCACTTCTGTTGGCACTGCCAGAGGTGAAGTTCGAGAAGCCGGAGTATGGTTTTATGAAGTTGCGGATCGAGATGCTTCCATAAATTAGGATTTTCGCCAGGGCGTGAAGCTCTAAGTGATTGATTTTATTAAGTCATTAGAAAGGCATAACGATTGCTTATAAGGTGTGCAGCCAGCGACGCACAGGCTCTCCATAGAAGAGCCAATGCGAAACAAAGTTCCGGCCGCCGAGAGCAGCGAACCCACGAGATTCAGCCCGGGCCGGAGCGAGCAAAAGTCCCAAAGCTTTTCGAGGCGGCGGGCAATTTCAGGGAGGCCAGTGACTGGCCATTAAGAAACAAAAAACCACCGCTGCGGGCGAACGCGCGGTGGTTTTTTGCGGGATCTACAGGCATATTGCCAAGGCCGCGCGGCATCCTAGTATGGTGGGAGTTTATTGATCCTTGCCATACCTGCAGTCCGAGAGTAGTATGGCATCAGCCTATCGAACGGCTGCAGCCCACTTTGTAAAAAGAGGCTCGCCGCGATTCTCGACAGTCAAATAGGTATTGATTGACGCGCCTTATCCCGGTTCATACCGGTGAAGGCAGGAAAATGCTGAACCCGTAGTTGAATGACGATGTTCTGTGCAGGGTTTCAAAACCACTTGTTTCCATTTCGATTTTTGAATTCGCTTCGCTCGTTCTCCGGCCTCTGCCCGATGTTCAGCCGGTCTGCGCGAAGTTTCGGTTTTACGACGGAATCTTAAAACTTTCCGGCGTCATTCGCAGGAACATGGCAGCCCTGAGCCGGAAGATGCTGCCCTCTACAAGAGCCAAGCAAGAAGAACGTTTACGCACCAGGAAGTGCAGGCATGACAACAGAGCAGAACCAGCCCCAGGCATCCTCGCCTGAAGGGCAAGCACCACAGCAAAGCCAGTCCCCAACTTCGCAAAACAACGGACAGGGCCGCAGGCGGCGCCGCCGCCGCAAGGGCGGCAAACCCGCCGCGCAAGCCAATGGACAGGGCGTCCAGCCGGGCCAGCAGCCCAGCCAGAACAACGGGCACCAGGGCCAGAAACAGAAATCTGCCGGCCAGAACCGCTTCTACCAGAAAAATGGAAACGGGCAGCAGGGCAATGGCGGTGGACAACGGCGCAAAGGCAAACAGCGGCGTCAGCCACAGGTTTTTGTCGGTCCGATGGACCACAGCTACCGCACCGCTAACGGCAATATCGCCGATTCGCCACCGTCTACCATGGATATGCGGGATATGCGCAACGGCAACCCGGGCAATGGCAACGGCAATGGCTATACAGGCGAGCCGCTGGCCATGTGGGAGCCGCCACCGGCTCCGATCCGCGAAGACGCGCCCACGCATATCTACTTCTTTATCGAAGACCTCTTCTTTTTGGCGAAGATCCAGGAGACGGCCAGGAAACTCGGCATCAAGGTCGGCTTTTTGAAGAATGAAAAGGACACGGTCGCGAAGTTCGCAGATGCGCCCGAGCAGGAACGTCCGTCGCTGATCGTCTTCGACCTGAACAACGTGAATGCCAAGCCGCTCACGCTTATTCCCAAGCTGCGGGCCAAGCTCAAGAAGGGTACGTCGATTATCGGGTTCCTTTCACATCTTCAGGGCGACCTGAAGGTGAAGGCGGTCGAGGCGGGATGCGATATGGTGATGCCGCGATCGGCGTTCTCGCAGAATCTTCCTAACCTGATGCGCCGTCACGGGCTGAAGGAGGAACCAGAGGACTTCGAGGCGGCTCCGGCCTATTAGTCAGGTTTCTTTGGCTCACGGTTGGTGGTGCTCTACTCAGCCCGTCCGCCGGTTGGGGCAGATGCCGGGTGTTCAACCGAAGCTCTGATACTCTTTCCAAAACTCAGGCCAGGGCAGACGGGGACCGCCGCACACAAAAATATCCGGATGGTCTCGGCTCTCTTCATTCTGCACACCGCCGGCGTTGCCGTTATGGCCTGCCAGACGGCACGCAGTAAATGCTCTATCGGCGCTTTTGCGCGAGAAGCCCAGCACAATCAGAGTGGATGGAGGCGGCACGGGGTATCCCCGCAGCCAGGCCGAATTCGTCATGCTGAGAGGCAACGGCAGTCCGTAACGCGGGCCGAGAATTTCGATTGCGCCCTGCTCGCCATAGTTGCCTACTATTACTCCCACATTCTGCCGCTGATCCGGAGGCAGGGAATTCCGGATGGCGGCAACGGTTTCCACCAATTGGTTCCAGCCGATCTCTTCGCGCAGATCGCCGTTGTTGCGTAGTGCGAAATTCCTGAGCGGGTCGCTGGAAGCGAGTGGCACGATGATGGCACAGGCATAGGCTCCGCATGCCGCGAGGCCTAGAAAAAATGTGACCTCGATTACCCTCCGCCAGAGGCTTGACAGCGACTCAAGCCATCGCTCGGCCGTCGCAGCGCCCATTGCAATCAGCATGGGATATGCAGCCGCAAGATAGTAGCCTCGCCCCTTGCCGAGCATGAAGAGCGCCAGCGGGATTAAGTACATCCACGCCAGCAGGCGATACCGCCGGTCGCGCAAAAAAGACAGCAGTCCGCCGATCCATATCGGGGCGGCGATCAGATTCGTGCAGATAAGGAACTGGTCGCGGAGAAATCCGTTCGCGCGTCCCTCGGCTACGTCGCGCGCATGGATATATCTGAGGAAATGCCAGGAGATGAATCCATGGCGCATCTGCCATATGAGATTCGGCAGAAATATGAGCACCGCGAGGGCGACTCCGCTCCAGAACCAGCGGCTTCCGTAGTAGCGGCGGTCCCGGGTGAGCAGGAGTCCGGCCACGATCCCAACTGCGAGAAAGAGGATCGTGTACTTTGTCATCAGGCCTACGCCAAGGACCGCGCCAATCGCCACCCACCATCGAGGGTTTTCGGTTTTCAGCAGGCGGATTACGAACCAGGCCGCGAGCACCCAGCAGAGATAGTCGAAGGAGGAGTATTGAAACTCCGTGCCCTCGAAGAGGGGCAGCGGCGAAAGCGCGACGGCAACAGCCGCCGTGACCTGGGCCAGCCGCCGGCCTCCCAGATCGCGCGCCATGAGCCCTGTAACAACGATGGCCGCGGCCTGCGCCAGGACCGAGAAGAACCGCAGTCCCACCAGAGAAACGCCGAAAACTTCGAGCCCGATGCGTTCGAGAAACGGCGTCAATGGCGGATACGCTACAAATCCCCAATCAAGATGACTGGCGTCGCTGAGAAACTGAAGCTCATCGCGGTGAAAACCATAGCGATTGTTCGTGAGCATGTGGAGCAATGCCACGGCGGCTGCAATTCCCAGGAGGATCGCCGTGTCGGCGTGCGAATGGTCGATACCCGGTGCTGCGCTTGTACCTGTGTGCCTCAATCGGATGTCCACTCCCTGCGAATCGGGTTTCATTCAAAGAGCCTACGCACCAAAGAACCCGCTGGTTCAGATTTCATTTTCTTTTTCGGATTTGCAATCCTGGCGCGACGGCTGTGTAAAATGGGCGACAATGCCCGTTGTCGGGATCTATCTAAGGATGAATCTTATGCGCTCTGCTAACGCACTGCTCCTCGGCGCCGCTGCTGTTTTGATCGCCACCCTTCCGCTTACCGCACAGACAGCGCCTGCAGCGCCCTCAGGGCAGGCGGGACAGGCAAAGGCGCAGGCGCAGGCGCATCACGAGATGCCGAAGCCGACAAACCTGCAGGTGCTGGCGAAGGATATTTCCGGGCCGGACCTGATTGCTACCATGCGCGGCTTTACGAAGGCACTGGGCGTCGAGTGCGAATTTTGCCATGCCGAAGACCCGCAGACGCAGCGTCTGAATTTTGCGTCGGACGCGAAGCCAGACAAGAAGGTTGCCCGCACCATGATCGCGATGACGGCGGAGATCAATGCGAAGTATCTCTCGACGGTGAATGATCCGGATGCGACTCCGGCGGATAAGACGGTGACCTGCGGCACGTGCCATCGCGGACACACGATGCCTTTGCCGTTTGTTGCTCCGGGTGCGAAGGGCAAACATCCTGCGATGGCGCCCATGCCGGCGAAGCCTGAATAAGTCAGAAGCGGAAGTACGCTCCAAGCATTGGCTCGGCGGTGTGCGCGAAGGCGCGCGTTGAGGTTGCTACATCGAGCATGTCGGGCGCGTGGTAAAGGTTGCCGCGATACTGGCCGCGGATTCCGAAATGCGGAACTACTGTCCAGTCGACGCCGCCTCCGTAGACGAAGACGCCTTTGATCTCGTTCGATGTGCCGGGCTGATCCGCATCGGGATGGAAGAAGATGAGGCCGCCGCCGGCGATCACGAAGGGGCGAAACATGAGCACCGGTACGGAGACGACCCAGTTCGCACCGACCTCGTTCGCTGTGGCCTTTACAGGAGTGAGGTTGTAGCTCTGATTGGCGCGATTGAAGGAGTAGTTCAGCTCGTATCCGATGAGCGGGTTCGAGATGTGCCGCAGTTCCAGAAATCCTCCGGCGGAGTTGGACGGACTTTGTATGGTTCCGTTGCCTTCGGTCGCAGCAGTGAATGCGCCGTAGAAACTGGCGGCGACATCGGTCTGCGCGGAGACAGAAACGGCCGCAATTAACGCAAAGAACAGGAACGCGGCGATGACGCGAAGAGAGGAGGGGGATGTGTCTCTCATGCTTCGCTTGGATGCAGGACTGGCCGCCCAGGCACATGCGCCTTCAGCGCCTTCAGCGCCATTCGAGCGCTGGCTTTTGTGGCCGCTCCCGTTGGTTACCGGCGCTGACTTTATACTGGAACCACCAATGGAAAATTTTCTTCCTGTAGACGAGCAGCTTGATCTGCTGCAAAAAGGCGCGGCGGAGATTATTCGCGTATCCGATCTGAAAGAGCGGCTGGAGAAGTCGCGGCAGACGGGCGTGCCGCTGCGCGTGAAGGCTGGATTCGATCCGACCGCCCCGGACCTGCATTTGGGCCACACGGTGCTGATGCGGAAGCTGAAACACTTTCAGGATCTTGGGCACCAGGTGATTTTTCTGGTGGGGGATTTTACTTCGCTGATTGGCGATCCGACGGGGCGCTCGGTAACGCGCAAGGCGCTGACGCGGGATGAAATCAACGAAAACGCGCAGACTTATACGAATCAGGTGTTCCGGATTCTGGATCGGGACAAGACCGAGGTTCGGTTCAACTCGGAGTGGCTGGACAAGCTTGGGTTTGAGGGAGTGATGCGGCTGGCCGCAAAATTTACCGTATCGCAGATGCTGGAGCGCGATGAGTTTCATCAGCGATTCCAGAACGAGCAGCCGATTTCACTGCACGAGATGCTGTATCCGCTGATGCAGGGCTACGACTCGGTCGCTCTGAAGGCCGATGTGGAGCTAGGTGGAACCGACCAGAGGTTCAATCTGCTGTCGGGACGGGAACTGCAGAGGGACTTTGGCCAGCCGCCGCAGATTGTGCTGATGACGCCGATTATCGAGGGGCTGGACGGCGTGCAGAAGATGTCGAAGTCGTTGAATAACGCGATCGGCATTCACGAACCGGCGCAGGAGATGTATGGCAAGCTCATGTCGATCAACGACGACCTGATGTGGCGCTATTGGACGCTGCTGACGGATCTGCGTCAGAGCGAGATCGACCAGATGCGGGCTGAGGTTGCGTCGGGTGCGCTGCATCCGATGGTGGCCAAGAAGCGACTGGCGCGGACGATTGTTTCCGGGTTCCACTCGGAAAAGGCGACGCGGGCGGCGGATGAAAACTGGGCTCGGCAGTTTCAGCAGAAGAGCGACGACCTGGAGGGTCTGGAGGAAGTGCATCTGACCGCGGTCGATCTCGGGCGCGATGCCGAGGGGCGGGTGCGCCTTTCGAAATTGCTGACTGCGGCGGGATTAGCGGCTTCGGCGTCAGAGGCCGACCGGAAGATCAGAGAAGGCGCGGTGCGGATTGATGGCGAGGTTGTGAAGCAGGCTCACTTTTCGCTTAACGGGTCGGGAAACGGGGCGGGACGGCTGACCATTCGCGTGGGAAAACGGGCGAAGATCGCGGTCATTGAATAGAGTGGGGTTGGCTGCCTGGCTGAACGGCATGCCGGGAAGTCATCAAAAAAATGTCCGAAAACGGACATGAAATGGCGGCAACTCGCTAACATGGCCATACAATACAGTGACTTGCAGAAATCTACCAGATTTTTTTGTCTGCGGGTAGCTGATTCCCTGGCTCCGTGCATCCCTTCTATGAGGGTTCTCTATCCATTCCTGAATGAGAAACGCAAATGCCGATTTGAGGACGGGAAACCCTTCTTTTGGTTGACCCTGGGCCGTCAAGCTGGTAGCTTTCTTAAAGCATTCAGAGTTTTTTTAATTTTCCGGCGCGTGGGGCGCGCTCCTTGCAGTGGCACTGTGCTTGGTTATGGAATAGCGCTTAGATTTTTTTTGGACATGGGTGAAGTCATTTTGCGGAAACGTTTTTACATTATTTTTGTTGCGCGTGAAGAGGATGGACGCCTCCGCAAGATCCCGGTTCCGCTGCATTACGCCTACGTTTTTGTGGCTGCCGCCGTGGTTGGCGCGTTTACGCTGACGGGCATGGCCGGGTCCTACAGCCGCATGTTGTTGAAAACAGCCAGCTTTAACCAGATTCGCTCGCAACATGAGGCGCTTCGGAAGGATTACCAGCAACTTCAGGTGGTTGCCCAGCAGAAGGAAGTGCAGGCTGCGTCGCTGGGGTCGCTTGCCAGCGAAGTGAGCGCGCTTTATGGGCTGAGGCAGAACCGGCTGGCAAAGTCGGCATCGGTTGCCACTGCCATTCCTGTCCCGGTTGACTCGGATGCGACCTTTACGGAGGCGAACTACACGCAGTCCTTCGATCAGCTTTCTTCGCTGCGGACCACGGCCATGTCAGGCCAGCTTTCGCGCGCCTTTGAACTTGGCATTGATCCGGCGATAAGCGGTGGCAACTGGGCGAACATGCTCAACGCGCCATCCCTGTGGCCGGTGGTGGGACGGATTACCAGCTCGTTCGGCGAGCGGCTTGACCCGTTTAACGGAGAGGGCGCTTTCCACTCCGGCATCGATATCGGTACGGCATACGGGGAATCGGTGCGCGCGACGGCGGATGGCGTGGTGCTCAAGGCCTCCTTTGGCAACGGCTATGGCCGGGAGATCATGATCGACCACGGCAATGGCATCCAGACAGTTTATGGGCACTTGTCCGGTTTTGCGGTGACGGCGGGCGAACGCGTCAGGCGCGGCCAGGTTATTGGCTACGTGGGAGATAGCGGGCGCAGCACGGGTCCGCATCTGCACTATGAAGTCCGCATTCGGGACACGCCGGTTAATCCGCACAAGTACCTGCGCGAGACGATGAACCAGTTCGCAGCCGCCGGCGGCGATTCTCTAGCAGCCGGAAGCTAGGGGACTGGCCGTCCAGGCATACGCGCTTCGCGTGGCCGCTCCCGTTGGTCGCGGGGCCAGCCTTCTGAGGACACGCCGAGGTCAGGTTCGAGACGTAGCCGCGCAAAAACAAAAGGCCGCCTTGTTGGCGGCCTTTTTGATTTGGGTGAAAGTTCTACTTCTTGCCTACGTAGGAGACGTGCCAGATGGAGCCTGAGCCGTCGTCGGTTACGAAGAGTGATCCGTCGTTGGCTACGGTTACGCCTACGGGGCGGCCCCAGACGTGTCCGTCGGGAGTGGTGAAGCCGGTGAGAAAGTCTTCATACTCGCCGATGGCTTTGCCGTCGCGCATGGGAACCATAATCACCTCATATCCGGCGCGTCGGGCGCGGTTCCATGAGCCGTGCTCGGCGGCGAAGGCGTCTCCCTTGTACATGGCGGGGAATTGCGAGCCCTCGTAGAAGTTCATCTCGAGTGATGCGAAGTGCGGCTGCAGTAGAACATCGGGGGTGAGGACTTTGTTCTTCAGCTCGGGGTGCTTGCCTTCCTGACGCGGGTCCTGCGTGCCTCCCATGTAGTACCAGGGCCAGCCGTAGAAGCCGCCCTCCTGCACGTGAGTGATGTAGTCGGGAACGAGGTTGTCGCCGAGCATGTCGCGCTCATTGGTCGAGCACCAGAGCTGGCCGGTAGTGGGATTGATGGCTTCGCCTACGCAGTTGCGAATGCCTGAGGCGTAAATCTTGACGAACTTGCCTTCAGGGGTGAATTCGAGGACGTCGGCGCGGTGAAATTCTTCGGGGTGCGTGTCAGAGTCGTCGTCATTCGAGTGCGAGCCGACGGAGACGAACATCCGCTGGCCATCTTTTGAGAAAACGATGTCACGCGTCCAGTGGCCGCCGCCGCGCAGGCGTCCGCCGCCGGGCAGATCGGCGAGCTTTTCCGCCGGGCCGGTCGCCTTCATATCTCCATTTTTGTAGGGGAAGCGCACGACGGAATCGGTGTTGCCGATGTAGACGTACTTTGGGTTCGGGCCGAGGGGATAAAAGGCGATTCCGAAGGGCTGGGTGAGGTTCTCGGCGAAGGTTGAAACCTGCTTCGGTTTGCCGTTGGCGTCGACTCCGCGAAAGACCATGATTTTGTTCTGATAGCTGATGGCGACGAAGAGATCGCCATTGGGCGCGGTGACGATAAGGCGCGGCTGGTCGAGGCCGGTGTAATACTGATCGACCTTGAAACCGGGAAGCGCTTGCGGCCAGGCTCCATTGGGACGCGAGACCATATCGGCGCCATTGTCGACGCCCTTGGTGGCGTAGGGTGCGGGCAGATTGGCAACGGTGATGTCGCGGACTACGCCGGGCTTCTCCTGCGAATAATCAGTAAAGGCTGCCTGACCGGTGAGAGGCTTGGCGGTCTGGGCGTGTAGCACCGGAAGCGAAGTGATGCAAAGGAGCGAAACCAGAGACGCGACTCGCGACGCGACTCGTAACGGGTAGAGAGAAAACTTCATCGTGATCCTCCGGGTTTAGAAAAAATGGTTTGGGAAATAACGAAGGGACTTACCGCAATCCATACATAGTAGATGTGCGACCGGCTAGTGTTGCTGCGAATTTTTTTGACTGGACATTGTTTCGACATCTACAGGTGCACTCATCAGCTTTTGCATCAGGCCCGAAGGGATGGTCGCCGTAAATACGGCACGGTTTTTATGGTGTGTGATCTGCGCACTGTTCAGCATGGCCTGTACGTCGGCACGGACGGGGTCCGCAGGAGCGGCATTCTCCGCGACCTTCACCAGGCCCAGCAGGTTTTGTATGGCTTCGACCGAGCTGGTCGCGGCCTCGGGTGTGGGAGCGATCTCTTCCACGCGCAGGCGCATTTTGCCGGCCCAACTCAGCGAGGCAATGAAGGTGGTGTCGGGCGAAAAGGGCAGGCTCACGCCCATCACGGTGAGTCCTCCCTGCGCGTCGCTCAACGGCAGGCCGATTTTGCCGACGCCCCAGGCGGCAGACAATAGCGGAACGTCAGAGTAGTGCGCGGCCAGCAGCGACGAGCCGGTAAAGGGGAGCGCGGCGGTGCGATAGCGATCGAGGATGGAGTGTATCTGCTCGGCCGTGGGTGTATTGCTGACTGCGACCATGTCATAGCCGAGCAAAGTAACGCGAACGGTGCGGCCGTCGTTCGGAATTTCGTAGATGGTGTGACCGGCGTACGTCTCAGTGTTCGCCGCCACACTCTGGAGATAGCTGGCGAGGCGACGCCCGCTGAAATGGCCCTCGAAGACTTCAGAAAAAGCTACGGGGCCGTTGGGGCCGTCGGGGTCGGGCATTCGTTCGAGCGCAAAAGCGACCGCGTCGAGATCGCGCTCGGCTTCGATGCCGGTTGCGTCGATGAAATGCTGGTAGTCGGCGTCATGCTGTACGGGATGGCGGTCGAAGTGGGTGGCTGCGCGCATGGGGCGCAAGTTGAGATAAACGATGCCATCGGACTCAGGCAGGAGGCGCGCTACTTCGGGTGGCGCATTCTTGCGGAGATAAATAGCGCCGGCCAGCAACAGCAGAACGACGACTACGATCGAGATGGTGATCCTGGTGCGCCGATGCATTTCTAAGACGTGCCGGTCTAGTTCATTCGGCCCGTACTTTCATCATCTCACTTTCCGGGGCAGCGCCGCGAATGGGCGGCTCCGTACTGGATCTGCGGATCACTGTAGCTTTGCGGTCGAGTCACGCAGGACGAGTGCGGGCGGGAGCATCTGGAGCGCAGGGTCGAGATCTTTGTCGTCGTTCAGCGCGTCGAGTACGCGTCGGGCCGCAGCCCTGCCCATCTCCTCCATGGGCTGGCGAATGGTGGTGATGCCGGGAGTGCTGAGGGCCGCGAGAGGCACGTCGTCGAATCCGATGATGGAGCAGTCGCGCGGCGCGCTGCGTCCGGCCTGGGCCAGAGCGCGCAGTGCGCCCAGCGCGGTGAGATCGTCAAAGGCCACAAGCGCGGTGAACTTCAGCCGCGACGCCAGCAGCTCCGCGGTGAGTTGCACGCCGCCGTCAAAGCCGGAGCTGGGGTCCATGGCGTCCGGAAGCTGCCGCACGCGGCGCGGATCCAGCTTCCATCCGCTCTCCTGGGCAAAACGCTGGAAGCCGTTCCAGCGGCGCGTGCTGTCGATGAGCTTTTCCGGGCCGCGAATGAGCGCGATCTGCCGGTGGCCGAGTTCGTAGAGATGCTTGATCGCCTGGTAGCCGCCGGCCTCGTTGTCCACGATCACGGAGCCGATGCGCTGCGCGGAGAGATCGCGGCCTACGACGACGGTGGGCATGACTTCGCGGCTGGCCTGTTCGAGCAGCCCGCCCTCGTCAAAGAGCCAATTGGCCACTACGACCAGCCCCTCGACGCGGCGCTCCATGAGGAGATCGAGATAGCCCTCGACCTGGCTGCGGTCGTTGTGCGCGTCCATGAGGATGGGCAGCCAGCGCGTGCCTTGAAAAGCTATTTCGATGCCGCGCAGAATGAGCACGCAGAACGGATCGGAGATATCGAAGACCAGCACGCCGATGGTGTTGCTGCGGCGGCTGCGCAGGGAGCGCGCGAAAACATCAGGACGGTAACCGAGCGCCGCAGCGGTTTTGCGGATGCGCTCCTTGGTCTTCGTGGCGACGTAGCGCGACAGCGGGGCTTCGCTCAGCACGATGGAAACGGTCGAGGGCGAGAATCCGCTTTTGCGCGCCACGTCCTGCAGAGTTACGCGCGTCGATTTCGGTTTGCGTGCCGGCATCGTTTTTATTTGTACCCATGGTCCATGAAGCGAGAGCGCGGGTCCAGTGTAAAGCTTGCTTCGCTCACTATATTAAAACGATTGAATACTCTGTCAATCCCGTATATAACCGACCGGGAGAGAAATACTCATGCGAGTGCACCCGACAATTTCATCCCTGATGTCCCTCGCGGCTCTGTCGTCCGCGCTGATGGCGGCCCAGACGGTTCGCGTAGATACGAGCCAAGTGCTGAACCGGTTCGATCCGCGAACTTCGCTTGGCTCGGGCGTGGACCGCATACCTGTGGGGGCGATCGACCACGACTTTACTCCGCAGGCGTTGAAGCAGGTTTTCGCCGCGGGCTGGCAGCCGGTGACCTATCGGCAGAACACGGACCTGGCGGTCGAGGCATGGCACTGGAATCCTGAAGGCACATGGAGCGAGCCGGGCGACCGTGGATACTTTACGGGGTCTACGACTTCGAACGGATTCATTCGCTACTCGTATGGATTTGCGCTGCCGCATCGCGGGGTTACGCGCAACGACGGCACGGGCAACATTGGCTACTCGCGTTTGACCGACGGCGATGAGAACACCTATTGGAAGAGCAATCCGTATCTCACCAGCCGCTTTACGGGCGAGAGCGATGCGCTGCATCCGCAGTGGGTGATTCTCGACATCGGCAATGACACGCTGGTGGATACGCTGAAGATTGTCTGGGCTGCGCCGTATGCGAAGAAATATCTGGTTCAATACTGGAACGGAACCGATCCGATTCATTTGCAGACGCGCGGCATCTGGACGACGTTTGCGGGCGGCGCTATCAGCGATGGAGCGGGCGGGACGGCGACGCTGCGGCTGGCGCAGGCTCCGATGGCGGTGCGCTATATCCGGATCTGGATGACGGAGTCTTCAAACACCTGCGACGACCGGGGGCCATCCGGTCCGGGCACGTCAGACCGGGGCACGTCAGGCCGGGGCACGTCAGACCCGCGCAACTGCGTGGGCTATGCGATTCGCGAACTGTATCTGGGCAGCACTGGGAAGAACGGCGCGTTCCATGACATTCTGCGGCACACTGCGGATCAGGAGCAGACGACGACGTATAGCTCGTCGGTTGACCCGTGGCATACGGCGCGCAGCGCGGTTAACTCGAGGGAGGCGCAGGTTGGGTTCGATCTTTTCTACAAAAGCGGCGTGACGCAGGGGCTACCCGCGATTATGCCGATTGCGATGCTCTATGAGACTCCGGACAATGCCGCGGCGGAGATCCGCTATCTTGAAAACCACAAGTATCCTATTGCGGCGGTTGAGATGGGCGAGGAGGCGGATGGTCAGTACATGTTGCCCGAGGACTACGCTGCGCTCTATCTGCAATTCGCGACGGCGCTGCATAAGGTCGATCCGAATTTGAAGCTGGGAGGGCCGTCGTTTCAGGGCGTGAATGAGGACATTGAAGTCTGGCCCGACGCCGAGGGCCGCACGTCATGGCTGGGGCGGTTTCTAGATTATCTGCGCGCGCATGGCCGCTTGAGCGATCTGCAATTTTTCTCCTTCGAGCACTATCCTTACGAGCCTTGCCGCATCAACTGGGCCAGCCTTTACGAGGAGCCGGCGTTGATTACGCACATCATGCAGGTGTGGCACGACGACGGACTGCCGCGCGGGCTGCCGGTTTACCTGACGGAATCGAATCTGTCGTCGTCGATCAGCGAAACCGCCATGGATATTTTTGGAGGGTTGTGGCTGGCGGATTACATCGGGTCTTACCTGAACACGGGCGGCAATCAGGTTTATTTCTTTCATTACCTGCCGTTGAAGATGGAGGTCGGCTGCAATGACTCGGCGGGAACCTTTGGCATGTTCACGGTCGGTGACGACTACCAGATCGAGCAGCCGCTCTCCCAGTTCTTTGCCAGCCAGATGATCAATCGCGAATGGCTTGAGTCGACGGGCGAGAACACGCTGTATGCGGCGGCCTCGGATGTGGATGACGGGGCGGGGCATCAGCTTGTGACGGCTTACGCCGTCGAGCGGCCTGACGGGGAGTGGTCGGTGATGATGATCAACAAGGACCAGCACGCACGGCACACGATGCGCGTGGTGTTTGCGAAGGATGGTGGAGAGACTTCCTTCAGCGGCCCGGTCCACGAGGCGGTCTTTGGGAGCGAGCAGTATCACTGGAGCCCTGCGCATCGCGACTTCGACGCGCATCCGCCGTTTACTGAAGACACTGCGTCGAAACTCTACACGGGCGGCAGCGCCAACCCGGATGGTCCGATTGCGGAACGGGATTTCACGGCAGGGAAGGAGACGCAGTACGAGCTGCCGCCTGCTTCGATTGTGGTGCTGCGGGGTGGACTTGCCGTCCAGGCGCACGCGCCGCCCCCACCCCATCACGCGAAAAGCGCGCGTGCCGGGGACCCCGGTTCGGCGCCATCGCAGAAATAGTTCCGCGGCCCTCCCGCTTGTCGGTATTTCCGGTACAGGGCTTGCGCTCGCCGCCATTGACGGGCAGCGGCGCGTTTGCGAGACTCACGCGTATGGGATACACCGGGAAACTGGAGTACGCGCAGGCGCGCAAGATGCGCGAGCGGAATACGCCGCTCTATCGGCTGGCGCACTGGCCTATATGGATATGGGTGTTTTTTCTGGCGCCGGGACCGCTGACTTTTTCCTTGTTCGCGCATGGGTTTGGGCGGGACAATCTGGCGTGGCTGGCGGTGGTGATGGCCGGTACAGGCGCGGCGGGGCTGCGCGGGCGATTGCCGGGCGTGGAACCGCGGCCCTACATTCTGCGCTTTGATGAGGACAAACCGAATCCGCTCTACCGGCGCGTTTGCTATACGTTCGCGTGGAACGCGGTGCTGAGCTTTGCGCTGCTGAACCTGAGCGGGCTGCTGATTGCCGCGGCGACCGGCGTTTGGTACATGAAGCAGATTTATAGCTATGCCTACCTGCCGCTGTGCGGGACGATTCTGCTGCTGGGCGCGGCGGGCGCGTTGCCGCGGGTGGGGCGCTCGACCAAGCGCGAAGGCACAGAGCGGCGCTACTTTTACGGATCGGTGTGGGCGGTGACGGTGGCGCAGACTCTGCTGCTGGCGGTGTGGAAGGTCTTGCCGCAGACGCGCGCGGCGAGCTCGGCAAAGCTGATTGTTTTTGTGGGGGCGCTGCTGCTGATGGGCCTGGCGGCTCATCGCGGGGCGTTGCCGCGGACCCGCCCGATTATGCCGGGCGAGAGTATGGTCGCGGACTAGGCCCCGCTGTCCAATCAATAGCTTCGTGCGGTCTGGGAATCGCGACTTTGAATCAAGTCGGCCTGCGGTTTGAACATTCCCTTCGTTTTGCGAAGCAATATAACGCAAGCGCCACCAGCGCAGCCAGAACGACCACGGCCGCGGCGGTCATTCCTAATTTGTCTGCCCAGTCCCTGATGGCTGACAGGCGAGGGTCGTCGGGAACGAGAAAAAAATTGTCGAAGGCGACGAATGCCGCATATAGCGACAATAGGATTGCCGCCCATGCTGCCAGTAAGAACGCCGCCCCTCGCCAAGACTTCACGATAGGTTTCTTCCTTGCAGCCAAGCTCTCATGCCGCTTGAAACACTGCAAGAGAAATTGATCCTCCGAACGCAATTTCTGCTAATTTTGGAGCGGCCCGCTGCCGAGCGGCGCGGAAGTGTTGATGCTGCACAGGACCCCGTGCTAGCATCCATAGCTCCTGGGGACGCGGTGCTCTCGCTGCGGCGAAATGTTGCGCACCCCGAAAGCGCGTCGCATGGACGATGAGGACGCCAGATTCGGATTGAGCGCGAATTCAAGCGCAACCGGGACGCGATTTGCGACCCCCACCCTGTCTCCCTGTCTGCTGTTTTCTGCGTCTATCTTTTCAGAACACCTGCGTTGCCGATGCGCCGGATTGGAAAGCGCTAAAATGATTTTTTTCAGGAGCACCCCGTGAACATGAACTCCGTGAAGTCCTATCAGGGAAGCGAGATTCGCAACGTCGCCGTTACCGGCCACTCCCACAGCGGCAAGACCACGCTGGTGGCTGCTCTGTTGCATGCCGGGAAGATGACAGCCAAGCCGGGCCGCGTTGATGACGGCAGCGCTGTCACGGCGTACGACGAAGAAGAGGTTTCACGGCGAATGACGATGCAGAACGCGGTCGCCTTCGCCGAGTGGAGCGGCGTGAAAATCAATTTCATCGATACGCCGGGCTTCCACATGTTCGTGCACGAGGCGCGGTCGGCGATGCTGCCGGTGGAGGCTGCGCTGGTGGTTATCAATACGCCCAATGGTCCGGAGACGGTGACCGCCAACGTGTGGAAGTATGCCGAGGAGTTCAACCTTCCGCGCGTTCTGGTGCTGAACCAGATGGATCATCCCCGCGCCGCAGCCGCTGTCGAGCCGACGATGGAGGCTCTACGCGGACGCTTTGGGCGCAATGTGATCCCGGTGCAGCTGCCGATGGTGAACGGGAAAGGTTTTGAAGGCGTTGTTGATCTGGTGACGATGCAGGCGTTTTACTACACGCCCAACGGCGATGGCGCTGGAAAGATCGGCGATATCCCTGCCGCCATGCAGGAGGCCTGCAAGGCGGCGCACGAAGCGCTGGTGGAGCTGGTGGCCGAAGGCAAGGACGAGTTGATGGAGGAGTTCTTCGCGCAGGGAACCATTCCCGAACAGCACCTGATCAGCGCGCTGCACGAGGCGATTCGGGAAGATCGCATTTTTCCTGCGCTGTTTGCCAGCGGATTGACGAACGTGGGGACGGATCACCTGCTGGACTTCCTGAAGGTTTATGCGCCTGCGCCCATCGAACGCGAGCCCATCGCCGCGCGCGCCATGCTGCAGGCTGTCGCGAACGGCCAGGCCTCCGCGGAGGATGCGGTGCCGGAGATCGTCATGCGCAAAGTGGACGACAGTGAGCCGGTCGCGCTGTACGTCTACAAGACCATGACTGATCCCTTTGCCGGACGCATCACTTTCTTCAAAGTATTCTCGGGTGTGGTGAAAAATGACGCGTCGCTGGCCAATTACACTCGCCGCACCCATGACAAGTTCGCGCATCTGTCGGTCATGCAGGGGCATACGGCGGTGCCGGCAATGGAACTCCATGCCGGAGATCTGGGAGCTGTCGCGAAACTCAAAGACACGCTCACGGGCGACACGCTCGGCGACAAAGGGCACGAGATTTTCTTTGATCCGGTGGCGCTGCCCGAAGCGGCGATGACCTATGCCATTGAGCCGAAGACGCGCGCGGACGAAGACAAGCTCGCTCCGGCGGTGCATAAGCTGATGGAGGAAGACCTGCTGGTACGCTTCTTCCGCGATCCGCAGACGAACGAATTTCTGATTGCCGGAGCGGGCCAGCCGCACATTGAAGCTATCGTGTCGCGCCTGCGCCGCCGTTATCACACGGAGGTCACGCTGAAGGCTCCCAAGGTGCCGTACCGCGAGACGATTCGCGGGCGCGCCGATGCGCAGGGCCGCCACAAAAAGCAGACGGGCGGTCACGGCCAGTTCGGCGACTGCAAGATTCGCATTGAGCCGCTGGAACGCGGGGCGGGCTTTGAGTTCGTGAATGACATCTTCGGAGGATCGATTCCGCGGAATTTTATTCCTGCTGTCGAAAAAGGTATTCAGGAGTCCGCTGCGCGAGGTTATCTGGCGGGATTTCCGGTGGTCGATTTTCGTGTGACGCTTTATGACGGCAGCTACCATGACGTCGATTCGAATGAGTTGTCGTTCAAGATGGCGGGGCGCATTGCGTTTCGGAAATGCATGGAGCAGGCCAAGCCAGCGCTGCTGGAGCCGGTGATGCGGGTTGAGATCGAGGCTCCGGAGGAGTGCGCCGGGACGCTGATGGGGGATCTCAACCAGAGGCGAGGGCGCGTTCAGGGGATGGACAGCAGGGGGACATCAACGGTGGTGCGGGCCGAGGTTCCCATGGCGGAGATGCTTACGTACGGCCAAAGCCTGACCGCGATGACGCAGGGCCGGGGCAGCTTCCACATGGAGATGGACCACTATGACGTTGTGCCGCAGATTATTGCCGAGAAAGTCTTGACCAACGCGAAGCAACCGCGGCATGACGAGGAAGACGAGTAACTTCAGTCTCCGCTGACCTGCAAATGGTCGTTGGGGCGCGGATTGACCGAGGGAGTTTTGGAAGTGGACGAGGTTTCGTCTTTATTCTGAGCATCCTGAGCGGAATCATCCGTCGGATTTTCGGCGGTGGTCGCCTGCCTGATCAGGCGCAGGCCGTGCCAACGTGGCGTGCTGGTTCCGGTAGCGACGGTGTTTTCGGCTTCTCCTGCACCGGGGAACATGGTGACGGGCTTCATATTCGCGGGCAGAAAGAGGCTGAAGACCGTTCCATGCCGCTGAGGCGAAACCGAAGACCTGAGTTGCAGATTGCCGCCATAGCGGTGGAGGATGGAGCGGGTGACCCACAGGCCGAGCCCAGTGCCGCTTTGCCCTTTGGTGGTAAAGAAGGGTTCGCCCAGGCGACGGCGCACTTCGGCGGGAATGCCGGTTCCGTTATCGCCGATCGAGAGCCGCAGCCCGCGGGTTTCACGACCAGCCCACATGCGCGTGGAGCGAATGCGTATGACGATGCGTCCGCGCGAGGCTGTGGCCTCAATCGCATTGGAGATGAGGTTGGAAAGCACCTGCCGCATCTCTCCGGGAAAGACGGTGATTGGTTCGGTGGTTTCATACTGACGCACGACGCGGAGATTCTTATCGCCGACGCGGCGGGTATGGAGAGCCAGCACTTCTTCGATGAGTTCGCTGAGCTGGACGCGAACCAGAGCGCTGGTTTCGCGTGAAAACGTGAGCGTCTGCTTGCTGATCTGTACGACGCGGCTTAACTCGCGCTGCGCCAGCTTCAGATATCCGGAGGCTTTCTCGGGCGTTTCGGGTTCCATGAGATAGAGCAGATTGGTGATCGATTCCAAGGGGTTGTTGATCTCATGGGCAATGCTGGCGGAGAGACGCCCCAGGGTAATGAGCTTCTGATTATCGCGCAAGACTTTCGCGACCTGGTCCAGTTTCAGCTGGCCATGACCTGTTGTGCCGCTCATTTGATCTGCTCTACTCATTTCCGGTATGTCCAGTGACACCCATCCTTATCCTGATTCGATGAAGGGTCGTAGCCCTCTGTTGCCTGATAAATCAACACCTGCGATTCACCATATAAAGCCGGTAATGTGGGTCTCGGGCCGTTTGCGGAGGTGTCTGCGCCATCTCATTCTGGCTTATCCATCGGCAAGCACAAGAGTTACATGAGCATGAATCGTAAGCGGACAGGGTTTTTGCGCGAAAATTCTGGATGAAAGCGGGCCGCACCTGATTGGCTGTTCACAGGATAAAATGTGACGAGGGTCGTTTTTTCTCTCTTTCGCTGCCGTCGATGCGCATTCTTCTTCTTTCCGACATACACTCCAATCTCGAAGCCCTGACCGCCGTTCTGGCGGCTGCACCGCCTTACGATGCGGTCTGGAACCTGGGAGACGTGGTGGGATATGGGGGAAATCCGAATGAAGTGATCGACCGGGTGCGCGCCCTGGGGACCGTGTTCGTGCGCGGAAACCATGACAAGGCGTGCAGCGGGGTTGCCGGCATCGAGGATTTCAATCCCATTGCCAGCCGCGCGGCCAAGTGGACCCGCTGCGTGCTTACGGCCGAGCATACGGAGTGGCTTCGCGGGATGCCGGCTGGGCCCATTATGCCCGATGGCGCGGAGATCAGTTGCGTGCACGGCTCGGTGCTGGATGAAGACGCGTATGTGCTGACGGTGCGCGACGCGTGGCTTCCGCTGACGAAGGCTTCTACGCGGATCAACTTTTTTGGGCACACGCACCTGCAGGGCGGCTTCGCGACCAACGGCGAGGAGTGGTTCCGGATTACTCCGCAGTACGGTTCACGCAACGGGCCTGAAGAGTTTGAGCTGCCGCTGCGAGAGAGCGGGCGCTATTTGATCAATCCGGGCTCGGTAGGCCAGCCGCGCGACGGCGACTGGCGGGCGGCCTTTGCGATTTATGAGACCGAAAATGCCGCGCAGCGGGTGATGTTTTATCGGGTTCCGTATAACGTGAGGCAGGCGCAGGAGCGAATCGTGGCCGCGGGGCTGCCGGATCGCCTGGCTACCCGGCTGCGCGAAGGAAGATAGCGGGCGATTTCTTCCATATCAGCGCGATGTCCCTTTTTAGGACGAGCTAGAATTCAGGAGCATTCGCAATTTGTAACAGACGTAGTTACATTTTTGCGTTTTGCATCGGAGAGCGGGCGGTAATAGCGCTCCTCGGGTGCGGCGCAGGCGAGGCAGAGAGTGTTTCCGTCGCGGCGTATGAAGCGGTCGTAGTTGATGCCTTCGCCGCAATTGTCGCAGGCTATGCGCTCGCCCTTGTAGCCGGGAAATTCTTTTGCGTCGAGCGTGACGTCGACCCATTCTTCCGTGAATAATTCTTCGTCGGGCATGTCGCGGTAGGCGCGCATCTGCTGCTGATTTTTGTTTTCGATCTCGGGATACAGCTCGCGGGCGCGGGCTTTGGACGATTCCCGGGCGGCGATGCGCAGCGCGCGTCCGCTGGGAAGGTCGATGAAGGTTGCGGCCATCTTGCCCCAGTCGCGAAACTTGAGAGCGCGCTTGCCGAGGCGGCATCCGGTGACGACTCCGATGGCGTCGGTGGCGCAGCGGTCGATCTCGATAAAGGTCACGAGACGCTTGCGGTCTTTGCCGCGGGGTTCGTCTACGCCGAGGCGCTGACAGCCGAGCATGGCCATGCGCACGCCGAGGATTTGCCCGGCGCACAGATGCCCGTGGGCGGCTTCGGCGAGTTTCAGCAGATCATCCAGAGTTTCCATGCTTTCAGTTTAGGCCAATCAGTTACTCCTGGTCGTCGTCACCTGGCCGGCCGTGCCCTTTGCCGTCTCGCTGCGCATCTTTCAATGGAGATAGTATTTGGACCTCGCCCTGCAAAGACGCGGAGGCCGGAGGAAGATTCCCTCCGGCCTTCGTATTGTCTGCTGTCTACTTCACCGTCTTATTAACGTACAGCTCAAGTGTGGTGGGACCGGTCAGGAACATTACGCTGGGAAGGTCGCCCTTCGCCAGCGGCGCGATGGCCATCATTCCGGCGAAAATGGTACCCTCGCCGCCAGATGGGTGGATTGCCTTATACGAGAGGTTGAACGTGCCGTTCCCGATTCCGGGATAGATCGCGGCGATGGGAACGTTATCATTATCGTTCCCACCCGCGATGGCAAGATCCAGCTTCCCATCGCCGTTGACATCTGCGAGAGCCCATTGAAACACGAATTCGATGTAATAGTGCGTCGAAGCGCCCAGGGTAAACCCTCCTGCGGTGTTCGCAAGCAGGGCGATCATGTCACGGGTGCCCCCCGCGTAGATCAGATCGGTTCGTCCGTCATCGTTCAAATCTCCTGTGGCAAAGAGCCCGCCGCCGGGGGAGCCGAATTTGTATGCCAGCACGGGCGTCCCGAAGCTGCCCGTCCCGTTGTTGGGGAGCCTGTAGACCAATCCATTCGGTGTGGGGCCACCCGGTTCTGAGTCGTATGAGAAGACCAGGTCCTCGCGCCCGTTTCCGGTGAAGTCGCCGGCTACCAGGTTGCCCGTGGATGTGGCAAAGGAGGTCATCCCGGCGGGCAGATTTGTATCTGCCTGCCTGGTAAACAGTCCGTCTCCCTTATTGAGGAAGAGCGTTAATGCCGCGTTAGGCCCCGTGACGCCGATTGAGGTTGTGGACAGAACCGCAACGTCCGGAAGTCTATCACCGTTGAAGTAGCCTACGGCGATGTTGATCGTCTCGAGGAACTGGGGCAGGGTGCTGGTGTAAGTATTGATGAATCTTCCGCCTCCCTGGTTGAGATAGACCTTGATCGTGCCGTACGTGCCGCTGGAACAGTTGTTGTTGAAAGGTTTCTGGCATCCGGGCAGAAACGTAATGATGTCGGCTTTGCCATCGTAATTCACATCGGCGACCCTATACTGGCCGGGGGTCCCGTCACCGGTGGTTGGAATGGGAACATTCGTCTCCTGCAGCGTAAAGTTGCCAGAACCATCGCCGATCAACAGTGCGAAATCAAGCAGGTCGCCCTGGTTCCACGCTTCGAGGAGGTAGTCCGTCTTCCCGTTTCCGGTGAAGTCGGCGGCCGAATAGCGAACCACGCCGGCAGAGTCCGGGAGTGTGAAGGAGATTGTCTTGGGAGCAGCAAAGGTTATGGTTTGAGCGGGCAGCGCAGCAGGAGCCACACTGATTGCGAGCGCAAGAAGAGTACAGGAACGAAGCATTCGCGGCATGGAGTTTACCTCTCCGGAGGTTGGAAGGAACGGTTATATCAAGGGGATAGTTCTCCTGATATCAAGCCCGATGGGCTCTGAGATTTCAGTAGCTGCAGTCGCGCAGAGACATGCGACTGAATGACGGGATGCCTATCGCTCGTCCTTCGTTGCCCGCTTTTATTGACGGGAGCGGAAGCGCGGCGGCGGGTTGGGTATCGGCGGCCGCTCCGACTCTCTGCGGCCACACGCAAAGTCGATTACTTTTCGCTGTCTGCCGGGGCGTCGCCGTCTTCAACGAGAACTGCCGACGATCCGACCAGATCGAAGCTCGCCGGAGCCCTGCCCGTGGGCGAGAAGGTAATTTGCAGCGGTTCGCGCTGCCAGACGGCGGCTCCGCAGGCGGGCGATGGATGAGCGGATGGATTCCACTCGCCGAGTTTTTTGCTCAGGACGGGTTTGCGGGCGGCGATCTGCGCGACCACGGCGTAGAGTTGTTTGCCGCTGGCGCTGAGTCCGCAATAGGCGGCGAAGTCGCGGAACCAGGAGACGTCGGAGACGGAGGGATCGTACTCGGGAAGGCGGAGCGCTGTGATTTTTCCGCTGGCACGATCGATCAGGAGCCAGGGACCGCGTTGCCAGACCCAGTGTTCGACGTGATCGGTTGGCAGGGCGTCATTCAGCCGAATGGCGCGGCGGACGGCGAAGCTGCGGTCGGTGACATCATGTGATTCGCCCGTGGTCCATTCCTTGACTTTGCCATCCACCACGAGCGGACGCACTCGCAATTTCGTTTCATCGGCGCTGGCACCGGCGGGATCGCCTTCAACGGTATAGGGAACGGTGCGTACGGCCCCGAGCGCGACGGAGTGGGACTTTGGTCCGGCGGCGGCGGCGATTGTAGCTGTGCTCAGTGCGAGAAGGATCGGGAGCAGGGCTGTTCGGGAATGGATCACCCCGCCAGAATAGGCAACGGCTGCGCCTGGGGACAGGTCACGGAAGTAATGGGCGAACTTAGCCGGCGCGGCGTTTCCTGTCAGTGAATGAGCCGGTGGCGTGCTGACCGGCGACGGTCTCCGGGTGTTCCTGAGCCTGGTCGGTTTGCACGTTGTGTTTGAGAACTTCGCGCTGCGCGGGCTTGCTGCTGCCGGTCTGGACTGGGTCTTCTGGCTCTACGGGCTGGACGGAAGCCGGGTGCTCCTGGCTCTGGGCGGCGGGGTGTCTGACCTTGCTGGTGAACGGGCCGGTTGTTACGGGCTTTGCTCCAGATAAACGCCTCATACAAGGCTCCTTTTTCTGATGCCGGGTTAGATGCCGGGACTGGCCGGCAGGTGTGCGAAGGCGTCGCGCAGGCGCTGCCAGGTTACGGAGAGTTCTTCGGGGAGAACGCGGGTTTCTCCGGTGACGGTCATGAAGTTGGTGTCGCCGAGCCAGCGGGGAACGGCATGCAGATGGAGGTGCGCGGCTACGCCCGCTCCTGCTGCCTTGCCGAGGTTGAGGCCGAGGTTGACGCCGTCGGGGCGGTAGACCTGCGCGAAGACGCGTTCGGATTGCTGCGCCATTTCCATCAGCTCATTCGCGGCCTCGGGCGGCAGCGCGGCGAGCGAGGCCTGATGCTCGTAGGGCACGATCATGATGTGTCCCGAGTTGTAGGGATAGCGATTGAGGCAGATGAAGGCGCGCTGGCCGCGCACGACGACGCCGGCAGCACGCTCGGCTTCGTCGGGCGAAGTGCCGTGGGCAATGGCGTAGTCGACGGCTGCGATCATGTTGCAGAAGAGACAGCCGCGATCGTCGGGCCAGCCGCTCAATTCGCCGGGAACACCCTTGCGTGCATCGCTCTCATCAGTGATGTAGGAATAGCGCCACGGAGTCCAGAGATGATCCATGAGCTGTATCTTAGCTGGTGAAGCGGCTGGCTGGTGAAGCGGCTGGCTGGTGAAGCGGTCAGCTAAAGTCCGGTCAGCTAAAGTCCGGTCAGCTAAGAACCGGCCAGCGGGGTTTTTGCTGGCGCGATGATTATGCTTTCTCTTTCTCAGTGAAAAGCAATGCAGTGCAAAAGCGGGTCGTGGGTCAGTTTCCGGTTTGCCGGTTACACGCTCACAACACTCAATCGAATGGGTGCATAGGTGATTTTTCACCAGCAACATGCCCGGCCTTCACCGCTTAAAGGCTAAATGCCTTAATGGCAGAAATGTCTCTTTTTGAAATGGGATATTTCTGTCTATACTCTTCCTAATGATCCGGACAATTTCTCTTCTGCTGGCAGGTGTGCTTGTCGTGCCGAAGTGTGCATGGGCCCAGAACGCTCCATCAGCCTCATCGCAAGCCGGAACAAATGCGACTTATCCTGCGGCTGCCACTCCCTCTGATCCAACCGCGCTCATGGTACAGGCGGCCCGGTTGAACGGGTTAGCCGGGGTTCTTGCGCCTTGGCACCTCGAGGCCACCTATCAGACCTTCGACGCAGATGGAAAACCGAAGGACCAGGGAACATTCAGCGAATGGTGGGCAGGCAAGGACACATATAAGACCGTTTATACAAGTGCAGCCAGCGACCTCGACCTCACGATCTACCGGTATGGCAAAACAAGCGCCAGCACTGGATCTCCCGGGTGGATTCCCTTTCGCGCGCAGACGGCGCAACGTTACCTGGTGTCTCCAGTGCCGCCACCCAGCGCGGTGGAAAAGCTCGCGTTTAGCATTATGCCGATGAATCTGGGCCAGGTGACACTCCAATGCCTGAGAGCTCCTCTAAGTGAACCTGACGCTAGGTCCTATCTCCCCTACGCCGATCTGCCCGCGGTCTGTACGACAGAGGGCAGTCACATTGTTCGGGCTATTGTCGATCCCAATAAATTTCTTGTGCTCTTCAACAAGATTGTGCAGATTGGCGGACGTTACGTTGCAGAAGATCTCAGCGTTAGGGACCCAGACCTGACGATCGTCAATATGCAGGTAACCAACCTCGAGCTTCTATCCACCGTTAATGCTTCAGACTTCGTGCCTCCCGCCACAGCTTCCAGCTTCCCCGTCCCGGTCGCGCTGCGCGAAATTGCCCGACAGGCAATCGGAGGTGACGCGCCGATATATCCCGCAGTTGCGAAGTCGCAGCACGTGGAAGGAGTGGTAACCCTTTATGCTGTGATGACCAAAAAGGGAAGGATTGGCGAGCTGGAAGTTTTAAGCGGCCCCAAGGCTTTGCAGCGTGCCGCATATGATGCGGTGAAAACGTGGAAATATAAACCATACCTGGTGGATGGGCAGCCAGTGGAAGTGCAGACCCAGATCAGAGTGATGTTCCACATTCGTTGAGAGCCATCATTGCCCCAATAGCTCTCACGGCGGACCAACCGTCCTTTCATGTTGACAGTTTGTCTGCAAACCGGAAACTGACCCACTACACGAAAGAAAAAGGCAGGCTCCAAAGAACCTGCCTTTTGCTAACCGCTTTTTAGCTGACCGGTTCTAAGCTGGCCGCTTCCTAGCGTCCCGCCTTGCCTGCTGCGTGCGTTGCTTGCTGCTTTAGCGTCTCGGCTTTGTCGGTGGCTTCCCAGGTGAACTCTTTCTCCGAGCGTCCGAAGTGGCCGTAGGCTGCGGTCTTGCGGTAGATGGGACGGCGCAGGTTGAGGCTTTCGATGATGCCCTTGGGGGTGAGCTGGAAGTTGGCGCGGACGAGGTCTTCGAGCCGGTGCTCGTCGACGGTGGAGGTTCCGAAGGTGTCTACGAGAACACTGACTGGTTCGGCTACGCCGATGGCGTAGGCGAGCTGCACTTCGCAGCGTTCGGCGAGTCCGGCGGCCACGATGTTCTTTGCGATGTAGCGCGCCATGTAGGCTGCGGAGCGGTCTACCTTTGTCGGGTCCTTGCCGCTGAATGCTCCGCCGCCGTGACGGCCCATACCGCCGTAGGTGTCGACGATGATTTTGCGGCCGGTGAGTCCGCTGTCGCCCATGGGGCCGCCGACTACGAAGCGTCCGGTGGGGTTGATGTGGTACTTGGTGTTTTCGTCGAGTAGATTGGCGGGAAGAACGGCCTGGATTACGTGCTTGAGGATGTCGGCGCGGAGCTCTTCGGTGGAGATGGTTTCGGAGTGTTGCGAGGAGATGACGACGGCGTCAATGCGGATCGGCTTGTGGGTCTTCGCATCGTACTCGACGGTGACCTGGCTCTTTCCGTCGGCGCGGAGGTAGGGAAGCAGGCCGGTCTTGCGAACCTCGGTCAAACGGCGGGTGAGCTTGTGGGCGAAGGAGATGGCCGCGGGCATCAGCTCTTCTGTCTCGTTGGTGGCGTAGCCAAACATCATGCCCTGATCACCGGCTCCGCCGGTGTCGACGCCCATGGCGATGTCCCCGGACTGCTTGTTGATGGACGAGATGACGGCGCAGGTGTTCGAGTCGAAGCCGTAGAGCGCGTTGTCGTATCCGATGGACGCGACCACGCCGCGGACGAGCGTCTGAAAATCCACGTAGGCGGAGGTCGTGATTTCGCCCGCGATAACGACCAGGCCGGTCGCAAGCAGAGTCTCGCAGGCCACGCGGCTGTAGGGGTCCTGTTCGAGACAGGCATCAAGAACGGCGTCGGAGATCTGGTCGGCCATCTTGTCGGGATGGCCTTCGGTTACGGATTCCGAAGTGAATAAAAATCTATCGCGTGTGGACAAAGTGAATATCCTCCATTGTTTCGCGACCGGCTGCCGCGGCGGATTTCGCTCTCAGAGAATCTTTCGCTTGGGAACGAATGGCGGGGGACGGGTCGTGAGTGACATCCTTGATGGTACTAAAGCGCCGCTTGCTGGGCAAAAGCTTCGGGCTAAAGGGGAAAACAAGGTTCTCAGCGGGGATTCAGGCACGGCGAACGGTGCTGGCCGCACGGGCGAACGCGGCTTCGCCGCCATTGTGAATTTGCTTCAGTGGCCACTCCTTGCTTCAGTGGCCACTCCTTTAGGAGGATTTGCCCCGGCTGTGGCCGGGAAGCGGGATCACCGTAGCGCAACGCTAAGGCGGTTCTCCAGCTAGTGTGATGTTTCCGGCATGGTGCAGGGTGGCTTTTCCTGAGAATAGCCACTCAACGGCTGCGGCTTCGCTCTACAGCAACTGGAGAACCGCCATTAATTGTGAATGGATTGCGCTACTGAGGCAGCGATCGCCGATCGGGGCGCTGCGAGCCGCGCCGTCATCTTATCGCTCGCGTAGTGCCACACGAACCATCCGAGAGCGACGACCACGACCACCAGCACGGCTACTCCGGCCCACTTCAGACGCATGGCAGGCTTGTCAGTCTCAGCGTCGCGATTTTTCCCCACATTTTCTGCGAAGGCGATCCAGCTGGCATCGTCGTCTTTCAGCTGGCCGCTGTCCTGATAGGCGGACATGAAGCGATTAACCCAGGTTTCTTCGTCGAGGCCCACGACGCGGGCATAGCTGCGCACGATGCCCTTGTTGAAGACGCCTCCAGGCAGGTGGTCGAAATGGCCTGTTTCGAGCGCCTGCAGATAGCGGCTGCTGATCTTGGTGACGGCGATGATCGATTCCAGCGCAATGCCTCGCGCTTCCCGTTCGTGCCGCAATTCTTCGCCGAATTCGCTCATCTTCCTGGTCCTCAGAATGTCAATGGCCAGGCAGTCCAGGTAAATCCCAGGCTCCTAAAATACCTTAAGACCCGAAGCCCGGCGAGGTCAAAAGGAAAATTGCAATATTTCTTTGTTTTCAGTGAGCTGCTTCGCTCGGTAGCACCATCATCGGTGCATCTCAGGCCGAACTTTAGTCTGTCTCAAGGAGAAACACAACCCTCGGTTCCCCTTTTGGTAAACTTTGCAGAATGGGACCTGCCCGCCAAACGCCCGATTCCGGCGCCTCCGCCATGCCTCTTCCCGCCATTTTCCATGATTAAACTCGTCCTTGGCAACGTTTTGCACCGTCCGCTGCGCACCCTTATAAGCATTGTGGCGGTGGCTATCGAAGTGGTAATGATTCTCTCCATTGTCGCCATTATGGTGGGCATGGTGAGCAACGCGCGGAGCGAGACGGGCGGCATTGGCGGAGATATTATCGTCAGGCCACCTAATGCCAGCTTCATCAGCTCGGTGGGGGGCGCGCCGGTTCCGGCAAAGATTGCCGATGTTCTGGCCAAACTGCCGCACGTGGCGGTGGCGGCTCCGACGATTGCCGACTTCAACATGGCTGGGGGCGTCGAGACCATCTGGGGCATCGACTTTGATAGCTATAACGCGCTGAAGCCGTTTGTGTTCCTGTCGGGTGGTCCTTTCAAGGCGCCGAACGACGTTATTGTGGATGATCTTTATGCGCGCTCCGCACCCAAAGGGCAGGTGCGCGCTGTCGGCTCGACGATCAAGCTGCTCAACCACGAGTTCCGCATCTGCGGCATTGTGGAGCATGGCAAGGGCGGACGCCTCTTTCTGCCGATCCGCACACTGGGCGGTCTGATGGGCAGCCCCGATAACGCATCTGTGTTCTATATCCGCAGCGACGATCTTAAGAACCAGGACCTGATCCGGCAGGAGATCAAGGACACGCCGGGTCTGGGCAGCTATCAGGTGCAGACTATTCAGGAGTGGATGTCGCTGATGACGCCGGAACATCTTCCGGGCTTCAACATTGCGCTGGATACGGTCATCTCGATTGCCGTTATTGTGGGCTTCCTGGTTATCTTCCAGTCGCTGTATACGGCGGTGATGGAGCGGACGCGGGAGATTGGGATTCTGAAGTCACTGGGCGCGTCGAAGCTTTATATTCTGGGCGTCGTTCTTCTTGAAGCGCTGGTGGTTTCGATTGCTGGAATTATTCTCGGCATCGTGGTGACGCAGATCATCAAGTTCGGTATCGGGCTGCATTTCCCGAAGTTCTCATTCCAGCTCACGAACGTGTGGCGCGTATACGCAACGTTGATCGCGCTGTCGGGGTCGCTGCTTGGAGCTATTTATCCGGCGTGGAAGGCCGCGCGCAAAGACCCTATCGACGCCCTGGCCTACGAATAGTGCTGGCCGCACGGGCGGACGCGCTTTCAGCGCCATCCTTGAACTGACCTATGTGGCCCTCCCGTTGGTCGGGAGCTTGCTCCACGCGAGCGCACTTCGACGCCATCCTTGAGCTGACCCTCGTGGCCCTCCCGTTGGTCGGGAGCTGGTTAAGTTGCGCTCCAGGCACTCTTACTTATTCGTTGGTGAGGCCGATGGAGCGCATGAGCTCGAGTGCGTTGGTGCTCTGCGCGATTCCAGGACTGAGGCGGTAGTCGAAGGAGAGCTTGCCCTCGGCGAAGGTATCGCCGAAGTGGTAGTTTGCGGCCTGTCCGTCCAGTGTGTCGACGATGGCGGTGAGTGCGAGATCGTGAGTGGTCACAATTCCGATTCCCCGGTGACGGAGCAGCCCGCGCACGACCGACTCGGTTCCGACCTGGCGGTCATGCGAGTTGGTTCCCGATAGCAGCTCATCGAGCAGAAACAGCACCGGGAGGTCCTTTGCGGTGAGGTCGTGAATCTGCTTGAGCCGCGTGATTTCGGCATAAAAGCGGGACAGGCCGCCTTGGAGCGAGTCGAGGATGCAGATGGATGCGGCCACCTGAAGCTCGGAGAGGACCATTCGGCGCGCACGCACCGGGGCTCCAGCCTGCGCCAGCACGGCATTGACTCCCACGCTGCGGATGAAGGTGCTTTTTCCAGCCATATTGGGCCCGCTGATGATGATGAGCCTGAGTTGCTGATCAGGTTCCCCGCCGGGGGCCTTGCCTAGCTGGATGCTGTTGCCCACCGCATTCTGCCCTACCAGGGGATGGGCCAGCTCGTGCGCTTCGAGATACGGTACTTGGGAGGAGCCGGGATCCGGTTCGGGCGCCGTGAATTCAGGGAAAACATAGTGCGGATGCTCGCTGCTGAAGATGGCGAGGGCCAACAGCGCCTCGACCTCCGCCGCCGCGTTGATCCAGCCCCGCACCGAGGCGCGGTAACGGTTGCGCCAGCGCTCCGTCGCCCAGACCCACTGCCGAGTCCAGAAAACAAAGGGGTCGACGGCGCGCACCAGCAGATTTTGAGCCAGGAGAAGATTGTCGCGGTAGCCGTTCAGTTGGGCGATGGCGCGCGACGGCGGCAATCCGGCGGATTGTAACTGGGACTGCAAGGCTGTCAGTTTTGCCGAAGCGAATCGTTCGCGCTCGATTGCGTCAAACACGGCGGCGAGCAGCGGAAGCTCGCGGCCGGCGGCCTCAATGGCTTCGGCAGCCGCTGTGATCTGTTTGCGCCATGTGGAATTCAGCGCCAGGTTCAGCACGCTGATGCCCGCCGCCACCGCGCCCCAGTGCCAAAGCGGCATCGCGCCCAGCCGGCTGAGGAGCCAAAACAGAACGCTAAGAATCCAGCACGCGCCTAAGGCCAGAACCGCAACCCGCAGCGCTGTGCTTGCAGCCGCAACGGGTTGTCCTGACCCGGTCGCTGATTGGCCTGTTGACTCGGACCAGGCTGCCAGCAGCTCCGGCGTCTGCGCTCCTTCCGCCTGCACATCTTCGCCGGCGAGCGCGACGCGCTCCTGAAAGTCGAGCCGGGGAGCCAGTTCGATAATCGCCTCCTGACGGAGAATGATCTCTTCAATCGGAGCCGCCGCGAGCAGCCACGCCGCCAGCTTCCGCTCGCCTGCGCGGGTGCGTGCCGTGCAGAGCAGCTCAAAAAGGCCGCCCTTGCCGAACAGGTCCAGGTCGCGCGCGTAGGGGTGGGAGGTTTCCAGAAATTGGTCGCCCGACCGCCCGGTTCCAGGCCAGCGACCTTCAAGACGCGCCAGCCCCCGCTCGTAGAAGCTTTTTCTCTGCGCGGTTCGCCGCAGGGTTCGCAGTACGCGCTCGTGCAGAACGAAGGTCCCGGCGAAGATCGCCAACACAATTGCCAGCAGGGGCAGGCGGCCGGCGTCGTATTTCATGAGCCATGCGGCCAGCAGAGCGCCCAGGACCAGCACAATGAGCTTGGCTGCGACGAAGCGGCGGTCACTCTTGCGGAGCCTGGTTTCCTGCTGGAGGAGCGAACCGAGGCGGACGCGGTACTCGACCTGAGGGCCGTGCTGGGAGTCGGTCAGCGGGTTGGCCTGAGGCTGGATCTGGGATTGGTGCCGGGATTGTTTCCGGGATTCGTTTTGGGATTCGTTCTGCGACTCGCCCTGCGGCATGTATGCCCCTCTTCTGCTTCATCATACAAAGACAGCGCAGGATGCCCGGTTCGCTGGACACGGCGGTGGAGATCAGTTCAGGTCTGGGGTCAAAATGCGGCGCGGAAAGTTGGAACCGGACTGTTCGCTTTTATACCCGAACGGAAGGCGATGCGGGGGCGGACGGATTCAAACCGGACCCGCGCCGCCGCGCTATTCCGTAAAGGCAGCGCAGGCGGTGGCCTCGTCCGGGTGCAGACGAGTGTATTTCGTAATGCCGACCATGGTGAAGACTTTTTGAAAGTGGGGAGTCAATCCAAAGGTCTGGATCGCCTGCCCTTTCTTGCTGGCGGCGTACATCAACTGGATGATGAGCGCGATGCCGCTGGAATTGAGGTATTCGACTTTGGAGAAATCCAGCAGAATGCGTTTCGACGTTTCCGGCGCAAGGCCCTCATAGGTGCCAAGAATCGCAGACTCTGAACCGCTGGTGATGTCGCCTGCGAACCGCAGGACGGTGACGGGGTCTCCCGCGCACCTAACTTCTTCCATTTTGACCTGGGTCCCGGCTTCCGGCATGTTGCTCTCCTTCAATCTTTCACTTTCTTTACGTGGATTACGAGACGCACATAGCTTCCGCTGGGCGGCGAACTGACCCACTCCGCTTCGTCCACCAGGGACTGAATGAGAAACATTCCGAGGCCGCGGCTGGCTTCTTCTCCGTGCATCTTCTTGTCTATGTCGGGGGTATGGACACTGCTATGCGGTCCGGTGCCGGAGTCGAGCACCTTCACTTCGAGGCCGGTCGCGTCCATCGAAAGAATTACGCCGACGGTCAGCGACTCGTCCAGCTTATTGCCATGCTCCATGGCGTTGATACAGGCTTCAGCTACGGCGGTCTTGAGGTCTTCGATGCGCTCCTCGGCGAAACCCATGATCTTGGCAACGCTGGCAGCGGTGCCCATGGCCACTTTTTCGTAGCCCAGGCGCGAAGGCAGACGCAGTTCGATGCTGTTCTTGCCGGTCTCGGTCAACTCGTCCCCCTCATGACTCTCTGCCGACTACGAGCGCGGTCATATCGTCGCTCCGGGTTTCCTGGCTCGAAAATGCGTCGAGCGTTTGCCATAGCTGGTCCAAAATAGCCTTTGCGTCGCTACCGTGACAAGTACGAAATGCCTGCAGCAGGCGCTCCTGACCGAATTCTTCCAAACCGCGAAAAACTTCGGTTAGACCGTCAGTGTAGAGTAGCAGCTTCGCCTTCTCTTCCAATAGATATTTTTCCGGGACGTAGCTGGCGACGGGCAACATACCGATGGGGGTTCCGGTGGCGTCGATCATGATTGGTTTCTGGCTGCCATTCAGCAAGAAACCGGGGTTGTGGCCGGCGTTGACGATTTCGAGCGTATGCGTTTTGGGGTCGAGGCGGAGAAAGATGGCTGTTACATAACGTCTGCGCGATTCTTCTCCTTCCTGAAAGTGCAGCCCATTGAGGTGCGAGGCCATTTCAGCGAGCGGCATATCGGAGTGAGCGATGGCTCGAAACGCCGATCGGAACGAACTGCCGACGAGCGCCGAGGTAAGCCCTTTGCCGGCGACATCGGCAACCACGATCATCAGCTCGCCTGATCGCAGGCGGAGGATATCGAGATAGTCACCGCCAACTTCATAACAAGTCTGCGAACGGCCGGCGATGCTGTAGCCGGGAATATCGGGCATGGCCTGCGGCAGAAGGCTGCGCTGAATTTCGCGCGCCGAGGCCATATCCTGTTTCACGCGCTCCATGTCCAGCGTGCGCTCGTGATAACGCGCATTCTCGATGGCGACAGCGGCCTGAATTGCGAGGTTCTCGAGGAAATCCTGTTCGTAGAGCGAAAGCGGTGCTCCGTCCCGCGTAATGACCACCATCTCTGTGAGCGCTGCGCCGTTCCGGTCGAGAAGGGGAAACCGGAAACAGCCGCGGCCCGGATCGGACGAAGGCGGATGCAGGAGGAATCGGGGAGGAATCTCGCCGTAGGAAAACGGAAATTCCGTGAAAAATGCGCCCGCCATTTCCAGCTCGCGCACGGTGATCTGAAGCACGGAACGCAGGACGTGGTCTAGCTCGATCGTGCTGTGAATTTTGTGGCTGGTTTCGAGCAACGCCTGGAGACGCGCGATCTGCTGCTGTAATTGCAGATTGTCTTCAAGTTCCATTCACGGCTCCTTTATAAAAACATTGCGGATTTCAGCGATGCGGCAGACTGACGGCATACAGGTACCATGCCGCATGCGGCAGCCATTGTTCTGTCCAGCGCCAGTCTTCATCCTGGCCGGTGACGGCGTATCCCTGATTGAAGGCTATGCCGTCTTCATTGTCGAGCGCGGCGGTAATGCCGTTGACGATGGAGCCGGGAGCATTCGTGTATTTCCAGGAACGGAAAAACATGTAAGCCGCGTCTCCGTGACCGCTTCCGATGAGCATGCTGACGTCGAAGGGGTTTCTGCCGAGGATCCAGTGCAACTGGTTCCAAGCATAGTCCTCGAGCTGCGCCTGGAAGGCGGGGTTGTTGCTGAACAAGGGCGCGGCCATGCGCGCTGCGGCGGCGAGGGAGGCGAGTCGCGCATTTTCGCCCTGCCACCACGGAGCGGCCTCGGTGTCATGCGGGAAGAAAAACGCGGTGCGGACCTGACCGTTGCCCATGCGGACAAGCTGTCGCGCATAGTCGAACGGATTGTTGACCTCGGAGGTGACGGCAAGTTCAAAGCGAAGCGAGCGCTCCACGGCGTCGCGCACCTGCTGCTGCTGTGCGGGAGCGGCGATCTGCGCGTATTCGAGCAGGCTCACGACGGGCAGGCCCGCGTCAGAAGGATGGAAGTATGGTCGCGAGCCGTCGTCTGCGCGCCATGCATCGCGATAGTCTTTGATGGTCGTCAGCCGGGACATCAAATGCGCGGCGCGCTTGTCGGCAGCGGCGAGATAATCCGGTTTATGGGTCGCCCGGTAGAGTTCCGTCGCAGCCATGAGCGCGCAGTAATCGTCGAGGATGTTTTCTTTTCCGTCGTTCAGCAGGTCGCGGTTGTGCAGGTTCAGGAATTGAAACGCATCCTCCGCAGTTTGGAGGTAGACGGAGGGAGGGAAGTCTCCGTTGGGAGGCATGGTGCTGGCGAATGCCAGAGCGGCGATGGCCATTCCTCCGCCGGCGCGAAAGCTTGCCTCATAGGCGTGGGGGCCTTGCGCGGACTCAATCTGCTCGGTTGAATCGGAGGCGTTTTTCTTGATTTGCGTGCGCCAGTTTGGGTTTCCGATGACGCGATCCTGTGCAAGCTTATTTTTTCCTGGAGCCGTGATGCTTTCAAAGAAGGACCCGCCGGGGCGCTTCATCCGCACGAGAAAGTCGGCGCCGAAGAGTCCTTCGTCGAGCATGCGGCGCTCATATTCACTGAAGTTGTCGTCATTGCGCGCCTCAAGCACGGCGTAGCTCTTGAGCAGGGTCCAGGCCACGAGCGGAACCTGCTGAGGATTGAAGTACGAAGCAGGGTTCTGGTGGGAGAGATGGATGCCGTAGTCGCCGGTGGCGTCATACCAGCCGCCGTGCACATCGACGAAGCCGGGCTGGCTGCCGGGGAGCGGTAAATGGCGGTCGACGCGGTCGAACAAGCCGCTGGAGCGCTGGCCTTTGAAGTAATAGAGGACGTTCGAGAGCGTATTGCGTTCGAGAAGATCGTCCTCGATGGCGAAGGCGCAGGAGTGTGCCTCGCCAGTCTCAATCGCGTAGTGGCCGGGCTTATTCCACGCGGAAAAATCAGCGGTCCAGTATGTGCCGGACCCAGCCACGGACCAGGCGTCGACCTGGCCGGCAGGTCGCAGATTTCCGGTGAAGACGGCTTTGCCTGTTGCGGTATCGACGAGGGTGAATTGCTGCGGATGGTCCTGCTGCGTGCCGAGCACGAGCGCCTGTTTGGGTGACCCGGTTTCGTAGCCAACTTGATCGACAAGGACCTGCAATTGTCCGCGAGATAGGGAAGAAAAGAGGCCGATCGCGCAGACGACTGCAAGCTGCATCCATATCCGCATAATTCTTTGGTCCCTCGCGCGAATGATTTTGGAGGATCATAAATCATTCGCCATGGGCCGCGTTCCTTACCTGGGCTGCCGGGGCCGCTTTTGCTGAAGTTTGGCAAAAACTGATATGAACGTACATGGATCAGAGTCAAGGAAGGCTTTCGCAGAGAACATTGGACTCCATCGTGAATGTTTCGTCGTTCCTACATAGAGGCAAGTTTTCGAGTCTGTGCCTGCTGGCGGTTGCAGGGCTCTTTTGCCCTGTAGCTTTGTTGGCTGCTCCAAAAAAACCAGCCGCGCCGGTGGTGATCGCTTATGTGTTTCCGCAGAACCACGTGCTGCAGCCGGGAGAGATCGCGGCGCAGAAGGTGACGCGCATCAACTATGCCTTTGCCAACCTTCAGGATGGGCGCATCGTGAATGGCTTTCCGACGGACGCGGCCAACTTTGCCGCGCTTAACGCGCTCAAGCAGCAGAACCCTTCGCTTACCGTGCTGGTTTCGGTTGGAGGATGGCTCTGGTCGGGCAGATTCTCCGACATGGTTTTGACCAAAGAGAGCCGACGCGTCTTTATCGATAGCGCGGTCGCTTTTATTGAGAAGTACAACCTTGATGGGCTCGATATTGACTGGGAGTATCCGGGACAGGTTGGAGCGGGAAATCGCTTTCGGCCGGAAGACAAGGAGAACTACACCGCGATTCTGAAAGAATTGCGCGTGCGATTCGATCAGGAACAGAAGAAGCTTGGCCGCCGCCTTTACATCTCGATTGCAACCGGCTCCGAGATGTCTTTTCTGGAGCATACGGAGATGGGCAAGGCGCAGAAGTACGTCGATACGGTCAACCTGATGGGCTACGACTACTACGAGCCGGCTGACGAGGGAACTACCGGACACAACGCGCCGCTGTTCGCGAATCCACAAGATCCCAAGCAGGTTTCAGAAGACCTGTCCGTCCGACAGTATGAAGAGGCAGGCGTGCCGCCCGCGAAGATCGTCCTCGGCATTCCGTTTTATGGACATGAGTGGGGGCAGGTGCCGGACCAGAATCATGGTCTTTTCCAGCCGGGGAAGCCGGTTCCGGGCGCTTATGCAAACTATGCGAATATCGTGGCGACCATGCTGAACCCCGCGGTGCCGAACAGCGGGTATGTTCGCTACTGGGACTCGGCATCATCGGTGCCCTACCTCTATAACGCGGCTCAGCATATTTTTGTTTCGTATGACGATGCTCAATCCATGGCTCTGAAGTGCAAATACGCGCTCGACCACCAGCTTGGAGGCATTATGTTCTGGGACTACTCGGGCGATCCTTCAGGCACGCTGCTGGACACGATCGACACTACCCTGCTGCACGAAAGCGGTGACACCAACCCTGGCACTCAGAACGAGGCACGATGAGCACAACAATTTCGGCGCCGTCTATCGGCATTGCAGGGCAGTCGACCCCGGCGCGCATCGCCTCGATCGACATCTTTCGCGGACTCACGATGGCGGTGATGATCTTCGTCAACGAACTGGCGGACGTGCGCGGCCTGCCGTGGTGGACGTATCACGCGAAGGCGAACTGGGATGTTATGACCTATGTCGATATGGTCTATCCCTTCTTCCTGTTCATCGTCGGGCTCGCGATCCCGCTGGCGATCCGGGCCAGGCTGAAGAAGAATCCGTCGACGCCTGCGCTGTGGCTGCATATTGTCCTTCGCTCGGTCAGCCTGATTGTTCTTGGACTGATCCTGGCAAACGCGGACAAGGTTGATGCTGTTCGTACGCACCTGAAGGGAGATGCGTGGGGACTGCTGGGACTTTTAGGCGGGGTGCTGTTCTGGAATGTTTATGGTGATTCGAAACGCTATGCGACGTTGTTTCGCGTGCTGCGCACCACGGGCCTTGTTCTGCTGGTTGCGATGTATGCGATCTTTCGCCGGAGCACTGGCGGGGGAAATGTCGGCTGGATCGACGGCTCTTATCCGGAGATACTCGGCCTGATTGGATATACCTATCTTTCCGTCGCTGCTCTGTACCTTCTGACGCGCCGCTGGCTTTGGGCGCCGCTCGCGTGGTTTATCGCGCTGGTGGTTCTCTGCGCCTTCTCGACGCTGCACTGGCTGAACTTCCCGAATACGCTGCCACTCTATTTCTGGCCGTTCAGCAACGGGTCATGGGCGTGTATGACCATGGCGGGCGTCGTTACGTCTTCGATTTTCCTGGGCGCTCACAGGTGGCACACGGCTCGCCAGAAAATGCTGCTGGCCGTCGCGTTTGCCGTGCCTGTGCTGGCGGCGGGATGGCTGCTTACGCCGCTGGGCATCTCTAAAATTCGCGCAACTCCGACGTGGAGCCTTTACAGCGTTGGCGCAGCGGTGCTTTGCTTTACGCTGCTCTACTGGATATGTGACGTGAAGAAGAGAACGACATGGGCCTTGTTTGTGCGGCCTGCCGGCGCAAACACGCTGCTGACGTATCTGCTGCCGGACTTCTACGCCTTTCTCATTTCGCTGACCGGGGCCGTGTACTTTGAAACGCATTTCCACATAGGTTGGCCGGGAGTGGTGAAATCCGTCGTGTTCACTCTATTCATTCTGGGCGTCTCCGCAGTACTGACGCGCTGCCGGTTGCGGATGCAGTTGTGACCTACGGAGATGCGTTGGTTGTGGGCTGAATGCCGCGTCGATCCTGGTGACCGGAAGACGAGACATGCGGACTTGCGCTGCTGTATCTTGATTAGGTTTGGCTTCCGGGATAAATCGATTGAGTGAAAGCAAATTCGATCTGACGGGAAAGTGCGCGGTCGTCATCGGAGGCACCTCGGGGCTGGGAAAATCGATTGCTCTTGGCCTTGCCTCTGCGGGGGCCGACACCGTTGCCGCGGCGCGCCATTTGGCGGAAGTGAATGCCGTTGCGGATGCCGTCGAAGCGTTGGGCAGGCGCACGCTGCCTCGCGATCGGCGCCGGACTGTCGACGTGCGCGATCGTGCCTCGCTCGAACTGCTGCACGGAGATGTGCTCGAACACTTTGGACGCATCGACATTCTGGTGAACGCCGCTGGAATTACGCTGCGCGTTCCCACGTTGGACTGTGCGGTGGAGGACTGGCTGGCGATTCTGGATACAAACCTCACCGGAACCCTGCGCGCCTGCCAGGTTTTTGGACGCACCATGGTTGAGCGGAAGTATGGGCGCATAGTGAATATTGCCTCGCTTGCGACTTTTGTTGCTTTCCGCGACGTGGCCGCGTACGGAGCCAGCAAAGCCGGTGTGGGCGCGCTCACCAAATCGCTCGCCGTCGAACTTGCGCCGCATGGAGTGACCGTAAATGCAATCGCGCCGGGCGTCTTTCCAACCGCGCTCAACAGCGACCTGGTTCACAACACGGAGCGTGGACGCGAGCAGTTGATGCGGACCCCGATGGGGCGCTTCGGTCGTCCGGATGAAGTCGCCGGAGCGGCAATTTACCTGGCTTCCGACGCCGCTTCGTTCGTGACGGGAGAGATTCTCGTGGTTGATGGAGGCTATCTGGCCAGTGGAGTCAACCAATAAATATGGCGCGCTAAACGCAGAGCCTGGACTCGAGAAAAATGGAGGCAAAGACGATGACGGTAAGACGATGGACGCGATTCAACGGAATAAAGTCCGCGGGCGGGGCGTTGCTGGTTGCGCTGTTTCTCCTTGCGCTTGGCGGCTTTTCGGCTAGTTGCCAGTCCACGCTGCCTTATCAGAATCCCGCGCTGACCCCTGAACAGCGGGCTGCCGATCTGGTCTCGCGCATGACGCTGGAAGAAAAAGTTTCGCAGACGATGAACAGCTCGGCGGCTATTCCGCGGCTGGGCGTGCCTGCCTACGACTGGTGGAGCGAGGGTTTGCACGGTATCGCGCGCTCCGGCTACGCGACGGTCTTTCCGCAGGCCATCGGCAATGCGGCTAGCTGGGACGATGCCCTGCTTGGGCAGATCGCAACCGTTATCTCTACTGAGGCGCGCGCCAAGTATAACCAGGCCATCCGCGACAACATTCACAGCATTTATTTCGGGCTCACGATCTGGTCGCCGAACATCAACATTTTTCGCGATCCCCGCTGGGGGCGCGGCCAGGAGACTTACGGCGAAGATCCGTTTCTTACGAGCCGTCTCGGCGTTGCCTTCGTCAAGGGTCTGCAGGGCGACGATCCGCACTATTTGAAGACTGTGGCCACGCCCAAGCACTTTGCCGTGCATAGCGGGCCGGAGCCGGAGCGGCATCGCTTCAACGTCAATGTTTCGCCCTACGATCTTGAGGACACCTATCTCCGGGCCTTTCGCGCGACGGTAACGGAGGGCCACGCCGACTCTGTTATGTGCGCGTACAACGCTGTTGATGGAGTTCCCGCGTGCGCGAATAAGATGCTGCTGGAGCAGACACTTCGCAAGGACTGGGGATTCAATGGCTATGTCACCTCGGACTGCGGAGCCGTCGACGATTTCTTTTCGCCTGCAGGTCACCACTATTCACCCGATGCTGAACATGCATCTGCGACGGCGATGCAGGCGGGGACGGACACCAACTGCGGCGACACCTACAAATCGCTGGTGAAGGCTGTAAAAGCCGGGCTGATTCCGGAGAGCGCGCTGAACACTGCGGTGGAGCGGCTGTTCACGGCGCGCTTCCGCCTCGGAATGTTCGACCCGGCCAGCATGGATGCTTATGCGCGTATCCCGATGAGCGAAGATGACTCGGCAGCGCATCGCGCGCTGGCGCTGAAGGCGGCGCGGCAGTCGATGGTGCTGCTGAAGAATGAGGATGGAATTCTGCCGCTGAAGGAGGGGTTGCGGACGATTGCGGTCATAGGGCCCAATGCCGCGTCGCTTGCCGCGATTGAAGGCAATTACAACGCGATCCCGTCGCATCCGGTGCTGCCGCTTGACGGAATGCGTGCGGAATTCTCGAACGCGAAGATTCTGTATGCGCAGGGCTCGGCTTATGTTGGTGAGCTGCCCATTGTGTTGCCGGAGACGGCGCTGCACCCATCCGCGGATTCGACTGCGGCGGGTTTGAAGGGCGAGTATTTTGCATCGTCCGATATGAAGGGCCGGCCAGTGCTGACGCGGACCGATCATCAGATTGATTTTGACTGGGACGCCGCGAGTCCCGCTCCGGGCGTACCGATGAAGGACTTTGGCGTGCGCTGGAGCGGAACCATTTCTGTGCCCGCCCCTGGGGATTACGCGTTGAACGTCGGACTCTCCGGCTGTTATCCGTGCGAGGATGTTGAAGCATATAAGGTGTATTTCGATGGCAAGGAGGTCGCGCACTACTCGACCGGAGAACTATCGGAGTCTCGCCCCAGCGCGACACCGCCGTTCACGCTTCGCTTCAGAGATACGCAGCCGCACGCCTTCCGCGTTGAATATATGCATCACGCTGCTCTGTTTGCGGCGGGAATCACCCTAAGCTGGATGCCGCCCGCTGACGCGGAACGCGAACAGGCTGTGGCCATCGCGAAGCAGGCCGATGCTGTCGTCGCTTTCGTGGGACTTTCACCCAACCTTGAGGGCGAAGAGATGCCGATCCACGTGAAAGGATTTCTCGGCGGAGACCGCACTGACATACAACTTCCTGCCGTGCAGCAGGAGTTGCTGGAAGCCATCGCCGCAACGGGCAAGCCGCTGGTGGTGGTGTTGATGAACGGCAGCGCGCTGGCTGTGAACTGGGCGCAGCAGCACGCGAACGCTGTGCTTGAAGCGTGGTATCCGGGAGAGGCAGGCGGCACGGCAATTGCCGAGACCCTCGACGGCAAGAATGATCCGGGGGGAAGATTGCCCGTGACGTTCTACCACTCCATTGACCAGATTCCGGCGTTTGAGAACTACTCGATGCAGGGCCGCACTTACCGCTACTTCCACGGAGAACCGCTTTATCCGTTCGGGTACGGCTTGAGTTATACCCATTTCGCTTATAGCGCCCTCAAACTCTCGACGGCTTCGGTGAAGGCGGGAGACGACCTCGCTGTCGAGGCCGATGTTCGCAACACCGGCAAGCTTGCCGGGGATGAAGTGGTAGAGCTGTATCTGACGCCTCCGCAGACTCCGCTCTCGCCCATTCGTGAGTTGGAGGGCTTTCAGCGGATCCACCTGCAGCCGGGAGAGATGCACCATGTTCGGTTCGACCTGCATCCGCGCCAGTTGAGCGTGGTGGATGCCGAAGGTAATCGCAGCGTGCAGCCGGGCGAATATTCTGTTTTCGTTGGCGGACAGCAACCAGCGCCGGATGCCGGAGTGTCGGAAGCGTTTTCCATTCAGGGCAGCGAGCCGCTGCCGCGCTGAGGGACTGCGATGCGTTTGTTCAGACTCCTGCTGCTGGTGGCCGCACTCGTTGCGCAAAGCGCGGCCCTGTTCGCCGAAGATGGCGCGGCAGGATGGTTGCGCTATGCTCCGGTTCAAGACGCAAGCAAGTATATCTCGCTGCCCGATGCTGTCGTCCCGCTTGACCATTCACCTGTCATCGGGAGTGCGGCGCGTGAAGTGTCGCGCGCACTGGAGCAGATGCTGGGCCATCCCGTCGTCGTGGGGGACGCCTTCTCGACGATGCCGGAATTTGTAATTGGAACAGTTACAGAAATGGAAGCGCGGTTCCCGCAGTGGAGGCCCGCAGGGCGGCTCAGACCCGGAGGCTACGTGATTGCGCGGGTTCATGAGCGCGGCCGCACTGATTGGATCATTGCCGGAGCCGATGCGCGCGGTGCGCTGTATGGAACCTTCCATCTGCTTGAAGAAGTCGCGGAAGAGAAGGCTCCGTCTTCGTTGGCGACCCTCAGTTCGCCCGCGGAACAGGTTCGCTGGGTGAACCAGTGGGACAATCTCGATGGCAGCATTGAGCGCGGCTATGCGGGGCGGTCCATCTTGTTTGACAACGGAAGCGTGCGGGCTGACCTTACGCGTGCGGGAGACTATGCGCGCCTGCTGGCCTCTGCCGGTATTAACGGCTGCGCGGTTAACAACGTCAACGCCGACTTAAGAATGCTCACGCCGCAGATGATTGGTGAGGTGGCGCTCATTGCGGATGCGTTTCGACCGTGGGGAGTACGGCCTGTGCTTTCCATCAACCTCAGCAGCCCCAAGGCCATTGGGGGACTCAATACCTCCGACCCACTCGATCCGCAGGTGATCGCGTGGTGGCGGAAAACGGTCGATGACATTTACGCGCAGATTCCTGACTTCGGCGGATTTGTCGTGAAGGCCGACTCGGAAGGGCAGCCTGGGCCGTCGCAGTATGGGCGAACCCCAGTTGATGCGGCTAACATGCTCGCACGGACGCTCAAACCGCACGGCGGAATGCTGCTGTATCGCGCTTTTGTGTACGATCATCATCTTGACTGGCGCAATCTCAAGGCGGATCGGGCGTCAGCGGCGTATGACATCTTTCATCCGCTTGACGGCAAGTTCGATGACAATGTGATCGTTCAGATCAAGTACGGGCCCATCGACTTTCAGGTGCGCGAGCCGGCTTCGCCGCTGTTTGCGGGGCTGCGGCACACGAATGTGGCGATTGAGCTGGAGATCACGCAGGAGTATACGGGGCAACAGCGGCATTTAGTTTTCCTGGTTCCGATGTGGAAGCAGATTCTTGACTTCGACATGCGCGCCGCGGGGCGATCCACTCCGGTGAAAGAAATTGTTGAGGGAAAATCATTTCATCGCTTGCTTGGAGGGTTCGCCGGAGTCGCCAACGTTGGCCTGGATACCAATTGGCTTGCGCACCCGATGGCGATGGCGAATCTTTATGGGTTTGGCCGCCTTGCCTGGAATCCCGATACGACGCCTGCCACCATTGCCGAAGACTGGACGCGGCTTACATTCGGCAATGACCCGCTGGTTGTTAGTACGGTGGACAGGATGCTGCTTTCGTCATGGCACATTTACGAGCAATATACGGGCTCGCTCGGCATGGGAACGCTGACCGACATTCTGCACTCGCACTACGGGCCGGGGATTGAATCGGCGGAGCGCAACGGATGGGGCCAGTGGATTCGCGCCAATCGCAACGGAGTGGGGATGGACCGGACTGTCGCCACGGGCACGGGATTCATCGGGCAGTATCCGCCCGAGGTTGCGAGCATGTATGAATCGCTGACTACCTGCCCGGATGACCTGCTGCTGTTTATGCACCACGTTCCGTATACGCACAGGCTGCACTCGGGAGTGACCGTTATCCAGTACATTTACGATTCGCATTACGCGGGTGCGGAGGGCGCGGCAAATCTTGTTGTTGAGTGGAAGACGCTCGAAGGACACATCGACAGCGAGCGATATCAGCGTGTTCTAAGGCTCCAGCAATACCAGGCGGGGCACGCGATCGTTTGGCGTGACGCGGTGAATGACTGGTTCCACGCGACGTCGGGAATTGCTGACGACAAGGGCCGCGTGGGGAACGATCCTGACCGGATTGAAGCCGAGTCAATGCAGTTAAGCGGCTATGTTCCCGTCGATATGCCCCCGTGGGAAACCGCCTCCGGAGGCAAGGCCATTGCCTGTATGCGGCAGGTTGTGTGCTCGGCAGCGATCACGGTCGAACGTCCGGCAGGGAGATATACGCTCGCCGTGCAGTACTTCGACTATCTGCATGGAGTTTCGACCTACAATGTCTATCTCAACAACAGAGAGATAGCCGAATGGCGAGCAGACAACACGCTGCCCAGCAATGCGATGAACGGGGACACTTCGACGCGGTACACGCTTCCGGATGTTGCGCTGCGACCGGGAGATACATTGAAGATCGAGGGCCATCCCGACGATGGGGAGCCTGCGCCGCTGGATTACGTGGAAATAACTCCGGCTTCGAATCGGTAGGGAACGTATGAAGATCATCAACGCATCTGTGAATGTCTGCTCTCCGGGACGAAACTTTGTCACGCTCAAGATTGAGACCGAGGACGGCATCTACGGCCTGGGCGATGCAACCTTGAATGGGCGCGAGCTTGCTGTGGCCAGTTATCTCTCCGAGCATGTGATCCCGTGCATCATTGGACGCGATCCGTTTCAGACCGAAGACATCTGGCAGTATCTTTATCGCGGGGCTTACTGGCGCCGTGGCCCCGTCACCATGTCGGCTATTGCCGCTGTGGATGTGGCTCTGTGGGATATCAAGGGCAAGGCTCTCAACACGCCTGTTTACAATCTGCTCGGCGGGAAGAGCCGCGAGAGCGTTTTGGTCTATGCCCACGCCAACGGAGTGGACATTGAACAGACCGTTGACGCGGTCGCCCGGCAGATTGACTTCGGCTACCTCGCCGTCCGCGCGCAGAGCGGCATCCCCGGCCTGGCATCGACCTACGGACTGCCTAAAGAAAACCAAATCTACGAGCCAGCCGAAAAAGGCTTGCCTTCGGAGAGTGTATGGTCGACGGAAAAATATCTGCGGCACGTTCCGAGACTATTCGCAAAGCTGCGCGACCGGTGCGGCGAGGACGTGCATCTGCTCCACGACTGCCATCATCGGCTGACTCCCATTGAGGGGGCGCGCCTTGGCAAGGATCTCGAACCGCACCGGCTTTTTTGGCTCGAAGACCCGGTGCCTGCTGAGCTGCAGGAAGGCTTTCGGCTCATTCGTCAGCACACTACGACGCCGATCGCTACGGGTGAGGTGCTGAACACGATCTGGGACGCGCAGGAACTCATCCGCAATCAGTGGATCGATTACATCCGCATGAGCATTGTGCACGCGGGCGGCTTCACTCATTTGAAAAAAGTCGCCGACTTCGCCGACCTCTTCCATGTCCGAACCGGGTGTCACGGAGCCACTGATCTTTCGCCTGTAACCATGGCGGCTGCGCTGCACTTCGGAATCGCGGTTCATAACTTCGGTATCCAGGAGCATATGCCGCACACTGCTGAAACCGATGCTGTTTTTCCTCATCACTATTCTTTCAATCGGGGCTATATGCACCCGGGCGATGCGCCTGGTCTCGGTGTCGATCTGGACGAAACGCTTGCGGCGAAATATCCCTACGAGCGCGCTTATCTGCCAGTGAATCGCAAGCTCGACGGCACGCTGTTTGACTGGTGAGCGTTCGTTCCCGCGCTGCGCCGAAACGCTTCGTGAGGTACGATGGAAAGTTCGCTTGAGGGGAACAGCAATGATTATTGGAGTTCCGAAAGAAGTTAAAGATCACGAGAGCCGGGTGGGGATTACGCCCGCCGGAGTGAAGGCGCTTACCGAGGCTGGCCATAAGGTCCTGGTTGAGACTCACGCCGGAGAACTTTCTGCGCTGACTGACGATGAGTACCAGGCAGCGGGCGCGAAGGTCGTAGATACTGCCCACAACGTGTGGGACAACGCCGGCATGATCGTCAAGGTAAAGGAGCCGGTCGAAAAAGAATACGGCTTCTTCCGCGACGGTCTCGTCCTTTTCACCTTTCTGCACCTTGCGCCGTTGCCTGTGCTGACGGAAAAGCTGCTTGCGCAGAAGGTCACCGGCATCGCCTATGAAACTATTCGCGACCGCGCCGGTACGCTGCCCTTGCTCACGCCTATGTCCGAGGTGGCTGGGCGCATGTCTGTGCAGGTCGGCGCCGCCTATCTTGAAAAAGAGCGCGGCGGACGCGGGGTTCTTCTGGGCGGAGTGCCCGGAGTACCGCCAGCTAACGTCTGCATTATCGGTGGAGGCATTGTGGGAACGAACGCGGCGAAGATCGCCGTGGGCATGGGCGCGAAGGTCACTATCGTCGACCTCAGCCTGAACCGTTTGCGCGAGCTCGATGACATCTTCAACGGCAAGCTCTTCACTCTTGCTTCGAACTCCTGGAATGTGAGCCGCGCGGTGCATGAGGCCGACCTGGTCATTGGGGGCGTGCTTATTCCCGGCGCCGCCGCGCCCAAGATCGTGACGCGCGAGATGGTTGCCAAAATGAAGAAGGGCGCAGTTATTGTCGATGTGGCTATCGATCAGGGTGGGTGCATCGAAACCGCGCGGCCGACTACGCATAGCGATCCTTCGTATCTGGTCGACGGCGTTGTGCACTACTGCGTGACGAACATGCCGGCGGCGGTTCCGAATACCTCCACGCTGGCCCTGACCAATGCGACCTTCCCTTATGTGCTGAAGCTCGCGCAGCACGGAGCGAAAGATGCAATCCTGCGCGATGACGGCATTCGCGACGGAGTGAACACCTTTGACGGAACGCTGACTTGCGAGCCGGTCGCCAGTTCGCAGAAAAGGGCGTGGAAGCCGATTCGCGAGTTGCTCGCATAGAAAAGGGCGCGGCAGGAAGCCGCGCCCTTCGTGTTTGCAAAGGTTGTTGTTACTGGCTTACCTGCACCGAGTGCTCCAGGCGGAAGGTGAGCGTAGTCTCGGCGGGAATCACAATATTTTTCTTGCCGGTCAATCCCGCGCCTGCCGTGCCGGCGCCAGCGCCTACAAGTCCACCGATGAGGGCACCCTTGCCGCCGCCTGCCACTCCGCCGATAATCGCGCCAAGGCCCGCGCCGCCACCTACCATTCCGGCAGTCCGTTTGCCCTTGCCCCCTTCCACGCGCTCAAGCGTGCTGGAGCGAATCTGGTAAGTGGCCCCACTGGCGCGCACAGTATCCAGGCGAAGCTGGAGGATGGCCTGGCCCTTGAAGCGGCCCAGAGCTTTGGCATCCACTACGGTTCCGGATGCCCGCGCTCCGGCGCGAATCACGGTGGTGCCGCCGACGGTGATTGGAGCCGCTACCGTCGCGGTAAAGGTGTCTCCGGGTTGACTGATCTTCGAGCCCAGAGCCTGCTGAATCGTCACCGCTATATGCGTGCCTGCCGGAATGACCAAGGGCGGTGGTGGCGGCGGTGGAGCGGGAGCCGCTTCAGGAGCGGGCGCCGCCGCAGTTTCCGCCGGAGCGGCGCTGGACGGAGGCGGAACAGCCGCTGTCCCCGTGGAAGGCGAAGTGGCTGGTGGGGGAGAAGCTGCAGACTGATCTGCCGGAGGAGGAGGCACGGCAGGTTGCGACGCAGTGGTCGATGCCGGGGCATTGTTGGGCTGCTGGCTTTGCTTCTTGCATCCACCGGCAAGCAGCAGGCCCGCCAGCGCGAAAGGCAGGATGGACGTGAGAACTCGTGTCGATTTCATAACGGACACCATGATGCCATATTTGATGCGATCGCGGAAACCGTGGTCTGCGAATTTGCATCCGCGCCGCAGCCTATAATCATCGGGCAGGAGCGAATTCTTGGCAGAATCGAAGCACCGGCGCGCCACGGTTGTGATACTGGCATTAGCAACGCTCTTTCTGCTGCTGCTGCTGGGCGCTCTTAACGCCTTTAAGCTCAACTTCCTGCAACCTCGCACTATCGGACAGATTCAGTTTTTCACCGCGCTGTCTGTTCTGGTGTTTCTGCTGTTCGTCATCCTGCTTCTTCTGCTGTTGCGAAACATCCTTAAGCACCTTGCCGATCAGCGCAGCCGCGCGCTCGGCTCGCGTCTGCGCTCGCGCATGTTGATCGGGGCGGTGCTTATTTCGTTTGCGCCCGCACTGTTCATGTTCCTGTTCAGCTATTGGCTGCTCAATCGCTCTATCGACCGCTGGTTTACGCAGCCAGTCTCAGAGCTGCGTGAAAACTCAACGCGGATCGCGCTGGACCTTGCGAACTACGTAGGAGTGAATGCGCGCGCCGAGGCGGAGTCACTCGCGCGGTCGGAAAGCTTCACGCAGAATTTCCGGGAAGCAAACGCTTCGGGCATGCTGGATGAAATTCGCATGCACCGGATTACGCTTCAGGGAGGCTTTACCATCATCTATCGCGATGGGGTGCCGGTAACGCAATATCAGTTGCCGCAGTCCACGCAGCCCGCGACCGTGCGCGGGTGGCTCGACGACGAAAACGACAGTGCGACTTCGCAGGCGGAACCGCTCGCCACCACCGTTCTTCGAACCGCACAGCGCAGCGACGAGCCAATCCTCACTATCGGCGACACCGAGTATGTTGTGGCTGACACGGCTCTGCCTGAAGGCGGCCTGGTCGTGGTTGGACTGCCGTTGCCTGCCGGCCTGAGCGCGACGGCGCAGCAGATTCGCGCGGGAGCAAACCAGTACTGGGCACTCTACCGCGAACGCAGAAGCATTCGCAGCACCTATCTTTTATTGCTGTTGCTGCTTACAGCTCTGGTCTTTTTTTCGAGCAGCTGGCTCGCGCTGTATCTGTCCAAGCAAGTGACTCGCCCTGTTGAAGCGCTGGCGGATGCCATGGACGAAATTGGCGAAGGTCAATACGGCACGCGGGTTACTGTGAGCGCGACCGAGGAGCTGGGGGAGCTGGTCCGTTCCTTCAACCACATGGCCGCCGATCTTGAGCAGAGCCGCGCGCTGGCTGAAACATCTGCCGCCCAGCTCTCGGCCGCCAACCTTAGCCTTGAAGCGCGCCGCAAGGAGCTGGAGACGGTTCTTGAAACCATTCCCAGCAGCGTAGTCACGCTCGACCCGGATCGCGCCATTCTTCAGGCCAATCGCGCCTTCTTTCGTTTGGCGGGAACGCCTCGCGCCGACACGCTGGCCGGCGTGCCGCTTGATTTGATCTTTCCACCGGAGATTGGCGCGGAGTTGGCCTTCCTCGAACGCCGCGCGCAGCGCATGGGCATTGCCGCCACGGAGTTTGAAATGCCCAGCGCCGCGGGTCCGCTGAGTCTGACCGCTACTGTGGCGCTTCTCGATCTCGGCAACAACCGGCGCGGATCAATTCTGGTGATCGAAGACATCACCGAATTTCTGCGCGCTCAGCGCCAGGTTGCGTGGAAGCAGGTGGCGCAGCGCGTTGCCCACGAGATCAAGAATCCGCTTACGCCTATTGCGCTGTCGGCCGAGCGCATCCGGCGGCACATGGACCGCAATCTTCCGGACTCTCCGGGAATCATTCGCCGCTGCGTCGAAGTCATTCTCTCGTCGGTCGAGTCCATGCGAGTGCTGGTGGATCAATTTGCAACCCTGGCGGAGTTTCCGGCTGCGCAGCCAAAGCCGACTAACCTGAATGCCATTGTTGAGAGCGCGGTCATGCTTTTTCAGGGACGGCTCGACGGCATTCGGATTGAGCAGCATCTTGCGCCCGATCTTCCGCCAGTGATGGCCGATCCACATGCCATGCAGCGCGCCCTCGCCAACCTCATCGACAACGCGGCGGAGGCTATGGAGTCCAGCCTCTTGCGCGTTCTCTCCATCGAAACATGCATGAGCGAGAATCAGGGCATGGCTGAACTTGTGCTCTCCGATACCGGGCACGGCCTCACCGATGACATGCGTGAGCGACTGTTCCTGCCCTACGTTTCTACCAAACAGCGGGGCACCGGACTTGGACTTGCCATCGCGGCCAAAATTATTCAGGAGCACCACGGAGCGATTCGCGCGGAGAGTAACTCTCCCACCGGAGCGCGCTTCATTCTTGAGCTGCCTTTTGCGGGCAACGGTCACAAGACGGGCGTGAGCGCGGCGCAGGCAACGGAGCAGCTCCGATGAATCACATCCTCGTCGTCGATGACGAGCCCGACATTCGCGAATCTCTCGACGGCATCCTGCGTGAAGAGGGCTATGCCGTTACCAGCACGTCCAGCGGGCTGGAGGCGATGGTTCTGCTGCGCGACACGCCCTACGATGTGCTGCTGCTCGATATCTGGCTGCCCGACCGCGATGGACTGGACGTGTTGAACGATACGCGGTCGCTGGCCATGGAAAACCGGCCTGAGGTTATCGTGGTCTCCGGCCACGCGACCATCGAAACGGCGGTGAAGGCGACCAAGCTGGGCGCCTTCGATTTTCTCGAGAAGCCTCTGCTGCTCGAACGTACGCTGATCGTGGTCAAGAATGCCATCGAAGCGCGACGCCTCCGCAACGAAAACCTCGAATACAAGCGGCAGCTCACGCTCGAGACCACTGTCACAGGAGAAAGCGTTCCCGCCAAGGCATTGCGCCAGCAGATCAAGCTCATGGCGCCCACCAATGGCCGCGTTCTGATTTATGGCGAATCCGGTTCGGGCAAGGAACTGATCGCGCGCGCCATTCATGCGGAGAGTCCGCGGCGCGATCGCGTCTTTATAGAGCTGAACTGCGCGGCGATTCCGGAAGACTTCATCGAGAGTGAGCTGTTCGGATACCGCAACAATGCCATTCCGGGCGGGCCGCCGGAAAAGCGCGGAACCTTTGAGCGCGCCAACGGAGGGACCCTTTTCCTCGACGAGGTAGGAGACATGAGCCTTAAGACACAGGCCAAAGTTCTTCGCGCGCTCGACGAGCAGAGCTTTGTCCCGGTCGGCGCAACGCAGCCCATCAGCGTGGACGCGCGCGTTATCGCCGCGACGAACAAGAACCTGGAAGATGAGACCGCCAGGGGAAATTTTCGGGAAGACCTTTTTTACCGGCTCAATGTGATGCCGTTTTTTGTGCCGCCGCTGCGCGAGCGCAAAGAGGACATTCGCCCGCTGACGCGGGAATTTCTGCGCATTTTTGGACGCGAATACGGACGGTCCCGCATCGAGATCGGCGACGACGCGCTCGATCTACTGAAGCAGTATCCATGGCCGGGCAACGTGCGTGAACTGAAAAATGTTCTGGAGCGCGTCCTTATCCTGAATCCGCAGGTCAATCGGATTGAGCGCCGCCACCTGCCTATGCTGGTCCATCGGAGGAGCAGTAAACACAGCGAGGAATTCAGCACATTGCAACAGGCACGTGAAGCCTACGAGCGCGAATACATCCTGAAGAAAATTGACGAGTGCCACGGCAACATGAGCCGCGCGGCCGAATCACTGGGGCTCGAACGCAGCCACCTGTACCGCAAGATGCGCACTCTCAACATCAACGTTCGCGAGTAGAATCGTCGTCTTCTTTCGGCGCCAAATCTTCCAGCTGACGCCGCCAGTCCAGAGACTCCACAAATCCACTTGACTCTCGCCAGTTCTCTTTCACAATTACGTGCAGTTCGAGAAAAACGCGCGTCCCCAGGAGCGATTCGATCTCCTTGCGGGCTCCGGTTCCGATTGCCTTCAGTTTGCTGCCGCCTTTGCCGATCAGGATTGCCTTCTGCCCCGAGCGCTCGCAATAAATAACGGCGGCGATGCGCGTTAGAGGCGCCTTAGATCCAGCGCGCGGCTCCTCAAAGCGCTCGATAACAACCGCCGACGCGTAGGGGACCTCTTCGCCCGTTTCCACGAGAATGCGTTCGCGAATCAGCTCGGCTACCAGAAAGCGTTCCGGCTGGTCGGTAAATTGATCCTTCGGAAAATAGCGTTCGCCTTTTGGCAGCACGTCGATGAGCTTCTCGAGCAGCCGCTCCAGGCCATCGCGCTTGCGCGCGGAAATGGGAATGACCTCGGTAAATTCGTGGAGCGCGGAAAGCTGCTGAATGAGTGGCAGCAGCTTCGCGCGTGCGATCAGGTCGATCTTATTGATGAGCAGAAACACGGGGCAATCGAGCTTCCGCAGCAATTCGAAGACAAAGGCGTCTTCGCTTGCAGCCGCGCCCTTGCCGCGACGGGTTTCAGCGTCCGGCGAGTCCGGTCCGGGCAATTCCAGCCGCCGCGTCGCATCCACGATTAACAGCACCGCGTCGCGCGTCTCCAGCGCGTCGTGTACCTCCTGCATCATGCGTTTGTCGAGCGAGGTTCCCGGCTTGTGAACACCAGGCGTATCCACGAAAACAATCTGTGCCGCGGGATGCTTTCCTTTTACCGCCGCAACCTCAAGGATGCCGTTGATGCGGGTGCGCGTGGTCTGCGGCTTCGCAGTTACGATCGCAACCTTCTCGCCGACGAGCGCATTGATCAGCGTGGATTTTCCCGCATTAGGACGCCCGATAATCGATACGAAACCCGATCGCAAATTCATACTCCTTTTTCGCCGTTCGCCGCGCGGCCTACCCGCAGCCGTTCGATGCGCCTGTCGGTCGAGGCCAGAATCTCAAAACGCATCCCATAACGCTCAATTACTTCGCCCACCTGCGGGATCCGTCCCGCTGCCTCGCTGACAAGCCCTGCCACTGTTGTCGCTTCCGAATCTTCCGGCAGATCTGTGCTTTTATCCAGGAGCTCGTCGAGCCGCTCGACCGGCAGATTGCCCGGAATCAGCCAGGAGCCATCGGCTTCGCGCGTGACTGCTTCGGCGTCGTCTGCTTCGTGCTCATCGGTGATCGAGCCCACGATTTCTTCGATCAAGTCTTCGATTGTGACCAGACCGGCCACTCCGCCGTATTCGTCGATCACGATGTTCATGTGCTGCTTCGCACGCTGCATCTCGCGCAGAAGCTCGTTGACTTTTTTCGTTTCCGGAATGAATGCAGCTGTGCGCTGAATGCTGGCCACGGTCTGCGTGCGCGCGTCCTCGTCGCGAATTCGCAGCAGGTCATGCGCAAACACAATGCCGGTGATGTGGTCGAGCGTGCCTTCATATACCGGCACGCGCGAATAGGGCTGGCTCTCCAGCATGCGGAGAAACCCCTCTATCGTGGTCGTACCCGGGACCGCAAACATTTCCGGACGAGGAGTCATTACCTCGCGCACGACCTTGTCGCCGAACTCTACCGCGGACCGCACGAGCTCGCGGTCGCTCTCCTCCAGAATGCCTTCCTCTTCGCCGGCCTCAATCAGCGCGTCGACTGCTTCGAGCGTTGTCTCGTCCTGCGTGCGCAGCGGAGACTCAGCGAGCGCGGCGATCGACAGCAGAAAGCCCAGGAAGAGCGTCACGGGAGTCATGAGGTAAAACAGCACGCGCAGCACGCCGCGCAGGCGCACGATCCACATCCCGCGCGTGCGGGTGAAAAACACAAAGGGCAGAAACTGGTTGAACAACAGAATCACCAGCACTACGCCCAGGACTGCCTGCGCGATCTCCGCCGCTGTGGGGAGGTCGGCAATCGTGCTGCGATAGAACAGCATCATGCCGAACAGCAACGTTACGCACGCCAGCGAGAGCTGTGTCAAAATGGCGGCCGAAAGCCGGATATGCTCGCGGCTCAAGCCGAGCCGAGGTTCCACGCGACGCTCCCATGCATCGATGTTCTCCTCGAACTCGCGGGCCAGGAATTTGCCCATCTCAGAGTAAAGACGGTCGACGTACGACGCCAGGGTAAGCACCGTCAACAGCACCAAGATCACCACTGCGGCGGCAATCTTCATGGCTTTCGGCCTGGCTTCGTTGGGTCGGCTGAGGCGCGCGCGATCAACCCCTGGGACAATCCAAGTTTCTCCAGTCCGAGTTTTTTTCGCAGCTGGCTTTCTTTGCGCTCCATCTCTCCCGAGTCCGTCTCGTGATCGAAGCCCGCGAGATGTAGAAGACCGTGCAGCAGGAGCACGCGGAGCTCGAGGTCCAGCGAGTGGCCTCGCCGGTCGGCCTCGCGGGCCGCTGTTTCTACTGAGATGGCGAGATCGCCGGCAGCGCGTGCCCGTCCGATGCTTTCGCCGGCTGGAAAGGACAAAACGTCGGTTGCCTTGTCCTTCCTGCGAAACTCGCGGTTGAGGCGCCGAATCTCCGCGTCGCCGGTAAGCAGAACCGTAACCGAACCCTTCAGCTTCGCCGCGGCCACGGCATCGGCGAGGAACTCCTCGAGCCCGCGCCGGGTAAAGACGGAGCGGCTGAATTGTGCGCGGATGGAGGGTTCAATCAAAATCATGGCGGCACGAAAACTATTACGACGGGCAAAAGCAAAGGAGGGCGCAAGGCCCTCCTTTCAATCGTATAGCAAGGACTGGCCGTCCAGGCCCGAGCTTCGCGTGACCACTCTGGCTGGTCGTGCGATCTTCATGTCCCTGGTGCAGCGAAGCGGAGAAAACTGTACCTGCTGCGTCGAGCCGCCCAAACCTTACCCAGTTCCAGCTGTTTTACTGGGGTTTCGGCACGGTTCGCTTACCCTCATCGCCAAGGCGCAGAGGCAGCTCCGGCTGCGAGCGTCCGAAGTTATCGTAGGCCTGGACAATCCGCTGCACCAGTTGATGCCGGACCACGTCGCCGCTTTCGAAGTGGATGAAGCCGATCCCGTCCACTCCCTCCAGCACTGCTTTGGCCTCAATCAAGCCCGACTTGCGCGGATTGGGCAGATCGATCTGCGTGATGTCGCCGGTGATCACGGCCTTTGCGTTGTTCCCCAGACGGGTCAGAAACATCTTCATCTGCTCGCTGGTGGTGTTCTGCGCCTCGTCCATGATTACGAAGGCGTCGTTGAGCGTGCGTCCGCGCATAAAGGCTAACGGCGCAATCTCAATGACGTTCTTTTCGAGCATCTTGTCGACACGCTCCGGCTCGAGCAGATCGTAGAGCGCGTCATATAAAGGACGCAGATACGGATCGACCTTCTCCTGCAAGCTGCCGGGCAGAAAGCCCAGCCGCTCGCCCGCTTCGACCGCGGGACGAACGAGAACGATCCGGCTGACCTTCTTTGCCAGCAGAGCCGCCGCAGCCATGGCCACGGCGAGATAGGTTTTTCCGGTGCCCGCGGGACCAATGCCGAAGACCATGTCCATGGCTTCAATGGCTTCAACGTAGCGCCGCTGGTTGAGCGAGCGCGGCTGGACCATGCGCTTGATGCCGGTCGAGCGCTGCTTGCCGGTTTCGGCCAGGGTGCGCAGCGAAACCGCCGGATCGGACACGACCAGGCGCAGCATTCCGTTCAGCTCGCCGTTGTGGAGGTTTACTCCCGCTCGTCGCAGCGCCTCATAGTCGCCGAAGATGCGCTGCACGCGCGCAATGCTCTCCTCGGAGCCTTCCACCACCACAGCGTCCTGTTTCATATCGATGCGCACATGGAGCATATCTTCCATGAGTCTCAGGTTTTCATCGCGAGTCCCGAAGAGGGGCTCAAGATTCGGCGTGATGTCCAGCGCTTTTGTGCTCAAGCTAGGGAAATACCTCCGTGACACCTTGGAAGGAGTCACCTGTTTTGGATGCAGAATGGAAGGTTGAAGTAGCAGATTGAGTCCGCAGGCTGGTCGCCGGGCGGCAGATTGGACGCCCATTGAAGCACGAGTTGAGGTTGGCCCAGACTTCTCTCGTGGGTGCGCTCCCCGGAACTGCAATCAAGGTAACGATGCGCTCAGAGTAGCCCCAGTCCTTTACGGCGTCAATGCCTATTCTGTGAAAATCAGCGCAAGCCAGTATCGATGCGGAAACCTGGTCACCGAAATCCACGATGAGGCGACGCCGTCAGCTCTTTAGCTTGCCTCTGGATGGAAATGGGCCTTTGCGTTCGAGCGTGGCGTTGTCCCAGTTTACGGAGGCGGCGCGATAGACGCTGTCCATGAATTCGAGGATGGCCGCGGATGGCGAGGCGGATTGGCGCACATCGTCGTAGTTCAGGAAGAACTCCTTGCGCTCATTGCTGTAGAAAGCGGCGGGCGGGCGTACGACAGACTGACTGAGTTCTGCCGGTTCCGGCGCGGCATAGGCGTAATAAGCGGGCTGGCCGTATCCTCCATTGCCGGGCCAGAAGCCGAAGCTGATGACTTCGTGGGAGTAGGCCTCGCGAGTGATCAGATCGGCTCCGGGCCGCTCCGGAGCCCGGCGACCGGAGAATCGCGAAACGGCCAGATCGAAGCTGCCCCAGAAAAAGTGGACTGGACTTGCCTTGCCCAGCCAGTTGGTCTGGAACTGTTTGAATACTTCCGCCGACTGCATCAGGATGCGCCAGAAGCGATGGGCGGCGTCGGGATCGTAGGAGGCATGAACCGTGTCCTCGGCGAAGGGGATGGGATTGGCGACCTCATCTGGGATCGCGTGAATCTGGACGTGAATGCCCAGGTTGGCGAGCGCGCCCATGTACTCGCGATAAAACTCGGCGACCGATTGCGGGCGCAAGGGGAGAACCTTGACCGGCCCGGAACTGAGACGGATGACAAGCCGGTGGTCGATGAAATCGAACTCCACGTCGAAGCACTCGCCGCTCCCCGGAACCGGAGACCATGGAATCGCGGAGGTGGTAAGCCCACGCGGCGTGACATAGAAAGTCACGTGCCACCAGTGATTCAGTGGAGCGGCGAGTGCGAGCCGCGTGTGCCCGACAATCTGGGTCCACATGTGCAGGGTGTCGGCTGTGTCCTTCCACTCATCCCAGGGTAAGCCGGGCCATAGCGGATCGGAATTCGTGGATGCATGCAACACCGTCACCTCCGTCTTTTATCCTACCGGGAAGCGGCTTTGAGAGGCCTCCCGGAGTAGCCTGCTTACGCTCTCACAAACTGAACATCCAACGTGATGGTAATTTCGTCGCCGAGAAGAACGCCACCCGTCTCCAGCGGGGAATTCCAGACCAGCCCGAAGTCCTTGCGATTGATCTTTGTAACTGCCGACAAGCCGATGCGCGTGTTGCCCCACGGATCCTTTGCGGCCGCGCTCGGCCCCTCAACAGAGAGGGTTACGCTCTTCGTCACTCCGTGAATGGTGAGGTCGCCCTGGATGGTCAGTTCGCCTTCGCCTTTGCGGGCGACGGATTTGGACTGGAATGTAAGGGTGGGAAACTTCTCTACATCGAAAAACTCTGCACTTTTCAGATGCCCGTCGCGCTGCGGATCGCGGGTGTTGACGGAGGTAGCGTCGATGGTGGCCTCGACGCGGGATTTGGTTATATCGCTCTCGTTGAGGGTCAGAACGCCAGCGACGCCGGTGAACTGGCCCTTTACGTTGGAAATCATCATGTGTTTCACCTTGAACTCGGCGACAGAGTGAACCGGGTCGATGTTCCAGGTAGTGGTTGCGGGTTGCGATTGCGTGTTCATGAGCAGTTCTCCTTTGGGAGGGTTGAATTTTTCGTGCGGAAGCTTGTTACAACAACTAAATTGGGAAAGAATATCAGGTCAATCGGGCGCGGCTTTCGCGCATGAGGTCCGCGAGTGCTTTCAGGCGCTCTTTGCTCAGATGGCTCAACTGGCGGCGATGGGTTTCCTGCACGGGGGTATCGAGCCGGGCGAGGAGTTCCAGCCCCCCCGGGGTGATGCGGGTGAGCACCGTTCTGCGGTCCTTGTTCTCTCGACACCGCGAAACGAGAGCGCGCTTTTCCATTCGATCAAGCAGCCGGGTGATGTCGGGGTCCCGCGTGATCATCCGATTGCCGATCTCTCCGCAGGTCAGCCCTTCGGGCGCACCGCGCAGGATCCGGAGAACGTTGTACTGGTTGGGCGAGAGGTCCTCGGCCTTGATCACCTGCGCCAAACGTCGCGAGAGCATATCGGTGGTGCGCAACAGCTCGATAAACGCCGCTTCCTCGGGACAGCTGCCTGGGCGGAATCGGCTTTCGGATTGCGGGTATTGCTTCATCTGTCATAACGATAGTCGTTATAACGAATAATGTCAAGAGGCTTATATCCGTGGATTGCGGGCGAATCTAGAACGAGATGGGATGTGGTTCGACAGCTGCGAAGAAGTCCAGCCGCTTAAAAAATCTGAGCCTCCAGAGAGTCCGAAGCTCCCCCTCAATCTGTTGCCGGAGAAGCCAATAGCTAAAAATCTCTGGCTCGTAGTCGTAAAAAGTTCCAGCGCTCAGGATGTCTTCAGGAATTGGCTCCCTGAGAACGTCTGCCAAGATTCTGGCTTCGCCAATGATGGATTCGATCTCATGGTGGCGCGACAGGCCACGAACGATCTTCTTTACTATCCGAAGCACGCGCTCGTCCGATGCAGGGTAAATTTTCAAGCGCTCTTGACCCGCAACTGTGACAGTCTCCGTCCGTTCAAGCAGTTCCAATACTCGCCTGCGACCATCCCTTTCATCAAGGCTGGGAACCACTTTCGCCTGCCATAATTCCCTGACTGAATCGTTCGCCGGACCGGCAACCAAAACCACATTCCGAAAATGCGCCTCGTCGTCAGACCATCCGCCATTGCATGTGGTGCAGGCCGGAACGGTGATCCTTTGAACCTGCGAACCCCGCAGTGAATCCGGATAGAAGGAACGGGGAAGAACATGGTCGCGTCCGAGTTTGACCCCCGTGATCCCGCAATAGGTACATTTCCCCTTCGTTCTTCGCATGGCATTTGGTCCAATATGGATTATTGTCTGCGGACCGGCAGCACGGGAAGCGGGGACCGCAGCTCCGCTTCGTCGATCAAACCTAAGACGGTTCCTGACGGCGCGATTGAGAAGTCTACGGCCTTGCAGGCGGCAATAGCGGCGTCATCCAAGAGGATGAAGTTAGCAAACCCTGTTCCAAATCGTGATTCGAGCGTCTCGATATCGTCTGAGCCGATGGTCAGGATGCTGATTTTTGGCACCAAATCCGCAAGCCGATGACTGAGCAGCCTGGTATGGAGTGTCATCGTGTCCATAATGCCGCTTGGGTATCCGATTACGGTATAGATCATGCGTCGGCCTTCTTCGTTCCCCAACGAGCTTTAGCAGCCTTTGCTGCTACCTTTTTGCGCTGCGCCGGTGTCATGGTGACTGAGCGGCGCTTACCGCCGATCCAGCCGCCTTTGCGGCCATGTATGCCGATAGATCAGCCGGAACAGAAGGGGCAGGCTCTCGCCGAGGCTCATCGGTGGAGTGCTCTACAATCCACTTTGCGAGCTGGTTGGGATCGCGGGGACGTTTTCCCTTACCGACTGTCATGGCAACATCATCCCATAGGCAGGGATGCTAAAGCGATGTGTGGAAAAGCAAACTGACCCACTACCCGTGAATCTCTGTCATTGACCGGAGGCCTTAAATCCAATAAACTTATGGATTGCAGGGGATGTGACATTCGCTGCATCCCATTTCCCGCTAAAGAGAGCTCAAGAACAACGATGGCAAACCATGTATCCGCGCTGAAGCGCGTCCGTCAAACCGAGAGGCGTACCGCCGTTAACCGCTCCAACAAGAGCCGCGTCCGCGGCAGCCTGCGCCTGCTGCGCGAGGCCATTCAGAAGGGCGATGTGAAGGCCGCAGGCGAGCAGTACCGCGCCACCGCCTCAGCGCTCGACAAGAGCGTCCAGAAGGGCATTCTGCACGCCAACACCGCTTCGCGCTACAAGAGCCGCTTGAACGCACGTGTCAAGGCGCTTGCGACCAAGTCTGCTGTATAATCCAGATACTGTCTTCATAACTGCTATGGTTCGGCAAAAGGCCGGGATTCTTCCCGGCCTTTTGCTTGGGTGAATCACTGAACGCTGCGCTTTATCCCCTGTTCATGCCCTAGAATAGCCTTTGCTCACGAACACGCAGCCACGCGCCTTCAAGAAAATTCTGATCGCTAATCGCGGGGAGATCGCTCTGCGCATTGCGCGCGCATGCCGCGAACTGGGCATCGCCTGGGTCTCGGTTTATTCCGACGCCGACCGCGCTGCGCCCTATGTACTGGAGGCCGCCGAAGCCTATCGCCTGGGTCCTGCGCCGGCCGCCGAGTCCTACCTGCGCGGCGATCTGCTGCTTGATGTTGCCCGCCGTAGCGGAGCCGAGGCCATCCATCCGGGCTACGGTTTTCTTTCTGAAAATGCCGGCTTCGCCGAGGCGTGTGAGCAGGCTGGGATCAAGTTCATTGGGCCGCCGGCGTCGGCCATGCGTGTGCTTGGCTCGAAGACCCAAGCGCGCCAAGCCGCGGACAAGGCCGGAATGCCGCGCACGCCCGGTTCGACCAAAGGCCTGGCATCGCTTGACGAAGCGCATGCAGTCGCCGATGAGATTGGCTACCCCGTGATGCTGAAGGCTGCTGCCGGGGGCGGCGGCAAAGGCATGCGCGCCGTCAGCCGCAGGGATGACTTACGATCCGCGTTCGAGTCGGCGCAGAGCGAGGCCGAGCGCGCCTTCGGGTCGAGCGAGGTGTATTTAGAGAAGCTCATCGAGCGTCCGAGGCACGTTGAGATTCAAATTCTTGCCGACGAGCACGGCCATTGTCTCTATCTCGGGGAACGCGAGTGCTCGGTGCAGCGACGCCATCAAAAGGTGATCGAAGAAGCGCCCTCGGCGGTTGTCGGCGCTGATCTGCGCCGCAGTATGGGCGAGGCCGCGGTGCGCCTTGCGCAATCCGCGGGATACACGAATGCGGGAACGGTTGAGTTCTTGCTGGACGACCAGGAGAATTTCTACTTTCTCGAAGTGAACACGCGACTGCAGGTTGAGCATCCCGTCACAGAGCTTGTAACCGGGCTCGACCTGGTGCATCTACAGGTTCGCATTGCGCAGGGCGAGCCGCTGCCGCTTGCGCAGAAGGACATTCGTCTGCGGGGACACGCCATCGAGTGCCGCATCTACGCCGAAGACCCCGACAATGGGTTCTTGCCGTCGCCGGGAAAGATTACGCGGCTGCTTCAGCCGGGAGGTCCCGGTATTCGCGAAGACTCGGGGATCTACGAAGGCTGGACGGTGCCGATGGACTACGACCCGATGCTCTCGAAGCTGGTCGCGTATGCGCCGACGCGCGAGGCGGCCATCGCCCGCATGCTGCGTGCGCTTGACGAGTATGTTATCGGCGGCATTCGCACCAATTTGAGTTTATTTCGTCGCATCCTCAATGACGCGGATTTCGAGGCTGCGCGCATCGACACCGGTTATCTTGACCGGCTGCTCGCGCAAACCGTAGCAGAGCCCGCAGCGGATCACGAAGAAGAACGCGCAAAAATAGCGGCCATCGCCGCGGCCATCTTTGAAAGCCAGCGTGCGACCATAGCTGCCCCCGCGACGCAGACGGTCAGCGGGTGGAAGCGAGCTGGGCGCGAGGAGGGCCTGCGATGAAACTGGAAATTGAGATCGCAAGCAAAATTCGCACAGTGAACTACACGCCCGGCGAGCCGACGATCACGCTGGACGGCGTGCCGGTTGCGATCGACGCGCATCTGCTGCGTCCGGGCGTGTTGTCGCTCATCGTCGAGGGGCGGGCGTGGCGCGTTGTTCTGGAAGATGACGCGAATGAACCAGCCGTGCATATCGCCGGAGAGCGAATCGCTCACCGGATCGACGATCCGCGCTCGCTCAAAGCGCGCCGCGCCCGCTCGGCCGGAGCCGACGGCCCTAAGGCCATCAAGGCGTCCATGCCGGGACGAGTGGTGCGCGTGCTTGCCCGGCGCGGCGAGGCTGTTGAAGCGCAGCAGGGAATTATCGTGATCGAAGCGATGAAGATGCAGAACGAGATGAAGTCGCCCAAAGCCGGAAAGGTGGCCGAACTGTGCGTCTCCACCGGAGACACCGTAGCGGCGGGAGATGTTCTCGCTGTAATCGAGTAAGGATATTTTGCGCCGGTCGTGACTTCGCAACATTTTGGAGAGATATTCGAGATATGAGTGCAGAGAGTTTTGTGCTGACGGGTACACATGTTCGCCTCGAACCGCTTGACCATCGCCACATTGATGGCCTGGTTGCCGCATCAGCGGTGGACCCCTCGCTTTACCAGTGGAGTCCGGTTCCGCAGGGCAAAGTTGAGGCCATTCGCTACGTCGATACAGCCCTGGCGTGGCGGGACGCAGGCACAGCGGTGCCGTTTGCGACTGTTCGTCTGGAGGACGGCGCCACTGTTGGCTCTACCCGCTTTTGGAACCTGGAGCGATGGGCGTGGCCGCAGGGCCATCCACGGCACGGACAGCCAGTGATCGACGGCTGCGAGATCGGCTACTCGTGGCTGACGCCCTCGGCGCTCCGGACTGCAGTCAACACGGAGGCGAAGCTGCTCATGCTGAAGCATGCGTTTGAAAACTGGCAGGCGCTTCGTGTGTGCCTTCATACAGACGCGCGGAACAAACGTTCCAGTGCCGCAATCCAGCGCATCGGTGGAAAGCTTGAAGGAACCTTGCGCGCCCACAGAATGGCTGCGGACTTCATCGCTCGCGACTCGATGCGGTTTTCGATTATTGCGGCGGAGTGGCCTGATGTGAAGAGGCGTCTCACCGAGCGTCTGAATCGGGCGTAGCGATCTTTCGCGGCTACGGCAGGATTTTTCGTAGCCCGTCCTACTCGATGGTTACCCTGACTCCATCGCGCCAGCTCCGGTAAGCTGCGTCGAGAACGAGCTGGTTGTGCAATCCGTCCAACGCGGGAGCGAGATATTCTCCGCGGCCTTCGATCCATCCTGAGAATCCGTCGAGCATGCGGCTGTAGGCGCCCGCATTGGAGATGGTTTCGCTGGCCACGACCTCCGGGCCCTGCCGGAGTACCAGGTCAACGGGGAAGTCGACCGTAAGGCCGTTCTCACACAGGATGACGCCCTTTTCGCCCGTCACTTCTACCAGCGTCCGGTAGGAGGCGCGCGTAGTTACCGTCACCGAACCCATTGCTCCGGACGCAAAATCCAGACCCATCACGGCATGCGACTCGACCGCGCCCGAAGCCGCGTCAGTATGCGCGAGCGTATTCACGGCGATTACCCTGGTGGCTGCATCCATCCCGAGCACATAGCGCAGTGCGTCGACGCAATGAATGCCCACGTCGCCGATTGGGCCGCCCAGCGCGAGCGACGGATCGTAAATCCACGAGCGCGGGCTGCCCTCCGCCGAATATGCAAATTGCGCCTGTGCCAGCACGGGGTTACCTATGCGTCCCTCAGCAATCCACTCGCGCATTCGTGCCAGGCTGTGGTTGTAGCGCATGTTCTGCGCGACTCCCAGCTTGACTCCGGCTTGTTCGGCTGCCGCGAGCATTTGCTCGACCTGGTTGGCGTTCATCGCCATCGGTTTTTCGCAAAGTACGTGCTTGCGATGCCGGGCGGCCATCAGAACATGTTCGAGATGGAGCGCGTCGGGCGAGACGACAAATACCGCGTCGATCTCCGGCGACGCGCAGAGCGCCTCTGGTGTGGGAAAGATGTGAGGGATGGAATATTCGCGCGCGTTCGCTGCGGCCTTGGCGGCGTCGCGCCGCCAGAGTCCGACGAGCTTTGCGTCAGTTGCTCCGGCAAAGCCGGGCATCAGCCGCCGTACAGCATGATGGCCGAAGCCGAGAATGCCAAACCGGGTCATATTTTCTACTGTGCGCCGTTCCTGAAGATCTGTTCTGCGTAGTAGTTCACGACGCGCGCCTGGTCCTGGAGCATTTCGATGTAGGCGTTCTGCAAAAGCTGGGAGCGGGCTTCGCGCAATTGTTTGCGAATGGCCTGCTGGACGCGGGGATCGTTGAGGTTGCGCTGTCCCGCGGCCTCCTTGTCGATCAGCTTGTAGATCGCGTAGCCTACCTGCTTCTTGCCGGCCGCGCTGGTTTCGTAAAGCGGCAGAACGTCAGTCACCTGGCCTGGACTCAGCTTGCTGATGGCTGCGAAGACCTCGGGTTCGGCCTTCAATTGCGACTCGCTGGCAAAGCCCATATCGCCGCCGCTCTGCGCATTGTCAGGACGCTCTGAGAAGTTCGCCGCCAGCATTCCGAAGTCTTCGCCGCTCGCGATGCGGTTGCGCAGCATCTCGATCTTTCTCTTGGCTTCGACGTCGTTTGTCGCCTTGCTGTTCTGCAGGTTCCCAGCCTGCTGCGCCGGAGCCGGAATTGAAGTCACCACGATCTGCGCAATGTGATACTGCGGTTCGGGTACATCGAAATCCACTTTGTGCGCGTTGTAGAAATTAGAAATGTCGGCGTCGGTGACGTTAATCTTGGAATTGATCTCTTTATTGAAGAGCTTCTCTTCTGTCTTGCTGCGTCGAATCTCCTGCTTCAACTTGTCCAGTGTCATGTGCTGCTGGTCAAGCCATTTGTTGAACCCTTCCTGAGTGTAAGGAGCCTTGACCTCGTCCAGCTTAGTCTGCACTTCTTCGTCGTTTGCTGTCAGGTTCAACTTGGCGGCGCGCTGCATGAGAATTTCGTGATCGATGAGATCGTGGACGATGTTCAGCCTCACAATGTCTGCCTGTTCCTGCGAGGGCTGCTGGTGCGAATCGCCCAGTGTTTCCTGATACCGGACATTCATGTCGCTGCGCAAAATAGGTTTGCCGTTCACCGTCGCGACGACGTCGGGACTACGGGGGTGCTGGCAGCCCATCACCGCTCCGCAGAACACAGCGGCCAGCGCGCCCGCCGCCAGGCAGCTTAAGAGTTTCGATTTACGCAGGGAATTCAAGGAGGAAGGGTCAGGCGCAGCGTTCAATGTGAATTGCAAACAAATATCTCCTTGAGGAAGCCGCGCACAGCGGCGCAGTCCTCGTCCCTCCAAGGCCAGGGGAAGGCTTGTGCTCCATTCCCGCAGCGGACAGGCTTCTACAGGATAATGCAAACTGGCCCGCATTGCGGGGACATAGATCGATTACGGCTTTGCCGCCGGGGTTTTCGCCGCCTGACCTGGCGCTTCCGCAGCCGGTTTCGCAGGCTGATTGTCTGGATTTGGCGGGGGCGTGATTCCCTCTGACACCAGCGCGCGATCAATCGCTGTCCACAGCACATCTTCCGGCAGCGCACCTGGAATCGACTCGCCATTTACGTACAGAGTGGGCGTCTGCTCGATGCCGAGTTTGTCGGCGAGCTTCATCTCTTCGCGAACGCCGCTCTCGTCCTGCTTCGCGACGCAGGCACTCAGCTTCGCCGCGTCCAGCTTGTCTTTTACACCCTGCTGGAAGGCCAGCGTGTCGAGTACCGCATCCGATTTCTTCGCATCGCGGTCGGGTCCGGTTACGTCGTCGCCGTGCGTGTGCACATAGTCCACGTAACTCCAGTAAGCCGTGCCGCTCTGCGCCGCCAGGCAGTTAGCGTCGACCGCGGCGTGCATTGCCCAGGGATGCAGCTCTTCAAGCGGCATATCGCGATAGACGATCTTGATGAGTCCTTTGTAGTGGTCGAGCGTGTCCGGAAACAGCTCCGAGTGCAGCTTCGCGCAGTATGGGCACTCCAGGTCGTCGAAATTCACCAGCGTGACTTTGGCCTTGGGATTTCCGCGCACCGGCCGGTCACCGGCGGGGACAAGATTGGCGGCGTCGCTGCTGATATCCCAACGTGCAATCCGCTCGAGTGTCTTGTTGTCGTCGGAGATCAGGAAGTTGAGCTTCTGCGAGTGCTCGGGATGGCCGGTCAGATCGAAGGTGACCAGGAGATTGTCGAATCCCGGAGTCTGACTCGGCGTGCGGGGACCTATGTGGATGACGTACTCGGGGGGAATATCCAGCTTCGCGCGTAGCGTGACTTCGACATTGCGGCTGATTTGCTGGTCAAGAGGTTTTGACGGAGCGTTTCCGACGGAAGAAGTTTGGGCCCTACATCCTGTAGCGGCAAACGCCACCATCAACACCAGGGAGGATCCCAGGGAGATTCGATTACCAAACAAAAGGGCCACCTTTCGGATAGATTGATTATCGCAGAAGTGCAACGGGCAGCCATTGTCATCAGGGATTAGGAGTTCGTCGTCAGGGCGTACCGATTCCCGAAGCAACAATGGCTAATGCCTGATGGCTGTTTCTCTAGTACGGCGCCAAGCCGGTAATGACCCGCTCCGCGCGCTTCAGGCTGCCGGCGGCTCCTACCCCGGCCAGCGTAAAGCTATAAAGTTTTTCCGTGTCATCGCGCACGCTGCCCAGCGAGTAGTGCCGCAACTCGAAGCTGAGTCCGCAGCAGTTCCAGTTGTAGCTGGCCTGCATGCCGTAATACTGCCACGTATCCAGTGTGAAGTCATAGCCTGAGGTCACGCCGGCGCTCAGACCCAGCTTGGCTGGAGATCCATAAATCGCAGAAAAGCGCAGCTGGTTGAAATCGGTCAGCGGAGGCGCCGTGGTTGTGGGGGTTGGCGCCGAAGGTAACTCGCCCGGAGTGGGGGACGTGATCGTATGCAGATGCGCATCGCTCAGCGTGAAAGTGTAATCGCCCTTGTGATATCCGGCGAAGAGATTGCTCGAATCCAGCCGTCCGGTCTTCGGATCGTAATCGATGTCCCACTCGAGATCGGTGTTGGAGGATGTCCGCCAGTGTAGCCGCGAGATCACCGGCGAGTAGTAGCGAGGATATTTGAGAAAAGCCACACCGCTCAGGTTGAGCGTGGTCTCCAGAACATTGCGCGCGCCGGGTGTAACGGCTCTGCCGAAATCGGGCTCGAAGAAGTATTTCTGCGCGACCTGCCAGCTCAGCCAGTCGACGGTTTGGCCGCCGCAGAAATCGTCCGGCCCGAGTGCTTCGTCTCCCTTGCAGGGATGCAGCTTGAGGTGCCGCAGGAATAGCCGCTGCGTGAGGGAATATTCAACTTCATTGGTATCGCTTGCCACGTCTATATCGTCAAATCGCAATACTGAGTTGAAATTGTCAATGCCCTTCACATAGCGGTATCGAACCGCAGGTTCAATCGCGTGGCGCAGTTCGCCACCCAGCAGGTGTTCGAGCCAGGGAGCCGTAAAATCGCGCTGCAGGGCCGGAGGACGCAGATCGACGCCGGCCTCGAAGTCCTTGCGGTTCAGCGAAGCGTCGCGCTGGCTGGGAACCTCGCCCAGTGGCGCGGGATTCTGGCTCTTTCCGTAGAAGGTGTCGCGCACAGCGACGATCGGACGCAGCGTCCAGCCGTCGAAATGCACGGGCAGCGCAAGGTGCGGCTGGATATCCAGCCGCGGCACGAGGTCTGAGGTTTCAAAGCCGGGCTCCGAGCGCGAAAGCCCCGCGCCGGTTGCGTTCACTCCCCACATCAGAGGCGTGCCTTGCAGAGGTTGATCCACGCCTTCGAACTGCACCGTAGGCAGATGCAGAATCGTGATTTCCTCTTCACCCGTCGCCGAACTGGCGTTGCTTTCGAAGCTTTGGTAGCGGTTGAAGGTAATGCCTTCCGCGAGGCCATTGTGCGCGTGGGATAGAAAAAGTTGCGAGGTTACCTCGGAGTTGATGGCGAGGGCGTAATTCTCTTCAAACGCCTGCCGGTAAGCATAGGAGCTGAGGTATTCAATGTCGGCTACTGTGCGCGTCTCAGGGGAAAAGTCGTGCCGGCCGTCGGCCAGAAAATCCACGCCCCCCTGGTTCTCGGACCCCGGCAGCCGGTCCAGCAGGCTATGGACCTTTACCGTAGCAAAGTCGAGCCCGCGACCTTTGTATCGGAACATCCCCAGCGGTGCGAAGCCCCGCTTCGAGAAATACTCCGAGCCCAGCAGGAAATCGGCACTGCGGCCCAGCGTGAAATAAACCTCTTCTCCAAGAATCAGGCCCTTGGTGGAGTCGTCGCCGAAGACCGGAATCAGAAAGCCGGACTCCCGCTGCGCGCCGTCTACCGGATGCGTCACATACGGCAGATAAAAGACAGGGACTTTATGTAGTACCGGCAGACCCCTGAGTTCGAACAGGCTGTTTTTGCCGGTCGCTTTTCCGTTGGCGAGAAAGAAATCTTTAGCGACCAGTTGCCAGTCCGGGTTAGGCAAAGCGCACGACGTTACCGCGCCGTCGACCACATGATATTGCTTAGGCCCGGTCTGAATCAGCTCGCGGGCGGTTACGGCGAAGGGGCTGGTGGAGTTCAGGATTTTTTGGTTGAGCTTCAGCCGCTGGCCCTCGAGCGTTCCAGCCACGTCATAAAAGTGACCGGTGTGCGCGTCCAGGTTCATGGTTCCGTGCGAAGCGAGGAAATGCGCGTCGTCCGGGCCGCCGTCCAGGTGCAGATGGCCTTCGGCCACCACCTCCGAAGTCGCCTGGTTGTAGGTGGCCCGGTCGGACTGGATCACGTAGTCCCGGTAATGGATCACCACTTGCCCGACAAGCGTGTAGAGATTGGCCGCCGGCGTTTTCACGTAGCTCTGCGTCTCCGCCTCGATCTTTACGGGAACGCCGGCCGGCGGCGGAGGAACTACGTGCGCCACGGGGATGGAATCGGCTGGCGCCGGCTCATCTGGAGCGTCGGAATTTTGCGCGGGGCCGGAAGCCTGCGCACTGCTCAACTCAGCAGGAGTCACAGGGGGAAACTGCCTCGTTACTGCCTGGGACCAAAGCTGCAGATGACACAGCACGAGCAGCGTGGTAAACAAAAAAGTACGGGCTCTCATCGCGAGGGGCAACCTAAGAATAGCAAAGCACCGCTTTCTGGTTCCCATGCGGCGAAAGCACGCTGCTCTGGCTCGACAAACCGTTTCTCTCACCCGTATTGGAGTTGGAATACGTGGATAGACGCGTGTGCATCGATGAGAGTCTCCGCGGCCTCGTCTTCCTGTCAACAGTTATTAACCAAAACGCGGATGCGCTTTTGCCCGGAAGCAATTCGGGTGCGCCTCCCGCAGGAAATGAGGGTCCCCGTTGAGCACTTCGACTCAAACTGCTGAATTTGCCGCAATGCCTGAAACCGAGCCTGCCTGGAAGAAGGAAGTGAATGCCCGGCTCAGCGCACATCGCAACCGCCGGGGCGCATCCGGTGCGCAGCAGCCGGTATTCCCAAGCATGGAGGCCGTCGCAGCGCCTGCCGCACGCGCGGCTCGTGTCGCGGCGCGCGTAGCCGAGCGCTATGCCAGGGTCCCCTCCTACAGTGAAGTGCTCGCGGCCGAAACCGCCAACGCCGCACGCGCAGCGGAGGCCGCAGCCCGCGCCGCGCACGAGGCGCATCAGGCCGCGCAGGCGGTCACCGACGTTCTGCGGGCGGGACTCGACGTGGACCAGAGCGCCGCCGCTGACTCGCGTGCAGTCCGGCGCATTGAGACGGCACCTCGGCCTGACGCCATTCCGGAACCGGTGCACTATCACGTAGATCCCGCGACGCTGCCGTCCGCGCGCGGCAACCAGTCGTCCCGGAACCAGCAGACGCAGTCCGCGACCCGCTCCGCGGTTGATCCTTATCCTCACATCGCCGATCCCTTTGAGGACGCGCTTATAGCCCCCGCGCAACCTCTGGCCGCCCGCGTGCTTGAGTTTCCGCGCGAGCTGGTCGCCGCGCGCAAGGCCCGTCCCCGTTTTGCGGAAGGCCCTCTGCGCGACCCCGGCGCGGCGCCGGAGAAGACACAACTTCGCATCTTCGAGGTCGAACCGGAAGCGATTTCGCATCAGCCGCTTGCGCATTCGCAGGTGCCCTTATCAGACCCCACATCGGAGGAGGCTCCGCTGGTGCCCGGGTGGAGCTCCATTCGCCTCGACGCCCTCCCCCGCAACACCGATGCGGAGATGTCCGCCGCATCAGAAAGGGCCGACGAATCCATGCAAAGCTTACACAGCCGGCCGCATAGCCCAACCGCGCCTTTGTCGTCGCGCGCCTCCCGCCCAGGCGGCGCTTCGGGCAGGGCGCATAAACGGACTTCAGCTCAGTCCCGTTCTCTGCTGGCCGACATGCTTCCGCTGCACGTCGCGCCTATCGGAGACCGCCTGATGGCCTGCGTAGTGGACACGGCGCTCGTCGTGTTCGCTTTTCTGATCTTCGTGCTGGTCTTTGTGGCATGTACTGCGCATCCGCCCACAGGGAAACCCGCAATGGTGGCGGCGGCAGTGGCGCTGGCCGGATTTTTCGCGCTCTACCAGTGGCTCTTCTTCACCTATGCGCATGGCACTCCGGGCATGCACTACGCCAAAATCGCCCTCTGCACCTTCGAGGACGAAAACCCCGTCCGCAAAACCCTTCAGCAGCGAGTCGGAGCTTTCTTCCTCGCAGGACTACCTTTGGGGCTCGGGTTCCTGTGGGCGCTGTTGGACGACGATCGCCTTGGCTGGCACGACCGCATGACGCGCACGTACCAGCGAAGCTACAGATAAGGCAGCTAAGAAGCGGGTGGCTATGGTCCGTTCGGCTAAGACGCGGTCAGCTAAAGTCCGTTCAGCTAGAGTCCGGACGGTGGGTGGCGTTCCGTTCGCTTGAGTTCTGGTTCACTTTGAAGATTGCCTGAAATCCGCATTGGCAAGCCCGGACACTCGCTGGCCGCTTCTTAGCTGCCTTTGGAACCATTCGCAATCCGTCTGCGTATAGCCATTCACCCGCCAAGCCCTGTGCGCGGGCTGGTAAACTCGCCGTACAGGGCCGGAAACGTCAATGGAATTCAAAGAAGCGGTCAGAGTCGCGCTCCAGTCTCTTTGGGCCAACAAGCTACGCTCCGTGCTTACGCTGCTCGGAGTGGTCATCGGCGTTTCGTCCGTCATCGCTGTCATCACCCTCACCAACGGAGTGAACAAGTACGTTGCCACGAAGGTCTATGGCTACGGAGCCGACGTTTTCACCCTGAGCAAAGAGTCGCCCGTTATCTTCAGCTACGAGCAGTGGCAGAAATTCCAAAAGCGCAAGAAGATCGATCTGGCGGATTATTACGCTATCCAGGATGAGTGCAAGAGCTGCGTCAGCGTAGGCGCGCTGCTCAACACCTCCGGCAAGATCGTCAACGGCAACCACTCCAGCAACAACACCGACATTCGCGGCTGGTCATGGAACATGCCCGCGATCGCGAATCTCAATATCGTGCAGGGACGCAGCTTTGTTGCGGCCGATCAGCAGTACGGTTCACGTGTCGCCATCGTCGGGTATGACATTGTGGACAATCTTATGCCGCGCACCAACCCACTCGGCAAGGAGATTCGTGTCGACGGCGAGCCTTACACCGTTATTGGAGTAGGCGAGCGCCAGGGAACCACACTCGGCCAGAGCCAGGACAACTACGTCGCCGTTCCCATCACTTCCTACCAGCACACCTATGGAACGAATGACAGCGTGACCATCTACGTGAAGGCCGGCGGCGTGGGTGAGCGGCTCGATCGCGCGTCCGACGAGGCTACCGTCATCCTGCGCTCGCGACGGCACGACGCGGTCGGCCAGCCAAACAGCTTTGAGCTGTCCACCAACCAGACCTTTGTGGGTCTGTGGAAGAGCATCAGTTCGACATTTTTGTACGTCGTCATCGGCATTGCCTCAATTTCGCTCATCGTGGGCGGCATCGTCATCATGAACATCATGCTGGTCTCGGTCACGGAGCGCACGCGCGAGATCGGCGTTCGCAAAGCTCTCGGGGCACGCCGCCAGGACGTGTTGCTGCAGTTCATCATCGAGTCCGGAACCATGTCGCTGGTCGGCGGCTTTGTCGGCATTCTGGTGGGCGTGGGCGTGGCCAAGCTTGTAACGGCGCTCGTCGGTTTCCCGTCGGACATTGCGCTCTGGTCGGTTCTCATGGCGCTTTTCGTATCGGCGGCCATCGGTGTTTTCTTCGGCGTTTACCCGGCGAGACAGGCAGCTCTGCTGGATCCAATTGTGGCGCTGCGGTCGGAGTTATAGGAAGTGCGGAATGAGACTTGGAAGTACCGGCGAATCGATCCGAATGGCGCTTGACACGGTGCGCGCCAACAAGCTCCGCTCCGGCCTTACTATTTTGGGCATCGTCATTGGCGTCACGACGGTTATTACCATCTCTTCCATCATCAGCGGCCTTAACAACAACGTGCAGGCTTGGGTGAACTCCCTCGGCTCCAATGTTCTCTGGATTTATCACTTGCCCATTGGCGTGGGTCGTCCCACCACCGAGATGCTTGCGCGCAAAAGACTCACCGCCGCCGACGCCATCGCCATGCGCAGCCTGCTCCACGTCGTCGCCACCAACGCCGGCTCGCGCCACGTCAACCCGATCTTCCAGGTGGGCATTATCGGCGTGAAGTACGGCAAAAAACAGGCGCAGGGGACCATGCTCGACGGCGAACTGCCCGCTTGTCAGGTAACCGCGGACATCAACATGCTGCAGGGACGTATGTTTACTGAAGACGAAAATCGCCGCGCCGCCAACGTCGTCGTCCTCGGCCATGACACGTGGCAAAAGCTCTTCGGCAACGCCGATGCCGTTGGCAAGGAAGTCGAGGTTGAAGGCGATATGTTCACCGTCATCGGTGTCGCCGACAAAATGAAGGCGGCGTTTGGCGGAGGCGACAACCCAGAAGACAACAAGGCTCTGTTCCCCCTGGACACCTTCCTCAAGCTCCATCCCGAAGACGCAACCAACTTCGGAACGTGGTTAAGCGTGAAGTACGACGATCCGCGCAACCGCGCCCTGGTCGAAGACGAAGTGCGCGAGCTGCTCCGCATCCGCCGCAAGGTGCACACCTGGCAGCCGGATAACTTTTCTATCTTTTCGCCCGACTCCATCGCGCGCCTCTGGAAAGAGCTGACCGGCGGACTCGCTATCTTCATGGTCGCCGTATCAAGCGTGGGGCTGATGGTGGGCGGCGTGGGCGTGATGAACATTATGCTTGTGTCGGTCACCGAACGCACCCGGGAGATCGGCGTGCGGAAGGCAATCGGCGCTACTAAGCGCAATATTCTGGTTCAGTTCACGATGGAAGCGACCACGCTCTGCGCCATCGGAGGCGTTATCGGCATTCTCTTGGGCGCAATTATCACCGTGGCTATCCGCGACATCGTGTCGGCGTTGCCGGCCACGATGTCGCCTATGTGGGCGATGATTGGATTCTGCGTGTCGCTGGCTATCGGCCTGGTCTTTGGAATCTATCCCGCGTGGAAGGCCTCGACTCTAGATCCGATTGAAACGCTGCGGTACGAATAGCATGTTGGGATACTAAATTGCTTCTATCTCGCTCATCGTCGGCGGCATCGTGATCATGAACATCCCCATTGCGGCGCTGCAGTCGGAGTTATAGGAGGTTCAGAATGAGACTTGGAAGCACCGGCGAATCGATCCGAATGGCGCTTGATACTGTGCGCACGAACAAGCTGCGTTCCGGCCTGACAATTCTGGGCATCGTTATCGGCGTCACGACGGTCATTACTATCTCCTCCATCATCAGCGGCCTTAACAACAATGTGCAGGCCTGGGTGAGCTCCCTGGGCTCGAACGTGCTGTGGATTTATCACATGCCCGTGATCGGCGTGCGCCCTACCACGGAGATGCTGGCCCGGAAGAAACTCACTCTGGACGATGCGATCGCCATGCGCAGCCTGCCCCACGTGGTCGCCGCCAACGCCGGAGCGCGTCACGTTAACCAGATATTTCAGGTGGGCATCATCGGCGTGAAGTACGGCACAAAACAGGCACAGGGAACCATGCTTGAGGGAGATACGGCTGCCATCAAGGATGTGACGGATCTGAACCTGACCGGGGGACGGATGTTTACGGAGGGTGAAGATCAGCGCGCCGCCAACGTCGTCATCCTTGGCCACGATACCGCGCAAAAGCTCTTCGCGAAAAGCAGCGGCATCAACAAGGAAGTCGAGATCGAGGGCGACATGTTTACCGTGATCGGAGTCGCCGATAAGGTGAAGCAGGCCTTCGGCGGAGGAGACAATCCTGAAGACAACAAGGCTTTGTTTCCGCTGAACACATTTCTCAAGCTCCATCCGGAAGACGCCACGCAGAACGGAATGTGGCTTAGCGTCAAGTATGACGATCCTCGCAATCGCGATCTGGTTGAAGATGAGGTCCGCGAGCTGCTTCGCATCCGCCGCAAGGTGCATACCTGGCAGCCGGACGATTTCGCCATCTTCTCGCCCGACTCCATCGCCCGCCTCTGGAAGCAGCTGACGGGCGGGCTCGCCATCTTCATGGTCGCCGTCTCCAGCGTAGGACTTATGGTCGGCGGCGTCGGCGTGATGAACATCATGCTGGTCTCCGTCACGGAGCGTACCCGCGAGATCGGCGTTCGCAAGGCTATCGGCGCGACCAAGCGCAACATCCTGGTTCAGTTCACGATGGAGGCGACCACACTCTGCGCCATCGGAGGCATTATCGGCATTCTGCTGGGTGCGATTATCACAGTGCTTATTCGCGTAATCGTGTCTGCGTTGCCGGCAACGATGTCCCCGATGTGGGCCATGATTGGGTTCGCGGTGTCGCTGGCCATCGGACTGATTTTTGGAATCTATCCGGCCTGGAAAGCATCGACGCTCGATCCCATTGAAGCGCTGCGGTACGAATAGCAAAAGAGTAGCCACGAACTTTCACCGAAGTGATCCTTGCAACGGCTCTGTGCAGAGTCTGTGCTCGGCTGGAGGAACCTGGTTGATGCCGCGAATCACGGCATCAACCGAAATCTCTTTTTGACATCGCAAACGGCGATGCGGCTAAACTTGCTCACATGCGCCGCGTTCCCTCCCTGGCCCTCGCCATGGGCCTCTTTGTCGTCACTTCTGCCCTCGCGCAGGACGGCCAGCCTGTCCGCACCAAGCACGCCATGGTTGTCAGCATTCACCATCTCGCGACCGACGCGGGCGTAGAGATTCTGAAAGAAGGCGGCAATGCCGTGGACGCAGCCGTGGGGACGGGCTTCGCGCTGGCCGTCGTCCTTCCCGCTGCGGGCAATCTCGGCGGCGGCGGCTTCATGCTGATCCATCTCGCCTCTGGTCCAAACAAAACGAAGGACACATTCATCGACTACCGGGAGCGAGCCCCGCAGGCCGCGACCGCCAACATGTATCTCGACGCAAAGGGAAATGTTATTCCCGACGCCAGCATCACCGGCTACAAAGCTATCGGAGTTCCCGGCTCGGTTGCGGGAATGGTCTACGCTGAAAAGAAGTACGGCAGGCTCACGCTCGAACAAGTGATGGCGCCCGCCATCCGCCTTGCCAGCGAAGGCTATGTGCTCACGGATGAAGAAGCGCAGGAGATGCACGACCCAACCCTGACCCAGTTCGCTGCGTCGAAACACATCTTTCAGCGCGACGGCAACTTCTACCAATCGGGAGACGTCTTCAAACAGCTCGAGCTGGCCGCTACGCTTCGCACGATCGCCGCCGATCCGAGCGATTTTTACCGCGGACGCATCGCGAAAAAACTTGTCACAGACATCCAGCAGGGCGGAGGCATCGTCACCGGCGAAGATCTCGCCCGCTACAGTGTGAAAGAGCGCGCGCCCATCACCGGAACCTATCAGGGATACACCATCGTCAGCGCGCCGCCTCCGTCGTCTGGAGGCATCGTACTCATCGAAGCGCTTAATATCCTCGGCGGCTACAATCTCCGCCGCTGGCCCGACCGCACGCCTGAAGAGATGCACCTGATCCTCGAGGCGTTTCGCCGCGCTTATGTGGACCGCACAGATTACCTTGGCGATCCAGACTATGCGAAGATTCCGGTCGCGCAGCTTATCGATAAGAAATACGACGCGGCGTGGCGGACCAGCATTCAAGCCGAGGAGGCAACGCCCTCGAAGGACCTGAAGCGTCCCGCAGGATTTTTGCCTGCGGCGCCGACGATGGCTGAAGTGCGCCACGAATCCACGCAGACGACGCATTACTCAGTTATGGACGCCGCGGGCGACGCTGTGGCTGTCACCACCACGCTGAACAATGGGTTCGGTTCTGGAGTTACCGCAGAAGGCCTGGGGTTTCTGCTCAACGACGAGATGGACGACTTCGCTTCGAAAGAGGGAGTGCCCAACATGTTCGGCCTCATTCAAGGGCCGGCCAACTCCATCGCGCCCGGCAAGCGTCCGCTGTCGAGCATGACGCCGACGATCGTGCTCAAAGACAACAAAGTTCGCTTCGTCCTTGGGTCACCCGGCGGGGGGCGCATCATTACCACCGTCGCGAATATCTTCCTGAGCGCCGCCGAGGAAGGGCTAAACATCCAGCAGGCTGTGGATGCACCGCGATTCCACGATCAATATCTGCCCGACGTCGTCTATCTCGAGCCCGGCTTCTCGGCAGCAGCTACCGAAGGCCTGCGCGCCATGGGCTACACGCTTGAGATCGGAGGCTCCTGGAGCGATGGCGAGTGTATCGAAGTCGACCCAATCACGGGAGAACTTGAAGGGGGGCAGGATCACCGGCATCACTTTGGGAAGGCTGCTGGGTATTGAGTGTCGCCACAAGTTTGAAAGCTTGCAGAAAACGGCGAGAAGAGTATTCCGTTAATGTTGAGCGGATTGAACCTGGGTCTTCGGCGTGCGCCAGCCGATCAACGCAATTGCCAGTGTGACAGCCAGCTCGCATGCGATCAGAGCTACGCAGGCCGGCCATTTTCCGAGCGACCACATGTAGGCTGGGATGACGCCGCCGGCGGTTCCTCCGATGTAGTAGCAGCAGATGTAGAGCCCGGCCGCCGATGCGCGCCCGCCCGGCGGAGCCGCGATGCGCAGAAAGCTGTTCGCCGTGGCCTGGGCGATGAAGACTCCGGTGCATACAAGTCCCAGCCCGGCTAAGACCACTATCCACAATGAGTGGCTGAGCGTGATCAACGCGCCGAGCAGACATGCTCCGATGGCGAAGGCAATTCCTGCGCGCATTCCGATGCGCGTCACCAGATAGCCTCCTACGGGCGTAACCACCAGGCCGATCAGATAAATCGCAAAGAGATAACTGAGGGCCTCGGTGGAGAGATGAAACGGCGCGTCGGCCAGATAGAAGGTGATGTACGTGAACGTCCCGACGAGCGCGAACAGCATGCCGAAGCCCACGGCAAACGTCGCCAGCAGCCGCGGATTGCGAAAGTGCGCGAGCATTGCGCCAAGCTGCGCGATGGAACTGGACCGGTGTTCCGGCGGCATCGGGCGTTTCTCCTCCGGCAGCCAGCGCGCGATGGCTGCTGCACCGATGAGTGTCATCGCGCCGAGCAGCAAGAACGACCATCGCCAGTTCAGCCGTTCGGCGGCGATGCCAGCCGTAATGCGGCCCAAAAATCCACCCATCGCCGTGCCGCTCACATAAATGCTCATCACAATGGGAACGGCGTGGTGTTCCCACTCCTCGCCGATGTAGGTAATAGTGATGGCAAAGACGCCGGGCAGGATAAGCCCCTGCAGAAAGCGCCAGAAGATGAGCGCGTGGAGCCCTGGCGAAGTCGCCGCCAGCAGAGTTGGTACAGACAGAACAAGCGTGGAGGCCACAATCACGCGCTTGCGATTCATCTGCTCCGCCAGCGCGCCCAAAATGGGAGCCGACACCGCAACGCCCAAGGTAGACGCGCTGACGGTAAGGCCGACAACGGATTTCGACGCGTGAAAGATGTGCTCCAGCAGCGGCAGCATCGGCTGCGTGACGTAGAGATTCAGAAACGCGAAGACTCCGCAAAGGCAGACTGCCGCGACCGCGCGAAAGGAGCCGAGCCCCGCCGTATCCGGCGAAGCCAGCCGCTGCTCAACGCTCTCAATTGCCGGGTTCGCCGCGGCAAACGGAGAGACAGGTTCAAACTCGTCCACGCTTCAGATTAAAGCTTCTCGTGTTGCGGGCAAAGTTTCCACGCTGCTGAAGGTCCCTGTAATGAATAGTGTCAGCGAAAGGTCAGCAAACAGCGAACGATTTCTCGCCGGTTGAGCCCGTTCCCGCAACTTACTTTCGTAGCTGGCCGTATAAGGAGGTACGGGCGGCACTTGAAAATCGCGGCCCCGCTTCAGGTGAGCCGATGGTCTCGCAATCATTCCCTGCGGTTTTTGCTCTTTCCTGCCTGCTAGTGACGATTCAGGGCTCTGTTCACGCGCAATCAGCCGGCGGTGCCGCCGCCGCGCAGCAGCCCGGCTATACATTTCAAGCCGGTACCCGCATCGTCCTGACTGATGTCACAGTGAGCGACAAAAAGGGGAAGCCCGTTCACGGCCTCAGGGCCTCGGACTTCCACATCTTCGACAACAACAAGCCGCAGTTTGTCGCCTCGTTTGAAGAACACACCACCACTCCGGTTGCGCTGTTTCCGCAACCCTCAACCGCGCCCGGCGTCTACAGCAATAATTTCCTGCTGTACCTGCCTCCGGTTCTCAACGTGATCGTCATCGATATCGCCAATCTCGAGATCGTCGACCAGATGTACCTCAATTACGAACTCTCGCGGTTTGTCAAAAATCTACCGCCCGGCCGGCCTCTCGCCATCTACTGGCATACCGGACCCTCCAGCATTCTGCTTCAGGCGTTCACATCAGACCATGCTCTGCTGCTGGCCGCTATTCGCGAGGCCATCCCGCATTTCCCGCCCACTGGCCGCGAATACTACACTGACTTTGCGACTCTGCATCAGATCGCTCTCGACCTGGCACAATTCCCGGGACGCAAAAACATTCTCTGGTTTTCCGGAGGCTCCACGCTTTTTCTGCGCCGTGACGCCACGATCTTCGAAAACCAGGATCAGCTCCGCCACGTCTACGACGAGCTCGAAGCCGGCCGCATCGCAATCTATCCCGTCGATGCCCGCGGCCTCACGTTAACCGCGGATCCTGCTATGTGGAATCAGCACGCGCTAATGAACGACATTGCCGAGGCCACGGGCGGGCGCGCCTTCTACAACAACAATGGCCTTGACCTGGTCGCCGCTCATTGGGTCGACAACGGCGGCAGCTTTTATTCCCTCAGCTACTCGCCCAGCGATTTTCGCTTCGACAACAAGTGGCACAAGGTGCGGGTCAAGCTCAATGCTGACGGATCGAACTACACACTCAGCTATCGCCAGGGGTACTTCGCCGATGGAAGCGTGGGCAGCGTCCAGCAGCCAAAGAAGCCGCGGACACGGCTGCTCGCGGGCGGAGAAACTGTTACAGAACCCGACGTGCGCAGTATTCCCCTCATCTTCCAGGCCCGCGTCCTGCCCGCGTGGGATGCGCCGCCTGAACCGGCCGAGGCTGGTTCCGCTACTCCTGCTGCTCAACCTCCGAAGAAGGGAACCAGCCCTTATTCCATTCAGTACTCGCTGCCCGCCGATTCATTCAGTACGACAATGGCCAATGGCAACCCGCAGATCACAGCCGGAGTCGCCGCCTTCGCCTTCAATGAGGATGGTTCACCCGTGGCGCGGGTGGCCGACAGGTTCACAATTACCGTGAATGGAGACCGGCTCCGGCGTACCCCGAATCCTCTCCTCACCGTCCATCAGCAGATCAACCTGCGCAAGGGTCAGAACTACCTGTACCTTGCCGTTTGGGATATGGCGAGCGGACGCCTCGGCACGCTCCAGATTCCTCTGAAGGTAGCGGCTCCGCCCAAAGAGCGCAAACCCTGATCCGCAAGAATAGGGCAGGACTGAGGGCGGAGGGCCCGAGGGAAACCGATTTCCATGCCTTTCCACAACTGACAACCATCCTCCGCGAACGGTATAAACAAAACAGGCATGTCCGACACTTCCCCCGCCAGAGCCGCCGCGGCCTTTTCCTCTCGCGATTTCCGGCGGTATCAACTCGCCCGCGTTATGGTCGTGACCGGGGCCGAAGCTCAGGCGCTTGCCGTCGCGTGGCAGGTCTATCTCATCACCCACAAGGCCATCGATCTCGGCTACACGGGCCTGGCGCTGTTTCTGCCTGGATTGCTCTTCATGCTGCCTTCGGGCCATGTCGCCGACCGTTTCGACCGGCGCAACGTCATCCTAGTCTGCTATACACTCCAGGTTTTCTGCACTTCGACGCTTTTTCTCTTCGCTCTGCATGGACTGCACCGCGTTCTGCCGATTTACGCGGTGCTCTTTCTTATCGGCACAGGACGCTCCTTCAGCGGCCCCGCCAGCTCCGCGCTCATTCCGCACCTCGTTCCCAAGGAGCACTTCGTCAATGCCGTTACCTGGGGCGCGACCATCTTTCAGATCGCTACCATTACTGGTCCAGCGCTGGGCGGCCTGCTCTTCACCTTGCCGCTCCATGCGCGCATTGCCGGTGCGTCGCTGGTTTATCTTTTTACGCTGGCTACGCTCGTCTGGTTCCTCGTACTGGTCAGCTCGCTCTCCGTTCGCCCCGGACGCATGGAGCATCGCACCATTTCGATGGACGTAATTCTGGCAGGCTTCCGCTATGTGCGGCGCACGTCCATTCTGCTGGGATCGATCTCGCTCGATCTCTTTGCCGTACTGCTCGGCGGAGCCGTCGCCCTGATGCCTATCTTTGCCGAGGACATTCTGCACGCCGGGCCGCGCGGACTTGGCATGCTGCGCGCCGCTCCGGCGGTGGGCGCGCTCATCGTGTCATTCACGCTGACCTGGTGGCCGATCCAGCGCCGCAGCGGTGCGCTGATGTTCCTCTGCGTGGGCATCTTTGGAGCCGCTACCATCCTCTTTGGCGTATCGAAGAGCCTGCCGCTTTCCATGGTCGCGCTGTTTATTGTTGGGGCGTCGGACATGGTTAGTGTCGTCATTCGCTCCTCGATTCTGCAACTGGCCACGCCTCCGGAGATGCGGGGCCGCGTGAGCGCCGTCAACTCGCTCTTCCTGGGCGCGTCCAATGAGTTAGGTGAATTTGAGAGCGGACTGACGGCGCAGTGGTGGGGAGCGGTCCGCGCCGTCATCCTCGGAGGCATTGGGTCGCTTGTGGTAACCGGTCTATGGAGCGTTCTGTTCCCCGAACTGCGCCAAACCGACAAGCTGACAGCCGAGGCTCTACTGAATGTCGATGCCCTGGAAGCCGGACGCGAGGTGCGCCAGCTATGAAACGCATCCAAGTGAGGTAGATTTTCAGAGGAAGGGTTTCGCAGATGAAAACCTGGCACAAAATTGGATTGGTCACCCTTGTCGTTCTGCTCCTCTTCGGCATTCGCATATTTTTCATCTGGCGGGAGCGCAACGCGCCGATAGCGCAGCAGCCGAAGGTTGCCGAACGCCAACTCACCGCCGATGATGTCGTGCAGCCGCGCAAGCTCTATATCGATAGTCTGGAGTCGGCCAAGGCCCTGGACGGCAAGACCATATGGGTGCAGTCCGGTTACTCGCTCGACTACTACCCCTATACCGGGCATCGCGTCGAGTTCGCGCACAGCTCCGGAGTTCTGCCCAGCGCCGAGCCGCTTGCGGTCCAGGACATCATCACGCAGAAGGCGCCGGCCGATCTCGCTACCCGCATTCCGCTCGGTGATAAGCAGGTTTTCGCGGTGTTCAGAATGCCGAACGATCCGATAGAGTATGCCACCGCAATCGGCTTCATCAAGGGCAGCGACTCAACGTACTTCTGCGACGAGATTTTCTACTACGATGATCCGCACCAGATGTACAACTTCTGGGGGCCGAAGATATGGGCCGCAATCGACCAGCACGCGCCCATCCCCGGCATGAATGAACTGCAAGTCGCCATGGCGCTGGGCGTCATCCAGCAGTCAGAGTCGTCCTACATCGGGAACCGCACCGTCGACTATGATGCCGGAGGCAAGAAGTGGTCCGTAACCTTCCAGAAGGACAAAGCGATCGCAATTAAGCAGGGGTAATTCCGCCGATGCCGCTCGTATTCACAACCTCATACATCGCAGACGCGCAAGCCATCTTCCGCCAATACAAGAAGCTCGCCGACGCAGCCATCGCGCAGGTCTCTGACGCCGACCTCTGCTGGACGCTCGACCCTGAGATGAACTCCATCGCCATCCTCGTGAAGCATATGGCGGGAAATATGCTCTCGCGCTGGAGCGATTTCCTGACCACGGACGGCGAAAAACCAATGCGGAACCGCGATAGCGAGTTTGAAGAGCCGCCTGCAACGCGCGCCGAGCTGACCGCGCTGTGGGAGAGCGGATGGTCATGCCTCTTTCATGCGCTTGAACCCTTGACCGACGCCGATCTCGCGCGCACCGTCACTATTCGCGGCGAAGCGCACTCCGTTATGCAGGCGATCAACCGCCAGGTTGCGCACTACAGCTACCACTGCGGGCAGATCGTTCTGCTCGCCAAGCACTTCCAGTCCTCAGAGTGGAAGTCGCTGAGCGTGCCGCGTAAACAATCGGCGGAATTCAACCGCAAAGTGTTCGCCGGAGAAGCCAGCCAGCGGGACTAGCCGTCCAGGCACACGCGCTTCGCGCCATCCTGGTGCGAACTGTTGTGGCCACTCCCGTTGGTCGTGTAGTTTGCCCACATCAGAAACCACCAATCGCCTTGAACTACGCGCGCAGAGTGAGCGTGGTGTTGCGTCCAGGAAAAATTCTCTGTATGAGGCGCGAAAAAAATCCCGACACGGAAACCGGAGTTCGAATAGAAGCAGGAGCCTTGCGTTCCATCGCGGCCAGAGCCTGCTGCACCTGTGCCCGCAACTGCTCTACTTCGAGCGCGCATTGCCGGATATAGGCGGACGCCGAAATTCCCGCCTCCGCCGCGCGCGTCCTGATCAACGCCCGCTCGGCAGGAGCAAGCCGAATCGAGATCGCGACCTGACGCGACAACTCCAGTGGCTGCGCGGCCGCCGGAATTACCTCGGGAGGCCGAACCGTCTGCGCCAAGACTTCGCGAAACTGAGGCTTCGCCACTGCCTTGACTGCCGTTTTTGCCGCAGGCTCGGCCTTTCCAGCATGATTTTCGGCGCGAACTTGTTTGATGGTTCTTCGCTTCGTATCGCGAACCTTGGCAGGAGCTGTTTTCAGCCGCTCCGGCTGAGGTTTTGGAGCTGCAACCGGAGAAACGCCCAGCTCGGCGGTCATCTTCTTTTTTGCGGGCGTCTTGTCTGCGGCCTTCCAGCGGTAGCGGCGCGACTTCAAAGCCTCATCATAGGAAAGCTCGCGAATTCCAGGCTTTGTCTCAGCGGCGTTGCTTGAGCCAGCCCACGCCTGAAAGCGTCCCAGCACAGCGTCAATATTTTCCACGGGCTGCGTCTGCATAAAAAATCAACCCTCCATGCGCCGAGCATAAGGGTTGCAGCGGCGATCACGAGAGGCAAAAGCAAATTGCGGAAAAACGAAGTTTCAAAGCGGAACGAATCGGCGCCGGAAGACCAATTTGGGAACCTCAGCCTGTGTTCCGCAATCCAGCCGAAATTCCATTGATGGTTCCGGCAATCGCGCGATTTACTTCAGGCGTATTCTCGCCCGCGCGCTTGCGGCGCAGCAGGTCCACCTGGATCAAACTCATCGGGTCAACATACGGATTTCGCAGCCGGATCGACCGCGCCAGCACCTGATTGTTCTGAAGCAGTTCGCGTTGCCCGGTCACCGCCAGCACCGCGCGGAGCGTGCGCTCCATCTCCGCCTTAAGCTTCGAGAAGACTCGCTTGCGCAGGCCCGCATCCGGCACCAACGACGCGTAGATTTCCGCGATGCCCAGGTCCGCTTTCGCGAGCGCCATCTCAACGTTGCGAATGAGATCGATGAACAGGGGAAACTCCGCCATCATTGCGCGCAGAAGCTCCGACTTGCCGGGCTTTTTCGCGTATTGCTCCAGCGCGTAGCCCACTCCAAACCACGCCGGAACAAGCTGGCGGCTCTGCGTCCATCCAAAGACCCACGGAATGGCGCGCAGGCTGTCGAAACTCATCCTGCCGCCGCGCCGCGAAGGACGCGACCCGATCTTCGCGTGCTCCAGCTCGGCAACCGGAGTTGCAACCTCAAAGTAGTGGAGCACCTCGGGGTCGTCGATGATGTTCGCGCGATAGAAGCGGAACGCCGTCTCCGAGAGCTCATCGAAGGCCGCCTCCCACTCCGGCAGCAGCACGCCTGACTGATGTCCCTGCGGATCGCGCGCGTTAGGGCGAGCCAGCGCATCGAGACATGCCGCAATCATCAACTCCAGGTTGCGCTCGGCCAGCACCACGTCGGAGTATTTCCAGTTCAGGACCTCGCCTTGCTCGGTGATTCGAATCTGTCCGTCGAAGGCGTTCACGGGCTGCGCGTAAATCGAGCGATGGGTGGGGCCGCCGCCGCGTCCTACCGTACCGCCGCGCCCGTGGAAGAGCCGCAACTTGACGCCGCACTCATGCGCGACCTCGTGCAAAGCGCGATGCGCGCGAAAGATTTCCCATATGCTGGTGAGCATGCCTCCGTCTTTGTTCGAGTCGGAGTAGCCGAGCATAATCTCCTGTGTATCGCCCCAGCTCTTCAGCAGTTCGCGATATTCCGGATTTCTCCACAAACTGCGGCAGACCTCGGGCGCATTGCGAAGGTCTTCGATCGATTCGAAGAGGGGAACCGGCATCAATCCCGGATCGTTTGCGTTGCCGGCCACATTCACGCCGCCCAGACGCGCCAGCCAGATCACCGCCAGAATGTCGTCAGCGGTCGCAGCTCCGCTGATTACGTATTGCCGAATTGTCTCCGGACTGCATCCGGACTTCACCTCCGCGATCGTGCGAAAGGTCTCAATCACGTCGCGGCTCTGTTCGCTCAAGCCGCCCGGAACCTTGTCCGCCTTGCCCGCGCACCACGCCGATGCTTCTTCCAGAGCCTTCCGGTGCAGCCGCGCGTGCTGACGCACGTCCAGCGTATGCAGATGCAACCCAAACGTCCGCACGAGCAGAAGCAGCGGATCGACCAGTGTCTGGGCCAGCCGCAGGCCGTTGTTCGCGGCCAGGCTGCTACGCAGAATCTCCAGATCCCCCTGGAACTCCAGTGCCGAGCAATATGAGGGCAGCGCCGTCAGCAGAGATTCGACGCTGTTGTCGTCCTTTGGCTCGGCGCCTGCCGTCCGCAACAGGCGCGCATGGATGCATACCAGGTAACGCCGATATATCTCGAATTGAAAATGATGGCCGAAGATCTGCTCGGCACCGGTTTGTAGCTGGCTCAGATACGAATTCAGCCGCGCGGTCAGCTCCTCGCTCACCGGCAACTGCTGCGCCGACGTGGTCAGCAGGTCAATGAGCAACTGCATCCGGCCATCGTAATAGGCCAGCAGCCGCGTCCGCGCTTCGCGAATCGCCTCGCGAGTGACGTCGCTGGTTACATAAGGATTGCCGTCGCGGTCGCCGCCGATCCACGAGCCAAAGCCGAGCAGCACCGGCAGCTCGGAGACATCGATGTTCAGGCCGTATTCGCTGTTCAGCGCGGCGGCGATTTCCTGGTACAGTCCAGGCAGCGTCTCAAACAAAGAGACGTCGTAGTAATCGAGGCCCATTTTGATTTCGTCGGAAACCTTTGGCCGGCTGCTGCGAACTTCATCCGTTTGCCACAGGCCCGTAATCTCAGCCACCAGGGCCGCTTCGAGCGCGGCCAGCTCTTCATCGGGAACCGGAATCCGGTCCAGCCGCTCCAGAAACTCGCCGATGCGCCGCCGCTTGGTCAGCACCGAACGCCGCGCAACCTCAGTGGGATGCGCCGTGAATACCGGCACAATGTAGATCTTCCGCATCCAATCGAGCGCCTCTTCGGCGGAGATGCCGACGCGCCGCATCGCGCGCAGCGTTCCGCGTAGCGTGCCGCGCAGAGTGCCGGGTAACGACGCGCGCTGTGTCGTTTTGTCTCCGCTGGTCTGCTCTCCACTTGTTTGCGACGATAAGCGCCGGCGTTTGCGATGATTCGTCTCCGCCAAGTTGATGAGCTCGAAATAAAATGCAAAGGCCCGGCTCAGCTGATACGCCAGGTCCACCGGCATCTCGTTCACCTTCAGCACGGCAAGCTGCAACAGCTTGTCGGCTTCCTGCAGCGAGCCCTCAGCCTGTGCCTCGCGCCGTCGAATCGCCGCCTGGCGCAGCTCTTCCACCTTTTCGAACAGCGCGTCGCCCGCCTGTTCACGCAAAACTTCGCCCAGCAACATGCCCAGCGAGCGCACGTCGCGGCGCAGCGGCGCCTCTTTCAAATCGCCAGCGCGCGCCTCCAGCTCCGCAAGGCGCTCGGCCCAACTATCAGGTTTCCAAAGAGATGGCATTACTTCAATTATGCCCTGTCCTCGCCGGACGGGCATACTCGGCTAGACCGCAGTCTGCTCTTCCAACTGCACCATTAGGTCTTCCCATTCGTTCGTGAGGGCAGCGTGCTGTGCGCGGAGATCATCCAACTCGCTCGAAACCCGAGCCGTCTCCTCTACACTCACAAACACGCCAAGAGACTGCTCCGCGTCACCGATCAAGGACTCCATGCGCGGAATCTCCTCCTCCAAAAACTTCAGCCGCTCGTGCATCTGCTTCAGCTTGATTGGATTCACGCGTCGCGCGCGCTCTTTTTCGTCCGTCGCGGCGGCGGCGTCCGTTAATACAGGAAGAGCAACCGGCTCCGCGGCAACCGTAGCTGCAGCCAGCGCTGCCGCACCGCCCTCCTTGCGCCATAAGTAGTCTTCGTAATTGCCAGGATAGACATGAACCTTCCTGTCCTCGACTTCAAAAACGCGCGTTGCCAGCCGGTCGATGAAGTAGCGGTCGTGCGAGACAAAAATCACCGTGCCGGTGAAGTTGCGGATCGCCTCCAGCAGAACGTCCTTTGCGCGCAGGTCCAAGTGGTTGGTAGGTTCATCGAGCAGAAGAAAGTTCGCCGGACTCACCAGAATCCGCGCGAGCGCGTAGCGGTTGCGTTCGCCGCCCGAGAGCACGCCAAGCGGCTTGAAGACATCCTCGCCGGAGAAGAGAAAACATCCGAGAAGGCTGCGCAGTTCTGTATCAGAAACTTTCGGGGCGGTGCGGCTGATGTCGTCCAACATCCGCGCCGCCGGATCGAGCACCTTGTACTGATCCTGCGCGAAGTATTCGGCCAGCACGTTGTGCCCGAGCTTCAGAATGCCGCTGGTTGGGGCATCTTCGCCAGAGAGCAGCCGCACAAGCGTGGATTTGCCCGCGCCGTTGACGCCCACCAGCGCGATGCGGTCGCCGCGATCGATGGTGAAGCTCACGTCATTGAGCACCTGCTTTGGCCCGTAACTTTTTGAGAGCTCCGAGACCTCAACCACCGCGCGCCCGGAAGGTGGAGGCTGCGGAAACGTGAAGTGAATCGCGGATTCTTCTTCGGGAACCTGGATGCGCTCAATCTTTTCGAGCTCCTTGATGCGGCTCTGCACCTGCCTGGCCTTGGTCGCCTGATATCTGAACCGGTTAATGAAGGCCTCCAGATGCTCGATCTGGTCCTTCTGGTTGCGATACGCTGCCTCAAGCTGCGCGCGCCGTTCGGCCTTCTGCTGCAGATATTTTTCGTAGTTGCCGTGGTAGACGTGGAGATTCTTGTTCCAGATCTCAATAATCTTGTCGACCGTCACGTCGAGAAAATACCGATCGTGCGAAATGAGAATGTAGCCGTTGGGATAGGTCCGCAGATACTGCTCAAGCCAATTGCGCGTCTCAAGGTCAAGATGATTCGTGGGCTCGTCCAGCAGCAGCAGGCTCGGCTTTTGCAGCAGCAGCTTGGCCAGCGCGATCCGCATCTGCCAGCCGCCGGAAAACTCTTCCGTTTGCCGCGTCCAGTCCGTCTTTGAGAAGCCCAGCCCGGTGAGCACGGTGCCTACCTGTGCGTCGAGCGCGTAGCCGTCATGCGCGCGAAAACGCTGCTCGATGTGCGAGTAGCGATCGGCCGCTGTCGTATATGCGGCGCTCTCCGGATCAAGCTCGGCCAGCGACGCAGCGAGCGTCTCCATTTCTTTTTCGAGGCCCAGCAATTCGTCGAAAACCGAAAGGCATTCCTCGAAAACCGTGCGTCCGGCCAGCGCCAGACCATCCTGCGGAAGATATCCGATGGTCATGCCGCGCGTACGTTGAACCTGTCCGTAGTCCAAGCCGTCGAGACCGGCGAGAACCTTCATCAAAGTGGATTTGCCCGTGCCATTCGCGCCCACCAGAGCGGTGCGCTCGTCAGGAGTGATGAGCCAATCGGCATCTTCAAAGAGGAGTTTGGAGCCAAACCGTTTGCCGGCTCCGGAAAGTTGCAGCATAGTCTTATTTTAGCTGCCTGTTTTTGCGGCGACAGATTTCTTCGCTACCTGCTTCTTCGCCGCCTTCAGCTCTTCCCAATCCTTCTCCGTCTGGGCCGCGTAGGCATCGGCAAATCGCACCAGTGCATCTCCAAAACGTTTGCCGTTTCCGATGTATCCGGCCAGCACGCAGGCGTCGCCGGAGCGAGCGTGACCGCGCGCCAGCAATTCGCCGCACATCTCCGAATATTCCAGTAAACCCTGGCCTGTCAGGTCTTCGACCGCGATGCTTCCCTTGTGATCATTCAACTGACGCACTTCGTAATGGCGATCTGCAATCGTCGTCCATCCGAGAAACGGATCGGACTGGAACTGCATCGCACGCTGCCCGTTCACCACGCGCTGGCCCTGGTGCGCCGCCAGTCCGGGCTCGTTGACATAGGGAGCGTAGGCCGATCCCGGCTGCTCCTTGATCTGCAGAAACAATGGATCGCCCGGCCCATTGCCCTCAAAATAAATCACGTAATCGCGCAGCCCCACCGATCCGGTGCCGACCACCTTGAACGCCACGTCCAATGGATGATATTGCTCCAGAAAATGCCGTCGCTCGGGCTGCAAAGTCTCGCTATAAGCCACCAGCGAGGCCAGCACCGCTCGCCGCTGCCTTCCATTTACGCGCGCCAGCAGCTGCTTCTGATCCTTGAAGATCCTGCTGCCCGGAGTCTTGCCGGGCACGGTCAACTGTTCAAGCGTAAACATGGGAGTGCTCCGTTCGGCTTGCAGCAGCGCCTTCGATACCGGAGAGATTCGTTGCAAGCGATGCACTTGAAAGTGCGCTAAGCCCGTCACCGGCATGCTCGCAAACATATTCACGAATCTGCGGTAGCGCGTAACGAACGCGAGCACGGCCTGCTCGCACGCGCTCTTCTTCGCGCCCACCGCGCGCCCCGCAAGCGCCAGGCTGGTGGCCAGCCGCTTCAGATCCCACTCGAAGGGAGCGCGCGTCGTCTCGTCGAAGTCGTTAATGTCGAAGACCAGCCGCCCATCGGGAGCCGCAAACGCGCCGAGGTTGCGCACGTGCGCGTCGCCGCAGATCTGCGTCACGATTCCGGTGTTCGCCATCACTGCAAGATCGGCCGCCATTACCGGAACGGCGCCGCGAAAATATCCGAAGGGAGACGCGAGCATCCGCTCGTATTTCAGGGTGATCAACAGCGGCACGCGCCCGCGCATTGACTCTTCCATCAGCACAATCGGCTTGTGCCGCCGCGCCTCCGGTCTCCATTGTGAGTGGTCCTGCCTGGCCATTTGCTTGCGTCTTGCGCGGCCGAGCGCCCGGCGTTCCTGCGGAGTGGGAAAGTGCGTCATAGAACTCGCACGATACAACGTTGCAGTTGCAAATTACAAATGATCCGCGACCTTTTGTGAGATGGCCGCCAGCGTAGACGCATCCAACTCCGGCATTGCGCCCGGTTGCGAAGCGACCCACGCACCCCAGCGGTTACCGGCCTCATTGATGGCCGCGAGCGTTGCGCCGCGCAGGTAAGCATCCACGAGCGCCGCCGTGAACGCATCGCCCGCTCCGACAGTATCAACAACCTGGGATGCCGCTCCGGGATGCCGGTGCATGGCGTCACGCGTCACCAGCAGGCTTCCCTGCGCGCCCAGCGTAATGGCTACAAGTTGCAGAGGATATCGCCCGAGCAGCCAACGGGCCGCGCACACCAAGTCCGGCTCCGCAGGCGCTCCCAGAAGTTGCAACACTATGGGAACTTCACCTTCATTCAGCTTGAAAATGGTTGCGAGCGGCAACGACTCCGAGATTACCTCGGCTGAAAAAAATGGCGGGCGCAGGTTTACATCAAAGACGCGCACGCATTCCGAGTGAGTCGCGCTAATGAATCTCCGGATCGTGTCCCGAGACACGCGCTCGCGCTGTGCCAGTGTCCCGAAGCAGACGGCATCCGTGTCCGCCGCGAGTGCGCGCCAATCCGACGTCCACTCCACAAAATCCCACGCCGCAGGAGCATGAATCACGTAGCGAGGCTCGCCGCCGGCAATCTCAATTCCCACGGTTCCGGTTGGCTGCGCGGGATCCATCTTCGGCGCCGTTTGTAGATACGTGAGATCGACAGGCAGGTCGCTTAGCGCAGCATGGGCTCTTTCTCCGCGCGCATCCGCCCCGAGTCTGCTTGCGATGACGCCGCGATTGCCCAGCCGCGCGGCCATCACCGCGAAGTTTGCCGGAGCGCCGCCGAGCCGCTCGCCCGCGGGCAGCAGGTCCCAAAGCAATTCGCCGAGTCCGCAGATGGTTTTCCCGTCATTCATCCCGCCTTTCATGCTAAACCAACGAAAAAGCTGAAATCCGCTTCTAAATCGATGGAATCTCCGGTCTGAAATTGTTGCTTATCGGTTGCTTGCCGGCCTGGTGACTCGTTGTTAAAGAGAAAGAAGAGACGTGGAAGATCGAACGAACCTGGTACCCGATTCATCCTCGAAGCACCACAAGCGCCGCTGGGTGCGTGTTCTAGCATGGACCGGCTTTATAGCATTTCTAGTCGCGGCCATGGCCTTCACTGTTTTCGCAATTTATTTTCGCCGCGCCGAACCTATCCTTCGAAAGCGGGTAGTCGAAACGCTCGCAACGCGCTACGACAGCCGCGTGGAGCTGGACAGCTTCAGTGTTTCGGTCTGGCATGGCTTCGAAGTTACCGGCGGCGGACTTAAGCTCTATCCCAACCAGCTCGACATGCTGCAGCCGCTCTTCTCGGTCAACAAATTCACCTTCCGCGCCACTTGGCATGATTTGTTCCGCACCCCTATGCACATTGGGGTGGTGCGCGTTAGCGGACTCGGCATTCATCTGCCGCCGAAGGCTCAACGCCAAAACATGCCGAAGCTCAATCCGCGCGGCTCCAAGGGCGGCAAAATTCAAATCCTCGTCGACCGGATGGATATCGATCACGCCTCGCTCATTCTTGGCACCGACAAGCCGGGAAAGGTTCCGCTCGACTTTGAGATCGACAACCTGCTCATGACCTCGGTCGGCGCCGGCCAACCAATGCACTTTCATGCCACGCTCGTGAATGCGAAACCCATCGGCGATATCGATTCCAGCGGATCCTTTGGTCCTTTCGAAACGCATAGTCCGGGAGACACGCCGGTAAGCGGAACTTACAGCTTCACCCATGCCGATCTTAACCCGCTGAAAGGCATCGGCGGCATTCTCTCCTCGACCGGGCAATATCAGGGAACGCTTAACAACATCACTGTCGACGGTGAAACTGACACGCCGGATTTCAGCCTGGACACCGCCGGCCATCCGGTTCCGCTTCATACAAAATTCCACGCCATCGTTGACGGAACCAACGGCGACACGCGTCTCGAGCCGGTAGACGCGCAGCTTCTCCACTCGCACATTCTCGCCCGGGGCGATGTGGTCACGGTTCCCGGTCAGGGACACGACATCAGGCTTGATGTGACTGTGCGGCCCGGCCGCATTGAAGACATGCTGGCCCTGGGCGTAAAAACTCAACCGCCCATCATGACGGGAGCGCTCGCGCTACACACAACGCTCGATGTGCCGCCGGGTAAAGAGTCGGTGACTGAAAAACTGCAACTGAGAGGCAATTTCGAGATCACGAACGCGCACTTCAGCAACCCTAAGGTGCAGGAGAAAGTCGATGAGCTAAGCCTGCGCAGCCAGGGCCACGCCGACGAGGCGAAGCAGAATGCAGAGCAGGACATTAACGCCAATATAGCCTCGGACATGAAGGGCAGCTTCGACATCAGCAACAGGAAAATCACCATCACGGGACTGCACTATACTGTGCCGGGCGCGAACATTGCCATGAACGGGGTCTATTCGCTTGACGGCGAGCAATTCGACTTTCACGGCACCGCACGCCTCGACGCCAAGGTTTCGCAAATGGTGACCGGCTGGAAGTCGCTCCTGCTCAAACCCGTGGATCCGTTCTTCTCCAAACATGGAGCAGGTACCGAGGTGCCCATTGAGATCACCGGGACGCGCTCTGACCCACACTTCGGACTCGACTTCCACCATAGCGATGATAAGGACGAGAAGAAAGACGATAAGGACGAAAAGCGCGACGGAAACCACATCCCCTGACCGCCATACGAAAAGAAAGATACGAAGAATCGCAGTACCATTTCTTTGGGGGTATACAAATGAAAGTTTCACGCCTGCGGGCGATTTGCGGCCTTGCGGTTCTCGCCTTTGTCTTTAGCCTCTGCGCGTCGGCGCAATCCAGCGATTCCCTCGAGCACCCATGGTGGAAGAATGCCGTCATCTATGAAATCTATCCGCGCAGCTTTCAGGACTCGAATGGCGACGGCATTGGCGATCTCAACGGCATCGCCTCGCGCCTGGATTATCTGAAGACGCTGGGCGTCGACGCCATCTGGCTTACGCCCATCTATCCTTCGCCGCAGATCGACTTCGGCTACGACATCTCGGACTACAACAACATCGATCCGCAGTATGGGACCCTTACTGATTTCGACCATCTCGTAGCCCAGGCGAAGCAGCGCAACATTGGCGTGATCATGGACCTGGTGCTCAACCACACCTCCGACAAGCACCCGTGGTTCCTCGAGTCGCGCAGCTCGCGCACCAATCCCAAGCGCGATTGGTATGTGTGGCGCGACGCCAAAGCCCCCGGCGTTCCGCCCAACAATTGGGAATCTGTCTTCGGCCACTCGGCATGGCAGTGGGACGCAAAAACCAGCCAGTATTACTATCACCGCTTCTACATCCAGCAGCCCGACCTGAACTGGACTAACCAGCAGGTTCGCAAAGCCATGTACGACGTCGAGCGCTTCTGGATAAAGCGCGGAGTTGCCGGTTTCCGCCTCGACGCCATCACGTCGCTCTTTGAAGACCCCGACTTCAGCGATGAAGCCTACGTCCGCGACGCTCAGGGCAACATCGTCATCAACGCCTACGGCGACAAAGAGGTCGAGACCAACAAGACCGACAATCTCCCGGAAGTGAATGACGTTCTGAAAGAGCTGCGGCAGGTATCCGACACCACCCGCGATCCCATCTGGGGCCGCAAAGTGGTGCTCATCGGTGAGACCTACGTTCACTCGATCGACGACCTGCGCCGCCTTTATGGACCGCACAACGACGAACTCAATCTGCCTATGGACATGCAGGTCGGCTTTATCAACAAGCTCGACGTTGCCACCTTCCGCAAGAACATCAACGACGCCGAAACCGGGATTGACGGCAATCAGCCACTGTTCGTCTTCGACAACCACGACAACCCGCGCTGGGACCGCTATAGCGACGGCACGCACAATGAGGACATAGGCCGGATGCTGGCTGCTGTCCTCTTCGCGTCACGCGACACGGCGATGATGTACTACGGCGATGAAATCGGGATGCATACTACGCCGCCCACGCGCAAACAGGATGTGCGCGATCCGATCGGCGTTACCGGCTGGCCCAAAGAGAAGGGTCGCGACGGCGAGCGTACGCCGATGCAATGGACCCCGGACCCGAACGCGGGCTTCTCGCCTGCCGGGGTGAAGACCTGGCTGCCTATTCCCAACAACTTCGTCACGGTCAACGTTCAGAGTGAAGTCGCCGACACGGACTCCATGCTGAACTGGTACAAGCAGCTCATCCAATTGCGGCGCACCAATCCGGCCTTTCGCGAGGGACGCCAGATCATGCTGAACACCAGCAACAATCAGGTGCTCTCATGGCTGCGGCAGGCGCCCGGAGCTCCCGCCGTGGTGGTGGCATGTAATTTCACGGCGCAGCCGCAGACTATCGGCTTCGACCTGAACGCGAACGGTATCCACAGCAAGAACGCCACAACGCTGATGAAGACGCCCGGATCCAGCGATCCGGCATCGCTGGATCAGGTGAAACTGCCACCCTTCGGCGTGTACATCGGAGAGGTGCAGTAGAGACAGGCCTACAGGAGCTACCTTGTTGAGTTGAATCCCGTCAGGAGAAATACGAAATGAACCCGCGACAAACCTCTGGGACATTTTCAAATCCTACGAGCTTCCTTCTCCTGGTTAGCTTTTTGCTCAGTTGCGCGTTTTTGCCATCGGCTGCCGCGCAATCCTGCGGTTCGCAGGGTGTTGCCGTCCAGGTGCTCGGCTCTGGAGGTCCGGAGTTGCAAGACAAGCGCGCTTCGAGCAGCTATCTCGTGTGGGAGAACGGGCAGTCGCGGGTACTGATTGATGCGGGCGGAGGCAGTGCTCTCCGGTTTGGAGAGAGCGGCGCGGAGATGTCCCAACTGGATGTGATTTTGTTCAGTCACTTCCATGTGGACCACAGCGCGGACTTTCCTACGCTGGTCTTTTCCTCCTGGTTTGGAGATCGCAAACGTCCCCTGCCGATCTATGGTCCGCCAGGAAATGATTTCATGCCCTCAACCACCACGTTCGTCTCTGATTTCTTCTCCGACCATGGTGTCTATGGGTATCTCAGCGAGTTGTATGTCCCCGGAGAACAGGGCAGCTACAAACTGCAGCCCCACAACGTAGTCGCGGGCGAAACACCCGTGCCTGTATTTCGCAGCGGCGATCTTGCCGCCTCCGCGGTGCGCGTCATTCACGACGGAGTCCCGGCCTTGGCCTGGCGCGTGGAAATCGGCGGCAAGGTTATCGTCTTCAGCGGAGATACCAACGGTGAGGGTCAAGGCCTCGTCCGGTTGGCGATGAACGCCGATGTTTTCATCGCGCATAACGCTGTGCCGGAAGGAGCCACCGGAGTCGAGCGCCGCCTGCATATGCCCCCGTCTGTGATCGGACAAATCGCGGCGGACGCCCACGTCAAGAGCCTGGTTTTGTCTCATCGTATGCTGCGGACTTTGGGGAAGGAAGATCAGACTCAATCAGAGATCAGGAAACATTATCCCGGCCCGATCGCGTTTGCTAACGACCTCGACTGCTTTCCCGTGAGATAGCCATTCATGCGCTGAAGAGCGATTTCATTGGATGCATGTATCCGAGGCGGGCTGGCCGCGTCGACGTAAACCAGACCGTCCTCCGAGCGGAGACAATCGCAAGCGGAATCCCGGCCACAAATCGAGAGAACACCAAAAAGGGCTCAGGAACTATCCTGAGCCCTTAAGATTCATCCCTGCTTCAAATCCTGTGCAATGCGTGAAGGCTGATCCCTGATTACCTCATCCCAGCGGCCAGCAGAGCAGTCGAATTGTGCCGTACGGGCCGCGCTGCGGGCATATACGATTTGTAAACCGTAATGTGGAAGCAGGACTGGTAAAACTCCTCTTCCACGTCGATCTTGCCTGCGGTTTCGAGCGGCAACAGATAGGCCCGCATCCACGCGATCTCCGACAAGGACAGACCCTTCTTGGCAATGTCAATCGTCGCGCCGGTAAGGTGCGGCGAAGCGATATCGCCTTCCGCGGGGGCGGCGTTGCCGTTCACGCGTATCAGGTGGAGTTGATACTGCACCGTTCGCACGGCGGAGTTTACCTGCAAGGAGCGCTGAAAGCGGATGTAGTGGGCGCGTCCCGTGTCTGTTAGAAACTTCGTCGTCCAGGGCCGGGTATAGCGGCGGTTCATGGGTAGCGTTGGATTCACGCGCAACTGCGCGCTAACCGGCAGCGGCACCAACTCCTGGTCGCGACGCATGTGATTCAACTGCGCGTCGTCTTCAATGCGCGTCAGACCCTCGGCCTCATTACGCTCATTTTGCCGCTCCAGCGAGGCCAGCGAACCGACCAGCGGCGGAGGCATATACAGCCGGTCGTTTTTCATCGGGATGGGAGGAATCGTCTCCGCTACCTGCACCGCTTGCGTTTCAGGCCGCACGTGTGCGGAAGCCGAATGCTGGGACGCGTGCCCGGTTTTGTGCTGCTTTACTTTGACATGTTCGGACTTGTGCTGTTTTACCGACGCATGGGCGGTGTCCGCGCCCGCAGGAAGGGTGCCGTGGGGGCTGTGAGGCGTACCTGCCTCTTTCCTCGCCGCCGAATTTTTCGGGTGGTGATGCGGCCAGTGCGAAGCCGAGGCATAGGAAGACGACGCCAGCCCGAAGGCCAGCGCAGCAGTGACGGCAGATTGAAAATAACGCATAAGGTGGACCGCGGAGAATCGTCCGAGAGCCACTACAGAGTACCCAAGTCCCGGGCAAAACGGAAGTAGTCATTTGGGTTCCCCAAAGACAAAGCAAATGAGGGCTGACTGTCCGAGGGGCCCGATCATTAGCCATCTGGCCTCGGCTGTGCCGACGTTAGCCAGGCTACGGGCCGCCTCAAAAAAAGATTCTTGACAGGCGGCTGCAATCTGTCTTATGGTGTATCTCACATACCGTATTTCACACAGTATGTGGCAAACATGGAACCAGAAATCTTTGAAAACCTTCGTTTGGAGCTTCGCCGCGGCAGTCTCATCCTCGCCGTTCTCGCCCAGCTACGGGCCGAGCACTACGGCTACGTCCTCCGCAAGTCCCTGGCGGACCTCGGGCTGGCGATCGACGAAAACACTCTCTACCCGTTGCTCAGAAGGCTGGAGACTCAAGGTCTGCTGGTGAGCGAGTGGCGAGAAGAAGACAAACGCAACAAGCGTTTTTATCGCCTGTCTTCCGATGGAGAAGCGATTCTCCACCGGCTGCTCAATGAGCATGAAGCGATGAATGCCGCTCTCGACCGCATTCTGCAGGGAACTCCGGCAGCAGCCGCGCTCGAAACTCCAGAGGAGGAGGAAAAATCCAATGCCATCTAATGATTTGCTCGCCCGCTATCTGCAGGCCGTCGGCTTCTGGCTGCCGCGCGCTACGAAGAAGGATATTCTCGCCGAAATCTCCGAAGATCTGCACTCGCAATTTGAGGATCGCGCGGCCAGCCTTAACCGCCCGCTCGATGACGCTGAAATCGCCGAAATCGTGAAGCAGCGCGGCCGGCCCGTGGTTGTCGCCGGGACATTCCTGCCGCAGCGGCAACTGATAGGGACGGTTCTATTTCCCATCTACGTCTTCGTCCTGAAGATTGTCGCCTTGTTCTACCTGTTGCCGTGGATTCTCGTGTGGATCGGGTTCCGAATCTTTGATCGCTTATGGCTGGTCAGGCATGGAGGCGGCGAATTCCTTGGGCTCCCAACATTCTTGTGGACACTGACCTGGACTCTCTTTGGAGCCATCACCCTTATCTTTGCCATCCTCGACCGCACCTCGACCCGGTCGAAGTTCGTGAATGACTGGGATCCGCGCAAGCTGCCCAGGATCAACACGGCGCAGAGCCATCGGAAGCTGGCAGGCATCGGTGGCATTGTCTTCGGCGCTCTGGGTCTTGGATGGATCCTTGCCGTTCCGAGCTTTCCGTTCCTCGCCCTCGGACCCGGTGCATTTTTTCTGGAATTTGCGCCTGTCTGGCACAGCGTCTATCCGTGGATCGTCGTCCTCGCCGTGGCGGGAATCGCGGGAAACGTTATAAGTTTGCTGCGCAGCCTGCCCGCGTGGGCGCTGCCGGTATTCAAGCTGGCGACGATCTGCCTTAATGCATGGGTGGTGGCGACGCTGCTCCGTACCCGAACCTACTTCGTGGCACCCTCCCAACCGGGAGCGCAATGGGTTTCCGTCACAAATCTTGTTGTCTACCTCTGCTTAGCCGGTGCAGCGGTAGGCCTGCTGATTGCCTTCATCGTTCAGATATGGACGACCATACAGGCGCTGGAGCATCCTTCCGAACCTGCGGTTACGGGCATGGCGTAGCACGCACAATTTTCATTTCGTCTTCGTCCCACGCGGGGGTACAATCCCGCCAACCCCAAATCGAGCCCTGCAGAACCTCATTTTCCGGGAGCCACCTATGACTGAACTCGCAGAAACCGCACCCATTGAAGCCCCGCTTACCGAAACTCAGCGCGTTGTCGATATTTTCGTTGCGCCGTCGAAGACTTTCATTGACATCCGGCGTAAAGCGACCTTCTGGGGACCGCTCGTTATCATGATCATCGTTGGTCTTCTGTTCTCCTTTGCCGTCCAGCAGAAGATCGGCTGGGAGAGGGTATTTGAGAACAACATTCACCAGTCTCCAACCAAGGAAGAAAAAATTAACTCGGCTCCCAATGCAGAGTCGATCAAGGCCATCTCCGCCAAGGTCACGGCTGTATTCACCTATGGCTACTTCCTCTTGATACTTCTCTTTACAGCGATCTACGCGCTGCTCATCTGGGCTTCCGTCAACTTCGGCTTTGGAGGTACGGCTAAGTATGGCCAGATTTATGCGGTGAGCTTTTATGCCAGCCTGGTGATGAATATTAAATTCCTGCTGGCTTTGATCGCCATCTTCGCCGGCCTTGCGCCCGAATCGTTCCTTATTAACAACCCGGTCGGGACTAACATCGGGTATTACCTGAGCGACGTGCCGCTGTGGCTGACGACTCTGTGCATGCACATCGATATCTTTGAGATATGGTCGGTGATTTTGACCGTCATCGGCGTGTCGATTGTGGCCAGAGTCTCGCGCGGCAAAGCAGCGGCTGTGGTTGTCGGCTGGTGGATCATCGTCGTGCTGGCTACCGTGGGCGCTGCTGCAGCCCAGAGCTAAGTTCACGCCATTGCAGGAACGCGCTCGGCAAGGTCCTCGCAGTTCACACTTGCCGTGCGCGTTCTTTTTGAAGCTGCATCTCGGCTCATTGGCGGCCGTGCGCTTCTCGGAAGGAAAGCACTTCCCTGAGGGCACTCTATCGTTTACTGCAAAGCGTGAACCTCAGTCTCCTTGTCTATCTTTTTTACCCGTGTCAGCGCCTCGCTGAGCGTGGTCGCAATCGCATTCGCGCGTGCATTCCCAAAGCGGCCCCGGACCGTCTCCACGTCCCCAGTTCCGCCCCATAATCCCACAACGATCGGATTCTTCGGCAGGTTTTCGCGCAGGTGTTGCGCTAGCTTGCGCGCCTGCGCGAAGGCAAAGGGCGGGACCGCCGAAATGCAGAGGATCGTGTCCGGGTCTGCGGCCAGGCGCTCCATGATCTCCGGCGATAAGGCCGAAACCGACAGCAGCATGGTCCGGTGGCCGCATTGCTCCAGTAGCTGCGCGAGCATGGTGCCGACAATCTCATCGGCCTGGTCTTCGGCCGGAACGCAAACGATTGGACTGGCCCACTCAGGCATGGTCTCCGGATCGCAGACCGGTTCCGTATCCGTCTCCGTGACCATGTCCGTGACCGGCCCCGCGGCCGGCGCAGTGTCGGAATCGGCGACGGGCTCATTGGCCGACTCAGCGGCCTGCGGAGGTTTGTAATCGGTAAGCTCGGCCACCAGCTCCGTTGCACTCTGGTAGAGCCACGCGCTGTGGACTTCGTCGAGCACCCCTTTATGGCGGTCCTGTTCGCTCAGAATCAGAGCTGGGAGCACGACCTCGTCGTAAAGCTCAATGAGCGTGTGGTGTTCCAGGAAGCTGTCCGCGACGCCATGCGCTTCGGATTGGTCCATCGCCAGCAGGCGCTCGTAGAAGTGCGCATCCGGAGACAGCTCGGCGTCTTCGCCGAGCAGAATATGCAGAAAAGACATCTGCGGGATGTGGCGGCCCATCACAATCAGGCACACTGTCAGCGGAGTAGAAACAATCAACCCTGGCCAGCCCCACAGCAGTGTCCAGACGATGGCCATAACCACCAGCGCGAAGGCCGATATACCCGTGCGCTTGCCGTAAATGTGGGGCTCGACAAAGTTGGCGATCACGAATTCAAGGACGCCAAACAGCAGGAGCACCCAGAGCGGATGCCACCAGTTGTTGAAGACCGCCAGCGTGAATGCGAGTGTGGAGACGCCCGCGATCATCGTTCCCGCATACGGGATCATGCGCAGGATCCCCATCAGCGCGCCCCACAACGTGGCATTGGGCACGCCCAGCAGATAGAGTCCCGTCCCAAAGATCACGCCATACCCGGCGTTCACCATCACGTTCATGATGAGGTAGCGGCTGATGCGCGCCGCCGCCTCGTTCATCGCCTGGCTCATCAGGTTCAGGCGGCCCATTCCCGCCAACAGCAACAGCCGGTTCCTGAGATCCTCGCGCTTCAGCAGCATATAAATGGTGAAGATCACCACCATTAACAGGACCCCGAGCGGCTTCATGATCGGGAGCGCGTACTGGCTCAAATACTGGCTGGCGGTCTGAGGCGGGGGGACCACCGAAACCGGGACGGGCACCTTGTCCGCCTGCAGCCGCTCGCGCTCGCGCTCGCGAAACGTATGCAGCTCCTCCGGTTTAGGAGTTTTAGGCTGAGTCTCATTGGAAATCTCGGCGCCGATCTCGCGGATGCTGTTCACCGTATGGCTTAGCGGTCCCGTGGTGGGCACGTGCAGCGAGTCGAGTTTGCCCTGGATATTGTCGCGGTAGTTGGGCAGATCGTTGACCACCCCGATCACCTGCCTCGCAACGATCCAGCCGACGACCCCTGCCAGCAGAAGCGCCATTACCATCACCATCAGCACAGCGGGAGCGCGTCTCACCCGCAGTCGCTCGACCTGCGTCACGGCCGGTGTCAGCAAAAAGCTGAGGGAGAGCGCCATGGCCAGCGGAATGAGAACGGGCCGCGCGAAATAAAGCCCCAGCAGCACCAAACCCAGCAGAATCACCGGCTCCCCGGCGAGGGAGGCAGGGCGGTTGCGAGCGATGGAAGGCGCGTTCATGAGAGGCGACGATGGTGTAGATGCAGGTTTCATGTGGATGCGGGGCGTGATTTAAGATACTCGGCGAAAAAGTCCTTGGCTAGAGGGGGCCGGGAACGCTTTGGCCGGAATCTGCGAAGGCCTTTCCGCTGAAGGGAGAAGCGCCAGGTGCCGGGAACCCGCGACGCGGTTTTTGCGTATTCTATTGCAGCAGCAGAAGAAGGGTCGCCCTTGAGCCCTCTGCCCGGTGAAGGAGACACGATGATCGGCGCACTGCCCCCATCCGCTTATGCCTGGAGCGACGAACAGAGAGCGCTCTACTACGCGCATATGTCGGCGTGGCAGAAGGACGAGGTGGTCGGAGTGTTGCTGGCTCTCTTTCTCGGAACCTTCGGTGCACACCATTTCTATTTGCGTCGGCCGGGGCTGGGGATTCTGTATTGCGTCTTCTCGTGGACGGGCATTCCTACGGTCATCAGCTTCATCGAGTGCTTCTTTATGCCGGGCCGCGTGCGGCAGTACAACCTGGCGCTGGCGACGTACTTCGCCTCCAACGTTGGGGCAGTCGCGCCGGTAGTCAACGCAGTTCCGGTTGCGGGAGTGGTTCGCACCTGCGTCCATTGCGGAGCCGGACTACTGGCTGGATCAAACTACTGTGGACGCTGCGGGGCTAAGGCGAGCTAGTTTCAGCTGGTGTTTTAGCTGACCTATTTTGGGACAACCGCTTCTTAGCTCATTGCTTCTCCGCTTTCTTGACTACAATCATTCTGTGAGTAGTAAGCCGGAACCTGTTGAGTATCGCCGGCGGTTGCTGGGCTGGTTTGATGAGAATGCGCGCGATCTTCCGTGGCGGCGGTCGCGCGACCCTTATGCCATCTGGGTGTCCGAGATCATGCTGCAGCAGACGCGCGTGGCCGCCGTGCTGGAGCATTATTCGCGTTTCACGGAGCGCTTTCCTACGCTTGAAGTGCTGGCAGCGGCCACTGAAGACGAGGTTCTGGCCCATTGGAGCGGGCTGGGCTACTACCGGCGCGCGCGCATGTTGCATAAAGCCGCGGGGTTTGTGTTGCAGCAACGAGACGGCAAGCTCCCCTCAACTGCGGCTGAATTACGGACGCTTCCCGGAGTAGGCGAATACACGTGCGCGGCCATTGCCAGCATTGGCTTTGGCGAGGCGGTGGCCTGCGTGGACGGCAATGTGGAGCGGGTGCTGCGGCGCATTCGGGGTTGGGATGAAGGGCGCGGCACGGCGACAAAGGTTCGCGTGGAGGCGGCGCGGCTGCTGGATGTGGAGCGTCCGGGGGATTTTAATCAGGCGATGATGGAGCTGGGCGCGACGCTTTGTTTGCCGCGCGGCCCGCTGTGCGTGGAGTGCCCGGTGCGCAAGTTGTGCGCGACGCGCGGAGAGCATCCGGTGGCGGAGCGGAAGAAGATGCGGAGCCAGGAGTCAGCCTACGCGTTCATGCGGCGATCGCCGCAGCCGCGGGCGGCGGAGGTTCTGCTGGAAAAGCGGCCTTTGGAGGCGGCTGTGATGGCGGGTATGTGGGAACTGCCGGCTGTCGATCCGGGTCATGCGGAGGAGAAGAAAAAGGTGCTGACGGTTCGCCACTCGATCACCGACACGAACTACTATGTGGCGATTTACGACCTGGACCCGGCGCAGCAGAGATACTTGCCGAAGCGGAAGGCGGTCCGGCGATGGTTCCGGGTGCGCGATCTGGATGCCGTGCCGCTGACGGGGCTGACGCGGAAGGTGCTGAAGCGTTTGCGCGCGTGGCCGGGTTTCGAGGGGCCGGGGCCGGCGGTGCCGTTGGAGAGGGTTCAGCCGGGGATTTTGCATTAGGGGAGTTTGGTGGCCGCACTCGGTAGCCTGCTCCTTAATGCGGTTTGCACTTGACCCTTTCGCAATTTTGTCTGACCATTCTCCGTCCGGGAAAATCGCCGATCCCCATACTCTTCGCGACCTCAGGACTGTGAAGGCGGTTCCTCTGTGAAATCCATACACTACACGTCCTGGTGGGGAAAACTGATTGCATGGCTGATCTTTGCCGCGCTGTTCCTGGGTGCGCTGGCGATCCTGTATCTCATTTTTGGGCAAATGAAGGCGGACGCCAGAGCCGCGCTTTATCTAGAAGCGGCTAAGGCACTTCTTCAGTTGATTGTCGTGATAATGCTGGGCGCCCTGGTAACACTGGTGATAAAGCAGTCGGAAAATAACAAGAAGGCCGATAAGGCTTTGCATGATTTCCGAGTTGAATTTCTCAACCGCCTGCGGTCCTTCGACGATGCGGTAAAAAAGTCGCGCTACGTGCTGCGATCCTCGGGCTTAACCAATCAGTATGTCCAGCACCTGGTTATCACTCCACCGCAAATCGATGTGTATGATGCGCAATTGTCCGCGCTCCAGGATGCTGAAAGCGGAGTAGGCCGGCTCATCCAGGACATTACCAGTTTTCGCGATGCTTTCTCAGAGAATGTGGTGCTGGAAAATAAACTGCGGAACATGCAGTTGTTCCTGCGGGAGCTGCTTGAGGAGTATGAGAAATCCCGCCCAAATTTCCCGCAAGTTCTATTGAGTAGCTTACCGATGCTCGCAGGGTTTACCGGTTTACCTGCAGGCGCGGGCTATAACGACTGGCTTAGTGGATATACAGCAGCCACAGTCATCATCAGAAAAGATCTTTTGCCGTTGAAGCAGGCTATCCAAGATTAAGGTCCATGGTCAGGGTACATCGCTCCGGCGTTGGACGAATATGGAGACAGGGCAGTGATTGTTCACAATGTTTAGTGCGCGTTCTGACTCTGCTCACTGAGACAGGCTTGAATTGCCTTCTGCCAATCGGGCCCACTCTCGCGGTCACGTTTCCCTAGCGCCTGCACCTCGTCATTCGCCAATGCGTCCAAAGCTGTCCGCGCGTACGTCACGTCCACGCTCGTGGTTGAGTGATTGATGGAGGTCAGCTGGACATCCACAGTGAAGATGAGCACACCGGGAATGAAGGACACATACTGCATTCGGCCATTGGCCAGGTCGAAGAGGGTGTTGATCCATATGCTTTTGTGAGGGCCGTGCAGAACCGTGAATACCGCGCCTTGAGTGTCCTTGCCGGGCTGAGGGTAGAGAAATTCAGGATTCCAGTGCTCACCGGCCCAGCAGCGTTCCGCTTCGGGACCAAAAAGAGTCGCCGCTCGATTCAATGGGGCCGGGACGACAAATTGGAAGCTATTGCTGACGTGTGCGGGCAAGACCGTTGTTTGAGCCATTGCTGCGATTGGTTGAGTCGTCATAGAAAAGATGAAAAGCGCCAGAGTCGGCAAAACGGCGCCTTTCATTTGCGCTCCTTCAGGCGATGGCTATCGGACGCACGCAGCGTGAGGCCATAGATGCTTCTAAACTGTTCGATCTCTTTCAATGTTTGCGGGGAGAAGGCGGACTTGCCCTCAAAGGCATGGAGGACGATTCCTTCAAGCAAGTCACCCAGATTCATGTCCTTCAGTTCGGCGACTGCTTTAAGTACTTTGAGCAATCGCTTTTCCATCCGGACACCGGTCTGTATACGCTCGACTTCGATGATTTTCCTGGTTTCTGCCATATGTACCAATGTACCATGGTACGACAGGTTGCCGCGAGCCAGTCAACTTGGCGTAGCATGCCTGTTGATGGGGATTGCCTGTGAAAAAGTATGCTGTCCTGTTCATCGCCGGGTTTCTGCTGCCGGCTGGGTTTGCGCAGAGCACCCCGACGCTGCATCAGCGGAACGAGGTTGAACCGGGACCGCAGACCCATGCGGCGAAGGGCGTTTCGACACTGCCTGACGCGGCTTCGGGAGAATATGAGCTGGATGGGAACGGGTCGGTTGTTCAGATCACTCTGGACGAGAACCGTTTGACCGGTTATGTGACGAAGATGGAGCAGGGAGCTTCCCTGACGCTCTTATTTGACCGTACGACCATCGACCGAAACCGGCTGACGTTCACAACGAAAGCAGTGCATGGACTCTGGTACTCGTTCGCCGGGACGATTGAGCGCGGAAATGCGGCGAGCGCGTCGCAAACCGGGTTCTATCGGCTTAATGGTGACTGGACCACGCATCATGATGGCGGCCGGGAGATGGGGCGGGTCAGCCTGAAATCTACTCCTAGATTGAACTCGGAAATGCAGTGAGGGCTGCCTTGCGACCTTGCCGAGCTACCGTGTCGGGAGTATTTCAATTACTCTCAGAACGGTATGGTGCTGCGCCACTTTCATCATTTGCGCCGGGCCGCCTGGGAGGCGCTGAGACATGGCGTCTTCACCAACGCAAAAGCGGCGGCGTACTCGGCGATCCTGAGCCTCTTCCCGTCGGTGCTGGTGGGGACGACGCTGCTGGCGCTCACTCCGGAGACAGCCACGATGCGGGGCGACCTGGTTGCGGGCTTCGCCAGCATCCTTCCTCCCGATACGATGTCGCTGGTGCAGTCCTACTTCCAGATCAACCATGCGCGCTCGGTGCATATTCTTTTCACGGCTGTCTTTGTGACCTTTGCTGCTGCGATGGGCGTGATGCTGTCGCTCATCGAGGGGTTTCGCCGTGCGTATCGTTTGCCGCGCGGCGCGTGGAATTTCTGGAAGGAGCGGCTGGTAGCGCTGGCGCTGGTTCCGGGCACGCTGGTTCCGATGATCTTTGCCACTTTGCTGGTGGCCTTCGGGCACACGATTGAACACTGGATGATCGAGAATGCGGACCATGAGCTGCGTTCTTATGTGATCGTTTTCTGGCGGGTGGCGCGATGGATTCTCGCCATGCTCACAAGCGTGACGGTGCTGGGGGTTATCTACCACTTTGGAACGCCGCATAAGCGACCGTGGAAACAAGTGGTTCCGGGCGCCCTGATGGCGACAGTGACGTGGTTTCTGACGACGCTGATCTATGGGTGGTATGTGACGCGCCATGCGGACTATTCGGTGGTTTATGGATCGCTGGCGGCGGGCATTGCCACGCTGGTGTGGCTCTATATGGTGTGCATCAGCATTCTGTTTGGGGCGGAATACAACGCGCAGATATTTCCTCTTGGACAATATGCCGGGGACTAGAGATGGGCTGACATCGGCTGTTAAAATGAAACTGGTTTCACGAAACAAATTGCAGTTGGGGGATGGATGAACGTTACGCTTAGCGGTTCGAGTTCCGCGCCGGAGCACGCTCCTCGCAGGGCCAAGATTGTCGGCACTCTGGGGCCTGCGTCGAACAATGAGACTACCTTTCGCGCGCTGGTTCGCGCCGGACTCGATGTGGCTCGCCTGAATTTTTCGCACGGCACGCATCCTGAAAAGCTGAAGCTGATTGAGATGGTGCGGAAGATTGCGGCGGAGGAGGGCAAGAACATCTGTATCCTCGGCGATTTGCAGGGACCGAAGATTCGCACGGGACGGCTGGAAAACCGGACGCCGGTGCAACTGGAAGCGGGACAGAGGCTGACGATTACTCCGCGCGATGTTCCGGGAACCGCCGAAGTTCTCTCCACTACTTTTTCCACTCTCTCCGAAAATCTTGACGCGGGAGCGCGCATTTTGCTCTCAGACGGTTTGATTGAGCTGGCCGTGCTTGCGGTGAAGGGCGAGGATGTGGAGTGCGAGGTTATTAACGGCGGCGTGCTCGGCGAAAACAAGGGCATCAACCTGCCGGGGATTGCGGTACGCGTGCCTTCGCTCACGGAAAAAGATGAAGTCGATCTGGAGTTTGCCGTGAAGAACGGCGTGGATGCCATCGCGGTTTCGTTTGTGCGCACGAGCGACGACGTGAAGCTGGTGAAGAAGCGAATTGCCGATCTGGGAGCCGATACGTGGGTGGTGGCCAAGCTTGAAAAGCCGCAAGGTATCGAACACCTGGAAGAGATCCTTGAAGCCGCCGATGGAATCATGGTGGCCCGCGGCGATCTTGGCGTGGAAATGCCGCCGGAAAAGGTTCCGGCGATTCAGAAGCACATTATCCGGCGCGCCTCGGAGCATCGCAAGCCGGTAATTACGGCTACGCAAATGCTGGAGTCGATGATCGAGAATCCGCGGCCTACGCGCGCGGAAGCGAGCGACGTAGCGAACGCTGTCTACGACGGAACGGACGCCGTGATGCTGTCGGCGGAGAGCGCGGCGGGAAAGTATCCAGTGGAGGCGGTAAAGATGATGGCGAGGATCATCGTCGAGTCCGAGTCGCAGTTTCATGAGTCGACGTCGCCGCACAATGCGCGCCCCAGCAACCTGCACCTGTCAGTGGCGGAGACGATTTGCGAATCGATGGCGCATGCCGCGCAGGACCTCGACGTGAAGGCCATTGTCGTCTTCACCGAAACGGGCGCCACGGCGCGCCAGCTCTCGAAGTATCGCCCGACACCGCCGATCTATGCACTTTCGAGCGTGGACGTGGTGATCAACCGCATGAGTCTGCTATGGGGCGTGCATCCGATCAAATGCACCAAGGCGAATACTACGGAAGACATGGTCGATATGGCTGAGAAGCTCCTCGAAGATGCCGGCTACGCCGCGCCGCATGACATCATCGGCATCGTGGCGGGAACGCGCACGAAGTCCGGGTCGACCAATTTCCTGCGGTTGCATGTTTTGGGCGATGCGATTTCGGATGCGCCGCATGTGCACGTGGGTGAAGAAGCCTTGAGCCGCTAACGGCACCAGAGATTCGACCCGCGTCCTGATTTTCGGGCGCGGGTTTTTTCTTTGGGCGACAATACTCGAATGGGCCGTATCCGCATTCTTACCGACCAGGTTGCCAACCAGATTGCCGCCGGCGAGGTGGTTGATCGTCCAGCTTCTGTCGTTAAAGAGCTGCTGGAGAACTCGCTGGACGCTGGCGCTACGCGCATTGTCGTGGAGGTCGAGGCGGGTGGGCGCAAGCTGATCCGCGTCTCTGACAATGGCATGGGCATGGTGCGGGATGATGCTTTGCTGGCGTTTGAGCGACATGCTACGTCGAAGATCCGGTCGAGCGACGATCTGCTTTCTATTTCTACGCTTGGCTTTCGCGGCGAGGCGCTGCCTTCGATTGCGTCGATCGCGCGAGTTGAGGTGCAGACACGCACTGCGGCGGAGGCGAGCGGCACTCAGCTTGAGATTGTGGGCGGGAAGATTTATCGCGTGGAAGACGCGGGGTTGCCGGCGGGAACTACGATTGCTGTCCGCGACCTCTTCTTTAATACTCCGGCACGGCGCAAATTTCTTCGCGCCGAGTCTACCGAGCTTTCCCATGTAACTGCGCTGGTTACACATTATGCGCTAGCGCATCCGGACAAGCATTTTGAGCTGCACTCGGCGAGCCATGCGCTGCTGGTTGCGCCTCCGGCGCGAAAGGCTTCAGAGCGAATCTTTCAGATTTTTGGCGAGGACACGCTTGACCAGTTGATCCCTGCGGCTGCCGAGCGACCCTTTGATCGCGCTGGGCTGCCGGAGCCTCCGCCGTGGAAGCGCGATGAGGACTATGCGCCGCCGGACCCCGGATTTTTGCGGGTAAGCGGATTTGTTTCGAAGCCGGAATTGCAGAAGCTCAACCGGAATTCGATTTATGTGTTTGTGAATCAGCGGCTGATTCGCGACCGGCTTATTCTGCATGCGGTCAGCGAGGCGTACCGCAACATTATTCCGCCGACTTCGTTTCCGGTGGTGCTGTTGTTTCTGGAGATGCCTCCGCATGAGGTGGATGTGAATGTGCATCCGGCGAAGACGGAGGTGCGTTTCCGCCAGCAGACGTATATTCATGACTTTGTGCGCGACAGCATTCGCAACACGCTGGTGAAGGCGCGGCCTGTCGCCGGATTTATTGCAGCGCTTACCTCGGCTCCGCACGCGGCGTCGGCGCTGATGCCGGATACTTCTCCACCGCCTGATTCACCCGAGCCTCCGGATTCGGAGCCGGTGATTCATGCGGAAGATGCTGCGGCGTTCACGCTCACGGAGCCTGCGGTAAGACCTGAGGATGTGAAGCTTCCGTTCTCGATTGCTGCGGATGCGGTTCCGGTTCAGGTGGAAGAATCGTGTGCGGCGCCTGAGCTTCCTGATGGGGGCGAGCCTGCTGCGAATCTCAACGCGCTTGCGTCTCTCAAGCCGCTGGGACAGCTTCGCGAGTCGTTTATTCTTGCGGTCAATGATGAGGGGCTTTGGATTGTGGACCAGCATGTGGCGCATGAGCGCGTGCTGTTTGAAAAGATTCTGCGTGAGCGCGAAGTGGAGCGGGTGGAGCGGCAGCGGCTGTTGATGCCGCTGCTGGTGGATTTACTGCCGCAGCAGATGGTTCTGTTTTCTGAGATTGCAGGAGAGCTTGAGCGTAACGGGTTCGAGGTAGAGCCGTTCGGCCCGCATACCATTGCGGTAAAAGCCGCACCCTCGGGGCTGGACGCAGGGCGTCTGGAAAGAATGTTAATGGAGGTTCTGGAGCAGGCGGGAAATCCGTCGCAGTCGGAGAATCTGGGGACGCTGCGCCTGCGTATCGCGGCTTCGCTGGCGTGCCAGTCGGCAATCAAGGTGAATATGCCGCTGGATACGAAGCGAATGGAGTGGCTTCTCGGGGAGCTTGCGAAGACCGAACACCCAACGAGCTGCCCTCACGGGCGGCCCATTGCGCTGCGATATAGCTGGAAGGATATTCAGAAGGCGTTCCATCGGATTTAAGGAAGCGCTTTCAAAATGCCGCGGAATCAGAGCATAGAGAGATAGGTCGATACGGGGAGGTGTCCTGAGCCCCTGGTCATCCAAAGACCGCGATCCGTGACGGCGGGCCGGTAGTTGGGAAGGACCGCCTGCATTTCGGCAGGGCGCAGATGGTGGAGCATGCTGAGCGAGACCGCGATTGCGCATCGTTCATTGCCGACCAGAAATGCATGAAGAAAGGTGCTTTCTTCACGGAAGACGAGATTGGTCAGGAGGGACGGCTGATAGTCGTAGGGGAAATAAATGTCGTGGAAATGTACCGAACAACCGGCGACGAGGCGCGGAAGCACCTCGAGGATGATGCGGTTCACTTCGCCGCCGGGGCGCACGGCATGGGAGGAGTCGACAAACAGCAGGTCGCCGGCATTCAGGCTAGTCAGCAGGTCCAAGTCGACCTCCTCGGCCGGATTTGGAACCAGTTCAAGGATGTGATCCGCGGCAGCCCGGATCAGATACGGCGTCGGATTCGGATCGATGCACACCACCTGAGGGGTGTAGCCGCTTTCGCGGGCCGCGACCAGGATCACGGTGGTCGAAACTCCGCAGCCAATCTGGACGATTTTGCGGGGGCGTTTGGTAGCGATGTAGCAAAACAGAAAGTCAGCTTCGGTCGGACCATACCCGGCAGGCACGTTGTTTACGCGGCAGGCATATTCGTAGATTCCACCCTTCCGGAGCCGCTCCTGAAGCGGCGGCGTGCAGCACTCCCGAAGGAAAGACACCTGGGATTCGAGATCGCTTCCGCGAATACCGCACATGCTGCAGGGCTGTTTCCACGCCTCTTTGCGGCGCAGTTCGTAAATCACGGGAGTGGATGAATAGAACGTCCTGGGAAGGACGTCCCATCCCAGCCTTTGCCCGAGCACAAACATTGCGTGGAGACCGGACTTCAATTGCTCACGAGGTTTCGTGGCCAAAATCACGGGGGAGAGGGAAAGAGCAATTGCTTCGATGCACCGGCGTTTCGCCGGGATGTCCGCCAGCAGACGGCGCGCTATTTCTGCGCTTCGGGATAGATGATGCCCTTTCCTGCGACGGCTATGTTGTCGCGGCTGGAACCCTTGACCAGATACATCATGGAGTCGGCGGCGCGGATGATTTCGTGGACCGAAGCGCCGTCTTCGGGCCAGGTAGCCACTCCAAAGCTGGCGCGAACGTCGAGCGCGAGAACGTTTGCGAAGCGGCGCTCGCGCAGGTCCTGCAGCAGGCGTTCGGCGGCGTGCTGCGCTGCACGCTTATCGGTTCCGGGCAGGATGGCCACGAACTCGTCCCCTCCGTAGCGGAAGACTACGTCCTGCCGGCGGAGGCTGGCGCGCATGGTCTGGCCCACCTCTTGAAGAAGATGGCTGCCAATGAGGTGACCGTGCTTGTCGTTGACGGACTTGAAGTGGTCAAGATCCATAAAGATGAGACTGAAGGGCGCGGCGGTGCGAGCGGATCCATCGGTCAGGTTTTCGAGCAGGTGATAGAGATGGCGCACGTTGTAGAGGCCGGTGCAGTCATCGGTGATGGTGAGCTCCTGAATGCGCTCGACGGCGCGCGCGTTTTCGATGGCGATGGCGGCGTAGTCGCAGAGCACGTGCAGGAAGGAGATGGTGTAGTCGGTGAGTGTATCGAGGTGGCAGTTGAAGAGCTGAATGACGCCGAGAGTGCGATGGCGCGAGCGCAGCGGCATGCAGATGGCGGAGCGGACGCGAAAGGCCGCAGCGGCGGCGCCGGATTCGGCGAGCGGCGCAAAGCGCGGATCGAAACGCGGATCCTGGCTGACTTCGGGAACGATAAGGCTTTCGCCATGCTCGGCAACCCAGCCGGCGAGGCCATGGCCGAAGGGCACGCGGAGGTCACCGAGGCCGTCTTCAGTGTGGCCGACGGCGACAGCGTAATAGAGATCGCGGCGTGCCTCGTCCACCAGCAGCAGAGACCAGGTCTCCGGTTTGAAGAACTGCTCCATCTGTTGCATGATGGCGCGCAGAATGGCGTCGCGGTCGAGCGATGAGGTCAGCGCGCGCGCGACGTTGTGGAAGACGAGCAGGTCGCGGAGATTGGTGTCGGCGGTAACAGAACTATTCGAAGCAGATGCGGGAAGAAAATCAAGATTTTCCATCTTTCAACTCGTGCAGTTGATTGTCACATTCTCCACGTCAGTGTGCAAACGAAACGGCGACGGTGAGCAGCAGCGCGACGACTGAAATGATGGTTTCGCAGACGGACCAGGTCTTGATGGTATCGATGACGCTCATATTGAAGTATTCCTTTACGAGCCAGAATCCGCCGTCATTGACATGCGAGAAAATGAGCGAACCCGCGCCCGTGGCGATGGCAAGTAACTCGGGTTGCACGTGAGGGCTGTGCAGAGCAATTGGCGCGACGATGGTGGCGGCCGTGGACATCGCTACTGTGGACGAACCGGTTGCGAGGCGCATCATTGCGGCCAACAGCCATGCCAGAAATAACAGCGGAATGTGGCTGTGCAATGCCACGAGGATTACGGCGTGAGAGACACCGCTATCCTGCAGGATGCGTCCGAAGCCTCCGCCGGCGCCTACGAGGAGCGTGATCATGGCGGTGGGTGCGAGACATTCATTGGTGAAGCGCAGGATGGTATCGCGCGTGAACCCGCGCATTTTGCCGAGAGTGAAAAAGCTGAAGAGCGCGCCGATGAGCAGAGCGATGTCGTCATTGCCGATGAAGGTGAGGCCCGCATTGAGCGTGGTGTTGGGCCGGGTGACGGCGTTGGCCAAGCTCCCGATCAACATGAGAAGGACCGGCAGCAGGATGGTCAGCAAAGTGAGCCAGAAGCTGGGCAGGCTGCGCTCCGAACCGTGATCGACAAACTGGGCGGCCATCGGGTTCTCTTCGGGAAGTTGGATGTGCGGCGCGATGAGCTTGGCGTAAATGGGTCCGGCGATAGCGGCGGTCGGGATGCCGATGAGAAGCGCGTAAAAAATGGTGCGGCCGACATCGGCGTGGAAGATGGTAACGGCGAGCATGGCGGCGGGATGCGGAGGCACGAGGCCGTGAACTACGGAGAGCCCGGCGACCATGGGCAGTCCGACCAGAACCAGTGAGGTTCGCGTGCGCCGTGCTACGGTGAAGGCGATGGGAATGAGGAGCACGAAGCCGACTTCAAAAAAAGCGGGCAGGCCGACGATGAGTCCGATTACGACCATGGCCCAGTGAATATTTTTTTCGCCAAAGAAGCGGATGAGGGTGTAAGCAATCTGGTCCGCGCCGCCTGACTCGGCCATCATTTTGCCGAGCATGGTACCGAGGGCCACGACGACGGCGATGTGTCCCAGCGTTCCGCCCAGCCCTGCTTCAAAGGAATGGATGATGGTGTGGAGCGGCATCCTTGCGGCCACGGCAAGCCCCAGCGAGGCGAGCAGCAGGGATATAAACGGATTCAGCTTAAAGACCGCGATCAGCAGGATGAGTCCGATGACGGAACCCAGCGCGGCGGCGAGCAGGAAGATGCTGTGATGGTCGATCATGGGCAAATCAGAGCGCCCTGTAGGCTACGCAATCGATCTCAACTTTGCAGTCGACGACCATGCTAGAGACGACGCAGGCGCGCGCGGGTGGATGGTCGCCGAAGTGTTCTCTGAAGACTGCGTTGAAGGCGGAGAAGTCGCGCGGATCTTCAAGCCAGACGCCGCAACGAATTACATGCTCGGGGCCGAAGCCGGCTTCTTTGAGAATCGAGAGGAGATTCCGGATTGCCTGCTGGGATTGAGTTGTAATGTTGCCCGCGACGACTTCGCCGTTGAGCATTGGCACCTGGCCCGACACGTAAAGCCAGCCGTTGGCCTCGACCGCGCGCGCGAAGGGAAGGTGCTGACCTCCGGTTCCTTTGCCGCCTTCTACGCCGTATCGCTTGATGCTCATGCAGTGCTCCTTATACTTGTTGAGGCATTGATTGGACCCAGGCTGTTTTGCCGCGAGGCAGAAAGCGCCCCGCGCGATTCTGCGCGGCTCCCTCGACGGTATAGGAGAGAGTGCCGTTTACCCATACGCTGGCGATTCCTTTTGCGGGTTGTGCAGGATCGTCGAAGGTGGCCGTGTCGGTGATTGTTTCAGGATCGAAGAGGACGAGGTCGGCGTAATAGCCGTTGCGGATGAGGCCACGCGAGGCAAGGCCGAATCTTTGTGCGGGCATTCCGGTCATTTTATGGATTGCTTCAGCGAGCGGGAATAGCTTTTGTTCGCGGCTGTAGCGGCCGAGAACGCGGGGGAATGTTCCCCAGAGGCGGGGATGCGGGCGCGGATCGTTGGGCAGGCCGTCAGATCCGATCATTGTGGACGGGTGACGGAGGATGCGGCGCATGTCTTCTTCCGAGATGCTGTGATAGATGGCTCCGGCGGGTTGGAGACGCTGGGCCGCTTCGAGCTGGGAGATGCCCCATGCTTGAGATATCTGCGCGAGTGACAGTCCGGCGATCTCCGGGCGCGGCGTGCTCCAGGTGATGGTGATTTTGACGCGCTCGTCGACCTGACGCAGATCGAGCGTGCTCGATCCGGCGGCGTAGGGGTAGCAATCGCATCCGACGGGTTGGGCCTTCTGCGCAATCTCGAGAGCTTTTAGGACTTCGCTGCTTCGCCCCCAGTTGGCGATGCCTGCGCATTTGAGATGCGAGATGATGACGGGCACGCGGCTGATGCGTCCTACCTCGAAGGCCTCGTTCATGGCGTCGAGGATGGCATCGGTTTCGCTGCGCATGTGCGTGGTGTAGACCGCGCCTGCGGCAGACAATGGCTCCGCGAGCGCGAGCACTTCTTCCGTAGAGGCGGCGTTGGCGGAGAGATAGGCGAGGCCGGAGCTCAGGCCCAGGGCGCCGTTGTCGAGGGACTCTTGCAACTGTGCGCGCATGGCGTGGATTTCAAATGGAGTTGCGGCGCGGTCGAGGCGGTCCATGTGGTTGTTGCGGAGCGCGGTGTGGCCTACGAGCGCTCCGACGTTTACGGAGGGTCGCGCCTCGCCGATAACTGCGATATATGCGGCGAAGGTTGGATAGCGGAAGACGGTTGCGTCGCCGAGCAGGTTCATGGGATCGGGCGGATCGCCGCGGAGTTGCACCGGTGCAGCGCTGATGCCGCAATTGCCAGTGATGACGGTGGTGAGTCCCTGGGAAAGTTTCGGGAGCATGGCGGGCGCGCGAATGACGCTCGTGTCGTCGTGGGTGTGAACGTCGATGAAGCCAGGCGCGAGAGTCAGGCCTTCGGCATCGATGACGACAGCGGCGTTGCAATCGAGCCGGGGCGCGATGGCGCAGATGCGGTCCTCGCGGAGAGCGACATCGACGACTTCAGGGGCAGCACCGCTGCCGTCCAGAACTGTCGCATTGCGAATGAGCGTGTCGCAGCGGAACATGCTGGATAACAGGATACAGGCTGCGGGCGCGCAGGATATAGGCTAGAAGCATCGCGCATTCCAGCCGCGGCAGATTTTCTCAGGAGATATCTTCGTTGAAAGAACAAAAACCTACGTCGGCAGATGCTCTTGGTACGATTGCGCCGTGGAATAAGGGACTCGGACATTTGGAGCAGGCGCTCGCGACCGCAGACATCACGCGGCTGGGATGGAATTTGCTACGTGAGGATCTCAGTCTGCCGTGCGCCGTGTTGTATGACGAAAGATTGCAGCACAACCTGACATGGATGCAGCAATTCATCGCGGCTTATGGATTGAAGCTGGCTCCGCATGGGAAGACGACGATGGCTCCCAGGTTGTTTGCGATGCAGTTGGGGGCGGGCGCGTGGGGAATTACGCTGGCGACCGCGCACCAGACGCTGGTCGCTTACCTGCATGGTGTGCGGCGCGTTTTGATGGCGAATCAACTGGTTGGAAAAGAGAACATGGCCATTGTTGGACGGCTGCTGCAGGATTCGGAGTTCGAGTTTTACTGCCTAATTGATTCGGCGGCGCAGGTCGAGCAGCTGGGTACGTGTTTCAAGGAGCGTGGGCAGCGGCTGCGCGTGCTGCTTGAGCTAGGTGTGGCGGGAGGACGCGCTGGCGTGCGCGATGAGGCGCAGTTGCAGGCTGTTCTGGCGGCGTTGTTGCGGCGGAGTGGTTCGATTGCTTTGAGCGGCATCGAGATTTATGAGGGAGTGCTTGAAGACGAGACGCCGATTCGTGCGTTTTTGCAGCGCGCCGTTGCGGTGACGCGAACGCTGATTGGGGAGAAGCGATTCGAGCGTGCGCCCGTTCTGCTTTCGGGCGCTGGTTCCGCGTGGTACGACGTTGTTGCCGAAGAATTCTCCGCTGCCGGATTGGGAGATGAAGTGGAAATTGTTTTACGGCCGGGATGCTATTTGACGCACGATATCGGCGTGTATCGCGACGCGCAGACGAAGATTCTGGAGCGCAATGCTGTTGCGCACCGGATGCGCTCTGGGCTTCTGCCTGCGCTCCAGGTGTGGGCGTATGTGCAGTCGGTTCCGGAAGCGGAGAAGGCGATTGTTGGAATGGGCAAGCGCGATGCGGCCTTCGATGCGGGGCTTCCGGTTGCGGCGCTGCGGTTCAGGCCGGGCGACGGCGCTCCGGAGGTCGCTCCCGCTCACTGGACGCTGACCAAGATGATGGATCAGCATGCTTATTTGCAGATTGCGGCGGGGGACGATCTGCGTGTGGGCGATATGATCGGCTTCGACATTTCGCATCCGTGCCTGACGTTCGACAAGTGGCGCGTGATTCCGGTGGTGAATGCGGCGTATGACGTCGTGGATGTGGTGGAGACCTTTTTCTAGGGTGAAGAGCGCCGGCTCACGCGATGGTGATGCGGCTCCGGAGGGTCAATGGATCCTGGATATTGGGCAGCGGCTCCAGGCTGCCGCCGGTTCCGCGGACCAGGATGGTTCCATAGCCGAACATCCTGCCAAAGAATGACTGGTCTACGTCGACGCTTTCGACCTTGGAACGGTTCATCTCCATCGTGTGACGGCTGAACACGCCGGTTTTATAAATGATTCGGTGATCGGTGACGGCCAGCTCCGTGCTGTGTCGACGGATTGCCGCTCCTATGGCGAAAAGGATAGCCAACACCAGAAACAATCCACCGGCCGTCAAAGTCGCGATCCGCATAGTCGGGTCCGACATCAGGAAAGATGGTGCCGCAACCGCGCATGCGATGATGAGCCACAGAACCGCCCGCCAATAGATGAACCAGTGGAGCCGGCCCTCCTGGAGCACGGTTTCTCCGGGCTGTAGAACGTGCTGCAGATATCCCATTGGTTTCAGCCTCCCAATGACGTCAGCAAAGCTGGCCTATGCTAGCACGGTATGAGGGCGCGATTCATCTGTAGCCCATGCCTGCGAGGACTCCGCGCATGTATGCGAAGCTGCTGATGACTCCGGGCATTGGGTCGTCGGGGTGGACTTCGTATTCGAGATCGACGAAGCCGGGATATTTTGTGGCGATGAGGGCCTGGAAGATTTCGCGCACAGGCATGCGGCCGTCACCGACGGCGACCTGGCTGGCCTTGTCGGTGAAGCTGGTGAGGTCCTTCATGTGCATGTTGTAGAGGCGCGGGCCGCAGGCGTGAATGGCCTCGACGACATCGGTTCCGGCGCGGACGCAGTGGCCTACGTCGATGCAGCAGCCGATGCGCGGGTCCATGCCTTTCACTGCTTTGAGGGCGTCGAGAGGCGATGGATAGAGCTTGTTCTCGGGGCCGTGATTGTGAATGGCGATGCGGATGTCGTATTGCTTTACAAATTTCTCGATGCGCAGGAGGGTTGCGTGCGTGGGGTCGCTGGCGACGATGACGGAGACTCCGGCGCGTTTGGCGTACTCGAATTTGCTCTGGATGTCAGAGTCTTCGTCTTTGCCGAAGGGGACGGCTCCGATGGCGTGGAGCTTGATATTGTTGGCGGAGTAGTCGGCGAGCGCGGCGGCTTCAGCGGCGGGGTCCATGGGGAGATGGTCCTTCGCGTCCTTGGCGTTGAGCGCGGAGACGTTGAGCTGCCTCATGTAGCCGATCAATTGCGCGCGGGTGAAATTGCGGAAGGTATAGCTGGCGAGGCCTAGATTAATGGGCGAGGGTGATCCGGCGGCCATTGATGGTTGTGCAAATGCGGGGATGGCGCGGGTTGCGGCGCATGCGGCTACAGCGATGGCGCCGGAACGAAGGAAGTTGCGGCGCGAGAGGGTGTTCCTCATAGATGCGGTTCCCAGCCTTTCTGGTATTCGCGTCCCCACATCTGCATGGCTTGCGGATCGTTCTGGATTTTGCCGTCCGTCGAGTCGAGGAGTAATTCGCGGTTTACCTCCCAGGCGATGTTGGAGAGCTGGAGCATGGTGACAGCGACGTTGCCGACGGAGATGGGCGCGTGGAGCTTTTCGCCAGTGCGGATGGCGGCGATGAAGTTTGCGAAGTGCGCATCGGTCATGGAGTCGGCGCCTACCAGGTCGGAGGATGACGTGTGATGCGCGCTGACTTTGAACTCGTCGGTTTTCTTTCCGTCGAGGTCGTAGATTTCGTAGCCGTCGCGATCGACGAGCACGGTGCCGGTGGTTCCCATAATGGTTGAGCCGCGGTCGCGGTTGTAGAACTTCATCCCCTGGCAGCATTTGCCCTCCCAGTCGATGAGCTGGTCGTTGTATTCAAAGCTGGTGAGGAGGGTGTCGTAGAACTGCCAGTCATCTTTGAAGGCGTAGCGTCCTCCGGATGCGGTGACGCGGTTGGGATAATCGACGCCGAGCGCCCAGCGGCAGACATCGACTTCATGGGTTCCGTTGTTGAGGGTTTCGCCGGTGCCCCAGATGCGGAACCAGTGCCAGTTGTAGGGCTGCACGTTGTCTTTGTAGGGTTGGCGCGGCGCGGGCCCTTGCCATAGATCCCAGTCGAGCTGCGGCGGGATGGGCGCGGGTTTTCCGTAGCCAATGGATTTTCTTGTGTTGCTGTACCAGGCTTTGGCGTAATACGGGCGTCCGATGAGGCCATCGTGAATTTTGCCGACAATCTCGATGGTGTGCGGCGAGGAGCGCTGCTGGGTCCCCATCTGCACCTGCTTGCCGTACTTGCGGACGGCTGCGAGGAGCAGCGCACCTTCAGCAGGATTGTGGCTACACGGCTTTTCTACATAGACGTGCTTGCCAGCCTGCAGTCCGTCGATGGCCATTGGGGTGTGCCAGTGATCGGGCGCGGCGATGGTGATGGCGTCGACGTCTTTCCGTTCGAGAATTTTGCGGAAGTCTTTGCCGGTTGCGGGGGCGTCGCCCATCGTTTGCTGCACGGCGGCGGCGAATTTTGCGAGGGTGTTGCTGTCGACGTCGCAGACGTGCGTGATGCGGGCGGCGTTTTGATTTGCCTTGAGCGCGGAGAGATGCGCGTAGGCGCGGCTGTGAAGGCCGATGACGGCGAAGTTGAGGCGGTCATTGGCGCCGAGGATCTGGCTGTAACTCTTCGCCGTTGATCCGACGGCGAGGGTTGCTGCGCCTATGGCTAATGTGTCGAGAAATTCCCTGCGAGTAACGGTCATTTTTGAAACGCCTTCCTATCTTCGGTTAACAGGAGATACCGGCTTTGGCGAGAGTCTTTTTGAGGCCGGCCATGCTGATGCGGGTGGATGCTTCGGGCGTTCCGGCGCCACGCCAGTGGGTTTCGAGGCTCAGTCCGTAATGGAAGCCGTCGCGTTTGAGGGCCTGAAGCTGGCCCACCCAGTCGATGATGCCTTCGCCGACGGGCGCCCAAGCGTACTTGTGATCGGGCCTGTGCACTACATCCTTGCAGTGGCAGTGGCCGATGCGGTGTTTGGGGAGCAGGTCGTAGCCGTTGGGGTAGGGTGTGCTTCCGATGGCGGCGGCGTTGCCGGGGTCCCAGTTGAGCATGAAGTTTTTGTTGGGGATGGCGGCGAGCGTGGCGGCGGCTTCCGCTCCGGTCGCGGTGTTGCAGGACATTTCGTTTTCGAGAAGAAGGATGAGGGTGCTTTTCGCGCAGCGCTCGGCGGCGTTTTGCAGTTTGGCGTTGATGGCGGCACGGTAGGGCTTTGGATCGTCGAGGCGCCAGTAGTCGAAGCAGCGAATGCGGCCAGTGTTGAAGGATTGCGCGAGCGAGATGCAGCGGTCGAGCAGGCGGTCCTGCGCGGAGGCGTCGAAGTCGGCGTTGAACTGATCCCGTTTTTCGCTCTGCGAAGAACGCGGAGCTCCGGGCCAGTCGGTTTTGAAGAGCGGGCTTGCGATGTCGGTTACGCGCAGCTTGTGGGCGGCGAGGATTTTATTCGCCTCCGCGACTTCTTTCGCGTTGAGATCGGTTACGTTCTTGTTCCACATACCGCGGAGCTCGATCCATTGAAGGCCGAAGTCGACGGACACGATCTGGCAGGCGCGCTCAAAGTCCTGCGTGATTTCGTCATTGATTACGGCGAGGCGAAAGGGGCATGAGTTTGTGCCGGTGGTGAGCGCATTGGCGGTTTTGATGAGCGGCGATGCAGTTGCGGCGAGTGTTGCGAGTCCGAGGCCCGCGAGTACTTCGCGGCGTGTGCGATTCATTTGTGTTTAGGCCCTCCATTGAACGAGCATTCGAAGCCATATCCATGATCTGACTTTTGGGACTTGCCGTCCAGGCACATGCGCTTCGCGCCATCCTGAATGCTAGATTTTGTGGTCACTCCCGTCGGTCGTGGGCGATGAGTTTGGCATAGCGTGTTCCTTGCCGCCGGTGCGGTGCTAGGATTGCTGCGTGCTCCAATTTGGCAGACCGAAAACTGCTGGCCAATGGATTGGCCATGTTGTAGCTGCCATTGTTGCGCTCTTTCTGGTCTGGTGGATGCTGAAGGTCTTCATCCTTTAGTAAATACTGTTCTTTCCAATGCCTGTCTTCCCTCGTGAGTGACGGGTGACACGGAGGTTGGGCGCGCCCGGATGAGTTGTTGTCTCACGGACTTCCCGGGCTGACCCGTGGCAATTCTTTCGTTTCAGGTTGCTGAGGCGGTTGTTGGCGGGTATCATTATTGTTAATGCATATCTTCACGATTTCGGCATGTTGTCGTTCGGCTCTGAGCCGGACTTGTTGCTGATTTTCTCAGCCGCTTCTGCCGACTCATTCCCACCCTCTGCCGGTGGGTTTTTTATTTCCTCAAATTATTGATTGCAACTCCTGAGAGACATATGACGGATACGCTTACTCCCGCAGTGAAAGAAGCTACTACTCCCAAAGAGACGAAAGCGCAGCGCATGGAGCGCTTAAAGCGCGAGCATAATCCCTGGGAGATTTTTGATGACGTTCGCCGGTTTGCGCGCGAAGGGCGGGCGAGTGTGGTTCCGGAGTGGGCGGGCGCTTACTTCAAATGGTGGGGCATTTATACGCAGGGCGATGGAGTGGGCGCGGTGGGCGGCAAGGGCGGTGAGGGCCTGGCGTCGGATTACTTCATGATGCGGATTGGCATGCCGAATGGGCTGCTGACCTCGGCGCAGTTGCGGGCGATCGCAGAGATTACGAAAACTCATGCGCGCAACCTGGCCGATATTACGACGCGGCAGAATATTCAGTTGCACTGGCTGACGATCGAGTCTCTGCCTGAGATTGTGGATGCGCTGGACAGGATTGGGCTTTCTCCGCGCGGGGCCTGCGGCGATGTGGCTCGCAATGTGACGGGGTGCCCGCTGGCCGGGATTGACGCGGATGAGATTGTGGACGCTTCAGGGCTAGCGGTGGCGATTGCGCGGGCGCTGGTGGGCAACGACAGCTTTGTGAATCTGCCGCGCAAGTTCAAGGCTTGCGCTACGGGATGCGCGAGCTGGTGCTGCTATCCGGAGATTAACGACGTTGCGTTTACGGCGGTGCGGCGCGGTGATGAGGTGGGCTATGCGGTGCGCGTTGGCGGTGGGCTGTCGAAGGAGCCGCATCTGGCGGTGAAGCTGGACGCTTTTGTGCGGACGGAGCAGGTGGTGGATGCGGCGCGCGTGATTGCGGAGATCTTTCGCGATCAGCAGGGGCTCAGGGAGAATCGCGACCGGGCGCGGCTGAAGTATCTGTTTATGCGCGAGGGCTGGACGCCGGAGACGTTTTTAGCAGAGATGGAGGCGCGGCTGGGTTACAGGTTCGATCCGGCTCCGGAGGAGCGGGCTCCGGGCGATGTGCTGCGGGATCATGCGGGCATTCATGCGCAGAAGCAGGCGGGGCTGAGCTATGTGGGAGCGTCAGTGCTGCGCGGGCGCTTGTCGGGCGATCAACTGGCGGCGGCTGCGGAGTTGGTGGAGAAGTACGGTGTGAACGGCGGCGAGCTAAGGACGACCGTTATGCAGAATTTGATCTTCGTGAATATTCGTACCGAGCAGGCGCGGGAGCTGGTGAATGAGTTGCACGCGATTGGATTGCGCGTGGAGGGGACGGAGTTCTGGCGCGGGGCGGTGGCATGCACGGGCACGGAGTTCTGCAAACTGGCGATTACCGAGACGAAGGGCTTTGCGAAGTGGCTGGTGGAGGAGTTGGAAGATCGGCTGCCGGGATTCGATCAGCAGATTAAGCTGAATGTGACGGGTTGCCCGAATGGCTGTGGCCAGCACTGGATTGCCGATATCGGTCTTGAGGGCAAGAAGGCGAAGCACGAGGGCGAGATGGTGGACGCATACAACTTCTCAGTGGGTGGCGCGCTGGGCGAACATGCTGGCGTGGCGCGGGTGACGGGGTATCGAGCTCCGGCGACGGAGGTTCCGGATGCGATTGAGCGGCTTCTGCGGAGTTATCTGGCGGATCGCGGCGACGGGGAGAATCTGCGGGCCTGGTTTGCCCGGCATGAGGCGGGAGAGCTGAAGGGATTGCTGGAGGGGCAGGCGGTTCCTGCTCTGGTTTGAGAATGCACGACGGGATCCGCGGTGTTTCTTTCCTCGCGCTTTGTGTCTGAGCTGCGCCCTGTACGTTGGTTTCTATGAGCTTGTTTCCTGCATTTATAAAACTTGCGCGACGGCGGTGCCTTCTTGTGGGCGCGGGCGACGTTGCGCTGCAGAAAATTCCTTCGCTCCTGACGGCTGAGGCGGAGCTGCGCGTGGTGGCTCCCAAGGTTCATGCGGGGGTTGCGGCTCTAGCGGTTGCGGGACGGCTGGAGGTTGTGGAGCGGGCGTTTGAGTTACCCGATTTAGACGGGACATTTCTGGTGATTGCGGCTACGGATGATCCTGCGGTGAACGCTGCGGTTTACGAGGCCGCGGTGGAGAGGAATATTCTTTGCAATTCTGTGGACGACCCTCCGCATTGCGATTTTTATTTTGGGTCGGTGGTGGCGCGGGGCGATTTGCAGATTGCGATTTCGACGGCGGGGGAGAGTCCAGCCCTGGCGCAGCGTTTGCGGAAGGAGATTGACGCGCAGTTGCCGGAAGATCTGGGCGCGTGGCTGGGCGAGGTGGGACGGCTGCGACGCGAAGTTCTGGCGCGGGTTGAGCCGGGCGAGGATAGGAAGCTGCTGCTGCATCAACTGGTGGAGCGCGAGGTTTGCGGAGCGGCGGGTTGCCGGGCGCGCGCCGTGGCGTTTGGCGGTGCGGTGCGGGGGCGGGTCTATCTGGTGGGCGCGGGGCCGGGCGATCCTGATTTGCTGACGGCGAGGGCGGCTCGTTTGCTGGCGACGGCGGATGTGGTGCTGAACGACGATCTGGTGCCGGAGGCGGTGCTGGCGATGGCGCACCCTGAGGCGCTGGCGCTGAACGTGGGGAAGCGCTGTGGCGCGAAGAAGATTACGCAGGCCGAGATCAATCAACTCATGATCGAGAATGCGCGGGCTGGCCGGTCGGTGGTGCGCCTGAAGAGCGGCGATCCGCTGGTGTTTGGGCGGGCGGCAGAGGAGATGGATGCGCTGCGGTCGGCGGATGTGACGTTCGAGGTGGTTCCGGGGATTACGGCGGCCTTTGCGGCTGCTGCTGCTCTGGGGCTTTCGCTGACAGACCGACGAGCTTCGTCGAGCGTGCATTTCAGCAGTGGACATCATGCTACGGGTGGGCCCGCGGAGATTCCGGAGCCTACTCGGGTGGTGTATATGCCGGGGCGGGACTTTTCCGCACTCTCGGCGGAGTGGCGTGAGCAGGGACTGCCTGGGGATCTGCCTTGCGTGGCGATTTCGCGGGCCGCACAGCCTGATGAGCGCATTACCAAGACAACTTTGGATGGGCTGGATGCGGTTGATCCGGGGCCGGCTCCGGTTTTGCTTCTGGCTGGATGGGTGTTCAGAGCCTGAATTAGTCTCGGTAGAGAAATATTTTTATGGCTACGACGAGACGGGATTTTTTGGTTGGCTCCATGCTGGCGCTGGGGTGCACTTATCTGAATGCTGAAGGAGTTGCTGCGCCTGAGCCTTACGGAGCATTGCCGTCCATGCGCCAGCTTGGATGGCAAAGGATGGAGACTTATAGCTTTCTCCATTTCACGGTCAATACCTTCACCGATAAAGAGTGGGGATATGGTGATGAGAATCCCGACGTCTTCAGTCCCGCCAACTTTGATGCCGATGCGATTGTTTCGGCGTTGAAGGCTGGCGGCATGAAGGGCGTGATGCTCACCTGCAAACATCATGATGGTTTTTGCCTGTGGCCCACAAAGACGACAGAACATTCCGTTCGTTCCAGCTCATGGAAAGGCGGAAAAGGAGATGTGGTTCGCGAGATATCCGATGCAGCACGGCGGCACGGGTTGAAGTTCGGGGTGTATGTGTCTCCCTGGGACAGGAATAATGCGAACTACGGCAAGCCCGCTTATCTTCCGATTTATCGCGCGCAGATTACTGAGTTGCTTACCAATTATGGTCCGGTATTTGAAGTCTGGTTTGATGGCGCAAATGGCGGCGATGGATATTATGGCGGCGCGCGGGAGAAGCGGCATATCGACGCGCACACCTATTATGAGTGGCCGCGCACGTATGAGATTGTACGCAGGTTGCAGCCGGATGCGGTGATTCACGGCGGTGACACCGATGCGGATATACGCTGGGTTGGCGATGAGCATGGAGTTGCGGGAGAGACATGCTGGTCGACGTTTACGCCGGATGATTCGGTGGACGGCGGGACGACCGAGCAGTTGATGACCGGGACGCTGCATGGGACGCGCTGGATGCCGGCGGAGTGCGATGTATCTATTCGTCCGGGTTGGTTCTGGCATGCGGCGGAAGATGCAAAGGTGAAGACGCCTGCGGAGTTGATGGATTTGTACTGCAAGTCGGTGGGACGCGCCGCGAGTTTGCTGCTGAATGTTCCTCCCAATCGACAGGGACTTCTATCCCCCGAAGATGTGGCCTCGCTGCGGGGATTCAACGGAATTGTGTGGGCGACATTTCAGACGAATCTGGCTGCGGGGGCAAAGTTTCACGCGTCAAATGTGCGCGGCAACGATCGGAAGTATAGTCCATCAAGCCTCATCGATGGCAACCGCGATACTTATTGGGCTACCGATGATTCAGAAACAAATCCCGATCTAGTGATTGACTTTCCTGTGGCCACCAAATTCAACATGATTCGCCTTCGTGAGGCTATTGCGTTGGGCCAACGTATTGAATCTTTCGAAGTGGATGCCTGGCAGAATGGAAGCTGGATCCAGATTGCGCAGGCGACGAGCATTGGGTCGTGCAGATTGATTGTGTTGAAGAATCCGATAGAGACGGAGCGGGTACGCTTGAGGGTGACATCGTGTCCGGTGAGTGTGGCGCTCACAGAGTTTGGGATTTACAGCGGGATATAGGGTGCGGTCCCGGGCTTTGATTGTCGGACTGTCGATCACTGCCGTCTATTTTTCGATCGCCTCATCTCTTGAGTTGGAGAAGATCCCAGCGATTGCTGTATAGATCCTCGAATACTGCAACTGTGCCGTAGGCTTCCAGGCGCGGTTCTTCGCAGAAATGAACTCCCCTTGCTTTCATCTCCGAAAAGGAGACCCAAAAGTTTTCGGTGTGCAGGAAAAGAAAAACCCGGCCGCCGGTCTGATTCCCGACTCGACTGGCTTGTTCCGCGTTAGCTGCTGCCGCGAGCAATAGACGCATCTCCGTTGATCCTGGAGGCGCGATCAAGACCCATCGCTTGCCGTCGGGCAATGGGGAATCCTCAACGAGGGCGAAGCCCAATTTGTCGCAGTACCAGGCTTTGGCTTCGTCGTAATCCCTGACCAGTAAAGCGACGTATCCGATATGCTGGCGCACCACGCTGTCGCTCATCCGACGAAGGTCTCGATTTCCACGAGGTCACCATCTTTCAAGCCGAAGTAATCCCTGAGGTTCACATCGGTGGCGACTTCCGCGATGGTTCCAAGGTGATGGCCGCGGCCTTCTTCGTTCGCATCCGTGCGAAGGATAAAGGCATTCTTTCCGCGGATGGAGCAGGGAACTAGATTGACCGAAACGCTGCCGCCATACTCGTGTCCTTCGAGCCGCGTGACTTGCGACGGCAAGGTATAAGGGGTTTCCATCTGGACGTTGAGAGTGCCGGGAAACAGAGTGAGCCCTGTCTTTTGACGGTAGTGATCCTGCAGTTTCTCGATCCAGTAGGAGAAGTTTCCCATGCCGGAGACGACGGTTCCGCGCAGTATCGACAAGTCTCACCTCCAGCCCTGATGTTAACCATGCTAGAAGAGCGACGGGTGTGTGTGAAGGGCGACATTAGCGGAGCTTTTTAATACTGGGCTGTCCTGTACACCCGTCTCACTCATGAATCTGCCTCTCCAACCCGAGTGCCAGCCCGGATTCTGGACGTCGGTGCGCTGGAAGACGAAGCGGATCTGAAGTCAACGTTGAGGCAGTCGCGCGCTACACTGTTGTTTCCTTGTGTGGAGGGTGTGGCAGGATGGTTCGTGCGGCGTGGGTGAGTTGTGTTCTTGTCCTGGCTTCGGCGGTTTCGGCGCTGGGGTTTTCTTCCGACAATCTGGATAAGTATGTAGGGCAGTATCGGCTGAATGATGAGCCGGAGATTGTGCTGTCGTTCTTTCATGACGGCGATCATTTGACGGTAGAGTGGGCGCGCATGCCGGCGGTGGCGCTGAAGGACGAGGGCAATGGTACGTTTGTTGCCCCGGATGGCGGACTGAAGTACGTGTTTATGACGGGTGCGTCGGGCGCGGTATCGGGGTTGAAGCGCGAGCAGACGGGCCGCGAGCCGGGCGTGACGGTGGATCCGGCGACGAAGATCAGTGGGACACCTGTGCACGCGCACTTTCGGCTGTACAGTCGCGAGGAAGTGATGATTCCGATGCGTGACGGAGTGAAGCTGCACGCCATTATTCTGCGGCCGGTGGATACGCATGAGGCGCTGCCGTTTCTGATGCAGCGGACTCCGTACGGCGTGGATGAGTCTACTTCGGATTCGATCAATGCGCATTACACGGAGCTGGCGCAGAGCGGATACATCTTTGTGATGGAGGACATTCGCGGGCGGTATGAGTCGCAGGGGACGTTTGTGATGATGCGCCCGATTGCGGCGCATCATGATCCGACGTCGAGCAATCCGGACTGGATTGACGAAAGCACGGACACCTATGACACGGTGGCGTGGCTGTTGAAGCATGTTCCGGACAACAACGGGCGCGTGGGGGTGGTGGGGGTTTCGTACCCGGGGTTTCTGGCGGCGGAGGCGGGGATCGATCCAAACCCGGCGGTGAAGGCGATTTCTCCGCAGGCTCCGATGACGGATGTGTGGATGGGGGATGACTTTTTTCATAACGGGGCGTTTCGCGAGACCTATGGGTACGATTATGTGCTGGGGATGGAGTCGAGCAAGGAGAATAGTTTCGGAAGGCTGAACGAGGATGCTTACACTTATTTTCTGAATGCGGGTTCCTTTGCGGCAGCCGGCAGGGAGGCGCAAGCGAGCGATTTGCCTACGTGGCGGGCATTTCTGGAGCATCCGTCATACGACTCTTTCTGGCAGGCGCGGGCGGTGCAGCCGCATCTGACGCAGGTGACTGTTCCGACGCTTGAAGTTGGAGGGTATTGGGACCAGGAAGATATGTGGGGGCCGCAGGCGGAGTATGCAGCTCTGAAGCCGCATGACACAAGCCACGAAGTTTTTATGGTGCTGGGTCCGTGGAATCACGGTCAGTGGGTGCGGACGACGCGGCATCTGGGCGTGGTGGATTTTGGCTCGGCTACGGGCGATACGTTTCGGAAGGAAATTGAGGCTCCGTTCTTTGCGCATTATCTGAAGGACCAAACGGGGTTCGATTTGAACGATGTGGCGAGTTTTCAAACAGGGACGGACCGGTGGATGCGGTATGAGGTATGGCCTCCGAAGGACGCGGTGGAACGGGATTTGTATTTAGCACCGGACAGGGCTTTGACATTTACGAAGCCGGCTGATGCGAGGGTGTTTACGGAGTATGTGTCCGATCCTTCCAATCCGGTGAATTACCGGAAGAGGCCGATTGAGGCGACGTATGCTCCGGGCGGGTCGGGTTGGTATACGTGGCTGGTTCAGGATCAGCGGCCCTATGACGATCGCAGTGACGTTGCGGTGTGGACGACTCCGGTGCTGGATCACGATGTGACGGTGACGGGCGATGTGGTGGCGGATTTGTTTGCTTCGACGTCGGGGACGGACAGCGACTGGGTGGTGAAGTTGATCGATGAGTATCCGGATGACGCGGCCGAGAAGCAGATGGATGGCTACCAGCTGATGATTGCCGAGGAGATCTTTCGCGGGCGGTATCGCGCGAGCTGTGAGCATCCGGAGGCGATTCCCGCGAACACGGTTGAGGAGTACAAGTACAGCCTGCATGGAGCGGACCATGTGTTTTTGAAGGGGCACCGAATTATGGTGCAGGTGCAGAGCTCGTGGTTTCCGCTGTATGACCGGAATCCGCAGACATTTGTGCCGAATATTATGACGGCGCCCCCGGGTAACTATAAGCAAGCGGAGCAGAAGATCTATGCCGGGTCGCATCTGGAGTTGCCGGTGGTGCGGTAAAAGCAAAACCGCCCCGCGCTGCGCTGGGTCCTCGCGAAACGACGCAAGAGACCTCACGTCCTGCGGCTTCGGTGTCCTTCGGTGGAGAGAGCGTAGAATTGCGGGTGTTTCTGGAGTTAAGAATTATTCCGGTGAAATGCCGGGGAAGAGGCAATCTGTCATTGCTCCGCCTCTGCTGGAGAATGTCATGCCGAAATTTGTGATTGAACGCGACCTGCCAGGCGCAGGAGAGCTCTCCCCGCAGCAGCTTCAGGGCGTATCGCAGAAGTCCTGTAGCGTACTGAAGAATCTTGGACCTGAGATTCAGTGGGTTCACAGCTACGTGACCCAGGACAAAATTTACTGCATTTACATTGCACCCGACGAGAAGCTTATTCGCGAACATGCCAGCCAAGGCGGCTTCCCGGCGAATCGAATCTCCGAGGTCAAGGCGATGATCGACCCTACGAGTGCAGAATGATTGGGCACTGAATGCTGAAAGGCCTGCCGGATTTCGGCAGGCCTTCTGGTTTGCGACAGGGTTGGCTTGTTAATTTAGGTGGTGGAGCGGGGTTTTACCGCCATCATTTGTACCGGGACTGGGGTTCCGCTGGAGTTGACTAATCCGGGGTTGATGGTCTGCGTGTCCTTCAGGCCTACGGGGTCGATGAAGTGCACGAGGTTGTCGCCTGTGGTGCCGACGAAGAAGATAGTCTCGTTGGGCGAGAAGATTCCGGAAATGGGCAACTGCGCGGTGCCGGAGAGCTGGACGCTGGTAAGGGTTCCGGGAGAGCCCGCGGTGGCGGAGGGCGTGTAGGCAGGAAGAATGCCGCTGCCGGAGGCTGCGTTGTAGGTCACGAAGGCAACGTTTGAGGCCGGTGAGGCTACGACCTGATCGATTTCAGAGGCGGTGACGCCGAGCGCGGTCTGGTTGAAGGTGGGAGTGAGTTTGATCCCGGTATTGGCAGACGGGCATGGCCCGGTGGTGAGGCTTACGCTGATGTCGGAGAATTCGTTGTCTGTCGCGTCGGCTCCGAGGATGTGCATGCCGTCGTCGGTGGCCGCGAGCTGATCGGTTTGAATGCCGAGGCTGGCTGCCTGCGGGTAGTAGACAGGCACAGAAGGATTGGAGACATTCGGGCAGAAGCCGTAGGCGGTGGTGGGCGAGCCCGAGATGAAGGGTCCGATGCTGGGAACCGTGATGGCGAGGTCGGCTCCGCAGAACGGGTCGTAGGTGCCGGTGCTGCCGGGGGTGTTGTTGTTAAGCACGCAGCTGGACGCGGGCTGGGTTGGTCCGGAGGGTGTGGTGGAGCTGTTATAGGTGCTCCAGCCGGTCGCGATGTTGTGCACGTACAAGGCGTCTGGGCCAACGATGTAGATGTTTTTGCCGTCGGGCGAGAAGGCGGCGCGCGTGGCCACTCCGCCGATGCTGCTGGTGATGCCGGAGGTGGGCGAGTAGAGATAAATGACCTGGCGCAACTGATCGTTGATGACGACGGTGGAGCCGTCGGGCGAGACGGCGAGGACTACGCCGGGCACGGTGGTGTCTTCTTTGGAGAGCGCGTTGCTGGCGGCGCTGTAAATCATCAGCTCGCGATAGCTACCGAAGTAGAGATTGATGCCGTTCTGGTCAAGCACCATGGAGTTGGGGATGTATGGCAGCCGGATGGGCGAGCCGGGGGTTCCGCTGGTGAGGTCGATGGCGGAGAAGAACTGCGACTGGGTTGAAGCCATCCAGAGGTAATTGCTGTTGCTTCCTGGAGAAGTGACTTTGAGGGTATTGCTGATGACGGGAGTGCCGGTTCCGAAGACGCCGATCTGGCCTATGGGCGACGGATTGCAGGTGCTGGGCTGGCAGATGGCGTTGATGGAGGCGTCGCCGGGCCAGGTAGCGGTCACCTGACCGAGGGGGCTGACGCCGAGGTCCTGCGGCTCGGTCGAAGTGTAGTCGAGCTGAAGGCCGTTTAGAGTGTTGCCGTTGGTGTCGGTGATAACGGCATTGATGATCGCCGGAGTTCCGGCCGTGACGGTGGTGGTGCTGGTGCTGCTTCCATTGATGGTGAGAGCGATGCTCTTGGGCGGGCAGGTGTAGAAGTATCCCGCGGCAGAGCCGGAGCTGGTGGCCGAGACGGTGGCGCTGATGATGGTGGAACCGGGGAAGTTGGCGGTAGTGGCTCCGTTGATGCCGGTGCCGGTGCTGCTGGTGTTGTTGATACTGACGATGCTGGGAGTTGTCGCCGAGTAGTTAATGGTGCCCACATATGCCGAGTTAATAGGAACGCCGTTGGGCCCGAGCACGGTTACGTTGGCGGAGCCGCCTGCTGGCGGTACAGGGCTCAGGACCGGGCCTGGGGTGTTCTGTGAATAACACTGACTTTCCACCAGGGAATTGGGGTTAATACTGATCGATGTGATGGGCGGATGAACGTAGACGGGTACGGGATTGCTGGAGACTCCGGCAGCGGCCACAGTCATTTGCGCGACGCCGCAACTGGTGGAAGTGCAGGTTCCTCCGCTGGAGCCGGCGGGTGGAGTGCAGATGGTGAAGTCGGCGATGCCTCCCGGGCTGTTGCGGTTCCAGGTGCCTCCGCAGACTGCGCCGCTGGGTGAGATATCGGCCAAGAGCAGATCCGAGGTGCCGTAGTTGTACTTGCTGACGCTGGCATTAGCCCCCTTGCAGGTGGTGGCCGTGGGTGCGCCAAGCTGACTTGTCTGTCCCCATGAGAGCGAGATGCCGGTGGTCTTTGGCTCGAGATCGATGGCATTAACGTCGCTGGTTTTAGGCCCGTATCCGAGACCATTGCAATAGGCGCCTACGTTGGTCTGGCAACCTGTAATCGAGAGTCCTACTGGGATAGAGAGGACAAGTAAAGCAAGAAGGGCGAAAAACCGCTGCATGGAACAGAGTGTAACAAAAAGCAAGCGTGCGGGGCTGAATGCCAGGGGATGCGAAGCGAGGTTTTTCGAGCTCTCGCCGGAGCCAAGAGCCGCGTTAGTGGAGTGGTTGTGAAATCAGTGCTGCGGGTTGTCTTGGATGCAAACGGAACCTGCATGTTTCTTTCGAGATAGCCTCTATCTGAAGTGACTGTTTACCAAACTATTAACCCAACGGATATGTCTTATTATTAAGCAAGTAGTAGGTTTCTGGGCAGCGGGAGCTTAAAGACGTCGCCTCGGTTTCTTGCAGCGTGCCGACGACCCACGGTCCTTGATTTCTTTGGTGCAGGGAAACACTTTTTCTCTCAGGAGTGAAGAAATGAAAATCAATATCTTACGATCCTCGGCTTTGGGAATTGCTGCAGCATTTATGGCAATTCCGAGTTTCGCAGCGGCTCAGGATTCATCGCAAAACATGCGGCTGGTCAGCGCCAACGCGAGGCTGGTTCACCGTCTGGACTCGAAGGACGCAAGGCAAGGACAGATTGTCGCCGCGCAACTTACGAGCGATGTTAAAGGATCTGGATCGATGGAACTGCCCAAGGGCACGATGTTAATGGGCAAAGTGGAGCAGGTTCAGATGTCCTCAAACAATGGCCCGGCGAGAATGAGCATCGTCTTCGACCAGGCCCGGTTGAGCAATGGTCAATCGGTTCCGGTCAAGGCGACCCTTCTCGCCGCTTATCCTGCCGATACCGGGGATTACTTCGCGGTTACGGGCATCACGGGTACGGCGATGGCGGGACAGCCTCACTTTATTCCTGACGATCAGCAGATCGATCAGGTGGTTGGGTCGCTGAGTCATGTCTCCATGCACAGCGCGGTGCAGAGCAACGCATCGGGTGTGTTTATGAGCACAGATCGCAATATAGATTTGAGCAAGGGTACGCAGCTCCAGATTGCGATCGCTCCTGAAACATCCTCCTCCAAGGGCATGGCGTCCGGCCAATAGCTGCTGTACTTGAAGAAAATGAGAAAGCCGCTGTTTGAAGCAGCGGCTTTCGTTTTTGAGAGAAGAGTGCAGAACTACGGCATGTACTGATTGAACCAGGCCAATGCGCGCTCGAGGACGTCGATGCGGTGTTGCGGGTTTTCGAAGCCGTGACCCTCATCGGGGTAGACGACCAGCTCGGTTGGAACGTGCTCGTCGCGCAGAGCGTGCCAGAATTCGAAGGACTGGGGTGCGGGGCACTCTCCATCGCGGTCTCCTACAACGACCAAGGTTGGCGTTTTTGCGTTCTTGATGTAATTGATGGCTGAACTTTTGGCGTAGACGGCGGGATCGTCGTAAACGGAGGCTCCGAAGAAGGGGATCATCCACTGGTCGATGGAGTTTTCGCCGTAGTAGCTCAGCCAGTCGGAGAGCCCGGCTCCGGCGACGGCGGCGCGGAAGCGGTGGGTCTGGGTGACGGCGAACATGGTCATGAACCCGCCGTAGCTCCAGCCGGTGATGCCGACGCGCTGGGGATCGACGGAGTAATTCTTGATTACGGTATCGACTCCAGAGAGGATGTCGCGGAGGTCTCCGTAGCCGAAGTCTTTGCGGTTGGCCTGGGTGAATTTCTCGCCTTCTCCGAAGCTGCCGCGGGGGTTGGGCATCAGGACGAAGTAGCCGAGGGCCGAGAAGGGCTCGGGACCGAAGCCGGCGGAGGGCCAGCGGGGAAGGGTCGCGGCGGACGGGCCTCCGTGGACGAAGACGATCATCGGGTATTTCTTGCTGGGATCGTAGTTAGCGGGATAGAGCAGCCAGCCCTGAACGTGGAAGCCTTCGTTTGTCCAGTTGACGGATTCAGTTTTGCCCCATGAGGGCTTGAGCGCGTCGTTGTAGTGGGTGATCTGCTTGAGGGCGTTCAGGGGGCCGGCCCAGACTTCGGGTGGTTGCTCGAATGAGGAGCGGATGAAGGCGATGTTGTTGGAGTTGGAGACGGAGACGCGCATCTCGAGCTCGCCCGCGCCGATGGAGTCGGGGAGGGTGAGGTTGAACTCGTCGGAGGTTTGCTGAGTGGCGATGTTGTAGACGAAGAGGTGCGACTCTCCGTTGTTGACTCCGGCGATACCCAGTTGCTGCTCGTCGAGCCACTCAAACCAGGCGGGAGTGGCGGGCCGGTCGGGGGTTACGTCAGTTGCTTCGCCGCCGATCGATGGGATGGTGTAGATATCGCCGCCGGTTGAGCCCTGGTCGGACATGAGCCCGCCGATGAAGGCGATTTTCGAGCCGTCGGGGGACCAGCGGGGGACGGCGATCTGGAGTCCGTGGAGTGGGCCGGAGGTGATGTTGGGGTCGAAGACGGCTTTTGGCTCGGCGGCGTTTGCGGCCTGGGTATAGAGTTTGGCGGTCCACCAGTTATCCTCGCCCGGCGGTGGAGCGGCGATGTAGGCGAGCTTGCTGGAGTCGTTGGACCAGTCGAATTCGTAGACATGCAGATTGGCGGGAGTGATCTGCTGGAGCCGGCCGGAGAGGGCGTCTACGACGGCGACGCGCTGGACTTCGAGACCTTCGACTCCGATGACGCCGGAGGGCGGCTTCATAGCAGCGAGGGCTCCGGAGGGGCGGGTGGCTCCGTCTACATATAGGAAGCTGAGGAATTTGCCGTCGGGGGAGTACTGGAGGCTCTTGGCGTATCCGTTGAGTTGCGCGAGTAGATGTGGGGCGGCGCTGGTGGTCGCGTCGGCGGTGAAAACGGCGGTTTTGTGACTGGCGGTGCAGGTGGAGAAGAAGGCCAGCGTTTTCGAGTCGGGCGACCAGGCGAGGCTGCTTTCATGGCCTTTGGCTCCTTCGGCGCAGGCGGTGATGCGTCGCGTCTGCGCGGGATTGCTGAGGGAAGCGAGCTCGATGTCGTTGTCGTTTACATCCCAGGCGATGAGCTGGCCATCGGGCGAAAGCTGGGTCTCGCGAATACTCTTGACCTGTTCGAGGGAGTGGATGATCTGAGGGATGCGCGGGTCGGGCTTTGGGGTGGAGTCGGGCGTCTGCGCCGAGGCAGACAGAGTGAAAACGAAGGCTGTGAGAGCAGGGATCAAGCAGCGAAGGCTCATGGTTGTGAATGCTAACAAACGCCGGGCATGGGAGTCAGGGTAGGGCGCGACGATGGGGTGCTATTATCGGCTGATTCCGTACGGGGGAAATATTTTCAGGCAAACCGGGCGTTTTCGTTGACGGCGTGTTCCGGTCTTGCTAATCTTAAAAGGTTCGCCGAGTGTGCTTGTTCTGCGCCTGTGTAATGGGAGCAGATGGGAGTTTCGGGAACCAGATCACAGAACAGCTTGCGGCAGTTGGGCGCGGCTGAAGAATTCTGTGAGAGCCTTGCCGATAGGAAAGGCAGGCACGGACACATCGAATCGCATTGGGCTTCGCGACATTCGCCACCTTGGCGAACTATGCGGGCCGGAACCAGCGAAACGGAGTCGGCCAATTTGATAGACCTGCTGTAAGGCGGGTTTTGGAATTGCGCTCGGCCACCGTCGGGGTTCTCGTCTGGTACTGAGGCAAGGCAGACGCGAAGCAGGGATCTTATGACTTCGCACGTGGAGCGCGTTTGCGCGCTCGAAATTACGTGCGGAGCGGACTCCCGGTCGCGCTGGAACATGAAACGGTTTGGATTGGTAAGGAGTTTGATTTGCCTACATTCAGTCAGCTGGTAAGGAAAGGCCGGACCGCTCCGCGGTACAAGACGGCTTCTCCGGCATTGCAGGGATCGCCGCAGCGGCGCGGAGTTTGCACGCGCGTTTATACGCAGACGCCAAAGAAGCCGAACTCGGCTCTCCGCAAGGTGGCGCGTGTGCGCCTGACGAACGGCATTGAGGTTACGTCGTATATTCCCGGCGAGGGCCACAACCTGCAGGAGCACTCGATTGTGCTGATTCGCGGCGGCCGTGTGAAGGATTTGCCGGGCGTGCGTTATCACATTGTTCGCGGAACGCTGGACTCAGTGGGTGTGGTCAAGCGGACGCAGAGCCGGTCAAAGTATGGAGCCAAGCGTGCCAAGGCCGGAGCAGCGGCAGGCGCGAAAAAGAAGTAATTTGCCATTAAGGCAGCCGCTTCGCGTGGCCACTCCCGTTGGTCGCAGACTGGCCGTCCGGGCACCGCAGTTGAGTTTGGTTGGTTGAGTTAGAAACAAGTTTGCTGTTGAAGAGAGATTAGAGATTTATGCCTAGAAAAGGTCATATTGCTAAACGTGAGGTCGCTCCCGACCCGGTTTACAACTCGACGCTGGTCACGAAGTTTGTGAACTCGATGATGTGGGGCGGCAAGAAGTCGACGGCGCAGGGAATTTTCTACACCGCAATGACGAACCTGGAGGAGAAGGGCGGCGCTGAGGCGCTGACGCTCTTCAAGAAGGCGGTTGAGAACTGCAAGCCGCTGCTCGAAGTGAAGACGCGGCGTGTGGGCGGCGCGAACTATCAGGTTCCGATTGAAGTGAATCCGGAACGGCGCACTTCGCTGGCGATTCGCTGGCTGGTGAGCTACGGACGGGCGCGCGGCGAAAAGGGCATGATCGACAAGCTCTCCGCCGAGCTGCTGGATGCGGCGAACGGACGCGGCGCGGCGATGAAGAAGAAGGAAGACGTTCATCGCATGGCCGAAGCGAATAAGGCGTTCGCGCACTATCGCTGGTAGAAGCAGGGCTCAGAGCGCAGGGCTCAGGGCACAGAGAAATTGAGAAGGAAACTGCGGGCGTTTTGCTCGCAAGGATTTGAGGGAATAAGGTGGCGCGTCAAGTACCGTTAAATCGTTGCCGGAACATCGGAATCATGGCGCATATCGATGCCGGAAAGACGACGGCGACCGAGCGCATCCTGTTTTATACAGGAATTACGCATCGCATCGGCGAAGTGCATGAAGGCACGGCGACGATGGACTACATGGAGCAGGAGCAGGAGCGCGGCATCACGATTACGTCGGCTGCGACGACCTGCACGTGGAATAACATCCGCATCAACATCATCGACACGCCCGGCCACGTGGACTTTACGGCCGAGGTGGAGCGCTCGTTGCGGGTTCTGGACGGTGCGGTGGCGCTGTTTGATTCTGTGTCTGGCGTTCAGCCGCAGACCGAGACGGTGTGGCGGCAAGGCGATAAGTATAAAGTTCCCCGCATCTGTTTTGTGAACAAGATGGACAAGGCGGGCGCGGACTTCGAGCACGTGATCGAAACGATTCGCAAGCGCCTGGGTGCGCGGCCGGTGGCGATTCAGATTCCGATTGGCGCCGAAGCGAATTTCAAGGGCGTAATCGATCTCGTCGAGATGCGCGCGATTGTCTGGAACGATGAGACGATGGGCGCGAAGTATGAAGTTGAAGCGGTTCCCGCCAACTTGCTGAAGAAGGCTGAGGCCTTCCGGATGCAGTTGATCGAGACGGTCGCCGAGCATGACGACGACATGCTGCACAAGTTCCTCGAAGGCGAGACGCCGACTGCCGAGGAGCTGAAAAAGGCTATCCGCGGTGCGACGATCGGGATGAAGGTCTTCCCGGTGCTATGCGGTTCGGCTTTCAAGAATAAGGGCGTGCAGACGCTGCTGGATGCGGTCGTCGATTATCTGCCCAGTCCGCTCGATGTGCCGCCGGTCGAAGGTATCGATCCTGATGATCCTTCGGTGACAGTGATCCGCGAAGCGAAGGACGATGCTCCGTTTTCGGCTCTGGGTTTCAAGCTGATTAATGATCAATACGGCAAGCTGGGCTTTATCCGCGTTTACTCGGGCGTTTTGAAGACGGGCGACACGGTGTTGAATCCGCGCACGGGCAAGACGGAGCGCGTCGGCCGCCTGGTGAAGATGCATGCGAACAAGCGCGAGGACATTACCGAGATTTATGCCGGCGACATCTGCGCGTGCGTGGGCATGAAGGAATTGAAGACGGGCGATACGCTGTGCTCCCCGAACGATCCGGTTGCGCTGAGCGCCATTGATTTTCCGGAGCCGGTTATTTCGGTTGCAGTTGAGCCGAAGACGAAGGGCGACCAGGAAAAGATGGGCATGGCTCTGGCGCGGCTGGCCGATGAGGATCCCACGTTCAAGGTGAGGACGGACGAGGAGTCGGGCCAGACGATTATCAGCGGCATGGGCGAGCTGCACCTTGAGATTCTTGTGGATCGCATGAAGCGCGAGCACAAGGTCGAAGCCAATGTGGGTGAGCCGCGCGTGGCGTTCCGCGAGACGATTCGCAAGACCGCCGAGGCGGAAGGCAAGTACATTCGCCAGACGGGTGGCTCGGGTAACTATGGCCACGTGAAGATTCGCCTGGAGCCGAATGAGCCGGGTAAGGGCTTCGAGTTTATCGATGCCATCAAGGGCGGTGTTGTTCCGAAGGAATACATTAAGCCGACGGAACAGGGGATTCGCGAGGCGCTCCACAACGGCGTGCTGGCCGGGTACGAGCTGGTCGATTTCAAGGCGACGCTTTATGACGGCAGCTATCACGACGTTGACTCGAACGAAATGGCCTTCAAGATTGCAGGTTCGATGGCGTTCAAGGAAGCGGCGCGCAAGGCCAGTCCTGTTCTGCTTGAGCCGGTGATGGCGGTCGAGGTCACGGTTCCGGAAGAGCACATGGGAACGATCATTGGCGACATCAACTCGCGCCGCGGCCGGATTGAAGGCATGGAGCACGCGGCTGGTTCGCAGGTGATCAAGGCGATGGTTCCGCTGAAAGAGATGTTCGGATACGTGAACGATATCCGGTCTTCGACGCAGGGACGCGCTTCGTACTCGATGCAGTTTGCGCGGTATGAAGAGGCGCCCCGGATGATTTCCGAGGAGATCATCAGCAGAAATCAAGGCAAATAACGAGTTTGGAAATTGCGGGCCTTTCGAGGTCCGGTAATCAGAGAACGATTGAAGCGACGAGAGAGGGACTAGGAGATGGCGAAGGAGAAGTTTGACCGTTCGAAGCCTCATGTGAACGTGGGGACGATTGGGCATATTGATCACGGCAAGACGACGTTGACGGCGGCGATCACGAAGGTGTTGTCGAAGCATAACCCGAACAACAAGTTCCGCTCGTTCGACACGATTGACAACGCACCGGAAGAGCGGGAGCGGGGTATCACGATTGCGACGGCGCACGTGGAATATGAGACGGCGAAGCGTCACTATGCGCACGTGGACTGCCCGGGCCACGCCGATTACATCAAGAACATGATTACCGGAGCGGCGCAGATGGACGGCGCGATTCTGGTGGTTGCGGCGACCGATGGTCCAATGCCGCAGACTAAGGAGCACGTTCTGCTGGCGCGCCAGGTAGGCGTGCCGTACATTGTGGTGTTTCTGAACAAGTGCGATGCGGTTGAGGATCCGGAGCTGATCGACCTGGTGGAAATGGAAGTACGGGAGCTGTTGTCGAAGTACAACTACCCGGGCGACGATGTGCCGGTGATTCGGGGCTCGGCGCTGGGCGGTTTGAACGGCGAGAAGCAGTGGGAAGACAAGATTGACGAGCTGATGGATGCGGTGGACGCGAACGTTCCGTTGCCGGCGCGCGCGATCGATCAGCCGTTCCTGATGCCGATTGAAGACATCTTCTCGATCTCGGGCCGCGGCACGGTGGTTACGGGCCGGATTGAGCGTGGCAAGGTGAAGGTGGGCGAGGAGACGGAGATTGTGGGCTTCCGCGACACCCGGAAGACCGTGGTGACGGGCGTGGAGATGTTCAAGAAGCAGCTGGACGAGGGTCTGGCGGGCGATAACGCGGGCTTGTTGCTGCGCGGCATTGCGAAGGAAGACGTGGAGCGCGGGATGGTTCTGGCCAAGACCGGCTCGATTACGCCGCACACCAAGTTCAAGGGCGAGATTTATGTGTTGAGCAAGGAAGAGGGCGGGCGCCATACGCCGTTCTTCAACGGCTATCGTCCGCAGTTTTACTTCCGGACGACGGACGTGACGGGCTCGGCGAAGCTGCCGGAAGGCACGGAGATGGTGATGCCGGGCGACAACATTGCTCTGGAGATCGAGCTACACACTCCGGTGGCGATGGAAAAGGGCCTGCGGTTCGCGATTCGCGAAGGCGGACGCACCGTCGGCGCCGGCACTATTACCGACATTTTGAATTAACGGCGAGTAACGAACGTAAGTGATTCCATTCTGCGGAGGGCTGAAGTCTTCCGCGGAAGAAAGAAACGAAGCTCATGGTTGGACAGAGAATACGCATCCGTTTGAAGGCTTACGACTATCGGGTGCTGGACACCTCGACGGGCGAGATTGTGGACACGGCCAAGCGCACGGGCGCGCAGGTTGCGGGTCCGATTCCTCTGCCTACGGTCAAGAACAAGTATTGCGTGCTGCGTTCGCCGCACGTCGACAAGAAATCGCGCGAGGCTTTTGAGATTCGCACGCACAAACGGCTGATCGACATTCTCGAGCCGACGCAGCAGACGGTGGACGCGCTGATGAAGCTCGATCTTCCGGCGGGCGTGGACGTAGAGATCAAGGCCTTCGAAAAATAAGCTAAGAACCGGGCAGCTAAGAAGCGGTTAGCTAAAGTCCGGTTGGCTAAAAAGCGGTTGGCAAGGAGCCTTCAGTGCCTTCGGTTGTTGCGCGGGCATGATGGGGAGAGAAGACGATATGTCAGTTACGGGAATTCTGGGTAAGAAGATCGGTATGACGCAGGTGTTCGATGAGAAGGGTGAGGTTCACCCGATCACCGTCCTGCAGGCCGGGCCCTGCGTGATTACGCAGTTGAAGTCGGCTGCGAAAGATGGCTATGACGCCGCGCAGATCGGTCTGGTTGAGTTTGTTAAGGCCTCGAAGGTAACCAAGCCACGGGCCGGGCACTTTGCGAAGAGCGATGTGGCTCCGGTAAGGCTGATTCGTGAGGTTCCGGTCGAGGCGGCGAAGCCTGCTGCCGAGGGCGAAGAACCGAATGGCCATGTAAAGGCGGGTGACCGCGTTCTGGTCGATATCTTCTCGGACGATAAGTATGTGGACGTAATCGGCACGAGCAAGGGACGCGGGTTCTCAGGTGTGGTTCGCCGGCATAATTTTGGCGGCGGTCCGAAATCGCACGGACACATGTTCCAGGTGCAGGGCTCGATTGGCGCGTCCTCGTTTCCGTCGCGTGTGTTTCCGGGTCAGAGAATGCCGGGTCACTTTGGCGTGGACCGGGTGACGGTACGCAATCTGCGGATTCGCGGCATTGACGTTGAAGAGAATTTGCTGATGGTCGAGGGAGCGGTCCCGGGTCCTCGCGATGGATATGTTCTGATCTCGAAGGCCAAAGCTCCGCCGCGCGAGCGCCGTGGATTTGCGGGTTCGGGCACGGTCGATCCGCTGAAGGCTTCGAAGAAGGCTTCAGCGGGCAAGAAGAAATGACGCTCGCCGGGACTAGCCGTCCAGGCAATTGCCCCTTGCGGGGCTGTGAAGTTAGAGCCTAAGCGAGTGCGCGGGCTTGAAAGAGAAGACGATGGCAAACATTGACGTATTGGATCTCGGCGGAAAGAAGGTTGGCTCCCTGGAGCTGGCTGATGAAATCTTTGCGCCGAATCAGGTGAACGAAGCTCTGTTGTGGGAAGCGGTGAAGCACTATCGTGCGGCGCTGCGCCAGGGAACGGCTGCGACGAAGAATCGCAAGCTGGTTTCCGGTTCCGGCAAGAAGCTCTGGAAGCAGAAGGGTACGGGACGCGCGCGTGTCGGCTCAGTGCGCTCGCCTCTCTGGAGACATGGTGGCACGGTGCACGGACCGCAGCCCCGGTCCTATGACTATGCCTTTCCGCGCAAGAAGCTGCTGGGCGCGCTGAGGGCTGCGCTGGCGGCCAAGCTGGCTGATGGCAAGCTGACGGTGGTCGAGAGCCTGGAGCTGAAAGAGCCGAAGACCAAGCTGTATCGCGCCGCGCTGGACAAGCTGGAAGCGAAGCGGACGACTCTGCTGGTTGAGAGCGGCAAGGAGCTGAGCCCGACGGTGGTTCTGGGCGCGCGCAATCTGGCGGGAGTGGAGCTGGTGCTGAACAACGAAGTGCATCCTTACGATCTGCTGCGCTATGAGCGCGCGATCTTCTCGAGGCCTGCGATTGAGAGCCTGCAGGAGTCGCTGAAGAAGACCGTATCGAAGAGGAAGAAAGCGGAGGTGGCCTAAATGCCGACGACTTATACCGTAATTCGCCGTCCGCTGATCACCGAAAAGGGATTGGCCGCTAAGGAGACCGAGGGCACGCTGGTGTTTGAGGTAGCTCCCAAGGCGAGCAAGACGGAAGTGAAGCAGGCTGTGGAGCTGCTCTTCAAGGTGAAGGTGGCAGCGGTCCGCACCGTGGCCGTTGTAGGGAAAGAGCGCCGCCGCGGCAAGTTCTCCGGCTATCGCCCGGACTGGAAGAAGGCGTATGTGCGCCTGAAGGCCGGCGAAAAGATGCCGGATTATGTGAATAACCTGTAAGACAGGGCCCAGAACACAGGGCTCAGGAAAAGCAATCAGATTCAAGCTTGGGAGAATTTCCTGAGCGAACGCGGGTGAAAGCAGCCTGCGGGTAGAGAGAAGATACGATGCCGATTAAGACATATCGACCGATCACGCCGACATTGCGGTTCAAGACCTCGCTGGTCAATGACGACATCACGACGGATAAGCCGTACAAACCGCTGCTGGTCGTCAAGCAGCGCACGGGCGGACGCCGCAATTCGGGCGACATGACCATTCGTCATCATGGGGGCGGCCACAAGCAGAAGCTTCGCCTGATTGACTTCAAGCGCGACAAATATGGGGTTCCGGGTCGCGTGGCGACGATTGAATATGATCCGAACCGGTCTTCGCGCATTGCCTTGATCAGCTATGCCGATGGCGAGAAGCGCTACATCCTGCAGCCGGTTGGGCTGAAGGTGGGCCAGACGGTGACGAGCGGTCCCGAGGCTGACATTCTCGTCGGCAACGCGCTGCCGCTGAAGAATATTCCTGCCGGCACGACAGTGCATAACGTTGAGCTTCGTCCGGGCAAAGGCGCGCAGATGGTTCGCTCGGCGGGATCGTCGGCGCAACTGGTGGCCAAGGAAGGCGAATACGCGCTGTTGAAACTGCCTTCGGGCGAGACGCGCAAGGTGCTGGTGGATTGCATGGCGACCATCGGGCAGGTGGGCAACACCGATCACGAAAATGTCAGTATCGGCAAGGCTGGACGCAATCGCTGGAAGGGCATTCGCCCGAGCAACCGCGGCGTGTCGATGAACCCCGTGGATCACCCGCACGGCGGCGGCGAGGGCAAGACCTCGGGCGGACGCCATCCGGTGACTCCCTGGGGACAGCCGACGCGTGGATACAAGACGCGCAACAACAAGCGGACCGATGCATTCATCGTGAGCCGCAAGAGCAAGTAAGGCAGCGAACAGGGCTCAGGGCACAGAGACCTGATCCTGCAACAGGGCCGAAGGTTGTGATGGTCCTTGAGGAGAGATATGGCACGGTCGACAAAAAAAGGGCCTTTCATTGATGGGCACCTGATGGTCAAGATTGAAGCGTTGAACCTGGCGAACGACAAGAAGGTGGTTCGCACCTGGTCGCGCCGCTCCACGCTGCATCCGGATATGGTGGGTCACACGATTGCGGTGCATAACGGAAGGAAGTTTGTGCCGGTGTACGTGACGGAGAACATGGTGGGTCACAAGCTGGGAGAGTTCGCGGCGACGCGGACCTTCAAGGGCCACTCGGCGAAGGCGGCTGAGTCGTCGGCGAAGCCGAAATAGCTGGAAGATTGGGAACGAAGGGTTAAAGCAATGGCATTAGCAGTGGACACACGGGAATTTCGGGCTAAGGCGCGCTTCCAGCGCGTATCGCCGCAGAAGGCGCGGCTGGTGCTGGAGCTCATCAAAGGCCGCAGCGTCGAAGAGGCGCTGACGACGGTCGCCTTTACGAAGAAGTCGGTTGCTCCGATGGTGGAGAAGGTGTTGCGTTCGGCTTTGCAGAACGCGAACTACCTGAGCCAGGAGCAGGGACTGGACGTGGATGTGGACAACCTCTACGTGAAGACGGCGATAGCCAACGAAGGGCCGCGCATGAAGCGCATTCGTCCGGCTCCGATGGGCCGCGCGTTCCGCTATCAGCGCAGGCTGGCGCATATCGAGATCTCGGTTGCAGAGCGTAATCAGAGCAACCTGGCGCACACGGTTGGCGACGAGCTTGAGGTTGAGTCGGCTCCCGGGGGCGTGAAGAGCGCGAAGAAGCCCGCTGCGAAGAAGGTTTCGGCCAAGAAGAAGGTTGCGAAGAAGGCTGCACCTAAGAAATCCGCTGCCAAGAAGAAGGCCGCGAAGTAAGTCGAGGGGTTTTTGAAGTGTCCGCCAACGGGCGACCGGAAGCGGGTTTAAGGAAGGTTTAGAGGAAATTATGGGACAGAAAGTCCATCCTTACGGATTTCGGCTTGGCGTGAACAAGCCCTGGCGTTCGCGCTGGTTCGTTGAGCGCGACTACGACAAGTTGCTTATCGAAGACGTGCACCTGAAGAAGGAACTGAAGGAAAAGCTGAAGGCCGCGGGCGTCAGCTCGGTTGAGATCGAGCGCCCGGGCAACAAGCTCCGTCTGATTATCCGCACTGCGCGTCCCGGCATCATCATCGGGCGCAAGGGCGCTGAGATCGACAAGCTGAAGCTTGATATCCAGAAGCGGACCAAGCGCGAAGTCTTTATTGATATTCTCGAAGTGAACAAGCCAGAGCTTGACGCTCAACTTGTGGCCGAGAATATCGCGCTGCAGCTTGAGAAGCGCGTAGGGTTCCGCCGGGCGATGCGCAAGTCTGTTGATTCGGCGCTGCGTTTTGGCTGCAAGGGGATCAAGGTTCGCGTATCGGGCCGCCTGAACGGCAATGAAATCGCGCGTTCGGAGTGGTATCTGCAGGGGCGGTTGCCGCTGCACACGCTGCGGGCGGACATTGATTACGGTTTTGCCGAAGCGCACACCACCTACGGAATTATCGGCGTAAAGACGTGGATCTATCGCGGCGATATCTATCAGCAGAAGCGGAGAGAACCGCAGGCGGCTGTGGGAACGTCGGTATTTTAGGGATTAGCCATTAGCCACTAGAGTGGTTGCTTTTTTGAGGATTTCGTTATGTTGATGCCAAAGAAGGTTAAGTATCGCAAGCAGCAACGCGGCCGTATGCGCGGCAAGGCGTGGCGCGGCAGCGAGCTTTCGTTCGGCGATTACGGACTGAAGGTGATGGAGTGCGGCTACATTACAGACCGGCAGATTGAAGCCAGCCGTATCGCGATGACCCGCTTTATCAAGCGTGGCGGCAAGATCTGGCTGCGTCTGTTTCCAGACAAGCCGGTGACGAAGAAGCCGGCTGAAACCCGTATGGGTAAAGGCAAGGGCGCTCCCGATCACTGGGTTGCGGTGGTTCGTCCGGGCAAGGTGCTGTTCGAGATGGAAGGCGTAACGCCGCAGATGGCGCAGGAGGCGATGCGTCTGGCTTCACACAAGCTGCCGTTGAAGACGCGCTTTGTGCAGCGCCATGACGTGAAGGTTGTCGCAGCCGCGAAGTAAGCGCGGGCACAGGTTTTAAGGGGATACCGGCTTCCTGAGGGGGTCTGGTCCCGGAGAGAGAAGAAGAGAAGAATGGAACTCGAGAAGATTCGTAACCTGAGCGACGGCGAGCTGGAGACGGAAGAGACGAAAGTAGCCGAGCAGCTGTTTCGCCTGCGTTTTCAGCTTACGCTGGGCCAGACGGATGTGGTGAAGAAAGTGCGGGGGCTGAGGAAAGACATTGCCCGCATCAAGACAGTCGTGCGGGAGCGCGAACTGGGTCTGCATGGCGCCGAGCACAAGACGGAGTCCAGCGCGCCGAAGAAGCCGCGCAAAGCTGCGAAGAAGGCGGCCAGGAAGGCTCCGAAGGTCGCAGCCAAGAAGACCGCGACGAAGACGAAGGCTGTGAAGCATGCGGCCGCAAAGAAAACCACGAGCAAGACCAAGTCCAAGAAGGAGGCGCGCTAAGTCATGAGCGAAGCCACACAGACAAGCGCCACGCAGACGAGCACAGAGTCGCGCCGCAACGAAAAAGTTGGCGAAGTTGTTTCGACCAAGATGCAGAAGACCATTGTGGTCGAGGTCGAGATGCGCAAGGCGCACCCGAAATACAAGCGCGTGATGAAGACCAACAAGAAATTCTACGCGCACGACGAGCAGAACACGGCACGGGTGGGCGATATGGTTCGCATCCGCGAGACGCGTCCGCTGAGCAAGCTGAAGCGCTGGAGTCTTGAAGAGATTGTCCGGCGCTCTGCGCTGGCGCAGGCGGAAGAAGCGGCTGCCGCAGCGAAGTAACACGAGCATAGATACGCCTCAGGTATTGGGCGAGAAGGATTAAGGAGAGAGCGCTATGGCAGTGCAGATGAGATCCATGCTCGAGGTTGCCGATAATTCCGGCGCTCGTAAACTGCAGATGATTCTTCCTCTGGGCGGGTCGAGCGGCAAGAAAGCCGGCCTTGGAGATGTTGTTACGGCAGCGGTGAAGGAAGCTTCGCCGGACGGCCAGGTGAAGAAGGGCAAAGTCGTCAAGGCGGTGATTGTGCGCACGCGCAAGGAAGCGCGCCGCCGGGACGGGACCTATATTCGTTTCGACTCGAACGCGGCGGTGTTGATCAATGATGTCGGCGAGCCGGTTGGAACGCGCGTCTTTGGGCCGGTGGCTCGTGAGCTGCGCGAGAAGAAGTTTTTGAAGATCGTATCGCTCGCTCCCGAAGTTCTTTAATCGAGACGAGAGCAGGGGAAAGATTTTATGAGCTTGAACATACAGCGCAATGACCAGGTGGAAGTGATCTCAGGAGCCGACCGCGGCAAGCGTGGGCGCGTTCTGCGCCTGGTTCCCGAGACGAACCGTATTCTGGTTGAGCATGTGCGGGTGGTGAAAAAGAACGTTCGCCCCAATCCGCAGAAGAACATCAAAGGCGGCATCGCGGAGCAGGAAGCGCCGATTCATATTTCGAATGTGCTGCTGGTCTGCCCGGGCTGCGGTCCGACCCGCATCGGCCACAAGTTTGAAGGCGACAGAAAAGTGCGCGTCTGCAAAAAGTGCGGCACGACGCTGGCGGCGAAGCAGAAAAAGAAGTGAGGACTGGCCGTCCAGGCAATTGTGCCTTCGGCGCGTTGTCGGGATGGCGGTTCAATTGAGAACCCTCCGTAACAGTAGACGGCCTTTGGAAATGCAGAGGATCAATCCGAGACCGGAGAGAAAGAATAGATGAAGATGGCAGCGAGACTGAAAGAGAAGTACCACAAGGAAATTAAAGGGGCGCTCCAGAAGGAGCTTGGCCTTGAGAACACGATGGCTGTGCCGCGCCTGGAAAAGATTGTCGTAAATATGGGACTGGGCGAGGCGACGCAGAACTCGAAGATGCTGGATCCGCTGATCGCAGATCTGGCGTCGATCGCCGGACAGAAGCCGGTTTCGACGCGTGCGAAGAAATCCATTGCGGCCTTCAAGGTACGCGAGGGAATGCCCATTGGAGCGATGGTCACACTGCGCGGCGACACGATGTACGAGTTTCTCGACCGCCTGATTTCGGTGGCGCTGCCTCGGGTGCGCGATTTTCGCGGCGTTTCGACGAAGAGTTTTGACGGACGCGGCAACTACACGTTGGGCGTTCGCGATCAGTTGATCTTTGCGGAGATCGACTACTCGAAGGTTGACAAGCTGAAGGGAATGAACATCACGATTGTGACCTCGGCCCAGGACGATAACTCGGCGCGCGCTCTGCTGAAGCAGTTTGGCATGCCCTTCCGCCTGACCGCGTAAACGAGAGGAAATAGGAATTTATGGCAACTACTGCAAAGCGAGTTAAAGACGCCCGTAAGCCGAAGTTCAAGAGCCGCCAGCACAATCGCTGCAAGCTCTGCGGACGCCCCCGCGCGTTTCTGCGCAAGTTCGGCATCTGCCGCCTGTGCTTCCGTCAGCTGGCGCTAAGGGGAGAGATTCCCGGGGTCGTCAAGTCTTCCTGGTGAGGACTGGCCGTCCAGGCGAAGGCGCCTGTTGGGCGCACGACAAGTTTGATCTGAGGCGAGAGCCGACGATCTCAAGACATTCCCGCTGGTTCTCGCCGAAGGCGAGCGAACGGGGGATGAAGGAGAAACGATGAGTTTGACCGATCCTGTAGCAGATTTTCTGACCCGCATACGCAATTCGATTCGTGCGCGTCACCAGAAACTGGATGTTCCGGCCTCGAAACTGAAAACCGAGATCGCCCGCATCCTGAAGGAAGAGGGCTACATCGCCAACTACAAGGCTGCCGAAGAGAATGGCCGCAACGTGCTGCGCGTTTACCTGAAATACGGCGCGAGCAACGAAGCTGCGATCCGCGACCTGGCTCGCATTTCGCGCCCCGGCTGCCGCGTTTATGTGAGCCGCGATGAGATCAAGCGTGTGCAGGGCGGACTGGGCATCAGCATCCTCACTACGCCACGCGGCGTGATGACCGGACGCCAGGCTCGGCGTGAAGGCGTAGGCGGCGAAATCCTATGCGAAGTCTGGTGACACTTCGCGTGTCGGCGGGACGCGCGCTTTGCGCGCCATTCTTGCTGGATTAACTGATTTGGCCACGCCTTCGGCGTGGGTTTGGGTTCGATGTTTGGGCAGGAAAACTTGCCTGGCTGCAGTGGAACGGTGGGTTCTTTAGAACGTATCGGGACTCGCAAGCCATAAAAGGACTTGAGTATGTCGCGCATTGGAAAACAGCCGATCCCGTTGCCGAGCGGCGTGAAATACACGGTCGCGGGTAACACGATTGTTGTCGAAGGGCCGAAGGGCAAGGTTGAGCAGTTTATTCCTGCGGGAATCAAACTCGAAACCAAAGACGGCCATGTTCACGCGGTTCGCGAAAACGATTCGCAGGCGGCGGTGCATGGTTTGACGCGCGCTTTGGTGTTCAACGCGATTGAAGGCGTGACCAAGGGCTGGTCGAAGGATCTTGACATTGTTGGTATCGGATATCGCGCGGAGTTGAAGGGCAAGAATACGGTAGTGTTCACGCTGGGCTACTCGCACCCGATTGAGTTTCCGTTGCCTACGGGCATCACGGCGGCGATCGATCCCAAGCAGACGCGGGTGACCATCTCCGGCATTGACCGACAGAAGGTCGGCCAGGTGGCCGCGGATATGCGCTCGCTGCGTAAGCCTGATCCGTACAAGAACAAGGGCGTTCGTTATGCGGACGAGAAGCTGAAGAAGAAGGTCGGCAAGACCGGAGCGAAATAAGGCAGCGATTAGGGATCAGCCATTAGGGATTAATGAGAACAAGCTGGTTAATGGTTGATCACTGAGAGTTGCATTTAAGACCGAACGGGGTTGCTGGGCGGCTCCGCTATTAGGAAGGATTGAGACGATGATTCCGCTTAGGAAAAGAAATGAAATTCGCCAGACAGTGCATGACCGCATTCGCGCGAAGATTCAAGGCACGCAGGAACGTCCACGGTTGAACGTGTATCGTTCGCTGAACCACATTTACGCGCAGGTGATCGACGATGTGCAGGGCGCGACGCTGGTTTCGGCCTCGACCGTGGCTTCGAAGACGAAGACCGGCGGTAACGTGGCGGCGGCGAAGGAAGTTGGCAAGCTGGTGGCCGAGCGCGCGAAGGAAAAAGGCATCAAGAGGGTTGTGTTTGACCGCGGCGGGTATCTGTATCACGGACGCGTCAAGGCGCTGGCGGATGCGGCTCGCGAGGCGGGGCTTGAGTTCTAAAAGCAGGACTTCAAGATAGGACGGCGCGCGGCCTGGCTGCGCAGAAGGAATCAGGAAGCGAATGGCAATAATGAAGAAAAAGCTGGATGCCGGTCAGTTCAACCTGAAAGATCAGGTGGTCGCCATCAACCGCGTGACCAAAGTCGTCAAGGGCGGCAAGAACATGTCGTTCGCCGCGCTGGTGGTGGTGGGTGATCCCGGATCGGGCGTGGTTGGCTACGGCTCGGGCAAGGCGAAGGAAGTGCCGCAGGCGATCCGCAAGGGTATCGAGTCGGCGAAGAAGAACCTTTTCCGCATCAATCTGACGTCGACGACGATTCCGCATCAGGTACTGGGCCGTTTTGGCTCGGGACAGGTGCTGCTGAAGCCGGCTCCGGAAGGTACTGGCGTGATTGCCGGCGGCGCGGTGCGCGCGGTAATGACCTCAGTGGGTGTGCAGAATGTGCTGACCAAGAGCCTGGGCACCGCGAATCCGCATAACGTGGTCAAGGCGACTTTTGATGCGCTGGTGCAGTTGCGGGACAAGGCCGAAGTCGCTGCGTTGCGCGGCAAGCAAGTTGAGGAGTTATAGAAATGGCAGAGCAGGCTAAAATCAAGATCCAATACTTTCGTTCGAAGATTCAGGCTCCGGTGAAACATAAGAGGGTCGTCAAGGGCCTCGGTTTTACACGGCTGAATCAGATTGTCGAGCGTGAAGATACGGCTTCGATTCGCGGCATGGTGAAGGCGATTCCGCACCTGGTGCGAATCGTAGACTAGCTGAGAAGCGGGTAGCTAAGAACAAACAAATGCGAGTCGGAGTGGGACAAGGTGCTCCGGCGTTGAGCGAGGAAATTATGAATTTATCGAATCTGCGAGCGCCTAAGAAGGCGAACCGGAACAAGAAGCGCGTAGGGCGCGGAATGGGTTCGGGCCACGGCAAGACCTCTACACGCGGACATAAGGGACAGGGCTCCCGTTCTGGTTCGAGCCTGATGCGCGGTTTTGAAGGCGGCCAGATGCCGTTGCACCGCCGCTTGCCCAAGCGCGGATTTACGAACATTTTCCGCACCGAATACACGGTGCTGAACCTGGATCGGCTTGCGGAGTTGAACGAATCGGAGCTGACGCTGGAGAAGTTTATCGCCATGGGCCTGCTGAAGAAGCGCAATGAGTTGCTGAAGATTCTTGGCAATGGCGAGATCAGCGTGGCGGTTACAGTCCATGCACACAAGTTCTCAAAGACCGCGCAGGAGAAGATTGAAAAAGCCGGCGGCAAGGCCGTTCTGATCGGCTAATGTTTCGCGCATGCCTCGCCCGCGCACACGGCGCTCAGGCGAGGCATTTATGATTGGAATCACCGATGTTAGAGAAATTCGCGAATATCTTCCGTATCCCCGACCTGCGCAGGCGTGTTCTGTTTACGCTGGGCATCCTTTTTATTTACCGACTGGGCGGCCATATTCCTACGCCGGGCGTGAACGCCAATGCGCTGGAGCAGTTCTTCAACTCGCAGAGCGGCTCTTCGCTCGGGTTGGTGGACCTGTTCAGCGGCGGCAACCTGCGCCGTCTTACCGTATTCGCGCTGGGAATCATGCCGTACATTACGGCGTCGATTATCTTTCAGTTGCTGACGGTGGTGTATGAGCCGCTGGCGCGCCTGCAAAAAGAGGGTGAGCTGGGACGGCGCAAGATTACGCAGTGGACGCGTTATGTGACGATCATCTTGGGCGTTGTGCAGTCGATGGCGATTGCGCTGGCTCTGCAGAGCTCGTCAAACAACCTGGTGCTGAATCCGGGAACGGGATTTGTGGTCATGACGGTGCTGACGCTTACGGCGGGCACGGCTTTCGTGATGTGGCTGGGAGAACAGATTACCGACCGTGGTATCGGCAACGGCATGAGTTTGCTGATCTTTGCGGGTATCGTCGTTGGCCTCCCGAGGGGCATTGCGGAACTGGTTGACACGATCCACACGCAGAAGTTTGGCGCGTTCACGGTTCCGGCGGTGGTTCTGCTGGTCATCGGCATGATCGCAGTTGTGGCCTTCATTGTGTACGTGGAAAGCGCCGAGCGGCGGATTCCTGTGCAGTATGCCAAGCGCATTGTTGGGCGGCGGTTGATGGGTGGGCAATCAACGCACCTGCCGTTGAAAGTGAACTCCGGCGGCGTAATGCCGATCATCTTTGCGGCTTCGGTCTTGTCGGCTCCGCTGTTGTTTGCGCAGAGCGCGTTTGTCCGCAACAGCGGTCCGTTGACGCGGATCTTCCAGGCGCTAGCCCCCGGCGAGCCGTGGTATGAGCTGCTGTATGTCGTCTCGATCGTCTTCTTCGCGTACTTCTACATTTCGATCGTTTTCCGTCCGGACGATATTGCGGATAACATGCGCAAATATGGCGGGTTTATTCCCGGCATCCGGCCGGGCAAGCGCACTTCGGATTATGTGAACGACATTCTTACCCGGATCACGCTGGTGGGCGCGCTTTACCTGGTTGTGGTTGCGCTGATTCCGCAATTGCTGATCAGCGGTATTCATCTGAATCACCTGCCGCTGGTGGGCGGATTCTTTGAGCATCTGCCGCTGTGGGTGACGAATGGAATGGGCTTCAACTTCTACTTTGGTGGAACGTCGCTGCTGATTGTGGTCGGGGTGGCGATGGATACGGTAAACCAGGTGGAATCGCAGCTAATCATGCGCCATTACGAGGGATTTTCGGCGCGCAGTGGCCGTACCCGCGGAAGGCGGGCGTGGTAAGTTGGCTTTGCCTGCCGCAGGAGTTGAGACCCGGAGCCAGGAGTTGGTGAAGACCTCTCCTGGCCCCATTCTTTTGCTGGGCGCTCCGGGGGTCGGCAAGGGAACGCAGGCCAAGGCCCTGATGGCAGCATGGGGGATTCCGCAGATTTCAACGGGAGATCTGCTGCGGGCGAACGTGAGCCAAGGTACGGCGCTGGGATTGCAGGCGAAATCGGTTCTGGACCGGGGCGAACTGGTGTCGGACGAACTTGTGAACGAAATGGTCGCCGAGCGGCTGAGGCGTCCCGACACGAGCGCCGGCTATATCCTCGACGGCTATCCGCGCACGCTGGGGCAGGCGGCGTGGGTGGATGCTCATTTGAACGGCAAGGGGCCGAATGCGCTACCAGTGATTGCTGTAAGCATCGAGGTTGGATATAATCAGTTATTGCGCCGTATTACCGGCCGGCGCACATGTCCTGTTTGCAAGAGTATTTACAACATCTACTTGCAGCCGCCCAAGGTTGACGAAATCTGCGACCTGGACGGCACGCCTCTTGCGCGGCGCTCAGACGACACGGAAGAAGTATTTGAGGAGCGGATGCGGGCATACGAGGCCCTCACGGCTCCGGTCGTGGAGCACTATCGCGCTTTGGGGCGTTTTGAGCGGGTGGACGGGGAGCAGCCGGTGAACGCGGTGACCACCGCGGTGATGCAGGCTGTGCAGCGGCTGAGGAGCTAGCGGACCGATGGCAATCATGATCAAGACGCCGCAGGAGATCGAAAAGATGCGGCGCAGCGGACAGGTGGTTCGCGAGGTTCTGGAGCATGTCCGGAAGTTTGTGAAGGCCGGAGCTTCGACGCAGGACCTTGAGGATGCCGCTGCGGAAAAGATGAAGGAACTGGGCGCGAAGCCGGCGTTCAAGGGGTATCGCGGATATCCCTGTGTGCTTTGCACCTCGGTGAATGAGGAAGTGGTTCACGGGATTCCGTCGGCGAAGCGAGTATTGCGCGACGGCGATATTGTTTCTATCGACACGGGCGTGATCATCGATGGCTACTATGGCGATTCGGCAACGACGATCGCGGTAGGCGGCAAACTGCCGGAGCGAACGAAGAGGCTGCTGGCAGTGACGCAAGCCTCTCTCGAGCGCGGGATTGAGGCAATCAAGCCGGGCGCGACGCTGGGCGATGTGGGCGCGGCGGTGCAGGAAGTGGTGGAAGCCGAGGGATTCAGCGTGGTACGGGATTTTGTCGGGCACGGGATCGGAACGCGGCTGCATGAAGATCCGCAGGTCCCGAATTACGGACGGCGCGGGCAGGGCCAGCAGCTGCGCGAGGGCATGGTGATCGCGATTGAGCCGATGGTGAACGCGGGGAAGCCGGATGTTCAGGTGCTGAGCGATGGCTGGACGGCGGTGACGCAGGACGGAAGTTTGAGCGCGCACTTCGAGCATACGGTTGCGGTGACGGCCGAAGGCGCGGAGATTTTGACGCAGTAGGTGTGTTTAGCCGGCCGAAGCGGCTGGCGGAATCGGGATAAGGTTTGTCGAAGGAAGACGCGATTGAGGTAATGGCAACGGTGCTTGAAACGTTGCCCAATGCCATGTTCAAGGTGGAACTGGAGAACAAGCACCAGGTTCTGGCGCATGTCTCGGGCCGCATGAGGAAGAACTTCATCCGCATTCTTCCGGGAGATCGGGTGGCGATCGAACTGAGTCCGTATGATTTGACGCGCGGACGGATTGTTTATCGCTACAAATAGGGATTGTTCAACAGGATCAGGAGTTGTTATGAAGGTTCGGGCATCGGTAAAGAAGATTTGTGACAAGTGCAAGGTCATTCACCGCCGTGGGGTGGTGCGCGTGATCTGCGAGAACTCAAAGCACAAGCAGCGCCAGGGCTAGTTCGGGCTGTTTGGATTCAGGAACCACGCCTTCAAGGCAAGGGGCTAGTTAGCCGTGGAAGGGCTTGCGATGAACCCCGGTTCCATTAACGCCAAGGTTTGCAGTTTGACCCTGGCATAACCGCTCCCAGCGGCGAAGCTGCTGGCGAGCATTCTAAGGACACAAGCATGGCACGTATAGCTGGCGTCGATTTGCCCCGCAACAAGCAGGCGCGGATCGGGCTTACTTACATCTACGGGATCGGCAACCCGCGTGCGCTGCGAATTCTGACTTCTGCGAATGTTGATCCATTCAAGAAGATTCAGGATCTCGGCGAGGACGAGGTGAACCGCATCCGTCAGATCATCGAGAATGAGGGAAATGTCGAAGGCGATCTTCGCAAAGACACCTCGATGAACATCAAGCGACTCATTGACATTCAGTCCTACCGTGGACTTCGCCACCGCCGCAGCCTTCCGACACGCGGCCAGCGCACCCACACCAACGCGCGCACCCGCAAGGGACCGCGTAAGGGTACGGTAGCAGGCAAGAAGAAAGCGACGGCGAAGACCTAATGGCAAAAGCACAAGCAGGCGCCAACAAGGTCGCCAAGAACAAGAAGTTCAAGAAGCGCGAACGCAAGAATGTTCCGTACGGACTGGTTTACATTCAGGCTACGTTCAACAATACTATTGTGACGATCACAGACGGGCAGGGAAACACGATCTCGTGGAAGAGTTCGGGTTCGCTTGGTTTCCGGGGGTCGCGTAAGGGCACTCCTTTTGCCGCGCAGCAGGCGGCGGTGAACGCAGCGAACCAGGCGCGAGATCACGGAATGCGCTCGGTCGACGTGCGGGTGAGCGGTCCGGGATCGGGCCGTGAGTCAGCTGTACGCGCGCTGGCTGCCGCCGGCATCGACGTGCGCTCGATTCGCGACGTTACGCCGATTCCGCATAACGGATGCCGTCCGCCGAAGCGTCGTCGCGTTTAAGTGCAAGTCTCCGGTTGCCGGCTTTCGCTGGTAACCGGGGGCGGATCAAAGTAAACTAACAGATGGACTGGGACGAAGCGCTGCCAGCGCGTAAACCGGTCGGCCTCTGAAGCAAAGAAGTATCAGGAGAGATTGAATTGGCACGTTATACAGGAGCAGTCTGTCGCCTTTGCCGTCGCGAAGGCATGAAGCTTTTTCTGAAGGGCGCAAAGTGTTTCACGGATAAGTGCGCCATCGAAAAACGCAACTTCGCCCCCGGCCAGCATGGCCGCGACCGCAAGGCGAAGATCGTTGGCTACGGCCTGCAGCTTCGCGAGAAGCAGAAGGCAAAGCGCATTTACTTTGCCCTAGAAGGGCAATTTCGCGCGTACTACGAGAAGGCATCGCGCGCACCGGGCGTTACCGGCGAGTTGCTGTTGCAGCAGCTTGAGCGTCGCCTGGACAACGTGGCCTTCCGTCTCGGCTTCGCGAGTTCGCGTCGTCAGGCCCGCCAGATTGTTCGCCACGGACACGTTGAAGTGAATGGCCGCAAGGTGAACATTCCTTCCTTCCAGGTGAGCGTGGGCGATGAGATCAAGATTCGTCCGAATTCGGTGAAGCTGACTGTGGTGGAAAGCTCGCGTGAGTTTGCCAGCCATCAGCCCGCTCCGGCGTGGCTGTCAGTGGATGGTCAGAATCTTTCGGGTAAGGTTCTGGCGCTGCCGAAGCGCGAGGACGTAAATTTGCCGGTCAACGAGCAGTTGATCGTCGAACTGTACAGCAAGTAGGTTTGGAGATGTGGAGTTCCATCCTTTGTGTCAACAGCGCAAAGGATGGGGACCCAGCATCTTTGAAGTGTGAGATACCCGCAGCGATGCGGCTACAAAATTCAACGGAAACGGAGTATCAGGCGCAGCCGTTGCAGAATGCTTCGCGGCGCTGCTGCGCAGGAGAGGTGATATCGATATGCTTTGGAGAGGATTTCAAAAACCCAAGCGTCTGGCGGTTGACGCAGAGACGCTTACTGAGAAGTTCGGGAAGTTCAGCGCACAGCCTTTTGAGCGCGGCTTTGGAACCACCATTGGCAATGCGCTTCGGCGCACGCTGCTGTCATCGATTGAAGGCGCGGCGGTTACTGCGGTCAAGATCGAAGGCGTTCTACACGAGTTCCAGTCGATTACTGGGGTCGTCGAGGACGCGACCGACATCATTCTGAACCTAAAGCAGGTTCCGTTCAAGCTGAACGGAGAGGGTCCGAAGGTTCTGTATCTGCGCGTGGATCAGCCCGGCGTCGTGACTTCGGGACAGATTGAAGCCGATGGGGACGTGGAAATCCTCGACAAGAACGTGTATATCGGCACCGTCAGCGACGGCGGCAAGCTGGATATGGAGATGCGCCTGAAACGTGGGCGCGGCTATATCTCCGCTGACAAGAACTTCGACTCCGACCTGGGCATTGGATTCATTCCGGTGGACTCGGTTCACTCGCCGGTTCGCAAGGTGAATTACGCGGTGGATGCGGCTCGCCTGGGACAGATTACCGATTACGACAAGCTCACGCTCGAAGTCTGGACCAACGGTTCGGTGCTTCCGGCAGATGCAGTCGGCCTCGCGGCGAAGCTGCTCAAGGATCACATGAGCATCTTCATCAATTTCGAGGAAGAGATCGAAACGGACAACCACACGGAAGAGGGACGCGGCTTGTTGCGGAACGATAATCTCAATCGCTCCGTCGAAGAGCTGGAGCTGAGTGTTCGCAGCTATAACTGTCTGAAGAACGCCAATATCCAGACGATTGGCGAGCTGGTGCAGAAGACTGAAGCCGAGATGCTTAAGACGAAGAACTTCGGCCGCAAATCGCTGAATGAGATCAAGGAAATTCTGGCGCAGATGGGCCTTTCGCTGGGGATGAAGATCGATGAGCATGGCAATGCCGTGCCTGGACCGACGTCTATTCTTCCGGCTGCGGCATTGGCTGCGAGCTATAACAATTACGATGACGACGAAGAGGATGACCTCGAAGGCGACATCGCATTGCAGAATGAGACCGAGAACTTTTAAGTACGAGGGAGCGGGGTACAGAGCTCAAGGCACAGAACGGCCTTAGAGCTCTGGTCCCTGCCAAAGATTTTCGATAGAGAGAGAAATGCCATGCGTCATCGCAATGCAGGATACAAACTAGGACGGAACACCAGCCATCGCCGCGCTCTGCTGCGGAACCTGGTCACGTCGATTGTTCTTGAGGACCGCGTCGAGACCACCATTACCAAGGCCAAGGCGGCGCGCCCTCACGTAGAAAAACTCATCACGCTCGGGAAGAAGGGCGACCTGCACTCGCGTCGTCAGGCTCTTGCTTTTCTGCAGACCCGCGAGGCAGTTACCCGGCTGTTCGATACGGTTGCGCCTCGTTACGGAGATCGCAACGGCGGTTATCTTCGCATTGTCCGCACTGGCTTTCAACGCGGAGACGGCGCGGAAAAGGCCTTCATCGAGTTACTGGGCGCGGAAAAGATTCTTGACGAGAAGCGCCAGAAGCGCGCCGAAGCCCGCGAGAAGCGCCGCGAAGAGATGCAGAAGCAGCTTGCGGAGCAACAGCCGGAGGGCGGCGAGCAGGCCTAGTCTTTAGGAAGCACTTGGAAGGAGCGCACCTTGATTCGCACGTGGATTCGAGGTGCGCTCCTTTGTTTTTCTATAGGTTTCTCTCGGGCAATGGATTCTGGTTCTGCTATTCTGCCTTTTCAGTGAGGGTCTGATTGCTATGCCCCGCCCTAATAAGCACAGGACGTTTCTTCCAGGTTCTAACCTGCTGCGTTTTCAATTCGTCCTGTTGCTGATTGCAATTGCGATCTGTGTTCTCCACTGGATATTTCATGCCCCGGAACGGATCATCGGAACGTTGATCGATACCTACGTTTCCGGGAATGTCACGATCCTGCTAATTCTTGTTGGGGGGCCGATTCTCGAGCGGCGCCCGCGTCCGTGGATCTGGATCGGATATGCGTTGCTGTTAGTGGGCGCGGCGATCGTGGCGAATGCAGCGCTGCTGCCGTTTTATTCTTATGTCTCTCCGGGCGGCGTTTCGTTCAATCGCCTAATTCTCCGCGATTCACCGCTTATCCTGTTGATTATTTTTGTTGTGGGTATCATCCTCTTTGCTTTCAGAGAGAGACAGGCGCGGCGGGAGGCGCGGCGTCTTGATTTGCAGCGCCGCTTGCAGAGTCACGTGCAGCTCGGGCTGAGCGAAAAACATACGCCGCAGACCGATCTTGACCAGGCCCATGAGATTCAGGTGCACCTGCTGCCGCGTGAGACACCGCAGCTTGAAGGTTTCCAGATTGCATGCGCGTGGCAGCCGGCGCTCAGTGTGAGCGGCGACTATTTTGACGTGCTATCGCTCGGCAAAGGCCAGGTTGGGCTGTGCATCGCGGATGTGTCGGGCAAAGGCGTGTCGGCGGCGCTGCTGATGGCGAACCTTCAGGCATCAGTCAAGGCGTTTGCGCATGAGATTCTTTCGCCGGCCGCTCTCTGCTCCAAGCTGAACGTCGTTCTGTGCGATACCATCGCGCCGGGACGCTTTGTGACCTTGTTCTACGCAGTCCTGGACGAGGAGACGCGCCTGCTGCGCTATGAAAGCGCGGGGCACTGCCTGCCGCTTCTGGTTCATCACGATGGAGCGGTTGAACTCCTGGAAGCATTCAGCGGTGTGCTGGGCTTGTTTTCGCACTGGACGTTCAGCGACCACGAGTTGATGCTGGCCTCAGGCGATGCGCTGCTGATGATGACGGATGGCGTGCTTGAGGCGTGGAATGCCGCGGAAGAAGACTTTGGGTACAAGCGGCTGATTGATTCCGTTCTGGCGAGCCGCGCGGAGGGCGCTCATGGGATTCGCAAGCGCGTACTCGAGGACGTGACTACCTTTTGCGACGGACTGTTCAGGGACGACGCCTCGCTGATTGTGGTCACCGTGGATTGATTTCTATCGTTATAAATCTTCGACGAGGAGAAATGCCGGCGGGAGGCGGGCGGAGCGTGGTGCGCTGCCGCCCGATTTTGTTTAGAAGTGGTACGCGATGCCGATGACCGGATCACTCACCATGTAATACCGGCCAGTGCTGAAGTTGGTCTGACCGAAGGTGGGCGTTTTGTATATAAGGCCGCGATATTCGGCACGAATGTCAAAGCTCGGGCTGATTTCATAGGCGATGCCCCCGCCATAGAGAAGGCCCACGTTGGTGTTCCGGCTCAGACCCTGTGTTGTCGTTTTCTGGTCATCGATAGGGCTATAAATGAAGCCGCCGATGCCCGCTTCGAGGAAGGGGTTGAAGTTCCGGAAGGTAAAACTGCGGACATAGGCCCCTGAGATTTCCTGAAAGCGGTTGTGGACCAAGTTATTGTTGGTGGGATTTGTGAAATGCTGCACTTCCTGCGCGTACTGATAGTTCAACTCAAGGCCGCTGCGGGGGGTGAGGAGATAGCGATAGCTGACCAGTACGCCGAATCCGACTGTAGCGTGCAACTGGGTTCCATTGCCAGCGATATAGGGGGGAATCAATGCCGATCCGCTTACGCTGATGTCCTGACGGCTTTCCTGAGCAAAACATGCCACTGCCATGAGGGGCAGCAGCAACAGCAACAACAGACTCTTCTTCATTCTTCTCGTGAACCTCTTGCCCGGGGCGACGGGCGCAAAAGCCTTATGGGCTCGTCAATTTATGAAGCCGGGCGGCAGCCCGGTCCACTCTGGCAATTGTACAGGGCTCAGGGCCCAGGGCACAGTGCTCGAGGTAGCGTGGCTGATGTTCTGTTCGCTCGAAGCCGCCTTCTGCGGGTATGCAAAAACAGTGGTATAAACATTCTTACCTCGCAGAGGAACGTGGGCCATGACGCGATCATTCCTTCAAGGAATATTTGCCCCGGTCAGGAAACTGCTCCCCAAATGGCTGTCGGACCCGATACGAAACGTCGGGACCGCGGTTCTGACTCCTGCTATTTACAGCTATCGGACGGGCCACTTTCGAAGCAGTTTGAAAAGGGCGGCGGTGTCGAAAAACGGCGAGCCGATCCCCTGGTATACGTACCCGATCATCGACTTTCTCAGCGATCGGGATTTCAAGAATAAGAACATTCTGGAGTTTGGCGGCGGCCAGTCCACCTTATGGTGGGCGAAACGGGCGAGGAGGGTTGTGACATTTGAAGGCAAGCGGGAATGGCATGACAGGATAAGAGCGGGCATGCCTGCGAACGTTGAATTGCATCATGTTTCGATGGAGGACTCCAAAGCCTGCGCGTGTGAAGTTGCTGAGATTCTGTCGATGAAGGCGTATTCGCAATACGATGTGATTGTTATCGACGGATTGCCCAGGCGCGAAATGATCGAGATTTCCTGCAGGGTCAGGGCTGCGGATGGCGTGATCATCTGCGATAACGCCGAAGGCTATGAGTTCTACGAACGATTCAAAGATCGGGGCCTTAGCAGGGTTGACTTCTACGGTAATGCTCCCGGCGTAGTTCTTCCGCATTGCACGTCAATCTATTTCGGATCCTCGTCGTTTGTTTTCGATCCTGGGATTCCTATTTGCGTTCCCAATAACGATTGAAGGCTTATCCGGCGCTGGAAGAATTGCTGTTTGATTCAGGGCTGGCGTAGGGTCGGGGCTGCGTCGTGGCCGTGCCGGCGGAAGCTGAAGGGCGCGCCGCGTTCGGCGGCGATGGCCTTGACGCATTTCAGGAATGCCTGGGCGGCGTGGGACAGGGTTGCGTTTCGGCGATGGATGAGGAGAAGCTGGCGGTCGATGCGCAGCTCCGGTACCTGTACCTGCACGAGTTCGCCGCGTGCCAGCTCGTCGCGCACGGTGAGGCCTGGAACGAGCGCGACTCCATTACCCATGGCGACGAAGCGCTTGATGGCTTCTAGGCTGGGCAGCTCGACATTCATGTGAAGCGGGGTCTTGTGCTGCTCGAAGAGAGCGATGACGCGGCGACGCAGGGGCGAGACGACATTGTGCGCGACGAAATTTTCTGCTCCCAGATCGCGGAGGGCCACCTTTTTCTGGCGTGTGAATGGATGACGCGGATTTACGATGAAGACTACCGAATCGGTGTAGACTCCGATGGATTTCAGCTGCGGATCCGGGGGAGGGAAAGTGACGATGCCGAGTTCGACGGTGCGGCCGAGGACGTGTTCGGGGATGCGGCTGGCAAGCGTGCGCTGCACCATGACGCCGATGTGCGGGCACTGGCGGCGAAACTGATCGAGCACCGGCAGCAGATAAAGACAGGTGTATTCGTTCGCCGCGAGATGAAGACGTCCGCGTTCAAGCGAGCGCAGCTCTTCGAGGGCGGCGACGGCTTCGCCGCGCAGTTTGAGCAGGCGCTCTGCGTATTCGCGGAGCAGATCACCAGCGGCGGTCAGTGTTCCTTCGCGCGAGACGCGCTCAAAAAGCGGTTCGCCGATTTCTTCTTCGAGGCGACGGATCGTGTGGCTGATAGCAGGCTGAGTGCGGCGAAGGCGCACGGCGGCACGCGAGAATCCGCGCTCTTCGACTACGGCGAGGAAAGTTTCGAGCTGAGAAAGGTCCATAAGTTCAACTAAGGCTTTTAACGCATCCGCAGTAAGTATAAGTTAAATTTATCGATTCAGTAGAAATTATAAATTTGAATTATGTGTGTCATTTTGGCAAACTGTAAGTGTGTCCAGTGCAGCAGGAGAAGCAGATGGCAAATGACCGCGTACATTTTTTCGACACCACGCTCCGCGACGGCGAGCAGTCGCCGGGATGCAGCATGACACAGCATGAAAAGCTCCAGATGGCGCACTCGCTGGCCGATCTCGGTGTTGACATTCTGGAGGCTGGGTTCGCGATCTCGTCGGACGGAGACTTTGCCGGGATAGATGCGGTGGCTCAGGAGGTACGTGGTCCGGTGATCGCGTCGCTGGCGCGGGCGAGGACGGAAGATATCGAGCGGGCCGGACAGGCGCTCAAGAAGGCGCGGCGGTCGCGCATCCATATTTTCCTGGCCAGTTCCGACATACATCTGGAATACAAATTAAGAATCAGCCGCGAGCAGGCGCTGGAGAGTGCGGCGAAGGCTGTTTCACTGGCGAAGACTCTGGTGGATGAAGTTGAGTTTTCCCCTGAGGACTCGACGCGCACCGGTCATGATTTTTTGTGCCAGCTTGTCGGCGTGGCGATTGAGGCGGGCGCGACGGTGATCAATCTGCCGGATACCGTTGGCTACGCTGTTCCTTCGGACTACGCGGAGATGTTCCGCGTAATTCGCGAACGCGTACCGGGCGCGGATAGGATTACGCTTTCAGCGCACACGCATGACGATCTCGGCCTTGCTGTCGCCAATACGCTGGCGGCGATTGACGCCGGGGCGCGACAGGTGGAGTGCACCATCAATGGTATCGGCGAGCGCGCAGGCAATGCGGCTCTGGAGGAGATTGCGGCGGCGCTGCGCGTGAGGGCGGACCGGTATCCCGTAGAACATGGGTTGAACCTTGAAAAACTTTATTCCATCAGCCAGCAGTTAGGGCGCACGATCAGCTTTGGCCCTTCCCCTAATAAGGCAGTGGTGGGCAGCAATGCTTTTGCGCATGAGGCTGGAATTCATCAGCACGGGGTGTTGTCGAATCCGCTGACGTATGAAATTATGACGCCGGCTTCGGTGGGCGTTCCGACGAATCGCATGGTACTGGGCAAGCACTCGGGGCGGCACGCACTGCGCTCGCGGCTGATTGCGCTGGGTTACAGCCTGGCTCCGGCGGATCTGGACATTGCGTATCGAGCCTTTACGGAGCTCGCGGACCGGAAGAAGGCTATCTACGATCAGGATTTGATCAACCTGGTCGCGCACCACGAGCGCCATGAGGATTTGATCGCTACGGAAGCGGTCGTGCGATCGAACTGACGCTCTTTCTTCTGCGGCCGTGCGCCGCGGAGTTACCTCAACAGCAGGAGATTTTCTGGATGAAGCTCAAGGTTCTTGTTGTCGCCGGAGATGGAATTGGCCCGGAAGTGACGGCCGAAGCAGTGGGCGTGCTGCGCTCGGTCGCCGAGATGGGCGACTACGATTTTGAATTTCGCGAGGCGCTGATTGGCGGCGTTGCAATCAAAAAGGAGGGCTCGCCGCTGCCAGCTTCTACGCTGGAGATTGCGCTGGAGAGCGATGCGGTTCTGCTGGGAGCGGTGGGCGGGAACGAGTTCAATTCGCTCTCTCCGGACAAGAGGCCTGAGGCCGGGCTGTTGCAATTGCGGCAGGCGCTGGGCGGATTTGCCAACCTGCGGCCTTCGTTCGCGTGGCCTGCGCTGGCGCAGAATTCTCCGCTGAAGGCGGAGGTGGTGGGCGGTACCGACATTTTGTTTGTGCGTGAACTGCTGGGCGGACTCTACTTCGGGCAGCCGCGGGCTTGGGATCGCGAAGCCGGGGCAGCGTGGAACACGATGCGTTACACGCGCGACGAGGTCGTTCGCGTAGCGCGCGTGGCCTTCGAGCTGGCTGGAGCGCGACGCAAGAAGCTGACATCCGTAGACAAGGCCAATGTGCTTGAGGTATCGCAGTTGTGGCGCGCGACGGTGACGGAGCTGGCGGCGCAGTATCCAGATGTGGCGCTGGAGCATCAATATGTGGACGCGTGCGCGATGCACCTGATGAATACTCCGCGCAACTTCGATGTGGTGCTCACCGAAAATCTGTTCGGAGACATTTTGTCGGATGAGGCGGCGGTGATTACGGGCTCGTTGGGCATGCTGCCGTCGGCCACGATCGGAGGAGCGGTGAATCTGTACGAACCGGTGCATGGTTCGGCTCCGGACATTGCGGGCAAGGGGATTGCGAATCCGCTGGGAGCGATTCTGACGGCGGCGATGGTGCTGCGCCACTCAGCCAAGCTGGAGCAGGAAGCGCAGGCAATTGAAACTGCGGTTCGCATGGTGCTGGAGCAGGGGCATCGCACGGCGGACCTGGTCCGCGGACAGCAGGGCATCTCGACGCAGGAGATGGGGAAACAGGTTCATCAGGTACTGAGCGAGTTGATTGACCGCCGACAGGCGATGCACGCGGTCTAGGTGCTGGCCGGTACCGCCGTACGGGCGACGGCGGTTCGCGCAAGTGCAAAGACAATTGGTTGGCTGAAATTGGGAGTGAGTGGTATGTCAGGTACACCGAAAACATTATTTGAGAAAGTCTGGGACTCGCATCTGGTTGCTGAACCGGCGAACGAGCCTGCGCTCCTTTACATTGATCTGCATTTGGTCCATGAGGTGACTTCGCCGCAGGCCTTTGAGGGATTGCGCCTGGCGGGGCGCAAGCTGCGCCGGCCCGACCGCACGGTGGCGACTGCGGATCATAATGTTCCGACAACACTTGCGGGCCGAATCCTGATTGAAGACGCGATTGCGGCGAAGCAGATCGATACGCTGCGCAAGAATTGCGCGGACTTTGGCGTGACGCTCTTCGATGTGCATTCGGCGGAGCAGGGCATTGTCCACGTGATTGGGCCGGAGCTTGGATTAACTAAGCCAGGGATGACGATCGTATGCGGAGATTCGCATACGTCGACGCATGGAGCTTTTGGCGCCTTAGCATTCGGCATTGGCACTTCGGAGGTCGAGCATGTGATGGCGACGCAGTGTCTGCCCCAATCGAAACCCAAGACGTTCCGCATCGCGGTGGAAGGCGAGTTGCCGGATGGCGTGACGGCGAAGGATGTTGCGCTCGGCATTATCGGACGCATCGGCACGGATGGCGCGACGGGATGCGTGATCGAGTACGCAGGTTCGGCGATTCGTTCGCTCTCGATGGAAGGCCGTATGACGGTCTGCAATATGAGCATTGAGGCCGGAGCGCGCGCGGGAATGATCGCTCCTGACGAGACCACGTTTGCGTATCTTAAGGGGCGGCAGTTTGCTTCGCAGGGTGCGGACTGGGACAAGGCGGTGAGCGAGTGGCGCAAGCTGACCTCGGACGAGGGCGCGAAGTACGATCGCGAACTGGTGATTCCGGCCATTGAGCTGGCTCCTTATGTGACGTGGGGAACGAGTCCGGGCATGGTGATTGCGGTGACGGAGGCGGTTCCCGATCCGGCGTTGGCGCGAACGGATGCAGACCGGCGCGGCTTTGAACGGGCGCTAGAATACATGGACCTCAAGGCGGGCGTTCCAATTGAGGATGTGACGATTGACCGTGTGTTTATTGGCTCATGCACGAACTCGCGCATTGAAGATCTACGGGCGGCGGCGAAGGTTGTGGTGGGGCATCATGTGCATCCCAAGGTGAGCGCGATGGTGGTTCCGGGATCGCAGAAGGTGAAGGCGCAGGCGGAGAGCGAAGGGCTGGATCACATCTTTCGCGCGGCTGGATTCGAGTGGCGCGAGCCAGGCTGCTCAATGTGCCTGGGCATGAATCCGGATATTTTGTTGCCGGGCGAGCGTTGCGCTTCGACGAGCAACCGCAATTTTGAAGGCCGGCAGGGACGCGGGGGGCGGACGCATCTGGTGAGTCCGATGATGGCTGCCGCGGCGGCAATCACGGGTCATTTCACCGATGTAAGGACATGGGAATTCAGGAAAGAAGAGGTACTGGCGTAATGCAGTCTTTTCACACTCTTACTTCGGGCGTGATGCCGCTTGACCGGGTCAATGTGGATACGGACCAGATTATCCCCAAGCAGTTTTTGAAGCGCATCGAGCGCACCGGCTATGGAGAGTTTCTCTTCTTCGACTGGCGCAAGGATATGACGTTCGAGCTGAATGATCCCCGCTACCAGGGCGCGGAGATTCTAGTGGCCGCAAAGAACTTCGGCTGCGGATCGTCGCGCGAACATGCGGCGTGGGCGCTCTCAGACTATGGATTTCATTGCGTGATTGCGCCGAGCTTTGCCGATATCTTCCACTCGAATGCGGGTAAGAACGGAATTCTTCTGGTGACTTTGCCTGAGGAGCAAGTGCAGACGCTGCTTGATCGGGCAGCGAAGACGGAAAACTACAAGCTGACGGTTTCGCTCGAAGACCAGACGGTGAAGGACGATCAAGGTTTTTCGACCTCGTTCACGATTGATCCTTTTCGCCGCTACTGCCTGCTCGAAGGGCTGGACGATATTGGTTTGTCGATGCGTCATTCGGCTGCGCTCGACAAGTTTGAACAACAGCATGATGCGGCCTTCTGGGTCGCGGCCAAACCTCAGGAGAGGGCGCACGCATGAGCAGTACGAACGGTAACGGGCAGGCAAAGCTTCATTCCATCGCTTTGACGGAGGGGCCGAACCGCGCTCCTGCGCGCGCCATGCTGCGCGCGGTGGGTTTCTCGCGCGAGGATTTAGCGAAGCCGATCATCGGCATTGCGAATACGTGGACTGAAATTGGGCCGTGCAACTTTCATCTGCGGCAGATTGCCGAGGCGGTCAAGCAGGGCATTCGCGAAGCGGGCGGCACGCCGATGGAGTTCAACACCATCACGATTTCAGACGGCATCACGATGGGCACCGAGGGCATGAAGGCCTCGCTCGTCAGTCGTGAAGTGATTGCTGATTCAGTGGAATTGGTCGCGCGCGGCAATCTGTTTGATGGCCTTGTGGCCATCGCGGGATGCGACAAGAATATGCCGGGCACGGTGATGGCGCTGGCGCGGCTCGATATTCCGTCGCTGATGCTGTATGGCGGCTCGATTGCGCCAGGGCACCTGAACGGCAAAGATCTTACTGTGCAGGATGTGTTCGAGGCGGTTGGTTCGCACGCGGCCGGCAGGCTGGACGATGCGGGGCTTGAGGCTGTGGAGGCCAACGCTTGTCCGGGCGCGGGCGCTTGCGGCGGCCAGTTTACGGCGAACACGATGGCCATGGCGTGCGAGTTTCTGGGGATTTCGCCGATTGGAATTTCGGGTGTTCCAGCGTTTCTGCCGGACAAGCTGGCGGCGTCGCGCGAGGCGGGGCGGCTGGTGATGGAACTGGCAAAGAACGATCTGCGTCCAAGCAAGATCATTACGCCGACAGCGCTCGAGGATGCGATCGCGAGCGTTGCGGCTTCGGGTGGGTCGACGAATGCGGTGCTGCACTTCCTGGCGATCGCGAATGAGATGGATATTCCGTTGACTATCGACGACTTCGACCGCATCAGCAACAAGACTCCGCTGCTTTGCGATTTGAAGCCGGGCGGTCAGTACGTCGCCGCGGATTATCATGCTGCGGGCGGCAGCCGTCTGCTGGCGAAGCGCCTGCTGGATGCGGGATTGATTGACGGCAGCGGCTGGAATGTGACCGGCAAGACGCTGGCGGAAGAGGCGGCAGCGGCTGAAGAGAATCCGGGGCAGAAGGTGATTTATTCGCTCGACACTGCGATTAAATCGACGGGCGGACTCGTGATTCTCAAGGGCAATCTTGCGCCTGAAGGATGCGTTATCAAGGTTGCCGGGCATAAGCGGCTGGAGCATCGTGGTCCGGCGCGGGTATTTGATTGCGAGCAGGATGCGTTTCATGCGGTCGAATCAGGGCAGATCAAACCCAACGACGTTATGGTGATTCGTTACGAGGGACCGAAGGGTGGTCCGGGCATGCGCGAGATGCTTGCGGTTACAGCTGCAGTTGCGGGTATTCCCGAGCTTAGCGACACGGTTGCGCTGCTTACGGATGGGCGCTTTTCCGGAGCGACGCGCGGTTTGATGGCCGGGCACGTTGCGCCGGAGGCCGCGGTAGGTGGGCCGATTGCGGCGGTGCGCGAGGGTGACATGATTCACTTCGACATTCCCAACCGCAAGCTGTCGGTTGAGATTTCTGATGAAGAACTCGCTGCGCGGCTGAAGGCGTGGCAAAAACCGGCTCCGCGGTACGCGCGCGGAGTGTTTCGCAAATACGCTGATACGGTTTCGTCGGCGGCGCAGGGTGCGGTAACGCATTAAGAGCGTACGGAGAAAGTGTAATGAGCCAGAAAAAGGATCCTGCAATTCAATCGAATACCACTCGTCTGACCGGCTCCGAGATTTTGTGGGCGACACTCGAAGGCGAAGGCGTGCGCGACGTCTTCGGCTATCCGGGCGGGGCGATTTTGCCGGTGTATGACGCGCTGCGCAAATTTCCGATTCGCCATATCCTTGTGCGGCACGAGCAGGGCGCAGTCCACATGGCTGATGGCTATGCGCGCGCTTCGGGCAAGGTCGGAGTGGCGATTGCGACCTCGGGACCGGGGGCGACCAACATGGTGACGGGGATTGCGACTGCAATGCTCGATTCGATTCCACTGCTGTGCATTACAGGGCAGGTTTCGAGCAAGGTGTTGGGGTCGGACGCGTTCCAGGAAGTGGACATCACGGGGATTACGCTGCCGGTGACGAAGCATAATTACCTCGTCACACGCGCAGAAGATATTGCGCCGGTGGTTCGCGAGGCGCTGCTGGTGGCCCGCTCAGGGCGACCCGGGCCGGTGCTGGTGGATATTACGAAAGACGCGCAGCAGGGTACCGCGGCGTTCGATTTTGCGGACGCTGCGCCGCGTCCGCATCGTCCTCACCCGATGCTGCGGGCGGAGAGCGAATCGGTGCTGAAAGCGGCGGAGATGATCCGAGCGGCGAAGCGTCCGGTGATCCTCGCCGGGCATGGAGTGATCGACTCCGGAGCGCGCGAGCAGATGATTGCGCTGGCGGAGCGGCTGCAGATTCCGGTGGCTTCTACATTGCTGGGGCTGGGTGGATTTCCCGCTTCGCATGCTCTGTCTCTGGGCATGATGGGCATGCACGGTGAGGCGTGGGTAAACCAGGCGATTCAGCAATCGGATTTGCTCATCGCGTGCGGAATGCGCTTCGACGATCGCGTGACCGGCACGCTGGCGACCTATGCGGTGAACGCGAAGAAGATTCATATCGAGATTGATCCGGCCGAGATCAATAAAAACGTGAAGGTAGATATCGCGCTGATCGGCGATCTGGCCGAAGTGCTGGAAGCGCTGCTGCCTCATCTGTCGGCGCGGCGTAGCTCGCCGTGGGTTCGCGAAGTGAATGCGATGAAAGGCGAGTGCGCGGTGCGCGATATTCAGGGTTTGCCCGACACGGGGCACCTTTACGCTGCTCACGTAATGCATGATCTGTGGCATGCCACGGCCGGCAAGGCCATCGTATCGACGGACGTGGGCCAGCATCAGATGTGGGAGGCGCAGTATTACAAGCACGAAGACCCGCGGACGCTGATTACCTCCGGCGGCCTGGGGGCGATGGGTTTTGCGCTGCCTGCGGGCATCGGCGCGAAGGTCGCACGACCCGAGAAGGAAGTTTGGATTATCGCCGGAGACGGCGGTTTCCAGATGACAGCGTGCGAACTGTCGACGATCGCGCAGGAAAACCTGGACGTGAATATTGCGATTGTGAACAACGGGTATCTGGGCATGGTTCGGCAGTGGCAAGAGTTTTTCTATGACAAGAATTATGAGTCGTCGCCGATTCTGAGTCCTGATTTTGTGAAGCTGGGAGAGGCGCATGGGATTCCCGGAGTGACGGTGAGGACACGCGGTGAGGTGCTGCCAGCCGTGAATGCGGCGCGCGAACGCAAGGGGCCGTTTCTGATTAATTTTCTAGTTGAAAAAGAAGACTCGGTGTATCCGATGATTGCGGCTGGATCGGCGCTGCATGAGATGATTCGCCGACCGGGCCAGAATCCGTTGATTGAAACAGCGCAAGACGCATGAAGGAAGATCTGAATCGTATGCTGCACACATTCGTAGCTCTTGTTGAAGATAAGCCGGGCGTGCTGACGCGCGTGGCGTCGCTATTCCGGCGGCTGAACATCAATATCGTCTCTCTGACGGTAGGGCGTTCGGAAAAAATTGGTATTTCGCGGATGACGATTGTCTCCGATGCGTCGCCCACTGCGGGGCACCGCATCATGGCCAGCCTGTATAAGCTCGAAAACGTGCTGCAGGTGGATGACATCGGGCAGCACTCGAGCGTGAGCCGCGAGCTTGCGCTCATCAAGGTTGCGGCGACGCCGAAGACACGGTCGCACATCTTCGAGCTGGCCGAGGTCTTCCGCGCGCGCATTGTCGATCTGGCGCCGGAGTCACTGATGATCGAGATTACCGGCGTCGAGAGCAAGATCGAAGGACTGATTCAGGTGCTCAACGAGAGCGAGGATCGCATACTTGAAGTTTCCCGCACCGGGCGCATGGTGATGCGGCGCGGACAGCACACCAGCCGCGTGCTGGATGCGATGCGCGTGCCGGGCGTCGATACCGAGGGCGGTGCAGACGAAGAAATTCCAGACGAGATCGCCGAAGAGGCCGATCTGCCGCAATAGCTTTTCACGGATTTAAAAAGTTATTTCAAACGAAAGACGACGAGGAAACGAAATGCCGAAGACGTATCACGATCAGGACGCCGACCTGTCCATTATTCAAAAGAAAAAAGTAGCGATTATCGGCTACGGCTCACAAGGCCATGCGCACGCTCTGAACCTGAAGGATTCGGGTGTTGAGGTTCGCGTCGGTTTGCCTGCGACGAGCAAGTCCATCGACAAGGCGAAGAAAGCCGGCCTTGAAGTGAAAACGGTGAGCGATGCCGCGGCATGGGGTGACGTCATCATGATTCTGACGCCGGATCATTCGCAGGGCGAGACCTACGCAAAGGACATTGCGCCGAACCTGAAGGCGGGCAAGACGCTGATGTTCGCGCATGGGTTCAATATCCGCTTCGGCACGATCGATCCTCCCAAAGATATTGACGTCTCGCTGGTTGCACCCAAGGCTCCCGGGCATCGCGTGCGCGAGGTGTTTGCCGAAGGCGGAGGAACTCCGGGACTGGTAGCGATTCATCAGGACGCTTCGGGTAAGGCGCTTGATCTGGCACTGTCGTATGCGAAGGGAATTGGCTGCACCCGCGCGGGAGTGATTCAGACCACTTTTGCTGAAGAAACGGAAACCGATCTCTTTGGCGAACAGGCTGTGCTTTGCGGCGGCGCGTCGGCACTGGTGAAGGCTGGTTTTGAAACGTTGGTCGATGCCGGCTATCAGCCGGAGATTGCTTACTTCGAGTGCCTGCATGAGCTGAAGCTGATTGTGGATTTGATGTATCGCGGCGGCCTGGCTTACATGCGATATTCGGTCTCCGATACAGCTGAGTATGGCGACTACACGGCGGGCCCGCGCATTGTGACCGATGAGACGCGTGCCGAGATGAAGAAGCTGCTCAAGGAAATCCAGAACGGAACCTTCGCGAAGAAATGGATTGAAGAGAACAAAACGGGACGCAAGAACTTCGAGAAGATTCGCAAGGAAGAGGCGGCGCATCCGATCGAAGAGGTTGGCGGGCGGCTGCGCGCTGCGATGCCTTTCCTCGATCCGGTGACGGTGAAAGATAACAAGCCACAATCCGAAGTGGCTACTGCATAACGGGTGCCCTTCCTTCAGACCCGGGGCAGCTTTTTTCGGAAGGCTACTCCGGGGGGCTGAATGACGAGCCTACTTTTCTCTATGTTCCGCTTTCTTCTCCCTGGTTCTTCTTGTTGTGGCTGCGCTGGCGCTGCGCGCAAAAGCCAGTTTGGGATGCAAGATGAGATGCGACGGCGCAACGCGAATTAGCTGTTTCAACGCGAGCGCGCCGCTTCGGTTACCATCACAGGGAGGCCAGTTCTATGACTACCGCCAGTTCAACCCCGATACTGGACACGGCTGCTGCGAACCGTACCCCGACTCCAGAAATCATTGAAGCACTCAAGCGCGTTCCTCCACTGCATGGCATGGAAGAGAGCGAACTGGAGTGGTTAGCCACGCACGGCACAGAGCGGAGGTTTCCGGCTGGTGCGACGCTCTTTCAGGAGGGCGACGTTGCGGACACGATGAGCATTTTGCTCAAGGGCGAAGTGCATGTTCGCCGCGAGCGGGGCGCGCCGGCGGCTCTGTTTATCGGGCGCACGGGCATGATTACGGGGTTGCTGCCTTTTTCGCGGATGAAGACGTATGGCGGACACGGCTATGCGGTCTCCGATTTGTGGGGGCTGGAGTTTCATCGCAGCCTGTTTGCGGAGATGACGGCCGCGGTGCCGTCGATGACGCAGCGCTGCGTCACGGTGTTGCTGGACCGGGTGCGCGAAGTGACGCGGCTGGAGCAGCAGGCGGAGAAGCTGAACGCTCTGGGCAAGCTTGCAGGAAATCTTGCGCACGAGATGAACAATCCTGCGTCGGCGGCGCAACGGGCCGCGTCTGGACTGCTGGACGAGCTGCGCGTGTATGGCCATGAGAAGTACCGCATGGGCGGTCTTTGTCTTGACGAAGCGCATCTGCTCAGGGTGCGCGATTGGCAGGAGTCGATTCGCGGTCAAGGGAAACTACTTACTGAGGATTCGGCGCAGCACGCCACGCTCGAAGACAATCTGCACACGTGGCTCAAGGCGCATGGCGTGGATGAGACCTGGAAGATTGCGCCGGAGCTGGCGGAGCTTGGAGTTACGGTTGCGCAGCTTGAACCGCTGGGCGAGTTTCTGGATGCGGGACAGCTCTCGGTGGTGTTGGGCCAGTTTGCGTCGTCGGTGCGGGCGGAGCGGATAGCCGAAGCGATGCTGGATTCGACGGCGCGCATCTTCGATTTGATTCGCGCGATCAAGGATTACTCGTACATGGACCAGGCGCCGATTCAGGAAGTGGATGTGCGCCAGGCTCTGGAGAACACGCTGACCATGCTCCAGTCGCGGCTGGCGCATGTGGAGATCGAGCGGCGATACGAGCCGGAGCTGCCCTTGATCTCGGCCTATGGCAGCGAGCTGAGCCAGGTGTGGATGGCGCTGCTTGAAAATGCTTTGGATGCAATCAACGACAACGGAAAAATCACGCTGGGCGCGCGGCGTTCGGGCGACATGCTGTTGATCGAAGTGTGGGACAACGGCGAGGGGATTCCGAAGGAGCTTCAGGATCGCATCTTTGAGCCTTTCTTTTCGACGAAGGCTCCGGGACGCGGGCTGGGACTTGGATTGGATACGGTGCAACGCGTGGTGCGGCGGCATCGCGGGTATGTGCATGTGCAGTCGGAGCCGGGAGCTACTTGCTTTGAAGTGCGTCTGCCGGTCGATCAGCTGCAGGCATATTAGGGTGCCCCCTCCCCCTTATTTCTGCCCATTTTTCTTGCAGGTCGTTGATTCGATTGAGGTTTCATAAAAGGCGATTTCCGCTAATTCATTGATTTCATTGCGTTTTCAAGAACAACGATCTCTGCTAATGGTAACAACATACTTGACGGAATATGATGAAAGACTCAAAGGGAGTTTCTTTGGGCTGTCGATTGGCTAATTCATTGATTCCATGAATTTTTCAAACAAATTGTTGAACTCGGGCGAATTGAATTCCGGCATTGGGATTTGTCGGGCGAATTGCTGGAAGGTTCGCTCCACCTCGTTTCTTTTCCGCAGGTGCTCGAGTGCGACGCTGAGGGTGAGCCGGGCTTCCGGGTCGGGGCGGACCGCGCTTTGGAGGCGGCCGAGCTTGAGCTGAAGAGCGCGGAGAAGATCGGTGACATCCAGCGCGTTGAGTTTGGCTTCGAGTCGGGCCATCGCTTCCTCGTGCATCAGTTCGGCTTCGACGTGGCGGAAGAGACGCATGTGGTGGCGGCATCCCGGCTCTCCCTTGAGTGCGATCTGGCGGCAGGGTTTTCCGGAGGGGAGATCATGGGCGCAGAGACGGGTGGGCTTGGAGATAGTTTCGGCTCCTTGTTTGTATGGTTGGCAAAAAGAAAAGGACCGCTTTGGGCGGAGGACCGCTTTGGGCGGTCCTTCTTGTCTTGTGGCTGTACTTCTATTTTATCAAGTTGGGAAAATTGACATGCGTTTCTGCAGGTCTCTTTTTTGCGTGCGGAATCAGTGCCTTGCGGGGAAATTTGAAGTTAGTGGGTTGACAAGATTTAAGAGGGGACCCGAGGCGGGCGCACCCGGCCTATTGCGAAGCTTTTGGCCCTCGAGTCGGCTTGTGTTTGCCATTTCAGAACCTCGAAAGCCCGAACCTCTGACTTTTCGATGCGGGAGCCTCTATATAACCTGCTCTCGATTGCTGCCAATGAGCCGACTCCGGCTATCGTCACGCATCTGGCATTTGTGGCCCTTAAGGCCCCTGACAATGCCTCCGCGACAACTCAGCTGAACGTTATCCTGACATGGGAGGCGTCTTCGTGCGCGTTGCCCTCATATCCTGCTAATCTTCGGAGGGAGAGAAACGACCGCGTGGATGAGCTAGAGAAGATATATATACCTCATCTCCGCGCCCAATTTGAGCGCGGACGCCCAGTTCTCTTTACAGGCGCCGGATTCAGTATGGCGGCCAAGAATATTGATGGTCGGTCGCTCCCATCAGGCGCAATGCTGAAAAAAGCGTTGTGGCCAATTTGTTTCCCGGATGAGGAGTTTGATCCCGATTCTTCTCTACAGGACATATTCGATTCCGCTCTCCGAAGAGCCAAAGGGAAACTGTCGGAAGTTCTCCTCCGTACTTTTACAGTCGCTGAAGATGGAATACCAGAATGGTACTCGCAGGTGTTCTCCCTGCCATGGCAACGCGCATATACATTGAACATCGATGATCTCGACGAAGTGGTAGAGCGAGAGTTTAATTTGCCGCGCGGGATTCGTTCGAACTCAGTACTTAAGGCTGAGGGAGGTAGGTCGCATTCGCTTGCACATCTCGAGGTTATGCACCTTAGCGGGAGCCTCGATGAGGTACCGGATGGCGTAACATTTTCACCTACCCAATATGCTCAGAGGTTGGCAAGCCCGGATCCGATATATCGCCGACTTGCGGCAGAGTTGCTAACCAGTCCATTTGTCTTTATTGGGTCAGTTCTTGAAGAACCAACACTGTGGCAGAGCATTGAGGTTAGAAGATTGAAGGGCGGGAGAGATCAACGTGAATTGCGTCCCCGGTCCTATCTGGTTAATCCGACCCTTTCTCCGGCAAAGCGCCCCCTTTTGGCCGAGTTCAATGTGGTCTGGTTGGCAATGACGGCCGAGGAATTCTCCGAGCGTGTTCTTTCTAAACTTGGAGACTCTGCAACGGAAGGTTTGAGGTTCCTTTTTTCCCCAAGGTGGCAGCTCTTCAAAGCCTAAGACAATTCCCGATGTTTCTGAACTCGCCGTAAATCCCTCTGAGCAGAGCGAATACCTGCTTGGATTTCAACCTATTTGGGCCGACATCCAATCGGGGCGAGCAATAGAACGAGCGAATGATGAAGAAATATGGAGGCTTGCCGATAAGCATTGGAATCGAGAGGATCAGCGGGGGGCAATAGTAATTTCGGGAACGAGCGGCTCTGGGAAGAGCACCGCATTGATGCGAGTTGCACTGAGATTTTCCGCAAATGGCGCTCCGGTGAGCTGGGTCGATCCCGAAGAAGACATAACGCCGAAGGATGTAAGGGCACATGCGAGGTTACAACAAAGACCTTACGTCGTTGCGATAGACGACGCGGATCTGTATGGATCACAGTTGAACGCCTTGATTCGTGAGCTCGTCGTCGCTGATCCACCTGCCTTGGTGCTTGCAGCTATTCGCTCGGGTCGCGTTGATAGAGTGATAAACCCAACATTGCTGAGGACTATAAACCTAGCCGAAATTAGTGTGCCTCTCTTAACGGATACAGACATTGACAAGCTTATAGATGTGCTTATTCGTGAAAATAGGCCCGGCTTGCTTAGAGGAATGCTTCGCGAGAAGCAGAGAGAGCTATTTCGAGAGCAATCGGGTAGGGAGCTACTGGTCGCCATGATACAGGCCACATCAGGCAAGAAATTCGCGGAGAAAGCTGTCGAAGAGATGACTGATCTCGCGCCAGAATCGGCTCGCATTTATGGACTTGTCGCCGTTGCAACATCATTCCGCTTTGGATTGACTAATCAAGATGTTCTGATCGCGTTGGGAGACGAAACGAATTCCTCACTGAATGCTTTAGAGATGCTGACCAAGCGTAGTTTATTAAGACGAGTCACAGACGGATCTATATTTCTAAGACATCGAGTTATCGCCGAGGTTGTTCGAGACGCATTGCAGTTGAGCGGACAGCTCGCGGGAATTATCCACGGTCTCGCGCTGGTCGCAGCCACTCAGAGCTCACAAGACCAAAGAACTTCATCAAAACCAAGACGAATTCTGCGTTCCATTCTCAATCACGATTTCCTTCAGCGAAACATCGGGATCGAGACCACGAGGAATCTCTACTCTTCCCTTGAGCAAATACTGCATTGGGATTATCACTACTGGCTCCAGCGAGGTAGTTTCGAAGTCGAAATCGGCGACCTATCTCTCGCAGAGAACTTTCTCAATCAAGCCCGCGGTCTTGCCCCGGACGATCCGCTTGTTGAAACTGAATGGGCTTACCTGCTCTTTTCTCAGGCAAATGCGAGTCCATCAAGTGAAAGTGCAGAGAGGGCTGTTGCTGATGCTGCTGCGATACTTGAATTTCAAATGAGCCGGCCCGACAGAAGAGACCCTTATCCATTTCACGTTATGGGAAGCCAGGGATTGTCTTGGAGTAGACGTGGGATCGCCTCCAAAACAATTCGTGAAAAATATCTGCGACAGCTACTCTCCCATCTCCGTGAGGGGCTAGCCAAATTTAACGGAGATAAATACCTTATTCGACTGGAAGAGGACATCAAGAGGGAATATCTTACGCTTGCCGTAGATGATCAGCGTCCGCTATTTCTACAATAGACGAGACAGCGCGCTGCGCTTCGCTCAAGATGACATCGTGGTGGGTGGGATTCGATCTTTCCCACCCTTCGCGCAAACAGCGCGCGAAGGATGGGGCACCCATTTTGTGGCTGGTTGAGAGAAAGGCAGGTCCCCATTCGACTGTGCTCAGGGCAGGCTCTTCGGCGCACTCAGGGCAGGCTTTCGACTGCGTCCGCCGCGCTGAGCTCCGCTCAGGATGACATCGTGTTGGGTGGGATTCGATCTTTCCCATCCTTCGCGCAAACAGCGCGCGAAGGATGGGGCACCCATTTTGTGGCTGGTTAAGGGAAAAGCAGGTCCCCCTTCGACTGTGCTCAGGGCAGGCTCTTCGGCGCACTCAGGGCAGGCTTTCGACTGCGTTCGCTGCGCGAACTCCGCTCAGGATGACATCGTGGTGGGGGGATTCCATCTTTCCTTCCGAATCGCCGACCGCTCGGAACTTTTGTGGCCGCTAGAGCGTTTTTAGTTATTAATTCCAATCTTGTGCATCTCGTTCGACTCACTTCAAACGAGGGCCCCTCGTCTTCCATTTTCACGCCGCTGCTGTCGCCGAGACGATTGGGGTTGCGTCGTGTGTGCGCACCGATTGACGGAGTGTGGAGGGATCGACACTTCGACGTGTAGCCCAATCGGACAGGTTCCTGGGCCGGTATGTTTCATCACTCCGCCAGCGGTCGAAGACCGTTGCATCAATGGTTTCGTTGATGGTGGATGTCACCGCGTCACCGGTGTCCACTGGCTCGGCTCCGATGGGCCTATAGTAGTGCTTCCCAAGGGTTAATATTTCATAGATGCCGTGTGCCATTTCAGCCAAGGAGTCATGGATGGGACAGGTATTTTCGTTGCCATCGATTACAACGCTGTCCTTGAATTCGAGTCCATGCGCGATGGCTTTGCTCATCAACCACTCGAGCGGGATTTGAGCGAGCAAGTCGTCTTCATACCCGCCACCGACGTTTGCATGGGCTCCCACGAACCAGCGCTGCTCAACGTGGTCAAGATCGCGGTCAGGATACGTATCTCCGTGCTTCGGAGTGCTCTTCACCCAAAGTGTGGGCGCGAAGGCCTCCCGATGCTCGTCGATGGCCAATGCGTGGTACGCATGGGTATCGTTGATCCGCAAGTCCGTTTCCAGGAACGCGAAATCTGAACGGCTAACCTTGGGTACGCATGGAAGAGGTACGCCCAGAGCTCCAACTGTGTCCCATACGCCTTGGAACCAGATTGGAATTGCTCGAGAATATTCCTTGATCCATTGATCTTCTAAAGGCAACTGTCCTGCTATCTCTTTATCCAGCGCTCGCACCGTCGACGCCGTGCCCTTGCGATATCGCTCATATAGTTGCTTCATCGAGACTGGCGATCCGGGCTTCAACAAGCCGCATTTAGAGATGAAGCCAGCCAGACTGCGCGCCGTGAACGCTCCTCGGCTGAAACCAAAAATGAACACTTGGGCATCCGCTTCGTAATGTTCGACCAGCCATTCATAGGCGCTAACGACCTCTTCGTTGATCCCGATGCCGAACATTCCTCCCGAAAGGTGCTCGCCAGACTGCGTTCCAACTCCCGCGCTGTAATACACCAGCTGTTCCGAAGACTTGGTGCATAAGGACTTCAATCGCCAGACGTTGGTATTGTCGCTAACATTGTTCCACGTGCCATCCAAGAACAGGGCGATCCGTTTGTTGTCGGCCATTTTGAGTCTCCTATGGAGTGAGAGTTGCTGGTCGTGGGCTCCTCCCAAATCTACGTAAAGAGCCTGGCCCAAGCAAGGCCGCCGGTTCGTGAGAATTACGCTGCGCGAATACGCCTCGCTTTAGATTAGTCCTGAGAAGCCCGCTTCTGGGAAGCGATGGACGGCTCCTGGATGAGGGGCAATTCGCAATCTGGTTCCCATGCCGACCGAAAGAAACCGCAGGTCCCCTTCGGCGCACTCAGGGCAGGCTTTCGACTGCGTCCGCTGTGCGGACTCCGCTGAGGATGACATCGTGGTGGGATGAGGTTTGTGATTTCCCGCGCAAGGACGCGGCTGTCTCCGGCGTTTGTCAGACCGAGTTGTTGTGCGTCATACACAGTCATAAGGATCAGTGTTTTTCGCCTTGCAGTAAATTTGAGGTGACGTAACTTTGAGATGACGTCTCAAGGGCATTGAAAGTCCTCTGGAGATTTGATCATTGCAAATCCACACAGCTGTCGGCGCGATCTCAACCGGTGTGGAGATATGGAGGAGAAGAAGCTTATTTACGTGAACCTCGCCGTCGAGCTCGGCTTCGCTTTAGCGAAGGTGTGGGAGCCGTGAAATCGATGCGGAACCAAGCGGAGATAGAGGATGTCTGACAAAACCAGATGGGAGGGCCGTGGTCAGCAGTTGCGGGACTCGGGCCGGGGCGAGAAGGACGCTGCGCCGAGCTCTGCGTCCAGGCAAAGAAAAAATAGCGTGCTGAACTTCCTCTCGGGGTCCGCGGTGTCGGGCGGTTGGGAGCTAAAGCAGAAATTCCGTTTGCTATTGATGGCCGTTCCTGTGACGACATGGGTGATGGCGTGGGTGCTGGCATCGGGACAGACGCTACCGCCTCAAACTCAGGCTCCGAATCATCGCGCTATCAGCCGTTCGTCGTTCTCTTCGGACGGCAGCGATGGCGATAATGCGAGAAAAGACTTAGACAGCTGTCATATTCATGAAGTGAAAAGTCTGCCCGGAAGTCATGAGTTCGCAAGTGATTTTATTGAAACGATGGCCAGTGATCCCGATCCGACGGCCAAAGATGCCAACGTTGTATGGGGTCTTACTGCGGACTTAAGCAGCGCTGTGCCAACCCGGGATCGGGCTATATACATATCGAAATCCATCGATGGCGGAGAGAAATGGACTCCGGTGGCGCGAGTGGATTCCAAATATTTCGAGGCGGAAATAGGCGAGGGCCTGCGTAACGGGTTAGGCGTGTCTCCCGGTGGAACCGACTTTGTGGTCACGACGCAAATGGGAGCCTTTCAGGTGTTTCCCCGGTCAAAGACCTCTGCTGCTCGGGTTGAATCTATTGCGGGGCCGCGGGTTCCTCATATACGGCCTGACGTCACCATTGCGAAAAAGGAGGGTGATCCGGTGAGGGCGGGTGTTGTAGAAATAACAGCCGATGGGGAACATATGATCATCGGCTACGGATACTTTGACTCGAACCCTCAGCTCTTTACCTATCACCGGGACGCGCACGGCTCGTGGATCGAAGATGGGACGCTCCCTCGTCTTCCAACCGATTTGGATATCTTCTCCATGCAATTTGATAACCCGAAGGAGCGGAATCCGGACTCGCTCTATGTGGGAACCGGGGATCAGGCTTACCACCTGAACTTCCACACAATGAAATGGACTCGCGTTGATGGAGTGGGTCCGGATTCGGCGATTCATTCAATAAGTACAGTGGGAGGTCTTCATCTGGCGGCGTGCTGGGGAGTGTACAACCCTGTCAGCGCAGATGCCGTGAAGAGAGTGACTAATGCAAGATTTCTTTTGCATCGGGCGCAGGATCAGGTGGGACCCAACATTCGGGCCTACAGCATAGAGGTTGATCCAGCAAGGCCAAATCGCGAAGTTTTGACCGCGATCACTGGTGTGTATACAAGCAGGGATAGTGGGGAAAGCTGGATAAGGCTGAATGAGCTTCCCGAGGGGGAATTCCATTCCTCCCATTTCAATTCGGATGGAACAATCATTGTCTCCGGATATGCAGGAACGTTCTTAGCCAATCCATTTTCAAATGCCTGTTCGCCTCACCTTAGAACTCGCGGTAAATAGATCTGTCGATCGGAACGAATGCACTCCGGTTTGCCCTGGGTATCCAACATCCAGCAATCTAGCAAATTTTGCAGTTATGTCAGGCGGCCTGAAGGTGCAAGCATGGTTCGGTACTCGTCCACCAGGCTTGCGCAATCGGGTTTGCGGTTCAGGTCTGGCCGCACAAACGGATTGCAGCCAACGGAACCTGGCAGCGTTCGCGGTTCCAATTCACACAGCAAATTGGAGGGCTCATGAAACTCGATTCGGTGCAGAATGCAGTCAGCAATCTGAGTCGCAGGGCATTTGTTTCGACGGGTGCAATCGCTATCCTTTCTGCCCGTCTTGGATTGGCAGCTGGCGGCCAAACACAAGGAGATCCCCTGCCATCCTGGAATGAGGGCCCTGCAAAGGTGGCGGTCCTTGCTTTCGTAAGGGACACCACCGAAAAATCAAGTCCCAAGTATGTTGAGCCCGCAGACCGCATTGCCACGTTCGATCAGGACGGCACGCTTTGGACGGAACATCCGTTGTATGGGCAGGCCGCGTTTGCGCTTGCGCGCGTTGGCGAGATGGCGCCGAGCCATTTTGAATGGAAACAGGAGGAGCCGTTCAAGACGGTACTTACGCGAGACTTTGCGGCGATGAGCAAGTTCACTGAGGCGGATTGGTTGCAGATTGTCGCCGTGACCCATGCGGGGATGAACACGGAAGCGTTCCAAGTGCTCGTGAAAGACTGGCTCACCAAGGCCAAAGCTCCGCGCTTCGACCGGCCATACACCGATCTCGTCTACCAGCCCATGCTGGAGGTGATGCAGTGTCTGCGCGCCAACGGCTTCAGGACGTATATCGTGACGGGCGGCGGCCAGGAATTTGTGCGGGTCTACAGCGAGAAGGTATATGGCGTTCCGCCGGAGCAGGTCGTGGGATCGAGCATCATGACGACGTACGTCAATACAGACGGCAAGCCAGTGTTGATGCGCGAGCCAAAGCCATTTTTCATTGACGATGGTCCCGGCAAGCCGATCGGAATCAATCTCTTCATCGGCAAGCGGCCGCAGGCTGCCTTCGGCAACTCCGGAAGTGCCGATCTAAAGTCAGGCGATGCCCAAATGTTGGAATGGACGCAGGCGGGTGATGGAGCGCGGTTGATGATGCTCGTCCACCATGACGACGCGAAGCGCGAATACGCTTATGGCCCTGCCGGAGGACTTCCGGACACCAGTGTCGGCACGTTCTCTGAGGCGCTGCTGACCGAAGCAACGAAAAATGCCTGGATCGTGATCAGCATGAAGAACGACTGGAAGCGCATTTTTCCCTTTGATCAGTAGTTAGGTATTCCGTTGACCGGGACAGTCTGAGTAATGGAGCAGACGTTCAAGCCCGTCCCACGTCGAGTGGATGGGTTCTCGCCTCTTATGCAATACCTCAATTACTGCCAGGAGGGTTCGGATTCAGTTGTAGTCGAGGCTTGTTGTGTGTGGACTTTATCCAGTTCGCGGTAGATTGCTTCGTTGCGCATGATGGCCTGGACGTAGTCGCGGGTTTGCGTGAAGGGGATGGATTCGACGAACTCATCCATGTCGTGGAACTGGCCGGCGGCCTGCCAGTCGAGGACGCGGCTGTCCCCGGCGTTATAGGCGGCGAAGGCGTATTCGGGACGGCCTCCGAACTTATCGAGCATTTGCTTGAGGTAGATGCAGCCGAGGCGGATGTTGGTGTCGGGGTCGAGGAGCTCGCGCGAGTCGAAGTGATGAATGCCTTCGTGCTTCGCCAGCTCCTTGCCCACGCTGGGAAGTAGCTGCATGAGGCCCCAGGCGTTTGCGTAAGAGATGACGACGGGGTCGAACTCCGACTCCTGGCGGATGAGCGAGGCCACCATGTAGGGGTCGAGGCCGTTCTGCGCGGCAGACTCTTTGATCGCGGGCCAGTAAGGCTCGGGGAAGAGAATGCGCCAGTAGGCCAGCGGCAGGGAGTCAATAGGCGCGGACGTGTAGAAGGGGATGGCGCGCTTCATGAGACGCATAGCGCGGGCGGTTTCGCCGTAGGAGGCGTAGATTTGCGCTTCGGCGAGGCTGCCCCACTCGTCGCTCCCGTCGGCAGCCTGGATTTCGGGCGAGATGTATTCGTTGAGACCGGCGTTGGCGAGCAGGCGGGCTATGACCAGATGCGGGTCCTTGTCGGGAACATCCTCGCTCAGCTCCGGGATGTCCTCGGGCTGGAGCGCGTCGAGCTGTGCGGAGCCGGTTGGAGTGGTGCCGACGGAGTAGCCCATCTGGGCGAGGCGCTGCCCGGCGAGGTCGGCGTAATAGTAATGGCGGTAGACGCGGGCCACGGTGCGATAGTATTTCACCGCCATGGCGGGGTTATGTTCCTGGTCGGCGTAGAGGCGAGCGCGCCAGTATAGCGCGGCGGGAATCTCCTGGCCCCCGGCGTATCTGGTGATCTGGTCGTCAATCATCTGCGCGGCCTGGGCGTAATTGCTCAAGCGGTAAGTGAGCCAGGCGGCACGCCAGTGAGCGTTGGGCGAGTAGTTGGAACAGGGTCCGGTGTGCGGCGATTCACAGGATTTGGGAAAGCGCGTGGAGAGGTCAGAGTAATAGCGGATGGCGTTGGGATAATCCTTGCGCAACATGTACATGTTGCCGCTGGAGTAGAGCGCCTCGGCGAGCCACGGGCTGGTGGGGAAGCGCGATTCCATTTGATTGACGATGGATTGCTGGGTGTCGCCGTCGTCCTTGTCGCGGGCGAGTTCCATCAGCAGGTAGAGGCGGCGGGCTCCGGCTTCGTCATTGGTGTCTGGCAGGCGGTCGAGCTCATCGCGCTTGAGGGTCTTGAGTTTCCACTGACAGGCAGCGGCGGCGACGAGCATTCCGTTGCGCGCGGCGGAATCGAGCGACGAGTCGGCGGCGAGTGACCGGTATTCTTCTTCGGCTTCGGTGAAGCGGTGAGCGGCGTAGAGGGCGTCGGCGCGTCGGCGGCGGTCGGAGGGCGGCATGGATGCGATGGCGCCGGAGGTGACGAGCTGCGCGCGCGCCTGGGTCGCCTCAGCGCTTAGAGGAAAGTCGAGATATATGTGGGTAAAGAGTTGCTGCGCTTCGCTGGTGTTCCCGGACATGAGATTCGCTTTGGCGAGGGCGAGCTGGAAGTCGGCTTCGTTGGCGATACTCTCTGCCTTGTGGGCATTGAGGACGGTCAGGGCATTCTGCGGGGCGCCTTCCTGGATGAGGAGATTCGCCTCGAGGATGGGGACGCTGGGGACAAAGATGGAGTCGGGGTATTTCTCGATGAAGGTGGCGAGGATGGGCTGGGCGCTGGGTAGCATGTTGCCCTGCAGGTACGCCTGCGCGGTGAGGTACGCGGCATAGTCGCTCAAGGCGGTGCCTTCGCGGTCGGCATTCTTGAGTTCGCTGACGGCGTCGGCGTATTTATGGTCGAGCAGATAGGCGTGGCCGAGGGCAAGATAGGCTGCTGAGGCGGCTTCACCGGAGTGGTTGTGGGCGTAGGCGGTGACTCCGGCATAGGCGGCGGGGGTTCGCAGCGTGGCGAGCTGCTGGGCCATGGGACGAAGCTGCGACGAGGCGACGAAGGCACTCTGGAGCTTGCGGCTACGCGCGATCTCCCGGGCGGTGAGCGGACGGTGATGATGGTAGCGCGATTTCAGCCTGCGCCTGCGCGAGGTGGAGACACTACGGGTTGAGGCGTGTCCGGTGGCTGACGTGGCGGACTTTTTGTGGGTCTGGTGAGCGGCGGTTTTGTGCGCGTTCTGGTTTTCGTGAGTCGTTTTGGGCGCGGCCTTGGGGGTAGTTTTGTGGGTCGTCTTGTGCGCGGGTTCCGTGTCGGTGGTTTGGGTCTGGGCGGCGTAGACTCCCGCGGACGGCAGGATGGTTAGAGCCGCTGCCGCACACACTGCCAGCCGGATGATTTTGAGAAATTCTGCACGCGCCAAGTTCCGCATTCTCCCCTGATGCTACTTTACGACGAAGTCGGTCGGATACTGGCTAATGAGGTAACAGTAAACGCGCGGTGTTTCCTAAAGTGACACCTCAAAGGAACGTGATTTCGTTCCTGAAGATCCAGGCCAGGTGTTCGAGATCAGGCTGGATTGGGGCCAATACTGGACGGGAGCAGGTCGGTGGGAAGCGCGATTTCTTCGACATGGTCTCCGGTCCAGCGGACGCGGTAGGCTTTGGCGGTGGGGCGTGAGCTGACGACACGGGTGAGCTCGATTCCGATGAAGTGGAGAGCCGCGCCATCGTCTGCGGCGTAGCCCTCGCCGAGTTTCTGCTCGCTGATGAAGCGGTGGTAGGCGGGGCGGCGGTTGGGTTCCCCGTCGTAGTGGGGGCAGTGGCTTCCGGGTAGAAAACCGAGGCAGGCGAGGGGCTGGAGATCGCCGGCGCGAACCGAATCACTTACTCCTTCCTGAAACCAGCAGAGCGACCCGGCGCTCAGGCCGGCGAGCACGACTCCGGCTTGCCATGCCTCGCGAAGGATGGCGTCGAGTTCCCACTCGCGCCAGAGAACGAGCAGGTTGCGGGTGCTTCCGCCTCCGACGTAGATGACGTTTTGCTCGAGCAGAAAGGAGCGGATGTCGGTGGTGTGCGGCAGGAAGAGTGAGAGATGCGCTGGCGTGCAGGGCAGGGTGCCGAATGAGGCGTAGAAGCGGTCGATGTATGTCTGCGCGTCGCCGCTGGCGGTAGGCAGAAAACAGACTTTAGGGTTGGGAGCGCCTGACGCCGCGAGGATGTAGCGGTCGAGCGCGAGATTGTCCGGCTCCATGGAGAAGCCTCCGCCGCCCATGGCTATTATTTGTGGTTTTGGCATTCTTCATTATGTTCTTTTGCGGGCGATGCTCTGAGTTGATTTTTTCTATGCCTGAGTTATCGCGGAAGCTGTGCCACCTTTTTTGAAGAGCGGGCGGCTACTTCTTTTCCGTTTCCTGGAGGAACTCGATGAGGTAATTCTTCCAAACCGCCGCGTGTGTGTGGGTGCCGTGCCCGCGAGTGTCATCCGAGATGGGGATAAGGATGAACTTTGCGTGGGGCATTCTTGTGACCAGCTGTTGCGCGATGCCGAGTTCGGGCGGATTGATGAAGTCGTCGGCTGAGTTGATCCAGAGCACGGGCGCTGTGATGGCGCTGAGTTTGGGTTCAGGGTTGTAGTTGCGCGAGGCGTTCACATAATAGAGAAAGTCGTTAGCGTCGGTGCGGGCGATCAGCGCGTCGAGCGTGTGGTCGACATATGCTTCAGCCTGTGCGCGCGTCGGGAAGTTTTTCTGCATCTGCAGGGGAGCGGAGCCGGCAATGAGTATTAGATCGTTGGCGCCGCGAAGGCCTTCGACAGGTTCCGTGGTGTAGTTCCCGTTGTTCCATGCCGGATCGTCACGGATCATTTGCATGGCCATGTATCTCCACATGCGGTTGCGGCCGGCGAGCTCGACGGGGAGGCAGGCGAATGGGGCCAGCGCGTCAGAGAAGTTCGGGTAAGTCTCGCCCCAGACGAAGGACTGCATGCAGCCCATGGAGGTTCCGAGAATGAGGCGCAGATGGTCGACGTGAAGACCATCGACGAGCATGGTGTGTTGAGAGGCGACCATGTCGTCATAGTCGTAATGAGGGAATTGCATGCGGAGGCCGTCAGATGGCTTGCTCGATTGGCCGTGGCCGATGTCGTCCGGAAGGATGATGTAAAACTTTGTGATGTCGAGAGGCTGACCGGGGCCGAAAAGAACATCGGAGAAGACCGGGTTGAGAAGCGAATGGGCGCTACCACCGGTTCCGTGGAGCAGGAGGACTACATTATCGGTGTGACCGGCGGCATCGCGATGGGGCTTGCCCAGCGTGAGGTAATGGAGCTTCAGCTCGGGGATGGATTCGCCTGTGCCGAAGCGAAAGTTGTGGATGATGTAGGTGCCATCCTGAACGGGCCAGTGTGTCTGGGAGCTGGTCGGGGGCTGGGTCGGAGGCTGACTGGCCTGCGCGCCGGCTGCTGCAACTGAGAGAAGAGAGACACAGATGAGATAGCAGAAGGAACGAATCACGGAGACCTCTCTTAGGTAAGGAATAATCTTACGGCGTTCATTGCTGAATGTGAGGCGCTGCGGGTTTCACGTTACAGATTTGCTGATTGTTTGCACGACCCCTTCCTGCCTTTTTTCTTCCGTCTTTGTCTCTTTGCTTTTCGTTCGGGGTTTCTCTTCATCTTCAATTGATCGGAGTTGACGTCGGGAGATGAGCGTTTATCAGCACTGGTAATTGAGTCCCAACCCGACATGAATTAACGCAGGGTCACACCACATCGGACCAGATATTGTGCGGTTGCCTCAAACTCCTCTGGCTTATTAGTCGGATCATTGGCACTCCCTTTTGGCACAAAGAGAATCATTCCCTGCCTCGCCCGAGTGAGCAACACCCGATATGCATTTCTCCGGTAGACTTGCTTCTCATCGCTCTTGATTGCGCTCCATTTACTTTGTCGACCATGCCGTAACACCCGTAGCTGCCATCCCTGCGAGTCATTCCAGACGAAGTCTCCGCCCCAGCAAAGACCAATCCAATCCAATTCCAAACCTTGAATCTCAAATTCCGTCGCGAAGACCTCACATCGATAGCTCGAGCGCACATCCGTTTCTTCTGCTAGATACCAGTGCTCCCATGAATATTCCGCATGAAAGCTGGAACTTGGCTCAAGCCCTTCTGCCCTCAGACGGGCAGCCCCCGAGGAACCGACCAGCCCGTAACGATTTGCTCCGATGCCTTGCTCTCGCAGCTTTGATCGCGTTTCATCCAAGCTCCGTGAAAGAAAAATTGGGAATCTGGTTGTAATTCCTAGGGAAGCCGCCCCATCGGCATCTCCGTCCAGCACTCGATTCACCCACGTTGCCAACTGGTCGGCCCGCAGGCTTCGATTTGATGTTCGAAGATGCAATGCCGAACTGGTCCGAACCTGCTTCTCACTTGTCGGGTCCTCGAATAGCCGATGTCCTGCCGTAGATGAGCCGCCTTCCAGCACTTCGGGCGACGCGTAAATCACCCAATCCTTAGCGCTGCCAATCAGCGCTCTGCCCCACTCTTCCAGCCCAGCCTCGCCGTCATTGATCTCTTGGCCACCGCCGACCAGAGCGACGACGACTGCCCAGTCCTGGTGTCGCTCCATGATCCGAAGGAGCATCTCAGGCTCAGAGTAGTCTCGTCGGAACTTCTTCATATTCTGAGCTCGGTTCCAAGCGCGCTGCGCTTCATCGAAGATGATCGCGTGATTGGACGGCGGCCCGGGATTGTCTTCCGTGTGGTATCGGGCAAATACGTGAACATTCTCCAAGAGGGTTTTCGCCTCAGCGCGCGCCTGTGGCGCTGTCGCGCCGGTTCTCATGCTCTCTTGCGTAAAGAGATGCTGCAGGACCTGCACGAGCGGGCCGTTGCCGCTCATGAAGTGAATCGCATTGGCCTTGTTTTCGTCTGAGTGAGCCAGGCTCAGACCCACCAGCGTCTTTCCCGAGCCAGGAACGCCAGTTAGAAAGCATATCGCGTGATGACTCTCAGCACGAGCCCGGTCGACGTAGCCTTGAACAGCTTGACCAACACTTTCAATTTCATACTCAGACGCTTCGGAGTGCGCAATCTCTCGAATTGAAAGCCCACTTTTCAGGGCCAATGCTGCCTCAATGATGCTCGGTACCGGGAAATATGGGCTGTCGTCCCAATCTACGGCGGGGATCTGGCCCTCCTGAGGCTTTTCCACCGCGATTAGTACCTTTGACATGTCTTGCCACGAGCTCCTTAGAACCCGCGCAACCCAAAACGTAGATAGTTGCGGAAACAGCTCGCGCTGATTCAACGCCGTTAGATCTGTTTCGACCGCATCCGCCGACACAATGATCGGCACGATCCGATGATCCGTTGACGCCTTATGAAAGTAATGCAAAAGCAGCGCGTACTCTTCAATCTGGCGCTTCGCCTGCGATGCCGCATGCCCGGTCTTTGTTTCCAGTACAACAATTGCGTCTCGAATCAATAAGACGACATCAATCCGCATTTCCTTTCGTGGAATCGAGAATTCCAGAAGCAGCCCCCACGACTTCGCAGAATCAGACCTTATGACACATTGCTCAAGCCCCCGACGAAGTGATCGGATGTCCCGCTCCCAAGACAGTGTCTGATCTGAGTATTGGCTCGTATAGCCCCGATTTGCATATGCGATTCCCAAACGAGCGAGTATTTGCTCCTCATTCTGCGCAAGGAATTCCCCGACACTCGCTCGATAAAAAGACGCCATATATGTATGTAGGCGATGGTGGCTGCTGCCCAGGGTATCACCTCGCCGTGCCAGTTTGTCGACCGAACGATTGGCGCGCCGCGAGTAGCAGGGAGACTGTGTTGAAGAGCAATCTCACGTTTCGAAAAGAGGAAGGCTGAAGCCGCGGTGCCGATCGCCGTTACTGCCAGACCTGGACATTACCAGGTCACGCGGAATTGTCTCCATTGAAATGGCGGAATGCGGCTCGGCGGTGACTGACCCTCGCGGGCATCAATACAACACATACCGGATCCAATAGGTGCTGTTGTTTCAATTGATGCGGTTTCCGTCTCGGCTGATTGTTCCGCCGATCGTTGTGCCCGCCCAGTTTGTTGTGATGGTGCGTCTGCCGTTGAAGGAGCCGGTGGCCGATTGGCCTATCTCGTTTTGCAAGCTGAGATTTCCGTGATGCTGCTGGATGGTGCAGGACCGCGAGCGGTTCCCATTTGGAAACCATTTCCCGGTGAGGTTCGGGCGACTGGATCCGCCGCCTCCTCCGCCGCCGTTGGAGGTGCCAGACATTGTGCTCCCGGATGACGCCGGGAGGGGAGAAAAAAACGGGTCGCGCGGCGGCTGGTTGATCGATTGGATTCTCCTGCCGTCCGTTCCGGCATGGGCGCGGCTACACTCGGAGAACATGCGTCAGTTGAAAGCAATACGTTATGTTCGGCTAATGGTTTGGGCTTGTCTGTTTTGCTTGTTGTTGAGCGCGCGGGCCTTCGCGGCGGTTAATCCTGATTACACAACTCCGATTGCTCCGTTTCGCATTGCGGACAATCTTTATTACGTTGGCAGCAAGGACCTGGCGTCTTATCTGATCGTGACGCCGAAGGGCGTTATTCTGATCAACGCGAATTTGCAGAGCTCTCCGGCACAGATTCGTACGAGCGTGGAGCAGCTTGGGTTTCGGTTTTCCGATATCAGGATTTTGCTGACGAGCCACGCTCATTGGGACCATATTTCAGGCAGCGCAGAGGTGAAGAGGCTTACGGGCGCGCGCTTCGAGGTGATGGATGGCGATGTGGCGGTCGTGGAAAGTGGCGGGTGGAAGGACTTTGCTTATCCGGATATGCGGTATCCAGCGGCCAAAGTGGATCGCGTGCTTCACGATGGAGACGAGGTTCGACTGGGCGGCGTCGTTCTCGTGGCACATAAGACTCCGGGGCACACTCGCGGGTGCACAACATGGACGATGCAGGTGACGGAGAATGGCAAGGTCGAAAATGTGGTGATCGTTGGAAGCTGGTATGTGAACCCGGGCTATCGACTTGTCGCTCATGCGGGGAAGCCTGCTTCGTATCCGTCTTATCCGGGAATTGCGGCGGACTATGAGCACTCGTTTGAGGTATGGGAAAAGCTGCCGTGCGATATTTTTCTGGGCGCCCATGGGAGCTACTTCGACATGCTGGAGAAGCTCTCGCGGATGAAGCAGGGAGCGGGAGACAGTGTGTGGATCGATCCTGAGGGTTACAAGGCGGCGGTTGCGGCGCGCAAGGCCGACTTTGAAGCGGAGCTGAAGCGGCAGACGGAAGCCGAGTAGAAGCGGGTTGGCGGTGTCTTTGCCGACATCTCGGCCGAAATAGATTGCTTGTTCGAAGCCTGTGTCCTGCAGACTTTTTCAGGCGGCGGCCAGGGATGAAGGCGATAGCGTCCTTGGCAGCGCGAACCCGGCGGCGATCAACCAGATGAATCCTGGAAACCGCGTCAGCGGAATGAGGAAGAGCATGGCTGGGCTAATGAGATGGAACCAACTCAGTTCTCCGGCGACCGCGAGGACCAAACCGAGCACGACGATCCACTTTGGCAGAAGGCGCATGAATGCCGCAGGGACAGACACTCCTGCCATCAGCAGACCCATCGGGATTGAGAATCCCGGACCGCCGAAAGCATAGGAAAGGTAGTAAAGCCCCAGCAGAACAGGTGGATTCTGCGCAACGCCCGGGTGAATCATTGTCCAGACGATGAGACCGGCGGCCACGCCATTGAAGACCGTGAGGAATCCCCCGAAGAGCGCGATCCACGGACCTGCCGATCGGACGCGCAGGAATCGCAACTGGCTCACAATCACCGCGCTGAACAGCCCAAGGCAAATGGTCGCTCCAAACTGCAGGAAAAGGCAGGTGAGAACCGGCGTCGCATGGGTCTGGAAATATGGCACGATCACGCTGGCGGGCTCCCACGGCCCAGGCCAATAGGGTTTGCCGGCCATTGCGGTCACGGGATACAGGCCGGCATTGAAGAGCACGGTGTAGAGAATCGCCGGCAAGCCGAGGTGCGGGCCGGCGAAGCGCTGAATCTGCCGTGCGGCGGCAATCTTTTGCGTAGTCATGGCATGCAACAGGCAGGCATCGGCTTACAACTCCGGATGCAGTGCCAGCCTTTCGATTTGAGGTTGACGCGCCCTGGAACGGAGCCATAGCTCGACAACGAGTGTGTTGATCGAGAAACCGATCCAGAATGCGATACCGAAGAACTGCTTCGGTTCAAGATGCGTGAGACGGCTGGTGGCAAAGAATATGCCCATGACCGGGCGAGTGGTGGCGATACCGAGGAGTATGCCGATTGCGCGGGTCATCCAACGCCGTTTCAGTTGGGACTGGCCGAGATTCATGTGCCAGTAAGAACGGGCAAGCGAGTAGAGAAAGAGGCTGTTGAAGAAGAGCACCGCGGAACGCTCCAGCCATCCGCCAACCGAATACACGCTCATCGCGTAGGCGGTGATGCCGACCACTGCTCCGAGCGCAAAGAGGAAGCGCTCGGGCCAGACAGCATCGGCAAAGCGGCGCGAGTAGAAGAACGGAACCAGCAGCACGAAGAACAATGCGGGCACAATGTGCGCCAGCGTGAGCGCAGCGTGCGATGCAAAGACCGCGTCCAGTTTGGCCAGTTGTGGAGGAGCGGAGCGCGACGGATGCGCCAGGGCGACCAGACGCCGAATCACCACGGCGACAGCGATGACGATGCAGATCCAGAATCCAGCGCGTAACCAGCGCGGAGGAGTGATTGTCCGCGAGGGAGTTGCGCTACTTGATTCGAGCTGCGAATCCTGATGCATAGGGCGCCTGTGACATCGACAAAATCGATATTATCATTTCATTTTACCTATTGTAAAGGTAAATTTGGCACTGTAGGATCGAATCTTGGGATGGAATCTTGGGATCGAATTTGTGGAGAAGAAGAAGACAGCCCCTTGCAAGCGGCCCTATTCTCTGGGGAAACGGCTTGAGTCGTCGGACCGGAAGCGGTCGGGAATCCTGGCCGCGGCGCGTGCGCAACTGGAGTCGAATGGCTTCCTCAGCTTTACCCTGGAGGGGCTGGCGCTCAACAGCGGCGTTACGAGGCAGACCATCCACAACCTCTTTGGCACCAAGGCGGGGGTGGTTGAGGCGCTGTTCGATCAGCTGGCGCTGGATGGGGGTCTGGAGCGCATGCGTTCCGTGATGCAGCAGACAAATCCTGCGTCCATGCTGGCCGGCTTTGTGGAGATTTTCACCGGATTTTGGATCAGAGACAGACTGCTGATCCGGCGGATTCATGGGATTGCGGCCATCGATCCGGAGTTTGGAGCGGTGCTGGAGGCGCGAAATCGCCGTCGACTGGGAGCCGCAGCCAGAGTGGTACAAATGCTGGATCGAGACGGCGGAGGACGAGACGGCGGACGACAAAACGGCGCGCAGAGGAGCGCCACCCTTTACGCATTGACGTCCTTTGAGTTTTTTGACGTGCTTGCGGAGGGCTGCGGGGGCGTGGAGGAAGGCGCGCGTCTGCTGTTCGCGATCGTGGAGAAAGCTCTTAGCTAGCGGTTTGCGGGAATGTTACCCCTCCCCCACCCCCTACTTTTTAATCCCCCGGTTTTGCATGTGATTGATTCGAGACCGGTTAGCAAACAGCGTTTTCTTCTAAGTGATTGAATTCATGAGAGTTATGTGCCTGTTATTGATCCGGCTGGGGTTAGGGCGAGGTAATTGATTCTATGGGAGCTGCTGGTTTGTGATTGATGGAATTGGGGTTAGCTGGGCGAGGCGCTGGAGGACCATTCCGAGGGTGAGCCGGGCTTCGGGGTAGGCGCGGATGATGCTGGTGATGCGGTTGAGCTTTTTGTCGAGGGTCTGGAGGAGTTCGGGGAAGGACATGGCGTCGAGCTCGGCGAAGAGGCGAGCCATGGCTTCATTGTGGGCGCGTTCGCGTTCCAGGAAGCGGTGGTTTCGGATGTGATGGCGGCAGAGTCGTTCGTTGCGGAGGGCGGCGGCCTGGCAAAGTTTGCCGGAGGGCAGGAGGTGGGTGCAGAGGGCGATGGACATTTTTGCGACTCCTTTGGGCTTGTGTGGGAGGTTTGCAAACCGCAGGTCCCCTTCGACCAACTCAGGGCAGGCTTTCGACTCCGCTGCGCTTCGCTCAGGATGACCTCATTAAAATTTGTGGTTTCCCACTTACTGTGGGGCAAACGAAAAAGGACCGCGCAGGGCGGTCCTTTTGGGTTCTTTGGCTCTACTTCTATTTTATCGGGTTGGGAAAATTCATCTGCGTTTTGGGTAATTCTTTTTTGCGCTTGGAATGATGGGGTTGTGTTGGGGTTGGTTACCAAAGAGCTTGACAGGATTATTTCGACTCGCAGGTTGTTGGGAGGGTCGCTGGATCGCAAAGTCAAATGTTGTTGAGAGTCAAGGTAATTTCGGCGACAATGAGGTCGTGGATAAGAGCCATGTGATCGAGACGTTGCGTGGGCACCGCGATGAGCTTCGCGCCGCCGGTGTGGTGCATTTGTCTGTCTTTGGCTCGGTTGCGCGCGGGGATGCTTCGGAGCGGTCTGATGTCGATTTGATGGCAGATTTCGATAAGTCCGAGCGCCTTACGCTGGTTAAGATCGGGAGCTTGCAGCATCGCCTTAGCGAATGGCTCGGCGTTGAGGTTGAGCTCACTTCGGCGGACTGGATGCGGGAGCCGGTGCGTTCGAAGGCGATGAGCGAGGCCGTCGTTGCCTTTTAGGGATAACCCAACTCACCTTCGCGACATTATCGAAGGGATCGAATATATCGAGGCGTTCGTCGGAGATATGAGCCTCGATGCGTACCGGGCTGATCCATTGAGAAAGTCCGCCGTCGAGCGGCAATTGCAAATTATCACGGAAGCGGCGAAGAGGCTGGGTAATGATGCCTACGTTTTATGTCCGGACGAGGACTGGAAAGGCTTCTGCCGCATGGGTGATGTTCTGCGCCATGGTTACCAGAAGATCGACGATGAGATTATCTGGAATACGGTGAAGGATGAGTTGCCGAAGATGCGAGAGGCGGCTTTGAAGGCGCTCAATTCCCCCCACTCAAGCCAAAACAGGGCTTGAGTGGCCGCCCGGCCGCCCGAGTTTGATGGCCGGAGTTTTTGGCGAGCTAGCCGTTGCGAAAGTTTATGATGCCAAGGGGTTCTTTCTAGCCATGAGCAAACTTCTGCCCAAGTTGTTCCGTTCGCCGCAAGCTTTGGCGGAGACTGCTGAGTTAGAGCTACCGTCTGATGTGGGCGTGTGGATCAAGAGCATTACTTTCAGCGACCACACTCCGATTCAGATGAATAAAGATGACATTGTCGTTGTTGTCGGGCCGAATAACTCAGGCAAGAGTGCAATGTTAAGAGCTATCAGCGAGAAGGTAGCTCATTTGGAAGCGTCCAGCCCTGTTGTTGCCGAAGTTGAGCTAGAAAAACACGGTAGCTTAGAGGAGCTAGTCGCCTGGCTCAAGGTGACCGCGAAATCTAGTTTTAGGAGGGGATCTCACTATTATGAGGCTCACGGTGCTTCCGTCGATGCGGATTTTCTGCGGCTTTATTGGAAGACGGACAAATCTTCGATCTCAAGCCTTTCAGGCTTTTTCTGTCGCCTCCTTGATGCAGATGGCAGATTGTCGGCGGCTAACCCTCCCGACAATATCTCCATCACCGAAGAGGCGCTTTACCACCCTATTCACTATCTTCAATGGAATGATTTGCTGGAGAGGCAGTTATCTGAACAATTCAGAAAGGCCTTTGGGGCGGGAATAGTTGTTCACAGGAATGCGGGTAAGGTCGTTCCTGTCCTCGTCGGCGATATGCCCCAAACAGGTCCAGCGTACGACCGCTTAAGTTTTGAATACATTAGCGAACTAACGAAACTTCCGCCTATTCAGACGCAAGGCGACGGCATGCGGAGTTTTTTGGGGATTTTGCTGTTTGCAATGGTTGGCAATCAGACAATTTTGTTGATTGATGAGCCGGAGGCATTTCTACATCCTCCGCAGGCACGGCACCTCGGAGAGGTGCTGGTTTCGGAGTCTAAAGGGTCTCGGCAGCTGTTCGTGGCGACGCATAGTGGAGACGTTTTGCGCGGTATGCTCAATGCCAATAGCTCGCGGGTGCGTGTTCTGCGTCTCCGCCGCTCAGGCGGTGTAAATATCGTTCGCAGTCTTAGCAATGTTCAAGTGCAGCAATCTTGGGGCGATTCCCTTCTGCGCTACTCGAATATCCTTGACGGTCTGTTCCATGAGAAGGTGATCGTTTGTGAAAGTGACTCCGACTGCCGATTCTATGCCGCCATTCTCGACAGTATTTTTGAAAGTTCCGCGAGTCACGATCGCAAGCCGGATATTATGTTCACCCATTGCGGGGGCAAGGATCGCCTACCGCTTGCTATACGCTCTTTGCGCGGGCTGGATGTCCCTGTTTCAGTTGTTGTGGATTTCGATGTGCTGAGTAGCGAACGTCCGTTGCGAGACATCGTCGATGCGGTTGGAGGGGACTGGCGCTTGATGGAGCCGGATTGGCGAAATATCAAGAACACTATCGACGGAAAGAAACCAGAACTGGATACCGCTGAAGTGCGGAGAGAAATCGAGGGCGTTCTTTCCAAGGTGACGACTGGCATTTTCCCGGATGCAACGAAGAAGAGAATTCAGGAGATCCTTCGCCGTTCCTCTCCGTGGTCGAATGCAAAGGAAGTCGGGGTTTCTTTTTTGCCGAATGGTCACCCAACCCAAGCTTGCGAGAGGTTATTGAGCGCGCTCGAGTCTTGGGGTGTCTTCGTTGTTCCTGTCGGTCAGCTTGAGGGGTTCGTGAAGTCCGTTGGCAGACACGGGCCCGCTTGGGTTGCGGAAGCGCTGACTATGGATTTGTCAAATAATTCTGTGTTCGGCGCAGCGATGGATTTCGTTCGCAAGCTTGTCCAATAAAGAGAGACTGTGACGTTAGGGCAGCGGTGCTCCGGTACGCCGAGTGGGCTCAGCCCGACTCGCGGACTCGCTTTCCCACGTGTCCTGATCCTGCATTTCTGTGTACTGCTGTGCAAGACATTCTTGTGGTATTGACCATATGCGTACCCTCGCTTTCTTGGTTAAGGCTGATATTGACGCCTGAATTTAGAACCAATGAAAGGATCAGGACGACATGGAATGCGATCCGCAAAGTCAGAGCCCGGCGAACCGGGCTGAACTCACTCCCACGATTCTAGCTCTTGATGTTTCCTGTTGCTTCGAAAAGTGCTTCGCTAACGATGATATTGTGTCGTGCGCAGGTTTGTGGCTCGCCCAACCTGACGTTGGGACGTTCTTTCGCAAGTATGTCGCGTGCGGTGATCCGATGGCGCGTCCTTGCTATTACTGAGGTGTAAGCACGAGAAAAGCAGGTCCTTCGACTTCGCTTGCGCTCCGCTCTGGATGACATCGTCCAGGAATTTGCGGTTTTCGTGGAAGATTTGCGCCTGTGTCGATTGGTTCGGCTTCTTTGCCTCAATTGCTCCCGCGATTTAGGATGGATGTAGTAGGAGATTGTCTTTTTTGCCCTGTTGGGCTGGCTTTTCTCTGAACCTTTTCCCCCATGGCCACTATCCAACAACCAGGCGCAGAAGAAGTTCATCCCGACGTTCTGCTCGTTGAGCGGGCGCGGGCTGGTGATGTTGCGGCGTTTGAGAAGCTGGTGCGGCAGTATGACCGTCAGGTTTTTCGGATTGCCAACCATATCACTCAGAATCGCGAAGACGCGGAGGACGTGGTTCAGGACGCCTTCCTGAAGGCCTACCAGAAGCTGGACCAGTTTCAGGGCAACTCGAAGTTTTATACCTGGCTGGTGCGGATTGCGGTGAACGAGTCGCTGATGCGGTTGCGGAAGCGGCGCACGGGCAAGATGGTGTCGATTGACGAGGACGTGCAGACGGATGAAGGGTCGATGCCGCGCGATCTGGCGGACTGGAGTCCCGATCCTGAGGCGCTGTACAACCAGTCGGAGATGGCGGAGATTCTGAAGAAGACGATTCAGGGGCTGCCGCAGGGGTTTCGCGTGGTGTTTGTGCTGAGGGACGTGGAAGGACTTTCCACCGAGGAAACGGCCGATGCTTTGGGTTTAAGTATTCCGGCGGTCAAGTCGCGGTTGCTGCGCGCTCGGCTGCAATTGCGGGAGCGGCTGAGCCGGTACTTCCGCCAAAATCGCAAAAACGGCGGTGGGAAGTGACCTGTACTGAGTTTCTGGCGCAACTGGACGACCTGATCGATGACGAAGTCAATATGACGCTGCGAGCCGATCTGGAGGAGCATCTGCGGGAGTGCGAGCACTGCGAGATTACGCTGAACACGACGCGGACGACGATCCAGATTTATCGCAAGCATGAGATTTATGAGCTTCCGGATGATGTTCGGGAGCGGCTGGAGAAGGCGATTATGTCGAAGTGCCGGAACTGCTGAGGGGCAGGGTTCAGGGCTCAGGGCTCAAGGCTCAGGAAAAGCTGGAGCAGGGCTGAGGGCACGGGCTCAGGAAACAAAAGGGCACGCAGACATTCGATGGCAAAGCAAAAGGGCTCAGGAAATCAAATCCTGAGCCCTTTGTCTTTTGTTTTTTCTGTGCCCTGAGCCCTGTGCCCTAATTCGTGGTGTTGGCGGTGTTGGGGTCGTCGTCGCGGCGGTGGAGGGTGGGTGGTTCGTCTCCGCCGTTGCCGTTGGGATCGTTGACCTTGCGCAGGGTCGGCTTCTCGCCGTTCTTGTTGCCGTTGAGGCGGCGCTTGTTTTCGATGCGGGCGAGACGGGCCTTGACCTGATCGAACTCAGAGGTGGTCTCGAGGTACTCATCGCGGGGCGGGAGGATTTTGGAGATCTCTTCCTGCGAGTGCGCGATGCGGTCGGGGGTCTGCGGGTGATCGGAGAAGGCTCGGGCGACGGCTCCGGGCTTGTGCTTCTGGAGGTCTTCAATTTTTTCGAAGAAGGTGACCATGGCTTCGGGGTCGTATCCGGCGCGATACATGTACTCGATGCCGAGGTAGTCGGCCTGAGCCTCAAAGTCGCGGGAGAATTGGAGGAAGGTCAGGGGGATGGCGAGGCTTTCCGCCTCATAGATGCCGTAGCCGGTCCAGCCGCCGATGAAGATCATGGGCGCCATGCTGGCGATCTGGGCGTAGTTCATGCGGGTCATTTCGCGCATGGCGTGGTGGGCGCAGACGTGGGCGGTCTCATGCGCCATGACTCCGGCGAGCTCGGCCTCGTCGTCGGCGGCGAGAATGAGTCCGGAGTTGACGAAGAAATATCCGCCGGGCAGGGCGAAGGCGTTGATCTCGTCAGAGTCGATGACCTTGATGGTGAAGGGGACTTTGCAGTCGGAGTTCTTGACGATGTTCTGGCCGATGCGGTTGATGTACTCGGAGACGACGGGGTCGGTGATGAGGTGGCTGCTCTTCTCAACCTCCATCGCGTATTCCTTGCCCATCTTGATCTCGGTCTCGACCGAGTACCAGTTGCCTACTCCGCGTTTGCCGATGTTGCGGTCGCCGACGGCGTCGACGTCGTTGATGCTTCCGGGCTTGACGCCGGGCATGGTCTTGTCGGCAGATCCGGAGGGCGGCGCAGCAGTCGATGTGGCCGGAGGCGCGGCTTGCGGAGCGGCATCTGTGGGCTGCTGGGCAGCCGGTGCTGTGCTGGCCGGGGGCTGTTGGGTGGTCGGTGGTGTTTTGGCCGGTGCTGTGTTGGCCGGGGCCGATGTTGCAGGCGGGGTTTGCGCGGGCGTCGATGCTGCGGGAGCCGATGTCGTGGCGGGCGTCGACTGGGCGGTGGGTGCCGGCTGAGTGCTGGTCGTTGTCTGCGCCTGGGCAACGGAGACGGCGAACGCGGCGATGGCGGCGATGGCCAGGGACTGAATGGGAAAATGGATGGCGCGATGAGATCTTGGACGATTCGGCATGGGAAACCCCGAAAACAGACGGAACTCTGCTTTGTTAGACGTAAGTATGCGCTTTTTTGTGACGGAATGCTCAGCGAGAAAGACGGGATTTTGCAGTGAAATCAAAAAGAATTGATTCAATTGCTTCGCGGATTGGCGGGTTTCTTTGTCGCGATGGGGCGGGCGAGCGTTCCGTCGATGTGAATGGAGGGCTGGCCACTGGCGGTGGCAGCCTGTGTGCTTGTGCCATTTGCGGCCCCGGCCCAGGTGAGATCGAGCTTGCGGTCAAAGGAGATGGTTCCCCTGGCCGGACCTTTATCGAGGGTAAGGGCTTGATTGGCGATGGTTCCGGAGGCTATCCAGCTTGCGGATCTGGAGTTTGATTGCGGCGTATCTAATTGCGGCATATCGAGGAGCGATGCTTCGGCCGGATGCGCGGCTGGGTTTCCGGGAAGGTTTCCGGTCCAGCTTCCGTTGACGAGCCAGCGGAAGTCGCCGGTGGCGGTGGAGGCGAGGCTGGAGTAGCCGTGCAGGTTCAGGTTCATCTGGCCGTCGACGGAGCCGGTCCCCCACTTTTCGTGGAAGAGGGTGGCGACTTCGGCGAGTTTGACTCCAGAGCAGGTGAGGCTGAGCGCGTACTTCGGCCCGTCCGAGGCGGCTTCGATGGAGCCGGTAACGTGCGCGGAGCCGCCGAGCGTGGCGGCATCGAGTGAGAGGATGTCGACGCGGTTGTTGCGGACGGTGATCGCTGTGCGCGCGCTATTCAGCTTGAGATTCTGTATGGTCAGCGTTCCAAACTGGATGGTTCCGTTGATCGGCGGCCATGGCGGGGCGGGGCTCTCAACCTGCGACAAGATAGTCTGCAAAAGCTCGCCGTGACGGCCTGCGCCGAGGAGCGCGGACTGGAGAGCGGCGGCGTCGAGGGTCGGGAAGTCCAGGTTGACCTGCGCGGGGCATCCGGAGGGGTCGTCGCAGACTGCGGGGTAGCTGACGGAGCCTTTGGCGGCGATTCCGTTGACGGAGACGGTTGCATTGGCCCAGGTGATGTCGCCGTTGCCGAATTGCGCGGTTGCGGCTGCGATCTCGATGGGCTCGGGGAGCCAGCCGGGTTTTAGCTGCGCGTGCTGGAGACGGATCCAGCCTTGAGCTGTGGCGCCGGGTTGGTAGTTGACCGGGGCGACTCCGAGATCCGGGGTCGGGGATAGATCCGGGGTCGCGGGTTCTGCAAGCCAGGGGCCAGCCATGGTGAGGTCGGTTTGCGCCGTTCCCTGGGGCGCGAGATTTTCGAGGGCGTGGAGCTGGCGGATGTCGCGCGCTACGGGTTGGAGCCGGGCGACGGCACTTTCTCCGGTGAAATGGAGGCTGAAGCCGTGGCGGAAGAATTGCCCCGAGACCTGCATGGGGGTGGGGGCTCCGGCGGCGAAGGTGGCTGGTTCGAGCAGGATGACATTCGCGGGGATGGGCGGCGGGGCGGACCTGTTTCGGCGATGCGGCGCCTTACGAAGTGGCGGAGCAGCGGACGGCGCGGCGAAGCGCAGGGCGGCGAAGGTGACAGGCTCGCTCATTCCGGAGAGGCGCAGGACTACGGTATCGGCGACGGCGTGGCCGGTGAGAGCGGCGGTTTGCCGAGATGTTGGCGGGGCCCAGTTGAATTGTCCGTTGATGGTTCCCGAGGCATCGAGCGATGCGGGCAGGGTGCTGCGCACCAGGCCAAGGACGCTTACGGCGAAGGCCACCGGGGTGTGATTGATTTCGAGTGTGAGGCTTGGCTGCGGGTGGGCGACGTTGGCGATGGCTCCGGTGAGCAGGAGATGGCCGTCGCCGGTGGGCCAGAGGCAGGTGAGGTTGTCGAGCGACTGCTGCGAGTGATGGAAGGTAGCCTGGCAGCGGGTATCGATGTCGAGTGTGGTGAGCGGGGTGAACTCCTGGCGGTGGGCATTGACGACACGCAGACGGGATTCCATGACGAGGTTGCGCATGTCGCCCGCTATGTCGGCTTCGGCGCGGAGGTCGCCGCGCCAGCCGCTATCGCTGCCGAGCATGAGGCGGCTGACCTGGCCCAGCTGCGCGCCGCTCCATTCGGCGTGAAGCTTGAGAGGCAACTGGTCGAGCGAGGTGGCGCGGGTGAGCGAGCCATCGAGGCGCATGGTTCCGGTGTCTTCGAGTTCGAGGTCGCGATCGGTCCGGGCGGGCTGCGCCTCAAAGCGTATGCGCCACTGATTGGGGTCAGCAAGCCAGACGGAGGCATCGGCGTTGAGGAAGGAGAAGGCTTTTTTTTCGTTGCCTTCCTTGAAGTTGATTCGGGCCGAATGGAACTCGATGTAGGGGAAGCGCGGGGCAGCGCTGGGATGGCGCTGCGCAGTGGGCGCGGTGGCGGTGCGCGAGGCCTGGAGGAGCAGCGAGGCGAAATTCCAGCGTCCGGAGTGGTCGCGGGCGAGGTTGACGCTGGCATTGTCGAGGTCGATGCGGCTGATTTCGAGCCGCTGACGCCAGAGAGAGGAAAGGCGCAGGAAGACGGTGACGGAGGGCGCGCGGAGGAGCGGCTCGGCTCCGAAGCTGGGGTCTTCCTCTACGGTGAGGTCGTGAATGGCGAGGCCCGGCAGCGGGAAGATTTCAAGGTTCACGGAGCCGAGGTGGACGGTGTGTCCGAGGCTGCGCGTGAGGCTGTCGGCGATGGTGCGGTGGTAGCGGCCGATGTTGATGAGCGGCAGCAGAAACCCGGCGATGACGATGAACAGGATGAGGGCCAGGGCGATCCGGTGACTGCGGCGGCTGGGTGGGGCGACAGCCTCTGGGGCATCCGAGGGAGGCTCGCTCATGTTACTTCACCAGGTGAAGGGTTCGGTTCCAGCGCGTCTTGTCGAAGAAGTGCAGCGCGACCTGACCCACGGAGACGACGCGCGCAACGAGGCTGGTCTGGTCGTAGTCGGATTCATCGGACCTGAAGGACCAGTAGACGAAGAGCGGACGCCCGACGATGTTGGCGCGGGGAACGAAGCCCCAGTAGCGGCTGTCGAGGGAGACGGGGCGGTTGTCTCCCATGGCGAAGTAATAGCCCTGGGGCACGACGAGGTCGCCGTTCTGGATGTGATTGGGCAGGTCGAGCGCCCATTCGGCGGTGACATCACCGTCAGGAGACGGCGGGACGGCGGGGAAATCGTCACGATAGGGAGAGAAGTCTGTGGCTACCTGCGCCTGCGGCTCCTTCTGGGCTACGCCGTTGAGGTAGACGGTTCCATCGACGAGATGGATGTGATCGCCAGGGATGCCAACGACGCGTTTGACGAGATAGAGATGCTCGCCGTTGGCCTCGAGCGTGGGCTTGAAAAAGACAATGATGTCGCCGCGGCGCACGTTGCGGTAATACACGAAGGGCGCCCAACGCGAGGGCGGAGCGAGCGTGATGCGATTGACGAGGACGTGATCACCGATCAGCAGGGTCTTCTCCATCGACGAGGACGGGATGGCGAAGTTCTGGAAGATGAAGGTGAGGGCGAAGAGGCCGAGAACGAGAACTCCGCAGATGGAGGAAAAGGCTTCGAGTGGCGTTTCTTCGTTCTTCTGTTTGGCTGACGCGGGTTGGCGTTCGAGAGTCTGCTCCATGTTTTGTGCTTGTGTTACCTCAAAGACCGGGTCAGCGAACGATGCGCAGGATACGGTTCCAGCGGGCAAAATCCACTATTTTGTCGAGGGTCCCTTCGTGATCGAGTTTATCATCCTGCGGCGTAAGGATTGCGTTCCCCGGCAGTTCGGGAACGTCGGTGGCGGAAGGGCGGCGGAGCGAGAAATAGATGATGAATGGGCGGCCCACAATGGCGGAACGGGGCACGAAGCCCCAGTAGCGGCTGTCGCGGCTGTGGTTGCGATTGTCGCCCATGACGAAATACTCTCCGGCTGGAACGATGAGGTCGCCGCCGCTTCCGTCTTCGTTATGGCGCATCTGCTGCCACCAGTGAATATCGACGTCCGGATCGGTGAAGGTTTTGGCGGGGAAGTTATCGCGGAAGCTGTCGGGGTAGGCCGGTTCGTTGACGGTATATGGCTCATTGAGGGGCTGGCCGTTGCGGTAGACGATGCCGTTCTTGAGATGAATGCGGTCGCCGGGCGCTCCGATGACGCGTTTGACGACGTGCTCGGGCGGATTGAGCGGGAAGTGGAAGACGACGATGTCTCCGTCCTGCACAGGGCGGTAAGGCAGGAGCCAGGAGAAATGTCCGGGTGGTCCGTAGATGGATTTGTTGACGAGCAGGAAGTCGCCGACCAGCAGCGTGCGCTCCATGGATTCGGACGGAATGCGGAAGGGCTGCACGAGGAAGGTGAGCAGGAACATGGCGACGACGAGGATGGAGAGCAGAGAACTAATGGTCTCAAGCAGGGAGGGGTAGACGATGTGGATTGCGGCGCGTTGGTGTACGGCAGGCGGGACTGGGGTGGGCAGGACTGGGGCGGGCGCGGCAGCCTGCCCGCCGGATGGCGTGACCTCGGCGGGTTGGGTCATGCCGGGCTCCTGGGCGCGGAGCCGGGTTGAGGAGCGGGCTGAGAACCGGAGCGGATTTTGGCGATGGCGCGGCGGGCGGCTTCCTGCTCGGCTTTTTTTCTGGTGCTGCCGATGCCGCGCGCGAGGCACCTGCCACGGACGCCGGCTTCGCGGACGAAGACTTCGATGAGGAAGCGCTTGCGGTGGTCGGGTCCACTCTCGGCTTTGATGGCGTACTCGGGCTGGCTGTGATTGCGGGCCTGAAGCAACTCCTGAAGCGCGGATTTGTAGTCGCCGATGCTGCTGCCGTCGTGCAACTGTTCGCGCAGCGCGGGCGCGCAGGGCTCGATGATTTCACGAAGGACGAAGCTGCGCGCGGTTTTAACGCCGCCGTCGAGATAGAGTGCGGCCATGACGGCTTCAATGCAGTTGGCGAGCAGAGCGGTTTTTTTGCGGCCTCCGCTGCGCTCTTCTCCGCGGCCGAGGAGCATGTACGCGCCGAGGTTGAGGCGCGCGGCTACCTGGCCGAGATGTTTGCGGCTGACCAGCTCGGCGCGCAGACGGGTGAGCGCCCCTTCGTGCAGCTCGGGATAGCGACGGCAGAGATCTTCTGCGACGAGGAAGCCGACGACGGCGTCGCCGAGAAATTCGAGCTGCTCATTGTCGGAGCTGGGATCGTTGGGAGTGGGTGCTTCCGGCTCAGCGAGCCGCTGTTCATAGGCGAGCGAGCGGTGAGTGAGGGCGCGGGTGAGCAGCTCCCGCTGCGCGAATTTGTGCCGCAGTAGAGATTCGACTTCGTCGCCCGGTTCGGGTTTCTCTTTCAATGCGGCGTATCCTTATTTACTGCGGCTGCGCGGTCGATTGCGGCTGTAGAGCCGGGGGTTTGGGAGCTGCTTCGTCTTTGCTGCTGCTGTCGTTTTCGGATTGCGGCTGGCTGGGCAGTGTGAACGGCGCCTGGATGCCCTTTTCGGCGGCCTCTTTGATATCCGGCTGGATGTTGGGCACAGCCAGCGCGGCCTGATACTCGGCCACGGCCTGATTCCGCTCATCCTGCACGTCAAAGATCTGTCCAAGGTAAATATGCGACCAGGCGAGGAGGCGGGGATCGCTGCCGAGCCTCAGGGCTTCATGAAAGGCTGAGGTGGCGTCGTCGACCTGGCCGGTCAGCAGGTCGGCGCGGGCGAGGATGAAGTCGGCGCGCGCGGGGTCGGAGACGTGCTGCTTCAGCGCAGTCTCAGCGAGACCGGTAGCGGACTTAGGATCGTGTTTGACGAGATACATCTCGGCCATATCGAGCCCCGAAGGCTTGACCGTGACCTCGCGGACGACATCGGGCGTACCTTCTTCGACGAACTCGATCTTCTTTACGCGACTCATTTCTTCGTTCACGTCCATGCCGTAGACCATTTCGCCGATGCTTTCTTTCAGGCTGGCGGGAGTTTTCTCAAAAGCGATGAGCTCGGTGTAGAGATACTGCGTGAGCACGAAGCCCTGTCTCATGGAATCGTTGACGGACTGCTCGCGGAGAGCTGCGTCCTTCGCGACGGCCGCATTGTGCTCGCGGTAGGCGCGCTCAAGATCGTTGCGGGCGACATCGGCGGGGATGGGCTTGAGATTGACGCCGGTATCCATGGTGCGGGCTTCGATGGCGCGGATCATGCATTCGACGACGAGGGAGACGATGTCGGCGCGGTAGCGATAGTCGAGCGGGGCGTCGCGGATGACGTGGAGGAACGGCTCAAGGCGGTCGATGGCTCCGGAGCGGGCGTAGATGAGCGGCTCGATTTCATAATGCAGGTAAGTGTGGCGCACCTCGCGCATGTGGATGGTTCCGTTGGAGGGCGAGGCGACGACGACGTAGTTCATTCCGTAAATGCGGGCGTTGGTTTCGGCGGGCGAGAGCATCGGCTCCAACACTACGAGGAAGCGGCGGCCGTCGTAGGTGTTGGCCGGCATCTTGAGGTAGACGTTGGTGTCGAGGATCATTTTGGTGAGCGGGTCGTGGAGGCGCGTGATCTCGGCGTCATAGGCGTCGCGGTTGGAGACCCAGATGACGTGCAGGTCGACGTCCTGCGCGAAGCGGCGCAGGATGGGCAGAATGCCTTCGACCTGGGTGGAGTCGGGCGGCATGTCATCCTCGTCGACGCTGGGCGCGAGGGCGGGCGGTGCGGTGACATAGAGAGCCAGCGACACATATTGCGCGAGGTCGAGACCGGCTTCCGTAAGATGGTGCTGGTCGATGAAGGCGCAAAGCTGGTCGCGGTCGCTGCCGGCCTGCGGAGACTGCGCGATTGCCTGGTTGACCTGCTCGCGCACGTGGGCACGAACGGGGTCTGATTCGGCGAGGCCGTTGTCATAACCGCAGGCGTTGAGCGCGACGGCGATGTCGAAGAGGGCTTCGCTATCCTGCAGGCTGACGGACGGTCCGGCGGGGTCGATGAGCGCCGGAGCTTTGGGTTGCGGCAACTGCGGAGCGGGCGATTTCGGCTGCGCGTTTCGCTGCGCGAAGGAAAGTGGGGCCGCAATAAGAACGAGGGCGGCGAAGGGGACGGAAAGAGGATGCAACGTTGAAAAAAACCGCATAGATTCAGGACTTGAGTGGTCAATCCGAGTTTATGCGTGGGGAGTTTCAGGGTCAAACCAACAGGGCTCAGGGTTCAGGGCTCAGGGTTCAGGTTACCGGGCAAAGGGTTGCTCGTTTGGAACTGTTGCCGGTGGATGCGCGTAGTTGAGTCATATTTGATCGGGAAAGCTCTTCAGGGGCGTGGAATGGGTGCTGGCGGTGCTGTGTCTGATATGAGGCGAGGACGTTTTGAGGCTGGATCGGCTGCGTTGCCGCGATTGGAGTGGGGCGCGGTGATTGCGCTTTGCGCGGCGAAGCTTTTGCTGCACCTGTTTACCAGCGTGCAGCGGTATGGGTATTTTCGCGACGAGCTTTACTACCTGGATCTGGCGCGGCATCTGGCGTGGGGCTATGTGGATTGCGCTCCGCTGGTGGCGATCTATGCCCGGATTGCGCTGATGATGGGCGGGTCTCTGGCGGCGCTGCGGATAATACCGGCGTTGGCGGGGACGGCGTTGGTGGCCCTGTCGATCCTGATTGCGCGCGAGCTGGGCGGGGGACGCTATGCGCAATGGCTGACGGGGCTAATGGTGCTGATGTGTCCCGGACTTCTGGTGATCGACAATTTCCTCTCGATGAATGCCTTTGAGCCTCTGTTCTGGATGGGCTGCGCGTGGGTGATGGCGCGGTTTCTGCGAACGGGCGACTCGCGGCTTTGGATTTGGTTTGGCGTTCTGGCGGGACTGGGGCTTGAGAACAAGCACTCCATGGCTTTCTTTGGAGTGGCGGTGGTGGTTGCGCTGCTGTTGACGAAGCATCGCAGGGAGTTTTTGAAGCCGTGGATCTGGCTGGGCGTGACGGCGATGCTGGTTCTGTTCGCTCCGAATTTGATCTGGCAGATACGGCATCATTTTCCGACGCTGGAGGATCTGGAGAACGTCAAGCGAACGCACAAGAACGTGATTCTGGGGCCGCTTGCGTTTGTGGGACGACAGATTCTGGACATCCATCCGATTTTGTTTCCGGTGTGGGTTACGGGCCTGGTGTGGACGCTGTGGTCGCGGCGCTGGCGGCTGCTGGGGCTGACCTTTGCGGTGCTTTTTGTCCTGATGGAGTTGACGCACGGGAAGGAATACTACCTTTTCCCGATTTATCCGATGATGTTGGCGGCGGGCGCGGTGGCCATTGCGGGCTGGCTGGCGGGGCTGAGCAGACCGGTGATGGCCGCGTCGCTGCGTGTGGGGATCGTGGTGGTGATCGCGGCTGCGATGGCAGTATTTCTGCCGATCGGGACGTGGATGCTTTCGCCGCAGCATTACATCAGCTACACGCGAGCGATCGGGTTTATGCCTAAGCAGATGGAGACGCAACAGAGGGCACCGTTGCCGCAGCCGATGGCGGACCAGTTTGGATGGCGGGAGATGGTGAGCCAGATTGCGGGAATTTACGATTCGCTCTCACCGGAGGAGCGGGCGGAGACGGGAATTATTGCGGGAAATTATGGAGAGGCGGGAGCGGTGGATGAGTTTGGGCCGCGCTATGGGCTGCCGACGGCGATTTCAGGGCACCAGAATCATTGGTACTGGGGGCCTCCGCGCGAACGCTACAAGAACTTTATTGTGATTCAGTGGAGCGAGCAGGACGTGAAAGACAATTGCGACTCGTATCGCGGGTTTCCGCATGAGTCGGAGTTCGGGATGGATGAGGAGAATACTCCGATTTATTTGTGCGTGGGAGCGAAGTTCGATGTGGTGAAGGACTGGCCGGAGTTCAAGCACTGGAATTGATAAGAGCAGGGTGCAGCGATCAGCGTTCAGGGCTCAGGAAAAGCCGCAAGTACTTGATGGTTGCCGGTTTGCGGCATAGCATATGATTCCTCAATATGAGAGTGCGGATTGCAGCTCTCAAGGGCGGCCTGGATGAATCTGTACTGGATCTATGATCTTCCAAATTGGCTCTTTGGCACCCTGACTCTGGGCGTGTTTGTGGCTTTTGGTTTGGCGGGCCTTTATCTCACTCGCGGCTGGGTGCGACGCCTTCACCATGCGGAGCATGCCCACAACGACATCGTCGGTTTCTACATGGCGGGGGTTACTGTCTTGTATGGGGTCAGCGTTGGCCTGCTGGCGATTGGAGCGTGGGCCACTTATGCCGATGTGCAAGGAAGGGTCGACCATGAAGCGGCCGCCCTTGGAGGTCTTTACCGCGACATCGATGCGTATCCGGAACCAGCGCGCAGCATCATGGAGGACGACCTGCGCAGGTATGCTCGCGGGGTTATCGACGTGGGATGGCCGTTGCAACGGCGCGGAATCGTTCCCAATAACGCGAGCGTGTTGTTGAGCGACTTTCAGAGACATTTTATGGCTTTTGAACCTCAAAACGAGAGACAGAATATCCTGGCCACAGAGGCCTATAAAGCATTCAATGACCTGACGGAAAGCCGAAGAAACAGACTCAACAGCGTCACGGAAGAAATGCCCGGACCTCTCTGGGCCTTAGTGATCGCCGGAGCTGTAATTTGCATTGCAGTCAGCTGGTTCTTTCATACCGGAAGTTTCAGCGTGCACTTATGGATGACTATCTTGTTTTCGAGCCTGCTGGGTCTGCTGATTTTTCTCATCGCAGTTCTGGATAATCCTTATAGAGGAAAGGTCAGCGTTTCTCCGGAACCACTGGAGCGCGTCTACCAGCAGATTATGGCAACACCAAAATGAAGCGATGTGCCGAAGTATTGCGACTCGTATCGCGCGTTTCCGCATGAGTTGGAGTTCGGGAAAGATGTCCAGCGAACCAATTCGGCGGGAAATCGCATTGCATCGATTCGTGCCTTGTGCGTCGGCATCCAATTTTGATATTTGAAGTTCTTAATATGTGAAGTTTTGATTGGGAGAAAATCAGATGAAACGTATTCTTACCGCCGTGTGCTGCCTTGCTCTTTGCTCAATTCCCGCGCTTGCCCAAAAGAAGGCTGCGGAAGGACGAGCGATGAGTGACCAGCAATTTGTCGATTTTGCCGCACAAACCGATATGGTGGAAGCCAACCTGGGGCAATTGGCGCAGACCGTGGCTTCCGCGCAACCAGTAAAAGACTACGGTCAGATGCTAGTCACCGATCACACGAGCGATTTCCACCAACTGTACGACGCTGCGCACCAGGCCAGTCTCACTGTGCCGGATGCGATCGACACCGAGCACGATAAGGCGATGATTGACCCGTTCCAGAAACTGAAGGGGGCGGCCTTTGATCGTCGTTATATCCAGGAGATGATCGCCGGACATACGAAAGCGATCGCCATTTACAAGAAAGAAGCGGTCGACGCGCAGAATCCGGCTCTGAAGTCCTATGCGGAGCAGGCTTTGCCTGTGCTGGAGAAGCATCTTGCCGGCGCGAAAGACCTGGAAAAAGCCAAACCGGCGGCGAAGTAAGGCTTGACGGCGCGGCGCGGAGCCGCTCGTCCGGATGCCCAGACACACGTGTTTCGCGCGGGGCCGTCGGTGAGGGATCGGGATTTAAATTGTCGCCCAATCCGGGTTTCAGGCGCGGCTGGTGGTTAGCTCGCGCCAGTTGAAGGCGATGTCGGGTAGGAAAACGGATGCGAAGGTGACGATGATGATGGTGAGGACGAAGGCGGGGACGCTCATGTTGAGGTATTTGGCCCAGGGGTCGAGGACGCGGAGCGAGACAAAGGTGAAGGTGACCGCGTAGGAGCGGATCATCCACTGGCGGTGCTGCACGAGCTGGCGATTGCGGGCGGTGAGGAGGGCGGCGAGAGTGCAGACGATCCATGCGCCGGACTGCACGTAGGTGCCGAGCTCGAGGCCGCTGCCCTGCGTGAGTATGAAGGTGATGGAGGCGGCAATCAAGACCGAGAAAACGTAGACACGGCCGAGGATCCGGTGGAACTTGAGGTGCCGGCTTCGGAAGCGCCTGGAGAATTGCAGTGGGCCGCTGAGCAGGGCAAGCGTTCCGCCGAGCGCGTGCGGGAAGAGCAGGAAGCGGTCGTGGAATAGCTTGGCACGATAGGCGACGTTGATGCCGGTCTTGTCGTGGAGGATGGGGAATTCGGTGAAGGGAATGACGGAGAGCGCGGCCAGGCCCAGGATGGTCCAGAGAATGACCTTGGAATAAGAGCGGCGAGGAGCGGTGCGGGAGTGAGCGAGCGTGGGAGTTGACGCGGCCATTCTTATCTCCGAGAAACGTCTTGGACCCAATGGCGCGATGCTACGGGTGAGAGTGCGAATTGTCGAGTGAATTCTTTTGTGATTGCAAGGACTTGCAGGCGACATGACGGACGAATACGAAGAGCAGGGTACAGCGATCAGCGATGTGCATGGGCGCGAAGTTCGATGTGGTGAAGGACTGGCCGGAGTTTAAGCACTGGAACCAGCAGGTCAGCGAGTCAGCGAGGCGGTCTCATCAATCCAGATGTTGCATTTCGAACCAGACTGCGAGCCATACACTGAGGATGGCCAGCAGCAGGAAGAGAACGATGGCGTGCGCGATCTCCCAGCGTTTCCATTTGATCTGTGCGATGCGCCTTTTGTTTCCCTTGCCTAAGATTTTTGCTTCCGGCATAACGGCCTCTTGAGAAAAGGCCGGAGACGGCTGTTTGAAAACCGTCTCCAGCATTATGCGGCTAGAAGTGGAATCCTATTTCGGCGGTCAGGGCGCGCGGGGTTACGTAGTGCGTGCCGCTGAAGGTCGAGAGGAAGTTGTAGAGCGCGTATTTGTTTGTGATGTTGACGCCGGTCAGGCGCAGGCTCCATTTGTATTTGTCGCCGTTGAAGAGGTTGTCTTCACCGATCGAGGTATCGAACAGGCTGCGCGGCGCGATGCGCGGCGGGTTGTGGTCGTCGTTCTCGGTGTTCGGGCCGGGAATCTGCACGAGGGACGAAGTGTATTCGCTTGCCGGGCAGGGCGTGGGGAGCGGTGTTGTGGGCGTGGCGCGGATGCCATAGCAGGTGAGGCCGGCTTGAAACTCCTGATCGGCGGTGAGGCCGCTGAGATCGACTGCGGGTACGCCATTGAGGGTTGTGGACTGCGGGCAGGTGTTTCCGGCGAGCACGCCGTAGCAGGGTACGGAGCCGGCGACGAGGCCGCTGTCGAACCTCCAGTTGAAGCCTATCCAGGGACTGCGCTGGCCGGGCAATTGATATTGCAGGTGTGTGGTCTGGTTGTAGCGTTCGTCGTGGTCGATGCGGAAGGGCAGTCCGCTCTGGCCTACGGTGGCTCCGGCGCCCGCGGACTGCGGCGGGAAGAAGCGCGCTGCTACGGAGGACATGACGACGAAGGCAGAGAGATTGTGGAAGTTGGGGACATCGGCGCGGAGCGCGAAGCCGGGGATTTTGGAGTTATGCCAGTCGATGGGAAAGGTGATGGGCGTGTTGCCGAGCACGCTGAAGTCGAAGGCGTTGTGAGTGTACTTCCATATGTAATCTCCGCTGATGACGAGGTACTTGCCGAAGGCCTGCTGGAGGCCGGCGTGGAACTCATTGCGGTAGCCGGGCTGCAGGGTTCCGGAGACTCCGGGTGTGCAGAGGAGCAGGGGAGAGAGAACAGGGCTGGTGCAGCCTTGGCTGGAGAGTACAAGGTTTTCGTTAAAGGGGGTTTCGAGCGTGCGCGCGTAGGAGATGCGGAGCACGGTGTTGGTGGGCTTGATGCTGTAGGCGACGCCGAGGCGCGGTTCGGCCTGGCGGGCTACCGTGAGTCCGTTGTAGAGATCTCCGCGGATACCGAGGTTGAAGAGCCAGTTTCCGGCCTTGATCTGGTCTTCGGCGTAGAGGGCGAGTTCTTTTACGTCGGTGTGTCCGTAATAGTTGTAATATCCGCCGCCGCGGGTTAGATCATACGGGGCGAGGACGGCCAGGTAGTTGGGGTTGGGCGCGTTGGCTCCGGTGCATTGCGAGGGGTCGCTGTAGCCGGGGATGGGGCTTTGCGTTGCGATGTTGATGCACGGCGCGTTGAAGGTGGACGCGACGACGCTAAGGCTGTCGTTTTCACGCAGGAAGGTCTGCTCGTAGACGGCTCCGACTTTGACGTTGTTGATGCCCTTCACCCAGGAGTAGTCGGTGTGGACTCCGGCGTTGGTTAGAGTGCGATTCTGGCCGATGGTCTGGTTTTGCAGATTGGGAGGGCCGAGGTCGGCGAGGGGATTGCCGCTGGGGTAGTAGTTATAGGAGTCCTTGCGGATGTAGGGTCCGAAGTTGAAGACGGAGTTTGCGCCGATGATGCGTGTGTAGTCGGGGGCGATGTTGAAAGTTTCGATTTTAGAGTGCTGGTCAGTGTTGCCGACGTTGGCGAAGACGGGATTGGCGGTTGCGCCTCCGCTGACGATGTTTGAGACGTTGAGGTTGTCGTAGGCGTTGGGCGTCTGGAACCATGAGCGGCTGTAGTTGAGGCTGAGACGCACAGAGTCGACGGGCGTGAACTGGCGGTCGATGCGGTCGAAGATGTTCTGCTCGTTGCCCTTGTCGTGGAAGACGGTGAACTCGGGCGGGTCGAGGAAGCGTCCGGTGTTGAGCCCGTCAATTTCAAAAAAGTTGCCCCAGTTTTGTCCTCCATAGCTGAGATCGACGCCGGCGGTGGCGGAGCCGAAGGTTCCGTAGGAGGTGGTGACACTGCCGGTGGGAGTGGTGATGCCTTCGCCGGAGCGGGTGGTGACGTCGATGACGAGGCTGGTTTTGTCTCCGTACTCGGCGGGCGGCGCGCCGGAGATGACCTGGATGGACTGGATGGAGTTGGAGGGGATCTGGTTGGAGAAGACTTTGCTTTGCTGGTCGGTGATGGGCTGGCCATCGACGGAGAAGGAGTTGGAGGCGTGGTCGCCGAGACCATGGAAGAGTCCGTTGGAGTCTGCGGCGACGCCGGGCGAAGTGAGAGTTACGAGCGAACTTAAGGAAGACGACTGGCTTTCAAGCGGGACCTTGGCGAAGAGGCTGCGGTCTACGTCGGTGTGAAAGGTGGAATCGTTTTCGATGAGGTCTGCACCGTTGACGGTGACGGTGGTTGCGGCTGCGCCTACGCTGAGGTGGTTTTTGATGGTGACGGGGACATAGGAACTCACGTCCACGTCCTGAGTGAAGTCTGCGAAGCCCTTAGCCGTAATGACCATGTGGTAGGGATTGAGCGGCACGTTGACGAAGCGGTACTGGCCGGAGTTATCGGTGGTGGTGGACCGGATGTATCCGCTGACGGGGTTCTGGATGGAGACGGTTGCGTCGGGAATGACGGCACCTGAAGCGTCGGTGACGGTGCCGAGGATGGCTCCGGCGTTGCCGGTGGCCTGAGCGAAGAGACACGAGAAGTTGGCTGCTTGCAAAAATAATGCAAGCAGAAAAGCGACGGCGCATCGCACGAGTGTGCGCATTGAACGACCTCCATAGAACTGGCTGAATTGTGGGGTTGGGGCCTGCTTACGACTTAGGCGAAAGCAGTTTCAGCGGGTGGAGGACGGCAATCGAGACGGAAGAAAAAGCTGCGGCGCGGGAGCTGAAGCGCGGGTTCCGGCCTGACGTGCTCGATGGGCTGGCTGGAGACATCGAGGGTGATGAGGGCAACGACCTGAACGGCCTGATGTGCGGTGACGCAGAGCGAGCAGTCGGGGTCGACGTGGCCGGAGGGATGGCTGTGGACCACCTGCACGACTCCGACCATCAGGACCAACGCGACGCATACGATCCCGAGCAGAGCTACCCAGGAGGAGCGCGCGTGCAGCCGTGAGGGGAGGGAGCGCATCATCATCGACTATAGCACTTTTGGGAACTGAGGCTGAGGGTGGGGCGTCGATAATGAGAGCCGCAGAGGATACTGCGTTTCGCGCTAAACGAGGGGGATTCTTACGATGGCTTCGCGGCCGGGAGTGTCGGCGCGGTTTCGCAGCTCGAGGGTGCCGTGGGCTTCGGCGATCACTCTTCGCGCAGAAGGATCGCGGGATCAATGGACAGGGCGCGTTGCGCTGGAATCCATGCCGCCACCAGCCCAACCAGTGCCATGGCAAGAACGACGCCGGCAAGCACCAGCGGGTCGCGGGGAGTCGCCTGATACACGATGTACGCCAGCACGCGGGTCGCGAGAATTCCGAGGAGCAAGCCCGCTGCGGATCCAAATGCAAGTAGTTTGAAGGCGCGTCCCAGCGCGGCCTGCAACACTTCCTTGCGGTGCGCGCCGAGAGCAATGCGAATTCCCAGCTCGCGCAGGCGCTTGCTGACGGAGTAGGCTGCCATTCCAAAGATGCCGGTGATCGACAGCATCGCGCCCATCACGCCGAGCACTCCCAGGGACAGCGTCGCCATGCGGGGGCCGAACAGAACCGTGACCATTTCGTCGTACCGCGATTCAGTTTGAACCGGCAGCCCTGGGTCCAATTGGTGCAGCGTGCTGCGTATGGCCGCGCCGAGTTGCTGCGGGTCGCGACCGGAACGCACCACCACCCACCCTGAACCGGAGGGCCATTGCAGGATAGGAAGAAAGAGCGCGGCCTGTGGGTCTTCAGTCAGAGTGAAGTATTTCCCATCTTCCGCTATACCGACCACCTGGACGCGAGTTCCGTCCGGCATTTTGAAATAACTTTCCATCGCATTTTTGACCGAGCCGAAGATTCTGCGCGCGAACTCACGATTCACAATGGCAACGCGCGGCGAGGCTTTGTCGTCGTGGGCGGTAAAATTCCTGCCCGCGATCAACGCTGTGCCTTCCGCTTGAAGATATTCAGGAGAGACGCGATAGATGTAAGGGTTGGCGACGGCATTCGACGCACGCATGTCTGTCGTTTTGTCGGTAAAGACACCTGAGTGGTTTGAGTCATTGAGCAGCAGCGCATCTGTCAATCCCGCAAACTGCACGCCGGGAATGGTCTTCACAGCATCGAGGATTCGCTTTTGCATGGCGGGCACTCGATCGCTGCTGTAGCCGGCCATGGACAGGTCGGTTTCTACCAGCACAGAGCGCTGCGGCACAAAGCCGAAATGGCCGTGGAGCGAGCGCGACAGCCCGCGCACCGCAACCATGGAGGACGTGATCAGCACGGCGCAGATCGCGATCTGTACGGCGAGCAATAGTTCGCGGGTAGTGATCCGACGCCCAACTGTGCCAGTGGACCCCGACTTGACCACCTCATATGGATTGGCCCGGAATACCTGTCTTACGGGAATTGCTCCGAGGAGGAATCCGCTGGCCAAGGTGAGCAACAGAGCGACCAAGTAAACTGTCGCGTCCGGGTTCACCGGAGCATGGAAGGGGAAATTTCCAAACGGCTGCCAGTCGCTCAGCCAGCGCAGCAGCGCGACGCTGGACCAAACTCCGACAGCGCCACCTGCGAGCGCAATCAGAAGGGTTTCGGTGAACATTCCGCGGAGAATCCGGTTGCGGCTGGAACCCAGCGCGAGTCGCAGGGCAACTTCGCGGGAACGGTCAGCGGCACGCGCGGCGAACAGGCTGCCCAGGTTGGCACAGGCTGCCAGCAGAATGAGTCCGGCCAGCAGCATCAGTCCCGCAATAAATGCTTCTATGGGACGGGTGAACTGATCGCCCAAAAGACCTGGGCGCCCGAGGGAAAAGCCCGCCTTGCTGTCGTCTTTGGGATAGTTCTTTGCCAGATATGAACCGATGGAGTTGAGATCGGAGGTGGCCTGGGACGTGGTGACTCCGGGCCTAAGGTGTCCCATCACGGCCATGAGCCCACGGCTTCCGCGATCGTTGAGGTCAGTTGCGCCCTCGACCTGCTCCTGGTCCACCAGCGGGACAAAAAAGCTTGGAGAGAAAAACACCAGTGTGCCCCGGAATCCGGAGGGCGCTACGCCGATGATGGTAAACGGATGCTTGTTCACCCGGACAACGCGGCCGATTAGGCCACGATCCTCGTGAAAATGGCTGTGCCAGTATGCGTAGCTGAGCACGATGTACGGCGCACTATTGGCGCCATGCTCATCGGAGGTATGGAAGAAGCGGCCGAGATAAGGCTGAATGTGCAAGGCGTCGAAAAAGTTTCCTGTTGATTCCATTCCCCAGACAGCAGATGGGCCCTGGCCGGTATCCAGCCCCACCTGAGGGATGCTGTAGGCGGCCAAGTCTTCAAAGCTGCGGTTGCGCTCGCGCAGATCGAGAAAGTCGGGATACGACTGGTTCGAGGACATTCCGCTTCCGCGCTGGATCGAATAGAGGCTGCGCGACTGAGGCACATTCAGGGGGCGCAGGACCAGCCCATTCAGCACGCTGAATACGACGGCGTTTGCCCCGATGGCCATTGCCAACGTCAAGACAGCGGTGATGGTGAAGCCGGGGGACTTGCGCAACTGCCGCAATGCGTAGCGAAGATCCTGGAACCAGCTCATGGTGGTTCTCCCGCCGGATTTTATGCAATTGTCGTACCGTTCCTGAAGAACAGTAAAGGGCTGAAACGGAATGATCAGCGAGTTGCGAGCCGGGGACTCGTTTGTTCACCTGCGGGCATTCGTGTTCGAAAGTGGACAGGTACCGTCGGTTGCTCATGGCCTGGTTTGGCGGGAGGATTCGGCGGGTTCCGGGGATTCGCGGTGGGCGAGGGGGACGCGGACGATGGCTTCGCAGCCGTGGGTGTCGGCGCGGTTACGCAGCTCGAGGGTGCCTCCGTGAGCTTCGGCGATTTGGCGGGCGAGGGCGAGACCAACTCCGCTGCCGGTTTTCTTGGTGGTGTAGAAAGGCACGAAGAGATTGCCTGGATTGCTGAGGCCGGGGCCGTTGTCGGTAACGGTGATGCTGAGGAATCCAGCGCGCGGCTCGGCCTGGATGGATACGGCTGGCGCGAGCGCGACCTGGCCGGGCGCGGGCGGCGCCTTGGAAGCGACGGCGGCGGCAACGACCTTGACCATGGATTCCTCTCGCGCGCTGTAGGCGGCTTCGACCGCGTTGCGGACGAGATTGATGAGGAGCTGCTCGATCTGATCGGGATCGGCCAGGATTTCGTCGGCGCGAATTTCGGCGTTCGGAGACTGCTTAAGTTCTATTTCCAGGCGTTGTTCAAGGCTTACGACGCGCTCCAGGAGCGGGCGCACCGGGACGCGGCGCAGAGATGGCGCGGGGAGTTGTGCGAGCTGGCGGTAGGCCTGGACGAATCGGTTGAGGGATTCGGCGCGGCTCTCGATGACTCCCAGGCCACGGTCGAAGTCGGGGAGCGAGCCGTTCATGCTTTGGCTATGATCCTGGGGGAGACGCGCGCGCAGGCTTCCGGCGATGGACTTGATAGGCGCGAGCGAGTTGCTGATTTCGTGGCCGAGGACGCGGATGAGGCGGCGCCAGGCGACGCGCTCTTCTTCGCGCAGGGCGGTACTTACGTCGGAGAGCAGCAGCAGAGTGTGCGGGACGCCGCGCTGGCGGAATTGGCTGGCATGAATCATCCAGCGCGAGGGAGTGCTGGCGAGCTTGTCCTCGATTGTGTCGGGAATCTGGATGACCTCTTCGCCGGTGTGGCCGAGGAGCATTTCGAGATTGAGTTCGGAGGCGGTTCGGCCGAGATCGCGGGAGGCGTTGATTTTGAAGAGCCGCTCGGCGGTTGGATTGATGAGGCGCAGGCGGCCGGCCTGATCGAAGGCAAGCACAGGCGCGTCGAGTTCGGCGATGACGCGGCGGAAGAGCGCGGCGGCCTCAAGCGCGCCGAGACGCTGGGACTGGTGCATGTCGGCGAGGGCGTTGATTTCGATGGCGAGATCGCCGAAGGGGTCGTTGATTCTGGCTCCGCGGGCGCGGAAGGAATAGTCCTCTTCGCGGAGCGCGGCGACTACGTTGGCGAGGGTCTGGAGCGGGCGGATGACCTGATCCATGAAGGCCGAGACGGCCAGCAAGAGCATGAGCGCAACGAGGATGAGGATGCTGGCGATGGCCGTGGCGGAGAGATGTTCGATGATGAGGAGCGCGGCGAGCAGGCCGAGGATGGGGGCGCAGAGCAGCACGCCGTAAAGGCGGAGACGGGCTTCAAAGCGGAGGCGCTCCGGACGGGGATGGGTTCGGGGAGCGGATTTAGTTCGGCTGGGTGGCCTGGATGCCATATTTTTCCATCCGCCTGTAGAGCGCGCCGCGGCTGAGGCCGAGGGCGTCTGCGGCCTGACTCACGTTTCCGGTGGAACGCGCGAGGGCCTTGCGAATGAGGATACTCTCAACGGATTCGAGACTCATCTCGTCGAGGCCGGGGCTGGAGGATCGGGCGGGATTAAGGCCGAGATCGGCGGTCTCAAGCTGAGTGCCGCGCGCCATAAGAACGGCTCGCTCCATGGTGTGGTCGAGCTCGCGCACGTTGCCCGGCCATGAATGGAGCAGCATGGCCTGGACGGCTCCCGGATCGATGCCGGAGACCTGCTTGCGATAGCGCTGGGCGTAGCGGGAGAGAAAATATGCGGCCAGGGGCGGAATGTCTTCGCGGCGCTCGCGCAGGGGCGGCAGATGAATTTCGACGGTATTGAGCCGGAAGAGGAGATCGGCGCGGAAGCGTCCAGCTTCGACCTCGTCGAGCAGGTCGGTGTTGGTGGCGGAGAGAACACGCGCGTCGACGCGGCGAGTTTTGGAAGAGCCTACGCGCTCGAGTTCTCCGGTTTCGAGCACGCGCAGGAGCTTGGCCTGCTGGCGGAGCGGGACGTTGGCGATTTCGTCGAGGAAGAGCGTGCCTCCATCGGCTAATTCGAAGCGGCCGATGCGCTCGTTGCGGGCGTCGGTGAAGGCTCCTTTGACGTGGCCGAAGAGTTCGCTCTCGAAGGTGCCTTCGGGGAGTGCTCCGGTGTTGACGGCGACGAGCGAGCGCGAGGCGCGGGCGGAGAGCGCGTGCAGTGACTGGGCGATGACTTCTTTTCCTGTGCCATGCTCGCCGGTGATGAGCACGTTGGCGTCGGAGGGTCCGATGCGGGCCATGGTTGCGAGCACGGACTGCATGGCGGGTGCGGTCGCGATCATTTCGGGCATTCCCTGGGCGCGGAGGATGCGGTTTTCGGCTTCGAGGCGCTGGGCGCGGCGCACGGCGTGATGGAGATCGATCTGCGTGCGCAGGATGGTGAGCAGGCGGGCGTTATCCCAGGGCTTCTGAATAAAATCCTGCGCACCGCGTCGCATGGCTTCGACGGCGACTTCGACATTGGCCCATGCGGTCATGACGATGACCGGCATCTGGGAGTCGTGGGCTTTGACCTGGGTGAGCAGGTCGAGGCCTTCCTGGCCGGAGGTGGTGTCGCGTGTGTAGTTGAGGTCGATGAGCAGCGCGTCGTACGAGCCGGATTTGAGGGCCTGAAGCACCATGAAGGGCGAGCGCGCCTTTTCAATGCGGAAGCCTTCGGGTTCGAGCAGGAGTTCGAGCGCGTCGAGGATGTGCGGCTGGTCGTCGGCGACGAGAAGAGAAGGCTTGCGGCGGGCTTGGGTGGTGTCGGGCAGGACTGGCCCCTTCGGCAAGCTCAGGGCAGGCTGTCCAGGCGAAGGCGCTTCGCGCGGCGGTGATGGCGAATTAGCAGAGTCGGTGTTCTTCATAAAAACTGACCTTTTTTATTGTGAACGTTCCTTGTGGCTTCTGCTACGGCATGTGAGTTACTACGCCGCTCCTGGCGTCGTCGAGAGAAACCTGCATGCGTTCGAGGGTGGAACCCGTAGCTCGGTCGATGTCTACCTTGGCTTTTTCGAAGGCGGTCTGCGCGGTGACGAGAGCGGATTCGGCCACGGCGAGGGCCGTTTCGGCGGAGAGCGTGTCGTAGCTGGACATGGCTCCGAGTTTTTGTTCCTGTTTGGCGACGTCGAAGGTCTTCTGTGCAAGATCGCGGCCCTTCTGAAGAGCGTCAACCTGCGCGCGCGCCTGTTGGAGCGCGTATTGGGAGTTGCGGACGTCGAGCAGAATGCTTTTTTTCTGCTGCTCGAAGGTCAACTCTTTCTGGCGAAAGTCGAGCACGGCGCGGAACTGGTCAGCCTTGGCGACGCGGTTGCGGAGGGTGACGTTGAGCTTGAATCCGACCTGGTATTCGGGCGAGGTGTAGTTGAAGGTGTCCTTAAGGGCGCCGGGGAATCCGCCGGGAAGAGTGGTGGTGCATTCCGAGCCGAGCGCGCAGTAGGGGTTGAGCGGGCCGCCGAAGCCGGCACCGATGAATTGTCCATACAGTGACAGCTGAGGCAGCAATTCGTTCTTGATTGTGTGGAGGTTGTTCTGCGCGATCTGCATGGCGATCTGATCTTCGGAGACGTCGGGGCGGTTTTTTTCGGCTTCAGCGATGAGCTGGTCGATGGGCTCGGCGGCGTGGGGATCGGGTGAGCCGATGAGATCGAGGGGAATCACCGGCATTTCAGCGAGCGCGGGATCATCGATGGTTTTGGTGAGCGCGTTCTTGATGAGCAGCTCGTTCAGCCGGAGCGAGGCTTTAGCGACGGTGACGTCGCTTTCACTGGTGGCGACAGCGGACTGGTCCTTGAGGACCTGCATGGCCGGGACGTTCTGGAGTTGAAGCTGCTTCTGGTCGTCGGAGAGGGTTTCATTGGCATATGCCAGCGAGCGCTCCTTGACCTGCTCCGTCTGGTAGGCGTTGACGAGATCCCAGTAGATATTTTCGACCTGCGTGATGGTAGCGATGACCTGCGCTTTGAAGCCAAGATCAGTAAGCTGGATGTTCTTTTTGGCAATGTGCATGAAGCGCTGGTTGGTGCTGAGCCCGAAGCCCTGCAGCAGAGGCTGGTTCACAGTGAGATCGAAATTTGTAGTCAGTTCCGGATTGAGAATGTTGTAGACGCTGTTGGTGGTCTGACGGATGCCATATGAGGTCACATTGAAACTTGTGCCGAGCGAAAAGGCCTGCGAGTAGCTGGATGCGAGCTCGATCGTGTTTTGTTTTAAGATGGGCACCCCGTACTCAATTGTATTGACCTGGACCAGCGTGGTGTGATCGACGAGAGCCTGCACGGACAGCTGCGGATCAAAGGAGTTGATGGGAGCGCCGTTGCCGAGGGTGGATGTGACCAGGCCGCCAGCACCCGCGGCTGTGGCTCCGCTGCTTGAACCGCCGCCACCGCCCACTCCGGAGGAACTGAAACCGCCCTGCGTTCCCTGCGCGATGCTGGTGTTGACGCCGTTCGCCTGGCCTCCGGCCTTGGTACGCATAAGGTCAGCCTGGGCTGCTGGAAAGTTGTAGCGAAAGTAGGCCAGATCGAGGTTGTTTTCGAGCGCCAGCGCGATGGCATCACGGAGAGAGATGTAGAGCTTGCCGTCACGCTCGAGGTTTTGAAGGCGCGGTGAGTTCGTGAGATTGATGGGGGGCACGGTGCTGGCTTCGTAAGGCGCGAAGGGATTGCGGGAGTGGGGCAGCTCGATGTGGAATGGCTGCTGCGGCGCGGTGACAGGCTGAACCTGCTGGGCGGCCGCGGCCTGCTGGGCGATTGTCGGGGGTGCGGGCGCAGGCGTGGATTGCTGCGCGGCGGTGGGCGCGTCTGGCGTGGGATTCGTTGTTTGCTGCGCGAGGCCGCAGGGTGCGATGAGAACGGACAGGGCAGCGGCGCTCAATTTCTGGTACCAGCGAAAATCCATTGAAGATGCTCCTAAGCCTTATCGGGCGCCTGATTCAATTCGGGATGAGCGGAATCCTGGGTCATCCATCCGTCGCGCACCTCGATAATGCGGGTGCCGTAAGCGGCGTTCGCGTCAGAGTGGGTGACCTGCACGATGGTGGTTCCCGCGTTGTTCAGTTCGCGGAAGAGCTCCATGATTTCCTTGGCCTGGCTGGAGTGCAGGTTGCCGGTCGGCTCGTCCGCAAGCAGGAGCGCCGGTTTATGAATGACGGCGCGGGCGATGCCCACAAGCTGCTGCTGTCCGCCGGAGAGCTGCGAGGGGTAGAGATCTTTTTTGCCGACGATGTTGAAGCGGTCGAGGGTGTCGGCTACGAGTCCCTGCCGTTCGGTTCGGGGCATGTTCTTGTAGGACAGCGGCAGGTCGATGTTTTCGGCCACGGTGAGATCGTCGAGGAGGTGGTAGCTCTGAAAGACCATTCCACTGTTGCGCTTGGCCAGTTCGGCGCGCTGCTTGCGGTTCATCAAGTGGGCGGGCTCGTCCTTGAACCAGTATTCGCCGAGCCATTGATCGTCGAGCAGGGCGAGGATGTTGAGCAGCGAGGATTTCCCGGCGCCGGAGGGTCCCATGATGGTGAGGAACTCGCCCTCGCGGATGTCGAGATTGATGCGGCGGAGCACCCAGGTCTGGCCGGCGCCCGTTTTGTAACTTCGTTCGATGTTTTTGAGCTGGATCATCATTTATCTTTCGTCTTCGAGAAAACTCAGGCGCCGGGAAGTTCAGAGCGCGCAAATTTCAAAGCAGGGACCAGCGCGGGAATTTTCATCCCGGTAGCGCTTGCCATTCAACAGCTATATTGCCCCGGCGAGTTCGCCGGTTCAGCGTGTTTCGAGCACCTGTTCGAGCGCATCTCCTTCGGCGACTACCTTGCCGTCGAAGAGGTGAACCTGTCGCTCGGCGTGGCGGGCGAAGCGGGGATCGTGCGTGACCATGCAGATGGTTGCGCCTTCGCGATGGAGGTTCTGAAGCAGTTCCATGACGGCTTCGCCGTTGCGCGAATCGAGGTTGCCTGTGGGTTCGTCGGCGAGCAGGATGGAGGGCGAACCGGCCAAGGCGCGGGCTACGGCGACGCGCTGCTGCTGACCGCCGGAGAGCTGCGAGGGATAGTGCTTCATGCGGTGCGCCATGGAGACACGTTCGAGCGACTCCTGAACGCGGCGTTTGCGTTCAACCGCCGACATGCCGGTGCGGTAGGTGAGCGGCAGCTCAACATTCTCGTAGACGGTGAGGTCGCCGATGAGGTTGAAGCTCTGAAAGATGAAGCCGATTTCCTGATTGCGGATGCGCGAGCGCTGGGCGAAATTCAGGTTTTCGACGGCGTGGCCGTTGAGCAGATACTTACCGCCCGTCGGCGTGTCGAGCAGGCCGACGATGGAGAGCAGCGTCGACTTGCCGCAGCCGGAGGGGCCGGACATGGCGACGTACTCGCCTTTGGCTATGGTGAGGTGAATGCCGGAGAGCGCGTGGGTTTCGATCTCATCCGTATAGAAGACCTTGGTGAGTCCTTCGATCTCAATCAGCGATTGTCTTGTTTCCATTACGTCCTCGCTCCTCTTATTGCGCTGCGCTTATTCAAGACGGACGTTGTCCGTGTTGTCGTCTCTTGACATGTCGGAAAGAATGACGCGATCGCCTTCTTTCAGCCCGTCGAGGATTTGTATCTGCGTTACCGATGCTCTGCCTACCTTTACCTGTACCCGAGTGGCTGTTTTGCCGTCGGGATTGATCCGGAACAGGCTGATGGTCGAGTTTGGGTTTCCGAACGCCGGGCGGCCCACATACAGCACGTCCTGCAGGCGCTGTAGATCGATGGTTCCGTCGACGCTCAACTGCGGAACCGCGCCCGAAGGCAGCGGCCCATCCAGTGTTACGTCAACGGTGCGCGTTCCGTTCACTACGGCGGGATCAATTCTGGTAACGTGGCCGGAAACGACACCGTTGTGGGTGTCGATTTCGGCGGGCTGGCCGAGCTGGATGTCGTGCGCCTGGGTTTCGGCGATCTGGAGGGCGGCCTTGAGCTTGTCGGGCTCTACGACCTCGGCCAGCGAGGTTCCCACGGTGACGTGCTGGCCGACCTGGAGGGGGGTGGCGAGAGGGTTGAGCACTCCGCTGATGCCGGCACGCACCTCAAGCGCCTGCTGCTGCTTTTGATACAGGTCGAGAAGGGCGCGGGCCTGATCGATTTTGGTCTGCGACGAGGCCATTTGAACCTCGATCGCCTGCTGGTTGACGTCGATCTGCTGCTGGCTGATCTGGTGCTGGGTGGTCAACTGGTCGGCGGTATTTTTGGACTTGTTATAGGTGAGGCCGGAGATCACACCGAGATCGTAAAGCTGCTTGTCGGTCTGCGCCTGCAGCTTGTCCTGGGTGTAGTCGGAGTTGACAGCGGCGGCGGCCGCCTTCTTGTCCATCAAAGTGCTCTGCAGCGTGGCCTGAAGACTTTTATAGTCGGCCTGCGCTTGCTTGAGCTGCAACTGTGCATTGAGCAGCAACTGCTGGAGTTGCGGGTCCGCGAGGTCCATAAGAATGGTGTCCGGAGTTACTTTGGTCCCGGGGAGCACGCGGATGCGGACGACGGTTGCGTCAGTCTGGGCCGGAATAAGCTCGATCGAGTCCTCGCGGGGAACCAGCGTGCCGAGGCCGCGCACCTGGACGACCATAGGACCGCGCTTCACCGTGTCGGGCCAAATGGTGCTCGCGTCCACCGTGGGAATGGCTGGTTTGAGGTGGTAGACGCCGAAGGCGGCGGCTGCCAGAACGACAACGGCAACGGCGATCCCAACGGCATTGCGGCGGAGCTTTTTCTTCTTGATATCGGGCCTGGCTATATCCATCACGGCACGTATAGTTGCACGCTGTCTGCCATCCGGGATGTTTTCTTAATCGCTCTAAAGAATAGGTTTAGGCCGTTGGCGAGGTGGGCGCGTGGTGCTGGGACTGACCATTTTCGGAATCGAGTGTCCGGAAATGGACAGTTGCGCTTCATCTTCACCCGCTGCGCCGGAAAGCGTCAGCTTCGTGGATCGTTTCTCTTCGGAAAAGCGTCATATAAAGGGGCAATGTGAGCGCCTTCCAAATTAGGCAGTTGCTGGTTGATGAAATGAGACGATCCAATCGATGCATCTTGATCGTCGGTCTGATTGTTTTGACGGCGAGCGTAATGCCCGGTGCGGTTGCGCAAGAGCCGGGACAGCCGCAACCGCCCCCGCCGCCTTCTCAGCTGTCTCAGACGCAGCCCCCGCAGCAAACGCCTGTATCCGACCAGCGTTATCAGACGGAGAACCCCGAACAGTTACAGCAGCTGGTCGCGCCAATCGCCCTGTACCCAGATTCTCTCGTCGCGTCCATCCTGGCCGCATCAAGCTATCCATCGGAGATTGCCGAAGCCAATGATTTTCTAGCGGCGCGCCAGAATTTCTCGCCGGAGCAAATTGCGTCCGATGCGGACAAACAGTCCTGGGCCCCCGCTGTCAAGTCCTTGTTGGCGTTTCCCCCAGTGGTTCGAAATTTGGCCTCAAACCTCTCTTGGACCTCTGAGCTCGGTGATGCCTACTACAATCAGCCCGCCGATGTAATGAACGCGGTTCAAGAGATGCGCCGGGCAGCCAAGAAACACGGAGCGCTGAAAAGCAACGATCAGATTAAGGTGATTGATAAGCACGGCTACATCACCATTGAGCCGAAGGATCCCGACTCCCGTACCGTCTACCTACCGGCGTACGATCCCTGGCTCGTCTACGGTTATCCGATCGCTCCCTGGCCGGGCTGGGCGGAAGTTCCCGGCGTGTGGTGGGACGGCCCCGGAGTTTACTTCGGCATCGGTTTTGGTCTCGGACCCTTTTGGGGATTCGGCTGGGGCTGGCCTTACTGGGGCTTGGACTGGTGGGGAGGTGGAATCTATTGGCATGGGGTGCCCTACTGGCACGGTAGCCCGGCTTTCTTCGATCGTGACCGTTTCTATCACGGCTATCCTGGCTTTGGTTATCGTTCCGGGATGGACGAGCGCGGTGCTCGCGGGTTCGACGGCCGCTCGTCCGGAATGCGCTCCGGCCCCTTTAGCGGCTTCAATCATGGAGGCGCAACGAGGGGGTTTTCCGCCCGTGGCCAGAGCAGTTTCGTAGGCGGATTCCATGGCGGAGGTTTCGGCGGCGGCGGCTTTCACGGAGGTGGCGGCTTCCACGGCGGAGGCGGCGGGCGGCGTTAGCGCGGCTCGGCGCCGGTTATTCGACCGCACTTGGGGCGTTTTGAGAACTTTTGATTGCCCTTGGAAAACTCCAGCAAAGGAAAGATTTTATGTTGCGCGATGCAAAGCAGATTTGGCGATCTTCGTCGGTGACGCTGGCAGCTGTGCTGCTCGGCACCTTTCTCGCTGTTCCCGGTCGGGCTCCAGCGGAGAGCACATCCCCGCAGAATTCATCCGCCGCGCATGCCTCGGCTTCCCAGGCCGCATCCTCGCCGCGGTCGCGCGCGCAGCGCAAAACATTTCCTTCTGCGAAGGAGGCTGCCGACGCTCTGTACACCGCAGCTAAAAAGCATGACGAGAGCAGCATGCTCGCCATCCTCGGTCCTGACGCTCGCGACATTGTCGTATGGACTGACAGCTCTGCCGATCGCAACGCCCAAGACGATCAGTTCGCCAAGAAATATGAGCAGATGCACCGGCTGGTGAAAGAACCCGACGACGAAACCACACTCTACGTCGGCGCCGAAAATTGGCCCCTGCCTATTCCCATCGTCGAGCGCGATGGCTCATGGTATTTCGATTGCTCCCTGGGCCGGCGCGAAATCTTATATCGCCGCATTGGTGAAAACGAGATGAACGCCATCTACATCCTGCGTGGCACCTTCGACGCCGAAAATCAGTACTATGCGAATTCAGCGGAAGCGGGCAAGAACGCCGTCGAGGAATACGCGCAGCACTTCACCTGCAGCCAAGGTCAACATGACGGCCTCTTCTCTCCAACCAGCGGCAGCGATGATGACAGCAATGCCATCGGTCCCTATCTCGCGCAGGCCAGCTACGACCGTTCGGATCGCGAGCCGTTCCATGGCTACTTCTTCCGCATTCTCACGGCGCAAGGTCCCCACGCGCCGGGCGGCGCGCGCAATTACATTGTCAATGGAAAGATGACCGGCGGATTCGCGATCGTAGCGTTTCCCGCTGCGTACCGATCTTCCGGCGTCAAGACCTTCATCGTTAGCCAGGATGGCCGAATCTTCGAGAAAGACCTAGGTCCTAGAACGACGCAACTTGCGGCAGCCATGAAAAGTTATGACCCCGACGGCACCTGGACACGCGCTCGCCGAAACGAATTTCTAAACGCCCAAGCAACTCCGTAGTCTGCTGTATTTAGTGAGTTGTTCGGACGACCACGTCCCTTATAGATGCCACTACTTGAAAACGTGGGCCCCCGACCGGCTCCGTCTTCACGGGCTCTCAGACCAAAAACACCGGAAGACACGCCGACTTTTCAACACCCACAGCCCATTGCGCTCATCGACCATAGTTTTACCCTGAGAGAACCGGGATAGGTCCTGTGAAACTATACGACCCTATCAGGGCTGCCCCGGAAATCAGGCGCGGGGTGGGAGCGGTCTGCGCCGGCGCTATTTTTCGCCGGCTCGCTATTTATTGATTGGCACTTTTTCTTTCCATCGATATACTACGACTGCTTCCCCAATCTAATCAAAGGGTTTCTGATGCGAATCCTCGGGATCTGCTCGCTTGCATTGCTTTCTGCCCCGTTTCTCTTGAGTTCTTCAGGTTATTTGTCGGCCCAACAGCCGCAGAAGCTTGACAAAATTGACCTGGACCGCGCTCACATGATGCTGCGCCAAGCGTATGACGATGTAAAAAAGAACTATTACGACGTCAGTTATCACGCGGTTGACCTCGATGCCAGCTACCGCCAGTACGACGCCAGGCTCGATTCGTCCCAGACGATCAACCAGTCCTTCCGTGTCATAGCCGCCTTTCTCGCCGCGCTGCATGATTCACATACCTTCTTCATGCCTCCGATGCGTGCCAATCGATCAACTCCCGGCTTCAACATGGAGATGGTGGGCGACAAATGCTTCGTTACGCGCATACGGCCGGGCACCGATGCTGCCACCAAACTTCATGTAGGCGATCAGGTGCTCGCTTTCGACGGCTTCGCCGTACGACGAGCCGAGCTTTCCGACATGCGGTATTTTCTTGAAATCCTCTCTCCTGCACCAACGGAGACTCTCGGGATTCTGGGATCGACCGGTGAGCCGCGGCAGGAGACCATTCATGCAGCCGTGCGGAGCGGGAAGGCGGTGCTAGATGTTTCGGGGAGCGATGGTGGCGGCGACTTCTGGGATCTCGTGCGGGCGGACGAGGAAGATGCTGAGCTCAATCGGGAACGCACCTTCGAAAGCGGCGACACGCTTATCTGGAAAATGCCCTCGTTTTTTGTCTCTCCGGAGACGGTTAACACGGTCTTTTCCAAGGCTCGGAAGCACAATGTCCTGATCCTCGATCTTCGCGGCAATCCTGGAGGAGCCATTGATACCCTCAAAGATATGCTCGCTCATGTCTTCGACCACGACGTCACTCTGGGGAACCGGGTATCCCGAAAAGACTCCAAGCCGGAGGTCGTCAAGGCAAAAGGCAATCCCTTCACCGGTAAGCTCATCGTGTTAATCGATAGCGAGTCCGGCTCGTCGGCTGAACTCTTTGCCCGCGTTATTCAGATTGAGCACAGGGGCGAGGTTATCGGTGACCGCTCGGCCGGTGCTGTTATGGAGGCACGCCACTTCGACGAATCCATTGGCGTAGATACCAAGATATTTTATGGCTTCTCAATAACCTCCGCTAATCTGGTCATGACCGACGGCAAGAGCCTTGAAAAAACTGGTGTTACGCCGGACGAAACCGTTTTGCCAACGGCGACAGACCTAGCCGAGGGCAGGGATCCCGTTCTCTCGCATGCAGCAGAGCTTGCTGGCGAGAAATTGGACCCGACCGCCGCCGGCAAACTTTTCCCCTTTGAATGGGGCAGTCTCTAGAACTGGTTGCTTGGTGCTTTGAGATGGGTGCTCGCTACCTGCTAAATCCCGCATTCGCCTGATTTGCCATGCCTTTCCGAAGGCGCTTCCTCCTCACCCGCTTCCGTTTGACGCGGCCATTTGAATCTTTTCTTGATACGAAGCATCTTTATATCAAGATATATGGAAAAGACTCTCAAGAAGGGTTCTGATACGAGCGGGGTTCACCTCTGGCTGATCCTGTGGAAGGCGTTCCGGGCGATGGAGGCTCATGCGGGTCGCAGCATTGCGGGGCTGGGGATTTGCCAGAGCGATTTCGGGGTGCTGGAGGCTCTGCTGCATAAGGGTCCGCTGCCGGTGAAGGCGCTGGGTGAGAAGGTTTCGCTGACCAGCGGGTCGATGACGGCGGCCATTGACAGGCTGGCGCGGCGCGGATGGGTGGTTCGCGGGAATGATCCGGAGGATCGCCGGAGCCGGGTAGTGCGGCTCACGGCGGAAGGCCGGAGAACCATTCAGGTGCTGTTTTCGAGCCACGAGCGCGACATGGAGCAGGCTGTGGGCGGGTTGAGCCGCGCGGAACGCGTGGCGGCGATGGATTTGCTGCGGCGGCTTGGACAGGGCGCTGAAAGGCAGGGTTCAGCAATCAGCGATCAGCGTTCAGAAAAGGGCTCAAGGCCCAGGGTTCAGGGCTCAAGTGCGTAGAGCCGACGGTTCCTCTTTTCATGGGAGTCCATTTTTTGGGTGGGCCAGGATATTGCGAAACGGCACGGTTCAGCGATGAGGTTTCATGTCCCTCGGCCGCGGCCGGGACAATAAAGTTTTGATTGAATGCGCGGCGACGCGCAGGAGGAAATGACGATGAATACGACTGCTGTAAAGAGTAAATCTGTAATCCAGGTGAGTGGTCCTGGATCGAACCACTGGGTGGGCGATGGCTTTCCAGTGCGGAATCTGTTTCCGTCGAACGGGATTGATGCACAGGTGAATCCATTTCTGATGCTGGACTACGCGGGGCCGAGTTACTTTGCGCCTACGAAGAAGCGGCAAGGAGTGGGCGAGCATCCGCATCGTGGATTTGAGACGGTCACGATTGCGTACCAGGGAGCGGTAGACCACCGCGACTCGGCGGGCAACTCGGGAACGATCTTTCCGGGCGATGTGCAGTGGATGACTGCGGCCTCGGGCGTGGTGCATGAAGAGAAGCACGAGCGCGCATTTGCAGAAAAAGGCGGCACGTTCGAGATGGTGCAGCTCTGGGTGAATCTGCCCGCGGCTGTGAAGATGTCGACGCCGCGATATCAGGGCCTTGCGAAGGAAGAGATTCCTTCTGTGCAGCTTGGCGCTGGAAGCTACGCGCGCGTAATTGCGGGCGAGTTGAACGGCGTGCGCGGCCCGGCCAAGACGTTCACCACGGTCAATTTGTTCGACGTTCGCGGGAAGGCCGGTGAGCGGTTTGAACTGGCGCTGCCTGCGGGACAGAACTCGGCGGTGGTTCTGCTGAAGGGAAAGGTCACGCTGAACGGCGAGACTCGGCTGGCGGGCGAGGCGCAGATTGCTGTGCTGAGCGCCGATGGCGAAGGGGTGAGCATCGAGGTGAATGAAGATGCGACGCTGCTGGTGTTGAGCGGGGAACCGATCAATGAGCCGGTGGCCAACTATGGTCCGTTTGTGATGAATACGCACGAAGAGCTGGCCCAGGCGGTGAAGGATTACCGCGATGGGAAGATGGGGCACTTTAGCTGAACGAAGGGATTGGATACCCGGAGTCCGCGTTGAAAAGTATTTCGCTGGATGCTACAAACGGACGTATGGATAAGACCATCCAGAGCTATGCGAGCCTTGACGCGGTGAAGGCCGACGAATACAAGCATTGGCAGGGGCGGCCAGCGCACGAGCGCATGGCCGCCGTCGCGGAGATTACACTCGCCACCTATGCGCTGAAGAAAGTGTCCCCGGATGTTCGACGACTTCCTAGAACTATTGTCTGCCTTCAACGCCCACAACGTTAAATATCTGATTGTGGGCGGATATGCAGTCTCCTTTCACGCGCAGCCGCGCGCGACCAAGGATATAGACATACTGATCCTGCCTGACCCCGCGAACGCGAAAGCCGTTTTTGCGGCCCTTGCCAGCTTTGGCGCGCCGCTCGACGGCATCTCAGTGGAAGACTTCAGCAATACGAAGAAGTTTTTTCGCATTGGGCGCGAGCCTGTTGCTATCGACATTCTCCCGGAGATCGACGGAGTCGATTTTGACCGCGCATGGGACAGGCGCGTGGAAGCCGTGATCGAAGCTCAGCGCGGAGTGAAGGCCTTTTTTATCTCTGGCGAGGATCTTGTAACGTCCAAACTGGCAGCGGGAAGGCCGCAGGATCTGGCGGATGTGGCGGCCATACAAAAGGCTGCCGCAAATCGTCCGAGGTAACAGGCGGCACACCAGGCGCCCATCGGCCAGCAAAATCGTTTGAGCCGAGGGGCGCATTTTCTTCCGGCGCGAATTCTTCGCACATCAGAGTGAACAGACGCAAACATCAGGGTTGTACATTTCCTGCGTAACCGCTACAAAGGCTGATATGCCTAAGCGGAAAGACACTGGCTCAGCGCGCGATAAGAGTGAATTTCTGCCTGGGCGGCCTATCAGCCTGAAGATTCTGGGCGACTATCTTGACCTTTCTCCGGCTACGATTTCTCTGGTGCTGAACAATGCTCCGGGAGTGCGGTCGATCCCGCAGGAGACTCGCGACCGCGTGCTGGCGGCGGCAAAGAAGTTCGACTATCGGCCGAGTTTTTATGCGCGGTCACTGCGGCGCAAGCAAAGTTTTTCGATTGGCGTGCTGGTTCCGGAGTTGAGCGACGGCTATTCAGTGCTGGTGATGAGCGGCATTGAAGAGGTGCTGATGGAGGAGGGCTATTTTTATCTGGCCGCGAGCCACCGACGCAAGGCGGATTTGGTCGAGGAATATCCGCGGCTGCTGATGGACCGGTCGGTGGAGGGGTTCATCGCCGTCGATACTGCGCTGCAGCACTCGCTGCCGTTGCCGGTGGTGGCAGTGGCCGGGCACAGAAAGATTGAAGGCGTGACGAATATCCTGCTCGACCATCGCCGCGCCGCTGAACTGGCGCTGCGGCACCTTTATCGATTGGGACACCGGCAGATTGCGTTCATGCGCGGGCAGACTTTTAGTTCGGACTCGGATGACCGCTGGAAGAGTTTTATGGCGGTGGCGAAAGAGCTTGGGCTTGAGGTTCATCCTGAGCTGGTGATTCAACTTCAGCTCAACATCTCGTCGCCGGAGCTTGGATATCCGGTGGTGCAGCAGCTTCTGGCGCAGAAGCGGCCTTTTACCGCTCTGGTGTCGTTTAACGATATTGCGGCGATTGGGGCGATCCGCGCGTTTCGCGATCACAACCTTCGCGTGCCGGAGGATATTTCGGTGGTGGGTTTCGACGATATTCAGGGGGCGGCATTTCACAACCCGAGTTTGACGACGATCCGGCAGCCACTGCACAGCATGGGCACGACTTCGGCGCGTATTCTGCTGGAGCGGCTCCGGGGGAAGAGTGATTACCCGGAACAGATTGCGATCGTTCCCGAACTGATTATCCGCGAATCAACAATGCCGCCAAATCCGAAACGGATGAGCCGCCACGGCTGATACGATGCCGCTGCGCAAAACCGCATCGCGTTTTGAATCGCTGCCCGCGACGCCATTTTATTTTGCGCTGGTGCTCACCGGAGTTGTGACTGTTCTGTTGGGGCCGCTGCTTCCGGTCGTGAGCGCGCGCTGGCTGCTTACCGACATGCAGGGCGGATGGCTTTTCACAGCCCAATTTTCGGCTTCTGTTGTTGGGTCGGTGATCTCGTCATACTATCCGCGCAAGAGCGTCGCGCTGGGGATAGCTTCGATCGCGGTTGGCGTGGTTGTGCTCGCGGTCGGGCAATACCGGGCTGCGCTGGTGGCGTTTGCGCTGATCGGGTTGGGACTGGGCGCGTCGGTCAGCGCAATCAACCTGATTTTTGGCACGGAGTATCCCGATCGACGCGGCTCTCTGCTTACATGGGTGAATTTCTGCTGGGGCGCAGGTGCGGTTCTCTCTCCGGAGCTGGTTGCGCTGGCGGTGCGGGAACACGCGCTGCGGCTTTTTCTTTTACTGTTCGCGTTGTGCGCGCTTGCTGCGTTTATCGCTTTCCTACCTCTTTTGCGGCGCAGGAGCGATAGCGTGGTGCGGAGCGTTTTAGAGACGGAGCGTTCGGACTTGCGTCGTCCGGCGCGGATCGAGCTTCGGGTGTTTGTGCTTTTCGGTCTGACCTTGTTTCTCTATGTCGGAGCGGAGACCACGGTTGCCGGATGGATTGCGACCTATGCGCATCGGCTTACCGGGCTGAGTGTAGCGCGGGCGAGCCTTTTCGTCTCAGCTTTCTGGCTCGCGCTGGTGGCCGGGCGGGGGCTGGTGGTTCTGCTGCTGCGCGTGCTTCCGGAGCGGGTAGTGCTGCTGATAGGGCTGGCGATGGCGATGGCAGGCGTCGCGGCGCTTTTGTTTCCGCGCGCGCCGGGGGCGGCCTTTGCGGCGGTGGTGGTGGCGGGGCTGGGATGCGCGCCGATTTTTCCGCTTTCGGTTTCAAGAATGCTGGCGCGGACGGGGCGCACGCGCCATGCCGGATGGATTTTTGCCATCTGCGGCTCTGGGGGCGCGGTGGTGCCCTGGGTTACGAGTGTGATCTCGCAGTATTCGGGCGGCCTGCGCGCGGCTTTTCTGGCCCCGCTAACAGCGCTGGCCGGGATTCTGGTGTGCATACTGATCGAAGGTATGATGGCGGGGCCCGGCAGCAAATTTCTTCAGAGCTAAACAGTTTTACTAATCTTGTCTCCGGATGCTAGGATGTGTTTTCTTTTCGAGGAGACATCGTCACTTGATCAACCGCCGCCAGTTTTTGAATTACTCTGCCGCCTTTGCGGGGATGGCCGCTTTTTCCCGCTATTCGCTTGCCGCTAATCCTTACCTGCTGCCGGACGACACCACGATTCCGGCTCTGGATATTGCCGGGGCGCGCTTTCCGGAACATTTTCTGTTTGGGACGGCGACGGCCTCCTATCAGGTTGAAGGCGCGTGGCAGGCGGATGGGAAGGGCGAGTCGATCTGGGATCGGTTTTCTCACACGACGGGCAAGATCAAGGGCGGAGACACGGGAGATGTGGCTTGCGACTCTTTCCATCGCTACAAAGAAGACATCGCGATTATGAAGCAGCTCAACATGAAGAGCTGCCGCTTCTCGGTAGCGTGGACGCGCATTCAGCCGACGGGCGCGGGCGCGGTGAATCAGAAAGGCATTGATTTTTACAGCCGCTACGTGGACGCGCTGCTGGAGGCGGGTATTCGCCCGATGTGCACCGTGTTCCATTGGGATTTGCCGCAGGCGCTGGAAGATCAGGGCGGCTGGCCGAATCGCGACATGTATAAACAATTTGCCGATTACTCGGGCATTGTCGCCAAGGCGCTGGGCGACCGCGTGCATACGTGGGCCATCTTCAATGAGCCGTGGGTGTTCACCATGCTTGGTTACGGCACAGGGGTTCATGCGCCGGGGAAGAAGGACCCGGCGCTATTTCTGAAGGCCGCGCATACGGTGAATCTGGCGCAGGGCGAGGCGTTTCGCGCGATGAAGGCGGCGGCGCCGGATGCGAAGATCGGATCGGCGTTCAGCATGTCCCCGGGCGCTCCGGCGACGGACAGCGCGGCAGACAAGGCGGCGGCGAAACGCTTCCACGCGATTAACAACATTTTCTTTCTGGAGACGGCTCTGCATGGCAAGTATCCAGATGCGTTTGAGAGCCAGGAGCCTTTCGAGATTATGGGAGTGCGGCCGGGCGATGACACGATCATGCGCGCTCCGCTGGACTGGGTGGGGATCAACTACTACAACCGGCACATCGTGTCCGATGCGGGGCAGGGCGGCGAGCCGTTTGTCCACTTCAATGAGTGGATGCCGGCGGTGGGACCGATTACTTACAACGGGTGGGAGGTTTGGCCGCGCGGGATTTATGACATCGTGACGCAGATTTCGCAGGAGTACAACCGTCCGATTATCGAGATTACGGAGAACGGATGCTCTTACTCCGATGGTCCGCTGCCGGAGGACATGAACAAGGTGCCCGATCCGCGGCGCATCGAGTTTTATCGCGGACATCTGGCGGAGCTGGCGCGGGCGATCAAAGACGGAGCCGACGTGCGCGGCTACCATGCGTGGAGCCTGCTGGATAACTTTGAGTGGGCGGAGGGATATAGCCAGCGATTTGGATTGACCTATGTGGATTTTCGCGATCTGCGGCGGACAATCAAGGATTCGGGCCACTGGTACGGCAAGGTCGCCGCGAGCGGCAGACTGGACTAGCCGTCCAGGCGTACGCGCTTCGCGCCATCCCGGTGCCGGCTTGCGTGGCCACTCCCTTTGGTCGTGGATGCGCCGTTGATGCACGGCGCTGACAGGGCGGTTTATACTTCATCGGCAGCCTGTCACTTGAGGAAGGTTCTATGAAAATCGTTCGATGGATGCGCGCGGTTCCGGCGCTGTTTCTCTTAGCGTTCACTCTCCCCGTGTTTGCGCAGGCTGCGGCCGCACAGCCAGAGGCGATTCTGCATCCCGCCGATCTTGGCAAGATTCTTCCGGACTCGGTTTTCTTTCTGGGTCAGTCAGCGACGACGCAGGCGCGCAATTCGGGGGGCGTGCGGTTTGCCGACGGGGCCGTGATGCTGGCTGCTCTGGTCGATAACTCCGGTTATTCAAGCGGCGTTCAGCAGAAGTATCAGGCCTGCCTGCTCACTGATACCGGCCTGGATTTTGAGGGTCATCATCTGGCCCCCGGAGCTTATGGAGTGGGCATTGTGAAGACCGACGTTAGCCCGCAATTTGTGGTTATGGATATTGGCGCGCATGACCTCTTTCAGGCTGTGGCTGCGAATGATGCCAAGCTGCATCGTCCTACGCCCCTGCAGATACTGCCGGCGAGCGATGCGGGAAAGTATCGTCTGTACTTTGGGCGGAACTATGTGGAGTTCGGGCGCGGGAAGTAGCAGCGCGCAGCTACTGATTCGTAATATCGCGCTGGTGAATGTCGGCCGCGACTTCGGGTACGGTTCCGTCGTTCAGGATGACCTCTTCCGGTTGGCCCTGGACTAACATGCGATGCACGGTTTTGGTTTTGCCGGGCAAGCGCACGCGCTCGGTGAGCGTGGCTTCGTGCGACCGCACGGTAACGGGAACCTCCGTCTCAGCAAAGCCGTCGTTGGAGATGTCAATGGCGACGAGATAGAGCCCTTGATGCGAGGACGGGGTGGCGTGGAAGGCGGCGATGGAAAGGTCGGGCAGGCCGCGGTCGTTGTAAACCCAGCTGTCGAAGAACCATTGCAGGTCTTTATCCGAAGCGCGTTCGACGAGCTTCTGGAAGTAACCGGGCGTGGTGTCTGCCGCCGGATCGTAGGCCTGGAGCGCGGAGGCCAGTTCTTTTTCTCCGGCGACGTCGCGAAGCATCCATAGAACGTAGGTGGCCTTGGTGCGATAGTAGACCGGGTTGGAGGCGTGAAGCAGATCCTGACCGGGGCCGTCTCCCGGCGTGGCGGGTTCGGCGAAAGTAAGTGCGCTGCGCTGCGATTCGAGTTTTTCGAGCGCGAGGGTTCGGTTGTTGGTGTGCTCGATCCATAGAGTTTCAAGAAAGCTGGGAACGCCTTCGTTGAGCCATTCGCGCGGCGACTGAAAATATGCGTGCGCGAGCGCATGGCTCATCATCTCGGCGTAGCTGTCTGGAGGCTGGTCGGAGATGGCGGTAAGCAGGAGCGGTCCCTGCTCCCAGGTGAGGTCCTGCTGCTCGGGAAGATCGATGACGGTCAGCGGCGATTTTGCTTTTGCGCCGAGCCACTGCGTGACCAGCGGCTGCACCATGGTTGCGGCAGTCATCAATCCCTGGGCGTTGGTTTGATCTTCATTGCGCGCGTAGATGCGTACTCCGTTGTTCTCACTAAAAATCCGGTTGGCAAGGAAGAGCGATGGCGCGGCGAAGCCCAGTTTTGTGGGCGGAAGGGTGCAGGTGATAATCCCGGGATATTGTTGCGTGGGTGTAACGGATGGTTTGCCGAGGGGGACGGCCTGTCCGTCGAGAACGATGATGGTGGGCGGCGCGAGGTAATACTCGACGGTGAGACGGATGGAGACGAGTGCGTTAAACTGGCGCAGCTTCTGGGTGCCGATTTCGGCGAAGACCTTTGCGCCATCGCCAAGCAGCGCAGGGACGGATGTTACCGGATACCAGACGACGTTGCCGAAACCGCGCAGGCCGGTGAAGTCTTCCGAGATGCGGTCCCAGTCGGAGTGGGCGGCCACGTCTTCGGGCGTGCCCAGTTGTTCGAGGCGCTTGGCGCTCACGTCGATTGTTCCGCTGTAGGTGACTTCGAGACGCAGTGTGGCCTGGGGCGCGAGCGGCGCGGGCAGTTCGATAACGGCTTCGTGAAGCTGGCCGGTGTGGTCAGTATCGCTGTTGAGGGTCTGCTGGCCGAAGGTCAGGCGCCCGCCGTTGAGACTGACTCCTTCAAAGTTGAGCGAGGAGGAGAGTTGCAGCGGGATCACGTTGAGCGGCTGGGTACTGTCGTTGCGTATATCCACCTGAGCGCGCGCAGCTAGCGTGTGATCGCGGAGGGCGAGGTGAACGTCAAGATCGTATGCGGTGAAGGTGACGGCGGCGCGCTCGGCATCTGTAACTTTTGCGGTTACAGTTTGCGTTGACGCGGCGGTTTGCGGAGTTGTTTGATCCGTTGTTTGATCGTCGGAGCGCGAAAAGAGGACTTTTGCGTTGGGGTTTGACTGGCTCGGAGCGGCGGGCGCGGGTTGTTGCTGCTGTGCCGCTGCGCCGAGGAGACTTCCGCAGAGAAGGAGTGCATAACAACATCCAGACTTCAAGATCATTCAGGAACCTAAACCTTTTTGCTTTTTGCGGGGAGCAGCCTCTGCGGGCTTTGCTCCCTTTTGGGTGCGCCGTTGTCGTGCGGCCTCGAACATGACGACGGCTCCGGCTGCGGACACGTTGAGCGAAGAGACGGCTCCGGCCATGGGGATGCGCAGCAGGTGATCGCAGGTGCGGCGGACGAGGTCGTGCAGTCCGTCGCCTTCGCGCCCGAGGACGATTACCGTGTTGGACGTGAAATCGTAGTCGTCGTAACTGGTGGCGCCGCGCTCGTCGAGTCCGACGCACCAGATGTTTTGCTCCTTGAGCTGCTCGAGGGAGCGTACGAGGTTGACGACACGGGCGATGCGGACGTGCTCGGCGGCTCCGGCGGAGGCCTTGACGGCGACGGGGCTGAGGGGTGCGGCACGGCGCTCGGTTAAAAGCACGCCATCCACCCCGGAGGCATCGGCGGTGCGGAGGAGCGCGCCAAGGTTCTGCGGGTCTTCGATGCCGTCGAGTGCAAGCAGGAGTCGGGGTTCGGGACCGTTGAGCAAGTCTTCGAGATCGAGAAACTCCCGCGTGCGGACGACGGCCACGATCCCCTGGTGGCTGGGGGTCTTTGCCAGGCGGGTAAGCTCTTCTTTGGGCTCGAAGCGGAGGCGGACGCCGCCTTCGCGGCATGCGTCGATGACCTTTTGCAGGCGCTGGTCGTGCCGTTCGCGGGCGACGCATATGTGGTCGAATTGCCTGCTTCCGGAGCGCAAAGCCTCTTCGACGGGGTGCAGGCCGTACAGAATCTCCATCTGGTTAGTTTAACGGGTGTTGCTTCCGGGTATGCATCCGCATCATAATGGAAGAGTTAGCGAAGAATTCTTTCCACCGCTCATGCTTCGCTTCCGTGGTTTACAGAGGGGAATTGCATGAGCTTTGTGCGCAAGCTCGAGAATCTGGTGGCGGGGAGCGTCTTTCCTGCTGCTTCATCCGTCTCAGAAGACGAGATGACTACGGCTGCTTTCGTATTGACCGATCAGGCACGCGCGGAAAACCTTGCCGTTGCGCAGGGGCTGAAACGCCATGACGCCGAGCTTCTGGACCGGCTGATCGTGCAGTATCAGCACCGGCTGCTGCGCTACCTGCTTTTCCTGACCGGCGACCGCGACATGGCTGACGACCTTTTCCAGGAGACCTGGATGCGGGTGCTGACGCGGGGCGCGCAATATAACGGCGCGGCGCGCTTCGATACCTGGCTGTTTACGATTGCGCGGAATATGCTGATCGATCTGCGCCGCAAGCGCACCATGGCGAGCCTGGAAGAACTGCGCTCGGCGGACGGCGAAGAGTACACCTTTGAAATTCCAGGTACGGAGCCGAACCCGTTTGACCGTTACCGGAGCCAGGAAGAGTCGCGAAAGGTAGCGAGCGCGCTGCTGAAGCTCGATCCGCTGCACCGAGAAGTGCTGGTACTTCGTTTCCACGAAGACCTATCGCTCGAAGAGATTTCGACGGTGACCCGGTCGCCGCTCTCTACAGTTAAATCACGCCTGTACCGCGGGATCGCCGCGCTGAAGCCTCATCTTGAGAAGGAGGCGCTGTGAGCCAGTCACATACTCCCGATCCGAAGCTGCTGGACGCGCTGGCGGGTCTCGACGCCGAAGCCGACAGGATGGTGGTGCAGCGTACGCGGCGGTCTGTAATGGAAGCCGCGAACAAGATGCGCGAGGTGCGAAGCCGCGGACGCTACCAAGTGGGACTGGTGCTGCTGGTGCTGGGCGCTCTGCTGATGTTTCTTACGCCTACGATGTGGGCGGTGGCGGAAGACGTGTTCAACGGCGAACACTGGCTGGATGCGCCGGCGCTCACCGCGCTGCTGGTGGTCACTACGGTTTCGACAATCTTCGCCGCGGTTCTTGCTCAATGGAGTACCCGTTCGCGGGGTGAAAGTGCGTAGAAACCTGTTGAGGTCCGCCGGGCGAAATGGATAACGCGAGCAAGAACGAAAACCGGTTTTCCGATGAGCTGGGCCTGATTCCGCGCTGGTCCATCGTTGCCGCGCTGCTGGCGTTCGTGCTGGTTGAATATTACTTCTGGGTTATTCTGCCCGCACACCGTGCGCATCCGAGCGCGCTGCCCGTCGCTCTTCGCGTTTATCTGCTGACTTCGTGGGGCGCACTGGCGGCACTGTCCATGCTGGTGATCGGCTATATCAGCAATGATGCTCCGCGCCGCGGAATGAGCGCGCGGCTGTGGATGATCTGCGTGATCATTCCCGGAGGCATTGGGGCGGCGCTTTACTTCCTGCTGCGGCAGCCGATTCTTGCCTCATGCCCGGCCTGCGGTGCGCACGTTGAGGGCGACTACCACTACTGTCCGCAGTGCGCGTACCAGGTGACGGCGTGCTGCGGCAAGTGCTATCGCAGCGCACGCGTTACGGATATCTACTGCGTTCACTGCGGGCATGAGCTGGCGGAGGACCATCCTCCCACGCGCCTGCACGCCTTCAGCAGCCAGGGACGCGGTTGACCTTGCTTTCCGCAGCTTCCTATACTCAAGGGTTGGCTTCGACCACTCCCATTACGGCGCTGATTATCGACGACGAGCAGCTTGCGCGCGAAGAGCTGAAGTATCTGCTGGACACCACGGGCAGCGTGGACGTGCTGGCGGAGGGAGCCAACGGCATTGAAGCGGTTGAGCTGATCCGCGAATACCAGCCGGATGTGGTATTTCTGGACGTGCAGATGCCGGGGCTGGATGGCTTTGCGGTGCTGAAAAAACTGATCGAGCACCACGATTCCCTGCCGCAGATAATTTTCGCGACCGCCTTCGACCAGTATGCGGTGCGCGCCTTTGATGTAAATGCGATCGACTATCTTTTGAAGCCTTTCGATAAGGACCGCGTGCTGCAGGCGATCGATCGCGCGCGAACACGATTGCAGGAGACCGCGCAGGGGGGAGATGGGCCGCTGGCGCGCGCGGGGGAAATCAGGGTGGATGCGCTGTTGCGGCTGATCGAGCAGCAGCAGTCGCAGCGGCCGCAAAGCGCGAAGATTGTTTTGCAGGCGCAGAGCCGGTTGCTGCTGGTGGACCAGAAAGATATCTGCTTCGCGTCGATCGATGACGGCGTGATTTCAGTGGTGACGCCCACGCTTGAGGGCCAGTCGAAGTGCCGCACGCTGGAAGAGCTGCTGGAATTGCTTGACGCTAAAATGTTCTGGCGCGCGCACCGGTCGTACGTGGTGAATATCAACCACATCAAAGAAGTAGTGCCGTGGTTCAAGAGCAGCTATCAGCTTCGCATGGCGGACAAGAAGCAAACGGAGATTCCGGTAAGCCGCGCTCAGACGAAGCGGCTTCGCGAGTTGTTCAAGCTCTGAGCTGAATCAGTGAGCCGGGGATTGTGGCTGCACTGGATCCTCGCCGGCGCGTCGCGTGTAGATTCGATATTCGGAGGGCTGCTCGGCGCGGCCCCACCACTTGACCAGATGCGGCGGACGCCGCTCTACCAGAAGCGTATAGTGCTGGCTGAAGTATGCGTTGAACTGCGGCCAATTCTCGACTTTGTTGAAGTTTCGCGCGCCATTCAGACAGAATTGATTGCTGACTATGATGATCCGCGGTTTAGCCTTCGTTAGTTCATCGAGGAATTTGTCGCGCAACTGCTCGGTTGCGGGAGTTTGACCAGGCGCAAAGAAATAACAATCGTAGAGAAAACCTGTCGACTGGATGAGCTTCATCCGGTAGAGGGTGTTGATGCATCCGGCAGTGGTGTCGAGGCACTGGACCTGGCCGGAGAGTTGCGATCCGCCTTGTTGATTGAGGTCGGATTCGAGCATGGTGATGAATTCCTGATTGCGCCAGTCGTATCGGCTGGCCTTGAGAGTCGCGATGGGCGCGGTAACGAAGACGAGGCCGAGGAGGCTGAGTGCCCCGATCGTGGAGTCGAGGCGGTCTCGCCTGAATGCGGCCAAAAATTCCATCGCCATCGCGAGCAACAGGAAACCGATCAGCGTGTAGCGATGGTAGGGATAGCCCTTCCCCTGGGCGATGTAGGAGATGAGCCCGCAGGCGATCGCCGCCAGCAAAGCTACGTTCTGCCACTGCCGCCATGACTTTGCGCGGATGAGTAGAAAGAGCCAGGGCAAGAGAAATATCTGAAGCGGAGCGACGGAATGCATGAGCAGCCAGGCGAGACTGCGATGCGAGAGACCGGCGTGGAAGGGTAGCAGTCCTCGAACGATGAGCAGGAAGGCCCTGAGCGCGTGCTCGTGCAGCAAAAAGATCAGCAGGAAAATCAGCGGCGCCGCGAAGGCGATTGTTCCGGCGAGAAGATGCTTCCAGATGGCTGGAGGCCTCTTTTCCGGCAGCGCGAACATGAGGACGACCAGGGCTATAGCAAATGGCGCAGCGGTTGGTTTGATGGTGACGGCGAAGCCCGCGAGCAGAGCGGCCAGCGCGATTGGCCAGAGTTGTTGCGTTCGCATCCATCGGAAGAAAAATGCGAGCGAGGCGAAGAGAAGAACCGCGACGGTGAGATCGCGCTGGCCGGTCTGGGCAATGCCGTCGGCGCCGTGAAGGACTGCAAAGACAGCGGCTGCGATGAATCCGGACAGCCAGTCAATCTTCCGCGACATGGCGACCATGCTGACGCCGGTGGCTGCGAGCAGAGCGACGTCGAAGACGCGCCATGCGGTGTTGCCGCTTCCGAGTATGTGAAGGACAAGCCAGTCGACGAGATAGGAGCCGGGCATGTTGATGTCCACGATGTCGCGATAGGGAGCGAAGCCGTGCTGCATGAGAAAGACGACGTAGCGGACGAGAGAGGCGTCTCCGACCAGCGGCCAGTGGCGCGTGGATATCACGAAGAGGGCGACGAGCAGAGACAGAGCCGCAGCCAGGACGATTCGGAACGGCGACTTGTATCTATCGAAGTGGGTCATTGAAGGCCGTGGTTATCCTCGTGGCTGTTGCGCCGTCTTCGCGCGACAGCAGGTTCTTAGAATTTCATGGTGGCGATGGGACATTGTTCGCGGCGGATGGGTTCTCCGGGCTTGCCGAGCTTCAAGGAGAAGGCGCAGCTCAGTTTGTTGTTCCCGACGGCGACGCTTGGATAGACGTAGATGGCCTGCGAGTCGGGATAGTAGAGCGTAAGCGCGCTTTGGCCGGACATGTCCTGCAACTGGTAGTGCACGTTCGTATCGCTCTGCGCGTGGACGGGCTGGTTGTGCTGCGTGTACCACTGGCTGGCCTGCCATCCGGCGAAGAATGCGAAGGCTACGATGAGCCACAAGGTTCGATTGCGAAGGTTCATGATCGGGGTCCTCCTAAGGGGCTGGGTTCTTGAGAATCACGATACTTTGACCTTCGGGACGCGGTCGATTGAAAAAGATAGACGCTGAAGATGGCGATGAGCGGCTCGAGCGGATGGCGGAAGCGGGCGTTGGCCGTGACGAAATAGTAGGTCACCGGCAGCAGCAGGAAGGCCCAGGCGAAAAGTGCAGCCGCGGGGGTGCGATTCTTGAGCGAGAGCGCGAGGCCGAGGATACCGGTGATGCTGAGGAAGCAATAGCTCAGTTCGCGCAAGAACTCATTTAATGCCGAGTGTTCAACGGGATGCGGGACGCTGACCCAGAAAAAATAGAAGCGCTTGAGCGAGATGAGCGCGTAATGGGCTGGGTGCGCGGCGATGTAAGTTTTTCCTTTTGCGCCCTGTAACTTTACGTAGCGTATTTCTCCGAGCGATTTGTAGAGCATGGTCTGCGGGGCGCGTTCGACGAGCGGCAGCGTTGCCATTACGGGAAAGCCGTTGGATGCAGGCCCGCTGCTTGCTTCGAGTTCCGGGCCCAGGTTGTCGCGAATGGGAACGAAGACGTGGAAGACGCGCCAGTTGCGAGCGGTCCACGGGGCGAGAAGGGCGAGGAAGAGAAACGCGGCGAGTGTCGCGTTCTTTAGACCGGGGGCGACGGGGCGCGCGCCGAGAAGAATCCAGATACCACACACGGGGAGAAAGAGAAGCAGCGTGGCGTTCGATAGGGCGATGAGTCCCCATAACGCCGCGAAGAGCAGCCATTGGCTGGTGGTTTGGCGAGTTTCTTCCGGAGTTGCTTCGCCGATGCCGCGCATTTTGAGCGCGAGGGCGAGCGTCCATGTGAAAAGGAAGGCGGTGAGAGACATCTCCCACACCCAGTGGACGGCGTATTGCATTGCGGCTGGATAGAGCGCCCACAGCCATGCGGACCACATGGCGACTTTGCGATTGTAGCAGCGCGCGGCGATTTGATAGACGAAGAGCGCCGTGGCCGCAGAGAAGATGCTGTCGATGGTGAGGATGACCCACGCGGAGAGCGCGGTGTAGATGCCGAAGAGTTTGAAGACCGAGGCAAGCAGCAGAGGATAGAGTGGAGGCACCCAGGCCGTGGGTCCGGTGTGGCCGACGAAGGGATCGGAGTATCCATAGCCGGTGACGAGTGCGCGGGCTACGCGGCCCATCTCCCAGCCGAACTGGAAGTGATCCTGATCCGGCCGGATGCGATAGGTGTGCGCGATTGTGATGTAGAGTACGCGCACCAGGAATCCGGCCCAGAAGAGCAGCCAGGGATTTCGAGCCGCGAATTGTTTTGCGGACGCTGCGCTTCTGCCGGTCATCAGCTTCCGGATGGCTGCCATATCGGTGCTGTGATCAGGATATCCACTTCAGCAAGCGAATCACGCCCATGGAAGCCGGTTTGGAGTGCGCGGATACATTCTCGCGCGCATGAATTTCGTCGCGCTGCTGCGCGTAATAGTTGAAGGCGCGGACCAGCATCTGCTCATTCGAGAGAGTGGGGCGCCATCCGAGAGTCTCGCGAATCTTTGTGGTGTCGAAGGCGAAGTCTTCGGCGATCATCTGGTAGTGATAGGGGCCGAGGGGAGAGATTTTGAGGGTATGAGCGAGTCGCATGGCAGCGATGGCCGGGCCCTTGGGAAGCGAGGCAACGCGTGAGCGGCTGCCCGCCGCGTCGATAACTGCCTGGTAGATTTCGCGGAGGGGACGGACGTTGTCCGATCCGACGTGAAAAACGCCGGAGCCTTCATACTGCATGGCTTGAATGCAGGCTGTGGCCAGGTCCTGCGCGTAGACGAACTGATAGCGGTTGCTGCCGTCGCCCACCACCCAGATTTTTTTGCCTTCCTGGATGAACTCGAAGAGGATTGCGAGCAGACCGAGGCGTCCGCTGTCGATGATGGTTGGGCAGCGCAGGATGACGATCTGAAGGGCGCTGCTGTAGTCGGTCAGCAATTGCTCGGCGGCCAGTTTGGAGCGTCCGTAGACTTCGATGGGCGCGGGCGGTTCGTTTTCGCGGATGGCGTGACCGACGTTCGAGGCCCACAGGCAATTGGTTGAGGTGAAGACCAGCTTGCGAACTCCGAATTCGCGGCAGGCTTCGGCGAGGTTGCGTGTTCCTTCGACGTTGGAACTCCACAAATCTTTTTCCACCATAGAGCCGTGCGCGAGAAAAGCGGCGCAGTGCATGACTGCAGAAATTGTGTGCTCAGGAAATAGTTTGGCGAGCAGGTTCTTATCTCTCAAGTCGCCCTGAATGCTGATGAGCTGAGGATGCTTGTCCGGATCCGGCACGAGGTCCAGATTGATGCAGGAGAAGCCGTCGGACAGGAGCCGACGCTTGAGAATTCCGCCGAAGAAGCCGGAACCACCAGTGATGAGGATGTGGGGCATGTTCTTCGAGGCTAATCAAGCGCAGAGGAACATGCAAGGAATTACGTGTGTCGCAGTCAGACGCGTTTTCGCTGCGCCGACTGGAAGAGAAAGACGCTGAGGATGACGATGAGCGGTTCGAGTGGATGGCGGAAGCGCGCTCCCGCTGTCACGAAGTAGTAGGTGAATGGCAGCAGGACGAAGGCCCAGGTGAGAAGTCCAGCGGCGGGTGTGCGCCGTTTGAGCGAAAGCGCGAGGCCGAGGATGGCGAGGATATTGGGTACGCAGTAGTTGATGTCGCGCACAAAGATCAGGAACTCGTGCTTGTCGGCTGGATGGGGGACGGTGCTCCAGAAGAAATAAAAACGCTTGAGCGAGAGCCCGAGGAAGCGCGCGGGATGACGGCGGATCCAGGCTTTGGCGAGATCGCCCCGCTGTTTCGCAAAGCGCAGCTCTCCGAGCTCCGTATAGCTGCGAACGTCGGCCTGGGAGTTGATGGTTTTGCCCCACGGCATGCCCATCGATTCAGGATTATTGCCCATATAGAGTTCCGCGCCGAAGTTGGTGCGGAAGGGAACTAAGGCATGAAAGGCGCGGTAATTGCGGATCATCCAGGGAGCGATGACGGCGAGAAATATTAGCCCAGATGCTACTGCGTGGCGGATGGCCGGGGCTTTGTTTCTGCCTGCTGCGCCGATCAGCACCCATAGGCCGCAGACGGGCAGAAAGAGAAGCAGCGTGGAATTGGAGAGCGCGATGAGTCCCCAGAGCAGGCCGAAGAGGAGCCATTGGGTCATTGTCTGGTTTGGGGTCTGCTGCGTTTTTTCGTCGGACGCATCGCCAATGCTGGGGTCCCCGCGGACAGGTCCACGTTCGCGGGGTGGGATGCCACGCATTCGCAACGCCAATGCGAGTACGGCGGCGAAGAGCATGGTGGTAAGCGACATGTCCCATATCCAGCGGACGGCGTACTGCATGGCGGCGGGGTAGAGGGCCCATATCCACGCGGACCAGAGCGCGACTTTGCGGTTGTAGCAGCGGGCGGCGATTTCGTAAACGAAGATTGCCGTGGCGGCAGAGAAGACGCTGTTGAGCGTGAGAATGACCCAGGCGGATTTGGCGGTGTAGATTCCGAAGAGCTTGAAGACGGCCGCGATAAGGAGCGGATAGAGCGGCGGAACCCAGGCGGTGGGGCCGGTGTGTCCATTGAACGGGTCGGCGTAGCCGTGGCCGGTGACGAGGGCGCGCGCGACTCGGGCCATTTCGTAGCCGAAGGTGAAGTGGTCCTCGAAGATGCTGAAGCGGTAGGTGTGCGCGAAGGTGATGTAGAGGACGCGGATGAGGAGGCCGGCCCAGAAGATGGCTCGCGGCGCGGATGTGCCCAGGGCGGAGATCCTTTTTGGAGTTGGGGTGGGCAGAGCTAATTCCTTGGTAGTGTGTCTCAGTTTGAAAGCGGTGGATTCACAGTAACCTTGCCGTTGCCAAGAACAATGTATCCCTCCCTACCATCAGGTAAGGTGACGTTGACGGTGGCACAGTTCTTCCAGTATCTGACCCTGCGAACTCGTAGGAACATTCCGGGCTGGGCAGTTGTAAAGTTTGGTCGCTGATCGCAGTCCTCGTCTCCTTTGCCTGTGAAAATGGGGGTTGGTGAATCGACCAATACTACATGTTTGCGGTCTTTATGCACGTCATAAGCCCATGGGGTGAGAAGCAGCACACCGACCGCAATTGCAAGGATGAGGCCAATGCGGTTCTTTGTAGCTCGCAAGGTCATACCTCCGGGACGTTTCAAGCACGACTACAGGTCAATTTGCCAATTTCTTGAAGTATTGACTTATTTTACAGAGCAGATTCGCTAAACGATTGAGGGCAAAGAAGAGGCGAAAGTGGGCTTAGAATATCGGAATGCTGTCTCCTGTGATTCCTGTTTGCGAGCCTGTTCCGGAGAGTTTGCGCTGGGCGCATCCCGTAGTGCAGGAGTGGTTTGTGCGGCGTTTTTCGACGCCTACGGAGCCGCAGGAGCTGGGCTGGCCGCACATTCTTGGGCGACGGCCGACGCTGATCTCCGCACCTACGGGGTCTGGCAAAACGCTGGCGGCGTTTTTGATCGCAATTGACGCGCTGCTGCGGCAGGCCATCGATGGGCGACTGGAGTGCGCGACGGAAGTGGTCTACGTTTCGCCACTGAAGGCGTTATCGAACGATATTCAGAAAAATCTTGAAACGCCGCTGCGGGAGATTCAGCAACTTGCTCTGGAGAGGGGATATCTGTGTCCGCAGATTCTGGCTGCGGTGCGTACGGGCGACACGCTGCCTTCAGAGCGGCGCGCGATGCTCAAGAATCCGCCGCACATTCTGGTGACAACTCCGGAGTCGCTGTACATTCTGCTGACTTCGGAAAAGAGCCGGCAGAATCTGCGACGGGTGCGGACCGTGATTGTGGATGAGATTCACGCGATTGCGGATGACAAGCGCGGGTCGCATCTGGCCCTGACACTGGAGCGGCTGGACGCTCTGGTGTGTGGTGAGAATCGCTTGAATGCGGCGGATCTGATCAGCGGACATGAGGCTCCGCAGCGGATTGGGCTTTCGGCTACGCAGAATCCAATTGAATTAGTCGCGGAGTTTCTTGCCGGCCAACGGGCGGCTGACGTGGAGATTGTGCAGGCGGGGCAGCGGCGCGATCTTGACCTGGCGATTGAGGTGCCGTCGGATGAGCTGGGAGCGGTGGCCACCTATGCCGTCTGGGAGAGTGTGTATGCCCGGCTGGCGGAGTTGGCGATGGAGCACCGCTCGACGCTGGTGTTTGTGAACACCCGGCGCATGGCGGAGCGGCTGGCGTTTGCGCTGGGTGAGCGGCTGGGCGCGGAGAATGTGGCGGCGCATCATGGGTCGCTCTCGAGAAAGCTGAGGCTGGAGTCGGAACGGCGGCTGAAGGATGGCGAGATTCGCATTCTGGTGGCGACGGCTTCGCTGGAATTGGGAATCGACATCGGATTTATCGATCTGGTTTGCCAGGTGAATTCGCCGCGCGCGATTGCGGTTGCGATGCAGCGCGTGGGCCGCGCGGGACACTGGCGCGGCGCGACGCCCAAGGGGCGCTTTTTTGTGACGACGCGCGATGACCTGATGGAGAATGCGGCGGCCGTGCGCGCGATGCGGAGCGGCGTGCTGGACCGTCTGGAGATACCCAGCAAGCCAATCGACGTGTTGATGCAGCAGATTGTGGCGGCGTGCGCTGCGGAGCCCTGGGAAGAGCGGCAATTGTTTGATGTGCTGCGGCGCGCGCAGCCTTATCGCGAATTGACTTGGGCTGAATTTGACGAGGCATTGTGTTTGCTTACCGACGGGATTGAGTCGAGTCGGGGGCGGTTTGGGGCTTATCTCTTGCGCGATCGTGTGCAGGGACGCGTTCAGGGGCGGCGCGGGGCGCGGATTACGGCCGTGACGAATGGAGGCACGATTCCGGATACGCCGCTGTTTCCGGTGATTATGCAGCCGGAGGGCGTTCAGATTGCGACGCTGGATGAACATTTCGCGGTGGATTCTTCGCCGGGTGATGTGATTTTGCTGGGCAATACGAGCTGGCGGATCCAGAAGATCGAATCGAACGGACGGGTGCTGGTGGAGGACGCGCAGGGGCAGCCGCCGACGCTGCCATTCTGGACGGGCGAGGCTCCGCAACGGACGCGGGAGCTGTCCGAGTTTGTATCGGACCTGCGGCTGGAGATCGACGCGCGCACGCGTGAGGTTGCGCCGGGGTTTGTGAGCCAGACCGTTCTGGCAGTGGCTGAGACCGTTGCATGGTTGAAGCGCGAGTGCGCGGTGAACGATGCGGGCGCAGAGCAAATGATTGGCTACGTGGTCGCGGGGCGCGCGGTGCTGGGGACGGTTCCTTCTGTAACTACGATTGTTGCAGAAAGGTTTTTTGACGAGGGCGGAGGGATGCAGGTGATTCTGCATGCTCCGTTTGGCGGGCGGATCAACAAGGCGTGGGGACTGGCGCTGCGCAAGAGATTCTGCCGCGGCTTCAATTTTGAGTTGCAGGCGGCGGCTACGGATAACGGGCTGAATATTTCGCTGGCGGAGCAGCATAGTTTTCCTCTGAGTGATGTGTTTCAGTTTTTGACAACGCAGACGGTGACGGAGCTTCTGGAGCAGGCTTCGCTGGCGTCGCCGATCTTCAAAGCGCGGTGGCGCTGGGATGCGGGGCGGAGCTTGCAGTTGCTGCGCTTTCAGAAAGGGAAGAAGGTTCCTCCGCAGATTCAGCGGACGCGTTCGGACGATCTGCTGGCGAGTGTGTTTCCTCAGGTGGCAGCGTGCCAGGAGAATGTTGAAGGCGACATTGAGATTCCGGATCATCCGCTGATTCGCGAAGTGATGAAGGACGTTCTGGGCGAGGCGATGGACCTGGCAGGATTGATAAAGGTTCTGGAGGGGATGCACACGGGCCGTATCCGCTGCCTTGCGGTGGATACGACTACGCCTTCGGCGTTCGCTCACGAGATTTTGAATGCGAATCCTTATGCGTTTCTGGATGATGCGCCGCTTGAGGAGCGTCGGGCGCGCGCGGTTGCGATGCGCGGGCGGCTGCCGGATGCGCTGCTTGGCGAGGCGGGACGGCTTTCTCCAGAGGCCATAGCGGAAGTGAGGGCGCAGATATGGCCCGATGTGCGCGATGAGCACGAGCTGCATGATCTGCTGTGTTCGCTGGTGGTTGTTCCGGCGGAATTCTTAGAGTGCGCCCAGTGGTTTGAGTTACTGGCGAAGCGCGGGCGGGCGGTTGTTGCGTCGAGTGGGGAACGTGCGTACTGGGTTGCTGCGGAGCGAGTGGAGGAGGTTCGGCTTTTGTGGCCTGGGGCGGTGTTTGCTGCTGAAGTTGTGAGGATTCCGGCTTCTTTGACTTCGGCTGAGGATGTTTTGCGCAAAGCGGTGCAGGGATGGATGGCGGTGCTGGGTCCGGTGACTTCGCGTGGACTCGGGGCGCGACTGGATGTTGATGCCGGTGAGGTGTGGAAGCAGATGCTTCGGCTGGAGATGGCGGGGACGATTCTGCGCGGTTCGTTTGAAGTTGCGCCATCGTCTGCGGCTGTTGCCGATGAGGATGTGGAGTGGTGTGAGCGGCGGTTGCTGCAGCGCATCCATAAATTGACGCTGCACTCGCTGCGGAAGCAGGTTGAGCCGGTGACTCCGGTGGTGTACATGCGGTTTTTGCTGGAGTGGCAGCATCTGGCGGCGCAGCGTCAGCTTACAGGCGAGGGCGGGCTGCTGGAGGCGATTCGCGGGCTGGAGGGGTTTGAGGCTCCGGCGGTGGAGTGGGAGCGGTCGCTGTTGCCGCAGCGGGTGGCGAATTACGACTCGCGCTGGCTGGATGCGCTTACGCTGACCGGTGTTGTGGGGTGGGGGCGCATTTCGCCGCATCCGGCATTCGTTTCGCTTGAGAGCGGCGGACCGAAGCGGATTGTGCCGACGGGCATGGCTCCCATTACGTTTTTCGTGCGCGAAGAGGCGCTGTGGATGGATTTGTGCCTGGCGCAACGGGAGATTCCGGAGGTGTATTTGACGGCTTCGCTGAGCGAGCTGGCGAACCGGGCGCGGTCGTATCTAGGCGAGCGCGGGGCGATGTTTCCGGGCGATCTGGGGCGCATGTTGGGCGGCTCGGCGGAAGAGGTGAGCCGCGCGCTTTGGGAGCTGGTGGCCGCGGGACTGGTTACGGCGGATGGTTTTGACAGCCTGCGGGTGCTGGTTGATCCGCGCCGCAAGCAGATGTTTGCTTCGCCTGCGGGCGCTCGGAAGGCTGCGCGGCCTTCTGCGGGGCGCTGGAGCATGATGCGCGCTCCGGATGCGGCGGAGCAGAGCGCGGCGTGGCGTGAGGCCGCGGTGGAGTCGGCTTGTGCTGTCTTGTTGCGGCGCTATGGCGTGGTGTTTCGCGACTTGGTGGAGCGCGAGACGGCGATGCCGCGCTGGCGTGAGCTGCTGGGAATGTTTCGGCGCATGGAGGCTCGGGGCACGGTGCGAGGCGGACGGTTTGTGTCGGGGTTTGGTGGCGAGCAGTTCGCTCTGCCTGAGGCTTTGGAATCGCTGCGTGCTCTGCGCGTTCGCGAATTTGTAGCTGATCCAGTTACGTATTCCTCAGCTGATCCTATGAACCTGGTTGGAATTGTGATTCCGGGTGAGCGCGAGGCTGCGGTTCCGGGTCGAAGTGTAACTTATCCGATTACAAATGCGGTTGTGGAGCAGGACGTTGGAGCGCAGCCGCCCATTTCGCCAGGATTGCTGCCATTTTCTGCGGCTGTTGAGGGTGGTGCGCTTGCCTGATGACTCGCAGCCTTTGGTGGAAGGCGTGGATTATGTTATGGAGGGGCCGTACATGGTGCTTACGGCAGCCTATCATCTCAACCGTGGATATTGCTGCGAGTCAGGATGCCGGAATTGTCCTTGGCGTGTGAAAGAAGGATCCGAAGACGAGCGGAGTTAAACGCAGGTCCTTCGACTGCGATCGTCGCATGGCTGCGACGATCTTCGCTCAGGATGACACGCCTAAAGTTTAATTTCCTGATGCTGGTTTAGGCGGAGGCGCTGGTGCCGCGGGTGCTGGTGCGGTCACTGGTGGGTGGATCAGGATTGCGGTTCTGGGGAAGCTGAAGCTGCCTCCGGTGTCGTCGATGACGTTGATCTGACAGGTGTATTGGCCGGGTTTGAGGTCGGTGAGCGGCACGTCGAATTGGAAGGCGACGGCGTTGCGGGTGGGCTCGTTGAGCTGGTTGGCTTCGACGAGCGGCGTTTCGAAGGCCTTGGTGCTGCCGTTGAGGAATTCGATGCTGGTGAGGACTCGGGTTTTGGGCGTCTTGTCGGGCGAGTAGACCTCATACAGGAAATAGAGGTGCTGGTTCTGGCGGAAGACGTGCGGCAGGTTGGGCACGAGTTCCTCGCCGTCGTGGACCATAGGGTTGTCGTCGCGTTTGGGGACAGGAATGCGCTGGCTGGCGAGGACTACGGAGCTCATTTTGAGCGGCAGCTTGCGCTGGTCGGGTACGTTGATGTCGGTTTCGAAAGAACCCATGCGTCCGGTTTCGTTTTCGCGGACGACGAACTTGAGATGGTATTTGCCGATGGGCAGGTTGAAGCCGGTGGAATACTGCACGTTTTTCTGGCGGACCTGCTGCGACTGATCGATGTTGAGCTTGACGGTCTGGCGCGCTTGCCCGATGACGTGGCCGGAGGGGTCTTTGACTTCGCCGATGACGTCTAGCGTGGCCTTGTCCTTGTCTCCGCCTTTGACGAAGGGGATTTGCGAGCCGGGCACGACGATGGAGACGGGGATGTAGTAATGCGTGTCGTCGGTGCGGAAGTACCAGGCTTCGAGATAGACGGCTACGTCGGTTGCGGGCAGATCGCTGGCGAGTTGATCTTCGAGTTGCTGCTCGCGGTCTTGATTGTTCGAATGCTTGAAGTCCGCGGGGGCGTAGTAGCCGGGGCGGTATTCGATTTTGATGCCGGGGCGGTTGATTTTGACGGTGAGGCGGCGGTAGCGTCCGTCGCGGCGCGGGTCGGTGGAGCGGAAGCCGAGTACGTAGTAGGCCGAGGTATCGCGCTGGATGCGTTCGAAGGCCGGGCTGAAATCGTTGGAGTCGAAGAAGGCCTTACCTCCAGTGTCGGAGGAGAGCGTAGCCATGACTTCCTGGGTGTTGAAGTTGGCGTCGAGGTTGTTCTGGAGCGATGTGCCGTTGTACCCGTTGGCTCCGCGAAGGCTTCCGGTGGATGCATCGCCCAGGGGCGAGATGGCCTCGAGTCCGCGCGAGTCAACACTATAAATCGATAAGTTGGCGCGGACGGCCGAATTGATGGCGGAACGCAGAGAGGCCTGATTTTCGATGCCGTCGCGCTGGATTCCGCCGGAGAAGTAGAGCATGGATTTCTTCTCGTTGATCCCGGCGAGGGATTTGGAGATGGAGGCGATGGCGAAGAGTTCGCGGTCGGTGTTGAGGTCGTTGTATTCGCTCTCGTCGGCGGTGAAGGCGGTTGCGTCCTCGACCTGATTGGTGGTGCTGGTGGCCCCGGGCGCGAAGCCCTGGGCTGACGCGCCGGAGTAGCTGTTGACGGCATTGAGCAGAAGCTGCTTGTTCTGCGTGAAGTCCTGATCGAGCGAAAGCCCGGTGTCGAGCGAGACGGCGGCGACGATGTCGGCGGGCTGCATCTGCTTGTTGATGTAGTTGCGGGCGGCTTCCTGCGAACGCTCAATGTCTTCGGGCTGCATAGAGGTGAGGTCGAAGAAGAGCACGATGAGGCGGTGATTGCGCAGCTCTTCGGGGCGGGCTATTCCGGTTTTTGCGTTGAAGATGCTCTGGCCGGTTTTCCCGTTGATGGTGGCTTCGTCGAGGGGCGCGGCCTGATCGACGCTCTCAAAGTCGAAGCTGGAGATATGCTGCGGCTTGCCGTTTTCAAGGATGGTGAAGTCATTTGCGGTGAGCCCGCGGACCACTTCGCCGGTCTTTTTGTCGCGCACGACTACGTTGGTGAGGACGAGATCGCTGTTGACCTTGAGCGTGAAGGGCTGACTGGGCGGCTGCTGTTGGGCGCGCGCGGTGATGGTTGCGCACGCTGCGAGCAAGAATGCGAGAGCGAGACTTGTTTTCCTGATCATTGGCAAGCCTCCTTAGAATCGGTATCGCGCCAGGAAGGTGAACTGGCGCATCGCTGCGGCTGAAGTGACTTCGCCATAGGTTCCCGAGCCTAGCGTGCTGTCGACGCCTGAGTATTGGACGGTGTTGAAGAAGTTGTCGATAGTCGCGCGGACTTCGACAGTCTTCATTTCTCCGAAGCGGTGGGTCTTGGAAAGAGAGACGTCGTCCGTGATCGTTCCGGGGCCGGCGATCGAGAAGCGGGACGCGGTTCCGTAGGTGCCGGCCGGAGTAGTGAAGGCGGCCTTGTTGAACCAATTGTTGAGTGAACCTCCGCCGGCGGTGAGCGAAACGCCGGGGACCCGGTCGGGGCGCAGCGAGCCGGTGCTTCCGCGGGCTACGTCGAGGACGGCGGCCTCATAGTGCGGCGTGAGCGGCGTGCCGGTGGCGAAGCCGAAGGTTCCGGAGATAGAGAGGCCGTTGAGAGATTTGGAAAGAATGTTTCCGCTGGTGAGGTAGTGTGCGTCGGGGCCGAAGGGGAGTTCGTAGACGAAGTAGCCGTTGGCCTTTTGGCGGACATCGAAGCTGGAGTTTGATTCTTCGGCGAGCAGGTCCTGCCAGTTCTGCGCGATCCCTGCGGAAGTTCCGCCATTGCCGCCGATTGAGGTCGCGTTGTCGATGGAGTGCGAATAGGTATAGGTCGCGCCCACGGCGATGCCGTCCTGCATGCGCTTGCGGAGCCGTACGGCGAGCGCATTGAAGTTGGAGAAGGCTACGGAATCCTCGAAGTTGTAAAGGACGCCGCTGATAGATCCGGTTGCGGTGCGGCCGGGTGCGTCGACGATATCGAGTCGCGTTCCCTTGGAGCCGTTGTAGCCGACGTTGAGGACGATTCCGAGCGGGAGGGTCCGCTGTATATCTAGGAACCAGACCTGAACGTAGGGAAGCCGGTAGTTTTTATTGACGGCGTAATTACCTTCGGATTGCGGAGCGGGGAAACCGTTGGCGAGGGTCACGACGGGCGTGGTTCCGCTGGTGTTTTCGTTGGTCTGCACGTCGGCGAAAGGCGGCTGAAAGGCGAAATCCTGAACGAATTTTTCGTACTGGCCGTTGGTGTAGTTGATGCCGTAGCCGGTGCGGACGACCGTATCATTAAAGGCTCGCCAAGCGATGCCGATGCGGGGAGAGAAGTCGTTCTTTTCCGGCTCTACAAGCGTGCGCGGGAAATAACCGCTATACGGGCCGACGGTGTTGGGTGTGACGGTCGCTACCTCTGAGTAGTCGTTACCGGTGTCGAGCGTGGCGAGATGGTCGTATTTTTCCGAGTAGGGCGAGAAGTATTCATAGCGCACGCCGGCGTTGATGGAGAGATTCGGCAGCACGCGCCAGTCGTCGAGGGCGTAAGCGTCGATGATGTTTTCGCGCAGATAGGACTTTTGATAGGGAGCCTGGAGACTGGTCTGCTGCGGCATGCCCAGGAGCAGGTCGGCGAGCGAGGAGCCGGTGTTGGCTTCGCCGGTGGGAACGTTCGGGTTGGTTCCGGGCGCTTCAGTGTAGAGGCCGGTGAACGTGTAGGTTCCGGTTGAGTTGGTTTCTCCGAGCAGATCGAGATGGACACGGTGGAGGTCGGCTCCGAATTTGAAGTTGTGCTTCTTGTGAATCCAGGAGGTGGTGTCGGCGAGCTCGATGGTCTGGTTAATCTGGAAGTTCGGCTGCTGCTCGTTGATGCTGGTGAACTGATTGAGGGTGACGTTGGGCAGGCCGTAAAGCTGGGGATTTGCGGGCAGGCCAGTCAGGCCGATCTGGCTGGCGACGTCGGTGGTGTTGGTGAAGTAATTGGTCGTTTGAGAATTTGAGCGGTTGAAAGTGAGATTGAGATTGTTGCTGAGACGGTTTTTGCTGATGGAGTAGCCGAGCTGCAGGGAGTAGTCGTGACTCTGCGATTTGCCGCCGAGACCGGGAAAGATGTTGAGCTGGTCGCTGGCGGCGTGGCTGTAGTTGAAGTTGAGGTTGAGGTTCTGGTGGAGTCCCTGGCTGGCCATGCCCATGCGCTGGCGGATGAAGTTGCCGAGGGCGGCGTTGTTGCCTCCGCTGCCGAAGTTGTGGATGAGGCGCGCGCCGATGGTGGTGGTGTTGGTCTCGGCGGTCGTGATTTCTCGATAGTTCTGGAACTGGCCGGGCAGGTTGGGCAGCGGGATGTAGTTGAGCAGCGCGGTGGCCTGCGCGGAAATCTGATTGCCCGGGATGCATTGCGTGTTGGGTTGGGCGTTGCACGGGCCGTAAGGCAGGCCGGTGGCGGGATTATAGATTGTAATGGGCTGACCGTTTTGCGTGGTGAGCCCGGAGAAGTTTCCTGCGCGCTCGGCGATGGTGGGAACGGTTCCGTACTGGTTGAATGGCGTGGAGGAGCGCTGGCCGGAGAGCGTGAAGAAGAGAAAGTCGCGCGTGTCGTGCTCGATCAGGTGCGGGATATAAGGCGCGCCGAGGAGCGTTGCGCCGAAGCGGTTGGAGGCGTAGGCAGGTTGGCTGATCTCCGGCCCGCGAATGGTGAAGGGCTCGGCGTTGAGCGCGGAGTTGCCGCCGTTCCAGAAGATGGCTCCGTGGGGCTGGTTGGGATTGAAGTTGCGAAAGTTTCCGCGTCCGCCGAAGCCGCGGCCACCGCCGCCGCCGCCGCCGCCAAACCCGCCTCCGCCACGGCCGCCTCCTCCTCCTCCTCCGCCACCGCCGCCGGGTCCGCCGCCGCCCGGACCGCCGGTGTATCCGCTTGAGGCGTCCGGTCCGCCAGCCTGGAGGGATCCTTCGCCCGGGTTGATGCCAGCGAAGGGGCTGGTGTAGCCGGTTTGCCCGGCTACGGCTACGGATTCTGAAGAGACGTCGCTGTTGGTGGCCAGGGAGGGAAGCTGCGCTTCTGATCCGGCTTCGTTTCCGGATGCGGCTGCGATGAGGTCGGATGCGGCTCCGGTGAGCGAGAGACTTTGCGTGCCGCGGCCGGAGTATTGGCTGGACTGGGCGGCTCGTTCCTCCTGCTGCTCCTGCTGCGCGGCGCGCGAGGCGAGGATGAGGGTGAAATCTACCTGCCGGTCGTGCGAAGTGGCGTTGAGGAGTGCTTCCTGCGTGGTTGCGGCGAAGGCGGCGAGCTCAGCGCGGACAACGTAGCGGCCATTCTGCGGGATGGTCATGCTGTAGCTGCCGCTGGCGCTGCTCGCAGTGGAGTATTTCTTCCCGGTGAGCGTGTTGGTGGCGGTGATGCTTACTCCGGGTAGTGGAACGGTTCCGGCTTTGACGCTGCCGTGAATGAAGCCGCCGCTTTGCGTGGGCGCGCTGGGAAGACTGGGCGCAGCCTGCGCCGCAGCCTGAGCATGGAGGAACGCGGGCGCGGTCAGTTGAGACACGGCCAGCAGAAACGAGATGGAGAGTCGTCGGCTCAGCATACGTTGATTCGCGGTCAGTTGTTGGACTGGGGCTCCGGCTGGGACGTTGGCGCGTTGGGGGCGGAGCGACGTCCTGCTCCTCCGCCAAAACCGCCGGGGCCGCCGACGTTGAGTTCGGTTGCGACGAAGGTTCCCTTCTGGAGCGCGCCGCGGGCGTTGACGTTGTCGCCTACCTTGATATCGGGGAGCGTAATATCTTCGCGATGTTTGCGGAAGGAGGTGTTTTCGTCGACGGAGATGGTCTGCGTTACGTTATCCGGACGCTTGACGATGATGTTAGTTCCATCAATGGACTGCACGACGCCAGTGGTCCAGGTTTTGCCGAAGTCGGCGCGCATCTTCTGGTACTGTTCCTTGTCGAGGACCATGACGAAGACGGCGCCTACGGTTTTGGCCTTTGGGTCCTTGTCGCCGATGGCAGCGATCATGTCTCCGATGTGGAGATCGGTGATTTTGATCTGGTCGCGCTGCTTGCGGAGGCGAGTGTTGGGGCCGGTTGCGATGGTGTAGATTTCGCCCTCCTCGGTTTTGACGGTGATGGTATCGCCGGCGATAGCGGTGATGTCGCCCCGCACGCTATGGTCCTGAATGGAACCCATGCCTCCGCCGTCCTGCTGGCCCCGGTCCTGGTTCTGGACGAAGGCTTGCTGCGGCGCACCCTGCGCGTAAAGCTGCATAGGGGCCTGGGGCAGGCCGAGAGCTGCGGCCAGGAGCGGAACAGAGATGCGGAAGAGCGATTTCATGGTCGAACCAGTATCTCTTAATTGGACGGGCGGCGACTCTGCAAGATAGACGCCTGGGGCTGCGAGGGAGACGCAGGCGGGCAGTTTTTTTGAAAAATCGTGGAACTTGCCGGGCGGTTCTTCCATCGGATATAGAACTGGTTTCACGATCTTTCGGTATTATGGGACGGCTGACGAGGTTGCGGGCAACATATTCGCGGGATGGCTCTCTAAGGTAAAGGAGGTTCACGCTTTGAAGAGGATGCTTACGGATGCGTCGCCTGCGGGACAGGGACAGCGATTCTGTTGTGTCCGGCAGCAGACAGAGGCGCTTTGCGAGCCGCTGACTGCCGAAGACATGATGGTGCAGTCGTGCGAGGAGGCGAGCCCGGCGAAGTGGCACCTGGCGCACACGACGTGGTTCTTCGAAACCTTTCTGCTTTCCGAATTTCTGCCGGACTATAGCCCTTTCCACCCCGATTTTCACTGGCTGTTCAACAGCTATTACAACGCGGTCTCAGGGCAACCGGTAAAGAAGCTGCGCGCGTCGTTTTCGCGGCCTTCGCTCGACGAAATATTGGAGTATCGGCGCTATGTTGATGCAGCCATGGCGGAGCTAATCGAAGGCGGCATGCCGGAAGAGGCTGAGCGGCGCGTTACGCTGGGGCTGCATCACGAGCAGCAGCACCAGGAACTGCTGGCTTACGACATCAAGAATGCTTTCTGGTCGAATCCGCTGCATCCGGCTTACCGCGAGGGTGAGCTGCCGGGGGCTGGCATTGTCGAGCCTACCTCGTGGATTGGGCATGAAGGCGGCCTGGTGGAGATTGGGCATGGGGGCAACGGCTTCTGTTTTGACAATGAGCAGCCGCTGCACAAGGTTTATCTGAAGCCGTTTGAGCTGGCTTCGCGGCTTGTGACCTGCGGCGAATATCTGGACTTTATGCGCGGGGGTGGCTATGAGCGCGCGGACCTGTGGCTCTCCGATGGATGGGAGGCAGTGAAGGCGCAGGCGTGGCGGGCTCCGCTGTACTGGTTTGAGTCAGAGGGCGAGTGGCGGGTATTTACCCTGCGTGGCGCGGTCGATCTGCGCGAGCTGCTGGCGACTCCGGTATGCCATGTGAGCTATTACGAGGCGGATGCGTTTGCACGCTGGATGGGAAAGCGGCTTCCGACAGAGGCCGAATGGGAGATTGCGGCGGCTGGTCTTCCCGTGGAAGGCAGTCTACTTGAGTCGGAGATTCTGCATCCTACTGCGGCAAAGGCTGGAGATGGTTTACGGCAGATGTTCGGAGACGTTTGGGAGTGGACGGCGAGCGCTTACCTGGGTTATCCGGGGTATGCGCCTCTGCCGGGCGCTCTGGGCGAGTACAACGGTAAATTCATGAGCAATCAAATGGTGCTGCGCGGCGGGTCGGCGGTAACTCCCGCGTCGCATATTCGCAGCACCTACCGAAATTTCTTCTCGCCTGCGTCGCGCTGGCAGTTCAGCGGAGTGCGTCTGGCCAATCGTCAGGAGTGACCCGGACCCTATCTCATGCACACACTTTCTTCCGTTTTTACTCTGCCCGAAGCGGCATATACTCCGGTTGGTTCGGAGGTTTATCGCGGGCTTACCGCGATGCCAAAGACGCTTTCTCCCTGGCTTTTTTATGACGAGACGGGGTCACGGCTTTTCGAGGACATCACCAGACTTCCGGAATATTATCTGACGCGCACGGAGCGACGCATCTTCGCACAATACGCTGACGAAATTCTAGGATGGGGCGGTGCGCGCGCGCTGACGATGATCGAGCTGGGAGCGGGCACGGCGGCCAAGACCGGCTTGTTGCTCAAAGCGGCGGTGCGCAGGCAGGGCGCCGTGGACTATGTGGCCATTGACGTCTCCGAGAGCGCGCTGGCCGAGGCGAAGGCCAATCTTGAGGCGGATATTCCCGGCGTGCGCGTGACTTCGCGCGTAGCCGACTACACGGAAGGCATCGGTGAGATTCCGGTGACCGGGCAGCGGCGGATGGTGCTCTACATCGGGTCGAGCATTGGGAACTTTGAGCCTGCCAATGCGGTGCAGGTGTTGCGCGAAGTGCATCGAAGACTTGCTCCGGGAGATTTGCTGCTGCTGGGCGCGGATAGTGTGAAAGATGAGCAGACGCTGGTAAGCGCCTATGATGACGCTGCAGGCGTTACGGCGTCCTTTAACAAAAATATCCTCACGCGCATCAATCGCGAGCTGGGGGCGAACTTCAATCCGCGGCTTTTCCGGCACAGGGCGCACTGGAATGAGGAGCATTCGCGTATAGAGATTTACCTCGAGAGCCTGATCGCGCAGCATGTGACGGTTCCGGCGCTCGATCTTGAGGTGCGGTTCGCACGCGGCGAAACGATCCATACCGAAAACAGCTACAAATTCACGGAGCAAAGTATCGCTTCGATCGTGGAACGGGCGGGATTCAGGATGGAGCGGCGCTGGACGGATGAACGAGAGTGGTTTGGAGTTTATCTGGCGGTGAGTTGTTAGGGATTAGCGCATGTAGTCGCCGCTCTTGCCTCCGGTTTTGCTCTCCAGCAAAATTTCGCGGATGACGATGCCTTTGTCCAAGGCCTTGCACATGTCGTAAATCGTGAGCGCGGCTATGGAGGCGGCGGTGAGAGCTTCCATCTCTACTCCGGTAGCCGCTGTGGTTGCTGCGCTGGCTCGGATTTCTATTCCGCCCTTCACAATTTTCGTGGTCACTTCGATGTGCGTCAGGGGAAGCGGATGACACATGGGAATGAGATCCGCGGTTCGCTTGGCGGCCTGGATTCCGGCGAAGCGGGCGATCTCAAAAGGATTGCCCTTGGGGTTGCCGGGCAGCGCTTCGAGAACTTCAGAAGACATGGCAACGAAGGCGCTGGCCTGGGCGGTGCGGCGCGTTTCCGGCTTGCCGCCCACATCGACCATGCGCGCGCGGCCTTCATTGTCGTAGTGCGAGAGCTTCATTAAGACAGGGTACAGCGTTCGGCGGTCAGGGTGCAGGGTGACTACAAATGCAGGAAAGTCGCGAGGTCCCCGGCGGAGAGTTCGGCTGTGTTTTCGGGCACGACTAAAAAGCAATTTGTTTTTGCTGCCGCGGACTGATCTCCCGAACCCTGCCATGGGATGGGCTGGATGGTTGCGCCCGCGGCGCTCGATTCGAGACGGGCGGGCAGGAAGCGGGTGAGATTGGGCTTCGCTTCCACATCCTGCGTGAGGCACGCCTGGGCGAAGTTGGGGCCGGTCTCTTTTTGTCCGGCGAGCGCGGCCAGCAGGGGCGCGGCGAAGAGCGCAAAGGTGACGAGGGTGGAGACGGGATTGCCGGGGAGTCCGAAGAAATAGCGTTTCTGTTCAGGCAACTGGCCGAAGACCACTGGCTTCCCGGGCTGGATGCGCGCTCCGGTGAAAAAGAATGCAGCATTGAGATTGGCGAGCGCCTGCTCGACGAAGTCGTATTTGCCCATCGAGACTCCTCCGGAGAGGATGAGCAGATCGCAGTCAAGGGCGGCGCGGATGGCTGCTTCGCTGGCCTCAAGCGTGTCTCGCACCGCGGGGAAGAGCACGGGGTCGCCCCCGTAGCGCGTGACCTGCGCGGCGAGGGAGTAGCTGTTGGAGTTGCGAATCTGGTACGGCAGCGGCCGCTGGGCGAGTGGAACCAATTCGTCTCCGGTGGCGAGGATGGCGACGCGCGGTCTGGCGTAGACGGAGACGGTTTCGTATCCGCAGGCTGCCGCTACCGCGATATGTTGGGCCTCGATGCGCGTTCCAGGTTCGAGCAGCATTGCGCCAGAGCGGGCTTCGGCACCGGCGGGGACGATGTTTTCGCCCTCGTGCAGACTGCGCAACGGGGTTATCTGATCGCCATGGACGCCTGCGTGCTCCACCATCAGAACGCAGTCGGCTCCATCGGGAACGGGCGCTCCGGTCATGATTTCGATGGCGTGGCCTGCTTTGAGGGGCGGCCCGGTCCAGGCTTCGCCGGCGCGGAGATGGCCTGAAATCTCGAGAGGTTGAAGGTCAGCAAGATCGGCGGCCCGGCAGGCGAATCCGTCGCGCGTGGAGCGGGCAAAGGGCGGCTGATCACGATCGGCGAACAGAGGCTGAGCGAGGGTGCGGTCGAGGCTGGCAAGCAAGGGCACGATTTCGGTGCTCGATGGGCGCAATCTGTCCGCCTGATTTTGCACGGCGCGCGCCGCGTCTTCATAACTCAACACGAATGAATTCACGAAGAATATCCCCACGCAGATTCTATTTGAAAGAGAAAGGACGCTCACAGGGAGCGTCCTCTGAGTGAAAGAAGCAGGTAGAGATCAGGATTTCTTTTTGTACTTGCTTTCGACGGTCGTTCCCATCTCCGCGAGGATCGATTTTGCGTCCGCGGAGAATTGACCGTTAGGGTCAAGTTCCAGGTACTTCTGATAGGCCTCGGCGCATCCCGGAGGCGCTATGATCTTCTGCGTTTTGGGATCAACGGTTGCCTTGTTGATCAGCGCCTTGCCCTTCAGATAGTACGGCAGTGGCTTGTTGGGGTCGGCGGCGATGGCCTTGTCGGCAGCGGCTACGGTGCCGTCAATGTTTCCGGCGCGATCCATCATGATGGCCTCGTTCCCGTAGTACATGGCCGCATTTTTCGGATCGGCCTTGGCGGCGGCATCATACGCGGCCTGGGATTCGGCGGTCTTGCCCTGCGTAGCCAGAACTTCGCCCAGATCGTTGTTCGCGGCGGCCTCTACGTCGGGACGCGGCTTTTTGGACGCCGCATCGAGATCGATGGCCTTCTTCAGCGAAACGGCTGCCTCGTCGAGTTTCTTCTCGCCCTTCTGTGCCTTGCCCAACTCGACCCACAGCAGAGCTTCATCGGGTTTGGCCACCAGATCGCGGGTCATCAGCGCATCGGCATCGGCGTAATTCTTGCTGTCAGTGTCCTGGCGGGCTTTGATGAGGTCGGCATTCAGATTCTTGATCTGGCTGTTCTCCTTCATCACCTCGGCGTTCTTGGCTTTTGCCGCCTCAAGCGCCTTTTTCTGCTCAGGCGTCATCTTCGCAATGTAGTCGGGGCGCGACAGGTCGAAGTTCTGCTGGGTGTCGCCTCCAGTGGTCACCTTGACATTGGGAAACTGGTCGGCCGTTTGCTTGGCTGCATTCAAAAGAGTGAAGTAGTAGGTTCCGGGAGCGACGTTGTCGCCCTTGTAGTCGCCATTGGCATCGGTGGTGAAAGTGTACTTCGCCGTCTTTCCATCGGTGCTCAACTGCACGGTCACGTTGGGCATGGCGATGCCAAGAGGATCCTGTACATGGCCGTGAACCTTACCCGTGGTGTCCTGGGCCAGAAGCGATGGCGCCACAGCGATGATCAGCAGGACCGCGAGCAGCGATGCCAGCCAGAGTTTTGTCTTACGCATGGTATTTTCTCTCCTTCAAAATCTTAATCCTCGGAACCCCCTACCGTTCACGCTGCGCAGTTATGAAATTGCCTGCGCGTAGGGAATTGGGTCGGATGCGCCGGCCTCGCGAAATGCGCGCAGGCGCAGCACGCAGCTTTCGCATTCGCCACATGCCGCTTGAGCACTCGAATAGCATGACCACGTTAAATGGAATGGCGCCTCGAGTTCAAGACCAAGGGCCACGATCTCCTTCTTGCGAAGATGGATGAGCGGCGTGGAAATTTCGATGCTTCCGTCGCGCGTGCCGGTGCGAATAAGCTGCTGAAAAGCTTCATAATAGGCGGGCCGACAATCGGGATAACCGGAGCTATCCTGCTCGACCGCCCCGATAAAAATTGTCTGCGCACCGAGCACCTCAGCCCAGCTCACGGCAGCGGCCAGGAAGTGCGCGTTGCGGAACGGCACATAGGTTACCGGGATCGATTCACCGATCGGCTCATGTTCCGGGGCTTTCGGCACGGCGATGCTGGCATCTGTCAGGGCCGACCCTCCGATGCGCCGAAAGAGGTCGATTTTGAGGTGCAGAAAATCGCGTAGACCCAGCGCTTTGGCGACCGCGCGGGCAGATTCGAGCTCGCGCGCCTCGGTGCGCTGTCCGTAGCTGAAATGGAGCGCGTAAGCGTCGTAGCCGCGGGCGGCGAGCGCGGCACAGACAGCGGAATCCATACCTCCAGAGAGGCTGACGACGGCTCGCGGGCGGGGGTTGGCCATAACACTCTATGGTATCTCTAAGGCGCGGAATGGTCTTCTGCGACGGTTCTGTATGAGGACGAACAAAGGTGGAAAGATGGCAACACTGGAAACTCATCGAAGGTTCTTTGCTGAATTGATTACCACGGTCGCCGGAGCGTCGGGCAGCCGCCTGACGGCAGCTTTTGCAGCTGTCCCTCGTGAACACTATCTCGGGCCCGGTCCGTGGAAGGTGTTTACCGGACACGGATACATCCAAACGCCATCCGACGATCCTGCTTTTCTGTATCAGGACATAGTCGTCGCTCTGGAAGAGGAGCGCATGATCAATAATGGCCAGCCGCGTCTGCATGCAGTGTGCCTTGCGGCACTCGGTGTGCAGGAGGGCGAGACCGTGGTCCATATTGGCGCCGGTACAGGCTACTACTCGGCGGTATTAGCAGAACTCGCTGGACCCGCCGGAAGAGTTTTTGCGTATGAAATCGACGCGGGCCTGGCGGAGAGAGCGTCGAGAAATTTCGACTGTCTGCCGCGCGTGACCGTAGTTCTCAGATCGGGAGCAGTGGGTTCACTGCCGGAATGCGATTCCATTTACGTAAGCGCCGGAGCTACCGCGCCACTGGATATTTGGCTCGATGCCCTGCGCCCGTCCGGACGACTGCTCTTTCCGCTCACTCCGGACGGCCCGGGAGATGTGCCCGGGGCGGGAGGAATGTTGCTGGTGACCCGTGGTGCAGAACAGCGTTTCAATGCGCGGTTTGTCTGCCCGGTAATGATCATTCCCTGTGTTGGAGCGCGCGACAGCGAGACGGCAAGGAAGCTGGCAGAAGCGTTCAGGAGAGGAGATTCGGGTAAGGTACGCTCGTTGCGGCGCGGCGACACGCCGGATGAAACGTGCTGGTGTGCAGGAAACGGCTGGTGGCTGTCGACATCTGCGGACAAGTGAGGCGAAGCACTGCGGGGATCTTCCGTGTCCGCTTGCTATGCAGTTGTGCCGCCCTGATCGAGCTTCTGGCGCAGGTTTCCGGCCAGTTCCACCATGAGCTTCAATTTGTCGGCCAGTTGGGGCGGGATGGCGGGTTCGGCCAGTGCGAGTTGCGATTGCAGCAGAAGACCGGCGACGGTGTCGCGCAAATTGCTTTCGAGCGAACTGGCTGCGGCGCGCGCGGCGACTGCCTGTTCCATCTGACGGCGGCTGAGGGCGGCGCGAATCTCGCGCACCAGGCGGCCGCATCCGGAGATGGCGAAGTTGATTTCGAGCGGAATGGCGAGGCCGGAATGTTTGAAGATCGCGTCGGCGTCTCCGGCCGAGGCTTCGAGCAGCGAGCTGTCGAGGACGACAATGGAATAATTCCGGCGCCGCAGCGCCGCAAGCGCCTCTTTGCGGTTTGAGACGGTTTCGACGGCGAGGCCAAATTGTTTCGAAACCACGGCGCCGCAGTTTTCGGCTCCGGCAATGGCGGTGACGATCAGGATATTTTCGGGCAGAGCTGGTTCTGGCATGGAGGGTTCCTCAGTCTTTTACAGTCCGGCGGGGAATTCGCCGATGCCGTATTCCTTCAACTTGCGGTAGAGCGTGGTTTTGCCGATGCCGAGCAGCCGGGCGGTGGTGAGCTTGTCACCGTTGAGCTGGCGCAGCGTGTCAAGGATGGCCTGGCGCTCCAGATCAGCCAAGGGAGTGACATCGGCCGAGGCAGGCGCAGCCCCTCTTGCTTCGTTGGCGGCGAGCACGGTGCGATAGGCGTGCAGGTGAAAGTCCTGAAGCTGGGTGGGCAAATCGCCGAGACGAAGAACCGGACCCGAGCAGAGAGCGCAGGCGCGTTCGATCGAGTTTTCAAGCTCGCGCACATTACCGGGCCATGCGTAGTCGCTCATGGTGCGCAGCGCATCGTCGGATAGGACGTATTTGGAGCCGCTGTTCCGGTTCATGCGGTTCAGGAAATGGGCGGCCAGCAACGGGATGTCTTCGCGGCGGTCGCGCAGGGGAGGGATGCGCAGGGCCACCACGTTGAGGCGGTAATAGAGGTCTTTGCGGAAGCGGCCCTGCTCGACCATGACGGCGAGATCTCGATTGGTGGCGGCCAGAATGCGGCAGTTGATGGGTACACGATGGGTAGCTCCAACCGGCCGAACCTCTTTCTCCTGGAGCGCGCGCAGCAGCTTGGCCTGCAGGTCGAGCGGCATCTCGCCAATTTCGTCGAGAAAGACGGTTCCTCCTTCAGCCGAGGCCAGAAGGCCATCCTTGTTGCGGTTGGCTCCGGTGAAGGCTCCCTTGACGTGGCCGAACAGCTCGCTCTCGATCAGCGTCGGCACCAGCGAGCCGCAATCGATAGGCAGAAACGGCTTCGAGGCGCTGGCACCGTTCGAGTGGATAGAGCGCGCGATAAGCTCTTTGCCGGTTCCGCTCTCACCGAGGATCAGCACGGGATGCGTGGTCTGGGCGACTTTGGAGAGGATGCGGTAGATTCTCTCCATCTCCGGGCTGCTGCCGATCAGGTTGCCGAGGCCCTGCTGGGAGCGCAGTTTTTCGCGCAACCGGCGGCTCGCTGTATCCACGCTCCGGCGCTCGGCGGCCCGGTCGAGCACACCGGCCAGATCGTCGAGAGCAAAGGGTTTGGTCAGGTAGTCGTTGGCCCCGGTGCGCATGACTTCGACCGCCGAAGTCACAGTGGCGAAGGCGGTCATGACGATGACCGCGATCTCCGGATGAAGCAGCTTGACCTCTTCGAGCAACTCGAGACCAGCTCCGGCAGGCGATTTCAGGTCCAGCACCAGAATGTCGACGCTGTTGCCGCGCAACAGGCTGCGGGCGGTGGCCAGAGTGTCAATACCGTAAGGGACAAACCCGCGGGAGGTGGCGATTTCGCAGCAGGCGGAGCGCACGGCGGGATCTTCATCGACGATCAGGACATGCATTCGTCCGGAACGAGCGGGGGACTGGACGTTGTTGGTCATAAATGATTTGTGTGCAACGGTTACTGGCATTCTATGCAGCCTTTCGCCGGAGTCAGCAGGAAATGTGCCTTTCAGTGCTGGAGCATACGTTCCGGAAGTAATGGCGCGGTGACGGGAAGATGAATCTCAAAACGTGTTCCGCGCGTTTGCGCGGGAGCCACAGTCACGGTGCCGCCGGCGGCTTCGACAAGATTACGGACGATGCTGAGTCCGAGACCGCGACGGCGGGGAGTGGGCCAGTTGCCTGTGTCTTTATGGGTGTGGGGGCGGGTGCTGAAGCCGGTTTCGAAGACCTGCTCGCGCAGCGACTCTGGAATGCCGGGGCCGTTGTCGGCGACGGTGAGAACGATGCTGCGCGGGGACGGTGAGGCAGGTTGAGCGGCATCGAGAAAGCTGAGGCCGTCGCCGTACTGAGCGGTTATGCGAACCTGGCCTCCGGCGGTCATGGCGTCGGCGGCGTTGCGGACAAGATTGACGAGGATTCGGGTGAGGTCTTCGACGGCGAGCGCGGTATGTCCGGCACAGGGCATGGTCGCAATCGACAGACGGATTGCGGGACCGGCGATGGCGGCCAGTAGCGGTTGCAGGTGGCGCAACTCCTGGGCTGCGTCGGTTACGGGCACGACGGGCAGCGGGGTGAACGAAGCGGTCGGGAGGGTATTCGGATTTGCGGAGCTCGTTTCATGCTGTTGTGCACCCGCTATGCGCTCAATGATCTGGGCGGCGTTTTTTGCAATGCTCTGTAGCTCCTGCGCGTAGTGGCTATGCTGTTGCGCGAGGACACCGGGCAGCGCCAGCAGTTCGCCGTAGAGCATGAGGCCGGACAGCACGTTGCGGGCGTCGTGGGCGAGTTGCTCGAGGCTTGTGGGCTGAAGGACGGCGATTGTGGCTCGTGGCGCCGTTCTGGAGATTGTGAGACCCGCTCCTGCATTCACTCCGGGTGGGACATGGGGAACGAAACGGGGAAGACTTACCGGAGGTTTTGCAAGAGCGGGCATCGGGGAGGGTCCTTTCCGCGGACTCGGAAGCTGGGTGCGACCCTGGAGTGCCGCCAGCCCAGCTTCCTTACTTCTCTCTAGTACACGTTGCGTGCCAAATCGGAATCCAGGATTAAGTTGCTGAAAATAGAAGGCTTATTTCTGCAATGTGGAGCGGGCGGGGATTCGGCGTTCCGTCCCATAATGGGACCGTTTTGGCCGCGATGGCAGCCTAAGTCGCTGTAATAAAAACGGTTGATGCTCATCTGGCGCTGCTGGTTCCGTTTTGGGGCGGGTTCAAATCGGGACGGGGTTTCTGGCCTCAAGTGGCGCGCCGTTCCAGACCCGTACAATGCAAGGAATGGAAAGCTCAAAAAAGTTTTTTCGCGCCGGGGATCGTGCTGCCTCGGCGTTGCGCCCGGTGCGGCTCACCCCGAATTTTGTCGCTACCGCCGAGGGTTCGGTCCTGATCGAAGTCGGCAACACGCGGGTGCTGTGCAACGCGACGGTGGAGCAGGGGGTTCCGGCATGGATGCGGAACAGCGGACGGGGCTGGGTGACGGCGGAGTACGGGATGCTGCCGCGGGCTACGCTCACGCGCACGGCGCGGGAGTCGGAACGCGGCAAGGTGGGCGGGCGGACGCATGAGATTCAGCGGCTCATTGGCCGGTCGTTACGTGGGGTCGTTGACATGACGGCTCTGGGCGAGCGGACGGTGATTCTGGACTGCGATGTGTTGCAGGCCGATGGAGGGACGCGGACGGCGGCGATTACGGGCGCGTGTGCGGCTCTGGCGATTGCGTTCAGCCGCATGGTGGCGTCGGGTGCGCTGAAGGCGAATCCCTTGAAGCAGCTGGTGGCGGCGACGAGCGTGGGCATTGTGGAGGACACGGTGCTGCTCGATCTGGCGTATGAGGAAGACTCGCAGGCTGAGGTCGATATGAACGTGGTGATGACCGAAGACGGCGGGCTGGTGGAGGTTCAGGCGACGGCGGAGCGCGGGGCGTTTCCGCAGAGCCGGATGCTGGAGATGATGGATCTGGCGGAGGCGGGGATCAAAGAGCTACTGGCCGCGCAGCGCACGGTGCTTGCGGAGGCGTAAGCTTCAGACGCCGGAATCACAAAAGCTCTGTGGTCACAAACATGATGATTCGACTATCGAAGTGCACGCTGCTGGCGGCCATCGCCTTTTATTATTCGCTTGTTGTCTTCAACAATCTCACGGATTACGAGACGAACCACCGGTTTGTCGAGCATGTGCTGGCGATGGACAGCATCTTTCCAGGGAGCCGTGAGATGTGGCGGGCGATTCCGTCGCCACGCATGCAGACTCTGTTTTATATCTCGATCATCAGTTGGGAGTTCGTGACAGCAGTGCTGTGCTGGTGGGGGACGGCAAGGCTGCTTTCGAAGCTGCGGGCGTCGGCGCAGGAGTTTGATGCGGCGAAGCCGGTGGCCATCGCCGCGCTCACGCTGGGCTGTCTGCTCTGGTTTGTGGCATTCCTCAGCGTCGGGGCCGAGTGGTTCCTGATGTGGCAGTCAAAGACCTGGCATGGGCAGGAGGAGGCTTTCCGCATGTTTGCGATGATTGGGATTGTCCTGATTTACCTTGTTATGCCGGAAGCGCGTTCGGGGTCCGTGAGCGCGGCAGGAGACGCTGCGAAATAAAGTTACGGAACGCGGCGATGTGGAATCCAAACACCGGAGGTCTTCGTCGCTTATGACAACGCATGTTAATCGCCGGACGGTCGATCTGTCGCAGTATCCGAACCTCGTCGTTGTCTATCTTGGAATGCGGGTGAACCGCCTGAACGGCCTCAAGACGCTGCTGGGTTTCGGGCCGCGGATAGCGAGCGCAGCCGGACGCTGGAGATGATGGACCTGGCCGAGGCGGGGATTCAAGAGTTGCTCACGGCCCAGCGGGCGGCGATTGCTGCGGAACAGGCGTCGAGGACGAAGTGAGCCGCTGGGATATGGCCGATTCAGGCCCCAAAGATTGCATCACGACGTTGGCTCACACATCTACTGAGTAACCCAAACCGTGGGCTCAAAGGGGCAACCATGTCCGCCTTCCCCGCCGTTCAGACCGGGCACGCCATCTCGGCGCGCGTCCGCTCTTCCAGCGAATTCGTTCAGGTCCTGATGAAGCTGCAGCGGGCGACGAATCTGATCGCCTCCACCCTCGATCTTGACGCCTTGCTGGATCGAGTCGTCAATGACATCGCCGACTCGATCGGCAATGTGAAGGTTGCGGTGTGGCTCCGTGCATGCGACACAGACGAGATGGTTCTGCACGGAGTACGTGGCTCCTCCCGGTACCACAAGGGCGACCGGCTGCAGATTGGACGGCAGGGCCTGGTCGGCTACGTGGCGGCTACGGGCAAGATGCGTTACGCCCGTGACGTCCGCCAGGATCCCTACTATATCGCCTGCGAAGCTGCCACACGCTCCGAAGTCGCCATCCCCCTCAAGAACTCGGGCCAGGTCATCGGGGTTTTTTGCATCGACCATGACCAGACGGACGCTTTCTCGGATGATCAACTCAAGGTTCTTCAGGCGTTGGCCGGACACATCGCGATCGCGATTCAGAATGCGCGCCTTTTCCGTCTCGAGCGTTTTGAGCGCGAACGCATGCAACAGGAGTCGGCCGAGGCACGCGCCATCCAGCAAGCGCTCTTTCTAAAGCCCGTGCCGCTGATTACCGGCTTCGCGTTTGAAACAGCCTGGCATCCTGCGGGCGCCGTTGCAGGCGACTGGTTCGATTTCATCGATCTTGGCAATCAGCGTTACGGCATCGCCCTGGCTGATGTCTCAGGAAAGGGCATGTCCGCCGCGCTCCTCATGTCCGCGACCCGGGCCATTCTGCGGTCGCTCGCGCCTCTCTATTCCTCGCCTGCGCAGGCCCTCGAACACCTTAACAGGGTTATCACGGAAGACCTTCCAACAGGAAAGTTCGTCACCATGGTCTATGGAGTGCTCGATGCCGGTTCTCGTGAACTCACCCTGGCCAGCGCCGGACACCTTCGCCCCCTGCTCATCAATCATCATTGCTCGTTTCTCGAATTGGATACCGGCCTGCCGCTGGGTCTCGGGGTGTCCTCATATCCGCAGTGCACCATCACGCTCACTCCCGGCACCCAATTGCTGCTTTACACCGACGGCATTACGGAAGCCATGGACAGCGCGGAGGAAGAGTATGGCTCGGCTCGCCTGATCGAGCACTTTCTGCAGCCGGGTGCCTGCGTGGATGGGCTTATCGCGGCTGTTCAGCGCTTCGGCGCTGAATCGGGGCTGGCTGACGATGCAACAGCTGTGCTCATCCGCAGCCGCTAAGCACGAGGGACGCTCTAAAGACTCCGTTCAGGGGTTCCCCCTGGATGGAGAGATGCGCGCCTGATTGAGGTTGCAAATCCGGGTAACTGTCAGTGGGGAACTGCCACTTCTGACGAGGACGAGCGGAATCGACGCCCGCTCGAAAAGGAGCAGGCCTTCGCAAGGATGGGGAATCCAACAAATAATGGAGGCTCTCTTCTGTTATGACAACCACAGTCAATCGGCGGACGGTCGATTTGTCGCAGTATCCGAACCTTGTTGTTGTCTACCTGGGAATGCGGGTGAACCGCCTGACGGGCGTGAAGACGCTGTTGGGTTTTGGGCCGCGGATTGCGAAGTCGGTTGAGGCGCGGCCGGACGGGCTGCTGCTGCACGAGAATTTTCTCTTCTCATTTTTTCCGATGCATGCGGGCATGCGGCAGTACTGGCGCGATATGGAGTCGCTTCTTACATGGACGCGCTCGGAGCCGCATCGCGTGTGGTGGAAGAATTTTTTACGAGACTCGGGTGGGACGGGCTTCTGGCACGAGACGTACCTGATGAAGGGCGGCATGGAGGCAATTTACGACGACGTTGCCGAGCCCATTGGCTTCATGCGTTTTGCTCCAGTGCATCCGGCGCGGGGCGCAATGTTCGGCGCCGCTCATCGCGCCGCTCGGCCGATTGACGCAGAGGCGGTGGTCAGCGAGAAAGAACTGTATGGGCCAGAGACGTAATTCTTCAAGCTTTGGGGACTCGGGCGGCCCGATATTCAGGGCGCGGCGACCGCTGGGCTGAAGTCGGATTCTGATCGGGGGAGATCCAGCAGAACCACATTCGAACGTTCCTGCACTCGTTCGATGACAACTTCACGACCGTCCGGCGAGATGTCGAAATCGCGAATGTCGAATTCGGGAGCGAGGTTGGTCAATTGTCGCCAGGCGCCCGTCTCCAGGTCGATGAGCCAGAGATCCTTATGTTGAATCTCTCCTCGCAGGAGCATGAGTGCCCGTCCTCCAGGCAGGAAGGCCAGGTGCCGAGCGCCCCGAGTCAGGGTCAGGGCGGGCAGTGAGTGCGGTGCGGCCTCGGCCGTGACGGCCTTCACAGAAAATGTGGTTCCGATGTCGGGTCCGGAGTAGACAACAAACCGGCCGTCCGGCGCCCACGCGGGATCGATCGAGTAGTCCTGGACAAAAGGAGCGGGGGGGCGACCGTCGATCGGCACACGGAAGAGGTGTGGGGTGCCGTGATCGCCGGCGGCCGAGATGATCGACTGGCCGTCGGGGGACCATGCTGGAGCGCCCTGCAGGTCGAGCGAATCAGACACGATTCGCGCGTTCGTGCCGTCTGCCCGCGTCACGTACAGGAGCGTTTGCCCGTGCTGCCGGACTGAGAATGCGACATGCTGTCCATCGGGAGAGATGGCCGGGCCGCCAAAGACCTGCGCTCCCTCGCCGCGCCACAACTCTGTGCTGGTCCCGTTGGCGAGCTTCCAGATGCTCTCGCCTGTGCCGGTCGCAGAAACATACAGGAGATAATTCGGACCCAGTCGTGGAGAGAACCCGGTACCGGTCGTCAGGGGGATGCGATCAGGCTTCGATACCTCTACGGGTGAATCAGCGATCCGCAAGCGCCAGAGTGTTCTATCAGAAGTTGCGCGCGTAACAACCAGGCGGCGACCATCGGCGCTGGCCGCCAGCGAGGTGTATCGGTCAAGGCCAGAGGTCAGCTGGTGGGGAATACGGCGCTCGACGTCTATGGTATAGAGCGACGGTCCCGAACCATCGGGATCGCTGGCGAGGTACATTAAGGTGCGCTGATCCACCAGGACCGGGTAACTCACGCGGCCGACGTGCGACGTGATCCGTTCAGGAGTTCCACCCGCTGGATGAATGCGCCAGATGTCCAATTTGTCTGGGAGTGAGCCTTGGACGAAGTAGATGAATGCCGCGTCGGGCGCCCATAACGGAAAGTGACTGTGGAGCCCGGCCGGCGCAGTGAAGATGGGTCGATCCTCCGGTCGCCGGCTGCCGTTTGACACGAACAGAGGGTCTCCGGATTCCGGCGTGTGGTACACGAGCCGGGAGCCGTCGCGCGACCAGTCGAACTCGGCCACGCCTTCAAGGTAAGGCCTCGGCTCGCCGCCGAGTACAGGCACCGCCCAGATGCCGATGCCGCCGCTCGAGCCGCCAGGCTTGCGAGCCCAAAATGTGACGAGAGATCCATCGGGCGAGAACCCCAGAGTTCGGATGGATGGATTAACGAGTTCCGGAACACTTCCGTGTGTGAGGTTGTGGAACTCACCCGAACCGACCTGCGTAACCCAGACGTCCATTTGTCCGTCCCGGTCCGACAGAAATGCCACGAAATGGCCGTCGCGGGACACCGCGGCCGCCTGCTCCAGGCCGTTGAAGTCCGTGATCGTCTGAAATCGCGCGTCAATAATGGGGCTTCGCCAGAAGTGCTCCGTTCTCTGAAGCCAGAGGCTTACGGCAATCGCCAAGGCGCCTGCCGCCACTGCCAGCGGCAAGCCTAAAGTCCATCTGGGAAGAAAGGTCCGTGTCTGCGGCGGTTGTGGAGGAGGGTTGGCCGATATGACATTGTTGCCATTCTCCTGCCCTGGCTGAGGATTCCGACTGCGCATCCATGCATCCAACTCCGCCCGGGAGGCGTAGACTGAGCCCATCCTGTCATGCAGGTGCCGGTGGACGGGCATCGCCTCCCGCTTTTCCCATCGCTGGACGGTGGTCACGTCGCGTTTGAGGTAGGAGGCGATCTCCTTCCACGAATCCAGCCGGTCTTCAAGCGGCTTTTCGGATGGCGGGGTACCAAGGGATGGCTCGCTCATCGCGCTCTCCTGGCTGGTCCGCAGTCATGGCGGACCCGGGGAACCCAAATTATAGGCTTCTGGCGCCGCCAGAGGCACGGCAAAGAGCTGCATTCGACGGCAAGCCGGGGAAGAGCCTCGATTCTGTGCCTTACCGCTTGAAAGTGTCCACGAGGGAGGGCGATTGTGTGCGGGTATCGCACGTAAATCTCAAATTGGAGTTCCTCATGAAGAGCAAGATTCTCGCATTGACAGCACGCACTATCGCGGTTCTGGCGCTGACGGCAGGTATTGGCGCGCAGGCTCAAAATTCGGAACAGAACGCATTGAACGGTGCATCCGTGACCACATTCAACGGGGTAATTGATGCCTATTCGCCTCGGACTACCGCAACGTCCACGGCGCCTGCAACCGGTCCGTATGAGATCCATGGGCCGTGGACTTTGACGGTAGACACATCCTCAGAGAGGGCGGATTTTTCCGCGGCCGTGAACATGGAACTGTCTGATGGATGGGCCTTGACGCTGAACAAGGGGGATTTCGATCCGAAGGACAGGAACGCTCACACGCACCATATCACTCTCGTGGATGCCCATGTCGCCCAGCTTCCCAACAACGGACTTGAAATATACGGTATCGCCACGATTACGCTCAACGGAAACCCCGCGCCGGTTTCACCATCGCCTGCAGTGATAAAAATCACGGGCGGCGCCGACGTCGAATATTCCAATATCACACTGACTTTTGGGACGCCTGGCTCGAAGCATTTTGGGCCTGAGCCCCTTCCGGGCGTCGTTCAAAGCATCACGCAAGAAGAATAGAGGTATCGGGCGGGCAGCGTTTGCCTGACTCGGATCTGCCCCGATTCGTCGGCATCGTGCCCGCCCTCGAGCCTCGCTTGAACTAAACGGTTGTCAGTGCGTCCCCATCCAGCGGCGAGGGAGCAGGAGGTCGATATGCAAGGGAGACTGACGTGCCTGGTTCTGCTCGGTGCTACGATTGCGACCTTGTCGCTCTACCATCCAAGGGGGGCTTTGGCGACATCGCCTGAAAGATACAAAACCACGGTGCTCGCCGTCGGCCGGTTTGGTGAAATCGATGTCTTTAACCAGCACGTTCCACCAGTCTCCGAACAGGCGAGGCAAGAGAGCAGTCTCTGGCTGTCGTTGCAGAAGACGAAGGGGTCGTCTGACCTGTACGTGCAGAGCAATGTCTGGCTGCCCGGGGGGAGCACAGGGTGGCACTCGCACTCCGGGGATAGCCTGATCATCGTGACGGAGGGGGCGGTGACGGGCTATGAAGGGAACGATCCTGACTGCAAGCCGCACGTGTACACGCAGGGGATGGGATTTGTGGATCCGGGCGGCGAACACGTGCATATTCTGCGGAACGAAGGCAAAGTCGAGGCAAAGACCATCGCTGTTCAGCTGACTCCGGCAAACGCGGCGCGCCGCGTTGACGTTGCTGATCCGGGGAACTGCCACTTCCGATGAGGGCGAACCGATGCACCGGCGGAGCGGAGTATATGGCCTCGCGATTAACGCCTGGTCGGCTTTGCGCAAACGACTGCGGAGCGCGGGGCGTTTCCGCGCAGCCGGATGCTGGAGATGATGGATCTGGCCGAGGTGGGGATTAAGGAGTTATTGGCGGCGCAGCGGGCGCTGCTGGCTGAGGAACAGGCGCTAAGGACGAAGTGGCCCGTGGGGAGTATGTCTGAGCTTGGAACTCAGACAGATGAGTGAAGTCGTTCTCGAAATCGAAGCTGAACTGAAGTTAATCGTCTGATTTCGATAAACGCAATCGTAGCGCCCGCTCTTCGCGCGCGTAATATGGCGTGAGCTTGTCGAAGAGTAGGGCCACGGATGATGCGACCTCTTTGTTAAAGCCGAGAAATTCTCTCTTCTTGAACCAGACAATTTCGAAAATGGTGTCTTTGACCAGCGCACCAATGTCGGACGTCTTCTCTTTTGGAGAGATGCGCTCCCATCGCTCCAGCAGAAAGAAAATATCTAGGCGGCGCAGGGCATCCTCCTTAATCGAATGGTGATGAACGATCTCGTTACGCACTCCCGAATATCGGTCAAGGAGATTCTTTAAAATCTTGATTGGCTCTGGAAGATCGGACACCTGAACCTTGACGTTCCGTGTCACGACATCATACCGACAGTTCCTGGGGGCATTGAGTAAATGGAACACCGCATCCACAAGCTTCAACGCGCGATCCAAAAGGCTCTGCGTGCGTACAAGGTAGTTCTCTACGTGATAGACAATTAGCGAATGCCGATTAATGCCAGCCTTTTCCATTGCGGCTGTCTGCCGGTGATTCGCAAGAAGGATCGGTATTTGGTGGAGTTGATGGCAGCAGTTAAGGACCTCTGTCACCGAGATGGCAACGCCAATTAGAAAGAACTCGTGCTCGTCTGGCTCACGATCATAATCCGGTACAACTTTGGAAGGTGCACGATTGTGCAGCAACTTCTCGATAGCGACACCTTTTTTAAGAGCATCTAGAGCGAATGGATGCATATCCAAATCCAAAAGATCATTCATCTGCCAAGCCTGATGCCTCTATGTCTACTTATATCGCGGATATAGGAATAGACGGCGAGCCAAAATGACTGTGAGCGATAGGTACGCTCACGCCGCCATCCGCAATCACTCGGCGGGTAGCCCACCATTGATTTTTCTGCCCGATGGCAGTTCCGCCCATTTGAGTGTCCCATCGTTGGCGCAGTTTCGTCTCCTCTCTGAGCTACGGAATACGGGAAATGCCTTAGAATGGTGCTGAACGCAGTTACCCTTTCTAACCCGCCTGTCCGCAGGCAAAGAAGCAGGAGAACTAACGATGTCTATCAAGCTTACCCCCGGCAAACTGGCCGGTTTGAAGGCCGTGTCCGATGGACGCGGCGTGATTGCTGCCGCAGCGATGGATCAGCGCGGCTCACTGAAGAAGTCGCTCGCCAAGGAAAAGGGCGTCGCCGACCTTCCCGACTCGGCTTTGATTGAGTTCAAGGAACTGGTGACCGAGGTGCTGACCAAGCATGCTTCGGCGATTCTGCTGGATCCCGAGTATGGACTTCCCGCAGCGAAGCGCCGCAACGGCAAGGGCCTGCTGCTGGCGTATGAGAAGACGGGCTATGACGCCGCCACTCCGGGCCGCCTGCCTGATCTGCTCGATTTGTGGTCGGTGCGCCGCCTGAAGGAAGCGGGCGCGGACTGCATCAAGATTCTGCTTTATTACACTCCATTTGAGAAGTCGGCCATCAACGACCACAAGCAGGCCTGGGTGGAGCGCATCGGAGACGAGTGCCGCGCGCACGATATTCCGTTCTTCCTGGAGCTGGTCGGTTATGACGTGCATGGCGAGGACGAGAAGAGCATCGGCTACGCCCGCCGCAAGCCCGATGTCGTGACCGGATCGATGGAAGAGTTCGGCAAGCAGCGGTACGTCGTCGACGTTCTGAAGGTCGAGGTTCCGGTGCAGATGGAGTTCGTCTCCGGCACGAAGGCTTTCAAGGGCGAGCAGGCTTACACGCGCGCCGAGGCTCTGGAGCATTTCCGCATTGCGGCTTCTTCAACGCACAAGCCGTTTATCTATTTGTCCGCAGGCGTCAGCAATCCGGTGTTCATCGAAACGCTGGAGCTGGCCGGGGAGAGCGGCACGAGCTTTAACGGAGTTCTGTGCGGACGCGCCACCTGGAAGGACGGCATTGCCGTCTACGCCAAGCAGGGCGCGAAGGCGTTCGAGCAGTGGCTGAACACGACCGGCGTTGAGAACATCAACAACGTGAACAAGGCGCTGAAGGCAGCGCACTCCTGGCACGAAAAGGTGGACGTTCACGAGGCTGTTCTGGCGTAGCCTCGCAATCACACAAAAAAGCGCCGCGGCGATTGCTGCGGCGCTTTTTGCTTTTTAGAGACTATGACGTCGTGGCGGTGGACTGCCGAGGAAGGCCCAGAATGCGGCGAACAGCGTGATAAGCGCGATGATTATCTGCGAGGCCACGCAGTAGAGGCACCAGACTTCGAGCTTGTGGGCTTCGATGTTGGTGAGGTAGAGAGCATAGCCGAGTCCGAGCAGGGCTGTGATCAGGGTGAAGCTGCGGCGGCGCATCAGCGCGAGCACGCCGAGAGCGAGATATCCCGCGACTCCAATTGCTGCAACAGGAACAGGCCCCACCATTGAGTAGCGGCTGTGGTTAACGGTGCCGCAGTCCCAGCGCGCATTGATGTCGCAGGGCTGCACGTCATTCGAATAGTGAATGCGGAATGCAAGAACCGAGACGACGATGCCGGCGAGGGCGAGAAAGGCGATGAGGTAGCGCATGGAAGTCTTTTCCTCCGTACTGGCCGGGTGCCGGGACGTACCCATTCTCCGTTCCCTTTAGTCTAAGCAACAGTGTAAGCAAAAGCTTCGCGGAGCGCTGTTCGAGCAGCAGCGCCGCTGCGAAAAACCAATGAAGCAGGATAAAATGAAGCAATAGCTATGATTCGAAAAGTCGCTGTTTTTCTCGCCGGTCTCTCTCTTGCACTGTGCGCTCCGATTAGCCAAGCCCAGCAGAACATGTCCGTTCTGAGGCCGCCCGCGGGCGCGCATGTTGCGATCTTTGAATTTGCCGATCTTGAATGCCCGATGTGCGCGCGGGAAAATCCTGTGCTGAATGATGCGTCGGCAAAATATCATGTGCCGTGGCTGCGCCATGATTTTCCATTGCCTCAGCACGTCTGGAGCTTTCAGGCGGCGGTGAACGCGCGCTGGTTCGATGAACAGCCGAAGCGCCTGGGCAACGAATATCGCGATGCGGTTTTTGCCAACCAGATCAACATTGAGACGAAGGACGACCTGCGGCAGTTTACGGAAAAGTTTGCCCAGCAGCACGGCACCGCGCTCCCCTTTCTGATTGATCCACAGGGCCAGCTGGCTGCGGCGGTACGCGCCGACGGCGCGCTGGGCACGCGGCTGGGCGTACATCAGACGCCTACAGTATGGATCGTTACTGACCGCAGCGGTGGAGCAGCACCGTATGCTGAAGTCACCGACTTCAACAAGCTGTACACCATGCTTGACGAGGCCATCGCGCAAACGAGCCACGGAAAGCGGTAGAGGCACTTTTTCCATGCAACTGGATGCGATTCAGGCTGCACTCCGTGAACAGGCGATGGATGGATGGCTCTTTTACGACCATCATCATCGCGACCCCATCTCCTACCGCATTCTGGGTCTGCCGGAAGGCGCGCATGTGACGCGGCGCTGGTACTACCTGATTCCAGCCGAAGGCGAACCGCGCAAACTGGTGCATCGCATCGAATCGGGACGGCTGGATTCGCTTCCCGGTTCGAAGGGAATGTATTCGTCGTGGCAGGAACTGGAATCAGGGCTGGCGGCGATGGTGGCTCCCTATTGGCGCATTGCCATGCAATATTCGCCGCGCAACGCGATCATGTATGTTTCGCTGGTCGATGCGGGAACGATTGAGGTGCTGCGCTCGCTGGGAAAGACGGTGGTCAGCTCCGCGGACCTGGTGAGCCGCTTCGAGGCTGTTCTGTCGGACGAGCAGATTGCCAGCCACTATGAGGCACAAGCGGCAGTGGATGAAATTCTCGCTGAGGGATTTCGCGAGATTGGCCGCAGGGTACGGCCCACGTCCGGAGAAGCCCTGCGCACCACCGAGTACGACATGGTTCAGTGGTTCCAGGAAGCAATGCGACGCGCGGATCTGGTCTGGGAGAACGGCCCGAATGTTTCGGTGAACGAAAACAGCGCGGACTCGCACTATGAGCCCACGGCGGAGAGCGCGAAGGAGATTCACGAAGGCGACTTTGTGCTGATTGATATTTGGGCGCGCAAGAACCGCCCCGCAACCTGCTATTACGACATCACCTGGACGGGCGTAGTGGGGCGCGAGCCATCCGCGCGCGAGCAGCAGGTGTTCGAGGTCGTGAAGGCCGCACGCGATGCTACGGTGAAAGTCGTGAGTGATGCCTTCGAAAGCAGACAGCCGATTGCGGGCTGGCAGGCGGACGATGCGGCGCGGGCGGTGATTGTGCGGGCAGGTTTCGGCGAGTTCTTTACGCACCGGACGGGGCACAACATCGGGAACATTCTGCATGGAAACGGCGCACATCTCGATAATCTCGAGACGCATGATGAGCGGCTGATTCTGCCGAACACCTGCTTTTCCGTCGAGCCGGGGATCTATCTCAATACGTTTGGCATTCGCAGTGAATTGAACATGATCGCGACAACGGGTCGTGCTTCCGCTACCGGACGCGTGCAGCAGGAGCTGGTCAGGATCTAGGGACTGGCTGTCCAGGCATGCGCGCTTCGGGCCATTCTGGAACTGGCCTTTGTGGCCACTCCGGCAGCGCACCGCTCAAACTTGTGGTTCTCATGAAGCGAAGCGTAGGGCACCCGCCCTTCCTGTGATCCAGGGCAAGAATACCTCCCGACCAAAGGGAGGGCCACAAAGTCTGGCATCACAATGGCGCGAAGCGCGCCCGCCGTGCGTCCAGCACTGATATAGTCGATAGAGATGTCCTCGAAGGTTCAAGTACCCGCAAAGACACAGACTGCTTCGCAGGGATTTGTGTACTTAGCTCTGATTGTGGGCTGGTTGGTCCCGGGCGCGGGCCATGTGCTGACGGGGCGCTGGATTCGCGGGCTGCTGCTCTTTGTTTCGATTGCCGCGATGTTCTGGCTGGGCATTGCCATGCAGGGCAAGCTCTATGTTCCGAATACCGGCGACGTGCTCGACATGCTGGGTTTTGCCGGCGACTTCGGGAACGGATTGTTCTACGCGCTGGGACGAATTCTCGACCTGGGACATATTGCGGTGCAGACTGCCACAGCGGACTACGGAACCAAATTCATTGTGGTGGCCGGGCTGCTGAACTTCATCTCCGCGGTAGACGCGCATAACCTGCGGATTGGCAGGAAGGCCTGATGTTCGCTCCCTCGCATTTTCCGGCAGTTCTGCTGTTCGCGACCTTCGCTTCCGTGGTCTTCGGCATCACGCAGCGGTCCACTCCTAAAGCCATGGTTCGCTACGGCGCGTACTGCTGGGTTCTGTTTGTGGGCGTGGTGATTGTTGCGAGCTGGGCGATGTGGCTGATCAGAAGATAGCTGATAAAACTGTCGGCTAAGGTCCGGTCAGCTAAAAACCGGGTAGCTGATAAAGCGGGTCGCGGGCGTCCGGGCGAGCTAAGGCTATCGGTCAACGCAAGACTGAACGTGGGATCAGTCAATTCTGCAGAAAGAGCTATCCGCTTCTTAGCCGACCGCTTCATCAGCCAGCCGCCTTTTAGCTGCCCGCTCTTCAGCCGTTCTTCTCCCATAACATCGCGTCGAAGTCGTGTATGGTTTGAAAATCTGCGCGGCGATAGAGCGCCACTGCGTTTTCATTTCCCGCCGTCACGGTCAGCGTTAGAGCACGAAACCCTTCAGACCTCAAATTTCCGGCGCAACTTTCAAGGAGCAGGCGACCCAATCCGTGACTGCGCTCATCTTTGGCCACGCACAACTGCGTAATATGCGCTACGTCTTCACGCACGCGCGAACAAAGCACGAGTCCCGCAAATTCGTTCGTATGGGAGCGAACTAGAACCCGCGAAGCCGCGGCGTCGAAGTGTCCGCAACCGGGAAAACGCACGATGTTGTGCAGGAAACGGAGCGAGCCGGCGACGGAGCGGTACTGGTCGTTGATGTGGCTGTCGAGATGTCCGCTATACGCTGCCGAAATAAGGCGCGCGGCGGCATTGAAATCCTCTTCGCGCCACGGGCGCAATTCCAGTCCCCGGGGAAGAAGTGAAGAAGGGGGCTGGAAATCCGTTCCAAGGCTGCGGCGCATGAACAAGCGTTTGTGAATTTGGAAGCCAGTTTCCTCAAAGGCGGACGCGAGTTCGCCATGCGGATGCAGAAGCAGTTGAGACTCGATGCGCTGGATGCCGGGCGAGTGTTGCAGTAGCTCGATGAGGCTCTCAAGGAGCTTCAATTCGATCAGAGCGTTGGTCGCTTCGGGGTGTTGCGGCTGGATGGCGAATACATCTCCGATCACCGCTTTGTGCTCCTCGTAAACACAGAAGACATAGCCGGAGATCCGCCCGTTCTCGACGGCAACATATCCAGGCAGGATGCGCGAGTCGAGATATTGCAGCAGCAGGTTGGCGGAGGGCCGGTAGTCCCAGGCGAGCCGTTCACTCCAGACGCGCGCTTCGGTCTCCAGCAACGGCCGCAGGCTGGCGGCCGAGAAATGCCGAAGATCGAGAATTTCGAGCTGAAGGGCGGACGTCATTCCGTTCTCTCGTTCCGTGTACACGTTTACGCTGGATGCAATTCTTCGGGAAGATTGCTTCAGCGCTCTAATGGTCTGTCAGGAGCTTGTCTTGAAACTGGAATATCGACGTTCGCCGCGTTACTGCTGAGCAGAGACTGAGTAGACAACCAGATTCTGAGCAGGATACTTGAAAAGCGGCTCATATGTCCTGCCTTTGAGTATTTGACTCAATTTATCAACGTAAGACTCACGCACGATCAGGATGTGCTGCTCATCTGGAACGCCGCCTCTCTCATAATCCAGGACACGCTGATCGCGGTAGAAGGACAGTCCGTATTCAAGATCGCGGCGCACCTGGTAAACGGCGACCGGTTCACCGGGCTCTGCGATCTCGCCGATGATGCGGGCGAGAGGCCGGGCGGAATAGGTCAGGTCGACGAGCGTAATGTTGCGTTTGGTTCCGGCCAGCGCTGGTATTCCGAAGAATGGGCCGATGCCGAAGAGGAACAAGATCATAATGACCATGGGAACCATGGTAGCGATACGGAGACGCTTCAGTCCGAACCGGTAGACGACGATGAGGATGAAGATGGCAGCTGCGAAACCAGTCATACTTCCGGCAATGATGGCCACGGTCGGCGGCAGAGCCTCAGGATTTTGCAGGTGCAGCGGCAGCAGAATAACGAATGCGGTGAGAACGCCGGTGAGCACGGCATGGAGGATCAGCAGCCAGGGCCTCAAGCCGCGTTCGCGCATTCGATTGAGATAGTCGCCGGTGAGGATGGTCAGTGGAGGAACCGACGGCAGGATGTAGCCGGGAAGCTTGGAGTCTGAGAACGAGAAGAAGACGATGGGAATGAGCGCCCAGAGCACGAGGAACTCAGGGAAGGCGTCTCCGGCGCGGAAATTCCCCATGTAGTGATACTTTGCGCCGCGGGCACGCCACTCGGCGAGGGACTGGCGCACGGCATCAATGAAGGCGGCGATGGCGATGACAGCCCAGGGCGTGATCGCAAGAATCACGATGGGGATGTAGTACCAGAAGTATTGCTGGTGGTGGAAGCGGTCGGTGGCGAATCGTTCGAGGTTGTGTTGAAGGAAGAATATCCTGAGGAAGTTTGGGTTGCGGTGTTGAACGGCGATGAACCATGGCAGCACCATCGCCAGATAGAGAAAAATTCCGGGCCACCAGACGGTTCGACGCAGGATCGACCATTCGCGGCGCAGCGCAGCGAAGGCGAAGAGAATCACCAGCGCCATAAATGGCGCAACCGGGCCTTTCGCCAGCGTGGCTGCTCCCACGAAGAAGTACAGATCGAAGAGCCAGAACTTCCGGTCGGTTTCATACCAGGCGTACCAGCCCAGCATGCCGATGCAGAAGGGCGCGGCAAGCTGCATGTCAGTGGAGGCGCCGCGGGCGAAGCTGACGATTCCGGCGCAGGATGCGGTGATGAGCGCTGCATCAAGCTGGCCTCCGCGGCGGAAGCGGCGGATGTGGAGGTAAATCAGCGTGACGAGAACGAACGCAAAGCTGGCGGAGGGCAGTCGCGCGGACCAGTCGTGGATTCCGAATTCTTTGAAGGAGAACATGGCGCGCCAGTAGTAGAGCGCCGGTTTTTCGAGCCACGGCTGTCCCCATAACATGGGCGTGATGTAGTCGTGGCGCTGGAGCATTTCGCGGGCCACCTGCGCATAGCGCGGCTCGTCAGCGCCCACCAGTCCGAGGCCCGCGCCGCCAAAGATGGGAACGAGGCCATAGAAAATGAAGAAAGCAGTGAGGATGAAAAGGGTCGCTGCCTCCAGCACGGTTTCCAATACCGGAAAACGAGCGAGCAACGTAGTTGGGTTATAGCGAAGCGCTTTGATTCTGGATGGAATGCCCACGTCGAATGATAGTTCTGGGTAAAGGCTAACAGATTTGACACCCTGCGGATGCGGCCGGCTGGAGGGGGCAACCAGCCGCACAAGCTTATGGCTTTGCGCCGCGCGAAGCCAGGCTCAGCGTTTCATCAAGCGGAAAAAGAGCGCCTGCCGCGCGATCGGCTCAGTCTTGCTTTCGAGCTCTGCCATCTGCTTTTCATTGAGGGGAGTAAATTCGCGGGCGAGCTGGACACATTCCTCGACCTGCTCTACGGAGTCGCATCCGATGATGGCGGTGCTGATGGGCAGCGAGAGGTTGTAGAACATGGTCTCCCGTTTGGTCAGCGTGCCGGGTGTGGTAGCGATAGCTCCGGAGCCTTCCCATGAGTGTTTCTGAGCTTCAACTGAGGGCGGTGTCCAGCTGGAAAGAATTCGCCCGCGGGCCATCACCTTCATCGCGATGATGCCCATCTGCTTCTCGACCGCGAGAGGAAGCAGGTCTTTCTCGAAGGGATAGTAATACTGGTCGGCGGCGTTTACTCCGAACAGAACAGTGTCGAACGGGAAGCGATTGATACTTTCGATGAGCACGTCGGGACGGAAACGCCCGGTGATTCCGAGATAGCGCACCATCTTCTGGTCACGCGCCTGAGTGAAAGCTTCGATTGCGCCACCCTTGCCGAAGATCTGATCCACATCCTCCTGAATACCGACATCGTGCAGCTGCCAGGTGTCGAGATGATCGGTGTTGAGCAGCTTCAGCGAGACATCCAGGTTCTTGAGCGCGGCGTCGCGGGTGCGCTCCTTGGTCTTGCTGGCGATGAACACCTGGTCGCGGTACCCCTTCAGGCCTTTGCCGAGGTACTGCTCGCTCCAGCGATCCGGGCCACCATAGATTGCCGATGTATCGAAATAATTCACTCCCAGCTCAAGCGCCTTTTCGATGATGGGCACCGCAACCGCCATGTTGTTTGTCTTTTCCAGCGCGCCCTGTCCTCCGAGACCGAAGATGCCTACACGGTAGTCAGTCTTGCCCAGGTTGCGAGTCGGCATCATTTGCTGGATTGCTTTGGCGGTCAAAGGAGTGGTCTCGGCGGGTGTAACCGATTCCGCGCGGGCGCTGGATGGCAGTGCGGCCTGAGTGAGGGTGAGCGCGAGAGACGCGCCGCCAACTTTGAGAAAGTCCCGGCGGTCTCGATTGGGCGTTGGAGAGGATTCTTCGGGCTGCTTCATAAGTGCGATCAGCATACTATACAGGGCGCAGGGCTCAGAGGGGGCTGGATCAGGTTCCGGCTGTATTCAACTCGCGTATGTCCATGCGTTCGATAAGGCCGTCGCGGATTGAGTACACGTGCTGCACCATCTGGTCGAGGATGACGTTTCCAGCCAGGTCGCGGACCACCTGATGAACATCGACTACTGTCTTACCGGACGCGTCGTCTTCGATGCCCACCGGAACTACGTGGGGATTCACGATGCCCCACTGGCGCGTCCAGTAGCTGCGCACCTCATCATATCCATGCTCGCGCCCGCCTTCCATGCCATTGGGCCAGTCGACGTTCGGATGCATCCGCGCGAAAACGCCGTCAATGTCCCGGCGATTGAAGGCTGCGTATACCGCTCGAATGAGCTCTCGCTTTGACTCCACATGTTCCTCTGTTCTGTGCTGTCTTCCCGACGTTTACCGCAGCGTGGCTTCGCTGGCTGCGGCCTGAATACACTCGCGGAGGTAGCTCAAGATACAGTCGGCGGCAACTGGCAACGGGCCATCGACGATGCAGCCGCTGGCGTGGCAGTGGCCTCCTCCGTCGAATCGCTCGGCGATGCGGGCGACGTTGATATTGCCCTTGCTGCGCAGCGAGAGCCGAACGCGGTGGTTGGCCAGCTCACGCAGAAACACGGCTACGTCAACGCCGGCGATGCCGATGGCATAGTTCACCAGTCCTTCGCAATCCTCTTCGGCTGCGGAGCTGCGGAGCATGTCGTCCTGCGTTACCGACATCCAGGCGAGACGTCCCTCGCGGCGCAGGCTGGAGAGAGCCGCGCCAAGGAGGCGCATCTTCGAGGTAGGGTTGGCGAAGTAGATGTGCTGGGCGATGATGCACGGATCGGCTCCGTGGCGAACGAGGTCGGCGGCAAGATCAAAAGTGCGGGCGTCGGTCCCCGCGTAGCAGAAGGACCCGCTGTCAGTGAGGACGGCGGTGTACAGGCAGGTGGCCATTTCCGGCGTGATGCGGACGCCGGCCAGCATGGCCAGTTCATACACCATGGCGGCCACGGCACAGGCGTCGTTTTCGATCCAGTTGACGTCAGCAAAAGCCTTGCCGCTGAAGTGATGATCGATGTTGACGGTGAAGCGGCCCTCAAGGCCGCTGATGCCCGATCGCTGAATGCCATCGCATTCGAGAAGGATGACTGCATCGTAATCGCCGTCGACGCGCTCGGTCTGCCGGATGGCTTCGACGCAGGGGAGGCCCCGATAGATGAGGGGAACGCGGTCGCGGGAGACCATGTCCGCATGCTTGCCGAGCTGCTGCAGCATCATGCCGCAGGCCAGGATGGAACCTACCGCGTCTCCATCAGGCCGTGCATGCGCGGCGACCAGAAACCGGCTGCCACGCTCGATAGCGTTCAGAACTGCGCGGATGTCGTTCGGTTTCTGCATAGGGTTGGGGTCGGGTTACAGGTGAGGCGCTTCTTTCTGCCGCTTGCGCTGGCGGCCCAGCAGATCGTCGATGCGGGCCTTCATCTTTTCCGAACGGTCGATGTGAAACGTCAGGTCAGGAACGTGGCGCTTGCCCATTCTCTCAAGCAGCTCGTGGCGGATGTAGCCGCGCGCGGCCATCAAGCCTTCGAGGGTGTCTGCTTCTTCCTTCGTGCCGCCGTCAACGGCTACATAAATCAGTGCGGACTTACCGCCGGGATTGAGTACGACCTGGGTGACATAGGCAAAACTGATGCGGGGATCAGAGAGTTCACCCTCGATCATGGTGCTGATTTCGTCGCGCAGCGTTCCGGCTACGCGGTCTCGATGATACTGACGTGCCCTTGGCTCCGGCATCTGAACCTTCCTTATTTTGATTAAACGTTTGAGGATATCAGAAAGTAGCTGAGAAGCGGATGACTAAAAAGCGGCTGTTAGCCACCCGCTTCTCCGCCGTCTTCCAAAAACTGCCACCAGATGTCCGCGATTTGCGCTCCCAGGTCGTTGACGATGCGATTGGCGGCGTGCTCGAGCTGCTGCATCTGGCCCGACAGATAATCTCTGGACGCGGAAATGGCGGCGATACCGATGGTTGCAGACTGCCAGGTTACGGCTTCGTCCAGCTCAGCGATGGAGATGTTGAAGCCATGAGACAGTTTCTCTTTCAAGCTGCGGACGACCTGACGGCGATCTTTAAGAGAATGCGCGTGCTCGATGCGCAGCTCGATGGTCATTGCGGCGATGGGCATACCTCTTCCATCGTACTGCGTGCAGGCGTCCCTTCCGCCGCACTGCAATGGGGTAGCTATCGAGGCAGGTGGATGCCCGGTCCAAGAATTGTTATGAATGCCGCGGCCAGTAAAACAGCGACGATGATCCAGGGATAGCTGCGGGGGATGACGGAACTATCCGGCCCCGGAACTATGCTCTTCGGAATGTAGTACTGCAGCCAGAGCATGGCGTTGTTCCCGCCGGCGGTTGCGGCTAGCGCGGACACAAAGACAAACTTAACGCCAAAAGGATTAAGAAGGGCGGCCCCGCCTTCAAGAATCAGCGCAGTGAAATAGGGCAGCAGCATCAAACGCCGAATGCGGACGTGATTGGTGCGGGCGACTCCGAGTGAGTGGACGATGCTGGTGCCGATCACGAGGACAGCTGCGTAATATGCTGCGATGCCAACGACGATCAGCATCGTTCGCAAAGCCCAATAAGGGTGCAGCCCGCGAATCACCTGCTCCCAGTCGCCGAAGTTGGTAACGCCGGAGTAGAAAAAGTAGCCGGTCCCGCTAAACAGATTGAAGGCAGTGAGGATGACGAGAAAGAAGCGCGTTGCCGGGGATGCCTTGCCGGCGGCACGCAGCAGCAGCCAGAAGACGAGCGCGGCGGCGAGATTGACCAGCGTGCCGCCGGCAGCGACGAGGCGGCTGTCAGAAGTACTGGACCACGCGACGGTTGTAAGGATTCCTGATGCATGAAGGGTGAGGATCGCGGTCGCTGCGTGTCCGAGTCCCTCGTGCAGCATGGTGGAGAGCATGGAAGCGACGGCGCTGATGGCGCAGATGGTGAGGGCGTCATCGCGGGCGATTTTCGCTTCGGCAGGCGGTGTCTGGCTCATGACATTCAGCTTGCGAGCATGGACGCGTGTGCGCAAGTGAGAAATGTCATGTTTTTAAGGTGAAGATTCCGCATACCGCTTGCTATACTTCCGCCGACGTGCGCTGCCGGTTCTCTGATGACAATTGATACGCCGGGCATACCCGCCGAGCAACAAGACGCTCCGCTTCCCGATCACCTCGAGTGGAGCCTTTCTGCGCGCATTGGCTTTCGGTTTGCCTTCTGTTACTGGCTGCTCTATTGTCTGCCGGATCCGATCTCCGATGCGATTCCCGGTGGGAGTTATCTGGGACGGCCGTTCGACTGGTTTTGGCACAGGCTTACGCCGTGGGCGGCACAGCACCTCTTGCACCTCAGCGGGTCGCGGATCACTTACGTCCAGACGGGCAGCGGCGATACCACGCTCGATTTTATTCAGAATTTTCTGGTTGTAGTGATTGCGGTTCTTGCAACGCTCGTCTGGTCGTTGCTGGACCGGAAGCGCAAGGTGTACGGCACGCTGTATGTGTGGCTGCGAATCCTTGTGCGGTTTACGCTCGCATTCACACTTTTGAGCTATGGGATTGTCAAGATACTTCCCACTCAATTCCGGCCTCCGTCTCTGATGCAGCTTACAGAGACATATGGAGAGTCTTCACCGATGGGCCTGCTTTGGACCTTCATGGGCGCGTCGATGCCGTACACAATCTTTGCAGGGGTGGCCGAGGCAACGGGGGGAGCACTCCTGCTGTTTCGACGGACGGCGCTGCTGGGGTCGCTGGTGGCGTCGGGCGTGCTGCTCAACATCGTGATCCTTAATTTCTGCTATGACGTTCCGGTCAAGATATACTCCACCAACCTGCTGCTGATGGCACTCTTTCTCCTGCTGCCTGATGTCTCCCGGCTTGCGAATGTGTTTTTCTTCAATAGAACGGCACCGCCTGCGAATCTGACGGGGCCGCATCTGCAGATGCGATGGATGCGTGTCAGTGCCAAGACGCTGACGTTTGCGCTGGTCGCTTACTTCGTTGCGACTACGGCGTGGGGTGGATGGCAGGGTCTCCAGCGTTCGAGAGCGGCAGGAGAGCCGCCCGTTTACGGGGTGTATGACGTTGACTCGTTGACTCTGAACGGGAACGCATCTGCGACAACCGATTCAGCGAATCCGGACTGGAAGCAAGTCATTGCGGAACATGGTTTCTGGATGATGAAAGATGCGGATGGAACGCGGACTTATTTCGCCCCGCACTTCGATGCAAAGGCAGGCGTGGTGGACTTGTTTTCCTGGAAGACTCGATCACAGCTCAAACTGAAGTACGCACAACCTGATCCGCAGCATCTGCTGCTGGCCGGAAAATCAGGGGATGAGGACGTCGTGGCGCACCTGCACAAAGTGGATGAAAGACAATTTCTGCTTACGAGCCGGGGGTTCCACTGGATCAGCGAGTATCCGTTTAACAGGTAGTTCGTAGAGCTTCAGACAAACGTTCAAGCAGCAGAAAAGGCCGACACAATGTGCCGGCCTTTTTTTGTTTTTCCCTGCTTCGACTAGCTCGCCGTTAGCTCCGCGGCTACCTTCTCGGTTACGAACGCTTCGACAGTGTCTCCCACCTGAATATCAGTGAAGTTGAGACCTACGCCGCATTCCATTCCGTTGGTGACCTCTCTGGCATCATCCTTGAAGCGCTTGAGCGAGGTGAGCTTGCCTTTGTAGACCTGCTCGCCTGCGCGCATCAACCGGATCTCGGCGTCGCGCTTCAGCACTCCATCGGTTACGCGGCAGCCGGCGATGGTGCCCACCTTCGGAATCCTGAAGACGTTGAGCACTTCGGCGCGACCCAGGTAGTTTTCCTTGAAGACCGGATCGAGCAGCCCGAGCATGGCCTTGCGGATTTCGTCCTGGAGCTCGTAGATGATCGAGTGCAGGCGAATCTCCACGCTTTCCTGCTCGGCCAGTTCGGCAGACTTGCGGTCGGGCCGGACGTTGAAGCCGATGACGATGGCGTTCGAGGCCGAGGCCAGCAGAATGTCGCTCTCGGTGATGGCTCCGACTCCGGAGTGGATCACCTTGATGCGAACCTTCTCGGTCGACATTTTCTGGAGCGAGTCGGCCAAGACCTGCACGGAGCCCTGCACATCGCCCTTGAGGATGAGCGGCAGCTCCTTGACGCCAGCCTGCTTGATCTGTTCGGCCAGGCCTTCGAGCGAGACGCGGGAGCTCTTGGCGAGTTGTGCTTCGCGCTCCTTCATCTTGCGGTACTGCGCGATGTTCTTGGCCTTGTCGCGGTCGGCTGTGACGAGGAATGTGTCGCCCGCGTCGGGAATGCTTTCGAGGCCGAGGATTTCAACCGGCGTCGATGGGCCAGCCTCTTCGATGGGGCGTCCGCGATCGTCGAACATGGCGCGGATTTTTCCGAACGTGTTGCCGACGATGAAGCTGTCCTGATTGCGGAGGGTTCCGTTCTGCACGAGGACCGAGGCAACGGCGCCGCGTCCGCGATCGAGACGGGCTTCAATGACGGTGCCAACGGCGGAGCGTCCCGGCGTGGCCTTGAGGTTGCCGAGATCCGCGACCAGGCAAATCATTTCGAGGAGCAGGTCGAGGTTTTGTTTTTTCTTGGCCGACACATCGACGAAGACGGTGTTGCCGCCCCAGGCTTCGGGAACCAGGCCGCGGTCGCCGAGCTGCTGCTTGACGCGGTCGGGTTGAGCATCCGGCTTATCAATTTTGTTGACGGCCACGATGATGGGGACGTTTGCCGCCTTCGCGTGGTCGATGGCTTCGAGAGTCTGCGGCATAACGCCGTCGTCGGCGGCGACAACGACGATGACGATGTCGGTCACCTTCGCGCCGCGAGCGCGCATGCGGGTGAAGGCCTCGTGGCCCGGCGTATCGAGGAAGACGATTTCGCGACCAAAGGCAGGCGAATCGGCCTTGTTGATGCGGACCTTGTAGGCGCCGATGTGCTGGGTGATGCCTCCGGCTTCGCCCCCGGCGACGTCGGTCTCGCGAATGGCGTCGAGCAGCGAAGTTTTGCCGTGATCGACGTGGCCCATGACGGTGACAACGGGCGGGCGGGTGACTTCGTGCTCGTCAGGATTCTCCTGCGAGAGGATGTTTTCGATGGCCTCGTTCGCCATCTGATCTTCGAAGGTGATGACCTGGGTATCGGCTCCAAACTGGCGGGCGACATCCTTGACCAGTTCGCCATCGAGCGATTGATTGACGGTGACGAAGACGCCGCGCATAAGCAGCGAAGCGATGAGATCCTTGCCGCGCACCTCGAGCTTTTCGGCGAGATCCTTGACGCTGATGCCCTCAGTCACGGTGATGGTGCGCGTGATGGGCAATGGCTCAGAGGGAACCTGCGCTCCGCCAAAACGCGAGGGCGGGGCGAAGCCCTTCATCGGGCCTTCTTTGCTCTTCGGATATTGCTGGCGGCCACGGCGTGCATTGGGGCCGGGACGCTGCGGACGCGGCGCTTCGCCAGGAGGCGGCATGAGTCCGGGCGCTCCGCCGGGACCTGGGCGCTGACCAAAGCCGGGGCGTGCACCCATTCCGGGGCGCTGACCGAAGCCGGGACGCGCGCCTGTGGGCGCTCCGGTGGGCGCATTGCGCGTGGGGTGCATGGGGCGGCGTACTCCGGGCGCTCCGGGAGGTCCTCCTTGCGGGCGCTGGCCGTAGCCTCCCTGTCCGGGAGGGCCGCCGGTTGGGCGGCGATCAAAGATGGGGCGGCCACGCTGGATGCCTCCGGCGGGCGTTGGGGCACCGGTGTTTGGACGCTGCGAAACCGGGAGCGGCGGCGGAGCGGTGTATACGGGGCGCGGACCGGTCTGCGGCATGATGACGCGGCGCGGCACGGCAACAGCCGGCGCTTCGGGAGCGGCGGTTTCTTCGGCGGCGACGGGTGCAGACTGAGTGGACGCGGGCGGCTCTGATACCTGTGCGGCAGCCACCGGCGGCTGCGCGGCTACAGGGGGCTTGACGATTACCGGACCCGCAGGCGGCGCGGCAGAGACGACCGGGCGAACTTCAGTAGCTTGAGCGGCGGGGGCTCCAACTGGTGGTTTGCCAACCACAGGACCCGCCGGTGGTTTGGCGGCGATAGCCGGAGTTTGCGGCGGAGCCGCCACAATCGGGGCGGCCTGACGCGGCTGCGGAACGATTCTGCGCGGGGCCGGCTTTGCGGCTTCGGGCGCAGCAGCAACTGGACTGGCTGATGGGGCGGGCGTTGTCGCGCGCGCGGCAGGCGGCGCAGTGATTGCCCCTGGTTTTGCAGGCGCTGCGGCAGCGGGTGCTGTTGCTGCGGCGCTCGGCTGCGAAGCGGCACGGGGCTGCACGGCGGCTTCCTGCTCTTTCTTTTGCAGGATGGCCTTCAGCACATCTCCGGGCTTCGAGACCCGCGACAAGTCAATCTTTGGCCTGGGTGCGGCGTCAGCGCGCGAGGCACCGGATGCTCCGGACCTGCCGCGCAGGAGATACACGCGCACACGCTCGGCCTCGTCAAACTCAAGCGAACTGGAGTGCGTTTTTTTCTCGGTGACGTTCACGGCCTCGAGAACATCAAGAATCGCTTTGCTCTTGACTTCCAGCTCACGCGCTAAATCGTTGATTCGAACTTTACTCATCCGCCCCTTTGTACCTGCTCCCCTGACCTTTAGCTGCGCATTGCGAACTCCTGGCAGTGGGTTATCGCGCTCTTACTATTATGGCCCGAAATGCCGCGATTTGCGCGGTCTATCGCGTGCCAGTGGGTTTTGGAGCGGCGCATTTTACGCGCCGCCCTCTGGGTTCCTGTCTTTCTCTTCCTGGAGCTCGGCGGTTTCCGCCACGTCGTCAGTTACTGCGGTTTCTTCCAACTTTTCGCTGGTGTCCTGACGTCCGGGCACGACCGGCTCCGCGCCGTCGTCTTCGATGGAGGGGCCGGATTCAGTGACTTCCTCAATCTGCTCCTCGGCTACCTCGTCGCTGATGAGGCCGCTTCCGTCTTCGCTGGGAGGCTCTTCGCCTTCCTGCGTCAGGTCGAGCTTGAGCGCGTCCTCTTCTTCGCTGAGGCTGGCATCGGATGCGGCCTTGGCAGCTGCATCGTCGCTGACGACGGGCACAGGGCGCTCTTCGCCCTCTTCATACTGGCCGAAGTAGTGGCGGACGGCGGTGCTGATTTTTTCCAGCGTCTTTTCGCCGATGCCGGGGATCTCCTCGAGCTGTTCGGGCGTCATGTCGGCGAGCGCCTCGACGGTGGTGATGCCTGCGACGACCAGCTTCTGGATGATGCCCTCACCCAGCTCACTGACCTGCTCGATGGCGGTCGTGGTCGTGCTGCCGAATCCCTGCATCTGCTGCTCGACTTCCTGCCGCTTTTCCTCTTCGCTCTTGATGTCGATCTTCCAGCCGAGAAGCTTGGCGGCGAGGCGCACGTTCTGCCCCTTCTTGCCGATGGCGAGCGAGAGCTGGGTGTCATCAACGATGACCTCAAGCTGTTTTTCGGCAAGATCCGTGATGCTCACACGGCTTACCTTTGCGGGCTGCAACGCTTTTTCGGCGAAGGTGGTGATCTCTTCGCTGAACTCGATAATGTCGATCTTTTCGCCGCGCAGCTCGCGGATGATGGACTGCACGCGCATGCCCTTCATGCCGACGCAGGCGCCGACCGGATCGACGTCCTTGTCGCGCGACATGACGGCGATTTTGGTGCGCTCGCCGGCTTCGCGGGCGATGGCGCGGATGGTGACGGTGCTGTCGTAGATTTCGGGAACCTCGCTCTGGAAGAGGTTCTGGACCAGCTCGGGCGCGGCGCGCGAAACGATCACCTGCGGGCCCTTGGCGGCGCGGTCCACGCGCAGAAGAACGACGCGCACGCGCTCGCCTACAGCAAATTGTTCGAGCCGCGACTGCTCGCGCCGCGGCATCCGGGCTTCGGCCTTGCCGAGGTCGAAGATCACGTCCTGCGGCTCGATGCGCTTGACGGTTGCGTTGAGCACCTCGTTGACGCGGTGGTTGTACTCGTTAAAGACCGTGTCACGCTCGGCCTCGCGGACCTTCTGGAAGATGACCTGCTTGGCCATCTGCGCCGCGATGCGTCCGAGCACGTCGGTGGGCTTGTAGTAGCGAATCTCGCCGCCGACTTCGACCTCGGGCGCGAGTTCACGAGCTTCGTTGAGGGCGATCTGGTTGACGGGGTCTTCGATCAACTCCGGCGTCTCGACAACGGTCTTGTAGATGTAGGCGCGGATTTCGCCGGTTTCTTTATCGAGCTCGGCGCGCATGTTCTCCTGCGTCTTGTAATACTTCCGGGTGGCGAGGGCGATAGCGTCCTCGACGGCCCCGACGACGATCTGAGGCTCGATGCCTTTGTCGCGGCTCAACACTTCGATGGTCTGATAAAGCGGGCTTGCCATAGTTTTCTCTCTATTGCTCGTTCGGCGCTGCGGCCGAGGTTCTCAAAATTAGAATTCGGGAATCAGGTTGGCCTTTTCGATGTTGGCCATCGTGATTTCGAGGTTCTCGTGACTTGCTTTTGCTGCAGCCTTCTTGCCCCTGGACTTCTGTTTCAAGGCGCTGAGGTCGAGCGCGATTACTGAATCGTTAACCTGTGTGAGCCTTCCCTGCCAGTGCCGGTTGCCTGCGACCGGCTCAAAGGTCTGCAACTTGACCAGGCTACCGGTGAAACGCTGGAAGTCGGCGACGGTGCGCAGCTTACGGTCAAGGCCCGGCGACGAAACTTCAAGCGTGTACTCCGTTCCGGGAATAACGTCTTCAACGTCGAGCAGCGTTCCGAAATCGCGGCTGAAGGCGGTGCAATCGTCGTGCGTGACTCCGGAAAGCTGTTCTGCCTGCAGGCCCTGCGGGTTGCTTTCGACCCCCGCAGCCAATTTGGCGCGCTGCTCGGCGTTCTTCTCAATGTAGACGCACAGGGCGCGGGGCTTTGCGCCGGCGCGATAGTCAACGTCGACGACATCGAGGCCGTGCGAGGCGGCAACGCGCTGCGCGGCGGTGCGGATTTGGTCCAAATTCAAGGCCATGGCCGGTTTGCGGGCAAATTTGATGAGATTTTGGCGATGATTTGCGGCCAAATAAAAAGTGGGCTGTTAGCCCACTCATCTCTCCGAGGCTGCCGGCTGGTCACGGCTCCTGCCTGGATAAACTCGTCTGCTCCATTAGAATACGCCGTTTTGGGTTTGCTTTCAAATTGGCGCCGGGGATGGGATGATGAAGGCTGCAAGGTATTCGTGGCTGCCCAGGCTGTGAGTGGGCCAGATCAGAGCGAGGTTCTATGAGCCAGCAAAACCCGTATGACCGATTTTTGGGTGGTCAGGAGCCGGTGAAGGTTCTGGCATCTACCTCGCGGCATATAGAAAAGATTGTGGATCAGCTTGGCGTGGAGCGGTCGGGAAAACCTTCGGCTCCCGGCAAGTGGAGCGCTCGTGAGATTGTCTGCCATCTAGCTGACTGTGAAGTCGCATTTGCCTTTCGGCTGCGGCAGGCGCTGGGCGAAGAGGATCACGTGATTCAGCCCTTCGACCAGGAAAAGTGGGCTGCGAACTACTCTGCTTATGAAATGCACGATGCGCTGACGACGTTTAACGCGATTCGGAACTGGAATCTGGCGCTCCTGCGGTCTCTTTCGCCCGAGGTCCATCTCAAACCGGTGACGCATCCGGAGCGCGGCGCGATGACCTTCCAAACGATTGTAGAAACCATGGCCGGCCATGATTTGAATCACCTTGGACAGCTGGAAGCTATCGCCAAGAAGTTCGCTCCCACGTATTGATTGCAGCCTGATCGGCGTTTGGCACTACAATAACTGGAAGCCATCGCGCCAGAATGAGCTTTGTATCTCTTGCGGGTCGCGGTGCATCCTTCACTTATGATTGAAAATTCCGTTCCCGAAGCTTTGACCTTTGATGATGTCCTTCTGGTTCCTGCCTATAGCGATGTAGTTCCCGCGCAGGTAAGCACGCAGACACACCTGACGAAAAAAATTCTGCTGAATACGCCTTTGTTGAGCGCGGCCATGGACACGGTGACCGAATCGCGGCTGGCGATTGCCATGGCACAACAGGGCGGGATGGGCATTATCCACCGCAACCTGTCCGTGGAGCAGCAGGCAAGCGAGGTTGATAAGGTAAAGCGATCGGAGAGCGGGATGATCGTCGATCCGGTGACGATAACGCCCGACCAGATGATCTCCGATGCGCTGGATGTGATGCGGCGCTACAAGATCTCCGGCGTGCCGGTAACGCAGAACAAAAAGCTGGTCGGCATTCTGACCAATCGCGACCTTCGCTTTGAGACGCGGACGGATGTTCCGATACGCGACGTGATGACGAAGACGAATCTCATCACCGTGCCGGTGGGCACGACGCTTGAAGAGGCGGAGCTGATCCTGCACCAGCATCGCGTGGAAAAGCTGCTGGTGGTCAATGGCGAATACGAGCTAAAGGGCCTTATTACCGTCAAAGACATTCAGAAAAAATTGAAGTACCCCAGCGCCTCAAAAGACGAGCAGGGACGGCTTCGCGTGGGCGCGGCACTCGGCGCTACCGGCGACTTTCTGGAGCGGGCAGCGGAACTGGTGAAGAATCGCGTGGACGTTCTGTCGATCGATTCGGCGCATGGACACTCTTCACGGGTGCTGGAAGCGGTGCGGCTGGTGAAGAAGGCTTTTCCTGATGTGGATTTGCTGGCGGGAAATATTGCCACCTACGATGGCGCGAAGGCGTTGATCGAGCATGGTGCGGATGCGGTGAAGGTGGGCATCGGGCCGGGGTCGATCTGTACGACGCGCATGGTGACCGGCGCTGGAATGCCGCAGATTACAGCGGTGAGCGAGGCCTTCCGCGCGGGGCGCGAACACGGCATTCCGGTGATTGCCGACGGCGGCATCAAGTATTCGGGCGACGTGGCCAAGGCGATTGCGGCGGGCGCGAATGTAGTGATGATCGGCTCTCTGTTTGCGGGCGTCGACGAAAGTCCGGGGGAGACGATTCTGTATCAGGGCCGGTCGTTCAAGGCGTATCGCGGTATGGGCTCACTCTCGGCAATGTCCCAGGGATCCGGTGAGCGGTACTTCCAAGGCTCACAGGATTTTCAGGATGAGCCTTCGCGCAGCGAAGGTGTTGTGAATCGGGAGCGCAGCGCAGGGAATCGTCTGGCGAAGTTCGTTCCGGAAGGCATTGAAGGCCGCGTGCCGCATCGGGGACCGCTGGAAGCGATGGTCTATCAGCTTGTGGGCGGCTTGCGCTCAGGCATGGGCTACCTGGGCTGCGGAACCATTGAGGAATTGCAGACCAAATCGCGGTTTGTGCGAATCTCCAACGCCGGGTTACGAGAGAGCCATGTGCACGACGTGATTATTACGCGCGAAGCTCCGAATTATCACGTGGAGTAGGTGCAGCCCTAAAGATATTTGTCCAGGGGAATCTGGAAATAGAAGAGCTCTTTGCCGCTGGCGTCGCGCAGGTCGCGGAGGTTTAGGTTGGCCCCTTTGAGCGGCGTGTCGCCCAGTCCCTGCATGTCATAAAAGAGAAAGCCCGCGCGAGTGCTGTGTGGCGGCACAGTTGTGGCGCTGTACTCGAAATCAGCAAAATCCTGCTCGATCTTTTTGTCCGGCGTCTTCGGTTTGGTTTTTACGGGAGGCAGCGGTGCCGGCAACGGAATAACCTTGCCTGCACTGCTCACATGCGTCATGCGGCGTTCTATGTCTTCAGCCTGGGCAGCGGGAATTCTGTCGCCTGCTGCGCTGATAAAGTCGATGCGGGCCTGGTCAAGTGAAACGGGCTTGTCGCTGTTGTTGGTGACGACGACATAGATCGGCATGAATCCGTTCTCGAGGTAGTTGACACGAAAGATTTTCCCCTTCTCTTTGGTCTCGTAAGGTTCGGCGGCGATAACGACGTGCTCGGCAGCATGGGCGTCGAAAGCCACATAGGTGGAGGCGTCTTTCGGAGGCGGCATCGCGTGATCGGAAGCGAGAAGAGGCATAGCCGCGACGCAGAGCGCAAGAGCGAAGGTGAGAGGAAAACGCGGGCGCATACGGTTCCGCACGATTATCATTCTCCGGTAGGACTTGCGTAAAGAGGGAATTGTTAGCGGATGCTCGTTTTTTACAGCCTCGCGTTGCTGCTGGTCCTGGTGGCGGGAGCTCCGTACTGGCTGTTCCGCATGGCAGCGAGCGGCAAGTACCGCGAAGGTCTAAGCGAGCGGCTGGGGTTTGTACCACGGCGCCTTCGGCTCGCGGAGCAAGTGATCTGGGTTCATGCGGTTTCGGTAGGCGAGGTACTTGCGGCGAGCCGGTTGATTGAGGAGTTGGGAGAGCGCTCCGGCTGCAGGGTGATGATTTCCACCACGACCCGCACCGGACAGCTTCTGGCGCGCGAACGTTTTGGTGCAGACCGGGTCTTTTATTTTCCATTGGATTTCGCCTTTGCGATCCGCGCTTATCTGCGCGCCCTCCGTCCGCGCATGGTCGTGCTGATGGAGACGGAGTTCTGGCCGCGCATGCTGGTGGAGTGCCGCCGCGCAGGGGTTCCCATTGCTGTTGTGAATGCGCGCATCTCCGATCGCTCGTGGCCCCGTTATCTTCGTTTGCGATTTCTGTGGCGGCGTTTGCTGAATGGTTTTGCGCTGGTGCTGGCGCAGAGTGACATGGATGCGGAGCGGCTGACTGCGCTGGGCGCAAGCAATGTTTGCGCGAGCGGAAACCTGAAATATGACATTCGCGTGGCGCAGCCAGCAACGGTAACGGAGATTCTGCGCGCGCATCTGCCGATCGGCGCGAAGGTTGTAGTCTGCGGGTCTACTGTTGCGGATGAAGAAGAGTTGCTGGTGAGGTTGTTGCCTCTGGACGTCATCACGATTCTTGCGCCGCGGCACCCAGAGCGTTTTAGTGCAGTCGCCGCGATGCTGACTGATCGTGGCGTGAAGTTCGTCCGTCGTTCCGAGTGGCTGGCCTCGCCTTCGCCCCTGTCTGCGGGAATGTTTTTCCTTCTCGACTCAATTGGGGAGCTGGCTTCGGCCTACTGCCTGGCTTCTGTTGCCGTTGTTGGCGGAGGGATGTTGGCGCCGGGAGGGCATAATCCGCTTGAACCCGCGCAGTTCGGCGTAGCAGTAGTGATGGGGCCGCACTATGAGAACTTTCGCGGCATCGTAGAGAAGTTGCGCGCGGAGAATGCAATTGTTGTGGCGAGAGTTTCCGCGTTACCGGAGGTATTGCGCGATCTGCTTTCCGATGAAGAATCTTCCAGGGCGATGGGCGCGCGTGCGCGGGCGGTTTTTGAGCGCGAAGCCGGCGCTACGGCGCGGGCGGTTACAGCATTGGTGGCCGTGCTGCAGGAGCGCGCGTGATCCGGCCGCTTGCGATTCTCGCTCCACTCTATGCTGCGGGACTCGCGGCGAAGAACGCTGCCTATGACCGCGGATGGGTGAAGCCGCAGCGACTGGCGTGGCCGGTGGTGAGCGTCGGCAACCTTTCGGTGGGCGGCGCCGGAAAAACCCCGCTGGTCATTCGGCTGGCGCAGTTGCTGGCCGCGAAAAATATTCCTGTCGATGTGTTGTCGCGCGGCTATGGGCGCAGCGGCTACGGCGTGGAGCGCGTGGACGCAGAGGGTGAAGCAGCGCGCTTTGGCGATGAGCCTCTGCTGATCGCGCGCGCGACGGGCGTTCCGGTGTATGTGGGCGCAAGCCGCCATGACGCTGGACTGCTGGCGGAACATAATGCGTCGTCGCCAGGACTTCATCTGCTGGATGATGGGTTCCAGCATCGCAAACTGGCGCGGAACCTCGATATCGTCGTCGTTCACGCGAGCGATTTTGTGGAGAGTTTGCTGCCTGCGGGACGATTGCGCGAGCCGCTGACTTCGCTTAAGCGTGCTTCTGTGATTGTGTTGCGTTCTGAAGACCGGAAGCTTGAGGCGGAATTGCGAACGCGCGGAATCCTTGTGCCGGTGTGGATACAGCACCGGCGGCTGACGGCGGAATTTGTAACTCACGCAGTTGCTTTTTGCGGGATAGCGCGGCCCGAGGAGTTCTTTTCCGCGCTGCGTTCGCAGAATGTTGAGTTGGCGGCGACGTTGACACTGCGCGATCATCAGGCCTACTCGAAGGCGGAGATCGAGCGGCTGCTTGAGACGCTTCGCCGCCATAAAGCAGAGTGCTTCGTGACGACAGAAAAAGATGCGGCGCGAATGACGCATGCGCAGCGGGCGCGGCTTGAGGAAGGTGCTCCGCTGCGTGTAGCCCGGCTGGAAGTTTCGCTTGAGGATGAGGGCGCGGTTGTGCGCCAGTTGCTGAGCCTGATTGTGAGAAAATAAGGGCTTGCCGGAACAGCAAAAGCAGTTACGTGTGCTCGTCATGAGGCTGAGCGCGATGGGCGATATTCTCCACGCGCTGCCCGCGGCAACGGCGCTGCGTGAGGCGCATCCGGAGTGGTGGATCGGGTGGGCCGTCGAACCGCAATGGAAGGCGCTGTTGGTTGCGGAGGACGCGCTTGTACGCGGCCCTGCCATGCCGCTTGTGGACCGGGTCCATGTTGTTCCAGCACGACAATGGGCGCGCTCTCCCTTGAGCGCGAAGACGTTCCGCGATGTGCGGCGCGTGCGGCGCGAGTTGCGCGAGGAGAAATACGACATCTGCATCGATCTGCAGGGCGCGGTGCGGTCGGCAGTGATTGCCAGGTGGGCGTGCGCAAAGCGGTTGATCGGTGAAGACATCCCGCGCGAGCGCGTTGCGCGATGGTTTTTTACGGAGCGCATGAAGACGCGCGGCGTTCATGTGATCGAGCAGGCGATTGAAGTGATGAATGCAGTTGCGGGAGACGCGCTTCCGGTGCGGCTTCCTTTGCTGCCGGTGGACGCAGAGGCGGAACGCAAGGCGGATGCGATGAGCGAACCGTTTGTAGTGATCAATCCCGGCGCAGGCTGGGGCGCGAAGCGTTGGCCGGTAGAGCGCTATGCCGCTGTTGCCACGCGTCTACGCGATGCGGGCTATGGCGTCGTGGTGAATGCGGGACCAGGGGAAGAATCATTGGCTGGCGAAGTGGCCGCGTTGAGCGATGGCGCTGCTGTCGCGCTTCGATCGTCGATTGCTGAATTGATTGCGGTAACGCGGCGGGCTTCACTGGTAATTGCTGGCGATACCGGGCCGCTGCATCTGGCGTGCGCTTTGGGCAAGCCAGCGGTGGGGATTTTTGGGCCGACCGATCCGGCGCGCAATGGTCCGTTTGGCGGCCGGTTCCGCGTGCTGCGGCATCCGGAGAGCAGGCGCGATCATACGCGTCATGCCGCGCCTGAGGCTGGGCTGCTGACGATTACTCCCGATACGGTGATGGACGCAGCGATGGAATTGCTGAAAGGATCGAACTAGATGGCGGGTGGTTGGAGCAGGATCGCACGGCGCATCCGCGTGCCGCTGGGATTTGTGTTCGCGGCATTTTTTCTTTGCCTGGCGCGGCCAGCGGCGAGCTTCCTCGCGATGAGCCTGCTGCTGGTGATTCCGGGTGTCTGGCTGCGCGGATATGCCTCAGGCTATGTGAAGAAAAACGCTGAGGTCACGATGACCGGTCCCTATGCGTATACGCGCAATCCGCTTTATCTGGGATCGATGCTCATCGCGTTCGGATTCGCGCTGGCTGCTCGCAGCTTATGGATTGCGATTGTGCTGGTGGCGCTCTTTGCGGTGATTTATGTTCCGGTGATCCGGTCGGAGGAGGCGTTTCTGCGCTCGAAATTCGTACGCTACGACGCGTACGCGGAGCAGGTTCCGCGATTGATTCCGCGTTTGCGTCCGGCGGTTGCAACTGCCGGTGAGGATGGAGGCTTTTCAGGCGCGCTTTATCGCAAACATCGCGAGTACAATGCATTGATAGGGGCGTCGGCCATTTATGCCGCGCTGATATTGAAATTGTGCTTCTGGCATTGAAGTTCTTTACCTCTTTCGCAGGTGAGTGTCTGGATTGATTTGGCGTTTTAGGTGGCTCCCTATTCTGGCCTGCGTGCTGGCGCTGGTTGTACTCCATGCGGAGACGCCGCCCGCCGCTCCCGCTCTGCGCGCTCCGGTACCTGGATTTAGTTTTCCCGCAAAACAGACTCTGAGCTATGCCGTGGATTGGCGCGTGTTTCCTGCAGGCGTCGTTTCGTTTCATCAGGAAGCGGACGGAAATACGCAGCGCGTGTCGGTTACGGCGGACACCGTGGGAGCGGTGAATCTGCTGTTTCGCGTAAGCGACCGTTTCCAGTCTTCGTTCAATCGCGAGACGGGCTGCTCGGAGGGTTTCTCCAAACAACTGATTGAAGGTCGCCGCCAGGTAAACAGCGACCTGAAATTCAACTACGCGCAGAGCAAAGCCGTGTTCACAGAAAAAAATCTGATCTCGGGCATCAGTAAGCATCAAGAGGTTGCAATTCCTTCGTGCGTTACGGATTCGCTCTCCGCGATTTTTTATGCGGCGTCGCAACCGATGACCGTGGGACAAAGCTTCCAGTTTCCGTTGGCCGACGCGATGCGGACAATTCCGGTGACGATGAAGGTGGAAGGCCACGAGGAAGTGAAGACTCCGGCCGGCACCTTTCAAACGCTTCGCGTAGAGCCGACGGCGGACGCGGGCGTGGTAAAGAATCGCGGCAATATCTGGATCTGGTACACAGATGATGAACGGCATCTTCCGGTGCAGATGCGCGCGCGGCTTTTGTGGGGGACAATTACGTTTCGCCTCACCGTGATCGACGCCAAGTAGATCTAGCGCGGGGAATCCGCCCACGCCGCAGCGGTGACACGCTTCCCGTCGAGATAGAAGCTGGACATGCCGAGCATGTCGGTCCGATACGTGCGGATGTGAGCCTCCTGAAGCTCCTCCAATACCTCACGGCGCGGATGGCCATAGAAGTTGCGCCGCCCCACCGAGATTGCCGAGAACGCCGGCGCGACCGCCGCTAAGAACGGCGGAGTAGTAGAGGTCTTGCTGCCGTGATGGCCCACCTTCAGGAAATCCGAATGAAGATTGCCATTCTCGACCATTCGCGCTTCGCTGGGGGCTTCGGCATCACCTTCGAGCAACGCTGACGTGTTGCCGTAACTCAGGCGCAGGACGAGAGAATCATTATTGGTGGGCGTTTTGCCGGGGTGGTAATCGCGCGCGGGTGCAAGAACGCGAATGGAGACTCCGTCGAAGGTGAAGGTATCTCCGGCGAGATACCTGTGAATGTGCGTGCCTGTCTGAGCGGCGCTTTGCAGCAGGTTTTCGTATACAGGAACATCAGGCTCGGGACCCAGCCATAATTCGCGGGGCCGGAAATTTGCGAATACCGCGGGCATTCCGCCGATGTGGTCCTCGTGCGCGTGCGTGAGCGCAACTGCGTCGAGGCGACGGATGCCGCGCGACCATAAAACGGGCGAAACGACATCTTCGCCAATGTTGAAATTTGTATCGGGCGGCGCGCCGACAATACCTCCTGCATCGATCAGCAGCGTTTTGCCGTTGGGAGTGACGACGAGCAGCGAGTCGCCCTGTCCTACATCGATGGCGGTGATCTCAAGCTGGCCTGCTCGCCGCGTGACGGCGTGCGGAAGGATGAGGAAGATGGCGGCAAGTGTTAAAGCAGCCATTGACAGGGTTAACCCATAGCGCAGCGCACGTATCGCACAGATCGCGGCAATGACGAGTGCGATCCAGAGAAGAACGGTGAGGCTGGATGGCATAGGAACGCGCATGTCTCCGACGCGAAAGGCGGCGAAGGTGGTGACGATGCGCGTCACGGAGTGCAGAAGGGCGGCGGTTCCCGCTCCCGGAATGAAGGCGAGCGCGGGTACGGCCAACAGCGTTACAAAAGTGAGCAGGGCGCAGGGCAGAAGGATTCCAAGGAAGGGAACGATGAGCACATTTACCGGCAGTGCGAGCAGAGTGATGCGATGAAAATACGCAACCATGGGCAGCATCATGAACAGCTCGATGGCGACGGAAACCGCCAGTAACTCTGCGCCGCGCAGCAGGAGTTGGAGGATGAATGGAAAGGCTTTCCATGCGAGGAAGCTCCCGGTGAGCGGACGAAGATGCTGTGCGACCATGCGGAGGCTCACTCGGAATTGCGCGACGCGCGGTGGGAGGGCCGCATCAATGCGGGTTTCGCGAAGATTACGCATGGCGCGCAACAGCGGCGCGAAGGTCTTTTCCGCGAACGGCGCGGCGATTCCCGCGATGGCCAGCACAGAGAGCAGCGTCATCTGCAGGCCGGAGTCGAAGAGCGAGCCTGGATCGGCGGCGAGCATGACCAGAGCGGCGAAGCCGATTGCGTTAAGCGCGGAGCGGTCGCGCCAGAGCAGCCTCCCGATCAGGTAAAGCGTGACCATCCAAAAAGATCGCTGAACGGGATGTCCGAAGCCTGTGAAGAGCGCGTAGGCAAAAGACAGAACGATCGTCAGGATAGAGGCCCACAAGCGCGAGAAGCGCAGGCGCTTTGCGAACCAGAAGATGAGCCCGGAAAAGATCGCCAGATGGAGGCCGGAAACGACGAGCAGGTGGAATGATCCTGTGCGTTCGAAACCCACGCGCACGCGATGCTGTAGCCAGGTGCGGTCGCCGGTGAGCATGGCCGTCAGCATGGTCGCGTCTTCATAGTCGATCCGAAAAAACTGCGGCAGGCGCATGTTACGTGGATCGGCGGCGAAATCGATCAGGCGCGAGCTCGCGGCCTCTTCGACGAAATGCAGCCAGCACGGCAAGTTGCGTCCACGGCCAGTTGCGATCACGGTGAACCGTTGCGGATTGACGCTGCCGAGCGCGCCAATGCCCTGCTGGTGAAGGTATGCGCTCGCATCCCACACGCCGGGGTCAAGGTAGCGCTCCTCCGGATGCAACGCGAGCGTTGCACGAACTTCGTCATTGCAGGCGAGGTGCGGAAAGGGTTGCTCGACCGGAGCGTAGAGCGTGATGCGCGCTGCGCCGGTCGAGTTCAGGCGCACGTCAACTTGCTGGGTATGTTCTTCGTGCGTTTTATCTGAGAAAGGCGTTGTTGACACTACGCTGCGGACGGGTCCGAGCCGGATGATTTCGCCCTCCACCGTTCGCTGTGTGTTGTCCGCCAGAAGAGCAAGTTGGCGTTGCGGATTGATGGCGGGCGCGATCTCGGCGCAGAAAACTCCGAGCAACATGTATACGAGCGCGGTCGCCCCCCAGGCCGCGCGCGGGGCGTGCGCCGATGCGATGGCCGCAGTTGCGAATGCGGCCAGCAACGCGAGCAGAAGCAGGCCAGGCAGGAACCATGCGAGATGCGAGAGGAGAATTCCCGTAGCGAAGCAGGTCGCTGCGAAGAGCGATGGCACTACGAGGTGTCTGGCAAAAATGCCTGGAGCAGGATAAGCTTGCCGGTCTGGGGCGTGATTCAACCTTGCCGGGATGGTTGCGGTGACCATGGGAGCCGTCACCGCGGCGCCGGCGCAAAGTTACTTCAACGAAAGCGTGGCTACGCTTTCCAGATGGAAGGTCTGTGGAAACAGATCGACCATACGCACGGTGCTGAGGTGGTAGCCAGAGTCTAGCAGCGATTTGAGATCGCGCGACAAAGTTGCCGGATCGCAGGAAACGTAAGTAATGTGCGCGGGACGGATGGCTGCGAGAAGCGTCGTGACTTCTTTACCCAGTCCGCTGCGGGGCGGGTCTACAACAACAAAATCCGGCGCGTTTTCCTTGCCGGCGCGCGCCCGGCGAAGAAATTCGAGCGTGCCGCTCGCGACGATGTGATGGGGTGCTCCGTGAAGATTGTGACGCAGATCGCGGACCGAGCTGGAAGCGGATTCCACGGCCACGATCTGGTCGAAACGCGAGGCCAAAGCAGCGGCGAAGAGGCCTGCGCCTGCATAGAGATCCCAGGCGAGCTTGCCGGAGGAATCTTTCGTGACAAGTTCTACAAGAGCGTCGGTGAGGAATCGATTGACCTGGAAGAAGGAGCCGAAGCTTACGCGGTATTCGCGGCTTGCCGCTGCGTAGGTTAGAGATTGTTCGCCGCTTTGCGCAATGAGTCTGCTGGGTTGTTTGCCTTGTTCGGATGAAAAAATGGCGGCGCCACGAAGCTTGGGGATATGCACCCGCAACTGCGGCCAGAGTGAACCGAGTGCTTGCGTCGCGGATTGCACGACTCCCGGAGTCCAGAGCGTGATGAGAATGGAATCCTGCGCGGCGTTAGTGAAGAGTTCGATCTCTGCAAAGTGTTTGGCGAGTTGCCAGGTTTGTGCGGCTGGTTGGATTGCTATTAGAGCTTCTTCGAGAACCGGCGCGGCGATGGGGCATACGTCTACGTCGAGGTTCTGGTGCGATGCGCGGCGTTTGTAACAGAGCTTTGAAGTTGCGCGGTCGATGTGCAGGCGGATGCGATTGCGGTAGCCGAAGGGCTCGGCGTGGAGCGTGCGAATCTCCGGGATTTCTTTGAGGTGCGCGCGTTCCAGCGTCTCGCGCAGAATCTGCGATTTGATTTCGACCTGCTGCGGATAGCTCGCATGCTGGTACTGGCAGCCCCCGCACTCGCTGAAGTAGGGGCACGCCGGCTTAATGCGATGCGGCGAAGTTTCGAGGATATCTTCGAGCTCGGCGCTGGCATAGCTGCCGTGATCCTGGGTGATGCGCGCTTCAACCAGTTCGCCGGGAAGGGTGAAAGGGACGAAGATTGCTTTGCCTTCGTGACGTGCGAGGCCTGCTCCACCGTAGATTAGCTTTTCGATGCGGAGCTTCATTGCTGGCTCATGTAGAAGAGGCTGAGGCGCGGCAGCTTGTTCTTTTCGAGCAGGCGCTTGTGCAGGAACTGCTGCTCCACCTGGCGAATCTGTTCAGTCTTCATGCGGCTGCGATAAGGGGCGAGCTCGCGGGCGCTCTCTTCGCGCAGAGCCAGCAGTTCAGCCTCCTGCGCGGTTGCCGTCAGCGTGCTGAAGAGCCTTTCCTCCATTACGGCCAGCAGACGCTCCAGTTCTTCGAGGTTGGGAGTTGTTGTGAGCGCAAGTTCGCCGAGCCGCGCGGCGGTTTGTTGCGCAACCTCTGAGGCCAATCCGCTCAACTTGGCGTGTTCGAGTTGCGCGGCGCAGCTGTTGAGATGAGCCGCGATACGCTCGTGCTCGAAGCCGGGCGCGACGGTGGATGTCGCGCCTGCGGGCTGTGCGCCAATCGATGCTTCTTTCATCTCGTCGACGGCATCGATTACCGCTTGTGCGCACCATGCGAGTCCATTGATGCGGCGCGAGCGGGATTTGCGGGCCTCGTACTTGTCGAAGGCATTGTCGATCCCGCGCAGCACGGCTTGAAGTGGTATTCCGGCGTCGCGCCAGGTTTCAATGAGCGCCCAGTCGAGGGTGGAGAGCAGGAGGATAGAGCCGCGGCGGCGCTGGAAGTGATCTTCGATTTCCGTGAAGTAATTAAAGTAGTTTTCCAAAGCGCTTCAAGCCTTTGTGGCGGAGTCATCCGGATGAGGCCGCGCCCTGGCGTTGCGATTCCGCTCGTAGATGATCCGCAGACCGTCGAGGGTCAGCGTGTCGTTGACGTGGGAGATGTACTTGGAGTCGTTCGCGATCAGGTGCGCGAGTCCGCCTGTCGCCACGCACACTGTCTCCGGGCCGAGCTCGGCGATCATGCGCTCAAGGATGCCATCGACCACCCCGATGTGTCCGTAAAACAGGCCGATCTGAAGATTGTCCACGGTGTTGGTCCCGATGATTTTTACCGGGCGCTTGATCTCTACGCGGGGCAGCCGCGCGGCGCGCGCGAACAGCGCCTCTGCCGAGATATTCAGGCCGGGAGCGATGGCTCCCCCCAGAAATTCACCCTTGCTGGAGATGACATCGAAATTGGTTGCCGTGCCAAAGTCCACTACGATGCAGGGACCGCCGTATTTCTCGAACGCTCCCACGCAATTGGCTATTCGGTCGGCCCCTGCTTCGCCGGGATTGTCGGTACGGATCGGCAGTCCCGTCTTCACGCCCGGCTCGATAAAGACCGGCTTCTGGCCAAAATATCTCTCGCAGAACTGACGCAGAATCCAATCGATAGGCGGGACTACGGACGCGATGACAATTCCGGTAATGTCCTTACTCTCGATGCCCTCGCCCTGAAGCAGATTGCGGACCAGAATTCCGTACTCGTCGGCGGTTTGAGTCTGCCGCGTGCTGATGCGCCACGTCATGCGTAATTCACCAGTGTGCCCCTTTTGCAAAGGGTAGAGCGCGATAACGGTATTCGTGTTGTTTACGTTGAGCGCAAGAAGCATTCGATCACCGGTTCGATTTCTGTTCCCGTACTCCGCCTGAAAAGACAGTTCGCATCCCGGCTGGAGTCCGAATCTGTAGAAAGCCGCGCGCGTCGAGGCCTTCGGTCACGCCCGCGTAACCTTCCAACTCTTCTACATTTACCTGTTTGCCGCGAACCCAGGTTGATGCGCGTTCAAGGCGCGCCAGGATGCTGGCTGTGGCTTCGGACAAATTGCCGGGCGTAGTGAGCGCAGAGACTTCGCGATGCAGCGATTGTAGCAAAGCGGCCAGCAGCTCCTGCCGAGGCCAGTCGCGGCCCGTTTCGATGTGCAGCGACGTGGCCACGCCGCGCAACTCCTCTGGAAATTGCGGCTGATGGACATTGATTCCGATGCCGATGACCAGATGGCGGACGCGTGTGACCTCGGCATTCAATTCGGTGAGGATGCCGCAAAATTTTCTGCTGCCAAAGAGCAGATCGTTCGGCCAGCGCAGATCGCATTCGAGCGAAGTGACCTGCTGCACGGCGTGACGCACGACGAGCCCCGCGGCGAGCGAGAGCCAGAGCACGTCGGCGGGCGCGATGGCAGGGCGCAGCAGCACGCTTACATACAAACCCGATCCTGGCGGCGAGGACCATTCATGTGCGCCGCGTCCTCGCCCGGCGGTCTGCTCGTCGGCGAAGTAGACGGCGCCATCGGGAGTGCCCGCTTCACCTTCAGCCATGGCATGGGTATTGGTGGAGTGGATGCTGGGGAAGTAGTGCAGCTTATCGTGGAAGCGCGTGTCTTTGATCGCCGCGTTGAGCACGGCCAGGTCGAAGCTGTCTTCAATCGCGGCCGGGATCATGCGGCTAATAAATCTCCGCCGTGATTTTCATGCTGAGGTCCACGGCCTTGGCGGAGTGCGTGAGCGCGCCCACGGAGATGTAATCGACGCCCGTCTGCGCGTACTTGCGAATGTTTTCGAGAACGATGCCGCCCGAGGCTTCGGTAGGAATTCTCCCGCCGCGCTCCCTGACGATCTTGAGGGCCTTCTTCACGTCGGAGGGAGAAAAGTTGTCGAGCAGCAGCGATTCGGCTCCGTTGTCGAGCGCGATTCGAAGTTCATCGAAGGTGCGCACTTCAATGTCGATGGTCTGGCCTTCGCCGCGCAGTTCACGGGCGCGGGCGAGAACCTTTTCGATGCCGCCGCCGAGCGAGATGTGGTTGTTCTTGATAAGAATTCCGTCGGAGAGATCGAGACGGTGGTTTTCGCCGCCTCCGCAGCGCACCGAGTATTTGTCGAGCACGCGCAGGCCGGGGATGGTTTTGCGGGTGTCCAGGACTTTGGTGCTTGTGCCTTGGATTGCGTCCACATATTGCCGGGTAAGCGTTGCGATGCCGCTCATTCGCTGCATGAGGTTGAGAATCACTCGCTCACACGAGAGGATGACGCGCGCGTTGTGGCGGATGACCGCGATGGCCTGTCCCTTCTTCGCACGCACTCCGTCGAACATTTCGGGATGGCTGATGACTTCGTAGCGCCCGCTGTCTTTTTTGTCGAGGCGCGCGTAGATGTCGAGGAATCGCGAAATGCAGCCGAGGCCGGCCACGACACAGTCCTGCTTGGCGATAACCGTCGCCGACGCGAGCAGGTGGGGATCGATAGTGATGGCGGTGGTTACGTCGCTGGTGGCCTTGTCTTCGAGCAGCGCCTGTTCGAGGATGGCTTCGATCTTTCTGCTTTTCCAGTCCATAGAGTCCTCGGTTTACGCGAGCTGCTCCAGCTTCTCGATTGCATCCAGCGTTTCCTGACGCAGCAGAGCAGCTTCGGAAGCCTGTTTTCTCAAGCCTGCGACAATTTTCTCAGGGGCCTTCGCGAGATAGCTTTTGTTTGTGAGCTGGCGATCCGCGTTGATCAACACTTTTTCGTATTGTTCCAGCTTCTTGTGCAGTCGTTCCCGTTCCGAGGCGATGTCGATGTGCTTTTCATACGACAATCCGGCGGTGAAGTTTGCCGTTGTTCTGGTATTTCCGGGGTTCAGTGTCCACTGCGCCGGAAAGCTGAAAGAGGAGACACGCGCCAGCTTCTCGATGATTTCGCGGTTTGCTGTCGCGAGTAGTTGCAGAGCAGGGGGAGCCTGAATCTCCGCTACAGCCAGTTCGCGCTCAGGAATTTCCAGATCTTTGCGTAAACCCCGGATTGTGACGATTAAATCCTGCAATGTCGTCATTTCCGCTTCGACCGCTGAGTCCAGCGCCTCTTCAAGTGGCTGCGGATAGCGTGACAGGGCGATGGATTTTGCCGGCGGGTGGCCGTTGTAAATTGCGTGCCACAGCTCTTCCGTGATGAAGGGCATGAAAGGCGAGAGCAGGCGAAGTGCCGCTTCAAATGTGGCGAGCAGGGTGGTGAGTGCTGCCCGCGTTGCCGCTTTGTCTGCGCTGTCGCTGAAGTCGAGGCGCAGCTTTACGATTTCGAGATACCAGTCGCAGAAGTCTCCCCAGAAAAATTGATAGACAAGGCTGGCGGCTTCGTCGAAACGATATTCGGCCAGCGCCTTGTTTACTTCCGCAGCCGTGCTGTTGAGGCGGGAGACAATCCAGCGTGCCTCGATGGGTGCGTCCGCCTCGGGGCCGCATGAGTCTACCAGCGAGTTGGGATCGACGAATATCTCGGCTTCTGCGGCGCGGTCCACGTTCATGAAGATGAAGCGGGCGGCGTTCCAGATTTTGTTGGCGAAGGCGCGGTAGCCGTCGGTGCGGTCTTCGCTGAAGGCGATGTCGGTTCCGGGCGAAGCCATGGCGGCGAGCGTGAATCGTACGGCGTCGGTGCCGAATTTCTTCACGATCTCGATGGGGTCGACGACGTTGCCTTTGGTCTTCGACATCTTCTGGCGGTCGGCATCGCGGACCAGCGCGTGAATATAGACTTCGCGAAATGGCACGGAGTCTTTGAGATCGCGTTCCGTCCCGTCGGGCATGGGCACGTCCGACATGAAGTGGCAGCCGAGCATGATCATTCTGGCCACCCAGAAGAAGAGGATGTCGAAGCCGGTGACGAGAAGCTGCGTTGGATAGAACGTGTCGAGATCGCGCGTGCGCTCCGGCCATCCGAAGACAGTGAAGGGCAGCAGTCCAGAGGAGAACCATGTGTCAAGCACGTCGGTTTCCTGGGTGATTTTCAGGCTGCCGCAGTGAGCGCACTCCTGCGGCGTTTCCCGGGCGACGGTGATCTGATGGCAGGTAGTACAGTGCCATGCAGGAATGCGATGACCCCACCAGAGCTGGCGCGAAATGCACCAGTCATGAATGTTGCGCATCCACTCGAAATAAGTCTTGGCGTACTGCGCAGGCGTGAACTTGATATAACCTTGCTCGACAGCGGCGATGGCCTTGTCGGCCAGCGGTTGAATCTTCACAAACCACTGTGTAGACAGGCGCGGTTCTACAACGGTTTTGCAGCGGTCACACTTGCCCACCGCACTGGTGTGGTCGCGGATGGTTCCGAGCAGCCCCTGCGCCTCTAAATCTTCCAGGATGCGTTTGCGCGCCACGTAGCGGTCGAGCCCCGAGTAGGCTCCGCCCTCGGCGGTGATGTGCGCGGTGTCGTCCATGATGGAGATCGACGGCAGCCCATGTCGCTGGCCGATAGCGAAGTCGTTGGGATCGTGCGCGGGCGTGACCTTCACCGCTCCGGTGCCGAAGTCGGCGCTGACCCAACTGTCAGTGAGCACGGGAATTTCGCGTCCCATCAGCGGCAGCAGCAGTTTCTTGCCGTGCAGATGTTTGTAGCGGTCGTCATCAGGATTGACGGCCACCGCTACGTCGCCGAGCATGGTTTCAGGGCGCGTGGTGGCGATGGTGAGGAATTGGCCCGGCTCAGGCTTCCCATGTTCGCCAAGTACGGGATATCGAATCTCCCAGAGTCTGCCGTTCTGCTCCTCATGCACCACTTCCAGGTCGCTGATGGCCGTCTGGCAGCGCGGACACCAGTTGACGATGTAGGCTCCGCGGTAGATCAGGCCCTGCTCGTGGAGGCGCACGAAGGCCTCTTTCACCGCGATGGACAGGTTCTCGTCCATCGTGAAGTATTCGCGCGACCAGTCGACGCTGGCGCCGAGGCGCTTCATCTGGTCGAGAATGGCGCCGCCGTAGTGCTGTTTCCATTGCCATACGCGCGCGACGAAGGCTTGACGGCCAAGCTGCTGGCGCGTTGTGCCCTCGCTGGTTACCTGGCGCTCCACCAGCATCTGCGTAGCGATTCCGGCGTGGTCGGTGCCGGGAACCCATAGAGCGGTATCTCCCAGCATGCGGTGCCAGCGGATGAGAATGTCCGTCTCGGTGTGCTCAAACATATGCCCCATATGCAGGTTGCCGGTTACGTTTGGCGGCGGCAGCAGCATGGTGAAGGCATTGGCGGGCGCAGACGAGTGCGCGACCGGGTCTGTGTGAAACAGCCGCTCGCTTACCCAATAAGCTGCCCAGCGATCTTCGATCGCGGCGGGGTCATAGGCTTTCTGTAATTCATGGGGCATTGCCGGGGGTCCAACTCCTGACGATATAGCATTTCTCCGATGGGTGCATGCACCTTAGGAAATGGAAAGACCGCCCGCAGGCGGCCTCTCCGCTCGATTCAATCCTTCTATCTAAAACGGATTCAACTTATCCGCGCCCTTCTTCTTCTTATGCTTGCTGGAGGACTCCTCTTTTGAGTTATAGGGAGCCTTTTTCGCCTTCTTGCCGCTGGCGGTTGTGCCGGTATTGACCTGCGCTCCTCCGCCCTTGACATCGTTGATCTGATCAGCAGCCTGGGCAGGCTTGTCGACCGGCGGCAGGGGCTTATTGTCAGGGGGGCCTACAGGCTTCACGACAGCATCCGCGGCCGCCGGAGCAGTTGCCGGAGTCGTCGAGGGTGCGGCGCTCGATCCCGACCCGGTATCGGCATTCGAAGCGTCGCCACTACTCGGAATCTCAACCGTAACTGTACTGCCGTTGGTGCCGCCCTGGTCCGGAACTGTCTCCAATTGCAAGGGAGCCGCAGGCTGGCTGGGGGAGGGAGGCGCCGCGCCATTGCTGATCGCAGCTGCCGTGGCATCGGTCCCGCTCGGAGAAACTCCCGGAATCGGCTCGCCCTTCAAAGCAGCGGTGTACATGGCCACGCTCTGTTTGTTGACATCCGGCGCGAAGGTCTGCGTCGGATCGGTCAGCGAGGGTTCGCCAACCCGGGCCGCCTCAACGGTAGATGGGCCGTGTTTCACGAGCAGCAACGCACGGTCTTTCAACTTGACGTTGATACGGCTGCCCTCTTCGGCTTCGCTCTGGGCAAGCTCCTGCTGAGTGGGCTCGGGAACATCGCGTCCCATCGCAATCAGGCGGTCCTTGGCGTCCTCGACGTGCGGGGCCATTGGGTAGTGCAGTACGACACGCTCCCATGCCGCGGCGGCGCGATCGTCATAAACCTTGACGAGCTCCGCCTTGGGTTTGGCCGGGAGTTTCAGATGGCTGACAAGCTGCGCGTCAGTTGCATAGGCATCTCCCAGCGTAATCAGCGCCTGGTCGCTGTGGCTGAACAGCGGATAGGTATCGGCTACGGTCTGCAGGCGGGCGATGGCCGCGGGCCAGTCTTCGCGGCCCGCGTAAAACTGGCCGATTTCGAACTGCCGCTGCGCCAGAACTTCCTGCACTTCGCGCAGCCGCTGCTTTGCGCGCGGAACCAGCGGCGAATCGGGGAAATCCTGCAGCATGGTGCGGTATTCCTGTTCGGCGTGGACGGCGTTTGCAGGATCGCGGTCGGGTTTTTCCATCTGCTCGAAGTAGATGTCCCCGACCTTCATCTGCGCCTCGGCGGCCTCAGGCGTATTTGGGAAGAAGGTGATGAAATCCTTGTACTCCGATTCAGCCTGGGTGAGCGCGGCCGAACCGCCCTCCTTATACCAGGTGTCGCCGATGGCCAGCTTGGCGCGCATGGCGTACTCGGTTTCGGGATAAGTATTGAGCAGCGTCTGCAGATCGAGGCGGGCCACATCATACTTGCCCTTCTTGAGTGCGAGCATCGCCTTGTCGAAAAGCTCCTTATCCGGCTGCTTCGAGTTCACATTAGCCAGCGGGTTGGCGCTCAGGTCGACCTTCTTCTTTTTCTTGGTAGTGGCAAAGGAGGAAGGCATCAACGCCACACACAGCCCTGCGACAGCAATCTGGGTAAAAACGCGATTCATATAAAACCTCAAACCTGACAGGTTTCGTGCTCTTCTTGCTGGCGAACGGCCTCCTGTCGCGGCCTCCGCCTCTTAAATTCGTTCCGCCGCCTGCCGAGCGGCTTCCAGCAGCTCGCGAGCGTCGTGTTCGGGCCGTCCGGCTCCGAAGACGGCATGGCCGGCGACCAGAAGCTCGGCTCCTGCTTCGACGACCAGGGCAATGGTATCGTGAGCGACGCCACCGTCCACTTCAATCCTATAACTCAGACCCAGTTCCTGGCGAAGTTCCTTCAGACGCCGGATTTTGTTCAGCGAGTAAGGGATAAAACTCTGGCCGCCAAAACCGGGATCGACGCTCATGACCAGCACATGGTGAACCATGTCCAGCACGGGGATCAGTAAGTCGACCGGAGTGGCGGGATTGATGACCACCCCTGCCTGCAATCCGTGCTGGGCAATCAGCTCCAGCGTGCGGTGCAGGTGGCGGCAGGCCTCGTAATGGACGCTCATCCAGTTCGCGCCAGCCGCAGCAAAGGGTTCGACAAACTCGTCGGGGGTTTCGATCATCATGTGGCAGTCGAGCGGGAGATGCGTCACCCGGCGCAACGACTTCACCACGGGAGGGCCAAGCGTAAGGTTCGGCACGAAATGGCCGTCCATCACATCGACATGAATGACAGACCCCCCGCCACGCTCGGCTGCACGGACCTCGTCGGCCAGGTGAGCAAAGTCGGCGGAAAGGATGGATGGAAGCAGTTCGACCAATGTGCGACCAGTTTATCAGGTGCTTGCCGCACGGGCACACGCGCTCCGCGCCATTCCTGAACCGCTTCGCGTAGCCACTCCCGTTGGTCGTGGAGTTGACCGTTCCTGCGAGTCGCAAACATGGGCACCCTGCCTCTCGAAGAGATGCGGGAGCCACAAATCATCGCAGAGTGCGCGAAGCGGTATGCCTGGACGGCCAATCCCGACCAGCCGCCTTCAGCGCCTCGGCTACAGCTTTGTCCGTGCGCTTCTGCCGCGATTCGGGACTCTGGTAGTAGAAGATGCCCAGGAGATGTCCGCGGCGCTGCGCGGGCGTCATGGCGTTCCAGCCCGCAAGCGCCTTGGGCTGGCGCCGAAACGCCACCTGGAGAATCGGCGGCAGCTCCCGCTCCCCGTCCATAGCCAGCATCATGCGCTCGGCCATCTGTTCGGCGCGGCGTATCCGAGCTTCGGGGCTTTTGCTGGCATTGACGTATGCACCGATATACTGTCGCGCGGAGTTGCTCAACTGCTCAAACCATCTCTTCAGAGCGCGGTCCTGCTTGAGCAGCTTTGCCAGCTCCGGGGGTATAGCGGCTGTCCGTTCTTCCAGGTCAGGTTCCAGAACGATCTCAGCCAGGCCGCCGACGGCAACCTTCGCACCCTTCTGCATCTGTTTATTGACCAGCAGGAAGTAGCCGTTCTGCGCGGACCCAAAGAGCGACGTGCGGAACGGAAATCCGTTGATGGTGCCCTTGACGCGCATCCGGTTGCGTGTGGGCCATGCCTTCACCGGATCGAAAGGCAGCTTTACGATTACCCACTTCAGAGCGGTGTTGTCCGGCTGCAACACCCCGCGAAATTTCTTTTGCGCGCTCATGTCTTTCCGGGGTCGTTGCGGTGACCCGAAGAAAGTTTACTCGCTTCTGAGGGCCTGAACAGGCTCGATAGAGGCCGCGCGCCGGGCAGGCAGAAATGCGGCGAATATTCCCACCACGAGAAGAGAAACGACGGCCAGGGCCAGCGATGACAGGATTCCTGAGCCGAACCCGGCGAACGACTGCCGCAGAAGCATGTTGGTCATCAGAGACAGCACCGCCCCGATGCCAATGCCGATGGCCAGCCAGTTCAGAGCCCCGGTCAGCACCAGCCAGATCACGTCGAGTCGCTGCGCTCCAAGCGCCATGCGGATTCCGACTTCGTTGGTGCGCTGGTTGGTCACAAAACTGATCAGCCCGTAAATTCCAACGACAGCGAGGACCAGCGCGAGGCCCGCGAATGCCGCGAGCATGTCGACGATGAGGCGGCGTCCGGCGAGCGAGTCTGATACCAGGGACTCCAGCAGTTGAATGTCCGAAGCGGTTTGCGCGCCGTCTGCCGAGGCAACTGCGCGCTGGATCGCTCCTTGAAGCGCCATCGGGTCGCCGTTTGTACGTGCGATGAAATTTGTTTCGTTGTTTGTGCCCTGCGAAAACGCGTAATAGCGCAGACCATCGCTTGGGTCGTTTTCGAGAGAGGTGCCGCGGATGGTAGCGACAACTCCGATGATCTCGACAGGCTTCCCTCCCTGCTGATCGTTTATCAGGTGCTGGCCGATGGGGCTCTGGTTTGGCCAGTACTTTTTCGCGAGACGAGAATCGATCACCACGACCGGTTGCGTCTGCGCACGATCTTCGATCGAGATCCAGCGCCCGGCCAGGAGCTGAATCTGCATCACCTTGAGGTAATCGGGGGTGGTGTAGGCGACGCCGCTGTGTGGACCGGGATCATTGGGGCCTGGAGGACGGCCTACGATACCGAACGAACTCGATCCTCCCTGCTGAGGATCGAAGGGAAGCGGATCGATGGCTGCAGCGGCAGAGACTCCGGGCTGCGCGGCGACATCGTTTACGACGGAGTCGACGAAAGCGGCCTGGCGTGGCTGGCTCTTGCTGAAATCCTGGCCGGAGTAGTAGACGGTGGCGGCGACAACACCATGGGGATTGAATCCCGGATCAACGTGCTGAAGCTGCCGCAGGCTGGCCAGAAAGAGGCCAGTCCCGGTGAGCAACAGGAACGCGAGCGCAACTTCTCCTATGACGAATGCGCTGCGAAGGCGCTGCCTTTCTGCCGATGCAGTGGAGCTGCGTCCGCCTTCATGCAAATTGAGAGATTGGTGCTGGCGAAGAAGCCGAAGCGCGGGGCCGATACCAGCAATGAGCGAGGTCAGAAGTCCGGCGCAAGCTGTAAACGCGAGAACAATTGGATCCATGTGGACCCGATAACCCTCGGCGAGGCTGTGGGGGATGAGCCACAAGAGCATGCGGCCAAATAACGGTCCCATCGTAATGCCGATCACCGTGGCGGCACCAGCGAGCAGCACGGTTTCAGTAAGGATTTGTTTGACGATGGCGATTGCATTTGCGCCAAGCGCCGTGCGAATGGCGAATTCGCGGGTGCGCGCCGAGGTGCGGGCAAGGAACAGTCCAGCTACATTCGCCGATGCGATGAGCAGCACGAGGGCGACGACTCCGAACAGGACAAAGAGAGGTTTACGCAAGGGTCCGGCAGCGGACTCGGCCAGCGGGCTGCTGTACATCGACCACTGGGAGCGCATAGCGAAGGAGTTCGTGCCTTCACGGCGGTATTCTTCGCGACCTTTTTGACTAAGTCCCGCGTTTACCCGCGCGATTGACGCGCCCGGACGAAGGCGGAGAACAGCACGGTAATCTTCGTCGAACCTTTGATCAGGAGCAAACTCCCCAGGTGCGAGTGCAATGGGCACCCACACCTGGTTACGGCGAGGCCAGTCGAAGTCGCTACGCATCACTCCAAGAATCCGATACGACTTCTGGTCGAGAATGATCGTCTTGCCGACTACGTCACGCTCGCCACCGAAGACGCGCTGCCACAGTCCATAACTTATTACCGCAACGGGACCGGCATTGGGCACGTCTTCCTGCGCAGTGAAAGTGCCGCCCAGAATGGGGCGCGCGCCGAAGACCTGGAACCACTGAGAGCTGACGCGGGCGGCGATGATGTGCTCGACGGTTCCGTCGTGAAGCGTGTTGAAGCTGGTGTCCTTCTCAATCGCCGCGGCCTCGACCTGGTCGTGCAGCGCGGCGGCGTCCGCATAGTCCGGCACGGAAACGCCGGGGAAATCCATGCTGAGCTTCTGGTAGCGCGTGTCTTGAATGGCGACTCGTTCGGGGTGGTCGACGCCTGCCGGATGACGGAGGACAGCGTTCACCACGCTGAAGATCGCGGTATTGGCTCCGATACCAAGCGCCAGAGTGAGAATGGCGGTGAAGGTAAATCCCGGCATGTGGACGAGCTGGCGGAAAGCGTGGCGAAGATCGCGAAGGATCATGTGCGGAGCCTCGACCAAGATATACGCATCCGGGGGGCCACATAGTTCCGATGGAATGTTATTGAAACTGCAAATGGATCGATGTTGGGTTAAGCGACGTGACTGTCCGCATCCGGACGCGGCCGTCCGAATGTGAACACGCGCCGAAGTCTGGAAGCGTCTACTGCGGTTTTGCGGGCGGCGGAGTCTGCTGCGCCGGCTGCTGGCCGTTCGAGATGTCCTGGCCCTGGAAAATGACTCGGATAGTCGAGCGGTACTGCTTGTAGTTGGTGTACTTCAGCGTCTCGCGCATGTGAACATCCTGGCTCAGATAGCCGTTGCCCGCTGTGAAATGCAGCACGCCGTCGCCGTGCGTGTACACCGGGAACCAGTATTTGCCGTCGATCTGCTGGCGATACGTGGTGAAAGGCATCGACAGATCTTCGTGGCCCTTCCGCAGGTCATCGGGAACATTCTTGCCATTCGTAACCACAATTTGCAGGTCCTGCTGATCGACCCAGATGCGCCCCTGAAAATAGCGCTTGCCCTTTTGGATCGTCTTGGGCTTCACGTCGAACACATAGGTCTCTACTTCGTCGATCTTCTGCTTGCCTACGTATGTAATGTCGTATTGGGCCGCATCTTGAGTAGTGAGCACGAAGGGCAGGCGTTCTTCGATGTCCTGGAAGTCGGCCGGGCTCATCATGACGCGCTCCAGCGTGTTCAGCGGCGCATCGACCACGTGTTCAAAGCGCCGGCCACTTGGATCGAAAGAAATGTCCGTGACCTGGTAGTACTGCCCGTCTACTTTGCCATCGTCATCAATGGTGTCCACTTTTACGCTGCGTTCGTAGGTGTAGTTATCGAGGGCCGCGCGAAACACAGTCTCTTTCGCGGTAAATTCCTGGATGATCTGCGCAGGCGGAATCTTGGGAGCTGAAGTGTCGAGCGGCCCAAAGCCCGAATCCAGCGGCATCGACGTGTAAGAAACCTGGGCATGCGCGGAGACGGCGAGAACGGCTACTGCAAGCAAAAGGCGGAAGCGGGAGAGAGTTGGCACGGATTTCCTCTTTGAGAAAGATGCTACTCAAATAGACGAGCAAAGGGAAAGAACGGGACTCCAGATTCCAGTCCTCGGCGGATCCACGGATCAACTCCCAGGCAAAACACCGACCGCTGTCAACCCGCCTGAGACGAAATTTCCCGGTATACCCATTGATGGCAACCGGTGTTGTTCCGACGGAATGGGCAATCTTTTCTTCTTGTTTTGGTAAAATAGAAATAGAGCCCAAAAAGGAAGAGATAGGACCGCGCAAATGCGGTCTTTTTTTTGCGCCACCACGGAACTTTGACTTTAACTGAATGAGCCGCATTGAAAGTGAAATAAAATCAATGAGTTGCGCGCAACGTAATCCGTGAATGCTCAACAGAATGAATGATCTGCAGAAAAATCAGAGCGGAGAACTCAGGGGGGTGCGTTTTCCTCGATCAGCCCGGGCAATCGTTAGTCGGACAACGAATTTCCTGGAAGGTCCAATGGAATCAATGAATAAGCGCGACCGCGAACCCTGGAAAGCTCAATGGAATCAATGAGTTATACGAGCAGAAGGTCATGAAAACCCAACGGAATGAATGACATGCAGAATCCTTTAGGGGGGTGGGCATCGTGCTCTTTCTCCGTCACACCAGAAGCGAGAGCCCATATCCCGAAGAGACATGGAGCCACGATCCTGATCGGGCGAGGCGCACGTGCCTGGACGGCCAGTGCTCTCGCTCCGCTGTACTATATCCCTTGGCCAAATTGGATCCCGTTGGCCAAATTGGCCGAATGAGGAAGTCAATGGCGCGACGCCGGAGTGCGGTGGTTATTTTTCTGGGATGTTTGCTGAGCCTGCCCCTGTGGGCGCAGGCACGCCGTCCCATGACCTTTAACGACATGATGAAGATGCGGCGCCTGGGCGACATCTCTGTTTCGCCCGACGGCCATTGGGTGATGTATGGGGCGACCGACGTCGATCTGGCGAAGAACACCCGGACTTCGCATCTGTGGATTATCCCGACGACGGGTGGCACAGCGCGAGCGCTCACGGATTCGATGGCGGGCGAAAGCCGGGGAAGATTTTCACCGGATGGAAAGCAGATTCTGTTCGAGAGCGCGCGCAACGGCGGTCAGCAGATATGGCTCGCGGACTTCGATACCGCCAACGGCACCATCGGCGAGCCGCACAAGTTGACGTCGTTGAGCACGGAAACGGATGGAGCGATGTGGTCGCCGGATGCAAAGCAGATTCTATTTGTGTCGAAGGTATATCCGGACTGCAACGACGACGCCTGCAACAAAAGCCGTGACAACGAACAGGCGCAATCGATGGTGAAGGCGAGGATCTTCACGCATCTGCTCTACCGGCACTGGACCGAGTTCACCGGAGACAAGTGCAGCCACCTGTTTCTGGTCTCGGTCGATGGAGGCGCGCCCCGCGATCTGACTCCCGGCGACGAGCACGACGTACCGCCGTTTTCGCTCGAAGGCCCGGATCAGTACGGGTTTTCTCCGGATGGGAAAGAGATTGCGTTTGAGGAGAATCTCGATCCGGTACCGGCGATCAGCACGAATGTGGATATTTTCACGCTGCGGCTGGACGATCCGAACGCGAAGCCGGTGAAGATTTCGACCTCACCAGGCGGAGATCATTCTCCCGCGTATTCGCCCGACGGAAAGTACATCGCATGGCGCTCGCAAGCGCGAGCAGGATACGAGAGCGACCGCTTCCGGCTGGTGATTTATGACCGCGCGACGAAGACAATCAAGGACGTGCTGCCGAATTTTGACCGCTGGGTAGACGAATTTACATGGGCTCCGGATTCGCAGACGATTTACTTTACAGCCGGGTGCTGGGGAGAGGAGCCGGTATTTAGCGTGGACACTGGCGGTCAACGCTTTTGGTCCCTTACGCAGTCCCGTTATGAAGGGCCAGAAAACTTCATTGGTCAGCCAGACTATGGGGAGTATGGAGATCTTCATGTCACGGGGGACGGAAAATCTCTCGTGGTGAGCCGGATGACGGTCCGATCTCCCGCAGATGTCGATGTTCTGGAATTGTCGAATCCCTGGCCGCAGGATGCAGTGCCATTCGACAACAAAAGGGAAATGAAGCAAGAGCAGCAAAGCCAAGCAGCTTACAAGCTCGCGAGGAACTCGCCGCTTAAGGTCGACGACGACTTGATGACCCAGCGGCAGCTGACTCACTTAAATGACCGCGTGCTGGATCAACTCGATTTGCCCGCCATGGAATACTTCTGGTTTCCCTCGATCGGCAAAGTGCGCGTACAGGGCTTCGTCATCAAGCCGCCGAACTTCGATGCGTCGAAGAAGTATCCAGTCAAGTTCCTGATCCACGGCGGCCCGCAGGGTGCGTGGGGCGATAGCTGGAGCTATCGCTGGAACGCGGAATTGTTTGCAGCGAACGGATACGTAGTCGTAATGATTAACCCGCACGGGTCAACCGGATATGGGCAGGCCTTCACTGACGGCGTAAATGGTGACTGGGGCGGCAAGCCGTATATCGATCTCATGCGCGGACTCGATTACGCCGAGGCGCATTATCCGTCCATCGACAAGTCGCGAGAGTGCGCGCTGGGTGCGAGCTATGGCGGCTACATGGCCGACTGGATTCTCGGTCACACGCATCGCTTCAAGTGCATCGTGACGCATGACGGCATGTTCAATCCTGAGTCGGCCTATGGAACGACGGACGAGCTCTGGTTCAACGAGTGGGAGTTCAAGGGAACGCCGTGGACGAACCGGGAGATGTACCGGCGCTGGTCTCCCATGCTGGTGGAGGCGAACTTCAAAACGCCGACGCTGGTAGTTCATTCACAGCTCGACTACCGGCTGGACGTGTCGGAGGGATATCAGCTCTTCACGACATTGCAGCGGATGAATGTCCCGTCGAAGATGCTGTATTTTCCGGATGAAGGGCACTGGGTGCTGAAGCCGCAGAACTCCGAGCTTTGGTATAAGACGGTGAATGACTGGGTAGACCAGTGGACAAAGTAATCTATGCCGTTTAGCCGCGCTAAGAAAAAATCCGAGCCGCTCAATGAAGCCGCACTCTATGCATATGCGGCTAACGCGCTGGGCCGGCGTATGCGTACTGCGGCGGAACTCACGCGGCTGATGCGGAACAAGGTTGAGGCCGGCGAAAGCGGACAGGCAAAGATCAATGGGGTGCTTGCGCGACTGAAGGAATACGGTTACGTGAACGACGCCGATTACGCGGCCAACTATGCGAAGCTGCGACAGGAGAATGCCAGCTTCGGCAAGCGGCGCGTGCGGCAGGATCTGGCGGTAAAGGGCGTTCACGCGGAGCTGATCGCTGCAACCCTCGAGGCCGCCTACGAAAACGTGAATGAGGAAGAGCTGGCGCGCCGGCACCTGGAGCGCAAGGGCGTGAAGAAGCCCGCGAACCAAAAAGAAGCGGCACGCGTGATGCGGATGCTGATGCGGGCGGGCTTTTCTACCGGAGTGATTTTCTCGATTCTGAAGAACTGGAATGTACCTAATGAGGCGCTGGCCGCACTCGAAGCTATTGAGGATGATCCGGCTGACTGATTCGGCGAGTCCTCTGTAAACTCAAATCATGCAATCCAGTTCGAAGAGAGATTGGAAGGGCTCCGAAATTCGCGAGACCTTTCTGCGTTTTTTTGAGTCGAAGGGGCACCGCCGCGTGCATAGCTCTTCGCTCGTTCCTGCCAATGACCCTACGTTGCTGTTTACCAATGCGGGGATGAACCAGTTCAAAGATGTCTTTCTCGGCCTGGAGTATCGCGACTATTCGCGAGCCGCGTCGTCGCAAAAGTGCGTGCGGGCGGGCGGAAAGCATAACGATCTGGAGAATGTCGGCTTCACGCGTCGTCACCACACCTTCTTCGAGATGCTCGGGAACTTCAGCTTTGGTGATTACTTCAAGAAGGACGCCATTGCCTATGCGTGGGAACTGGTCACCTCGCCGGAGTGGTATGGCATTTCAAAGGACAAGCTGTACGTCACCATCTTCAAGGGCGAGAATGGCGTTCCGCGCGACGATGAGGCCTATGCGCTCTGGCTGGCGCAGGGAGTTCCGGCAGAGCGGATCAAAGAGTACGGCAGCAAAGACAATTTCTGGCAGATGGGCGACACGGGGCCTTGCGGTCCGTGTTCGGAGATTTTTTACGACATGGGGATCGAAGCCGCGGAGAACCCCGGAGTTGACAAGCCTTTCGGCGAGGACGATGCGCGCTACGTCGAGATATGGAACCTGGTCTTCATGCAGTTCGACCGGAGCGCTCAGGGCGAGTTGAATCTGCTGCCCAAGCCCTCGATTGATACAGGCGCGGGACTGGAGCGGTTGGCTGCGGTCTTGCAGGGGAAGGTTTCTAATTTCGAGACGGATTTGTTCACACCGCTGATTGCGAAGGCGAGCGAGCTGACCTCCACTACATATAAGGATGGGACGGATCCTACGGATGCTTCGTTGCGAATTATTGCCGACCATGCGCGGTGCGCGACATTTTTGATATCCGATGGAGTGTTGCCCGCGAATGAAGGGCGCGGCTACGTGCTGCGGAAGATTCTGCGGCGCGGGATTCGGCATGGACGATTGCTGGGACAGGAACAGCCGTTCATGCGCGAGATGGTCTTTGCGGTGCGGGATGAGATGGCTGGCGCTTATCCGGAGTTGAAGGAGTCTGCGGATCGGGTTGCGAGAGTCGTTGAGGCTGAGGAGCGGCAGTTTGCTCGGGTGCTGGAGATCGGCGCCCGGCAACTGCAGTCTGCGATGCAGGACGGAACCCTTTCTGGTGACAAGGCTTTTCATCTTTACGAAACGTTTGGTCTGCCGCTTGATTTTATGGTGGATGCCGCGCACGACGCGGGTATCCACTTCGATCTTGATGGATTTGAAAAGGCGCGCGCCGAGGAGCAGGCTCGCGCACGGGCTTCGTGGAAGGGCGGATCGAAGCAGTCGGCGAGTCCCGCGTTTCGCGAGTTGCCGAAGACGGCGTTTGAGGGATATCGCCAGCTTAAGGTCGAGAGCGCCGAGGTTCTCGCCATTGTTAAGGATGGTTTTGGCGTGCAGAGCGCGCAACCGGGTGATGCTGTCGAAGTGGTGCTCGATCACACCAGCTTCTATGCCGACTCTGGCGGCCAGGTTGGCGACATTGGATGGCTTTACTCCGACGATCACAACTCTGTCGTCGCCGATGTGAGTGGATGCACGAAGCCGGTACAGGGAATCTTTGCGCATCGCGCGGTTTTGCGTCAGCCGCTGGCTGTCGGCGATAAGGTCGATACGGTTGTCGACGCAAATTACCGCTGGGCCACGCGGCGGAATCATACGGGAACGCATCTATTGCACGCGGCTCTGCGCGAAGTGCTGGGCAAGCATGTAAAGCAGGCCGGCTCGCTGGTCGATCCCACGAGATTAAGGTTCGATTTTTCCCACTTTACCTCGGTCGCCGACGAGGAGTTGCAAGACATCGAAGACCTTATCAATAAAGAGGTGCTCAACAACCTTCGCGTGGAAACGCTGGAGGACGTGCCGATCGATGTGGCCGTCAATGAGTATCATGCGATGGCGCTCTTCGGCGAAAAGTATGGCGAGAAGGTACGCGTGGTGAAGATCGGCAACTTCTCGACGGAGCTTTGCGGCGGAACGCACACGGGTGCAACGGGGGAGATTGGCGTGGTGAAGCTGCTGGGCGAGGGCAGCGTTTCCTCCGGCGTGCGGCGCGTGGAAGCGGTGACCGGGCTGGGAGCATTGAATGAGTTCCGCCGCGATTTTGCCGTGGCGCAGCTTGCTTCCCAGCTTGCTCCGAATTCTGAAGTGGCTCCGGCGGATGCGCTGCGCGCGCGACTGGCTTCGCAAGATGACGAGTTGAAGAAGCTGCGACGCGAGTTGGATCAGGCGCGAATGAAGTCGGCGGCATCGGCAGTGTCGGGCGCGGCGGATCAGGCGGTCGAGATCAAGGGTGTGAAGGTGCTGGCACAGCGCGTGGATGCTTTGGACCGTGGGCAGATGCGAACGCTGGTCGATAATCTGCGAAACAAGCTGGGCTCGGGTGTCGTTGTGCTCGGCTCGGCGGATGCCGAAGGCAAGGTAGCGCTGATCGTCGGCGTTACGAAGGATCTCACCGCGAAAATTCAGGCAGGGAAGATTGTCGGGCACATCGCGAAGCTCGTCGGCGGATCGGGCGGAGGACGTCCCGACATGGCCGAAGCCGGCGGCAAAGATGCGAGCCAATTGGATGCGGCATTGAGCATGACCGCCGACGTAGTGGGCGGACTGCTCGCGTAAATCGCGAGACTTCCGCGCAACTTTCGGTGCCGAAATGGGCTTGAATGAAGGTTGCGATCTGGGTTCTCTGGGCTGCTGAGGCCTTGCGTTTGAACCTATAATCAGAAGTGTTTCGTGTCTCCTATGCCGGCATCCATTTTCCATGCAGGACGGTTCCGCCTGCTCACGATCGCTGGCATCCTTTGCCTGTTCGGCGGGTCATATGCTTGTGCTGCTCCGCAGCGTAACGCGGCGGCCGGGCCATCTTTTAAGAAAGCGCAGAAGATGCGTGAGGCTCTGGAAGGCCGTCCGGAACGGCAGCGCACGCGCCGCGAATATGACCACGTAATCGATGCCTACCGGGCTGTGTATCGCAGCAAGCCGGGCGGTTCTCACGCCGACGCTTCGGTTTCCGCAGTGGCTGACCTGCTGGCCGAGGAAGGTCGTGTTTTTCAGGATGATAAGGCGCTCCATGATGCGATTCGTCAGTATGAATTTTTGCGGGAGAGCTATCCTCAGAGCCGCTACCGCTATAGCGCGCTGCTCACCATCGGCGAAGTTTACCTGCGAGACCTGAACGATCCGGAAAATGCGCGCGCTACCTTCGTGCAGTTTCTAAAGCTTTATCCGCAAAGCCCGCTGGCGGCGGAGGCGCGGATTGAGTTGAGCAATCTTCGCCATGCGCCTCGCTCAGTGCACGCGAATGCAGCAGTTGCGCAAAACGAGGTGCCTGCTCCGATTCCGGCCGCTGCGAAGACCTCGACGCATCCATCCGGGCATCACAACGTTCCCGATGAGGCGGCCTTGTCGCCGCAAGGTGAGCCGCAAACAGCCAAGGCCGCTCGCGCTGTCAGAAAGTCTTCAAACCCGCAGACGAACGAGATAGCAGAGAATGACCTTCCGAGTGCGTCAACCACTGAATCGTTACATCCGGAGTCATCCCATTTAAGCGAAGCAGAACTGAATGCACCACCGCCGCCGCGGCGCGGACGGCTTCCGCTGGTGACGGGAATCCGTCACTGGTCGACGCCGGTGTATACCCGTGTGGCCATTGATCTGCAGGACGAAGTGCAGTATGAAGCGGTGCGTGTACCGAATCCCGATCGAATCTTTTTCGACCTGCACGGAACACGCCTCTCGCCTGAGCTAATCGGCAAATCAGACCAGGTCATCGACGATGGTTTTCTCAAACAGATTCGCGCCGCACAGTCCTCGAATGACGTGACGCGCATTGTCCTGGACGTGAGCGACGTCAGCGATTATTCCGCTTTCTTTCTGCCTAACCCTCCGCGGCTCATTATCGACGTGCATGGAAGCAAATCGCGCAACACTCCGGTTTACACTGCCGCAAATTCTGAACAGAAAACGAAACGCGGCGCGCTCACCGGTGCAAGTACTACAAACATCGCGGCAGCTTCGGCAATCGGCCTGGGTCCTGACCTTGTTTCTGCGAATAGGCTTGGAGACCCGGTACGACCTTCGCCGAAAAAAGAGACCACGCGAACCGCCGGAACCCCGAAACCTGCCGCTCTGGAGGACGTGGCCTCCTTGAGCGATCAGCCTAATCGCGTACGCGCTACGCCGCGGCCGACGATGGCTCCGGTTGCACAGTCGGTTGCGGGAACCAGTCCGGCTCCACAGCCGGATGAGCTAGCGGCTGCTACTCCTGCCGCCGTAAAACGCCACTCCGCGCAAAGCCGCAACTCCAAGCAGGATTCACAGATGGCGGAAATTCATGCCGCACAACTCCCGGCAGACGGGCAGACGTCGCTGGTTCGTACACTCGGCCTGAAGATCAATCGCATCGTCATTGACGCCGGACATGGAGGGCACGATTCCGGAACGCTGGGTCCGGGCGGCATCGAGGAGAAGGATGTGGTTCTGGACGTTGCGCTGCGCCTGGGCGCGTTGCTCAAGCAGAAACTCGGCGCAGACGTGATCTATACGCGCGACGATGACACCTTCATCCCGCTTGAGACACGCACCGCGATTGCCAACAAGGCACAGGCCGATCTGTTTATTTCAATTCACGCCAACTCAGGTTCCGATCCGTCGGCGCGCGGCGTGGAGACTTACTATTTGAACTTCACGACCTCCGCGGATGCGCTCGAAGTGGCGGCGCGCGAAAACGCAGTGTCCGACGAATCAATCCACCAGCTCTCCGATCTGGTGAAGAAAATTGCTTTGCAGGACAAGATCAATGAGTCGCGGGAGTTCGCTTCCGACGTAGAGCAGAGTCTCTATTCGGGGCTAGAAGATGGCAATCCCGGCCTCAAGGATCGCGGCGTAAAGAAAGCACCATTCGTTGTGCTGATCGGCGCGAATATGCCGTCGATTTTGGCGGAGATATCCTTTCTTACCAATCCTGACGATGCGAATGAGTTGCGTCAGCCCCAATACCGGGAACGCATTGCAGAGGCGCTCTATCGTGGTATCGCGCGATATGTTGGCAGCCTGAGCGGCGTGCGGCTGGCGGACGCGTCGCCACATAGCGCGCGCTAGGGCGCGTTTTATGGGTGCCCGCAGTTGTCCCCACACTGGTGGTAGTCTCAGGGTGAAATGGTTTTTTTGTCGCGTTCCGTTGGCCGCTATGCTGGCGTGGCTGTCTGCACTCTTGCTTTTGCCACACTCTGTGTTTTCGCGCAAACTGCCAGTCCAGTCAAGAAGAACACTCATGCCCACCAGACTTTGCTGCCGGCCAGATTTTCCGGATGGGTGGAAAGCGCTCCCCAGACAGGAACGGCTTCGGCCGTAATAGATGCGGCTAATGCCGATGTTTTGAACGAGTACGGACTGAAGGATTTTGCTATAGGTACCTACCGTCGCGGAAGTAGCAAAGTGAACCTGCGCGCGATGCGTTTTGCCGACGCAACTGGAGCGTATGGAGCCTTTACGTTTTATCGCAGGCCTGAAATGAAGCCGGAGGCAATCGGGAAAGATGGCGCCGGTGATGAACATGAGATCATCTTCTGGTCGGGAGTGACGGTGGTGGATGCGACGTTTGATCGCTCCGTCATCGAGGTTACGCCGTCGCTTAAGGCGCTGTCTGCCGCGTTGCCACCGGCGGGCGTTTCCAGTGGCGTTGCTCCATCGCTGCCGGATTTTCTTCCGGCGAACTCTCTCGACAAGGCAACGGTGCGCTATGCGATTGGCCCTGCAGCCTACGCGCGTGGCGGCGGCGTGCTTCCGGCGAATGCGATCGACTTCAGCCGCGACGCCGAAGTGGTTACCGCGGACTACTCGGCGCGCGATGGCCGCGGCACGCTGACACTGATCGAATATCCCACTCCGCAAATGGCGATCCATAGCGAGAAGACACTGGATGCGCTGTTGCAAGGTCCGCTTCCCGCAAGCTCGCAGCGAGGCACGGCCGTCGCGTTAGGTATCCGACGCAGCGGACCTCTCGTTGCCGTGGCCAGCGGCAACTTCTCCAGTGCAGAGGCACAAGCGCTGCTCGCGCAAGTGAAATATCAGGCCGATGTAACGTGGAACCGCGGCGCGCCCTCGTCAGGCGAAGTAAAGAAGGCAGCGAAGATGCTGGTGGGGATTGCGTATCTCACGGCGATTCTGGGCGCGGCTGCGCTGTTGCTCGGAGGTTTCCTCGGAGGAGGCCGCGCCGTGTGGCGAGTAATGCACGGCAAACCTGCTTCAACCGTTTACGAGGAGGACTTCATCAGCTTGAATCTGAACGACTGGCAGCATGGTCCCGCGCGAAAATTGCCTTAATCCTGGTGCAGTGCTACGAGTAACTCAATGAAAAAAAATGAATTACGGCAGATAACGTAGCTTGGACACGCGAATATACGGCGAACAAATATTTGAGAATGCGGATTTTTGCCGCTGTTAACTTATTGACGTGGAAGGGTTTAATTCTGTCAGGATTTTGGCTTGACACCCTCCGCCCCCAAACATAGTATTTCGCCAGAAAGTTCTGATGGCTTTGCCTCCGTTGGAACTATTCTCCCTAAAGAAAAGGCCGCCCCGTTGCCGGGCGGCCTTTTCATGTCTCTGTGCGATGGATTTGTCCTTTTAGATCGCACTGCCGTGATGTCTGCAACCGGCTCTGCAGAAGAACGCGCCTCAAGGGAACTGCCGTGGGCGGCTCTTTCGAGTATGTCAATGTGAGTCCTTAGGTGGTGTCGCAGGTGAGTGTCGCGGCATGGCTTTACGTCATCGCACGCGGAAGATAAAATTGTACTGAGCAAGGCCGACGTAGCTCAGTTGGTAGAGCAGCCGATTCGTAATCGGCAGGTCACCGGTTCAAGTCCGGTCGTCGGCTCCAGGAACCGCCCGCTCCAAGGCTCTTCTTATATCGACCGCTCTTGTCGAACTAGATTCGTGCCTGTTTATCCACGAGATTTCCCATCTACACCCTTGTTTTAATGAGATGAGCGTTGGATAATCGCTCCAGTTGTGAACGACGGTACGTTTCCGAGCACCCAAACAGTGACCCGATATAACCGTCAGGATGTTTTACGAATTCTCCGCATCCGCGCGCGCCAGCTTCAGGCGTGGGAGCGCGCAGGTTTAGTCGCCTCCACAGACAGTTACGGCTTTGAGGATCTTGTTCAGCTTCGTAAGCTGCGTGACCTCCGTGCCACTCGCCTCTCTTCAGCCAGCATCCGCGCCGGCGTCAGCGCCATGCGGGCGGTCTCCGGCATGGCCAATCCACTACTTGAGGCCAGCGCGATCCGCAATGGTTCGAGACTCGTTTTCCGGCATTCGGGCGCGGTTATGGAGCCAATCGCCAAACAGTTTGTGCTGGATTTTGACGGACATCAGCAGCTCGCCAAAGTCAATTGCCTGCGATTTTCTCCCGCACAGAAAGATGCGTGGATTTCCGAGACGTTTATGGAGGCGGTGCGTTGCGAGGAGGCATCGAAGACCGGTGAGGCCATCGAGCTCTATGAGAGCATCCTCGGCCGCGAGCCTCGCCATGCCCCGTCTGCGATTAATCTTGGGACGATCTTTTACAACCAGGGCGAGTTTTTCAGAGCAGAACGGATGTACCGCCAGGCAGTCGATGCCGATCCGAATTACGCCCTGGCATTTTTCGATCTCGGCAATGTGCTCGACGAATTACAGCGTTTGCCGGAGGCCGTCGAGGCCTACCGAAATGCGATCCGGCTGGTGCCCAAGTATGCTGACGCGCATTACAATCTGGCGCTCGCCTGGGAGCGGCTGAATGAGCGGCGAAGAGCGTTGAAGCACTGGGAGATTTATCTGAAACTCGATCCTGCGGGAGCGTGGGCAAGCCATGCGCGGGGGCAGGCCAGGAAAATCCTGGACCGCGAAAAACTGGCTATTGTGTGGCGGGCTCCGCTCCGTGCAAAGTGAAGATCAACGGATAGGATTCGCGATTCCAGTGCCCATGCCGGACCTCTTTTAAAGCGAATAGAATCTCCTGTACAGCCAAAAGCGCCGGACTATCGCCGCGCGAATTCTGTCACAAAGGACCTCCATGGCATCTGACGATTCTGCCCTTCCCTTGACCCATTTAAATGAAGACGAACAGCTCTTTCGTTCTACCGTTCGCGACTTTGCGCGCGAAACCGTCGGTCCGCTGGTGCATCAGATGGACGAGGAGCAGCACTTCGCGGCAGAGCTGCTACCGCAGCTTTTCAGCCTGGGATTAATGGGCATTGAGATTCCTGCAGAGTATGGAGGTTCGGGCGGGACTTTTTTTGAGGCCATTCTTGCCGTCGAGGAGATCTCCTCGATCGATGCTTCGGTTGGAGTGCTGGTGGATGTGCAAAATACCCTGTGCGTAAATGCATTCCTGCGTTGGGGAACGGAAGAGCAGAAGCGAAAGTATCTGCCGCGAATGGCGGCCGACACCGTGGCGGCTTACGCGCTGAGCGAAGCCGTTTCCGGGTCGGATGCGTTTGCGCTGCAGGCGCGCGCCGAACGGCGTGGCGACGAATATGTGCTGAACGGGCAGAAATTGTGGATCACCAATGCGAAGGAAGCTGGAATCTTTATTGTCTTCGCTACGCTTGATACGGCAGCAGGATACAAGGGCATTACCGCGTTCATCGTCGAAAGGGATTTTCCGGGATTCACCGTTGGCAAGAAGGAAGACAAGCTCGGCATTCGCGCCTCTTCCACTTGCGAATTGATTCTGGAAGATTGCCGCGTGCCGGCGTCCAATGTGCTGGGCGAACCGGGCAAAGGTTACAAGATCGCAATTGAGACGCTCAACGAGGGCCGCATCGGAATAGGCGCGCAGATGCTGGGCCTGGCGCAGGGCGCGTGGAACTGCGCGGCAAAATATGCGCTGGAACGAAAGCAGTTCGGCAAGGCCATTGCCGAATTTCAGGCGGTCCAGTTTTCGCTCGCCAAAATGGCGACCGAGATCGAAGCGACTCGGCTGTTGGTCTACAATGCGGCGCGCCTGAAGGACGCCCGGCTGGATTTTGTGCGTGAAGCGGCGATGGCGAAATATTTTTCCTCGCAGGTCGCCGAGCGCGTGGCGAGCCAGGCCGTCGAGGTCTACGGCGGTTACGGTTTTGTTAAGGATTATCCGGTCGAGAAGTATTACCGCGATGCCAAGATCGGGAAGATCTATGAAGGGACCTCGAATATGCAGCTGGCCACAATCGCAAAACTTGTGTTGGCGGGAATGAAATAAGGCGGAATTCGGCAGGCTCCATTCAGCCTGCGGAGTGCCCAGGATCAATCAGCAAGGCCCGGGATAACCGGATTCCGGGAGTTGAAGAGCGAGCCGCGGGGTAGAGTCTTGGCTCACTGACTTTGCATGTTCAATTGCGCCCGAAGAAAGGCCAGATCGCTGACATGAACCGAACCCTGGAATGGCCGATCAATATCGGCGACTGCAACGAGCACCAGCCCAATGAGTAAAGAGAAGGCAAACACCTGGAGTCCATGTAGCCAAGTATTTTTTGAGCCAAATAAGCAACTCGACATAATGGTGACCGCTCCTCCGATAATCAGGACAAACCAGAGCACAGTGGGGAGGGTATCGTTGCACTGAATCTGGCGCATCTGGCGATGCTCTGTCATTTCACTTAACTCGTAGAGTGCATGATCTTCGGCAGTGAGTTCCGCAGGAGAGGCTGCTTTGACGGACATGAGAGTCTGCCACATCTTGACGCTGACTTCGCGGCTTTTCAAAGAGACTCCGATAGAATCGGCCATCCCTGGCCAATCCTGCTCTACGACTACATTGGCATAAAGGCGGGCAAGGTCCTTTAACTCGGCTCGTTGTTCGTCCGGGAGACCATCCGCCAGGCGGTAAACGTTCAAGAGCGAGTTGGCTTCGGAGTCCGCATTCATCGCTGCGAGTCCAAAATTGGTCCAGACAGTGTAGAGCATGAATCCCAAGATCACCGCGTAGGTGGTGCCCAGAACGCTCAGTTGCCAGCCGATGATCTCATTGTGAGCGCTACGCTTTTCGGCTGGCCAGAAATGGTTGATCGCGATCATGAACAGCAGGGAGAAGGCTACGATGGCAATAACGAGTAACACGTCCTCGACGGAATTCAGCATCTTGCAATCCTTTTCTCGCTTCATTTAGGAACAAGGACAGCCGCTGCAGGTTCAGTGATTGTACATGGTGGGCGAGGCGGGAATCGAACCCACAACCCCCGGCTTAGAAGGCCGGTGCTCTATCCGATTGAGCTACTCGCCCGCGCGTGGAGAGTGCGGCGCTGGTGCTATTGTAGCGGCAACTACCGCGGCAAGCACGGTCTGCCACGCGGTATACGCGGACGCTTCGTCGGCTCCGCAACCAGCGGCGTAAAGAGTGAAACCATAGCCGCTTCCTTCCTTTGTAACGGCGGCGCGCAGGACAATATCCACGCGACCATGCTGCACGGCGAGAAGGCGCAGATCGTTGACGAGGTCACGGGCGCGCCGCTCATGGAATTCAAAGGACGAGAATTGAGTGGCGTCGTGCTCCAGTACATCGATGTAAGACGCGAATCCCACGCGGGAATTGTCGACGCTCGCACCAAATTCGTCCGGATCGATCTCTTCTCCCGCCAGCACCCAGGTGTCGCACTTCGATGTGGATACCGGCGAATTGTTTGCATTGAACCCTATGAGAGCCGTGCGCAGTGCAAGATGCCGCGCTTCCTCTAAGGTGTCGATGGCATGCGGAGAGGTTCGCAGATCGACGAAGCCCCCCCATGAAGCATCGATGCAAGACAGACCCGGCCCAATCTCGACAGACCAGTCAGCTTCCATGTACCTGCGCCTGCAAAAAACCGAGGAGCGTCTTCTCCGCCCACCGCCCATCGTCGCCATTCTGTGGCGATTCGAGAAAAGCGCAGTGGCCACCGTGTTGCGTTTCCACGAAGGTCACGTGTGGATTAGCAATTAATGCCGCACGCGTCGCGGGCAACATGCGAATAAATGGATCGTCGAGTGAATGCAGAATCAACGTGGGAAGGTTCAGACGATCGGCGTACTGCGAGCTGGCGACTGTGAAATAGTAGTCATCGGCGTCTGCGAAGCCTCCGTAGCGCGCCACAATATGCTGATCGAATAGGCGCAAACTATGGATCTTCTCTACTTCTGCGTTGGCGTAGATGGCAGGAAACAGCAGAGCTCTGCGGCGAATGCGCGCGAGCATGCTGCGAAGGAAATGCCATTCGTAGGGTCGGTTCTGGGGCTCATGCAGCGCGGCTGATGAGACGGCAAGATCCATCAGAGGAGAGACGCCCACCAGCGCCTTTAGCTGTGGAGGCGGCGCAGCCGCGACCTCGCCTGCAAATTTCAAAACAAGATTGGCGCCCATTGAATAGCCCACCAGCGCAATCGATTCCAGTTTCTGCGTCTCGACAAGCTTTTTGAAGACGGCGTTCACGTCATTTGATTGCCCTGAATGATAAATCGTAGGAGATATCTCATCTGTGCCGCCGCAACTTCGCATGTTCATGCGAACGACATTGAAACCGGCCGCCAGAGCGCGGCCCGTATTGCCGATCACGTATCGCGAACTGGACGAGCCCTCTAGTCCATGTATAAGGACGACGGTGAGCCTCTGCGCCCGAACTTGCTCGGGCTGCCAGTGACAATGGCACAAAACGTAGCTCGGCCCATAGCCCGAGACGGGGCCTTCGACGTCCACCAGCAGGCGTTCCGGCTCAGGCAGAGAGATGTTTCTCCGCAGAAAATTTCCGGCCAGCGTTTGCAAGTGGTTGTTCCGCAAAAAGGCTCGCGAAGAAAATGGCGTAAGCCACGTTTCTGTTGCAAGTGAAGGCGCCTTCATGCTCATGCGGTACGCAGTCCTTCAAGAAGGTTTACGGCGCGAAGCGCTCCCACCGGAGACTCTTCGTGCTTGAAGTAAGCAAAAGCATCGCCCTCAATGGCACGCGTCTGCAGTCTGGAGCGGATGGCCGCGAGGTCGTCTGCTGAATAGTCGCTCCTGCGAAGGCGATAGCAACTGAAGGGCGCGGTATGTTCTTCCGGAGTAGCCAATTCGTCACTTTCGGCACTACATAACGCCGCAGAGTAGGAACGCAGCAGCGAATAGACCTCCACGCAGAACCAGGACTCGTGCCGGAATTCAAATGCAAGCCTGAAATCCAGCTTCTTAGCTTCGTCCAGAAAGACGTTTAACCGCTCGACATCGGCTTTCATGTTTGGCGGAAGCTGAAAGAGAATAACCCCCAGCCGGTTTGCTTCGGCTACTGGAGCGAGCGCTCGCGCGAATTGATTCAAGGCATCCTGGCAACTCTTCAGGCGAAGAATGTGTGTGATGCGCTGCGGAGCTTTGAATGAAAAGCGAAAATCTCTGCCTGTCGCGTCCAGCCATGCGGTGACTGTTGAGGCCGTGGGAAGGCTACGAAAGGTGTAGTTAACCTCGACGGAGTTCAGGCGTGTGGCATAGTACTCAAGCAACTTTTTTGCGGGGACTGAGGCGGGATAAAAATCAGGCTTCCAGGTTGGATAGGCCCATCCGGAGCATCCGGCGTAAATTTCGCCGTGTGGGCGAGCGCGCTTTTTTGGGCTGGTCACAGGAATTGGTTGAAGAAGAGGAATCTGGGGCGGCTAGTGGGGTTCGAACCCACGACATCCGGTGCCACAGACCGGCGTTCTGCCGCTGAACTATAGCCGCCGTACCAGACAAAATTATAGCATTGGCATTGAGGGCATCGCGTCGCCCTGAACCGGCTGAGTACGGCATTCAGCAGCAGGTTTAGATGGCTACATGACATTGCATGAAACCTGAAATTCTCCTACCCCGCGAAGAAGAATGTTTATCGTCGCGAACGCGCGTGGGCCACAGTCTCTTCGCCGACGAAAATTTAGAACTTCTGGCGCACGTGCTCGATGACTGCTTTCGCATTCCCGGGACGTCGATTCACTTTGGTCTCGACGGGATTATCGGGCTTGTGCCTTTTCTTGGAGATATTCTCGCTGGGCTTGCTTCCTGCATTATCGTCATCGCCGCGTGGTTTCGCGGAGTACCATATGTAACCCTCGCGCGCATGGTCGTCAATCTTGCACTCGATGTGCTGATCGGCGCAATTCCGTTTCTGGGCGACGCCTTCGACATCGCCTGGAAGGCCAACCGCCGCAACTACAACCTGATGACGCGGCACTTGCGTCAGCCACACAGGCACACGTGGAAGGATTATGTTTTCTTGCTCGGCATAGCATTGGTGCTTCTGATCATCTTTGCTATCCCGGTGGTAGTCATCGTGTGGTTGGCGACGTGGCTTGTGCGGCAGGCGTAAGTAAGGCGACTCTCTGCGATACAATCTCAAGAGTCGGGGCGTAGCGCAGTCTGGTAGCGCATCTGCTTTGGGAGCAGAGGGTCGGGGGTTCGAATCCCTCCGCCCCGACCA